>CAWAIO010000003.1:0-79086 GCA_963782165.1 uncultured Actinomycetota bacterium
GAGCGTCGGTACCACTGAGAGATCGGAACCACGATGACGACAATCGAGCGGATCGCTGCCACCGCAGCGCCGCCACCGACGAGACGGGCGAAGAGATCACCCCGTTGGAACGCACCGACACCCGGGCCGGCTACGCCTTCCTCTCCCCTGGCTGCTCGGGTTCTTCGCCCTGACCGCCGGTCCGATGCTCGCCTCGCTGTACCTGGCGTTCACCGACTACAACCTGTTCCCGCCGCCGGAGTGGGTCGGCCTGGACAACTTCACCGCGCTGTTCCAGGACCCGCGGTTCCTGCAGTCGGCGAAGGTCACCGGCCATCTACGTCGTGCTCGGGACCCCGATCAAGCTCGTCGCCGCGCTGGCGGTGGCGATGCTGCTGAACAACGAAGCGATCGGGGCCAGGGGCTGTACCGGTCGGTGTTCTACGCGCCGTCGCTCATCGGCGCCGAGCGTCTCCATCGCGATCGTGTGGAAGGCGATGTTCATCGACGACGGGCATCGTCGACCGGGTCTCGCGTTCTGTCGGGCTCGACGGCGGCGGCTGGGTCGGCGACCCCGCCATGACCATGCCGATGATGATCCTGCTCGCGGTGTGGCAGTTCGGCGCCCCGATGGTCATCTTCCTCGCCGGGTCTCAAGCAGATGCCGGGCGAGCTCTACGAGGCCGCGTCGGTCGACGGCGCCGGCCCGGTGCGCAAGTTCCTCGCGGATCACGCTGCCGATGCTGTCGCCGGTGCTGTTCTTCAACCTGCTGCTGGAGACCATCCACGCGTTCCAGATCTTCGCCTCGGCGTTCATCATCTCCGGCGGCACCGGCGGCCCGGCCGGGTCCACGCTGTTCTACACGCTGTACCTGTACCAGCGCGGGCTTCGCGGACTTCCGGATGGGCTACGCCTCGGCGATGGCCTGGGTGCTCGTGCTCGTCGTCGGCGTCATCACCGTCCTGTTCTTCCGCACCTCGCAAGGCCTGGGTCCACTACAGCGGGGAGACGTAGCGATGACCACCACCGAGCTACCCGAGCCCGACCGCGCTGCGCCGGGCCGACCACGCCCAGCCGCGCCCACTCCGTCCTGCGTCGCAGGACCAAGAACCGTGACCGCGGCCGCGGCCCTGCTGTTCCACCTGTTCGTGCTCGCCGTCATCGCCGTCGTCCTGTACCCGGGCGTGTGGATGCTCATGTCCTCGTTCAAGCCGACCGGCGACATCGTCGGCAACGTGAGCCTGTGGCCCGAGACGCGAACGCTCGCCAACTACGCCACGGCGCTCAGCGGCATCGGCGGGGTCTCGTTCTGGACGTTCTTCTGCAACTCCATGATCCTGGCGGTCGGCTCCGTCGTCGGGATCATGCTGTCTGCGTCCGTCACCGCGTACGCATTCGCGCGGATCGAGTTCCCGGGCCGCAAGGTGTTCTTCGCGCTCATGATCGCCACGCTCCTGCTGCCGTTCCACGTCGTGATCATCCCGCAGTACATCATGTTCAACAATCTCGGCCTGGTCGACACGTTCATGCCGCTGCTGCATCGGCAAGTTCCTCGCAGCCGAAGCATTCTTCGTGTTCCTCATGGTCCAGTTCATGCGCGAACCTGCCGCGCGAGCTGGACGAGGCCGCGCGGATCGACGGCGCCGGGCACGTGCGGATCTTCCCGTCGATCATGCTGCCGCTGATGAAGCCGGCCCTGGTGACCAGCTCGATCTTCGCGTTCATCTGGTCCTGGAACGACTTCTTCGGGCCGCTGCTGTACCTGAAGGACCCGGCGCTGTACTCCCTGCCCATCGCGCTGCGCCTGTTCGTCGACCAGACCTCGACGTCGGACTACGGCGCCCAGATGGCGATGGCCGTCCTGGCGCTGATCCCGGTGATGCTCTTCTTCGCTCTTCCAGCGCTACCTCGTCGGCGGCGTGGCGACCCAGGGTCTGAAGGGCTGAGCCGCGTGCCCGGAACGAGCGCGGGCAGGATCGGGTTCCTCTCGGCCTTCGCCCAGGCACTGCTCGTGGGGGCGGCCGTCTTCGTGGTGCTCCCCACGGTCGTCGGGGTCCTCCCGATGCTCGCTGCGGGCATCGCCCACCTGCGGGCCTCCCACGCAGGCCTCCCGGACAGTCTGTCGGACCTCGCCCGGGCGTGGTGGGGACGGCTGTGCGCCAGCTCTGGCTCCTGGGGCTCGCGCTCCCGGTGCTGTGTGCCGTCGTCCTCGTCAACCTCGCGGCCCTGCGCCAGGGCACGGTGCCGGGCGGTGCCGTCGCGGGATGGCTGTCGTTCGCCGTGGCGACCGCCGGGCTCCTGTGCGTCCTGCGTGCCGCGGGAGCCTGGTCGGACCCCGAGGGGCGCATCACGGGCACGACGGCGAGCGACGCGCTGCGTACGGGGGTGGCGCGGTCCCGCGACGACCTGACGGGGTGCGTGCTCCTGCTGGGCGCGTGCGCCGTCGTCCTGGTGCTCATCTGGATGCTCGCGCCGCTCCTGACGATCGTAGGTGGCCTGCTCGCCGTCGCGATCGACGGAACGGAGGCACGCCGCGCACGTACCGCGAACGCGAAGGCCACGGGATCGCCCGACGTGACCGGGCGTACCGCACTCCCGGGTCCCGGCTGAGAGCCCGGCCCGGTGCATCAACGCGGGCTGCCAACGACGGCGGTCCGTTCGACGACAGTGCTCGGTGGCAGTCGGCCACCGGCTGAAGGAGGAATCATGAAGGCACGCCGATCAGCGCTCGCCGGTGCCGTTCTCACCCTCACCCTCGCCTGGGGGCCTGCGGCGGAGGAGACGGCAGTGGGGGCAACGGCAGCAGCGCCGCACCCGTATCCACGGACGACGACATCACCCTCACGCTCGCCTGGTGGGGCAACGAGGAGCGGGCAGCCCACTACAAGGAGGCGATCGACGTCTTCGAGGCGGAGCACCCGAACATCACCGTCCAGAGCCAGTTCCAGGCGTGGGGCGACTACGGCCGGCGAGAAACACCGAGGCAGCGGGCGGGAGCCTGCCCGATGTCTTCCAGATGGACCTGGCCTACCTCCGGCAGTATGCGAACAACGGGCAGCTGCGGGCGCTCGACAACCAGATCGGGACGAACCTCGACGTGAGCGGGTTCGAGGAGAACCTGCTCTCCTCGGGGAACATCGACGGGAAGCAGGTCGCGATCCCGACGAGCACGAACACGCTCGCCCTCATCTACAGCCCCGACCTGGTCAACGAGCTGGGCGTCGAGCTGGGTCGGGGAGGACTACACCTGGGACGACTACTTCGAGTTCCTCGCGGGGGCGGGCGCGGCGACCCAGGCCGGCGGCCTGGACGTCTGGGGTTCCGAGGACATGACGAGCCGGTTCTACGCGTTCCTCCAGACCGTCATCCAGTCCGGCAAGCAGCCGTTCACGGAGGACGGCCCGGTCGGCTTCGACGAGTCGGACCTGCTCCCGTGGCTCGAGAAGGTCGAAGAGGCTCGTGCTGCCGGGGCGTTCCACCCCGCGGCACGCACGGTCCAGATCAAGCCGCTCGTGCCGCTGTCTGCGAACGAGGCAGCGACGATGTTCGAGTGGGACGTGCTCTCCTCGAGTTTCTACGGCGCAGAGTCCGGTAAGGACAACCTCGGGCTGCTGCCCGTCCCCGTCGGGCCCGACGGGGAGTCGCACATGTACCAGAAGCCGGCGATGCTCATGACGACGGCGGCTAACACGGACCAGCCGGATGCCGCAGCAGCCCTCATCGACTTCCTCGTGAACGACCCGCGCGTCGGAGAGATCTTCGGGACCTCGAAGGGCATCCCCGCCACCGCGGCGCAGCGGGACGCAATGGACCTGGAGGAGGGCTCCCTCGACGAGAAGATCGTCGAGTACGAGAACTCCATCGCCGACCGGATCACCGAGGAGGCCCCTTTCCTCCCCGCGGGGTTCGGCGCGATCGAGGCCGAGTACATGCGCCTCGGCGCGGAGCACGCCTACGGCAACATCACGAACGAGGAGTTCTCCGAGCAGTTCTTCAACAAGGCCGAGGAGATCATCGCGTCCTCGTGACGCCGACCGCTCGCGCCGGGGACCTCGGCCATCGTCCGAGGTCCCCGGCGCGAGGGGCCGCCCGCCTCGCGTCGTCCGTGGGGCACCCGTTCGCCGTTCACACCCCCCACGTCCCGAAGGGTCGGGCGTGCGTCTGAAGGAGGCACGATGAAGCACCCGAGAACATGTCGCGGCTTGTCCGCCATCACCGCCGTCACCGCCACCACCGTCACCGCAGTCTGCTGCGTGGCGGCGGCGCTCCCGGCGTCTGGTCACACCCTGGCGTCGGACGCCGGCGACGGTGTCGGCGTCGGCGTCAGCGTCAGCGTCACGATCGGCCCCCCGGGGAGCGAGAGCCCGGGGTACTCGCATTGTCATACTCGACGGATCCGGTGGAACTGGTGGGGCCCGCGGAGGCGAACGAGCGTCTCAAGTACACCGGCGCGCTTCCCGTCGTCTCGGTGATCGACACCCGGTCGCCCGAGGAGGTCACGCCGGGTGCCTCGTGGGCCGTGCTGGTCTCCGTCTCGGACTTCGAGTCCGGCGCAGACAGCTTCTCCGGAAGCCATCTGGGCTGGACTCCGTTCGTCGTGGGCGACGGCGGCCACCCCGGTCTCGTCCTCGCCGGCCCGCAGGTCAACACGGAACTCGACGGCGGCCCGGGCCTGCCAGCACCAGGAGCTGCTCGGGTGGTCAACCGACGCCCGCGAGACAGTGGCCGGTACCTATTCGTGGGCGCGACGCTCCGGGCTCGTGCTCCCCCAGGACACCGAGCCCGGGCAGTACACCGGCCACCTGACGCTCTCGCTGTTCTAGTAGGGGACGACAATGATCGACTCCACAGGTGCTCGGCACCCTCGCCGGCCCTCCGGGCGGCGTACCCTCGCCGCCCTGACGGCCCTCACCCTAGCGGCGACGGGCGTCGTGGTCGGGTCGGGTGCGCACGCGACGACGCCGAGCGCGGCCGCCGACGAGAGCCGTCGGGCTGGGTGGGATCGTGGGGCACCGCACTGGCGGAACCCTCCGACGCCGGAGGGTGCGCACCCTGCACGATCCGCAACACCGCGCGGCTCTCCGTCGGGGGAAACGCGGTCAGGGTGGTCCTGTCCAACGCTCTCGGCACCGAGCCGCTGGTCGTGGAACACACGACCGTCTCTCGTCCGGCCTCGCTCGGCGGAGCGAGCGCGTCGCCGGGGTCCGTGCAGGACGTCACCTTCAACGGTGCCGGGTCGGTCACGATCCCGCCGGGCCAGGTCGTCCGGTCCGACGCCGTCGGCGTCGCAGTCGAGGCCGGCGACGACCTGCACGTGTCCACCTACACGCCGCAGGCCGGCCGGGTACTCAGCAAGCACGTCGCAGCGCAGCACACCACGTTCGTGGCGAGCGGTCCCGACGTCACGGCTACCGAGTCGGGGTCGGACTTCACGAGGAACACCACCTCGGGGTACGTCGTGTCCGCGGTCGAGGTCTCCGGGTCGCAGGCTCAGGGCACGCTCGTGGCGTTCGGCGACTCGATCACGGACGGCTCCGGATCTACATTCGGCAAGAACGACCGGTGGGTCGACAGCTCGCGGCGCGGTTCCGAGAAGCTCCGGAGAGCTCGCGACTCGGGATCGTGAACGCGGGGATCGGTGCAAACAGAATCCTCCTCGACGCCAACCCGGGGGGCAATGGCGGGCCGTCCGGCCTCTCGCGGTTCGACCGCGACGTCCTCTCGCACGCCGACGTCTCGACGGTCGTGCTGTTCATGGGGATCAACGACATCCAGCAGACACCCGCGCAGCACGATCCGCAGAAGATCATCGACGGGCTCGCCGGTCTCGCCGGTCGCGCGAAGGCGCAGGGGGTGCGCGTCGTGGGCGGGACAATCACTCCGTACCGCGCTGGGGCAGCTCGGCCCCCAGGGTGAGGCGACAAGACAGGCCGTCAACGAGTGGATCCGCACGAACGACGTCTACGACGCGGTCCTGGACTTCGACGCCGCGGTGCGTGACAGTGCGGACCCGCAGCGACTGCGGTCCGAGTACGACTCCGGCGACCACCTGCACCCGAACGCTTCCGGCTACGCGGCGATGGCCGCCGTGATCGACCTTGCCGACCTCGGCGCATACGAGCGTCCGGGCAGCGTAACCCTCGACGCGCCGGACGGGTTCGTAGCCGGTGCCGAGGGCACGGTGCACGCGACCGTCCGTGCGGACTCGGCCGTCAGTGCGGCCGGTGTGCGCCTGATCGCGCCGCCCGGCTGGGACGTGGTCCCGGACGCGGCCGTGGACCTCGGCCCGATGGGGGCCGGCGCAGAGATGGACGTGTCCTGGCAGGTCACGGCCTCACCGTCGGTGCCGACGGGCCGACTCCTCGTCGATGCGGTGCTGGACGGGCGAGGCACGTCGGACAGCACGAGCGTCCGGGTCGTGCCCGGCGCACCGTCGCGGGACGTCCATGTGTCAGACCTCCAACTCGTCGACCCCACCGTCGGGTTCGACACGGTGCGGCGCGACACCGATCTCGCCGGAAACGCCATCGACATCGGCGGCGTCGAGTACGAGAAGGGACTCCTGACGCACGCACGGGCCTCGGTCGGTGTGCTGCTCGGCGGACAGTGCACCACCTTCGAGGCCACGGTCGGCGTCAACCCAGGGCTGAGCGGCTCGGCCGCCGGCACGGTGACGTTCGCCGTCGAGGGGGACGGGGTCGTCCTGGCCACCGCCGGCACCACCGCGGACCCCTTGCGCGCGACGTCGGCAGGGATCCTCTCATGGTCGACGTCTCCGGCGTGGAGATGCTGCGGCTGGTCGCGGGCGACGCCGGTGACGGGATCGCGAGCGACCACGCCGCCTGGGGCGGTGCGCTGCTGCGGTGCGGCGAGGGCAATCTCGTGCCCGACGTCGCGGTCGACGTCTCCCCACGGTGCCTCGCCGGACGGGCCTACGTCGCAGTGCGCGCCAACAACGAGGGGCCGGACCCGGTGGGCATCGCCCTCGAGACGCCGTACGGACGGCGGTCGGTCGAGGGTGTCGCTGCCGGTCGCACGGCCTACCAGATGTTCTCGGCGCGAACGACCACGGTGCCCGCCGGCTCCGTCATCGTCCGCGTGACATCGGCGACGGGTCAAGTGCTCGGAGAGATCCGCACCCCCTTCGACGCGCTCGACTGCCGATAGCCGGGTATAGGCGGCCTCGGCGCCCCCGGTCACAACGCGCCTCGCGTGCAATGCTGCAAACGTTCGCATACAGAATTCTAAAGGAGGAGACCTGGCGTGATACACGCTGTGTACAATCGTTTGCAGGTTGTGGCGAGAACCGCCCACCCCGACCAGCAGGAGGCCGCGTGACCGCCCCAAGCACCCTCGACCTCCCGCCCGGCCCGCACCCCGGGCGGGCCGCCACGGCTCCGGTCCGTGGCCGCCTCCACCGGGAGGTGCACCCGTCGCTCCCCCCGGTGCCCGTCCGGCCGACGCAGGTCGGGATCGTGCACCTCGGCATCGGCGCGTTCCACCGCGCGCACCAGGCCGTCGTCACCGAAGAGGCGGCGCTCGCGACCGACGACACACGCTGGGGGATCCTCGGCGTGACGCAGCGCTCCGCGACGGTCCGCGACCAGCTCCGCCCCCAGGGCGGGGTCTACACGGTCCTCACAGTCGGGCCCGACAACGCGTCGCCGCGCGTCGTGGGATCCGTGGTCGACGTCGCGTGGCCGGCCGAGGAGACCCTGCGCGTCCTCACAACCCTCGCCGCGCCCACGACGCACGTCGTCACGCTCACCGTCACCGAAAAGGGGTACGCGCGCGGCGCCGACGGGCACCTCGACCTCGACGCCGTCACTCGCGACCTCGACACGCTGTGCCGTGAGGAGGCGCCCACGGGCTCCGCGGGCACAGACGTCTCGCACGGCGCGGCGCGAGGGGCGGTCACCGCCGCCCCGGCGACCACCGCGATCGGACTCCTGGTCCGCGGGCTCGCCGCGCGCCGTCGAGCGGGGGGCGAGCCCCTGACCGTCCTAAGCTGCGACAACCTCGCCAACAACGGCCGCATCCTCGCCCACCTCGTGGGCGAGGCCGTCGACGCCGCGCTGCCCGGCACCGAGGGCGACGCGCTGCGAGCGTGGCTCGCCGCGTCGGTGACCTTCCCATGCAGCATGGTCGACCGGATCGTCCCCGTGACAACCCCCGCCCAGCGCGACGAGGTGGAGACGCTGCTCGGCGCGCGCGACGAGGGCCTCGTCGTCGCCGAGCCGTTCCTCCAGTGGGTAATCGAGGACCGCTTCGCGGGTCCGCGCCCCGCCTGGGAGCTCGGCGGCGCCACCTTCACCGCCGACGTCGCACCCTACGAGCGTGCCAAGCTGCGCCTGCTCAACGGCGCCCACTCCTACCTCGCCTACGCCGGCTCCCTCGGAGGGTACGCCACGATCGCCGAGGCCGTCGCAGACCCGGCGCTCGCCGCGGGCGCCCAGGCACTGCAAGCGGACGCGCTCGCGACGCTCGAGGCGCCAGACGGCCTCGACCTCGCCGCATACGCCGACAAGCTCCTAGCCCGCTTCGCGAACCCCGCGACAGGTCACACCACGCGCCAGGTCGCGACGGACGGGACGCAGAAAATCCCCTTCCGCTGGGGCGGCACGCTCACGGACCGGCTCATTGCCGGGGAGGTCCCCGCGGGTGTCGTGACGGCGCTCGCGGCCTGGGCCGCTTACGTCGTCGCCGAAGTCCGGGCCGGGCGGGTCGTGGACGACCCGCGGGCCGACGAGCTCCGCGCCGTCGTGGAGGATGCGACGCACGACGACGCCGCGGTCCGCGCGCTGGTCCGCCTCCCCGGCCTGCTGCCCGGCGTCGCGGACCTGGGCCGCCTCGACGCGCTGGCCGATGCCGTGGCGGCCCGGGCGGCCCACCGGGCACCCGGGACGGACGACACGAACAACACGAACAACACGAGGAACGAGGTGGGTGTGCCGTGAAGATGGGATTCCGCTGGTACGGCGAGGGGAACGACACGGTCACGCTCGACCACGTGCGGCAGATCCCGGGCGTGGAGACGATCGTGTGGAGCCTGCACGACAAGCAGGCGGGGCAGGTGTGGGAGCAGGCGGAGATCGACGCGGAGGTCGCGAGGATCACCGGGCTGACCGACGCGGCCCGCGCGCGCGGCATCACGCGGACCTTCGACGCGGACGTCGTCGAGTCCGTCAACGTGCACGAGTCGATCAAGCTCGGCAAGACGGTCCTCGGGCTGGGCCGGGACGAGGCGATCGAGAACTACGTGACGACGATCCGCCGCCTGGGGCGCGCGGGCGTCAAGGTCGTCTGCTACAACTTCATGCCCGTCTTCGACTGGCTGCGCACCGACCTGTGGCACCCGCTGCCCGACGGCTCGACCGCGCTGTTCTTCGAGCGGGCCGTCGTGGACGCCATGTCGCCGCAGGGCCTCATCGCGGACATGGAGGCGAACACGCACGGCCTCACGCTGCCCGGCTGGGAGCCCGAGCGGCTCGCGAGCTTCACCGAGCTCGACGCGGCCTACGAGGGCGTGACCCACGAGGACGTGTACGCGAACTACCGGTACTTCCTCGACGCCGTGATCCCCGCGTGCGAGGAAGCGGACGTCAAGCTGGGCGTGCACCCCGACGACCCGCCGTTCGACGTCTTCGGGTGGCCGCGCGTCGTGTCCACCAAGCAGGACCTGGCGCGTGTGCTCTCGCTCCACGACAGTCCGTACCACGGCCTGACGCTCTGCCTGGGCAGCTTCTCGGCCAACCCCGAGCAGGACGCGATCGACGCCGTGCGCACGTTCATGGACCGCATCCACTTCACGCACGTGCGCAACATCCTGCACCTGGGGAACGGCGACTTCACGGAGGTCGCGCACCGCGCGCAGGAGGGCAGCGTCGACACGACCGGCATCATGAAGGCGTACGCGGAGGCCGACTACCAGGGGTACGTGCGTCCCGACCACGGCCGGCACATGTGGGACGAGAACACGACCAACAAGCCCCGACCCGGCTACGGCCTCTACGACCGGGCGCTCGGCATCCAATACCTCCTCGGGGCCTGGGACGCCTTCCGCTACGACGCTTGAGGTTCCTTCGCCTCGCCCCAGCCGTACCAGCGCTCGACCTCGACCCACGCGCCGGTGCCCGACGGCGCAGGGCGACCCTGCGTCGTCGGGCACGGTCGACCACCTGCGGGACGGACTTCCTTCCTCTCCCCCCGGTGTGTGACAGTGGGCCGGATGCTCCGGTGCACGCCCCCCGATCGCACCGCAGGACCCCTGGAGGAACCATGACCGACGAGCACGTGCCCGTCGCCGCCGACCATGTCGTGACCGTCGACGACGAGGGGACCCGCACCGGGACCTTCGCCCGCAGCGCCGTCCACACCACGCCGACCTCCTGACAGACAAGCAGCCGGCCAGGATCCAGACGCTGTTCGCCGCCGAGGAGCATGTCGAGGTCGAGGCGACCTGGGGGCATCTACCAGCGCATGATCACCGCCTACCGCCATCCCGACAGAGTCCAGGGCCGCGCGTTGATGACCGCCGTCATCGACTCCGTGACCCACGGCGTTCCCACGGCCCTCACCGAGCTCGTCACGCTCGGGCGCACGTTGACCAAGCGCGCCGCCAACGTGCTCGCGTTCTTCGACCTGCCCGGCACCAGCAACGGCCCGACCGAGGCCATCAACAGCCGGCTCGAACACCTGCGCGGCTCCGCACTCGGCTTCCGCAACCTGACCCACTACAACGCCAGATCCCTGCTCGAGGCCGGCGGCTTCAGACCCCGCCTACACCCTCATCGGATGAGCCGTCAATCCTGGAGTGGGAGGGGAGGTGCTATTGAGGCGCCTCCCCTCCCACTCTTAGGGTGCAGCGACGACGAAGGACCTTTCCGCCAGGTCGCAGGCGTCAGGAATAGGGATCCAACCCGCTGCCCCCGCCACCCAGCGAGATCTCTTCGCCCGGGACTACGTCGTCCCTCGTCGCCGGGTCTCTCGGGTTGGTGGTCGTCAGGGTCGAACCGTCCCACGCGACCGCACCCGCGGGAAAGACCGGAAGGTACCTCGTCGAATCAGCGTCCACAGGCAACCGTCCTCTTCCACGAGCGTGCCCTCGAGCTGCGCCGCGTCTCCTCCCGGCTCAGTCGGGGTAGGAAGCGGATCGAGGCGCGGCTGGCCCATGCCCAGCGCAGGCCGTGAGGCCGAGTACGCCGACGAGAATCCCATCACCACGCAAGGTCTTCTCTCTCATCCGACCTTGATCACCCATCCAGACGGCATGTACTGAATCGCCCTGGGTTCGGTGGAGTTGCCTGAGCTTGGGAACGAGGATGGGCTCATGCCGAAGGAGCAGAGTGCAGGGAAGCCGACCACGAGGCGGTACTCCGATCAGGAGAAGGCGGCCGCGGTCCGGATGGTCCGGTCGCTGCGGGCGGAGCTGGGGACCGCGCACGGCACCGTGCAGCGCGTCGCGACCCAGCTGGGGTACGGGGTCGAGTCGGTTCGGCTGTGGGTCAAGCAGGCCGACATTGACGAGGGCGTCACCCCCGGAGTCACCACGAGCGAAGCTGCTCGGATGAAGGAACTCGAGCAGGAGGTCCGTGAGCTGCGGCGGGCGAACGAGATTCTGCGGAGAGCGGCGCATTTCTTCGGGGCGGAGCTCGACCGCCAGAACAAGTAGCCGCGTTCATCGACGCCAACCGCGAGGATGTCGTGGAGGGTCGCCGGTTGGGGGTCGAGCTCATCTGCGAGGTGTTGCAGGTGGCCCCCAGCACTTACTACGCCAGGCGGAGCCGGCCGCCCTCGGAGACGTACACATGGCGTGAGTGGCCGCGAGGTGGGCGAGATGGTCTGCGTCTGTCGACGATTTCACCCGCGAGGCCGGCCTCTATTGGCGCCGCGCCCCTCGCGGGCTAGCGATGATTGTTGACGGAGGCAAGTAGTGGCGCATGCGGTGCATGCCGGGGCAGTCCCCCGATGACGCCGGCCCGGAAGTGGGGGACTGCCCGGGACTGCCCCGGATTTAGTTGACTCGCGGGGTTGAGTGGTTCAGGCCGCGAGGGCCAGGGTCTGGCGTTCGAACTCTACCGGGGTGAGTCTGCCGAGTCGTTCTTGGCGTCGTCGTCGGTGGTAGGTCTTCTCGATCCAGGTCACGATTGCCAGGCGTAGCTCGTCACGTGTCGTCCAGCGGTGACGGTTCAGGACGTTCTTCTGGAGTAGCGCGAAGAAGCTCTCCATTGCGGCATTGTCGCCTGCTGCTGCGACTCGGCCCATCGATCCGCGCAGCCCGGCCGCGGTCAGGGCATCGACGTAGGCGTGCGATCGAAATTGAGATCCTCTGTCCGAGTGCACGATCGTCGACTCGGGCGTGCGGGCTGTGATCGCGTTGGCCAGTGCGTTCACGGCGAGCGAGGACGTCATGCGTGAGTCGATCGAGTAGCCGACGATCTTGTTCGAGTGCACGTCCTTGATCGCGCACAAGTACAGCCGGCCCTCGTCAGTCCAGTGCTCGGTGATGTCGGTCAGCCAGACCTGATCGAGGCCCTCGGCGGCGAAATCACGGTTCACGAGGTCGTCGTGGACCGCCGGTCCGGGACGCTTGGCACCGCGGCGACGTCGGTGGATCGTCGAGACGATCGCTTGCCCGTGACACAGCCGGGCGACCTTGTTGCGGCCGGCGGCCATACCAGCGTCGTTGAGTTCGTCGGAGATGAACCGGTACCCGAACTCCGGGTCGTCGTGATGGACCCGCAGGGCTGCGTGGATCACGTAGGCGTCCTCGATGTCGCGGCGGGTGACCGGGGCGGCCCGCCACTTGTAGAAGGCCTGCTTGGAGAAGCCCAGCACCCTGCAAGTCACCGCGACGGGAACACCGTCGTCGGCAAGGTCAAGGACCAGCGGGTACGTCATTTTGGGGGCAGCTCGCGGGCGAAGTACGCAGCAGCCCGGCGCAGGATCTCGTTCTCCTGCTCGAGGGCCCGGTTGCGCTTCTTCAGCTCACGCAACGCTTCAGACTCCGACGTGGTCACGCCGGGACGTTTGCCGTCCTCGACATCGGCGATCTTCAACCAGCGCTGCAGACACGACTCGGACACACCGAAGTCCTTCGCGACCTGCCGGATCGGCAGCTCGCCCTTCCGGGCGATCGCGACCACGTCATCACGGAACTCTCTCGGGAACGCTTTAGGCACGATGAACATCCTTCCAGCAAGGACCACAGTCCTCACAGGTCAGGAGTCAACCGAATCCGGGGCAGTCCCCACACGTTGCAAAGCGTCAGCCATGCAGCATAGGTGGAGGATCGTGCAATCTAGGCTGCACGTCGACAAACGCGTGATGCTCAGACCTGCATGTCCACGAACCGCGCGTAGTGCCCCTGGAACGCCACGGTGATCGTGTCGGTCGGGCCGTTACGGTGCTTGGCCACGATCAGGTCCGCCTCACCCGCTCGCGGGGACTCCTTCTCGTACGCGTCCTCACGGTGCAGAAGGATGACCATGTCGGCATCCTGCTCGATAGAGCCCGATTCGCGCAAATCCGACATAGCGGGCTTCTTGTCGGTGCGCTGTTCAGCGCCACGGTTCAGCTGCGAGATCGCGATGACCGGCACCTCGAGCTCCTTCGCGAGGAGCTTGAGCGCACGCGAGAACTCGGAGACCTCCTGCTGGCGGGACTCGACGCGCTTGCCCGACGTCATGAGCTGGAGGTAGTCGATCACGACGAGCTTGAGGTCGTGCTTCTGCTTGAGCCGACGGCACTTGGCGCGGATCTCCATGAGCGACATGTTGGGCGAGTCGTCGATGAACAGCGGCGCCTCGGAGATCTTGCCCATGGTGCCGGCGAGCTTCTGCCCAGTCGTCCTCACCCATGGAGCCGTTGCGCATCTTCTGCAGGTGGATGCGTGCCTCTGCGGCCAACAGACGCATCGTGATCTCGTTGCGGCTCATCTCGAGCGAGAACACGACGGACGTCATGTTGTGCTTGATCGATGCCGACCTGACGATGTCGATTCCCAGTGTCGAGTTGTGCGTGGGGATCATCGCGCGGCTGGCCAGGTAGAGGTGCTCGGGGTGGTTGATCTCCACGCAGCGCACGGGTACGGGATCGATGCGACGGACGTCGACGATGAAACGTGTCTTCAGACGCGGGGTCGAAGGGCGACGGCGCTCCTTGTGGACCAGCTTCTTCCGCTCGAGAGCGAAGACGTCGTCGTCGGTCGTGAATGTGATGGTGAAGGCGGTCGACGACTTCTCGGATCGTCCGTCCACCCTCTTCTCGGACCAACCCGTCCGGTACCCCAGGCTGTGGATCAGTTCGCGGACACCTTCGGCAAGGCGCCGGTTCGTCAGGGAGATCTGGGGACTTCCGGTGGGATTGACCGTGCCGTCCGTGTCCAGGAGCCCTGCCAGCAGTTCGCGACGCTGCGTCTCGCTCGCCCGGAGGTAGTTGAGGGGGATGTGCTTGTCGTCCATCACGCCGAGCGTGCGGAGGATCCCGGCGACGGTCCCGCGAGCGTTGTGGCACTCCTGGCAGCGTCGAAGGCCGGTACTGGGACGTCCGCAGTCCGGGCACGTCGGGGCAGGCATCTTCTCGGAGATGCCTTTCGACTTGCCTCCGCATGAACGCCCACAGGTCTTGATCTGAGTGGTCCGGGGCACGAACTCGACCCCGCAGACGACACAGTTCCGGGTGGCAACGGCCGGGGCCTCGGGAAGCTGGAGCGAGTAGAGGCGGGCGGGCCCCTCGAACTGCGTTCGCGCCTCGGCGACCAGCCCGAGCCCTTCGATGCGTACCGCGATCTCGGGGTCGGCGGACGTGAAGCGGGCTGACGCCGAGTGACCGTCGCCCAACCAGACGCCCAGGGCGTAGGGGTGCAGGGGGAGGTCCGCCTCGGGAAGAGCCAGCGCACCCGCAGTCGTCACGGCGTGGTTCGCGCGGCGATCGGCGGTCTCGCACCGCACTGTCGCTGCGATCTCCTCGGTGGTGCGGACGGTCTCCGTCAGTCCACTCTTCCGGCGCGAGGCTCTGGTGCTCGTGGACCACTCGTGCAGCGCATCGGCGACGATCGTCGTGCCGTCGTCGAACACGACCTCGTAGCACGGCCGGTCCATGAGGATCTCGGTCGCGCGCACGACGGTAGTCGGGGTGCCGTCCGCAGCGAGCAGCCGGTCACCGACCGCGACCTCACCCATGGTGGTCCATCCGGTCGGTGTCGGCAGGAGGGTGTCGAGCGCGAGCGCCTTCCCGATCGCCGGACGTGCCGCGATCACGATCATCTGCCCGGGGTGCAGCCCGTTGGTGAGCCGGTCGAGGTCGGCGAAGCCCGTCGGCACCCCGACCATGCCCTCGCCGCGGTGCCCTGCGGCCTCGATCTCGTCGACCGTCCCGCCGATGACCTCGCCCAGCACGATGTAGTCCTCGGCTGTGCGTCGCTCGGTGACCGCGTAGACCTCGGCCTGCGCGTTGTTGACCACGTCGTCGACGTCGCCGCCGTCCGTGGCGTAGCCGAGCTGGACGATCCTGGTCCCGGCCTCGACGAGGCGTCGCAGCACGGCGCGCTCGCGCACGATGCGCGCGTAGTAGCCCGCGTTCGCGGCCGTGGGGACCATGGCCATGAGGTCGTGGATGTAGGGCGCGCCACCGATCCGGCCCAGCTCGCCGCGCCGCGTGAGCTCGGCGACGACCGTGATGGCGTCCGCGGGCTCGCCGCGTCCGTAGAGGTCGATGATGACGTCGTAGATCGACTCGTGCGCAGGCTTGTAGAAGTCGGTGCCGCGGATCTGCTCGATCACGTCCGCGATGGCGTCCTTGGACAGCAGCATGCCACCGAGCACGCTCTGCTCGGCGGCGATGTCCTGCGGCGGGGTGCGGTCGAACCCGGGACCGCCGCTGCTTGCGGGCGGTCCAAAGCTCGACTCGAGCTCGTCGATCGACATGCGGGCCCCTCACTCCCCCGGCACGGCCGGGTATCGTCCTGCGTCGCACGTCTGTTCTACTCCGGCCCACCGACACGCCTGCGCCCGCATCGTCGAGGGGTATCGCTGGTGGTGCACCGTCGACCGTTCGGAAGGCCCGAGCATGCGCGACTCAGCGACACTAGATCGCGCTCCCACGGCCCGCAAACGGCCCTGTTCACAGAGGTGTGGACAGCCTGTGGACAGAGGCCCCCATGCTGTTCACAGGCTTGTGGACAACCATGTGGACAAGCGACCAGTTTTCCCCTGTACAGCCCCGGGAGCAGCCAGTTCACTAGGCTCAGTCATGTGGACGAAGAAATTTCCGGCAACACGCCGCCGACACGCCAACCCTCCCCCGGTCAGGGCGGGGACACCGGTCGTTCACCCCGTTCATCCGAGCACCGCCCCCCGGACACCCAGGAGGCATCGCCCGCCGCGCCGTCACCTGGTTCGTCCACAGGCCCTGTGGAGACGGCCCCCGGATCCCCGTCCCGGCCTCCCAGCCGGCGCCTCATCGACAAGCAGATCCTGGCCCTCGCAGTCCCTGCCCTGGGAGCGCTCGTCGCGGAGCCGATCTTCGTGCTCGTGGACAGCGCCGTCGTCGGGCACCTGGGGACCGCCCAGCTCGCGGGACTCTCCCTCGCCTCCACGGTCCTCCTGACCCTCGTCGGCCTGTGCGTGTTCCTCGCGTACGCGACCACCGCGGCCGTGGCCCGGCGTATCGGCGCGGGGCACCGGCGCGAGGCGCTCCAGTCGGGCATCGACGGCATGTGGCTCGCGCTCGGGCTCGGCCTCGTGCTGGCCGCGGCCCTGTGGTTCGGCGGCGGCTGGGCGATCGGCGCGATGGGCGGCACGGGCGAGGTCGCGCACCACGCCCTGGTGTACCTGCGGTGGTCGGGCCTGGGCCTGCCCGGCATGCTCGTCGTCCTCGCGTCCACGGGCGTGCTGCGTGGCCTCCAGGACACCCGCACGCCCCTCTACGTCGCCGCGGGCGGCGCGACGTTCAACGCGATCCTCAACGTCGTGCTCGTGTACGGCGTTGGCCTCGGCATCGCCGGCTCGGGCATCGGTACCGCCGTCGCCCAGCTGACCATGGGCGCGGTGCTCGGCGTCGTCGTCGTGCGCGGCGCCCGACGCGAGGGCGCCTCCCTGCGCCCCGCCGCGGGCGGCATCTGGACCAACGCGCGCGCGGGCGCGCCCCTGTTCGTCCGCACGCTCTCGCTGCGCCTCGCGATCCTCCTGACGGTCTTCGTCGCAACGGGCCTCGGCGAGGTCACGCTCGCGGGCTACCAGGTCGTGGCGTCGGTGTGGGGTCTCGCGGCCTTCGCGCTCGACGCCCTCGCGATCGCCGCGCAGGCCCTCGTAGGGCACGGCCTGGGGGCCGGAGACCGGTCGAACGTCCGGGCGGTCCTGCGCCGCACGCTCCAGTGGGGCGTCGGGGCGGGAGCGCTGCTCGGCCTGGTCATGGCCGTGGGCGGGTGGTGGTTCGCGCTGTTCTTCACGTCCGACCCCGACGTCCGCACCGCCGTCGCGCTCGGCATGGCCGTGTGCGGGCTGCTGCTGCCCATGGCGGGCTGGGTGTTCGTCCTGGACGGGGTGCTCATCGGGGCTGGGGACGGCCGCTATCTCGCGTGGGCCGGCATGGTCACGTTCGTGGTGTACGTCCCGTTCGCGCTGGCGGTCCGTGAGCTCGCGCCCGACGGCGCCGCAGGCCTCGCGTGGTTGTGGGCGGCCTTCGCGGGGGTCTTCATGGCGGCGCGCGCCCTGACCACAGGCCTCAGGGCGCGCGGCGACCGCTGGATGGTCACGGGGGCCTGAGGAAGCGGGCCCCGGGAACGCCGACGGCCCGGTCCCCTCCGCAGAGGGGACCGGGCCGTCGGGTGAGATCTCCGATCCATCCATCCCTCACGGGACAGGGGCGATCAGTCGATCAGGCAGCCACCACGTTGACCGCGATCTTCGCCGAGACCTCGGCGTGCAGGCGGATGGTGACCGTGTACGAACCGGTCGACTTGATCGGCTGGCCGATCTCGATCTTGCGCTTGTCGACGGACGGGCCGCCGAGGGCCTTGACGGCCTCAGCGATGTCACCGGTGGTGACAGCACCGAACAGACGGCCGCCCTGGCCCGCCTTCGCCTTCACGACGACAGGCTTCGACTGCAGCGAGTCGCGCGTCGCCTTGGCCTCGTCGAGCGTCGCGATCTCGCGAGCCTTGCGTGCCTTGCGGATCGCAGTGATCTGCGACTCGGCGCCCTTGGACCACGCCGGTCGCCAGGCCACGGGGCACGAGGAAGTTACGGGCGTACCCGTCCTTGACCTCGACCACGTCGCCGGGCTCGCCCAGGCCGGTGACCTCGTGGGTCAGGATGAGCTTTGCCATGTTCTGATCCCCTCTCATCAGCGTGCGGACGACGAGTACGGCAGAAGTGCCATCTCGCGGGCGTTCTTGACGGCACGTGCGATCTGACGCTGCTCCTGGACGGAGACGCCGGTCACGCGACGGGCACGGATCTTCCCGCGGTCGGAGATGAACTTCCGCAGCAGCGTCGTGTCCTTGTAGTCGACGACGTCGATCTTCGCCGACTTCAGCGGGTTGGGCTTCTTCTTGGGCTTGCGCACCACTGGCTTCGCCATGGTGTTGCTCCTTCACAAGGTGCTATCCCCGGCCGGGGCGAGTGCCGTCGTCGGGCACTGCCCTGCCGGGAAGGGTTTGTCTGGGGTGAGCGGTGACTAGAACGGGGGCTCGTCCGAGAACGAGGCACCACCCGACGACGCGGGGCCAGCCGTGGCCCACGGGTCGTCGTTGCTCTGCTGGCCACCGCCGGAAGCGCTGAATCCGCCGCCGCCGCTCGAAGCGCCGCCGCCGCCGAAACCGCCGCCACCACCGAAGTTGCCGCCACCCGAGCGCTGGGCCCGGGTGACCTTCGCGGTGGCGTAGCTTCAGGGAAGGACCGATCTCCTCCACCTGCAGCTCGACGACCGTGCGCTTCTCGCCCTCGCGGGTCTCGTACGAACGCTGGACCAGACGGCCCTGAACGATGACGCGCATGCCCTTGGTCAAGGACTCGGCGACGTTCTCCGCGGCCTCGCGCCAGATCGAGCAGCGCATGAACAGCGTGTCGCCGTCCTTCCACTCGTTGCTCTGGCGGTCGAAGGTGCGCGGCGTGGACGCCACGGTGAAGTTGGCGACGGCAGCCCCTGAGGGGGTGAAGCGAAGCTCCGGGTCCCCGGTCAGGTTCCCGACCACCGTGATGACGGTTTCACCAGCCATGCCAGCTCCTCATTGTTCGTTACGTATCGAAGACTCTTCGAAGGGGATGACCCCCGTCCGCGGACATCCCACCACGTGCCACTGACGCTGTCCTGGGGACGCGCAGCGCACCGGGGGTGCCACGAGGGAAGTCAGAAGTGCGGGGTGATCAGCGAGCGTCGGTGCGCAGGACCTTCGTGCGCAGGACGACCTCGTTGAGGCCGAGCTGACGGTCCAGCTCCTTGGCCGTGGCCGACGTCGCGGTGAAGTCGACGACGGCGTAGATGCCCTCGGACTTCTTCTTGATCTCGAAGGCCAGGCGGCGACGGCCCCAGATGTCCACCTTGTCGACAGTGCCACCGTCGGTCTTGATGACCGTCAGGTACTTGTCGAGCGACGGAGCAACGGTGCGCTCCTCGATCTCGGGGTCGAGGATGATCATCAATTCGTACTGACGCATGCGGTAAACCCACCTCCTGCGGTCTCAGCGGTCACGGTATCTCCGTGACAGGAGGGTTGTGCGTCGCTGTGAGGTCACCGTGCTGATGGCAGCACGGATCGAGACACAGCAAGTTCCCAAGGTACCTGGTCGGGACCAGGCTCGGGAAATCTGCGGTGGTGACGTCGGTCGCTACCCGCCGTTGTTACCGTTGCCGTTGCCGTTGCCCTGGTTCCCGCCGCCCTCCGGCGGCGTGGTCGGCGGAGGGGTGCTGGGTTCGGGCTCCGGGTCGGGCTTGGGCTTGGGGTCCGGCCCCTTGGACAGGACCACCGTGACGGTCTTGCCCGTCTCGACCTGTTGACCGGATCCACCGACGCGCAGCACCACGCCGGGGGCAACGTCTGCCGAGTACTCCTCGGTGAACGAGACCTTGAGCCCCATCCCCTCGAGCACAGCCCTGGCGTCCGCCTTGGACCGTCCGGTGAGGTCGGTCGGGACCGTCACGGTGGCCGGCGCAACCGGCTCCTCCGGTTCGACCGGCTCCTCGAGAGCCGGTTCCGTGGGCTCCTCGGTCGGCGTCGGGGACGGCTTGACCTTCTTCATCGTGTACTCGGGGAACTCCTGGACCTCGGCGTACTGAGGCAGCGCGATGACGCCCTCCATGTACGAGGTCCAGGCCTGGACGGGCCAGGTACCACCCGTGATGGCCTGAGGCCTCGACTTGGCCGCCCACTCGCCGAACGTCGTGATCTGCTCCTGCGTGTTGGTCTCGGTGTTGTCCTGGTAGAGCCCGACGACGGTCGCCAGCTGGGGCATGTACCCCGCGAACCAGGCCGACTTGTTGTCGTTCGACGTACCGGTCTTGCCCGCGACGGGACGGTTCAACGCCTTGGCCGGCGCTCCGGAGGCGCCCTTGGCTTCCACGACCTGCGTCATGGCGTAGGTCGCCGCGGCCATGACGTCGGCGTCGAAGACGCGCTCGTTGCGGCCCGGCGCGTCGTAGGTCTCGGCCCCTGAACCGAGCCGCTTGACGGACTGGACCACGTGCGGCGTCGACTCGAACCCCTGTGCGGCGAACGTCGCGTACGCGTGCGCGATGTCGAGCGGGTGGACCGACGCGGTCCCCAGCACGTTCGACGGGACAGCCTTGAGGTCCATGCTGTCCGCGGGGATTCCCGCCTTGACGGCAGTGTCGACCGTCGCCTGCGGGCCGACCTCCATGTTCAGGGCCGCATAGACGGTGTTGACGGAGTTCGCGGTCGCCGTGGCCAGGTCGATCGTGCCGAACTTGCCGTTGTCGAAGTTCTTGACGCCCTGGCCCTCGTCATAGAAGCCGGGCACCTCGACGTCGTTGTTGCCGTCGTAGGTCGCGGACAGGTCGATGCCCTGCTCGAGCGCGGCGATCAGCGTGAAGGGCTTGAAGGTCGAACCCGCCTGCGCGACGCCACGGGTCGCGGCGTTGAACTCCTGGGTCACGAAGTCCGTACCGCCGTACACGGCCTTGACCGCCCCGTCGGCCGGGTCGATCGACACGATCGACGGCCGGAGGAAGGGCGACGCCGCGTGCGGCTCGCCCTCTCGCGGGATGCTCTCCGCGGTCGCGACCGCGAGGTCCTGCATCGACTTGTCGATCGTGGTGACGATCGTGAAGCCCTTGGTGTCGAGCACGCCGTCGCCGTAGTCGCCGGCCTCGAGCTCGCGCCTCACCAGGTCGAGGAGGTAGCCGGCCTGCCCGCCCTTGGAGTTGGTCGCGACCTTTTCCTTGAGCGTGTCGGCCGGGAAGACAGCCTCGGCCTTCTCCGCCGCCGTGATGTGCCCGTCGGCGGCCATCCGGTTGATCACCCGCTGCCACTTCGCCTGCGTGATGTCGGGGTTGTTGGCCGGGTCGTAGACCGTCGGGTTGGGGATGATCGCGGTGATCATCGCAGCCTGGGAGATGGTCAGCTCCGCGGCCGGGACACCGAAGTACGCCTGCGCGGCGGCCTCGATCCCGTGCGCCCCGCGGCCGAAGTAGATCGTGTTGAGGTAGTTCCCCAGGATCTCCTCCTTGGGCTGCTCCTGCGTGAGCCGCAGCGCGAGCATCGCCTCCTGGAACTTGCCGACGTAGTCGGACACCGTCGCGCCGGCGTAGTACCTCTCGGCGTACTGCTGGGTGATGGTCGAGGCGCCCTGGGTGCTCCCACCCTTGAGGTTGTTCACCAACGCGCGGGCGATGCCCTTGAGGTCGATCCCGGAGTTGGTCCAGAAGGAGCTGTCCTCCGACGCGACCACGGAGTTGCCGACGTAGTCCGGGAGCGTGGCGTAGTCGACGATGACGCGGTTCTCCTCCTGGAAGGTCCCGATCTCCGTGACGCCGTCCGCGTAGTACACCGTGGTCTTCTGGTTCTGCACCGCATAGGCGGGGTCCTTGGGGACCGAGGTCGTCGCGTACGCGGCGATGAGGATGCCGGCGACCAGCGCGGTCCCGGTGAGGAAGGTCCCGAGCAGCACGCGCCAGGACGGCAGCCAACGACGGAAGCTCTTGACGTGGGAACGGGGGTAGTTGAAGAAGCGGCGCTTGCGCGCCGAGGTGCCCGTGCGCGCCGTGCTGCCGGCACGCGCCGTGCCCTTCGTCTGCCTCGCGGAGCTCGCCACGGTTCACCTTCCTCTGGGGGTCTCTAGCGGTCAGGACCTGTTCCGCACCGCCGCCCGGGAGGGGCTCGCCCAGCGCAGAACATGCATCAGACCACCCTGAACAATAGGGCGTCCTCCCGTGAGGACAAGGCCCCCCGGGGCCCGGTCCGCCATTGTTTCGCCACAGCCACGCCGCAGGTCCGCCAGTCCTTCACATCTGCCCGACGGCGTGACATATTGCGCGGCACCGCGAATCCACCTAACCTGTCGATGTATCGACTCGATACATCGAGTAGTCGAACCACGCCTGATCCGCCCTCCGCGGTGACAGCCCGGCCGAGGAGGAGGTGTCATGGCACGCAGCCGTTCCGACGTGCTGGAGACCGCGATCCTCGGCCTCCTGAACGAGTCCCCGCTGCACGGGTACGAGCTTCGCAAGCGGCTCAACCTGCTGCTCGGGTCGTTCCGGGCCTTCTCCTACGGTTCGCTCTACCCGGCGCTCAAGGCGATGGTCACGCACGGCTACATCGTCGGCACCGAGTCACCCACCACCCCTCCCCACGCCTTGTCCGGCAAGCGGGCACGCATCGTGTACCAGCTGACCGCCGAGGGCAAGGAGCGTCTCCAGACGGTCCTCGCGACCTCGGGACCGGCAGCCTGGGAGGACGAGAGCTTCGACGTCCGGTTCGCGTTCTTCGCGCAGACCGACGCCGAGACCCGGCTCCGCATCCTCGAGGGTCGGCGCAGCCGGCTCACCGAGAGGTTGGAGTCGGTCAAGGAGTCCGCCGCACGCACTCGTGAGCGACTGGACGAATACACCCTCGAGCTGCAGCGTCACGGCCTGGAACAGGTCGAGCGTGAGGTTCGGTGGCTCGACGGACTGATCACGACCGAGCGCGACCGTCGTCGCACCCGGCCGTCGAGCGGCCCTGAGAACCGTCACGGGCATGACAACCACTAACTACGAAGCCGTCGGCGCGCAGCGCCTCCGGCACTGACAGCAAGGAGCGAGGATGTCCTCCATCCGCGTCGCCATCGTTGGCGTCGGAAACTGCGCATCTTCCCTGGTCCAGGGCGTGCACTACTACCGCGATGCTGACCCGAGCAGCACCGTGCCCGGACTGATGCACGTGCAGTTCGGTGACTACCACGTGTCCGACCTGGAGTTCGTCGCCGCTTTCGACGTCGACGCCAAGAAGGTCGGCTTCGACCTCTCGGAGGCCATCAACGCCTCGGAGAACAACACCATCAAGATCGCTGACGTCCCGCCGCTGGGCGTGCCCGTCCAGCGCGGTGTCACGAACGACGGTCTCGGCAAGTACTACCGCGAGACCATCGAGGAGTCGGACGCCGAGCCGGTCGACATCGTCGCCGCGCTCAAGGAGTCGGGCGCCGACGTGCTCGTCTGCTACCTGCCCGTCGGCTCGGAGATCGCCGCGAAGTACTACGCGCAGTGCGCGATCGACGCGGGCGTCGCGTTCGTCAACGCCCTGCCGGTCTTCATCGCGTCGGACCCCGAGTGGGCTGCGAAGTTCGAGGCCGCCGGTGTCCCGATCGTGGGCGACGACATCAAGTCGCAGGTCGGCGCGACCATCACGCACCGCGTGCTCGCGAAGCTCTTCGAGGACCGCGGCGTCGTGCTGGACCGCACGTACCAGCTGAACGTCGGCGGCAACATGGACTTCAAGAACATGCTCGAGCGCACGCGCCTCGAGTCCAAGAAGATCTCGAAGACGCAGGCCGTGACGTCGAACCTCGAGGGCCCCCTCGGTGGCAAGACCGAGGACCGCAACGTCCACATCGGCCCGTCGGACTACGTCGCGTGGCTCGACGACCGCAAGTGGGCCTACGTCCGCCTCGAGGGCCGCGCGTTCGGCGAGGTGCCCCTGAACCTGGAGTACAAGCTCGAGGTCTGGGACTCCCCCAACTCGGCCGGCATCATCATCGACGCCGTCCGTGCCGCGAAGATCGCCAAGGACCGTGGCGTCGGTGGCCCCATCCTCTCGGCGTCGACGTACTTCATGAAGTCCCCGCCGGTCCAGATGGAGGACACCAAGGGCCGTGCGGCTCTGGAGGCCTTCATCTCCGGTGAGAACGAGCGCTGATCCGTAGCGAGCCTGCGAGCGCAGGACCAGCGCGACCAGAAGTACCCGCGCTGATCCGCAGCACCTGCCGAGTTGTCAGAACCAGCCCGGGCGATATCCCGCCCTGCTTCTGACGACCGAGCGAAGAGGGTCCGGAACCTGCCCGTTCCGGACCCTCTTCGCATGCCGGACAACGGAGCGCGCCCCCGCGGTCCCGCGGTCCCGCGGTCCCGCAGTCCCGGCACCCGGGACCCGGCACCCGGGACCCGCCACCCGGGACCCGCCACCCGCCAGCCAGCCCCCGGCCCCCGCCACCCGACCGAGTCGTCAGAACCAGCCCGGGCGATACCCCGCCCTGCGTCTGACAACCTCCGAGCCCGGGGTGGAGGCCCGCCGTCGGGCCGCCCCGGGGCGGGGTTCGCTCCCACCACCGCATACCCTGAACCGGTGGGTGTGATCTCGGAACTCGGCGTCCTGCTTCGGCTGCGCGACTTCAGGAAGCTCTTCGCCGTCCGGCTGGTCAGCCAGGCAGGCGACGGCATGTTCCAGGTCGGGCTGGCGTCGCTCCTCTTCTTCTCCCCGGAGTCGCAGGGCACGGCGGCGTCGATCGCCGCGGCCTTCGCGGTGATGCTGGCCCCGTTCACGATCGTGGGGCCGTTCGCGGGGGTCTTCCTGGACCGGTGGAGCCGGCGCCAGGTGCTGGTGTGGGGCAACGCGGTGCGCGTGGTCCTGACGGCGGCCACGGCGATCCTCATGCTGACGTCGGGCGTGACGCCGTGGATCTACGTCCTGGCGCTCGCGACGCTCTCGGTCAACCGGTTCCTGCTCGCTGGCCTGTCAGCGGGTCTGCCGCGGGTGGTCGACGGCCCGCTGCTGCTCACGGCGAACTCCCTGACGCCGTCGCTCGGCGCCGCAGCGGCTTTCGTCGGCGGTGGTGTCGGGCTCCTCCTGAGCCTGCTGTTCGAGCCGGGCCGCGTGAAGGACTCGGTCGCCCTCGTCTGCGCGGCGCTCGTGTTCGGGGCAGCGTCGGCGCTCGCCCTGCGCATGTCGCGAGGTCTGCTGGGGCCGGACGAGCCCGCGGAGGCCGCGATCACGACCGAGATCGCGAAGGTCGCCCGAGGCCTCGCCGACGGGGCCCGCTATCTCGTGGCGCGCCGCACGCCCGGTCAGGCGCTCATGGTCATGGCGACGCACCGCTTCCTGTACGGGGTCACGTTCATCGCCTCGATCCTCATCTCGCGCAACCTGCTGTCGGACCCTGGCGACGCGAACGCCGGGCTCGCGACGTTCGGCACCGTCGTCGGTCTCACGGGGGTCGGCGGCGCGCTCGCCGTCGTGCTGACTCCTACCCTGTCGCGCTACACGGGGCCGCACCTGTGGATCGCGCTCATGCTGGGCCTGGCCTCGGCGAGCCAGCTCCTGCTCGTCACGACGCCGTCGCGCACGGTCGTGTACGCGGGCGCGCTGCTGCTCGGGCTCGCGGCGCAGGCGACCAAGATCGCGGTGGACACGATCGTCCAGCGCGACACCGCGGACGCCTTCCGGGGCCGGGCCTTCGCGTTCTACGACGTCCTGTACAACGCGGCGTTCGTGGGGGCGGCGGCCCTGGCCGCGTTCACGCTCCCGGACACGGGGTACTCGCGTCCGGTCTTCGTGGTGCTCGCGCTCGCGTACGCGGCGGCCGCAGTGGTCTTCGGCCGGTTCGGGGCGCGTCGCCCGGCCGAGCCCGACGGCGCCGCTCACCTCCCGAGGGCGGCCGTCGGCGAGTAGCGCACGGGTGAGGTCGCTCACCCTGGGAGCCTGCCGATGCGACCGCGCAGCGCACGATCCGCACCGTGCCTGGTGTCGCGCCCCCTCCTGCGCCGTCGTCGCAGCACGACCGATGAGTCCTGCCCGGAAAAGGAGTCGTCAGGGTCGCGGGGAATAACTCAGGATGGTTGAGCGTCCTTCTCGTAGGGCGTACGACTTCTCGACCCGACGCTCCCCCTCCCTCGCTGTGCTCCCTCGGGCCGCGCGGGCGCGCACCGACCCACAGGAGAGCCATGCAGGTACCTCAGAGCACCGCCCCGTCCTTACCCACCTCCGACAAGCTCTCGCGCGAGAACTTCCTCGTGATCGCGCTGCTGCTCGTCTCGGCGTCGGTCGTCATCCTCAACGAGACGACCATGGGCGTCGCCCTCCCGCACCTCATGGCGGAGATGCACATCTCCGCGACCACGGGACAGTGGCTCACGACGGCCTTCATGCTGACCATGGCGATCGTCATCCCCGCGACCGGCTTCCTGCTGCAGCGCCTGGGGACCCGCGGCGCGTTCCTGCTCGCCATGTCGTTGTTCAGCACGGGCACGGCCCTCGCGGCGTTCGCTCCGGGGTTCGCCTGGCTGCTCGGCGCGCGCGTGGTGCAGGCCTCGGGCACCGCGATCATGATGCCGCTGCTCATGACGACCATCATGACGCTCGTCCCCGCTACGGCCCGCGGCCGGATCATGGGCAACGTCGCGATCGTCATGGCCGCCGCTCCCGCCCTGGGGCCGACCCTGTCCGGGCTGATCCTCGACACCCTGAGCTGGCGCTGGATCTTCGGCCTGGTCCTGCCGGTCGCGCTCGTCGCCCTCGTCGTGGGCGCGAAGTACGTCAAGGACTCGGCCGACCGGACGCACACGCGCTTGGACCCGCTGTCGCTCGTGCTCGCAGCCCTCGCGTTCGGTGGTCTGGTCTACGGCCTGTCCAACCTGGGCGAGGCCGCGCGCGCGACGCCGGTCGTCCCGGTGTGGATCCCGCTCGTCGTCGGGCCCGTGTTCCTGGTCCTGTTCGTCGCGCGCCAGCTCGTCCTCCAGCGTCACGACGCGGCGCTGCTCGACCTGCGCGTCCTCTCCTCGCGCGGCTTCACGGTCTCGCTCGGGATCATGGCGGTCAGCATGATCGCGCTGTTCGGCTCGATCATCCTGCTGCCGCTGTACCTGCAGAACTCGCTGGGCATGGACCCGTTGTACACCGGCCTGCTCGTACTGCCCGGTGGGCTGCTGATGGGTCTGCTGGGTCCGACGGTCGGGCGCCTGTACGACCGTGTCGGCCCCCGTCCCCTGGTCCTCCCGGGCCTGGTCGCGGTCACGGTGTCGCTCGCCGCGCTGGCGACCGTGGGCGCGAGCACGTCGCCCTGGTTCGTCCTGGGCGCGCACGTCGTGCTCAGCCTGGGCCTGGCGTTCGTGTTCACGCCGCTGTTCACGGGGGCGCTGTCGGCGCTCCAGCCG
Source organism: uncultured Actinomycetota bacterium (assembly GCA_963782165.1). Taxonomy (GTDB): domain Bacteria; phylum Actinomycetota; class Actinomycetes; order Actinomycetales; family Cellulomonadaceae; genus Oerskovia. The sequence continues at coordinate 27,566 of CAWAIO010000003.1, forward strand.
TCGCTCTACTCGCACGGCAGCGCGATGATCGGCACGGTCCAGCAGCTCGCGGGAGCGGCCGGGACCGCGCTCTTCGTCGCGGTCATGACGTCACGCTCGGTCGCCCTGGCCGCTGAGGGCGCGAGCGAGCAGGTCGCCCTCGCGGAGGGCGTGAGCTCGGCGTTCGTGTGGGGAGCGGCGGTCACGCTGGTCGCGGTCGCGCTGACCTTCCTGCTGCGCAGGCCGGCTGCGGTCGAGACGTCCCCCGTCGTGCCCGACGCCGTCGCGCCCGCCACGCTCGACGCTCCCGTCCTCGAGAGCGTCGGCGAGGCACCCGAGCGCCGCTGACGCGACGGACCGGCGGCGGAGAGCCGCGCACGAACGGAAGGACGCATGAAGGGCGGGCACACGTGGTGCCCGCCCTTCGTCGTGCCCGGCGTACGCGGTGGTCCGGGGCCGACCGGCCGCGTGCGCCGACAAGCCGCTCGACCGGCCTCAGCCCGCGGCCGGGCTCGCGATCACCGCTCGCGAGCCGCCCACCAGGCCAGCAGCTCCTCGCGTGCGACGTCCTCCCCGAGCGGGCCGCGGTCCAGCCGCAGCTCGAGGAGGAACTTGTAGGCCTGGCCCACCTCGGGGCCGGGAGCGATCCCCAGGGTCGCCATGATCTGCTGCCCGTCGAGGTCGGGACGGATCGAGGCCAGCTCCTCCTCGCCCCGCAGCCGCTCGATGCGCTGCTCCAGGTCGGTGTACGCGTCGGAGAGACGCTGCGCCTTGCGCTTGTTGCGCGTGGTCGAGTCGGCCCGGGTCAGGCGGTGCAGCCGCTCGAGGAGGGGGCCGGCGTCGGTGACGTACCGACGCACGGCGGAGTCGGTCCACTCGCCCTCGCCGTACCCGTGGAAGCGCAGGTGCAGCTCGACGAGCCGCGAGACGTCCTTGACCGTGTCCTTGTCGAAGCGCAGCGCCTTGAGTCGCTTGGCGGTCAGCTTGGCGCCCACGACCTCGTGGTGGTGGAAGCTGACGCCGCCCCCGGTCTCGAAGCGCCGCGTGGCGGGCTTGCCGATGTCGTGCAGGAGCGACGCGAGACGCAGGACGAGGTCCGGGGCCGGCACCGCGCCGTCGGGCCCCGTCTCCTGCGCGATCGCCTGCTCGAGCACCGTCAACGAGTGCTGGTAGACGTCCTTGTGGCGGTGGTGCTCGTCGATCTCGAGGCGCAGCGCCGGGAGCTCGGGCAGGACGTGGTCCGCGAGCCCGGTCTCGACGAGCACCTCGAGCCCCTTGCGCGGCGCGTCCGACAGCAGCAGCTTGGTCAGCTCGTCCCGCACGCGCTCCGCGGAGACGATCTCGATGCGCGAGGCCATGTCGACGATCGCCGCGTGCGGTCGCGGGCTCGACCTCGAACCCGAGCTGGGCGGCGAAGCGCGCTGCCCGCATCATGCGCAACGGGTCGTCGTCGAACGAGCGCTCGGGGGCGATCGGGGTGCGCAGGACGCCCAGCGCGAGGTCCGCGAGCCCGTCGTGCGGGTCGACGAACAGTCATCTCCGGGACACGCACCGCCATCGCGTTGACCGTGAAGTCACGCCGGGACAGGTCGCCGACGAGCGTGTCGCCGAACGCGACGAGCGGCTTGCGCGACGCCGGGTCGTACTCGTCGGTGCGGTAGGTCGTCACCTCGACCACGAGGTCTCCGGCGCCCCGCGGGCTGCCCTTGGGCCCGAACCGCTTGGCGCCGATCGTGCCGAACTCCTTGCCGATGTCCCAGTGCGCGTCGCCCCACGCCGCGAGGAGCGCCTGCGTCTGGTCCGGGTCCGCCGAGGTCGCGAAGTCGAGGTCGTTGCTCGCGCGGCCGAGGAACGCGTCGCGGACCGGACCGCCCACCAGAGCGAGCTCGTGACCTGCGGCACGGAACAGCTCGCCCGAGCTCGATCGCCGCGGGCGCCATCTCGGTCAGCACCGCCAGGGCACGCCGGAGGAGCTCGAGCTGTTCGGGCGTGGTCGGCACCCCACGAGAACCCTCCGCGGGCTGCACGGAAGGCTCGGGGGCGGGGGAGTTCTGGGAAGGAGTCGGCACGACATCCAAGCGTGCCAGATCAGGCGGCGACTCCACACTCGGTAAAGTTGGGTCATGTCCACCCCAGCGCACTCTCCGGACCACCGCGGTGTCCCAGCACCGCCCGGTGGGCATGCGTTGCGGATCGACCCGGAGGCCGCGCGCGCCGCGACCCCGGCGCCCGCCCCGGCCGCCCCGCTCCCCGTCGTCGAGGAGATCTCCGCAGGTGGACTCGTCGTCGACACGTTCGACGGCCTGTTCCGCGCCGCGGTCATCGCCCGCCGCAACCGTGGCGGACGGCTCGAGTGGTGCCTGCCCAAGGGCCACCTCGAGGGCGACGAGACGCCCGAGGAGGCCGCCGTCCGGGAGATCGCCGAGGAGACGGGGATCACGGGAACGGTCCAGGTGCCGCTCGGGATCATCGACTACTGGTTCACGGGCGAGGACCGGCGCGTGCACAAGGTCGTCCACCACTTCCTGCTCCGAGCCACGGGTGGGTACCTCACGGTCGAGGGAGACCCCGACGGCGAGGCCGAGGACGTCGCCTGGATCCCGTTCGAGGACCTCCCCGAGCGGTTGTCGTACCCGAACGAGCGGCGCCTCGCGGCCGTCGCGCACGACGTCCTCCGAGGTCGGCGCACGACGGCCCGCTTCCGGGGTACCGTGACTCGCACCGTCGTCCGTACCAGCCGGCCGGCACCCGACGACCCCCGGAACCCGACCGACCACTCATGACCTTCCACTCCCCCTTCGGCTCAGCCCGTGCATCGAGCCGTCGCCCCGCAGTCTCCACCGCGCCTCCTGCCGTGCCGCAGGCTCCGCCGCGCCCTCGGTCGCTGACCAGGAACCTCGTCGGCGGTCTCCTGGCCTCGGCGCTGGCCCTCGCGCTCGTCGTCGTGCCCTCCCCGCCCGACGGCGCGCACCAGGCCGCTGCATCCGCCTCGGTCGGGGCGAGCGGGGCGGCTGCGGCCGCTCCTGCGGTCGTCGACGAACCGGGTGCGGTCTCGACCACGCTCGTCTCGATGACGCCCACCACGGTCGGCCCCGGGAGCACCGTCACGGTGGTCGCACGGATCCACAACGGCACGGACGAGACGCTCACCGCCCCTCGGGCGACGCTCGGCGTGAACTGGCGCCTCCTGGGTACCCGCTCGGCCCTGGCCGCATGGGCCGACGAACCCACCTCGAAGCGCTCCGCCGAGGCCATGGCGACCGAGGCCCTCGATCCGATCGCCCCGGGCCAGGACACGACCGTGACGTTCGACCTGGACACCGACGACTTCAACCTCGAGCCAGGATCCACGTGGGGACCGCGCCCCCTCTCGGTCACGGTCACGGACGGCTCCGAACGGCTCGACGTGCTGCGCACCTTCCTCCTGTGGGAGGACACCGCGGCCCCGGCACCCGTCGGGCTGAGCCTCCTCGCCCCCGTGACCGGCCCTGCACTGGGCCTCACGACCGAACCGGACGCCGAAGGGCAGGAACAGACGCTCGTCGACGTCGCTCCCGTGGACGACGCTCTCGGCGCCGACGAGCCTCTGGGACACCTCCTTGCCGCGACCTCGGGCCGTCCCGAGGTCGCCTGGGCCGTCGATCCGGCGCTGGTCGCCGCGGCTCGCACCTCGACCGAGAGCTCGACCGTGGCGTGGGTGTCCGCGTTCGACCAGGCGTCCGCGGACCGGTCGATCTTCGCGCTCCGCCCCTACGACCCGGACCCTGCGGCCTACGCGCAGGTCGGGGCCGCGCTGCCGGCGCCGACGGTCCCCCTGCCGGGAGGCATGACCACGGACCCCGCCTGGCGCACCGACCTGACCCTCCCCGGTGATGAGGTCCCGGCCCGGGACACCGTGCGCACGAGCGTCCAAGCCGGCTCCCCCCTCGTCGTGGTCCGGGGTGACGGCCTGACCCCCGTGGACTCCGTGAGCTACACCCCGACGAGCCTGGCCACGGTCGAGACCGACGCGGGTCCGGCGACCGCGCTGGTGTCCGACGCCGTGCTCACCCAGGCCTTCTCGGCGGGTGCTCGGACCTCGGGGGCAGGATCGACGGCCGACGCCACGCAGCGTCTCCTCGCGGAGACCGCGGTGATCGCCTCGGAGCGCCCCGCAGAACCCCGCCACCTCCTGATCGCTCTCTCCCGTGAGTTCAACCCGGACCCCGCCGCCTTCGACGCCGTGCTCGACGCGCTCGACGCCGCCCCCTGGGTCGTGCTGACCCCCATCGACGACCTGCTGTCCGCAACGGTGCCCGACGTCGAGCGGAACGCGCTCCCCGAGGCCGACGGGGGTGAGGGGGTCCTGCCGGCACCCGAGATGTCGTCGCTTCAGCGGGCCCGGGCCGAGGTCTCCACGTTCTCCACGATCGCCACGGACCCGGCGGCGATCGTCCAGGAGGCCGAGCCCGCGCTCGTCGTCCCCACGGCCGTGGCCTACCGCACGGCGCCGGACCAACGGACGGCCACGGTGCAGGCAGCGATCGCCGACGCGGACCGTCTGCGCTCGTCGGTCGCCGTGGTCCGCCGCGGGTCGGGCGTCCTGCTCATCAACACGTCGGGCAACATCCCGGTGCGGGTGCAGAACACGCTCGACCAGGAGGTCACGGTCCAGGTCGCGCTCCGGCCGGACAACGCACGGCTCAAGGTCGTCTCGTTCCCCGTCGGGCCCATCCCGCCGGGGACCGAGGTGGACTTCAAGGTCCCGGTCCGGGCGTACGGCAGCGGCAACGTCCGCGTCGAGGTCGAGCTCCTCGCCGTCCCCTCCGGGACGGTCGTCGCGCCGTCCTCCGACTTCTCGGTCAGGGTGCGCGCGGACTGGGAGACCGTCGGCACCGCGGTGTTCGCCGGTCTGGTCGCCCTGCTCATGATCGGCGGCCTGTGGCGGACCATCCGGCGCGGGCGCTCCCCGCGCCGCGTCGCGGAGCTGACCCCCGCGTCCGGTGTGCCGACCGCTCAGGCCGCGGCGCCGCCGTCGGGCTCCTCGTCGGGGAGCGAGGAGTGAAGCACGCGCGCCCGAGCGGCACCCCCCGCGGACCGCGCCCCGTGCCCGACGACGCGGCGCGCGCTGCCGCAGCACCGACGCCGTCCGCGCCCGACGGCCCCCAGGACACCGAGGCAGGGACGACGACCGTGACCAGCACCAAGGGCGGGCTCGGCCGCAGCTCGATGCTCATGGCGTCCGGGACCGCGGTCTCGCGCATCCTGGGACTCGTCCGCAACGTCCTGCTCATCACCGCGATCGGGACCACGGGTCTCGCGGCCGACGCGTTCGACGTCGCGAACAAGATCCCCAACGTGCTCTTCGCGATCCTGGCGGGCGGTGTCCTCAACGCGGTCCTCGTCCCCCAGATCATCCGCGCGTTCCGCTCCAAGAACCCGCAGGAACGTCTCGACAAGCTGCTGACGCTGTCCGGGGTCCTGCTCCTGGGCCTGAGCCTGCTCCTGACGTCGGCGTCCACGATCATCGTGTCGCTCTACACCGACGGGTGGGGGTCCGCGCAGTTCTCGCTCGCCGTGGCCTTCGCGTTCTGGTGCATCCCCCAGCTGTTCTTCTACGGGTTGTACACGCTGCTCGGTCAGGTGCTCAACGCGCGCGGGCAGTTCGGGCCGTTCATGTGGGCGCCTGTGGTCAACAACGTCGTGTCGATCGTCGGCTTCGTCGCGTTCATCGTGATCTACGGTCCATACGCGACCGGCGCCGTCGAGGACCTCGGCACGTGGGACGGTGCCAAGATCGCGCTCCTCGCCGGGACGGCGACGCTGGGGGTCGCGTCCCAGGCCCTCATCCTGATCCTGCCCCTGTGGCGCTCGGGCTTCCGCTGGCACTTCCGGCTGGGCCTGCACGGGATCGGGCTGCGCTCGGCCGGGCAGGTCGCGATCTGGACGTTCGGCGCCGTGATCCTCGAGCAGATCGGCGTCCTGTTCACGACGCAGTTCGCCTCGAGCGCCCCTGCTGCCGCGTTGCGGCAGACGTTCGGCGACTACGCCTCCGAACCGGCCGCGCTCGGGATGGTCACGGGCGTCGTGACGGGTGCCCCCGAAGCCTTCGCCGTCGCGGGCAACGCCGCCTACACCCAGGCGCTGATGATCTACCTGCTGCCCCACTCGCTCGTCACGGTGTCGATCGCCACGGCGCTGTTCACCGGCATGAGCGCGGCCGCGGGGGCCGGCGACTTCGCACGCGTGCGGCACGACCTGTCCCGCGGCGTACGGACCGTGGGGGTGTTCACGGTCTTCGCGACCGCTGTCTTCGCGATCCTCGCCCTCCCGCTCACCAAGCTCCTGCTCATCAACGTCTCGGCCAGCGGGGCCGTCGCAGTCAGCCAGATCCTGGTCGCCATGGCGTTCGGCCTGGTGCCGCTCGGCGGCATGGTCCTCATGAAGTGGGTGTACTTCGCCTACGAGGACGGCAAGACCGTGTTCATGATCCAGGTGCCCGCGACCGTCGCGCTCGTGGGGATCGCGTGGCTCGCGACGCGCACGCTCGACCCGGTGTGGTGGGTCGTCGGCGTCGGTGCTGCGATGTCGCTGTCCAACATGATCGTGGTGCTCCTGCGCACCGCCGGGCTGCGGCGCAAGCTGCACGGGCTGGACGCCTTCCGGATCGTCCGGATGCACGTCAAGACCATCCTCGCCGCGGGGGCCAGCGCCGCGGTCGGATGGGGTGTACTTCAACTGTTCGGCGACTTGTACGGATTGTCGTGGCTCCGCGCCGCGGTCGTCACGGCAGTCGTCGGGATCGTCATGACCGCCGTGTACATCGGCGGCCTCAAGGCCATGCGGGTCCGTGAGCTCGACCAGCTCGCCGACCCCCTCCTCCGCAAGCTCGGGCGACGACGTCCGGCAGCGAGTTAGAAGGCGCCCGTACCATGTGGGGGGAAGATGTCGACGGCAAGGAAGTTCGAGGTGGGCAGGTGACCGCAGCAGGACCCGGCACGACGCTGGTAGGGCGATATCTGCTGGCCGAACGACTGGCGAGCGACCTGGTCGACGTCACCGCCTGGTCCGCGCACGACTCGGTGCTCAACCGCACCGTGCGTGTCTCGCTCGTCACCGGGGAGCACGTCACCGAGGCGATCGACTCGGCACGACGCGCCGCACTCGTCGCCGACCCTCGCCTGACTCGCGTCCTCGACGTCGGGACCGACGACGGCATCGCGTACGTCATCACAGAGCCCTTCGCCGGCATCACGTTGTCGGAGGTCGTCGCGGGCGGGATCGTCGACGCCCAGCAGGCCCGGGTCATCGTCGGCGAGGCCGCGGCCGCGCTCGAGGTGGCGCGTCGCCGCGGCGTCCATCACCTCGCGCTGCGCCCCGAGGCCGTCCGCGTCGACGGCAACAAGGTTCTCGTCACGGGTCTCGGACTCGATGCCGGGATCAGCGGGCAGGACCAGCACGACGCGCACGCGACCTCCCGCGTCGACGCCGTCGGACTCGTCGCGCTCCTCTACTACGCGATGACCGCACGCTGGGCAGGACCCAGCCTCGACGTGCCGTGGATCACCCCCGACTCCGTCCACCCGCTCCCGGCCCAGCAGGACGCCTCGGGCATCCTGCCGCTCTCGGCCGTGGTCCCCGGCGCGCCCACCGACCTGTCCGAGCTCTGCGCCCAGGTCCTCGCCGACACTGCTGCGCGTTCGGCCTCGTCAGGTGACGCCGCCCCCGACGACGGCTCGGCTCCCGCAACACCAGCTCAGATCGTCTCGGCCCTCGAGCCCTGGGGCACCCTCTCCGTGGTCGCCGCGCTCCCGACCTTCGTGCAGCCTCCCGCCCAGCAGCCCACCAACAGGGTGAGCAGGCAGTCGATCCGCAGTGCGTTCGACGTCCCTCTCTCGACACCGCCGGGTACCCCACCGCCCGCGGTGCCGTTCCATCGTCCGACGACGGGACGGATACACCGGGTCCCCCTGAGCGGCACCTCGACGCTGCCCGACGGCGCGAGCTACCCGGCGCCCACCTACGCCGACTCCCCGGCTCCTGCGGCCTACGCCACGGTCCCGGCCGGGCCGCCCCCCGGCGGGTACCCGACACAGCCGGCACCCGCGGTGCCTCACCCGGGCTCGGCAGCACAGCCCACGGTCAGCGTGCCCCCGCCCCCACCGGCGGCCGCGCAGCCTTCCGCCGGACAGACCGCGGCGGGTCCGCCGTCGGGCCCCTTCACCACCACCCCCGCCAAGAAGACCGGGTCCAAGAGCACCTGGATCATCATGCCGATCGTGCTGCTCCTCGTGATCGTCGCGGTGGTGTGGGGCGTCAAGTTCGGCCTGAGCGGGTTCGGTGACGCCTCGTCGCCCAACGATGACAACGAGATCGAGCAGCCCAACGGTTCGGCTCCTTCGGAAGGCGGCTCCGACGAGGAGCTGCCGGTCAACACCGATCCCCTCACCATCGCGAGCGGCGGGCTGCTCGACCCCGACGTGGCGGACCCGGGCGACGTCGGAGAGAAGCCCGAGGCCGTCCCCTTCGCGATCGACGGAGACCCGTCGACCTTCTGGTTCACGTACTCCTACAACGATGGTGGCTTCGGAAAGCTCAAGTCCCGCACCGGATACACCATCTCGTTCAACGAGCCGGAGACCGTCCAGCGGATCGTGCTGAGCACGAACAACACCGGCGGGCACGTCGAGGTCCGGGCCGTGACTCCCGCCGAGCCCAACGGTGGCGAGATCCTGGCCTCAGGAACGTTCGCGGAGACCGTCGAGCTCGAGCTCGACCCCGCCACGAAGGGCACCACGTTCGTCCTGATGATCACCGAGCTGCCCCAGGCCCCCGACGGCGCGTTCCGCGTCGAGCTCAACGAGATCACGGCCTACTGACCGCACCGACTGCCCTGCTGTGCTCCCCCGCGTCGGCGTGCGGGAGCACAGCGGACCACCGACACCGGTGCCCTCGGAACAGAAGGACGCCCGTGGGCGTTGGACCCGGTGCACCACCCACCACTGAGGAGTACACGTGACGGACAACAGCCCCACGACCGCACCGCGGAACGTCATCATCGTGGGTTCGGGCCCCGCCGGGTACACGGCCGCCGTGTACGCCGCGCGCGCGGGCCTCGAACCCCTCGTCCTGGCCGGTTCCATCACCGCCGGTGGCGCGCTGATGAACACGACAGAGGTCGAGAACTTCCCCGGGTTCCCCGACGGGATCATGGGCCCTGAGCTCATGGAGAACCTGCAGAAGCAGGCCGAGAAGTTCGGTGCGCAGGTCGAGTGGGACGACGCGATCGAGCTGCAGCTCGACGGCCCTGTCAAGACCGTCGTCACCGGGAACGGTGAGACGTACACCGCTCGTGCCGTGATCCTCGCGACGGGCTCCGCGTACCGTGAGCTCGGCCTCGAGGACGAGAAGCGTCTGTCCGGTCGTGGCGTGTCCTGGTGCGCGACGTGCGACGGGTTCTTCTTCCGCGACCAGCACATCGTGGTCGTCGGCGGCGGGGACTCTGCGGTGGAGGAAGCGACCTTCCTGACGCGCTTCGCGTCCAAGGTCACCATGGTTCACCGCCGCGACGAGCTCCGGGCATCCAAGATCATGGCCGACCGTGCCAAGGCCGATCCCAAGATCGAGTTCGCCTGGAACAGCGAGATCGTCGCCATCCACGGTGAGAACAAGGTCGAGTCCCTGACGTTGCGCGACACGGTCACCGGCCAGGAGCGCTCGCTCGACGCGACCGGCCTGTTCGTCGCGATCGGGCACGACCCACGCACCGAGCTCGTCAAGGGCCAGATCGATCTCGACGACGAGGGCTACATCCAGGTCGTCGGGCGCACCACCATGACCAACCTGGAAGGCGTCTTCGCGTGCGGCGACGCCGTGGACCACACCTACCGTCAGGCGATCACCGCTGCTGGCTCGGGCTGCTCCGCGGCACTCGACGCCCAGCGCTACCTCACCGAGCTCGCGGACGACGCCGGCCTGGCCGAGGTGGCTGGGACCCCCGACGCCCCCAAGCCTGATGACCTGCCCGCTGCACTGGAGGAGATTCGATGAGCAACACCGTCAAGGTCACCGACGACACGTTCAAGGCCGAGGTCCTCGAGTCCGACGTCCCCGTCATCGTGGACTTCTGGGCGACCTGGTGCGGCCCGTGCCTGCAGATCGCCCCGATCCTCGAAGAGCTCGCGGGCGAGTACGCGGGCAAGGTCAAGATCGCCAAGCTCGACTCCGACGAGAACCCCGCGATCACCGCCGCGTACGGTGTGGTCTCCATCCCGACGCTCAACTTCTACTCGGGCGGCGAGCTCGTGAAGTCGATCGTCGGCGGGCGACCCAAGCGGGTCCTCGTCGAGGAGATCGACGCCCTCCTCGCCTGATGTGACGCGCTTCGCGGCCTGCGCGGAGCACACCTCGAAGGGGTGGCTGGTCCTCGTGACCGGCCGCCCCTTCGTCGTCGGACCGCTACGACCCTGCCCGTGCCGGTGCGCTGACGCCGAGTGGTGCGCTTGCCGCCTGTGCTGCACCGTACCGATGCGCAGGCAGGACAGGACCCCTGTCGACGTCCGGGGAGCGGCCCCTTCACGGTTCCCCCCGATTCGTCGTGCGAGACTGGGGATCGTGAGCACGACACCGACGCCCCCCGCTCAGCCCGCTCCCTCCGGGGGCACCCGCCTCGACCCGTGGTTCGGCGCCTACGCCGAGCGAGCCCACGGCATGCGAGCGTCGGAGATTCGCGCCCTGTTCGCGGTCGCGAATCGCCCCGAGGTCGTCTCGCTCGCCGGTGGGATGCCCTACCTCGAGGGCCTTCCCCTCGACACCATCGCCGATGCCATGCAGCGGCTCGTCGCGACCCGCGGCACCACGGCACTCCAGTACGGCTCAGGTCAGGGAGCCGAGGAGCCTCCGTGAGCGCATCATCGACGTCGTCCGGCTCGAGGGCATCGACTGCCACCCTGACGACGTCGTGGTGACCACGGGCTCGCAGCAGGCGCTCGACCTGGTGACACGCATCTTCATCGATCCGGGCGACGTCGTCGTGGCCGAGGCGCCCAGCTACGTCGGCGCGCTCGGCGTCTTCCGGTCGTACCAGGCAGACATCGTCCACGTCCCTCTGGACGAGCACGGGCTGATCCCCGAGGCGCTCGAAGAGACCTTGACCCGCCTCGCTTCCGAGGGGCGCCGCGTCAAGATGCTCTACACGGTCCCCAACTTCCACAACCCGGCCGGCGTCACCATGTCGCTAGAGCGCCGCCCCCGCATCCTCGAGATCGCACAACGCTTCGGCGTGCTCGTGATCGAGGACAACCCCTACGGGCTTCTGGGCTTCGACGGCGACCCCCTGCCGGCGCTGCGCTCGCTCGACGACGAGGGCGTGCTGTACCTCGGGTCGTTCTCCAAGACCTTCGCTCCTGGTTACCGGGTCGGCTGGATCGTGGCCCCGCACGCGGTCCGCGAGAAGCTGGTCCTGGCGAGCGAGTCAGCCATCCTCTGCCCCTCGAACGCCTCGCAGCTCGCCATTGCGACGTACCTTGAGACCTGCGACTGGCAGGGGCAGATCAAGCAGTTCCGCGAGCTGTACCGGGAACGTCGCGACGCCATGATCGGCGCCCTCTCCGAACACCTTCCCTCGGCATCATGGACGGTTCCCGACGGAGGCTTCTACACCTGGGTCAAGCTTCCCGACGGGCTCGATGCCCGCTCCATGCTGCCGCGAGCAGTCACGGCACGGGTCGCCTACGTCCCCGGGACGGCGTTCTACGCCGACGGCTCCGGAGCGGACCACGTGCGGCTCTCCTACTGCTTCCCGACGCCGGAGCGCATCCGCGAGGGCGTCCGTCGTTTTGCCGGCGTCGTGTCCGCAGAGAGGGACCTCGTCGAGCTCTTCGGAACGTCGGGGGCTCCGGACGCCGACCTGACCGACGTCGAGAACCCCGGCCCCAACCTCGCGTGAGCACCACCCCTGCGCACGAGAGAACCTTGCAGAACGTCGAGAGGACCAAGACCGTGGGTACTGCTGCGGAAAATGCCATTCTTGCGGAGGACGTCGTCGAGCCCGACGCCGTCTCGACGACGGGCGGCGATGACGCCTCATCCCGTCCTGAGGTCCAGCGCATCGTCATCCTCGCCGGAGGGCTCTCGCACGAGCGCGACGTGTCCCTTCGGTCAGGTCGTCGCGTTGCTGAGTCGCTGCGTGGAGCAGGGATGGACGTGACCGTGCTCGACGTCGACGCTTCGCTGCTCTCGACGTTGACCACCGAGCGCCCCGAGGTCGTCTGGCCACTCCTGCATGGCGCGAGCGGTGAGGACGGGTCTGTCCGAGACGTGCTCGAACTCCTGGGCCTGGACTACGTCGGCACCGGCCCCAGGGCTTCTCGCGCGGCATGGAACAAGGCGATCGCCAAGAACGTCGTGCTGGGCGCGGGGATCGACACTCCCGACTACGTGACCCTCCCCCAGAGCCTCTTCCGGGAGCTCGGCGCTCAGCCTGTCCTCGACGCGGTTGTCAGCCGCCTGGGACTTCCACTCGTGGTCAAGCCGAACCAAGGGGGATCAGCCCTCGGTGTCACCCTCGTGTCGCGCGCCGAGGACCTTCCTCGCGCCATGGTCGACTGCTTCGCCTACGGCGAGCTCGCGCTCATCGAGAAGGCGGTCCAGGGTACCGAGGTGGCCGTCAGCGTGGTGGACGGACCCGATGGCCCGCAGGCGCTTCCCCCTGTCGAGATCGTCACTGACGGACCCTACGACTATGACGCCCGCTACAACCCGGGTCGGACCAGCTACTTCGCGCCCGCTCGTCTCTCCGCACCTGTCTTGGCACGTGTCGCACAGGTCGCCGTCGACGCTCACGTGGCTCTGGGGCTCCGCGGTCTTTCTCGGTCGGACCTGATCGTCGACACCGATGGCGTGGCCCACTTCCTCGAGGTCAACGTCGCACCGGGCATGACCGAGACCTCGCTCTTCCCCCAGGCCGCGCACGCAGCGGGCCTCGACCTTGGCGCACTCTATCGGCAGATCCTTGCGCACAGCGTCGGGTCGCGGATCCCGTCAATCTGACCCAGATCTTCAGACAGCACGAGGGCCCGGTGAGCATCAGCTCACCGGGCCCTCGTGTTTCACGTGAAACATCGAGCCACGGCCACGTGGAAAGCCAGTCCTACTGTCGCAGGAGACCTGGGTCCTCTGGGGCCATGAGATCGAGGATCCTGTTGAGATCCTCGACCGAGGCGAACTCCACTGTCAATCGACCCTTGTTCTTGCCGAGGTCCACCTTGACCCGGGTCTCGAACCGGTCGGAGAGCCGGACCGCCAGGTCGTCGATCGCAGCAATGCGCTGACCTGGTCGCGGGGTGCGCTCCACGGGCTTCTTCGCGTCGAGTCCACCAAGGGCAACGATCTCCTCGGTCGCCCTGACCGACAGGCCCTCGGAGACAATCCTCTGAGCGAGTCGTTCGATCTCTGCACCGTCCGTCAGGCCCAGCAGAGCGCGGGCGTGCCCGGCCGAGAGCACCCCCGCTGCCACCCGACGCTGCACGAGCGGGGGAAGTCGGAGCAGGCGCAGCATGTTCGAGATCTGCGATCGGCTGCGGGAGATCCTCGCGCCGAGTTCCTCATGCGTGCACCCGAAGTCATCGAGCAGCTGACGGTAGGCGGCGGCCTCTTCGAGAGGATTGAGCGCGCTGCGATGGAGGTTCTCCAGCAAAGCGTCCCGGAGAAGGTCCGCGTCCTCCGTCTCACGGATGATCGCCGGGATGACGTCCAACCCTGCGGCCTGGGTCGCACGCCAGCGCCGCTCCCCCATGATGAGTTCGTACGCACCCTCGTTCTCCGGGTCCCGTCGGACGACGATGGGTTGGAGGACGCCGATCTCCTTGATCGACCCGACCAGCTCGTCGAGCTCACCCTCATCAAACACGGTGCGTGGCTGTCGAGAGTTCGCGCGAATGAGTCCGACGGGCAGCTCGGCGAACGTCGCGCCGGGCACAGGGACCAGGCCATCATCCGCCGTTCGCGTGAGAGGCCCGTCCTCCGACGTTGCGGATGTTTCACGTGAAACATCGCTGGCGTGCCCATGCTCTCCCGCGGTCGAAGGCTCCGTGGGTATGAGGGGGCGAGGTGTCGAGTCGAACTCCGTAGCCGGGTCATCCAGACCGACCAGAGCAGCCGGTGAATCCGAGCTCTCGCGCTCGACGGTCAGGACGGTCGAGCCGCCCAGACCTGACGACCCCACCCCCCCGCCCTCCGGGTTGGTGTTCTGCTCGATCGGCGCTGCAACCTGCGGCGCCGAGGGGAAGAACACGTCGACGGGGCGTTCACGTTCTGCGCTCGTCGGGATCAAGGCCCCGAGACCACGCCCGAGCCCACGGCGCTTCTCACTCATCGTGCATCCTCCTGGTAGCTGGGCAGCACTGCCCATCGTTCGGCGAGGTAGTTCTGCCGCGACACGTCGCGAGATGCTCCGTCGACGGGTTGGACGGGAGCGGGACGCCCTCGATCTGCAACCTCTCGAGCGGCTTCGAGATACGCCAGCGCACCGGTTGAACTTGGATCGTAGGTGATGACGGTCTGACCATGGCTCGGCGCTTCAGAGATGCGGACAGAGCGAGGCACGGTCGTCTTCAGCGTCTGCTCGGGGAAGTGCTCGCGCACCTCAGATGCGACCTGCTGGGCGAGGTTGGTCCGCCCGTCGTACATGGTCAAGAGAATGCTGGAGACGTGCAACTGGGGATTCAGGTGCGCCTTGATGAGCTCGATCGTCTTGAGGAGCTGGCTCAAGCCCTCCAGGGCGTAGTACTCACACTGGATCGGGATGAGGACTTCCCGGCCGACCACAAAGGCGTTGACTGTCAGCAGGCCGAGACTGGGCGGGCAGTCGACCAAGACGTAATCAATGCGCTCCAGTCCCTGCGCGATCCGTTCCTCCAGGTAGACATCCACCGCACGTCGCAGCCGCGTTTCACGTGAAACCAAGGAGACGAGCTCGATCTCTGCGCCCGACAGGTCGATGGTCGCAGGGACGCACCACAGGCTCGGAATCTCCGGGCACTGCTGCACAGCAGACGAGAGCGGAGCGCCGTCGACCAGCACTTCATAGACCGAGGGAGTGCCCGCGCGGTGCTCCACTCCGAGCGCGGTCGACGCATTACCTTGCGGGTCGTTGTCGATGACGAGAACGTTCAATCCTGCCTGGGCAAGCCCAGCCGCGAGATTGACCGTCGTCGTCGTCTTGCCGACGCCGCCCTTCTGGTTGGCGATCGTGATGATGCGCGTCGTTGCGGGGCGGGGGAACTGTCGTCCGTGGAGATCGATTCGACGCCGTGCATCGATGGTGAGCTGGGCAGCCAGGGGCGTCTCGTCGTCCATCTCCGGGAGGCTGGCCATGAGGGCAGCACGACGGTCATCCTCGCTCGCGATCGCGGCCGCGCCCTGGGTCCCAGGGTCCGTCGGCGACGTTTCACGTGAAACCATCCCGAACGGCACCGCTTCTTGATGATCGAACGGCATGCTCTGGTACCGGTCGGAACTCTCAGTCACGCCCATCTCCCTCAATTGACCCACCTCACAGCATGCGCTCAAGACCCAGCATTGGCCGTGGTCTCAAGCGCGTGTCGCTTCGAAACACGGCGAGCAAGATGTTTGTGCTGCATCACTGCCGCTCTCTGCCCGCGAGTCTCGTGCTGTCGACGCTACCTCACAGATCAGTCCTGAGACCGTTCTCCACCACCATCGCCGGCCCTCAGACTCAGGCCGGGGTGCGGCGTACCCTCAGCACCGTTGTCGGCTCGACGCCCTCGACGCTGAAGGCCTCCAGGATCTGAGGCTCTTCCGTCTTGTACTTTCGCAGGACCTTGCGTGCGGGCTCGATCTCCTGCTGGACGTTCTTGCCCTTGAGGACGACCATCTCTCCCCCGCGCTCCACGAGGGGAAGTGACATCCGGGCGAGCTTCTCGAGCGCAGCAACGGCACGTGACGTGACGGCCTCGCATTGAAAGGCGCCGTGGTACTCCTCAGCCCTACCCCGCTTGACCTCCACGTTGGCGAGTCCGAGTTCCTCCACCACCTCGTTCAACCACGTGCAGCGGCGCTCCATGGGCTCGATCAGCAGCACCTCAGCTTCAGGGAGCATGGCCGCGATGACGATGCCAGGGAGCCCCGCTCCGGATCCGATGTCTGCAATCGTTCCGCTCGTCGGGAGGTACTGCACCACCGCAGCGGAGTTCAGGATGTGGCGCTCCCAGATGCGAGAGACCTCACGCGGACCGATCAAGCCACGCAGTTCTCCCTGGTCGTGCAGCATCTCTGCAAACCGCGAAACGAGAGAGAAGGAGTCTCCGAAGTACTCCTGGACTTCGGGCGAATCCGCGAGCGCTTCGCGTGAAATGTCACTCGGGATGCCGTCGCTCATCTCGTTCGTCATGTACTCCTCTTTCAGTGCAGATCACCTGTGCGGCGAGATCCACGTAGTGCCGGACAATCAGGGTCCATGGTGTCACGTCCCGGACCGGTACGGTCCGAACGTTCGGCTGTCCGTGCGAGCGTTCCACGGGAGAACTCAGATCACACCCTCGCTCCGTGGCAGCGAGCAGGCCGATCGCGGTCCGCGGGTGGCGTTCATCGGTACTCACGCTGTCCCCCACCCGCGCGTGACGGAACCAGCACGTCAGAGCAGCATGTCCGACACCCGTCGATCTGCTTTCTCGTTCAGCCCACGTGCGCTCGCTCGCTCTCTCAGGAAACGACAGAGCCGCCCGATGTTTCACGTGAAACATCGGGCGGCTCAGCGGCCTTGGACGACCGATCCGATCAGGAAGCCTCTCCGGGGCGGATCACAACATAACGCTCCGGGTCCGTGCCGCGGGAGTCGCTCGTGAGCCCGGCTGCAGCCACGACATCGTGGACGACCTTGCGCTCGAACGCGTTGAGCGGCGCCATGGAGAGCTCCTCGCCCGACTCTCGTGCCTTGCCAATGGCCACGGTGGCCAGTTCCGTGAGCTCGACCTTGCGCTGAGCCCGGAACCCCGCGATGTCGAGCATGAGTCGACTACGCTCCCCCGTCCGTGCCTGGACGGCGAGACGGGTGAGCTCCTGCAGCGCGTCCAGGACCTCCCCCTCCTTGCCCACCAGGTGACGGAGCGACGCCGCGTCGTCTGCCACGATCTCGAGGGCCGCACGGCCGTGATCGATGTCGATGTCGATGTCACCGTCGAGGTCCGCGATATCGAGGAACTCCTCGAGGTAGTCCGCCGCAACCTCACCCTCTTCCTCGAGGCGCGTCATCTCGTCGGGTGCTTGGTCTTCGGCAGCGGGTGCGTCAGTAGACGACATGCTGACTCCTTGGGGGTCAGGAGAACCCCGGGTCGCAAGGATCCTCGGTGCTCTCGGAACAGGACTGGGGCTACTTCTTCGGCTTCTTCGGAGACGGAGAACCCTTGCCGGTTCCCTGGGCCGTGCCGCCGGTCTCGTCGTCGACAGGTGCATCCTCGACCTTGTCGGACGGAGCAGTGGTTCCGGTGATCACACGAGGCGTGCCAGGCTTCTGACGGTCCTTGCGCTTGGGCTGCTGACGCTGTCCTCGCGGCTGCTCGATGACCGGAGCGGCTTCCTCGACGATTCCCTTGGCCTCAGCCTTACGCTTCTTGCGTTCGAGCATCAGCCGCTCGGCCTCGGATCCCGGTGCCGGCATGCGCTTGATCGTGTAGAACTGCTGCCCCATGGACCAGAGGTTCGTCGTGGTCCAGTAGACCAGGACACCGACGGGGAAGTTGACGCCGGAGACGGCGAAGATGAACGGGAAGACATAGAGCATCATCTTCTGAGTCGAGGCCATGGGACCCTCGAGTGCCGACTTCGGCATGTTCTTCATGGTCAGCTGGCGCTGCGTGAAGAACGTGGTGGCGCACATCGCGACGATGAGGACGCCGATGACGATCTTCGCCTGCATGTCGTCGGTCTTGAGGAAGATGTCCGAGAGGTGCGCGCCGAAGAGCGACGAGCTCTCGATGTCGCTCGCGACGCTGGCGTCGATCGGGCCGATCGCGTCGGCCTTTCCTGTGGAGATCGGCACCAGGCCGTTGAGCACGCGGAACAGTGCGAAGAAGATCGGCGACTGGAGCAGGATCGGGAGGCAGGAGGCGAACGGGTTGGTCCCGTGCTTCTTGTAGAGCTCCATGGTCTCGCGGCTCATGGCCTCGCGTGACGCCGGGTCCGACTTGCCCTTGTACTTCTTCTGGATGGCCTGCATCTCGGGCTGCAGCATCTGCATGCCACGGGAAGCCTTGATCTGCTTGAAGAACAGCGGGATCAACAGGATGCGGATGATGATCACGAGCCCGACGATCGAGAAGACCCAGCCAAGACCGGGGCCGTCGCCCATGCCCAGGAACACGAGCCCCTGGTGGCACAGGTACATGATCCACGCCACGACCCACTCGATCGGCGCGAGGAACGCGAAGAAGTCCATCCGTACTACTCCCTAACCTTCAACAAACTGGGTCCCGCCGACGTCGCCGACAGGAGGACTAGTGCGAGTGCTTCCTCGGCGCCTCGGGGACGTCGTCGACGCCTCCCCTGCTCCAGGGATTGCACCTCAACAGCCGCCAGACGGCGAGCCGCCCGCCTCGCAGCACTCCGTGCCGTCGTATCGCCACGAGCGCGTACTGCGAGCACGAGGGGTAGTACTTGCAGGTTGGGCCGGTCATCGGAGAGATGACGCTCTGATATCCCCGGATCAGGCCGACGAGCACGAGCAGGGGAACCCTGCGGACGAAGCGCCACGAACGTGCCACCCATCCAGAGGTGCTGACGCCCGGGGGCTCGACAGGGACGGCCGCACTCATGCGTCCGCCATCCGTTGGCTCCACCGGGTGACCGCACGCTTGAGGCAGGACGCAAGGTCCTGATCGAGCTGAGCGAAGTCGCTGGACGCCGATGCGGGAAGAGCGCGAACCACCACCCGGGTCTGCGGCGGGAGCGTATTCAGGTACGCCATAGAGGCCGCGCGCAGACGCCGCTTCACCATGTTCCGATGCACGGCGTTGCCCACAGCCTTGGATACGACAAAACCGACCTGTGGTGGTTCTTCTCCCCCAGAGTCCTGGGTCAGATGAACCACCACGGTCGATCGTCCCGCGCGCACGCCGCTGCGCACCGCCCGTTCAAAATCTACGGAACGGCGCATTCGGTGCGCCGCGGGCAGCACCTGCTGTCAGGCAGAGAGCTCGGCGCGGCCCTTGCGACGACGGGCAGCCAGGATGGCGCGGCCGGCGCGGGTGCGCATACGCAGCCGGAAACCGTGGGTCTTCGCACGGCGCCGGTTGTTCGGCTGGAAAGTCCGCTTGCTCACGAGGTACTCCAAGAACGTCGGGGAGGTACACCGTCTATGTCCTCGACGATGCAGTGCTACAGCTGGAAGAGATGCGGTTCTGCATCCCAGCCGTCCGTGTACCCGCCACGATGTGTCCGTGGATTCGCCCCCGTGAGGGCGCGCGAAAGTACCTGGAACGGCTGTATGACGTTACGCCGCGGGACCCCCTCGGGTCAAACCCGGGTGCGAGCGCGCCGAGCCTGTCATGATATGTCGCGCGGTAGCCGATACGTCTAGGCTGGCTGCACGACCGTGCTCCCTCCGCACCCACCGATCCGACTGCCGTCCGGCGCGGACGCTGTTCAGAGGATCTGCTCGTCGCCCGTCGTCGGTACGTGATGTGACGTCAGAAGCTGACTCTGCTAGCAGCCCACAGGTTGTGGAAAACTATGTGGATAACCACTCTGCGTGACACACTCCAGAGCGGTCCTGCTTCTCATGCTCCACCCGACGACGAAGGAATCACCTGGTGCCCCACCCTGACGAGAACATCACTGATGTCTGGGCACAGACGATCGCCGTCCTCGAGGCCAGCCCCGACATGACGCCGCGGCAGATCGCGTTCATCAAGCTCGCGAAGCCCCTGGCGATCCTCGACGACACCGTCTTCATCGCCGTCCCCCACGAACAGACCCGCACCTACCTCGAGACGCGCGTGCGCGACGAGCTCGTCTCCGCGATGTCCGGAGCGCTCGGACGTGACGTCCGCTTCGGCATCACGGTCGATCCTGAGCTCAGCTCCGAGCCGCCGTCCCCTGCCGCTCTCACGGCGAGCTCGCCCGAACCGATGCCTCTGCGCGCCGAGGTCGAGCACGAGCGCCCCCTGCCTGCTCCCTCTCCGCAGCGCCCGCCCGCCGAGCCGACCAGGCTGAACCCGAAGTACATCTTCGAGACGTTCGTCATCGGTTCCTCGAACCGGTTCGCGCACGCTGCTGCGGTAGCAGTCGCCGAGGCACCCGCCAAGGCCTACAACCCCCTCTTCATCTACGGACAGTCCGGCCTCGGCAAGACGCACCTCCTGCACGCGATCGGCCACTACGCGCACAACCTGTACCCGAACGTCCGCGTGCGCTACGTGAACTCCGAGGAATTCACCAACGACTTCATCAACTCGATCAGCGAGGGCAAGGCCGGGACGTTCCAGCGGCGCTACCGCGACGTCGACGTGCTGCTGATCGACGACATCCAGTTCCTGCAGGGCAAGGAACAGACGATGGAGGAGTTCTTCCACACCTTCAACGCCCTGCACAACGCGAACAAGCAGCTCGTCATCACCTCGGACCTGCCGCCCAAGCAGCTCAACGGCTTCGAGGACCGACTGCGCAGCAGGTTCGAGTGGGGCCTCATCACCGACGTCCAGCCCCCGGACCTCGAGACCCGCATCGCCATCCTGCGCAAGAAGGCCGCGAGCGAGCGTCTCGCGGCGCCGGCGGACGTGCTGTCCTACATCGGATCGAAGATCTCCACGAACATCCGCGAGCTCGAGGGCGCACTCATCCGTGTGACGGCGTTCGCGAACCTCAACCGCCAGCAGGTGGACCTCGCGCTCGCCGAGATCGTGCTCAAGGACCTCATCACCGACGACGACGCCTCCGAGATCACCCCGGCGAGCGTGATCGCGCAGACCGCTGCGTACTTCGGACTGACGATCGAGGACCTCTGCGGGAGCTCACGCTCTCGAGTCCTCGTCACTGCTCGTCAGATCGCCATGTACCTGTGCCGCGAGCTCACCGACCTCTCGCTCCCGAAGATCGGCCAGCAGTTCGGCGGCCGCGACCACACCACAGTCATGCACGCGAACCGCAAGATCACGGAACAGATGGCTGAACGTCGGTCGACGTACAACCAGGTCACCGAGCTGACGAGCAGGATCAAGCAGCAGCACCGGGGCTGACGCGCTCGACGGCGTCGTAGGTGGCCCTCTGACATCGGGTGGACATCGGGTGGGGAGGGGCGCCGTCCTCGATCACCGAGCGGGGCGTCTCCGGGCACTTCGCAGGACAGAGCGAGCCTTGCCACGGGCGCGAAAGCCCTGTCCTCGCGCCGTCCACTGCCGACCGTCGGCCACCGACCACTGGCTGGCCGTCGCGCACGTCCTCGCCCAGCAAGAGCACTCCCCCAGCTCGGTGCGCCCGACTACGGGCCATCCGGTGAGTCAGCCACAGTCGTCCGGCGCTCCACCGCACAATCCTCCGAACGCCCGGTATGCCTCTTATGCGGCATCTTTGGGAGCGGCCGACCCCGAGCCCCGCCCTGGAGCGCCGGCACGTACCAGCACCCACGAGACAGGTACTCACACCCCCTGAACGGCCTCGCCGCACGCACAGTGTCTGCGGGCTCTTGTGTACAAGCCGTACGGAGAGGGCCGCCATCCCCACGGTTGTCCACAGGGCCTGGGGGTATGTCCACCAGCCACTCGTGCCTGTCCCCAGAAGTGGACCGCTCTGTCCCCAAACCCCTGTGCACAAGCCACTCTGTCCTGTGTACGGGTCGCGCGTCCGCCGGCTCAACACACAAGCTTGTGCATCTGCCTGTGGATAACTGTGGACGGAGGGGCACATCGTGTGGACAGACGAACCCGCACCGGTGGACGGCGCACTGTGGACAACTCGTCGTCAACAGTGCCTCCGATTTACCCACAGGCCCGTCCCCCGTTCGTCCACACGGAAAAAGAGCACCTGACCTGCGGAGAGACCGCTTTTCCACACTTTGCACAGCACCGATGACTACGACGAATGATCTCTAACCAGGAAAAATCCACACGCCTTCATCTGGTCCCGGGAGCTCAGGGCTACCTCAACTCGCACGTGTGACCGCCGTCACAGAGGAGCCGAGAAGTGCACGTGCCACGGGCGACCAGGATCGCTCGTCCACGAGGGTGCCAGAGGTACCGCACCCGGTGCAGACTCGCGTAGGGTTCATGCGGGCACGACCCGAGCGAGGTCTCGTCCTCCCCGACGACGAGGAGGCAGGCAGTACGCCGTGACGTGCGTGCAGAGTTCTGCACAGACACTCTCCGGACCTGTGCACCGCGCGGTGGAGTGCCTGACATGTGAAGATCGATCCATGGACGAGAGGGTGTGGGATGAAGTTCCGGGTTGAGCGTGATGTCCTGGCCGACGCTGTGACGTGGACGGCCCGTACGTTGCCGACCCGACCTCCTGCTCCCGTCCTCGCGGGCGTGCGCATCGAGGCCGACGCCGTCGGGACGATCGGTCTGTCGAGCTTCGACTACGAGGTCTCCGCGCGTTCGGAGATCCCCGCGGAGGTCACCGAGCCGGGCACGGTCCTGGTGTCCGGCCGTCTCCTGGCGGAGATCTCCCGAGCCCTGCCCGCCAAGCCCGTCGACTTCGCGGTCGAGGGCAACAAGGTCATCGTGACCTGTGGAGCGAGCCGCTTCACGCTCCTCACCATGCCCGTCGAGGACTACCCGGCCCTGCCCGCGATGCCGGAGCTCTCGGGCACGGTCTCCGGCGACGAGCTGACGCACGCCGTCGCCCAGGTGACCGTCGCCGCGAGCCGTGACGACACGCTCCCGCTCCTGACGGGCGTGCGCATGGAGATCGAGGGCGAGCGCATCACGCTGCTCGCGACCGACCGCTACCGCCTCGCGCTGCGTGAGCTCACGTGGACTCCTGGTACCCCCGACTTCAGCGCCGTCGCGCTGGTCCGTGCCCGCACCCTCAACGACGTCGCCAAGTCGCTCGGCAGCTCGGGCCTGGTCAACGTGGGTCTGACGGCCGGCACGGGCGTCGACCTCATCGGCTTCGAGGCCGGCGGCCGCCACACGACGTCGCAGCTCGTCGACGGCGACTACCCCGCGGTCCGTCGCTTGTTCCCCGACGAGACCCCGATCCACGCGGTCATGGCGACCGCGCCGCTGATCGACGCAGCCAAGCGCGTCTCGCTCGTGGCCGAGCGCAACACGCCGATCCGGCTGTCCTTCACGGACGGGCAGGTCGTCCTCGACGCGGGCCAGGGCGACGACGCGCAGGCGTCCGAGGCCCTGGAGGCGGTGCTCGTGGGCGAGGAGATCTCGGTCGCGTTCAACCCGCAGTTCCTGCTGGACGGGCTCGGAGCCCTGGGGACGGACTTCGTCCGCCTCAGCTTCACGCACCCGAACAAGCCGGTGGAGTTCACCGGTCAGGAGTCGCTGGACGGCGAGGACTCCTCGCACTACCGCTACCTGCTGGTTCCCATCCGCTTCGCGAGCTGAGCAGGGACCGGCCCGCGCAGTACACGAGCTCAACGGCACGGAGGCACGCGATGGTCACGCACATCGGTCTGGTCGGACTCGGCAAGATGGGCGCGAACATGCGTTCGCGCCTGCGTGCCGGCGGCATCGAGGTCACGGGCTTCGACCGCAACCCGGACGTCTCGGATGTCGCGACGCTCGCAGAGCTGGTCGAGGCGCTTCCGGCCGGACAGCGGGTCGTGTGGGTCATGGTTCCTTCGGGTCCGATCACCCGTGGGGTCGTCACCGAGCTGGGCGAGCTGCTGACGAGCGGTGACGTGGTCATCGAGGGCGGGAACTCGCACTTCTCGGACGATGCCGAGCATGCCGCACAGCTCGCTCCGCGGGGCATCGGCTACCTCGACGTCGGCGTCTCGGGCGGTGTCTGGGGCCTCGAGAACGGGTACGGGCTCATGGTCGGTGGTGATGCCGACCTCGTCGAGGCCGTGATGCCGGTCTTCGACGCGCTGCGCCCGGAGGGACCGCGCGACGAGGGATTCGTCCATGCCGGAGCGGTCGGCGCGGGGCACTACGCCAAGATGGTCCACAACGGCATCGAGTACGGACTCATGCAGGCGTACGCCGAGGGCTACGAGCTCCTCGAGGCCAAGGACATCGTGACGGACGTCCCGGGCACCCTCAAGGCCTGGACGCGCGGAACCGTCGTCAGGTCCTGGTTGCTCGACCTCCTGGTCAAGGCGCTCGAGGAGGATCCCGAGCTGGGCGCGATCAGCGACTGGGTCGAGGACTCGGGCGAGGGCCGGTGGACCGTGGACGAGGCGATCGACATCGCCGTGCCGCTCCCGGTGATCTCGGCCGCGCTGTTCGCTCGTTTCGCGTCGCGGCAGGGCGCGTCACCTGCGATGAAGGCGGTCGCGGCGCTGCGCCAGCAGTTCGGCGGGCACGCGGTCAAGCCTGCGGGCCCGGCCTCCTGAGGGGTTCGGCCTCTCCTGCCCGACGCCGACTCGCGCCTCGTGCGCACTCCGCCGGGTCGAGGCGTCACACTGGTGGGAGCACCTTCCTGAACGTCGTGTCCACAGCGCCTCCTTGCGCTGTGGACGACGCACACCTCGTCGACCGCAAGCCGTAGGACCAGATGTACATCTCCCACCTCTCCCTCGCGGACTTCCGTTCGTACACCTCCGTCGACGTCGAGCTCGAACCCGGCGTGAACGCCTTCGTCGGGCCCAACGGCCAGGGCAAGACGAACCTCGTCGAAGCGATCGGCTATGTCGCGACCCTCGGCAGCCACCGCGTCCCGTCGGACGCGGCCCTGGTCCGTGCCGGCGCGGCGCGGGCCGTGATCCGGACGAGGATCGTCCGCGGGGACCGGGCCAGCACGGTCGAGATCGAGATCTCCCCGGGCAAGGCGAACCGGGCCAGGATCAACCGGGCGCCGGCGGGCCGGCCCCGGGACGTGCTGGGCATCGCCCGCACGGTGCTCTTCGCCCCCGAGGACCTGGCGCTCGTCAAGGGCGACCCGGACGGACGCCGCAGGTTCCTGGACCAGCTCGCGGTGCTCCTCGTCCCGCGGTTCGCGGGAGTCCTGAGCGACTACGACCGGGTGCTGCGACAGCGCAGCGCGCTCCTCAAGTCGGCGGGGGGCGCCATGCGCGCCTCACGCTCGCAGTCGCCGGACCTGCGCACGCTCGACGTCTGGGACGCCAAGCTCGCGTCGACCGGCGCGGAGATCATCGCGTTGCGCCTCCAGCTCGTCGAGGCGTTGCGGCCGTACGTGGCGGCGGCGTACGAGCAGGTGAGCTCTGGGCAGGGCGAGGCGCACGTCGCGTACCGCTCCTCGCTCGCGGCCGCGCTCGAGGAGGCGAGCGACGCCGTCGGGCAGGAGGGGGCCCCGCAGAGCGTCGCCGAGCTGGAGGCCCAGCTCCTGACCGCCATGACCTCCTTGCGCAGCAAGGAGATCGACCGCGGCGTGTGCCTCGTGGGGCCGCACCGTGACGACCTGGTCCTGACCCTGGGGGGCCTGCCCGCCAAGGGGTACGCGAGCCACGGCGAGTCGTGGTCGTTCGCGCTCGCGCTGCGCCTCGCGTCGTACCGGCTGCTCACGGACGGCGCGCCTCAGGAGTCGGGCTCGCTCCTGTGGTCGCCGGACTGGGGGCCCGACGGCGAGCCCGTCCTGCTGCTCGACGACGTGTTCGCCGAGCTCGACGTGCGCCGCCGCGACCGGCTCGCGGACCTGGTCGCCGGGGCGAACCAGGTCATCATCACGGCTGCGGTGCCCGACGACGTCCCGGCCCAGCTCCAGGGGCTGCGGCTCGACGTTCTCGACGGACAGGTGACCCGACGTGCGTGACCAGCCGGGTGGCGACCCGGAGGACGAGCTCGGGCACGAGGACGACGAGCCCGCACGTCCCGCAGGCCTTCCCGTGGGCGAGGTCGTCGACCTGACCCCTCCGGCCCAGGTCGCGCGCGAGGCGCTCAACCGGGCTCGGGCCGCTGCCCGGGCCAAGGGCATCCGTCCCGGGCAGCCCTCGCGACGGATCCTCGCGGACCCTCCTCCGTCGTCGGGGGCCCGGCCCGGTGGGCGCGACCCCCAGACGTTCGGTGCGGTCGTCCAGCGGCTGCTCCACGAGCGGGGGTGGGTGCAGGACGTGTCGGTCGGCGGGGTGATCGGGCGCTGGCGCGAGGTGGTCGGCGACCAGGTGGCCGACCACTGCGTTCCCGAGACCTTCGAGGACAAGGTGCTCGTGGTGCGCGCGGACTCGACCGCATGGGCGACCCAGGTCAAGCTGCTGACCCCTCGACTGCTCGAGCGGCTGGCGCAGGAGGTCGGTGAGGGGGTGGTCGAGACCGTGACCGTCCTGGGGCCGGCCGGGCCGAGCTTCCGCCGCGGTCCCAAGACCGTCCGTGGCCGTGGCCCGCGCGACACCTACGGCTGATCTCGAGGGCGATTCGTCCCGATATGACGGGCGCGCGCCGTGTGCGGGCAAGGCTGTCGGCGAACAGATCCACCGACCTGTGGAGAACCTTGTGGAGAACTCGCTCCGAAGGGCTCATCATCCGCTGTTTTGGCTGCCTCCCAGGTAGAATGGTGAGGTCATTCCGGGTCACTCCGCGCGCGCCGACTGGCACGCGCGCGAGCCGGAACCGATGAGCCGTGCAGCGATCCTCCCCAGCGGGTGAACCTGTCGCGTGCAAGATGACGAGGAGCGCTTCCGCCCGTGGCAGAGCACACAGACAACGTCCCTTCGAGCCTGCCCCCGGAGAGCGGTGGAGGTCCCGGCCTGGACCAGGACCCTTCGGGCGGCACGTACGACGCGAGCAACATCACCGTCCTCGAAGGGCTCGAGGCCGTCCGCAAGCGACCCGGTATGTACATCGGCTCGACCGGTGAGCGAGGGCTCCACCACCTGGTGTACGAGGTTGTGGACAACTCTGTGGACGAAGCCCTCGCAGGCTACGCCGACACGATCGACGTGACACTTCTGGCCGACGGAGGTGTACGCGTCACCGACAACGGCCGAGGCATCCCCGTCGCGATCCACCCGACCGAGGGCAAGCCCACGGTCGAGGTGGTCATGACGATCCTGCACGCCGGCGGGAAGTTCGGCGGGGGCGGCTACGCGGTCTCCGGTGGACTGCACGGCGTGGGCATCTCGGTCGTCAACGCGTTGTCGCGCAAGGTCCAGACGGTGATCAAGCGCGACGGTCACGTCTGGAGCCAGAACTTCAAGGACGGCGGCAAGACCGACGGGCCTCTCGTCGAGGGCGAGGCCACCACGGAGACCGGCACGACGCAGACGTTCTGGCCGGACCCCGAGATCTTCGAGACGACCGAGTTCGACTTCGAGACTCTCCGCTCGCGCTTCCAGCAGTACGCGTTCCTCAACAAGGGGCTGCGCATCACGCTCACCGACGAGCGCCGTCAGTTCCTGGACACCGACGACGAGGTCACGGGCCAGGTCGCGGACCCCGCGGAGGACCTCGTCGCGGCCCCCGAGGGGGAGGACGAGTTCAAGCCCCGCGTGGTGTCGTACAAGTACGACGAGGGGCTGGTGGACTACGTCAAGCACCTCAACGCGGCCAAGAAGGTCGAGCTGATCCACGACGAGATCATCGACTTCGAGTCCGAGGACAAGGAGCGGCGCATCTCGGTCGAGATCGCGCTCCAGTGGACCAGTGCCTACTCCGAGTCCGTGCACACGTTCGCCAACACGATCTCGACGACCGAGGGCGGCACGCACGAGGAGGGCTTCCGCGCGGCCATGACCTCGCTCGTCAACGAGTACGCGCGGGCCAAGGCCATCATCAAGGAGAAGGACGACAACCTCACGGGCGACGACATCCGCGAGGGCCTCACGGCCGTCCTGTCGATCAAGCTCGGTGAGCCCCAGTTCGAGGGCCAGACGAAGACCAAGCTCGGCAACACCGAGGCCAAGTCGTTCGTGCAGCGCGTCGTCCGCTCGCAGCTCACGGACTGGTTCGACTCGCACCCGACCGAGGCGCGCGACATCATCCGCAAGGCCATCCAGGCCTCGCAGGCGCGGCTCGCCGCCCGCAAGGCGCGCGAGGCGACGCGGCGCAAGGGGCTCCTCGAGTCCGGCGGCATGCCGGGCAAGCTCAAGGACTGCCAGTCCAACCGTCCCGAGGAGTGCGAGGTCTTCATCGTCGAGGGTGACTCGGCAGGCGGCTCGGCCGTCCGTGGACGCAACCCGCACAACCAGGCGATCCTCCCGCTGCGAGGCAAGATCCTCAACGTCGAGCGTGCACGCCTCGACCGTGCGCTGGGCAACAACGAGGTCCAGGCGCTCATCACGGCGTTCGGCACGGGCATCGGCGAGGACTTCGACATCGCCAAGCTGAGGTACCACAAGATCGTCCTCATGGCGGACGCCGACGTCGACGGCCAGCACATCTGCACGCTGCTGCTGACGCTGCTCTTCCGGTACATGCGTCCGCTGATCGAGCACGGCCACGTGTACCTCGCGCAGCCGCCGCTGTACCGCCTCAAGTGGTCCAACGCGCCGCACGACTACGTCTACTCCGATCGGGAGCGCGACGCGTTCCTGCTCGCGGGGCAGGCCGCGGGCAAGCGCATCCCCAAGGAGAACGGGATCCAGCGCTACAAGGGTCTCGGCGAGATGGACTACTCGGAGCTGTGGGACACGACCATGGACCCCGAGCACCGCACGCTCAACCAGGTCACGCTCGACGACGCGGCTGCCGCCGACGAGATCTTCTCGATCCTCATGGGCGAGGACGTCGAGTCGCGCCGCAACTTCATCCAGCGCAACGCCAAGGACGTGAGGTTCCTGGACATCTAGCGGGTAGGACGTGGTCGGTGGCGAAGGACGGCCGGGTGGAAGACCCGGCCGTCCGCGCGCCGACCCCGACCTACCGCGTGACGGCACGACGGACGGCCGGCCCGGGACCTTCCCGGTCGAGCGGGCGAGCTTCCTCCGGGCCGCGACCACAGCTTCACCACACAGCAGGACCACGACAGGACGAGGTAGACGACGGTGACGGACGAGACTCCCGAGCAGGACGAGAACCAGGGAACCCTTCCCGGGGACGGGACCGAGGTGACGCTGGGGGCCGACGGCACGGTCGCGGTGCAGCACGGCCGGATCGCACAGGTGGACCTGCAGCTCGAGATGCAGCGCTCGTACCTCGACTACGCGATGAGCGTCATCGTCGGTCGTGCGCTCCCGGACGTGCGCGACGGTCTCAAGCCCGTCCACCGTCGCGTGCTGTACGCGATGCACGACGGCGGCTACCGCCCGGACCGCGCGTTCTCCAAGTGCAGCCGTGTCGTCGGCGACGTCATGGGAAAGTTCCACCCGCACGGTGACACGTCCATCTACGACGCCCTGGTCCGCCTGGTCCAGGACTGGTCGCTGCGCTACCCGCTCGCAGCGGGCCAGGGGAACTTCGGGTCCCCAGGCAACGACCCGGCCGCAGCTCCTCGATACACCGAGACCCGCATGGCGCCGTTGGCTCTGGAGATGGTCCGGGACATCGACAAGGAGACCGTCGACTTCCAGGACAACTACGACGGCCGGACCCAGGAGCCCGTCGTCCTGCCCTCGCGTTTCCCGAACCTGCTGGTCAACGGCTCAGCCGGCATCGCGGTCGGCATGGCCACGAACATCCCTCCGCACAACCTCCGCGAGGTCGCGGACGGCGTGAAGTGGCACCTCGAGCACCCGGAGGCCTCCAAGGAGGAGCTCCTCGAGGTGCTGCTGACCAAGATCAAGGGCCCGGACTTCCCGACCGGCGCGACGATCCTCGGCCACAAGGGCATCGAGGAGGCGTACCGCACGGGTCGTGGCTCGATCACCATGCGAGCCGTCGTCAACGTCGAGGAGATCCAGAACAGGATCTGCCTCGTCATCACCGAGCTCCCCTATCAGGTCAACCCCGACAACCTGGCGCTGCGCATCGCGGACCTGGTCAAGGACGGCAAGGTCCAGGGCATCGCGGACATCCGCGACGAGACGTCCGGTCGTACGGGGCAGCGCCTCGTGATCGTGCTCAAGCGCGACGCGGTCGCGAAGGTCGTCCTGAACAACCTGTACAAGCACACGTCGCTCCAGGAGAACTTCGGCGCGAACATGCTCGCGCTGGTCGACGGCGTGCCGCGCACGCTGAGCATCGACGCGTTCGTCCGGCACTGGACCACGCACCAGATGGACGTGGTCATGCGCCGCGCCCGGTTCGACCTGCGCGCCAAGGAGGAGCGCGCGCACATCGTGCGCGGCTACCTCAAGGCGCTCGACGCGCTCGACGAGGTCATCGCGCTCATCCGCCGTTCGGCCACGGTCGAGGACGCCCGAGAAGGCCTCATGGCGCTGCTCGAGGTCGACGAGGTCCAGGCCCGTGCGATCCTGACCCTCCAGCTCCGTGCCCTCGCGGCCATGGAGCGTCAGAAGCTCATCGACGAGTACGCCGAGCTCGAGGCCGCGATCAAGGACCTCAACGACATCCTGGCCCGTCCGGAGCGTCAGCGTCAGATCGTCGGCGACGAGCTCGAGGAGATCGTGGCACGCTACGGCGACGAGCGTCGCACGACGATCCTCCCCTACGACGGAGAGGTGTCGATCGAGGACCTCATCGCCGAGGAGGAGGTCGTCGTCACCATCACGCGCGGTGGTTACGCCAAGCGCACCCGCAGCGACAACTACCGTCAGCAGAAGCGCGGCGGCAAGGGTGTGCGCGGTGCGCAGCTGCGCGAAGACGACATCGTCGACCACTTCTTCGTGACGACGACGCACCACTGGCTGCTGTTCTTCACGAACCTCGGTCGGGTGTACCGGGCCAAGGCGTACGAGCTGCCCGAGGGCGGGCGGGACGCCAAGGGGCAGCACGTAGCGAACCTCCTGGCCTTCCAACCGGGCGAGAAGATCGCCCAGGTCCTCGACCTGCGCGACTACGACGCCGCAGAGTACCTGGTGCTCGCGACCCGTCGCGGCCTGGTCAAGAAGACGCGCCTCTCGGAGTACAACTCGCCGCGCTCGGGCGGTCTCATCGCGATCAACCTGCGCGAGGACGAGGACGGCAACACGGACGAGCTGGTCTCGGCCCGTCTGGTCGACGCCACGGACGACCTGATCCTCGTCTCGCGCAAGGGGCAGTCGATCCGCTTCACGGCCGACGACGACGCCATGCGTCCCCTCGGCAGGTCGACCTCCGGTGTGACCGGCATGAAGTTCCGCGAGGAGGACGATCTCCTGGCCATGGACGTGGTCCGGGATGACGCGTTCCTGTTCACGGTCACCGAGGGCGGTATCGCCAAGCGGACCCAGCTCACGGAGGACAACTACCGTGTCCAGGGCCGCAACGGGTTCGGCATCAAGGTGGCCAACCTGCCCGAGCGCAACGGCGACCTGGTCGGGGCGCTCGTGGTCGACGCCGACGACGAGGTGCTCGTCATCATGGAACGGGGGAAGATCGTCAGGTCGTCCGTCGACGAGGTCAAGCCGACGGGACGGACGTCGCAGGGCGTGATCTTTGCCAAGCCGGACAAGAACGACAAGATCATCGCTGTAGCCCGTAATGTCGAACGTCGACTGGGGGAGGATCGGGATACCGTGGACGAGGAAGCATCCGAGCAGGGGCAGCCTGACGTCGCCTCTCCCGCCAGCACCACCGGGCAGGAGGCTTCGTCGGAAGCGGCCCCCGGAGCCACCGAGGATGGTAGATGAGCAGCGAGAAGAAGTCCCCGCCGACGATCGTGCCGAAGGTGGTGCCCCCGCGCCCTGACGAGGTGACGGGCACCGCGAGCCGTCCTGCGGCGACCAACGGCACGGCACGGCCCACAGGGGGTGGGACGACCAGCAGCGCGCCGACCGGGGCCAACGCCCCGGTGCCGCCGCCTCCTGCGCCGAGCGGTCCGTCGGGCGGGAGCGACACTCCCGTCCCCCCGCCCCCCGCCTCGAACGGCGGCTCGGCGCGCTCCGGCGCGCTCAAGGCGGCAGCAGCAGCCATGGCGACAGCCAAGGCAGCCGCGAAGAAGCTGTCCGAGCCGGCGCCGGGGACGTCCAAGCCGGCGACCGCGGGCTCGGGTGGCGCCAAGCCGGCGGATGCCTCGGTGGGCTCTGCTCCCGCCAAGCCCGCGGCGAGCCCGGCGCCCGCAGCGGCTGCCGCGGGCAGACGCCCGTCGCACAGTCCACGACCGAGATCGACGACCGAACGGTGCCGCGCGTGACGAAGAGCTCGACGAGCGCCACCGGCTCCTGGCGGTACGCAGGAGGTCCCGGCGATGCACTACACGGCCGCCGGCTTCAGCGGGACGGCCCGCCCGGTGACGGGGACCACCCCCGCGGCACCGGCCGTGTCCGCGCCCGCTGCCAGCGCGCCCGCTGCCGCAGCCTCGACGGAGGCGAAGCCCGCCGCGAGGCCGGCGTCGGACGGTCCTCGCAGGGTCCGCCTGACGGTGTCGCGGGTCGACCCGTGGTCGGTCATGAAGCTGTCGTTCCTGCTGGCCGTGGCCATCGGGATCATGACGGTCGTCGCGACCGCGGTCTTCTGGACCGTGCTGGACGGCATGGGTGTCTTCACCGAGGTGAACTCCCTGGTGGAGAGCATCGTCGGCAAGGAGAGCCCCGTCGACGTGCTCCAGTTCGTGGAGTTCAACAGGGTCGTCGCGCTCTCCACCCTGATCGCGATCGTGAATATGGTGCTCATCACAGCGCTGTCCACGATCATGGCGTTCATCTACAACCTGGTTGCCGCGATGGTGGGCGGAATCCACCTCACGATGACGGACGACTAGGGCAAAACGTCCCCTGACCGGGGCGTCGTCGCAGGCCGCGAGCGGTCCTGAACGGCTCCCGACGATGTCCCGGTTTGGGTACACCCCGAGAAGTGCGATAGTCTCAAGCGCTGCCGCAGCACAGCAAGGGCCTATAGCTCAGACGGTTAGAGCGCTTCCCTGATAAGGAAGAGGTCAGAGGTTCAAGTCCTCTTAGGCCCACTGCCGGAAACCCACCCGAGGGGGAACGTCATGAAGAAGTTCTTCGTACTGCTGCTCGTTGCTGGCGCTGGATTCTTGATCTGGCGCAAGGTGTCCGAGGACAACAACGAGCGCGATCTCTGGGCAGAGGTCACCGACACTTTCGAGTGACGGCTCTCTGCACGTCGGTTCCGAGCGTTCTGGGGCCATGGCGCAATTGGTAGCGCACCTGCTTTGCAAGCAGGGGGTTGGGGGTTCGAGTCCCCCTGGCTCCACACAGTGAGAAGGCCGTCGGCCGGGTCCATGACCTGACCGGCGGCCTTCTGCGTGCTCCGGCCCTCGCGGACCCGGAAAGCTGCGCCACACGCACGAGGGGCCCGCCCGGCATCGCCGGACGGGCCCCTCGCACGTTCGTGACGGTCAGGCGGTCGGCTTCTTGTCGTCGCCCTCGGTGCCGTCCTCGCTGCCCGACGACGCCGCGTCCTTGGCACGTCCCGTCGCCTTGCGCGTGGCCTCCTTGGCGTCGGTCACGGCGTCCTGGACCTTGCCGGAGATCTTGTCGCCGGCGTCTGCGACGGCGCCCTGGACCTTCTCCCCCGTCTCGCGGCCCTTGGCGACGGCTGCACCGGCAGCCTCGCCGACGGCCTCGGCGGCGTTGCCGACCGCGGCGCGCGCGTCGTCGAAGGTCGAGGCGGGGACCTGGTCCCAGGGCTCGGCCCACGGGTCCGTGGTCGGCTGGGCGCGGCGCCACAGGACGTAGGCGCCGCCCGCAGCGGTCACGCCGCCCACGACCCACCACAGGGCCTTGCTCTTCTTCTGCGGGTCGGCGGACTCTGCGGCCTCGGTGAACCTGGACGGTGCCTTCTTGGCTGCCTTCTTGGCCGAGGCTGCCGAGGCATCGAGGCCCTTCTTCGCTGCCTTGGCCGCCTTCTTCGCCGCCTTCTTGGACAGGGTCGCGGTCGAGGCCGCGGACTCGGCGGCGACTGCGCCTGCACTGTCTGCGGCGCGGGACGCGGCGTCGGCCGCGGCTGCCGCCGCTGCATTGAAGCTCGCCACGATCTTGGGCAGGACCTCGTCGACGAGCTTGTCGTGGGCCGTGTCGATCGCGGGCGCTGCCTTGCCCGCGGCCTTCTCGACGCGCGGCGCGGCGGCCTGGAGGCTGTCCTGCCACGCCTTCTCGACGCGGGGGGTCAGCCACTCGACGAAGGCCTCGACCTTCGGGCTGCCCCACTCCTTGGCCTGGCCGGCGGCTCCCTTGGCCTGGTCGGCGAGCTGGACCGCGGTCGTCTGCGCCTTGGAGCCGGCCTCCCCGACGAGTGCAGCGACCTCAGCGGCCTGATCCTTGAGCTTCTCGGTATCGATCGTGTCGGTCACGGCGCGTGCGGAACGGCGGGTTCGGTCGGACATGGAGACTCCAGGTGTTCGTGATGCGGGCTGTAGGCGCTGGAACTCCACTCTGCCACCGTGCTCGGGCGCTCGCGAGGCAAGCGCGCCGTGGTGCAGGACACGAGCCGAGCGGCAGGGCGGCCGCACAGGCGACCGTGTGAGAATGGGGGCATGTTCGCAACCCTCCACACCACTGCTGGTGACATCCGTATCGAGCTCCTGCCGAACCACGCGCCCAAGACGGTGGCGAACTTCACCGGTCTGGCGAAGGGCACCACGACCTGGACGGATCCGCGCACGGGCGCAGAGCGCAACGACCCGTTCTACGACGGCCTGATCTTCCACCGCGTGATCCAGGACTTCATGCTGCAGGGTGGCTGCCCGCTCGGCACCGGTACCGGTGGACCCGGCTACACGTTCAACGACGAGATCCACCCCGAGCTGCAGTTCGACCGCCCGTACCTGCTGGCCATGGCCAACGCGGGCTCGCGCCGCAACCCGGTCTCGGGTGAGGTCGAGGGCACCAACGGGTCGCAGTTCTTCATCTCGACCGTCCCCACGCCGTGGCTCAACGGCAAGCACACCATCTTCGGCGAGGTCGTCGACGACGAGTCCCGCGCGGTCGTGGACGCGATCAACGCGACGCGGACCCGTCCGGGCGACCGCCCGGTCGAGGACATCGTCATCACGTCGGTCACCATCGAGGACTGACCATCTCCGTCCCCGCCTTCGGGACACCGGGGCCGGCACAGCCGGCCCCGGTGTGTCCCCGACACCCAGACCGCGTCTCGTACGTCCGCTGCCAGCGCTGTGGTCGTCCCGCCTGCCCCGAGTGCCAGCGCCCGGCGGCGGTCGGTGTCCAGTGCGTCGACTGCGTGCGCGAGCAGGCGCGGACCGCGCCCCAGACCACGACGGCACTCGGCGGGACCGTCCGGACGGGGCGCCCGGTCGTCACGCTGACGATCATCGCGCTGTGCGTCGTGAGCTGGTTGCTCCAGCTGGCCACCGGGGGCGAGTGGACCCAGCGACTGGCCTTCGCACCCTTCATCGGTGACGTGCAGCCCTACCGATTCCTCACCGCGGCCTTCCTGCACTCGACGAGCGTCTTCCACATCCTGTTCAACATGTACGCGCTGTGGATCACCGGTCCCTTCCTCGAGCAGATGCTCGGGAGGGCACGGTTCATCGCGCTGTACGTGCTCGCGGCCGTCGGCGGATCCGTCGGCGTCGTCCTGCTCGCCCAGCCGACGCCCGACGGCGGTTGGTTCACGCCGGTCGTCGGTGCGTCCGGGGCCGTGTTCGGGCTCTTCGGAGCGATCCTCGTGGTGCTGCGGCGCCTGGGGCGGAACGCCGCCCAGATCCTCGTCCTGATCGGGATCAACTTCGCGATCGGCTTCATGGTCAGCAACATCGCCTGGCAGGCCCACCTGGGTGGGCTCGTCGTGGGGCTCGTGCTCGGGGCGGGGTACGCCTACGCGCCCAAGGAACGGCGCAGGCTGTGGAGCATCGGCATCACGGTCGCGGTCGCGGTGGTGCTCGTCGTCCTGACGGTCCTGAAGTACGCCTCGGCCCCGCAGTTCGTGCTGTCCTGAGCAGACTGCTCGATCTCGGATAGTTATCCACAGAGTTACTCACAGGTGTGGAACTACACCGATGTAGTTATCCACAGGCCAGGGAATCTGTGGATGGCCGACCGTCCCGCGCACGCTGGCGACAGGCAAGAGGGTGGGGTCCGCAGCTCTGCGGGCCCCACCCTCTCCTGCACCGAGCACCGCCGACGTGGGCGGGATGCGCGTCGTCCAGCGACTACTTCCAGCGCGTGGTCAGCGCGAACCCGGCGATGATCAGTACGAACCCGACCACCAGGTTCCAGTTGTGGAGCGCCGGGATCGGCAGGCCGAGGCCTCCGCTGGTGAGGTAGAAGATGACGATCCACGCCAGGCCCAGGAGCATCAGGGTCAGCATGGTCGGGACCAGCCAGCGGGGGTTGCCGGTCTCAGGCTTCTTCACCTGCGGGGCCTTGACCTTGGCGGGCTTCTTACGGGACTTCGACTCGGGCACGAGAGCTGGCTCCTGTCCTCGGGATGCGTGTTCCTGGCACCAGTCGTGTGCAGGAGCTGTGTCGGGTGGGACGAAGCGCCGTTGCGCGACGTCGTGAACGGCGACGCCATTCGTCATCTAGCGTAGTGGGCGGACAGAATAGCGTGTGCACGGGCAGATGGACGAGAGCCGGGAGTGAGCCAGATGGATCGCCGTCACGGAACGACGCACGAGCCCGAGGGTGCTGCGGCCGAGGATGCCCCGCGCGCCGACGCCGGCGAGCCCGTCGACACGGCCGGAGTCCGCCCCCCCACACGAGCCCGTCGGATCCGGTCCAGCGTCACGGTGCTGCTGGTGCTCTCGCTCTCGGGACTCATGTTCTCGGCCAGCGCCCGGCTCGCGCAGGGCCAGGACGGACGTCATCCCGAGAACCTGACGGAGCTCGTGCAGAGCGAGGAGCGCCGGGTCAAGGACATGACCGAGAAGGTCGTCGGTCTCCAGGCGGAGGTGTTGACCCTCGCGGCAGGGACCGGGCAGGCCGAGACCGAGTCGCCCGAGCTCGTCGAGCGCACCGGGATCGTGTCGGGTGCGGTCGCCGTGACGGGTCCGGGACTCAGCGTCACGCTCGACGACGCCCCCATGACCCAGGACCACCCCAAGGCGCGCGTGGACGACCTCGTGGTCCACCAGCAGGACCTGCAGGAGGTCATCAACGCGCTCTGGGCCGGAGGCGCGGAAGCGATGACTCTCCAGGGCCAGCGCGTCACCCCCACGACCGCCTTCCGCTGCGTCGGGAACGTGCTCAACCTCCACGGGCGGGTGTTCTCGCCGCCCTACACGGTGTCCGCGGTGGGTGACCCAGCACAGCTCCAGAAAGCGCTCGACCGTTCCGAGGCGATCGACATCTACAAGCAGTACGTGGACGAGTACGGCCTCGGGTGGAAGGTCGACAAGTCGGACTCCCTCCTCATGCCCGTGTTCGAGGGGGCGACCGACCTGAAGTACGCGCGCGTGACCGGCTCGGAGGACGAGGGCGCGTGACGCCGTCGGGCCAAGGGACGGGCTCCCCCACCCCGCGCCCCCGACGACCGACCCGGCCCGCGCATGGACACGGTCTCCGGCGCCCCGCAGCAGGGACAATGATGAGCAGGCCGGGCCCTGCCCGACCCCTCCGGACGAGCCGCACCCCCCGCGGGGCGTCCGGACGTCTCTACGCAACGACATCCGAAGGAACAGGTGGGTAAGGGATGGTCCGCATCCTCGTCGTGGACAACTACGACTCGTTCGTCTACACGATCGTCGGTTACCTGAACCAGCTCGGGGCCCGGACCGTGGTCGTCCGCAACGACGCGGTCCCGGCCGTGGGTGCGGACGGACGGTTCCGGGACGGTGACGGCGTGTTCGACGGCGTCCTCGTCTCCCCCGGCCCCGGCACCCCCGAGGAGGCAGGGCAGAGCGAGGACGTGATCCGTGCGTGCGCGGCGTCCGGAACGCCCATGCTGGGCGTCTGCCTGGGGCACCAGGCCCTCGCCGAGGTCTACGGTGGCGACCGTCACGCACGCCCCCGAGCTCATGCACGGCAAGACGAGCCCGGTCGTCCACGAGGACCTCGGCGTCCTCGCCGGCCTCCCCTCGCCCTTCACCGCGACCCGCTACCACTCGCTCGCCGTGGTGCCCCGGACGGTCCCGGCCGAGCTCGTGGTCACGGCGACGACCGAGAACGGTGTGGTCATGGGCCTGCAGCACCGCGAGCTCCCGCTGCACGGCGTGCAGTTCCACCCCGAGTCCGTGCTCACCGAGGGTGGGCACCTGCTGCTCGCGAACTGGCTGACCGTGTGCGGGGCGCTCGACGCGGTCGAGCGCGCCCAGGGGCTCGCGCCCCTCGTGCGCCTCTGAGAGCTCGCGAGGCTCGACGACCCGCACCCGAAGCACGAGGAGGGCCCGGCACCATCTGGTGCCGGGCCCTCCTGACGTTCGTGGTCGACCTACGCCGTGCCGGTGCGGTCGACCACGACTCGCGTCAGTACGTCACGGGGTGGACGTGGCGTCGTCGTCCCCGCCGCCGCCACCGCCCTTGGGCGGACCGCTCGAGATGACCAGGTCCACCTTGGTCCCCTCGTCGACCTCCGCGTTCGCACCAGGGCTGGTCGAGATGACCCGCCCCTTGGGCACGTCGGCCGACTCCTTCTCGGTGACGTCCCCGAGGTTGAGCTGGACACCGTTGAGGGCTCTCTCGGCCTGGTCCTTCGTCATGCCGACCAGGTCACCGGGCACCGTGGTCTTCTCGGGGCCCGCGGGCACGATCTCCTTGGCCAGCACGATCGTGACCTGCTGCCCCTGCTTGGTCGGTCCGGGCTTGGGCGTCTGGTCGATGACCGTACCCGGGGTCTTGGGGCTCTCCTGCTCCTTGATGACCGGGGTGAGACCCAGCTTGGCGAGCGCACTGGTGGCGTCCGCCTCGGTCATGCCGATCAGGTCCGGCACGCTCACGTTGCCGCTCGAGATGAAGATCTTGACCGTGCCCCCTGCAGCGACGCTCTCGCCGTTGGCGGGGTCCGTCCGGGTCACGAGGCCCTTCTTGATGGTCCCGTTGTCCTCGGCCTCGACCGTCGGGTCGACCACGAGGTTCGCGGCGGTGATCTTGGAGCGCGCCTCCTCCTGGGTGAGTCCCGTGACGTCGGGGACCAGCACGGTGTCCGGCCCTGCGGAGAAGAAGACCTCGACCTCGGTGCCCGTGGCGACCGACGTCCCGCTCTCGGGGCTCGACTTGGTGAAGGTGCCCTCGGGCTCTGTCGACTCGGTGTCGCGCGCGTACAGGTACACCAGGTCGACCGCCTCGAGCGCCTGCTTGGCAGACTCCTGGGTCGTGGAGGCGTCGAACTGAGGAACTTGCACCTCGGTGGGCGCGTCCGGGCGGGAGTTGATCACGATCATGGTGATGATCGCGGCGAGGGCCAGGACACCCACGGCGATGAGGGCCCACATCAGGCCGCGCCGCTTGGCGGGCTCCTCCTCGGGCTCCTCGGCGGACAGCCCGTTGCCGGGCTGGCCCGGAGGGACCGCGGCCGGGGCGGCACCCGTGGTCTCCCACGGGTTGGGGGGCGTCGCGACGGCCGGGGTCATGACCTGGGTCGCGTTCTCGAGCGGCTGCTGGACCTGGGTCGCGGCGACCGCTGCTCCTGCCACGGCGCCCGCAGCCGCTGCTGCCGCTGCCCCGATGGCCGGGGCCGTGATGTGACCGCCGCGGACGGCGTTCTCGAGGTCGTTGCGGAACTCGGCGGCGCTGCTGTAGCGCGCGGTCCGTTCCTTGGCGAGGGCCTTGAGCGTGATGCGGTCGAGGACCTCCGGCACGTCGGGTGCGAGGTCGCTCGGCTTGGCCGGGGCCTCCCGCACGTGCTGGTAGGCGACGGCGACGGGTGAGTCGCCGATGAACGGCGGCCGGCCGGTGAGCAGCTCGAAGAGCAGGCAGCCGGTCGAGTAGAGGTCGCTGCGGGCGTCGACCGTCTCGCCGCGGGCCTGCTCGGGCGAGAGGTACTGGGCGGTGCCGATCACGGCGTGGGTCTGCGTCATGGTCGCGGCGGAGTCCGCGACGGCGCGCGCGATGCCGAAGTCCATGACCTTGACCGCGCCCGTGGGCGTGATCATGACGTTGGCGGGCTTGATGTCGCGGTGCACGATGCCCGCGTGGTGGGAGTACTCGAGGCGCCGACAGCACGCCGGCCGTGATCTCGACGGCCTCCTCGATGGGCACGGCCTGCGCCGTCGCCGAGGATGTCGCGGACCGTGTGGCCCTCGACGTACTCCATGACGATGAACGGCACGTGCGCCGTCCCGCCGCCCGGCTCGGTGTGGATGTCCTCGCCCGTGTCGTACACGGCGACGATGGCCGGGTGGTTCAGAGCGGCGGCGGCCTGTGCCTCGCGACGGAAGCGTGCGAGGAACGACGGGTCGCGCGCGAGGTCGGAGCGCAGGATCTTGATCGCCACGGTCCGTCCGAGGCGCGTGTCGTGGCCGATGTGCACCTCGGCCATGCCGCCTCGGCCGATGAGCTCGCCGACCTCGTACCGGCCGGCGAGTACCCGGGGAGCGTTGTCCACCACTTAGGAATCCTTCGAGGTTGTCGGAGCCGAGGACGCAGAGGCCTCCGGCACAGTACTGAGCATCATCCCATCGCTGGACGTCGAGTCCTGGGACGAGTACAACGATCTGGTCACGGTCGCAGCAGCCGAGTCGTCCGTGCCGTCCCCGCCACCTCTGACGAGGGTCGCGACGAGGACCACGAGCAGCAGGATCAGCAGGGCCACGAGCGGCCACGACAGGCCCTTGGCGAACCCGCCGATCCGTTGGCCCGTCGTCGTCGAGGTGCGGCCGCCTGCCGGTTCCTGGGAGGCACGCCGTCGTTCGGCGCGCGTCACCCCGCCCGGCTGGGCCCCCGCGAGAGCGGGAGCCGACGCCGCACCGGTGCGTGACGTCGTCGGGCCGGCGTCCGGGCGCCGCGGACGAGAAGCCGCCGCGCCGTGCATCTCGCGGCGGGGCGGGTACGAGCGCGGGGCGGCAGCGGGCTCCGCTCCGCCCGGCGCGTCCGAGCGCTCCCAGGGGAGCGCCTGGCCAGGGCGGGCCGTGTCCGACGGCGGCGTGACGGACGGGGGAGGAGGCGGCGGCGGGGGACGGCCTGGCCGTCGTACGGTACGTCCTCGCGCGCGACCGACGCTGCCGACGCCGCGGAGGGAGCCGACAGTGCCGAGTAGCCCGACGGCGCCGACAGCGCCGAGTGCCCGGAGTGTGCCGACCAGCCGGAGGTGGCCGGTCCTGCGGCGTCGGCCATCGGTGCCGGGCTGACCGTGGGCAGCGGGCGCGAGCGCAGCTCGGCGGGGATCTCGAGGGGCGTGGGCGAGCTGGGTGCCGGCGGCGCGCCGTGCCGTGCGGGCAGGGGGCGGCGCGAACGTCTGCTCCCGGAGGCGGCCCC
Source organism: uncultured Actinomycetota bacterium (assembly GCA_963782165.1). Taxonomy (GTDB): domain Bacteria; phylum Actinomycetota; class Actinomycetes; order Actinomycetales; family Cellulomonadaceae; genus Oerskovia. The sequence continues at coordinate 68,919 of CAWAIO010000003.1, forward strand.
GGACCGGGCCGTGGCCCCCCACGGGTCGCGCGCGATGGTCTCGGCCAGGTCGTCGAGCGTCTGGGCGAGCGCGGAGGCCGGCATGGGTCGCGCCTTGGGGTCCTTCGCGAGCATCGCGTAGATGAGCGAGGCCAGCGACGGGTGCACGTGCGCGGGCAGCGGCGGCACCTTCTCGTTGACGTGCGCGACCGCGATGTCGACCGGGGTCGTGCCCGGTGAACGGCCGGTTCCCGACGACGGACTCGTAGGCGACGATCCCCAGCGCGTACACGTCCGACGCGCCGGTCGCGGCCTGGCCGATCGCCTGCTCGGGCGACAGGTACTGGGCCGTGCCCATGACCATGCCGGTCGCTGTCATGGGGATCTGGTTCGCCGCGAGCGAGACCCCGAAGTCGGTGATCTTCACGACCCCGCCGCGGCTCGAGCAGGATGTTGCCCGGCTTCACGTCGCGGTGGACGACGCCCGCGACGTGCGCGGCGTGCAGGGCGCGCGCCGTCTGCGCGAGGATCGGCAGCAGCTCGGCCGGCATGAGCACGGGCTCGCGCTCGAGCAGGTCCGCCATGGGCTCGCCCATGACGAGCTCCATGACGAGGAAGCCCGAGCCGTTCTGCTCGCCGTAGTCGTACATCTGGGCGATGTTCGGGTGCGACAGGGCCGCGCTGTTGCGCGCCTCGGTGCGCAGCCGCTCGAGGAAGTCCTCGTTGCCCGCGTACTCCTCGCGCAGCACCTTGACGGCGACCTCGCGGCGCGAGCGCCTCGTCGTGCGCGACCCACACCTCGCCCATGCCGCCGATCGCGATGCGGCGGACCAGGCGGTAGCGGTCGCCGAGCGCAGAGCCCCTCGACCGGCCTCACTTGTTCAACACCGCCTCGCATGACGGCCTTGGCGATGGGTGCGGCGACGCGCGCCGCCCGTGGCCTCGTTGCCGCTGTCCCCGCCGTTCTCCACGATGACGGCGACCGCGACCTGCGGGTCGTCGGCCGGGGCGAACGCCGTGAACCAGGCGTGCGGGGCGGCGCCGCTCTGGTGCTCGGCCGTGCCCGTCTTGCCCGCGACCTGGACGCCGTGGATCTTCGCGGCCTTGCCGGAGCCGCCCTCGACCACGCTGATCATCATCGAGGTGAGCTGCGACGCGACGGTCGGCGAGACGGACGTGCGCAGGAGCGAGGGCTCGTTCTGCTGGACCACGTCGAGGTCCGCGCCGCGCACGGTCTGCGACGGTGTAGGGCGTCATCTGCTTGCCGCCGTTGGCGATGGCCGCGGAGACCATGGCCATCTGGAGCGGGGTCACGCGGACGTCGCCCTGGCCGATCGAGGCGACGCGCGAGCTGTCCGCCGTCGTCGGTGACCTCCGCGTCGGGGAAGCGGCTGGGCGTGACGGTCATGGGGATGGTCGAGCGTCGTCGTCGAACCCGAAGTCCTCCGCCTGCGTCGCGCATCGCGTCGCCCCCGAGCGTCACGCCCAGGTCCGCGAACGCGGTGTTGCAGGAGATGCGCATCGCGTCGGCGAGGGTCTGCTCGCCCGTCGGGGAGCAGCGGGCCCCGCCGAAGTTCTTCATGGTCGCGGTCGAGTTCGGGTAGCTGGTACTCGTCCGGTGCGGGGATCACGGTCTCGGGCGTGTACTGACCGCTCTCGAGCGCGGCGGCCGCGGTCGACGAGCTTGAACGTGGACCCCGGCGGGTAGGTGTTGCCGGAGATCGCGCGGTTCACGCAGCGGGTCGTCGTCGCGCGTTGATCGAGCGAGGCTGTAGGCCTCGCGCGCGGCCTTGGTGTCGTGCGACGCGAGCAGGTTCGGGTCGTACGACGGCTTGGAGACGAGCGCGAGGATCTTGCCGGTCGACGGCTCGATCGCGACGACCGCGCCGCGCTGGTCGCCCAGGGCGTCGTACGCGGCCTGCTGGGCTGCGGGGTCGATGGTCAGCTCGACGGACGCGCCCTGCGGCTTCTTGCCGGTGATGAGGCCCTGGAGACGGTCGATCCACAGCGGTGCTGGCCTGGCCGTTGAGGAACTCGTTCGCGGTGCGCTCGATCTCCTGTGGTCCCGTTGACGATCGAGAAGAACCCGGTGACGTGCGCCGTACAGCGGGCCGTTCGTGTACGAGCGCTGGTAGCCGTACGGGTCGTCGATGGGGGTCGAGAGGGCCACCGACTCCCCCGCGACGACGATCGGGCCGCGGAAGTTCCCGTACTCCCGGTAGATCTGTGCGGACGTTGCGGGGGTCGTCGTTGAGCGAGCCCGCCTGGACGAACTGGATCCAGGTGGTCGAGACCATGAGTGCCAGGAACATGACCAGCACGACGGTCGCCAGGCGGCGCAGAGGGACGTTCACGGGGTCTTCCACTCGGTGTCTTCGATGATCTCGGTGGCTCCGGTGCCCGGGCCACCGCCGACCTCGGGCAGGGCGGTGCGGACGACCTGCGTGGGCTGGTCGTCCGGGACGCGCCGTGCGCCCCGGGTTCACGCTGCCCGACGGCGGTGCGCCCGTCCGCGAGGTCGGCGGCGCCCTGGGCGCCGGCCTGGACCGTGACGGGCTGGGGGCCGGTGTCGGGGCGCTCGGTCGCGCGCGACGGGGCGACCTGGCCGCGCACGGGCAGGGAGGACGGCCGGCGCGCGTTGTCGGAGATGCGCAGCAGGAGCGCGACGACGAGCCAGTTCGCGAGCAGCGACGACCCGCCCTGCGCGATGAACGGCATGGTCAGGCCGGTGAGGGGGATGATCCGGGTGATCCCGCCGACGACGACGAAGAGCTGCAACGCCATGACGAACGCGAGGCCGCCCGCGAGGAGCTTGCCGAACCCGTCGCGGACGCCGATCGCGGTGCGCAGGCCGCGCTCGACCAGGATGAGGTAGCATCACGCAGGAGCGCGAGCAGGCCGGTGAGGCCGAGCTCCTCGCCGAGCGAGGCGTAGATGAAGTCGGAGAACGACGTACGGCACCAGGTCCGGGGTAGCCCTCGCCCCAGCCCGTGCCGAAGAGCCCGCCGTTGGCCATACCGAACATGCCGCCGCACGAGCTGGCCCGAGCCGCCCGGGTCGCGGCCGTAGATCTCCGGGTCGAGCGGGTGGAGCCAGACGTCGACGCGGGCCTGGACGTGCGGGAACGCCGAGGCCGCGACGACCGCGCCCACGGCGAACATGCTCAGACCGATCGACGACCCAGCTGAACCGCTCGGTGGCGAGGTACAGCATGGCCACGAAGAGGCCGAAGAACAGGAGCGAGGTCCCGAGGTCGCGCTCGAAGATGAGCACGGCGAGCGAGGCGGCCCAGACGATGAGGAGCGGGCCCGAGGTCGCGCAGGCGCGGGCAGCTGGAGCCCGAGGACCTTGGGACCGGCGAGCGCGAGCGTGTCCCGGTTGGTCACGAGGTAGCCCGCGAAGAAGATGGCGAAGGCGATCTTGGCGAACTCCGCGGGCTGGAGCGACATGCCGGCGATGTTGACCCAGATGCGGGCGCCGTTGATGTTGCGCCCGATCACGGGGAGCAGCGGCAGCACGACGAGGACGAGGCCGACGATCATCGCCGTGTACGAGTACTGCCGCAGGGTCCGGTGGTCCTTGAGGAGCCATGACGACCACGCACGCCGCGACGACGCCCGAGAGCCGTCCACATGAGCTGCTTGGACGCGAGGTCCTGGTCGCGGCCGACGATCTTGCCGCCGATGTCGATGCGGTTGATCATCGCGAGCCCGATGCCGTTGAGGGCGATCGTGACCGGCAGGATGACCGGGTCGGCGTAGGGCGCCTTGAGACGCAGGACCACGTGCCCGACGACGGCGAGCGCGACGAGGCCCGCGCTGTAGACGTAGAAGTTGGTCGGGCAGCTCGCCCGAGCATCGACAGCCCCACGGAGGCGTAGGCGCCGATGCCGAGGGCGAGGGCGAGCACGAGCAGGCCGGCCTCGGCCCGCCGCGAGGGACGCACCTCGTGCGGGCTCGACGGTCGCCATCACGGGGCCGCCGGCGGATCGGTCGTGGTCTCGGTCGCGGTGCCGTCGGCGGGGCGGCAGGGTCCGTCGCCGGGTCGGCCGGGGGCGTGGTCGCGTCGGTGTCCGCGGGCTCCTGCGTGCTCGGCGTCGGTCTCGGCCCGGCGTCGGCGACGAGGCGCGTCGCGCGGTCCCGGGCGTCGTCGAGCGACGTGGCGCGGATGGTCTCGGTGAGCCGGTCGACGACGTAGGGCGGCAGGTCGTCGACCTTGTCCCCGGTGAGCTCGACCGGGGTCGAGAGCGTGAGGGGACCCGCGCTGGTCGGGATGCCCCGGAAGACCGCGACCTGGCCGTCGGACACGCCCACGTAGTACTGCGTGCTGCGTCCAGCGGTAGCCGCACAGGCCGACGGCGCCGACGCACCGCGATGATCGCGACCGTCACGACGGGCGCGATCCAGCGGCGGGTGCGCTTGCCCGGGCGGACGTCGGCGACGTCGCCCGCCGCGTCCGTCCCGTCCTGGGCGGACTCCGCGGTGTCGGCCGAGGAACTCGGCGACTCCTCGGTCGACGCCGCGGCGACGAGCGTCGGCGGCGCGAGCGGCGGGGCCGTCCTGCGCCGAGGTGGGACGGTCGCGGTCGATCGCGGCGGAGCCGACGACGACCGGCACGGTGGACGGGCCCGCGCCGTCGGCCAGGGTGTCGAGGTCGACGACGTCGGCCACGACGACCGTGACGTTGTCGGTGCTGCCTGCCCGGAGCGCGAGCTGGAGGAGGTCGGTCGGCGCACTCGTCGGTGTCTGCGACGGTGCTCAGGGTGTGCTCGAGCGTCTCGATGCTGCACGAAGCCCGACAGGCCGTCGGAGCAGAGCATCCAGCGGTCGCCGGGGCGTGCCTCACGCACCGACAGGTCCGGTGTGAGGTCGAGGTCGAAGTCGCCGAGCACCCGCATCACGACGTTGCGCTGCGGGTGGTACTCGGCCTCCTCCGGGCGTGATGCGGCCGGTGTCGACCAGGTGCTGGACGAACGTGTGGTCGGTCGTGACCTGGGTCAGGACGCCGTCGCGCAGGAGGTACGCGCGCGAGTCGCCGAGGTGTGCCATGGCGAGCGTGTTGCCGGCTGCGCAGGATCGCGGTGACCGTGGTGCCCATGCCGGCGAGCTCGGGGTCGGCGTCGCTGCGCGTCGACCAGGTCGTGACGTGCGCTGTCGATCGACGCCTCGAGCTCGGGCGAGGGCGTCGTCGGGCCCGTGCGACTCGCCCGTCGAGAGGCGCGAGCGCCGCGATGGCGAGCGAGGACGCGACGTCGCCGCCCGCGTGCCCGCCCATGCCGTCGGCGACGACGAGGAGGTGCGGGCCCGCGTAGGCCGGAGTCCTGGTTGTTCGACGCGGACGAGGCCGACGTCGGAGACGCGCGGCGTACCTGCAGGTGCGATGGTCACGTGGCGCTCATCGCTGCAGCTCGACGACGCTCTGCCCGACTCGCACGCTCACTCCGGGGGCGAGGGGCTGGATCCCGGTCGACGCGCTGCTCGCCGATGTACGTGCCGTTCGTCGAGCCGAGGTCCTCCACGAACCACGGGCCGCCCTGGGGGAAGATCCGGGCGTGCCGGGACGACGAGTAGTCGTCGTCGAGCACGAGCGTGCAGCTCGGCGCGCGGCCGATGCAGGATCGACGGACGAGGTGAGCGGGACCGTGGTCCCGCGCAGCGGGCCCGCGGTCACGACGAGCCGGGAGGGGCCGGTCGCGCCGGGGAGCGCGGGAGCAGCAGGCGTCGGGGCCGACGGCGCAGCACCGCGCCCGGCGACCGGGCGCGACGCGGCACGGTGCCCGTCCTTGCGTCCTGCCTGCGTGCCGTGATCTTGGTGCCGTACAGGTCGCGTCGCAGCACGCCGATCGCGGACGAGCACGAACACCCACAGCAGCACGAGGTAGCCCAGCCGCAGCAGGGTGAACGTCAGCTCGCTCATGTCGGGTTGGTCACCATTCCTCGTGTCTGCGCCGGCGCACGCCGGTCCAGAACATGATGCGGGTACGGCCGATGGTCAGGCGTGTTGCCGTCGAGCAGGGTCGCGGCCGGGACCTGGTGGCCCTCGACGAACAGTCCGTTGGTGGAGCCGAGGTCGCGTCGCGACGACCGCCGTCCGGCGTCACCCGGATCTCGAGGTGACGGCGGGAGACCCCGGGGTCGTCGACGACGATGTCCGCCTCGGAGCCGCGGCCGATGACGGTCACGGGCCCGGTCAGCAGGTATCGCTGGCCGTCGATGTCGACCAGCGGGTGCCGGGCGCTCGGGGCCGACGGCCGTCGCCGGCGCGACGTTCCCGCGCACGCTCGCGCGAGCGCACCTGGAAACGGCCGGTCTCGAGCGTCGTCGTGCTCGTCGAACGTCACGCTCACCGGGCCCACGAACGCGTAGTGCTGCGTCGCGGCGTGCGTCGGTGACGTTGGCCGCGAGCTCGTCGGCGAGCGACTCGCGCCCCCCAGCCGTCGACCTGGGCGTAGTCGTCGGGTGACAGCTCGATGGTGAACTCGTTGGGCACAACGGTCCGGTCGCGGTCCGACGACCGCGGCCCGGTCGTCGACCTCACGACGCAGCGCGCTCGCGAGCTCGACGGGCTTCACCTCGCTGCGTCCGACCTTGGCGAACGCGTTGTTGACCACGCGCTCGACGCCCTTCTCGAAGCGGTCCAGGACTCCCATGCCACCTCCTCCCTCATCGACGTTCCCACGACCGGGGTACACGGTCCCCGGGCAGACTACCTAGATCGTAACGACCCGCGGCCTCGACGGGCCGGGAATCCCCCGGAATCGAGGGGGAGATCGCGGGGAGATCGGGTGACTCGGGCGTGAGGCGCTCCGCGGAGCGGCTACTGTTCTCTCTGGTGCACCACCGGGCTCTGGCCCGGTCGGGGCGCAGGTGGAAGAGCGCACGAGGACGGCCGTCCGACCGATGCACGGTTGGGTCCGCTCTCGTGATAATCTTCTGCGGCACGCGCGAGTGGCGGAATGGCAGACGCGCTAGCTTCAGGTGCTAGTGTCCGAAAGGGCGTGGGGGTTCAAGTCCCCCCTCGCGCACGTGAAGACGGTTTCGTACTAGGAACCGTCGGCAGTTCGTTAATGGTCTCGGTCGGGTTCTCCCGGCCGGGACCATTGTCGTTGGGGCTGGTTCAGCCCTGAGATGCGCTGTCGCGGCGGGCTTGGAGCCGCGCTGGACCTCTCGGAGCCTCGACTCTTGCGCGCGCTCGGAGGTTCAGGGCGCGCTTGGCGTACTGGTGGCGTGCTGTGGTCGTCAGGTGCTCACGAGGTCGTGTGCCGGAAGTCCTTGCCGGGTGGAGCGCGGTGCTTGTTCTTGCGGGACCGGGTGCCGCGGCCGACTGGCCTGTCGTCGGGCTTCTCGCCGAGCTCGATCTGCCAGGGTTCAGGCAGTGCGCGGGCGCTGAACCACTTGTGGATCTGGATCGCGTTGTGTCCGGCGATGGCGAACGCGAGGAGCAGGGTCGTCGCCTGACGCCCGAGGACCTGGATGAAGCCGTGGTTGATGTCGGCATCGAGGAAGCGGAGCTGGGCGTTGAGGCCTTCGACAAGTGTGCGCCGGTTGTAGGAGAGTGCCCAGGCCGTTGACTGCCAGGGAAGTCGTTGTCGGTCACGTTCATGGTCGGTGTCGGCGACGGTGATCGTCGCTGCGCATCCGCACGGTTGGCCGGGGACGCATCGCGTTGTCGGGATCTCCGGACCTCGACGCATCGAGGCCGGGCTGTTCGGGCAGCGCACGTGCCCCGCCACAGCAGGGCCTTTGAGGCGCTGTGTTCCGCGGTTCGCATCGTGTCGGCTGTGGGCGATGAAGCGGTATGGCTCGCGGGCGTCGAAGTCTTCGCGGATTCGCGCCTTGTCTCCGGCGCGCGCGTATGGCGCGGGAGGCCTGATGTCACGCAGAGCGTCAGGGATCGAGTCGGAGTAGAGGTGCCCATCGAGCCAGATCGTCCCGGGCGCGGGTCCTGGGCGGACGCCGCGTTGGCTGGTGTGCAGGTCCATGGTGACATCGATGCCGAGCTGACGAAGCGGCCGGGCGAAGTTCTCAGGTTTCGCGGTGGTGTAGCCGCGGTCGAACAGTGCTTCGTCGATCTCGCAGAAGCTCTGGATGGCCCGCGTGAGGGCGAGAGCGGCCGGGCCGCGGTCGGTCACACCCGGGCGGAGCACCATCCCGGCGCAGAGAGTGGGGATCGGGGCCTGCCCTGGTCGGGGGATGTGAGCCGCGAGGTGCAGCTCGTATCCGACGTAGTGCTCGGTCGGGCGGCGGCTGGTAGGAGTGCGTTTGCCCCAGCCGGCGTCAGGGTCGGCGCAGACCTGCCCTTCGGGGCCGCGGTACCCGTGCGAGTACGAGGTGGCGAACGACTCGAAGTCGGTACCGTCGATCGCGATGCCGCGGGTGCGCCGAAGAGTCCTGGGCAGGCTGGCCTGGACTATTGCGGTCGCGATCTCGTCCGGTGTCATGTCGACAGCGGGGCAGCCCGGCGGACAGGGGTCGACTTCGCCGGTGTCACCGTTGACCCGCATGGCGTGGTCGTGGCTGACGTGGATTCCCTGACGTGCGGCCTCCACCAAGGCGGTGAACGTGTCGCGTATCCGCTTGTACAGGCGACCTCGCTCCTCAGGGCTGCAGAACCACCACTCGGGGATGCCCAACTGGCGCCGGGCCTTCGGCGAGAGGGCAACGACAGTCCGCTCGATCGCACGAAGCGTCATCTTCTCGGTGTCGGTCATCGCATGCAGGAACAGGATCCGTGTCAGGCACTCGATGCTCAATTTGCGCGGGCGCCCGTACTTCTTCGTGCTGGCCGAGACGATCGCTTTGAGCTGGGGGTTTGCCGCCATCGCAATCGCGCGTGCGACGCGGTGGGCCTCGGTGAGCGGATCGGGGCGATACACGATGACGCTCTGTCCCGACGCAGTGAGGGGCGGGCGGGACGTCGTCGTGACCGCTGGTGCGCTCATCGGCGGGTGAGCTCGTCGAATAGGTCCGCTTCGTCGATCGGTGGCAGGTAGGCCATGAGGTGACCGAACGTCTTCCAGGACGTGACGCCGGCTATCTGGGCGAGGCCGTTGAGGTGGACGCGGTTGTCCAGGTGCCGTAACAGCCAGGTGGCTCGAAGGCGGTGTGCCTTGAGATCAGGGCAGTCCCGGGGGCGCTCGATGTCCTCGAGGAGGTGGCCCAGCGGGGCGCGGTCCCACTCCTTGGCAGTGAACCCGAGAATCGGCGTTGCAGGATCGGCGAAGCAGATCTCCGCAAGGGTGATGTCGTGGGGCGGACTGATCGGAACGAGACGAGCGCGCTCACCAGAGATGTTCAAGCAGAGGCGCCCGTGTCGTTCGACGAGGTCGTCGGTCGTGGCTGACCGTGCTTCGCGTGGGTAGACGCCTGCTCCAAGCCCGAGGGCAAGGAGCGCGGTAAGGCGACGCCGTTGCAGGGCGGTGCGCTGGTGCGCTGCGACCTCCAGCAGACGGGCGACTTCCGCTGGTGTGTAGGGGACGATCGCGTAGTCCCCGCGCAGGCGCTGAGCTCGTGGGGGCCACGGCGCCTTGCGCGTCACGGCCGCGGAGAAGCGGCGAAGGTCCGAGCGCCGGGTGGCGCGTGATGACTCGGCAAGGTGTCCGCACGCGACGGTGATGTAGCGCTCGACCATGTCCGGGGTGAAGATCGCCTCCCGGTCCAGCGGCATACCCTGGCGATGTGCCCAGACGACGAACTGCGACAGGGTCCTCATGGTCTCGGTCGCCCGACGCCGGTCGACCGGTTGCAGGTCGAGCCCGACCTGGCAGGTGAACTGGGCGACCGGGTCCCAGTGCTCGGGGCGGATCGCGTTCGGTCGGTAGCCGCGCACGACGTTGGTGGCGTGGGCGAGTTCTTCGGCGTGGCGGTTGACGGACTCAGTTCCAGAAGAGCACTCTGAAGGTGCTGTAGACATGGGAGTACCCCCAATAGGACTTGCGGGTGTTTCTGGCAGCGGAGGTGAAGTCCGCTGTAGCGAGGCGATTGGGTTCAGGAGTTCCCGCTCCTGGACCTGTTTTCGCACGTTCGGCGCGCTGCGCCGATCCCGCTCAGCCCATGGCGGCCCCGTTGCCGTCGTCGAGGGCACGGGCGAGAACGTTGGCGAGCACCACGGTCACGGGAAGCCCGGACTCGTAGGCAGTCTCGTACAGGCGCTGGGCAAGGGTGGCGGGGATGCGGGCGTCGAAACGCAC
>CAWAIO010000004.1:0-30398 GCA_963782165.1 uncultured Actinomycetota bacterium
TCCCCGCAAGGGGGAGAGGCTCCCAGCTAGACCACTGGGTAGATAGGCCGGATGTGGAAGGCAGGACTAAAGACTGCCGAAGCTGACCGGTACTAATAAGCCGACAACTTGATAACACACAAACTTTTTGCTACGCGTCCACTGTGCGGTTCCCGAGATACGGGCACACCCCCACGTAACACGGGGGTCCCGAACATCTCCATAGAGTTACGGCGGTCATAGCGAGAGGGAAACGCCCGGTCCCATTCCGAACCCGGAAGCTAAGCCTCTCTGCGCCGATGGTACTGCCCTGGAGACGGGGTGGGAGAGTAGGTCGCCGCCGGACAACCATTCACCAAAGGCCCACCCCACACGGGGTGGGCCTTTGGCGTGCCTGTGACCTACCGGGCAAGACCCCACGACCCAGCTCGTGGGATGATGAACGTCAGTGCATATCGAAGGGACACCGCTGTGAACGACAGCCCAGAACGTCACGCCGACGACCGCGACCGTAGGTCTTCCGGGGCAGGGCGGTCCGGCGACACCGGTCGTTCTTCCGGCTCACAGGGACGTGGCCAGGGAGCCCCCCGTCGCGAAGGCTCGAGCGGCAAGCCGCCGCGCGCCGGCGGCGACCGCCGTCCGGACTCGGGTGAGCGTCGCTCTTATGGTGACCGTCCCCAGTCGGGTGGTGGCTCCTACGGTGGCGGTGAGCGCCGCTCTTATGGTGACCGTCCCCAGTCGGGTGGTGGCTCCTACGGTGGCGGTGAGCGCCGCTCTTACGGTGACCGTCCCCAGTCGGGTGGTGGCTCCTACGGTGGCGGTGAGCGCCGCTCTTACGGTGACCGTCCCCAGTCCGGCGGCGAGCTCCTACGGTGGCGGTGAGCGTCGCTCCTACGGCGACCGTCCCCAGTCCGGTGGCGGTGAGCGTCGCTCCTATGGCGACCGTCCCCAGTCCGGTGGCGGTGAGCGCCGCTCCTACGGCGACCGCCCCCAGTCGGGTGGTGGCTCCTACGGTGGTGGCGAGCGCCGCTCTTATGGTGACCGTCCCCAGTCTTCCGGCTCGGGTGAGCGCCGCTCCTACGGCGACCGCCCCCAGTCCGGCGGTGGCTCCTACGGTGGCGGTGAGCGCCGCTCCTATGGTGACCGTCCCCAGTCCGGCGGTGGTGAGCGTCGCGCCTACGGCGACCGCCCCCAGTCGGGTGGTGGCTCCTACGGTGGTGGCGAGCGCCGCTCTTATGGTGACCGTCCCCAGTCCGGTGGCGGTGAGCGTCGCTCCTACGGCGACCGTCCCCAGTCCGGTGGCGGTGAGCGTCGCTCCTACGGTGACCGTCCCCAGTCCGGTGGCGGTGAGCGTCGCTCTTATGGTGACCGTCCCCAGTCCGGTGGCGGTGAGCGTCGCTCTTATGGTGACCGTCCCCAGTCCGGTGGCGGTGAGCGTCGCTCCTACGGTGACCGTCCCCAGTCGGGTGGTACTACGGTGGTGGCGAGCGCCGCTCTTATGGTGACCGTCCCCAGTCCGGTGGCGGTGAGCGTCGCTCCTACGGCGACCGCCCCCAGTCTTCCGGCTCGGTGGTGGAGCGTCGCTCTTACGGCGACCGTCCCCAGTCCGGCGGTGGCGAGCGCAAGAGCTACGGCGACCGTCCCCAGTCCGGCGGTGGCGAGCGCAAGAGCTACGGCGACCGTCCCCAGTCCGGCGGTGGCGAGCGCAAGAGCTATGGTGACCGCCCCCAGCGTTCGGCTGACCAGGGAGAGCGTCAGTCGCGCCCCCCGCAGGACCAGCGTCACGCCGGCCCGGAGATCGACGAGGCCGTGCAGTTCTCGGACCTCGACCGTGACGTGCGCGGTCGTCTGCGCACCCTGAGCAAGGAGAACGCGACGGTCGTCGGACGCCACCTGGTCATGGCCGGGAAGCTGATCGACACGGACCCTGAGCTCGCCTACGAGCACGCTCAGGCTGCGGTCCGTCGTGCCGGCCGTGTCGATGTCGTGCGTGAGGCTGCCGGCCTGACGGCCTACCAGACGGGCCGTTACGCCGAGGCGCTGCGTGAGCTGCGCACCGTGCGCCGACTCAACGGATCCTCGGAGCACCTCCCGATCATGGCCGACTGCGAGCGCGGCCTCGAGCGCCCTGAGCGCGCCCTTGCCCTTGCTGCCTCCGAGGAGGCGAGCACGCTCGATGCGCACGGTCGCACCGAGCTCGCGCTCGTCGTGAGCGGTGCCCGTGCCGATCTCGGTGAGTTCGAGGCCGCCCTGGCGGTCCTCGACCAGATCCCCGCGGCCGAGGCGCAGGGAGACCTCGCACTGCGAGTCCTCCAGGCACGCGCCAGCGTCCTCGAGGCCGCTGGGCGTCTCGAGGAGGCCGCCGCGATCCTCGCGGACGTCGACCCCCGCGCACTTGCCGCCGCGCTCGGCACCTCGCTCGATGACGAGGTCGTCGTGTACGACCTGACCGAGGACGCCGTCGAGATCGACGAGGACGAGTCCGACGAAGCCTCCGAGGCGGACACAGACACGTCCGACGAGGACGAGACGGACACGGCGGCCCTCGACAGCCCCGAGACCGAGGCCGCGCCCACGGACGAGACGGACGCTGCGGCGTCGGGCACGGAGAACGACGAGGAGACCAAGTGAGCCTGGGGCTGATCGCGAGCGACATCCCGCTCGCAGAACGCTACGACCTGGCCCTCGTCGACCTCGACGGCGTCGCCTACCGCGGCCACGAGCCCATCCCGAATGCCGCCACCGGCCTCGGGGGGGCCCGTGCCGCGGGCATGCGTCTCGTCTTCGTGACGAACAACGCCTCGCGCGAGCCGCAGTCGGTCGCCTCCCAGCTCACCGAGCTGGACATCCCCACGTCCTCGGACGAGGTCATGACGGCCGCTCAGGCCGCCGCCGCGCTCCTGCGGACCCGGCTCGAGCCGGGGGCTCGGGTCCTGGTCGTCGGCGGGGCGGGCCTCTTCACGGCCGTCCACGACGCGGGCTTCGTGATCGTCGAGAGCGCGGACGAGGAGCCCGTCGCGGTCGCGCAGGGCTTCGCGCCCGAGCTCGGCTGGGCACAGCTCGCCGAGGCCGCGTACGCGATCCAGCGGGGCGCCTGGCACGTCGCGAGCAACCTCGACCTGTCGCTGCCCACTGCTCGTGGTTTCGCGCCCGGCAACGGCTCGCTCGTGCGGGCCGTCCAGGCGGCCACGGGGGTCGAGCCGTCGAGCGCGGGCAAGCCCTCGCCGACCATGTACCACCTCGCGGTCGAGCGGGCGGGGGCGTCGTCCCCTCTCGTCGTCGGAGACCGACTGGACACCGACCTCGCCGGCGCCCGCTCGGGAGGGTATCCGGGCCTGCACGTACTGACCGGTGTCAACGGGGGCCGAGACGCGGTCCTCGCCGAGCCCGGCCTGCGCCCGCACTACATCGGCGCCGACCTCCTGAGCCTTCTGGAGCCGCACGAGGCACCGGTCCAGGCCGCCGAGGGCTGGTGGACGAGCGGCCCGTCCGCCGCACGCGTGGTCGATGGCGCGCTCGAGCTGACGGGCCCCCAGGGCGTCGACCTGATCCGCGCCGCGTGCGGCGCAGCCTGGGCGACGGTCGACGCGGGCGGCACGGTGGACGCAGGCACCGTCCCCGAGCTTGCTGTCGGTAACGCCTGAGATCCTGTCCTGACCGGTAGCGTTGCACCGGTGCGGTGAACGCGCGGCCTCCCGCCGAGCCCACCCCACCGGTGCGACGCACCCGAACCTGGACACGGACTGGAGGAACACGCATGGCGCAGGACACCGTCGACGACGGCGCCCCCACCCCGACCCCCGTCCCCACCCCCGGAGACGTGCGGACCGGCGCGACGCCGTCGGGCGGCGAACCCACCGACGACGCGGTCGCCGCGGCCCTCGGCCGGCTCGACGAGCTGACCGACGCGCCGCTCGAGCACCACGTCACCGTCTTCGACGCGATCCACGAGGCACTGCAGGAACGCCTCGCGGACGCGGAGGACTGAGCGTGAGCGCACGCGTGGACGCCGAGCTCGTCCGCCGCGGTCTCGCCCGCTCCCGCGGCCGCGCCGCCGAGCTGATCGACGCCGGACGCGTGAGTCTCGACGGACATGTCGTGGCCAAGCACTCCCTGCCTGTCCGGCCCGACCAGGAGATCCTGGTGGACCCTGACCCCGCCGACCAGGGGTACGCGTCGCGTGCCGCGTTCAAGCTTGCCGGCGCGCTCGACGCGCTCCGGGCACGGACACCCGAGCACGCGCCCCGCATCGACGGCGCCCACGGGCTCGACCTGGGGGCCTCGACCGGCGGTTTCACCGACGTCCTGCTGCGGCGCGGCGCGCGCGGAGTCGTGGCTGTGGACGTCGGTCACGACCAGCTCGTCCCTGCGCTGCGCGACGACCCGCGCGTCACGGTCCGCGAAGGCTTCAACGTGCGTGACCTGACCCCGGACGACCTGGACGTGACACCCGGCATCGTGGTCGCCGACCTGTCGTTCATCTCGCTGCGCCTGGTGCTGCCCCCGGTGGCCGCGGTCGTCGGACCCGGTACCGACCTGCTCCTCATGGTCAAGCCACAGTTCGAGGTGGGCCGCGAACGACTGGGCACCGGGGGGGTGGTCCGCGACCCCGCCCTGCACGCCCGCGCGGTGCTCGACGTGGCGCTCGACGCCGCGCGCCTCGGCCTGCGCCCGCTCGGCGTGATCCCGAGCCCGCTGCCCGGCCCCAGCGGCAACCGCGAGTTCTTCCTGTGGTTGCGCCCCGAGCCGCACGCGGGGGACCCGGCACGAGGGACCCGCCGGGACGTCCACCGCTCCACGCTCGAGGGCGCGATGGACCAGGCTGTCCGCTCGCCGCTCGGCGAGCAGCCCCTCGCTACGCTGATCGGGGAGCCGGACGACGCCCGGCCCGCCGGCGAGACCGACCACCTGGACCGTGCCGCCGGCACGGTCCCGCACCGATCGACCGGAGGAGCCCTGTGACCAGGAGAGTGCTGATCGTCACGCACGGTGGACGACCCGAGGCGGTCGTCGCGCTGCACGAGGCGGTCAAGGAGCTCCAGGACGCGGGCTTCGAGGTCGGGCTGCACGACGACGACCTCGCCGAGACGTTCGGCGACCACATGGCTCAGCTCCGCACGCGCGAGGGTGTCGCCGAGTCCGAGGTCGTCATGGTCCTGGGCGGCGACGGCACCATCCTGCGCGCGGCCGAGCTCACGCACGGCACCGGCGTCCCGCTGCTCGGCGTCAACCTGGGGCACGTCGGCTTCCTCGCGGAGGCCGAGCGAGAGGGGCTGCACGCCGCGGTCCAGCGCCTGGCCGCGCACGACTACGTGGTCGAGGAACGCGGCGTCCTCGAGGTCCGCGTCACGCTGCCCGGCGAGGACGAGCCCCGCGTCGGCTGGGCCCTCAACGAGGCCACCGTCGAGAAGGCGTCCCGCGAACGGATGATCGAGGTCGCGATCGGCGTCGACGGTCGCCCGCTGTCGTCGTTCGGCTGCGACGGCGTCGTCATGTCCACCGCGACCGGGTCCACGGCGCACGCCTTCTCGGCCGGAGGGCCCATCGTGTGGCCCGACGTCGACGCCATGCTGCTCGTCCCGCTCGCCGCGCACGCGCTGTTCGCCCGGCCGCTCGTCGTGGGGCCGTCGTCGACGTTCGCGGTCGAGCTGTTGCAGCGCTCGGCGGGCCCTGGCGTCCTCACGTGCGACGGTCGCCGCCGCATCGACCTGCCCGCGGGCTCGCGCGTCGAGGTCCGCCGCGGTGACTCGCCGATCCGGCTCGCGCGCCTGAGCACCGCGCCGTTCACCGACCGGCTGGTCTCCAAGTTCTCCCTGCCCGTCGTGGGATGGCGGGGGCGGGTGGCCGAGGACGCCGCCGAGGCCGCGCGTGTCGCGCGTCAGGCCGCGACCGCGGCCGTCGACGCGGCCAAGCGACCTGACGGAACGTACCCGACCGCACCCGACCCGAAGGGGGAGTGACCGTGCTCGAGGAGATCTCGATCGAGAATCTGGGCGTGATCCGTTCGGCCCGCGTCCCCCTGCACCCGGGGCTGACCGTCATCACGGGCGAGACGGGCGCGGGCAAGACCATGGTCCTGACCGGCCTCGGTCTCCTCATGGGCGGCAAGGCGGACCCGTCGACCGTCCGCCCCGGCGCGACCGGTGCCGTGGTCGAGGGGCGCCTGCGCGTGAGCGGGCGCGACGCCGTCGGGCAGCGGATCGACGAGGCCGGCGGCAGCGTCGACGACGACGGGACCGTCGTGGTCCTGCGCACCGTCGCGGCCGAGGGCCGCTCGCGTGCGCACCTGGGCGGACGCAGCGTGCCCCAGGGTGTGCTCGCGGAGATCGCCGACGACCTCGTGACCGTCCACGGGCAGGCCGACCAGCTGCGCCTGCGGACCCCGAGCCACCAGCGCACGGCCCTCGACGCGTTCGCGGGCCGCGCCCACGCCGCGCTCCTCGACGAGTACCGCGCCGCGTGGACCGAGCGCAGCGGGCTCCTCGAGGAGATCTCCGACCTGACCACGCGCGCCCAGGAGCGTGCACGCGAGGCCGAGCTGCTGCGCATCGGGCTCACCGAGATCGAGCGCGTGGACCCCCAGCCGGGGGAGGACGCCGAGCTGACATCGCTCGTCGCGCGCCTCGGCAACGCCGAGGAGCTGCGCCTCGGGGCGCAGGCCGCGCACGACGCGATCGTCGACGACGACGCGCTCGACGGGGGCGACGTCCCCGGTGACGCGGCCTCCGCCGTCGAGCGGGCACGTCGCGCGCTCGAGACCGCGAGCCACCTCGATCCGAGCCTCGCAGGGCTCGTCGAACGGGTCGCCGGGATCGGGTACGCCCTTGCGGACATCGCGACCGAGGTCTCCGGCTACGTCGAGGACCTCCAGGCCGACCCGGGCGGGCTCGAGCAGGCGCACACACGCCTGGCTGCGCTGAGCGCCCTCACTCGGACGTACGGCGAGACGATCGACGACGTCCTGACGTGGGCCAGCGACGCCGGGCTGCGACTGCTGGACCTCGACGACGGCGGAGAGCGCCTGCGGTCGATGACCGACCGCGCCGACGAGCTGCACGGCACGGCTGTCCGCGTTGGGCGCCCGCATCACCGCGTCACGCGTCGAGTCGGGCGAGCGGCTCGCGCACGCCGTGACCGAGGAGCTGGCAGGCCTGGCCATGGGCGGCTCGCGGCTCGAGGTCGACGTGACGCCCGCCGACGAGCCGGGCTCGTGGGGCGCCGACGTCGTGACCCTCTCGCTCGTCCCCCACCCGGGTTCGCCGCCACGCCCGCTCGGCAAGGGGGCCTCGGGCGGTGAGCTCTCGCGCGTCATGCTCGCGATCGAGGTCGCCCTGGCCACGTCGGGTGCCGACGCCGGGACCGACGCGGCCGCGCCGCTGCCCACGTTCGTGTTCGACGAGGTCGACGCCGGGGTCGGCGGCCGCGCCGCGGTCGAGGTCGGTCGACGGCTCGCCTCGCTCGCCCGGTCGGCGCAGGTGATCGTCGTGACGCACCTCGCACAGGTGGCCGCGTTCGCCGACTCCCAGCTCGTCGTGACCAAGTCGCACGGCGCCGCGGACGGAGCCGATCCCGTCACAGTCACGGGCGTGCACGAGGTCACGGGCGAGGAGCGCGTCCGCGAGCTGGCGCGCATGCTCTCCGGGCAGGACGAGTCGGACGCGGCCCGTCAGCACGCGCTCGAACTGCTCGAGTCCTCGGTCGTGGGACGATAGCCGCGATGAGAATCAGTCTGCGCAGATCCACGTCCGACGTGACGGAGCCCGGGACCAGCGGCCCCGCACGAGTCGATGCCCGCACCAAGGCGCTCACCAAGCGGCTCAAGCCCGGTGACGTCGCCGTCATCGACCACCTCGACATCGACCGCGTCGCGGCGGACGCCCTGGTCACCGCCAAGCCCCTCGCCGTGCTCAACGCTGCGAAGTCGATCTCGGGGCGCTACCCGAACCTGGGTCCGGAGATCCTCGTCGACGCCGGGATCATCCTCATCGACGACCTCGGCAGCGGCATCATGAGCATCTCGGACGGGCGCGAGCTGCGCCTCGAGGACGGCAAGGTGTTCGCGGGCGACGACCTGCTCGCAGAGGGTGTCCGCCAGACCTCCGAGACCATCGCGGTCAGCCTCGACGAAGCGCGCGCCGGGCTGTCCGAGGAGATCGAGCGCTTCGCCGAGAACACCATGGACTACATGCGCCGCGAGCGCGAGCTCCTGCTCGACGGCGTGGGCGTGCCGGACATCCGCACCGTGATCGAGGGCCGTCAGGTCCTGATCGTCGTGCGCGGCTACCACTATCGCGAGGACCTCGCGACGCTGCGCCCGTACATCAAGGAGTACCGTCCGATCCTCATCGGCGTGGACGGCGGCGCGGACGCCATCATCGACGCGGGCTGGAAGCCCGACATGATCGTGGGCGACATGGACTCCGTCTCGGACCGCGCGCTCGCGTGCGGCGCCGAGATCGTGGTGCACGCCTACCGCGACGGGAAGGCCCCCGGCCTCGAGCGCGTCCAGGCGCTCGGCGTCGAGCCCGTCGTCTTCCCGGCGACGGGCACGAGCGAGGACATCGCCATGCTCATGGCCGACGACAAGGGAGCCGAGCTGATCGTCGCGGTCGGCACGCACGCGACGCTCGTCGAGTTCCTCGACAAGGGCCGGTCGGGCATGGCCAGCACGTTCCTCACGCGACTGCGCGTGGGCGGCAAGCTCGTCGACGCCAAGGGCGTCTCGCGCCTGTACCAGCACCGGATCTCCAACCTGCAGCTGACCCTGCTCTCGCTCGCCGGGCTCTTCGCCGTGATCATGGCGATGTGGTCCACGGCCGCAGGGCAGACGGTCTTCGGCATCTTCGGTGCCCGCTTCGACGACTTCACCTCGTGGATCGGCGCACTGTTCGGGGGCGCATCGAGCCCCGGACCGTACGCACCCACCACCTCCCTGACGCGCGCCGCCCGCACGTCGCCCCGCACGGACACGAAGGACGCAACAGCACAGTGATCGACTTCAGGTACCACATCGTCTCGTTGATCTCGGTCTTCCTGGCGCTGGCGGTCGGGATCATCCTGGGCGCCGGGCCGCTGCAGGGCGCGATCGGCGACCAGCTGACCGGACAGGTCGAGCAGCTGCGCCTCGAGCGCAACGAGCTGCGCGACCAGCTCGACGCGACGAACCTCAAGGTCGCCGACGACCAGGAGTTCATCGTGGCCTCTGGTCCGCAGCTCGTCGCAGGCACCCTCCAGGACCGCCGCGTCGCCGTGGTGGACCTCGGCGACGTCGACGACGACCGCTTCGAGGCGGTGCAGGAGCAGCTCGAGGGCGCCGGTGCGAGCATCGTCGGTCACGTCCGCCTCAACGGCGCGTGGACCGACACGAAGCAGGAGGACGCGCGCAAGGCGACGGCCACGGAGATCACCGACCTCGTGACGGGTGTCACGGAGTCCGGGACGGACGAGAAGCTGGCGGCGGGCCTCGCGACGTCCCTGACGGCGAAGCAGCTCGCGGCTCCGGAGGAGCGCACCCCCGAGGCGGTCCAGATCGAGCTCAAGCTCGCCCAGGCGGAGCTCATCGAGGTCGTCCAGGAGCAGGAGGTCCCTGCGGACGTCGTCCTGCTCCTGTCGCCGCAGAGCAAGGTCGCTCCGGCGGCCGACTCGACGACCGGGGCCGCCGCCCAGGAAGCCGACACCTACGCGGTCTCGATCGAGGTTCTGCTCGCGCAGGCGGCCCAGGCACGCTCGGAGGGTTCGCTCGTCGCGGGCTCGACGCCCACGCCGGGTGACCTGATCTCCACGATCACGGCCGATGCCGACCTCGCGGCCGTCCTGTCGACCGTGAGCGGCATCGAGGCTCCGGCCGGTCAGATCTCGGTCCCGCTCGCCCTCGCTGCCCGGATCGGGGACAAGGTGGGGCAGTTCGGGTTCGAGGAGGGCGCGACCGCGGTCATCCCGCCGTCCGTCCAGCTTCCCCCGGTCGACCGCACGCCCGCGGGGGCGGCCGACACGTCGCTCGGCGCCGAGGGTACGGACGGCACGGACGGCGCCGGGACCACCGGCGAGACGACCGGGGGCTGAGCGATGGGGACCTTCTTCCGCGCCCTCGGGGCAGGCGTCGTGGCGGCCGTCGTGACGGGCGGGGCGCGCAGCGTGCTGGACACGCTCTCGCCTGGTGGGCCCGACCGCTGGACGCGCACCAACCATCGGGGCGAACCCATCAGCCTGCTCGAGGGGCCCGCGGTGGCTGCGGGCCTCGTCGCGGGCGCTCTCGTCGCGGGACCCGACGCACGCACCCGGACGGCGACCGCGCTCGCGACCGCCGGGGGCGGAGCGTTCGGTCTGGTGGACGACCTCGCGGAGGACACCTCGACCCGGACCAAGGGCATCAAGGGACACGTCGGTGCGCTCCTGAAGGGCCAGGTCACCACAGGGGGCCTCAAGGTCCTCGGGATCGGCACGACGTCGCTCGCCGCAGCCTTCGTCGGCACGCGCAGGACCGGGTCCACGCTCGGCTATCTGACCGACGTCGCGGTCAACGGCTCGATCGTGGCGCTCAGCGCCAACCTCTTCAACCTGCTCGACCTGCGTCCCGGTCGTGCGCTCAAGTCGGGGGCGGCGCTCGCGCTGCCCCTCGCGATGACGCCCGTGGGCGCCACGTCGGGCGCCGTGCTCGGTGCGGCCGTGGCCGCCGCGCCCGGGGACCTGAGCGAGCGGGACATGCTCGGAGACGGGGGAGCGAACGCCCTGGGCGCGCTCGTGGGCACCCAGCTGGCGTTCGGCACTCCGCGGACCGTTCGGCTCCTCGCGCTCGCCAGCGTTCTGGGGCTCAACGTCGTGAGCGAGAAGGTCAGCTTCTCGAAGGTCATCGACGGCAACCCGGTGCTGCGCCGGTTCGACCAGTGGGGTCGTCGCCCTGCGGCTCCCACCGCCGGCCCGACGACGCCGGAGCCGTCCGCGGCGTCGTCCGTCGACGAGCCGTCGTCCGGTCAGGACGCACCGGCTTGAGCGAGGACGTGACGCCGGGCCAGGACACCGCGCCTGCGCCACGCCCCGCGCGCACCTCCCGGGTGCGGGCGGGGACGCAGACGCTCGCGGGCGCGGCGCTCATGATCACGGCCGTGACGATCGCGAGCCGGCTCGTGGGCTTCGCCCGGTCGCTGGTCATGGCGTCGGCGGTCGGCACCGAGGGCATCGGGACGGCGTACACGTCGGCGAACATCCTGCCCAACGTCCTGTTCGAGGTCGCCGCGGGTGGCGCCCTGGCCGGGGCCGTGGTCCCGCTGCTCGCGGGCCCCATCGCGCGAGGGGCTCGCGTCGACGTCTCGAAGATCGCGTCGGCGCTGCTGGGGTGGACGCTGCTGGTGCTCGTCCCGCTGGGCGGCCTCCTCGCGGCGCTGGCGTACCCGATCGCCTACGTCCTGATGGACAAGCATCCCGAGTTGGTCGACGTCACCGCCCTCTTCGTGCGCGTCTTCGCGCTGCAGATCCCGATGTACGGGTTCGCCGTGATCCTCGGTGGGATCCTCCAGGCACACAAGCGCTTCTTCTGGCAGGCGTTCGCGCCGCTGGTGTCGAGCCTGGTGGTCATCGGGGTGTACCTGGTGTTCGCGGGCATGGCCGACAGGAACCAGGCGGACGTCGCGGCGCTGTCGTCGAGCGCGATCGCGTGGCTCGGCTGGGGGACGACTCTCGGCGTCGCCGCCCTGGCGCTCCCACTCGTCGTGCCCGTCGCCCGGACGGGGACCCGGCTGCGCCCGACCCTGCGGTTCCCGGGCGGCGAGGGCGTTCGCGCGCGCAACCTGGCATTCGCCGGGGTGGGGGCGCTCGTCGCGCAACAGGTCTCGGTGCTCGCGGCGATGTACGCGGCGAACAACTTCGGCCCCGAGGCGACGTTCCCGACGTACTTCTACGCGCAGCAGGTCTACCTGCTGCCGTACGCGGTCCTCGCGTTCCCGCTCGCGACGAGCGCGTTCCCGCGGCTCGCGGAGCACGTGGCCCAGGGGAGCCGCGAGCTCTTCGACAGACTGCTGGCCTCGACGACGCGCACGCTGCTCCTGGTGTCGGGGGTGGGCGTGGCCGCGCTCGTCGCAGCCTCGGCCGCGGTCGAGTCGGTCTTCGACGTCGTCACCGGCTCATCGGTCGAAGGTCTGGGCACGGCCACGGCCGCCATGGCGCCGGGCATCGTCGGCTTCGCCCTGATCTTGCACCTGTCACGCGCGCTCTACATCCTGGACCGGCAGCGCGCGGCGGTCGTCGCGACGGCGTCCGGGTGGGGTGTCGTCGCTCTGCTGGTGGTCGTGGGCCCCGCCGTGCTCGGCGAGGGGGACCAGGTGCGCGTGCTGGGCCTCCTCGGCCTCGCGACCGCGGTGGGCATGAGCGTCGCGGGCCTCCTGCTCCTGCTCGCGGTGCGCCGTCACGCCGGCCCCGAGGCGGTGCGAGGCGTGCCTCGTACCCTGGTGGTGCTGGTCGTGGCTGTGGCGCTCGGCGGTGCGGCAGGACGGGGCCTCAGCTCGGTTCTCCTGCCCGACGACGCGCACGTCGCCGTAGCGCTCGCCGTGGGCGTCGGGGCCGCGCTGGTCGCGGCCGTGCTCGTCGTCGGACTCGCGTTGGTCGCGGACAGGTCCTCGGTCGTCGGGCTGGTGCGTCGTGGCCGGGGGAGCGCTCCGAAGGTCGCCGACGCGAGCTAGGTAGTGGTCTACGGGTCGCCCGGCACACCACGGGCACCCGGCGCAGACTGGTGGACGGGCGCCCCGACTGAGAGTCATCCCACGCTGGATCCGGAGCGCCCCCGACAAGTCGCTGATAGCATGGAGTTCCGTGGCAGATCACCTGAACAGACCCCTCGCCGTCAACGGCGGCCGCTCGGACCACAGCACCCGGCACATCTTCGTGACCGGCGGCGTGGCCTCCTCTCTCGGTAAGGGGCTGACGGCCTCGAGCCTGGGTCGCTTGCTCCGATCCCGTGGCCTTCGCGTCACGATGCAGAAGCTCGACCCCTACCTCAACGTCGACCCCGGCACCATGAACCCGTTCCAGCACGGTGAGGTCTTCGTGACCGAGGACGGCGCCGAGACGGACCTCGACATCGGGCACTACGAGCGCTTCCTCGACGTCGAGCTCCCTGCCTCGTCCAACGTGACGACCGGCCAGGTCTACTCGCAGGTCATCGCCAAGGAGCGCCGTGGCGAGTACCTGGGCGACACGGTGCAGGTCATCCCGCACATCACCGACGAGATCAAGTCGCGCATGCGCGCCCAGGCGGGCGAGGACGTCGACGTGATCATCACGGAGATCGGCGGCACGGTCGGCGACATCGAGTCCCAGCCCTTCCTCGAGGCCGCCCGCCAGGTCCGCCACGAGCTGGGCCGCGACGACGTCTTCTTCCTGCACGTCTCGCTGGTGCCGTACATCGGTCCGTCGGGCGAGCTCAAGACCAAGCCCACGCAGCACTCGGTCGCTGCACTGCGCTCGATCGGTATCCAGCCCGACGCGATCGTCCTGCGCGCCGACCGTGTGGTGCCCGAGCCCGTCAAGCGCAAGATCGCGCTGATGTGCGACGTGGACAACGAGGCCGTGGTCAACGCGATCGACGCCCCGAGCATCTACGACATCCCGCGCGTGCTGCACTCCGAGGGGCTCGACGCGTACGTCGTGCGTCGTCTGGGTCTCGCGTTCCGCGACGTGGACTGGGACGGGTGGTCGCAGCTCCTCGAGCGCGTGCACCAGCCGCAGCACCAGGTCGAGGTCGCGCTCGTCGGCAAGTACATCGACCTGCCCGACGCGTACCTGTCCGTGACGGAGGCACTGCGTGCGGGCGGTTTCGCGAACGACGCCAAGGTGACCATCCGCTGGGTCCCGTCCGACGAGTGCCAGACGCCCGAGGGCGCCGAGGACGCGCTCGGCGGCGTCGACGCGATCCTGGTCCCGGGTGGGTTCGGCGTGCGCGGTATCGAGGGCAAGCTGGGCGCGCTGCGCTGGGCCCGCGAGAACCGGATCCCGACGCTGGGCATCTGCCTGGGTCTGCAGTCCATGGTCATCGAGTACGCGCGCAACGTGCTCGGCATCGAGGACGCGTCGTCGAGCGAGTTCGACCCGGAGAGCAAGCAACCCGGTCATCGCCACGATGGAGGAGCAGCTCGCGATCGTCGACGGCGAGCGGGCGACCTGGGCGGCACCATGCGCCTGGGCTCGTACGAGGCCGCGCTGACGCCGGGCTCCGTGGTCGCCAAGACGTACGGCGCGGAGTCGGTGACCGAGCGTCACCGCCACCGCTACGAGGTCAACAACGCCTACCGTGCACAGCTCGAGGAGGCCGGCCTGGTCATCTCCGGCACCTCGCCCGACTCGTCGCTCGTCGAGTTCGTCGAGCTGCCCAAGGACGTGCACCCGTACTACGTGAGCACCCAGGCGCACCCCGAGTTCAAGAGCCGTCCGACGCGCGCCCACCCGCTGTTCGCGGGACTGGTCGCGGCGGCGCTCGAGGCCCGGACGGCCTGACGTGACGGCACGCCCGCTCGCTGACGTCCCGGTCGCCCGGGACGTCAGCGAGGCGCGCGTCCTGCACGCGGGACGCATCTTCGACCTGCGCTCGGAGCGGGTCGACCTGGGCGAGGGCGGCGTGGTGACGCGCGAGTTCGTCGACCACCCCGGGGCCGTCGCGATCATCGCCCTCGACCAGGACGAGCGGGTCCTGCTGCTGCACCAGTACCGTCACCCGGTGCGTCGCGAGCTGTGGGAGCCGCCGGCGGGCCTCCTCGACGTGGACGGCGAGGACGCGCAGGTCGCGGCCGCGCGCGAGCTGCTCGAGGAGACCGACCTGCGCGCCGCGCGCTGGGACGTCCTCGCGGACTACTACACGACCCCCGGCGGCAGCAACGAGGCCCTGCGGGTCTTCCTCGCGCGCGACCTCTCCGAGGTGCCCCCGGCCGAGCGTCATGCGCGCGAGGCCGAGGAGCTCGGCATGGAGCTGCGCTGGGTCCCGCTCGACGAGGCGGTGTCCGCGGTCCTGGCCGGGGACCTGCACAACCCGTCGGCCGTCGTCGGGATCCTGGCGGCCGCTGCCGCACGCGCGACCGGCTGGTCGTCGCTGCGCCCGGCGGACAGCCCGTGGCCCGAGCGGCGTGGGGGAGACCCGCGCGCCTGAGGCGCGCACCGCAGCACAGCACACGAGGGCCCGACGGCGTCACGCGCCGTCGGGCCCTCGTCTCGCCCTGGGGAGGGCGACCTGCTCAGCCCGTGACCGTGAAGCCGCCCACGAGCAGGACCTCGTCGCGCGACGACGGCCCGACCAGCAGCTCGAACGCCCCGGGCTCCACGACGCGACGCCCCTGGGCGTCGACGAGCGTGCAGTCCGCGACGGCCACCTCGAGGTCGACCACGCGGGACTCGCCCGGCGCCACGTCGACCTGCCGGTAGGCCTTGAGCTCCTTCTCGGCCCACGTGACCGACGTGACCGTGTCACGGACGTAGACCTGCACGGTCTCGCGCGCGGGCCGCGGACCCGTGTTGCTCACCGTGACGTGCGCCCGGACGGTGTCGCCCGGCCCGACCACGGTGTCGAGGACCGTGAGGTCCGCGTACTCGACCGTGGTGTAGCTCAGACCCTCGCCGAACGCGAAGGGCGGTCGCTGCGTGAGGTCGGCGTAGCGCGTGCCGTGCTGGCCCGGGAGCTGGTTGTAGAAGACGGGCAGCTGCCCGACGTGCTCCGCGAACGACAGGGGCAGGCGGCCAGAGGGCTCGATCAGCCCCAGGACGAGCTCGGCGACCGCACGTCCGCCACGCATGCCGGGGTTCGCGGCCCAGACGATCGCGGAGGCGCCCCGGGCCGAGGGCGGAAGCACGAGGGGCTTGGAGGCCACGACCACGACGACGAGCGGGGTGCCCGTCCCGGCGAGCGCGTCGAGGAGGGTGATCTGCGCGCCCACGAGGTCGAGCGTGGCGGTCGAGCGGCCCTCGCCGACCAGCTCGATGCGGTCCCCGACGACCGCGACCACGTAGTCCGCGTCGCGTGCGGCGGCGACGGCCTCGGCGATCAGGTCCGCGTCGGGCTCGGCGGGCTGGACGACCTGGGGGCGCGGCTGCCCGTCGGGGAAGAGCTCGCCCTCGGGGTCCGGGACCAGGGTGAGGATGTCGGCGCCACGGGCGTGCGTGACCTCCCAGCCCGCGGGGACGTGGTCCCGGAAGCCGTCGAGCACGGTCTGGGTCATCTCGCGCGGGTGTCCCTCGGGCAGCCAGTCGACCTGCCCGGACGCCCCGGCCCAGTCGCCCTGCTGGGTGTGCGGGTCGTCGGCGTTGGGTCCCACGACGGCGATCCTCCGGGTCGGGGCCTCGGTACCCGCGGCGACCGCACGACCGTCCGGGCCCGCGTCGAGCCCGCCGTCGAGGGGGAGCGTCCCGTCGTTCGTGAGCAGCACGAGCGAGCGGCGTGCGACCTCGAGGTTGAGGTCGGCGTGCTCGGACGAGCCGACGACCTGGGCCTGGCGCTCCGGGTCGGGGCGACGAGGGTTCTCGAACAGGCCGAGCTCGAACTTGAGCGCGAGGATGCGGGCGACCGCGGCATCGAGCTGGGCCTCGTCGAGCAGTCCCTGGCGGACGGCCTCCTGGGCGCCGACGAAGAACTGGGGCGTGGTCATGACCATGTCGTTCCCGGCGCGCACCGCGGCCGCGGCCGCGTGCGTGTGGTCGGGCTGGATGTGCTGCTCCCAGACCATGCGGCCCACGTTGTCCCAGTCCGTGACGAGGGTGCCGGTGTAGCCCCACTCGCCGCGCAGCACGTCGCTGAGCAGCCACTCGTTGACCGTGATCGGCACGCCGTCCATCGACTGGTAGCCCAGCATGAAGGTCCGGCAGCCCTCACGCGCGACGCGCTCGAACGGCGGGAGGAACCAGGAGCGCAGCTTGCGGCGCGAGATGTCGGCCTCGGTCGCGTCGCGCCCGCCCTGGGTCTCGGAGTAGCCCGCGAAGTGCTTGGCGGTCGCGAGGATCGCCGTCGGGTCGTCGAGCCCGTCGCCCTGGTAGCCGCGGACCATCGCGGACGCGAGCTCCCCGATGAGGAACGGGTCCTCGCCGAACGTCTCGCTCACGCGGCCCCAGCGCAGGTCGCGCGTGATGCACAGGACGGGGGAGAAGGTCCAGTGGATGCCCGTGGCCGCGACCTCGACCGCGGTGGCCCGGGCGACACGCTCGAGGAGCTCGGGGCTCCAGGTCGCGGCCATGCCGAGCTGGGTCGGGTAGATCGTCGCGCCGTGCCAGAACGAGTGCCCGTGGATGCAGTCCTCGGCGATGAGGAGCGGGATCTGCAGGCGGCTGCGCGACGTGAGCTCGTGCGCGAGCAGCGCGTTCTCCGGGGACGTGTGCAGGATCGAGCCGACGTGCACCTCGTTCACGAGCCGCTCGACGCCGTCGGCCGCGTTGAGCTGCATCATCTGCCCGACCTTCTCCGGGAGCGTCATGCGCCCGAGGAGGTCGGCGACGCGCTCGGCGACGGGCCGCGTGGGGTCCTGGTAGGGCAGGGGGTCGGACATGTGCGGGTCCCTTCGGAGACGACGACGGTGGCGCGGGCGGTGCGTTCGAATCGATCCGAAGAGGTGGACGTCGGACGGTTCGAGAAAACCTTACACTGATAGGTAAATGCCATGACGACCGACGAAGGGGCCACTGTGAGAGGTACGCGCGGGCCCCCGGCCCGCCGGGGCTCAGGGGCGCGGGAGCCCCAGGACGTCGTACAGCAGCGTGCTCAGCGGACCCTCGAGACTGGCCTCGTCGTCGACCATCCACTGGAGCTGCGCGCCGTCGGCCGTCGAGATGATCAGGCGCGCGATCGCGTCCGGATCCAGGTGCGCGGGGAGCTCGCCGGCCTCCTGGCGCTCCACGACGTCGGCGCTCAGCGTCGCCCGCAGCCCCGCGTAGCGGTGGGCGAGCACTCCGTGGGCGGGGTGCTCGCGGTCGTGGGCCGCTGCCGCGAGCGACACGAACAGCTCGACCAGACCGGGCCGCTCGGCGTTGCCCCGGAGGTTCTCCGTGAGGGTGCGCGGCGCGTCGTGGTAGATGGGGCGGCCCGTCTGGTCGCGACGCACGATCACCTGGGTGAGCAGGTCCTCGCGCGAGTCGAAGTAGTGCATGACCCCCGCGACCGTCAGGCCGCAGCGCGCCGCGACGGTCCGCAGGCTCGTGCCGCGGTACCCCTCGTCGGCGAAGACCTCGAGCGCGACGTCGAGGATCTCCTCGCGCTTGAGCCGTCCCTTTGCGTACACGCCGTCCCTCGCCACCCGACGATCCTATGCGTGACCCGTGCTGCCGACCGGTAGCGTCGGACGACCACCGAGCGACCAGGAGAGACCGATGACGACCGAGCAGTACCGCACCGTCCGGGCGAAGATGAACACGGGCGAGCCCTACGTGGACTACGGGGACGGGCTCGAGCAGCTCGAGGCCGAGCGGGTCGCGGGCAAGGAGCTCGCGTACGACTTCAACCACTCGCGCCCCAGCCAGGTCGAGGAGCGCGGGCGACTCCTGCGCGAGCTGTTCGGGACCGTGGGAGAGGGGGTGTGGGTCGAGCCACCGCTCAGCGTCTCCTACGGCTCGCACGTCCACGTGGGGAGCCACGTCTACGTCAACTTCAACCTCGTGCTGGTCGACGACGCCGACATCCACATCGGCGACCGGGTCATGTTCGCCCCCAACGTCACCGTGAGCACCGCAGGCCATCCCGTCGAGCCCGAGGCGCGTCGCGACGGGACCCAGTTCTCCCTGCCGGTACACATCGAGGACGACGTCTGGATCGGCTCGAACGTCGTCGTGCTGCCGGGCGTCACGATCGGTGCGGGCTCGGTCATCGGAGCGGGCAGCGTCGTGACGCGCGACGTCCCGCCGCGCGTGGTCGCCGTCGGCTCACCCTGCCGGGTGCTGCGCCCGGTCGACGACCAGGCCCGCGCTGCTGTCGCCGCGGGTCTGCCGGTCGACGGCGCCTGACGAGGCGGACCGGACGCGCACGGGGACCCGAACGCGCCAGGAGGGCCCGGGCGTGCGCCGGAACCGGACGGCGAGCAGGCAGACTCGTCCGCGTCGGGCGCGCCGACGGTCAGCGAGCACCCACCAGCACCGAGGAGAACGATGGCGTAGCTCTACCGCACGGGTCCGACGACGTTCCGCGCGACCGAGCACGCGGGCGGGGCGTGGCGCACCGACGAGCAGCACGTGGCTCCCGCGCTCGGCCCGGGCGCCCGGGCGCCCGGCCTGCTCCACGCCGCCACCGGCATGGTCGTACGTGCCGACCCGCGCGAGACCGCCTTCCCCAACGCCGATCTCACCGCGCACCTGCACGGCGAGCCGCGCGGCCCCTGGGTGGGGTTCGACACGACCGTCACGTTCGGGCCCACAGGCGCCGGCCTCATGGTCAGCACGCTGCACGACGAGTCGGGGCCGTTCGGGGTGCTCGCCCAGTCCCTCGTGGTCCGGTCGCGCGTCCAGCACCCGTCACGGGGTCCGGTGACGGGTGCGAGCTAGGCGCGGACGCGGAACGTGAGCAGCGTCCAGGTGAGGGACGTGATGAGGAGCCCGGCACCCAGCATGTGCGCCGCGACCAGGACGATCGGGAGTCCCGTGAAGTACTGGACGTAGCCGATGAGGCCCTGCGCGAGCGTCACGGCGACCAGGACGACGATCGCCTTGCGCGCCCGGGCCGGAGCGGACTGCCGGAAGACCCGCACCGCGAGGACGACGAGCACGATCAGGAAGAGCCACACGGATGCCGCGTGGACCTTGCTGATGAGCGCCGGGTCCAGGGCGAAGCGGTAGGCGACCTCGTCGTCGCCTCCGTGCGGGCCCGAGCCCGTGGCCAGGACGCCCAGGACCAGCAGCGGCACGGCCAGGACTGCCAGCACCCGGCCCACGAGCCGCGTCGTCGGGTCGACCACGGGAACGGGCGACGTGTCGCCCTCGCCGTGGCGGTACAGCAGGTACGCCGAGACCCACACGAGTGCCGCCGACACCAGGAAGTGGAACCCCACGACGGCCGGGTGCAGGTGCAGGAGCACCGTGATCCCGCCGATCAGCGCCTGTGCCGCGACGCCGACGAGCGGAGCCCACCCGAGCATCCGATAGCTCGGTGAGCGCTTGGCGTCCGTCCACACGAGCACCAGCAGCGCGACGGCGATGACGCCGAGGATGCCCGTGAGCGTGCGGTTCCCGAACTCGATGATCGGGTGGATCGACATCGCCGAGTGGAACTCGGGCGTGAAGCTCCCGGGCTCGCACAGCGGCCACGTCGAGCAGCCGAGGCCCGACCCGGTCAGGCGCACCGCGCCGCCCGTGACGATGATGCCGATCTGGGCCACGAGGTTGGCGACGAGGACCGGCTGCGTCCAGCGGCGGAAGCGGTCGACCTTGGCGTGCCAGGCGGGGGAGGGGGCGAGTTCTGCGCTGCTCACCGTCCAAAGGTAGCCGCGGGGCGAGCAGTGGCCTCAATCGCCGAGGCCCGAGCGGGTGTGAGATTGGCCCGCAGGAGACGGCCCGGAGGCGAGCGCGACGGGACTGCGCGTCGATCGGGACGAATCGTGGGCGTCCCGATACCCTCACGAGATATTTCACGACGTATCAGGGGGCTTTCATGACTGGTTCTCGACCTCGCCGCATCCGGCGGATCGGTGCGCTCGCGGTCGTCCTGCTGGTTCTGGCCGGCTGCACCTCCGGGGTGCTGCCGCAGGAGGGTCCCGGCCCGGGCGAGGGGTCGCCGGCGCAGGAGGAGGTCGGGGCGACCGGCCGGGACGAGGACACGCCGACCGGGCAGCAGGCCGACGGGGGCGACGGAGGAGCAGAGGCTGAGGCAGGGACAGGGACCGAGACCCCAGAGGTCCCCGACCGCACCGCCGCCCTGGTCGTCCGCCCCGAGGGCTTCGCCTCGGCGAGCGACTTCCCGTCACGCGCGGGCTGGGCGACGCTCGGATCGACCGGCAGGTGCACCGCGTCCAGCACCGCGGCGAGCGTGCCCGACGAGGACCAGGTAGCCCGCGAGCGGGACGTCTCCCTCGTCGCGCTCGCCGATCTCCTGGCCGGCGAGCAACGGGCGAGCGACCCGTCGAGCGTCTCCGAGGTCCTCGTGACCGACGGCAGCCCGGGCCCGCCCCGCGGGACGAACGCGC
Source organism: uncultured Actinomycetota bacterium (assembly GCA_963782165.1). Classification (GTDB taxonomy): domain Bacteria; phylum Actinomycetota; class Actinomycetes; order Actinomycetales; family Cellulomonadaceae; genus Oerskovia. The sequence continues at coordinate 21,102 of CAWAIO010000004.1, forward strand.
TCGTTCAGGAATGGACCGTCGAGCGTGCGGGCACCGTGGTGCGCAGCCGTGTCCTGGTCCGGACCGCGTGGACGCGCCTGTACTCCGGTGAGGGCCTGCGCGAGAGCTCCTACGTGGCGTTCGAGTGCACCGGTGCCGCGATCGACGAGGCAGCCTGGGGAGCGGCCCTGGCACAGGTGCGCCTGCCCGTCGCCGGCGGGGAGGCGGCAGGCACGTGGCGGGACGAGTGACGCAGGACCGTCGCACGGCGGGCTGACGGTCCGGGCGCTCACAGCGCCGGGAGGCGCGCTCAGTGCCAGCGGAACAGCTTGCCCGCTCCCCAGCCGAGCGCTGCGGTCCACCCGAGCAGCACGACCACGGAGAACGCCGGGACCTCGCCGAGGAGAAGCGCGCCGCGCATGGCCTCACCGAGCGCGCCCGAGGGCAGCAGCAGCGCGACCTGCGCGAGCGGCCCCGGCAGCTGCGACGGCGGCACCAGGACGCCACCGCGCGACGGTCAGCAGCACGAGCAGCAGGTTCGCGACCGCGAGCACGCCCTCGGCGCGCAGGGTCCCCGCGAGCAGGAGCGCGAGGCTCGTGAACGCGGCGGTGCCGAGCAGCACCGCGAGCAGGGCCGGGAGGATGCCAGCCGGTTCCGGGGACCATCCGAGCGCGAGCGCGACCCCGCCGAGGACGACGACCTGCACGACCTCGACCGCGAGCACGCCGAGGATCTTGCCCGCGAGCAGCCCGCCGCGGCCCAGCGGCGTCGTGGACAGCAGGCGCAGGACGCCGTTGCGCCGGTCGAAGGCCGTCGCGATGGCCTGCGAGGTGAACGCCGTCGACATGACGGCGAGGGCGAGGACGCCGGGCGTCACGAAGTCGATGCGCGAGTACCCCTGCGTGTCGAGGTCGATGAAGGTCGTGCGCGCCAGGCCCACGAGCAGCATCACGGGCAGGATGATCGTCACGAGCAGCTGTTCGCCGTTGCGCAGGATCATGCGCGTCTCGAACGCCGTCTGCGACGTGACCCGCCGCCATGCGGGGGCGGCGCCGTCCGCGGGGGCCGCCCCGTCGGTCGAGGCGGGCCGCTCGGCGACCGGGCCGGTCGTCGTCTGGTCGGTCATCGCAGCTCCCGTCCGGTCAGGTCGAGGAAGACGTCCTCGAGGGTGCGGCGGCCGATCGTGATGCGCGAGGCGAGCGCGCCTCGTCCGCGAGCCAGGCCGTCACGACCGCGACGGCGGCGGGTCGACAGGTCCGGTCACGCTGTACGAGCCGGGCTGCGTCTCGGTCACGGTCCATGCGGAGGTGGGCGACGTCGTCGGGCCGGCCTCGACGCGCCGGGCCAGCGCCTCCACGTCCAGTCCGGCGCGCGCCTCGAGGCGCAGCGTCCGGTTCCCGTCCGCGGACGGGCCCGCGTGCAGCAGGTCGGCCGTCGCGCCCGAGGCGATGACCTGTCCGTGGTCCACGACGTAGACGTGGTCCGCGAGGTCCTCGGCCTCGTCCATGAGGTGGGTCGTCAGGACGATGCCGACGCCGTCCGCGCGCAGCTCGCGCACGAGCTCCCACACCGCGTGCCGGCTCTGCGGGTCCATGCCCGCGCTCGGCTCGTCGAGGAACACGACCTCGGGGCGGCCCACGATCGCCGCGGCGAGCGCGAGGCGCTGGCGCTGACCGCCCGACAGGCGTCGGACAGTGGTCCGGGCGAAGCTCGCGAGGCCGAGGCGCTCCGTGATCTCCGCCACGTCGCGAGGGTTCGCGTACATCGACGCGACGTGGTGCAGCATCTCGAGCGCGCGCACGCCCGTGGGCAGGCCGCCGTCCTGGAGCATGACCCCGACCCGCGGGCGCAGGTCGCGCGCGCTCAGCAGCGGATCGAGCCCGAGCACCCGCACGGTGCCCGCGTCCGGGGCACGCAGCCCTTCGCAGCACTCGATCGTGGTGGTCTTGCCGGCCCCGTTGGGGCCGAGGACGGCGGTCACGGCGCCTCGGGAGGCGGTCAGGCTCAGGTGGTCGACGACCGCCCGGCCGTCATAACGCTTGACCACGTCCTGGAGGACGACGGCGGGGGAGTCTGGCACGGTGGCGATTGTAGGGGAGCCGCCTGAAGCCCGCTGTGAGGTACGCCTTGCTTGCGTCGGACCATTTAGGGCATGAGACTGTTACCTATATCGACCAGTCCTCCGGGCCCTTGCGCGCCCGCGGACAGGGCGAGACGGATCTCAGCAGGCCGGACGACGTGGAGGTGAGGCATGACGCACGGTGCACGCACCGCGGGCACGGCCCCCCGCTCGCTGCCTGCCGTCACGCCCGGCAGTGACGCATCGCACGTCGCGGTGGACGGTGACGGGACCACGCGCGAGCGTGTCCTGTCCCTCATCGTGACCGACGGCCCCGTGAGTGCCGCCTCGCTCGCGACCGACCTGGGCCTCACGCCCGCGGGCGTCCGTCGTCACCTCGCGCAGCTCGAGACCGACGGACTCATCTCGGTGCACGACTCGGGGACCACCACAGGCATGCGCGGGCGCCCCGCACGGCACTACGTCGCGACGAACCGGGGCCAGTCCGAGCTCTCGGGGGCTTATCCCGACCTCGCGACGCAGGCCCTGCGCTTCCTGCGCGACGTCGCGGGCGAGGACGCGGTCGAGGACTTCGCGCGCCGTCGCCTCGAGGAGCTCACGGACCGCTACGCGCCCCGCATCACGGCCGACGACGTGGCGGGCCGCGCCGAGCAGCTCGCCGCGGTCCTCGCAGAGGACGGGTTCGCGGCGAGCGTGCGCCCTGTCGCCGGGACCGCGACCGTCCAGCTCTGCCAGGGGCACTGCCCGGTCCAGCACGTGGCCGAGGAGTTTCCCCAGCTCTGCGACGCCGAGGCCCAGGTCTTCTCCCAGCTCCTCGGCTCGCACGTCCAGCGGCTCGCGACCCTCGCGGGCGGCGGGCACGCGTGCACCACCAACGTCCCCGTGCTCCCCACGGTGACCCGCGCACCCGAGGCGAGCGACGTCGTCGGGCACGAGACCACCGGACGTCGCGCCACCGCGCGCGGACCGCGCGCCCCGGCGCACCCCCCAGCACGACACCCCGAACCCACCGGTTCACCGACCACCGCCCCACCGCCCCCCTCCGTCGTCGACGGAACGTGGAAGGAATGACATGAGCGCTCCCACCCAGGACACCGCTGGCGTGTCCCAGAGCACCGGCCAGTCCGACGAGGAGATCATCGCCTCGATCGGCTCCTACGGCTACGGCTGGCACGACAAAGACGACGCCGGTGCCACGGCGCAGCGCGGCCTCTCCGAGGCGGTCGTGCGCAACATCTCGGCGCTCAAGAGCGAGCCCGAGTGGATGCTGAACTACCGGCTCAAGGCCCTGCGCCTGTTCGACAAGAAGCCCATGCCCAACTGGGGCAGCGACCTGTCGGGCATCGACTTCGACAACATCAAGTACTTCGTGCGGTCCACCGAGAAGCAGGCCACCTCGTGGGACGACCTGCCCGAGGACATCAAGGAGACCTACGACAAGCTCGGCATCCCCGAGGCGGAGAAGCAGCGCCTCGTCGCCGGCGTCGCGGCCCAGTACGAGTCCGAGGTCGTCTACCACCAGATCAACGAGGAGCTCGAGAAGCAGGGTGTCATCTTCCTCGACACCGACACCGGCGCTGCGCGAGCACCCCGAGCTCTTCCAGGAGTACTTCGGCACCGTCATCCCCTCGGGTGACAACAAGTTCGCCGCGCTCAACTCGGCCGTGTGGTCCGGCGGCTCGTTCGTCTACGTCCCCCCGGGCGTCCACGTCGAGATCCCGCTGCAGGCCTACTTCCGCATCAACACGGAGAACATGGGCCAGTTCGAGCGCACGCTGATCATCGCGGACGAGGGCTCGTACGTGCACTACGTCGAGGGCTGCACCGCCCCGATCTACTCGAGCGACTCGCTGCACTCCGCGGTCGTCGAGATCATCGTCAAGAAGAACGCCCGCGTGCGGTACACGACCATCCAGAACTGGTCGAACAACGTGTACAACCTCGTCACCAAGCGTGCGACGGCCGCCGAGGGCGCGACCATGGAATGGGTCGACGGCAACATCGGCTCCAAGGTCACCATGAAGTACCCCGCGATCTACCTGCTCGGCGAGCACGCCAAGGGCGAGACGCTCTCGATCGCCTTCGCGGGCGAGGGCCAGCACCAGGACGCGGGCGCCAAGATGGTGCACGCCGCCCCCAACACCTCCTCGTCGATCGTCTCGAAGTCCGTGGCGCGCGGCGGTGGACGCACGTCCTACCGCGGACTCGTCCAGGTCCTCGAGGGAGCGGAGCACTCCGCCTCCACCGTCCTGTGCGACGCGCTGCTCGTCGACCAGATCTCCCGGTCCGACACCTACCCGTACGTCGACGTCCGCGAGGACGACGTCTCGATGGGTCACGAGGCGACCGTGTCGCGCGTGAGCGAGGACCAGCTGTTCTACCTCATGTCCCGAGGCATGGCAGAGACCGAGGCCATGGCCATGATCGTGCGCGGGTTCGTCGAGCCCATCGCCCGTGAGCTGCCCATGGAGTACGCGCTCGAGCTCAACCGCCTCATCGAACTGCAGATGGAAGGGTCCGTCGGCTAAATGACTACTACTGCGAGCACCACCCAGACAGAGCCGACCGGCCTGAGCACGGACCACTCCCAGGCCGTCCAGGACGGCGCTCACTCGCACGGGGTCGGCGGCACGCCGCAGGGCTCCCGCGCCGAGCGCATCACCTCGTTCGACCCGGCCGTCATCACCGAGCCCACGGGCCGTGAGGAGGAGTGGCGCTTCTCCCCGGTCAAGCGCCTCGCCCCGCTGTTCTCGACCGAGCTCGGCAGCGCCGGAGTGCGCACGACCGTGGTCGATGCCCCCGAGGTCGACGTCATGATCGTCGGCCGGGACGACGAGCGGCTCGGCCGCGCGGGCGTCCCGGGCGACCGCACCGCCGTGACGGCCTGGAACGCGTTCGCCGAGGCGACCGTCGTGACGATCCCGGCCGAGGCCGTGGCCAGCGACGTCACCTCCGTGCGCATCGAGGGCCTGTCCGACGAGCCCACCGCGACGCACCTGCTCATCCAGGCCGAGCGGCACAGCGAGTCGGTCGTGGTCATCGACCACGTGGGCTCGGCGACGCTCACCGAGACGGTCGAGATCGTCGTCGAGGACGGCGCGCACCTCACGGTCGTCTCCGTGCAGGACTGGAGCGAGGGCGCCGTGCACGCGAGCTCGCACCGTGCCCGCATCGGCCGCGACGCCAAGCTCAAGCACGTCGTGGTGACGTTCGGCGGCGACGTCGTGCGTGTGACCCCGGACGCCGAGTTCACCGGCACCGGTGGCGAGGTCGAGATGGTGGGCCTGTACTTCGCGGACGCCGACCAGCACCAGGAGCACCGCCTCTTCGTCGACCACGCGGTCCCGAGCTGCAAGTCGCGCGTCACCTACAAGGGCGCGCTGCAGGGCGAGGGCGCGCACACGGTCTGGGTCGGCGACGTGCTGATCCGCACCGAGGCCGAGGGCACCGACACCTACGAGCTCAACCGCAACCTCGTCCTCTCGGACGGCGCGCGGGCCGACTCGGTGCCGAACCTCGAGATCGAGACGGGCCTCATCGAGGGTGCCGGGCACGCCTCGGCGACCGGTCGCTTCGACGACGAGCAGCTCTTCTACCTGCAGGCCCGTGGCATCCCCGAGGCCGACGCCCGTCGCCTCGTGGTCCGCGGCTTCTTCGCGGAGCTCATCCAGGAGATCGGTGTCCCGTCGGTCGAGGAGCGCCTGCTCACCTCGATCGAGGCCGAGCTCGCCAAGTCGATGAGCGTCATCGAAGGCCGGTGACCTGACCCGCATGAGCGCACAGCTTGCTTGCATGACCGACGACGTGGCGCCCGAGGAGGCGCTGCGCGTGGAGCTCGAGGGCGAGAAGGGCCCCGTGGAGGTCGCGGTCGTCCGCGACGGCGACGGGAACTGGCACGCCATCTCGGACATCTGCTCCCACGGTGCGGTCTCGCTGTCCGACGGCGAGGTCGAGGGCTGCTTCATCGAGTGCTGGCTGCACGGCTCGCAGTTCGACCTGCGGACCGGTATGCCGACCGCGCTGCCCGCGATGCGCCCTGTGCCCGTCTACCCGGTGACGATCGACGGCGAGCGCGTGCTCGTCGACGTCGACCAGACCGTCTCCCCGTCCTGACCCCTGAACTTTTCTTGAGCACTGGAGAACACCACATGTCCACTCTGGAGATCCGCGACCTGCACGTCAGCGTCGAGACCAAGGAAGGGCCGAAGCCGATCCTGCGCGGCGTCGACCTGACCATCAACGCGCGGCGAGACGCACGCCATCATGGGCCCCAACGGCTCGGGCAAGTCCACCCTTGCGTACTCGATCGCCGGCCACCCCAAGTACACGATCACCGCGCGGCACCGTGACGCTCGACGGCGAGGACGTCCTCGCGATGACGGTCGACGAGCGCGCCCGCGCCGGCATGTTCCTCGCCATGCAGTACCCCGTCGAGGTCCCGGGCGTGTCCGTCTCGAACTTCCTGCGCACCGCGAAGACCGCGATCGACGGCGAGGCCCCCGCGCTGCGCACGTGGGTCAAGGACGTCAGGGGCGCCATGGAGAACCTGCGCATGGACCCGGCCTTCGCCGAGCGCTCGGTCAACGAGGGCTTCTCCGGCGGTGAGAAGAAGCGCCACGAGATCCTGCAGATGGAGCTCCTCAAGCCGAGCTTCGCGATCCTCGACGAGACCGACTCCGGCCTCGACGTCGACGCGCTGCGCATCGTGTCCGAGGGCGTGAACCGCGCCAAGGAGTCCACGGACGTCGGCGTCCTGCTCATCACGCACTACACGCGCATCCTGCGCTACATCAAGCCCGACTTCGTCCACGTCTTCGTCGACGGCCAGATCGCCGAGGAGGGCGGCCCCGAGCTGGCCGACCGCCTCGAGGACGAGGGCTACGACCGGTACCTGAGGCGCGGCCACGGCCTGACCGGTCTCGAGGCCGGCCCGATCTCACCAGGGTCGTCGGCCGGCCTGCGACGGGCAAGCCGGCCGGACCACCACCGACCGGCGCGAGTACCACCGTGGAGACCGACGATGACCACTACCGACACCGCGGCCGGGCTCGACGCGACCGAGCTGGCCGCCGTCCGCGCGGACTTCCCGCTGCTCGCGCGCACGGTGCGGGGCGGTCAGACCCTGGTGTACCTGGACTCGGGCGCGACCTCGCAGAAGCCGCAGGTGGTGCTCGACACCGAGGTGGACTTCTACGAGCAGCGCAACGCCGCCGTGCACCGCGGCGCGCACCAGCTCGCCGAGGAGGCCACCGAGGCGTTCGAGCAGGCCCGGACCGCGGTCGCGCGTTCGTCGGGGCCGACGCCGGCGAGATCGTCTGGACCGCCGAACGCGACCGCCGCGATCAACCTCGTCGCCTACGCGATGTCCAACGCGACCCTCGGCCGCGGGGGAGAGGCCGCCCGCCGGTTCGCGCTCGCGCCGGGCGACGAGATCGTCGTCACCGAGGCGGAGCACCACGCGAACCTCGTGCCGTGGCAGGAGCTGTGCGCCCGCACCGGCGCCGTCCTGCGCTGGATCGGGGTCGACGACGACGGCCGGCTCCGCGTCGAAGCTCGACGCGGTCGTCACCGAGCGCACCAAGGTGCTGGCGTTCACGCACGCGTCGAACGTCACCGGTGCGGTCACGCCGGTCGCCCCGTTCGTCGCGCGGGCCCGCGAGGTCGGCGCGCTCACGGTGCTCGACGCCTGCCAGTCCGTGCCGCACCTGCCGGTGGACCTGCACGCGCTCGGCGTCGACTTCGCCGCGTTCTCCGGGCACAAGATGCTCGGCCCGACCGGCGTCGGTGCGCTCTACGGGCGGCGCGAGCTGCTCGAGGCCATGCCGCCGGTCACCACGGGCGGGTCGATGGTCGAGGTCGTGACCATGGAGACCACGACCTACGCGCCGCCGCCGCAGCGCTTCGAGGCGGGCACCCAGATGGTCGCCCAGGCGGTCGGCATGGGGGCCGCGGCGCAGTACCTCGGCGAGCTCGGGATGGACGCCGTCGCCGGCACGAGCCCGACCTCGCCGCCGAGCTGCTCGACGCGTCGCGGCCGTCCCGGGCGTGCGGGTCATCGGTCCGCCCGACACCCGCGACCGCCTGGCGACCGTCTCCTTCGTCGTCGACGGCGTGCACGCGCACGACGTCGGCCAGGTGCTCGACGACGCCGGGATCGCCGTCCGGGTCGGCCACCACTGCGCGCAGCCGCTGCACCGCCGGTTCGGCGTCGCCGCGACCGCCCGCGCCTCGGCGTCGGTCTACACGACGTCCGAGGAGATCGACGTCTTCCGGGAAGCACTGGCGGGGGTCCGGGCGTTCTTCGAGTGGAATGGGACGCGTCCGCTGAGCAGCACACTGCGAGAGGTGACGAGAGCAGCGTGAGCAGCTCGATGGAGCAGCTGTACCAGCAGGTCATCCTGGACCACGCGAAGCGCCCGCACGGCGCGGCCTCGTGGCCTGCCGCGGGGGGCACCTCACGGCCGAGTCGCACCAGGTCAACCCGACCTGCGGTGACGAGGTGACGCTGCGCGTCGAGGTCGGCGGCGACGCCGGAGGCCGCCACGTGGCGGCGTGACGTGGGAGGGGCAGGGCTGCAGCATCTCGCAGGCCTCGGTCTCGGTCCTCACCGACCTGGTGACCGGCGCGACCCGTCACGGGGTCGACGAGCTCGGCGGCCGTTCCGCGCACCTCATGCACGCCCGCGGCGCGGGCCTGGACGACGACGCCGAGGACGCGCTCGGCGACGCGACCGCGTTCACCGGGCGTCGCGAAGTACCCCGCGCGGATCAAGTGCGCGCTGCTCGGCTGGGCGGCGCTGCGGGACGCGCTGGCGAAGTCCGGAGTCGCGGGCGCCGCCGGCGCCGACCTGACCGCGACCGACGACCCCGTCACCGAGCGCAAGGAGCACGGATGACCACCGAGACCCCCGCCGCCGCGCGGCACCGACCCCGCCACCGCGGCCGACGTCGAGGAGGCCATGCGCGACGTCATCGACCCCGAGCTCGGCATCAACGTCGTCGACCTCGGGCCTCATCTACGGCATGCCAGTCGACCAGAACAACCACGCCGTCATCGACATGACGCTCACGTCGGCGGCCTGCCCGCTGACCGACGTCATCGAGGACCAGACGGCGCAGGCGCTCGAGGGCCTCGTCGACGGCTTCCGCATCAACTGGGTCTGGATGCCGCCGTGGGGCCCGGAGAAGATCACGCCGGACGGCCGCGAGCAGATGCGGGCCCTCGGCTTCAACATCTG
>CAWAIO010000005.1:0-141208 GCA_963782165.1 uncultured Actinomycetota bacterium
GGCTCACGAGGACCTTCATCTCCTCGACCCGCGCGTCGAGGTCGGTCATGTCGAGGTCGCCTCGACCGACCGCGTCCACGATCTGCGCGGCGGAGTCCAGCCCGGGCGACGGCATCTCGAGCGTCCCGCCCCGACGCACGGCCTCGACCGCGTCGTTGCCACCGCCCCAGTCGGTCACGACAGCACCGTCGAACCCCCACTCGTCGCGCAGGACCTGCTGGAGCAGGAACGGGTTCTCGTTGGCGTACGTGCCGTTGAGCAGGTTGTAGCTCGACATGATCGAGTAGGGCGCGGACTCACGGACGACGACCTCGAAGCCCGTCAGGTAGATCTCGCGCAAGGTCCGCTCGTCGACCACGGAGTCGCTCGTCATGCGGCGCAGCTCCTGGCTGTTGGCCGCGAAGTGCTTGGGGCAGGCCGCGACGCCGCGCGACTGGATACCGCGGACGTAGCCTGCCGCGAGGCGTCCGGAGAGCAACGGGTCCTCGGAGAAGTACTCGAAGTTTCGCCCGCACAGCGGGCTGCGCTTGACGTTGAGCCCCGGGCCGAGGAGCACGTCGACCCCCTGGTCGGCGGCCTCGGCACCGAGCGCCTCGCCCACGGACCGCGCGAGCTCGGGGTCCCAGCTGTTGGCGACCGTGGCCGCGGTCGGGAAGCAGGTCGCGGGCTGCGAGGCACCGAGACCGAGGTGGTCGGCCGAGCCGGTCTGCTTGCGGACGCCATGAGGCCCGTCGGACAGCCACAGCGTCCGGATCCCGTGCCGCGGTACCGCACGTGTCTCCCAGACGCTCTCCCCGCTCAGGAGTGCGGCCTTCTCGAGCGTCGTCAGTTCTTCCGTCATGGTCTGCTTCCGTTCGCCCCGCGGCACGTGTGCGGCTCGCGGGTGTACTGGTGTGGTTCTGTCTCGCCTGCCCGCCCGGACGGCCCGCGACGACCTGGCCTCCGGGTCGGGTCTATCTCGCGTGCGCGGGGACCCGCCCGACGACGTCCGGCACCGGGCCGGCGTCGCCGTCACCGTCACTCCCCGAGCCGGGCTCCTGCCTGAAGATGATCTTGAGGATCGGGAAGTACACGACGACCGAGATCAGCGCGTTGACGATCATCGTGACGACGTCGGCACCGGCCTCCCCCGTGCTGCCCCACCGGTCGACCATGAACTGGTAGATCGGGTCCTTGTAGAAGCCCTGGAGCGCCGCGGCAGCAAAGGTGATGACGACGTACGCGACCGTGTACCAGGCCGCCGCGCGCCAGATGTTCGTGCTGGACTTGAAGGTGATGTTGCGCTGGGCGAAGAAGTTGACGACCTGGGCGACGAGCAGGGTGATCTGCACCGCCAGGAAGTATGCGAGACCCCCGCCGCCGTCCGGCAGGGACCCCGCCGCGTAGTCGAAGATGAAGAAGGTCGAGCCGTCGGCGTTCGTGTTCACGGCCAACGCCTGGAACGACTGCTCCACGAGCGGCGTCATCGTGAAGATCCACTTGATCAGCGGCATGAGCGCCAGCTGGAGCACGGTCATGCCGGTGCTCAGGAGCGAGAAGACGACGAACTGCGCGACGGCCGGACGCCTCTCCGAGAAGTCGTTCCACGACCTGAGCACGCGCGTCTCCCTGATGCCGTTCGGTCCGTCCACCTGCGTGTCTCCTTCGACTGTCCACGAGCTGTCGCAGGGACGAGGCCGCTCGCCTCCACCGTCGAGGCGGGGAAGGCGTGGACGACGTCCCGGGTCACGACCACCTCGGCGCAAGGCTGCGACGCCCGACGACCGGTGGGTGGCGCCTGAGGGCGACTGGTCACGAACTCATCACAGCCCACACCCGACGAGGCGCCGAGCCGGTTTGCATAACCTGTCGGTTCTGGCGCACAAACTGTCGCGCGCCCCGGCCACGGACCGGCCGCCGACGCGTCCTCCTGGGAGCGGGCGCAGGCGAACCACGGCGGTGCGGGGAGGCCGTCGAGAGCCGGGATCGGGGACCGTCCGGCTCACCGCCAGGCCGACCGGCCTGGTCCTGGTGCGTTCGGGATCCGGCCCCGCCGTGGGAGCGCGTCGCGCCGTCCGCACGCGGGAGGGGCGGTCGCCGCGGGACCCGTGCGCAACCGACAGCGGCGCCTTCCGGGGACCCCCTGCTCCCCCGGAAGCGCCGCGCGGGCGCGCTCGGACGGGACGCACGACCCCCAAGGCCTCGACCGTCACGAGCTACGACACCCGTACTCTACTGACGGCAATGTCGCGTCGAGGTCGAAGTCCCCGTAGATGAGAGAGCTATCATGTGAACTGCGCCACACCGTCACGCACGGCCTCCCTGGACCCTGTGCCGACCTCGCCGCACGCCAGCCCGGCCCGGCCCGTGCCGCACCCGGAGCGTCGCGGCGAGCCCCGCCGTCGGGCCTGAGACATCTCTCCCAGCGAAGTGCCACCAGCACCCACCGGTTCCTGGGACAATCGAGGGGTGACGACACACGAGAACCCTCCGGGCGAGCGGCTCAGCCGCGCGTTCCAGCACCGACTCAACGAGCTCTTCGCGACCCGACAGCGTGCCGGACGCGGCGCGACCAACCGCGAGGTCGCGAACTGGATGACCGAGCACGGCTACGCCGTCAAGGAGGCGTACCTCAGTGCGCTCCGCGGCGGCCACCGCACGTCGCCCTCGCTGCGCATCATCGAGGGCCTCGCGGCGTACTTCGGTGTCGAGCCCAAGGACCTCCTCGACACGGGCGAGGACCCCAAGAAGGAGCTCCGGCTCGCCCTCAACGACCACGGCGTCGAGGCTTTCGCGCTGCGCGCCGAGGGCCTGTCCGCGGAGAACGTCCGTGCGGTGACCCAGCTCCTGGACCAGATGCGCCGGATGCAGTCGCTCCCGGACGTCGATCCCGTCGACGAGTCGTGAACGAGCATCGCACCCGCCTGACCGCGGCAGGGCTCGACCGGGCCCGCAGCATCGACGACGCCCGGCGCATCGTCGCGACCCTGCGCGAGCGGCCCATCGACGTCGTCGACGGTCCCCTGGGCGAGGGGATCTCGGGGATGTGGCTCAGCATGCCCGAGGGCGAGAAGATCATCGTCAACTCCGAGGCGACCCTGTCCGAGCGCCACCGGCACCACATCATCGCGCACGAGCTGGTCCACATCCTCGACGCGTGCGACGACCCCGACGCCCCGGCGCCCGGACCCCAGCGGCGCAACCGCTACGAGGACCCCGTCGAGCACCGTGCCGAGTCGATCGCGAGCGAGCTCATGATGTCGATCGAGGCCACGGGCGGCGTCGCCCACCGCCTCGCCGGCATGGAGCGGTACAGGTGACCCTGCTCGCCTTCGCCCTCTTCGCCGGCGCAGCACTCTGGACGGCCCTGCGCCACCGCTCGCAGCACCACGGGGACTACGCGCTGACCTGGGGGCTCGCACTCGTGGCCGCCGCCTCCGCGCTGCGCGTACCCCAGGTCGAGTCGTTCGTGCTCGAGCACGGGCCCGCGGGCGCCCACGAGCTCGCCAAGCACGTCCTGCTCGTCGCCGGTTGCCTGTGCATCGCGGCGTGGGTCCAGGGCACCCAGGGCCGTCGGCCCCGTCCGGCGTACCTCGTCACGGGGACCGTCGGGGTCGTCGGGGTGCTCGTGCTCGTCTTCGCGCTCAACGGCCCGTGGGAGCGGCAGGACTTCGACCTGCAGACCGCTGGCAAGCCCTGGATGGCCCTGTACTGGGCCGCGTACTACGGGGCGTTCCTCTGGGCCACGGCGACGTTCGGCGTCTCGACCGTCCGGAACCGGCAGGACCGCCCCCGCCGCGACCGCTGGGGCATGGACCTCGCGGCTGCGGGCGCGTTCGTCGGGGTGCTGTGGGCGCTCCTGAGCGCCGTCAACATCGTCCTGCAGGAACCGGGTTCGATCGAGCAATACCGGGTCCTCGGCGTCCGCACGCGGTACCTGATCGCGGCGTCGAGCATCCTGCTCACGCTCGGGATCATGGGGCACCTGCTCTCTGCGGCACGGACCCGCCGGCGCCGTCGGGCGGACCTGAGCGCGCTGCACGCGCACCTCGTCGACGCCGTCGCGGAGTCCCGGCTGCCGGCCGTGCGCCCCGAGGTCGCCGAGTACCACCGGACCATCGAGATCATGGACGCGCTCGCGACGCTGGCCCGCTACTCGGCCCCCCAGGACGCCGCGCAGGTCCGGACCCTGGTCGGCGACGCGCCCGAGCCCGTGCTGCGTGCCCTGCAGATCGACCTCGCCGCGACCCGACGCGGCATGGACGAACGACCGGACGTCCCCGCGGACTGGAGCGCCTGGGCCGAGGACGACCACGCCCTGCGGCACCTGGGCAGGGCGTTCCGTGAGCAGACGAGCGAGAAACGCGCCGTCGTGCTCGCCGGAGTCCTCGGCCCCGACCAGGAGCAGCGATGACGCCCCCGGCAGGCGCTGCGGTCACCGCGGCCCCACCCCGCTGGGCCGTCGTCGTGACGGAGGCCCTCGCTCCGGGCTACACGGTCGCAGCCCTCGTGCTGGCCGCGGCCCTGTACGCGTCACCCGGTCTCGCCGGGGCGCCCACCGTGGTGCTCGCGGTCCTGCTCTGCGGTGGGCTGCCCTACCTGTTCGTCCACGGCCTGGCACGGCTCAAGGTCCTGGAGTCGCGGCACGTGCGCCCGCGGGCCCAGCGCCTCGTGGTCTTCGCGGGGCTCGTCCTCATCGAGGTCACGGCGATCCTCGTCCTGCACCTCGCGGGAGCGCCTCCCCTGCTCCCCCGGCTCCTCGCGGCCTACCTCACGGGGATCGTCGCGATCGCCCTGGTGACGCCGTTCGTGCGTGCCTCGGTGCACACCGCCGTGTTCTCGGTCGCCGCTGGCGTCGCCACGGCTCTGTCCTGGTGGCTCGCGGCGGGGCTGCTGGCCGTCGCAGTCGTCGTCGGGCTCTCGCGCCTCGCGGTGCGCGACCACTCCCGCCGCGAGGTCGTGACGGGTCTCGTGCTCGGCGCCTCGGTCGGCGCCGTGGCTGCCGCGGCCCTCCTCGGCTGACCGCCCTCACGGCACCGGCCGCGCCCCAGCGCGCCTGAGCACGCCCCTCCGGCCGGGTCGGCCGGCACGCGGGCCGCCCATCTCTCTTGACCTCCGCTGCACCGCGCGCGATCCTCGATCCATGCCGACGACTCCCCTCCGCCTGCCGCTGCCCGCCGCGACACCGCGACCTGCGGGCCGGCAGCAGGCGCTCCGGTCCCGGCGACCACGTCCGGTGCCATGACCAGCGCCCTGCTCGCCGGGCTCGTCGCGGGCTACGCGATCGCCATCCCGGTGGGCGCGATCGCCGTCTACCTCGTGACGCTCACCGCCCGCACGCGTTTCGCGGTCGGGGCGGCCGCGGGCCTCGGCACCGCGACCGCCGACGGCGTCTACGCGACGGTCGCGGTCGTCGCGGGGGCCGTCGTCGCCCCGCTCGTCGCGGCCGTCCGCACGCCGCTGACCTGGGCGTCGGTCGCGGTCCTCGCCTTCCTCGCGTGGCGCACGTTCCGCCCCGCGCTCCAGCGCGTCCTGCCCGACGGCGCCACGCCCCGACCGGCGACCGCCGACACCACTCCCGTGCGCGCCTACGCGACGCTGCTCGGCCTCACCCTGGTCAACCCCGCGACCGTGATCTACTTCGCCGTCCTCGTGGCCGGTGGCGCGCTGAGCCCCGAGGCGACGGGTGCCGAGCGAGCGGTCTTCGTGCTCGCGGCGTTCGTCGCGTCCGCGAGCTGGCAGATGCTCGTCGCCGGTGGTGGTGCGGTGCTCGGCCGAGCCCTGACGAACGCCACCGGCCAACGGGTCACGGCTGCGGTGGGCGGCGTGGTGATCCTCGCGCTCGCGGTGCACCTGGCGCTCGGAGCCTGACGCGAGGGCGTCGGTCCGGACAGGTCGGCCGGAGCGAAGGTCCGGACCAGGATCCTGGCGGTCCTCGTGGGCCTCAGCGGCGCCTGTCGTCGGCGGAACCCGGACCGCGCCGGGCACCCTCCCGCGAACGACGAGGCCCCGGTGGCCGGTCGCGCGAGGAGCGCGGCCGGCCACCGGGGCCTTTGTCGATCTGTCAGCGCGGATCAGACGTCCGTGCTGTCACCGATCCGGTGCACGAGGATCGAGTTCGTCGTACCGGGCTGGCCCACCGGGGCGCCCGAGACGACGACGACGAGGTCGCCGACCTCGGCGAGGCCGTTGGCCTGCAGGGTCGTGTCGACCTGGCCGACCATCGCGTCGGTGTTCGCCACCTCGGGCACCTGGTACGACTGGGTGCCCCAGCGAGAGCGACAGGACGTTGCGCACGTGCTCGCGCGGCGTGAACGCGAGCAACGGGATCGACGAGCGCAGACGCGACATGCGTCGCGCCGAGTCGCCAGACTGCGTGAAGGTCACGAGGTACTTCGCGCCCAGCGATCTCACCGATCTCGGCAGCGGCACGCGTGATGGCGCCACCGCGCGTGTGCGGGGTCGAGCCGAGCGGCGCCATGCGCTCGCGGCCGGCTTCCTCGGTCGCCACGATGATGCGGGCCATGGTCTCGACCGTCAGGATCGGGAAGTCACCCACGCTCGTCTCGCCCGAGAGCATGACGGCGTCCGCTCCGTCGAGGACGGCGTTGGCGCAGTCCGACGCCTCGGCGCGCGTGGGGCGCGGCGAGTTCGTCATGGACTCGAGCACCTGCGTCGCGACGATGACGGGCTTGGCGTTGCGACGAGCGAGCTCGACGATGCGCTTCTGCACGAGCGGGACCTGCTCGAGCGGCAGCTCGACCGCAAGGTCACCACGAGCGACCATGACGCCGTCGAACGCGTCGATGATCTCCGCGAGGTTCTCGACGGCCTGCGGCTTCTCGATCTTGGCGATGACGGGGACCGAGCGGCCCTCCTCGTCCATGATCGTCTTGACGTCGTCGAAGTCGGCCGCGGAACGGACGAACGACAGCGCGATGATGTCCGCGCCGAGGCGAAGAGCCCAGCGCAGGTCGTCGCGGTCCTTCTCGGACAGCGCCGGCACGGAGACCGCGACGCCCGGAAGGTTCAGGCCCTTGTTGTTGGAGACCGGTCCGGCCACCTCGACGCGGGTCACGACCCGGGGGCCCTCGACCGCGGTGACGCGGACGAGCACCTTGCCGTCGTCGATCAGGATCGGGTCGCCGACGCGCGCGTCCCCGGGCAGACCCTTGTGGGTCGTGGAGACGAGCTCCTTGGTGCCCACGACGTCCTCGGTCGTGATCGTGAAGACGTCGCCCTCGTTGAGCCAGTGCTTCTCGTCGCCGCCGAAGCGGCCCAGGCGGATCTTCGGCCCCTGGAGGTCGACGAGCACCGCCACGGAACGGCCCGATGCCACTGCGGCCTCGCGCACGCCGTGGTAGACGGCCTCGTGCTCCTCGGCACTGCCGTGGCTGCGGTTGATCCGCGCCACGTCCATCCCGGCGTCGACGAGCGCCCGGAGCTGTTCCTTCGACTCGGTCGCGGGTCCGATGGTGCAAACGATCTTTGCTCTGCGCATTTCTCCAGCCTCGTTGTTCCTTCGTGTCCGGCGGAACCGGACCGCCTCGGGCCCCTGCCTGGGCCCCGTCTCCACCCCGGGCGTCCTCGCGGACGCCGGGGCGCGTCTCACACTCTTGTCATGCTCTCAGCGACACGGTCGATGCGCGCACCGGGGCAGGGAGCTCTGTGCGTCCCTGCAGGTACGCGTCGGCCGACGCGGCCGCGGCCCGCCCCTCGGCGATGGCCCACACGATGAGCGACTGCCCGCGTCCCGCGTCGCCGGCGACGAACACGCCGGGAACGGTGGTCGCGAAGTCGTCGCTGCGCGCGACCAGGCCACGAGCCGTGAGCTCGATCTCCGACTGCGCCGAGAGCGTCTGCGTCTCCGGCCCGGTGAAGCCCATGGCCACGAGCACGAGATCGGCAGGGATCTCCTTCTCGGTGCCGGCCTTCGGGACACGTCGTCCGTCCTGGAGGTACTCGGTCTCCGCGACGACCAGCGAACGCACCCGACCGTCGTCTCCCGCGAGGAACTCGACCGTCGACGCCAGGTAGGCACGCTCGCCGCCCTCCTCGTGCGAGGAGGAGACCTCGAAGAGGATCGGGTCGGTGGGCCAGGGCTGCGTCGCTGACCGCTCGAGCGGCGGCCGCTTGCCGATGGCGAGCGTCGTGACGCTCGCCGCCCCCTGCCGGAGCGAGGTGCCCAGGCAGTCGGAGCCGGTGTCGCCGCCACCGATGACGATCACGTTCTTGCCCGTCGCGAGGATCTGGTCCTCGACCACGCCGCCCGCGACCACCGTGTTGGCCTGGTGCAGGAACTCCATGGCGAAGTGCACGCCCGGGAGGTCGTTGCCCGGGACCTGCAGGGCACGCGGGACAGTGGCACCGGTCGCGAGGACCACGGCGTCGAACCGACGTCGCAGCTGCGTCCCAGGTGATGTCCACACCGATCTCGACGCCCGGGCGGAACCGGGTGCCCTCGGCCTCCATCTGGGCCAGGCGACGGTCGATGTGCAGCTTCTCGAGCTTGAAGTCGGGGATGCCGAACCGCAGCAGGCCACCGATCGCGGCGTCACGCTCGTAGACGACGACCGTGTGACCGGCGCGGGTCAGCTGCTGGGCCGCAGCCAGGCCCGCGGGCCCCGATCCGACGACCGCGACCGTCGACCCCGTCAGGCGCTGCGGCACCTGCGGCGTGACCAGCCCGCGGGCGAACGCCTCGTCGATGATCGAGACCTCGACGTTCTTGATGGTCACGGCCGGCTGGTTGATGCCGAGCACGCAGCTCGACTCGCACGGCGCCGGGCACACGCGTCCCGTGAACTCCGGGAAGTTGTTGGTCTCGTGCAGGCGTTCGCTCGCCTCGGCCCACTGGTCACGCCAGACCAGGTCGTTCCACTCGGGGATGAGGTTCCCGAGGGGGCAGCCCTGGTGGCAGAACGGGATGCCGCAGTCCATGCAACGGCCCGCCTGCTCCTTGAGGAACGGCTGCCCCTCGACCAGGTGCTCGTGCACGTCGCGCCAGTCGCGCAGCCGGACCTCGACCGGACGGTTGGGCGGGAGCTCGCGCTCCCGCACCTTCAGGAATCCACGGGGATCAGCCACGAGCCACCTCCAAGATCTGGTCCCACACGCCCGGGGCGGCGGGGTCGAGGCCGTCGAGCCTCGGCCTGCGCGAGCGCCTTGCGCACGCGGGCGAACTCGGCCGGCAGGATGCGCGTGAAGCGACCACGCGCAGCGTCGAAGTCCTCGAGCAGCTCGGCTGCGACCGTCGAGCCCGTCTCCTCCAGGTGCGTACGGACAAGGCCCTCGACGAGAGCCGCGTCCGCGTCGTCGAGCGGGTCGAGCAGGAGCTCGCCGGTCGCGACGCCGGTGGTGTTCATGGCCGCGGGTCGCAGGTCCAGCACGTAGGCCGTGCCTCCGGACATGCCCGCACCGAGGTTGCGTCCGGTCGGGCCGAGGATCAGCACCGTGCCACCGGTCATGTACTCGAGCCCGTGGTCGCCCACTCCCTCGACGACCAGGGTCGCCCCGGAGTTGCGGACCGCGAAGCGCTCGCCCACGAGCCCGCGCAGGAGGATCTGCCCGGACGTGGCACCGTAGCCGATGACGTTGCCCGCCACGACGTTGCTCGACCCCGTCAGGACTGCCGAGCGGTCAGGACGGACGATGATGCGTCCACCCGAGAGCCCCTTGCCCACGTAGTCGTTCGCGTCGCCGAAGAGACGCAGCGTGATGCCGCGCGGCAGGAAAGCCCCCATGGACTGACCGGCGGACCCCGTGAGGGAGACGTCGATCGTGTCGTCCGCCAACCCTTCGCCGCGGTACCGCTTGGTCACCTCGTGACCGAGCATGGTGCCCACGGTGCGGTTGACGTTGCGGATCGGCAGGGCGATCCGGACCGGCTCGCGGTTCTCCAAAGCGTCGGCGGCCAGTGCGATGAGCTGGTTGTCGAGCGCCTTGTCGAGACCGTGGTCCTGGGTCGTCGTGTTGCGCAGGGACGAGCCCTCGAGCGGCTGGGGCTTCTCGAGCACAGGTGCGAGGTCGAGACCCTGCGCCTTCCAGTGCTCGATCGCCTGCCGGGTGTCGAGCGCCTCGACATGACCCACGGCCTCTTCGATCGACGCGGAACCCCAGGCGCGCAAGGTGCTCGCGCACCTCCTCGGCGATGAACTCGAAGAAGTTCACGACGAACTCGGGCTTGCCCGTGAAGCGTGCCCGCAGCTCGGGGTTCTGGGTGGCGACACCCACCGGGCAGGTGTCCAGGTGGCACACGCGCATCATGACGCAGCCCGAGACGACCATGGGAGCGGTCGCGAAGCCGAACTCCTCGGCACCGAGCAACGCGCCGACGACGACGTCGCGGCCCGTCTTCATCTGCCCGTCGACCTGCACCACGATGCGGTCGCGCAGGTTGTTCAGCACGAGCGTCTGCTGGGTCTCGGCCAGGCCGAGCTCCCACGGGGTGCCCGCGTGCTTGAGCGAGGTCAACGGGCTCGCGCCCGTACCGCCGTCGTGCCCCGAGATGAGGACGACGTCCGCGTGCGCCTTGGACACACCGGTCGCCACCGTGCCCACGCCGAACTCGCTCACGAGCTTGACGTGCACACGAGCCGCCGGGTTCGCGTTCTTGGCGTCGTGGATGAGCTGCGCCAGGTCCTCGATCGAGTAGATGTCGTGGTGCGGAGGCGGCGAGATGAGCCCGACGCCCGGTGTCGAGTGCCGGGTCCGGGCGATCCACGGGTAGACCTTGTGCCCGGGCAGCTGACCACCTTCGCCGGGCTTGGCACCCTGGGCGAGCTTGATCTGGATGTCGTCCGCCGCGGTCAGGTACTCCGACGTGACGCCGAACCGGCCCGACGCGATCTGCTTGACCTTCGAGCGACGCTCCGGGTCGTACAGGCGCTCCGGCTCCTCGCCGCCCTCGCCCGTGTTCGAGCGACCACCCAGACGGTTCATGGCGATGGCCAGGGTCTCGTGCGTCTCGGCCGAGATCGAGCCGTACGACATAGCGCCCGTGTTGAAGCGCTTGACGATCTCGCTGACCGGCTCGACCTCGTCGATCGAGATCGCCGGGCGCTGACCGTCCTTGAACTCCAGGAGGCCGCGCAGCGTCATGAGTCGGGTCGACTGGTCGTCGACGCGCTGCGTGTACTGCCGGAAGATGTCGTACCGGCGCTCACGCGTCGCGTGCTGCAGGCGGAAGACCGTCTCCGGGTCGAACAGGTGCTCCTCGCCGTCGCGGCGCCACTGGTACTCGCCGCCGGTGGTGAGACGGACGTGCGCCTGGTGGTTGCCCGAGGCCGGGTAGGCCTCGGCGTGACGGGCCGCGACCTCGGCTGCGAGCACGTCGAGACCGATGCCTCCCAGACGGCTCGTGGTACCTGCGAAGTAGTCCGCGACGAGCTCGTGCGACAGACCGAGCGCCTCGAAGACCTGCGCCCCGCGGTACGACGAGATGGTCGAGATGCCCATCTTGCTCATGACCTTCAGGACGCCCTTGCCGAGCGCCTTGATGAGGTTCTTGACCGCCTTCTCCGGCTCGACCGTCGACGAACCCGGACTTGGCGAGGTCCTCGACGGACTCCATCGCGAGATACGGGTTGACCGCCGCGGCGCCGTAGCCGATGAGGAGCGCCACGTGGTGCACCTCCCGGACGTCCCCGGCCTCGACGACGAGCGAGACCTGGGTACGGGTGTGCCGGCGCAGCAGATGGTGGTGCACCGCGCTCGACAGGAGCAGCGAGGGGATGGGTGCGAGCTCCTGGTTGGAGTCGCGGTCGGAGAGCACGATGAAGCTCGCGCCGTCCGCGACGTGCGGCGTCGACCTCCGCGAAGATCTCCTCGAGCCGGCTCGTGCAGGGCCTCTCCCCCGCCGCTGACGGGGTAGAGGCCCCTGGACCGTGACGGCCCGGAAGATGCCCTCGAGCGCCCGGGTCGCGGTCGACGCGCACGATCTTCGCGAGCTCGTCGTTGTCCAGCACCGGGAACGGCAGGATCAGCTTGCGCGCGTGCAGCGGGCTGTCGTCGAGCAGGTTCGGCTCAGGACCGATCGCGCCGCCGATCGCGGTGACCAGCTCCTCGCGGATCGCGTCCAGCGGCGGGTTGGTCACCTGCGCGAACATCTGCGTGAAGTAGTCGAACAGCAGGCGCGGACGACTGGACAGCACCGCGACGGGCGTGTCCGAGCCCATCGCGCCGAGCGGCTCGGCGCCCGTGGCTCGCCATGGGCGTCAGCAGGATCTTGCAGCTCTTCCTCGGTGTACCCGAAGGCGCGCTGACGGCGCTGGACCGAGGCGGGGCTGTGCGCCACGTGCTCGCGCTCGGGCAGGTTCTCGAGGTAGACCGAGTTCTCGCGCGACCCACTGCGCGTAGGGGCGCTGGGCCGCGAGCTGGACCCTTGATCTCCTCGTCCTCGATGATCCGGCCCTGGCCGGTGTCGACGAGGAACATGCGGCCCGGCTCGAGGCGGCCCTTGCGGACGATCGTGGCCGGGTCGATGTCCAGCACGCCGGCCTCGGAGGCCAGGACGACGAGCCCGTCCTCGGTGACCCAGTAGCGCCCCGGGCGCAGCCCGTTGCGGTCCAGCACGGCGCCGATCAGGGTGCCGTCGGTGAACGTTGAGGCAGGCGGGCCCGTCCCACGGCTCCATGAGCGTGCGAGTGGTACTCGTAGAACGCCGCGGCGGTCCGGGTCCATCTCGGCGTGGTTCTCCCAGGCCTCGGGCACCATCATGAGGACGGCGTGCGGCAGGGAACGGCCCGCCAGGTGCAGCAGCTCGAGCACCTCGTCGAAGCTCGCCGAGTCGCTCGACCCCTGGCGAGCACACGGGCAGCAGCGGGGCGAGGTCGCCCAGCTTGTCGCTCGCGAGCATGCCCTCGCGCGCGGCCATCCAGTTGCGGTTGCCGCGCACCGTGTTGATCTCGCCGTTGTGCGCGATCATGCGGAACGGCTGGGCGAGCGGCCACGACGGGAACGTGTTGGTCGAGAAGCGCGAGTGGACGAGGGCGAGCTCGCTCGCGTAGCGCGGGTCGGAGAGGTCCGGGAAGAACGGCTCGAGCTGCGCGACGGTCAGCATGCCCTTGTAGGTGAGCGTGCGGGACGACAGCGAGGCGAAGTACAGGCCGAGCTCGTGCTCGGCGCGCTTGCGCAGGCGGTAGGTGCGTCGGTCCAGGTCGAGCCCGGACAGCTCCCGCGTCGGGTCCGCCACGACGAGCTGGCGGAACGACGGGCATGGACGCCCGCGCGCGTCGGGCCCGACGAGGTCGGCGGTCACCGGGACGTCGCGCCACGCGAGGACGACGAGTCGTCTCCTCGGCGGCGATGCGCCTCGACCTGTCGCACGACCTCGGCGGCGGCCTCCGCGTCGTGGCGGCAGGAACGCCATGCCGATCGCGTAGTGCCCGGCCGGCGGGAGGTCCACGTCGACCACGTCCCGCACGAAGGCGTCGGGGATCTGGGTCAGGATGCCGGCCCCGTCCCCGCTGTTCTCCTCGGCGCCGACGGCGCCGCGGTGGTCCAGGTTGAGCAGGGCCGTGAGCCCCGCGTCAACGATGTCGCGTCCGGGTGTGCCGCGGAGCGTCGCCACGAAGGCGACGCCGCACGCGTCGTGCTCGGCCGCAGGGTCATACAGGCCCTGTGCCGAAGGCGCAGCAGCCCGGTGCAGCGGCGTGGTCATCAACACCGTCCTCACAGGCGCCCGGCCATGGGCCGGGCTTTGATCCAACTTGGGGGATTGTGGGACTTCATCGGCCCAACGGACATGACTGATACCAGCTGGACGGTTGTCCAGCGGGTTCGCCTATGAAAAGACGGGTGCCTCAGTGACCTGGGTCGGGTCGGCCAGCACCTGCCTGCTCGGGCTCCGCAGCATCGAGCGATACTGTCTCTTCGCGCCCTGGGTATCGGCGCCCGATAACGATAAACGCTATCAACGCACCGACTCCGACCAGGATCGAGGTCCAGACGTTCAGTCGGAGGCCGAGCACCAGCTCGGCCGTGTCGATGCGAAGCATCTCGATCCACACGCGGCCAAGCGTGTAGAAGAGAACGTACAACCAGAATACCCGACCATGACCCAACCTGAAGCGACGGTCGAGGTAGATGAGCAGGAACGCCGCAGCGACGTTCCACAGGAGCTCGTAGAGGAACGTCGGGTGGAACAGCGTCCCTGACTCGTACGCCCGCCGGGAGGTACTGGTCGGAGATCTGCAGACCCCACGGGAGCGTCGTCGCGCTGCCGAACAGCTCCTGGTTGAACCAGTTGCCGAGCCGGCCGATCGCCTGGGCGAGCAGCAGCCCCGGAGCGAGCGCGTCGGCGAACGCCGCGAAGCTGACCCTCTGGCGGCGGCAGCCGATGTAGGCACCTACCGCGCCGAGCGCGATGGCCCCCCAGATCCCGAGGCCTCCCTCCCAGATCCGCAGCGCCTTGAGCGGGTCGCCGTCCGGCCCCCGAAGTAAGGGTCCGGCGTCGAGATGACGTGGTAGAGGCGTCCACCGACGATCCCGAAGGGAACCGCCCAGAAGGCGATCTCCAGGACGTCGTCGGGGTCGCCGCCACGCTCGGCCCACCGCTTGCGGGTGAGCCATACCGCGACGGCGATGCCTGCGAGGATCGCGAGCGCGTAGGCGCGCAGCGGGAAGGGGCCGAGGTACCAGGTGTGCTGGGACGGGCTGGGGATCGAGGCCACCAGCGGCCCGACGGCGGACACGAGCCCGTTCATGACGTCACCTTCCCGGAGGTCTCGTCGCTCGACCGAGCGGAGCGGACGCCGTGGGCGAGGTCGCGCGCGACCTCACGCACCTTCTCGAGCCGCTCCTCCCAGGACTCGTCGCCCAGGAGCGGACGGACGAATGCCGAACCGACGATCACGCCATCGGCATAGCGACCGACCTGCGCGGCCTGCGCGCCGGTCGAGACGCCCAGACCGACGCAGACGTGCTCGCCTCCCGCCGCCCGCGTCGCCGCGACCAGCTCCTCGGCCTTGCTGCCCACCTCGGACCGGACTCCGGTCACGCCCATGGTCGAGGCCGCGTAGACGAAGCCGCGCGATGCCGCAGCCGTGAGGCGCAACCGCTCGGGGGTCGAGCTCGGGGCGACCAGGAAGACGCTGGTCGAGACCGTGGGCGTCCGCGGCTGCGATCCACTCCCCTGCCTCGTCCGGGATCAGGTCCGCCGTGATGAGCCCGGCGCCGCCCGGCCGCGGCCAGGTCGCGCGCGAAGCGTCTCCACGCCGTAGCGCAGCACCGGGTTCCAGTAGGTCATGACCAGGACGGGCACGCCCAGCGCCGCGACGGC
This sequence comes from uncultured Actinomycetota bacterium, assembly GCA_963782165.1. Lineage (GTDB taxonomy): Bacteria > Actinomycetota > Actinomycetes > Actinomycetales > Cellulomonadaceae > Oerskovia. The sequence goes on from CAWAIO010000005.1 coordinate 15,260, forward strand.
CTGGACGGCCGTGAAGACGTCGCGGACGCGCGTGCCGGCCTCGAGCGAGTGCTCGACCGCCCGCTGGATGACGGGACCGTCCATGACGGGGTCGCGTGTACGGCAGGCCGAGCTCGATGATGTCGACGCCGGACTCGACGAGGGCCGTCGCGACCTCCACCGTCCCCTCGACGCTCGGGTATCCCACGGGCAGGTAGCCGATGAGGGCGGCGCGCCCCTGGGCGGACAGCTCCTCGATCCGCGCTGCGGTGCGATGGGGCGCCTGGACGCCCCCGACAGTCGCGCTCACAAGCTGCTCCCTTCGCCGTCGACCACCGTGTCCGCGTCGATCAGGTCGAACCATCGTGCCGCCGTCGCGACGTCCTTGTCCCCGCGACCGGAGAGGTTCACCAGGATCACGGTGTCCTCCTTGCCCGCGGCCCGCGCCTCGCGACCGATCCGCAGCGCACCGGCGAGCGCGTGCGCCGACTCGATGGCCGGGATGATCCCCTCGGTACGGCACAGGAGCCGGAAGGCCTCCATGGCCTCGACGTCGGAGACGGGCTCGTAGGTCGCCCGGCCCAGGTCGTGGAGCCACGAGTGGGCCGGGCCCACGCTCGGGTAGTCCAGCCCGGCCGAGATCGAGTGGCTGGGCAGGGTCTGCCCGTCGTCGTCCTGCAGCAGGTAGGACCGGGCGCCGTGCAGCACCCCGGGCGCGCCGCCGCTGAAGCGGGCCGCGTGCCTGCCCGTCGAGACGCCCTCTCCGCCGGCCTCGAAGCCGTGGAGCGCGCACGTCCTTGTCGTCGAGGAACGCGTTGAAGATGCCGAGCGCGTTCGACCCGCCGCCCACGCACGCCGCGAGGGCGTCGGGCAGCCGGCCGATCCGGTCGAGGATCTGAGCGCGCGCCTCCTCGCCGATGATCCGGTGGAAGTCGCGGACCATCTCCGGGAACGGGTGCGGGCCCGTCACCGTGCCCAGCAGGTAGTGCGTCGTGTCGACGTTGGCGACCCAGTCGCGCAGCGCCTCGTTGATCGCGTCCTTGAGCGTGCGCGAGCCGATGGTCACCGGGACCACCTCGGCGCCGAGCAGCCGCATGCGCGCGACGTTGAGCGCCTGGCGCTCGGGTGTCCTCCTCGCCCATGTAGACGACGCACTCGAGGTCCATGCAGGGCGGCGGCGGTGGCCGTGGCGACGCCGTGCTGGCCGGCGCCCGTCTCGGCGATCACGCGCTTCTTGCCCATGCGCTTGACCAGCAGCGCCTGTCCGAGCACGTTGTTGATCTTGTGCGAGCCGGTGTGGTTGAGGTCCTCGCGCTTGAGGAACACCCGCGCTCCCCCGGCGTGCTCGGCGAACCGCGGGCACCTCCGTCAGGGGGCTGGGGCGGCCCGTGTACTCGCGGTGCAGCCGGGCGAGCTCGTCCGGCGAACGTCGGGTCGACGACCGCCTTGCGGTACTCGGTGTCGAGCTCGTCGAGCGCCGCGATGAGCGCCTCGGGCACGAACCGTCCGCCGAAGTCCCCGAAGTACGGGCCCTGCTGGTTCTGCAGGGAAGGTGTCGCGTCGGGCACGCGGCCTGACCTCCTCGGTGCGGGATCGACGTTGTCTGGGGTGGCGATCAGGGCCGGACGGACCGCAGGGACGGGTGCGAGCCCGCCGCCACGAGGTCGGCGACCGAGGCGCGCGGTGCGTCGTCCGTGACCAGGGCCTCGCCGACGAGGACGGCGTCGCGCCCCCGACCGGGCGTAGTCCATCACGTCGTGCGGGCCGCGGACACCCGACTCGGCGATCCTGACCAGCTCGTCCGGGATGGCCGGAGCCAGTCGGGCGAACGTGGTCCGGTCGACCTCGAGCGTCTTGAGGTTGCGCGCGTTGACCCCGATCACCCGGGCCCCCGCGTCGATCGCCCGCGTGACCTCCTCGAGCGTCGTGCACCTCGACCAGGGCCGTCATGCCGAGCGAGTGCGACCCGCTCGACGAGGGACGTCAGCACGGTCTGCTCGAGGGCGGCGACGATCAGCAGGACGAGGTCGGCGCCGTGGGCGCGGGCTTCCCAGACCTGGTAGGGCGTCACGACGAAGTCCTTGCGCAGGACGGGGACGTCCACCTTGGCGCGGACGGCGTCGAGGTCGGCGAGCGCTGCCGTTGAAGCGACGCTGCTCGGTCAGCACCGAGATGACGGCCGCGCCGCCCTTCTCGTACTCCGAGGCGAGCGAGGCCGGGTCCGCGATGTCCGCCAGGTTCCCCTTGCTGGGGCTCGAGCGCTTGACCTCCGCGATGACAGCGACGGCGTCCTCTGCCTTGAGGCGGCTGACGCAGTCGAGGGCGCCGTGCGCGCGGGCGGCACGCTCCTTCAGCTCGTCCAGGGGGTCGTCGCCTGGCGCTCCGCAAGGTCTTCGCGGACTCCCGCGACGATGTCCTCCAGAACCGTCATGTGATATCTCCCCGTGCTCGTCGTCGACTCCGTGCCAGCTCAGGTACGCGGGTCCGGCTGCCGCGACCGTGACGAGTCGCCTGCAGCATCGCTCCGCGAACCATTGACAGGGAGATACCTGCCATCGTAGGGCCGCCCGAGAGTGACCACGGACACGTGTCACCCCGCGAGATGCCGGCCGACCCCTCGGCGACCTGTCAGGACGGGCCGAGGAACGGGACCATCGCGGGGATGTTCCGCGCGACGCCGAAGCCCACCAGGACCACCAGGGCGACCACGCCCGTCCACGCGGGCACCGCCCGGGCACGGGCACCGGTCCAGGCTCGACGCAGCCACAGGACCCAGGCCAGGACGAGGAACGGCGCGACGACCACCCACAGGGGGTTCATGGCCCAGGCCCCGGCGAGGTCACCCGTCGCGAGGTCGTGGGTCGCGCGCAGCCCGCCGCAGGCGGGACACGCCCAGCCCGTGAGCGCCAGCAGGGGGCACAGCGGATAGCCGCCCTCGTGCGGGTCCACGAGCGCGAGGACGAGGGTCGCCCCCGCGACGACGCCGCCGGTGACGAGCGGCACGACGGCGGCTCGCCACCGGCGGACGGGCACGGCAGACGTCCCCGTGGGCTCACCGCTCACGGGGCCTGCAGGCCGTGACTCAGCCGTAGTACCCCTCCTGGAAACCGGCCTGGAAGTCCGGCGAGGCGATGATCGCGATCAGGAGGATCACACCGAGGATCGAGAGCGCGGTCCCGATCCAGCCGAGGATCACGCCGGCGAGCGCAAGACCGCCGTTGTTGGCCTCACCCGCCGCCACGGCCCGCTTGGCCTTGCTCCCGACGATGACCGCCGGGATCCCGGTGAAGAACCCGCAGGACAGGACGATCGACGCGATGCCCAGCACGAACGCCCAGATCCCGAGGTCGTTGCGAGGGAAGTACCCGTACGCACCCCCGGGCGCCGGTGTCGCGCCATAGGGCGTAGCCCCGTAAGGCATCTGTCCGGGGGCACCGTACGGCTGCTGCGGCGCCCCGTAGGGCGGCTGCGGCGCGGGCGCTCCGTACTGCGGGTACCCGCTGTCCGGCGTGCCGGGCGCCGGTGCGCCGTAGGGGGACGGGCTCTGCTGCGGGTAGCCCGGGTACGCGGGAGGCACCTGGCCCTGCTGGCCCGATCCCTCCGGCTCCTCGCCGGCGGGACGGTACGGGTCCGTCGGGGGGTAGGGGGATGAGCCTCATGGGACGCTCTGCTCTCTGCTGGGTAGGCCGGGCGGTGCCCGGGTCGACCGGTGGTACAGCGCGCGCCCCGCACCCTGGGGTGCGCGGCGCGCGGCAACGGTCCGGGCTGTCGCCCGGGCGACGTCAGCTCTGAGGGGCCTTCGGCTGGCCGTAGCCCATGCTGCGCAGGACCAGGCCGCCGACGAGCGCGAGCGCGACGACACCCATCCCGACCCAGAACAGCCACACGGCCGGCATCGCCACGGCGACCCCCGCGACGACAGCACCCACGATGATGCCGATCATGGTGAACCACGCCGCCACGGTGTGACCGTGGTTCGTGGGAGGTGCCGACGGCGGCAGGTAGGAGATCTCGGTGGTCTGCGGCGTCTTCTCGGCCATGGGGGGTGTGCCTTTCGTCAAGATGTGCGTCCAGCCTATCGGACGTCGGTCGGTCTGTTCGTGCGGACGGGAGGTGATGCTCAGCGGTCTGTGGGGTCCTCGCCGCGGGTCAACGAGTCCCACGTCTCCTGCTCGTCGGGCTCGTCGGCAGGTGCCGCCTCGTTGCGCCCCGCTGCACCCGTCGTCGCGGGGCTCGCCGGAGCGTCCGTCGCGGTCGTGGCAGCGGACGCCGCAGGTCCGGCGTCGGGCCGGACGATCTCGTGGCGCGCGGACACGCGCCCCCAGGTGGGTGAGGAGAGCGCGGCCCACACGGCCGCGAGAACCACCAGGAAGCCGACCGCCAGCGCCACCGCGGGCCAGGGCGTGAGCGTCACGGCGCTCGTCATCTCGGTGACGCCGGTGGCCTCGGCGACCGCCGACGTCGCCGCGGGCACGGGGTCGCGCAGGATCGCAGCCGCCGACGCGCTCACGACGGCGCCGCTCGCTGCGGCAACGACCAGGACGACCCATCGGCCGACCCGGCCCACGAGTCCCAGCGCCAGGGCGGCAGCCACGACGACCAGGGCCCCTGCACCGACTCCGGGCGCCGCCGTGGTCCCGGTGACGTGCACCTGGACGTCGGCGTCGAGGGCCGTCGCCCCCGAGGTGCGCAGCCACGTCGGGGCGGCCGCCGCGAGGGCTCCGGCGCCGAGCACGAGCAGCAGCAGGATCGCGCTGCGCCGCGCGAGCCGCCACGAGCGGGGCGTCCGAGCCGCACCTGCACCGGGCCCGACCGCGGGGGCGCTGGCTCCGCGCCCGCTCACGCCAGGCTCCTCAGCCGAGCAGCGAGCTGGACCGCTCGGACGGCCGCAGCAGCCTTGTTGCGCGACTCCTCGTACTCGAGGGCCGGCACCGAGTCGGCCACGATCCCGCCCCCGGCCTGGACGCTCGCGCGTCCGTCGCGGATCAGGGCGGTGCGGATCGCGATGGCCATGTCCATGTTGCCGTCGAAGTCGAAGTAGCCGACCGTCCCGCCGTAGATCCCGCGCGAGGCCGGCTCGAGCTCGTCGATCAGGGCGATGGCCCGGGGCTTGGGCGCGCCCGAGAGCGTGCCCGCGGGGAACGTCGCGCGCAGCACGTCGAGCGCCCTGGCCCCCTGGCGCAGCGTCCCGACCACGGTCGAGCACATGTGCATGATGTGGCTGAAGCGCTTGGTCAGCCATGAACTCGACGACCTCGACGATGGCAGGCTCGCACACCTTCACCAGGTCGTTGCGGGACAGGTCGACGAGCATGATGTGCTCGGCCCGCTCCTTGGGGTCGGCGAGGAGCTCCTCGCCCAGCGCGACGTCCTCGCTCGGGCGTGGCGCCGCGCGGGCGCGACCCGGCGATCGGGAACGTCACCACGTGCCCGTCGTCGACCTTGACGAGCGTCTCTGGGCTCGAGCCGACGACGGCGAAGTCCGAGCCGTCGGCGTCCGTGAGCTGGAAGTAGTACATGTACGGGCTCGGGTTGATGGTCCGCAGCGCCCGGTAGACGTCGAGCGGCGTCGGCCGGGCAGTCCAGGTCGAGGCGCTGCGAGATCACGATCTGGAAGACCTCGCCGTCGCGGATCGCCTCCTTGCCCGCGAGCACCGCGGTCCTCGAACTCCTCGCGCGTCGAGCGGAACTCGAGCTCCGGCTCGGCGACGTCCACGACGACGGCTGCCGACGATCCGCCGCCCGGTGCCCGCCAGCGAGCTCGCGCCTGCATGCGCGTCGAGGCGCGCGACCGCGTCGGCGTAGCGCCTCGTCGACGCGCTCGTCGGTGTCGTCGAAGTTGATCGCGTTGGCGACGAGCCACACGCTGCCCTCGCGGTGGTCCACGACCGCGAGATCGGTCGCGAGGCACAGCGTGACCTCGGGCACGCCCAGCTCGTCGGGCGCGTTCGCGGGCAGCGTCGGCTCCCAGTGCCGCACGACGTCCCAGCCCAGCGCACCGGCGAGCCCGCCGGTCAGTGGCGGCAGCCCGGCGATCGCCGGGGTGCGCAGCGCGTCGAGCGTCCGCTCGAGCACGTCGACGACGTCACCCGTCGGTCGGCACGCCCGCGGGCACGTCCCCCGTCCAGACGGCCCGGCCGTCGCGTGCCGTGAGCGTCGCGCGCGACGCGACCCCGACGAACGAGTAGCGCGCCCAGCTGCCGTCGACCTCGGCGGACTCCAGCACGAACGTGCCGGGCCGCCCCTGCGCCAGCGTGCGGTACAGGCCGACGGGCGTGACGTCGTCGGCCAGGAGGCGGCGTACCACCGGGATCACGCGGCGCGAGGTCGCGAGCGCACGGAAGCCCTCGACCGCGGGCCAGGTCTCGCCCCAGGGCAGGCCGGCCGCAGGGACCACGGGGGCGGTCAGGTCGATCGGGGGCGTCGAGCCGGTCACAGCGTCTTCTCCTCGGAGGTCTCGTTCTCGGGGCGGTGGCCCGACCGCGGCGCCCAGGTCGCCGCCGGCCTCGAAGCACGTGCGGGAACCCGTGTGGCACGCCGCGCCCACCTGGTCGGCACGGACCAGGAGGGCGTCGCCGTCGCAGTCGATCGCGACGGACTTGACCTACTGGGCGTGGCCCGACGTGTCGCCCTTGCGCCAGTACTCCTGGCGCGAGCGCGACCAGAAGGTCACGCGGCCCGTCGTCAGCGTCCGGCGCAGCGCCTCGTCGTCCATCCAGCCGAGCATGAGCACCTCGCCCGTGTCGTGCTGCTGGACGATCGCGGCGACCAGCCCGTCCGCGTCCCGCTTGAGGCGGGCGGCGAGCGTCGCGGGCAGCGTGTCGGCGACGTCGCGGGGCTCCTCGGCGGCGAGGGGCTGGTCGGCGGGGACGGGCTGGGCGGTGTTCTGGGGCACCTGAGAATCCTGCCAGATCCCCAGGGTGCCCGGGTCACCGTCCCGCTGAGCGGTCCGGGTGACCGGAGAAGCCATCGCTCCGCCGGGTCCGTCGGCGTGGGGAGCTCGCACGCCCCGCTGCTCGGTCATCGGGTCTGCGCGACCCAGGACGCGTGCATCGAGGCGTAGACGCCGCCCGCGACCGCGAGCTCGGCGTGCGGCCCGACCTCGACCACGTGGCCCGCGTCGACGACCACGACGAGGTCCGCAGCCTCCGCGGTCGAGAGCCGGTGCGCGATCGTGATGGTGCTGCGGCCAGCGGTGAGCGAGTCGAGGGCTCGCGCGATGCGGACCTCGGTCGCGGGGTCGACCGCGGAGGTCGCCTCGTCGAGCACGAGCAGGTCGGCCTCGGCGAGGTAGGCACGGGCGATCGCGACGAGCTGTCGCTCGCCCGCGGACAGAGCCTCGCCCCGCTGCCCGACGGCGGTGGCCAGGCCGTCCGGCAGGTCGGCGACCCAGTCGGTCAGGCCGAGCTCGGCGACCGCGGAGTCGATGCGGTCCGCGTGCCGGGCCGCGGTCTGCGCCGGGGTCTCGCCCGTGCCCGCCTCGTCCGCGGTGCCCGGGGCCCCCGCCGACGCGTCCCGCACGCCGTAGGCGATGTTCTCGGCGAGCGTCCCGTCGAACAGGAACCCCTCCTGCGGCACGAGGACCACGCGCTCGCGCAGGCTCGCCGCCGACAGGTCGCGCAGGTCCACGCCGTCGAGCCGGACCGCTCCGGCCGTGGGGTCCATGAGCCGGGTGACGAGCTTGGCGATCGTCGTCTTGCCCGAGCCCGTCGCACCGACGACCGCGACCGAGGTGCGCGGCCGGGAAGTCGAGGTCCACCCCGTGCAGCACCTCGGGTCCGTCCGGGTAGGCGAAGCGGACGTCCTCGCAGCTGCACGTGCGCGGGGCCACGCGGCTGGCGCACGCCCTGGGCGCCCTTGTCGACCACCTGGACCGGCGTCTCGACGACGGCCAGCACGCGGCGCCAGCCCGCGACGGCGTTCTGCAGCTCGTTGAGGATCTCGGTCGCCATCTGCACCGGACCCGGTGAAGAGCTGGACCAGGAAGAGGAACGCGAGCAGCTGACCCGCGGTGATGGACCCGTCGATGCCGAGCAGCGTGCCGACGACCACGACGACCGCCAGCACGAGGTTCGCGACGAGCACGCCGCTCGAGAAGACGGTCGAGACGAGCACCTGCGCGCGGACCATGCGCCTTGCGCGTGCCCTCGACCGCGGCGTCCGATGCGGCGCGCGGTGCGCTCCGCCGACGCCGTAGGCGCGGATCGTCTCGGCGCCCACGACCGACTCGGAGATGGCGCCGAGCATCGCGCCGACGCGCTCGCGCAGCGCCGTGTAGGCGCCGTTGACGCGGCCCTGGGCGGGCCGGAGGATCAGGAAGAGCGGCACGAAGCAGGCCCACACGAGCAGCGTGAGCTGCCACGAGTAGAACGCCATGAGGACGCGTCGCGGCACCGATCTGCAGGACCGAGACGAGCAGCATGATGCCGCCCCACTGGACGAACAGCGAGATGGTGTCGACGTCGCTCGTGACGCGCGAGACCAGGGCCCCGCGACGCTCGGTGCTCTGCGTGAGGACCGAGAGGTCGTGCACGTGCCGGAAGGCCCGCACGCGCAGGCTCGCGAGGCCCGCCTCGGTCGAGCGGAACAGCCGGACGTTGACGAGCGCCGAGCACAGCCCCGCGACCACCAGGACGAGCGCGGCGGCGCCGACCAGCAGCGCCACCCGGCTCGTGTCGGGACCACCCGGGGCCATGATGCCGCTGTCGACCGTCTGCTGGACGGTGATGGGGACGACGATCCGCCCGAGGGCCGCGACGACGGCCAGCAGCAGCGTTCCCCAGATGCCCACGAGGATCTCGGGCGACATCTGGACGCCCTTGCGCAGGGTCGCGAAGACGCCCAGCGAGCTCGCCGAGGCGATCCGGGCGCCGGTCGCGTCCTCGACGACGACCTCCGGCTTGGCCTTGGCCCCGCGGCGGCGGCCGCGAGCCGACATGGGTGTGGTGGTGGTGCTCACTCGGTCACGGTCCCTTCCTCGGCGTGGCGCACGATCTCGTCGGTCTCTTCCTGCTCACGGCGTTCGACGTCCTCCCGGTCGTCGCGGTCCGCTCCCCGTCGAGCCCGTCCGGCCCGTCGAGCTCCTCCGCCTCGGCCTCGGCCCGACGCTCGGCCTCGCGCTCGTAGGCCGTGGCGAGCTCGCGGTAGCCGGGGTCGCGGGCGAGCAGCTCGGTGTGCGTCCCGACGTCGACCACGCGCCCCGACTCGACGTGGACGACCTGGTCCGCGAGCGCGACCTCGACATGCGGTAGGCGACCATGACGACCGTCGGGGCGCTCCGCCGTCGGGCCCGCGCCCTGGTCCACGCTTCCCTCGCCGCGCAGGCCCGCGAGGATCTGCTGCTCCACGCGCGGGTCGACGGCGGAGGTCGCGTCGTCGAGGACCAGCAGGCGCGGGGAGCGCACCAGGGCGCGCGCGATCGCGAGCCGTTGACGCTGGCCGCCCGACAGGTTCGAGCCGCGCTCGCCGAGCGGCGAGTCGAGACCACCGGGCAGGCGCGAGACGACGTCGTCGACCCTGGCGAGGCGCAGCGCGTCCCACACCTGCTCGTCCGTGGGGCCCTCGCCCTGGTCCGCGAGCGTCACGTTGGAACGCACCGTGTCCTCGAAGATGAACGTGGACTGCGCGACGAGCGCGACCTGGCCCGTGAGGTCGGACGCGAGCGCCTCGCGCACGTCCACGCCGTCGACAGCACCCGGCCGCGCGTGGGGTCGGACAGGCGCGCCAGGAGCGAGACGAGCGTGGTCTTGCCCGCGCCCGTGGGCCCGACGACCGCGACCGTGCGGCCTGGGGCCAGGTCGAGCTCGATGTCGTCGAGCAGCGTGACGTCGCGGCCCGCCCGCTCGCACGTCCACGCCCACGCCCTCGAAGCGCACGGACGCACCTCCGGTGGCGGCGGGCAGCCGCTGCTCGCCCGCGACCGGGATGCCCGGCGCGTCGAGCACGCTCGCGATGCGCTCGTAGCCGACGAGCGCGCGCGGCAGCTCACCGAGGACCCAGCCGAACGCACGGACCGGGACGGCCATGATGGTCAGGAGGTAGGCGGCCGTCACGACCTCGCCCGTGTCGACCGCACCGGCCGCGACGCGCGCGGCCCCCACGCCCAGCACCAGGAGCGTGCCGAGCGACGGCAACAGCTCGATGACCGGGTCGAAGTACGCACGCACCACGCCCACGCGGACGTTCGCCGCCCGCAGCTCGTCGGTCCGCGCGGCGAAGCGCTGCTCCTCGCGGGCCTCGGTGCCGAGCGACTTGACCAGCAGCGCTGCCTCGAAGCTCTCGTGCGCGACGTCCGCGACCTCGGCCCGCAGCTGCTGCGCGTGCGTGATCGCGGGCGACATGTACTTCTGGAACACGATGTTGACCACGATCGCGAGCGGGATCACGACCAGCGCGGCGCACGCGAGCCACACGTCGATACGGAAGAGCATGACGGCCGACACGCCGATCATCACGACCACGCCGAGCGCGAAAGGCAGCGGGTTGAAGACGCCGGTCGCCGCCTCGACGTCGGAGTTCGCGTTCGAGAGCAGCTGGCCCGCGGGGTGCGCCCGGTGCCACGACATGGGCAGCCGCAGGTACTGGTGCGTGACCGCGGTGCGGTGACCGGCCTGGATGTTCGCGTAGCCGTAGCCCGCGAAGATGCGACGGCCCGCGACCGTGAGGGCGAGCGTGAGAGCGATCGCGACGAGGACGAGTCCCGCGACCCACAGGTTGCCGCGTGCGTCCGCGTCGCCCGCGAGCGCCGGTACGACGACCTCGTCCGTCACGCGACCGACCGCGAGGCTGATGAGGACCGTGGTCGCGCCGAACAGCGCGGAGGCCGTGATCGCCAGGACGTAGACGCGCCACTCGGACCGCATGCCTCGACCCATGAGCTGGAGCGAGCGGCGGGTCCGCGAGCCGGTCAGGGCGTGCCGTTCGCGCGCGCCCGTTCCTCGGGGCGTCGCGGCGCGGGCGGGCTCCCCGAGGAAGGAGGGCTGGTGCGGGCTGGCGCCGTCCGGACGGTCGGACGCTGCGCCGGTGGGCGCGTCCTGGGTCCGAGGCGTGGTGTTCGTGGGGGTGCTCCGTCGCGCGGACACGGACGATCCTCGTCTTTCGTGGGGGTTGGCACGATCTTCTCACACGGGACACTCCGTCCCGCGTGCGAGCATGGCCTGATGCAGCCCACCGCCTGGCACGCCCACGAGCGCGCCTCCCTCGTCCACGCACTCACCCAGGCCGGCCCGGACGCCCCGACCCTGTGCGACGGGTGGCAGACCCGTCACCTCGCGGCGCACATGATCCTGCGCGAGCACCAGCCCTGGACCCAGGCGGGCGCGAACGGCGGCCCGCTGCACGACTGGTCCGACGCCAGGCTCCAGGACCTCGCCGCGACCGCGCTCGCACCGGGCGGGTACGCCGCGCTGCTCGCACGGATCGAGCAGGCGCCCGCCTCGTGGAGCCCGTGGTCGTGGGCCGGGAACCTCGTGAACCTCGTCGAGTACTTCGTGCACACCGAGGACGTGCGTCGGGGCACCTGGGGCGCGGGACCCGGCGGGCCGGTCGCTCCGGGCGCGGGCGCCGCGGCGCGGTCGCGCGACCTCTCCCCCGGGCTCGAGGACGCCCTGTGGTCGCAGCTGCGCCGCGCCGCGCGACTGTTCTACCGGCGGTCCCCCGTGGGGGTCGTGCTCGTGGTGCCTGGCGGTCCGCGCCTCGCGGTCAAGGCCCCGCCGGCTCGGCCGACCCACGACGGGCTCCTGCCCGGCACGGTCGTCGTCACGGGCGAGGTGGGCGAGCTCGTGCTCCACGCGTTCGGCCGGGGTCGGCACGCAGGGGTGACCCTCCAGGGCGACGCCTCCGACCGTGCGGCGCTCGACGCCGTGGTGCCGGGTCCGCGCGCGGGCGAGTGACGCCGTCGGGCGCTCTGCTCGCCACACCGCGCGGGTGCGCGGGTCGGTGGGGTGCGCCAGGACCTCCTGGTGCACCCCACCGAGCCGAGCTCAGCGGACCAGGACGCCTGCGTCGCGCATGTGCTTCTTGACGTCGCCGATCGTCAGGGTGCGGAAGTGGAAGACGCTCGCCGCGAGGACCGCGTCCGCCCCGGCCTGAGCCGCCTGCGCGAAGTGCTCCGGGGTGCCCGCTCCGCCGCTCGCGATGAGCGGGACGCTCACCTCCGGGCGCACGGCCGCGAACATCTCCAGGTCGAACCCGCTCGTCGTGCCGTCGGCGTCCATCGAGTTCAGCAGGATCTCGCCCGCCCCCAGCCGAGCGGCGCGCGCGGCCCACTCGACCGCGTCGATGCCCGTACCGCGGCGGCCGCCGTGCGTGGTCACCTCGTAGCCCGACTCGGTGCGTGCCTCGCCGCTCACGCGCCGGGCGTCGACCGAGAGCACGAGCACCTGGCTGCCGAAGCGGTCCGCGATCTCCGCGATGAGCTCGGGACGGGCGATCGCGGCTGTGTTGACGCCCACCTTGTCCGCCCCCGCACGCAGGAGCTTGTCCACGTCGTCCGTGGTCCGCACCCCGCCACCGACCGTGAGCGGCACGAAGACCTGCTCGGCCGTACGTCGCACCACGTCGTACGTGGTCTCACGGTCGCCCGACGACGCCGAGACGTCGAGGAACGTCAGCTCGTCGGCGCCCTCGGCGTCGTAGCGGGCCGCGAGCTCGACCGGGTCACCCGCGTCGCGCAGGTTCTCGAAGTTGACCCCCTTGACGACGCGACCGGCGTCGACGTCCAGGCAGGGGATGACACGGACAGTGACCGACATGAGCTATTGACCTTCCGTCTGACCTTCTGAGCCCGGGGTCTCGTCGACCACCGGGAAGTGTGCGTCCAGGACGTCCACGACGTAGACCAGGGTCTCGTCCGCGTACGGCTTGGCGGTACCCGCGTAGGCGAGCGACGGGGGGACGACCAGCAGCACCTGGCTGCCGACGCTCTGCTCGAGCAGCCCCTGCTCCCAGCCCTCGATGATCTGGCCGATGCCGACCATGGTCGAGGCGGGCAGGGCGCCGGGCGTCCAGTTCGAGTCGACGACCTCGCCCGTGGACCACGCGACCCCCGTGAAGCGGACCGTGACGACCTGGCCGGCCTCGATCTGCACGCCTCCGCCGCGCACGAGAGGCTGGACGATCAGGTCGCCCGGCGGGGCCGTGTCCGCGGGCACCTCGACCGTCGGGGCACCGTCTGCGTCCAGCGTGACGACCGGGAGCCCCTCGACCGGCGCGACCGCCTCCCCGCTCGCCCGGGACGGCAGCACGTCGAGCACGAGCACGACCGGGACGTCGTCCGCCTCCTCGAGGAACAGGACCCGGGCGCCGACGCGCTGGCCCACCAGCGCGTCGACGACCTCCGAGCCGAGGGCCTCGTCGGTGAGCTCGTGCGGCGCGGGGGCGTCGATGAAGGTGCTCTGCATCACCGACCCGTCGCGCCCGTCGACCGCGTACATGTTCAGGAGCACGGGCTCCCCCTCGACGAGGGCCGCACCCGTGCCGGGCACGAGGACCTCCGACCGTGTCTCGGGGATCGTCAGGGGCTGGTCGAACGCGACCACGGGGGGTTCGCCGAGCAACCCCGAGACAGCGACCTCGGTGTGGACGGGAGCCGCGTTCCCCGTCGGTTCGGCGCAGCCGGCCGCGGACAACGCGACCAGCAGGGCCAGGACGACGGCCGCAGACCGGCCGGACACACGACGCACGACGCTCCTCGGGCGGACGGGACGGGGAGCCACCACCTTAGCGGTGGCGCCTCCCCGGCCGGTGCTCGGTCCGACCCGCGGGCGGTCCACCCGTCACATCGACTCGATGAGCCGCTCGACCCTCTCGTCGACGTTCTGGAAGGGGTCCTTGCACAGCACCGTGCGCTGCGCCTGGTCGTTGAGCTTGAGGTGCACCCAGTCGACCGTGTAGTCGCGGCGGGCCTCCTGCGCCTTGCGGACGAAGTCGCCCCGCAGCTTGGCACGCGTCGTCTGCGGCGGGACGGCCGTGGACTCGAAGACCTCGAGGTCGGTCGTGATCCGCTCGACCATGCCACGCGCCGCGAGCATGTTGTACAGACCCTCGGTGCGCGAGATGTCGTGGTACGCGAGGTCGAGCCGCGCGATGCGCGGGTCGTCGAGCTCCAGCCCGTGCTTCTCCTGGTAGCGCCTCAGGATCTTGAGCTTGATGACCCAGTCCAGCTCGCGGTCGACGAGCGAGAGGTCGTCGGTCTCCAGCGCCCGCAGCCCGCGCTCCCACAGGTCCAGGACCTGCTTGACGACGGGCGTGGGCGTCTCGTTCGCGTCGACGTACTCCTTGACGCGCTGGAGGTACTCGCCCTGCAGGTCCACCGCGGTCACGGTGCGCCCGTTCGCCATCTGCACGGGGTGACGACCCGTCATGTCGTGGCTGATCTCGCGGATCGACCGGATGGGGTTCTCGAGCGCCATGTCCCGCATGGGCACCCCGGCCTCGATCATGCGCAGGATCAGGTCGGTCGTCCCGACCTTGAGCATGGTCGTGGTCTCGGCCATGGACGAGTCCCCGACGATCACGTGCAGACGCCGGTACTGCTCGGCGTCCGCGTGGGGCTCGTCGCGCGTGTTGATGATGGGGCGCGACCGCGTGGTCGCGCTCGAGACGGACTCCCAGATGTGGTCCGCGCGCTGCGACAGCGCGAAGATCGCCCCGCGCGGCGTCGCGAGGATCTTGCCCGCCCCCGTGAGCACCTGGCGCGTGATGAGGAACGGCACCAGCACGTCGGAGAGCCGCGAGAAGTCGCCCTGGCGGCGCACGAGGTAGTTCTCGTGGCAGCCGTAGGAGTTGCCCGCCGAGTCGGTGTTGTTCTTGAACAGGTGGATCCGGCCGGGCAGGCCCTCGTGCTCGAGCCTCTCCTGGGCGTCCGCGACGAGCCCCTCGAGGATGCGCTCGCCGCCCCGGTCGTAGGCCACGAGCTGGCGCACGTCGTCGCACTCGGCCGTCGCGTACTCGGGGTGGGAGCCGACGTCGAGGTACAGGCGCGACCCGTTGCGCAGGAACACGTTCGACGACCGGCCCCACGCGACGACCTTGCGGAACAGGTAGCGCGCGACCTCGTCCGCGGACAGGCCGCGCCCGTCGTCGGACGCGCACGTCACGCCGTACTCGGTCTCGAGGCCGAAGATCCTACGGTCCATGCGGAGCCTCCTCTGGCTTCTCCTCGAGCAGGCCGGCCAGCACCGTGCCGGTCAGCCGGCGGAACGCCCGGCGCGGGCGCGTGCGGTCGAGCACCGCGACCTCGAGCTGGCTCGCGGGGATGGCCTGCTCGCCCTCGGGAGCGTCACGTGCGTCGGCGCCGCCGAGCGTCGAGACCGCGAGGTGCAGGACCTCGGGCAGGGTCATCCCGGCACGCCACGCCTCGCCCAGGTCGCGCCCGAGCTGCTCGGCCTGACCGCCCATGACGACGAACCCGGTGCTCGTCCGCGACCGACCCGTCGTAGGAGAGCCGGTAGATCTGGTCCTGCGCGGGGCTGGGCCCCACCTCGGCCACGACGAGCTCGACCTCGAGCGGCTTGGACTCGGTCGTGAAGACCGTGCCGAGCGTCTGCGCGTAGGCGTTCGCGAGCCCGCGGGCGTTGACGTCGGCCCGGTCGTAGGAGTAGCCGCGCAGGTCGGCGTAGCGCACGCCCGCGACGCGCAGGTTCTCGAACTCGTTGTACTTGCCCACGGCCGCGAACGCGATGCGGTCGTAGATCTCCGAGATCTTGTGCAGCGACCTGCGACGGGTTGTCGCGTCGCGAACGCGATGCCGTCGTCGTAGGCGAGCACGACGACCGAGCGACCGCGGGCGATGCCCTTGCGCGCGAAGTCCGCCCGGTCCTTCATGAGCTGCTCGGGCGAGACGTAGAACGGCATGCTCACAGTGCGTCACCTCCCTGTCCTGCGGTCCGCGGTGCCCGGGGGCGCGCCGCGCGGTTCCCGTCGGCCTGCTCGGTGCGCTCGGCGACGATCTGCGCCGCGACCGCGGCGAGCTCGTCGTCGGGCACGCGCCGGTACCCGTCGGCGGTCACCGTGACGACCACGGGCCAGATCTGCCGGACGGAGTCCGGGCCCCCCGTCGCCGAGTCGTCGTCGGCCGCGTCGTAGAGCGCCTCGACCGCGACGTGCACCGCGCCCTGGGCGTCGAGCCCCGGGTGCCAGCGCTTCTTGAGCGAGCCGCGGGCGAAGACCGATCCCGAGCCGACGCTGTGGTGGTCGCGCTCCTCGTAGCGTCCGCCCGTGACGTCGTAGCGAGAAGATGCGGCCCGTCCCCCGGTCCAGGTCGTAGCCCGCGAACAGCGGCACCACGGCCAGACCCTGCATCGCGAGGCCCAGGTTGCTGACGGATCATGGTCGAGAGGCGGTTCGCCTTGCCGTCGAGGGACAGCAGTGCACCCTCGATCTTCTCGTAGTGCTCGAGCTCGAGCTGGAAGAGGCGCACGAGCTCGACGGCGATCCCGGCGGTGCCCGCGATCCCCACCGCGGAGAACTCGTCGGCCGGGAAGACCTTCTCGATCTCCCGGTTCGCGATCATCGAGCCCATCGTGGCGCGGCGGTCGCCCGCCATGACCACGCCCACCTCACCTCCCGCGCCCGCCGGCCCGGCGTCCCCGAAGGTCAGCGCGACGATCGTGGTCGCGTGCGGCGCGAGCTGTGCCCCCGGCCCCGCCGGGGCGGCGTGCCCCGCGGCCCCCGTGGTGCCGGCCCGGTGGGACGGCAGGAGGTCGGGGGCGTGGCTCGCGAGGAACTCCACGAACGACGAGGAGCCCGGGGTGGTGAAGGCGTGCGGCAGACGCCCGGAGAAATCCATGGTCATCAGCTCCGGCCCCTCTCGGCTACTGCGCCGCCCTTCTGGACGAAGCCCCTGACGAACGGACTCGGCGTTGGACTCGAGGACCTCGTCGATCTCCTCCAGGAGCGAGTCGACCTCCGCGTCCCGGCTCTGCGCCTGCGGGGCGACGGGCGCGGGCGCCGCGTCGTCGTCGGGACGGCGGTCCTCGTGCGATGCGCTGGTGCGTTCCTGCGGCCATCTTCGCCTCCTGGGTGTGTCGATCCTGCTGACGTGCCGTGCTGACGTGCGGGGCGGACCCGCCGTGACGGGGACCGCGTCTTCTCGAAGCCTAGGCTCTCCGGCCGGGTCCGCGCCGGAGCGCGCCGCGCGTGCGAGTCATCGCGACGTCCCGGACAGGCGCTGTGAGCAGCGCTCCGGCGTCCTTGCTCGCCTCGAGCAGCGCGCCGATGTGCGCGCCGGGTCCCGCGCAGCGGGTCGAGCATGGGCACGCGCTGCAGCGAGGGGGCGCCGGCGACGTCGAAGATCACCGAGTCCCAGCTCGCGGCCGAGACCTCGTCGCCGAACCGGGCCATGACCTCGCCCCGGAAGTACGCCCGGGTGTCCTCGGGCGCGTGGTGGACGGCCTGCGACACCGCCCGCTCGTCGACGAGCCGCTCGGCGGCCCCTGCGGCGAGCAGCCGGTGGTAGATGCCGCGCTCGGGGCGCACGTCGGACCACTGGAGGTCCATCGCTGCCAGCCGCGGGTGGTCCCAGTCGAGGTGGTCGCGCCGGCGCAGGCGGTCGAGCAGGCGCAGCTTGGCGACCCACTCGACCTCCCGGGCGCACGACGCCGGGTCCGTCCCGAGGCGGGCCAGGACCGAGTCCCAGCGGTCGAGGACCGCGCGGGTCTGGTCGTCGAGAGGACCCAGGTGCTCCGCGGCCCGGCGGGCCACGTCGGCGTAGGTCCGCTGCACCTCGAGCGCCGTCAGGTGACGCCCGTCCGCGAGCAGGAGCGGCGCCGTGAGGTCGAGGTCGCGGCTGACCTTCTGCACGTCGGACACCGGGTCGTGCAGGCGCAGGGCCGCGAGCTCGGCGCGCAGCGAGGCCCCGGAGGGGCCCTCGACCGCCGAGAGCGCGTCGAGCTGCTCGATCACGAACAGCACGAGGGACGTGGTGCCGAGCTTGAGGTAGGTCGCGACCTCGAAGAGGTTCGCGTCACCGATGATCAGGTGCAGGCGACGCCAGCGCTGCGCGGTCGGCGTGCGGCTCGTCACGCGTGTTGACGATGGGGCGGCGCAGCGTCGTCTCGAGGCCGACCTCGGCCTCCATGTAGTCGGCCCGCTGCGAGAGCTGGAAGCCCGGCTCCTGGCCCACCGAGCCCAGGCCGACGCGTCCCGAGCCCGTGAACACCTGCCGCGTCACGAGGAACGGGGTGAGCAGCTCGACGAGCGTCGGCGAACGGCACGGCCCGGTCCACGAGGTAGTTCTCGTGCGTGCCGTAGGACGCGCCCTTGCCGTCGACGTTGTTCTTGTAGAGCGCGACCTCCGCAGCCCGGGACGGCGCCCAGCTCGCGCGAGGCCGCGAGCATGATGCGCTCGCCCGCGACGTCCCAGCGCACCGCGTCGGTCGGGTTGGTCACCTCGGGCGAGGAGTACTCGGGGTGCGCGTGGTCGACGTACAGGCGCGCGCCGTTGGTCAGGATGACGTTCGCGGCGCTCGGGTCGTCGTAGTCCTCGTGCGTGGGCCGGGCGACCTCCTGGAAGGACGCGGCGCGTCCCGTGCCCCCCGTGCCGTGGGCCACCGGGCCCGACGGCGCCGGCCGGGTCGGGTCGTCCGTCAGGAGCGAGGGATGGGCCGCCGAACGCTGGAGGTGGAAGCCCGCGGGCGTCCTGCAGCGGGTCCTCGTCGTCGTAGTCCCAACGGGCCTTGCCGCGGGCCCCGTCCGCGCGGGCTGCGAGCGCCCGGTAGGTGGTCACGACCTGGCTCGACAGGAGCATCGGGTTCGCCTGCGGTCGCCCGGGCTGCAGCACGCCGTACTCGGTCTCGATCCCCATCACGCGTCGCACGGTCACGAGCACCACCCTATGCCGGGGTCCCGACGGCGGGGCGGGTGTGTCCACGGCCGACGGCCGCGAGGTCCGCTCGGGTACGCGCCGACCCCGGCACGACCGAGGCCCGACGGCGGGCTGCGCCGTGGGGCCTCGGTCGTGCTGCGTGACGGCAGGTGCCTACAGGTACTGCCCCGTGCTCGTCACCGTGTCGATCGTGCGCGCCACGGTCCCCGCCCCGTCGCCCTTCTTCTGGACGATCGTGCGGATGAAGACGATGCGCTCGCCCTTCTTGCCCGAGATGCGCGCCCAGTCGTCGGGGTTCGTGGTGTTCGGCAGGTCCTCGTTCTCCTTGAACTCGTCGACGCACGCCGCGAGCAGGTGCTCGACCCGGATGCCGCGCTGACCGGTCGCCAGGAGGTCCTTGATCGCGGACTTCTTGGCGCGGTCGACGACGTTCTGGATCATGGCGCCCGAGTTGAAGTCCTTGAAGTACAGGACCTCCTTGTCGCCGCTCGGCGTAGGTGACCTCGAGGAACTGGTTCTCGTCGCTCCTCGGAGTACATGCGCTCGACCACGCTCGTGATCATGGCGTCGATCGCGCCCTGCGCGCTGCCGCCGTGCTCGGCGAGGTCCTCGGGGTGGATCGGCAGGTCGGTCGTCAGGTACTTGCGCGAAGATCTCCTTGGCGCCCTCGGCGTCGGGTCGCTCGATCTTGATCTTCACGTCGAGGCGACCGGGCCGCAGGATCGCGGGGTCGATCATGTCCTCCCGGTTGGACGCACCGATGACGATGACGTTGTCGAGGCGCTCGACGCCGTCGATCTCCGCTCAGGAGCTGGGGCACGATCGTGGTCTCGACGTCCGAGGAGAAGCCGCGTGCCGCGCGTGCGGAACAGCGACTCCATCTCGTCGAAGAAGACCACGACGGGCATGCCCTGGCGAGGCCTTCTCCCGGGCACGGGCGAAGATCAGCCGGATGTGCCGCTCGGTCTCGCCCACGTACTTGTTGAGCAGCTCGGGGCCCTTGACGTTCAGGAAGAAGCTCTTGGCGCCGTCCGGGTCCGAGGTGACCTCCTCGCCCGCGGCTCGCCCGCCGCGGCCCGCGCCTTGGCGACCGTGTGCGCGAGCGAGTTGCGCCACGGCCTTGGCGATGAGCGTCTTGCCGCACCCGGGCGGGCCGTACAGCAGCACGCCCTTGGGCGGGCGCAGCCCGTGCTCGCGGAACAGGTCGGGGTGCGCGAACGGCAGCTCGACCGCGTCGCGGATCGCCTCGATCTGCGGGCCGAGCCCGCCGATGTCCGCGTAGTCGATGTCCGGGACCTCCTCGAGGACCAGCTCCTCGACCTCGGACTTGGGCACGATCTCGAACACGAAGCCGCTGCGCGTGTCGATCGTGAGCGAGTCGCCCGACCCGCAGCGGCGCGTCCGGCGAGCGAGCCGGCGAGACGCACCACGCGCTCCTCGTCCGCAGCGCCCGACGACGAGCGCACGGTCCGCGCCCAGGAGCTCCTTGACGGTCACGAGCTCGCCCGACCTGCTCGTAGCCGCCCGCCGCGACCACGGTCATGGCCTCGTTGAGCTTGACCTCCTGGCCGGGGCTGCAGCGTGCGACAGGTCGAGGCCAGGGCTCGCGCCCACGTGCATCTTGCGGCCCGCGGCGGAGACGTCGACCGTCCCGTCCGGCGTGGGCCCCGAGGAACACGCGCGTACGTGCCCGGCGGCTTGGCGAGCTCGTCGAGCTGACGCTTGCAGGTCGATGATCTGGTCCCGCGCCGCACGCAGCGCCTCCGCGAGACGCTCGTTCTTGGCCGACAGGAGCGCCTGCTGGCGTTCGCCGTCACGGCTCGGGGTCTGTCCAGGTGTCGGTCCAGGTGTCTCGGTCATCCGGCTTCTCCCTCTCGCCTGGCGCCGTCAGGAGGTCGTGCGGTCGACCCCGTCACCGGCGCGTCACCGACCTCCGGCGGCCCGGTGATCGAGGCTCGACCTTACGCACAAGACCTGGGCGGCCGCTGCAGGGACACCCCTGCTGAGACCGTCGTTCCTCAATCGTTGTCGACGGCGTCCGAAACGTCCAGGGTGTCCGCGGGGGCGTCGTCGTCGGCGAGGGCCGTGACGTCCGCGGCCTGGTCCTCGGGGACCGGCACGAGCGGCTGGCCCGTGCGCGGGTCGAGCTCGGGGGCCCTGGCCGACGTCGCGGCGCACCCGGCGGACACTTCTTGTCGGAGACCGAGCGCTCGCCCAGGTCCTCGGGCGTCCACTCCGCTCTCGGCGTACGGGGTACGAGCCCTTGGCGGGGCGACGCTTGCGCAGCGGCGCGACCGTCGCCGTCGGCCAGCCGGCGGGCGGTGAGCAGGAAGCCCGTGTGCCCGATCATGCGGTGCTGCGGGCGCACCGCGAGGCCCTCGAGGTGCCAGCCGCGGACCATGGACTCCCAGGCCGACGGCTCGGCGTACCGGCCGTCGGCACGCAGGTCCTCTGCGAGACGCGAGAGCTGGGTCGTGGTCGCGACGTAGCAGATCGAGCACGCCGCCCGGGGCGAGCGCGTCGGCGACCGCGTCGAGGTTCTCCCAGGGTGCGAGCATGTCCAGCACGACCCGGTCGATCGAGCCGGTTCTGCGCGACCTCGGGCAGGACGTCGGACAGGTCCCCGACCGAGAGCTCCCACGCGGGGTGCGGCCCGCCGAAGAAGAGCTCGACGTTGCCGCGCGCGATCGCCGCGAAGTCCTCGCGCCGCTCGATCGAGTGCACCGAGCCCTGCGTCGCCCACCGCACGCAGCAGCGACATGGTCAGGGCACCCGAGCCGACGCCGGCCTCGATCACGCGCGCACCGGGGTAGATGTCGGCCATCGCGACGATCTGGCCCGGCGTCCTTGGGGTAGACCACGGCGGCACCGCGCGGCATCGACAGGACGTAGTCGGCCAGCAGCGGACGCAGCGCGAGGTACTCGATGCCCGCGGTGTTGCGCACGACCGAGCCCTCGGGCAGGCCGACCAGGTCCTCGTGGTTGAGGTAGCCCCGGTGCGTGTGGAACGTGGCGCCCGTCGCGAGCGTGATGGTGTGCAGGCGCCCGCGCGGGTCGGTCAGCTGGACCTTGTCGCCCAGGCGCAGGGGGCCGCGGCGCACGTCGGCGCCGGTCGCCGTGGGGGCCGGCGAGGCGGGGACGTCGCTCGGGGCGGACGGGGCGGGCGCGTCGTGCGTGGGCTCTTGGGTCACGGGCGACCATCCTAGTCGGCTGCCCGGCGCGGGAGTCCCGGGGACGGGCTGCGGGCCCCTCAGCGGCCGCGCGCGGCCTGGAGCGCCGCGACGACGTGGCTCACGTCGAGCAGCCCGACGACGCGACCGGCGTCCGTCACGACGAGCAGGGGCGCGTCGCGCGTCGCGGAGGCCACGGCGTCGAGCATGGCCTGGCCCGTGAGGTGCACGTCCACCTGCGCGGTGGGCGGCAGCCCGACGGCGACGGCCCCGACCGGGGTCAGCGGCGCCTGGGCGGGACGGCACGGCCGCGACGGCCGCGGGGTCGGCGTAGGCCACGGGCCGCCCGAGCGCGTCCGTGAGCACGACGTGTCCCGCGCCCGCCCGTTGGGCGGCCGCGACGGCGTCGGACACCGTGGTGGCCACGGGCACCGCGACGGCCGGGTACGCGAGCGAGGCCACCGTGAGGCCCGCGACCGCTTCGCGCGTGCGGCCGCCTGTGATCGCGGCCCCCGCCCCGGACCACAGGAACGCGCCGATCAGCGCGGACCACGCGACGGTGAAGAAGTCCACCTGGTACCCGTTGAGCAGGGGCCAGCCCAGTGCCCACACCACCACGCCCACGGCCATGGCGCGCCCGACCCAGCCCGCGACGATCGTGCCCCGGGTCCGGGACCCCGTGACGGCCCAGACCACGGACTCGAGGATCTGGCCGCCGTCGAGCGGCAGGCCCGGCAGCAGGTTGAAGACGCCCGACGAACGCGTTGGAGAACGCCGCCGCGTACAGCAGCAGCGCAGGGATCGTCATGCGTCGGCTGGGCCTGGAACGCGAACCAGCACACCACGGCGAGCAGCAGGTTCGTCAACGGGCCCACGACCGCGATGAGGATCCCGTCGAGGGGGCGCCGCGAGGTCCCCGGTGTAGGCGGTGTGCCCGCCCCAGATCGTGACCGCGAGCTCGGTGACCTCGTGCCCCCGGGACTTGGCGACCACGGCGTGGGCGACCTCGTGCAGGAAGACCGAGACGAACAGCAGCAGCACGAACACGAACGCGACCAGGTAGATCCCCACACCGAGCCCTGGCGCGAAGCTGCGCACGGTCGGGGCGAACAGGAACGTCAGGACGGCCGCGGCGAGGAACCACGAGGGCGTGAGGATGACGGGCGCGCCCGACACCCGGCCGATGATCCACCCCTTCGTCAGCGCGCGGGTCTCGGGGGGCGCGACGGGCCGGTGCCGGGGTGGTCTCCACGTCGACACCCTATGTCGGTCACCTGTGCCGAACCCGTGCTGTGGGCCGTGGCGGCCGTGTGGGCGTCGACACGTAGGCTCGACGCATGACGTCCCTCGCCCCCGACCTCGTCGGCACCGACTCCACCGACGTGACGGTCGAGCCCGTCGGCGACTCCCCCCGTGAGCGTCGGCGCCCGGCGCTGTCGCCGTCGCGGGCGAACGACTTCATGCAGTGCCCGCTGCTGTTCCGGTTCCGTGTCGTCGACCGCCTCCCTGAACCGCCCAGCGCTGCGGCCGCGCGCGGCACCCTGGTCCACTCGGTGCTCGAGCGGCTGTACGACGCCCCGGTGGGCGAGCGCACGCTCGCGGCCGCCCAGGCCTGGTTCCGGGCGAGTGGGACCGCCTCCAGGAGGCCGAGCCCCGGTACGCCGAGCTGTTCGCGGGTGCGGGCGAGCCAGGCAGCGCACCGGACGGTGCTGTCAGGAGTGGCTCGAGGGGGCCGGGAACCTGCTGGGCACCTACTTCACGCTCGAGGACCCGAACCGCCTCGAGCCGGCCGAGCGCGAGCTGTTCGTCGAGACCCAGCTCGAGGCGGGCCGCTGCTGCGCGGCATCGTGGACCGGCTGGACGTCGCCCCGAACGGCGCGGTGCGGGTCGTCGACTACAAGACGGGCAAGACTCCCCGCGCCCCGGCTACGAGGCGTCGGCGCTGTTCCAGATGCGCTTCTACGGCCTGGTCCTGTGGCGCGAGCGCGGGCGAGATCCCCAAGATGCTCCAGCTCGTCTACCTGGGGGACGGCCAGGTGCTGCGCGCCGAGCCGCAGGAGGCGGACCTCGTCGCGGTCGAGGAGCAGGTACGGACGCTGTGGTCGTCCATCGACCCAGGCCGCACGCAGCGGGCGAGTGGGCCCCGCGCAAGACCCCGTTGTGCGGGTGGTGCGCGCACCAGGCCCTGTGCCCGCAGTTCGGCGGCACGCCCCCGGAGATCCCCGAGGGTGCGATCGAGCTGGCGCTCGGGATCGCCCCGGAGGCGGCCGCGTCCTAGCCCGTCAGTCCTCGATGAGGTCGATCACGTCGCCCGCGAGGATGCGCGAGAGCGCGTCGACGTCCACGAGCGCGAGCGACGGCGTGCGGCTCAGCCCCGGCAGCACCGGGACGGGTACGACGGCCTCGACGCCGAGCGTCGCTGCGCCGGCCGCCCGCGCGGACGCGATGCCCGTGGGCGAGTCCTCGATCGCGACGCAGCGCGTCACGTCGACACCCAGCCGCTCGGCCGCGGCGAGGTACGGCTCGGGGTGGGGCTTGCCGTGCGTGACCTCGTCGCCGTCACACCAGGGTCTCGAACGCTCCGGCGGGCGCCATCTGGACGACCTGCTCGGCGAGCGAGCGGTAGGACATGGTCACCAGGGCGCACGGCACGCCGCGCTCGCCGAGCTCGGCGAGCAGCTCGCGCGCGCCGGGCTGCCACGGGACCTCGACGCGCGACCTGCTCGATCACGCGCGAGATGAGGAAGTCGACGATCTGCTCGGAGGGCAGGTCGACGCCTGCGCCCTGGAGGATCTTGGCCGACTCGGTCAGGGGGTTGCCGACCATCTGCAGGGCCTGCTCGTGCGACCAGGTGCCGCCGTGCGCCTCGACGAGCTCGTGCTCGGCGGCGATCCAGTACGGCTCGGTGTCGACGAGCGTGCCGTCCATGTCCCACAGGACGGCTCGTGGCAGTGCGAGCGCCTCGCCGGTCGTCGTGGTGCGGGTCGTAGCGGGCGATTCCAGGGGGTTCAACGCATGCTCCATGCTTCGGGGGAACGGCTTCAGGCCGTCCTTCCACCCTAGTTGGCGCTCTCGGGGCGAACCCACGGCCTGTGACGGCTTGTCAGCATCTGTCCCGATGAGGTCGGTCACATGGCCGCAACGTGGTGGGGCCGACCCAGCCACCGGTCGGCGCCCATGCTCCGTCATCGTTGGCGGCAGCGGTGCGCTCGCACGGCCTCCGCGCCGGGGCCGCGGCCGTCGGCTGCCCGCCCCGTCGCCTGCGCAGCCTAGGCTGGGACGATGAACGAGACCCCGGAACCGATCGACCCGGCCGACCTGCCCGAGCCGACCACACCGGCGCTCCCCCCGTCGTCGGCCGACGAGCCTCGACAGTCCGTGATGCTGGCGGCGTTCGAAGGGTGGAACGACGCAGGGGGCGCCGCGACCGCCGCGCTCCTGCACCTGCACGACGTCTGGGGTGCGGAGGAGGTCGCGGCGATCGACCCCGAGGAGTACCACGACTTCCAGGTCAACCGCCCGGTCGTGACCGCCTCGGACGACGGCCGGCGCGAGATCACGTGGCCCACCACGACCGTGACCGCGGTGACCGTGCCCGCGAGCGGGCGACGCGTGGTCCTGGTGCACGGGATCGAGCCGTCGATGCGCTGGCGCACGTTCTGCCGCGAGCTGCTGGACATCGCCGAGCGCGAGGGGGTCACGACAGTCGTGACGATCGGCGCGCTGCTGGCCGACGTGCCGCACACGCGCCCCATCCCCATGACGGCCACCTCGGAGAGCGTGGGCCTGCGGGCGGTCCTCGACGTCGAGCAGAGCTCGTACGAGGGCCCCACGGGGATCGTCGGTGTGCTCCAGCACGCGGCCGCCGAGCGCGGCATGCAGTCGGTGTCGTTGTGGGCGGCCGTGCCGCACTACGTCGCGAATGCCCCGTCGCCCAAGGCCACGCTCGCGATCCTGGCGCGGGTCGAGGAGCTCTTGTCGGACCCCGTGCCGCTGGGCGAGCTGCCCGAGGAGGCGGTCGCCTGGCAGCACGGCGTCGACGAGCTCGCGGCCGAGGACGCCGAGATCGCCGAGTACGTCCAGCAGCTCGAGGAGGCCAAGGACACGGCCGAGCTCCCCGAGGCGAGCGGCGAGGCGATCGCGCGCGAGTTCGAGCGGTACCTGCGCCGCCGCGACAACGGTTCGGGCGGGCCGCTGCCGTAGCGAGAGCCCGGGTAGGGCGGCCCACGGACGACGACGGCCCGCGGCACCACCCCGCAGGGAGGCGCCGCGGGCCGCGGCGTTCACCGACCGGCTGCACCGGCCGTCGTGGTGAGCGGCTAGAGACGTACCCCGAGCAGGGCGTTGACCGTCCGCGAGATCACGCCGGGGGCGCCCTCGGTGTCACCCGAGGTGTCCCGGCCCTCCGCGAGCGAGACGTCGGCCCACGCGTCGACGGCCGCGAGCGCCGTGGGTGCGTCCAGGTCGTTCGCGAGCGCGGCACGCACCGCGGCGAGGGTCGCGTCGGCGTCGGGTCCGCCGTTACCGGACACGGCCGAGCGCCAGCGCTCGAGGCGACGGGCGCCGGCCGGGAGGTCCGCGTCGGTCCACTCCCACTCGGAGCGGTAGTGGTGCGCGAGGAGCGCGAGGCGGATGGCCATCGGGTCGACGCCCGTGGCGCGCAGGGCCGAGACGAACACGAGGTTCCCGCGCGACTTGCTCATCTTCTCGCCCTGGTAGGCGACCAGGCCGGCGTGCACGTGGTTGCGCGCACCGAACCCGTGGTCGAGCAGGCGGTCGTGCGAGGTCGACATCTCGTGGTGCGGGAAGAGGAGGTCTGCGCCGCCGCCCTGGATGTCGAACGGCAGGCCCAGCCCGTCGCGCGCGATGACCGCGCACTCGATGTGCCAGCCGGGGCGCCCGGTGCCCAGGCTCGCGCCGTCCCACGAGGGCTCGCCCACGCGCTCGCGCCGCCACAGCAGCGGGTCGAGGGGGTCCTTCTTGCCGTCGCGCTCGGGGTCTCCCCCGCGCTCGCCGAAGAGTCGCACCATGTCGTCGCGGCTGAGCCGCGAGACGGCGCCGAAGCGCGCGTCGGCGCTCAGGTCCGCGTACACGTCACCGAGCTCGGGGGTGTCACCGCCCGCACCTGGCTCGACCGGGACGCGGTAGGCGAAGCCGTCCTCGATGAGCGCCTCGACGGCCTGGACCACGTCCGGGATGGCCTCGACCGCGCCGCGGTACACGTCGGGGGGCACGACGCCGAGGGCCGTCATGTCCTCTGCCAGCAGGGCCGTCTGCTCGACCGCGAGGTCCCACCAGTCCACGCCCGTCGCGGTCGCGCGCTCGAGCAGCGGGTCGTCGACGTCGGTCACGTTGGACGCGTGGGTCACGGTGTGCCCCGCGTCGCGCCACGCGCGGTTGAGGAGGTCGAAACCGACGTAGGTCGCGGCGTGCCCGATGTGGGTCGCGTCGTACGGGGTGATCCCGCAGACGTACATGGTCGCGGTGTCCCCCTCCGCGGCGACGACGAGCTCCCCGGTGGTGCTGTCGTGCACCTGGATCGGGAGGCCGCGGCCGGGCAGGGACGGGATCTGGGGCATGGGCCAGGAGTGCACGCGACAACCTTAACCGCGAACCGTCGCCCGGGTTCCGCCCCGCTCACCGGGCGAGGTGCCCGACGGCGAGGGTGCACCCGCCCCGGTGGCGCGCCTGCGCCGTCGGGCCAGAATGCAGGGGTGAGCCAACCCACACGACCTGACGACCCCCGCCCCGCCGGACAACGGCCCGGCGCACCGGGCTCCCCACGCTCGGAGCCCACCCGGTACAAGGAGCTGTGGGTCGAGGGGCCCGACGGACGTGTGACGCCGGTCGCCCGCACCGGGGACGGCAGCCCGGACAGCGGCGGCGAGACCGTGGGCACCGAGCTGGACGGCACCCGCTGGTACGAGGTGCGCACGCTCGACGACTTCGTGAGTGCCGCGGACGCGCTCGGGGTGGGGCTCGCCAGCCAGGTGGGCCGCGGGCACCTGCCCGTCCACGCCCACCACGTCAAGCACCCGCTGGCCCACGTCGAGCACATCGGGATGGACTGGCTCCTGGTCGTCGCACCCACCGTGGCGTTCTCCGAGGAGGACCGTCAGGTCAGCACGGGCAGCTTCTGCCTCCTCGTGGGACCCGACGTGGTCGTCACGGTCGAGAAGGGCACCGCAGGCGTCCACGACCGCATGCGCGAGCACCTGACGGGCCCGTCGCACGGGCGCAGCACCGGGTTCCGCCATCTCGCGGAGGAGGCGCTGTTCGCGCTCGTGTCCACGGCCTCGGACGTCGAGCTCGCGCTCGGCGACGCGGTCGCGGAGGTCGAGAAGATCGTGTTCGAGACGAGGCGACGCACCGACCCGGTCCTGCCCATCTACGACCTCAAGCGTGAGATCACCGAGGCCCGCCGTGCGCTGCTGCCGATCACGGCAGAGCTCCCCGAGCTGGTCTCGGGCAGCGCCCGCTCCCACGTCACGTTCGACAAGCGCCTCATGGAGCGCCTCGTGTCGACCGTCGAACGGATCGACCGTCACCTCGACGCGCACGACGACCTGCTGTCCGACATGCTCTCGGTGCACCTGACCCAGGTGTCGGTGCGCCAGAACGAGGACATGCGCACGATCAGCGCCTGGGCCGCGATCCTCGTCTTCCCCACGATCGTGGGCGGGATCTACGGCATGAACTTCGACCACATGCCCGAGCTGCACTGGACCCTGGGCTATCCCCTGGCGATCGCGATCATGGTGGCCGGCTGCTTCGGGCTCTACGGCGCGTTCAAGAAGGTCGGCTGGATGTAGCGGCTCAGGCGAGCGGCTGGAGCACGCCGAACGTCAGCAGCAGCACGACGACCGCCGCGAGCACGAGCCGGTAGATCACGAACGGCTTGTAGCTGAACGTCGAGACGATCTTGAGGAAAGCGATGATCACGAAGTAGCCCACGACGAACGCGACGAGGGTCGCGATGAGGGTCGCACCGAAGCCGGGAGAACCTGGGACGGGCTCGCCCGTGACCGACTTCGCGAGCTGGTAGAACCCCGAGCCGAGGACCGCGGGGATCGCGAGCAGGAACGAGTAGCGGGCCGCGGCCTCGCGCGTGAAGCCCATGAGCAGGCCCGCCGGTGATCGTGCCTCCCGACCGGGAGACCCCGGGGACCAGGGCGAGCGCCTGCGCGAGCCCGAACCCGACGGCCTGTCCCGGCGTCAGCTCGTCGAGCGTGCGCGTCTTGGCACCGACCCGGTCCGCGAAGCCGAGCAGCAGGGCGAACACGGTCAGCGTGAGGGCCGTGATGTAGAGGTTGCGCAGCGACGCCTCGATCGCGTCCTGGAACGCCAGACCCAGGACCACGATCGGGATCGAGCCGAGCGCGATGAACCACGCCATGGCCGCGTGGTGGTCGTGCTTGCCCGTGCGCGAGCGCCAGTCCGTGCCCTGGGCGCCACGCAGCGACCGCCACCAGGCCGAGCAGATCGTGGCGATGTCCCGCCGGAAGTAGATGATCACGGCGGTCTCGGTGCCGATCTGGGTGATCGCGGTGAAGGCCGCGCCTGGGTCGGCCGAGCCGATGCAGCTCACCCACGATGCGCAGGTGCGCGCTCGAGGACACCGGCAAGAACTCGGTCAGGCCCTGGACGAGGCCGAGGAGGATCGCTTCCCACGCATTCACGAGCGGTCACGATACCCGCCGTACCACCTCACCCCAGGACCGACAGGCCTCCGCGGGGACAACCGTCGTCGAGGCGTCATGCGTCGGCCATCTCCCGGACACCGCCCGGACGCGTCCGGCCAGAGCGACGGACCTCACCCTGGCGACGCGCGCCACGTCCACGTGGGGCGCGCCCCTGGCCGGTAATCTGCCGCGCATGGAACTTCGTCAGCTCGGTCGTACCGGCCTGCGCGTCTCGCCCCTGGGCCTCGGGACCATGACGTGGGGCCGCGACACCGACGAGATCGACGCCGCGGAGCAGCTCCGCGACTTCGTCGACGCCGGCGGGAACCTCGTCGACACCGCGGCCTCCTACGGCGGCGGCGACAGCGAGTCGCATGATCGGCTCGATCCTCGCGGGCAAGGTCGACCGCCGCGAGGTCGCTGCTGTGCACCAAGGCGGGCATCCGGACCACGGCCGACGGCAACGCCGTGGACGCCTCGCGCGGCGCGCTGCTCGACTCGCTCGACGCCTCGCTCGAACGGCTGGGGACGGACCACGTCGACCTCTTCCTGGTCCATACCCCCGACCCGCGCACGCCGTTCGACCGAGACGCTCTCGGCGCTGCGGCTCGCGGTCACCACCGGGCGTGCGCGCTACGTGGGGCTGTCCAACCACCCGGGCTGGGCGGCCGCTCGGGCCGCCGCGTCGCTCGACGCGCACGGCGACGTCGGGCTCGCCGCGGTCGAGCTCGAGTACTCGCTGCTCCAGCGCGGGATCGAGCGCGACGTCGTGCCCGCCGCGACCGAGATGGGGTTCGGGGTGCTCGCGTGGTCCCCGCTGGGGCGCGGGGTGCTCACGGGCAAGTACCGCAGCTCGCTCCCCGCGGACTCGCGCGGTGCGTCCTCGCACCTGGCCGGGTTCGTGCAGCCGTACCTGGACGGGGCGTCGTCGGGGATCGTCGAGGCCGTGGCCACGGCCGCGAACGGCCTGGGCCGCGCACCCCTCGACGTCGCGCTGGCCTGGCTGCTCGAGCGGCCGGCCGTGTCGAGCGCGATCGTCGGGGCGCGGACCCCCGCGCAGCTCCGCGCGTCGCTCGCGGCCTGCGACCTCGAGCTGCCCGACGCGGTGCACTACGCGCTCGACGACGTCAGCGCGCTGCCGCTCGGGTACCCCGAGCGCTGGTGAGGGTCAGCGGCTGACGCCGTCGCTCAGGTCGACCTGGTCGAGCTCCTCGTCCTGGTCGTCGAAGTCCTGCTCGTCGCCCTCGTCGTCGTCGTCCTCGTCACCCTCGTCGTCGTCGTCCTCGTCGTCCTCCGCGAGGTAGAACGGCGTGGCCTCGCCGTGCACCTGGGCGAGCGCCTCGTCGTACACCTCGTAGGCGTCGGCCAGCACGTAGTAGGCGTCGTCGACCGCCGGGTCGTCCTCGCCCCGGCGAGCGGCGACCGCGGTGTAGTGGGCCTCGAGGGCCGCGATGAATCGATCGAGAGCGGCGCGCGGGTCAACGGTCATACCCTGACGGTAGACCTGCGCGAGGCACAATGGCACTCGGAATCCCTCGGCGGCGAGGGTGAGGTACGGCTCACCGCTCCGCCGGCTCGGAACGAACGCGTGGACGGTGACGGATGACGAGCACGACCCCTCGGCAGCGGACCGGCTGGGCCGAGAACGGCGGCCAGTACGAGTACCGGGTGCTCACGATCGACAGGTCGGTGAGCCGGCACGACGCGGTCCGCCTCCTGACCGACGAGGCCGAGCACGGCCACTGGGAGCTCGAGCGCACCCGCCTGTACGTGGGCGGCGAGCGCAAGCGTGTGGCTGCGCCGCAAGATCATCCGGGTGCGCTCGACCCTCTGACGCAGCCCTGGCGTCCGGCGGCCCTGCCCGCCGGGCTCGCCGACGGGCAGGGCTCGTCGCCTCAGCAGGTCCGCAGCAGGCGGTCCAGGACGCGCACGCCGAACGTCAGGGACGCGACGGGCACGCGCTCGTCGACCCCGTGGAACATGCCGGAGAAGTCCAGGTCCGCGGGGAGCTGCAGCGGGGCGAACCCGTAGCCCGTGATGCCGAGCCGCGCGAGGGACTTGTTGTCGGTCCCGCCCGAGAGCGTGTACGGCAGCACCGTGGCGCCCGGGTCCTCGGCGTGCAGCGACGCGATCATGGCGTCGACCAGGTCGCCCTCGAAGGGCACCTCGAGCGAGATGTCGCGGTGGATGGGCTCGATCCGCACGTGCTCGCCCACGAGCCCCTCGATGACCGCGAAGCCCTCGTCCTCGTGGCCGGGCAGCAGGCGCACGTCGATCGCGGCCTCGGCGCGGCCGGGGATGACGTTGGCCTTGTAGCCCGGCACCGAGCTGGGTCGGGTTGGACGTGTGGCGGACGGTCGCGCCGACGAACTTCGCGGCCGGGCCGAGGGCCGCGACGAGCGCGTCGATGCCGGCCTCGTCGCGAGGGTCGTAGGGCAGTCCGGTCAGGTCGGCCACGCCGCGCAGCAGCGCGTCGACCGTCGGGCGTGACGGTGTAGCGGCCACTGGTAGGCACCGATGCGCGCGACCGCGGCCGCGAGGTGCGTCACGGCGTTGTCGGTGTTGACCTGCGAGCCGTGCCCGGCGCGGCCGTCGGCGACGAGCTTCAGCCAGGCGATGCCCTTCTCCGCGGTCTGGAGCAGGTAGGCACGCTTGCCGTCGATGTCCACGGAGAACCCGCCGACCTCGCTGATGGCCTCGGTCGCGCCCTCGAAGAGCTCGGGGCGGTGGTCGACGGCCCAGCTCGCGCCGTACGTGCCGCCGGCCTCCTCGTCGGCGAAGAACGCCACGACGACGTCGCGCGCGGGCCTGCGGCCCTCGCGGACCATCTGGCGCACGACCGCGAGGATCATCGCGTCCATGTCCTTCATGTCGACCGCGCCGCGCCCCCAGAGCAGGCCGTCCTTCTCCTCGCCCGCGAACGGGTCCACGGACCAGTCCGAGGCCTGCGCAGGCACGACGTCGAGGTGCCCGTGCAGGACGAGCGCGGGGCGCGTGGGGTCCTGACCCGGCAGGCGCACCACGACGCTCGCCCGTCCCGGTGCGGACTCGAACAGCTCGGGGCTCAGCCCGACCTCGTGGAGCGAGGCCATGACGTACTCGGCCGCGGCTCGCTCGCCCGGCCCGGACCCGTCCCCGAAGTTCGACGTGTCGATGCGCAGCAGGTCCTGGCAGATGCGCGCGACCTCCTCCTCGGCGGTCGGGTGGGCCGGGGGGTTCGCGGGGTGGGCGTGGCTCGTCATGGCCACACCGTACCCGCTGGGTTCGCCACGCTCGAAGCGTTCGCGAGGTGTCTCGCCCCGCGAACGCACGGGGCCACGAGATGTGGTCAGACCTCAGCCGTGGTGTCCGGCGCCCGCGAGGCCCGCACCGTCCGTGAGGGGAGAGCGCCGCGGCCCCGTCCCGTCGCGCGACGCGTCGTCGGACGTGGACGCGTGGCCGCCCTCGTGCCCGACGTCGTCGCTCACCCCGGGCAGCACGTCGCCCGGGGCGGGGCGCCCCGCCGTACCGGGGGCTGCCGCCGGGTCGACGACCACGAACTGCCCCATCATCCCCTGGTCCTCGTGGCGGAGCAGGTGGCAGTGGAACATGTAGGGGTGCTCGGCGTCGGGAGCGGTGCCGAACGTGACCAGGAGCCGGGTGATCCTGCCGGGGCGCACGTAGACCGTGTCCTGCCACCCCTCGAGCTCGAGGGGCGGCGGGTCGCCCGAGACGTCGAGCACCTGGAACTGGGCGTCGTGGACGTGGAAGTTGTGCGGCGAGTCGTCGAGGCTCGTGACCTCCCAGACCTCGGTCGCGCCGGCGTCGACGACCTCGTCGATCCTGCGCAGGTCCATGTCCTGGCCGTTGATCGAGGTGCCCGACGAGCTCGAAGCGGCGCGTGGCGATCGCGCTCGCCGCGTCCGCGGCGGGGACGTCCGCCAGGGTCGTCGGCACGGGCGCCGAGGGCTCGAGCCGGTCGGCCGCGCGCAGCTCGAGCACGTCGAGGGTGTCGTCCCCGCCGGCGAACCGCGCGGTGAAGGCGTTCACCCCGAGCTCCTGCGGGAAGCTGCGCAGCACGGTCCGTTCGCCGGGGGTGAGCGCGACCACGATCTCGGCCCGGTCGCCCGGTGAGAGCTGGATGCGGTCGGTCGTGACGGGCGCGCCGAGCAGGCCACCGTCCGAGCCGACCAGCTGGAAGTCGCGGCCGTCGTCGAACCCGAGGTCGTAGACGCGCGCGTTGGACCCGTTGAGCACGCGCAGCCGGACCCGCTCGGTCGTGACGTCGAGGTACGGCTCCGGCGTCCCGTTGACCAGGACCACTGCACCGCGCACCCCCGTGCTCGACAGGAAGGGGTCGGCGTCGTCGAGCCTGCCGTCCGGGTGGAACTTCTTGTCCTGGACCACGAGGGGGACGTCGTCCACGCCGTACTCGTGCGGCAGGGCGTCCTGGACCGCGGCCTCGGGCGAGCCCGCAGGCTCGTCGAGCAGGAAGAGGCCCGCCAGGCCGCGGTAGACGTGGTCGGCCGTGCGTCCGTGCAGGTGCGGGTGGTACCAGAGCGTCGCCGCGGGCTGGGAGACCGTCCACGTCGGGGACCACGTCTGCCCGGGGTCGACCTGCTGGTGCGGGCCGCCGTCCATGACCGCGGGGAGCTTCATGCCGTGCCAGTGCAGCGTGCTCGTCTCGGACATCGAGTTCGTCACCTCGATGCGGACCTGCTCGCCGCGGGACGCGCGCAACGTCGGCCCCAGGAACGACCCGTCGACGCCGAGCGTCGGGGTGAGCCCGCCCTGACCCAGGTCGGTCTCACCCTCCTGCAGGTCGAGCGAGAACACCCGGACCCCGTCCTCGACGCTCGACCCGGCGAGCGGCGGGATCGCGAGCGGGCGCGTGAACTCGACCTCGCCCGCGGTCGAGGTCGCACCCCGGGAGAAGGCCACGGCGACACCTGCCGCGATGCCTCCGACGACGAGGGCGACGAGCACCACCACCACGACGCCCCAGCGGCGCCGACGGCGAGGCTCGGGCCGGGAAGGCCCGTCGCCCTCCGCGGGGGTCCCGGGGAGGGGGGCGTCACCGTCGGGCAGCGTGGTCATGTCGGTCGCGAGGCTCCCAGGTCAGGTCGGCGCGGACGGCGCCGCGCCGGCGGGCCGCCGGGGCGGAACGCCTCCAGGCTAGGGAGGGCACGCCGTCGGGCACATCGGGGGTCTCCCCCACCCCTGCCCTGAACCGACCCTGGCTCGCTCCGGGCGCCCGGGCGCCGAGGTGGACCCGTGCGTGGGTCCACCTCGGCGCAGCGGGGACGACTACGCGTCGAGCCCGCGACGCGTCAGGAGCGGCGCGATCTCCGGGTCGCGGCCGCGCAGGTCCGCGAACGCGACCATGGGGTCGACCGAGCCGCCGCGCGCGAGCAGCTTCTTGCGGAACGCGTCGCCGTTGGCCCGGTTCAGGCCGCCGTTCTCCTCGAACCAGGTCACGGTGTCGGCGTCGAGCACCTCGGACCAGATGTAGGAGTAGTAGCCGGCCGAGTAGCCGCCGCCGAACACGTGGTTGAAGTACGTCGTGCGGTAGCGGGGCGGCACGGGCGCGAACCCGACGCCGGCCGCGTCGAGCGCCGCGGCCTCGAAGGGCAGGACCTCGTCGACGCTCGTGGGGACCTGCTCGGGGGCGAGCTGGTGCCAGGCCTGGTCGAGCAGCGCGGCCGCGAGGTACTCGGTCGTCCCGAAGCCCTCGTTGAACAGGCGCGAGGCCAGCATGGTCTCGACCCACTCGGCAGGCATGGGCTCGCCCGTGACGTGGTGCACCGCGTAGGACGTGAGGATCGTGGGCTCCCAGGCCCACATCTCGTTGACCTGCGAGGGGTACTCGACGAAGTCGCGCGGCACCTCGGTGCCCGACTGCGACGGGTAGCGCACGTCCGAGAACAGCCCGTGCAGCGCGTGGCCGAACTCGTGGAAGAGCGTGATGACCTCGTCCCACACGAGCAGCGTGGGCTCGCCCGCCGGGGGCTTGACGATGTTGAGGTTGTTCACGACGACGGGCGGCTGGTCGAGCAGGTGGTTCTGGTCGACCAGGTTGTTCATCCACGCGCCGCCACGCTTGGACTCGCGCGTGTAGAAGTCCGCCAGGAACAGCCCGAGCCCCTGGTCCTGCTCGCCGACCGGGCCGTCGAAGACCTCGAACACGCGGACGTCGGGGTGGTAGCCCACCAGGTCGGAGCGCTCGGCGAACGAGATGCCGTAGAGCAGGTTCGCGGCCTTGAACACGCCGTCGGTCACGACGCGGTCGAGCTCGAGGTAGGGACGCAGCGCGGCATCGTCGAGCGAGTAGCGCTCCTTGCGGACCTGCTCGGCGAGGTAGGCCCAGTCGGACGCGCGCAGCTCGGCGTCGTCGCCCTCCTCGCGGGCGAGGGCGACCTCGAGGTCACCGGCCTCCCGGCGTGCGTTCGCCACGGCCGCGGGGGCCAGGCGCGAGAGCATCGCGTTGACGGCACCAGTCGTCTTGGCCGTGGCGTCCTCGGCGATGTACGCCGCGTGGTGGTCGTACCCGAGGAGGCGGGCGTGCTCGGCGCGCAGGCGCGCGAGGTCGATCACGATCTGGCGCGTGTCGTTGTCGTCGCCCGTCGCGCCGCGCGTCATGGACGCCTGCTGGACGCGCTCGCGGGTCTCGCGGCGTGCGAGCGACGCGATGACGCCCTGCTGCGTGGGCAGCTGCATCTCGAGGAGGTACTTGCCCTCGTGCCCGCGCGTCGCGGCCGCTGCGGCCGCCGCGGCGACCGCGTCCTCGGGCAGCCCCTCGAGCTCGGCGGCGTCGTCGACCAGGACGCTCGCGGCGTTGGCGCCCGCGAGCAGCTTGCGACCGAACGCGGCCTCGAGCGAGGTCAGCTTCCCGTTGAGCTCACGCAGGCGGTCCTGGTCCGCGGCGTCGAGCTCGATGCCCGAGCGGCGGAAGTCGACGAGCAGCGTGTGCAGGAGCCACGCCGTGTCGGCCTCGAGCGCGAGCTCGCCCGCGTCGACGGCGTCCTGGAGCGCACGGACGCGCGCGTACAGGCGGGCGTCCATGTAGATCGCGTCGTGGTGCGCCGAGAGCTCGGGGGCGATGGTCTCCTCGATGTCCTCGAGACCCGGTGTCGAGTCGGAGCTCGCGACGTTGTAGAAGACCGTGACCGCACGGGTCAGGAGCTGTCCCGCGGACTCGAGGGCCTCGAGGGTGTTGGCGACCGTGGGCGCCTCGGGGTTGGTGACGATCTCCTCGATCTCCGCGCGCTCGGCGTCCATGCCGGCGCGCAGCGCGGGGAGGTAGTGCTCCTCGCGGATCGTCGTGAAGTCGGGGAGCTCGTACGGGAGGGTGGACGCCGCGGCGAAGGGGTTGGCCGGGTCGAGGGTGCTCGTCATGCGTCCTATCTTCGCCCGACGCGCGCCGTGGTCACGACATCATTCCCGGTGAGGTCGCCGTCCGTCTCCGCGGACGGCCACGGCTCGACGGGTTCTCGCGGGTCGTCGGCGAGGAGGGTGCCGATCCACGCGTCGCGGCGCACGCCCCGCTGGACGCTGAAGCCCCGCACCGTCCCCTCGACCCGGAACCCGAGCCGCCACGCGACGCGACGCGAGGCCCAGTTGCCCGTGAACGCGCTCCAGGTCATGCGCGCGAGGCCGAGCCCCTCGTCGTCGAACGCCCAGTCGGTCACGATCCGCCCGGCCTCCGTCATGAGCCCTTCGCCGCGCGCCTCGGGGGCGAGCCAGTACCCGATCTCGGCCGACCGCTCGGGGGTCGGCGATGTGTCCAGCGCGAGCCCCACCATGCCGAGGACCGGTCCCTCGGGGGCATCAGGTCGGCGGATCGCCCACGTGTTCCCGCGACCCGTGCGCCACGACTCGGGCACGACCTCCTCGATGAACGACGCCGCGTCCGCCCGCGTGTACGGGCTGGGCACGGTGGTCCAGGCGGCGATCTCCACGCCCTGGCAGAGGTGGGTGATGCGGTCCACGTCCGCTGCGGTGGGCATC
Organism: uncultured Actinomycetota bacterium; assembly: GCA_963782165.1. Taxonomy (GTDB): domain Bacteria; phylum Actinomycetota; class Actinomycetes; order Actinomycetales; family Cellulomonadaceae; genus Oerskovia. The sequence goes on from CAWAIO010000005.1 coordinate 52,904, forward strand.
GCGAGGTGGACGTGCTCGTTGGACAGGACGAAAGGCTCCATCCGGACAGCATGCCACTCGGCGTGCGAGGCCGACAGGGCGCTGTCCACCCGGGCGACCGAGGCCCCGGCGGGCCGCGCGGCACGGCTGGTCCTCGCGCCGCTCCGCTGCGCCCCTGACGCCCGGGTCACTCCCCCAGGACGTCCTCGGCGCGCGTCCACGGCAGGCCGAGCGCCGCGCCCACCTGCTCGTTGACCAGGGTCCCGGTCACGGTCGACAGCCCGTTGCGCAGCAACGGGACCGTGCGCAGCGCTCGCGTCCCGCCGTCGGCGAGGAGCGCGAGGTAGGGCAGCGTCGCGCTCGTCAGGGCGTGCGTGCTGGTCACGGGCACCGCACCCGGCATGTTCGCGACGCAGTAGAACGTCGAGCCGTGCACCTGGAACGTGGGGTCGTCGTGGGTCGTGGGCCGGGTGTCCTCGAAACAGCCGCCCTGGTCGACCGCGATGTCGACGAGGACCGACCCCGACCGCATGCGCGCCACGAGGTCGTTCGTCACGAGCCGCGGCGCCCGGGCTCCGGCGACGAGGACCGCGCCGATCACGAGGTCGGCCCCGAGCACCTCCAGCTCGATCGCGTACGCGCTCGACGCCACGGTCCGCACGTGGCCCGCGAACTCCTGGTCGAGCGCACGCAGGACGGGCAGCGACAGGTCGAGGATCGTGACCTCGGCGCGCATCCCGACCGCGATCTCGGCCGCGTGCCGGCCGGCGGTCCCGCCGCCGAGGATCACGACCCGCCCCGGCCTGCTCCCGGGCACGCCGCCGAGCAGCACGCCCGAGCCGCCCGCGGGACGCATCAGGTGATAGGCCCCGACCTGCGTCGCCATGCGCCCGGCCACCTCGCTCATGGGCGCGAGCAGCGGGAGCGTGCCGTCGGGCGCCTGGGCCGTCTCGTAGGCGACCGCGGTCGTCCCCGCGTCGAGCAGCGCAGCCGTGCCGAGGGGGTCGGCGGCCAGGTGCAGGTACGCGAAGAGCAGCAGGTCGTCGCGCAGGAGCGGGTACTCGCTGGGCACGGGCTCCTTGACCTTGCACACGAGCTCGGCGCGCCCCCAGACCTCCTCGGCCGTGCTCACCAGGCGCGCACCGGCGCCCGCGAACTCCTCGTCGGAGATGGCCGACCCTCGCCCCGCCCCGGCCTGGACCAGGACCTCGTGCCCTGCGGCGACCAGGTGGTGCGCGCCCGCAGGGGTGAGCGCGACGCGGAACTCGTTGTTCTTGACCTCGGTGGGTATCCCGATCCTCATGCCGTCAGCGTGTCGCGTACCGGCCGATCACGCGCGCCGAGCGCCTGCGGGCCAGGTGCTCGGGGGCTGAGAATCGCGTCCGGCATCGCGGCCCCGGTCCCCTGCCTGCCCGACGGCGGAGCGCACCGTCGCGGGGAAGGTGCGCTCCGCCGTCGGGCTGGGGCTGGCCGTCCCCGGGGCGAGGACGGATCGTCCTCGCCCCGTGATGCGCTCAGTCGCCCTTGACGTTGACGATCTGCCGCAGCGTGTGGCGCACCTCGACGAGATCCGCCGCGTCCGCCATGACCCGGTCGATCGACTTGTACGCCGCCGGGATCTCGTCGATGAACGCGTCGGTGTCGCGGTACTCGATGCCCGCCATGGCCTCGCGCAGCTGCTCGTGCGTGAAGGTCCGGCGCGCCTTGCTCCGCGAGTACTCACGCCCCGCGCCGTGCGGCGCGGAGTCGAGCGCGAGCGGGTTCCCCTTGCCGACGACGACGTACGACGCCGTGCCCATGGACCCCGGGATGAGGCCCGGGTCTCCCTCGCGGGCACGGATGGCCCCCTTGCGGGAGACCCACACGTCCTTGTGGAAGTGGTGCTCGAGCTCGGTGAAGTTGTGGTGGCAGTTGATGCGCTCGGCCTCCTCGACCGGCGCGAGCCCCGACCAGGCTTCGAACGCCGCCACGACGCGGTCCATCATCTCCTCGCGGTTGAGCAGCGCGAAGTGCTGGGACCACCGCAGCTCGCGGACGTACGCCCAGAACTCGTCGGTACCCTCGACGAGGTAGGCGAGGTCCTTGTCCGGCAGGTCGATCCAGTACCGGGTCATGAGCTCGCGCGCGACCGCGATGTGGTGCTGCGCGATCCTGTTGCCGACCCCTCGCGAGCCCGAGTGCAGGAAGAACCAGACCCGGTCCTCCTCGTCGAGGCTGACCTCGATGAAGTGGTTCCCGGACCCCAGCGACCCGAGCTGCAGGCGCCAGCTCCCCGCGTACCGCGCGGGATCGAACCCGGCCTTGTCCGCGAGCGCCTCGAGCTCGGCCACGCGCGTCTCGGCGGTCTCCGTCAGGCGCTGGTTGGAGGAACCGGCGCTCGTGGGCACGGCCTGCTCGATCGCGATCCGCAGGTCGCGCAGCGCCGGTCCAGCGATGTCGGCGGCCGTGTACTGCGTGCGGACCGCGACCATGCCGCAGCCGATGTCCACGCCGACGGCGGCGGGGATGATCGAGCGCAGCGTGGGGATCACCGAGCCGACGGTCGCGCCCAGGCCCAGGTGGGCGTCGGGCATGAGAGCGAGGTGCGGGTAGACGAACGGCATGGTCGAGGTGCGCTCGGCCTGCTCACGGGCGCCGTCGTCGAGGATCGAGGCCCAGCTCCAGAGGGTCTTGGTCAGGCGGGTCGCCGCGGTCTTCGCGGACGCCCGGGTGTTCGTGCTCATGGCGAGAACTGTGGCAGGTCACCGCGAGCGGCGGCGAGGGATTTGCGCGTCTCGTCCGGTTGCCGTGGCGGTACGGCGGGGCGGTCGTCCGGGCGTGCCCGCCTGGACGACCCTGCCCTGCTCGAGCCCGACACCACCATCGACCGGTCCCCCCGCGCTCGGCACGGGGTCGTTCGTCGCGTTCCGGGAGACGTCCGGCAGCACGCACCTCAGGCGTCGGCCGTCGCCTCCTTGTCGCTCGTCCTGCCGGACGACGAGCGTTCGCGCCCCGAGAGAGCGATCTCCTTGGCCGTGGGGAGATCGTCCTCCATGGGCGGGTCCTTGCGGCGCAGCTTGCTGAACACGGCCCAGGCCACCGCGACGAGCGGGACCGAGACGACGGCACCCAGGATCCCGGCGATGAACGTCCCGGACGTGACCGCGAGCGCTACCACGACGGGGTGCAGCGAGACCTGCTTGCCCATGACGAGGGGCTGGAGGATGTGGCCCTCGAACTGACCGATGAGGGCGATGAAGATGCCGACGAGCGCAGCGTTCACGACCCCGTTGGCCGCCAGCGCCACGACCATGGCCACGACCATCGCTGCGGGCGCCCCGATCAGGGGGATGAAGGCACCGATGAACACCAGGACCGCGAGCGGCGCGGCGAGCGGGACCCCCAGGACGACGAGCACGATCGCGGCGAGGATCCCGTCGGCGAGGGCGATGATGACCGTCCCGCGGGCGTAGCCCGAGAACGTGTACCAGCCCGCTCCTCCCGCCAGCACCCACGTCTCGCGCGAGCGGGACGGGAGCTGGTTGAGGAACCACGTCCACATGTCCTTGCCCCGCGCGAGGAAGAAGATCGTGCAGAAGATCGCGAGGGCGAGGACCGCGAAGGCCTCGAAGACCGAGCCCGCCCCCGCCGCGGCCTGGCTCGCGATGTCGCCGCCGTGCTCGGTGATCCAGGTGCGGGCGTTCTCGATCCAGGTCTCGATGTCGGCGGACGTGATCGTGACGGGAAGCGGGCCGTTCTCCAGGAAGTCGAAGATCTTCTCGATGCCGCTGTTGAACTGGCCGGCGAGCTTGTCCCACTGGCCCGCGACCGAGGTGACGACGTAGGTCAGCAGCCCGCCGAGCACCAGGAAGGCCGAGAGGAGCGCGAGCGCCGTCGCGAGCCCCCGGGGCATGATCTTGGCGTACCAGTCGGTCACGGGTCGGAGGACCGAGGTGATGACCAGTGCCAGGAACACGGCGATGAAGACGATCTGCACCTGGGCGGTCGCGAAGAAGATCACGCCGACGCCCGCGATGAGCAGCAGGAGGCGCCAGGACCAGCCCGCGCTCGTGCGCAGCCAGGCGGGAACCGTGTCGTCGTAGCCGACGACCGACGGGTTCCGCCGGGCGCCCGCGACCTTGCGCGCTGCCGGACTGGCACCGGCCAGATGCTTGACCGAGGCCGAGGGGCGGTCTCCCCCGCTCCCCACGCTCGACGACGAGACGCCGTCCGGTCGTACGTCCTTGTCCTCGGCCACGAGCACCCCATCCACTGACGATCCGGTTGGTGAAAACAGCCCTGACCTGCACCGACCGGTGCCCAGCGACCAGGGTCGCTCCCCAGTCTGCCCCACGGACCCGATGCACGCTTGGCGCCCGGAACGTGTTATGTTTTTCCCCGCAAGGCCCCCGGCGGGAACGCCGGGACCTGACACCTGTCCGGGTGGCGGAATGGCAGACGCGCTAGCTTGAGGTGCTAGTGCCCTTTATCGGGCGTGGGGGTTCAAGTCCCCCTCCGGACACTCGTTGAGACAGCGAACCGCGAAGCGGACCAGGGAAACCTCGGTCCGCTTCGTTGTGCGAGACCCGATGGTGACATCGGCAGCAAGACACCCGTCCGGGTGGCGGAATGGCAGACGCGCTAGCTTGAGGTGCTAGTGCCCTTTATCGGGCGTGGGGGTTCAAGTCCCCCTCCGGACACTCGTTGAGACAGCGAACAGCGGAGCGGGTCCAGGGCAACCTGGGCCCGCTCCGCTGTTCTCGTCCCTGCCCCATCCCGACCGGGCCCTCCCCTGCGGCGACGGTCTTTCCACCCTGCTGCGCGCGGGCCCCGGCCGACCCCGACCGACTAGGCTGTGGACTCGATCCGCGCCGCGGTCCCGACCGGAGAAGAGGGCTTGTGAGGCACACCAGCAACCGAACGCACGGCCGTTCCGGCGGCGGCGCCGTCTCCGCGATCTTCGGGGTGCTGGGCGAGCTGCTGATCACCCTCGGCGTGATCTTCGGCCTGTTCGTCGTGTGGCAGCTGTGGTGGACCACGGTGCAGTCGAACCAGGCCGCTCAGACCATCATGACCCAGTTCCAGGAGACCCTCCCCGAGGCCCCGCAGGTAGCAGGCGAGCTGCGTACCGACGCACCGCCCGTCCCGGAGGCCGTGCCCGAGGGCGAGACCATCGGCGCGCTCGTCGTCCCCGCCTGGTACGGCAAGACCGACAACACCATGCCGATCGTCCAGGGCACCACGACCGCGCTGCTCAACAAGGCCGTCGCCGGTCACTACACCCAGACCCAGCAGGTCGGCGAGGTCGGCAACTTCGCGCTCGCCGGTCACCGGCGCACCTACGGCAACTCGTTCCGGTTCGTCAACGAGCTCGTCGAGGGCGACCAGATCATCGTAGAGACCGCGACCACCTGGTACGTGTACGAGGTCACAGGCCACGAGATCGTGCTCCCGAGCCAGGTCGACGTCATCGCCCCCGTGCCCAACCAGCCCGGCGCCACGCCCACCGAGCGGCTCCTGACCCTCACGACGTGCCACTCCCCCACCCTGGGAGAGTTCGGCAACTCCCACCGCTGGATCACCTACGCGAAGTTCGTCGGCTGGATGGACCGCGCCGACGGCATGCCCGAGCAAGTCCTCAACGACCCAGGAGTGCAGTGATGTACGGGTGGATCTTCCGGCACCTACCGGGCAACCGCTTCGCCAAGGTCGTCCAGTCGCTGATCCTGGTCGCGGCCGTGGTGCTCGTGCTGTTCACATGGGTGTTCCCGTGGGCCGCCGAGACGTTCAACGTCAACGGCGACCCGAACTTCGACTGAAGCGCGTGGCGTGCTGACGATGCGAACGGTGCCGCATCCGGTGCGCCGAGGGACCACCGGCACGAAGTCGTGGTCTCCTGGGCTGCATGCCTCTGCGCTTCCCACGCCCTCTTCGCCCTGGTGACCGCATCGGTGTGACAAGTCCCTCGGCCGGCGTCGGCGAGCTCGGACGAGCGCGCATCGACCACTCGATCGGCTGGCTCCGGGCACGAGGGTTCGAGGTGGTCGTGGGTGAGTGCATGAGCGCAGACCGGTGGGTCTCCGCACCGAAGGCACAGCGGGCCGCGGAGCTGACCAGCATGCTCGCCGACCCGGCGGTTCGTGCAGTCATACCGCCGTGGGGCGGTGCTGGGACCGCGCTCGACCTGCTCGACCAGCTCGACTACGGGGCTATCGCGCAGGCAGAGCCGACGTGGGTCGTCGGCTACTCGGACTCCTGTTCGTGGATGGTGCCGCTGACGCTCCGGGCCGGATTGGCGACGCTGCACGGCGACAACCTCGCCGACACACCGTACGAGACGCTCCCGGGTCTCGTTCATTGGCTCGACCTCGCGATGTCCGACGGCGGCGTCACGCAGTCCGACAGCGGGGTCGCAGCAAGCTGGAGCCCGCTGTCGGACGCGTCCGCGACCGAGTGGCTCGACAAGAAGCCCAGCAACTGGGACCTGTACGGCCCCGCGCCCACCCTGGACGTCACAGGAACGCTGATCGGAGGGTGCATCGAGGTGCTGTCCGGGATCGTCGGCTCGCCCTATGGTGATGTCCGGGCGTTCGGGCGCCGGTTCGGACCGCTCCTCGTCTACCTCGAAGCAGCCGAAGAATCGGCGTTCACCATCTGCCGGTACCTCCACCAACTCCGGTACGCCGGTTGGTTCGAGAGCGCCGCCGCAGTACTCGTGGGCAGCACACGGGCACCGAGTGGGACAACCGACGGTGGCATGTCACAGCGCGACGCAGTCGTCGATGCCCTCGCTGACCTCGACGTCCCCATCATCTTCGACATGGAGATAGGCCATGTACCTCCGCACCTGCCGTTGCTCAACGGCGCACAGGCGCGCGTGGTGATCGACGGGGCAGAGCGGAGCATCATCCAGTCCTGGCCGAGCAGCCGTCCTCGCTAGCCTGGCCTCGTGAGCGATCCCCCCGGGCGCCCGCCTTCTCCGACCGGCGGAGCGGAACGTCCGATGGGCGGCTGGCCCCGGCGTCGGCACGCTCAGTCGAGGCAGAACTCGTTGCCCTCGACGTCCTGCATGACGATGCAGGACTCCTCGTCCTCGTCGGCCGGCAGCAGGCGCACGCGGGTCGCGCCGAGCGCGACCAGACGTGCGCACTCTGCCTCGAGCGTGGCGAGGCGCTCGGCGCCCACGAGCCCGGTGCCGACCCGCACGTCGAGGTGGACGCGGTTCTTGACCACCTTGCCCTCGGGGACGCGCTGGAAGTACAGACGCGGCCCCACGCCCGTGGGGTCCTGGCAGACGAATGCGGCCCCTTGGTCCGCGGGCGGCAGAGAACCGGCGAAGTCCTCCCAGGTGGCGAACCCCTCGGGTGGCGGCGGGACCACGTACCCCAGCACCTCGCACCAGAAGCGGGCGACGCGCTCGGTATCGGCGCAGTCGAAGGTGACCTGGAACTGCTTGACCGTTGCCATCGGGCCACGATATCCGCGCGTCGTCCGTCGATGACCACCCATCCCTCGCGACACGCCAGCGGCACGGACGCCGCATCAACCGGCGGCAGGCACCGTGGCCCTGCCTCGGCGTTCTCGCCGGAGACGACGCTCGGTCCGTTCGTCGCGCGTGTAGGCCGCCGCGTCCCTGCTCGAGAGCGTGAGCAGCACCAGGATGTCGAGCGCCACGGTCAGGAGCGTCGTACGGAGCGTGATCTGGTCCCCGGAGACGGCCCACCCCACGAACGAGGTCGTGGTGCTGATCGCGGCCAGCACCATGACCAGGGCTCGCGCCCAGGTCCGTCCCTTGAAGACCCGCCAGGCCAGGAAGAGCTGGAGCAGCGCGACGAGCGAGAGCACCACCACGACCACGACCAGCAGTGGGCCCGACGCCTCGTCGATGTCCTGCTGGGTCACGTCGCCACCCAGGAACAACGACCTGAGCGTCTGGTCCCAGTGCAGCGCGAGGTTCACGAGCCAGACAAGGTCCGCGACGACGCCCAGCACGACGAGCAGCGCGCCGGCCGTCGTCGCGGCCGGGCGGCGAGGCTTCTGTGCGGCGACGTCCACGGGCGGCGCAGCCGGGGCGGCCACCGCCCGGACGTCGACCACGGGCAGGTCACCGTCGGTCCTGATCGCGTCGCCGCCGCCGTTGCGCGCGTGGTATCCCGTCGAGAAGTCCTCGATGACCTCGACCTCGACGCCGACGTCGGCCCCTCGGAGCGTGGCCACGACGTGGTCGCGCTCCTGGTCGGTGTCGGCCTCGATCTTGTGCGTGACCTGGAGCGTGAAGAGCGAGAACCCTACGGAGCGGTCGTAGGTCCCCGCCGCGAGCCAGTCGACGCGCCTGCCTCCGGGTAGCGGCCAGCCCGGCGGGCACCGCCAGAAGCGGATGTGGTGGCGGCGCGACGGGTTGCCCTCGACCTCCTGCTGGTACGCGAAGTCCTGCTGGCGCCCGAACAGGAACAGCGGGCTCACGGGAGCCTGGTCGTAGCTGCGCCTGCTCAGGGTCGCCGCGACGATCCGCCCGCTCGAGGCCAGCGTGACGTCGTCCGCGACGGTCCACCCCGCTGCCTCCATCGCGGCCCGCACCTGGCCCTCCTCGCCCAGCAGCGCCAGGTTGACGGGGTCGCCCAGCAGGCCGTTCGCGGTCCGGGTGCGGCCGATGAAGTACTCGGGCACGTAGAGCGTCGTGAGGATGCGGTGCAGTCGCGGCAGTGCCAGGTACGCGATCACGAGCCACACCGCGACGACGTAGAGCACCGTGAACCAGCCGATGTGGATCGACTCGCTCAGCACGAGCCACGCGAGCCACACCGAGGCGAGACCCGCGAAGACGAAGAAGAAGCCGTCGCCGAGCTCGACGATCCGGTGGCTCACCCCGCGACGACGCCTCGGGTTCGTGGCCGGGCCCACGGGGCCGACCGCGTCGGAAGCGCTCTGGCGGGTCACGTTCCCACCCTAGGGTGCCAGGACGGAACGAGCCGGGCGAGCGCTATCCGAGCATCTCCAGGAACTCCGCGGGCGTCACGATGCGCACCCCGAGGTCCGTGGCCTTGACGTACTTGCTCGAGGTCGAGGGCTCCGAGACGAGCAGGCTCGTCGCGGAGGACACGGACGAGGACGCCTTGCCCCCGTTGGCCTCGACGAGCTCGGCGACCGTGGTCCGCGAGTAGCCGGGGACGGAACCTGACACCACGACGGTCATGCCCGCGAGCGGCAGTGCCGCAGCCTCGTCCGGGTCGGGCGCGGTGCCCGTGTGGACCCCCGCGGCCGCCAGGCGTTCGAGCACCCCACGGGCTTCGAGGTCGTCGAGCCCCTCGCGGATCGCCGCAGCCCTGATGGGTCCGATCCCGTCCACGGCCGCCAGGTCCCGGGCGGTCGCGGCGCGCAGCAGCTCGAGCGTGGGGATGGCAGCCGCGAGGCGTCGCCCCATGGTGCGCCCGGTCATGCGGATGCCCAACGCCGTGATGACCCGGTTCCATGCCGCGCCCTTGGCCCGCTCGATCTCCGCAGCGATCTTGACGGCGTTCTTGGCGCCGAGCATGCGGCCCTCGCCGAGCGGCAGCGACGTGAGGGTCGGGGCGTCGAGCGAGAAGAGGTCGGCAACGTCCGCGACCAGGCCCTGCTCCACGAGCGACTCGACGATCTCCGTACCGATGCCCTCGATGTCCAGGGCGTCGCGGCTCACGGCGTACCGGATCGTCGCCCCGACCGACAGGCTCGGGTCGGTCGAGCGCCACAGTAGCGTGCTCTTGTCCCACTCGCCGCCGTTCGGGTCGGTCGCAGGCGGGGTCCAGGGCGCCGAGCCGGCCGGGCGCTCGTCCAGGACCACGGACTCGATGTACGGGATCACGTCGTTGGCGCGCTTGATCACGACGGTGTCCCCGACCCGCACGTCCTTCTCGAGCATCCAGGTCGCGTTGTGCCCGGTCGCGAACGTGATGGTCGTACCGCCCACGAACACGGGCTCGACCTCGACGCGGATCGCGAGGCGCCCCGTGCGACCGACCCCGGTCGTGATCGCGACGACCCGGGTCACGGCGGTCTCGGCCTCGTACTTGTAGGCGACCGACCACCGCGGGGTGCGCGACCCGGAGCCGAGCCGAGCGCGGTCGACATCGAGGTCCGCCTTGACGACGATCCCGTCGATGGGGAACCCGAGGTCCGGTCGACGCTCGGCGAGCGCGGCCACGGCCGCGCGCACCGCGACGGTGCCCGGCTCCCCGGTCAGGACCACGGGCTCGCCTCCCGCGAGCCACGGCGCCAACGCACGGGCCGTACCGACCCCGGCCTGCTCGACCACCGTGAGCCGGACGCCGTACGACGGGTCGGCCACGGGCGCCGAGGATCCGTCCACGGGAACCACGTCGTAGGCCGCGAACGTCAGGAGCCCCGCGTACGCCGCGTCGCCCTTGCGCAGGATGCCCGCGGCGGCGTTGCGCGGGTTGACGAACGGTGCCCTCCCAGGTCCGCGCGGGCCTCCTGGGCGGCAGGGAACCGGGCGTCGGCCATGAACACCTCGCCCCGCACCTCGACCGAGAGGTCCGCCCGTGCGAGCCGCGGGGGCAGCCCGTCGATCGCGAGCCGTCGGACCCGCTCGGTCACGTCCTCGCCGGTGCGTCCGTCACCGCGCGTGGCGACCAGGTCGAGGCGTCCGGCGCGGTAGAGCGCCCGGATCGCGAGCCCGTCGAGCTTGGGCTCGACGACGACCGGTCCGTCGATCGCGATCACCAGGGCGTCGAGCGCGTCGAGCGTGGGTGCCTTGTCGAGCGAACCCATCATCGTGGGGTGCTCGACGTCGCCTCCCGCGGACTGGCCCGCTGCCACGGCGTCGAGCAGGTCGGCGAACCGCCCCGCGAGCGAAGGGTCCGCGGCGACGGCGATCCGCAGCTGCTCGATACCCGAGTCGTACTCGGCGTCCGACATCCTGAGCTCGTCGGTGTCGTAGTACGCGCCGGCGGCGGAGCGCAGGCTCTCGGCCAGCGCGGTCAGGTCGGAATCGCTCATCTGCTTGCCCTTCGCGTGTGCGTGCTCGCACCCTCGTGCCGGGCCGGTCGACCCCGCGGGGTGCAGTCTTGCGCACGCCACCCACGCGCGCCGGTCGCCGGTCCTCGCGGGGGCCGGCGACCGACGAGCCGGGTCAGACCGAGCAGTCGCAGACCGGGTTGAACTCGACGACCTGGTCACCGAGCTCGGGGTGCGCCCAGGCCTGGGCCTCCGCGAGGGAGGCGAAACGGCGTCCGGCGAGCCGTCCGTTGGCGAACAGGACGCCGGCCTCGATCTGTTCGCGCACGTCGTCGTCCGCGCCGCTCGTCGGCTCCGGTCCGGCCGTTCCCCCGTCGGGCGACCCGTGGTCGGGGCCGACCGGTTGCTGGTCCGGTGCGTCCTGGTCCGGAGGGCCGAGCTCCCGTGCGGTCTGCGTCGTGCTGCTCATGGTGCGTCCTTCCCGCGGGCCGAGGCTTCCTCCAGTATGGCTCCGGTCGCGAGCCGTCGGTAGGCCGTGTGCGTCCAGAGGTGGAACAGCGCGTAGGCCCGGACGGGCGCCCAGGCCCCGGCCGTCCGCGCAGCCGCGCGTGCGTCGATCCCGCCGAGCGCCCTGCGGAGCACGAGGTCCCCCGGGACGAACCCGTCACGGTCCCCCAGGACCTTGACCGAGAGGTAGTCGACCGTCCACGGCCCCACACCAGGCAACGCGAGCAGCCGCGCGCGGGTGTCCGCGAGCGCCGCGGGGTCCTGCGCGACGTGCGGCCCGAGCACGAGGCCGTCCGCGCAGGCCGCAGCGAGCGCGAGCAGCGTGCGGGTCCGGGCCCCCGTGATCCCGACGGCGGACTGCAGCTCCGCGGCCTGCGCGCCGGCGAGCGTGTCCGGGTCGGGGAACAGGCGCAGGCCGTCGGCGCCCACGACGTCGGCCTCGCGGCCGTAGGCTCCCGCGAGCCGCCCCGCGAAGGTCCGGCACGCCGCGAGCGAGACCTGCTGGCCCAGGACGGTCGTGACCGCGGCCTCGAACCCGGACGGGTGCCCGACGACGCGCAGTCCCGGGCGCTGGGCGAGGAGGGGCGCGAGCACCGGGTCGGCGCCCAGGACCGTGTGCACGGTCGCGAGGTCGGCGTCGGCGTCGAACCATCGGGCGACCAGCGCGCGGACCGCGTCCGGGTCCCCGCCGTCCCCGCGCACCTCGAGCGCGTCGGGCGTCAGCCGCGCGGTCGCGGCCACAGCTCCCGAGCCCGTCTCGACGAGGCGCGTCACCTCGCCGCGTCCTGTGTCGACCCGGTCGACGCCGGGCACGGCGTGCGCCACGAGCGTCGCGAGCGCGGAGGCCGCGTCGAACGGCTGGGCCACGGGGACGTGGCGCGTCCAGGACCCGGCCCCGGTCCCGGGCGCGCCGGTCCGCGGGGCGGTCGTGACGCCGTCGGGCAGGGGGGTCACGCCGCGCTCTCCAGGGCGAGCAGCAGTCGCTTGGCCTCCGAGCCCCCCGCGTAGCGCCCGCTCGTGCCGTCCGAGCGGACCACGCGGTGGCACGGGACCACGAGCGGCAGCGGGTTCCTGGCGCACGCCGTGCCCACGGCCCGCACGGCGCGCGGGCTTCCCGCGGCGACCGCGACCTGGGCGTAGGACGCAGTGCGCCCGTAGCCGATGTCGCGCAGGTGCGTCAGGACCTCGCGCCGGAAGGGCCCCGAGGCCATGCTCAGGTCGAGCGGGAGGTCGAACGCGCGGCGCTCGCCCGCGAAGTACTCGTCGATCTCGGTCGCGAGCCGGTCCAGGCGCCCGGGGGCGCGCAGGACGCGCGGGCTCACGGTGCGGGCGATGCGCTCGAGCACGGCGTCGTGCCCCTCGACGTCGAACGCGATGCGCACGACGCCCTGGTCGGTCGCGGCGAGCAGGAGCATCCCCACGGGCGTGTCGAGCGTGCGGTAGGCGACGTCCAGCAGGCCCGACGACGCAGCGTCCGCCACGAGGCGGTCGTGCAGCCGCGAGAGCGCGGCCAGGGAGTCGTCGTCGGGCGCGACGCCGCGGTCGAGGTCCCTCCCGAGGGAGGCGAGCAGGTCGGTCGGACGGGGCGAGGTGTCGCTCATGAGGCACTTCCCTTCGAGGTACGCGCGGGCGTGGGGTCCGGTGAGGAGGAGCGGGCGGCCGGGTACGTGCGCCGCAGCGCCGCCATGCCGTCCGAGGCGGCGCGGCGTGCGGCCTCCGCGCTGCCTCCGAGGATCGACGCGACCTCCTGGTACGGCAGGCCTGCGACGTGGTGGTAGGCCACGGCCTGACGCTGCTTGGGCGGCAGTGCCGCGAGCGCCCGCCACAGGTCGTCATCCCCCTGGTCGATGCGTCGCCCGGGGATCCCGTCGCGGCTGGGCTCGTGGACGAGGTCGACGAGGTCGGGCACCGCGATCGGAGCGCGGGCGCGCCGCCGGGTGACGTCGATCGCCTTGCGGTGCGCGATCGTCACGAGCCAGGCCTCGACGTTGGCCCCCTCGTCGAGGCGCGGGTAGGCCGTGAGGGCGGACAGGAAGGTCTCGGACCAGGCGTCGTCGGCGTCCTCCGGACCGAGGACCGCGCGGCACACGCGCAGGACCGTGGCGCCGTGCTCGGCGACGACGCGTTCGAAGGGCTTCACGTCGGGTAGACGCACCGCACGCCCAGGACGTGAGGTGTCCTGTGCCGCAGGACGCGAGATGCCATCAGAACAGCCGGCTCGCTCGGGTCTCGTCGGACTCCTCGAGGGCGAGCAGGAACTGCTTGCGCTCGATCCCGCCCGCGTACCCGGTCAGGCTGCCGTCGGCGCCGATGACCCGGTGGCAGGGCACGACGATGCTCAGCGGGTTCTGGCCGTTGGCCGACCCGACCGCGCGGGCCAGGTTCCTGTCCCCGAGCGCGAGCGCGAGGTCCCCGTAGGAACGTGTCTCGCCGTAAGGGATCTGGGCGAGCAGCGCCCAGACCTTCTTCTGGAAGCCGTCGCCGACCGGGGCGAGCTCGAGGTCGAACGCGCGTCGCGTGCCGGCGAAGTACTCGCCGACCTGGACGCGGACCTCCTCGAACGCGTCGTCGTCGCGCTCGCCGAACGTCTCGCCCGTGGGGCGACGCTTGTGAGCGTCGAAGTACAGGGCCCGGAGCCCGTCCGCGCCCCCGACCGCCGTGAGGTCGCCCACGGGCGACCCGAAGACCGCGTGGCGCACGGTCCGCTCCGGGCGGGCGGGGTGGACGGACACCTCCGGGCTCTCGAGGGGATGCGGCACGGTGGTGCCTCCTGTCCGGTGCGTGCGTGCGGGCCTGGTGTCGGTGTGTCCCATGCACTGTAGACGCCAGGGTCTGACAGATCGTGAGGTCGGGTGTGGGTGCCCGCCGGGTAGGGTGTGCTGTCGCGTCGGGACAGACCGCGCGAACCGCACGTGCGGGACGAACACGACTGACGGGACGAACGCATCATGATGGGTGGCCACCACGCCGCCTGCGGCGCGGCCGCATGGGTGGCGGTCACCTCGACCGCCCCGTACACGCTCGGGATCTACCCCGTCTCGGACGTGGGCGTCATCACCGGCGCGATCGTGTGCGCCGGCGCGGCCCTGCTGCCCGACGCGGACCACCACTCCGGGACCATCGCGCACTCGCTGCCGCCCGTGTCCGAGGGCGTCGCGAACGTCGTCGAGACCATCTCGGGCGGCCACCGCCGCGGCACGCACTCGATCCTGGGGATCGCAGTCTTCACGGGTCTCGCCTGGCTCGCGGGACTCGTGACGATCGAGTCGGACACGTTCGGGACCGTCGCGATCGGCGCCGGGTTCGTGGCGATCCTGCTCGTGGCGTTCGCGCTCAAGGCGCTCAGGCTCACGCGGGGCGGCAAGCTCGGGCCGTGGATCGGGTCGGTCACGATCGCGGTCCTCGTCGCGCTGCTGGCCCCCGAGGAGTGGAACTGGCTCCCCGTCGCGGTCGGGCTCGGCGTCACGGTCCACATCATCGGCGACGTCATGACCACGGGCGGGTGCCCGCTGCTGTGGCCCATCACGTTCAAGGCCCCCCGCTGGGTACGGCGTACCAACGTGCTCAACGACATCTGGCGGCCGGGCGGGAACTTCGCGCTCCCGGTCCTCGGCAACGCCGGGTCGGTGCGCGAGTGGCTCCTGCTGATCCCGATCAGTGCGTACGCCGTGGTCGGCGTCGTGTGGTCCCTGCTGACCCAGATGGGCTTCGACACGAGCGGCACGTACACCCTGCTCGTGCAGTCGTTCGGCGGCTGACCGGAAATACCGTTGCCTGCCCTCGCCACCGGGTGCGAGGGTAGGCACGTCCGCCGGAGAAGGTCCGGCGCGAGCACGTGGCCACGGGCCGCGAGAAGGAGGAGGTGACGTGATGACCGTCGTCGTCGTTCCCCACGCCTCCACCTTCCCGAGGAGCCCCGGCCTCTGACGCCCGGCTCCTCACCTCACCCGAGGAGCCCCACCGTGCACGAGCACACCGACCTTCCCGCACTCCCCCGCTTCGCCCCCGCGTCTCCTGAGTCGTTCGCCGGCTTCCCCGACGACGTCGACGACGCCCTCCGCCGCCGCCCCTTCCCGGGCGACGGTGCCCAGGACGACGCCGACCTCGATCCTGACCTCGACCTCGACCTCGACCAGCGGTGGTCCACCTGGTCGAGCGTCGAGAAGGGCATGCGGGGGCCCGAGCCCCGCCCCGAGTGGGTCGTGACCGCCGACGCCGCGATCGACACCGAGCTCGGCGTCCTCAAGACGGGCAAGGAGGCCGACGTCTTCCTGCTCGAACGGGCCGTTCCCGACGAGCCGGGCCGGATCTCTCTGCTCGCCGCCAAGCGGTACCGCACCTCCGACCACCGCGCCTTCCACCGCGACTCGGCGTACGTCGAGGGTCGCCAGGTCCGGCGATCGCGCGACCGTCGCGCGATCGAGCGCAAGTCCTCGTACGGCCGCGAGGCCGCGGCCGCACAGTGGGCCAACGCCGAGTTCGCGGCGCTGAGCATGCTGTGGTCCGCGGGCGCTCCCGTCCCCTACCCGGTCCAGATCGACGGGACCGAGATCCTCATGGAGTTCGTCGGGGAGCACGCGAGCAGCGGCGAGGCCGACGGGTCGGCTGCGAGCCGCGTCGCCGCGCCGCGCCTGGCGCGCGTCCGGCCCGACGCCGGCACCCTCGAGGCCTACTGGGACCAGCTCCGCGGCGCGATGGGGCTCCTGGCAGCCCACGGGTACGCCCACGGCGACCTGTCTCCCTACAACGTCCTCGCCCAGGGCGAGCGGATCGTCATCATCGACCTGCCGCAGGTGCTCGACCTCGTCGCCAACCCGCACGGCACCGAGCTGCTCATGCGTGACTGCCGGACCATGTGCGCGTGGTTCCGCTCACGGGGGCTCGACGTCGACGAGGGCGAGCTGTTCGCCGAGCTCATCGCGCAGGCGTGGTGAGGGCGCGCGGCACGTGACCTGGCCCGGCAGCTGATCCGGCCCAGAGGTCCGGGAGAATGTCCGGATGACCCAGACCGTCCGTGTCGCGCTCGTCGGGCTCGACTCCTCGCACGCCGACCACTACGTGCGCCTGCTGAACGTCGAGCGGCGCTTCCCGGGGGTCCGGGCGACCGTCCTCGCGGACGGCTCGCCCGGGCGCGTCGCGGAGCTCGCCGCATCGAGCGCGGCGGCGGGCGTCCAGGTCCGGCCCGGCGGGCCCGGCGACGTCGCGTCGGTCGATGCCGTGATCGTCGCGCACCGTGCGGGCCGGCTCCACCGCGCGGCGGCCCTGCCGTTCGTCCGGGCAGGGCTGCCCGTGCTGGTCGACAAGCCCTTCACGGCCTCGGTCGCGGACGCCCAGGAGCTCGTGGCCGCGGCGCGCGCGAGCGGGGCGGTGCTCGTCTCGTGCTCGGCCCTGCGCTTCGTGCCCGGCGTCGCGCGCCTGCGTGCCCAGGCGGCCGGGCTCGGCGTGGTCACCGGCCTGACGGTCACGGGCCCCGCCGACCCCGGGTCGGAGCACGACGGCCTGTTCTTCCTGGGCGTCCACCTGATCGAGGCGGCCCGCGCACTGCTGGGAGGCGGGGGCGGCCTCGTGTGGGGGGAGCCCACCGTCGGGCGGGACGAGGACGGCGTGACCGCGACCGTGAGCGCGACCACGGACGGGCGCGACGTCGTCGTGCGCCTGCGGTTCGTGGACCCGACCCTGCACCCCGCGCAACCGTTCCACGCGGTGGTGGCCACGACGGGAGGGTCGGTCGAGGGCGAGCTGGAGGTCGGGCCGGACTACCTCTCGCCCGTCCTCGGGCGCTTCCTGGCGCACGTCGCGGGGACGGTCGCGCCGGACCCGGCGGACGGGCTCGTCGCCCCCGTCGCGCTGCTCGCCGCGATCACCGCAGGGCTCGCACGGCCCGCACATCTCGTGCCGGTCGAGCCCGCCGCGCCTACCGTGAGGGGATGACGCCTCCCACCGACGACGCGACCGCCTACGACCACGACGACGTCCAGACCTTCCTCAACTCGTACGGCGTGGCGCTCGCGGCCGGAGACCTCGACACGATCGCGGAGACGTACGCGTTCCCTGCGCTGGTCGTGACCGACGAGGCCTCGGTCCTCATCAGCGACGCCGAGACGGTGCGCGAGTCGTTCCGTGGCGCGGCCGAGAGCTACCGCGAGCGCGGGCTGGTCGGTGCGGTCGCGCAGATCCGGTCCCTGGGGACCACGAGCGCCGGCCTCGTGTGGGTCGACGTGCGCTGGAGCTACCGCGACGAGTGGGCCGGCGAAGCCGACACCGAGAGCTTCCGCTACCTGCTGCGGCGTGGCCGGGACACGTTCCGGATCTGCGTCGTGGTGCCCGTGGACCCGTTGGCGTGAGGCTGCGTCGTGCGGGTCTGCGTCGTGCGGTGGGCACGGGCAGGACGGTGCCGGGCCGGGAGGTGGCAGGCCGGGAGGTGCCGGGCCGGGAGCAGTGCTGACGAGCGGGGTCGGCTGAGCGGGAGCGGCGTGCGCTGAGCGGGAGCCGATCCCGCTCGGCGCACACCCCTCGCCCGCGTCCCTGCTACGGACGGACGGCGAAGCCCGAGAGGTCCGGCACCACCCACCGGCCGTCGACGCGGTCGAGCTCGATGACCGCCGGGACCGTCCGACCGTCCATCGGGAAGGCACCGAGGATCCGCGGGACCGCGCCGGCCCCGTCGGCCGGTTCCCACACGACCTCGATGCCCTCATCCGCGAGGGACTCCTCGTCGATCACGGCCAGGACCAGCGGGATCGAGGCGTCGGCGTACGGGCCGTGCAGCACCGACGGCAGGCCGGACAGGGTCGTCGCGTGCACGAACCCCTCGACCTCGTACAACGTGTTGCGCGTGGCGACGTTGTACTCGCCGAAGCGTTCGCACGCCTCCCAGTCGTCGCTGAAGGCGACGTGCAGCACTCTGTGTCCAACCACCGGCATCCTCCTTGCGTGCGATAAATGAAACGTGACCGTATCATTAACGCATGACGACGGACGACGAATCGACGAGACCTCCGGCGACGCGACGCCCTGGGCGCCCACGCAAGGGCGAGCAGGCAGCCCGCCGCGCCGAGCTGCTCGACGTCGCGACCCGGCTCTTCGGCGCTCGCGGGTTCGACGCGACGACGATCGAGGCCGTCGCGAAGGAGGCCGGCGTGACCAAGCGGACGATCTACCAGCAGTTCACGGACAAGGCCGGGCTCTTCGTCGCCGCGGTCGAGAGCCTGCACGCGCACGAGCGCGAGGCCCAGCCCGGCGGTGAGGACCTCGAGTCGCTCGCGACCCGGATCGTCCACACGCTGCACAGCGACCAGGCCGTCACGCTGCACCGGCTCGTCATCGCCGAGGCGCCCCAGTTCCCCGACCTCGCCGCGACGTTCTACGCCCGGGGGCCGGCAGCCTCGATCGAGGCTCTCGCCGCGTCGCCGGGCGGACCGCTCGGCGACGGCGCGGCCAGCAAGGACGCACGGCCCTGGGCCGAGGCCCTGTACACGCTCCTCCTCGGCGAACCCCACCGGCGACGGCTGCTCGGGCTGCAGGGAGCTCCCACGCTCGCGCAGGCACGCGACCACGCCCGGGGAGCGATCCAGGTCGTGATGGGTCATCGGCCTCTGGCGCCCTGACCTCCCGCGCGACGGCCCGCGACGCGCGCTGAGCCCGTCGGGGATCGCGACTCGTCTCGATCTTCGGACTCTGGTGGGCCCGGGGGCGACACGGGCCCCGTCGGCGATAGGGTCGACCGGCACCCCACCGGCGACCGCCGCACGGAGCGAGGCCCGCTGGAACTTCCCCCACCGAGAGCGAGATGCAGGACGCCCATGACCCGCCGACGACTCCACTGGCTGGCTGCCATGAGCCCCTTCGTGCTCGCCTCGGGCGGAGCGGCCGTCTACGCCCTCGTCGTGCTCCTCGCGCACGGCCCCGACGCCGAGGTCTGGGTACCGAGCCGGGGCGAGGCATCCGCCGCCGCGTGGATCGCCCTGATCATCTACTCCGTCCTCACTGCACTCGCCGCGAGCATGGCGTGGTCGCTGTCGGCGGGTGCAGACCGCGCACCGGACGACGCGGCGGACCCACGGGACGGCTGACGCGCCGGGACGCCTGTGCCCGGGACGTCCCCGCAACGGCGTGCCGGTCCCGGCTCACCCTCGACCACCCCGTCGAGCCGGCTCCCCGGGCCCGGCGGAGGGCCCGACGGCCGGGCGTGTCAGGGGGCTAGGCTCGACGCCATGATCCTGCGCGCCTACGACGAGTCCGACGCGGAAGCCACCCTCCGCGTCTTCCTGCGAGCGGTGCGCGTCACGGCGAGCAAGGACTACTCGCCCGAGCAGATCGCGGCCTGGGGGTCGGACGACATCTCGCTCGACGTCTGGGCGGTCAAGCGCCTGCAGACCGACACGGTCGTCGCGGTCGAGGGCGACGAGGTCCTCGGGTTCAGCGACGTCGACGACCGCGGGTACGTCGACATGATGTTCGTCGATCCCGCGGTGACCCGCCGCGGCGTCGCCTCGGCGCTGCTGGACCACGTGACGCGCACTGCCCGGGCGCGCGGCGCCGTCGAGCTCACGACGTACGCGAGCCTCACGGCCCGGCCCTTCTTCGAGAAGCACGGGTTCGTCGTGGTCGAGGAGCGTCGGCCCGTGCTCCGCGGGGTCTCGCTGACGAACTTCAGCATGCGCAAGCCGCTCGCCTGAGCGCCTCGCGGTGCATCACCGTCCGTCCGGGCGGTCTCCTTCCAGGTAGCGGGTGCACCCGCGCCCGCCACGACCGAAGGAGGGGGCACCATGGCACTCACGACCAGCGCGCTGACACTCATCGGCCGGCGGCACCCAGCGATCTTCGACCTGCTGGGCAACCCGTACGGCCCCTTCACCGGCTCCCGCGGAGCCGAGGTCTTCCTCAACCCGCAGCCGCTGCCGCCCGAGCCGCCGGACGGGATGCGCACCGGGTTCCACGCGGGCGCGGCGCTCGTCCAGCTCGCGTTCACCGCGCACCACCTGCACGTGGGCTTCGACATCGACGTCGACGACTGGTGCCCGACTCCTCCGCGCCGCCCCAAGCTCCCTCCGTGGCCAGGCCCACGACCGCGTCCGTGGCGCTTCGCGACGATCGACGAGGCGTGGCGCGTCGACTACGTGGTCGGGCTCGCGGGCTCGCTCGAGGTGTCGGCGTCGATCTGGGAGGGGTTCGCTGGGGCCGACGTCCTGGCTGGCATCCACGGCAGGGCCCTGGAGATCGGCGCCAAGCAGGGGTAGGCGGCGCACGATCTCGAGATGCGGCTGACGGGGGTCCTTGCAGCTCGACGACCCCCGTCTGCCGCATCTCGACAGGCTCACCCCGGTCAGTTCGCCTGCTCGACCAGCACCGACACCGCGACGGCTGCCCCCGTGCCCACCTCGACGGTGACGCCGTGGCCGAGGCGCAGGTCCATCTCGTCCGTGGTCAGCGCGACGAACTCGGTGCCACCCCCGCGGAACCCGCACGAGACCGTCCCGAGAGGGGCGTCGTCAATCACCACGTGCGCGTCTCCGTCGCCCTCGCACGTGACCGCCACCGTCAGAGGCGCAGCACCCGGCGCGTCCGTCCCAGCCGCGAGGGCCCCGGGTTCGACCGTCAGATCGATCGCGGAGCGCCCGACGGCGGACACGAACGCGACGCCCGACGTCAGCTCGCTCTGCGCCTCCAGGAGATCGTCGGGCGTGACGGGGTCCGCCCCGCATCCGGCCAGCAGGAGCAGGGCGGCGGCTGCCCCGGTCAGGAGCGCGGGCATCGATCGACGACGAGCACGTGCGGGTCCGGTCCTCATGGGCCCCGAGTATGCCAGCGAAGGCCTACTGGAAGTCCCGCGAGCGCGACGCGACCTGCAACGACAGCGGCGCGAGGTGCTCCGCGAGGAGGTTCGTGGCGCCGTCGGCCCGTTCGAGACGCCCCCGCACCACGAGAGCGGGCGACGACCGCGCGACCCGCCGGAACCGCTGCCACAGACCGGGCGTGCAGATGACGTTGAGCAGTCCCGTCTCGTCCTCGATCGACAGGAACGTCACGCCGCCCGCCGTCCCCGGGCGCTGGCGGTGGGTCACGACTCCCCCGACCGCGACCCGCCGCCCTGCCTCGTGCTCGACAGCCTCCGCGACCGTGATGCACCCCTGCCCGGCGCAGCCCCGGACGCACGTACTGGGTCGGGTACGAGTCGGTCGAGACACCCGTGGCCCAGACGTCCGCGACCGCGGTCTCGACCTCGCTCATCCCCGGCAGCGTAGGGGCCTCGACCCCGACCGAGACTCCCGGCAGCGTGCCGGGGCCCTCCTGGGCGAGCGCCCCCGCGGCCCACAGCGCCTCGCGCCGTGCCACGCCCAGCGACTCGAGCGCACCGCCCGTCGCGAGCGCCTCGAGCTGGGCCGTGCGTCAGGTCGACGCGTCGCACCAGGTCGCGCAGGTTCGTGAACGGTCCGTCGGCACGCGCCGCGACGATCGCCTCCGCGACCGGGTCCCCCGACCCCCCGCACGCTGCCCAGCCCCATGCGCACCGCGAGGGACAGGTCGGGGTGCGGGGCGCCGTCGGGCGGGGCGGGAGAGCGCGGGGCGAGGGAACCGCGTCGGGGCACGGCGGCGCCCGGCCGCACGTCCCTGCCAGACGGCGTCCCCACCCCGGCCCCCCGGCTCGCCGACACCCCGGGCAGCCGCTCGACCCCGGCCTTGACGCCGGACGCGTTGACGTCCGGGCGCAGCGCCGTGACCCCGTGCCGGCGCGCGTCGGCGACGAGCGACTGCGGCGAGTAGAACCCCATGGGCTGCGCCGCGAGCAGGCCTGCGTAGAACGCGGCCGGGTGGTGCACCTTGAGCCACGCGCTCGCGTACACGAGGTACGCGAACGAGTAGGCGTGCGACTCGGGGAAGCCGAAGTCCGCGAACGCCTTGAGCTTGTCGAAGATCTGCTCGGCGACGTCCGGGGCGACCCCGTTCTTCGCCATGCCCGCCAGGAGCCGCCCGTGCAGCGCCTCCATGCGCTCGACCGACCGCTTGGACCCCATCGCGCGGCGCAGCTGGTCGGCCTCGGCGCGCGCTGAAGCCCGCGACGTCGATCGCCATCTGCATGAGCTGCTCCTGGAACAGCGGGACGCCCAGGGTCTTGGCGAGCGACTTCTCGAGCAGCGGGTGCAGGTAGTCGACCTTCTCGCGGCCACGGGCCCGGTCGATGTACGGGTGCACCGAGCCGCCCTGGATGGGGCCGGGGCGGATGAGCGCGACCTCGATCACGATGTCGTAGAACGTGCGCGGCTGCAGGCGCGGCAGCGTCGCCATCTGGGCCCGCGACTCGACCTGGAACACCCCGACCGTGTCCGCCGCGCACAGCAGGTCGTAGACCGCGCGGGTCCTCGTGCGGCAGCGAGTGCAGCTCGAGCGTCCAGGCCCTCGTGCTCGCGCGATCAGACTCGAACGCGACCCGGAGCGCCGTGAGCATGCCCAGGCCCAGGAGGTCGAACTTCACCAGCCCCGCGTCGGCGCAGTCCTCCTTGTCCCACTGCAGCACCGTGCGCCCCTCCATGCGCGCCCACTCGACCGGGCACACCTCGATCACGGGCCGGTCGCACATGACCATGCCGCCCGAGTGGATGCCGAGGTGCCGCGGGAGGCGCAGGAACGCTCCGCGAGGTCGAGCACGGGGCCGGGATCTCGCCCTCGTCGGCGGCCGACGGCGGACGGTGGGCGGGCACGACGTCGTGCGGGTCGTCGGAGCGCAGCGTGGGGTCGTCCCGTCTGCCGTCGTCGTGAGCAAGCGGGTCGACGACGCGACCCGACAGGTCCGGGGTCCAGTCGGCGCGCCCCGCGTGCGGGCGGTCCGCACGTCGCCGCGATGGGCCCTGCTGGCCCTGCTTGCCCTGCCGGGGTGCACCGGTCCCCCAGACCTCGGCCGTGCGGGCGTCCTTGGCCGCGGTGCGGGTCACGACGGCGGGCGAACCGACGGGCGTCGTGACCCGCACCGAGGCCGTGGCCTCCGCCGGAGCCGACCCGTGCGCCCCGCGCGCGGCGATGGCCCGCTCCCGGGCCGCCCGGTCCGCCGCGGGGCTCGACGGGTCCGGCCCCCGCAGCGACCCCCACCGCTCGATCGACTTGCTCCACGCGTCCTGCTGCCCCACGTCGTAGCCGAGCGCCCGCGCGGCGTCCCGCACCGCGGACTTCGGCCGGTAGGAGATGACGTTCGCGACCTGCGCCGCGTGCGTGCGCCCGAACCGCTCGTAGACGTACTGGATGACCTCCTCGCGGCGCACCGACTCGATGTCGACGTCGATGTCCGGCGGCCCGTCGCGCTCGGGCGCGAGGAAGCGCTCGAACAGCAGGCCGTGCTTCACGGCGTCCACGGCGGTGATGCCGAGCGCGTAGCAGACCGCCGAGTTCGCGGCCGACCCGCGTCCCTGCGCGAGGATGCCGCTGCGCGCGGCAGAACTCCACGAGGTCGTAGACGATGAGGAAGTAGCCGGGGAACCCGAGCTGCTCGATGATCCTCGAGCTCGTGGTCGATCTGCCGCCAGGCGCCGGGCTCGTGCTCGGCGTCCGCGCGGGCCGTAGCGGTCGGTGGCGCCCCTCGTCCACGAGCTCGCGCAGCCAGGACCTCTCGTCGTGCCCGTCCGGGACCGGGTACGGCGGCAGCTCGGGGGCCACGAGGCGCAGGTCGAACGCGCACTCGGCGCCCAGCGCCGCGGCCGTGGCCACGGCCTGCGGGTGGC
This sequence comes from uncultured Actinomycetota bacterium, assembly GCA_963782165.1. GTDB lineage: Bacteria > Actinomycetota > Actinomycetes > Actinomycetales > Cellulomonadaceae > Oerskovia. Next base: position 77,032 of record CAWAIO010000005.1, read on the forward strand.
GGCGGTGCCGGTCGCGCCATCTCGGCCGCCGAACGCAGGTGCGCGGTGGGGGCTCCCGGCAGCCAGCCGTCCATGTCGTCGAGCGACGACCGGGCGCGCACGGCCGCGAGCGCCCCCGCGAGGGGCGCGTCGCGGGGGCGTGCGTAGTGGACGTTGCCGGTCGCGACGAGCGGCAGGCGGGCGTCCGCGGCCAGCCCGGCGAGCGCGTCGCGCAGGTCGGCTGTCGCGGGGTCGCCCGAGTCGGTGATCTCGACGGCCACGTTGTCCCGGCCGAAGACCTGGACGAGCCGGTCGAGCTCGCGCGACGAGCGGCCCGGCGGCCCCTCGGTGAGCAGCGCCGGAGCGCACCGCGCCCTTGCGGCAGCCCGTGAGGACCAGCCACTGACCGCCCGACTGCTCCCCGAGCTGGTCGAGCCGGTAGTCGGCCGCGCCCTTGGTGCCCGTCGCGAGGTGCGCGGTCGCGATCGCGCTCGACAGGTTGCGATACCCGTCCGGGCCACGGGCCAGGACGAGCAGGTGGGACGCCCGCGGGTCCGGCACGCCCGTGGGCGCGTCCAGGACGGGGGCCGCCCCGGGAGCGGGCGCGACGGGAAGGTGCAGCTCGGCGCCGAACACGGTCGGCAGGGACACCGCACGCGCCGCGGTCGCGAAGCGGACGACCCCGTACAGGCCGTCGTGGTCGGTCACGGCGAGCGCCGACAGACCCAGGCGCGCGGCCTCGGCCGCGAGCTCCTCGGGGTGGCTCGCACCGTCGAGGAAGCTGAACGCCGAGTGCGCGTGCAGCTCGGCGTAGCGGGGCGCCCTGCGAGGCCCCCCGCCCGCACGGCCCCCCGAGCCGGCGGGCCTAGTCATAGACGGCCTCCACGGTCCAGCGCCCCTGGGCGCTCGCGAGCAGCACGCCGCGGCCGTCGTCGAGCAGAACCTGCAGGTAGACCCGCCGGCGTGGCACCTGGCTCCACCACCGTTCGGCGAGCGGCCACGGCCCGGCCCAGCCGAGCACGCGGCTGCTTGACCCGGCGCGCGGTGCGAGCCACCGCACGGTCGCGGGCGGTGCGCTCATCGCGAGGCGCACGTCCACGCGGACGGGGGCTCCGGCGTCGTCCAGGACCGTGACGTCCTCCGGGACGTCCAGCACGAGGGCGGGCGCGGGCTCGGGAAGGCGTCCCGGCCACGGCAGGTCCGCGCGCCGCGGCGCGGGGGCCGCATCGCCCCACGGGGCGAGGTGCACCTGGTCGTGGACGTCGCGCCCTCCCTGCGTGACGACGCTCAGCACTCCGTCGCCTCCGAGGAGGCCCTGGACACGGCCCAGCGCCCGCTGGGCGCGCGCGTCCTCGCCGCTCGACGCGCCCCACAGGCGCGGCTGCTCGGCTCCCGCGGCCACGACCTCTTCCGCGGTGATCGCGAGCCGCACGAGCGGCGAGGGCCGGTCCTCGGGCAGGTCCGGCAGGTCGACCCAGCCGTCCTGGGGGCCGTCACCCGGCTCCGCGCCCCCGCGCGCGCCCCGACGTCGCTGCTGTTCCCGCTGGCGCTGCCCCAGCGCGACGCGCGACGCCGTGAGCCACCCCTCGAGCTGCCAGCGCACGCGGTCGGTGATCCGGGCCGCGGTGAGACCGCCCATGGCCCCGTCGTCGCAGCGCCAGGTCCGTTCGAGCTCGCGCCCGTCCTCGGTGCGGGCCGTGATGCGCAGCCGACCGCACGACGACGACCGCTCGACCAGCTGGGCGTGCAGGTCCTCGGCGAGGCGCCGGGCCGCGAAGGTCGCGACGTCGACGCGCTCGGCGGGCGGGTCGAGCTCGCACTCGACGGCCACGTCCGCCTCGGTGCGGCGCCTCGCGGGCGGGCGCAGGTCCTCGCCCTGGGCCAGACGCTGGGCCCACGCACCCAGGTCGCCGAAGCGCGAGCGCACGCTCGCGGTGGGCAGGGCAGCGAGGTCCGCGAAGGTCCGCAGCCCGAGCCGTCCCAGGAGGTCGACGAGCTGTGCGACGGGTTGGGCGTCGCCCACGACGACGTGCGCGAGCTCGTCCAGCGGGCGCGGGGCGAGGTAGGCACGCGAGGTCCCGGCGGGCACGACCGCCGAGGCACGTGCCGCGAGCACGGCCGCGAGGATCCCGTCGGCGACACCGACCTGGCTCTCGTGGCCCGTGTCCTGCGCGACCCTCTCGACGAGCACCTGCGCGAGGCGCTCCTCGGTGCCGTGGTAGCGCGCGGGACCGCCCGAGGGCAGGAGCAGCAGGCCGGGGCGCGCGACCTCGATGCCCGCGACCACGGTCTCGGCTGCGAGCGCGACGGGCTCGAACTCGCGCGCGTCGCGGCTGTCGTCGGCGTCGAGCAGCTCGATCTCGGGGCAGCACTCCTGCGCCCGACGGCGTCGCATCCCCCGCCGCACGCCCTGCGCCCGGGCGGTGGCGGAGACCGCGAGGACCCGACGGCCGTCGTGCGTGGCGGCCGGCACGTGCGTGGGGACCTGAGCAGATCCCATGGCCGCGACGACCGGCCAGTCCGGCACCCACAGGACAGCGGTGCGGGTGGCCGTGGTCCCGGTGCTCATCCGACGAGCCGGAGGCCGGGCGGGGTCTTCTCGACCTGCCGCGGGTTCTTCACGGCGTGCGCGCGCAGAGGGAGCTCGACCTGGCGCTCGACGCTGCGGGATGCCCCGGCACGCCCGCTGCGCTCGACCGTCAGCCGCCGCCGGCGCAGGTACCCGGCGCCCTGGTCCATGCCCGACCACGTCCCCGCGCGGGCCGTGAGGACCACGTGCGCACCGGCCCAGGGCTGTGCCGCGACGAGCAGGTTGCCGCGCTCGCGGGCGCGCGAGGTCAGACGACGGCGGTCGGTGTCGGTCAGTGCGGCCTGCGGGCCGACCACCACGACGTCGATCCCGTCGAGCAGGGCCGCGACGGCTGCCGCGGCGTCGGGTCCCGGGGACGGGACGAGCGCCACACGCCCCAGGTCGATCCCGGCCTCGGCCGCCGCGAGGACGCCCAGGCGGGGGAAGCCGACCATCACGGTCCAGGCTCCCGTGCGCGAGGCCTCGGACAGCAGCGCGAGCAGGAGCGAGGTGGACCCGTCGACCACCACGGCGGTACCGCGCTGGAGCCCGCCGAAGGGCAGCAGGCCCGCCAGCTCGTCCGGGACCGGGAGAAGCTTCTCCTCGCCCGCGCTCCCCGGCGCCCGCCGGGCCGAGAGCTCGGCGCGGCGCAGCACCGACCGGGCGAGCAGGGCCCGCTCGGCGTGCGTGGAACCTGCGGGACGCGAGGACGCGCGGACGTCGGCGGCCGCGATCGCCGCAGAGGTGCTCCCGGAGCTGCCCAGGGCCTCCAGGAGGGCGTCGTCGACCAGGGTCATGGCACCTCCTGCACGCTCGAAAGACATTCGAACAGGTGTTCGAACACTTCAAGTACACGCCCTCCCCGAGGGGGTGTCAACTCGCCCAGGTCGCCCCGCGGGGAGGATGAACTATTGGTTGATAGTTCGACGAGCGCGCAAGTATCGACCAGACATCCGGACATTCTGGAACCCTCGTCCACCACCTCACCCTTGGGCGAAGATCGTTGCGGTCGCAACGGTCTCAGGCCCTCGCACGTGGCAGAGAACCGGCCCAGAGCCTCGAGCAGCGCTCGAGACAACGACGCCCCGCGTCACCCGGCGCGCGGACGGACCCGGATCGCGAGGATCGCGTACCCCGCGACCGCGACGAGGCCGGCGAGGACCCCCAGGACCGTCAGCAGGGTCGGCCCCTCCTCGAACGTCCGCCAGGCCCCGAGCCCGACACCCAGCGCCGTGAACAGTCCCAGGAGGACGAACGCGGCCCGCTCCCCCGCGAGCGGACCTCCACGGCGCACCGAGCGCGCGATACCGAGCGCGGACACGAGGGCCAGGACGCCGAACAGCACCACGGCGGTCGTGGTGTCGTGGACGAGGTACCCCCTTCCTCGCCGCTGGCTCATCAGCACGATGGGAGCACTGGCCGCCAGGATGATCAGGACGACACTCTGCGTCGTCCCCTTGCGTCGCTTCTGCACCCGCACATGGTGGCAGATGCAGCGCCGCGACATCCCCGCGCTCGTCCGGTCGCCGATCCTCGGCGCCTCGCACCCGGCTCCTGGCACCTCCCGAGCGCTCGGCACCCAGCGAGGGGCCCGGCCCCTCCGGGCCGGACCCCTCGGTCCCTCGTCGTGCGTCAGGCGTCAGGCGTCAGCCGCAGTCCGCGCCGGTGAACGGGACCTCCACGGGCACGGCCCGCTCGGGCGCGCCCGCCGGGGCCACGTCGACGACAGCGGTGCCGTCCGCGACGCTCGCGGTGCGCGTGCTGAACGCCGCATGCGCCCGCTTGTCGGGCGAGAGCCCGGCGAAGCTCCGGCTGCCGTACGGCGTCGTGACCACGAGATCGACGGGTGCCGCGTCGTCGTTCACGACGTCGACCGACACCTGAGCCCGCCCTGCCACGCACCGCACGGTCGCGGTGGCGGTCACCTGCGCCGGCTCGGACGGTGCCGCCCCGCGCACCTCGAGGTCGTAGAGCGACAGGTACGGGCTGAGGCTCTTGGCCGTCGTCGTCACCCTGACGTACCGCGCGGCGGTGGCCGGCACGGTCAGGACGTCGGTCCGTGCACCACCCGCGAGCCCCGTCCTGGTCGCCAGGGCGGACCAGGACGAGCCGTCCTGCGACACCTCGACGCGGTAGGCGGTCGCCGAGGCGGCCTCCCAGCGCAGCGTGATCTCGTCGACCGTCCGCGCGACGCCGAGATCGACCTGGACCCACGGCTGAGCGCTGTAGTCGGCCGACCACCGCGTCGAGGGATCGCCGTCGACGACGTTGGCCGCCGTCATGGCCGTGCCCCCCTCGACACCCGAGGCCGTCGCGACGCCACCCAGGGCGAGGTCAGGACGGCCGAGGACGCTCAGCCGCCACGCGCCGACGCCGTCCGGGCCGCCGACGACCGAGCTCAGCCGGACGTACCGGGCCTCGTGGGCGTCGAACGTCGCCCGGTCCACCCCGGCCCCCGTCACGTTGCGGTGCCGGGCGGCCCGCGTCCAGGCGGAGCCGTCGGCCGAGACCTCGACCGTGTAGCTCGTGGCAGCCGCAGCGGTCCAGTCGACCTCCACGGCACCGACCGTCTGCACAGACCCCAGGTCCACGGTGAGCGTGGCGGGCGCAGTCGACCGTGTGCTCCAGCGCGTCGTCGTCTGGCCGTCGGTGAGGTGCTCGGGAGCGTTGCCCTGGTCCGAGGACGAGGCCGTCACGGTCGCGCCGTGGCTCAGCTCGCCCGCGAGCCGGCCGCCGCGCGTGAAGTCGACCACCTCGATGCCGGGGCCCAGGCCCAGGGTGCGGGTGAGGGCCGAGAACTGCGCGAACGTGAGCTCTGGCGTCGCCCCGTCCCAGGTCTTCTGAGCGATCGTCGGGAAGGACAGCTCGACCAGGCCGTGCACGTCCTGCTGCGTGTAGTCCGCGTGCACCAGGTCGTTCCAGACCGCGAACATCGCCCCCTCCGCGGCCCCCTCGGGCACGGTCTTGTTCCCGGTCCTGTTGGGAGCCCAGGACGAGTAGAGCCACTGGTTGTTCAGCCCGTTGCCGTGGTAGTAGCTCGCGAACGGGACCACGTACAGCGTCGAGTCGTCGGTGTTGAGGAACCGGTAGCCGTCCGCGAACGCCGACTCGATCGAGTACCAGCCCCCGTTCCAGGAGTTGATCGTGACGTCACGGTCGTAGCCGTTCGCGTTGCCGTGCATCTGGGTGAAGCTGCCCCAGGCCCGCGGGTGCTTGCCGAGGCTGCGGACGTGGGCCGCCATGGTGTTGAAGTAGTCCCGGAAGAGGGCAGGAGACGCGTAGTACTCGTCGACGCCCATGTGCACGTCGGGACCCTCGAACCACGGCGCGAACTCGGTGAAGATCGACTTCATGACGGCCGTCGCCTCGGGCTTGCTCAGGTCCAGGTGGTCGGAGTTCCCTCCGTTCGTGCCGAGCTCGGGCTTCCACCGGACGACCGAGCGGGCGTGGGCCGGCCCCTCGATCTCGGGGATGATCGTCACGGCGTGGGCCGCGGCGGTGTCCTCGAAGGACTGCCAGTCCGCGCGGTCGTAGGCGCCGTCGGTCGACGCGAGCCCGGCGAACGCGGGGTTGTCCGACGCGAGCCGGAATCCGGCCTGGGCGTTGGCCCAGTTGCCGCCCGCGGGACTGATCTCGTTGTCCATGAGATGGATCTGGAACTCGTTGAGCTTGAACCAGCTCATCATCGAGATGTAGTCGCGGACGAACTCGGGGGTGAAGAAGCGCCGCCCCACGTCGAGCATGAACCCGCGCGAGGCGTAGTCGGGCCAGTCGACCGACTCCCCGACGGGGACGGCACCGCGGCCCGGGCTCTGGACGAGCACCTGCAGGAAGCTCCGGGTCCCGTAGAAGACCCCTTGCTCGGTCGGTGCGGTCACCGTGACGCGTCCCGGGTCGACGTCGAGGACGTACCCCTCCTCGTCGAACCGCTCACCACCGGCGGCATGGACGAGCGCCGGGTCGACGACGAGGACGATGTCGCCGTCGTCCGGCGCCACGTCCAGGGCGACAGGGACCGTGCGGGCCGTGAGCTCGGCGATGTCCGTCGCGACCTGCCGGCCCATCTCCTCGAGCGCGGCCGGCACGACGATCCGGGTCGAGGCGTCGAGATCGAACGAGCCGCTGCCTCCCGTCCACTCCTTGAGCGTCGGGACGACCGCGGGCTTGGCGTTGGTGGCGTCGGCGGCTGCGGGAGCCGTCAGCGCGACGCTCCCGGCGGCCGTACCGAGCGCGAGGGCGAGGGCGGTGGCCGAGGCGAGCGTCCGCCGTCGGGCACGGGACGGCCGACGGCCGGGCAGGGGGTCCCTGGCGGGGCTCACGGGTGGTGGGACTGCGTGCATGGCGACCTTCTCTCTGGTCGGCGATGCGCCCGGGGGTCTGCCGGGACCGGTGGCGATCGACGCTCGTGACATGGCATCTGTGGCACTCACTGCGTGGCCCGAGGATCACCCGGGCAGTCCTCAGATTTGCGGGTGGTGACGGAGTTTGTCAATAGCGGAGCCTAAACAAGCACAAACCTGCAAAGTGTGGTTTCCTGTGCCGGACAAGCGGGACGCATCACCTTCCGGCTCACGCAGGCGACGCCCCAGCCCACCCCTGGCTGGTCCCCCTCCCACCGGGCACGATGGGACGATGAACCTCGCCGACCGCCCCCTGGCCCCCGACCCCTACTCGCTCCTGCCCCCGGTGCCGCGCTTCACGGTCACGAGCGACGACGTCGTGCACGGCGAACCCATGGCACGCACGCACGCAGCAGGAGGCGACAACCGGTCGCCCGAGCTCTCCTGGAACCACTTCCCCGCGACCACACGCTCGTTCCTGGTGAGCTGCTTCGACATGGACGCCCCGACCCCGGCGGGCTACTGGCACTGGACCGTCGTCAACGTGCCCGTGTCCACCGTGACGCTCGCGCAGGGCGCGGGGTCGCCCGGGGGCGGCCACCTCCCGCCAGGTGCGCTGCAGACCCGGCACGACGGCGGAGGGCCGGGCTACCTGGGCGCCGCACCGCCGCCCGGCGACAGACCGCACCGGTACGTGTTCGCGGTGCACGCGCTCGACGTCGAGAGGCTCGACGTCACCCCCTCGACGACGGCGACTGCGGTCGCCATGGCCGCCGTGCTCCACACGATCGGGCGCGCGACCCTCGCACCGACGTACCAGGTCCTGGTCAGCGCATGAGGCCCGCGAGCGGCCGTGCCGCCCTGCCCACGCTCGGCGACCTCGACTGGGTCCCGGCGACGAGCCGACCCGACCTGCTCGCACCGACGGTCGCCGGGGCGCTCGCCCGGTGGGCCGCGCAGGACCCGAGCGTCGCCGAGCAGGTCGCGGTCGCGCCGATCGACCCGGACCTCGCCGACACCGCGACGCTCAACGCGGCCCACGACCTGCCGCCCGCGGTCTCCGCGAACTGCGTCCTGGTCGCCGGGCGGCGCGGGGGCGAGGAACGCATCGCGGCCGCGGTCGTGCGTGCCACGACCCGGGCCGACGTGAACACGCGCGTGCGGTCGCTGCTCGACGTGCGCAAGGCCTCGTTCCTGCCCACCGACAGGGCCGTCGCCGAGTCCGGCATGGAGTACGGCGGGATCACTCCGCTCGGGCTCCCGGACGGGTGGCGCGTGCTGCTCGACGCGACCGTCGCGACCGACGGCGAGCCCGCGCTGATCGGGAGCGGGCTGCGCCGCTCCAAGCTGCTCCTGCCGGGGGCGCTGCTCGCGCGGCTGCCCGGGGTCGAGCTGGTCGAACGCCTGGGGGTGCCGGTGGGTTGAGGGCCGTCGGCGCGGCACTCGCGACCGTCAGCCCTCGGCGCGGCCCTCGCGCCAGTAACCCATGAACGCGACCGACCGACGGTCCACGCCACGCTCGGACACGAGGTAGCGACGCAGCGTCTTGATGACCGACGCCTCGCCCGCGAGCCACGCGTAGAGCTCGGCGCACGCGACGAGGGGCGCGCCGTCGTCGTCCACGGGGACCTCCCAGAGGATGCCGGTGTCGATGTCGACGTCCTCGAGCTCTGCCACCCCACCGGTCCCGTCGGTGCGCCGCTCGAGCCCGCGCGCGGCGCACGTGAGCGAGTGGGTCGCCCCGCACACGTTGCGCTCGAGCAGGCGGTCGGCAGCCTCACGGACCGCGGGGACGAGGAGGTCGCCGTGGGCCCGGCCCTCGCGAGCGAGCCAGGTGACGTTCACGCCGGCGGGCGCCGTGACGGGCAGGACGTCGCCCGCGTGCGGGACCTCGAGGAAGACCTCCCCGACCTCGTCGGCCGGGAGGGACTCGAGTATCGAGGCGATCGCGGGGACGGCGGTCTCGTCACCCGCGAGCAGCAGCGCGTGGCTGCGGAGCGGCCGCGAGAACTCGACGCCGCCGTGAGGACCCGTCCACAGCCCGTTGGGGCCGAGCAGGACGACCTCGGTGCCGGGGCGCGCCGCGAGCGCCCACCGGGAGGCGGGGCCCGCGTCACCGTGCAGGACCAGGTCGACGTCCACCTCGGCGAGCTCCGGGCGCACCGCGCGCACGGTGTAGGTGCGCAGCGGGTTGCGACGTTCCTCGGGCTGGGCGCGCCAGGCGGCATACCACTCGCCCGTCCGGTCGAGGTGCTCGTAGCCCCCGTCGGCTGCGGGCAGGACGAGCTTGATGCGCTGGTCCAGGCCGTTGTCGGCGAACTCGTGCAGGTCATGGCCCGTGAAGGTCACGCGCAGGAAGCTGGGCGCCAGGCGCTCGACCCGTCGAACCTGCACGTCGAACATGCGGAACGGGGAGATCTCCTGCTCGGTCACGACACTGGTCTGGCTCACGTAGGCGAGCCTAACCAAACATCGGGCCCGGGTGAACCCCCGGACGCGCCCCTGTGGTCGGGATCACTCTCACGCCTCGCGGCCTCGGCTGCGCCACAGGAGCCACACGAAGTACGGCGCTCCGATGAGCGCGGTCGTCAGGCCCGCAGGGATCTGGGCAGGTGCGATGACCGTGCGTCCCACGGTGTCGGCGACGCTCACGAGGACGGCCCCGAGCAGCATCGCGACCGGGATCACACGGCCGTTGCGCGACCCCACCAGGGCACGCGCGGCGTGCGGGGCGACGAGCCCCACGAAGCCCACGACGCCGACCGCGCAGACCGCGGCCGCGGTCAGGACAGCGCTCGCCCCCAGGAGCAGCAGCCGCGTGCGGTCCAGGCGCAGGCCCAGGACCCGCGGGGTGTCCTCGTCGAGCGCCAGGACGTCCATCTCTCGCCGGTGGAGGACCGCGACCGGCACGACCACGAGCAGCGCGAGCACGACGGGGACCAGGTGCTCGAGCGTGCGCCCGTACGTGGACCCGGACAGCCAGGTGAGCGCGAGGTTGAGGTTCCACGGGGCCACGACGACGATCACCAGCGTGGTCAGGGCCGTGGCCCCGGCGCTCATGCCGATCCCGATCAGCACGAGGCGGTCCGAGCTCAGCCCGCCCCGGTACGCCAGGCGGTAGACGATCGCGAACGTGCCGAGCGCACCGACCACCGCCGCGACGGACATGCCGACGATGCCGACCCCGGGCACGAGCAGGACGACCGCGACCGCCCCCAGACCCGCGCCCGCTGTCACGCCCAGCAGCCCCGGCTCGGCCAGCGGGTTGCGGCACACGGCCTGCACGACGGTTCCCGCCAGGCCGAGCGCGGCGCCCGCGAGGATCGCGGCGAGCGCGCGCGGGAAACGCTGGTCGAGCACGAAGCTCACCTGCTTGCCCGCCCGGTCGGCGGCCCAGTTGAGGACGTCGCCCGTGAGCAGGAGCCGGTCGCCCAGCAGGAGCGCGGCGATCGTGGCCGCGACCAGGAGCGCGACCAGGATGCCCGTGACCACCAGCGCGCGGCGCGACGTGCGGGGCTTGACGTGCGCGGCCCGGGTCCCCGCGGCGGGGCCCGAGTCCTTGAGGCGGCGCGCGAGCCACACGAGCGTCGCGGCGCCGAACACGGTCGTGACGACGCCCGTCGGGACGGCGACGCCGTAGGTGCCGGGAAGCACCAGCCGCAGCAGGACGTCGGCGCCGAGGATGACGATCACACCCGCGATCCCCGAGAGCGGGATGAGCACGCGGTGCCGGTTGAGCCCCGGGACCTTGCGTGCCACGAGACGCACGATCACGGGCGCGCACAGGCCGACGAAGCCGACCGGGCCCGCGACGGTCACGGCCGTCGCGGACAGCAGGACCGCGAGCAGGATGGTCACGACGCGCGTGGCGCGCACGTCGATCCCGAGCACGGTCGCGGTGTCGTCGCCGAGCGCCAGGAGGTCCAGGCGGTGCGCCACGAGGATCAGACCGGCGAGGCCCGCGGCCACGAGCGGGGCCGCGAGCGCGACCTGCGACGTGCCCGACTGGACGATCGAACCGCTCCCCCAGGCGAAGAGCCCCATGGTCTCCTGCTGGAACAGCACGAGCAGCACGGTCGTCAGGGAGTGCAGCGCGAGCGTGATCGCGGAGCCCGCGAGGATGAGCCGGGTCGGCCCGGCGGCGCCGCCGCGGGCCAGGACGAGCACGAGGCCCGAGGCCGCGAGGCCGCCGATCAGCGCGAGGGTCCCCGAGAGGTAGAACGGGAGCGTCACGCCGACCACGGCCGCGCCCACGACCGCGACGTAGGCCCCTGCGTTGACCGCGAGCGTGTCGGGCGAGGCCAGCGGGTTGCGTGCCACGGACTGCAGCGCGGCTCCGGCCGCACCGAGCGAGAGACCCACGAGGAGGCCCGCGAGCAGGCGCGGCAGTCGCGAGGCGACCAGGACGGCCGCCACCGTCCGGTCGGTGTCGGCACCGGTCTCGCCGCCCACGACGAGCCTCAGGAGGTCGCCGAGCCCGACGTCGGCCGTCCCCTGCGTGAGGTGGATCGCGGCCAGCACCAGGACGACGAGGATCGCGACGGCGAACGCCGAGGCGACCGTCAGGCGGAACCGCACGCGCGAGCGCCCCGGGGGGACCGGCGGGGCCAGGAGGCCCGAGGCGTCGTCAGGGACCTCGTTCCGGGCCGTCGAGATCTCCCCCGGGGCGCTCGTGCTCACTGGGTCAGTGCCGCGACGAGCGCGTCGACGTAGGCGTTCGCGGACGCGGGGCCGCCGAACATCCAGATGCCGTCGGGGATGCGGTGCACGTCACCGGCCACGACGAACGGGAGCTGCTCCCAGATCGCGTTGCCCGCGAGGCCCTCGGCGAACGGGTCCGCCTCGGAGTCGCTCGCTGCGTAGACGAACTGGACGTCGCTCAGCGCGGTGAGCCCCTCGACGTCGGTCTGCGCGAGGCCGTAGTCGGGGTCGCCCTCGCCGGTCCACGCGTTCGTGAGTCCGAGCTCGGCGCCGATCGCGCCGAAGAACGAGCCCGGGGTGTACATGCGCACCGAGACGGTGCCGTTGTTGACCCAGCCGTCGGCCATGACGAACGAGGCGCCCGCGACACCGGCCTCGTCGAGGGTCTTCTTGCCCTCGGCGACCTTGGCGTCGAAGCCTGCGAGCAGCTCGGCGCCCGCGTCCTGCGTGCCCGTGGCGGTCGCGAGGGTCTCGACGGTCTCGCGCATGTACCCGATCGGGTCCGTACCGTCCGAGCCGCGCAGGGTCACGACGGGCGCGATGTCCTCGAGCTGGTCGATCACGTTGTCGGCCGTGTCGGTCGTGACGGCGATGAGGTCCGGCTCGAGCGCGGAGATCGCGTCGAGGCTGGCCTCACCGCGCGTGCCGACGTCGGGCGTCGACGGGTCGAGCGGGACCGAGACGTCCCAGGTGTTGTACCCCTCGACGTCGGCCTGGCCCACGACGTCCACGCCGAGCGCGAGCAGGTTCTCGGTGAGGCCCCACTCGAGCGAGACGACCTCGGTCGCGGGGGCGTCGAGCGTCTGCTCGCCGCGCTCGTCGGTGAAGGTGACGGGGCCCGCGTCGGAGGTGGCGGTCGCGTCGGCCGTGCCGGCGTCGGCCTCCTCCGTGGTGCCGCACGCGGTGAGGGTGAGCGCTGTCACGAGCAGGACGGCGGGCAGGCCGGTCCGGAGGGTCGTTCGCATGGGGGTCCTGTGTCCTTGAGGTACGGCCCACGCCGTGAGGGCGTAGGGCTCGGTGGGCCACCGCGCGGGGGTGCGCGGCAGCACGGGGTGCGTCGGCCGGGCCGTCAGGGGACGGCGACGAGCCGGCGGGTCGTGTGCCGCCCGACGGGCGCGGTCTGCACCGTCCCGGTCAGCGGGTCGTGCGTGACCTCGATGCGGATGCCGTAGGTCTCGCTCAGGGCGTCGGCCGTCAGGACGTCGACGGCCTCGCCCGCGGCGCGGACGACGCCGCGCTGGAGCAGGACCACGTGGTCGGCGACCGCTGCCGCCTGGTTGAGGTCGTGCAGCACGACGCCCACGGCCACGCCGTGGTCGTCGGCGAGGTCGCGCATCAGGTCGAGGATCTCGACCTGGTAGCGCAGGTCCAGGTAGGTCGTGGGCTCGTCGAGGAGCAGCACGCCCGTGTCCTGGGCGAGGCACGTCGCGAGCCACACGCGCTGGAGCTCACCGCCCGACAGCTCGTCGACCCCACGCCCGGCCATCGCGGCGACCCCCGTGACGTCCATGGCCCAGGCGATCGCGCGGGCGCCGTCGGGGTCGGTGGAGCGGAAGCGCGCGCGGTGCGGGTGGCGCCCGTACCCGACGACGTCGCGCACGCTCACGCCGTTGGGCGTGGGCCTGCTCTGCGAGAGCAGGGTCACGCGGCGCGCGAAGTCCTTGGGGTGCAGCGCGAGCGCGTCGGGGACGTCGGGCAGGCTCACGGTCCCGTCGAGCGGCTTGTGGAGCCGGGCGAGCGAGCGCAGGAGCGTGGACTTGCCGCTCCCGTTGGGCCCGATCAGCGCGGTGACCTGTCCGGGGAGCAGCCGCAGCGAGGCGTCGTGCACGACGGCGTTCCCGTCGTACCCGAGGCTCAGCCCGGTCCCGGCGAGGGCCGGGAGGGCGGGGTCCTGGGCAGCCGTGGCGTCGTCGGTTCCCGGTAAGGTCTGGCTCACAGAGGTGAGCCTAACCAAACATCTGGACCGGGTGAAACCCTCCGACCCGCAGATGTGGTCGGGATCACTCCCGCAGCGAGGTCGGGCTCACCGCACGATCGTCACGGGACAGTGCGCCTCGCGCACCAGCGCATGACTGACCGACCCCAGGACGAGAGCCGCGAAACCTCCCCTGCCGCGCGAGCCGACGACGAGCCGCTCTGCCCCCTCCGACGCCCTGACCAGCGCAGGAGCCGGGTAGGCCTCGACCGTCTCGCCCTCGACCTCGATGCCCTCGAACTCCTCGCGCACCTGCGCGAGCGCCGCGGCGAGCTGCCGCTCGGCCCCCTGCTCGGCACGCTCGCGCGGGAACTCCGCGGCGACGTAGCTCTCGAGATGGGCCGCGGCCCGCGTCCACCAGGCGACCACCACGCGCAACGACGACTGCCGCGAGACAGCCACCTCGGCCGCGTGGAGCAGCGCGTCGGTCGAGGCCGCCGACCCGTCGACCCCCACCACGACAGGCAGGTTCACGTCGCGCAGCGCCTCGACGTCGCCGTGCACCACGACGACCGGGCAGTGCGCGTGGGCGGCGACCTCGAGCGCCACCGAGCCGCCGAGCTCACCGCGGACCCGCCCGTGGTCCCCGGAGCCGACGACCACGACCGAGGCGTCGAGCGACGCACCGACCAGCGTCGCCGCGGGGGTCGTGTACTCGACGGTCGCCTCGACCTCGAGGTCCGGCTCGACCTCGAGCGCCTTGCCACGGCCACGGTCGGCGAGGGCCCGGGCTCCGGCCTGCGCGTTCTCGCCGCCGCCGGGCAGCGAGGGGTCCAGGTGCGAGTCGTGCGCGTCACGGGCGAAGACGATCTCGAGGGAGGTGCTGCGCCGTCGGGCCTCGCGCGCAGCCCAGCGCACCGCAGAGGTCGCCGAGGGCGACCCCTCGTACCCGACAACGACCGGTCCGACGCTGGACATACGTCCATCGTCACCCCGCAGGCGCCCTCGCGCGCGGGCTGGGGCGTCGCGGCCGGATCCGGGGCGGCCGGGCGAACGGGAGGTGCCGACGCCTGGTGTCGAGTGCGTGGTTCGGCTGCGACACACCGGGCGGGTCGCAGCCGAACCACGCACTCGGACGTCGACCCGCGAATTCCCGCGACGCCCGGACGCACCATGGGTAAGGTCGAGACCGGTGGGTGTGAGGCGTGACGAACCTCGGCCCGGGGCCTCGTGGGACCGGGCGGTCACCCCCCGCGCGTGCGGCGTACCGACGAGAGGCCGGGACCTCCCGGCGAAGGAGTGGTGGCACAGCGACCTAGCCCCCGCCCGCTCCTCCAGGGCCTTCGCCTGCTGGAGGAACCATGAGACCACCCACCCCACCCGTCGCGCTTCCCGGATCTCGCACCCTTGCCGCCGACCTCTCCCGCGTCCTGCCCGGCGCGTCCGTGACACTGCGCGGCTGGGTGCATCGGCGCAGGGAGCTCTCCGCGGTCACCTTCCTGGTGCTGCGCGACCGCTCGGGCCTGGCCCAGGTCGTCGTGCGGGCGGACTCCGAGCAGGACGTGCCGCCCGAGGAGACCGTGGTCGAGGTCACGGGCACCGCCACGGCGAACGCCCAGGCACCCGGCGGGATCGAGGTGACCTCACCGACCCTCGTCCTCCTCACCGACCCCGCGGTGACCCCACCCGTCGAGCTCTGGCGCCCCACGCTCGACGTAGCGCTGCCGACGCTGCTCGACCACGCGGCCGTCGCATGGCGCCACCCCGCCCAGCGTGCGCGGTGGGAGGTCGCGGCCGCGTCGTTGCGGGGCTTCCGCGAGGTGCTCGACGCGCAGGGGTTCACCGAGGTCCACTCGCCCAAGATCGTCGCGTCGGCGACCGAGTCGGGGGCGAACGTGTTCGCGGTCGACTACTTCGGCGGTCCCGCCTTCCTGGCGCAGAGCCCCCAGCTGTACAAGCAGCAGCTCGTCGGGGTGTTCGAGCGCGTGTACGAGGTGGGACCGGTCTTCCGCGCCGAGCCGCACGACACGGTCCGCCACCTCGCCGAGTACGTCTCGCTCGACGTCGAGCTCGGGTTCGTGCACGACCACCGCGACGTGCTGCGGGTCCTGCGCGACGTCCTGGCGGGCATGGTCGCGGGGGTGCACGAGCTCGCGCACGGGGCGGTCGCGGCCCAGGGCTTCGCCGTCCCGGTCGTGCCCGACGAGATCCCCGTGATCCACTTCGCCGAGGCACTGGCCCTGGTC
Organism: uncultured Actinomycetota bacterium; assembly: GCA_963782165.1. GTDB lineage: Bacteria > Actinomycetota > Actinomycetes > Actinomycetales > Cellulomonadaceae > Oerskovia. Next base: position 92,782 of record CAWAIO010000005.1, read on the forward strand.
GGCGCCCCCTCGGACGAGCCGGACCTGGCCCCCGAGCACGAACGCGCCCTGGGGAGGTGGGCGCTCGCCGAGCACGGCAGCGACTTCCTCGCCGTCGAGGGCTATCCGATGGCCAAGCGCCCCTTCTACACGCACCCTCAGCCCGACGACCCGAGGTGGAGCAACAGCTTCGACCTGCTCTTCCGCGGCCTCGAGCTCGTCACGGGCGGGCAGCGGCTGCACCGGTACGCGGACTACGTCACGGCGATCACGGCCCGCGGCGAGGACCCGGCCACCTACTCGACCTACCTGGAGGCGTTCGAGCACGGCATGCCGCCGCACGGCGGTTTCGCGATCGGCCTCGAACGCTGGACGACTCGCCTGACCGGGGCGACGAACGTCCGAGAGGTCACGCTGTTCCCGCGTGACCTGCACCGGCTCGTGCCCTAGCCCGCCGGCCGACGCCGGCCGACGCCGGCCGACGAGTGCGTGGTTCGGCTGCGACTCGCCGGGCGTGTCGCAGCCGAACCACGCACTCAACGCTCGGGCGCCCGCTCCGGCACGTGCAACCGTCGCAGGAACCGGTCGGTGCGGGGCTGCGGCCCGCGCCGGTCCCGCAGGGACACGACGACGGTCGTGGCGGTCGCGAGCGGGATCGTCCAGGCTGCGGGCTGGGCCAGGAGGCTGCGCGCGAGCCCCTCGCCCGGACCGAGCGCCGAGGTCACGAGCAGTGCTCCGGCGCACAGCGCGCTCCCGACGACCATGCCCGCGATCGCGCCACGCGCGGTGAGCCGACGCCACCACACGCCCAGCAGGATCGTCGGGGACAGCGCCGAGGCCGCGAACACGAACACGGTCCCGACGCTCGTCACGAGCCCCTGCGGGATCGTCACGAGCGCGAACGCGAGCGGCACGAGCGTGCACGCGACCGCGGACCAGCGGAACGAGCGGACCGTGCCGCCGAACAGGTCCTGGCTCACGACCCCCGCGAGCGAGACCACGAGCCCGGACGACGTCCCGAGGAACGCCGCGAACGCCCCCGCGATCACGAGTGCCGAGAGCAGCTCACCGCCCAGGCCGGGCACGAGGCGCGCGGGCAGCACGAGCGCCACGGTGTCGGCGACGCCGGGCTCCGCCAGGTCGGGTGCGACGACGCGGGCGACGAGCCCCATCGTGCTCGAGACCATGTAGAAGACGCTGATCATGACGATCACCACGACCGTGGTCCAGCGCGCCGAGACCCCGTCGGGGCTCGTGTAGAAGCGCACCAGGACGTGCGGCAGGCCGATCGTGCCGAGCAGGAGCGCGAGCAGCAGCGAGGCGGTCGTGTAGGTGTCGTACGAGCGGGGCCCGGCCTCGGGCGGGAAGACCTGGGCCGGGTCGAGCGCCAGGTCCTGCCCGCCGAGCACGATCAGCAGGAAGATCACGGGGATCGCGAGGGCCGTGATCTTGACCCAGAACTGGAAGGCCTGGACGAACGTGACCGAGCGCATGCCGCCCGCGGCGACCACGGCGCTCACGACCGCGGCGACCCCGACCGACCCGACCCACGGCGGCACGGGGGCCACGGTCGTGATGACGAGCGCGGCGCCGTGGAGCTGCGGGACGACGTACAGCCACCCGATGACGAGCACCAGGACGCTCGTGACGCGCCGTGCCGCGAGCGAGTCGAGCCGCGCCTGGACGAAGTCGGGGATCGTGTAGGCCCCGCTGCGGCGCAGCGGCCCGGCCACGAACAGCAGCACGAGCAGGTACCCCGCGGCGTACCCGACAGGGAACCAGAACGCCTCGGCGCCGGAGAGCAGCACGAGCCCGGACAGGCCCAGGAACGTCCCGGCCGACAGGTACTCGCCGCTGATGGCCGACGCGTTCCACACGGGCTGCACGGTGCGCGAGGCCACGAAGAAGTCGCTCGTGGTCCGCGAGATGCGCAACCCGTAGAACCCGATGAGCCCGGTCGCGAGCAGCAGCAGCCCGACCGCGACGAGCGGCAGCGCCGAGGTCACTCGTCCTCCACGAGGGCGCGGAAGCGCCGTTCGTTGCGCGCGGCGGCGAGCGCGAACACGAGCGCGAACGCCGCGATCACGGGGTAGAACCCGTAGGCGTGCAGGATCCACGGGAGTGGTACGCCCAGCAGGTGCACGTCGCCCAGGGTCGGCACGGCGCTCATCGTGACCGTGAGCAGCGCGACGACCGCCAGGAACGACACGACGCACGCGAGCGCGAGCCGCAGCTGCGCCCGCGCGAGGCTGCGGGCGTACACGGCCGCGGGTTCGCGGCCGGCGTCGGGCCCGGAGGCCTCCGCGCCCAGGGACGCTCCACTGCCCGACGGCGCCCGCTCCCCCCGGCGCATCGCAGTGGCCCGGGGCGTCGCCGCGGCCGACTCCGCCGCGGCGGCCGGGTGCGGCGCGGCGGCCGGCTCGTCCGTCGAGCGGACGACGACCCGCGGCAACGGCTCGTCGCTGCTCACGGACGTCCCCCGGGGCGACCCAGGAACGCGTCGCGCACGGCCGGGGCCATGCGTCGGCTCACGGGGACCTCGTGCCCCGCGACGACCACGACGGGGTGCGCGCCACCCAGGCGGACCGCGCTCACGGCCGCGCGGTCGACGAGGTAGGAGCGGTGCACGCGCAGGAAGCCCGCGGGCGCCCACCGTTCCTCGAGGTCGGAGAGGGGCTCGCGCACGAGGTACCCGTCGGTGTCCGTCACGAGGCGCGAGTAGTCACCCTGCGCCTGGACCCACCGCACGGCCGAGCGCAGCACGACGCGCGTCGTGCTGCCGACCGTCACGGCGATTGTCTCGTCGGCCGGGGCGCGGTCGTCGGGCACCGCCCGGCCCATGTCGCCCCGCGAGGAGCCGCCCGCTACGGCGTGCCCCGCGACCGCGCGTTCGACCGCCCGCGCCAGGCGCTCGCGCCGCACGGGCTTGAGCACGTAGTCGACCGCCTCGACCTCGAAGGCCTCGATGGCCCGGGCCTCGTCGGCCGTCACGAACACCACGGCGGGCCGGACCGAGAACCGCGACAGCGCGCGGGCGAGGTCGAGCCCCGTGAGGCCGGGCATGTGGATGTCGAGGAACGCGACGTGCACGGGGTGCTCGGACAACCAGCGCAGCGCCTCGGCCCCCGAGGTGACGCCGTGCACCGAGCGCACGTGCGGATCGCGGCGCAGGAGCTGGACCAGCTCGTCGAGCACAGGCCGTTCGTCGTCGGCCACGAGGACGTCGACGCCGTCGGGCCTGCCGGGGCCGCCCGTGCCCGGGGCGCCGGACCCGGCGGCCGGGAGAACGACGTCGTTCATGGCCTGCTCACCTCGGTCTCGTGCTGCGGCTGGGACGTGGGGACCCGCATCCGCACGAGGGTACCCGCGCCCTCGTTCGTCTCGATCTCGAGCGCGTGCTGGTCGCCGTAGAGCTGCCGCACGCGCGTGTCGACGTTGCGCAGCCCGACGTTGGTCGCGCGCGATCCCGTCGCGAGCAGCGTCCGCAGCGTCTCGGGCGACATCCCCACGCCGTCGTCCTCGACCGTGATCTCCGTCTGGGTGCCCTCGACGCGCGCGCTGATGACGATCGTGCCCCCTGCCTCGCGCGGTTCCAGGCCGTGCCGGACGGCGTTCTCGACGAGCGGCTGGACGCTGAGGAACGGGATGACGGTCGAGAGCGACTCGGGCGCGATCCGGAGCGTCACGGTGAGGCGGTCGCCGAACCTCGCACGCTCGAGCTCGACGTACGAGTGGATGCTGTGCAGCTCGTCGGCGAGCGTCGTGAAGTCTCCGCGCCCCCGGAAGGAGTAGCGCGTGAAGTCCGCGAAGTCGAGCACCAGGTCCCGCGCCCGCTCGGGGTCGGTGCTGATGAACGAGGCGATCGCGCCGAGCGAGTTGTAGATGAAGTGCGGGCTGATCTGGGCGCGCAGGGCACGCAGCTCGGCCTGGGCCAGCGCGGTGCGCGAGGCCTCGAGCTCACCGAGCTCGAGCTGGGCCGAGCACCACTGCGCGACCTCGCCCGTGGCACGCACGAGGGGCGGGCGCACGCGCGTCGCGAACGCGACGACTGCCCCGGCCACGGCTCCGCCGGCGAGCACCGGAGCGCCCACTGCCTCGAGCGGACCGTCCGGCACGGGGGTGCCCGACGACGCCTCGCGGCTCCCGTAGACCTGTCGCCTCCCGGTCTCGATGGTCCGCGCCCCCACGCGCTCGGCCTCGGCCCGCAGGTGGGCCGGGCCGTCGAGAGCCACGACGCCGTCCGCTGTCACGATCGCGAGCGCGTCGCAGCCGAGCAGCGCGCGCAGGTGGCGTGCTGCTCGGCCGACGTCGTCGCCCTCGAGGCCGTCGCGCAGGTGCGTGGCCGCACGCGACGCGAGGTGCAGGGTGCGGAACGTCGCGCGCTCCGAGTCGCTGCCGAGCTCGACGGGTGCCTCGGGCCAGCCGCCAGGCGAGGACCAGCGCACCCGTGAGGAGGACGCCGACGACCAGGCCGACGACGGCACCGGTGAACGCTGGTCCGGACATGCGGAGATCCTATTCGCCGAGGGTGACGCGCAGGCACGCCCAGGGTGACGGGAGCCACCGACGGAGCCACCGCCGGCCGCCGCGGCGACACAGTCGAACCACCGGGACGTCACCCTCGGCGAACCGACGCGTCACCCTCAGCAGCAGCGGGCGCCCGGGTTGCGGTCCTGGTCGTCCATGCGGTCGCGCCAGAACTGGCGCTCGGTCAGGACGGGGACGTCGGGCCCGTGCGCGGCGCGGCGGTGCTCCACGTACACCCGGTACGCGTCGTCCCCCATGAGCTGACGGACGTACCAGGCCGTGCTCCTCGCCGCACGGGCGAGCGCGCCGCGCACGGGGCCCACGTCAGTGCCCCGCGCCCGAGGACACGGGCCGCTTCTCGGGCGGGAGCTGTGCCCACTCGGCCTCGATCTCCTTCTCGGCCGAGGTCGTCAGGATCCCCGCCGGCGCGAAGCGGCGCGAGGCCACGGGCTCGTCCTCGTGGTTCTCCCCGCCGCCCGCACGCAGCGCCTTGACGGTCGTCACGAGCGCCGCGGCCATCACGACGATCGCGAGGACCACGAAGATGATCGACAGCGTGCCCTGGACGAACGTGTTGCGGACGACCGCCTCCATGGCCTCGACCGAGGTCGCGGTGCCGAACGAGGTCTCGCCCGCGGCCAGCGCCTCCTTGAACGCGTTGTGGTTGGCCCAGTAGCCGACCGCCGGGACCGGCGAGAAGATCTTCTCGAACGACGCGGTGATGGTCACGACCGCGGTGAACGCGAGCGGCAGCCGCGACGATCCACAGCCAGCGGAAGTACGACCGTCCGCGCTTGGCCACGATCGCCAGGACGACCGCGAGCGCGATGGCTGCGAGGAGCTGGTTGGCGATGCCGAACAGCGGGAAGAACGTGTTGATCCCGCCGAGGGGGTCGGTCACCCCGAGGTAGAGGATGCTCCCCACCCCGCGACCATGACCGCGGTGCAGATCCACACGCCGGGGCGCCACGCCACGTCCCGGAACTTCGGGACGACGTTGCCGAGCGAGTCCTGGAGCATGAAGCGCGCGACGCGCGTCCCGGCGTCGACGGCCGTGAGGATGAACAGCGCCTCGAACATGATCGCGAAGTGGTACCAGAAGCGCCATCATCGACGCGCCGCCGAACAGCTGCTGCATGATGTGCGCCAGGCCGAGCGCCAGGGTCGGGGCGCCACCCGTGCGGGAGACGATGGACTCCTCCCCGACGGCTGCGGCGGTCGAGGTGAGCATGTCGGGCGTGAGGTTCACGCCGGCCAGGCCGAGCGAGTTGACGAATGCGACCGCGCCCTCGATGGTCCCGCCCGTCGCAGCGGCCGAGGCGTTCATGGCGAAGTAGATGCCGCGGTCGATCGAGATCGCTGCGACGAGCGCCATGATCGCGACGAACGACTCCATGAGCATGCCGCCGTAGCCGATGAAGCGCGTCTGACGCTCCTTCTCGATGCAGCTTGGGAGTCGTGCCCGAGGCGATGAGCGCGTGGAAGCCCGAGAGGGCGCCGCACGCGATCGTGACGAACAGGAACGGGAAGAGCGACCCGGCGAACACCGGACCGGCTCGCCGCTCGCGAACTCGCTGACCGCGGGGACCGAGATCTCGGGACGCACGAGCACGATCGCACCCGCGAGCATCACGATCACGCCGATCTTCATGAAGGTCGACAGGTAGTCGCGCGGGGCGAGGAGCAGCCACACGGGCAGCACCGCGGCGATGAAGCCGTAGATGATGATGCCCGATCGCGATGGTCGTGCGGTCGAGGTGGAAGAGCTCCGCTCCCCACGTGGTGTTCGCGACCCAGCCGCCGCCGACGATCGCAGCCATGAGGAGCACGAAGCCGATGATCGAGACCTCGGTGATGCGCCCGGGACGCAGGTAGCGCAGGTAGACGCCCATGAACAGGGCGATCGGGATCGTCATCGCGACGCTGAAGACGCCCCAGGGGCTCTCACCGAGGGCGTTGACGACCACGAGCGCGAGGATCGCGACGATGATCAGCATGATGAGCAGCGACGCGACGATCGCGGCCGTGCCGCCGATGCGACCGAGCTCCTGGCGGGCCATCTGGCCGATCGTGCGGCCGCCGCGGCGCATCGAGAAGAACAGGACGACGTAGTCCTGCACGGCTCCGGCGAAGATCACGCCGACGATGATCCAGATCGTGCCGGGCAGGTAGCCCATCTGCGCGGCCAGGACCGGGCCGACGAGCGGGCCTGCGCCGGCGATCGCCGCGAAGTGGTGACCGAACAGCACACGGCGGTCGGTCGGGACGTAGTCCTTGCCGTCCGAGCGCACCTCGGCGGGGGTGGCACGCCGGTCGTCGGGGCGCGTGATGTACCGCTCGATGACCTTCGAGTAGAAGCGGTAGCCGATGAGGTAGGTGCACACCGCGGCGAACACGAACCAGATCGCGTTGACGGTCTCGCCGCGCACGAGCGCGAGCATGACCCAGGCCACGCCGCCGAGCAGCGCGATCCCCGTCCACAGCGCGATCTTCTGCCAGGTCCAGCGGGGCGTGAGCGCGGACTCGGGGACCGCGGTCGGAGGGAGCGTCGGGTCGGGCGATAGCCCGTCGTCCGGGGCCGCCTCGGCCGTCGATCGGATGTCTGTGGTCATCGGTTCTCTCTCCCTCAGGTCGCGTCGTTGCGTCCGACCGGGAAAGGCTAGGGACAGGGCAGGGCCGTGATCCACGTCACGTCGACGGGCGGTCGAGGTGTGCGACGAACGGTAGGCGACCTGCGACGAACGGTTGCCGTACGGCAGCCCGCAAGGGTGCGGACAGCCCGCCCGCGTAGTGTTCTCCCGTCGTGCCGACGTCCGGCACGGTGCCCGAGAGGACCCCTGTGAGCCTGATCCGCCTGAACGCCGTGAGCATGCAGTTCGACGACAAGGTCGTGCTGCGCGACGCATACCTCAAGCTCCGCGAGGGCGAGCGCGTCGGGCTCGTGGGTCGCAACGGCACGGGCAAGACGACGTTCCTCGAGCTGATCCTGGGACGCAAGGAGCCCACGGCCGGGACCGTCGACGTGAACCTCGGGGTCACGATCGGGTACTTCTCGCAGTTCTCGGAGCTCGCGGGCCACCGCAGCGCGGCCGAGGAGCTCAGCGCGTTGTTCGCCGACGTCCACGCGACGCAGGCGCGCCTCGACGCGATCGGCGAGCGTCTCGCCGAGCCCGACCTGATGGACGACGGCGGTGGTGTCGACGGCGATGACGAGATGACCAGGCTTCTCACCGAGCAGGCCGACCTGTTCGAGCGCATGGACGCGATCGACGGGTGGTCGTACGAGAACACGATCGACACGGTCCTCACGCGCCTCGGGTTCGACGCCGAGCGCCGCGACCTGCCCGTCGACCAGCTCTCGGGCGGCTGGCGCAACCGCGCGGCGCTCGCACGGATCCTCGTGCAGCGCCCCGACGTGCTGCTGCTCGACGAGCCCACCAACTTCCTCGACCTCGACGGCGTGCGCTGGATCGAGAACTGGCTCCAGACCTACCCGGGCGCTGTGCTCGTGGTCTCGCACGACCGTCAGTTCCTCGACGGGGCCGTCCACCGGATCGTCGAGATCGAGAACCGCCGCCTGCACGAGTACGAGGGCGGGTACTCCGACTACGTGCACGCCAAGCAGTCGCGCCTCAAGACCATCGAGCGCCAGTTCGCGCACGAGGAGGAGCTGCTCGCGTACGAGGTCGAGGCCAGCGACGCGCGCAAGCAGGCCGCGAAGGACAAGAGCCGCGGGCTCAAGCGCAAGCTCGCCGACATCAAGAAGCGCCAGGCCCCTCGCCCGGTCGACCAGATCATCACCACGATCTACGCGGACCTCCATGTGAGCGAGCGCCTGGTCGAGGTCGAGGGGCTCACCAAGGGGTTCGGCGGCGCACCGTTGTTCAGCGACCTGACGTTCGCGCTGCACCGAGGTGATCGCGTGGCCGTCGTCGGTGCGAACGGGTCCGGCAAGTCGACGCTCCTCGACGTGCTCACCGAGGTCACCCCGCCCGACGCCGGGCAGATCACCTGGAAGAAGAACTCGACGTTCGTCTCCTACAACCAGGTCGTCGCCGACCTCGACCTGGACGACACGGTCGCGCACGCCGTCAGCGCGGCCCCGGGCACGCTCGCCTACTCCGCGACCAAGAAGAACGTCAACCGGTTCCTGACGATGCTGCAGTTCTCCGAGATGGAGCTCAAGCAGAAGATCGGCACCCTCTCCGGCGGGCAGCGCGCCCGCGTCGCGATTGCGCAGTGCCTGCTGTCGGGCGCCTCGGTGATCGTGCTCGACGAGCCGACCAACCACCTCGACCTCACGAGCGCACAGGTCATGGAGCGTGCGCTCGCGCACTTCCCCGGCGCCGTGGTCGTCGTGAGCCACGACCGCTACTTCATCGACAAGGTCGCCGACCGCCTCCTGACGTTCGACGGCGCGGGCGGCGTCGAGGAGACGGCTGCGAGCGGCGCGCTCTGACTCAGGGTTCCCGGAGAACGGCCGTCCGGGCCGTCGGCGCACCGGCGTTCGCCGCCCGGGCGGTCGCGATCCGCACGACCGCAGCCATGCCGCCGTCGCCGTAGGTGGCGTCGTCGACCGGGACCTCCGGGTGGTCGAGCACCAGCTGCTCCCACGCGTCGAGCCGCGCGATCGACGCCGCCTCCTGGGCCAGCAGCACCGCGCGCAGGTGCTGCTCGAACAGGGAGCGGTGCCGGTCGACCAGGTGACCGTAGAGCGCGATCCGCTGGTCCATGCTGCGCACGTTGGCCGAGGTCGGGGACGTGCGGTACTCGACGAGCGGCTCGGGCACGATCTCGATCCGGCCGCCCGCCGCGAGCAGCGCGAGGAAGAAGTCCCAGTCCTCGAACCCGTCCCGCATGCGCTCGTCGTAGCCTCCGGCCGCGCGCCAGCGGGCGCGGCGCAGCATCACGGTGGCGGGCGAGGCGTTGCGGTGGAGGAAGTCGACCGCCGCTCCCCCGGCGGGGCGGGCGACCGCGTGGGCGACGCCGTGCATGCGCAGCCAGGACGAGGCGCCGACGACGTCGGCGTCCTCCTCGAGGAGGGCCGCGGTCCGCTCCACGAAGGTCTCGGCAAGGCGGTCGTCGCCGTCCAGCACGACAGCGAGGTCGGTGGTCAGCCAGGACAGCCCGGCGTTGCGGGCCGCGCTCACACCCGCGTTCTCCTGGCGCAGGACCTGCACCACGCCGTCGGCGCGGAGCGTGTCGAGGACCGCGAGCGACCGGGCGTCCGTCGAGCCGTCGTCGACCACGACGACCTGGTCGGGCGCTCGGGTCTGCCTCAGCACCGACTCGACGGCCTCTCGCACCAGGTCTCCCTGGTCGAACCCGGTCACGACCACGCCCACGGTTGCTCGCACGCGACGATGCTAGCGGCTTCCCGGTGGACGCCGACCTGCTCTGTCTCCCCCGGTGGCGAGACCCTGTGGGAGCCTGTCGAGCGCAAGCCAGGTGCGCGGCTGCACGTCGGACGCGTGTCAGTGGTGGCCCCTACATTTCCCGCCATGGACCACGACACCTTCTGGCAGCTCGTCGACGACGCCCGGGCCCGCGCGGGGCAGGGCGCCGACGACCGCGGCGCACAGGACGACCCGCTTCCCGGCGCGCTGACCACCCTGCTCGTCGAACGGCTGGCACCGCACGAGATCCTCGCGTTCGCGGCCGTGGCCGACGCGGTGAGCGCCGCCGCCTACGCCTGGCCCGTGTGGGGCGCGGCCTACCTGATCGAGGGCGGGTGCAGCGACGACGGCTTCATGGACTTCCGCGACGGGCTCGTCCTCGGGGGGCGTGAGGTGTTCACCCGGACGGTCACGGACCCGGACTCGCTCGCGGAGCACCCCGTCGTCCTCGGCATGGGCGGAGGGGGCTCCGGCTGGTTCGGGTACGAGTCGCTCGACTCACTCGTGGGCGAGGCCTGGACGCAGGCGACCGGCCGCGACGACGAGGCGTACTACGCGGCGCGGGCGGCGGGGGCGTCGTCGTCCAGGCATGGCAACGAGGCGGGCCCCTCGGCCGACCCGAACGGCGAGGTCTGGGACTTCGACGACGAGGAGGAGAACCGCCATCGGCTCCCGCGCCTCGCGGCGCTCTTCGACTGACCCGTCCCCGTGCGCCTGCCCCCGGCGGCCTCCCCCGCCCGCCCGGCCGGGCGCGCAGGACGGCTCGGCAGGGGCGAGCCGGGAGGCCGCGCCTCGGGTCGAGAAGCGCGCGCCCGGGCCGGGCTCCGGCGCGCCCTAGCCGACCGAGGGATCCTGCCGGTCGGCCTCGTCCGCAGGGGCAAGCCCGCCCAGGATCGCCGCGGCCGCCCCGAGCACCAGTCCCACGCGGGCGTGCGGCGCGCGCACCCCTCGAGCGCGCATGCGCTCACCCCACCGGTACGCCATCTTCTCCCCGACCACCCCGAGCGCCGTCGTGACCCCGAGGACCACGACGGCCCCGGTGGCGACCACGGTCCGCCCGGCGGGCGTGATCTTGACCGGGGTCAGTCCGTGCAGCGTGTCGCCCGGGACGTCGCCCTGGCCCGCCTCGCCCGGGAAGGCTGTGGCCGGGCCGGACGCGCGGCCGTCCGCGAGCACGTGGTCGTCGTGCCCGGTCTCGCGCACCGTCTCGCGCAGGCGGCGGATTCCCTCGAACGCCTGCCGACCGTCCTCGGTGCACATCAGCAGGGCGATCCCCGACACCCCGCACGCCGTCTTGAGCAGGGCCCGGGCGCTGCGCCGCTCGACGAGGTCCGGCACGGTGTACCACGCGGCCGTCACGAGCCCGTAGACCGCGGCCGAGCGCGCGTCGAACGTCCGTGGGCGGGTGGTCTCGGTCTGGTTCACCGGCATCGCTGTGTCCCTCGCTGTGCGGCATCCGCACGTCGTCGGTCCCGGGAACGCGTCGGCACCTGCGTACCAGAACGCGCCCACGGGCTGTCGTGTAGGCACCAACGAGGCACCCGCACGGATCGTTCCACCGAGAAGCCGACGCGCCGTTCACGCGGTGCGGTCCTCCACGCCGCGCACGTGCGCGCCGCATCGTGACGCTCCTCACCCCGCTCAGGGACCGCGTCTCGCGCCGAGGTGGTGCACCGGCGTGTTCTCCTGGGACCTCGATCGTCGGGACGAGGGAGACCGTGGTGGAACAGGACGTGGCAGGGATCGTGGACGAGGCGCAGAGCGCGGAACGGACGAGGGTCGCGGTCCTGGGCGCCGGCGGGGTCGGAGGGCTCGTCGGCGCCCTGCTGAGCCGCGCGGGCTCGGACGTGCGGTTCGTGGCCCGCGACGCCACGGTCGAGTCGCTGCGCGCGCACGGCCTGCGTGTCCGGAGCGCGCTGCTCGGAGACTTCGACGTCCCCGCCCGGGCGACGAGGCGCCTCGACTCCCCCGTCGACGTGCTCCTCGTCACGGTCAAGCAGACCGGCCTGGCCGACGCACTCGACCTCGTCCCTCGTGAGGTCCTCGGGGACGGCATCGTCGTGCCGCTCCTCAACGGCGTCGAGCACCTGGACGTGCTGCGAGCTCGCTACGGCTCCGAGCGCGTCGTGCCCGCGACGATCCGGGTCGAGTCGACGCGCGTGGCACCGGGAGAGATCGTGCACGGCAGCCCGTTCGTCGAGATCGACCTCGCCGCGGGTGACGTGCCCCTCGAGGCCGTCGAGCCGGTGCGCGCCCTGCTCGCGGGCGCGGGCATCACGACGACCGTGCGCGCCGACGAGCCGGCGCTCGTCTGGGCCAAGCTCTCGTTCCTGGCCCCGCTCGCCCTGCTCACCACGCGGTACGCCGCGACCATCGGCGAGGTGCGCACGACCCACCGGTCCGAGCTCGAGACGCTCGTCGCCGAGGTCGCCGCCGTGGCGGCGGCATCAGGCGCTCCCGCGGACCCCGCTGCTTCGCTGGCCCTCTACGACAGGTTCCCCGCGGGCGCGCGGTCCTCGATGGAGCGTGACGCGCAGGCGGGGCGGCCTCTCGAGGTCGACGCGATCGGCGGAGCGGTCGTGCGCGCGGCGGGCCGCCTCGGGGTCGCGGTCCCGCTCACCTCGCGGCTCGTCGCCGAGCTCGGCTGAGCGCCGCAGGGTTCCGTCAGGGTGCCCGCCGCGCACCGGGCCGCCGGGCCGCTACCAGTCGGCGGGCACGACCCAGTGCCGCGGGGCCGCCTCGTGCTCGAGGAGCCTGGCCTGGACCTGCCGGCCGTGCAGCTCCCTCCGTTCGGCCGTGATCCCGTCGAGCCACGCGACGTAGCGCCGTTCGAGCTGCCTGAACCTCGCTCGTCCCAGCGCGAGGACCACGACCGACACGAGCCAGGGGGCCGCGAGCAGCGCCGCGGCGATGCTCACGGCCGCGGGCGCCGTCAGGACCGGGTGCGCGCTGAGCCCGCACCACAGGACCGCGACGGCCACGGCGAGCTGGCTCACGCTCGCCGCGAGCAGCCACCCGCTCGTGACCGGACCGTGGAGCCCGGCACGCCGGTGGCCGCACGGCACGAACGTCGCGGCCGGCGCGTCGAGCGGCGGGAAGCGCTCGTACACCGGAGCGCTGTGCACGACGGGTCACCCACCTGCGAACGGTGGGAGCACGTCGATCGTCACGGGCTCGGCGACGGGGGCCGCTGCGGCCTCCGGACGCAGCGCGCGCCCGTCCTGGAGGTAGGAAGCGACGACCTGCACCCGGCGCATCGCCTCGCCATGGCGTCGCGCGCTCGCACGCAGCGCAGCGGCCGGGCTCTCGGTCTCGATCACCTCCTCGTCCAGGCCGTTCGCCGCGGCGCGGGCAGCGGCGTAGTAGCGCAGGGTGATGGCGGGCATCTCGGTGCTCCTTCTCGTGGACGGTTCGGGCGAAGGTGTGGGTCAGCCGCCGATCGCGGACATGCCGCGGACGGGCTGCTCGAAGTCGGCGGTGCCGACCGTGTGGCCGGCGGCCTTGGCCCGGACCGAGAGGCCGAGGGCCTGCGCGATCCGGTCGTCGTCGCCGCCCGTGCGCAGGATCGTGCGCAGGTCGGTCTCCTCGCGGGCGAAGAGGCAGTTGCGCAGCTGGCCGTCGGCCGTGAGGCGGATCCGGTCGCACGCCCCGCAGAAGGGCCGCGTCACCGAGGCGACGATCCCGACGACCGCACCGGTCCCGTCGACCCGCCAGTGTTCGGCGGGCGCGGCGCCGCGTGTCGGCACCGGGACCAGGTCGAACTCCCCGGCGAGCGCGGCGAGCACCTCGTCGGCCGTGACCATGCCCTCGCGGGTCCAGGTCCGGCCTGCGTCGAGGGGCATCTGCTCGATGAAGCGCAGCTCGTAGCCGCGGGCGAGCGCGAACCGCACGAGGTCCGTCGTCTCGTCGTCGTTGACCCCGCGCACGAGCACCGCGTTCAGCTTGGTGCCCGTGAAGCCGGCCCGGTCGGCCGCCGCGAGCCCGTCGAGGGCCTGGCCGAGCCGGTCCCGGCGGGTCAGCCGCGCGTACCGCTCGGGGCGCAGGGTGTCGAGGGACACGTTGAGGCGGGCGAGCCCCGCCGTGCGGAGCGACTCCGCGAGCGCCGCGAGACGCAGCCCGTTGGTGGTCATCGAGATCTCGGGTGCCCCCGGGAGCGCAGCCAGCCCGGCCACGATCTCGACGATGTCGGGCCGCAGGAGCGGTTCGCCGCCCGTGAGGCGGATCTCCTCGATCCCGTGACGCACCGCCACGGCCGCGACCCGTGTCATCTCGGCGACCGTGAGGAGCTCGTCGGAGGGCAGCCACGGCATGCCCTCGGCGGGCATGCAGTAGGTGCACCGGAGCGAGCAGCGGTCGGTCAGCGAGATCCGCAGGTCGCGGTGGCGCCGCCCGAACCGGTCGACGAGCCCGGGAGCATCTCGCCGGTCTGCGTCCGACGGCGCCGCGCGCCCCGGCACGGGAAGCTCCCGACGGCGCCGCGCGCCCCGGCCCCGTCGCTGCGGACGCCTCCCGCTCGGCTCGCGCGCCGCCGTCGGGCACGGGGGCCGGGCCGGTGCCGCGGGGAAGGTCGGTGGCGATGCTCACAGCGCCCCGACCCACTCGTGGCTGCCGTCGGTGAAGACCTGGCGCTTCCACACGGGCAGGGAGGCCTTGATCTCCTCGACGAGCGCCGCGCAGACCGTGAAGGCCTGGGCGCGGTGCGCGGCGGCGACGACCGCGACGAGCGCTGCGTCCCCGACGACCAGGTCGCCGACGCGGTGCGTCACGGCGACGCGGACGTCGTCGTCGGCCGCGGCGGCGACGCGGGCCGCGATCTCGCCGATGATGCGGTCGGCGTCGGGGTGGGCCTCGTAGGTGAGGGCAGTGACCGGGCGGCCGCCGTCGTGGTCGCGCACGACGCCCGCGAAGGTCACGACGGCTCCGGCGTGCGCCGAGGCGACCGCACGCTCGTGCACGGCGACGTCGAGCACCCACTCCCCCACCCCCGCGAGCGCCACGCGCCCGGTGGGTTCAGCTCCCCCGCGCGCCGGGGCAGGCCTGGACGCGATGCCCGCCCCGGTGACGTCGGTGACCGTGCTCATGCCTTGACCTTCGGTCGGACGGGGGTCGCGTTGCGCTGGCGGTAGACGACGTACGGCCGGGCGAGGTACGCGATGGGCACGGACCACACGTGCACGAGGCGCGTGAAGGGCCAGATCGCGAGGAGCAGGCACGCGAGGACGGCGTGCCACCCGTAGACGGCGGGCGCGGAGGAGATGAGGGAGGGGTCGGGCTGGAAGACGAAGAGCTGGCGGAACCAGACCGAGACGGTGCCGCGGTACTCGTACCCGGAGCCGAACACGTTGATCGCGACCGTCTGCCACATGCCGACGCCGATCTCGACCGTGAGCAGCGCGTACAGGACCCAGTCCATGGGGGTGGTCACGACGCGGATGCGGTCGGAGATGAAGAAGCGCCGCAGCAGCAGGATGACCAGGCCCGCGCACAGCAGGACGCCTGCGACGGTCCCGGCCGCGACCGCGACCACGTGGTAGGTGTGGTCGGAGATCCCGAGGGCCTGGGTCCACGACGTCGGGATGAGGAGCCCCGCCGCGTGCCCGAGGATCGCGAAGAGCGCGCCGAAGTGGAACAGGGGCGAGCCCCACGCGAGCCAGCGCTTCTCGAGCACCTGGCTGGTGCGGGTCGTCCAGCCGAACTGATCGCTGCGGTACCGCCACGCGTGCCCGACGACGAAGATCGCGAGGCACACGTACGGCAGCACCACGAAGAGGAGGGTGTCCATGGTCAGCGTCCTTCCGGGGCGCAGGTGAATTCCGGGGGGCCGAAGGGCGCGCCGGGCGTGTCCGTCCAGCTCGCTCCCCCGTAGGGCATCGAGGCGATCTCGAGCCCCGCGTCGTCGGTGGGCGGGCCGCTGAGCGCGAGCTGGTCGACCTCCTCGCGCTGATGGTCGGTGACCGGGCCGAGCAGGTCGCCGATCGCCTCGAGGATCTCGCGGTAGTGCGAGCCGCGGTCGGCGAGCGAGCGGCGGATGAGCTCGATCCCGCCGCGGTGGGTCCGCAGCGGAGCCTCCCCCGCCCCTGTCCCGGCGCGCGAGGCGAACTCCAGGACCATGGGCAGGTAGTCGGGCAGCTCGGCGTCGTCGGGGGCGAACCCGCACGCGCGGTAGCGCTGCTTGAGCGCGAGGAGCGCCATGCCGCGCTGGCGTGTGTCGCCGTGCAGGTAGTAGCTGAGGAACAGCGACGACTTGCGGCGCAGGTCGAACGTCTCGACGTAGTGGGCCCGCGCGACGCGCGGCTCCATCCGCGCGTGCTGGTCCCAGAACGCGCGCAGGTGCGCGGCCGGGGCCGAGTCCGGCAGGGCTGCGACGGCTGCGGCGAGCTCGTCGGCGTCCGCGTACCAGGCGGCGTCGGGATAGGCCAGCAGGATGCTGGCGAGCGCGAGGACGTCGGACCGGGCAGGGACCTCGACGAGGTTCTTGCGCCGCGAGCGCCGCAGGAGCGGGATGAACGCACGCCTGCCCGACGGCGGAGCCTGGGTCGTCATGACGGCCTCCGCACCTGCAGGGGTACGGAGACGGGGCCACCACGCGTGGAGGCCGCGCTCATGCCGGGTCCGCCCGGGTTGTCGAGCGAGCAGCCCGAGGCCCACGAGGCCATCTCCGCCGCGTCCTCCTTGTGCGCCGCGGGGATCACGTAGCGGTCCTCCATCTTGGCGATCGCCAGGAGCCGGTACAGCTCCTCGACGTCCTCGGCCGAGTACCCGACCTGGTCGAGCAGGTCCTGGTCGATCTCCCCGTCGAGCGTGCGTCGACGCATGTGGCTGCGCATCGCGGCGAGCTTCATGAGGACCCCCGCGACGACGTCGACGTCCCCGGCCGAGAAGAGGCTCGCGAGGTACTCGAGCGGGATGCGCAGCGACGCGATGGTGTGGAACACGTCGTCGGCGTCGGCGTCGTCCTTGCCGAGCTCGGTCGTGACGTCCAGGACGGGCGAGAGCGGCGGCACGTACCAGACCATGGGCATGGTCCGGTACTCGGGGTGCAGCGGCAGCGCGACCTTGAACTTCTGGATGAGCTTCCAGATGGGCGAGCGCTGGGCGGCGCCGATCCAGTCCTCGGCGATCCCGGCTGCCCGGGCGGCCGCGATCACCTCGGGGTCCGTGGGATCGAGGAAGACGTCGCGCTGGGCGTCGAGCAGGTCCTTGGGGTCCTCGACCGACGCCGCGGCCTCGACCGCGTCGGCGTCGTAGAGCACGAGGCCGATGTACCGCAGCCGTCCCACGCACGTCTCGGCGCACACGGTCGGCTGCCCTGCCTCGATGCGTGGGAAGCAGAACGTGCACTTCTCGGCCTTGCCCGTCTGGTGGTTGACGTACACCTTCTTGTAGGGGCAGGCCGAGACGCACATGCGCCACCCGCGGCACTTGTCCTGGTCGACGAGCACGATCCCGTCCTCGACGCGCTTGTACATGGCCGACGACGGGCACGCCGAGACGCACGCGGGGTTGAGGCAGTGCTCGCAGATCCGCGGCAGGTGGAACATGAACGTCTGCTCGAACGAGAGCTTGACCTTGTCGGCCATCCCGGCGAGGTTCGGGTCCTTGACCGCGATCTCGGGCGACCCGCCCAGGTCGTCGTCCCAGTTGGGTCCCCAGGTGATCTTCATGTCCTTGCCCGTGATCGCGCTCTTGGGCCGTGCCACGGGGATGTGCGGCGAGTTCGCCGGCGCGGAGATCAGCTGGTCGAAGTCGTACGTCGCGGGCTCGTAGTAGTCGTCGAGCCCCGGGAGGTCGGGGTTCGCGAAGATCGACGCCAGACGACGCAGCCGCCCGCCCGAGCGGAGCCGGAGGCGGCCCTTGCGGTCGAGCTCCCAGCCGCCGTGCCACCGGTCCTGGTCCTCGTACCCGCGCGGGTACCCGGTGCCGGGCTTGGTCTCCACGTTGTTGAACCACACGTACTCGACGCCGTCGCGGTTCGTCCACGTCTGCTTGCACGTGACCGAGCACGTGTGGCACCCGATGCACTTGTCGAGGTTCATGACCATCGCTACCTGCGACATGACCCGCATCTCAGTACTCCACTTCCTGGTTGCGCCGACGGATGACCGTGTACTCGTCGCGCTGGTTGCCGGTCGGCCCGTAGTAGTTGAAGGCGTAGGTGAGCTGGCCGTACCCGCCCAGGAGGTGCGTGGGCTTCATCATGATCATCGTCAGCGCGTTGTGGATGCCCCCTCGCTTGCCCGACGCCTCCGCCTTGGGCACGTCGATGTTGCGGTCCTTCGAGTGGTACATGTAGACCGTCCCCGTAGGCATGCGGTGCGAGACCACGGCCCGTGCCACGACCACGCCGTTGCGGTTGACCGCCTCGATCCAGTCGTTGTCCGCGATGCCCGCGGTCCGCGCGTCCTCCTCGGAGATCCAGATCGTGGGGCCTCCTCGCGAGAGCGCGAGCATGTACGGGTTGTCCTGGAACTGCGAGTGCATGGACCACTTGGAGTGCGGCGTCAGGTAGCGCACCGTGACCTCGGTCGAGCCGGGCTCGCTGAACCCCTGGTGGCCGAAGTGGCGTGCCATGTCGAGCGGCGGCCGGTAGACCGGGAGCTGCTCGCCGAGCTCGGTCATCCAGTCGTGGTCGACGAAGAAGTGCTGGCGGCCCGTGAGCGTGTGCCACGGCTTGAGCCGCTCGACGTTGACGACGAACGGCGAGTAGCGCCGGCCTCCCTGCTCGGAGCCCGACCACTCGTAGCTCGTGAACACGTTCTGCGGGCCCGTGAGGGTCTGGGCGAACGTGACCTGCCGGTCGTGGTTCTCCTCGGCGAGGTCCGCGAGCGGCTTGCCGACGCGCTTCTCGAGAGCCTTGAAGCCCGCGACCGAGACGGCGCCGTTGGTCGTACCCGACAGCGCGAGGATCGCCTCGCAGAAGTGCGCCGCGGTCTCGAGCGACGGGCGCCCCTTGGCGACGCCGTCCTTGCGCACGCCGTTGGCCTTCGCGAGGAACTCGATCGCCTGCTCGGGGACGACCGTGACGCCCTTGGTCGTCGTGCCGACCTTCGAGACGAGCGGCCCGACGGCGCGCATCTTCTCCGCGATCTGCGTGTAGTCGCGCTCGATCACCACGAGTCGTGGCATGGTCACGCCCGGGACGGGCTCGCACTCGCCCTTGCGCCAGTCGAGGACGACGCCGCCCGGCTGGGCCATCTCGTCGGGGGTGTCGTGCGTGAGAGGTGCCGCGATGACGTCGGTGCGGGTGCCCAGGTGGATCTTGGACAGCTCGGAGACCTTGTCGGCGAGGCCGAGGAACGCGTCGTAGTCCGTGCGCGCCTGCCACGGCGGGGCGATCGCCGCGTTGAGCGCGTGCACGAACGGGTGCATGTCCGTGGTCGAGATGTCCTGCTTCTCGTACCAGGTCGCAGCCGGGAGCACGACGTCGGCGAACAGCGAGGTCGAGGTCATGCGGAAGTCGATGTTGGTCAGCAGGTCGAGCTTGCCCTCGGGTGCCTCGTCCCGCCAGACGACCTCCTCCGGCCTGCGCTCGGGTGGCGTCTCGTGCGCGCGCAGCGCCGAGTCGGCCCCCAGCAGGTGCTTGATGAAGTACTCGTTGCCCTTGGCCGAGTTCCCGATCAGGTTCGCGCGCCAGACCGTCAGGACGCGCGGGAAGTTCTGCGGGTCGTCCGGGTCCTCGACCGCGAACTTGAGGTTCCCGCTGCGCAGCTCCGACACCACGTGGTCGGCGACCGGCACGCCGGCGGCCGCGGCCTCGTCGCACAGGTCGAGCGGGTTCCGGTCGAACCCGGGGTGCGAGGGGGTCCAGCCCATGCGGGCTGCCTGGGTCAAGCAGTCCATCATGCTGCGGTCCTTGAGGGTGCCCGGGCCGGTCGGCGACGCGAGCTCGTCCGCCCCGAACCCCTCGTAGCGCCACTGGTCGGTCGCGGTGTACCAGAACGCCGTGCCGGCCATGTGGCGGGTGGGGCGCTGCCAGTCGAGCGCGAAGCCCATGTGCTGCTGGCCCGTGACCGGGCGTGCCTTCTCCTGCCCCACGTAGTGGGCCCAGCCGCCACCGTTGACTCCCTGGCACCCGGTGAGGGTCAGGAGCGCGATGAAGGTCCGGTAGATGGTGTCCGCGTGGTACCAGTGGTTGGTGCCCGCGCCCATGATGATCATGGACTTGCCCTTGCTCACCTCGGCGTTGCGCGTGAACTCGCGCGCGATCCGGGTGCACTGCTCGGCGGGCACCCCGGTCAGGGACTCCTGCCAGGCAGGGGTCCCGGGCGACGTCGGGTCGTCGTAGCCCGTGGGCCACGTGCCCGGCAGGCCCTCGCGGCCCACGCCGTACTGCGCCATGAGCAGGTCGAACACGGTCGTCACGAGGCGCCCGCCCACCCGGATCGCCGGGACGCCGCGCAGGACGGACGTCCCGCCCTCGGTCGCGCCGACGTCGAACCTCGGCAGCTCGACGACGACGCCCTGGGTCTCGGCCCCGGCGTGGGACAGGCCCAGGAGGCTCAGCGCCGGGTCGTGGTCCTCGAGGTCGAGGTTCCAGCGGCCCACGCCGTCCTCGGTCCACCGGTCGGCCAGCGTGCCGTTCGGCACCGTGAGAGCGTCCGCGGCCGTGTCGAGGAAGACCGGGCGGAACTCGGGGCGCTCGCCCGTCGCGCCCGCGACGGGCTGGCCGTCCAGGTCGGCCGCCGTGAGGAACTTGGCGGGCCGGAAGACCGGGGAGGCTGCGCCGTCTGGCCCTGCGCCCTCCGCGCCTGCGCCCTGGACGGGCGCCTCGTCGAGCGTGACCAGGAACGGGGCGTCCGTGTACGTGCGCGAGTACGCCTCGAAGTACGGCACCTGACGGTCGCGGTAGAACTCGGTGAGCAGCACGTGGCCCATGGCCTGCGCGAGCGCGCCGTCCGTGCCCGGGGCGGGCGCGAGCCAGTCGTCGGCGAACTTCACGTTGTCCGCGTAGTCGGGGCTGACCGCGACGACCTTGGTGCCCTTGTAGCGGGCCTCGGCCAGGAAGTGCGCGTCAGGCGTGCGGGTGACGGGGACGTTCGAGCCCCACATCATGATGTAGCTCGAGTTCCACCAGTCGCCCGACTCGGGGACGTCGGTCTGGTCGCCCCAGATCTGGGGACTCGCGGGCGGCAGGTCCGCGTACCAGTCGTAGAAGCTCAGCAGGGTCCCGCCGATCATCGACAGGAAGCGCGTCCCGACGCCGAAGCTCGCCATCGACATGGCCGGGATCGGGGTGAAGCCGACGCAGCGGTCGGGGCCGTACGCCTTGATCGTGTAGACGTGGGCCGCGGCCATGATCTCGGTCGCGAGGTCCCAGTCCGCGCGGACCAGGCCGCCCTTGCCACGCGCCTTCTTGTAGAGGGTCGCCTTGAGCGGGCTCTCGACGACCTCGGCCCACGCGAGCACGGGGTCGCCCAGGCGGCAGCGCGCGTCGAGGTACATCTCGAGCAGGACGCCGCGCACGTACGGGTAGCGCACACGCGACGGCGAGTACGTGTACCAGGAGAACGAGGCTCCGCGCGGGCAGCCGCGCGGCTCGTACTCGGGGCTGTCGAGTCCTGTCGTCGGGTAGTCGGTGCCCTGGTGCTCCCACGTGATGAGGCCGTCCTTGACGTACACGTCCCACGCGCACGACCCCGTGCAGTTCACGCCGTGGGTCGAGCGCACCACCTTGTCGTGGGCCCAGCGGTCCCGGTAGAACCGGTCCCACTCCGAGGGGTTCGTCTCGATCATGGCGTGCGCCGAGTCGAACACCTCCGTCTGGGGGAAGTGGCTGCGCGTCGTGAGCAGCTTCCTCATCAGGGGCGACATGGCCGCCTGGTCGTCGATGGTCATGGCGAGAGCTCCTCGGGGACTGCGTGGGGGGCGTTCGTGCGATGGTTGTCATGGTGAGGACGTCGGCCGGGGGCAGCCGGACGCCTCGAAGTCAGTGGTCCACGAGCGGGAAGAGGTAGGGCGAGCACGTGCCCAGACAGAACGTCAACGGTGGATTCGACGGCACCACGGGTCGCAGCGACCACGGCGGCAGACGCACGCACGTCATCCAGCTGCTGCGCGACTCCAAGGCGCCGGTCTCCGTCCAGGAGATCGCCCAGGAGGTCGGCGTCCACCAGAACACCGCGCGCTTCCACCTGGAGTCGCTCGTCGACGCCGGGCTGGCCGAGCGCACCCAGCAGGCCCGGTCGACGCCCGGCCGGCCCAAGGTGCTGTACCGCGGCACCCTGCCCAACCAGACGCACGAGCGCGCCCAGGCGTACCGGCTCCTGGCGGAGGCCCTGACGACCGCGGTCGCCGTGAACGTGCCCGACGCCGCCGCCCTGACGTACGCCGTGGGCCGCACGTGGGGGCACAAGCTCGCCGAGTGCCCCGAGCCGGGCGAGGTCCTCACCGAGGAGGAGGTCTCGGCCCGGCTCGTGTCGAAGCTCGACGCGCTGTGGTTCGCGCCGACGCCTCGCGGCGAGCCGTCCGCGCACGTCTCCGCGCCCGGCAAGGGCATGGACGCTCTCGTGCTCAACAACTGCCCGTTCGTGGCGACCGCCCGCAGCACCCCGCAGGTCGTGTGCTCCCTGCACGCGGGCTTCATCAACGGCACGCTGGCCGAGCTCGGCTCGGACCTGCGGGCCACTGCCCTCGCGCCGCACTTCGGCCAGCACCACTGCGTGGCGCGGCTCGAGAGCGTGGACCCGGCGCGGCACGACGAGGCCACTGCGATCCCGATCCTCGTGACCGGGAGCCCGGGGGCCGACGACTGCTGATCGTCGGGCCCCAGGGCCTGCGCGGTGGGCTGCGGACGGTCGCACGGTCAGCTCTTGGCCTCGGCGCCGGGGCGGGCGTAGAAGTGCCAGGCGATGCCCGCGCACAGCAGGGCGTAGGCGATGATGCCGCCGAACACGGCCGTCCTCGGCAGGTAGTTGAACAGCATCGAGAACAGGAACGGTCCGAACGCGGCGATCGCGGCCGTCCAGCCGATCACCCCTCCCGCCTGACGGGCAGGGAAGATCATGGGCATCTGCTTGAAGGTCGCGGCGTTGCCGACCCCGCAGAAGAAGAAGATGAGGACCATGCCGGTCATGAAGATCGGCAGGCTGGGCGTCTGGCCGTCCGCGACCGTGACCTGCCCGTAGAGCACGAGCGCTGCCGAGGCTGCGACGCCGATCCCGGACACCACCGTCCACACGCCGCCACCGAAGCGGTCGCAGAGCGGCCCCCAGCACATGCGGGCGAGCGAGCCGACGAGCGCACCGAGGAAGACCCACGTCAGGTACTCAGGGCCGAACTGCTGCTTGAGGAGCATGCCGAACGTGCCTGCGAGGCCGGAGAAGATGCCGAAGGTCAGCACGTACTCCATGGTCATGAGCCACGTGTGCTTGTTCTGGAAGATGTCGAACTGCTGCTTGAGGTTGGCCTTGACCGGCACCGACTTGAGCAGGGTCCAGGCGAGCACGACGCCGACCACGGCGAACGGGATGAAGATGAGGCCCGGGTTCTGCAGCCAGACCTGGCGCGGCTCGGCGTTCTGCGGGTGCGCGAGCTGGCCGGCGAGGCCGAACATCCCGAACCCGATGGCCCACGGGACGACGAACTGGACGACCGAGACGCCGAAGTTCCCGATCCCGGCCTGCAGGCCCAGGGCCGTGCCCTGCTTGCTCTTCGGGAAGAAGTACGAGGTCGAGGGCATGTAGCCCGAGAAGACGCCGCCGCCGAGGCCCGCGGCGAGAGCGAGCGCGACGAGCAGCCCGTACGCAGGTTGCGTCGGGAGCATCACGACCCAGGTCCACCCGACGAACGGGATGATCATGAGGAGCGCGGACAGCGTCAGCATCTTGCGGGTGCCGAGCATGGGCGGGAGCATCATCCAGACGATGCGCAGGAACCCGCCCGTCAGCCCGGGCATCGCGAGCAGCCAGTACGACTGGCTCTCGGTGAGGTCCCATCCGGTGATCGTGCCGAGCGTGGGGACGAGCGCCCCGGGCAGGTACCAGATGATGAACGCGAGCATGAGGTTGAACGTCGTGACCCAGAGCGTGCTCCAGGCGACCTTCGAGTCCCAGCGCTGGGGGTCGTTGGGGTCCCAGTCGATGAGGTCGCGACGCGAGTCGGCGCTCACCTGGTGAGCGGGTCTGGGGGCTACGTCGGCAGTGACCACCGGGGGTTCTCCGTCCGAGAAGTGGGGCTGGGGGCACCCACAACATATGGACGAGTTCACTCGTGCGTACCGGGACCTAGGTCCCGAACGCCAGGCCTTGGTCCCGAACCGGGACACGGGCGCTTCCAGGCCTCTGACCTGCGGCGTTGACTCCGGGGCGAGTTGTTGCGGATCAACTCGGGTGGCCGTCGCCCCGTCGGGTCGGCCGTGCCCGACGGCGGGCCGCGCCAGGCGCACGGGCGGCGGTCGGAGCGGGTCGTTTCGCCCGAAGAACGATGGTCGACCGAGGGACGCCGCAATGGGCCCTGGACTTTGTGCTTTTCATCACAATCGGCGTCGTGCGAGGCCAGGAGGCGTGATGGGGCTCGGGCCCGGGGGCGGTTCCCGGGTGCTCCGACGCCCCGCGCCGTCCCCGGGAGACGGCTACGCGCGCGTCGCCCAGAACACCACAGCGGCCGACGCGGCGACGTTGAGCGAGTCCACTCCCCCGCTCATCGGGATCTTCACGACGTGGTCCACGGCCGCGAGCGTCGAGCGGTGCAGCCCGTGCCCCTCGGTCCCGAACACGAACGCCGACCTCTCGTCGCCGCGCGCGACGTACTCGTCGAGCGTGAGCGAGTCGTCCGACAGTGCGAGCGCCGCGACCGTGAACCCGTGCTCGCGCAGCTCCTCGACGCCCCCCGGCCACGACTCGAGCCGCGTCCACGGCACCTGGAACACGGTTCCCATCGAGACCCGGACGCTGCGCCGGTACAACGGGTCCGAGCACCGCGGCGACACGAGCACCGCGTCCACCCCGAGGCCGGCCGCCCCCCGGAAGATCGCGCCCACGTTGGTGTGGTCGACGATGTCCTCCAGGATCGCGACCCGTCGTGCGCCCTGTCCGTCCCGAGCGGTCGTGAGCAGGTCGTGCACGCTCGGCAGGACCGGCCGGTGCATGGCCGCGAGCGCGCCACGGTGCAGGTTGAAGCCCGTGATCGACTCCAGGACGGCGGGTTCGGCGATGTACACGGGCACGGGCTCGCCCGTCCCGCCGGGCCCGTCGTCCAGCCCGACGGCGGAGATCGCCTCCTCGAGACCCGGGAGCCACTTCTCTGCCATGAGGAACGACCGGGGCCGGTGCCCGGCACGGAGCGCACGGTGGATCACCGTGGTGCTCTCGGCGATGTACATGCCCTTCTCCGGCTCGTTCTTCGAGCGGAGCTCGATGTCCGTGAGGTTCGTGTAGTCGGCGAGGCGCGGGTCGGCCGGGTCGGTCACGTGGATGATCTGCACGCTCAGATTCTCCCGCACCGACGGAGCGGGTCTGCATCGGGCGACCGCCGGCCACTCTCGCACCGCCCCGGCTCCGCGCTCGGGGCCCCACCGGTGCCGAGCACGAGGTTGCGGTCGTTCTGACGGCGTTCGCGACCTCAACCTCGTGGTCGAGCGCGCGGAACCTCGTGCTCGGTGACCGGCCGCACGGCGGCAGCGACGCTCCCGCTCGCTCCGGACCGTCCGGCCACCGGAGCACCGTCCGGAGTGCCGTCCGGTGCGGTCCGGACCATCTGGGTCGCGGGCCCCGTCGTGTCCGTCGGCACCCCCGGGCGGAACACCACGCGCCTCTGCACCTGATAGCTCGTCGCGAACAGCAGCACCTCGGTCACGACCTTGGCAGGGAGCAGCGCGAGCCCCAGCCCCGTCAGTCCCCAGAGCACCCCGTACCCAGCGGCCAGCAGCCCGACCGCGAGCGCCGCGTACCGCAGCGCGGCACCTCGCACGTGACCGCCCCCGCGCCCCCGGCCGGCCGTAGCACAGCACCAGCACCAGCACCAGCGCCGCCGAACACCCGCCGGTTGACCACGAAGTTCACGGCCCCGCTGACGCCGCGCGCCCCCACGACGGAGACGAGCAAGGACCCGGTCACGGCGTCGAGCACGAGCAGCGCCGCGGTGTCGATCCCGAACGCGAGCAGCGACGACAGCGAGAACGCGAGCAGCGGCGCGTAGATGCGGGCCGAGTCGACGAGCGGCCGGAAGTGCGAGGACGCGTTGCCGTCGAGGTAGATCGTCTTGATCTCGATCTCGACCACGGAGCGCCCTTCGCGCGCCGCTGACAGCAGCACGTTGAGCTCGTACTCGTACCGGTCGCCGCGCACGTCGAGCAGCCACCCGATCATCGAGGCGGGGTACCCGCGCAGGCCGGTCTGGGTGTCCTGGACACGCAGTCCCGTCGCCGCACGGAACAGCCACCGGGTCACGGTGTTGCCGAGCCGGCTGCGTACGGGCACGTCGCCTGCGAACGCTCGCGCCCCGAGCACCAGCGCACCGTCCCCGTCCAGCACCCGCTCCCCGACCCGCAGGATGTCGGCGACGCGGTGCTGCCCGTCGGCGTCGGCGCACACCACGTCCTCGCCGGGCCAGCGCCGCGCGACCTCGGCGAGACCACGCCGCAGCGCCGCGCCCTTGCCGCGGTTGGCCGGGAACCCGACGAGGACCGCCCCGAGGCGCGCGACGTCGTCGAACACGTCGCTGGACGACGGCCCGCTGCCGTCGTCGACCACGACGATCCCCCGCACCACACCTGTGGCACGCAGCTCGGAGACCAGGCGCACGAGCTTCCCGTCCGGCTCGTAGGCCGGGATCAGCACGATCACGGCCGCTCACTTCCCGACGTACAGGATGTCGGAGGTGCCTCGCTCCTTGCCGCGGCCCAGGGGGTCGTTGACGAGCTCGCCGTCGTAGTACATGGTCGAGGACCCGCCGCCGTCGAGGTTGTACGCGGTCGTGGCGCCCAGGCCCTGCATGATCTCGGCGAGCTCGGTCATGGTGACGCCGCGGCTGTACCCGGTGCTGCGTCCGTCGACCACGACGAGGACCAGGTGGTTCGCGTCGACCACGCCCACGGCGGTCCGCGGCTGCTCGCCCTGGATCGAGTGGTTGCCGACGTTGGTGTCGACCTCGACGTCGTCGATCCCGTCGAGCACCTCGCCGTCGTCGACCAGCGCGGGCCCGAACGACACCGTGTTCCACACGCCCGCGTCCACCAGCTCCTGGGCGGACGTGGTGGTCTCGTCGTAGACCTCGACGCTCCCGTCGCGGTAGAACGCGAGCCCCTCGCGAGCCCCGTCGTCGCGGTAGACGACGCCGTTGCGGATCACGATGCCCGTGGACCGGAAGCCGTAGTAGTCGCCGTTGATCGCGAGGAGCGCGTCGTTGTCGGCCGCGATGTCGGAGGTCTTCTCGGTGATGTTCTCGCCGTACGCGTCCTGGGCGAACGCCGAGCGCAGGTCGGTCGCGTCGCCCAGGACGACGTCCGCGACGTAGTACGTGACGGTGTCGTCTCCCGTGCCCTCGACGACCTGGCGCACGCTCACGCTCGTCCCGTCGGAGGACGCGGCCGTCCCCGCGCTCGAGGTGCCCGACGACGTCGCCGCCTCCGCGGACCCGCTCGCCGAGGCCTGGCTCGCCTCGTAGGCCGAGACGTCGGCGATCTCGACGTGCTCGACCACGAACCGGTCGAGCGCCCACGCGGTCGTCCCGCCGAGGGCCAGGGCGAGCGCGAGGCCTCCGGCGAGCAGGACCCGCCGTCGACGGCGCCGGGGTGGCGGCACGACGGCGGGCGGCACGACGACGGGCGACTCGGGGGCGGACGAGGTGCTGGGCTGGGGGTCGTGGGAGGTCATGCCTCTGGTCTACGGACCCGGCGTGTGCCCTCCGCAGGTGCGGGCTGAGGGGTCGCTGTGAGGTCCGACCTGACAGCGTCGCGTGATCCCGATCACGAGGAATCGCTCCCAGGCGGACCTCGGAATGAGACGTCGCTCACTCTTGGACATCCGTCTCCCTTATGCATACTTTCACCCGGGTTCCCGCGTGATTTCATGGATGCATGAGAAAGCAGATGCTGGCACTTGCGGCTGTGGGCGCTATCGCGCTCCTGAGCGCGTGCGCGACCGACACGGCAACCGACAGCGGTTCCTCGCCCGACGAGACCCCCACGGGCGCCACGAGCGCCGAGGTGTGCGCGAAGTACTTCGACGGCGGCGACCAGTCGCTCGCGCAGCGCGTCACCGACGAGCTCGAGTACGACATGACCGCCCTCACCGAGGACGAGTCGAACGCCATGCGCAGCACCAACATCCAGCTCGAGGCCGTCCTGCGCCTCGCTGGACCCGAGGACGCCAACGCCCTCATCAGCAGCATCAAGACCCCGTTCCAGATGGCCGACGACCTCTTCAAGGGCACCGGCGACAGCATCGACACGACCGGCGTCACCGAGGCCGTGGCCGAGCTCGAGTCGCTCTGCGCCGGCGCGGGCTACACCGCTTCCTGACCGCTCCACCCCAAGATCACGCCCGCGACCCGGGCGACACCTCGAACGCCGGTACCGCCCAGAAGGCGGTGCCGGCGTTCGTCGTCCTCCAGGAGACGTGGGCAGCTGACGCCGCCGTGAGGACCTGGCGGCGACGCGGCCGCGTGACACCACGAGGCCCCGACGACGACGTCGCCGGGGCCTCGCTCGGTCACCACCTCGCTCGGTCACCACCTCGGGCGGTCGCCCGCGCAGGTCACCACCTCACGCAGTCACCGGGTCATCTCGCCCTCGACGGCCTCCTCGACCGCTGCGGCCGCGAACTGGCTCTCGTAGAGCCGCGCGTACGCGCCGCCCTTCTCGATGAGCACCTCGTGGTTGCCCATCTCGACGATCGCGCCGTCCTCCATGACGAGGATGACGTCGGCGTCGCGGATCGTCGACAACCGGTGCGCGATCACGAACGAGGTCCGCCCGGCGCGCAGCGCGTTCATGGCCTGCTGCACGAGCACCTCGGTGCGGGTGTCGACCGAGCTGGTCGCCTCGTCGAGGATGAGGATCGCCGGGTCCGCGAGGAACGCGCGCGCGATCGTCAGGAGCTGCTTCTCACCCGCGCTCACGCCGGATCCCTCGTCGTCGATCACGGTCGCGTACCCGTCGGGCAGGGTGCGCACGAACGGGTCCACGTGCGTGGCCCGCGTCGCCTCGAGGAACTGCTCCTCGGTGACCTCGACGCCGTCGGGCACGCCGTAGCGCAGGTTCTCCTCGATGGTGCCCTTGAAGAGCCAGGTGTCCTGCAGCACCATGCCGATGTTGGACCGCAGCCCGTCCCGGGTCATGGTCCGGACGTCGACGCCGTCGAGCGTGATCCGACCGCCGTCGACCTCGTAGAACCGCATGATGAGGTTCACGAGCGTCGTCTTGCCGGCACCCGTGGGGCCGACGATCGCGACGGTCTGGCCGGGCTCGGCCACGATCGACAGGTCGTCGATCAGCGGGCGGTCGGGCACGTACCGGAACGAGACGTCCTCGAACGCGACCCGGCCCTGCACGTCCGTGAGGACGGCCGCGGGCGATGGGTCCGGGGACTGCTCCTCGGCGTCGAGCAGCTCGAACACGCGCTCCGCGGAGGCGACGCCCGACTGCAGGAGGTTCATCATCGACGCGATCTGCGTGATGGGCTGCGTGAACTGGCGCGAGTACTGGATGAACGCCTGGACGTCGCCCAGCGACAGGGTGCCCGACGCGACGCGCAGGCCGCCGACCACGGCCACGATCACGTAGTTGAGGTTCGCGACGAAGCCCATCGCGGGCTGGATGATCCCGGAGATGAACTGCGCCTTGAAGCTCGCCTCGTAGAGCTCGGCGTTCTCGGTCTCGAACGTGTCGACGGCCGTCTGCTGGTGGCCGTAGACCTTGACGAGCGCGTGGCCCGTGTACATCTCCTCGACGTGCGCGTTGAGGCGCCCGGTCGCGGCCCACTGCTTGATGAACTGCGGCTGCGAGCGCTTGGCGATCATGGCCGTGACGAGCACCGACAGGGGCACGGTCACGAGCGCGATGACCGCGAGCAGCGGCGAGATCCAGAACATCATGGCGAGCACGCCGACCACGGTCAGGACCGAGGTCACGAGCTGGGACAGCGTCTGCTGGAGCGTCTGCGCGACGTTGTCGATGTCGTTGGTGACGCGGCTGAGGACCTCGCCCTTCTTCTGCCGGTCGAAGTAGGACAGCGGCAGGCGGCCCAGCTTGGCCTCGACCTCGGCGCGCAGGCGGCGCACGGTGCGCTGGACCACGGACGTGGTCACGCGGCCCTGGATCCACCCGAACAGGAAGGACCCGACGTAGATCGCGAGGACCAGCAGCAGGATCGTGCGCAGAGCCGCGAAGTCGATGCCCTGGCCGGGCACGACGTCCATGGCCGCGAGCATGTCGGCCTGCGTGCCCTGGCCGTTGGCGCGCAGGTTCTCGACGGCCTGCTCCTTGGTGACGCCCGCGGGCATCTGCGAGCCGATCACGCCCGCGAAGATCACGTTGGTGCCGTTGCCGAGGAGCTTGGGCCCCAGCACGGCGAGCGTCACGGACAGGATCGACAGGACCGTGATGACCGCGACGGCGAGCCGCTCGACGCGCAGGTAGCCCGCGAAACGCTTGAGCGAGCCCGTGAAGTCCATGGCCTTCTCGGTGGGCATGCCCATGCCGCCCATGGGGCCGTGGCCGCCGCCCTGCGGGCGTCCCTTGAGACGCGTGGCGGACAGGTCGGGCTTGTCTCCCGCCGTGTCCGCGCCGTCCTGGGAGGCGGGGGCGTCGTGCGTCGGTGCCGCGTCCTGCACACCGCCCGACGGCGTCACGACGGTCTCGGCGTTCTTGTCGCCCGGGGTGTCGCCCGGGCGGGGGGTCTGGGTGCTCATGCTGCCTCCTGCGCCGAGAGCTGCGAGTACACGATCTCCTGGTACGTCTCGCACGTCTCCAGGAGCTCGTCGTGGGTGCCGGTGCCGACGATGCGCCCGTGCTCGAGCACGACGATCTGCTCGGCGTGGCGGATGGTCGCGACCCGCTGGGCGACCAGGAGGACCGTGGCCTCACGGGTGCGGGGCGCGAGCGCGAGCCGCAGGGCGGCGTCGGTCGCGTAGTCGAGGGCCGAGAACGAGTCGTCGAACAGGTACACGCTGGGCTTGCGCACGATCGCCCGGGCGATCGCGAGCCGCTGGCGCTGGCCACCCGAGAAGTTGGTGCCGCCCTGGGACACGGGGGCGTCGAGCTCGTCCGTCGAGCTGCTCGACGAAGTCGCGGGCCTGCGCGACCTCGAGCGCGTCCCAGACCTCCTCGTCGGTCGCGTCCTCCTTGCCGTAGCGCACGTTGTCGCGCACGGTCCCGGAGAACAGGTAGGCCTTCTGCGGGACGTAGCCGATCATCGACCACAGGTCCTGGAGCGCGACGTCGCGGACGTCGGTGCCGTCGATCCGGACCGAGCCCTTGGTCGCGTCGAAGAGGCGCGGGACGAGCTGGAGCAGCGTCGTCTTGCCCGACCCCGTGGACCCGATGATCGCTGTCGTGCCACCGGGCCGGGCCGTGAAGGTGAGGTCGTGGAGCACGGGATCCTCCGCGCCGGGGTAGCGGAAGTCGACGCCGTCGAACGTGATGACCCCGGTGCGGTCCTCCCGGGGCGCCAGGCGGACAGGCGTCGGGGACTCGACCACGGTGGTCTCGGTGTCGAGCACCTCGCCGATGCGCTCGGCCGAGACGGCCGCGCGCGGGACCATCATGAAGATCATGGTCGACATCATCACGGCCATGAGGATGTACATGATGTAGCTGAGGAACGCCGTGAGCGCCCCGATCTGCATCCCGTCCTCGACGCGGTACGCGCCGAACCACAGGACGGCGACGCTGGTCGCGTTCATGACGAGCATGACGGTCGGGAACATCAGCGCCATGAGCTTGCCGACGCGCAGCGAGGTGTCGTAGAGGCGGTCGTTGGCGACCGCGAAGCGCTCCTCCTCGCGACGCTCGCGCACGAACGCGCGGATGACGCGGATGCCGGAGATCTGCTCGCGCAGCACCCCGTTGATCGCGTCGATGCGCTTCTGCATCTTGCGGAAGTACGGCACCATGCGCGAGATGATCAGCCCCACGACGATCCCGAGCACGGGCACCACGACCAGGAGCAGCCCCGAGAGCTCGACGTCCTCCTGGAGCGCCATGATGACGCCGCCCACGAGCATGATGGGCGCCATGACCATGATGGTGAAGCCCATGAGCACGACCATCTGGACCTGCTGGACGTCGTTCGTGGTGCGCGTGATGAGCGACGGGGCGCCGAGCACGCCCATCTCCTGCGCGGAGAACGACTGGACGCGCGTGAAGAGCCCGTTGCGCACGTCGCGCCCGAACGACATGGCGACCTTGGCGCCGAAGTACACCGCGACGATCGCGCAGACCACCTGCCCGAGGCTGATCGCGAGCATGACGCCGCCCGTGCGCATGATGTAGGCGGTGTCGCCCTGCGTGACGCCCTTGTCGATGATGTCGGCGTTGAGGCTCGGCAGGTAGAGGGTCGCGATGGTCTGCACGAGCTGGAGCACGAGCAGGATCGATATGGGCGTCCAGTACGGGCGGAGGTAGGTCTTCAGGAGACGTTGGAGCATCTGGGGTGTCCTGTCGGAGGTGGGGGCGGGGCGAGCAGGTCTCAAGGTGCCCGACGGCGGGGCGCGCGTCGAGCGATTTCGGCGACGACCTCGGCGAGAGGTCCAGCATGCGACGACGTGGTGAGATCCGCGACGGCGAGGCGGTCGGGTCAGGCGGGCGGCGCCGTCGGGACGGTGCGCGCGGGTGGGCCGACGCCCCGGCACGGGTCGTCGAGGACCCCGTGCAGGAAGACGTCGACGATCTGGGTCGGGTCGAGCGGGCCTTGCGTGATGAGAGGGCTCGCGTGCCCGTGCACGAGGAAGAAGAAGACGCTCGCGGCGACGCGCGGCTCGGTGCGCAGCTCCCCGGCGTGCCGGGCGATGCGGTCCTCGATCGCGGAGACGATGTCCTGGACAGCGGACATCCGGGCGTCGTGGTGGGACTCGGGGCCGTGCTCGCCGTGGCGTCGGCGGCCGTCGCCGTCCGGGCCTGGACCCGGGCCGCCCGGCCGGCCGCGCAGGGCACCCGCACCGGGCCGGTCCCCCATGACCTGGTGGGCGACCTGCACGATCCTCGCGGTCGCGCGCTGGCTGTCCTGGATGACCTCGGCGAGCGCGACGAGCGTGGCCTCGAGCGAGTCCTCCGCCGGGACGGCCTCGATCGTCCGGACGAGCGGCGCGGGGTCCAGGGCCGCGACCAGGGCCGCATGGATCAGCTCGTCCTTGTCCTCGAACGCGCGGAACAGGGTGCCTTCGGCAACGTTCGCGGCCTCGGCGATCTGGCGGGTCGTCACGGCCGCGCCGTAGCGCGCGAGGAGCGGGACGGTCGCGGCGGCGATCGCTGCCCGGCGGTCGTCGCGGCTCATGGGTCGGGCACGGCCCGAGGTGGTGGTCACCGCTCGACACTAAGTGAGTGAGCACTCACTCGTCAAGGTTGCCCGGCGCAACCGACGGCCGCACGGTGAGCGAGGGCCCGTACGGACGCCGGAGGGGCGCCGCTCTCACGACGCCCCTCCGGATCTCTTGCTCTGCGGTGCCGCGCGCGGCACCCGTCTGCTGCCGACTACGGCCGGCCCTCCGGGGCGCCCGTGTCGGTCGGCTCGTCCTCCACGGCCGGCGGGCCGAGCGGACGCGGCGACGCGGTGCCCGGCTCCGGGGCGGGGGCGAAGCGCTGACCGGGGCCCCCAGGGCGCTGCCCGCTCTCCGCCTGCGGGTCGAACGGCAGGCCCGAGTGCGTGCCGGCGCTCGTGGCGTCGGCCGTCGCAGCCTCGGCCTGACGACGAGCCTCGGCGAGCGCCTCGGCCGGGTCGACCAGGGCCGGGGTGCCGAAGGAGACACGGTCCCGGTCGCGCTCACGACGAGCAGCCTCGGACGCCTCCGACCCGTCGCCGGACGGCGTGGGAAGTCCTCCGAAGCCCTGGGCGATCGATCCCAGCGCTGCCGTGAACTCGGTGGGGATGACCCACAGCTTGCTCGCGGTGCCGTCGGCGATCTTGGGCAGCATCTGCAGGTACTGGTAGGCGAGCAGCTTGGGGTCCGCGTCACCCTCGTGGATCGCGTCGAAGACCTGCAGGATCGCGCGGGCCTCACCCTCGGCGTTCAGGATCGCAGCCTGCGCGTTGCCCTCTGCGCGCAGGATCGCCGCCTGCTTCTCACCCTCGGCTGTGAGCATCTGCGGACTGCTTGATGCCCTCGGCGGTGAGGATCGCGGCGCGGCGGTCACGCTCGGCGCGCATCTGCTGCTCCATGGAGCCCTGCACGCTCGCGGGCGGGTCGATCGACTTGAGCTCGACGCGGTTGACGCGCACGCCCCAGCGCCCGGTCGCCTCGTCGAGCACGCCACGGAGCTGGCCGTTGATCTGGTCGCGGCTCGTGAGGGTCTGCTCGAGGTCCATGGAACCGACGACGTTACGGAGCGTGGTGACCGTGAGCTGCTCGATGCCCTGGATGTAGTTGGCGATCTCGTAGACCGCCGACTTGGGCTCGGTGACCTGGAAGTAGATGACCGTGTCGATGCTGACCACGAGGTTGTCCGAGGTGATCACGGGCTGCGGGGGGAACGAGACCACCTGCTCGCGCAGGTCGACGCCCGCACGCACCCGGTCCACGAAGGGGATCAGCAGGTGCAGACCGGGGTCGAGCGTGCTCGAGTAGCGACCCAGTCGCTCGATGATCAGCGCGGTGGCCTGCGGGACGATCCGCACCGCCTTGACGAGCGCGATGATCACGAACAGCAGGATCAGCCCGAGCACGATGTACACGGCGATCATTCCGGGTTCTGGTTCAGTCATCGATCTTCTCCTGAGGATGGTTCTCGGCGAGCGTTCGGTCGAGCAGACGGGCGGTGGCGGCTCAGACGGTGTGGCTGTCGGAGGCGACCGACTGCACCACGGCCGTGGCCCCGTCGATGCGGACCACACGGACCTCCGTGCCGGTCGCCAGCTCGGGCGACCCGTCCACGGTCCGGGCGCTCCAGATCTCCCCCTGGAGCTTGACGCGGCCGCCCATCTCCGTCACCCGGGACACGACGACGGCGGACCGACCCACCTGGGCGGCGGCGCCGGTCTCGGTGAGCGGCATGCGGTGACGCAGGTGGCGCAGCAGCCACGGGCGCAGCGAGAACAGGAGAGCGGCCGAGACGACCGCGAACGTGATGATCTGCAGCCACAGGGGCCCGCCGGCCGCGTTGACCCCCGCGGCCGCGAACGCTCCCCCGGCGAACATGATGAGCACCAGGTCGAGAGAGATGATCTCGATCAGGACGAAGAGGAGACCTGCTCCGACCCACCACAACCAGTCCATGACGGTTCCTTCCGTCGTGCGGCTCGTCCTGCGCGTCGTGGACGCGTCGACATCACCTGCGTTGACACCACCTGCGTTCTTTGCCCAGATTTTACCGGAAGAACGAGATCCGTGCACCTATCGGGCGTGTCGGACGGCGGGCGTCCGAGCCCTGCGTCAGCGTGCTGCGCGCGCCATCCAGCGGCCACCGCCGTGAGCGACGAACAGCGGCAGGCCGAACGCCTCGCTCAGGTTCTCCGCCGTCAGGACCTCGTCGATCGGACCGGCGCGGTGGACGCCACCGTCCTTGAGGAGCAGGACGTGCGTGAAGCCCGGCGGGATCTCCTCGACGTGGTGCGTCACGAGGACCAGCACCGGCGAGGCGGGGTCCGCGGCGAGCTCCGAGAGCGCACCCACGAGCTCCTCACGGCCGCCCAGGTCGAGCCCGGCGGCCGGTTCGTCGAGCAGCAGCAGCTCCGGGTCGGTCATGAGCGCGCGGGCGATCTGCACGCGCTTGCGCTCACCCTCGCTCAGCGTGCCGAACAGGCGGTCGGCCAGCGGCAGCACGTCGAAAGCCGCCAGCAGGTCGTCGGCGCGCTCGGTGTCGAACTCCTCGTACGTCTCGGTCCAGCGGCCCGTGACGCCGTAGGCCGCGGTGAGCACCACGTCGCGGACGGTCTCCGAGGGCGGGATCTGCTCCGCGAGCGCCGCGCTCGCCAGGCCGATGCGGGGCCGCAGCCCGAACACGTCGGTGCGGCCCATCCGCTCACCGAGCAGGTCGGCGCTGCCCGCGGTCGGGTGCATGCGTGCTGCGGCGATCTGCAGCAGGGTCGTCTTGCCCGCGCCGTTGCGGCCCAGGATCACCCACCGCTCGCCCTCGTTCACCTGCCAGTCCACGGAGTCGAGGATGGTCTTCGTGCCACGGCGCACCGTGACTGCCTGCAGGTCCAGAACCGAGCTCATGGGACACGACCCTATAGGTTGGCGGACGTGGAATCCCACTCTGCCCTCGCGCTCCCCCGTACCGTCGTCCTCGCCCTGTGGTCGCAGGCGCTCGGCCCGCAGGCCGAGGAGCCGGTCGATCCCGACGGCCCCGGCGCGGCCCTCGTGCGCCGCGCGGTCGCGGCGGTGCGCCTCGACGACGAACCCCACGCGGTCGAGGGCGACGGGACGGCCTCGACCCTGACCGACCTGGTCGCCCGCTGGACCCGGTCGCCGTTCGAGGTGTGCGCGGTGCTGCCGGCCCCCGGCGACCCGCTCGGCGTCCCGTCGATCGTGAGCGCCGACGCGACGGACGCCGAGGAGTGCCTGCTCGTGCAGTCTCCTGAGGGCGCCTGGGCGCTGGTACCCGAGGTCACGGCGTTCGGGAGCGTCTACGAGACCGGGCACCTGGTCACGTGGCGCATGACGACCGTACCGGCCTGGCGCACCCAGGTGCTCGCCGCCGTCGGGACCCTCGCGGACGCCGAGCGTGACCTGCGCGTGGCGCTGCTCACCGCGACCGAGGCCCTGGCCTCGCTCGACGTCGCCCGCTGGCGCGAGGACGCGGCCGAGACGATCGCGTCGCTGCGGTCCACGACCCCACCCGACTGGCCCTTGCCCACCGCCCGCTCGGAGTCGGACGCGCGCCGCGTGCGCGTGCTCGCCCAGGCCGCGCGGCTGCGGGCCATCGTGGACCTGGCCACGGCCGACGACGGCGGCGCCGTCAACCTCTGGCAGGCCGACCAGCGCTCGACCGCGCTGCGCGAGGTCGACCGGGCCGCGCGGAGGGCCATGTCCGCCGCGACGGCCCGCTACGCGACGGGTCCGGACCCGAGCACGCTGCGGTAGACCTCGAGCGTGCGGTCCGCGATCGCGTCCCACGCGAAGTGCTCCTCGACGCGCGTCCGGGCCGCTCGGCCCATCTCGCGCGCCCGCTCCGGGTCGGAGACGACCGCGACGAGCGCCGCGGCGAGGTCGGCCACGAAGGTGTCCGGGTCCACGGGGGTGCCCGTCCCGTCGTCGACCTGCTCGATCGGGACCAGGAGGCCCGTGACCCCGTCGTCGATGACCTCGGGGATACCTCCGGTCGCCGACCCGACGACGGGCAGGCCCACCGCCATGGCCTCGAGGTTCACGATCCCCAGCGGCTCGTAGACCGAGGGGCACACGAACACCGTCGAGGCGGCGAGGACCGCCACGAGCTCCTCGCGCGGGAGCATCTGCTCGATCCACACGACCCCGGTGCGCTGCTCCGCGAGCCTCGCGACGGCCTCGCTCACCTCGGTCGCGATCTCGGGGGTGTCAGGAGCGCCCGCGCACAGGATCAGCTGGACCTCGGGCGGGCAGCTCGGCGGCCGCGCGCAGCAGGTACGGCAGACCCTTCTGGCGCGTGATGCGCCCGACGAAGACCACGGCCGGGCGCTCGGGGTCGATCCCGAGGTCACGGACCACGCGGTCCGCCGCGGCGACCTGTGCCTGCGACTCGGGGCGGCGCCAGCCGTCGAGGTCGATCCCGTTGTGGACCACGTGCACCTTGGCCGGGTCGACGTCCGGGTAGCAGCGCAGGATGTCCGCGCGCATGCCCGCCGAGACCGCGATGATGCCGGCCGCGGCCTCGTAGGCCGTCTTCTCGGCCCAGCCCGACAGCGCGTAGCCGCCCCCGAGCTGCTCGGCCTTCCACGGTCGCAGCGGCTCGAGGGAGTGCGCGCTCAGGACGTGCGGGATCCCGTGCAGGAGCGAGGCCAGGTGGCCACCGAGGTTGGCGTACCAGGTGTGGGAGTGCACGAGGTCGGCTCCTGCGACGTCGTCGGCCATCGCCAGGTCCACGCCGAACGTCCCCAGCACGGGGTTCGCCGAGGACAGTGAACCGGGCACCGAGTACCCCGTGACGCCCTCCTCGCTACGGGGGCCGTCGAAGCTGCGCACGCGCACGTCGATGCGTTCGCGCAGCACACGGGACAGCTCGGCGACGTGGACGCCCGCGCCTCCGTAGACGTAGGGCGGGTACTCACGGGTCAGCAGGTCGACTCTCACGCGGCACACGCTAGCGCGCTCGGCGGGGCCGGTGTGCACGGCAGGCCGCCCACAGCGCTCTCGCACCGCGAATCACCCGCGACCAGAACGTGGTTCCGTCCCCACGAACACCGGCCGAGGCCATAAGGTTCTGCCCATGGCCGCCCCACGTGTCCTCGCAATCGTCCTCGCCGGTGGCGAGGGCAACCGGCTCATGCCGCTCACCGCCCACCGCGCCAAGCCGGCCGTCCCGTTCGGCGGTATCTACCGCCTGGTCGACTTCGCGCTGTCGAACCTGGTGAACTCGCACTACCTGCACATCGTCGTGCTGACGCAGTACAAGTCCCACAGCCTCGACCGCCACATCACCAAGACGTGGCGCATGTCGTCGTTGCTCGGGAACTTCGTCGCGCCGGTGCCGGCACAGCAGCGGGTCGGCAAGCACTGGTACCTCGGCAGCGCCGACGCGATCTACCAGTGCCTGAACATCATCGAGGACGAGCGTCCCGACATCGTCGTGGTCGTCGGTGCGGACCACGTGTACCGCATGGACTTCTCCCAGATGGTCGACGCCCACATCGCGTCGGGCGCCGAGCTGACCGTCGCGGGCATCCGTCAGCCCATCTCGATGGCGGACCAGTTCGGGGTCATCGACACCGACCCCGAGGACCCCACCAAGATCCGCGCGTTCCTCGAGAAGCCGACCGACCCCGTCGGCCTCGCGGACTCGCCCCTCGAGGTCCTGGCGTCCATGGGCAACTACGTCATCGATGCCGACGCGCTCGTCGCGGCCGTCACGGCGGACGCGACCGACCCGGACTCGCGCCACGACATGGGCGGAGACATCGTCCCGGCCTTCGTCGCGCGCGGCACGGCCGGCGTCTACGACTTCATCCGCAACGACGTCCCGGGCTCGACGGACCGCGACCGCGACTACTGGCGGGACGTCGGGACGCTCGACGCGTACTACGACGCGAACAAGGACCTCATCTCGATCACGCCGGTCTTCAACCTCTACAACGACGAGTGGCCGCTGCACACCGGGTACGTGGGCCTGCCCCCTGCGAAGTTCGTCCACTCGGGGCAGGGCCGCCTGGGTCACGCGGCCGACTCGCTCGTCTCCCCCGGCGTCATCATCTCCGGCGCCACCGTGGTGGGCTCGGTCCTGTCCCCCGGGGTGTACCTGCACTCCTGGTCGTCCGTGTCCGACTCGGTCCTCATGGACGGGGTCCAGGTCGAGCGGCACGCCCAGGTCCACCGCGCGATCCTCGACAAGAACGTGATCGTCACCGAGCGCGCCCGCATCGGGCTCGACCCCGAGCAGGACCGCGCCCGCGGGTTCACCGTCACCGAGTCGGGCATCACCGTCGTCCCCAAGGGAACCATCGTTGAATAGCACTGCCGCCCGTCCTGACGTCTCGACCCGCCGGCTGGTGGTCATGGACGTCGACTCGACCCTCATCACGCAGGAGGTCATCGAGCTCCTGGCGGACCACGCCGGGACCCGCGAGCTCGTCACCGAGGTCACCGAGCGCGCCATGCGCGGAGAGATCGACTTCGGCGAGTCCCTGCGGGAGCGCGTCGCGACGCTGGCCGGGGTCCCGGTCAGCGCGTTCTGGAGACGTGCTCGAGCGCGGTCACGCTCACGCCGGGCGCTCGCGAGCTGGTCGCCGAGCTGCCAGGGCCGGGGCTGGACCGTGGTCTGGTCTCGGGAGGCTTCGAGGAGATCGTCGCGCCGCTGGCCGCAGAGCCTCGGGATCACGCACTTCCGGGCGAACCGGCTCGAGGTCGTCGACGGCCGGCTCACGGGCCGGACGACCGGCCCCGTGATCGACCGTGCCGACCAAGGAGGTCACGCTGCGCGAGCTCGCGGCCGCC
The DNA here is from genome assembly GCA_963782165.1 of uncultured Actinomycetota bacterium. Lineage (GTDB taxonomy): Bacteria > Actinomycetota > Actinomycetes > Actinomycetales > Cellulomonadaceae > Oerskovia. Next base: position 132,900 of record CAWAIO010000005.1, read on the forward strand.
CAGGGCGTGGACATGGCGGACACCGTCGCGATCGGCGACGGTGCCAACGACCTCGACATGATCGGCGCGGCCGGCGATCGGCATCGCGTTCGCGGCCAAGCCCGTCGTGGTCGCCCAGGCACCCTTCTCCGTCCCGGGTCCGCGCCTCGACGCGGTGCTGGAGATCATCGACGCATCGCGCCGGACCGCCTGAGGATCACCCCGGACCGCGCGCCGGTACGACGAAGCCCCTTCCTCCCGTCGATCGGGTGGAAGGGGCTTCGTGCGTCGGCACGACGAGCAGTCAGCTCGAGGGGCGCCCGACGTACGACAGGTTGGCGACCGCGGCGTCCCACTCGCCCCACGGGGTCGAGGACTCCAGGACGCTGTACGTCGCCGTGGGGACCCCCACCCTGACCTGGGCGAGCGCGCCCGAGTCGGAGCCGGGTCCGGCCAGGTGCGCCGCGGTCGCTGCCATGGTCGGCTCGTGGCCGACGACCAGGAGCGTGCGCACCCGGGAGTCGGCGCCGCGGACCATGTCCAGCACGTCCCGCACCCCGGCGGCGTACAGGGTGTCGGTCACCACGACCTCCGGTGCGACGTCACCGAGGTGCGCCGAGAGAAGGTCCCACGTCTGGCGAGTACGCAGGGCCGAGGAGCACAGGACGAGCTCGGGGACGAGCGAGGAGTGCGCCAGCGCGGCACCGACGCGACCGGCCTGACGCCGACCGTTGAGCGCCAGCGGACGCAGGACGTCGTCGACGCCCCCGGCAGGCTCCGCCTTGGCGTGCCGGAGCAGCACCAGGCGGTGCGTGCCGCCCGCCGCCACCCCGGAGCCGGTGGCGTCGGATGCCACCGACGATCTGCCGTCTCGCACGTTCGCCCCTCTCGTCACAGCCCCATGGCGTGCACGCCGCCGTCGACGTGCACGATCTCCCCCGTGGTCGCCGGGAACCAGTCTGACAGCAGCGCGACGACCGCGCGTGCGGCGGGCTCAGCCGTCATCTGGTCCCATCCGAGCGGAGCGCGGGTGGGCCACCCGTCCTCCATCTGCTCGAACCCGGGGATCGACTTGGCTGCGGTCGTGCGGATGGGTCCCGCGGAGACGAGGTTGGCGCGGATACCTGCCGGACCGAGGTCGCGCGCGAGGTAGCGGTTCGCCGACTCGAGGCCGGCCTTGGCCACGCCCATCCAGTCGTACACGGGCCACGCGAACTGCGCGTCGAACGTGAGCCCGACGACGGCGCCACCGCCGGTCATGAGCGGCTGGGCCGCCACGGCGAGGGACTTGTAGGAGAAGGTCGAGACCTGCAGCGCCGTCGCGACGTCCTCCCACTTCGCGGCGAGGAAGTTGCCGCCCATGACGCTCTGGGGTGCGAACCCGATCGAGTGCACGACGCCGTCGAGCGTGTCCACGTGCTCGCGGACCGCGTCGGCAAGGCCGGCCAGGTCCTCGTCGTTCGTCACGTCGAGCTGCACGACGGGCGCCTCGACCGGCAGGCGCTTGGCGAACGCCTGCGTGAGCTTCATCTGGCGACCGAACGAGGAGAGCACGACCGTGGCTCCCTCCTCCTGCGCGAGCCGGGCCGCGTGGAACGCGATCGAGGAGTCGGTGAGGACGCCGGTGATCAGGAGCTTCTTGCCTTCGAGCAGACCCATCAGGTTCTTCTTCCGTTCTATCGTCGTGCGCTGCTTGAGCGTACTCATGGACGACCTGCCCGGGGTAGTTCTCGGGAGGTCGTGCGGTGTGTCGAGGAGCACGCCGTGCTTCTCGACGACGTCAGGTGGTGGTCAGTGCCCCATGCCGAGTCCACCGTCGACCGGGATCACGGCGCCGCTGATGTACCCCGCGTCGGGCGACGCGAGGAACTGCACGACGCCCGCGACCTCGTCGGCCTGGGCGAAGCGTCCCGCAGGGATGTTCGCCTTGTACTGCTTCTGGCGCTCCTCGGGCAGCTCGGCCGTCATGGCCGTCTCGATGAAACCCGGGGCGACGACGTTGGCCGTGATGCCGCGACCACCGAGCTCGCGCGTGATGGAGCGGGCCATGCCGACCAGCGCGGCCTTCGAGGCCGAGTAGTTGACCTGCCCGGGGCCGCCGTACAGGCCCACGACCGAGGAGATGAGCACGATCCGGCCGCGACGCAGGCGGATCATGCCCTTGGAGACGCGGCGCACGCAACGGAAGGTCCCCGTGAGGTTGACGTCGATGACGGACTCGAACTCGTCGTCGGTCATGCGCATGAGGAGCTGGTCGCGGGTCACGCCCGCGTTCGCGACGAGGACCTCGACCGGGCCGAGCTCGGCCTCGATCGCGGTGAAGGCCGCGTCGACGGCCTCGGTGTCGGTGATGTCGCCCACGACCCCGAACACGCCCTCGGGCAGGTCGCCGCTGCGGTAGATCGTCGCGACCCGGTCACCGTTGGCGACGAACCGTTCGGCGATCGAGCGGCCGATGCCCCGGTTGGCGCCCGTGACGACCACGGTGCGCGGGCTGGGGGAAGCGGGGGCTTCGGACACGACATCTCCTCGTTCGGGTGGACTGGGAGGCGTCGTCCGCGGCGGGAGGTCCCCCGCTCGTCCGGCACGTCGCCGCAACGACCGTACCGCGAGCGCCCGACGGCGTGCGCGCAGGGACCATCACAGGCAGCCGGGGTCCTTTGTCGGGTTCCGACAAACGTAGGATGGAGGGGTGAGCAGCAACAACAAGGTGCCGAGCATCTCGGACGCCCAGGAGTCGCTCGCGCAGGACCAGGCCCGACGCACCAAGCGTTACCTCATCCAGATGGGGATCCGGCTCGTGTGCTTCCTCGCGGCCGTGATCGTCCACGGGTGGTTCTCGTTCGTCCTGATCGGGGCCGCGATCGTCCTCCCGTACGTCGCGGTGCTGCTCGTCAACGCCGGGCGGGACCAACGGACCTACGACGTCTCGCCCATGGAGCGCCTCCAGGTGGAGGCTGCTGCCGACCACCCGAGCCTCGGGCGGGTCGTCGAGCTCGACGACGAGGGCAAGGTCCGCCGCGAGGACCCCGACGCCCCCGGCGCACCGGACGCCCCCGTCCCACCGTCGACCGACGAGCCCGCCGACCCATCCACCAGCCGACCCACCCAGCAGGAGCCGCACGATGGTTGACCTCCTCCACCTCGCCGACCCCGTCGACGAGGGTGAGCTGTTGTGCAGCGCCAAGGGCTGCCGCGCCGAGGCGGCGTGGGGCCTGCTGTGGAACAACCCCAAGCTCCACACCCCCGATCGCCGCAAGGTGTGGCTCGCGTGCGACGACCACCGCGAGCACCTCGAGACGTTCCTCGGCGCCCGGGACTTCTGGAAGCAGACCGTGCCGGTCGCCGACCTCGAACGTCGGCCCGAGCTGTGACGCCCCCCTCCCCCGACGCCCCGGCGAACCCCGAGCCGACGAAGCCCCCTGAGAGCTCGGGACCGCAGGCGCGCACCCCCGACGCGGCCCAGCTCGCCCACGAGTCGCGCGCGACGCCAAGGCCGAGCCCCGGACCGTCCGCCAGTGGATCACGCTCGCGCTCGGCGTCCTGCTCGTGGCGGCGCTGTGCGTGCTCGCGGGCCGCTGGCAGTGGCACCGGTACGAGTCGCGCTCGGCCCAGATCGAGATCATCGAGTCCAACTACGACGCGGCCCCGGTCCCGCTCGCCGACGTCCTGCCCGGTCCCGGCGCCGAGCTGGACCCGCAGCGGGTCTGGCAGCAGGTCACGCTCGAGGGCAGCTATGTGCCCGAGGCGACCGTGCTGCTGCGCAACCGTCCGGTCGGCAGCAAGGCCGGGTTCCACGTCCTGGTCCCGTTCGTCACCGAGCCCACGGACGGCAGCGAGCCGGTCGTCATGGTCGTCGACCGCGGGTTCGTGCCGCTGGGCGCCGACGCGAGCGCACCCGACGAGGTGGCCGCTCCGCCGTCGGGCACGGGTCGAGGTGACCGTGAGCCTGCGCGCCGACGAGCCCGCGTCGAGCCGCGACGCCCCCGACGGGCAGGTCCAGGCCATCAACACGGCCCAGGTGCTCGCCGAAGGGCCCGACGGCGGCGCGTGGGCCGACGGGATGACCGTCGGCGCGTACGGCTCGCTCCGCGCCGAGGACCCGGCCCCTGCCACCGTCGCTGCGGGCCCTGGCCGTCCCGGACACCGATCCCGGCTCGCACCTGTCGTACACGTTCCAGTGGTTCGTGTTCGCGGCGGGCGCGATCGGCGGCTTCCTCGTCCTGATCCGCCGCGAGAAGCGCGAGACCGTGACGGCGGGAGACCTCCTGGGCGAGCAGCGCGCGTCGGGACGCACCCCCGGCGAGCCCGCTCCCCGGCGTCGTCGCGGACCGACCGCCGAGGAGGAGGAGGACGCCCTCCTCGACGCGCAGTCGGCACCGCACGAGTCGGCACCGCACGACGACGCCCGGCGCTGATCGCCCGCCGCACCGGCGGCGTACCGGTCGCACGCCGTGCCCGTCCGCGGGGGCCAGCAGGGCGGACCGTGCCCGTGGCCGAGCCGGGAACGACGAACGGCCCGCCTGCTCCGAGGAGCAGGCGGGCCGTTCGTGTCGCTGCGGGTACCGGTGGCTACCGGTCGCTCAGGCCAGCGAGATGAGCTCGGCGTAGGAGTCGTTCCACAGGTCCTCGTCGCCGTCGGGCAGCAGCAGGACACGCTCGGGAGAGAGCGCCTCGACCGCGCCGTCGTCGTGGGTGACCATGACCACGGCTCCCTCGTAGTTCTTCAGGGCGTCGAGGATCTCCGCGCGCGAGGCCGGGTCCAGGTTGTTGGTGGGCTCGTCGAGGAGCAGCACGTTCGCGCCCGACACGACGATGGTCGCGAGCGCGAGGCGCGTCTTCTCACCACCGGACAGCACGTGCGTGGGCTTGTTGGCGTCGTCGCCCGAGAACAGGAACGAGCCGAGCACCGAGCGCACCTGCGTGTCGGTGAGGTCCGGCGCCGCGTGCCGCAGGTTCTCGACGACCGTCACGTCCATGTCCAGGGTGTCGTGCTCCTGGGCGTAGTAGCCCAGCTTGAGCCCGTGCCCCGCGACGACCTCGCCCGTGTCGGCCTTCTCGACGCCCGCCAGGATGCGCAGCAGCGTCGTCTTGCCCGCACCGTTGAGCCCGAGGATCACGACCCGGCTGCCCGCGGTCGATCGCCAGGTCGACGCCCGCGAAGATCTCCTGCGACCCGTAGGACTTGGACAGCCCCTCGGCCGTGATGGGCGTGCGCCCGCACGGCGCCGGCGTCGGGAAGCGCAGCTTGGCGACCTTGTCGCTCACGCGCTCGCCCTCGAGGCCCGAGAGCATGCGCTCGGCGCGCTTGATCATGTTCTGCGCGGCCACGGCCTTGGTCGCCTTGGCGCGCATCTTCTCGGCCTGCGCGAGCAGCGTGCCGGCCTTCTTCTCGGCGTTGGCGCGCTCGCGGCGGCGACGACGCTCGTCGGTCTCGCGCTGCTCGAGGTACGCCTTGTAGCCCAGGTTGTACTGGTCCAGGACGCCGCGGTTCGCGTCGAGGTAGAAGACCTTGTTGACGGTCGCCGCGAGCAGCTCGACGTCGTGGCTGATGACCACGAACCCGCCCGAGTAGTTCTTGAGGTAGTCGCGCAGCCACAGGATCGAGTCGGCGTCGAGGTGGTTCGTCGGCTCGTCGAGCAGGAGCGTCTCGACGCCCGAGAACAGGATGCGCGCGAGCTCGATCCGGCGGCGCTGACCACCCGAGAGCGTGTTGAGCGGCTGCGCGAGGATGCGCTCGTCGAGGCCCAGGTTCGAGGTGATGCGCTGCGCCTCGCTCTCCGCGGCGTACCCGCCCGCGGCCGTGAAGCGCTCCTCGAGCTTGGGGTAGCGGTCCATCGCGGCCAGGTGCGTGTCCGCGTCGGCGCTCGCCATCTCGCCCTCGGTCTCGCGCATCTTGCGCACGAGCACGTCGAGGCCGCGCGCCGAGAGCACGCGGTCCATCGCGATCACGTCGAGGTCGCCCGTGCGCGGGTCCTGCGGCAGGTAGCCGACCTCGCCCGTGCGCACGATCTGCCCGGCCGTGGGCAGGGTCTCCCCCGCGAGGGTCTTCGTCAGGGTGGTCTTGCCCGCTCCGTTGCGACCCACCAGACCGATCCGGTCTCCGGCAGCGATGCGGAAGGACGCCTCGTCCAGCAGGACGCGGGCGCCGACGCGCAGCTCGACGGCATGGGCAGTGATCACAGAGAGTTCCTCCGGCGGGGTCGTGGGGTGTCCAGGAGTCTTGCGCGGCGCGGGTCCGCGCCGTGTGCGAGACACAAACGCCACCGATTCTAGTGCCGCGCGGCTGCGGACGGAACGGGATTTCGCGGGCTGGTCCGTCACAGTGGGTGACGCGGGTGCGGCAGGGCGACCCCGGCGCAGGTACCGGTCCCGTTCCCGGTCGAGGCCGCGCGCGCCGACGGGGCTGCCGGGGTAGCCGGCGTCGAGAACGAGGTTGCGTTCGTTCCGGGGCCCAGGACGGACGCAACCTCGTTCTCGGCAACCACCTTCCCCGCCCGACGACGTCCCTCGCCTCCCGGGGCTCGCTGCGGCGGGGCGAGACGACGGCGCGCGGGCGAGCTGCGCCGTCGGGCCGGGAGGGGCGGCTCCCCCGCGGACGGAGCCCGCGCACGGCGAGGTGCGCCGGCAAGTCGCCGACCGGACCGCGACCGCAGGGCGCCGTGACCTGCGGCGACGGGTAGCGTTGACCTGTGACGTTCAACGAGGGTGGTTCATTCGAGGGCGGCCGTGTCCGCAAGGGTGGCCGCGGCAAGGGTCCCGTGATCGCAGGCGGCGGCATCGCGGCCGTGCTCGTCGCGGTCGTGGTCGCGCTGCTCAACGGCGGCGACCTGGGCAGCGTGCTGGGCGCGGTCGGCGACCAGGTCCAGACGACCAGCACCGAGGACACCGGCCAGCAGCAGTTCGTGGAGGAGTGCACGGTCGAGCAGGCGAACACCGAGCGCGAGTGCCGGTTGTCCGCGACCGCGCAGTCACTCGACGCCTACTGGGCCGAGGCACTGCCCGCGCAGGTCGGGGTGGCCTACGTCGTACCCGACGTCGTGAGCTTCCCGGGCTCGACGCAGACCGCGTGCGGCGCGGCGACCAGTGCCGTCGGGCCGTTCTACTGCCCGCCGGACCAGACCGTGTACATCGACGTCTCGTTCTTCGACGAGCTGCGCGACCGCTTCGGTTCCTCGGGCGGGCGCCTGGCCGAGGAGTACGTCGTCGCGCACGAGTTCGGTCACCACATCGAGCAGCTCTCGGGAGCCATGTCGTCCGCGGACCGCTCGGGCACAGGACCCGAGTCCGACTCGGTGCGCATCGAGCTCATGGCCGACTGCCTCGCGGGCATGTGGGCGGGGAATGCGGCCAAGATCGATCGACCCCAGACCGGGCGTGCCGTTCCTCGAGCCGATCACGCCGGAGCAGCTGAAGGATGCCCTCTCCGCCGCCTCCGCCGTGGGCGACGACCGCATCCAGCAGTCCGCGACCGGCTCGGTGAACCCCGAGGCGTGGACGCACGGCTCGAGCGAGCAGCGCCAGCGCTGGTTCATGACGGGCTACGACGGCGGGTCGTTCCAGGACTGCAACGCGCTCGAGGCGTCGACGCTCTGAGCGCTCGCGTTCCCGCTCCCCTGCCGGTGATCGTCGGACGGTCCGTGGGCGCCCGCGCACGTGCGCCACCGACGGACCGATGAGTTCTCGGTCGCAGCGCCGTCTCAATAGTGAGACCAGGCCGCCCTCGAGCGGCATCACCGCACGGGAACACCGAGGACGGGGACGGACCCATGGCTGAGCTGCTCGTCGACTTCATCACCTCGCTCGACGGCTACGCGTCGGGAGAGGGGTGGCCCGGGTTCTGGGGGCTCGAGGGCCCCGAGTACCTCGGGTGGCTGCAGGAGCAACCCGAGGTCACGTATCTGATGGGCGCGAACACCTACCGGCTGATGTCGGGCTTCGCGGCGGGCCAGGTGCCGGAGGGGACGGACGAGTTCACCGCTGACGAGGAGGCGTCCGTCGACGAGCTCACGGCGGCACGGAAGGTGGTCTTCTCCAGCACGCTCGACGAGCCGCTGACGTGGGCCAACTCCACGCTGGTGCGGGGCGACGCGGTCGAGACCGTCCGCGCCATGAAGGACGACGAGGACGGGATCCTGAGCACGATCGGCAGCCTCAGCGTGGCGCGGGCGCTGCTGCGGGCGGGGCTCGTCGACCGGTTCCGGGTCGGGATGTTCCCTGTGATCACCGGCGCGACCGGAGCCGAGCGGATCTACGACGGCTATCCCGACGTCGCCCTCGAGATGATCGACCACCGCACCTTCGACACCGGGATCCACATCGTCGAGTAC
>CAWAIO010000006.1:0-1806379 GCA_963782165.1 uncultured Actinomycetota bacterium
ACACGCGGCGTGGCTAGTTGCGCGGCGCTCGTCGACGGTTTACCTCAAGGTCTGGATGTGTGCACGCGCGATCAGGCCGAAGACCCGTTTGTCGCCACGAGGCCGCCGCCTTGCACGGGGTCGTTGACGTCAAAGTGCCCTATGAGCTCTCTCGGGTCCGCATCGCTCACCGGCTGATCACGGCCTCGGCCGCTCGCGGGGCGGGTGGACCACGAAGCTGCATGCCGCCGGCGAGCAGGGGCAGAAACTGATGGGCATGGTCGTCACCGCTGGGCACCGCGGGGACAGCCCTCGACTCGGGCCCGTGCTCGCCATGGTCAAGGTGCACCGCCCCGGAGGGATCGGGCGCCCCCGCACTCGCCCGGACCGGGTTCGCGCGGACCGCGGCTACACCTCGGCCGGCAACCGGGCGCTGTTGCGTCGGCGCGGGATCCCCGCGACGATCCCGGAGAAGAGGGACCAGCAGGCCAACCGTAAGGCGAAGGGGTCTGCAGGTGGACGCCCGCCGAAGGTCGACTACGTCGACTACAAGCACCGCTCCGCAGTCGAGTGCATGTTCAACCGCCTCAAACGGTGGCGAGCGGTGGCCACAAGATTCGACAAGCTTCAACTGCGCTACCAGACCACCGTAGCCATCGCGGCGATCGATGACTGGGTGGCCGCGATCGTCCGGGCCGCCTGACTCCTGGCATCCTTATGGGCGTGGAGTACTACGCCGCCCCCGAGGGAAGCGACGACGTCGATCAGCCCGACCGAGACGACCTGATCGACCTCATCGACGCCCTCGACACGCACACCAACAGTTTCTTCATCGTCTACCCCATCGACGACGACCTCGAATGGTCCTACGCCGTCTCCAAGAACATCAGCGCGTTCGGCGGCTTCGAACTCGACCGCTACGACCCAGCCCACAGCGAGCACGACACCACCACCGCCGCCGACCCGAACACCATCGCCGACGACATCCTCACCTGGATCAGCCACCGATAACCCATTCCGAAACAGGCCCTAGTTGCATGCCTCAGTCACGTCCGTAGTCTGCGCGAGGAACGCCCGGGAGCACCAGATCCAGAACCCGGTGCAGGCGCTCGTCCGACGGGTCCGTGAGTGGTGGCAGCAGCAGTGTCGTCATGCCGACGTCGACCGCGGCACCATCCCAGCCGCCTCGGTCGCCGACCATCAGGACGTCGGAAGCAGGCAGGTCGAGCCTGTCGAGAGCGGCCTGGAAGATTGCCGGGTCTGGTTTCGCGACTCCCAGCTCGAACGAGAGCGCCCAGGTGTGGACGAGATCAGCCCAGCAGCGGCCGTCAGGTAGGAGGTGGGACGCGAACGTCGGCCGCAGGTGGACATGTATGTCGCTCGCCACCCCGACGCGCACGCCAGCCGCTGTGAGTGTCACCAACAGAGGCCCGACGTCCCGCGCGAACGCGTTGAGGGTGACGTCCGACTCGGTGGCGTAGAGCGCCGTCGCCAGCTCGTCGTCGAGCCCCGCTGCCCGGAACCAGTCCGAGTACGCCGCGCGGTGCTCTCCGACGTCGGCGTCGATCTGCGACGAGTCGACCCGCGCCCGGTCGGTGCCCCGCAGCGCGAGCAGCACCCGCTCGACATCGGTCTCGGATGTGTGCCGACCGGCTCGTGCCAGAGCTGTCGTAACGAGCCATCGGTAGGTTGGCGCGACAACGAGTGTCCCGCGCCAATCGAGGAGGACACCCTTGAACGCGGGAGCGGGCACAGTCCTGGGTGCGGTCACGTCGCGACCCTATCGCCTGTGACTGCGGGCCTCCCCAGACGGATCGACGCTGCCAGTCCTGCCTGACGAACACCAGAGAGATCCCTGACTGGGCGCCCCGGGACTGCCCCGGGTCTGCTGCACGGGTTGGTGACAGTTCGTTTCAGGCGGCGAGTGCGACCTGAGTGGTCATGATGGTCTCGTATTCGATGGGGGTCAATCGGCCGAGGCGGGTTTGTCGGCGGCGGCGGTGGTAGGTGCGTTCGATCCAGGTGATGATCGCCAGTCGGAGCTCGGTTCGGGTGGTCCAGCGGCGCCGGTCCAGGACGTTCTTCTGCAGCAGGGAGAAGAAGCTCTCCATGGCGGCGTTGTCACCGGCTGAGGCGACCTGGCCCATGGACCCGACCAGGCCGTGGTGGGTGAGTTCACGCAGGAATTTTCGGGATCGAAATTGGCTTCCTCGGTCGGAATGCACCACGCAGCCGACCACGACGGCGCCGCGTCGTTGGACTGCTGAGCGCAGGGCATCGACCGCGAGGCGGGCTTGCATGCGGTCGCTGATGGAGTAGCCCACGATCCGGTTCGAGTACACGTCCTTGATCGCGCACAGGTAGACCTTGCCCTCGGCCGTGGGGTGCTCGGTGATGTCGGTCAGCCACAGCTCGTTGGGGGCGCTGGCGGTGAAGTCGCGCTCGACGAGGTCGTCGTGCGCGGGCGGTCCCGGCTTCTTGCCGTTCTTGCCGCGCTTCTTCCCGAACACGCTCCACCAGCCGTTGGCCGAGCAGATCCGCCACACGGTCCGGTCGCACGCCTGCTGCCCGACCTGGCTGGCTTCGTCGCCCAGAAGCCGGTACCCGAACTCCGGGTCGTCGACGTGGGCGTCGAAGAGGGCATTCGCCAGGTACGCCTGGCGTAGTTCCAGTGCGGTCACCGGCGCCGCCAGCCACCGGTAGTACGGCGCTCTGTCTCGTGACGGGTTTAGCGGAGACTCCGAACTGACGCGGCGACGGTAGTCGGCGCGGGGTTGTGACGGTAGTGGTGACTTTCGAACTCGGCCGGTGGGACGAGTCCAATCTCGCCGTGCAGGCGTCGGTGGTTGAACCAGTCGATGTACTCCGCGGTGGCGATCTCGAGGTCGTCGATGTCTCGCCAGGGTCCGCGGTTGCGGACGAGTTCGGCCTTGAACAGCGAGTTGAACGCCTCGGCCAGGGCATTGTCATATGAGTCGCCCGTGGATCCGACCGAGGCGACTGCGCCGGCCTCGGCCAGGCGCTGGGTGTAGCGGATGGCGACATATTGGACGCCTTTGTCGCTGTGGTGCGTCAGGCCGGTGACGTCGTGCCCGTCGCGGGTGCGGGTCCAGATCGCCATCTCCAGGGCGTCCAGCGCGAGGTCGGTGCGCAGCGATTTGGACAGCTGCCAGCCGACCACGCGGCGGGAGTAGACGTCGGTGACGAAGGCGGCGTACGCCCAGCCGGAGAACGTGCGGCAGTAGGTGATGTCGCAGACCCACAGCTGGTTCGGGCGACTCGCAGTGAACTTTCGTTCGACCAGGTCCGGACGGGTCTCGGGTCCGGTGCCCGGCACAGTGGTGCGGGGCCCCTTGGCGCGGCTGACGCCCCGCAGGCCGGCGCCGCGCATGAGGCGGTGCACGGTGCAGCGCGCCATACGGTGCCCCTGGCGGCGCAGCTCGGCGTGGACCTTCGTGACCCCGTAGACGCCGTAGTTGTCGGCGTGGACCTGCCGGATCGTCTCCAGCCTGGCCGCGTCACTGATCGAGCGGGCCGATGGTGGCCGGGCCCTGGCCGCGTAGTACGTGCTCGGAGCGACCTGCAGCTGGCTGCAGATCGGCTCGACCCCGAACTCGTCCCGATGGGCGTCGATGTAGTCCACGATCACCGTTGTGGGCGGTCGAGCTCCGCCGCGAAGAAAGCCGATGCGCTGCGCAAGATCGCGTTCGCCCGCCGCAACTCGCGGTTCTCCCGTTCCAGCTCGGCCAGGCGCTGGGCATCGCTGGTCGTGGTGCCGGGCCGGTCACCGGCGTCGATCTCGGCCTGCGTGACCCAGTTGCGCAGCGTCTCAGGATTGATCCCGAGCTGCTCACCGACCCGCGCCAGTGCTCCCTTGCGGGTCGCCGGGTCACGCCGCAGATCGACCGCCATCCGGATCGCCCGCTCCCGGAGCTCGTCCGGGTACTTCCTCGGTGCTGCCATGACTCTCATCCTTCCGGGGAATGAGAGCCTCCAACAGACCCGTCACGAGACACTCTGGCAAGCTTGAGAACCCGGCAGGTCACCACGACAGGGATCCCGTCAGCGGCAAGGTCACGGACCAGCGGGTAGCTCATTTTCCCGGCAGATGGGCCTGCGCGAAGTAGGCCGCCGCGCGGCGCAGCACCTCGTTCTCCTGCTCGAGGAGCCGCACCCGCTTCTTGGCCTCACGCAGCTCAGCAGACTCAGCCGCGCTCACACCCGGCATCTTGCCGTCCTCGACGTCGGCGGCCTGGAGCCAGTTGCGCAGACACGAGTCAGAGATACCGAAGTCCTTGGCGATCTGAGCGATCGGCGCCTCGCCGCGCCGAGCGATAGCCACGACATCGTCGCGGAACTCCTTGGGATGACGTTTGGGCATGGTCAACATCCTTCCAGCAGCACCCGCAGGCACCACAAGTCAGGTGTCACCAACCCGTGCAGCAGACCCACATGTTGCTGAGTTCCCGAGCGGTCGACGAGTGCAGGTAGTGCTTCACCCCGTGGATCGTGACCTCGATGCACTCATCATGCTCGTCGTCGGTGAGCGCTACTCCGACGTGACCGTCCGGCCAGTTCTGCGGAGAATCCGGCTCATGCGTCGCGGGGATCGGTCTGGAGCCTGCCGTGTTCAGTGTCATGGCCGCATCTTCCCAGGTAGTTATCCTAGGTGGGACGTATCTGGGCGCGGGAGTGTCCTGCGAGGGATTGCCTTGGTCGCAACGCCGACGGCTCCTGGGAGGCTAGCGAAGAGCGTCGGCGGGCGGAGTAACCAGGATGAGCGTTGTTGGATCGACGTCATCTCGTGTTCTGAGCGTCGGAAGGTGGGAGTGGTCGACCTGGTCCGGGTCGAACATGAAGGCGGCAAGCATCTGCACTTTGGCCTGCTCAACGGCGGTAGCAACGGATTGGGCGGAGGCGAGGGCAGCGTAGAACGCTCGGGCGAAGACAACGGCGGCTGTGTCGTCGATCGTGTCCGACATACCGATCACTGCGGGCACCGTCTGGAGGAGGTCGTCTGCGCCCTCAAGGCTCTCGCACGCATTGAGGACGACAAGGCGAGGGGGTTCGTCCGTGGCGCCGAGGATTCGTGCGAGGAGAGTGAAGTTCACGTCCTGTCCGTCGGGGTTGCCGGCGTCGTTCTCCATCCACACGCCGAATGTGTCCGCGTGGCCTGAGAAGTGCACGACGTGGGGGCGATGATCGTTGAGCCCGTCCGTAAGGTCTTCGAAGGTTGCAGCAGGTGCGTGCTCAACGACGATGAGATCGCGGTACTTCGAGCCTCGCAGGCCCTTCTTGACCTGTCGCACTTCCTGGTCGACTCGAAGCCATGCGCTTTGCTCGACGACCTCTCCGTCGGGACTGGTCACCGTGCTCGTGGTGGCATCGGGGTTTGACGTCAGGTACAGCACACGGAGCTGTTCGGGAATAGGCCGCGCGACCTCGACGTAGCGGACCACAGTTGACGGGACGCTCGTCCTCGCCAGAGCCCGAGCGTGGTTGAGCTCCTCGCGCCTTCGCCGCGCATCGCTGCTCTTCTGCGCGCTCTCCATCCCTTTGCGCTCAGAGGCTTCGGCGGATCGCAGCGAGGTCGTCTTGGTCGCGATCGACTTGTCGATGGTCGCCATGGCCTTGCGCGCCTTGGCGACCTTGTCCTCGGCCGCGTCCGCCTTCTTCTCCTCACGCTCGGCAGCACTGAGCGAGGATCGAATGGTGGTGGCGCTCTTGGATCGGCTGGCCGCCTCACGCTTCTTACGCGCTGCTTCGCGCGCAGAGGTAGCGATCTTTCCCTGCGCAGCAACGACCTTCGCGTGGCCGGCCTTTTTGTCTTCCAAGGCAGCAATCTCGCCGCGGAGAGTGTCGCTACGTGCCATCCGGATCACCGAACCCTGCTAGTGCGGAGCCCGATGGGCTGCGGACGCATACTCCTACGGGCCACCAAGATCGGCTCCATTGACGAGACCTCGGCATCAGCTGATCAGATGGTCATCGTCTTGCCGCACTTGCTGCACCGGACCAAGCCGTGCTTCGTGACCTTCACACCCACGAACGTGTAGCGGCAGTACGGGCAAGTCAACGTCGGGACAGAGGGCGCCATGATGAGGACCTTTCGTCATCGCCTAATAGCGGCTGGGCGTCGCCTCAAAGGAGCCGACGAGCCCACGGTAGTCAGTGCCACTGACACCGTCCCCACGCGCCCCTCGCGGCTGCGACTTGCATCCAGCGCAGGTGATGCTGGCCGGGTGGCGGACGGCCAGCCGCCCAGAGGAGTCATCGCGCCGATGACAGGTACCAGCGGCCTCGGAAGATCAGGGCTGGACTCTATGGCCGCTGCTCTGCGACCCTGCCTCAGGCAAAGCAAAACCCCGGCCGTTTGATCGACTCCCGAGGGAGTTACAGGGACGGATCCGGGGTGTTGGCGATAACGATACGCGGGACGGGTGGCATGAGCAAGCAGGACCCCTACGACGCTCTTGAGTCTCACATCAGTGAGCCTCGGTTGCGCCAGTACCTCGGCCAGTTCGGCGGCGACAAGGACCGAGCACTGAACCTGTACAGGTGGAACGCGCAGCTCGCAGCCGCGTTCTTCGTCGACCTCGGCCACTTGGAGGTTGGGCTGCGCAATGCGCTGGATGCCCGCATGCAGGCCCGCCACATCGCTCGGGGCCTGACGGGCACATGGCTCGACGACCCGCGCGGCGAACTCGGACGCGACTTCAGCGGCGCCAGAAAGCACCGCCAGCCATACAAGGACATCGCGATCGCCCGGGACCGGGTACGGAACAATCACAAGCCGTATTCGCACGGCCAGGTGCTGTCCGAGACATCCTTCGGGCTGTGGCACCAGCTTGCGTCGAAGAAGTGGACGAACCTGTGGCCTGATCTTGCCGACGCGTTTCCTCACGCACCCGACCGTGCCAGGGACACCGTCGCAGTCCCGGTCAGCGACCTGCGCGATCTGCGTAACCGTATCGGCCACCACCATCGGATCTGGCCGCTTGGCTGCGCCCAGCTTCACGGTCAGCTGCTCGACGTCGCCGGCTACATCGATCCCGAGCTACGCAACTGGATCGAGGCCGGTTCAGTCGTGCCTGCGCTGCTGTTGGCCTCACCGATCCTCGTGCCGTAGCGGGTGACGTTCCAATGATCGAGTCCGCAAACAGGGGCGCAGGCAGCGCCCTGTCGTAGGCGTTGCGGATCCCGACCTCCAGGTGGCTCAGGTCGTGCAGGAGCGCGGCGGCGAGCTCTGCGTTCCACTCGTACAAGGCAAGTGCCCGGCCATGGTCGCCGCCCGCGACTCGCAGGTACTTGGCATACAGCTCTGGCGTGAGCCACTCGACGACCCACTCTGACTGCATCGACACACTGACCGCCCATCGACCAGACTCGCACTCACAACGAGAGCCTGAGATGACCGCTCCCGCCACCCGGAATGTTACTCAGGCCAAGAATTTGGGAAGCCCCGGTATCAGGAAACTGACCCGGGGCTTCTCGCGTCCGCCTCAGCCCCTGGCGCAGGGCGCGGGAGCCAATGCTCTCGAGCGGGCGCACCCCTGCTCCGATGGTCGCTGGATCGGGCGCGGTCACCATTCGAGGTCACGAACGTCACCGTACCGACTCGGATCACTCTGAAGACTCTAGTGTGCGGGGCCGTTGCACCTCCGCCAGTGCGCACGACCACTCCGCCCTGTGCGAGGCCCGCGAAGTCCACGCCGGAGTTGACACTCAACGGCGTCATCTCAACGCCAGGCAGGCTCGACATGACCGCAGCACCGATCATCGCCGTGGCTGGTGGCTGGTGGCTGGTGGCTGGTGGCTGGTGGCTGGTGGCTGGTGGCTGGTGGCTGGTGGCTGGTCGGGTGGTCGGGTGAGTGGTCGAGCGAGCCTTCTTGCCGGCAGCCACCAACTCCCGTTCACAATCAGTCCGGAACTGGTCGACCGTTGCGCGAGCAGCCTGCACCCCCTGATCACCTGTCGCGCCGGACGCCTCCCAGTCGCCAACCACCTTGTGAGTGTCTGTCGCCTCTGTGCGAAGCAGCTGCAGGGCACGAGCGCCGCGACCACGGAGGCGGGCAGGCTGGGCGTCTTCGACTCCGGACAGGGAAACGGGCGATACTGACATAAGGGCCGCTATCAGCGGCCCTGGAGGGGCGAGCGTGTGCCGTTGCGAGGATGTGCCCCGGGGCGGAACGAACGCTGCGCTGTCACCCAACGATGAGCGAGCGCCAAAAGGTGTGCCTGGAGGCCTGGTTCGGGTGTGCCTGAGCGTCGCTGGGATCGCATGTCTGTGCAGGTCAGCCCCATTGCGAAACCCCCCACGTGACGTGATGTACGAAGGCCCCGGATCTCAGATCCGGCGCCTTTCGTCGTTCCCGGGGTCGGCTCGAGGTGCCGCCCGCCGGGTCCACCGTGTGCGCTTCCCGCGCTGTCGCTGGACGAGTCCCGCGTCGCGCAGGTGCTCCACGACCTGGGGCGGCAGGTCCGCGAGCACGGTCGGTCGCGGCGAGCCCGCCGTGCGCGGCAGCAGGCTCACGGTGCCCGCGTCTCCCGTGACGGCGAACGTGGCACTCGCGGGTCCGGGCCGGTAGACGACGCTCCGGAGGGTGGCGAGCGGCTGCTCGTGCACGAACGCTCGGCCGTCGGTGATCGAGAGGTGCTGTGCGGTGATGCTGATCCGGTAGGGGCGAGACCGTGACCCGACGGCCAGCGCCACGGTCACCGACACGACGACGAGCGGGGCGAGCAGCCACCAGGGCACGCCGCGCCCGTCGACGGAGGTCAGGACGTCGTCGAGGTCGATCCCCAGGCCGGCCAGTACGGCGAAGGTCGCCCCGGTCACGACGACGCCGAGTGCGAGGAGAAGGGTGACGAGGGTCGCGTGGCGCATCCGGAGCGCGGTCGTCTCGAGGGTCGCGGCGCCGTGGGTGACGTGCCAGGCGTCCACGGCGTGGTCCTGCCGCTCGGTGCGGGCTCGGCCTGGTCTCATCCGGGGAGTCTGCCAAAGCGAGGCCCGCTCGGCGACCATGCCTAGATCTGCTAGGTTAAAACACCTAGCAGCCCTAGGCATAGGAGTGTCATGCACATCGACAAGGACCTGGTCGCGGCCTCGGCCACACCGCTCGTCCTCGGCATCCTCGCCGACGGCGAGTCGTACGGCTACGCGATCGTCAAGCGCGTCAACGAGCTCTCGGACGGTCACATGCAGTGGACCGACGGGATGCTCTACCCCCTGCTCCACCGGCTCGAGCGCCTCGGGCACGTCGAGGCGTCGTGGGGGGTGTCCGACGTCGGGCGCCGGAGGAAGCACTACGCGATCACCCCCGCCGGACGCGCGGCCCTCGCCGAGCGGCAGGCGCAGTGGAGCGTCGTCGCCGACGCGCTCCAGAAGGTATGGCGTGACATGGGTGACGTCCAGACCCCCCGGCCCGTCGCCGAGGGGTGGGCCTGATGACCACGCACCCCGAGCTCGAGGCGCAGATCGACCAGTGGCGCGGGTACGTCCAGCGCCGCCAGGCGATCTCGACGGCCGACGTCGACGAGATGGAGGACCACCTGCGCGAGCAGGTCGCCGACCTGACCGCGACCGGCCTCGACGACGACGAGGCGTTCCTCGTCGCGGTCAAGCGCATGGGCAACCTCGACGAGGTCTCGCGCGAGTTCGCCCGCGAGCACTCCGACCGCCTGTGGAAGCAGCTCGTCCTGGTCCCCGACGAGGCCGCGGTCGGCGGCTCACCGCGCTGGCGCGAGCTCGCGGTCGTGCTCGCGCTCGCCGTCGGCGCGGGGATCGCGGTCAAGGTCGCCGCGGAGACCATCAGCGACGAGACGGTCCTGCTGCGCAACGTCAGCCTGCTCGTCTTCCCCTTCCTCGCCGGGTACTTCGCGTGGAAGCGCCGCCTCACGTGGGGTGTGGGCGCCATGCTCGCGGTCCCGTTCGCGGTGCTCGCGGTCGTCCTCAACGTCTACCCCTTCGCGCCCGAGGGCTCGACCCTGCTCCTCGCAGCCCTGCACGCCCCGGTCGTCCTGTGGGCTCTCGTCGGGGTCGCGTACGTCGGCGGGCGCTGGCGCTCGGACAGCGGTCGCATGGACTTCGCCCGGTTCACGGGCGAGCTCGCGATCTACTTCACGCTCCTCGCCCTGGGCGGCGGCGTGCTGCTCGGCCTCACGTTCGGGACGCTGAACCTCGTGGGGATCGACCCCGAGCCGTTCTTCGAGGGCTGGGTCCTGCCGTTCGCCGTCCCGGGCGCGCTCGTCGTCGCCGCCTGGCTGGTCGAGGCCAAGCAGGACGTCGTCGAGAACATCGCTCCCGTGCTCACCAAGGTCTTCACGCCCCTGACGATCGTGATGCTGCTCGTGCTCTTCGTGGTGCTCGCGACCGCCGGCTCGCTGCTCGACACCGACCGCGGCCTCCTCATCCTCATGGACGCGATCCTGGTCCTCGTCCTGTGCCTGCTGCTCTACTCTGTCTCGGCGCGCGACCCGCTCGGCCCGCCGCACCTGTTCGACGGGCTGCTGCTCGTGCTGGTCGTCGCGGCGCTCGCGGTCGACGCCGTCGCGCTCACCGCGATGCTGACCCGCATCGCCGAGTTCGGGTTCAGCCCCAACAAGGTCGCGGCACTGGGCCTGAACGTGCTGCTGCTCGTGCACCTCGTGGGCTCGGCCCTGCTGCTGACCGGGTTCTTGCGGGGCCGGCGTCCGTTCGCGGCCCTCGGCCGCTGGCAGACGCAGTTCCTGCCGGTCTACGCGGTGTGGGCCGCGGTCGTGGTCGTGGTGTTCCCGCCCGTGTTCGGGTTCGTCTGACCGGTCGCGCGCCCGGCCCTGCCGCACTGCCCGCACTGCCCGCACTGTCCGTCCGGCTCGCCCGGTCGTACGCTCGTCAGATGGCGGCCGACGACGCCCTGGTCTCGTGGCTGCTCGACTCGGACCCCGCGCTGCGGTGGCGGGTCGAGCGCGACCTGGTGCGATCCTCCGACGAGGTCTGGCAGCAGACGCGCTCGCGCGTCGCGACCGAGGGTTTCGGTGCGCTGCTGCTCGCGCGGCAGGACCCCGACGGGCAGTGGGCCGGCGGCGCGTTCTTCCCCGCAGGGTTCGACACGGAGGACTCCGGGGCCACTGACCACCCGGGCCAGCCCTGGACCGCGACGACCTGGTCGTTGAACGCGTTGCGGGAGTGGGGGCTCGACCCGGCGGTCCTGCGCGAGCGCAGGACCGCCGAGCTCCTGGCGAAGAACAGCCGCTGGGAGTACGACGACCTGCCGTACTGGGGCGGTGAGGTCGACTGCTGCATCAACGCGTGGACCCTGGCGAACGGCGCCTGGCTCGGCGTCGACGTCGCGCCCCTCCTCGACGCGATGCTCGGGGTGCGCATGGCCGACGGTGGCTGGAACTGCGCAGGGGTCGACGGGTCGGTGCGCTCGTCGTTCCACTCGACCCTCAACACCCTCAAGGGCCTCCTCGCGCACGAGGTCACGACAGGCGGCGGCGACGAGACGCGGGAGGCGCGGCGCTCGGGAGAGGAGTACCTCCTGCGCCGCGGGCTGTTCCGCCGCGAGTCGACAGGAGAGCCCGTCGCGCCCTGGGTGCGCTACTTCACCTACCCGTACCGCGCGTACTACAGCGTGCTCAACGCGGCCGCGTACTTTCGCGAGGCATCGCTGCTCGACGGCGTGGCCCCCGACCCGCGCATGGCCGACGCGATCGAGATGATCCGGGCCGCTCGCCAGCCCGACGGGACCTGGCTCCAGTCACCGCGGCACCCGGGCCGGGTGTGGTTCGAGATCGACGCGCCGGCGGGCGAGCCCTCGAAGTGGCTGACCCTCGACGCGACCCTCGTGCTCGACTGGTGGGACGCACGCTAGTGCCGGGCTCCGTCGTCGGGCTCGCTGCGCCCGCCGGGCAGCCGAGACGCCCGGCCGCTCGTCCCACGGACGGACTTCCTTCCTCTCCCCCGGTGTGTGACAGTGGGCCGGATGCTCCGGTGCACACCCCCCGATCGCACCGCAGGACCCCTGGAGGAACCATGACCGACGTGCACGTGCCCGTCGCCGCCGACCATGTCGTGACCGTCGACGACGAGGGGACCCGCACCGGGACCTTCGCGCGCAGCGCCGTCCACACCACCGAGACGCCGCTGCACCTCGCGTTCTCCTGCTACGTGGTCGACGGCGCGGGCCGCCTCCTGGTGACCCGTCGCGCGCTGTCCAAGCGCACGTGGCCCGGGGTGTGGACCAACTCGTTCTGCGGGCACCCGCGCTGGACGGAGACCACCGAGGAGTCGATCGTGCGCCACGCCGCGCACGAGCTGGGCCTCGAGATCACGGGGCTCGAGGTCGCAGTGCCCGGCTTCCGCTACCGGGCCGTGGACGCGTCGGGCGTCGTCGAGAACGAGATCTGCCCCGTGTACGTCGCGCGCGCCGCGAGCGACCTCACGGCCAACCCGGACGAGGTCGCCGAGCTCGCGTGGGCCGAGCCCGGCACGCTGGGGCGCGCGGTCGACGCCACGCCGTGGGCGTTCAGCCCGTGGATGGTCCTGCAGGTCGCGGCGCTGCGCGACGCGGCGAGCGGACCCGACGGCGCCGTCTCGCCACTGCTGGCAGAGGTCGCCTCGGCCCTGGGCTGAGCAGGCTGAACGGCCGGGCGGGTCGGGCGCCCGGCCCGCCCGGCCCGCCCGGCAGTCCGACGCGCCGTGCGAGGGGCTCAGTGCGCCCCGGCCCGGACCTGCAGGCTCGTCGAGCGCAGGGGCTCGGGCAGGTGCAGGTGGTCGGCGTCCGCGACGGTCGCGCGCAGCCGCCGAGCGGGCAGCGCGTGCGGCAGCGTGAGGTCCGCCCCCGGTTGACCCGAGAGCCGCAGCGCGGCGGCGAGCTCGTGCACCAGGACCTCCTGACGCCGGGCGTCGCGCACCGAGAAGACCCACAGGTCCTGGCGGTCGGGCTGCGGTCGCCAGGTCGCGGTCCGCGTGAAGGTGCGCGAGACCTCGGCCGTGGGCCCGACGAACGTGACCGAGCGCAGCGACCACAGCGCCGTGCGGTTGGTCGCGGACGACCCCTGGTCGGCCTTGAGCAACGACACGGGGCGCTGGGTCCCGACGATCGCGGCCACGCTCGGCGCCACGACGTCCGCGTACGGCACGGCGTACGGGCTCATGAACGGACCGAACGAGCCGACCACGAGCCCTCGCTCGAGCACGAGGAAGCTTCTCGCTCGCCACGAACCGCAGGATCACCGCCAGGACGAGCCCCATGCCCAGCGCGAAGATCACGACCTGCCCGAGGCTCCCGTTGAACACCATGACGGCGACGACGAGGGCGAAGACCCCGGCCACGATCCCGATCGCGCGGGCCGACAGGGTGCAGGACTCGACGTGGCGCAGCTCGCCGAGGGTCGCGCGGTGCCGCTCGGCGACGTCACGGACCTTGCGGGTCACGCGGTGGCTCGACGGCGAGAGGTGGGGCATCGGCAGGGCTCTCCGAGGGCTCGTGCGGGGCGGGGTGGGCCGCGGTCCCGCAGCCGCGCCGATGCTATCCGAGACGGAGGATTCCCTACCGGGCGTGCCGTTTCGACTGTGCCCGCGCCAGCGGGTGACAATCGACCCATGTCAGCAGCCGGATCCCTCCCCGTCCCCGACCCCGCAGCGTCGTTCGAGGCGCACGTCGAGTGGGCGCGAGCGACGCCGGTCGAGGGGTTCGACCTGACACCGATCGACGACCGCTGCGTCGAGGACCCGTTGCCCTGGGACTACCTGGTGCTCGCGCGAGAGCTCGTCGGGAGCGGCCGGGGACCCGTGCTGGACCTGGGCACGGGAGGAGGGGAGGCCTTCTCGTCGCTCGCGCCCCTGCCGGAGGGGTCGGCCGCGACCGAGGGCTGGCCGCCGAACGTCCCCGTGGCCCGACGGCGCCTCGAACCCCTGGGCGTGGACGTCCGGCAGGTGGGGAGCAGCAAGGGCGAGGGGCTCATGCTCCCCTTCCTCGACGGCCGGTTCGCGGTCGTCCTGGACCGGCACGAGGAGTTCGAGGCCACGGAGGTGCTGCGCGTCCTCGAACCTGGCGGAGTGTTCATCACGCAGCAGGTCGACAGCCGGGACGGGATCCGGCTCAACACCGCGCTCGGTGCAGAGCTGCCGTGGGACCCGGACGACGTGACGATCGAGGGCGTGACAGCCGAGCTGGCCGAGGCCGGCTTCGTGATCGACGTGGCGCGCGAGCACGTGGGGACGCGCCACTTCCACGACCTGAGCTCGCTGCTCTGGTACCTCAAGGTCATCGCGTGGCAGGTCCCGGAGATCGCGAGCCTGTCCCCCGAGGCGGTCGCGAGGTTCGAGGCGCCGCTGCGGGCGCTGCACATGCACTTCGCGGCGGGCAACGAGTTCGTCGACGAGGCTCCCCGCTTCCTCGTGGTGGCGCGCAAGCCGTTCTGACGGTGACGCTGCGGCGCGCCGGGGGTGACGCTGCGGTGCGCCGGGGTGACGGACGCGCCCGGGCCGGGCTCCGTCGTCGGGCGCGCGGGCAGGGAGAAGCCCGCGGGCTGGTGGATCTCTCCAACCGTCGCGCTGGACGAGGGCGCGACACCCGCGGGCTCCGGTGGTTGCTCGGTTCTCGCTGGTCGTGGATGACCTGACGGTCACCGGTCGGCCGCGGGATCCTCGCAAGGTCCGTCGCTCGATGGCACGACTAGCGTGCAACCACCTCATGTGTCCGAAGATTCTTCACTTCGTGGACCACCTCCTTTCCCATGTGCGGACGACGCTACGCCTGGCCCACGAGGGCTGCCAAGGCAATTTCGCCGACGGCTCAGCGGGCCGTGGCGTCGGGGTCGGGAGCGGCGCCCGCGGGAGCGCTCGGCGTCGAACGACCCTGGTCGACGCCCTCGCGCCGGGACGCCGCGACGACCCGCAGCGAGCACAGCAGGCCCAGGAGCAGGAAGCCCCCTGCGACGTACAACGAGATGCGCGTACCGTCGCTGAACCCGTCGGACAGCGCGTCGACGACCTCGGGCGTCTTCTCGCCGAACTGGCTCTTGGTGCCCTCGGCGCGCAGCTGCGGGACGGTCCCGCCCGCGGACTGCTGGGTCGCGTCGGCGACCTGCGTCGCGACCGCCGGCGGGACGCCGTCGACCTTCTCGAGAGCCGGTGGGACCGCGGTCGAGAGGCCGATCGCGAGCGCGGCACCGATGAACGCCGTGCCCAGCGCCGAGCCGAGCTGGCGTGCCGTGGACTGCGTCGCGGACGCCTGGCCGGACTCCTCCTCGGGGACGTCGACGAGCGTCGTGCCCGTGAGCTGCGCGGACGCGAGCCCCAGGCCCAGGCCGTAGATCACGAGCAGGGCCGCGATGAGCCACGACGACACGGTCGGCGTCACGACGAGCGCGACGGCGAGCACCCCGACGACCTCGAGCACGAGGCCCAGGACGATCGTGCGCGGTGACCCGATCGCGGCCGCGAGGTGGCGGGCCATGGCCCCGGAGAAGAAGGCACCCGCCGCCATGGTCGCGAGGACCACGCCGGCGCCCAGGCTGGTGAGCCCCAGGATGTTGACGAGGTAGAGCGGGAGCACGAAGATCAGGCCGAACTCGCCGATCGCGACGAGCATCGCGGTGAGGTTGCCCCAGCGGAACGTCGCGACGCGGAAGAGCGTGAGGTCGAGCAGGGCCGAGCGCGCGATCCGGGCGCGGTGCCGCTCCCAGAACGCGAACAGGACGAGGAACAGGACGCCGATCGCCCCGATCACCGGCACGGGCGAGACGGGGGCGTCGGTCCCCCAGACCGCCCCGAAGACTTTGAGCTCCGCCTTGGGCGCCCACCAGCCGAGCGACTGCCCCTCGATGAGCGCGAACACGACCGCGCCGAAACCCAGCGCGCTCGTCAGCAGGCCGACGACGTCGAGCCCCGGCACCGTGATGTGCGCCCGGGTCTCGGGGACCACGAGGATCGCCCCGATGACGACCGCGATCCCGATCGGGATGTTGACGAGGAAGATCCACGGCCACGTGAACGACGTCGTGAGCCAACCACCCAGGAGCGGCCCGACCGCGGCCATGCCCGAGATCACCGCACCCCAGATGCCGAACGCGACCGCCCGGTCCTTGCCGCGGAACGTCGCGTTGACGGTCGACAGGGTCGCGGGGAGGACGAACGCGCCGCCGACCCCCTGGATCAGGCGCGCGACGATCAGGGTCCCGGCGTCGTCGGCCTGGGAGGCCAGGATGCTGCCGCCGAGGAAGACCACGACGCCCACGAGGAGCAGGTTGCGTCGCCCGAGCCGGTCGCCCAGGCGGCCGGCGGTCAGCAGCAGCGCGGCGAACACGACCGAGTAGGACGCGTTGACCCACTGCGCGTCGTTGAGGTCGAGGTGGAGGTCGTCGATGATCGTCGGGAGCGCGACGCCCACGATCGTCCCGTCGAGCACGATCATCGAGAGCGCGGTCGCCAGGACGAACAGCCCCGCCCAGCGGTGGTCGCTCTTCCCACCCGTGACCGGCGGCCCTCCCGGTGCGGTGGGCGTCGTGCCCGACTCGTCCGACTGCGCGCTCATGGACGCTCCTTCGAGTAGGGGGCGATGCGGTGCCCCGGAGGGGTGGGGTCAGGCCGGGAGGAGGTGGTCCCACTCCTCGGGGTAGTCGTCGAGCCACGAGGCGAGGGACTGGGCGGGCCGCCCGGCGAAGCGTTCGACGACGTCGCTCACCACGGCCAGGTCGCCCGCGGCGATCGCGGTGTAGGACGAGACCCAGCCGTCGACCGCGAACGGCGGCGCGGCGTAGACGGCCCGGGACGCGTACGCCTCCTCGACGGTCTCCGGGTGGTACGTGATGCTCCGGCCCGTGACCTGGGACAGCAGCGCGGCGACCTCGGTGAGCGTCAGCGCCTCGGGACCCGTGAGGTCGTAGGCCTTGCCGTCGTGCTGCGCGGGGCGCTCGTCGAGGAGGATCGCGGTCGCGACGTCGGCGATGTCGTCGTGGGAGACCGAGGACAGGCGCCCGTCGCCCCCGGGGCCGCGGATCACGCCGTCGTCCCCGACCATGTGGACCAGGCCCTGGTGGTACAGGTTGTCGCGCAGGAACGTGTGCTTGACGCCCGTGCCCTTGATGTACTCCTCGGTGTGCCAGTGGTCGCGCGCGAACGTGAACGTGGCCTCCGGCGCGGCGCCGAGGAACGACACGTAGACGATGCGCTCGACCCCGGCGGCCACGGCCGCGTCGACGGCTGCGCGGTGCTCCGCGACCCGGTTCGGGGCCTCGCGCGCCGAGACCAGGAAGACCGAGCTCGCGCCCTGGAAGGCGCGGACCATGTTCGGGGTGTCGGTGTAGCCGGTCGTGACGGCGACCTCGGACTCGGGCAGCGGCTCGCCGTCGAGCAGGCGGGGTGCGCGTGTCGCGTCGCGCACGACGAGGCGCTGCCGAGCGCCCTCGGCGGCCAGGCGCAGCGCGAGCTTGGAGCCCAGCCGTCCGCTCGCCCCGGTCACCGCGACGAGCCCCGAGTCGGTCCTGATGGTCATGCGTCCACGGTAGGCCGGGCGGAGGGGAACCGCCTGGGGGCGGTCCGCGTCCGCCCCGACCACGCCCGGCGGGAACGCCGGCTCCGGCACACTGGAGGCGTGACGACACCGACCTCTCCTTCCCCCGGGGGCGACCGCGGAACCCACGATGCCCCCCGCACCGCGACCCCCGACCCCTCCCACGGCCCGTACCGCGTGATGACGGTCTGCACGGGCAACATCTGCCGCTCCCCCATGGCCGAGATCGTGCTGCGCGACCGCTTCGAGGCCGCGGGTCTCGGCGGGCGGGTCGTGGTGGACTCGACGGGCATCAGCTCGGAGGAGCACGGCAACCCCGTGGACCGGCGCGCGCGGCGCGTCCTGGCCGAGCACGGGTACGACACGGGCGAGGGCCACCACGCCCGGCAGGTCCGTCCGAGCGACGTCGGTCTCGCGCGACCTCGTGCTCCCCATGACCTCGCAGCACGCCCGCGCGCTGCGGCGTCTGCACGGCGACGGGAACGTGCGCATGTACCGGTCGTTCGACCCGGCCGCGCCCGTGGTCGCGCCCGAGCGGGTCGAGCGCGACGAGCACCTGCTCGACATCGACGACCCGTGGTACGGCGGCATGCAGGACTTCGAGGACTGCCTGGCGCAGGTCGAGGCCGCGGCCGACGGGATCGTCGAGCACGTGCGGCAGGAGCTGGCGAGGCGTCAGGCTTGAGGCCGCGGCCCCGAGCCGCTGAACCACCCGCGCACCGTGTCGCGCACCGCCCCGGCGGCGCGCCCGACGCGCTCGACCCACCCGGACGCGCGGCCCTCCGGGGTCGCGTCCTCGGGTACCGGTGGCCGCTCGGGCACGTAGCCCCGCACCCACGTCGCGATGTCGTCGTACGCCACGGCCCGCACGGGCGGGGCCGAGAGCACGACGTCGTGCAGCGCCCCGTCGATCCGCACCAGCGTGACCTGGCTTCCCAGGTCGGTCGAGCGGCGCGCGATCCCGACGACGTCCAGCGCCGTGTCGCTGCGCATCATCTCGGGGGACCACGTGGGCAGCAGGGTGCTGCGCGCCGAGAGCAGCACGAGCACGGGGACGGTGATCCCGAGGCCACGCTCGACCGTCCCCTGCCCGCGCAGGATCGCGGTCAGCCAGGCCGGGTGCGTGGGGAAGCCGCGCACGGGGCGCCATGCGAGGTCGTAGTCCCACTCGCCGTCGAGCGTGCGGGACACCGAGCGCGTGTAGAAGCCGAGGTCCACCTGGGGCAGGGGCGCTCGCGGGTCGAGGCGCGCCTGGAGCTCGAGCGCGGGCGCGAGCACCTTGCGCCCGATCCCCCGGGCCTGGAACTCGAGCCACGGGCTGTTGAGCACGAGCGCGGCGACGCGGTCCTGGTGGCGGGCCGTCCACAGGCTCATCGTCAGGCCCCCTGTCGAGTGCGCCATGAGGACCAGGCTGCGCTCGTGCTTGGGGCGGTCGGCGGTCAGGATGCCGTGGCCCATCGCGGTGAGCGCGGCCTCGATGTCCTCGTCGTACGTCGCGAGGTCCGTGACGAACCCGGGGGTCTGCCCGGGCCGCAGGCTGCGCCCGTACTTGCGCAGGTCGAGCGCGAAGAAGCGCGCGCCGTGGGCCTCCCAGAAGTCCGCGAGCTCGGTCTGGAAGAAGTAGTCGGACCACCCGTGCACGTACAGGACGTCGATCCCGCGGTCGGCGACCAGCGGGTCGCGGGACTTCCGGGGATCGGCCGCGGAGCCGCCGCCCGGCCGACGGCGTCGCACGAGCGTCGCGACCACCTCGCCCTCGTCGTCGGGCGTGAGGGGCAGGGTCAGCTGCTCGAACCCGTCGAGCACGTCCGGCTGCCACCCCGGGGTCTCGGCGGGCCGGGCGGTGGGTTCGGGCATGCCCCGAGGGTAGGAGCCGGGGTGCGGGAGCGCGCGGTGGGAGGCGTGGGTCAGGTCTCGTCGACGTCCCGCCGTGCCCGACGGCGCCACCACCGCCGGGTCCCCGCCGCGCCCTGGGTGCGGCTCGCGCGGGGCGAGCGGTCCGCAGCGCTGCGGGACGCCGTCGGGCCGGGTGCGCCTCCGGCCGTGCGACGCTCGCGCCACAGCGCGACCTCGTCCTCGACGTCCCGCAGCGGCGTGACCACGGGCGGTCCGCCCAGGAGCTGGCGCCGGGCGTCGACGACACGGGCGTTGAACTCCTCGACGACCTCGCGCACCGAGTCCTCGGAGAACTGCCGGTCGAGCTGGTCGCGCAGGCGGGCGTCGTCGGCCCGGAGCTGGGCCGGGGGCAGGACACCCGTGATCTGCTCGCGCTCGACGAGGTT
Source organism: uncultured Actinomycetota bacterium (assembly GCA_963782165.1). Classification (GTDB taxonomy): domain Bacteria; phylum Actinomycetota; class Actinomycetes; order Actinomycetales; family Cellulomonadaceae; genus Oerskovia. Next base: position 19,763 of record CAWAIO010000006.1, read on the forward strand.
CTTGAGCCACCAGTCCGGGTCGTGGTGCGAGCCCAGCCCGGGGATGGGCTTGCCCGCGAGCGGCAGGTCGTCGAACTCGCCGCGGGCCATGGCCTGCCGCACGAGCTCGTCGACCCACTGGCCCCGGTTCTCGAGCGGCAGCCGCGGGCGCCCGGGCTCGGCGGGCGCTGCGGCCTCGTCGCCAGGTCCGTCGCCCGCTGCGCCCTCTGCGGCCTCGCGCGCCGCCTCGCGGTCGACGCGGTACTGCGCGGCCCGGCGGACCGGGTCGTCCTCGCTCATGGGTGCCTCCCTCCATGGTCCGGCGATCGTCCTGGTCCCATCCTTCCTGATCCTCCCGCCCGGGGAGAAGGGACCGGGTGCGCGGCAGGGCACCCGACGAGACCGGCAGGGGGGGAACCAGGCGCCCGAGGCTGTACGCTGGGCCGCCGCGCTCGGACAGGCGGTGTGCTCGTGCCCGGTGATGAAGCCGCCGGGACAGGCCCGGCAGGATGCTGCCGTGAACGGCCCGCACGCTCGCGGGAGGTGGAGCTGCAATGACACAGAGCACCGACGAAGGACTGCTCGGACCGGCCGAGGCGATCGACCTCGAGAACTGCGCCCGGGAACCCATCCACATCCCGGGCCGGATCCAGCCCCGCGGGGTCCTGCTGGTGGTCCGCGAGAGCGACGGCCGGGTGGTGCAGGCCTCCACGAACGTCCACGATCTCCTGGGCCTCGGGCCGCAGGACGTGATCGGCGCCGACCTGGCCGAGGTGCTCGGGGCCCAGGACGGGCCCGCGCTGCTCGACCACGCCGCACGGCACCAGGACCTGGCGCCGCACAACCCCGTCGAGATCCGCACCGGGCACGGGCGCGCGGTCGCGACCGACGCGATCCTGCACCGCCCACCGCTCCCGGCCGACGCGGACCCCGTGATCGTGATCGAGCTCGAGCAGGCCGTCGTGCGGCCACTGAGCTTCCCCAACACGTACCAGGCCGTGCGCACGGCGCTCGCGGCCCTGGACCGCGCGTCGACGCTCGACTCCTTGTTCACGACGGCGGCCGAGCACGTGCGCCACCTGACGGGCTTCGATCGCGTGATGATCTACCGGTTCGACGCCGACCACAACGGCGAGGTCGTCGCCGAGGCCAAGCGCGAGGACCTCAACTCGTTCTACGGGCTGCACTACCCCGCGACGGACATCCCGCGCCAGGCCAGGGCGCTGTACGAGAAGAACTGGATCCGGCTGATCGACGACGTGGACTACGTCCCGTGCGACGTCGTCCCGACGGCTCTCCCCACGACGGGCGAGCCGCTCGACCTCACGTACTCGACCCTGCGCAGCGTCTCCCCCATCCACCTCGAGTACCTGCGGAACATGGGCGTGGGGGCCTCGATGTCGATCTCGCTGCTGCGTGACGGGAAGCTGTGGGGCCTCATCGCGTGCCACCACTACGCGGGCCCGCACCATCCGTCCTACGCCGTGCGGGCTGCGGCGGAGTTCCTGGGGTCGGCGCTCTCGGTGCTGCTCGTCGCCCAGAGCGAGGAGGACCGGCTCGTCGCGTCGCGGGCCTCTGCGCGCTTGCTCGCCGGTCTCGTCGCGGACAGCCGCGACGAGGAGACCTCGCTCGTCGAGGCCATCACGGCCGACAGACGTCTCCTCGACCTCGTGGACGCCGACGGCGTCGTCGCGCTCGCCGAAGGCCGTGCGGCGACGCTCGGACGGGTACCCGACGAGGAGGGCGTCGCGCTGCTCGTCGGATGGCTCACGGGTCGGCTCGCCGGGACCGCCGACGAGGTGGTGGCGGTCGACTCGCTGCGCGTCGCGGCTCCCGAGATAGCGGACCTGCTGCCCGACGTCGCGGGCGTCCTGGGCGTTCTCCTGAGCGACGGGCAGACCGTGGTCTGGCTCCGCGACGAGGTGCTGCGCAGCGTCGACTGGGGCGGCGACCCCCACAACAAGGCCATCGCGATGAACGAGGGCGACACGGTCCGGCTCAGCCCCCGCAGGTCGTTCGACCGCTGGCGCGAGGTCGTGAGCGGCCACAGCGAACCCTGGGCAGAGGACGCGATCGAGACCGCGGGCGCCCTGCGCAGCCACCTGGTCGAGGCGCTCTACCTCCGGGGACGTCGGGACGTCCGGGCTGCCGAGGCCCTCCAGCGCAGCCTGCTCCCCGAGTCGCTGCCCGACCCGCCGGGCTGGGACGTGGCGGCGCGCTACGAGCCCGCCGGCGGCGGGTTCGTCGGCGGAGACTGGTACGACGCGTTGCTGCTGCCCTCGGGGGCGCTCGCGCTCGTGGTCGGGGACGTCACGGGGCACGGGCTCCAGGCCGCCGCGTCGATGGGGCAGCTCCGCAACACGTTGCGCGCCACGCTCGTGCGCGCAGGGACGGCGCAGGGGGCCGTCGAGCAGCTCGCCGAGACGGTGCAGTGGACCATGCCGGGGCAGATCGCGACGCTCGTGGTCGCGGTCGTGGACCTCGAGGCGGGCACTGTCGAGTACGTCACCGCCGGGCACCCGCCGCCCTTCTTCCTGGTCCCGGGCGAGGGCGTCGTCTGGGGCCGGTTGCTGGGCTGTCCCCCGCTCGGCCTGCCGTTCCGCGAGGTCCTCGTCGGGACCACCACGATCGCGCCGGGCGGCGCCCTGGTGCTCTACAGCGACGGCCTCTTCGAACGTCGCGACGAGTCCCTCAAGGCCGGGCTGCGCCGGCTCGCGGGGACGTTCGCCGAGCACGTGGGCGACGTCGACGCGGTGCTGCGCTCGACCCGGGACCCCGAGTCCGAGGACGACGCGACCCTGCTGGTGCTCCGCCGTCGGGCAGGGGGCGTCGAGCGCTGACGCGCCGGCTGCGCGGAGCCCCCAGTGCCCGGGGGCGGCCCCGCGCCGGGCCTCCCCGGGCAGCCGACTCGGCTCCGGTCCGGCCTAGGGGACGGCTCCTGCAGGGACCGAGGGCGACGCAGCGTCCCGTGCTGCGCCGAGGCGTGCCCAGACGTGCTTGCCCTCGGTGACGAACCAGCCCACGTCGAGCGCGAGCCGCTGCGCCAGGACGAGCCCGAACCCGCCGTCGCCCGGGAGCCGCGGCGCGGCCACCACGGGAGCCCTGCTCGTGTCCTGGTCGATCACGTCGACGATGTACTCCTCGCCGTCGGTGAGGAGCTGGACGGTCGTCGGCGGACGTCCGTGACGCAGAGCGTTGGTGGCGAGCTCGCTCGCGACCAGGACGATCTTCTCGGAGACCTCGGCCAACGCCCCGTCGGGAGCCAGGGGCAGCCCGGTGAGCTCCTGGTGCAGCGAGGTGCGCAGGACCGAGAGCTCGTCGAGCGAGTCGAGCTGCCAGACGCGGACGACGCGGAAGGTCTCGGGCGGACGGGACGAGGGGATCGAGGTGTCCATGGGCGTTCCTCCGTGGGTTCCGGGCGTGCGTGTGCGTGCGGGTGTGTCGCCGCGGCCAGGGATGGTGGCCGAGGCGACGTGACGGTCAGTCGACGAACGTGAACTGCGAGACGACGCCGCTGATCTCCAGCAGGTCCCGGATGCGCTCCGGTACCCCGACGAGGACGGGTGGCTCGCCACCTCCGAGCACCGAGAGGTACAGCAGGCGCAGGCCCCCCGAGTCCATGAAGGTGACTTCGCTCAGGTCGATCGTGACGGGGCCCTGCGCACGCTGCGCCGAGCGGGCGAGCTCGGCCTCGGAACGGTCCTGGACCGCGGCGTCGACCTCTCCCCACATGCTCCATCGAGGACCGGAGTCGTCGATACGGACTCCGCCTTGCATCGTCTGATCGGGCACTGATCGCCTCTCGCTCGTCTCGTGCGGACCGTGTCGCCCACCGTGTCACCCGCCACGTGACGGACGGGGACCCGTGCCAGGTTACGGAAGATCTGGCCGCGCCACTTCCGGGAGGTGCGGCCATCACGGGACCTGCACACCTCGAGCGGCCTCGGCATGCGCGGGATCGCGGGCATGATGGCCTCATGAAGGTCTCGCGCAGGTCGCACGTCCCCCCGTTCGCCGTCATGGAGGTCCTCGCCGCGGCCAACGCGCGCCGCGACGCGGGCGAGTCCGTGCTCAACCTGTGCGCCGGGGAGCCGGCGACGGGGGCCTCGGACGTGGTGCGACGCCGTGCGATCGACCTCCTCGAGTCGGGGGACCTGGGCTACACCGAGGCCATGGGCGTGCCTGCGCTGCGCCAGGCCATCGCCGAGCACTACGGGCGGACGTACGGCGTGGAGGTCGACCCGGGCCGGGTCGCGGTCACGACGGGGTCGTCGGGAGGGTTCGTGCTCGCGTTCCTCGCGGCGTTCGACGCCGGGGACCGCGTCGCGCTCGCCCGGCCCGGGTACCCCGCCTATCGGAACATCCTCGCTGCTCTCGGGTGCGAGGTCGTCGAGCTCGACTGCGGCCCCGAGAACCGCTACCAGCCCACGGTCTCCCAGCTCATGGAGGCCTACTACGAGGGCGGGCTCGACGGGCTCGTGATCGCGAGCCCGGCGAACCCGACGGGGACCATGATCCCGCCGGCCGAGCTGGCGGCGCTCTCGGCATGGTGCAGCGACCACGACGTCCGCCTGATCAGCGACGAGATCTACCACGGGATCGTCTACGCGGACCCGGCCTCGCCGGCCGGGGAGACCGCGACCGCGGCGCAGTACCTCGACGACGGTGCGGTCGTCGTCAACTCGTTCTCGAAGTACTGGGCCATGACGGGCTGGCGGCTCGGGTGGCTGCTGCTGCCCGAGGACCTCGTGGGGGCGGTCGACGCGCTCGCGGGCAACATCGCGCTGAGCCCGCCCGCGCTCGCCCAGCACGCGGGCGTCGCGGCGTTCTCGCCCGAGGGGTACGCGGCCGCGGCGGAGAACGTCGCCCGGTACGCGGACTCGCGCGCTCTCGTGCTGGACCGGCTCGACGACCTGGGGTGGGACCCGGTCGCCCCGGCCGACGGTGCGTTCTACGTCTACGCGAACGTCGCGGCGTCGGGGTTCGACTCGGTCACGTGGTGCGAGCGGCTGCTCGCCGACACGGGGGTCGCGCTCACGCCCGGTACGGACTTCGACGGCGTGCGCGGCGGCGAGTGGGTGCGGCTGTCGTTCGCGGCCGCGCCCGAGGTCGTGGCCGAGGCCGTCGACCGCATCGTGGCGTGGCGTGCGGCGGGGTACCGGCGGGGGTGATGCCTGCGCACTACGAGAGTGCCCGGGTCGTCGCGGTCGAGTTGTCAGAGGTGGCCCGGGGTATGGGCCGGCTCAGTTCTGACAGCTGAGCCTCTGGACACCGAGCCGCCGTGAGCGAGCCGAGCAGCGCTCAGGCCGCCAGGTCGACCACGCGCACCTGGGGCGCAGGGATCGGGGCCGCAGGGGTCTCGAGAGGCACGACGACCGCCTGGGTCGGCCGACGTCGTCGGGCCTTGACGAGCACCACGATGGCCTGGCCGCCGATGACGATCCACACCACGTTCGCGACCGCCGACGGCCACACCCCGTTGACCGCGGCGACCAGGCACATGAGCCCGGCACCGACGAAGTTCGTGAGCTGGAACCGCAGCGAGTCCCCCGACCAGCGGCCACGCGTGACCATCGCGTACGCAGTGACCGCGGCGATCGCACCGACCCATCCGAGCGGGGTCACGACCATGTCGACGAGGGAGGGGGAAGCGGACATGGCGGTCTCCGGGCAGGGGTCACGAAGGGATCGGGGAGGGGGGTCCTGGTGGGAGCTGCGACGCTGCAGCGACCAGGGAGATCGTGGGCGCCAGCCCCTTTTGAGGAGGACCGGCCGGCGCCACGTCACAAGTGTGACCCCGAGAATCATTCAGCACAATTGAAGAACTCTGACATGGCCGTTTAGTATCTCTACATGGCCACGGACCCACGAAGACTTGGTTTCCTGCTTGCCGTGCACCGGGCCGGCGGTGTCCTGGCGGCCGCCGACCTGCTGCACGTGACGCCCTCCGCCGTGTCTCAGCAAATAGCGCGTCTGGAGGCCGAGGAAGGCATCCAGGTCCTCGACCGCGGGCCCCGCGGCGTCACCCTCACCCCCGCCGGCCGCATCCTCGCGGATGCGGCCGAGCGCATCGAGGCGGAGATGGTCGAGGCCCGCAAGGCCATCGTCGCGATGAGCGAGGAGATGACGGGCACGGTGACGGTCGGCTCGTTCCAGACGGCCATCCGCGCGGTCGTCGGTCCGACCTTCGCGTCGCTCGAGACGCGCTACCCGGGCGTCGAGCTCGACGTCCAGGAGGTCGAGCCCGCGGACGCTCTCCGGCTGCTGCGCACGGGCGACCTGGACGTCGTGCTCCTGGAGCGTGACGAGGACGCCGACTCCCCCGCACCGCGCGGCATGCGCGAGGTCCCGCTGCTCGACGAGCCGTGGCGCGTCGTGGTCCCCGCGACGTTCCCCACTCCCGCGCGGCTCGACGACGTGAGCGACGCCGTCTGGCTGGGCCCCGAGCCCACGACGGCCGCGGCCCGTGCCCTGCGGCGCCTGTCACGCACGCTCGGGACCACGCTGCGCACGCGCCACTCGTACTACGACTTCGACGTGGCCCTCGCGCTCGTCGCGGCCGGGCAGGGCGTCGCGATGCTCCCGGCGCTCGCGGTCCAGGGAGAGATGCCCGACGGCGTCACGGTGGTCCCGCTGCCGGGGCTGGGTTCGCGGCGGCTCGTCGCGCGCCACCGGGCGACCCGGCACGAGCCGCGCCCCGTCGTGAACGCGGTCATCGACGAGATGGTCGCGTGCGCCTCGGCGATCGAGCTGGGCTGAGGCACGGCGCCACCTCACCGCACCTCATCTCACCTCACCGGACCTCACCTCACCGCGAGGGCGAGCTCTCCGTCGTCGAGGACCGTGAGCTCGTCGAGCAGGCGCGTGAGGGTGCTGACCGACCGGTCCCACCTGCTCGACCGCGGGTCGACGGGGGTGTCCGCCCCCGCAGGGACGGCGTCGGGCTCGGCGAGGTGTCGCGGGACGTAGGTGCTGGTCGACTGCTTGGCCTGCGTACTGCTGTCCATACCGGGTGATTCCCCCTCGGGGCGCTCGCGACGATCCCCGCCGCACACGCACGACGGGGTGAGCACCTCATCCTTCCCGGCGGACGTGCGCGGCCGAGGAGGCGCGCCCCGCGACCGTGCGCGGGTCAGTGGGGAGACTCGTGGAGATCGTGTGGGAAACGGTCGGGAGGACTCCGGCGGTCGCTGCACTGCGGACAAAACGACCGCGACGTAGCCTGCTCGGATGGACGTTGCAGTGCTCGGCGCGACCGGGGACGTCGGGCGGCAGGTGTGCACGCAGCTCGTCGAGCGGCGCATCCTGCCCACGACCTCCCGCCTCCAGCTCGTCGGACGCCCCGACGGGGCGTCCGGGCGCGCGGTCCACGGCCTGCGGGCCGACCTCGTGGACGCCTACGACGAGCACGCGCCCCTGATCGACGTGGCCCACTCCCCCGACGACGTCGTGGCCGACGTGATCGTCGTGACGGCGGGAGCCACGTCCCCCGCTCGGGCGGGAGCCTCGCTCGACCGGACCCGCCTCGCGCTCGGCAACCGCGAGGTCTTCGCCGGCTACGCCGACGCGATCGCCCGGCACGGCTCGGGGCACGAGGTCGTGATCGTCGTGTCCAACCCCGTCGAGGTGGGCGTGGCGGTCATGGCACGGACCCTGGGCACGCACCGGGTGATCGGGATGGGGGCATGGCTCGACACGCTGCGCTTCCGGCGCGAGATCGCCGCCGAGCTGGGCGTGCGGCGGCACCGCGTGGGCGGTTTCGTCGCGGGGCAGCACGGCGAGGACGCCGTCCCGCTGTGGTCGACCGTCCGCATCAGCGGGCAGGACCCGGCCGAGCGCGACCGCACCCTGCGCCACCTGCGCAGGGGCCGGACGCTCGACGGATTCCCGCGCGAGGTCGCCGCGGCCCAGGCCGAGCTCGTCGAGGTCGCGGCCGTGGACGTCGGGGCGGCCTACCGGCTCGTCGACACGTGGCCCGCGGACCTGCGGCTCGTCGCCCGCCCGTGGATGACGCACCAGAGCGGCGCCAAGACGGCGACGGCGACGGCTGCCGCGACGGCCGACCTGGTCGAGGTCGTGCTCGACGGGCGCGAGACCGTGGTCGCGGGCCAGGTCGCCCTCGACGGCGAGGTGACGGTCGCGGGCGAGCCCGTGCGAGGGGTCCTGGGGGTCCCGCTCGTGCTGGGACCCGAGGGCTGGACCCGTGTCCTCCTGGACCCCCTGCCCGACGACGAGTCGCGCCGGCTGCGAGGAGCGGCGGCAGCCGTGGGGGCGTCGTTGCGGTCGGCGGGGATCGACGACGGCGCGTGGGACATGGTGTCGGGGGATCCTGTGCGCGCTGGTTGCGGGGCCGACGCCGGGGAGCCTGAGGGGGCCGGGATCACCGGGGACGACGCCGAGGCCGGAGGCGTGCGGGACGGGACCGTCGCGCGGGACGGCACCCCCGCGACCGAACCCTCGTGGGCCGCCGAGGTCCGTGGACTGCACCGGCCGGGGACGCTCACGGCGCTCGCGGGAGTGTTCTCGACGCGCGGCGTGAGCTTCGAGTCACTCTCGACGGGGGCCGTCGACGGCGACGGTGACACCGGGACCATCCACGTGACCTTCCGGGCGACGCGGCGGCGCGCGAGGGCGCTCGAGCGTGCGGTGACGCGGCTCGCGACCGTCCGCTCCGTCGTCGTGCAGGAGACCACCGATCGACCGGTCTCGCCGCACCACCTCGCCGACCGCTAGGCTGGGACCCGCACGACCACAACCACATACTGCTGCTCGAACCACTGCGGGAGAGCCCGGCCACCTCAGGGTGCGGTCGGCGCCGAAGGAGCAACTCCTCCCCGAGAAACTCTCAGGCCGACGTACCGCGGTGGCGAGGCAACTCTGGAAAGCGGTGACTCCGCCCCCTCGGGTGGAGGAGTCCCCTACCGACGGTGCAAGCCGGCGCGCCCCGGGTCCGCGAGGACCACGGCGGACCGGCAAAACTCTCAGGTCGACGCTGCGCGTCCGATGACAGAGCGGGGAGGAACTGGCGGGCTCCGAGCCCGCCGCCGTCTTCCTCGCCGACCCCCGGAGACCTCCGTGACCCAGCAGTCCAGCGACACGTTCGACCGCGCGCACTTCCCGTTCCGCCACATCGGCCCGCGACCGGTCGCTGCTGACTCGAGCGACGTCCCCACGGGCGAGGTCGCGGCCATGCTGGCGGAGCTCGGCTACGACTCTCTCGACGCGCTCGTCGACGCTGCGGTCCCGGACTCGATCCGCACCGACCGCCCGCTCGACCTGCCGGCCGCGCGCACCGAGTCCGAGGTCCTCGCGGACCTGCGGGCCATCGCGGCCAAGAACGTCGTCAAGACACAGATGATCGGCCTGGGCTACTACGGGACCATCACTCCCCCGGTCATCCGCCGCAACGTGCTCGAGTCCCCCGCCTGGTACACGGCCTACACGCCGTACCAGCCCGAGATCTCGCAGGGGCGCCTCGAAGCCCTCCTCAACTTCCAGACCGTGGTCCTGGACCTCACGGGCCTCGAGGTCGCGAACGCGTCGCTGCTCGACGAGGCCACCGCGGTCGCGGAGGCCGTCGCGCTCATGTGGCGTGCGGCCAAGGGCGGGGCAGGCGTCGTCGCGCTCGACGCCGAGCTGTTCCCCCAGACCGTCGCGGTGACGCGTGCGCGGGCCGAGTCCGTCGGCCTGCCCGTGGTGGTCGTGGACCTCTCGCAGGGCCTGGCGGCAGGCCTCGCCGCGGCCGACGCGGCGGACGAGAAGCTCATCGGCGTGGTGCTCCAGCAGAGCGGTGCCTCGGGCGTGGTCCGGGACCTGCGGCCGCTCGTCGCCGAGACCAAGGAGCGGGGCGGCCTGGTGACGGTCGCCGCCGACCTGCTCGCCCTCACGCTGCTCGTCTCGCCCGGCGAGCTCGGCGCCGACGTCGCGGTGGGCTCGGCCCAGCGCTTCGGCGTCCCGCTGTTCTACGGCGGCCCGCACGCAGCCTTCATGGCGGTCCGCAAGGGCCTCGAGCGATCCCTCCCGGGCCGTCTGGTCGGCGTCTCGGTCGACGCCGACGGCGACCAGGCCTACCGTCTTGCCCTCCAGACCCGCGAGCAGCACATCCGCCGCGAGAAGGCCACGAGCAACATCTGCACCGCGCAGGCCCTGCTCGCGATCGTCGCGTCGATGTACGCGGTGTACCACGGGCCCGCAGGACTCCGGGAGATCGCGGAGCGCGTCCACTCGCGTGCCGTGGCGCTCGCCAACGGCCTGCGTGCCGCGGACGTCGAGATCCAGCACGACGTCTTCTTCGACACCGTCTCGGCCGTGGTCCCGGGCCGTGCTGCGGCTCTCGTCGCCGCTGCCGCCGACGCCGGCATCAACGTGTACAGCCCGGATGCGGATCATGTACAGATTGCGTGCGACGAGACGACGACGCCCGACGACGTCCTCGCGCTGGTCGAGGTCTTCGCCACGGGTCAGGACCTCGAGTTCGAGGGCGGCGGCAGCGTGCTGCCGGTCGACGTGCTGCGCACGACCGACTACCTGACGCACCCGGTCTTCCACCGGCACCGCTCCGAGACCGCGATGCTGCGCTACCTGCGCTCGCTCTCGGACAAGGACCTCGCGCTCGACCGGACCATGATCCCGCTGGGCTCGTGCACCATGAAGCTCAACGCGACCGCGGAGATGGAGGCCATCTCGTGGCCCGAGTTCGCGGACATGCACCCGTTCGTCCCGGCCGAGCAGGCGCTCGGGTACGCCGAGCTGATCGACGGGCTCCAGGCCCAGCTCGCGGAGATCACGGGCTACGCAGGTGTCTCGGTCCAGCCCAACGCCGGGTCCCAGGGCGAGTTCGCGGGCCTGCTGGCGATCCGCGACTACCACCGCTCGCGCGGCGAGGACGGGCGCGACGTGTGCCTCATCCCGGCGTCGGCGCACGGCACCAACGCGGCCTCGGCTGCTCTCGCGGGCATGCGCGTCGTGGTCGTGGCGACGTCCGAGAAGGGCGAGGTCCAGCTCGACGACCTGCGCGCCAAGCTCGAGCAGCACGGCCCGCAGGTCGCGGCGATCATGATCACCTACCCGTCGACGCACGGGGTGTACGAGGAGCACGTGCGCGAGGTCTGCGACCTTGTACATGCTGCTGGTGGTCAGGTGTACATTGATGGTGCGAACCTCAACGCGCTGGTCGGCCTCGCCCGACCAGGCGAGTTCGGCGGCGACGTCTCGCACCTGAACCTGCACAAGACCTTCTGCATCCCGCACGGTGGAGGCGGCCCCGGCGTCGGGCCGGTCGCGGTGGCAGAGCACCTGGTGCCTTTCCTGCCGGGGGACCCGCTCACGGGCGAGGGAGCCTCGCCCGTCTCGGCTGCCCCGTTCGGCTCGGCGGGCATCCTGCCGATCTCCTACGCGTACGTGGCCCTCATGGGACCCGACGGGCTCGAGGCCGCGACCAAGACGGCCGTGCTCGCCGCGAACTACCTGGCCAGCCGCCTGACCGAGCACTTCCCCGTGCTCTACACGGGCGAGACGGGCCTGGTCGCGCACGAGTGCATCCTCGACCTGCGCGGCATCACGGCGCAGACCGGGGTGACGGCCGAGGACGTGGCCAAGCGCCTCATGGACTACGGCTTCCACGCACCGACGCTGTCGTTCCCCGTCGCGGGCACTCTCATGGTCGAGCCGACCGAGAGCGAGGACCTCGCCGAGCTCGACCGGTTCGTCGACGCGATGGTCGCGATCAAGGCCGAGATCGACCAGGTCGCCTCCGGCGCCTGGGGCATCGAGGAGTCGCCGCTGCGCGGGGCGCCCCACACGGCGGCAGCCGTGGTCTCGGACGCGTGGGACAAGCCGTACTCGCGCGAGCTCGCCGCCTACCCGCTGGCTTCGTTGCGCGCCGGCAAGTACTGGCCCCCCGTGCGCCGCATCGACGGCGCCCGGGGCGACCGCAACCTGGTGTGCTCCTGCCCCCCGATCGAGTCGTACTCCTGAGCCGTCCGGACCGGCGTGGCCCCTGGTCCGCGCCGGTCCGGACGACCCCGCCCAACCCGCCTGCCCTGTCGGAGCGAGCGTGACGCAGAGGTCACGCAGGCTCCGGCTCCCCCGAGAGGATCACCATGACGGAGTCCGAGCAGAACACCCCGGTCGCTGACCGCCTCAGCCCGCTGCACGACGAGCACGTCGCCCTGGGCGCCTCGCTCACGAGCTTCGGCGGCTGGCAGATGCCGCTGCGCTATACGAGCGATCTGGCCGAGCACCGCGCGGTGCGCGAGGCCGCCGGGCTGTTCGACCTCTCCCACATGGGGGAGATCGAGGTCAGCGGGCCGCAGGCCGCTGCGGCTCTGGACCGGGCGCTCGTCGGCAACCTCTCGGCCGTGGCCGTGGGACGTGCGCGCTACACGATGATCTGCGCCGAGGACGGCTCGGTCCTGGACGACCTGGTCGTCTACCGCCTGGCCGAGGAGACGTTCCTCGTCGTGGCCAACGCCGGGAACGCACCCTTGGTGACCCAGGAGCTCGTCCGCCGCTGCGCGGGTCTCGACACGACCGTCACGGACCAGGCCGACGAGACCGCGCTCATCGCGGTCCAGGGCCCGCGCGCCGAGGAGATCGTGACGTCGCTCGTGGGGGCGGACGACGTACAGAGGGTCAAGGACCTGAAGTACTACGCATCGCTCACCGCCCCGGTCGCCGGGATCGACGCGCTCGTCGCGCGCACCGGATACACGGGGGAGGACGGCTTCGAGCTGTTCGTCCCGGCCGAGCGCGCACGGGAGCTGTGGCGGGCCGTGCTCACGGCGGGGCAGCCCCTGGGCCTGGTCCCGGCCGGACTCTCGGCCCGTGACTCGTTGCGTCTCGAGGCCGGCATGCCCCTCTACGGCCACGAGCTCGACACCACGACCACGCCCTACGAGGCGGGGCTCGGGCGCGTCGTCAAGCTCGACAAGGTCGACGCCGAGGGCAACCCGCTCGAGTTCGTCGGCCGCGCGGCGCTCGCCTCGCGCAAGGGCGCGCAGCCCGCGCGCGTGCTCGTGGGCCTGCGGGGGCTCGGCAAGCGGCCCGCCCGCGCGGGGTACGCCGTCGTGATCCCGGGCAAGGACCCCGACGTGCAGATCGGGTTCGTGACCTCCGGGGCCCCCTCGCCCACGCTCGGCTACCCGATCGCGATGGCCTACGTGACCCCCGAGTTCAGTGCCGAGGGCACCGAGCTCGCGGTCGACGTCCGTGGCCGCGAGGAGCCGGTGGTGATCGTGCCCATGCCGTTCTACCGTCGTCCCCAGGCGTCCTGACCGGATCCCGCGCAGCGCACCGACCTCGTTCGACGGGCCCCGGGCCCGTTCTCCCGCACCCGCACGCACCCGAACCAGCACACCAGGAGCTCCCATGGCCGACTTCCCCGGCAACCTCCAGTACACCGCCGAGCACGAGTGGCTCGACGCCTCGACGCCGGCCGTCATCGGCATCACGAGCACCGCGGCCGAGGCCCTCGGCGACATCGTCTACCTCGAGCTCCCCGAGGTCGGAGCGGCCGTCACTGCCGGCTCCGTGATCGGTGAGGTCGAGTCGACCAAGTCGGTCTCCGAGCTCTACTCCCCGGTCACCGGCACCGTGGCCGAGGTCAACCAGGCGGCGATCGACGACCCGTCGCTCGTCAACGCCGAGCCCTTCGCGGGTGGCTGGCTCCTCAAGGTCGACGTGACCGAGACGGGCCCCGTGCTCACGGCCGAGGAGTACAGCGCGCTCGTCGGCGGCTGAGCCACCCTCGCCTGACGGTGCGGGCGGCTGCCGGGCGGTGACACCCGCTGACGGCTCGTCCGCGCCGTCGCTCGCCTCCTCGCACACGCCCCGGAGGGCCGGTCCTGCGACACCGTCGCGGGAGCGGCCCTCTGTGCTGTCCAGGGTCGGCTCGGCTTGTGGCGCGGCCCCGGTCGGAAGAGACTGTGAGACGGGTCACATTTCTTGTCGTATCGCAGGAAGGGTGATCTAGGGCACATCGGAGATATCGCACGCTCCGGGCGGTCCCGGGAAATAGTCGCGCTGACCTGCGGGAATGCGCTTTAGCGACAGCGAGAAGGCGTCGCTCGGCGAGGTGTCCAGGATTGAGGGTGAAAATCCGCGTCATGAATCGCCGGCTGGGCCATCTCTCCCAGTAGCAGCAAGGCACCGGATCGATCCATGACGCGATGGAAAGACTGGTCAGCATCTGGAGGAAGCATGAGCATCATCGAACTAACCCGGACCGAGTCGTCGGCACCCCAGCTCCCCGCCACGCTCACCCGTCGTGAGCACGTGGTGCTGTCGAACCTCTCCGAGGACATCACCCTGGAGCAGATCGCCACCAAGCTGTTCGTCACGCGCAACACCGTCAAGTCGCAGGTGCGCAGCCTCTACCGCAAGCTCGGCGTCTCGACCCGCGCAGAAGCGGTCGAGTGGGCCAAGGCGGCAGGGATCCGCTGAGTCTCGACGAGAGATCAGCATCGACGCCCGCCGACGCGTGTCGGCGGGACGGCGAGGTCCAGCAAGGTCATGAGGCACGTCGTCGCGCCGTGTGACCAGCCGGACACGTGCACGGCCCCGTCCCGTCACGCCGGGCGTGAAACACTCCGCGTATGACTCTCCGCCGACTCGTGGTCGCGGCGGCCGTCGTCGACGACCTCGCCGCGCCCCGCCTCCTGCTCGCAGCCCGCCGTTCCCGGCCGGTCGAGCTGGCCGGACGCTGGGAGTTCCCCGGCGGCAAGGTGGACCCGGGCGAGACCCCTGTCGAGGGCCTGCACCGTGAGCTCCGCGAGGAGCTCGGAGTGCAGGTCGAGCTCGGTGCCGAGCTCCTCGGTCCCGACGACGGCGGGTGGAACATCACGGACCGGCACGTCATGCGTCTGTGGCTCGCGCGCATCGTCGCCGGAGAGCCCGAGCCCCTGGTCGAGCACGACGCCCTGCGCTGGCTGTCCGCGGGTCGGTGGGGGAGCGTCGACTGGCTGGACGGGGACGTCCGGATCGTCGAGGCGCTCAGCGACTGGGTGGAGCAGGAAGCCGTCTGACCCAGGTCTCGACCTGGCGCCGGCTCCGCAGCCGGACGAGCACGACCGTCGGGTCCCGCTCGGCGACGAGCGTCGGAAGGCCGCGCAGCGAGCGTCGCGTCGACCATGCCCACCGGACGATGTGGTCCCGGTCCGTGAAGATCGTCCAGAGCGGCGGTTCGACGTTCCCGTTCCACAGGGTCTCCCGACGCACGGCTCGGCGCACGGTGCGTGCCACGACCTGGCGCATGGTGGTTGCGGTGGGCAGATCGAGCCACACGACGAGCTCGGCCTCGTCCAGCAGGAGGGGGCGCACGGCGCGGTACTGCCACTCCGTGACGAACGCCTCCTGCCCGACGACGGCACGCACGTCCTCGACGAACGTCGCCCGGGGAGTCCAGGCGGGGCCGTGGAAGAGCGCGTCGATCTCGGTGCAGGGCAGGTCGAGTCGCGCAGCGAGCCGACGCGCGAGCGTCGTCTTGCCCGAGCCTGACACGCCGGCCACGAGGACGCGGCGCGGGACGTGCCCGAGGTGCGCGACGACGTCGTCCAGGGGGCCGAGGGTCGTACGCACCCCGAGACGATACCGGACGTGCGGACGGCACCCGCTACCTGCAGGCAGCGGGTGCTGGGGCCGTGGCCGCAGGGTGCGATCGGTGTCAGTCGGCGGCGGGCTCGCGGACGGGGGAGACGTCGGCCGGCAGCTCGGCAGCCGGGACGGTCCGGGCGCCCAGGTGCTTGGGGGTCCAGCCCTTGCTGACGGCGCCGATCATCTGCGGCGGGGTGTGCTTGCGCGCCCAGGCCTTGAAGACCAGGTAGACGACGATCAGCAGGCCGTACCGGCCGAGGCCCAGGAGCCCCTGGGTGAGCGGTGAGCCGCAGCCCCAGGTCGCCGAGGTGTCGGCGAACGAGTGGATCGCCATGACGAGCACGATCCCGCCGATCGCGGCGGCCGTGCCCCTGCGGCCGTACAGGCGCCACGCACGCCACGCGATGGCGACCGCGATCCCGGTCCAGAGCCAGTGCATCGGCGCCGCGCCGAAGATGCGGGAGACCGTCTCGTCGGCGGTGGATGCGGGACTCTCCCTGGCGTTCAGTCCGGGCCTCGTCGCGATCTACACGGTCGCGGCCTACCGCGGGCGGGCCGAGGCCGCCGTGGTGACCGCGGTGAGCGCGCTCGCCTACTCGGCGACGCTCGTCGTCGTGGGCGGCATGGACCCGACCGGGTCGTACGTGGTGCTCGTCGTGGTCCTGTTCGTCCTGGCCGCGGCGCTCGGCGCGGCGATCGGCGCACAGCGCGCCGTGGTCGCAGCAGCGCGTGAGCGTGCCGTGCGCGCCGAGGAGTCCAGGGAGGCGGAGGCCGCTCGGCGGGTCACGCAGGAGCGGCTGCGCATCGCACGTGAGCTGCACGACGTCGTCGCGCACCACGCGGCCGTCATCAGCGTGCAGGCGGGCGCGGCCGAGGCGCTCTTCGACAAGCGTCCGGACCTGGCGCGGGAGGCGATCGGCCACGTGCGCGACGCGGGGGAGCGGGTCCTGTCCGAGATGTCGTCGCTCCTGCACCTCCTTCGAGACACCGACGAACCGGGCAGCCCTGCGCCGGCGCCAGGTCTCGCCGACCTTCCTGTCCTCGTCGAGGAGGCCCGGTCCACGGGCCTCGAGGTCGTCGAGCGGACCGTCGGCGTCCCGCTTCGTCTGCCACCGGTGCTGGACCTCACGGTCTACCGGGTCGTCCAGGAGGCGTTGACCAACGCGCACCGGTACGGCACGGGGCGTGCCGACCTGAGCCTGGAGCACGGTGACGGCTCGATCGTCGTGGAGGTCGTCAACCCCCTCCCGCCGCAGGGCCGAGCACGCCCCGCCGACCCGGGTGACGGGGACGGTGGAGCGGCTCCGCACGGGAGCGGGCTGGGGCTCGTGGGGCTCCGGGAGAGGGTCGCCGCGGTCGGGGGGACGGTCGAGACGGGCTCGCGCGACGGGACCTGGGTCCTCCGGGTCTGGCTGCCCGTGCCCGCCGCGTCCGCCGTGCCCGCCGCGTCCGCCGACGGGCCCGCTCGGGCGGGCAGCAGCACCGATTCCGCGCAGCCCGCGTCCCAGGACGCACCGTGACCGTCCGCGTGCTCGTCGTCGACGACCAGGAGCTCATCCGGGCAGGCTTCGCCGCGCTGCTCGGGGTCAGCGTACGGGATCGAGGTCGTGGGGGAGGCGGCCGACGGGGCCCGGGCGGTCGAGCTGGCACGAGACCTGCGGCCCGACGTCGTCGTGATGGACCTCCGGATGCCGGGGACGGACGGGATCGCCGCGACCGCGCAGATCGTCGGCGACCCCGATCTCGCGGAGGTCCACGTGCTCGTCCTGACGACGTTCGAGGACGACGAGCACGTGATCGGAGCGCTGCGCGCCGGGGCGGCCGGGTTCCTGGGCAAGGGGGTGCGCCCACAGGTCCTCGTGGACGCGGTGCGTACCGTCGCGGCGGGGGACTCGCTGCTGTCCCCGCAGGCGACCCGGAGCCTGATCGCGCGGGCGGTCACGACCGAGCCGCGGCCCGGCGTCGACGGCGCGGTCTTCCGGTCGCTCACCGACCGCGAGCGCGAGGTCGTGCTCCTGGTCGCCCAGGGGCTGAGCAACGACGACATCTCGGCGCGGCTGCACGTCACGCCGCTCACGGCCAAGACGCACGTGAACCGAGCGATGTCGAAGCTCGGGCCCGCGACCGGGCCCAGCTCGTGGTCCTCGCGTACCGGTCGGGGCTCGTCACGGGCGAGGCCTGAGGGCCCGCACCGGGCTCTGCCGGCGGGCGGGCTCCGAGGGTCCGGTCCCGGGGTGGCGACGTCGACCTGACGGATGGGCCGACCCTTGCGCGTCCTGCTCGTCCTCGGGCAACGCTTCTCGGCGTGCGGACCGTTCGGAACTGTGCACTACTACTGAGCGGTAGGTTTCAACTTTTGATTGACAGGCGATAGAAGTCGGCCTAGATTCCTACCAGGTGGTCGAGGAAGACCACCGTAGTAGCAGGTAGATACATCGCATTCCAGGATCTTCCGGATCGCTCGGGCAGTGTGAGCGCTCATCCTGCCGGGCGACCGGCGACCAGTCGGTGCCACCTGTCAGCGATGACGGAGACCACCACCACTCGACGGCGAGGGGAGGACGACGACGGTGGCGAGGGCGGGAGTGCCCGGAGCGCCACCTCCACGACACAGACACAAAAGACCGGACCACCCGTGATCCCGCTGTCTCAGCAGCGAGCGGTGGCCCGGTCCGGCGATGAACCCCCATGAGGAGCTGCATCACTGTGAAGTCTATTCCTGCACGAAGGACCGCGAGATCCAGGGTGGTCGCCGCGTCTCTCGCGGGCGTCCTGGCCCTGACAGGGCTCGCGGCCGCAACCGGCCCGGCGACGGCCCACGACGGCGTCGACCACGGCGCAGAGCCCGGCGCAGAAGCCGCGCTCGACTGGTCCAACTACGAGAAGATCCTGCTGACCAAGGACGTCGGCGAGCCCATCGACCTGGCGATCCTGCCCGACGGCAAGATCCTCCACACCGCCCGCAACGGCGACGTCCGGCTCACCGACCCCGAGACCGGCATCACGTCGGTGACCAACAAGATCCCCGTCTACGCGAACTCGGAGGACGGTCTCCAGGGCATCGGGATCGACCCGGACTTCGCGGAGAACGGCTGGGTCTACCTCTCCTACGCACCGCTGAGCGGGACCCCGACGGGTTCGGCCCCCAACACGCTCCCGGCAGGCGCCGACGCGAGCTACTGGGACCAGTGGAAGGGCGTCAACCGGCTCTCCAGGTTCCAGTGGACGGGCACGGGCCTCGACCTGGCCTCCGAGCAGAAGATCATCGACATCGAGGTCCAGCGCGGTCAGTGCTGCCACGTCGGCGCAGACATGGACTGGGACGCCGACGGCAACCTCTACCTGTCGAGCGGTGACAACACCCCTGCGAGCGCCCCCGGGGCCAACGGCTTCGCGCCCAACAACGACGCCCCCGGCATGAACCCCGGGCTGGACGCGCGTCGCGGTGCGGGCAACACCAACGACCTGCGCGGCAAGATCCTCCGGATCAACGTCCAGGAGGACGGTTCGTACACGATCCCCGAGGGCAACCTCTTCCCGGTCGGCACCGAGAAGACCCGCCCCGAGATCTTCGTGATGGGCGTCCGCAACCCGTTCCGCATCGACGTGGACCCCGAGACGAACAGCCTCTCGTGGGGCGACTACGGTCCCGACGCGGCCAACGCCGACCCGGCTCGCGGGCCCATGGGATACGTCGAGTGGAACACCGTGAGCCTGGACGACCCGCACAACGCGGGCTGGCCCTACGTGCACGGCCCCAACGCTGCGTACAACGAGTGGAACTTCGCGACGAGCACCCCCGGTCCCTTCTTCGACCCGGCCGCGCTCAAGAACAACTCGCGCTGGAACACGGGCCTCGTCGACCTGCCCCCGGCGCGCGAGGCGACGCTGTACTACGGCGACCGCCCCGGCGACCAGCCGTGGGACGAGCTCGTGAACTTCGGCGCGGGCAGCGGCCAGGCTCCCATGGGCGCCCCCGTCTACCACTACGACGCCGAGAACCCCTCGACGTCCAAGCTCCCCGAGTACTGGGACAACAAGGCGTTCTTCGGCGAGTTCTCGCAGGACTACCTCGCGGCCTTCACGGTCGACTGGGAGACCTACGAGGTCACGCACATCGAGGACTTCACGCCCAACGCCCAGCTCGCCAAGAACGCGCAGCCGCTCAACGACAACATGATCGACATGGAGTTCGGGCCCGACGGCTCGCTCTACGTGCTCGACTACGGCGACGGCTTCTTCCGTGCCAACCCGGACGCCGGCCTCTACAAGGTGTCCTACGCCGAGGGCAACAAGGCACCCCAGGCCCGCTTCACCGCGAGCCCCACCTCGTCGTCCGAGGCCCCGCTCACCGCGGCCTTCGACGCCAGCAGCTCGAGCGACCCGGACGGCGACGCCCTCACCTACCAGTGGGACTTCGACGGCAACGGCACGTTCGACGCCACGGGGATCACCGCGAGCCACACCTACACGACCCTCGGTCAGTACAACGCCCGCCTGCGCGTCACCGACGCCAAGGGCAAGTTCACGCTGACGTCCAAGGTCATCTCGGTCGGCAACCAGGCCCCCGTGGTCACGGTCGACTACCCCGGTGACGGCTCGTTCTTCAGCTGGGGCCAGGCAGTGCCGTTCAAGGTGTCCACGCAGGACGCCGAGGACGGTACCGCGACGGCCTGCAACCGCGTGGCGTGGACCTATGGCCTGGGCCACGACGAGCACGCCCACCCCGAGGTCTCGGGCACGGGCTGCACGGGCGCCTGGAAGACGTCACCGGACTCGCCGCAGCACGGTGAGGGCGCGCACATCTACGGCGCCGTCGTCGTCTCCTACACGGACAACGGCCACAACGGCCTGCCCGCCGCCCCCGGCGAGGCGACGGTCCAGCTGAACCCGTTCGTCCAGCAGGCCGAGCACGCCCAGAGCAAGGGCGTCGTGGCCTACGAGGACGAGACCGCAGGCGCCGGTCAGGCGATCCGTGGTCTCGGCAACGGCGACCACCTGTCCTACAGCCCGGTGAACTTCGCCGGGATCACGGGCGTCAAGGTCGTCGCCAACGGCGGCGGACAGCTCCAGCTCCGCTGGGGTGCGGCCGACGCCGCGCCGTTCGCCACGGCCCAGATCCCCGCCGGCGCAGGCTGGAAGGAGGTCACGGTGCCGTTCACGAACGCTCCCCAGGGTTCGGGCACGCTCTTCGTGACCTCGGCCAACGAGCTCGCCGTCGACTCGTTCGACTTCCAGGGCGTGGGCGTCGGCGACGTCAAGGCGCCGACGATCAAGCACACGCTCGACCCGGCAGCGCCCACGGGCGTCGGCGGCGTCTACAACAAGGCCGTGCGCATGAACCTCGACGTCAAGGACGACGGCGCTCTCGCGAGCGTCCAGTACTCGACCAACAACGGCCAGTCCTGGACGAACGTGGCCGCGGCCGGCGGTGCGTACGGCGTCAACTTCACGACCAACGGCGTGCGGAACCTGCAGTACCGCGCGACCGACACGGGCGGCAACGTCTCCACGGTCGGGTCGGTCTCGTTCACGATCGACCTCGCGGCGCCGAACGAGCCCACGGTCTCGTCGGTCACCAAGGTCGCCGTGCCCGCAGCCCGCGTCTCGTTCGGGGCACCGGGCGAGGCCACGGTCACGGTCACGGGCGAGGGCGGCACGCCGACCGGCGACGTCGTCCTGACCTCGGGTGACACCGAGGTCGGTCGCGGGACCCTGGTCGACGGCGTGGCCACGGTCGCGCTCGACCCGACGCTCGGCGTCGGGACGCACACCCTCAAGGCGAGCTACCAGGCCGACCAGGTCTTCAAGAAGTCCTCGTCGACCGTGCGCCTCACGGTGGCCGCTGCCTCCTCGACCGTCTCGGGCTCGGTCTCGCCCAACCCGGTCAAGCCGTCGATCGCCGCCAAGGCGACCATCTCGGTCGAGAGCTCGACGGGTGTCGTCGCCACGGGCGACGTCACGGTCACGGTCAAGCGCAACAACGCCACGGTAGCGACCCGCACCGGCACGCTCGACGCCGAGGGCGACGTCGTCGTGACGCTCCCGAAGCTCCCCGAGGTCGGCACCTACAAGGTCGAGATCGCCTACCAGGGCTCGACCGGCGTCACCAAGAGCGCGACGTCGCTCAACCTCACCGTCCGCAACTAGGCACGTGGTGGCCCGGGGCTCGCGCCCCGGGCCACCGAACCTCACCTCGAAGGAGAGACATGAGTTCACACGAGCACCACCACGAGTCCATCCCGGCTCGCCCGATGAGCCGGCGGAACCTGCTCAAGGCCCTCGCGGCCTCGACGGTCGCCGTCGGTGTGGGCGCGGCGATCGGCCCGACCGCGGCGTCCGCCCTGGGCGGCGTGGCCGCAGCACCGAGCAGCGGCCGCAACCGCCTCGTCCCCGTCAACCGCATCGGCATCCAGCTCTACACGGTGCGCGACAAGGTCAGCTCGCTCGGGTTCCGGGCAGTGTTCGAGGAGCTCGCCGACATCGGCTACTCCGAGATCGAGTTCGCGGGCTACACGCAGGGCAACGTCGGCGCGATCACCATCCCGGAGATCCGCCAGCTCCTCGACGACAACGGACTGCGCGCCGTGGGTGCGCACGTCAACCTCAACCCGAACAACATCGACGCCGAGATCGAGAAGGCACTGATCCTCGGCATGCCGCACCTCGGCCAGGGTGGCCCCATCAACAACACCCCGACGGTGGCCGCATGGACCGCTGCGGCCGAGACGTGGAACCAGATGGGCGTCAAGGCCAAGGCCGCAGGCCTCAAGCTGTACGCGCACAACCACGACGGCGAGTTCCGCTTCACCACGGACGACCCGAACCGGCGCGTGTACGACCTGCTGTGGGACGAGTTCGACCCCGAGCTCGTCTACTTCGAGATGGACGTCTTCTGGGCGCACGTCGGCAAGCACAAGTACCCCGGGTTCGAGCCCATCGAGTACATCAAGCGCGACCCGCGCCGCTTCCCGATGCTCCACCTCAAGGACGGCAAGACCAACACGGGCAGCGCCAACGGCTACGACATCATCGAGTTCGGCGAGGGCAACATCGACTACCAGGCCTTCCTGTCGCAGCTGCGCACGCGCGGCCAGCACTTCGGCCTGTTCGAGCAGGACAACGCCAGCTCGGTCGCCGCACCGCCGAACCCCTTGAACTCGCTGGGCAACGCGCGGCGCAGCTACACCTCCATCTACGGCCTTCGCGGCTGAACCACCGAGAAAACAGGAGATTCGCCATGAAGTGGAAGGTTTCAGCAGCCGCTGCCGCAGCGTTCGCGCTGATCGCGGTCGGTGCACCAGCAGCGCACGCCGCCGTCACGAGCTGCACGACCGAGCTCGACGACACGGTCGTCGCGGGGGACCTGGTCGTCCCCGCGGGCGCGACCTGCGTCCTCGGCGGGACCACGGTCCAGGGTTCGATCACGGTCGGTGACGACGCGTGGCTCGACGCGACCGAGGCCGTCATCGAGGGTGACGTCGTCGCGACCGACGCGTACGGCGTCCTGATCGACGGTGCGAGCGTGGGTGGCGACATCAGCTCGTACACCGCCGGCTCGCGCGTCGGGTTCCTCTACCTGTACGACCTGCGCGTGGCCGGCAGCGTCGCAGCGGGCGGGGTCGACGTCGAGATCTCGGACTCGACGATCTCGGGCAACCTCTCGACGCAGGCCGCGACGTACGTCGACCTGCTGCGCACGAGCGTGAACGGCGACGTGTCGCTCGGCGACAGCGACTTCGGCGTGAGCGTCGGCGGAGCCGTCGTCGGCGGCAGCCTGTCCGTGACGGGCACGTCGCGCGACGCGCTGGTCGGCGCGACGAGCGACGGGTCGGCGGACCAGTGGGGCAACACGGTGGGTGGGGACCTCGTCCTGACCGGCAACACCGCGAACCTCCAGGTAGCGGGCACCACGGTCCACGGGGCCGTGCGCCTCGCGGACAACGCACCGGCCGCGAACTTCGGTCCGGGCAACACCGCGGGCTCGGTCGAGGGCGACCTCACCGGCACGGCGCCCGGCGCGCTCGCCGCGGGCGACCAGTCGGTCGCCGTCGTGATCCCCGAGCCCCGTCCGGGCGAGCTCACATGGAGCCTCGAGGGCTCCTCGGGTCTCGTCGACCTGGGCGTGGCCGAGGAGCAGGGCGACCACTTCGCGGCCTCGGGCGACCTCGTCCCGGTCCGCGTCACGGACACGCGCATCAACGCCCCGGCGTGGTCGGTGTCCGCACAGGTCGGCGACTTCGTCGCGGGCGGCGAGACGGTGTCCGGCAAGTACCTCGGCTGGACGCCCGCGCTCCAGGAGAACGACGGCGGAGCGGTCGCGGGTGCGGCCGTCGCCTCGGGCTTCGTCGAGGGTGACGGCCTGTCCGTCGCCCGCACCCTGGGCAGTGCGGAGGCCGGGCACGCCCGTGGCTCCGCGGTCATCGGGGCGGAGCTCGACCTGAAGCTCCCGCTCACGGTGAACGAGGGGACGTACAACGCGACGCTGACGCTCACGGCGCTCAGCTAGTCGCGGAGTGATCGTGGTGCCGACCGGCCCGTTTCTCCGCGGGTCGGCCGGCACCACCGTTCGACAGCTCTCCTGACCGGTGCACCCTGACAGGCGCTCTCACGGGCACGGGTGGCGGTCTCGACACGACGGACCGCCCGGCTACCCTCGGTCGGAACCCACGAAAGCAGGCACGACCATGGCGACCCAGCACCTCTCCTTCCAGGCCGCGCGCGACGACGCGAGCACGGACGCACAGGCGACGCGGGACCCGCGCTCGGCGCAGCGCAACGCGAGCGCCCATCAGCGGGAGAACGGCCACAGCCACGCGCTGTGGCTCCTCGCCGTGCTGGCCGTGACGCTGGTCGTGGGCCTGCTCGTCTCGTTGCTCGCCCCTGGAGCATCCGCCGTCGCCGCTGCCGAGCCGGACGCTCCCGCCGTGACCACACCCGTCACCTGGGGAGTGCGCCCCGCCGACACGGTGCACGGCACCGACCGCCCCAACTACGCCTACGGCCTCGATCCCGGCACGAGCCTCGACGACGCCATCATCGTCTCCAACTACACCGAGGGGCCGCTGACCTTCCGCGTCTACGCGGCCGACGGCTACATGACCGAGGCCGGCGAGCTCGACCTGCTGCCCGCGGGCGAGGAGTCGCAGGCGCTCGGCGCGTGGGTCACGTTCGAGGCCGACGACGTCACGATCGAGGGCGGTGGCACCGCGGTCGTGCCCTTCACCGTGTCCGTCCCCGCCGACGCGACGCCTGGCGACTACGCGGCAGGCGTGGTGTCCTCGCTGCTCGTCGAGAACGCCGAGGGCGTGAGCGTCGACCGCCGCCTCGGCTCGCGCATGCACCTGCGTGTCGCGGGTGACCTGGTCCCGGCCGTCGTGGTCGACGACGTGTCGGTCACCTACGACGGCACCCTCAACCCGTTCGCCGCGGGCGACGCCGTCGTCACGTTCACGGTGACCAACGACGGCAACACGCGCCTGGCCCCCGGCCAGTCCGTGCGCGTCGCCGGGCCGTGGGGTGCGGGCGCGCAGAGCGCGCCGCGCGTCGAGCTGCCCGAGATGCTCCCCGGCACGTCGCTCACGCGGACCGTGACGGTCGACGGCGTCTGGCCCCTGGGCCGGGTCACGGGCTCGGTCACGGTCTCCGCGGAGGTCGTGACCGCGATCGGCGCGGCTGACGCCGCGCCTCTGCCGGTTGCGCCCGCCACGGGCTCGGCGTCCACCTTCGCCGTGCCGTGGTCCGCGCTCGCGCTGCTCGTCCTGGCGGTCGGGGGCGTCGTCCTGCAGCGGCGCGGTGCCCGACGGCGGCGCGCGAGCGACGAGCGCAAGGTCGCCGAGGCCGTGGCCCAGGCGCTCAAGGAACGCGACGAGCAGCCCGTCGGCTGAGACGGGCGACAGCGGTCAGGACGGGCCGGGCCGGTCGGCGCCCCCTCGGGGAGCCGGCGGGCCGGCCCTCTCGTGTCGACCGCCGCCGCCCGGCACCGAGCCCGCAGGATCCCCGCGCGTGCCGGACCGGGGCTTCCGACGACAGATCATGCGCCCCGAGCGACAGGTTGTGCACAGGGCCATGAGCGCTTGGTGATCCGGTGCTTGACTGCCGACGACGCCCTGTCCCCGCGGACGGGTGTCGCCGCAGTCCCCACGACGAGGGGTCGACCGCAGCAGTCGCGGCCCTCGTGTCCGGATCAGGCGCACGGACTTCGCGTCCTCGAGCGTCCTGTCAGCAAGGAGCACAACGCAGTGAGCACTCCCACGGCACCATCGCCGACCACCAGCCCTCGGTCCCTCGGCGGTCGCCGGGGGCGGGTGTCGCCGGGGTGCGCAGTTCGTGGTGTTAACCGCAGCAATGGCGGCCCTTGTGTCCGGATGCAGGCGCACGGACTTCGCGTCCTCGAGCGTCCTGTCAGCAAGGAGCAGAACGCAGTGAGGACTCCCACGGCACCACGGGTCTGTTGCACGGGTTGGTGACAGTTCGTTTCAGGCGGCGAGTGCGACCTGAGTGGTCATGATGGTCTCGTATTCGTGGGGGTCAATCGGCCGAGGCGGGTTTGTCTGCGGCGGCGGTGGTAGGTGCGTTCGATCCAGGTGATGATCGCCAGTCGGAGCTCGGTCACGGGTGGTCCAGCGGCGCCGGTTCAGGACGTTCTTCTGCAGCAGGGCGAAGAGCTCTCCAGGCGGCGTTGTCGCCGGCTGAGGCGACCTGGCCCATGGATCCGACCAGGCCGTGGTGGGTGAGCTTCACGCAGGAAGTGTCGGGATCGAAATTGAGCTTCCTCGGTCGGAATGCACGACGCAGTCGACGACGACGGCGTCGCGTCGTTGGATTGCTGATGCGCAGGGCATCGACCGCGAGGCGGGACTTGCATGCGGTCGAGTCGATCGAGTAGCCGACGATCTGGTTCGAGTACACGTCCTTGATCGCGCACAGGTAGACGCCCTCGCCGTGGGGTGCTCGGTGATGTCGGTCAGCCAAGCTCGTTCGGGGCGCTCGGCGGTGAAGTCGCGCTCGACGAGGTCGTCGTGCGACGGGCGGTCCCGGCTTCTTGCCGTTCTTGCCGCGCTTCTTCCCGAACACGCGTCCACCAGCCGTTGGCCGAGCAGATCCGCCACACGCGTCCGGTTGCACGCCTGCGTGCCCGACCTGGTCGTGAGCTTCGTCGGCGATGAAGCCGGTACCCGAACTCCGGGTCGTCGACGTGGACGTCGAAGAGGGCATGACCAGGTACGCGTCCGCGTATTCCAGGCGGTGACCGGCGCCGCCAGCCACCGGTAGACGGCGCTCTGGAGAAGCTCGAGAACCCGGCAGGTCACCGCGACGGGGATCCCGTCGGCGGCAAGGTCAAGGACCAGCGGGTAGCGTCATTTTGCCCGGCAGATGGGCCTGCGCGAAGTAGGCCGCCGCGCGGCGCAGGACCTCGTTCTCCTGCTCGAGGAGCCGCACCCGCTTCTTGGCCTCACGCAGCTCAGCAGACTCAGCCGCGCTCACACCCGGCTTCTTGCCGTCCTCGACGTCGGCGGCCTGGAGCCAGTTGCGCAGACACGAGTCAGAGATACCGAAGTCACTTGGCTGATCTGAGCGATCGGCTCCTCGCTGCAGCCGGAGCGATAGCGGACGACATGCGTCGCGGTGACTCCTTGGTGGTGACGGTTTGGGTCGAGGGTGATCAGGCGTAGGGCTCGCCAGGTGTTCTTCAGCAGTGCGTTGCCGCGTTCGGCAACGGCTCGCAGGGAGATGAGGATCTTGTCGCGGGACAGGTCATCGACGTGAGCGGCCCTCGTGAGGCGGCGCGGGTGCCGGATCCCGATACCGGCGCCTTGGTAGCCCTTGTCGGTCAGGGTCGGTGTCCCGGCGGCGGCCGCGGGGTAGAGCGCGGGCAGGACGAACCTGCGGGCCGCGGTGATGTCGTGCGTGTACCCGGGGCTCGCCGCCGAGACCCAC
Organism: uncultured Actinomycetota bacterium; assembly: GCA_963782165.1. Lineage (GTDB taxonomy): Bacteria > Actinomycetota > Actinomycetes > Actinomycetales > Cellulomonadaceae > Oerskovia. The sequence goes on from CAWAIO010000006.1 coordinate 47,273, forward strand.
ACGGGGTAGCCGGTCGGGTCGCATAGCACCTGGATGTTGGCGCCGTGACGGTGGTGCTTTCCGGAGTACCAGGACTCGGCGCCGGTCGGGTTGCGCGGTCCGTGCAGCTGCGCGATCGGCACGAGCGTGGCGTCCAGGGCACGAACGGCCACGCTCGGTGCGGGCGGTGGCCAGACGTCGTGCGGGTCGGGAGCCTTGCGGCGACGAGTCATCGCCGCGTGCAGGTACCGGTAGGCCGTCGCCACGAGATGCCCGCGTCCCGAGCGAGCGTGCACGAGGGTCGCGTCCTTGAACAAGCGCAGGACGAGCGGTGCTTGGGTGCGCGAGGTCGCGGCGCGCTGCCAGGGACGGATGTCGCGGGCGCGGCGATGGGCTGGGATCCATCGGGTCACGACCGTCAGGGTGTGGGCGGGCACGTCGAGGGTGGCACCATAAGTGATCAAGCAGGGTCCCAGTCGTCCAGTTTGTGCGTTTGGCGACTTGCATCCTGGTCCTGGGACCCTGCTGCTGCCAAACTCACGACCGAACGAACCTGCAGGTCAGCGCGCCGTCGCGCCGATCACATCACCGCGCCTGGTGGGAACGCTCTCGGAGATACCGCAGTACATCTTGTGCACTCTGATCGATCGCCGCCTCTGCCGCGCTGAGCGAGTAGCCTCACGAGCACTCGTCTACGTGGACAACCTCTACGGATACGCTTGCCCGCGGTGCGACATTACTACCTGGACGTGGACCTGTACCGGTACTACATCGGGCGTGCGGACCAGTCCGTGAACGAGGACGTGATGATCTCGCGGGTCGATCAGCAGCTGCGCATCAACCGGGCCATGATGGGGCACCTGCGCGCGGTGCGCGCCGACCCGCAGGCACCACGGGCCCTGGCGCGGTACATGCTGCACTACGTCAACATCGTGAGCATGGTCTCCTCGATGCTGCTGATCCGGTCGGGCACACCCCAGTCCCTGGCGAAGAAGGACACCTTCTGGGCCGAGGTCCGCACCCAGGACCCGGCCCTGTACCGGCGCCTGCGCGCCACCACGTTGCACCAGATCACCAACCTGCCCGGACGCCCCGGCCGCGGCATCTCCGTCCTGGCGTACAAGACCGCCCAACGCGTCATCGGCTTCAACTAACACCCACCCCCGCGCACCCCGGCTCACGTCGGCGTCCGGCCCCGGGCCCCCCGGACCACCGGCATTCCCCCCGGCCAACGGCACGCACCAGCACGTGGCCCGGCTTCACCACCGACCCGGTCCGGCTCCACCACCGAACCCGGCCTGTATCGATCCACCGTCCGCACGGTCCACACCCGGGCCCCGCTCGGCAAGCACGCCAGGAGACCCCTCGGTGGTGTTTGTGCGTAGCCACCACAATTGTGGTGGCGACACGAACAACACCACCCACCTCCGGGGAGATCCTGGCCGGGGGGGGGCGGGGCAGCGGGGCAGCGGGGCCGTTCGGCTCCGACCCTCAGCGCTCGGGGACCGGGATCAGAGCCCGCACCACGAACCATCCGGACTCGGTGTGCACCGTCAGCGAGCCGCCGTGGCTCTCGACGACCTGGCGCATGTTCCGCAGGCCGTACCCGTGGTTGAGCGCGTCGCCCTTGGTGGTACGCGGGATCCCGTCGTCGAACTCCAGGTCGCCCAGGTGGTAGTTCTCGAAGCGCACCAGGACGAGCGAGTTCTGGGTGTAGACCGCGACGCGGACGAGCCGGTTCTCCGGGTCCGGCAGGGTCGCGGTGCTCTCGATCGCGTTGTCGAGCGCGTTGCCGAACAGCGCGCTCAGTCCCATGGGATCCATGAAGGACAGGGCTGCGCCGTCGACCACGCACGTCAGGGTGATCCCGAGCTCGGTGCACTGGGACGTCTTCGACGTCAGGATCGTGTCGAGCACGGGGTTCCCCGTCTCGACCTGCGCCCCGTATCCCTGGATGCTCTCCTCGAGCTGGTCGAGGTACGACGCCTTCGCGTCCGGGTCCTCCTCCGCCCGGATCGCCGTGACGAAGTGCTTGAGGTCGTGATACTTGCGGTGGACGATGTCGATGTTCCGCTTGGAGTGCAGGTAGTGGTCGTGCTGGGAGTGCAGCATCCGGTTCATCGCCTCGACCTCGACCGCGCGCTGGAGCTCGAGCCGCTGCCCCTGCTGCGCATAGAGAGCGACGTACCCCGCGAGGTCGACGAGCGTGCGGATGTAGAAGATCTCGGGACCGAACTGCGCGCTGAACGGGGTGTTCGAGCTCACGAAGCTCACGTTGCTCATGAGGAACGTGACGGCGGCGATCGACGACGCGCTCAGCAGGGCGCGTCGGTCGACGTCGAGCCGCTGGTCGGGCGGAAAATGTCGCCGCTCGATGAAGTAGGCCGCGGTGAACGCCGCGCCGTACACCAGGACCAGCAACCCCACCTGGATGCCGACCCCCGTGAAGCCCTGGTCGACGGCATAGCTGTAGAGCTGCCAGTGGAGGGACGCCACGAGCTCGGCGAGCACGAACGCGCGCGCCGTGAAGTACCCGGCCTCGCGTGTCGAGACGTCGGCGCAGACCACGACCACGGCGAACATCGCGGCGACGGCCATCGCCATTCCGGCGGTCCACAGGGCGATCGGCAGCCCGCCCGCGAACGTCTGGACGGCCCACAGGAGACCCAGGCCCAGGCCGAGGGACAGCGCCAGGACCGGCGGGGTGAACCGCTTGCGCAGGAGCAGGATGTAGACGAGGCACGCGGACCACTCGGCGAAGGCCGTGAAACCGCGGGGGATGTCGGTCGGGAGATCCCCGATCACGCGACGTGCCCTCCGACGTGGTCGGCGAGCGCGTCGAGGAACGCGCGCTTGCGCGGGCGGCTGATCTGGAGCTCGTCCCCGCCGAGCATGACGCACGTGCTCTGCTTGACGGCCGTCACGTGGCGCATGTTCACCAGGTAGCAGCTGTTGCTCCGGAAGAACCCCTTGTCGCCGAGGTCGGCCTCGAACGCCTTGAGAGTGCCCGTGAACGAGTACGTCCGGTCGACCGCGTGCACGACCACCCGGTGCTTGATGCTCTCGACGTAGACGACGTCGAGCAGGTCGACGCGGGCCAGCTCGCCGTTCACGGTCAGCATGACCGAGTCCGTCCCGCTGCGTCGGACGCGCTCGATGCTGCGGCGCAGCTCCTGGGAGAACGCGAACCAGGGGACCGGCTTGACCAGGTAGCTCAGGGCGTCGACCTCGTAGCCGTGGATCGCGTACTGGGCCATGTTGGTGACGAACACGATGACGACCCGTGTGTCGAGCGTCCGGAGGTGCCGGGCCGTGTCCAGGCCGTCGAGGTCGTTCATCTGGACGTCGAGGAACAGGATGTCGAACTCGGGTCGATACCCCGTGACGAGCTCGCGTCCGTCGCTGAACGTGCGGACGTCGAACGTCACGTCGTTCTCCGCCTGGTAGCGATCGAGGTGATCGAGCACGATCTGCCTGCTCGCCGACTCGTCGTCGACCACGCCGATGCGGATCATGGGACTGCTCGACCTCCTCTGGGATGACCCCCCAAGATACCAAGCATGGACGGGCCGGAATCCGTGCGAACAGGCGGATTCGGGCATGTCACGACGTGATGTCCAGGGTTACGCGCGCTCGGGCACCAGGGTCTCGGCCTCACGAGGCAGCGGCCTGACCTGGCCGGCCAGCGCGAGGCTCAGCACCATGGCCGCACAGATGGTCAGGAGCGCGTAGCGGCCCCCGATCTCGTCGGCGAGCAGACCGAGCACCGGGGGAGCGGTGAGCTGGGCGAACGAGCTGAACGACGTCACGACGGACACGCGCGCGGGCGAGCGCAGCGGGTCGTCGGACGCCGCGGCGATCGCGATCGGGTTGGCGAGGGCCGCGCCGCACCCCCACAGCACGATCCCGCACCACGCGAGCCAGATCTGCGGGGCCAGGCCGAACAGCAGGAGGCCCACGAGGGCCGAGACGCCCGAGGCGCGCAGCACCGTGACGCGTCCGAACCGGTCGATGAGGCCCGTCCCGGCGAAGCGGAAGACGGTCATGGCACCCACGAACGTCCCGTAGGCCACGGCGCCCACGGCCTCGCGCACCTCGAAACCGTCGACCATGGCGATCGAGAGCCAGTTGCCCGCCGACCCCTCGGACAGCGACGAGGCCAGCAGGACCAGACCGATGAGGATGGTCCGCGGCTCGCGCCACGCGGACAGGGCCGAGCGCATGCCCGCGCCCCGTCGGGGCGGCTTCTGCGGGTCGCGGGCCGACCCGGTAGTGCTGCCACCGCCCGGACCGTCCGCCGCGTCGACGACGGCCCCTGACACCGCGGGCTCGGCCGCGCCGCCCGCGGGGGCCTCGGCGAGGTCGTGCTCGAGGTCGGCCGGGCTCACGCCCGGCGTGGCCGCAGTGGCCGCAGGACCGGTCCGTCGCTCGGGAGCGAACACCGTCGCGGGTCCGATCGTCACCGCGCGTGCGACCGCGACCGCGACCGTGACGATCACGAGCTGGACCGAGATGTGGATCTGGGCCGCGGAGAACGCGGCACCCACGAGTGCGCCCGCACCCGCACCGATCGAGAAGGCCGCGTGGAAGTGCGGCAGGATCGCGCGCCCCACCTGCTGCTCGACGAGCGCACCGTTGAGGTTGATGGGGACGTTCATGAGGGCGCCGCTCACGCCGTTGAGGAAGGCGCCGACCGCGAAGATCCCGACGCTGCCCGCCGCGGTGCCCCACGCGACGAGCAGCAGGGCCAGGAGGTTGAGGGCCGTGGCCGCCACGAGCGTGCTGCGGCTGCCGAACCGGGACACGATCGCGCCCGTCGCGACCACGGCGAACAGGGCGCCGACCGCGCCCACGATGAGGATCAGCCCGAGCTGTGCGGAGGAGACACCGAGCGCGTCGCGGACCGACGGCAGCCGCGTCATCCAGCTCGTGCCCACGATGCCGAAGAGCGCGAAGAGCGCCATCAACGACCAGCGGGCGCGAACTACTGCAAGGTTTCCTGACATTGGACGAACTCTATGCCGCGGGGGATCGCGCCCCCTCACTGTTTCCCTGGGCGGGACGGCGCCGCCCGACCGGGCTCAGAGCAGCACGGTCCCCTCGATGCACGTCACCGCGTCGCCGCCGACCCACACCGTCTGCGCGTCGTCGCGCGTCACGTGCACCCGACCGGCCCGCCCGAGCGCCGTCCCCTGGCTCGCGACGTACGCCTGCGGGAGCAGCCCGTCGGGCATGAGCCACTGCCCCACGACCGCGTTGAGGCTGCCCGTGACCGGGTCTTCAGGGATGCCCATGTCGAGCGCGTAGCCGCGCACCTCGACCGCCGCACCGTCGGGGCCGTCGTAGCGTCCGTCGCCGAGCGCGGTGTACGGCCCGACGACGCCGATCGCCAGGTCGCCCAGCCCCGTGAAGTCGGGGTCGAGCGCGAGGACCTTCTCGGCCGAGCCGAGCAGGAGTACGCGCCACCCGGGGCCGTTGTCGAGGAACCGGTGGTCGACGACGTCGCGCGCCTCGAGACCGAGCGCACGCGTGATCGCGGCGAGGGTCGAGGGGTCGACCGGCTCGTCCCTGAGGAGGTCGGGCGCCGCGAAGGCGAGCCGACCGCCGGGGGAGGCTCCGTCGTCGGGCCCGACGACGGGGGAGCGGCGCAGCGGCACCAGGCCGATCCCGCACTCCTGGACCACGACCCCCTGCTCGCGCGGCGTGCCGCCCGCCGCGAGCCACGCGTGGCACGAGCCGAGCGTCGGGTGCCCCGCGAACGGCAGCTCGCCCGCGGGCGTGAAGATGCGCAGGCGGTAGTCCGCTCCGGCGGCCGCACCCTCGGGTGAGGGGGGCAGCAGGAACGTGGTCTCGGAGAGGTTGGTCCAGCGGGCGAACGCGGCCATCTGGTCGTCCTCCAGCCCGACGGCGTCACGCACCACCGCGACCGGGTTGCCCCGGTAGGGGGTCGTCGTGAAGACGTCGACCTGCGAGAACGGGCGGTTCCGGGGCGGCGGGGTCATGCGTCCGACGCTACCGCCGGAACCCGCGTCGGCGCGCCGGGTCAGGCGTGCGGCGGCTGGATGAGGTCCCACGCCGTGCCGTACAGGTCCTCGAAGATCGCGACCGTCCCGTAGGCCTCGTGGCGGGGCTCCTCACGGAAGCGCACCCCGTGCGCGAGCATCCGGGCGTGCTGGGTCGCGAAGTCGTCGGTCCGGAGGAAGAAGGCGACCTCGTCGCCCGCCTGCCGACCCACGCGGGCGCGCGCGTCGTCGGACGTCGCGAGGGCGAGCACCAGTCCCGTGCCTGCCGCGTCCCCATCGGGACCGGGGCCGACGACGACACGACGCCACCCGCCCTCGAAGGTCTCGTCCTGGCGCAGCGTGAAACCGAGCGCGTCCGTGAAGAAGGCGATGGCGTCGTCGAGGTCGTGGACGAGGTACGTGGCGTTCTCGAGGCGGAGCACGACAGGAGCCTAGCCGCGACAGGTGTACTGGGTGCGATCGCCGCAGGGCGGTGCCGGACTCCCCGCACCGCCCCACGACGCACGCCCGCGTGCGGTCAGACCTCGCGCAGGACCTCGCGCGCGAACTTCACGGACCGCTCGCGCAGGCCCGCCATGCGTCGCTCGACGAGCCCGGCCGGGTCCTGCCCGGCCTCGACGATGGTCGGCTTGCGGCGCACGTTCCTGGAGCAGCCGAACTCCGTGCAGATCAGGGTGCCGATCGTGTCGCCGTTGCGACCGGCCGCGCCGGCCCGGCGCACGACGTACAGCGACACGTCGTCGGTCGCCATGACGTCCTCGCACCACGCGCACACCGCGCGGCGACGCGACGCCGTGCCCTCGGGGGCGCGCAGCGCGAGACCCACCAGGGTGTCGTCGACGGTCAGGACGACGTAGGCGCGCAGCGGCGCCTTGCGGTCGACCCATCCGAGGTAGTCGAGGCGGTCCCAGCGCAGGTCCGCCAGGTCGGAGGGGAGCGTGAGCTGGGACGCCTCACGGCGCGAGGCGTTCACGAAGGACGAGCGGATCTGCTTCTCGGTCAGGGGGTTCATGGTTCTACCACTCTCGTGCGGAGGGGCCGTCGTGAGCGCGACGCGCTGCTCGGCCGACGAGGGTCGGCAGGTGCGTGCATCGAGCGACGGCAGGAGGGGGGCCGGTCCGTCCGGGCGACACGAGGTCACCGGACGGACGGGACGTCCGCCGAGGTACGCCGATCGGCCGACGTGACCGTGCGGTCCGTCGGGGGTGGCGCCGTGGGGCGTCAGGCGTGCTGGGCGGGCGTCCGGCCCGCGCCCGAGCAGGCCAGGACGGCCGCCCCGCTTCCTTGCTGCATCGTGATGCGCTCCAAGATCAGGTGGCCGTGGGCTCGTCCCGCGGCACAGCTCTCCGTCGATGGTACGCCCGACGGCGGAGCCGCCCCAGGAGATTTCGGTCACCGCCCGTCGGGGTGGGGAGGGGGAACGTTCGGGGCGCTCCCGGGTCCGCCTCGACGTACGGTGGCGAGATGACGGACGCTCCGACGGGGGGTGCGAGCGCCCGGCACCTCGTGCGCCACGCGCTGACCGACGTGTGGCGCACGGTTCGCCGGGCAGATTTCGCGATCGCCTACTGCACCGTGGTCCTCCTGGTCGCGGTCGTGCTGTGGTTCCTGCCCGAGGGGACGCGCGACCAGGTCCTCGAGGACACGAGCACCAACCTCGCGAACCTGCGCGACCGCCCCGTCTCGGTCCTCCTCGCGAGCGCGTTCGTCATCTCGAGCGCAGGCGAGGTGCTCCTGGTGCTCCAGCTCTTGGTGGTGCTCGCCTACGCGCAACGGTTCGTCGGTCGGCTCGGGGCGCTCGCGGTCGGGTTCATGGGGCACGTCGGGGCGACGGTCTTCACGGCCATGGTCCTGACGACCGGGATCTTCCACGGGTTCGTCAGTCCGGGGGTCGCGACGGTCGACGATGTCGGGGTCAGCTATGTCATGGCCACGGTGATGGGGTTCCTCACCGTGGTGGTGCCGCGCCGGTGGCGCTGGTGGTGGATCGCGTTCGTCGTCGTGTACTGGGTGGGCCCCGGGTTCCTGGCGCGGAGCTTCACGGCGGTGGGGCACACGACCGCGCTGGTCATCGGGCTCACGGTCGCGTTCGTCGCGGGGCGGGCGCGGCAGGCGGCCGGGTGGACGGGGGACATCCCGGGACGGTGACCCAGGGGCACGGCGACCAGCCGCGCTGCTTCGGACGAGTCCCACCGAGGGACGAGCACGAAGGGCCTGGTTCCTCGGGACGAGGAACCAGGCCGTTCGCTCTGCCACCGCGAGCCGGACGGGCGCGACGGGCCCGCGGTGGCTGCTGGGGGGCAGCTGGGTCAGGCGGTGCGACCGTTGCGGCCGCGGAGCGCGCCGTAGATGCCCAGCACGATGACCGAGCCGGCGATCGCCAGCAGCCACGTCTGGATCGAGAAGAACTCCTCGAGGGGCGCCGAGAACAGGACGCTCCCGAGCCAGCCGCCGAGCAGTGCGCCGACGATGCCGAGGAGGATCGTCATGAGGATCGACCCGGTCTGCTTGCCGGGGAGGATCGCGCGAGCGATGAGTCCGGCGAGCAGTCCCAGAACGATGAATGCGATGAAGCCCATGTCATTCTCCTTTTGTCCCGTATGTGCCTTATTGGCCGGTAAGCACCTACTTTGACAGGCTCGGACGAGGCTCGCACGTCGAAAACCCCGGATCGTCGGACACGTCACGTTCCGGGGGATTCGGGTTGCGACGAACCGCAGCGGATGGCAGTACCGTCCTCGGCGTGCGCCGAGGACGGAGATCTGCCGGGCGCCGGGCGCGCCCCGGTCGTACCGTGGGGGAATGACCGAGGACCGAGGGATCCGGCAGTACATCGGCGACCTGGTGGCGGAGGAGCGGCGTCTGCGCGACGAGCTCGCCGGCGGGGAGATCAGCGCGTCGGAGGAGCACGATCGGCTCCGTGCGATCGAGACCGAGCTCGACCAGTGCTGGGACCTGTTGCGACAGCGTGATGCCGCGAGGGAGTTCGGGAGTGATCCGGATGCCGCGTCGATCCGCGATGCCGGTACGGTGGAGCACTACCTGGACTGACGGCCGGACGCCTCGCGTGCGTGACGCCGTCGGGCAGACGACCCCCGCTCGCGCGGGGGAACACCGTGGGACCCCACCGAACGACACGACCAGTACGGAGCGAAGAGCATGAGCAGCCAGACGACGCAGCGCAACGAGGCCACCGAGCGAGCCGGGGCCGTCGCCCGCTTCCTCGTGGCGTTCATCCTGTTCGTGGGTGGGATGGTCGCCTTCGGGTGGGCCTTCACGGTCGAGTCGGGACACGCCTGGATCTTCTCCGCGGGCCTCGCGATGGTCACGCTCGGCTGCTTCATCCCGATGGCCGGCCGGGACCGCTGACGCCGGACCGCACGCATCGCACGACGAGAGGGGCCCTGCACCGCACGGTGCTGGGCCCCTCTCGCGAGTCAGGGCGTCAGCCGAGCTGAGCGCGCACCGCGTTCGTCGCCGAGACGAGGTTCTCGAGCGAGGCCACGGTCTCCTCGTAGCGACGCGTCTTGAGGCCGCAGTCCGGGTTGACCCACACGAGGCGCGGGTCGATCGACTTCACCGCGAGCTCGAGCAGGTCGGTGACCTCCTCGGTCGAGGGGACGCGCGGCGAGTGGATGTCGTAGACGCCCGGTCCGATCCCGCGCGCGTAACCGGCCTCGGCCAGCTCGGGCACGATCTCCATGCGCGAGCGCGCGGCCTCGACCGACGTCACGTCGGCGTCGAGCCCGTCGATCGCGCCGATGACCTCGCCGAACTCCGAGTAGCACAGGTGCGTGTGGATCTGCGTCTCGGCCTCGACGCCCGCGGTCGCCAGGCGGAACGAGCTCACCGACCAGTCGAGGTACGCGGCCTGGTCGTCCTTGCGCAGCGGCAGGAGCTCGCGCAGCGCGGGCTCGTCGACCTGGATGATGCCGATGCCGGCCGCCTCGAGGTCCGCGATCTCGTCGCGCAGCGCCAGGCCGACCTGGTTGGCCGTGTCGCCGAGCGGCTGGTCGTCGCGCACGAACGACCACGCGAGGATCGTGACCGGACCGGTCAGCATGCCCTTGACCGGCTTCTCGGTGAGCGACGCCGTGAACGTCGACCAGTCGACCGTGATGGGGGCCGGGCGCGTGACGTCGCCCCACAGGATCGGCGGGCGCACGCAGCGCGAGCCGTAGGACTGGACCCAGCCGTTCGCGGTGACGGCGAACCCGTCGAGGTTCTCCGCGAAGTACTGGACCATGTCGTTGCGCTCGGGCTCGCCGTGCACCAGGACGTCCAGGCCGATCTGCTCCTGGAGCTCGACGACGCGGCGGATCTCGTCCTGCATCGCGGTCGTGTAGTCGGCGTCGGACAGCTCGCCCTTGACGTTGAGCGCCCGCGCCCGGCGGATCTCCGGGGTCTGCGGGAACGACCCGATCGTCGTGGTCGGCAGCAGCGGGAGGTTCAGCTTGGCCTGCTGGGCGGCCGCGCGCTCGGCGTAGTCGCCGCGCGAGAAGTCGCCCTCGGTCAGGGCTGCGGCGCGCTCGCGCACCGCGGGCACGACGACGCCGCTCGCCACCGCGCGCGAGGCCACCGCGGCGCGGGACGCCTCGATCTGCGTCGGCGACCGCGTCCGCCCCTCGGTCAGCGCCCGGGCGAGGACCGCGACCTCGCCGACCTTCTGGTCGGCGAACGCGAGCCAGTCGCGCAGGCGGACGTCGATCGAGCCGTTCGTCCAGTCCTCGGCCTCGACGTCGTGCGGGACGTGCAGGAGCGAGGTCGAGGTGCCGACCGTGACGGCGCCGGCGCCCAGGGCGCGCACCGCGTCGAGGACGTCGAGCTTCGCGGCGAGGTCGGCACGCCAGATGTTGTGACCGTCGATCACGCCCGCGACGACGGTCTTGTCCGCCAGGCCCGCGACGGGGCCCGCCGGGACCGCGCCCTTGACGAGGTCGAGCGAGATCGCGTCGATGTCGGACGCGGCCAGGAGAGCGAGGCCGTCGAGGCCCTCCGGCCCGGGGCCGACGAGCCCGCCGAACGGCGCCCCCACGAGGATCGCGGGACGCTCGGTGCCCACCGCGCAGCTCGGTCGCGAGCACCCGGTACGCCTCGGTGATCGCGGCGTGGACCTGGGCGGCCGGCACGTCGATCGAGTCGGACACGAGCGCGGGCTCGTCGAGCTGAACCCACGGCGCCCCCGCCGCGGCCAGGGCGCGCAGCAGCTCGACGTACACGGGCAGGACGTCCGCGAGGCGCGAGAGCGGGTTGAAACCCGGCGCGCTGTCGTCGGCGGCCTTGGACAGCGCGAGGAACGTGACGGGCCCGACGACGACGGGCCGGGTCACGACGCCCGCGTCCTTGGCCTCGACGAACTGGCGCACGATGCGGTCGTCCGCGAAGCGGAACGGCGTGGACTCGCTGATCTCGGGGACCAGGTAGTGGTAGTTCGTGTCGAACCACTTGGTCATCTCGAGCGGAGCGTCGTCGCCCGCGCCGCGCGCGACGGTGAAGTAGCCCGCGAGGTCCAGCGCGCCGTCGGCGTCGGTGAGCGACGCGAAGCGCGACGGGACCGCTCCGAGGAGAGCGACGACGTCGAGCACCTGGTCGTAGGAGGAGAACGAGCCGGGCACGGCGCCCGAGGAGGCGTCGAGGCCCAGGTCGACGAGACGCTGGGCGGCCGCGACGCGCAGCGCCGAGGCCGTGGCCTCGAGCTCGTCGGCCGTGGTCCTGCCGGCCCAGAAGGACTCGACGGCCTTCTTGAGCTCGCGGCGTGGGCCGATGCGGGGGTAGCCGAGGACGGAACCGGCGGGGAACGTGGGTGCACTCATGGTGATTACCTCTGAACGGGTCAGACCGATGCGCTGCCCAGGGCAGGCTCGGAGGAGGGAAGGGGAGTGCCGGAGACCCACGGCCCGCTGGCCAGGTCGGGGGTGCGGGACGAGACGCTGGCGTCCCCCGCTGCCCCACCGCCGAGGTCGACTCCCTCGAGCAGGTCTAGAGCGGCTTGGTGCTTGTTGAAGGTGTAGATGTGGAGGCCGGGCGCGCCGGCCGCGAGGACCTGGCGCGCGAGCTCGACCGAGTGCCGGATGCCCAGGGCGTGGCGCGCGTCCGGATCCGGCTCGGCCTCGAGGGCCTCGACGATGCGGCGCGGCGCGGGGACGCCCGTGAGCTCCTCGACGCGGGCGAGGCGCGCCGGGTCCGTCATGGGCAGGAGGCCCGCGAGGATCGGGATGGTCACCCCGGCGGCGCGTGCCTCGGCGACGAAGTCGATGTACGACGACGCCTCGTAGAAGAGCTGCGTGATCGCGAAGTCTGCACCGGCCTGCTGCTTCTGCCAGAGGCGGCGCACCTCCTGGGTGCGGCTCGTACCCGCAGCGAGGTTGCCGTCGGGGAACGTCGCGACCGCGATGGTCAGGGGGCGGGCCGCGCCACGGAGCGCGACGCTCGGGCTCGCGGCGCAGCGCGACGCCTCGACCTCGCGGAGCAGGGCCACGAGCTCGGTGCTCGACCGCACGCCGTCCTCGCCGGGTCGCCAGTCCGGCTGGTCGCGCGGCGGGTCCCCGCGCAGGGCGAGGAAGCTGCGCACACCCGCGTCGAGGAAGTCCGTGATGACGTCCTCGACGTCCTCGCGCGAGGCGCCCACGCACGTCAGGTGCGCGATGGGCAGCACGGGCGTGCCGTGCAGGAGCTGGCTGATGACGCGGCGCGAGGTCTCGCGGTCCGTGCCGGCCGCGCCGTACGTGACCGACACGAAGTCGGGGGAGGTCGCGACCAGTCGCCGGGCGGTCTCCCAGAACTTGGGGGCGGCGTCGGGGCGGCGCGGGGGCATGAGCTCGAACGACACCGTGGGTCGAGGTGCCTCGTGCCCGAAGTGCCCCAGGTCGACGATGCTCATCGGACGGACGCCGAGAGGGCGAGGGCGACGCCGGCGGTGGCCACGGTGGCCGTGCTCGGGGCGTGGTGGACGGTGCACAGGACCCCGGGGTGCGGGGTTGCGCGGAAGGATGCCTCGGTCATGAATCGCTCCATCGAACCTGGCTGTAGCACCCGTACCCGCGGGAGGCTTCCGTTGGGGGGTTGCTGCGGTGTCAACGAGCCAGGACTCTCGACCGCTCTGGATGGTGTTGACGATCGTAGGGGGAATCCATGATCTGAGCCAGTTTCTGCTCGAAGAGTGAGACGGAAGGGTCTGGCGGTGCGGATTCGACCGGTTTCGGGGTTCTTCGGCACTCCCGCGCGGTGCTCCGTCGGTCCCGCGGGCGTTCTCCCAACGTACGCCCGTCGGCCGCTCCGAGGGAGGTCGGGGCGCCCGCCGGTGCCCACTAGGCTCCTAGCGTGCCTCGCCGACGCAGCCAGCAGACCGTCACGTTCCAGCTCGACGACTCCCCGGAGGGGCACGACCTCGACAGGCCGGAGGGTTCTGGCGCGCGGGACGCCGCGGGAGGGCGCGGCGGACCGGCGCGCCGGGCGCGCTCCCCGCAGGTCCGACGCCGTCGCGCGGCCCTCGTGGTCGGCGTCGCCGTGGTCGGAGTCGCTCTCGCCGTGCTGCTCGTGCACCGACCGTCGACGCAGGACGACACGCACGAGGCGATCGAGACGACCGACGGCGGCGTGCGCGACCTGAGCCGCGCGCCACGCGACCTGTGGAGCGTCCCGACCGACGGAGGGACTCCGTTCGTCGTGGGCGACCTGCTGGTGCTGCCGGGCCGCTCGGGTCTTGCCGGGTTCGACGTCGGGACGGGCAACCAGCTCTGGCGGCTCGACGAGCTCGCGGGACACGCCTGCACCGCGAGCCCCGGGGCGTCGGACGCTCCCGCCGGCCCTGCCGCCGGGGACGGACCGGCGAGGGTCATCGTGTGCCTCGAGACCGCGGCCGACCAGGTGACCGCGCAGCTCGTGAGCCTCGACGGCTCGGTGGTGGCCGGAGGAGTGCTCGACCTGGCGGCGGGGGCCCCCACCGTGGGGTTCGGCGGCTCGGTGCTCCAGGCGAGCAGGGACGACGCGGGGGCCGTGGTGCGCGCCGCCGACCTGCGCACGGGCGAGGTCGCGTGGGAGCAGCGGCTGACCGTGCGGGAAGAAGGGCTGGAGTGGGCGTGCGGGAGCCGGGACGTTGATGCCCTGCGCATCGACGTCCGGTCGGGGGTGGCGCTGGTGTACGGATGCGGCGTCGCGTCGTACGTGACGGCTGACGGCCTGCTCCTCGACGAGCCGGTGGGCCTGACGACGGTTGCCGCGCTGGGCGACGGGACGTTCCTCCGGTCCTCGGGCGCGGCCGTGGCCGGCCCCGTGGATGCCCTTGCCGCCGACGGCACGGTGCGGTGGACGAGCGAGGGCCTGGTGCTCGTGGGCGGCGTGAGCGACGGGACGACCCCGGACCTGGTCCTGCTGGACCAGGGCGAGGCGTTGCTCGCGCTGCACCCCGACGGTGCGACCGCCTGGACCGCGCAGGTCGCAGCGCGGCAGGTCCTCGTCCGGACCGCGGACGCCGTGATCGTGCAGACCGTCGACCGGGAGACCGTCTCGCTCGATCCCGCGACGGGCGCCGAGCGGTGGCGCCGCGCCGTGGGCCCGCTCTCCGACGCGGTGCCGCAGCGCGTCGGTGGCACCGTCGCCGACGCGGCCACGGCCGTCCTGGTGGCGCCCTCCGTGTCGGGGGGCTACACCGTGGTCGCGCTGGACCTCGCGAGCGGCGACGTCCGGTGGACCCAGGAGCACGGTGGGGATCCCGAGACGTTCCAGACGACGCACGGGCGGTTGCGGTTCGACAGGTCGGCGGTCACCGGCCTGGGATGAGACCGCGGCGCCCGTCAGGCCGGGAGAAGAGGGTCGCGCCGACCGGTGCCCGCCCGGCGCTCGCGGTCGACGGTGGCCCGGCGCACCACTCTCCGGCCGCCTCGCGGATGGGCATCCGGGCCTCTCGCGCCATACCCTGACGGACATGGACACCGAAGAACGTCTGGCCGTCTTCCTCGACTACGACAACCTCGCTCTCGGCGCGCGAGAGCACCTGGGCGGGATGACCTTCGACTTCAAGCCGATCGCCGACGCCCTCGCGGCGCGCGGACGCGTCGTCGTCCGCCGCGCGTACGCCGACTGGTCCTACTTCGACGAGGACCGCCGCGCGCTGACCCGTCACCAGGTCGAGCTCATCGAGATGCCGCAGCGCATGGGCGCCTCCCGCAAGAACGCCGCCGACATCAAGATGGTCGTCGACGCGATCGAGATGGCGTTCGAGCGTGAGTACATCTCGACGTTCGTCATGTGCACGGGCGACAGCGACTTCTCGCCCCTCGTGCACAAGCTGCGCGAGCTCAACAAGCGCGTCATCGGGATCGGCGTCGAGAACTCGACCTCCCAGCTGCTCCCGTCCGCGTGCGACGAGTTCCTCTTCTACGACCGCCTCGAAGGTGTCGAGGTCCCCGACGAGCCTGCTCCCCGCAAGCGCTCCACGAGCAGCCGGGCCACGGGCCGCAAGGCGTCGGGCTCCTCGACCGGCAAGGTGACGGGCTCCGCGAACGGCCCGGCCAAGACCCCCGCCCCGGTCGCGGCCTCCCCGGCGCCCACCCCTGAGCCGGCGCCCGAGGAGACGCCCGCCCCGCTGGACGTCGAGGCCGAGCTGGAGGCCGTCGTCGGGCACGGCGCGTCCTCGGCGAACGAGGACGAGGACCTCGCGGTCCTCGTCGCGCAGACCCTCGCCGACCTGTCGAGCTCGTCGAGCGGTGCCGTCGTCGCCTCGACCCTCAAGCGCACGCTCCTGCGCAAGGACCCCACGTTCAGCGAGGCCGACTACGGCTTCCGCAGCTTCAGCGAGTTCCTGCGCTACCTCGAGGAGCGCGGGATCGTGCAGCTCAGCACCGGCCCCGCCACGGGCGACCCCGAGGTCGCGCTTCCAGAGCGCGAGCACGCGGGCGACGACTTCGCGCTGCTGCGCGCCGTCGTGGGCGACCAGGGCGGGTCGGCGCCGTTGTCGGGGCTCAAGAACCAGCTCCGCAAGAAGCGCCCCGACTTCAGCGAGAAGGCCCTCGGCTACCGCAGCTTCCTCCAGTTCTGCAAGGCCGCGCAGACCGCCGGCGCGATCGGGCTGCGCTGGGACGACGACGCCGACGACTACCTGGTCACCGTCGCGTCGCGCTGAGCGGTGCCGTCACGAGGGCACGCCCGGGAGCTAGGCTCCGGGCGTGCCCTTTCGACGCCGAGAGCAACCGCGCCTGATCGCCTTCGAGGCGGTCGACGACCTGGACGACGGTGACGATCTCTTCGCGCCGCGGCCCGGGGGGTGGGGCGCGCCCGGTGGCACCCCAGGCGTCCATGCCACGCCCCTGCCCGACGGCGCCGCGCGCCCAGGTGCGGACGTCGCGTCGGGTTGGCCGGGCGCGGCAGGTGGGACCGGGACCGGTCCGACCATGTCTGGGCCGGACGGGCCGGACGGGCCGGACGGGCCGGACGGGCCGGTCGACGAGGGTGCGCCGACCGATCTGAGGGCGCGGACGCGCCGACGCGTGCTCCTCGGCGGGCTCGCGGCAGCGCTCGTCCTGGTCCTCGGCGGCCTGACCCTCGTGGACGTGGTGCGCGCCCGGCAGGCCGAGGCGCTGCTGCGGACGGTGCCCGGTGGCGTCGTCGGGCTCGAGCGACCACCGCGCGAGCTGTGGAGCCTCGACATCGGTGAGTCGTGGCCGTTCCCGGCAGGAGGGCTGTTCGTCGTCATGGCCGAGGACGCCCTGACCGCGTACGACCGCGCGACGGGCGCCGAGGCATGGCGGCGCGAGGACCTGCGGTCGATGCAGTGCGGCGCCTCCGGTGGCCCGTCGGCCGATGTCCTCGAAGCGAGGTCGGTCACCTGCCTGGGCTGGGCCGAGCCAGAGGAGGGCGCCCCGGCCTTCACGCTCCCCCCGAGCTCGGTCACGATCCTCGGGCTGGACGGGAGAACCGTGGCCGAGCGAACTCTGGACCCCGCCCGGGGTGACGCCACGGTGCTCTCGACCGGTGAGCTGGCGAGGGTGGCTCGGGACGGGCGTGACGTCGTCGTGCTCGTCGAGGACGCCCGCACGGGCGAGGTGCGCTGGACGCAGACCGTGCCCACGCGCACGTCCGACAGCTCGTGCATGGCCTACCAGGAGGACGGCGCGACGGTCGACGGCTGGGACGAGCTGACGCTCTACGGCATGGACGGGACACTCATGCTCCTCGGGTGCGACGTGAACGCCAGCCTGTCGAGCGACGGGACGCTCCTCTCCACGGAGCTGACCCGCGTGCAGCAGCTCCGCGACGGGCGGCTCGTCCGGGGCGGGCTCACCGAGTCCGAGCTCCTGAACACCGACGGGACGGTGCTCTGGAGCGCCCAGGGCGAGCTCGATGGAGCCCTTCGCGACGGACGGCACGGGGTCGCCCCTGTTGTTCTCGAGGAGAGGGCCCGGGTTCGTGGCGCTCGACGAGGCGGGTGACGAGAAGTGGACCTTCTCGGGCTACGCGACCCAGGTGCTCCTCGTCACCCGCGACGTGACCGTCATCTCGTCCTACCCGGGCGCGGTGGCCGTGGACACGGCTACGGGGGAGAAGGTCTGGGCGTGGAAGGACACCGCGGTCGGAGGCGCGTACGGGGGCCAGGTCACGGCGGCCTTCGCCAGCCGCGGCGGGCTGACGGTCGTCTACAGCTCGGACAACGGCGCGCAGTCCCGCTGGGCCTCGATCGACCTGGCCGACGGGAGCACACGATGGGACGAGCAGGTGCCTGTCGACGCGTGGAGCCTCTTCGCGGTCGGTGGTGGTGTGTTCGGCACGAGGAACGGGACGGTCGTCGCGTTCGGTTGACGAGCCCTCGGACGGGCGCCGGGTGCGCGCCGAACCAGACGCCGTGAACATCTGTGCATTCCCGGGCATTCTCCCCGGTGGTGCGCCGCGCGACCATGGTGCACCACGCCCGGGCGGGCGGTCGTCGTCGGGCACCGCTGCACGTCGGTGCACAATGTACGGATGACTTACCGGGTGCTGAAGCTGATCCTGTCGCTCCTGGCCTACGCGTTCCTGAGGCCACGCGTGACCGGTCTGAACAACATCCCCCGGCGCGGACCCGTGATCCTCGCGAGCAACCACCTGTCGTTCGTGGACTCGCTCCTCATCCCGATCGTCGCTCCCCGGCACGTCACGTTCCTCGCCAAGGCCGAGTACTTCACCGGCACCGGGCTCAAGGGGCGCGTCTCGCGCTGGTTCTTCACGACCCTCGGCCACATCCCCGTGCAGCGGGACGACCCGCGCGCCGGGCAGCGCTCGCTCGAGGACGCGCTCGAGGTGCTCAACAACGGGGGTGCGTTCGGGATCTACCCCGAGGGCACGCGCTCGCGCGACGGCAAGCTCCACAAGGGGCACACCGGCGTCGCCTGGCTCGCGCTCGCCGGGCACGCGCCCATCGTGCCGGTCGCGATCAAGGGCACGGACAAGGTCCAGCCGGTCGGGGCGCGCCTCCCGCGCATCCACCGCGTGACGGTCGAGTTCGGCAAGCCCATCGAGCCCGCGCGCCAGATCACCTCCGGCAAGCCCGCGCAGGCGCGGCGCGAGCTCACCGACCAGGTCATGGAGTCGATCCACGCGATGAGCGGCCAGCAGCGCGCGAGCTGACACTCGCCGCCTGACGGACCTCGGGCCCACCGCCCCGTGACACCGGGACACGCCCGTTCCTGAGAAGGACGTGCAGGTCGCGCCCGGTCATGATGTGCTCGGGTCAGGGCCACGTGCCCCAGAGGTCGTGCCGAGCGGGTCCGTCCGCCGCGGCTGCGACCCGGGGCTCCCGACTTGACCTCAACCCTGGTTGAGGTCCTAGCGTGGCCGACACCGAACGAGAGGACTCACCATGGCTGTCTACACCCTTCCCGAGCTGTCGTACGACTACGGCGCACTCGAGCCCCACATCTCCGGCCGCATCATGGAGCTGCACCACTCCAAGCACCACCAGGCCTACGTGACCGGCGCCAACACCGCGCTCGACAAGCTCGCCGAGGCCCGCGACTCGGGCGACCTCGCCGCGGTCAACCTCCACGAGAAGAACCTCGCGTTCAACCTCGGCGGCCACGTCAACCACTCCGCGTTCTGGACCAACCTCTCCCCCGAGGGCGGCGGCGAGCCCACCGGCGACATCGCCGCAGCCATCGACGAGGACTTCGGCTCGTTCGAGAAGTTCAAGAAGCACTTCGCCGCCGTCGCCGCAGGCGTCCAGGGCTCGGGCTGGGCCATCCTCGCCTGGGACACCCTCGGCAAGAAGCTCATCATCGTCCAGCTCTACGACCAGCAGGGCAACATCGCCCTGGGCCTGGTCCCCATCGTCCTCCTCGACGTCTGGGAGCACGCCTACTACCTCGACTACCAGAACGTGCGCGCCGACTACGTCACCGCCTGGTGGAACCTCGTCAACTGGGCCGACGCCGACGCACGCCTCACCCGCGCCCGCACCCAGGGCGAAGGCCTCATCATCCCCGCCTGACCTCTCCCTCACCTCGATGGTCCTCATGGGCCGTCGCGACGAGACCCGCGTGAACGGGAACGGCCCCGGCAGTGCGGCGCGCACCACGCGCGACGCTGCCGGGGCCTTCCTGCGGGCAGCCAGAACCCTCCAGAAAGGTGGTCCGCCGTGACCTACGTGATTGCTCAGCCTTGTGTGGACGTGAAGGACAAGGCGTGCATCGAGGAGTGTCCGGTGGACTGCATCTACGAGGGCAAGCGGTCGTTGTACATCCATCCTGACGAGTGCGTGGACTGTGGTGCGTGCGAGCCGGTGTGTCCGGTGGAGGCGATCTACTACGAGGACGACGTGCCTGCGGAGTGGAGCGACTACTACCGGGCGAACGTGGAGTTCTTCGACGACCTGGGGTCGCCGGGTGGTGCGGCGAAGATGGGCATGATCGAGAAGGACGACCCGATGATCGCGGCCCTGGCCCCGCAGGCCTGAGCGCGGCGTTCCCGGAAGCTGCTGAGGGGCCCGTCATCCCAGGATGACGGGCCCCTCAGGGGGTTCTGCTCAGCCCTGCGGCTCGACCGGGCCCCCGGGGTCGGCGCCGCCCGCGACGAGGTCCCCGCAGCTCGTCTCCTGGGCCGTCACGACGACCGGGTCGCTCGCCGGGACCCCCTCGGCGACCGTCTCCGTCTGGCCGTTCGTGGCTCGGCGCGCCGACTCGTCGAGGTCGACGAACGTCCGCGCGACCGTGTAGGTCGAGCCGTCGTTCGACATCGCGTTGAGCCCGGCCAGGTGCAGCACGCCGTCCGCGGCCGTGCACCCGACTCCTGTACCGAACCCGCTGAACCCCTTGTCGAACGTGTACGGCTCGTCCTGCGCGTTCTGCGTGACGTTCACCGCGCAGTTCGCGACCGAGTACAGGAGCACCTCGCGGCCCACGTCGACCAGCGCGACCGGCGCTTCGCCGTCTCCCGCCGCCACCAGGTTGACGACTGCGCTCGCCGGGACGGGGCTCGCGGTCGTCACCGGGGCGGAGAATGTCGCACCGGACGCGGTCGTGATCCCGAAGCGGCGGTCCGCGCCCGTGGTCAACCAGGCGGTGTCGGGGCGTCCGTCGAAGTCGACGTCGATGACCTCGTGCGTGTCGGCACCCGCGGGGGTGCCGCCCTCGGTGGGCGTGCAGCCCGTGGCGGGGGGAGTGGTCACCTCGGTCGTGGGCTCGGGGCTGGGCTCCTCGGAGGGGGCCTCGGAGGTCACGGTGCCCGACGGCGACGCGCCGGGAGAGGCGTCGTCACCCCCGGCATCGCCACGGGTCGCGAGCCAGACCGTGACGGCCACGATCGCGAGGAGGAGGAGGCCCGCGAGGGCCCACCACCAGGCGCGGTTCCCCGAGGGGGGCTCGCCCGGGTCTCCGGGTGGGGGGCCGCCAGGTCCGCCCGGGGGCGGCGTGGTCGGTGCGCCGGTCGGGGAGAACGGGTCGGGTGCGTTCGGGATGGGCTCGGCCGGCGGGACGCTGCCCCCGGTGAGGCCGCCCGGCGCCGGGAAGCCCGGGCTGATCGGTTCGGTGGGGTCCTGGCTACCTGCGGGGCCTCGTCGCTCCTGGTCGTCCGTCATGTGTCCAGGGAAGCATCCCGTGACGAACGGGGCCAACCGGTCAGGTGCCCGGGCGCCCGTGGGTCTCGCCGCCCGGCCTGTGGGCACGGTCCCTCGGCAGGGTCCGCAGGAGGCGGTGCGCCACGCGTCGAGCGCGGGCCGACCTCAGCGCAGGGCGCGCCCGAGCGCCCGGGCGAGCGCTGCGCCGTCGGGCCCGCCTGCCGTGGGGACGCCGTGCGCGGGGCGCCGGGTGCGGCGCGAGCCGGGCGTGCCCGTCCCACCACGGCTCGCCGCGCCGTTCCTGCCCGACGGCGCGGGCGGCTCGTGCGCGAGCAGCCGCTGGGTGGGGCTGAGCTGTCGGATGCCGATCGCGGCGACGTGCCGCGGGTGCCGCTGGGCCGCCGCGGCGTAGATCTCGGGGTCGTGCTGGCCGTCGTCGCCGAGGAGGAGCCAGCCCACGTCGGGCAGCTCGCGCACGAGCCGGTCGATCGCGTTGCCCTTGTGCTCCTGGCCGCTGCGGAACCAGCCCGTTGCCGTGGGGCCCCAGTCCGTGAGGAGCAGTGTCCCGGGCGGGAAGCCGTTGCGGTCGAGGAAGCGTTCGAGGTTTCCCGCGGAGTTCCAGGCGCCGTTCGACAGGTACATAAAGGGCGCCTCTGGATGTACAGAGGCGATGCCGTGGTACAGGTCGGCCATGCCGGGCACGGGGCGCCGCTCGCTCGCGTGCAGCCCGAACGTGTTCCACACCGCGCGCAGCAGGCTCGGGACCATGGTGATCATGACCGTGTCGTCGATGTCGCTGATGACCCCCAGTCGCCGCCCGGGACCGACCACGAAGACCTTCGACGTCGCGCCGGCCCCGCTCGCCGTCGCGAGCTGCACGTCGTGCCAGCCGGGCTCGAGCGAGACGTCGAGCATCCCGTCGACGTAGCCGTCCCGGTCGGCTGCGAGGTCGACGACCAGACGCTCGTCGATCCCCCCGGCCCCCCGCCGCGTCACGGACGCGCGGACCACCTCGCCGGGAGCCGAGACAGTGAGGTAGTTGCGCCACCCGCGCCGGTTCCAGACCAGGTCCGCGCGGCGGTGCGGACGGCTGAGCAGCACACGCGCCAGGACGCGCACCGAGCCGTCGGTGCCGTAGCCGACGTACGGCTCGATCCGCGGGGTCCACCCCCGCGAGCGGAGGAACCGCACCGCAGCCGCGCGGATCCGGTCCTCGAGACGCGCCGAGAGGTGCAGACGCTGGACCGGAGGGGTCGGGGACGGCAGGTGCTCCTGGTGCATGAGGTCCGATCGTCGAAGGTGCTGGTCTCCCACCTTGGCACACAGGGGCCTGCTTCATCAGGCGACGCGGGGCGTGATCGTCGAGGGCGAACGACCGCACTGCCGGCAGGCACCACGGCGACGGGTCGCGTACCCTGCGGTCGCCACACCGAGCGCGACGCTCCACAGGGGCCAGAGCACTCCAGGACCGAAGGCCGCCCAGTTGGCCAGGAGCTGGGGCGCCGACATCTCCAGCAGCCCCTTGATCATCGAGAGCCCGGCCGGGAGGATCGCGACCGTGACCACCGACGCGGGGACGACCGCGAGCGCGACGGGGACGCGTCGCCCGGCCAGGCCCGGGAGCCAGCGGGGGAAGACCTCTCCCCACCGTTGCACGAGGCCGAGAGTCAGCACGGCACCGACCACGGCGAACAGCCCGAGCCCGATCGCGGGGGCGACCAGCTCGCCGGCGTCCTGCTCGTACATCACGGGGTCGAGTCCGAGCGGGTAGCCCAGCACCCAGATCAGCCGCGTGACGGCGTACAGGCACGGGATGATCGCCGCGACGATCGCGGCAGGCCGTCCCCAGGCCACGATGCCCGACGGCGTCGCGGCGGTCTCCCCGGCGTGCTCCGACCCGTGGTGGTCGGCCGGGGAGTCCCCGCGACCGCAGACCGCGCACGCCCCGCTGCTGCGCCGGACGAACACGACGGTCGCGGCCGTGAGGAGGGCCAGAGCGACGAGCACGCCGAGCTGGAGCAGGAACGCGGGCTCGACGTACTGGTCGAAGGCCCCCGCGAGCTCCGGGTCGAACGGGGCCCGGACGAGCACCAGCGGGAGGTACCCCATGCGGGCGAGGAGACTGGTGTCGGCGAACATGACACCGAGGGTCACGACGAGCGCGGCGACCGTGACCGCCGCGGCACGCACCCGGCGCGACGCGGGGCGGCCTGCACGCGACGTCATCCAGACGGCGTGCCCGGCCCCGACCAGTCCCAGGGTCGCGAGGGCCGCGGTCAGGCTGTCGCTCGGGACGGAGTCGACGATCGTTCCTGCTGCGTCGGGCGTCGAGGCTCCGACGGGCAGGTGACGTCCGGTGAGAACGGCCGTGAGGGCCGCGACCGCTCCTGCGAGCCACCACGCGACGGTGAGCCCCGGAACCCACCGCGGCCAGCGTGGGACGTCCCGGGACGGAGGGAGCACGCCGTCCGGCATCGAGCCGACAGGACCGGACGAGTGGTGCTGGGGTGGTGCTGCGGTCGTGGTCGGGGTGGTCGTGGGGCGGATGTCGTCCATGGTGTCTCCCGAGATGACGGCCGCCGGGAGGTCCGGCGAGCTGTCTCTCCAGGCTCCCGGCGCGCAGGCAGGACGGGATCACCCGTGGCGGTGAGCGGGGTCCCCCGCACGGGGGATCGCACCATGGTGTGGTCGGGCGTACGGCCCCGTCAGCTGGCGGGGTCGTCGTGGAAGGCGCGCACCTCCTGCGCGCACCGGCAGGCCACCGCGAACTTTGTGGCCCACTCCAGCGCCGCCTCACGCCCCGGCAGCTCCAGGACGCAGAGGCCTCCGTCGAGCTGCGCCGTCTGAGGGTAGGAGCCCGCGCTCACGGAGCCGGAACCGTCGACCAGGACGGGGGCGACACCCTCGTCGAGCGCGGCGCCGAACACCCAGACTCCGGCCTGCTTCGCCTCCTCGACCACGGCGTGCGACGCGTCGGAGACCGCGGGCAGCTCGTCCTCGGGAACGACCATCGCACTGCTCGGGAACGAGAACATGTACTTCGTCATGGTGCCGCCTCCTGGATCCGTGCCTTGGTGTCAACACCATCCTCACCGACGCGGGGGTGCCGTGCCCAGGGTGGGGCCGGAGTCCTTGTCCTCCAGGCTCGGCCGCACGAAGCCCGACTCGTAGGCCGCGACGACGGCCTGCGTGCGGTCGCGGACGCCGAGCTTGGCGAGCAGGTTGCCCACGTGGGTGCGCACGGTCTCGACCCCGAGGAACAGGTCGCGAGCGATCTCCTGGTTGGACCTCCCGGTGGCCATGAGGCGCAGCACGTCGGCCTCGCGCTCCGTGAGCCGGGCCGAGCGCAGGGCATCGCCCCGTGCCGGGTGAGCGGTCGCGATCCGGCGCACGGCGTCGGGGAAGAGGAGCGACTCCCCGTGGGCCACGACCCGCACGGCCTGGGCCAGGTCCTCGGGGCGGCTCCGCTTGAGGAGAAAGCCGTGCGCCCCCGCGCGCAGCGCGTCGAGCACGTGGTCGTCGTTCTCGAACGTCGTCATGACGAGGACCCTGGGCGCGGGGGCACGGGCCACGATCGCACGGGTCGCGGCGATCCCGTCGACCCGCGGCATGCGGACGTCGAGCAGCACGACGTCGGGCCGGGTCGCCTCGACGGCGCCGGGCACGTCCGCCCCGTCGGCGGCCTCGCCGACGACCTCGATGTCGGGCTCGGCGTCGAGGATCACCCGGAGGCCCACCCGGACGAGCGGCTCGTCGTCGACGACGAGGACGCGCAGGACCCTTGCGGGTCCGGCCGGCACGTCACCGGCCGCCGGCCGTCCGGGCACGTCGGGGTCCGGCTGCCTCACGACGTCGCCTCGCCCGCCGCGGACCCGTGCACACCGAGAGGCAGCGATGCGCGGACGACCCACGTTCCGTCGTCGGGCCCTGCGTAGAGCACGCCGCCGAGCGCGGTCACCCGCTCCTGCATGCCCAGCAGCCCGCGGCCCCGCCGCACCGACGCCCCGCCCGGCGGGGACGACCACGGGTGCCGGACCTCGATCCGGAGGTCGTCCGCGCGGACCACACGGACGCGGACGGGCGCTCCTGGCGCATGCCGCAGGGCGTTGGTGAGCGCCTCCTGGGCGATCCGGTAGACCTCGCGGGTCACGATCAACGGTGCACGGCCCACCTCGCCCAGGACCTGCAGCGTGACGTGGGCTCCGGCGGCGCGCGCTTGGCGGACGAGCATCGCGACGTCGTCGTCGTGCTCGGGGGACACGTCGATCCCGGGGTCGCGCAAGCGGCCCAGCAGGTCGTCGAGCTCGGCCAGGGCACGGCGTCCTGTCTCCTCGATGGCCTCGAGCGCGCGCCGTGAGGCCCGCGGGTCGGTCTCCAGCGTGCGGGTGGCCGCTGCCGCCTGGAGCACGGTGATCGTCAGGGCGTGGCCGACACCGTCGTGCACGTCGCGAGCGAGGCGGTTGCGCGCAGTCAGGCGTGAGGCCTGGGCCTCGAGCTCGGCGATCCGCTCGCTCTGGTCGGGACCCAGCAGCACCGGTGCCGCCGCCCGGAGCGCCGCACGTGCCCCGACGACCGCGTACGGCAGGGCGAGGAGCACGAGCAGCGCGAGCGCGATGCGGGCTGCCGCGCTCCCCAACGCCCCTGTCAGCCACCCGAGGTCGACGAACGGCCGCGCGCCGACCACCGAGAGCACCAGGTCGAGCACGAGCGGGATCACGAACAGCAGCGCGAACACCACGACGAGCCCGAGCAGCAGGTGGAGCGTGAACCAGGCCGCACCACGCCACCGGGCAGCCGGTCCGGGGCGACCCGACGGGACGGGGAGGTCGACGTCGAGCAGCGTGCGCACCGCGAGGATCTCGACCGTCCGGACCGGCGCGAGGAAGGGCGGCACGGCGGCGAGCGTCGTCGCGACGAAAGCGAGCACCACGGTCGTGGGGGTCGCGGTGAGCGGATCGGAGAACATCTGCACGAACCCCGCGCCGAGCAGTCCGTACGCTCCGGCGACCACGCCGCCCACGACCAGGAAGACCCCCGCTCGGACCGTCGCCCCGGACGTCAGGGGCGCGACCAGAGCGCGCGGCGAGACGCGTGGCCGCGGGGCGGGGCGCACTCGATCGGGGGACGAGCCGGACATCTCGCCATCATGTCAGGCGGGAGTGCTCCGCGCGCTGCGACCCCGGTGCGGGTGGTGCCGGGCCCGTGGCGACCGGACCGCCTTCAGCACGCGGTGATCCGGACGGCCGTCAGCGCGCGGCTGCACGGACCGCCTTCAGCACTCGATGACGTTGACCGCGAGGCCACCCGTCGAAGTCTCCTTGTACTTGGTCGACATGTCGACCCCCGTCTGGCGCATGGTCTCGATGACCGTGTCGAGCGATACCACGTGTGCGCCGTCCCCCTGGAGGGCGAGCTTGGCGGCCGAGACCGCGGTGCAGGCAGCGATCGCGTTGCGCTCGATGCACGGGACCTGGACGAGCCCGCCGACCGGGTCGCACGTGAGCCCGAGGTTGTGCTCCATCGCGATCTCTGCGGCGTTCTCCACCTGTGCCGGGGTACCCCCGAGCACCGCGCAGAAAGCCCCTGCTGCCATGGAGCAGGCCGAGCCGACCTCACCCTGGCACCCGGCCTCCGCCCCCGAGATCGAGGCGTTGCGCTTGTAGAGCGCGCCGATCGCGCCCGCCGTGAGCAGGAACGTCCGCATGGCCTGGCGCGTGGCGTCCTCGTCGGCGGCGAGGTCCGGGTGGATCCTCAGGAAGTGGCGGCCGACGGCGGGCAGGATGCCTGCGGCCCCGTTGGTGGGGGCCGTGACGACGCGGCGGGCGTCGGCATTCTCCTCGTTCACGGCCATGGCGTACGCCTGGAGCCACTCGATCGAGTGGTCGTTGTGGGCGGCCGCACCGCTCGCGGCTTCTGCGGCCTCCAGCTTCTCGCGCTGCGCCCGGGCCCGACGGCGGACCTTGAGCGTCCCCGGCAGCACCCCCCGGCGGTCCAGGCCCGCGTCGACGCACTCGCTCATGGTCTGCCAGATCCGGTCGAGGCCTGCCCCGACCTCGGACGCGGGACGCAGCGAGACCTCGTTCTCCCACGCGGTCTCGGCGATCGACCGGCCCTCGAGCGTGCAGGACGCGAGGAGCTCCGCGGCGTTGGCGAACGGGTGCGGGACGCCGGAGGGTTCGGTGGCCGGGTCGATCGGGGCGCCCGCGAGCTCGGCGGCGTGCTGGGCCTCCTCGTTCGCGGCGGCGGCCTGGAGCTCCTGCTCGGTGAGGACGAACCCGCCCCCGACCGAGTAGTACACCTGCTCGGCCACGACGTCACCGGCCGCGCCCAGGGCCGTGAACCGCATCCCGTTGGGGTGACCGGGGAGGCGGGTGAGCGGGGCCAGCCGGATGTCGGTGCTCGACATGGTCACGACGCGATGGCCGAGGAGACGCACCTCGTGACCGTCGCCCAGACGCTCCCAGCTCCCGGGCACCTCGTCGGGGTCGCACGTCTCCGGGTCGAGCCCGCGCAGCCCGGCGACCACGGCGTCCGGTGTCCCGTGACCGATCCCCGTCGCACCGAGCGAGCCGCACAGCACGACCTTGACGTGGGTGACCTGGTCGAGCAGGGCGCGTTGCTCGAGCGAGCGCGCGAACGTGGTGCCCGCCCGCATGGGGCCGACGGTGTGCGAGCTCGAGGGCCCGATGCCGACCGAGAAGAGGTCGAGGACGCTGACGTACGAGGACATGGTCCTCATGATCGCACCTCATCTCACGGAGTGGAACTCTTCTGCTATAGCAAATGCTCCTCCGTGTCGAGGTCAGCGTGAGGTCACGACCGGGCACGTGGCCAGGTGGTCGTCGACGAGCCCGCACGCCTGCATCGCCGCGTAGGCCGTCGTCGGGCCGATGAACCTGAAGCCCTCCTTCTTGAGCGCCTTGGCCAGGGCGACCGACTCGGGGGTGCTGGCCGCGAGGTCCGCGAACGTCGCGGGACGGGGTCGGTCGAGGGGGGTGCCGCCCTCGGGGGCGCGTGAACCACCCGGGGCGAACGACCAGACGAGCTCGTCGAGCGTGCGGCCCTGCTCGTGCAGCGTGAGGAGGGCGCGTGCGTTGGAGACCGTCGCCTCGATCTTCATCCGGTTGCGGATGATCGACGCGTCCTGGAGGAGTCTCTCGACGTCCTCCTCGGCGAAGCGCGCGACGACCTCCGGGTCGAAGTCCGCGAAGGCCGCGCGGAACGCCGGGCGCTTGCGCAGCACCGTGATCCAGGCGAGCCCCGACTGGAAGGCCTCGAGGGCGAGCCGCTCGAACAGGGCCTCGTCCCCGTGGACCGGGACGCCCCACTCGGTGTCGTGGTACTCCTCGTAGAGCGGGTCCCCGTCCCCGAAGCAGCGGGCGCCCCGCGCGGGGCCGGTGGCGTCGGCGGGTGCGGCGAGCGGAGCGGGCGAGGGGGCTTCGGGGGACGTGGCCTCGGTCGTGGTCATGGCCCCACTCTTGCGCACGGCACCCACGCGTGACGTGCGAGGGGCGTGGCCCTGTGGACCGGGCTCCGGTCGAGGCCCCTGTGCACGGCTCCTGTCCACGGGCCCTGTGGATCAGGCGTCGGCGACCGGCGGGAGCTGCTGCTCTGCGATCGCGCGCAGCGCCTGGAGGTGTCCGGTCAGCGCGGCCCGGCCCGCAGGCGTGAGGGCCACCCACGTCCGGGGGCGTCGGCCGACGCGGTCCTTGCTGATCTCGACGTAGCCGGCGTCCTCGAGGACCGTGAGCTGCTTGGAGAGCGCCGAGTCCGACACCTCGATCGTGTCGCGCAGCGACTTGAAGTCGGCCTTCTCGACCCCGGCGAGCGCCGCGACGACCGAGAGGCGGACGGGGGAGTGGATGACGTCGTCGAGGCGGTGGCGGGGGTGGGACTCGGTCATGCTGCCTGCTCCTCGCGGCGCGGCCAGAGCGCGACGACGACCATCGGCACGGCGGAGAGCAGCGCTGCGGGCAGCCAGTACGCGAGGTTGCCCGCCTGACCGGGGAGGCCGACGACGAGCGTCGTGCCGTAGACGACCGCCCAGGCCGCCGGAGCCACGGCGAGGCGCCGGCGTGCACCCTGTGCCAGGAAGCCCTGGCGCGACGCCCAGGTCACGCCGATCGTGACGAGCGCCGCCCAGGCCGCCATGCCGACGAAGAACCCGACCCGTCCGCCCATGCCGATCGCTAGCACGAGGCCGACGCTGCCGAGCCCCCACCCCAGGAGGTACGTCCGGACCCAGCGGGCGCCGCGGATCCGGGTCAGGCGGGTGCTGGACTCCGCGTGGGCCAGCACCGCGGCGGCTTCCTGGGGAGTCGGGGCGGTGGGGGAGAGTGCGTCGTTGCTCATTGATCCATCGAAGCATCTACTTTCCCACTTGGCAAGTACGCGCCCGGTTGGCATCTTGTTGCGCGGCTGCCGCCCGCGCCCGGGCGATGACGCAGAGCGAGGGCGGCGGGAACCGCGTCCAGGTCATGGACGCGGACCCGCCGCCCTCGAGATGCGCGGCGTCACCGTCGACTGTGAAGGCGCCGCGCGGGATCACGCTGGTCGGTGCTCAGATGGTGAGCCGGCGGCGCATTCCCAGTCCTACGCCGAACACCCCGGCGAGCAGTCCCCCGCCGAGGATCGCCGAGGCGCCCAACGACAGCTTGCCCGCGGGACTGTTCTCGACGTCCGACTTCATCTTGGCCGTGCCGTCCGAGATCTCGACGGTCCCGTCGGCGAGCGTCCCGGCGCCGTCCGCGAGCGTCGAGCTGCCCTCGGCGAGGTCACCCGCGCCGTTCGAGAGCGTCGTGGTCCCGGTGTGCAGCGTGCCCGCGCCCTCGGCGAGGGCTGCGTTGCCCGCCGCGAGCGTCGTGGCACCGTTCGACAGCGTCGTGATGCCGGTGTGCAGCGAGAGCGAGCCGTCCTCGAGCTTGGTCGTGCCCGCGTACAGGTCCCTGGCGCCCCCTGCGAGCTTGGTGTTGCCCGCGGCGAGCTCGCCGAGCTTGGTCGAGAGCGTGCCTGCCCCGTCCGCGGCCGCCCAGGCCCCGTCGGAGACCTTGAGGGCGCCGGGGGCGAGTGCGCTGAGCCCGGTGTTGAGATCGCTGGCGCCGGTGGCGGCCTTCTGGATGCCGGGGGCGAGGCGGCCGAGGCCGTTGGTGATGTC
This sequence comes from uncultured Actinomycetota bacterium, assembly GCA_963782165.1. GTDB lineage: Bacteria > Actinomycetota > Actinomycetes > Actinomycetales > Cellulomonadaceae > Oerskovia. The sequence continues at coordinate 77,448 of CAWAIO010000006.1, forward strand.
GGTGGCGCCGGTGGCGGCCTTCTGGATGCCGGGGGCGAGTGCGCCGAGTCCGGTGGTGAGGGTGGTGGCGCCGGTGGCGGCGTCCTTCGCGCCGGTCGCGACCTCGGCGGCGCCGGGAGCGAGCTCACCGAGCTTGGTGCTCAGCGTCGCTGCGCCGGTGGCGGCGGCTTCGGCGCCCGTGGCGACGCGCTGCGACCCGGCCTCGACCTGTGCGGCGCCGCGCGAGAGGTCGCCCAGCCCGACGGAGAGCTGTCCGGCCCCTTCGGATACCTGTCTCGCTCCCGTCCGCAGGTTCTGGGCGCCCTTGTCGAGGTCCGCACTCCCGGTCTTGAGGGCGGCGGATCCCGCCGTCAGCGACCGGGCGCCGTTCGCGAGCCCCTTCTCCCCGGCCAGTCCCCCGTGGAGCTGGGCAGTTCCCTCGGCGACCTTCCTCGCCCCGGACTCGACCGACGATGCGCCCGCCGAGAGCTCAGCGGCGGCACCTGCGAGCTGATCGAGCTGGGCCTTCAGGGGAGAGTCGACCGGTACCGCGCCCGACACGGCGGCAAGACTGCTGGCGAGGTCCGCGGCACCGGACTCCACGCCGGCGGCACCTGCTGCGACGCCCGCCGATCCGTCCTTCAACGACTTCGCCGAGACCGCTGCCTGGTCCAAGCCGGCCGACAGCGCACCCGCACCGTCATGGAGCTGGGCGGCGCCGGCAGCCACGGTGGCGGAGCCGTTGGCAAGTGCGGTCGCGCCGTCGGAGACGCCCCGGGCACCGGTGGCCAAGGAACCGCTGCTCGTGGCGGCTCCCGCGGCACCGGTCGAGAGGGTCGAAGCCCCCAGCGCGAGGTCCGCTGCGCCCGGGGCCAGCTCGCTCGTGAGCTTGCCGCTCAGGTCGCCGGACCCGGCGTGGAGCTGGGCGGCGCCGACGGCGACCCTGGCGGCTCCCGGGGCGAGCCTGTCGTTGAGGCCCTTGCTGAGGTCGCCCGATCCGGCGAAGGCTCGGGCTGCTCCGGGGGCGAGCTCGGCGTTGAGGCCCTTGCTGAGGTCGCCCGATCCGGCGAGCAGCAGCGATGCTCCTGGGGCGAGCTCGGCGTTGAGGCCCTTGCTGAGGTCGCCCGATCCAGCGAATGCCCTGGCCGTGCCGTCGGAGACCTTGGTGGCTCCCGGTGCCAGCTCGGCGGAGATCTTGCCGTCGAGGGTCTGCGCCCCGGCGGCGAGCTTCCTCGAACCGTCTGCGGCCTCCGCCGCCCCCGGGGCGAGCTTGGCCGCGCCGGCGTTGAGCTCGTCGGCGCCGGCCGCGAGCTGCGCAGCACCGTCCAGCGCGGTGATCCCGCCGGCGGCGAGCTGATCGGCGCCGCTCGACGCCTGGGTCGCACCCGCGGAGAGGGTCTTCGCCCCGTCCTCGAGGGCCTTCGAGCCGTCGGCGACCTTGCCGGCACCGTCCTTGGCGCGGGTCGCGCCGTCGGCGAGCTCGGCCGCGCCCGCTTCGAGACGTGAGGCTCCGTCGTCGAGGCGCGTGGCGCCGTCGGCCACCTTGCCGTTGAAGATGAGCAGGTAGGCGACGAGCACGACGACGGTGAGCGCCAACGCCACCAGTGCGCCGATGGTCAGGGCTGAGTGCGCGCGCGAAGGGCGCGGGAGAGCGTGGGTTGTCATGTGCGAGGGTCCTCTCGTGGCCGGCCTCGTTGCCGGTCTGATCCGGAGTCTCCATCACCTTGGTGCGACCCCGAGTATCAGTAAATCACCGTCGACGCTAGCAACGGCCGAGACGGGGAGGGAAGCAAGTATCTGATACTTCAAATATCACAAGTTGGTAAAGGTCACGCTGGTTCGGCGAGCGCCACCTCGAACGCCTCGAGCACCCGCCGCGAGAACAGTACGAACCGGACCTCCTCGACGGCCCGGTCGCCGTCGGCCGCCCACGCGTGGACTGCCCTCACCGCGACGTGGGCGACCTCGTCGCCGTCCCACCCGTAGACCCCGGCGCTCACCGCGGGGAACGCGACCGACGTCGCCCCGAGGTCCGCGGCGACGTCGAGCGAGCGTGTGAAGCACGAGGCGAGCAGCGCCGGGTCCGTCTGGCCGCGGTGCCGGTCCGGCCCGACCGTGTGGACGACCCAGCGTGCCGGCAGGTCGAAGCCCGGTGTCGCGACCGCCTCGCCCACGGGCAGGCCGTCCGGCAGGGCCGTCCGTCGCAGCTCGCGGCACGCGGCCAGCAGCCGCGGGCCCGCCGCGGCGTGGATCGCGCCGTCGACCCCGCCGCCTCCGAGCAGCGAGGAGTTCGCGGCATTGACGATCGCGTCGACGTCGACGGTCGTGATGTCTCCGAGCTCTGCGGTGAGGCGCATGCCTCCCATGCTCGCGCAGGTCGCGCGCGCTCGCCCTCGCCCGGGTACACAGAAGGCGGCCCGACGGCGGTACGCACGTTCCGCCGTCGGGCCGCCTCCTCGAGGTGAGCCGGTCAGGTCACCAGACCCTGTCGCCCCGGAAGACCACGTCGGAGCCGCCGTCGACGAAGACGACCTGCCCGCACATGTGGCTGTTCTCCGGAGAGAGGAGGAAGCGCAGGAGGTTCGCGGGGACCTCGGGGCCCATGATCCCGCCGAGCGGCATGGGGACGTGGGCCTCGACGGCCTTGGTCGACTCCTCGGTCGAGAGCATCTCGGCCGTCATGCCGGTCTGGACGATGCCGGGGCCGATCGCGTTGAGCGGGATGCCCGCCCCGGCCCAGTCGGCGGTCGGGGCGTTGCGGCGCAGCCAGTGGGCGATCGCGGCCTTGCTGGAGCCGTAGATGATGTCGCCCGTCCCGGCGGCGGTGAGCTCGGCGGCGCGGGCGAGGGCGGCTGCCTCGTCACCTGCGAGCGTCAGCTCGACGAGCTGGTCGTCGACGGGCAGGAGGCTCGCCATGGAGCAGGTGACCGCGGCGCGCGGGGCGTCGGAGCCGGCGAGCAGAGGTCGCAGGCCCTCGAGCGTCGCGAGAGCGCCGAAGTAGTTGACCGCGAGGGTCGCCGGGCTGCCGTTCGAGAGGCCCGCGTTGGCGACGATCGCGTCGATCGTGCCGCCGCTGAGCTCGGTGACCTTCTCGACGAGCTCCGTGCGGCCGGCGTCGGTCGTGAGGTCGACCGTGACGTCGGCATCGCGCAGGTCCACGCCGATGACGCGATGGCCGTCGGACTCCAGCATGCCCTTGAGGGCCTTGCCGATGCCCGAGGCGGTTCCGGTGACGACGACGGTGCGCATGATTGCCCTCCAGAGCAACAGGGTCGGCCAGCTGTTCCTGGCTGTCTTCCCTCAGGCTAAGCCTCGAAACCGCGGGAAAAAGCCCGCCGGGACCTCTGACGCGGTGATCGTGACGAAGGTCCCAGGAACGACGTGCCCGGCTTTCCTGGGACCTTGCTCGACGCGTCGTCGTCGCCAGATCTCCGCCGAGCTCTCCCGGGCTCGGCGGAACGTCTCCCCTACCAGCCGCCCGGCGCGAGCACCTTCCGGATCCGCTTCTCGCTCACGGGCCCGTCGGTCCCGAGCTGCTGCGCGAACAGCGACACCCGGAACTCCTCGATGAGCCATCGCGCCTCCTCGAGCTCGGCCAGGCGAGCCGGGTCCGCGGGCCCGGCGGCGTAGGCCGCCCGCGCCTTGCCGTACGCCTCCTCGACGTCGTGCACTCGCCAGGCGAGCTCGGCGTCGCGGTGCGGGTTGGTCGCGGCCTTCTCGATCCGGTACGACGCCGCACGCAGGTAGCGGGTCAGGTGCGGCAGGCGGTGGGCGGGGGTCTGCGACACGAAGCCCGCACCGACCAGACCCGCGACCTGGTCGCGGACGTCCTGGAGCGTGTTGAGCAGCGCGAGGCTGTTGGCCGAGCGGATCTCGCCGTCCAGGTTCCGTGCCGCCGTCAGCGCCGCGACGACGTGCCCGACGATCTGGTGCACCTCGGTCTCGAGGTGCCGCTTCACGAGCTCGCGCGCAGCTGTGTACGAATCGGCACTCCGAATCTGTACGGCATCGGGCAACGGCCCGTACTGCGACGCCTTGGCTCCGGAGGTCAGCGCCTTGACGGCAGCGAGCTGCAGGTCGGCGACGAGCGCCTCGGTGTTCCGGTACGGGCTCGCGGCCATGGTCAGCGACTGCGTCCCGGTCCAGCGGCTCGTGATCCGTGGGGTCTGCAGCGCGGTCTCGCCGAGCAGCAGTCGACGGACACCGCGTGCGTGCGCCCCGTCCTGGGTCGACCGGTCGGCGAGCACGCGGAGCGCGACGCTGGGCTTGCCCTTGGCGTCGACCTCTTCGACGAGCGCGGGGTACCCCCGCACGACCATTCCGCCTCCGGCGGGCGTCGACACGACCTCGGGCAGCACGCCGTCGGGAAGCCCGGCGGGCCACGTGGTGAGCCCGGTCGCCTCGGCGACGACCACGGAGGGAGCGCCGCCGTCGGGCACCCCCGAAGCACCAGCACACCCTGAGCCCCCACCAGGGCGGCCTGCGGCCGACGACGGCGAGCCGACGGAAGGCGAGTCGGACGCGAAGGAGGGAGAGGCGGGATCGGTGGCGAGAGTCGTGGTGGGCCTGGCAGGGGTCTGCGAGGAACGAGCAGACCCGGGAAGACCGAGCGCCGATCCCGCCTCGCCCTCCGCCCCCCTCACCGCGCCCCCCGCCCCAGCAGCAGCCTCGCGCAGCGCCGCGCCGACCGCCCCCTTGACCGCCGCCCGCACCGCCGCCTGCGCCTGGGGCGCGAGCCGTCGCTGGAGCGAGACGAGGTCCTTGGACTCGTCGAGCACGACCTCGCCGCCGCGGCGTTCCTCGATGACGCGGAACGTCATGCGCAGGTGGGCGGGGAGGCGTTCGACGCGGGCGTCGTCCCAGGCGTCGTCCGGGATGACGACGTCGCGCAGGGCACGGACGGCACGCGTGAACGCAACGTGGAAGGGCTCGGCCATGTCTCCCGCGCGGGTGACGTCCTCCCAGGCGGGGGTGTTCTCGCGGAGCCAGGCGACGACGTCGCGCGCGACGTCGGGGGCGGGGACGAGCTGGACGCGCACGGGCTTGGGCAGCGAGCGGATGGTCGCGGTCGTGAGCTCGTCGAGCAGGCCGGGGACCATCCAGTCGAAGCCGTCGGGGACGACGCGGTTCAGGACGCTGATGGGGATGTGCACGGTCACGCCGTCGGCGTCGGTCCCGGGTTGGAACTGGTAGGTCAGGGGGAGCGTGAGGTCGCCCTGGACCCAGGTCTCGGGGAAGAGCGAGGTGTCGACGGACTCGGCGTCGGGCACGAGCTGTTCGAGCGTGAAGGTGAGCAGGTCGGGGTCGCGGCGCTTGGCGCTCTTCCACCAGGTGTCGAAGTGGCGCGCGGAGACGACGTCCTCGGGGATGCGTTCGTCGTAGAACGCGAAGAGCACGTCGTCGTCGACCACGAGGCCGCGCTGGCGCGAGCGCGCCTCGAGCTCCTCTGCCTCCTCGAGCAGGCGACGGTTCTCGTGGAAGAACTGGTGGTGCGTGGTCCACTCGCCCTGGACCAGGGCGTGGCGGATGAACATCTCGCGCGCGGCCTCGGGGTCGACCTTGCCGTAGAGCACGGTGCGGTCCGCGACGATGGGCACGCCGTAGAGCAGGACCTTCTCCTTGGCCTGGGCGGCGCCCTGCTTGGTGGACCAGTGCGGCTCGGAGTAGGTGCGCTTGACGAGGTGACCAGCGAGCTCCTCGGCCCACTCGGGCTGGATCTTGGCGACGTCGCGGCCCCAGAGGCGGCTGGTCTCGACGAGCTCGCCCGCCATGACCCACACGGGAGGCTTCTTGGACAGGGGCGAGCCGGGGAAGATCGCGAAGCGTGCGCCGCGCGCGCCGAGGTACTCGTTGCGGGCCTGCTTCTTGGCCCGCTTCATGGCGAGCTCCTTCTGCGGGCCGCGCAGGTGCGCGACGGACGAGGCTTTGACCTCGGTGGCCTCCTGCATGCCGATCTGGGAGAGGAGCCCGGCGAGGAGCGCCTGGTGGATGGTGTCGTCGTCCCAGGTCAGGCGGTGCTCGACGGGCTGGTCGGTCGCCTCGGCGATCGTGGTGCCCGACGACGGCGCTCCCCTCCCGGAGGTCGCGTCGCCCCGGGTGCGGGGCGTGTACGACATGTCGATGCCGAGCGGCTTGCTCATCTCGCGCAGCTGCGCGACGACGTCCTGCCACTCGCGCACGCGCAGGAAGTTGATGTACTCGGCCTTGCACAGGCGCCGGAACGCCGACGACGAGAGCTCGCGCTGCTGCTCGCGCACGTACTCCCACAGGTTGAGGTAGGTGAGGAAGTCGGAGCGGGGGTCGGCGAAGCGGGCGTGGAGCTGGTCGGCCTGGGCACGGAACTCGGCGGGTCGTTCGCGCGGGTCCTGGATGGACATCACGGCCGCGATGATCGCGACGTCGCGGGCCACGCCGCGGCGCGAGCCCTCCCAGATCATGCGGGCCAGGCGCGGGTCCATGGGGAGCTGGGCGAGGACGCGACCGACCTCGGTGAGGCGGGTGACGGTGCGGTCGTTCTCGGTCACCGTCTCCAGCGCGCCGAGCTCGGTCAGGAGCTGCACGCCGTCGCGGATCGAGCGCGTGTCCGGGGGCTCGACGAACGGGAAGCGTGCGACGTCGTCGGGCGAGGAGACCACGCCCACCGAGATCATCTGCAGCAGGACCGACGCGAGCGAGGTGCGCAGGATCTCCGGCTCGGTGAACTCGGGACGCGAGAGGAAGTCCTCCTCGGAGTACAGGCGGATCGCGATCCCGTCCGCGACACGGCCCGAGCGCCCCGAGCGCTGGTTGGCGCTCGCCTGCGCGATGGGCTCGATCGGCAGGCGCTGCACCTTGGTGGCCTTGGAGTAGCGCGAGATGCGGGCCGTGCCGGGGTCGACGACGTAGTGGATGCCCGGGACCGTCAGCGACGTCTCGGCGACGTTGGTCGCGAGCACGACGCGGCGCGAGGAGTGCGCCTGGAACACGCGGTGCTGCTCGGCCGAGGACAGGCGCGCGTAGAGCGGCAGGATCTCGACGTGGTCGGGGCGCTTGGCGTCGCGCGTGCGCTCGCCCAGGCGGGACTCGAGGGCGTCGGCCGTGTCGTGGATCTCGCGCTCGCCGGACAGGAAGACCAGGACGTCACCCGGCCCCTCGGCCATGAGCTCCTCGACGGCGTCGACGATGCCCGTGACGAGGTCCTTCTCCTGCGCGCCCTTCGCGGGGGTGCGCTTCGTCTTGCCCGACTCCGGGTCGACGTCGGGGCTCAGCGGGCGGTACCGGATCTCGACGGGGTACGTGCGGCCCGTGACCTCGATGACGGGAGCCGTGGGGACGTGAGCCGTCTCGGGAAGGTGAGCGGCGCCGTCGGGCTCCTCGACTGCCACGGACCCGTTGTCAGAAGCACCCCGGTCCCCACCCCGGTCTGCTTCTGACAGCTCGTCGGCCGTGAGCGGGGGCAGCGGGCCGCCCGGCGCGAAGTGCCGCGCGAACCGCTGCGAGTCGATCGTCGCCGACGTGATGATGACCTTGAGGTCGGGGCGCTGCGGCAGGAGCCGCGTGAGGTACCCGAGCAGGAAGTCGATGTTGAGCGAGCGCTCGTGCGCCTCGTCGATGATGAGCGTGTCGTACGCGAGGAGCTGCGGGTCCCGCTGGATCTGCGCGAGCAGGATCCCGTCGGTCATGACCTTGACGAGCGTCTGGTCGCTCGACTGGTCGGTGAACCGGACCTGGTAACCGACGATCTCACCCAGCGGCGTGCCGATCTCCTCGGCAATACGTTCCGCGACCGTGCGCGCCGCGATCCGTCGGGGCTGCGTGTGCCCGATCTGGCCCTTCCGGCCTCGGCCGAGCTCGAGCGCGATCTTGGGGAGCTGCGTCGTCTTGCCCGAGCCCGTCTCGCCCGCGACGATCACGACCTGGTTCTCCGCGATGGCCCGCGCGATGTCCTCGCGCCGCGCCGAGACGGGCAGCTGCTCGGGATAGGTGATGGGCGGCACGACGACCTGCGCGCGCCGCTCGGCGGCCCGCGCGAGCCGGTCCGGGTCCACCTGCTGGCGGCGGGCGCCGCGTTGGTTGCCGCGCGTCGAGGTGCCCGACGCCGGACGCTCGCCCCGGCCCTTCTTCTCACCCTCGGGGGCCCTCTCGCCGCGGGCGCGGCCGGCGTTCCGGCGGGGGGCGGAGTCCTGGCGGCCGGCGGCCTCGTCGGCCTGCTCGGGTGCGGGGTTCTGCTCGCTGACCTGGGGCTTCGCCCGTCCTCGTCCTCCGCGTCGGCGGCGTGGGCTCCCGCCCGTGCGCGGCTCGCGTCCCGCCTCGCCCGTGGGGGCGCTCGCAGGGCTGTCCACGGCGGGCCGTGCGGGGCCGTGCGGTTCGGTGCTCACGACCAACCATTCTCTCAAGCGGTCGCAACTTCAATTGCCCCAGGCCCGTCGGGCGCGCGCCGTGGCGAGGACGATCGGCCCGGCGCGTCGGCTCGTGGGAACGCGTGGCGCTACCGTGACGACGTGAACTCCCTGGCCGAGGTCGTCGGCGCAGCACTTCCCCTCGCAGTGGCCGTCGCGCTCAGCCCCCTGCCGATCATCGCCCTCGCGCTGCTCCTGACGTCGGACCGGGGGCGAGTTGCGGGCGTGACCTTCGTCGTAGGCAGGCTGCTCGCGCTCGCGGCCCTGCTCGGTGTCGTCGTCGCGGCGTCGGACGTCGTCGAGCACCTCCTGGGGGCGAGCGAGCTCCCGGCCTGGGTGCGGATCGTCCTGGGAGCCGCGCTCATGGTGCTCGGCCTCACGCAGTGGCGCCCGAAGCCCGAGGGAGAGGCGGCGAGCCTCCCCGGCTGGCTGGCCTCGATCGCGGACGCCACCCCCGCGCGCGGCCTCGGCGTCGGTGCGCTGGTCACGGTCGCCAACCCCAAGGAGCTCGCGTTCGTGCTCGCTGCGGGCGTCTCGGTGGGTGGTGCGGCGCTCGGGGTCGTGCAGGAGGTCGTGGTCGTGCTGGCGTTCGTCCTGGTGGGCGGGCTGTCGGTCGTGGTGCCGCTCGTCGCGACGCTCGTGGCCCCCGCCCGCGTCGTGCCGTGGCTCGACCGCCTGCGGGAGTGGCTGACCGCCAACACGTCGCTCGTCATGGGCGTGCTGCTGCTCGTGATCGGGGCGACGGTCCTGGGGAACGCGGTCGGGGAGCTGTAGGGCTTCGGGAGAGCCGGTCAGAGCGCGGGTCGCCGTCGCCCCGGGCCTTGCGACCGCCCCGCACCGGGCGCACGCTGGGGGGATGGCCACGTCCTGGGTCGACCGGTGGCAGCTCGATCTCGATCGGCTGCGCTGGTACCCCGCGGCCCAGACGATCCGGGCGGTCCGCCGGGAGGACCCGACGCAGGTCGAGCTCTCCTCGACTGTGGCGCGGCTCGTCTGGGAGCCCGGCCGGGTCCTGCCCGTGTACGCCGTGCCCGAACCCGACGTGCGCGTCCCGGTCGTCCAGGGCGAGCACGTGGACGGCGCGCCGAGGGGCCCGATCCCGCACCCGCTGCACTTCGAGCGGCACACGTGCGCGGGCGCCGAGCTGTGGCCCGAGGAGCGCGCGTCGGCGGGCGACGCGCCCGGGACCCGCACGGCCACGTTCTTCCGTCCCGACGACGAGGACCTCGCGGGCCACGTCCTGGTCGACTTCCAGGCGTACGACTGGTTCGCCGAGGACCAGCCCCTCGCCGCGCACCCGCGCGACCCCTTCAAACGGGTCGACGTCGTGCCGAGCTCGCGCCACGTCGTCGTGTCCCTCGGCGAGGTGCTGCTCGCGGACTCCTCCCAGGCCATGGCGCTCACCGAGACCTACCTGCCGCTGCGGTGGTACGTCCCGCGCGAGGACGTGCAGTGGGACGCCCTGACGCCGAGCACGACGACGAGCGACTGCGCCTACAAGGGGCACGCCCGCTACTGGTCGCTCGCGTCGGGCGACCCCGTCGGCGCGGACATCGGCTGGAGCTACGAGAACCCGTTGTCCGACGGCGAGAGGGTGCGCGGGTACGTCGCGTTCTGGTGCGAGCGCACCGACCTCACGCTCGACGGCGTGGAGATGCCGCGCCCCGAGAGCCTGTTCTTCCCCCGAGGGAGACGTTGACCGGAGTGCGACGCACGTCGACCGATGCTCAGCCGACCCGGACGCTCAGGACGAGCTGCTCGCCGACGTCGAGCCGCACGTCCGAGAGCGTGACGCCCGGCGGCAGCGAGGACGCGAGGTCGATGCGCTTGCCGTCGACCTGCTCGAGCTTGCCGCGGACGGCCAGCAGGAGCGCCGCGACGACGGGGTTGCGGCTCGTCGCCCCGATGTTGCTCAGCGTGAGGACCATGGCCTGGTCGATCTCGGCGGTCGCGGTGATCTGGGCGCTCGCGGACAGGAAGCCCTTGCGGATCTTCGCGGACGCGACGATCGACGCGGCGCGCGGCCCGCGGGACGTGAGGTCCACGTCGAGGGCCGTGAGCGTGAAGCCCTGGTCCGCGAGGGCCTTGGTCGCGAGATCGCGGACCGTGGTGACGAGCGCGTCGCGGCTCGCCGCGGCACGCAGGTGACCGCTCACGGGGTGCTCGGTGCTCTGACCGGACTCCTCGATCGCGAGCGAGCCGTCGGCCCCCTCGACCCAGGTGAAGCGCAGGTCGCGGATCTCGGCGTCGAGGTCGACCGCGACGCCGGCGATCGTGACCGGGTGGCCCTGGGCTCGGATCGTGCGGGCGACGGCCTGCTCGCGACCGACGACGTGCTCGACGTTCTCGGCCGGGTCGGGAGCGTCGGCGGCACCCATCGCGCGGACGATGAGGCCGGTCACGTCGACGTCGAGGCTCTGGACGTCCGGGCTGCCGGGGACGGTCGCCGCGTCGATGCGGACACGGTCGAGGCCCGAGGCGTGCGGCCCGAGGTTCCGGGTCATGACCTCGCGCAGGCGGTCGGCGAGCGCGGGGCCGCTGTCCGGGCGCGGGGCGCGGCCGAAGGGGAGGACGTCGTGGGCTGGGCTCAGGTCGTCGGGCATGCGCCGAGCCTATGACGAGCGGGCCCCCGCCGGACGTCCGGCACACGGGGCGCCGGGTGACGGCGCCGAGACCCGTGTGCGGAAGCTGCCCTTCGCTACGGGGTCGGTTCGGCGACCTCCGCGAACGCCCGCACCGGGAACGTCCCGAATCCCTCGACCTTGGGTGGCACGGCGGTGAACCGCGCACCGCGCGGCGGCACGGCACCCAGGTTCGTCAGGTGCTCGACGACGTGGATCCCCGCCGCGAGGAGCAGCGAGTGGGCGGGGCGCGCCCCGCCGGACGTCACGGGGTCCGTGTCGTCGATGTTCAACGAGTCGATCCCGACGAGCCTCACCCCGGCGTCGACGAGGTGCTGTGCGCCGGCCTCGGTGAGGAAGGGCGCGGGCTCCCCGTAGGCCGGGGTGCCGAAGTGCCGGTCCCAGCCGGTCTGGAGCAGCACCGCGGTCCCGGCCAGGTCGCGGTCGAAGAAGACCTCGGCGCCGATCCCGCGACGACCACCCCGCTCGGGGTCGACGACCTCGTCCAGCCGGAACACCTCCGCAGACAGCCCGACGAGCGACTCCAGCTCGAGGCCGGAGAGGTCTGTCCCGCCCTCGTACCGGTGGAAGGGGCTGTCGAGGTAGGTGCCCGTGTTGCCGATCATGGTCAGGACGTCCATCGCGAACTGGGTCCCGGGCGCGTACTTCGCGACCGAGTCCGCCCGGGTCAGGAACGGCGTGATCGTCGGGGCGGGCAGGCCCGGGTAGGTCACGAGGCCCTCGCGCACGGTGTGGCTCAGGTCGACGAGCCGCGTCGCGCGGCCGGCCCGTGCGCGGGGTCCGGCCTCGGCGCCACCGGAAGCACCACCGACCCCACGGCTCCCGACGTGCGGTTCCTCGACGAACGTCAGCCCCGTGATCTCGACCGACCCGACCAGCGCGAGGCCCAGGTGGCGGACCAGGAGGCGAGCGACGTCGTCGGGCAGGAGGTCGCCCGACGGGACGTCGAGGCGGAACCCCTCCGTGCGGAGGCTGCCGCCGTTGGCGAAGGTCACGTGGGCGTCGAAGTGCGCGCGCTGCTCGGTCATCCCCGGAGTCTCGCACCGCGGGTCGCCCACGGGAAGACGCAGCGAGGCCGCCGCCCCCGGAAGGGGACGACGGCCTCGTGGGCGACCGGGAAGGTCAGTACGAGCTGAGCTCGCCCGACGCGGCGAGCGCGGCGAAGGCGATGATGTAGACGACCCAGCCGATGGCTCCGAGCACCGTGAAGATGATGCTGAGGATCAGGCCCCACTTGGCGAGCTGGTTGTCGAAGCCGGCCTCGCGGGACTTCTTCTTGGCGATGGCGCTGACGACGATGCCTGCGATCGCGAAGACGAACGCCAGGACGAAGCCGACGATGCCGAGCGTCTTGCCCGGGTCCTCGACGGGGGCGCCGTAGTACTGCGGGGCCTGCTCGGACTGCGGGGCCTGCGGGGCGCCGTAGGGAGTGGTCACGGGGGGTTTCTCGTTTCTCTCGCGCGCCCGAGCCTTGTCGGGAGCGTGGGGATCGTGACAGGGAGTGCCACGAAGTGCGGTGCTCATTGTGGAGGAAAACGGCGCGCCTGCACAGGGGTAATTCTCCCCATGGGGGTGAAAAGTGCTCTGCGGCTCTGCTCTCGGCAGTGCCGAGGCGGACTCGGCGCGCGAGGTGGCCGCCGCGTCAGGCCGCTGCGCGGCTCGTCTCGCCCCGGAGGTGGTCGATCGTGTTCTGGACGTCGCGCAGGGTCGAACCGACGTCGGCGCCCTGCGCCACGGTCTTGTCGGCGACGTAACGGACCTGGGCCGAGGCGGCGTCGAGCGCGACCTGGGCGTCGGTGAGGGCGAGGACCGCGCGTCCGTCGCCGAACTCGTCGGTCGCGGCCTGCGCGAGTGCGGCGTTGGCCTCGTCCGTGGCGGCCTGGGCGTTCGCGACGGCGTCCTCCACCTCGAGGCGCAGGCCGGAGGGGAGCGTGGAGAAGCTGGGTGCTGGCCTTCTCGAGGTCCTCGCCGATCGAGTCGACCTGACACTGGGTGTCCTCGATGAGCCGGGATACCTCGGCGGCCGATGCGGTCGCGCTCAGCGGCAGCATCATCGCGAGTGCGAGGAAGCTGGCGGCGGCGAGCCGGGCGGCAGGTCCTGATGTCTTCGGCGACGTCATGCCGAGAAGTCTGCCCGGTGAACCTGGGAAAAGACAGGGAGGACATGGAGGGCTCGTGGAGATTTCGCCCACGGCACAGGGAGGGGTCGCCCTTCCCGCTCCGGTGAGGCGCCGGCGCGGCCAGCGCGCCCGGGTAGCGTTGCTGCCGTGTCCCACCCCGTAGCCCTCGAGGCAGCCCGATGATCCGCCGCGCCCTGGCGCGCGCCTACTGGGCGGTGAGCCGGTGGACCCTGCGCACCGAGCAGCCCCCGACCGACCGCCCCGGCATCCTTATCGGCGCCCCGCACACCTCGAACTGGGACTTCGTCCTCATGCTCGCGATCTCGGCGAGCGTCGGGGTCAAGGTCCGCTGGCTCGGCAAGCACACGCTGTTCAAGGGCGTCATGGGACCGTTCGCGCGGGCCCTCGGCGGGATCCCCGTGGACCGGACGGACCCGAGCCGTGTGGTCGACGACATCGTCTCGCGGGTCCGCACGGGCGAGGTCTTCTCGCTCGTCATCACGCCCGAGGGCACGCGCAGCAAGGGCGAGTACTGGAAGTCGGGCTTCTACCGGATCGCGCGCGAGACGGGCATGCCCGTGACCCTGGGCTACGTCGACCGCACGACCATGACCGCGGGCCTGGGCCCCACGCTCGACCTCACGGGCGACGTCCGTGCCGACATGGACCTGGTCCGTGCGTTCTATGCCGACAAGGCCGGGTTCGACCCGTCGCGCCGCACCGAGCCGCGCCTGCGCGAGGAGGACCGGCCCGCGCGCGGGGCGGGTGCCGCGGAGGGCGACCCGAGCGTCTGACGGTCGCGGCGCCGTCGGGCCTATCGGGGCTGCTCGCCGCCTCGCTGGTGGCCGACCATCGCCTGTCGGCCCTCGTTGTTACCCTCCCCGCATGAGCCTGCCGCCCACCGACCCCCACGCTCCTGCCCGCGTCGTCGACTGGTCGGTTCTCCGGCATGCCTACGGGCCCGCCGACGACACGCCCGGACTGCTCGACGGGCTCCGCGGCGAAGACTGGAGCGAGGTCGTCAGCGAGCTCTTCGGCTCGATCCTCCATCAGGGCAGCGTCTACCCGGCCACGGTCGCAGCGCTGCCATTCATCGAGGACGTCGCGCGCGACGCGGCGGCGCCGGGCCGTGTGGGCGCCCTCTGGCTCCTGGGCGCGTACGCAGAGTCGATCGCCGCGGGTGCTGGCCGCGTCGAGACCTACCTGCCCGAGGGCACCGATCCGGTCGCCTTCGACGCGGAGACCCGGGCTGCGCGCGACGCCTCGGTCGGCACGTTGATCGTGCTGCTCGACGACCCCGATCCTCAGGTGCGCGCGGAGGCCTACGGATGGGCCGTGCACCTGACAGGCAGCCCGCTCGCGGACACGGTCGCGGAGGCCCTGCGCGGCCGGCTGGCGCTCGAGGACGAGGCGGTGGTCGCGCTCATGGAGCCCCTGCTGCGGCACGGGGCGTTCGACGACACCGACCTCGCGGTGCTCGCGGCGCGCCACCTGGACGAGGCGGTCTTCGCCGCGGCGTGGTCTTCGGTGGCCTCGGGGCACCCGCTCGACGGAGCGGTCGACCTGCTGGTCCACCTGTGGCCCGATCACGCAGACGGCTACCCCGCGAGCCCCGACGGTACCTCGCTCGAAGTGCTCTCGACGCTCGCGGGTGTGCGCGCGGTCTCCGTCGTGGAAGGCCTCCAGGCAGCCGGAACCGTCATCCTCCCGGAGCTGGCCGACGCGTGGTTCGCGCTCGCCAAGTCCACTCGCGCAGGTGCGGCTCCGGCCCTCGCCGGGCTGCTCGCACTCGTCCCGTCTGCGACGTCTGCCGGGACGGCCGCTCGTCTCGTCGACGCGCTCGTGCAGGTGGTCGCGGCGGTCCCGGAGCGGGAGCGCGAGGTGGCGGACGTCGTCGCGCACCTGGGGGAGCTCGCGTCCCGCGAGAAGGGGGGAGCAGAGGGGGACGTGCTCGCGGCGACCGTTGCGGTCGCGTTGTTCGTTGCGCAGGACGCACGATGGGCCGCCTCGGCAGTGCGGGGGCTTCTCGCGGCCGACGAGCCGAGGGTCGCCACTGACTCTGCGCACATGCCGTTCTCCCGGGCGCTGCAGGGCTTCCCTGCCCGACGTCACCCCGTCGTCTGGGCAGCAGACGACGTGCTGCGCGTCGCGCGCGGTGCGTTCGGCGCGTGGCCGGGCGGCGCTGCGGGCTGGGTCGGGCTCCTCGCGAGGCTGCCGGCGACCCAGGCGCTCGTGCACGCGGTCCTGCCCGTCGCTGCGCAGGCTCCACGCCAGGTCGCCGAGCTGCTGGCGCGGACGGCGGCTGCGCATCCTGGGGTGTTCATGGGCGACCTGCGTCCACAGGTGCTCGATGCCTTGGGGGCGAGCGAGACCAGCGACGGAGCCTCGGCCGCGTGGCAGGTGACGGCCCGCGCGTTGCTCACCCCGGGTGACGAGCACCTGGCCGGGGCCTTCGCGCAGGCGTGGGAGCTGGGTGGTGGGGACGCGGGCCCCGACGCCGACCTGCTCGCCGTGTGGGCCTCGCGTTCCGCAGAGCTGGTCCACGCCACCTGCTCGAGGCTCCTCGACGGGGCTGCGCGGCGGTCGTTCCCGGGGAGTCGGGCTCGGCTCGTCGCGGCAGGGGTTGTCGCCGGTGCCGCCTCCGTCGGAACCGCCCACGAGGCTCTGCACGGGGCGGGCGCGGACGTTGGGCCCTCCGCGGGGAGCGAGGGATCCGGGACCGAGGACCGGGGTGCGTGGCCGACCGTCCGGGCGATCGTGGACGCAGCCGGCCCGCCGCTCGTCGAGGCGATCGAGGTCGGGAACCGGCTCGTGGCCTGCGACCCGCGGCTCCGCGACGAGTGGTCCGCGCTTCTCCACGACATCGCGTGGTCGGGCCGGACGACGTGGTCCGGCCCCGATCCGTGGTCCGGTGCCGTCGCGCTCGACGCCCTCGTCACGGCGGGCTGGACCACGCCGGAGGAGGCGGTGGAGCGCGGGCTCGCGCTCCTGCTCGGGGCCGCAGGCAAGGCAGACCTGCCGCGGGTGGCTCCGTTCGTCGCGCCCGTGCTGCGGGCGGGAATCGCAGCACGGGCGGACCTGGGCGTATCTGTCGCGCAGGTCCTGCTGCCGCTCGTCGAGTCAGACGGCCGTTTCGCGACCGACAGCATCGTCGAGGACGAGCGAGCGCTCGTGGCCCTGCGAGGCGTGCTCGCTTGACGTCCCGCCCGGGGCGGCAGGTATCGGGTCAGGCTGAGTCGTCGCCCAGGAGACGGGCTGCCTCCTGCCCCGCTCGGCCTCGGCCCGCCGTCGGGTCCGTGGGTGCGTAGACCCGGAGACCGCCACGCACCATGGTGAGCGTCGCGTCGACGACGCGGTCGCCGTCGATCTCGAGCGTCTCGCCGTCGTGCGCGAGGATCACCGGGTCGTGCGGTGTGCCGTCCCCGAAGCGGAGCGCGAGGTCGGGCGTCGTCCACGAGTCGACCGCGAGGTGGCGTTCGAGAGGCTGGACGCGCTGCGCGAGCGAGGACGCTCCACCGCCCGCGACGGTCTCGAGGAACAGCCGGACCCTGCTGTAGCGCTTCTCGGCGCGGCCCGTGCGGACGTCGAGGACGCCGTCGTCGAGCCGGATGCGCTCGACAGGGGCGAGATTCTGCGGGACGTACTTGTTGACGCCCGCGAAGAACGACCAGTAGGAGCCGACCACGCCGTCCACGGACAGCCGCAGCGGGGCGGCTGAGCGCAGGACACGTGAGGTGGCCCATACGGTCGCGGGCCACTTGCCCAGGCGCTTCTCGGCGCGCTCGCGCTGCGAGACGAGCTCGGGGTAGATGCCGAGCGAGAAGGTGTTGAGCACCGTGAGCGGTTCCTTGCCGTCGACGCGGAGCTCGGCGACGTCGACGCTCACGCCCGAACCGGTCCGGACCGCGTCGACCGTCGCGGACATCGACGTGAGGTCGGCCGCCCTGGCGAAGTGGTTGAGCGTCCCGCCGGGCAGGACCACGAGCGGGAGCCCGTGCTCCCGGGCGGCTGCGGCCGCGGTCGAGACCGTCCCGTCGCCTCCGCTGATCCCGAGCGCGACCGCGGGGCGGACGTCGTCGGCCGTCGTGCCGGCATGCTCGGCGTCCTCGGCACGGTCGGCCTGGTCGGCACGGTCGGCCTGGCCGCGTGTCGCCCGGTCGTACAGCTCGTGCAGGTCGTCGCCCTCGGCGAGGACGTGCACCCGGGCCTTCGGGAGGTCGCGGCGGAGGACCTCGAGCGGGTCCTCCTTGAGGATCCGCCGGGACCCGGCGGACGTGTTGACGACGACGAACAAGCCCTCGCCGTCGGGGAGAGCGGGGACGTCGGTGGGGGGCCCGGCAGGCACGTCGGGTGCGGGTCCGGGGGGAGAGGGCATGAGCCACCGGCCGAGCACGGCGAGTCCGACCCCGAGCGCGGCACCCCCGACGACGTCCGAGAACCAGTGCGCGCCCACGTGCAGGCGCGAGTACATGACCGCCCCCGCGACGGGCGCCACGACGAGCCCGGCGGCGGGCCACTCGAGGGCCACGCCCGTCGCGAACGCCGCGGCCGACGCCGAGTGACCCGACGGGAACGAGGGCGTCGTCGGGTAGTGGCGCAGCCGTCGTACGAGGGGCAGCACGTCCCGCGCGGGACGATCCCCGCCGAACAGCCCCTTGCCGAGCAGGTTCGCGGCGGCGCTCGCGACGGCCAGCGTCCCGAGGCTCCGTACGGCTGCGCGGCGCCCCCGCGCACCGGTCGCTGCCAGCCCGGCGCCCATCCCCATCCACAGGACGCTGTGGTTCGCGGCCGTCGAGAGCCGCACGAGCGCTGCGTCCACGTGCGGTCCGAGGCGTCGGCGGTACGTCCGGTCGTTCATGCGACGGTCGAGCCGAGCGATCGCGGGGAATGCCTCGTGGGGCTTGATGAGGCCCGTGAACCGGGGCGTCCGCCGGCGGTTCCGGTCGGGGGCGAGGGAGGGCGACGGCATCCTTCCACCGTAGGACCGCCTCGCCGTCCCTGCTCGACCGCGCGCTGCGGGGTCGAACCCGCGCTCCTGCGGGCGCGACGTCGTCGAGCCTCCCGCCCGTCCGGCACCCTCGTTCTGACACAACTCCGATAAGTTCTCCCTATGGGCACCACCCCCGACCCCATCCGGGTCTTCCTGCTCGACGACCACGAGGTCGTCCGCCGCGGCGTCGCCGCCCTCCTCGAGGCCGAGGACGACATCACGGTCGTCGGCGAGGCCGGCACCGCGGCGTCCGCGCTGACGCGCATCCGCGCCGTCCGGCCCGACGTGGCTGTGCTCGACGTGCGCCTGCCCGACGGCTCGGGCGTCGAGGTCTGCCGCGACGTGCGCTCCGAGATGCCGGAGATCGGCTGCCTCATGCTCACGTCCTTCGCGGACGACGAGGCGCTGTTCCAGGCGGTCCTCGCGGGGGCCTCGGGCTACGTCCTCAAGCAGATCCACGGCTCCGACCTCGTGGGCGCCGTACGGACCATCGCGGGCGGCGGCTCGCTGCTCGACCCGGTCAGCACCGCGCGCATCCTCGACAGGCTGCGCACGCCGCAGGCCCAGGAGGTCGACCGTCTCGAGGGGCTCTCACCCCAGGAGCGGCAGATCGTCGACCTGATCGGCGAGGGCATGACGAACCGCCAGATCGGTGAGCGCCTGTTCCTCGCGGAGAAGACGGTCAAGAACTACGTGTCGCACATCCTGTCGACGCTCGGGCTGCAGCGCCGCACGCAGGTCGCGGTCCTCGCGACCGAGATGCGCACCGAGGACCGCCCGCGCGGCTGAGCCGCACGGGCCCCAGGGCATCGCCCGACGGCGGAGCGATCGTCCGTACCGGGCCTCAGCTGCTCACGCGGTGAGCCCCTGCGCCGCGCCGCGGTGGTTCGCCGCGGCCCGGACCAGGGTCTCAGGCGTTGGGGATCCTCCACACGAGCGCCGTCCCGCGGCCCGTCGGGACCGCGGTCGACGAACCGTCGCCTGTCGTCGCGGCGTCGTGCACCGTCCCACGGGTCCCCACGACCTCGCGTGCCACGGCCTCGGCGGGGCCCACCGCGAGCTTCCCGTGCAGCGCCTCGGCGCGCGTCGCGAGGTTGTGCAGCCCGCCGCGGTGGTCGCCCGCGTCGATCCCTTCGCAGCCGATCCCGTCGTCGACCACGGACAGCGTGATGGCGTCGTCGGTGACCTTGAGCCGCACGTCGACGCGAGAGGCCCGCGCGTGCCGGGCGACGTTCGTGAGGGCCTCGCCGACCACGACCACGAGCTGGTCCGCGACCTCGGCGGGCACGAGGGACGAGTCGTCGCTCTCGATGATGACCGAGGGGGCGAACCCGAGCGCGGGGGTCACGGCGTCGGCCGCCGCGGTCAGCCGTTCCTGGAGGCTCGCCTCGGGGGGAGTCGTGGCCTGGAGCGCGAAGATCGTCGAGCGGATCTCGCGGATGGTGTCGTCGAGGTCGTTGACGGCCTCCTCGACACGCGAGCGGACGATCTCGTTCTCGATGTGCTTGGTCGTGCTCATGAGCGTCATCGCGGACGCGAAGATGCGCTGGATGACGACGTCGTGCAGGTCCCGGGCGATGCGCTCGCGGTCCTCGAGCACCGCGACGCGGCGGCCGTCCTCGTAGAGGCGCGCGTTGTCGACCGCGACACCCGCGGCGGCGGCCAGGGCGCGCACCGCGGCCTCGTCGTCCTGCGTGAACGGGGAGCCGTCGCGCTTGTCCGTCAGGTAGAGGTTGCCGTAGACGGAGTCGCGGACCTGGATCGGCACGCCGAGGAACGAGTGCATGGGCGGGTGGCCCGCGGGGTAGCCCGACGCCGCGGGGTAGCCCTCGATCTTGTCGACCCGCAGGGGGTGCGGGTGCCGGATGACCTCGCCCAGCAAGCCGTGACCGTGGGGCCAGTGGCTGATCGCCTCGACCTCGGAGTCCTCCATGCCGACCGGGACGAACCGACCCAGACGGTCGCCGTCGCGGACCCCGAGCGCGCCGTAGCGGGCTCCGGTGAGGTCCATGGCGGCCTCGACGATGCGGCGGAGCACGGTGTCGAGGTCGAGGTTGCTCGTGATGGCGACGACGGCGTCGAGCACGCGGTGCGCGACGGCGGACGGGAGGGACTCGGTCACCCACGTGAGTCTGTCAGACGTTCGGACCGGAGCTGGCCTCGGGAGGACCGGGACGGTGCTCTCCCACTGGTGGTGGGTCTTCAGGTATTCCATGACGAACCCCCTCGATCTGGGACAGTCCCGGCAGGTGGTGCGGGTTTCCGACGGGTGTGCCCCCGGCCGGTCGACGGGTGGCCGACCGGCCGGGGAAAGAGCGACGGCCCTCCGGGAGGTGACCGGGAGGGCCGTCGGGCGGGCCGGGGTCTCGCGTTCCCCGTGATTCCCGCGTCTACCTGGGTGTATCGCCGTGGCGAGCGGATCGCGTCGCCGAACCGGGGATCAGACCAACCAGGAGTTCTTGCGGACGAGCGGCAGGCTCTTCCACTGTCGGCCGAGGCCGAGGGTGTCGCCGGCGCCGATCATGGCCAGCGAGATGATCGCGAGGGCCTCGACGACGTGGCTGTCGATGATGGGGTTGGTGGTCAGGGGCAGCGACGCGAGGTACATGAAGCCGAGGAGGACGGTCCCGGCGATCGCCGCGATCCGCATCCCGATCCCGAGCATCAGGGCCAGTCCGATCCCGAGGAGGCCGGCCATGAAGAGCCAGTCGGCCCAGGCCGCGCCGGACATCCCGTTGAAGAAGCTCGCGAACGGTCCTTCGACGCCTCCGAGGAAGCCGGCCGTGGGGCTGCCGCCGTTGATCCAGGCGCGCTCCGAGGGGGTCGAGAACCCGAGGCCGAAGGTCTTGTCGAGGAAGGCCCACACGAAGTAGAAGCCCATGACGATCCGGAAGATCCCCAGGACGATCTGGGTCGGGAGGGTGCCGCGGACCGCGAGGCTCGCGGTCGTGGTCGCCCCGGTGACCTCGTGAGGGACGGCACGTACTGCTCGGGCCGAGCGGGCCGAGCCGGCCGGGCGTTCGATCGTTGCACTCATGTCGTCTGTCTTCCTCGTCTCCAGGACCGGATCCCCTTCCGGTTCGTTGACTCCATTCCACCGGAGCGCGAGGGGCGTGACCTGGGGCGAAGGTCGAGGATCTCTGGGGACCTAGGTCCCGTCGTCGTCGGGATCGGCGCGGACGCGGCGGCAGGGTCAGGAGAACGCGGGATACCCGCCCGACGGCGAAGGCCCCCACGCGCGCTCGGCCCACGCGACGCCGTCGGACAGGAGGGACGCGATGCCCGGGGTGACGTCCCGCAGGTGCTCGGCGCCCCAGCGCCACCGGGACAGCACGAGCTGGCGGTACGACGGCGAGCGCCCCTCGGGCCCCACGCGCGGGCGGTCTTCGACCGCTCCGTCGAGCAGCCAGCCCGTCATGGCGAGGATCCAGCCGGCGCTCGCTACCAGCACGTCCCGGGTCCAGGCGGGCTCGACGACGGCGTCGGGCAGGTGCCGGCCGAGCCCTGCGGTGAATGCCGCGAGGAGATCGTCGGTCAGACCCGGCGGCGGGTCGAACACGCACCAGCACGTCGAGAACGGCATGAGCGTGTAGGCGGCGTCGAGCGCGGGGTGGTGGGCCGTGGTGTCCTCGAGGTCGAGGAAGACCCACCCGGCGGGCGTGAGGACGGCGTTGTCGGGGCACGTGTCCCCGGGCGAGACGACGACGGCGCTCCCGGGTGCACGCAGGCTCGCGAGGGCCCCGAGGTCGTCGTGCAGGAACGCGAGGGTCGCGTCGAGCGGGTCGCGTGCCAGGTCCGTGGGCGTCGGCAGGGCTGCGACGAGGCGGTGCACGCCGGCGCGCGCGTCCGCGTCGAGGTCCCACCCGCGCGCGACGCCGCGGGCCGCGAGCTCTGCCGAGAAGCGCTCGACGTGGGGCCCGGAGGAACCCGCGAGCTCGCCGAGCGCGGTCGCCCAGTCGTGCGCGGCCTGCCAGGCGGCGTCGCGGTCGGTGCCGAGCAGCAGGTCGGCGAGCGTGGGTCCGTCGCCGACGTCGCTCATGACGAGCAGCCGGTGCGCCTCGTCCACGGCCAGGAGGACGGGCGTGCGGTCGAGCGTCAGCAGCCCCGCGACCTCGTGCTCGAACGGCAGGCCGTGCGTGCCGGGCACGTCGAGGAACCGCTTGACGACGACCGTGCTGCCCGGGGCGTGCGCGGTGGCGCGGGTCGTGTCGAGGCGGTCGGCCGTGAGGCCTGCGACGACGCGGGCACGCACGACGAGGGATCTCGTCGACCCGCCGAGGGCCTTGGGCTCGGCGAGCGCGGCGCCAAGGGCGACGCCTGCGAGCGCGAGGGTCTCGGCGAGGTCGGGCGTGGGCGTGCGGCCGGGATCGGGCGGGGGAGCGGCGGAGGGCATCCTTCAGTCTGCCCCGCGGGCGCCTCGCCCACCGGGGTGCGACACGGCCGTCAGGACGTGGCGTCCTCGACGTCGGCCGAGAGCTTGTCGACCTCCGTACGGAGCTCGTCGAGCCTCGAGCTCACCGCCTGGTCGGCGGACTCGACCGCGTCGGACGCGGACTGGAGGCGGGCCGAGGCCTCGTCGAGCCGGGTGCGCGCCTCGGCGACGCGCTGCTCGGCCTGCGCCTTGGCGTCCTCGCTCGCGGTCGCGGCCTCGTCGATCGCGGCCTGGAGGTCCTGCGACGCGGTCTGCGCCGAGGTCACGGCCTCCTCGACCTGGGCCCGCTTGTCCTCGGGCAGCGAGCCGAGCCCGTCGACGAGCGACTGCACGTCGGCACCGATGGTCTCGGCCTGGGCCTTGGCGTCGTTCAGGAGCTGGTCGAGCTGGTCGCTCGTGACGGTGAACTCGGGGAGGGTGATGCTCCCGTCGTCGCCGCAGGCGCCCAGCAGGGACGTGGAGAGGACGAGCGCGAGCCCGACGGCGGCACTCCGGCGGGTGCGTCGGGAGCGCTGGGCGGGGGGCGCCTGGAACGGGTTCGAGGTGTCCATGCGCCCATTGTGCTCGCGCAACCTGAGAAGTCACCCTCGGTGTTCACCCAGGAGGGGTGGCGTACACGCCGTTCGTCGTCCAGGCTTGAGTTTGGCCTTTCTCGCGATAGCCTCGCTACGTCGAAAGACGCAAGACCGGACAATTGGAGTCTCGTGGTGACCTTGCCGACGCACCGTGTGCGTTCACGCCGCCCTGCGGGAGCAGCAGTGAGCCCGCACGACGAGGCAGGCCCGGTCACCGGTTCGTCCGTCTCCGTCGACCCCGTGGTGGCGACCGAAGCACCTGCTCCTCCGCCCCCTGGCACGACACCCCCGTGCCGGGTGGCAAGCGCTCGCCCGCGTCCCACGTCCCGTGCCGTCCCCTGGATCCTGTCCACCACGCTCGTGCTCGGGTCGGTGATGACCGTCGGGTTCGTGGGGTCGTCGATCACGCACCGCGAGGCCTGGTCGGTCGAGTACGCCGCGCCGGAGACCCCGAACCGGGGGGCAGCGTTCGGGGTGCTCCCCGCCGCCTACGAACCGCCGCACGAGGACGTCCAGCTCGAGCGGGTCGTCGCCGCGGTCGACCGCTCGGACGAGTACATCGCGACCGAGGCGCAGGTCCCGGAAGGTGTGCTCCAGGCGCGTTCGGAGCTCGGCATGCTGCTGGCCACCTACCAGGCGCAGCAGGCCGCGGCCGGTGGGAGCACCCCGGGAGCGAGCGCAGGGACCGGCACGAGCGGGGCGGGGAGCTTCTTCCTGGACGGGCTGGCCACGCCGCCCGCCCCCGCGCCGTTGTCACCGCTGGCTCCGGTCGTCCCCGTCGACCCTGCGGCTCCGGGGTCCTCCGGCGTGCTCGAGGGACCGGCGCCCACGGAGGCACCCTCCCGCGTCGAGGACGTCGCCGCTGCGGCGAACACCGTGTCCTCCGGACTGCCCGCGGGCTACGTGCCAGCAGGCGTCGCGGACGCCCTGGCGACCGACCCCGGCCCCGTCTCTCCTGAACCAACGGCCCCGGTGGTGCCGGACATGGTGGACGCGGGCACGCCGTCGGGCACGGTCGCTCCCGACGGCGCGGCGGTACCTGAAGACACCGTCGCCCCTGGCGACAGCGCCGACCCGCTCCCCGGTGACGTGACCGGCGACCCGACCGACGAGGACGCCCCCGGCCACGACGACCTGGTGACGCTCGACGACGTCGTCGTCGCCGCGACCCGGCTCGCAGAGCTCATGGGACCGTCCTACGCGATGGCACCCGGCGACGTCCTGCCGGCCGCAGGCATCACGGCCCCCGCCGGCGGCACGCTCGCCGACCAGCTCGCGGCCGTGGTCGCCAAGTACGCCGACAGCACCGCGCAGTACGGCAACGGACTCCTGCCGGACTCGGTGCTCTGCGGTCTCGACTTCGCCTCCGGGCACAGCCTGCGCTGCGACGCCGCCGAGCAGCTCAACGCGCTCGCGGTCGAGTACCAGAAGGAGTTCGGCAAGCCGCTCCGCATCACCGACTCGTACCGCAGCTACGACGCGCAGGTCGCGGTCAAGGCCGCCAAGCCGTACCTCGCCGCCGTGCCGGGCACCTCGCAGCACGGCTGGGGTCTGGCGATCGACGTCGGGCAGCCCGTCTCCACGGGCCGCAGCGCCGAGTACCTGTGGATGCGGCTGCACGCACCGGACTACGGGTGGGACAACCCGTCGTGGGCGCGGCTCGACGGCCGCAAGCCCGAGCCCTGGCACTTCGAGTTCTACGCGGCGGGCGCCATGCCGGACCGCTACACCGGAGGGGTCCCGGCGGCGCCCTCGGCTCCTCCCGTGAAGCCGACGACCCCGCCCACCACGCCTCCCACGACGCCGCCGAGCCCGGCCCCCACGCCGAACCCGACGCCCACGACGCCCGCCCCGACGGACCCGCCGACGACCAAGCCTCCGACTCCGACGACGCCGCCGACGACCACCCCGCCGACCGAGACGCCGGACCCCACGGACCCGCCGACCGAGAAGCCGACGGACCCGCCGACGACCACCCCGCCGGACCCGACGGCTCCGCCGACCTCGACACCGGACCCGACTGTTCCGCCGACCTCGACACCGGACCCGACGCCCACCGTGGCGCCGACCCCGACCTCGGACCCGACGTCCACGGCTTTCGCGACCCAGGACCCCACCGCGACCCCGTGACGAGCGCACGACGAGCGGCGCGCGGCCCTGCACGGGGACGCGCGCCGCTCGTGCCTCCCCTGCCTGAGCCGGCCAGGGAGCCCGGGCCGACGGGGCGGGAGGTGCGGTTCCGGCCGCGTCCCGGACACAGCCCGACCGGCCCGCCGACCCGTGAGGCGCAGGCCGCAGCCCGGTCCCAATAAGCGGTCGTGAGGTGCCGAGGCGACCGCGTAGGGTGGAGCCCATGTGGTTCTGAGCCTGCCCGCGAGCCCTTCTTCCTCTCGCGCCCCGACGTCGCCCCGCGACGTGACGACCTCGTCGCGTCCCGGCAGCGCTCGACGTCGGCAGGCAGCCTCCTGTGCCGCCGTGGCGCCCTTCCAGTCAGGTGACCCCATGCCCCATGCCTCTCCGTCCCTCCTCACTGCCACGGATCTCACCAAGTCCTACGGCGACCGCACTGTCCTGGCGGGGTTGAGCCTCGCCGTCGACCCCGGCCACCGGACCGGCCTGGTCGGTGAGAACGGCGTCGGCAAGTCGACGCTGCTGCGGCTCCTCGCGGGGGGCGAGGACCCCGACTCAGGAGTCGTCACCCGACCGGCCGACCTCGGCTACCTGCACCAGGAGTTCCCCTACGGTCCGACGACGACCGTCGGCGAGGTCGTCGAGGACGCCCTCGCGGGGGTCCGGGAGATCGAGCACGAGCTCGAGGCGGCGGCTGCGGCCCTCGCGTCGTTGTCAGAACCTGGCCGGGGTGCGACCCGGCCCAGCTCTGACGACGGGTCTGCCGACGTCGACGCCCTCACGGCGGCCTACGACCTGGCCCTCGCGCGCGCCGAGCAGTCCGACGTGTGGGGGGCCGACGCCCGCGCCTCCCGCGCGCTGGCAGGCCTGGGCCTCGACGTGATCCACCGTGGCCGCCTGGTCGCGCGACTCTCGGGCGGTCAGCGCACGCGCCTCGGCCTCGCTGCGCTCCTCATCCGTCAGCCCGGCGCACTCCTGCTCGACGAGCCGACCAACCACCTCGACGACGAGGCCGCCGAGTTCCTCGCGACAGCGCTGCGCGCGCTGCCCGGGGCCGTGCTCCTCGCGAGCCACGACCGGGTGTTCCTCGACGAGGTCTGCACCGAGATCCTCGACCTCGACCCCTCGCAGGAGGCCAGCTCCGCGGGCCGCACAGGTGGCACGCTCTACGCGGGGACCTACCGCGACTACCTGCGGGCCAAGCGCGTCGAGCGTGCCCGCTGGGAGCAGCAGTTCGCGGCCGAGCAGGACGAGCTCAAGGCGCTGCGGCGGTCGGTCGCGACCACGGCCCGTAACGTCTCGCACAACCGTGAGCGCGGCAACCAGTCCAAGCTGCTCTACGACGCCAAGGGCGAGCGCGTGCAGTCGCAGGTCTCCCGGCGCGTGCGCAACGCGCAGCAGCGCCTCGACACGCTCGAGGCGGAGCAGGTGCGCAAGCCTCCGGAGCCGCTGCGGTTCGCGCCGCCGCACCTCGTGCGTGAGCGGGCGACGAGCTCGTCGCCCGGGAGGTCGGGCGGACGGCGCGGCTCCCAGGGGGCGTCGAACGGTACCGACGGCCTCGCGCTCTGGGCGCGTGACGTCGTCGTGCAGGGAGGGGCGACCGAGCCCGACCCCGCGACGCCCGGACGCCCCCGCCTGGACCTGCGGGCCGCAGGAGTGCCGTCGATCGACCTCGCGCCGGGCGCCAAGCTCCTCGTGACCGGAGCCAACGGCTCGGGCAAGTCGACGCTGCTCCACGTGCTGGCGGGTGACCTCGTGCCGACGTCGGGCACCGTGGGGCGTGCGCGGGGCGTCGACGTCGCCCTGCTGGAGCAGGACGTCCGCCTGCACGACGACGCACGCACCCCGCGCGACCTGCTCGCCCTCGTCACGGGGCAGGACCCCGCGGACCGCCCGCTCGTGAACGCGCACGGCCTCGTCGCGCCCCGCGACCTGGACCGGCCGCTCGGGATGCTGAGCGTGGGCCAGCGGCGCCGCGTGGTCCTCGCGATGCTCGTGACGCAGGCCCCCGACGTGCTGCTGCTCGACGAGCCGACCAACCACGTCTCGCTCGCGCTCGCCGAGGAGCTCATGGCCGCGGTCGAGACGTGGCCGGGGGCCGTGGTGGTCGCCTCGCACGACCGGTGGCTGCGGCGGACCTGGACGGGCGACGTGGTGCACCTCGGCTGACGGCCGCACCAGGCGGCCGGCCTCCGGGCACGGCCGTCCACCGGCGGCCCGGATGCTAGACCGGGATGATCAGCTCTGCGCGGATCTCGCGCACGACCTGCTTCTGGACCTCGACGGGTGGCGACCCGTCGGGGTAGACCCCCAGCAGGGTCGCGAGCCGGAGCTGGGCCTCCTGCAGGTCGGCGAGCCGGCGGCTCTCGGCCACGCCGCCGACGCGCCGGGCCGCCTTGCGCATCGCCCGCCGCGCGTGGACGGACCGCAGCGCGTCCATCTCGTCGGGTGTCACGACGTCTGGGGGCTGGTCCGCGAGGACCGCCTCGAACCAGCGGTGGTCGATGTGCCGGGCATAGCGGAAGACGAGGACGAACGCGAGGATCAGCACCACGTACTTGACGAAGACCGAGGCGAAGGCGCCGGCCTCGGACGAGGGGAAGAAGACCTCGGGGGCGTTCCACGCGAAGTGCAGCGCCCAGGCGAGCAGGTACACGCCGACGGCCACGCCGATCCGCCGGGCCACCGAGATGCGGAACGCGGTCAGCGCGTAGGCCACGCCGAACCCGGCGATCGCGCTGAACATCACGTGCGCCCCGAACCCGATCAGGACCCTGCTCAGCCCCACCTGGAGCGCGCCCACGGCATCGGAGTTCGGGTCCATGATCGCGCCCTGCACGATGTAGCTGATGTTCTCGCTGACCTCGAACCCCAGCCCGACCATGGCGCCGTAGATCAGCCCGTTGAGCGGACGCGTGACGTGCGCACGCCCCGCATAGAGGACCAGCACCACACCGAGGACCTTGATGAGCTCCTCGTCGGTCGGACCCGCGAGGGCTGCCGACCAGGAAGCCAGGCCGACGCGCTCGAGCGCGGAGATCAAGTGGTCGTTCGCGACCACCACGATGGTCGGGGCGGCCACGAAGCCCCACGCGTAGGCCGCGAGCAGCAGGGGCCCCGGCTCGTCCTCGAACAGGTCGAGGCGGCGGATGATCGCCGTGAGGAGCAGCGTGACGAGCGCAGCGAGCAGCACCCCGATCCCCAGGCCCTCCGGGGTGAGCAGTGCGTCCTGGCGGGCCGTCCGGAGCATCGAGAACCCGGTCACGACCACGCAGACCCAGTAGAGCCAGCTCGCCCACTGGTAGTGGGGGAACAGGCCGCGGCGACGTCTCGCGGGAGCGCCCGTGGGCAGGACCACGGGGACGTTGCGGAGGTGGTCGGTCACGAGATCGTCACCGCCTTCACGAGCGCGGCCACGGCCTCGGCCTGCGCCTGCAGGTCCGACGACGTCCCGTAGGCGAGGATCGAGACACCGCCCTGGGCCTGCTGCCGGGTGACCTTGACCGTGAGCGCTGCCGCGGCGGGGCCGTCCGAGCGGAGGACACCCGAGACCTCGGCCGGGTCGCCGTCGGAGACGATCCGGGCGTCGTACAGGCTCGTGCCCGTCGAGAGCTCGGCGAGCCGGGCCCGCCGTGTGAAGAAGACGTTCGCGTTCTCGACCCCCGAGGCGACCTCGATCTGGACGCCGACGCCGGCGCGGTGCACGGTGAGGCTCGCGCCCTCGAACGTCGACCCGCTCGCGTCGCCCGACGGGCTGATGTCGGCCGTCGTGGACCACCCCGCGGGGAACCGGATCGTCGCGGTCGAGGCGCCGTCGGACACCGTCACGACCCGGCCCGCGGGGATCTCGGTCTCGGTGGGCGGGGCGCCCTCGTCGACGGCGGTCGGGACGAGCCACAGGGCGACCATGGCCAGCAGCACGAGGGTCGTCGCGACCGAGCCGACGCGATCCATCCCGAAGCGTCCCCGACGCTCGGGCCGCAGGAGCGGGGGAGGTTCCGGTTGCATCGTGCTCCTCGGGTCGGCGCTGCGGGACGTCCCTCCGATGCAAGCACCGGGCGCCCGGGACCGCGACCGCTGGTCGGCGGGGACGACGGGGGGAGGAGACGTGGACGAACTGTGGGGGGCGCGCCCTCGGGCGGTGGGTGTCGGCGGCTGGGCCTAGGGTCTGAGGAATGAGCGAAGAGCGGGCACGTGCCGCCCTCGAGGCGTCCGGGATCGACTTCACGATCACCCGGCACGGCCCCGTGGGATCCCTCGAGGAGGCCGCGGAGGCACGGGGGATCGACCCGGCGAACATCGTCAAGACGCTCGTGGTCCGCCGCGGTGACGACGACTACCTGTTCGTCCTGGTGCCCGGCGACAGGACCATCTCGTGGCCCAAGCTCAGGTCTCTCCTGGGGGTCTCGCGACTGTCCATGCCGGACAAGGACGTCGCCCGCGAGGTCACGGGGTACGAGCGCGGCACCATCACGCCGTTCGGTTCGACGACCGCGTGGCCGGTCGTCGCGGACCTGCGAGTCGTCTTCCGCGAGGCGGGCGACGCACCCGCAGCGGGGGACGTCGTCGGGCGGGACGAGGCCGGGACGGACCTCCTCGGTGAGCCCGACGGCGCCTCGCCGCTCGTCTCGATCGGCGGGGGCGCGTTCGGCGTCGCGGCGACCGTCGACGGGGCGCAGCTTGCCGCCGTCCTGGGCGCGCAGGTCGCGGACGTGACCGAGCCGGTCTAGCCTCACAGGGTTTGACCATCACGGGCCCCGACCCCGGGAACACCGTTCATTGCCCGATCGTTGACCAGGAGGACGGTCCGCGAGGACCAGACTCACCGACTGACGGAGCACGAGAAAGCATGACCATCCCCAGCACCTTGGACGCAGGCATCACCTACGAGGCAACCCCGGAGGGTTCTCTCATCACGCTGTGGGGAGAGATCGACGCAGCCCTGCGGGATCGCGCGAGCGACGCGATGGCGCAGGTCATCACTCATCCGGGTCCCGTGACGATCGACGTGGGTCGGGTGACCTTCATCGACTCCTCGGGCATCGCCTTCATCCTGCAGGTCTACATGCTCGGCTCCGAGGACGGGCGCGCCGTGGTCCTTCAGGATCCGACGAGCACGCTCGAGGACCTGCTCGAGATGATCGGCATGGCCGGCACCATCCCCGTCGTGAGGACGGCGTCCGCGGGGTCCTAGACCTCGTCTCGGCGATCCTCGATCGCCGGCGGGGTGCCCCACGGGGCGCCCGTGGAGGTGGGCGGTGCGGGATCGATCCGGTCCCGGACCGGCGGCTCGATCTGCTGCCTCTCGTCCGGCCGGGGGAGCTCGTGCGGCAGCTTCTGCCGGAACGCCGAGAAGTACAGGCCCACGAGCACGCCTCCGACCATCATGATCGGGAGCTGGGCGGCGCCGAACCACATCGCCGAGGAGGCCACGAGCAGGCCGAACGTGACGGGGACGGCGACGTCCAGGGTCCTGCGGTCCACGAGGGCCTCCGGTGCTGATCGGTGTGAACGAGGAGCGTAGCGCGCGGGCTGACGTGGCCCGCGCGCAGGTCACGCCTCGGCGTCCGCGGTGCTGTGGGTGGCTCGGGCTACGGTTCGGGACATGCGCATCCTGCACACCTCGGACTGGCACCTCGGCCGGACGCTGCACGGCGTCGACCTGCTGGACCACCAGGCGGCGTACCTGGACCACCTGGTCGAGCTGGTGCGTTCGGAGGGTGTGGGTGCGGTCCTCGTCGCGGGGGACGTGTACGACCGGGCGATCCCACCGGTCGACGCCGTGAACCTCCTGTCGGACACGGTCGCGCGGCTCGCGGAGCACGCGGACGTCGTGCTGACGCCGGGGAACCACGACTCGGCGATCCGGTTGGGGTTCGGGGCGTCGCTCATGCGTCCGGGGGTCCACTTCCGGACCCGCGTGCCAGACGTCGGCGCACCGGTCCTCCTGGACCCCGCCTCGCGCGGTGGTTCGGGTAACCAGGTCGCGGTCTATGGCGTGCCCTACCTCGATCCCGACGGCGTCCGGTGGGAGCTCGCGGACGGGTGCGGCGATGGTGAGCCGGCCGTACCCGCGTACCAGGACGCGCCCGTTCCCCCTGCCGAGCGGCGCCCCCTGCCCCGCTCGCACGAGGCCGTGACGGCCGCAGCCATGCGGCGGATCGCGGCCGACGTGGCGGCACGTGGGGCGGTCGGCCGGGGTGATCGTGTGCGGAACGTCGTGATGGCGCACGCGTTCGTGGTCGGCGGGCAGGCCTCGGAGTCGGAGCGGGACATCCGGGTAGGCGGCGTGGACTCGGTCCCCGCGGGGGTGTTCGGCGGCGTCGGGGTCGACTACGTGGCCCTGGGCCACCTGCACGGACCTCAGAAGGTCAGTGTGCCGAGCGATGTTTCACGTGAAACCACAGGCCAGGACGGTGCGGACGTGACCGAGGCCCGGTACTCCGGGTCGCCGCTCGCCTACTCGTTCTCGGAGATGCACCAGAAGAAGTCGACGGTCCTCCTGGACCTCGACGAGACCGGCGCGCCAAGGACGGAGCTCGTCCCCGCCCCCGTGCCTCGACGCCTCGCGGAGGTCAGCGGCACGCTCGACGAGCTGCTCGGAGCACCTGGGGACGGGTACACCGACGACTGGCTGCGGGTGTTCGTGACGGATGAGTCCCGGCCCGCCGAGATGTACGCCCGCGTGCGAGGCCGCTTCCCGCACGCGCTGCAGGTCCAGCACCGCCCGCCGCGCACGGTCGAGCGCGAGGTGATCTCCGTCGTCGGCTCGGGGCGTGACCCGCTCGAGGTCGCTCACGAGTTCGTCCAGCACGTCACCGGGGTCTTGCCCCGCCCCGCCGAGGCCGCAGCGCTGCGCACGGCGCTCGAGCGGGCCCTCGCGAGCGAGCGGAGCGCCTGATGCACCTGCACTCCCTGACGCTCCAGGCCATCGGCCCCTTCGCGGGGAACCACCGCATCGACTTCGCCGAGCTCGCGACCTCAGGGATCTTCCTGCTCGAGGGACCCACGGGTGCGGGGAAGTCGACCATCATCGACGCCGTGGTCTTCGCGCTCTACGGCAAGGTCGCCTCGGAGGCTGCGAGCGAGGACCGGTTGCGGTCGGCCTACGCTCCGCCCGAGGTCGAGTCCTTCGTGGACCTCGTGTTCGAGACCGCGTCAGGCGTGTACCGGGTGCGGCGCAGCCCCGAGTTTCAGCGCGCCAAGAAGCGGGGCACGGGCACGACGACGCAGCAGGCGAGCGTCAAGCTCTGGCGGCTCGCCGGAGCCGACCCCGCCGGCCTCGTGGCGGAGGGGACGCCGGCGTGCGGGGAGCCCGGTGCCGACGCGGACGACGTCCCGGGCGAGCTCCTCTCGACGAGGCTCGACGAGGCCGGTCTCGAGATCCACCGAGCGATCGGGCTCGACCGTCGTCAGTTCGTCCAGACCATCGTGCTCCCGCAGGGAGAGTTCGCGCGCTTCCTCCGAGCCGACCCTGAGCACCGCCGAGACCTGCTGCAGAAGGTCTTCGGCACCGAGGTCTACGACAGGGTGCAGAGCGAGCTCGCGGCCCTGAACCGCGAGGCGCAGAGCGCGGTCGCCGCTGCCCGGTCTGTCGCCACGGGTTCTGCCGAGAGCTTCGTCGGTGCGGCAGGCCTCACGAGCGAGGACGCCGTGGCACTGCGCGAGGCGGCGCGCGACGACGCACGCCTCGCAGGGCCGGTCGACGAGACCCCTGTCCCGGACGACGACCTGTTCGCGACTGCTGGGCTCGGCGTGGACGGCACCTCGGTGTCGGCGGCCCGCGGGTCGGTCGAACCCGAGCCCTCGGTCCGTACGCTCGTCCGCCGCCACGTCGTCGCGCTCGAGCGGGCCGCAGAAGAGCTCGGCGCCCAGGAGATCACGGCCAACACGGTGCTCGTCGCGGCCCGGGAGGCCTTCGAGGCGGCCCGTGCACTGAGCGCAGCAACGGCACGTCGCGATGCACTGCTGGCCGAGCAGGCCGCCCTGGACGCAGCGGCCGAGCAGGTGGCGCTCGACAGGAAGACGCTCGCAGCCGCGCATCGTGCGGCCGTGGTGGAACCCGTGCTCGCCGGCGCGCGTCATGCAGCGCAGGAGGCGACAGCGGCCCAGGAGCGCCTGCTCCTCGCGCGGACCGGTGTGCCGGAGGCGTTGGCGGTGTTCGACGTCTCTGCTCTCGAGGTGCTGCGGTCGAGCCTGTCCGCAGCCGAGGCACGACTCGTGCGGTTGTTGCCGCTGGGCGAGGCGCTCCCTCACCGCGAGCGGGAGGTGGTCGACGGGCGCAAGGAGGCCGACCGCGACCGCGAGGAACGCAGCCGAACCCTCGCCGACATCGAATCCCGCCCAGCGGCTCGGGCCCAGCTCGAGGTCCGCCGCGACGCGCTCGCCGACTCCGCGGGCCGGCTCGGTGAACGTCAGGAGAGGGTGCTCGCAGCCGAGTCCGTGCAGCGTGCCGCCCGTCAGGCCGTCGCGACCGGCGCAGAGCTCGACGCCGCGCGCGAGCGTCAGGACTCGGCGGTCGCTGCGGCGCGCGCCGCCTCGGACGCCGAGCACTCCCTGCGGACGGCCTGGCTCGGGGGGATCGCCGGAGACCTCGCAGCAGAGCTGCAGCCCGGCTGCC
Source organism: uncultured Actinomycetota bacterium (assembly GCA_963782165.1). Classification (GTDB taxonomy): domain Bacteria; phylum Actinomycetota; class Actinomycetes; order Actinomycetales; family Cellulomonadaceae; genus Oerskovia. The sequence goes on from CAWAIO010000006.1 coordinate 111,314, forward strand.
CCTGCCCGGTCTGCGGCGCAGAGGAGCACCCGGCTCCGGCCCGCACAGGAGCCGAGCACGTCGGGCGAGACGCGGTGGAGGCGGCTGAGACCGCTCGGCGTGCGGCAGAGCAGTCCGTGGCGGTGGCCTCGGCCGAGGTGGCCACGCTCTCCGAGCGGCTCGACGGGCTCGTGCGCACGGCGGGTGGTGTGACGACCGACGACGCGCAGCACGTGGTCGACGCAGCCAAGGAGCTGGTCGCCGAGTCCGCCGCAGCGGTCGCAGAGCGTGCCGAGGCCGCGTCCGCGCTCACGGACTTCGACACGGCGACCGCCGCCTTGACCGGCCTCGCCGCGAGCCTTGCCGAGCGGATCGCGGGCGAGACGGCCCGCCTGGACGCCCTCGGGGCAGGGATCGAGCGGGACCGCCAGGAGATCGCCGCCGAGCTCGACGCGACCGGCCCGCTCCTGGTGGACGCCGCCCTGCCGGACGCGCTGGCTGACGAGGGCTCTCCCGCCAATCCCGTCGCGGTCATCGAGGCCGCGCTCCGTGACCGCGGGATCGCCGTCACGGCGCTCCTCGACGCCGAGTCCGCCGTGACCCACGCAACCGAGGCCGTGGCCGGCCGAGCAGCCGAGGTCGCGACGGTCGTGGCCGAGTCCGGGTTCGACGACGAGCAGCACGCGCTCGACGCGGTCCGTCCACCCGCCGAGCGGGAAGCCCTCGAACGGCGGCTCCGTTCCGTGGACGCCGACGTGGAGCGCGTCCGACAGGGGCTCGCCGAGGAGTCGATCGCGACCCTGCCGGCGGACGTGGAGGTCGACCTGGACGGCGCGCGTGACGTCGTCGGGCAGGCGGAGACCGCCGAACGGCGCGCTGCGCTCCTGGCCAACGGCGCCGCGCAGCGCGCCCGGCTCGCCGCGCGTGCGGCGAGCGAGGTCACGGCGGCCGTGGAGGGCTGGGCACGGGAACGGGAGGTCGCGGCCCCCGTCGCCCGCATGGCGAGCCTCGCCGCCGGTTCGGGGACGGACAACGTCAAGGCCCTCTCGCTCGCCACGTACGTGCTGGTCAGGCGGTTCGAGGACGTCGTCGCGGCCGCCAACGAGCGGCTCCGTGAGATGTCCGACGGTCGGTACGAGCTCGAGCGCTCCGACGAGAAGGAGGACGTCCGCACGCGCCGGACCGGGCTCGCGATGAAGGTCCTCGACCACCGCACCGAGGCCGCACGCGACCCGCGCACGCTCTCAGGTGGCGAGACCTTCTACGTGTCGCTGTGCCTCGCGCTCGGGATGGCGGACGTGGTGACGGCCGAGGCCGGCGGCGTGGACCTCGGCACCCTGTTCGTCGACGAGGGGTTCGGGACGCTCGACCCCGAGACCCTCGAGGCGGTGCTCGGCGAGCTCGGCAAGCTCCGCGCAGGTGGCCGCGTCGTCGGGGTCGTGTCGCACGTCGACGCGCTCAAGCAGTCCATCGCCGAGCGCATCGAGGTCAGGCGGCTGCCGAACGGGGCCAGCACGCTCACGGTGCGGGCGTAGCTCCGCTCAGCCGCCCAGCTCACGCGCGCGCAGCAGCACCGCATCGAGCATCTCGGGCGTCAGGCGCCCCGTGAAGGTGTTCTGCTGGCTCACGTGGAAGCACCCCAGCAGCGTGAGGTCGCGCCCGTCGGGGTGCGAGAGCCGTAACTCGGCCCCGTGCCCGAACCGCGGCCGCGGACGGGGCACCACCCATCCCTGGTCGTCGAGCGTCGCGAGCAGTGCCTGCCACCCGAACCCGCCGAGCACGACCGCGACCCGCGGCCCGACGAGCTCGAGCTCGCGCCCCAGGTACGGGGCGCACGTGTGCCGCTCGAGCGGCGTCGGCTTGTTGGCCGGCGGTGCGCAGTGCACGGGCGACGTGACGCGGATCCCCGTCAGGACCAGCCCGTCGTCGGCCCGTACCGAGGTGGGCTGGTTCGCGAACCCCGTGCGGTGCATGGCGGCGAACAGGAAGTCGCCCGACCGGTCGCCCGTGAACATGCGTCCCGTGCGGTTCGCGCCGTGCGCGGCGGGCGCCAGACCGACCACGAGGACCGGCGCTCGTTCGTCGCCGAACCCGGGCACAGGCCGGGCCCAGTAGGTGTCGTCCCGGAACGAGGCGCGCTTGACGGTCGCGACCTGCTCGCGCCATGCGACCAGTCGCGGACAGGCTCGGCACGCCACGAGCACCTCGTCGAGTGCTGCGATGCTCCCGGCACGGACGGGCCTGGAGGGGGTACGTGACGTCGTCGGGCCCGACGACGCCGCTCGCCTCCCGCGGCACGGCGTCCCGCGGAGGGGTCACCGGGGCCACCACGCTGGCGTCATGCCTGCTGCGGGACGATCTGCTGCAGGGCCCAGGTGTTGCCGTCGGGGTCCGAGAAGTAGGTGAACCGGCCCCAGGGCAGGTCCTCGACCGGCGGGGCGTCGATGCCGTGGTCGAGCAGGTGCTGACGGGCCTCGTCGGCGTCGGGCACCACGATCTGCAGACCGCGCTGCCCGCCCGAGGGCATGTCCGTCATGTTGACGTCGAGCACGATCGAGCACGCCGAGCCCGGCGGGGTGAGCTGGACGAACCGTAGGTCGTCGTTCACGGGGATGTCGTGGTCGGCGTTGAAGCCGACCTGGTCGACGTAGAAGGCCTTGGCCCGGTCGATGTCCGACACGGGCACGGGGACGAGCTCGAGCTTCCAGTCCATGATCGTCGCTCCTGAGGATCTGCTGGTGATCGCGGCCCGCGGGATGACGGGCACCTCTTCACCGTACGAAGAGAAGCGGTCACCCGCTGGCCGGGACTGAGCTCCTGGCGGGACGAGCACCGGCGTCACGAGCGCGTGGTCGTCAGAAGTGGGCCGGGGGATCCCCCGGCCCACTTCTGACAACTCAGCGGGGCTGCCCGACCGATGTCGCCGCAGGGACACCAGGAGCCGCCTCGGCGGCCTCGACCACGGCCTCGGCCGCCGCGACGACCCCGAGCTCGGAGGCGTCGGAGACCACGAGCTCGGGGTCGTCGGAGACCGTGGCCGGCGCGTCGCCTGCCGGCGCGGCCCGCAGCGAGCGCGTCAGGCTCAGCAGGAGCAGGCCTGCGACCGAGATGACGCCGAACATGACCGCGGCCATGGTGATCGTGACGTCACCGCCGATCAGCCCGGTCAGCGGCGCGATCCCCGCGCCGACACCGAACTGCATGGCGCCCAGCAGGGCTGCCGCGCTGCCGGCCCGGTGCGCGTTGCGCTCGAGCGCGACCGCCGGGACCGAGGGCATGACGAACCCGGCGGTGCCCAGGGTCAGGACGATGAGGGCGACCAGGACCGGGAGCCCCGCGCCGCTCAGGGTCGCGGCGAGCAGCCCTGCGGAGAGGACCATGCCGACGGGCACGATCACGCGCAGGATCTGCTCGGGCGTCACGCGCCCGACGAGCGCGCCGTTGACCTGGCTGCCGATCGTCACGGACACCGCGCCCGCGCCGAAGATGATCGCGTACTGCTGGGCGCTCAGGCCGAACTGCTCCTGGAACACGAACGTCGACGCCGAGATGTAGGTGAACATCGCGGCCATGTAGAACCCGCCGAGCAGCGCGAGACCGAAGAACGACCAGTCGCGCACGAGCGACCCGTAGGAGCGCAGGGCAGCCGACGTGCCGCCCGTCCGCCGCATCTCGGGGGGCAGCGACTCCTTGAGCCGCAGGGCCGCGAGAACGAGCAGCAGCACGCCGAACACCGCGAGGGCCACGAACATCAGGCGCCACGAGCCCATGCGCAGGAACTGGGCACCGATCGTCGGGGCCAGGATCGGGGCGACGCCCACGACCAGCATGAGGCGCGCGATGACCTTGCCGACCTGGAAGCCCTCGAAGTTGTCGCGCACGATCGCCATCGACAGGACCATGCCGGCCGCGGCCGTGAGGCCCTGGACGAACCGGAGCGCGGTGAGCATCTCGACCGACTGGACGAACACGATCCCGACCGAGGCCAGGACGTAGAGCGAGAGGGCGGACAGCAGCGGGAGGCGGCGCCCGATCGCGTCGGAGAGCGACCCGATGAGGAGCTGACCGAGCGCGAGGCCCGCGAGCGTCGCGGTCAGGGTGAGCTGGATGCGGGACTCGGTCGTGCCGAGCTCCCGCACGATCTGCGGGAAGGCCGAGAGGTAGAGGTCGATCGTGAGCGGGCCGATCGCCGTGAGCGCCGACAGGAGCAGCACGAAGCCGACCGTGATGCGGGTGGCGCGGGTGGGGCGTGAAGCCGGAGGGGCCGACGGTGCTGACAGGTGGACCGCGTCAGGGGTGGACGACGCTGGTGGTGGGGTGGCCATGACTGCGGCAACCCGCGCTGCCGGGTCGTTGTTCCCGGACGGCGTACGGCGTCCGGTGGCTGAGACGAGCTGCTGCCGGCGGCGCGCGGGGCACCCCCGTCGCGCCGGGGTCAGCCGGCGGCGCGCGCGTCGCGCCAGGCGACCCACTGCTCGACGAGCGAGAGGTCGTAGTCGGGGCCGCTGACCCCGACCGTCAGGAGCGTGGCACCGAGGCCCACGAGCTCGTCACCCACCTCGGCGGGCGGACGGTTCACCGCGACCGACCGCTCGACGAGCGAGGCCGTGTCGCGCCCGACGGCGGCGCCGTGCTCGTCGAGGATCGCGCTCTTGCGGGCGAGCGTCTCGGCGTCGCCGAACGAGTGCCACGCGGTCGCGTGCTCGGCGACGACGCGCAGGGTCTTGCGCTCGCCGCCACCTCCGACGAGGATCGGGATCTCGCGCGTGGGGGCCGGGTGGGACGTGGCCCAGCGGTCCTTGATGCGGGGGAGCGCGTCGGCCAGGTCCGCGATACGCGCGCCCGCGGTGCCGAACTCGTAGCCGAACTGGTCGTAGTCCTTCTCGAACCAGCCCGCGCCGATCCCGAGGATCAGGCGGCCACCCGAGATGTGGTCGACCGTGCGGGCCATGTCCGCGAGCAGATCCGGGTTCCGGTAGCTGTTGCACGTGACGAGTGCGCCGATCTCGACACGGCTCGTCTGCTCGGCCCACGCGCCGAGCATGGTCCAGCACTCGAAGTGCTTGCCGTCGGGGTCGCCGGAGAGCGGGAAGAAGTGGTCCCAGTTGAAGATCACGTCGACCCCGGCGGCCTCGGCGCGGGCCACCGCGTCACGGATCTGGGGATAGTCGGCGTGCTGGGGCTGGAGCTGGACACCGATGCGCACAGGACGAGTCATGTCATTCAGCCTAGGCGGCGCCACACCGGGCAAGTCGACGGTAGAAGCCTGAAGCCGGAGGATCCGGGCCTCGGCGCGCCACGTCACCGCGATCGCGGATCCCCGGGCGACGACACCACCACGGAGCCGTCCGCCGTGAGCGACACCGCAGGTCACGGATCCGCATCGTCCGAGGCGTCGCCCCCTCGCGCGACCTACTGTGGGCGGATGAAGCGATGGTGGTGGTTGATCGGCGGGCTCGTCGTCCTGGTGCTCGTGCTCGTCGTGGTGGACCGCGTCGCGGTGCGCGTGACCGAGGGGGCCGCGGTCCGGTCCATGGAGCAGGGGGACGTCGAGCTCACCGACGCGAACCTCGACATCCAGGGCTTCCCGTTCCTGACGCAGGTGGTCGGCGGCGAGCTCGAGCACGTCACCGGTACTGCCGCGACGGCCACGTTCGGCGGCTACACCGTGAGCGACCTCCACCTGGACGCGCGCGGCGTCTCGACGAGCGACCCGTACGTCATGCAGTCGGGCACCGCGACGGGCCTCCTCGCGCCGTCCTCGCTCGACGCGGTCGCGAGCAAGGCGGCGGGGTCCCCGGTCGCGTTCAGCACGGACGGTGGCCTGCTCGTGGCGAGCATGTCGGTCCTGGGCGTGGACCTCTCGGCCAGGCTGACGCCCCGCGTGGACGGGAACACGATCGCGGTCGACGTCGCGGCCCTGAACCTCGGTCCCGCGACGATCACGATCTCCGACCTCCCTCGCCCGATCGCGAACCTGCTGACGAACCTCCAGGTCCCGCTCGACCTCCCGACGGGTGTCACGCTGACCTCGGTCGGGGTCACGGACGGGGCGATCCGGGTCGAGCTGAGCGGGACGGACGTCGCGCTCGCGGACCTCGCGGCGTCGTGAGCCGGGGGCAGTGAGCGGCGTGGTCGGCGACGGGGCAGGGGCGACGCCGCCCGACGCCGCCACGGTCGTCGCGGTCCGCCTGGGTGCGCACGGCCTCCGGGGAGCCGGCCTCCCGAGCCTGCGTGACGTCGTCGGGCACCTGGGGGCCGTCCAGTCCCAGGAGTTCCACCCGTCCCTGTGGGGGATCGCGCAACGGACGGCGGGGACGCCGTCTGCGGCGTCCGCGCGCGAGGCGTTCGCCGCGGGGGACCTGCTGCGCACGCACGTCCTGCGCCCCACGTGGCACACCGTCCTGCCCGACGACGTCCGCTGGCTCCTGCAGCTCACGGCGCCCCGGGTGCACCGCCTCAACCGTCCGTACTACCCGGACCTGGGCGGAACCGCGCAGGACGCGGCCGCGACCGACCTCCTCGCCGAAGCCGTCGCGGGCGGTCGGCACCGGACCCGGGCCGAGCTCGCGGAGCTGCTCGCGTCGCACGGGTTGCCGTCGACCGGCATCCCGTTCACGTACGTCCTGATGCGGGCCGAGCTGGACCGGGTCCTGATCAGCGGCGCGCCACGCGGCAAGCAGCAGACGTACGCGGCGTTCGACGAGCGGGTGCCCGCAGGCTACGGGGCGCTCGGGACGGCGTTCGACGAGGACGCGGCGCTGGCCGAGCTCCTGCGGCGCTACCTGCGCAGCCGCGGGCTCGCGACGGACAGGGACTTCGCGGGCTGGTCGGGCCTCACGCTCACCCGGGCACGCGAAGGGCTCGCGTCGCTGGGCGGCGAGGTCGAGCAGGTCGTGGCAGCCGGGGACGAGGCCGGTGGGCTGGTCCTCTGGCGGCTGGTCGACGGACCGCCCCTGACCGCGGCCACGGGGGACGGGCAGGTGGACCTGCTCCAGGGGTACGACGAGTACTTCGTGTCGTACAAGGACAGCCGGGACCTGGCCCGCGACCCGCTCTCGGCCGGGGCCCCCGCGGTCCTGCCGCTCCGGCTCCCCGGCTCGACGGAGTCTCCGTTCCTGCACGTGATCGCCGTGGGAGGGCGGGTGGTGGGGCGGTGGCGGCACGTGCTCACGGCGCGCACCCTGCGGCTCGACACGCAGCTCTTCCGGCCGCTGACCCGGGTCGAGCGGGACGGGTTCGAGGCCCAGGCCGAGCGCCTCGCGGCGCACTGGGGCGTCGAGCACGTGCCGTCCTGACCGGCCGGGCCAGGTCGCAGCACCCCCGGCCGGGGCCGCCGCGGGGGACCGGTACCTGGACATGTCGCCGCTCAACGGCTGGCGACGGCCGGCCGGGGGCGTGCCGACCGAGGCGTCGGGCGCACCCGGGGGTAGCGGCGTCGTCGTGCGCCGCCAGGGCTGGGTGCTGAACCGAAACCGCTCCGTGACGCGAGCGAGACGTATCACCTCTAGAGTGGCGCGCCACGACGTCCCCACCCGATCGGAGCTCTCATGCGCAAGATGCCTCTCCTCGTCGCTCTCACGGCCGCGGCGACCCTGGCCCTCACGGCCTGCACCGACGCCTCGCAGCCCGCTGACTCCCCGTCCACCGGATCCGCGGGCGAGACCTCCACGCAAGTCTCCGTTCGACCTCACGTCGGTCCAGAAGGACGACGCGGCCGCGGCCCTGCTGCCGGCCGACGTCGCGAGCGCGGGCAAGCTCGTCGTCGCGTCCAACACGGAGTACGCGCCCGCCGAGTTCATCGACGCGGACGGCCGGACACCGGTCGGCTACGACATCGACATCATCACGGCCGTGGGCGCCGTCCTGGGGCTCGAGGTCGTGATCGAGTCGGCCGACTTCCCGGCGATCATCCCGGCGCTGGGCAGCAAGTACGACGTCGGCATCTCGTCGTTCACCATCACGAGCGAGCGTATGGCCGAGGCGAACATGGTCAGCTACTTCAACGCGGGCGAGGCGTTCTCCGTCCAGAAGGGCAACCCCAAGAACGTCGACCCGGCGAACATCTGCGGCCTGACCGTCGCGGTGCAGACCGGCACGGTCGAGGACGAGGGCGCCGACGAGATCAGCGCGACGTGCGTCGAGGACGGCGAGCAGCCCCTCGAGGTCCTGCGCTACGACAACCAGGCCGACGCGACGACCAACCTCGTGGGCGGCAAGGCCGACATCATGTACGCCGACTCGCCCATCGTGTCCTACGCGATCGAGCAGACGAACGGTGAGATCGAGCAGATCGGCGACGTGTTCGACTCCGCACCCCAGGGGATCGTGACCGCGAAGGCCGACACGGAGCTCGCGGCCGCGATCCAGGCCGCGCTCACGGTCCTCATGGAGGACGGCACGTTCACCGACATCCTGGCCTCGTGGGGCAACGACGCAGGCGCCCTCGACGAGTCGGTCGTCAACCCGCCGGTCTCCTGATCCGAGCGGGGTAGCGAGCCCCGAGGCCGGTCGCGCCGCTCGACGGAGCTGCCCGACCGGCCTCAGGGTCCGGCGTCCACCGGTGCGCGGCGCACCTGGTTCCCCGGCAGGACGGCGTCGTTTTGCCAGTCGGGGCGCCCGCGCGGGAAACTGGGAGGGCAACGGTGCGGCGCCGCTCCGTGCTGCCCGCGTTGCACGGTGTCACGACCCACCCCCCTGAGGTCGGCGCCGGAGCTCACCACCATGAAACGGGAGACCCCCATGCGCAGGCTGCCTGCTCTCACCGCCCTGACCGCCCTCGTCGCGACCTTCGCCCTCACAGCGTGCACCGACGCCTCCACGGACTCGAGCGCGAGCCCCACCGACGGCGGCTCCTCGGCCGCGTCGTTCGACCCGTCGTCGATCGCCAAGGACGAGACGATCGCCGCGATGCTCCCGGCCGACGTCGCCGAGGCCGGCCTCCTGACCGTCGGCACCAACGCCACGTACGCGCCGGCCGAGTTCATCGGTGACGACGGCAAGACGATCGTCGGCTACGACGTCGACCTGGCGAAGGCCGTCGGCGCGGTCCTGGGCCTCGACGTCGAGGTCACCAACGCCGACTTCTCGTCGATCATCCCGGCGATCGGCAGCAAGTACGACATCGGTGTCTCGGGCTTCACGATCACCCCCGAGCGCCTGGCCGAGGTCAACATGGTCAGCTACTTCCGCGCGGGCGAGGCGTTCGCGGTGGCCAAGGGCAACCCCAAGGACGTGGACCCCACCGACGTGTGCGGGCTGAGCATCGCCGTCCAGACGGGAACGGTCGAGGACGAGGCGCTCGACGGCCTCATGGCCGACTGCGAGGCTGCCGGCAAGCCCGACATCACGCCGCTGCGCTACGCGAGCCAGGCCGACGTGACGACCAACCTGGTGGGCGGCAAGGCCGACGTCATGTACGCGGACTCGCAGGTCGTGGCCTATGCCGTGACCCAGACGGGTGGTCAGATCGAGCAGCTCGGCGACATCTTCGCCGACTCGCTGCACGGGATCGCGATCGCCAAGGACGACACCGCGCTCGCGCAGGCCGTCCAGGCCGCGGTCCAGAAGCTCATCGACGACAGCGACTACACCACGATCCTCGACACCTGGGGCAACGCCTCCGGTGCGGTGACCACGGCCGAGCTCAACCCCGTGGTCTCCTGAGCTGATCCCCTGACAGAACAGAGGTAGCCATGGCCCAGCCGCCCAGCACCCCATCGCCCGACGGATCGCCGGGCGGTGGCTCGTCGAGCCTCGGCACGGCGTCCGCGCCTGCCGACCGGATCCCGGAACGCATCCATGCGGTCCCGGTGCCCCGGCCAGGACGCTGGGCGGCGGCCGTGGTCCTCCTCGTCCTGGCGGCCATGGCCGTCCACGGCCTGGTCACGAACGAGAAGTTCCGGTGGGACGTCGTCTGGCTCTACCTGCGGGACGTGCAGATCATGCGCGGCGTGGGCTGGACCCTGATCCTGACGTTCTCCTCGATGGCCATCGCGGTCGTGCTCGCGGTGATCCTCGCGGTCATGCGGCGATCGGACAACCCGGTCATGCGGGCGACGAGCTGGTTCTACATCTGGTTCTTCCGCGGCACCCCGATCTACACCCAGCTCGTGTTCTGGGGTCTCATCTCGGTGCTGTACCCCAAGCTCAGCCTGGGCGTCCCGTTCGGTCCCGAGTGGTTCGTGTTCGACACCGCGGACCTCATCACCGCGGCGCGCGCCGCGATCCTGGGGCTCGCGCTCAACGAGGCCGCGTACCTCGCGGAGATCGTCCGCGCCGGCCTGGGTTCGGTGGACCCGGGCCAGGCCGAGGCCGCCAAGGCCCTGGGCATGAAGGACGGCAAGATCCTGCGGCGCATCATCCTGCCGCAGGCCATGCGCGTGATCGTGCCGCCGACGGGCAACGAGACCATCTCGATGCTCAAGACCACGTCGCTGGTCCTCGCCGTGCCGTTCAGCCTGGACCTGACGTTCGCGTCGAACGCGATCGCGAACCGCATCTTCCTGCCGATCCCGCTCCTCATGGTCGCGGCGATCTGGTACCTGCTGATCACGAGCATCCTCATGGTCGGCCAGCACTACATCGAGCAGTACTACGGGCGCGGGTTCGGCTCGTCGACGGGCACGAGCCGCCGTCGCAAGCCGGGCAAGGGCCCCACGAAGCCGAGCAAGCAGGAGGCGATAGCGGCGTCGGGCACGACCGCCAACGCCGACCCCTTCCTGGAGGTGACCCCGTGACCGCGGACGCTCTCGACCGCCCGTCGGGGTCCACGACCCCGTCCCCCGCCTCCGCGTCAGGCCCGACGGCGGCGCGCGCCGACGCGTCCGTCGCGCCCATGGTGGAGATCGCCGGGGTGCACAAGATGTTCGGCGACGTGCACGTCCTCAAGGGCGTGGACCTCGAGGTGCCGCGGGGCTCGGTGTGCGTGGTGCTCGGCCCCTCGGGCTCGGGCAAGTCGACGCTCCTGCGCTGCATCAACGAGCTCGAGGACCTGACGGCCGGCCGCATCTACGTCGACGGCGACCTGATCGGGTACCGAGAGGTGGAGAAGAACGGCAAGAAGCGCCTGCACCGGCTGCACCCCAAGGTCATCGCGGCCCAGCGCTCGCGGATCGGCATGGTGTTCCAGCGCTTCAACCTGTTCCCGCACATGACGGCCCTCCAGAACGTCATGGAGGCCCCCGTGCAGGTGCGTGGCCTGTCCAAGGCGCAGGCCAGGGCGCGCGCGGAGGAGCTGCTCGCCCGGGTCGGCCTGTCCGACCGCATGGACCACTACCCCTCGCAGCTCTCCGGCGGTCAGCAGCAGCGGGTCGCGATCGCGCGGGCGCTCGCGATGGACCCCGAGCTCATGCTGTTCGACGAGCCCACGTCGGCACTCGACCCCGAGCTCGTGGGCGAGGTCCTCGCGGTCATGCGCGACCTCGCGGAGAGCGGCATGACGATGATCGTCGTGACCCACGAGATCGGCTTCGCGCGCGAGGTCGGCGACCACGTGGTGTTCATGGACGACGGCGTGATCGTCGAGCAGGGCGACCCCCGCGAGGTGCTCACGAACCCGCGCGAGGAGCGGACCCGGGAGTTCCTGGCGCACGTCCTGTAGCAGGAGACGGCCGCGTCGGCCGAGGAGTGAGCGTGGCCCCTGGACCGTCCGGTCCAGGGGCCACGGCCGTGCTCGTCCTGGCGCGGCCCAGGCTCCCGGCCGGAAGAGCCGGAGAGCCGGAGAGCCGGAGCGCCGCAGCGCCGGCCGGGAGCCGGCGAGGACCGGTCAGCGCTCGCAGGCGACCCCGTTGCCGTCCCAGTCGAGCGCGGGGTTGAAACCGTCGTCGCCCTGCTTGAGCGGAGCCTTGCCCTCGCGCTTGGCGGCCTCGCACGTCAGGTAGATGCCGTTGACCTTGCCAGAGTCCCAACCACCGTCGTTGCCGTTGTCGCTGTTCTCCTGCACGGCGGCCTCGCGTTCGGCGATCGCCACCTCGCGGTCGTCGAGCGCGACGTCCCGCGCGTCGAGCTCGGCCTCCTTGGTGGTCGCGGCGGTCTCGCGGGCCGTGACGGCCTCGGTCGAGGCGGCGATCCCGGCGAGCTGCGTCTCGAGATCGGCCCGCTCGGCGTCGAGCTTCTCGCGCTCGGCGGCCATCTGCTCGGTCGTGAGGGCCGCTGCCGCGGTGGCGTCGCCGGCCTCCGACTGCGCCTTGAGCGTCACGCCGAGGCCGATGAGCAGCCCCACGGCGAGGCATCCCACGCCGATCCCGAGGGGCAGGAGCCACCGCATGTAGGTGCGCTCCTCGCGCTCCTCGTCGTCGCTCGAGAAGATCGCGAGCGGCCCTCGGTCGGAGGCCGGCGCGGGTCCTGCGGACGAGGCAGCGGCTCCGACGGCGACCACGGGCCCGACGGCCTGGGCGGCCCTCGTGGCCGCGACGGGCGGGGCAGCAGCAGCGCTGACGACGGGGAGGATCATGGTCGAGGAAGGCGCCTCCGCGGGGGCGCTCATGTCGCGGCGGGACCGCCTCGTCGGCCCGACGGCGGGCGTCCCGTCCCCGGGAGAGGGGACGGGGGCCATGACGTGCGTGGAGGCGTCGGACGACGGTGCCCCGGCCGCAGCCCCGTCCGCAGGTGCCGCCGCGGTCGGGAAGAGCACCGGGATACCGCCGCCCGGAGTCTCGCGGGACCAGGCCTCGGCGCCCGAGGCCGGCGGGGCGGGAGGGGCAGGCGGCGCTGGGACGGCAGGGGCGGGCGGCGCGGCCTCCACCCAGAAGACCCAGCCCTGGGGTGCGGCCGGCCACGCCGGGTCGGGGTGCCAGTCGGACGAAGGGGCGAAACCGGGAGGTACCAACCAGCCGGGCGGCGGGTTGAAATGTACGGCCATGGGAGAGCTCCTTCGACAGTTCCAGCGCGCTCACTATGCTTCAGATCGGCCCGTTGACGCTAATTCCGTACCCTGTCAGCGGTGCCGGGTACAAAGGAACCGGGCCGAGACGCGCGCGGCGGCCCCCGATCAGCAGCCTCCACGGGCGATCGGCAGCGTGCGTGAGCGATCTCGAGGAGTCGTCGTGTTCCTGATGGACCAGCAGGACCCGACCGCGGACGAGCTGCTCGTGTTCTCCGCGAGCGACCTCGTCGCGGCGAGCGAGTGCGAGTACCGCCTGCTGCGCACTCTCGACGAGAAGACGGGGCGCGCGGCCCGCGGTGCGGTCGAGGTCGACGACATGCTCGAACGCACCGCGACCCTGGGTGACGTCCACGAGCAGCAGGTTCTCGCCGGGCTCGTGGACCTCGTGGGCGCTGACGCGGTCCGGGAGGTCCCCGTGCCGCGCACCGTGCGCCGCGAGGAGCTCGTGGCCGCGCACGCCGCGACCCTCGCTGCCCTGCGGGACGGGGTGGAGGTCGTCTACCAGGGGTCGTTCTTCGACGGCCGCTTCCACGGCCGCGCGGACTTCTTGATCCGCACGGACAGCCGGGCGGCCCGCGTCCCGCTCCTCCCCGCGGGCCCGACGACGTCGGGCACCCTGGGCGGGCCCAGCGCCCCGGGTGCGGGCGGCCCTGCGTACGCGGTGTACGACGCGAAGCTCGCGCGGCGCGCCAAGGTCCCTGCGCTGCTCCAGCTCGCCGCCTACGCCGACCAGCTCATGGCGGCCGGCGTCGAGACGTCGCCCGTCCTGCACCTGATCCTCGGGACGCGGGCAGTGACCGAGCATCGGCTCGCGGACGTCCTGCCCGTGTTCCGCGAGCGGCGCGCCGAGCTCTTGCGCCTGCTGGATGCGCACCGGGCGGCCGGGGAGCCGGTGCGCTGGGACGCGCCCGGGCTGCGTCAGTGCGGGACGTGCGGGTACTGCGCCCAGCAGGTCGAGGAGCACGACGACCTGCTCCGCGTCGCGGGCCTGCGCAGCACCCAGCGCGTGCGGCTCCGCGCAGGGGGCATCACGACCATGACCCAGCTCGCGTCGGCCACGACCCCGCCGCGCGGGCTCGCTGCGCGCACGTTCGAGACGCTGAGGGTCCAGGCCCGGCTCCAGACGGGGCTGGTCGCCGTGCCGGCCGACGGGGGCGAGGTACCAGGCCTGGGGCCCGGTCCCAGCGGGTCGGTCACGTGGAGCACGCAGGCGGTCCCCGGTGACGAGGGGACGGGTGGCACGAGCGACCCGGACGCAGCCCGCACGGAGCAGCACACGCTGTCCTACGTGGTCGTCGACCCGGCGCCGCTGCGTGCCCTGCCCCCGCCGGACCCGGGCGACGTGTTCTTCGACTTCGAGGGCGACCCGCTGTGGTCGGTCACGGACCCCGCGACCGGCGACATCACGTGGAACATCGACTACCTGTTCGGGCTCGTCGAGCGACCCGGCACCCCGGGAGAGAAGCCGCCGTTCCACGCGTTCTGGGCCCACGACCTGGAGCAGGAGAAGCAGGCGCTGATCGACTTCGTCGACTACCTGGCCAAGCGCCGCGCCCAGTATCCCGGGCTGCACGTCTACCACTACGCGTCCTACGAGAAGACCCACCTGCTGGCGATCGCGGCCCGCCACGGGGTCTACGAGCAGGAGGTCGACGACCTCCTGCGCCAGGGCGTGCTCGTCGACCTCTACTCGACCGTGCGCCACTCGCTCAAGGTCTCGGCGCCGTCGTACTCGATCAAGAAGCTCGAACCGCTCTACATGGGCGACCAGCTCCGCGGCGGCGACGTGACCGACGCCGCCGCGTCCGTCGTGGCCTACGCGACCTGGTGCGCCGCGCGCGACGCGGGCGACGAGGAGGAGGCGGACCGGCTGCTGCGCGGCATCGCCGACTACAACGAGTACGACTGCCTCTCGACCCTGCGGCTCCACGAGTTCCTGCTGCGCCTCGCCGGGCGCACGGCCCCCGCGACGAGCGACGAGCTCACGGTGCCCACGGCGGCCCCGGTGGGCGACGGGTGGGAGGACGACCTGCCGCCCGCCCTCGAGCTCAGCGACGCCGAGGTGGCTCGCCGGGCCAAGCGCGCCGAGGCCGAGCAGGTCGAGCTCGACGTGCGGGCGCTCGCGGGCGGCGTGGACGGGCGCTCGGGGGCCGGGCGGACCGACGACGAGGAGGCGGTCGCGCTCCTGGGTGCCGGGGTCGGGTACTACTGGCGCGAGGCCAAGCCGTTCTGGCAGGAGTACTTCTCGCGGCTCAAGGATCCCGTGGACGAGTGGCAGACCTCTCGGTCGTCCTTCCTCGTGGAGCGGGCCGAGGTGATCGAGGACTGGGCCCGGGCGACCCCGCGCAGCAACCCGTCGCGTCGACTGCGGCTCTACGGTGAGCTGCCGGACGGTTCGGAGCTCAAGGCGGGCTACGAGGGCGCGACCGCGCTCTTCGAGGGACCGGCTCCCGACGGGATCGAGCCTGCGCACGGCGCGGTGCGCTGGTCGACGGGGAGCGTGCGCGTGCACGGCGTCGAGCGCGGGCGGCTCGCGAGCGGCCGGGAGGTCGACGTCCTCGACGTGCGGATGCCCGTCCCCAAGGGGGCCGCCACGCACGACGTGCTCCCCATGGCGCTGACGGTCGGCCAGGTGCTGCCCACGCCTCAGCAGGAGGCCTCGATCCGCGCCCTCGCGACACTCGTGCAGGGCCAGAACCCCGGTGGTGTCGTGGCCCCGCTGGTGCTCCCCGACCACCCCGCGCTCGACCTGCTGCGCAGGCGTCCGCCGCGCACCGCCTCCGGGGGGCCGCTCCCCACCCTGGTGGACGGCCCCGAGCGGTACATCGATGCGGTCACGGACGCGGTCCGGGACCTCGACGGGTCGTACCTCGGTGTCCAGGGGCCCCCTGGCACCGGGAAGACCCACCTCGCCTCGAAGGTGATCGGTCGCCTCGTCGCCGAGGGCTGGCGCGTGGGCGTCGTGGCGCAGTCGCACGACGTCGTCGAGAACGTCCTCGCGGGAGTCATCGGCAAGGGCGGCGTCCCTGCGGACCGCGTGGGCAAGAAGGCCTCGGGGCCCAAGGGGCGCGACGTGTCGAGGGTCGGTCGTGACCTGGGCGCCGGCCTGCCCGACGACGTCGCAGCGGCGAGCCTGCCCGAGGGCTCGCGGCTCGTCCCCTGGCGGCTCGTGGACTCCGCTCAGACCGCGGCCTTCGTCGCCGCGGGGCCCGGTGTGATCGGCGGGACGGCCTGGGACTTCGCGCACGTCGAGCGGTTCGGCGACGGCGAGCTCGACCTGCTCGTGATCGACGAGGCCGGGCAGTTCTCGCTCGCCAACACGATCGCGGTCTCGCGGGCCGCGCAGCGGCTCCTGCTCCTGGGGGACCCGCAGCAGCTCCCGCAGGTCTCGCAAGGGCAGCACCCCGAGCCGGTCGACCAGTCGGCGCTCGGCTGGCTGACCCGCGCCGGCGGAGGGCACGACGTGCTGCCACGGGAGTTCGGCTACTTCCTCGCCCGGTCGTGGCGCATGCACCCCGCGCTGTGCGACGCGGTGTCCGAGCTCGCGTACGAGGGCCTGCTGCACGCCGAGGCGGCCGCGGGCGAGCGGTTGCTCGTGGGGGTCGAGCCCGGCGTGCACGTGGTCGAGGTCGAGCACGCGGGGAACGCGGTGTCCTCGGTCGAGGAGGCGCAGGAGATCGTGCGCCAGGTCCGGGCGCTGCTCGGGACCACCTGGTACCCGCGGGGGCGGGGTGGCGCACCGTTCGGGGGCGCTGCCGCCGGCGCGACTCCTGTCGGGGGTGCGCACGAGAGCGGGGCAGGTGTCGGCGCCGACGCCGGCGTCGGCTCGCGGCCGCTCGACCAGGACGACTTCGTGGTCGTGGCCCCCTACAACGCGCAGGTCTGGACGGTGCGGCACGCGCTCCAGGCCGCCGGGCTGGGAGACGTGCGCGTGGGGACTGTCGACAAGTTCCAGGGCAAGGAGGCGCCCGTCGCGATCGTGTCGATGACGGCCTCGGCACGAGAGGACGTCCCCCGTGGCATGGAGTTCCTGCTCTCGCGCAACCGGGTGAACGTCGCGGTCTCGCGGGGCCAGTGGTGCGCTGTCGTGGTCCGCTCGCCCCGGCTCACCGACTACCTGCCGAACCACCCTGAGGAGCTCGCGGAGCTGGGTGCGTTCATCGGGCTGTGCCGGTCGGGGCGCCTGGCCTGAGCGCGGCCCTCCGTCGGGTGCATGATCCGGCAGCGACACACCGGGTGGGTCGCTGCCGAATCATGCACCCGACCTCTGGTCAGGACTCAGAAGTCGCCGAACCCGCCGAAGTCCCCACCACCGAAGTCGCCGAACCCGCCGAAGTCACCGCCGGCCTCCGTGAAGTCGCCGCCCGTGTCGCCTGCGCCGGGGTCGGTCTCGCCGCCGGCCTCGCTCGCCCCGGGGTCTCCCTCGCCGCCCGCCCCACCGTCACCGGCGAGGGTCGCGGTCGGATCGCCGAACATCGGGCCGAACATCATGTTGGCGACCGCGGAACCGATCACGACACCTGCGACGGTGCCGAGCATGCTCGAGCCGATCATCGAACCCATGCCCGGCCCACCTGGACCGCCGGCTCCCTGCCGGCCGCCGAACGACCGCTCAAGCGTGCCGGGGTTGCGCATCTCGGCGCGGGTCGCCATGCGGGCGAGCGACTGCGGGTCGTCGGAGGTCGCGCGCTCGGCGGGCGGCAGGTTCTCGCCGAGATCGGTGAGCACGCGGCGCCGCTGCTCGGGCGTGAGCCGCGCGAACGCCTCGGCGTGCGCCTGCTCGACGGCCTCGGGGGAGCTGTGCGCAGGAGGTAGCGGTAGCGGTCGATCGCGACGTCGTCCTCGCTGCGTCCGGGACCCGTGGGAGCCGGCGGCGGGGTGCCGTACACGGGGGACTCGTGGCCGTCGTAGGTCGCGGTGCGGCGCGGCATCCCGTCGTCTTGCGGGGTGCGGCCGAGGAGGCGGTCGAGGAATCCCATGAGCGTGTCCTTCTGGTCGAACCGTCGAGGGCGGATGCCCTCACCGGTTCAACGCGGCTCGCCGCTCCACCGTTCCGCCGGGTGCAGGACGCGGCTCCGAGACGCCGGGCGAGTCGCCGCCGAACCACGCACTCACCGGCGGTGGAGGGGCTCCGGCACGGAGCCGACCCCACCCAGGAGCCGGACGTTGAGCAGCCGTCCCCCGAGCTCGAGCGCGTGGTACTGCTCGTGCACGCGCACGATCAGGCCCTCCGGCAGGTCGACTTCCGCGTGGTGCCACACGCGGCACGCTCCCTCGTCCGTCGTGTACCCGACGACGACCACGGTGCCTCCGTCGACGGGCTGCACCGCACGGACCGTGCCGCCGCGCCAGCCCCAGGGTCGGTTGCCCAGCATCCGTGCGTGGACGGGGTGCAGGAGGTGCCCGGCGCCGTAGCGCTCGCACACGGTCGGTGCGGGGCAAGGGGCGGTGCTCGCCCGGCGTTCCATGACGTGCTGAGCCATGGTGCTCCTTCTCTCCGTGCCCGACGGCGGAGGCTCACCCGCGTGCGGGCACCCACCCGGGCGAGGCCCAGGGGGAGGGGCACGAGGACGAGCGCTGCGGCGTGGGGCTGCTCGCTCTTCCCCCACGGGCGTGGGGGCGGGTCTTCCTCCGGGAGCACCGTGCGCGTCGCGCGGTTGCCGGACCAGCACGCCGGAGGGCGGTTCGCTGGTCCTCTGGACCGTTCTCAGTTCTACCACGGCGTCCGGGCTCAGGCACAGAGGTGCCTGAGCCCGCACGCACGAGTGCCCCCGACCGGCGAACCGGTCGGGGGCACTCGTTCAATGATCAGCTACGCCCGGAGGCGAGTGAGATCAGAGCGGGCGGATGTTCTCCGCCTGCGGGCCCTTGGGGCCCTGCGTCACGTCGAACTCGACGCGCTGGTTCTCCTCGAGCGAGCGGAAGCCCTGCGTCTGGATGGCGGAGTAGTGCGCGAACACGTCGGCGCTGCCGTCCTCAGGTGCGATGAAGCCGTAGCCCTTCTCGCCGTTGAACCACTTCACGGTTCCCAATGCCATGGGGATCTCCTTCTAGAGTTTCAAACAGCTCCATGATCTGGAGCCGAACATCACGGTGTTCGTCGTCAACTCTTGGGTAACAAGGTTCGCGGTGGCATGGGGCCGTTGCGCAAGGACAAGCGAGGCACTGCAATCTCACCGGCTACGGTACAGGGGTTGCCCCGACTGTGCTACCCCTGTTGCTAACGATTGAAGTACTTCTGTCCCCCAACCAGGTCATGACCGAGCAAATCGGGCACGGTCACGAGCGTGTAACCAGCAGCACGCAGACTGTCCACGATGCCGGGCACGGCCGACACGGTCGAGGCATGGATGTCGTGCATCAGCAGGATCGCCCCAGGTCGGGCACCCGCGAGGGCCCGCTCGGAGGTCATGGCGGAGTCCTTGTTCTTCCAGTCCTCGGTGTCGACGTTCCACAGGATCGCCGCCTCGTTGCGCTGGGAGAGGACGCTCGTCACAGTGTCGCTCGTCGCGCCGTACGGAGGGCGCACGAGGGTCGGTCGGACGCCTGAGGCTGCCTCGACCGCGTCCGCGGTCGACTGCAGCTCCTGCGAGATCTGGTCGGTGCCGAGCTTCGACAGGTCGGGGTGCGACCACGTGTGGTTCCCGACGGCGTGCCCTTCCGCCACCTCGCGACTCACCAGGTCGGGGTTCGCCTGGACCGAGCGTCCGACGAGGAAGAACGTGGCCTTGGCCTGCTTCTCGGCCAGCGTGTCGAGGAGCTGGGACGTGTACTTGCCGGGACCGTCGTCGAAGGTCAGGGCGATGCACCTGAGCACCGAGCAGTCCGGCGCGTCGGGCGAGGCGGGAGGCTGTGCGGCCACGGGCGGCTCCTCGACGGGGGGCGGGACGATCCCCATGAACGGTGCACCGCTCGCCGCCACCTCGGCAAGCTGCTTGCCGACGGCCGACAGCACGGTCCGGGTCGCGTCCGGCTCGAGGCGCACGGCCAGCTCCCCGTCTGCCCGTGCCGAGACCAGGCCGGGCGAGAAGACCAGGGTCGCTGCGCCGTCGGGCCCGAGACGGACGTCCCGGAACGTCTCCTCCGACGACGGCACGGGCTCGCCGAACCCCAGCCCCGCTGCCGCGAGCGCCGCTCCCGCCCATTCCGCCGCCTGCTTGCGGCCGTCCGCGGTGAGCAGGTCGGCCGACCACGTCGTGGTCGCGCGCGGGAGGTCGGTGTAGAAGGTCTGGCTCCCGACCTCCCCGTTCGCCCCGCCGGTGAAGGCGTACGTCGAGGCGTGCACGCCCAGCACGTCGCCCTGCGCGAGCACCAGGTCCCAGCCGACGTTGAGCTCGTTGCCCGTCGCGGTGGGATCGACCGCGGCCTCGTAGGCCTGCGTCGTCGTGTCGACGAAGCGACCGAACGCCCGCGCGAGCGAGTGCTCGCCGGGGATCGCGACGGTCGAGACCGAGCGGGCGTCGCCCGTGTCCGCGGTCGACTCCTGGTGGATCTCGAGGTTCTCGACCGACGTCGGGTCGAGCACCGCAGGCGGGTCCACCCGCTCGGCGGGGACCGGGGACGCGGTCGGCGACGGGGTGGGTGAGGGCTGTGCCGACGGTCGTGCGGACGCGCGCGTCAGGAAGAACGTGACGCCCGCGGCGACGACCAGCAGGGCGACGAGGACGGCGAGGACCCGGACGACCCGGTGCTGCGGGCGCACAGGGACGGAACCGCCCGGCGGCAGACCGCGGGACGGGGAGGCGTGCGGGGACATCAGGCCACCGTGCCACGCAGGGACGGTACGCGTCGCGCCCGGACGGGCCGATGAGGCGAGCGCCACAGCGTCCGCCTCGACCCCTCGCACGGCCGCCCCAGGTGCTCCACGACCTTCACGCGCCGCGCACGCAGACCGTGGTGACCGCACGCCCGCGCGCGTGGGCACCACGCGCCACGCTGCGGGTGGTGCCCACCACCGGGCGCGGGGTAGAACTGGGTGATGGTCTCTCCTTCCCAGGTCCCCGGCGTCGTGCTGAACAACGGTGTCACCGTCCCGCAGGTCGGCCTCGGCGTCTTCAAGGTGCCCGACGACGCGACCCAGCAGAACGTCGAGCAGGCGCTCGAGGCGGGCTACCGGCACATCGACACCGCGGCCGGCTACTACAACGAGGCCGGGGTCGGTGCGGCGCTGCGCGCGAGCGGGCTGCACCGCGACGAGGTCTTCGTGACGACCAAGCTGCGCAACGGCGACCAGGGGTTCGAGTCGGCCCTCCAGGCGTTCGAGGACTCGCGAGAGGCCCTCGACGTCGAGGTCGTCGACCTGTACCTCATCCACTGGCCCGTGCCCAGCAAGGACCTCTACGTCGAGACCTGGCGAGCGTTCGAGAAGCTCTACGCCGACGGTGCCGCGCGTGCGATCGGCGTGTCCAACTTCCTGCCCGACCACCTCGCGCGTCTTCTCGCGGAGACCGAGGTGGTGCCCGCCGTCAACCAGGTCGAGGTCCACCCCACGTACCAGCAGCGGGCCACGCAGGCCGCGACGCTCGCCGCGGGCATCGCGGTCGAGGCGTACTCGCCGCTCGGGCGAGGCGCGGACCTGGACCACCCCGCCGTGGCGAAGGTCGCCGCCGCGCACGGCGTCACCCCCGCCCAGGCGATCCTGCGCTGGCACGTCCAGGGTGGACGGGTCGTCATCCCCAAGTCGGTCGACCCCGAGCGCATCGCCGCGAACATCGACGTGTTCGGGTTCGAGCTCTCGGCCGAGGAGGTCTCGGCGATCGACGCGCTCGACTCGGACGCGCGCCTGGGCTCCGACCCCGCGACGGCCGCGTTCTCGCAGTACCCGTCCTGACCTCCGGCTGCCTCACCTGCACGTCTGCCGAATCGAGACGTCCCTGTGACGGTGCCGTAACGCGGGACGGAGTCTCGCGTAACGGTGCCCGAATACGTTCCAGGCACTCAGGTCGTCAGGACCCGAGCCCGGAACGTCGGGCACGTTGTCCGGTTCGCCGCGTGTGAGTCTTCGGTTGCAATTGTGCAACTGGGGTTTCGCGCTCGTCCGACCTGTGCCATCGTCAGCACGATATTCAGTGCTGAATATTCAGGTGATCCACTGCGGGTGCGAGGTCTCCGAGCACCCGAGGTGCGATCTGGGCGCACGGAGGTTCGGAATGCAACGCACAGCACGTCGAACGACGGGTGGGCTGGCACTCGCGCTGGCTGCCACCCTCGCCATCACCGCATGCGGTACTCAGTCTCAGGGGGACAACGCAGGATCGACAGAGTCGTCGAGCGAGACCGGTACGGCCGATCTCGCGATCGTGCCTTCCGTCCAGATCGACATCGACGGTCAGGAGGTCCCGGTCTCGACCTCGGGTGACCCCGTCGACCCGGCCGGCGACGGGAAGGCAGAGTGCGCCGAGGGAACCTCGATCGCGGTCGCGGGGGCCCTGACCGGCCCCAACGCCGCGCTCGGGCAGAACATCCTCTACGGAGCAAAGGTCGCCGTGGACGCGTTCAACGCTGCGAACCCGGGCTGCCAGGTCACCATCAAGGAGTTCGACACCGAGGGCGACCCGCAGAAGGCCACCCAGGTCGCACCGCAGATCGTCGGCGACGCGAGCATCATCGCGCTCCTCGGCCCGGCGTTCTCGGGTGAGACGTATGCGACCGGCGACGTCTTCAGCCAGGCGGGCCTGCCGTCGCTGTCGGCGTCGGCGACCAACCCCGACATCACCAAGAACGGCTGGAAGACGTTCTTCCGCGGCCTGGCGAACGACGCGGTCCAGGGCCCCGCGGTCGCCAAGTACATGGTGGACACGCTCGGCTACGACAAGGTCTGCGTCGTCCAGGACAACTCGGACTACGGCGTGGGCCTCGCCAAGGAGATCACCGCGGGCCTGGGTGACGCGGCGGACGACTCGTGCTCGGCCGAGGTCAAGGTCGGCGACAAGGACTTCGCGGCGGCCACGCAGATCATCTCGAGCTCGGACGCGGACGCGGTCTTCTACGCCGGCTACTACGCCGAGGCCGCGCCGTTCGCGCAGCAGCTGCGTGACGCCGGCGTCGACATCCCGTTCGTGTCCGCGGACGGCACCAACGACCCGCAGTTCGTGACCCAGGCGGGCGCGGCGTCCAAGGGCGCCATCCTGTCGTGCCCGTGCGGCCCGGCTCCTGACGAGTTCGCCTCGGCCTACGAGGCGCTCAACGGACAGGCTCCCGGCGTCTACTCGGTCGAGGGCTACGACCTGGCGACGATCATGCTCACCGCGATCGCGTCCGGTGTGACGGACCGTGCCGGGATGGTCGACTTCGTGACGAACTACGACGGTGAGGGCCTGGCCCGCACCTACAAGTGGGACGACACGGGCGAGCTCTCGTCGGCCCTGATCTGGATCTACGAGGTCAAGTAGCCGGTCGGCGCCTGCCGATCCGGAGCGCCGCCCCCACCCGGTCGAGCACGGCCGGGCCGGGGCGGCGTGCCCTGACGGCAGCCGCCGAGCGGACCGCGGTGCGCCTGCCTCCTCGCGGGGCGGGCGCGCCGCGGTCGGCCGACCGCCCTCCCACCGGCTCGAAGGAGCAGCATGTCGATGCTCGTCCACGACGTCCTCGCCGCAGACCCACTCATCGGATTCGACCTCGCGGCCCTGGGCCGCAACTTCTGGGCCCTCACCGTCGACGGCCTGACCTACGGCGCGGTCTACGCGCTCGTCGCGGTGGGCTACACGCTCGTCTACGGCGTGCTGCGCCTCATCAACTTCGCCCACTCCGAGATCTTCATGCTCGGCATGTTCGGGCAGTACGCCACGCTCCTCGCACTGGGGTTCTACCCGAGCGGTGACGCGTTCGACAAGGGCATCCTGCTCACCGTCCTCTACCTGGGGATCGCGATGATCGGCGGCATGGTGGTCGCGGGAGGGGCCGCCGTCGGGCTCGAACGCGTGGCCTACAGACCGCTGCGCAAACGCGGGGCCCCGTCGCTCGTCTTCCTCATCACCGCGATCGGCGCCTCGTTCGTCATCCAGGAGTTCGTGCACTTCGTGCTCCCGGCCCTGACGGGCGGGGAGCTGGGCGGCGTGAACGCCGAGCAGCCCATCCGGCTGGTCGAGCCCGAGGTCCAGTTCCAGATCTTCGGCGCCAACGTCACGAACGTCACGCTCATCATCATCTTCTCGGCCCTGATCCTGGCGCTCGCGACCGACATGTTCATCAACCGGACCAAGTTCGGCCGCGGCATCCGCGCGGTCGCCCAGGACCCGGTGACCGCGACCCTCATGGGTGTCTCGCGCGAGCGCATCATCATGCTGACGTTCCTCATCGGCGGCATCCTCGCCGGGGCCGCGGCACTGCTCTACACGTTGCGCGTCCCCAACGGGATCATCTACTCGGGCGGCTTCATCCTGGGGATCAAGGCGTTCTCCGCGGCGGTCCTCGGCGGGATCGGCAACCTGCGCGGGGCACTGCTCGGCGGTCTGCTGCTGGGCGTCATGGAGAACTACGGCCAGGTCGTGTTCGGGACCGAGTGGCGCGACGTCGTCGCGTTCGTCCTGCTGATCGTGGTCCTGATGTTCCGGCCGACCGGCATCCTCGGCGAGTCCCTGGGGAGGGCGCGAGCATGAGCACCAGCACTCCTGCAGAGAACACGGGCACCACCGGCGGTGCCGGTGCGCCCGGCACCGCGCAACCGGTCAGGCCTCGCCCTGAGCTCCGCCCGCGGGCCAGACGCCCGTCGCCCAGCGCCCCCACGGGGGTGCGGGGGACAGGCTCCGCCTGTGGTGGGACGCCCTCGCGCGCCCGGCCCAGTGGGCGTTCGGGGCGCCGTTCGTCCTGTTCATCGCGCTCCTGCCGATCCTCAACATCCCGGTCCTGACCACGGTCGGCACCAACTTCGGGGCCGTCATGGCCCAGTTCGGGATGTACGCGCTCATCGCGATCGGGCTCAACGTCGTGGTGGGGCAGGCGGGTCTGCTCGACCTCGGCTACGTCGGTTTCTACGCGATCGGGGCGTACACGCTCGCGATCCTCACGAGCCCCGACAGCCCGTGGAACGTGACCCAGCCCGAGGGCTGGCTGTCCGACGACTGGGCGTGGCTAGCGGTCCTGCCCGTGGCGGTCGCGATCACGGCCATGTCGGGCCTGGTCCTGGGATCGCCCACGCTGCGCCTGCGCGGCGACTACCTCGCGATCGTGACGCTCGGCTTCGGTGAGATCGTGCGTCTGCTCGCCGACAACCTCGACGAGATCACGGGCGGGGGGCAGGGCCTCAAGTCGGTCGCCTACCCGCGGCTCGGCGTGACCGAGGAGCTGCCCAACGGCGTGTTCTCGGCGGGCAACGTGGGAAGCACGCTCAACTCGGGCGTGTGGTGGTTCTGGCTGTCGCTCGTCTTCATCATCATCTCGCTGCTGCTCGTGGGGAACCTCGAGCGCTCGCGCGTGGGCCGTGCCTGGGTCGCGATCCGCGAGGACGAGGACGCGGCCGAGATCATGGGCGTCCCCACGTTCAAGTTCAAGCTGTGGGCGTTCATGATCGGGGCGTCGATCGGTGGCGTCTCGGGCGCGATCTACGCGGGCCAGGTCCAGTTCGTCATCCCGACGAACTTCAACATCATCAACTCGGTGCTGTTCCTGTGCGCCGTGGTGCTCGGTGGACAGGGCAACAAGCTGGGCGTGATCCTCGGGGCGTTCATCATCGTGTACCTCCCGAACTTCTTCCTGGGGCGCACGTCGCTGTTCGGGATCCCGATCGACGGCAACGCGATCGCGAACTACAAGTACCTGTTCTTCGGGGTCGCGCTCATGGTGCTCATGATCTTCAGGCCGCAGGGGCTCATACCCGTCCGGCAGAAGCTGCTCACGTACGGGCGAGAGCTGTACGTCGCGGCGCGCCGCACGCTCGCCAAGATGCCCGACGGCGGACCGCAGGCCGCGTACGCGACGTCCGCTCCGGCGTCGGGCACGAAGGGCACGACCGGCACGGCAGGGACACGAGGTGCCTCGGGTGCCGCCGGCAGCAGCGGGGGCGGGCACGTCCCCACGGGACGCGGGCCCGACGAGCCCACGACCGACGACACCGGGAACGACGACACCACGGACGGGGGGAAGCGATGAGCAACGAGCCCGGAGGCATGGGGGCCGGCGGCGAGGTCGGCGACGCGCACCTGTCGCTGTCCGCGGACGCGGGCGCGCCCATGGCCGAGAAGTACCTGCCCGGCGCAGGGCTCGACGAGCCCGTGCTGGTCGACGTGACCGAGGTGCGCCCCGAGCTCGCCGACGCCGCACTGGTCGACGAGATCGTCGCGGCCGACCGCGAGGTCCTGGCCGAGGTGGGGGAACCGCTGCTGAAGATGGAGGACGTGTCCGTCGTCTTCGGTGGTCTGACCGCCCTCGACAGCGTCACGTTCGACATCCGGCGCGGGGAGATCCTGGGGCTGATCGGGCCCAACGGCGCCGGGAAGACTACGGCGTTCAACGCCATGACGGGTGTCTACCGGCCCACGAAGGGCCAGGTCCGGTTCGACGGGCAGGTCCTGGGCAAGGCCAAGCGCAACCAGATCACGCGCCTGGGCATCGCCAGGACGTTCCAGAACATCCGGCTCTTCAACGAGATGACGGCCCTCGAGAACGTGGTCGTGGGGACCGACGCCCGGCACCGGACCTCGGTGCCGGGGGCGCTGCTGCGCACGCGGCGCCACCGGCAGGAGGAGCGCGACGCGATCGACCGGTCCATGGCGATCCTCGAGTTCGTCGGGGTCGGGGCGCGCGCCACGGAGAAGGCGCGCAACCTGTCCTACGGCGAGCAGCGGCGCCTGGAGATCGCCCGCGCGCTGGCGACCGAGCCCAAGCTGCTGTGCCTCGACGAGCCCGCGGCGGGCTTCAACCCGGCGGAGAAGGAGGCCCTCATGGACCTCATCCGCCACATCCGCGACGACGGGTACACGGTCCTGCTCATCGAGCACGACATGCGGCTCGTGCGGGGGGTCACGGACCGGATCGTGGTGCTCGAGTTCGGCAAGGTCATCGCCGCCGGATCACCCGAGGACGTCACGTCCGACCCCAAGGTCATCGCCGCCTACCTGGGCGTCCCTGACGAGGAGCTGGATGCCGAGGCCGACCGGCACACGCACACCGAGAACCCGGCCACGGCGCCGGCCGAGGGAGACGCAGATGCCCCTGCTTGAGATCACCGACATGACGGTCGCCTACGGGCGGATCGAGGCCGTGCGCGGCGTGTCGATCACGGTCGAGGAGGGCGAGCTCGTGACCCTCATCGGGGCAAACGGCGCCGGGAAGACCACGACCATGCGCGCGGTCTCGGGGATCCGACCGCTGTCGCGCGGGAAGATCGTGTTCGACGGCAAGGACATCACCCGGATGAAGCCGCACCTGCGGGTGCTCGAGGGGATCGTGCAGGCCCCCGAGGGCCGGGGCATCTTCCCCGGCATGACGGTCCTGGAGAACCTCGAGATGGGGGCCTACGGGCGCACGTTCGAGAACAAGGCCGTGCACGACGAGACGCTCGCGCGGGTCTTCGAGCTGTTCCCGCGCCTCGAGGACCGCACGTCGCAGGTGGGCGGGACCATGTCCGGGGGCGAGCAGCAGATGCTCGCGATCGGGCGTGCGCTCATGGCCCGGCCGCGGCTCATGCTGCTCGACGAGCCGTCGATGGGGCTCGCGCCCATGGTGATCCAGCAGATCTTCCGGATCGTCTCGGAGATCAACGCGCAGGGCACCACGGTGCTGCTCGTCGAGCAGAACGCGCGGCAGGCGCTCTCGCGCTCGCACCGGGCGTACGTGCTCGAGACGGGTGAGGTCGTGCGTTCCGGGGGCGGGCGTGAGCTCCTCGCGGACCCGAGCATCAAGGAGGCGTACCTCGGCGTCGCGTGAGCACGGGGCTCGGCCCTGTGCACACTGTCCCCAGGTCTGTGGATAACTTTGTGGACAGCGGTGGGGACAACGTGTGGAACACGCTGTGGACGGCCTGTGGACGACAGATTCCGGGCGGCGGGTGGTCGGTGCGGTGAGCGCCGGCCACCCGCCGGCGTCCGCGGATCGGGGGCCGCCGACGCACCCCGACGCCTACGCCCCGAGCCTCTCCTTGGCGGCGAGGACCCGCAGCACCGCGGCGTCGACCTTGGCGGCGAAGCCCGGGTCGGCCTGCGCGCGCTGGACCAGCGCGGTCGCCATCTCGGGGATCACACCCGGGTCTGCCGACGCGAGCACCATGTCGCCGCCCGCGGCGACGGTCAGGACGGCCCGGTCGCCCGGCGACCAGGCCTGGACCTGCTCGGCCTTCGACACGTCGTCGGTGATGACGACGCCCTGGAACCCCAGGTCGCCCCGCAGCAGCCCGTCGACGACGACGGGCGAGAAGGCCGCGGGCGCGCTCGGGTCGATCCGGTCGTAGATCGCGGTCGACATCATGACGAACGCGGCCCCGGCGTCGATCCCCGACCGGAAGGCCTGGACCGACGGGTCGTCGCGCGCGGTCACCGTGTCGGTCACGCCCGCGTCGTCGTCGGTGTTGCCGCCCACGCGTCCGAGGCCGGGGAAGTGCTTGATCGCGACGTCGACCCCGCTGGCCTCCATGCCGGCGCTGAACGCGTTCGCGTGCGAGGTCACGGTGTCCACCCCGAACCCGTAGTTCCTGCCGAAGTACCCGATCGGGGCGTTGGACCGCGCGGTCTCGGGGCTCGTGACGACGTCCATGACGGGCGCGAGGTTGAGGTCGACCCCTGCGGCGGCGAGCTCCGCGCCCCACGTGGTCGCCTGCGCCTGCAGGTCGGCGGGCGCAAGCGTGGACTGGTCCATGGCGCTCGGGATGTCGGAGAAGCCCGGGCCGCGCAGGACCTGGACCTTGCCGCCCTCCTGGTCGGTCGAGACGAACAGGGGCGCCCCGTGCGTGGTCTCGTCCGAGACGAGGGCCGTGAACGAGTCGACGAGGTTCTCGACCGGCCCGGCCCCGGCCTGCGTGCGGCCCGCGAGGAACAGGTTGCCCACGTGGTGCGTGCTGATCGCGTCGTAGCTCGCCTGGTCGACCTTCCCGACGTCGACCCCGACCATCAGGAGCTGGCCGACCTTCTGCTCGAGGCTCCACCCGGCGAGCGGGTCGGCGGACGCGTCGGAGGGCTCGGTGGTCTCGCTGGGGGCGGGTGTCGCGGTCGCGATCGGCGTGGGAGGGGCACCGCTGCCCGACGGCGGAGCGCTCGTCGGGACGTTCGTCGCGCCGCCGGGGGAACAGGCGGCGAGCAGGAGGGCGGTGACGAGAAGGGCGGCGCACGTGGCGCCTCGACGGGACGACCTCATGGTTCGACCCTAGGCCGGTTCCAGGGATCCCCGGTGACCGGCGGTCGCAGGTGGTGTTCCTCTCGACACGTCCGGCTGGAGCGGACAGGGCCGGGCTGCGGGGTGTCCCGCTCCCGAGGCGCCGACCAGACGGTTGTCGTCGGCCGAGCATGCGGTTGCCGTCCAGTCCTCCCGGAATCGGGACGACAACCGCATGCTCGGCACCCCGTCAGGTCGCGAGGCGCCTCAGGCCGCCGTGCCTCAGGTCGTGGCGACGAGCGCCACGACCTGGTCGCGCAGAGCCGCAGGAAGCTGGTCGGCCGTCCCCTCGACGTCGAACCCGAGGTCTTGTGCCTGGTGCAGCAGGCCGCTCGCCCGCGCCGCGTCGGGGGCCGTGCCGTCACCGGTGAGCGTCATGACAGCCGCCGTGAAGGCGGCTCGCCCGTGCCCCTTGTCGGCCGCCGCGACGTACAGGGCGAGCGCTCGCTGCGGGTCCTGCGGGCGTCCCCGACCGGTCGCGTGCTCGGCCGCCACGTTGTAGAGGGCGCGCGGATGCCCAGCCTCGGCGGCGCGCTCGAGGAGGTGGCGTGACCGGGCCTCGTCGACCGGCACTCCCTGGCCCGTCGCGGACAGCACCGAGAGCTCGAAGAGGGCGTCGGGGTTGCCGATCCTCGCAGCGGCCTCGTGGTCCGCGGCGGCGGTCGACGCGTCCTGGGTGAACCCGTAGCCGTTGAAGCGCATCCAGCCGCGCAGGACGTGTGCGGAGCCGTCCGGGTCGTCGGCAGCCAGTGCGTCGACGCGCGCAGCGGCATCGACCGCGGGTTCGAGGCCCCGGAAGTAGGCCTCGCGCACCCACGCCAGCGCGGCCTCGCGCGACCCCGCGGCGTCGGCCCGGCGGTAGACGGCGATCATGACCTGCTCGGCGTCGATCGGGAGGAGACCGACGAGGTGCTCGTTGCGCACGAACGCGTCGCGCACGCCGTGGCCCAGGGCGAGCAGCTTCTCGGGGCTCGCGTGCGCGTCGTCGAGGGCCGCGCGGGCGTCCTCGTAGGCGACCGAGCCTCGCGGGCGGCGGTCGGACGGCGAGGGTGCGGCCGCCGTCGGGGTGGCAGGCCGCACGGCTGCGGCGTCGCGCGCGGCGGCGTCCCAGACGAGGTCGCCGGCCGGGTTCCAGATCCGGCTGGTGCGTCCCTCCGCCCACTCGGCGTGGAAGCCGGTGGGGAGGGCGAGGTAGCGCACGAGGTGAGGTGCCTTGCGCCAGACCTCGTGCGCGGGCACGAGCCGTGTGCCGCCTCGCGGCTGCTGGGGGAAGGGCGTGATGACCCACCCCGTGGCGTCGTCGGTCGCGGCGTACCGCTTCACGTGGATCTCGGGGGCCTCGAACACACCGTCGTAGACCCGGACGCCGTGCGTGAATCGGATCGACTCGCGCGGCACCTTGCAGAACGCGGCCATCTCGACCTGGGAGCGGAGCGCCTCGAGCATGGGGTCGACGTCCCAGGTCATGGTCTCGATCCCGGGCTTCGTGAGGTCCGTCGCGGCCACCCGCAGGTCCTCACCTTCCGCGGAGAGCGCCGACCACCAGAACCCGTGCCACACCCCGAGGCCCTTCCTGACGCGCTCTGGAGGCTGCGCCGCGTACCAGTCGACGAGGCCGCGCGCCTGCGGGGCGAGGCGGGGCGTGGTCCGCAGCCAGACGCGACGGCCGTGGCGCGACCGTGCGTCGAGCACGACGGTCGCGGGGGGCCTGGTCGGCTCGCCGTCGGCCCACCACCGGACGACGTCCTCGGTGGGTGGCCAGGCGGCGGTCCGGTTCGCGATCGGGTCGAGGAGGGTCACGGTGTTCCCGTCGAAGTGCGCGACGTACCAGTGCCCCGGGCCGTGCGCGCGGTCGATCCCGAGGATCGAGTACGCGCCCGGCCCCCGGCCCCGCAGCCGTTCGGCAAGCTCGTCGGGAGTCGTCTGCCCGAACGGCGCACCGACGAGCTGGGCGAGCTCGTCCTCGGTCGGGCCCACGGGGCCGGCCTGGCGGGCGGGCTCTCCGCGGAGCACACCGAGCATGGCCGCGACCGCCGAGGCCGCATGGTTGACGGGTGTGGTCGCGAGCGTCGTGTCGTTGCGCGCGCCGGACTGGTAGGCGGCGAGGAGCTCTCGTGCGCTGACGCTCGACTCGCGGACGTAGGCGGCGCCGTCGAACCCGATGATCGCCTGGGCCCCGCCTCGTCCCGGGACCCAGACGTGGAATCCTCCCGGGACCACGCGCTGCGAGGTCGCGACCGTGGCGACGTCGATGCCGAGGAGCCGAGCAGCTCGCTCGGCGACCTCCGGGAGCGTCTGCGTCCAGTGCTGCTCGGCCTGATCCGTGGATTCGTTCACGGCCAGATCCTAGGGGCACCGCCCAGGTGGTGGCAGACGACCGGTCGGCACCTCGGAACCGATAGACCGGGTCCGGACCAGGACCAGGGGCGGACGAGGCCCGCGGTCGCCGACGAGGAGGCGGCCCTCCCGTCGGGCTCGCGCGCCGCACACCTCGTGCCCAGTCTTAGTCCCCGGGCGCCTCGTCGGGCACCAGGACCCGGACGCCGCGTCGTTCCAGGACCGTGGTGGTCGTGTCGTCGAGCGTGCGCCGGGTCGTCTCGTCGAACCCGTTGCCGACCGAGCGCACCATGAGCGTCGCGGACCCCGACGTCAGGTAGCGCAGCGCCTCGCGCTGCCACGCGGCGTTCTGGTCGCGCGGCACGGCCTGGCCCGCGGCGTCACGCGCGCCGACGTCGTAGGCGTAGCCCGACAGGTCCACGGGGAGCTCGCACCCGCGCTCGAGGTCACGGCTCAGGACGTCGGTCAGGGCCAGCAGGGCGGGCGAGTCCGCCCGGACGCAGCCCTCGTCCGGGAGCGCTGCGCGCAGCTCGGCCGCGGGGAAGGGCGTGGGCCGAGGCGGGGTGGGGGCGGCCGTCGCGAGCCCCAGACCCAGGCAAGCCCCCGCGGCCACGAGCCCCCGGCCCCCGGCCGGGACGAGCGAGACCGCGGCGGCGACCACGAGCACCAGGGCCGGGGTCACGAACGCCGCGTACTGCTGGTAGGCCGACGGAGAGGCCAGCAGCACCACGGTCTGGACGACGAGCAGGGCGACCCAGAGCCGACCGCGGCGCCCCGCCCAGGCGACGACCGCCGCGACGAGCACCGCGGCCAGGACCGCCCAGACCAGGGCGAGCTGCGCCGTCGGGGTGGTGGCCCACGCGGCGCTTCCCGTCCCGGCGATCCACGTGAGCCGCTGCTCGACACCCGTGTCGGTCTCGCGTGGACGTCCCAGCTGGTCCAGGAACACCATGCGGAACATGTCCGAGCCCGCCGCCAGGGCGAACGGCGCCAGCACGACGAGGACCGCCCCCAGCGCCCCCGCGCTCGCGCGCAGCGCGGCCCGCCACCCGACCGCCACGAGCAGCCAGCCGATCACGACGAGCGCGGGCACGACGCCCCAGATCTTGACCGTGGCCCCGAGCCCCAGGACCGCGCCCCCCGCCCAGAGCCACCCCGAGCGCCCGCCCGTGGCCGCGTCCGGCAGGCCGCGCAGCAGGAGGACCACGCCGCCGAGCAGGCACAGCGAGCCGAGCGGCTCGAGCAGCGTGATGCGCTCGGCCCACGCCGCGGCGAACGAGACCGCGTAGAGGACCCCGCCCACGACCGCCGCGGTGGTCCCCCAGCGGCCCGCGATCCGCGTCACCAGGACCGCGTTCGCGGCCCCGACGAGCATGACGCCTACGCGCGCGGCGACCAGGGCGTCGCTGTCGCTCGTCCATGCGGTCAGGGCCGCGAACGGTGTCAGGGCGAGCATCGACCCGGGTGGGTGCAGGAGCGTGAAGTCGCGGTAGGGCACGAGCCCGTGCACCAGGGCGACGGCCGAGGAGAAGTACACGCCGTCGTCGTACCCCGTGTAGTCCCGGACCCCGACCCTCCCGCCCACGAGGCTCCAGCGCACCGCGAACGCGAGGACGGCCACCCCGGCAGCGACGATCCAGCCCGTCGCACGGGTGGGGCGTCGGGCTGGGCGGTGGGTGCGGGGCGCCGGGCTCACCCGCTCGAGTCTGCCCGGCTTCGGCGCGGGGCGCCCCTGGGCGGTGGCGACCCGGGCCGCGCCCAGGACCACCCCGCGTGCCCGACGGCGGCGCTCACTGCGGGAGCTCGGGTCCGGCCGGGAGCGGGGTTCAGCGCGCGGCGATCGTGGGCTCGGGCTGCGAAGGGGCGTCGAGCGACGGCGCGGGTCGGGAGGCGCGCGTGCCGCGGCTCGCGCGCAGCGCCCAGAGGATCGCGACGAGGTCCACACCCTCCTGCATCCAGGCGCCCGCGAGCGCGGGGAGGTACCCGAGCGCCGCGACCAGCATGAGCGCCACGCTGAGCCCGATCCCGACCCAGATGCTCTGCAGCGCGACGCGGAGCGTGTCCTTGCTGACCCGCACGGCCGTCGCGACGGCAGAGACGTCGTCGCGCAGGACGACCGCGTCGGCCGAGTCGCTCGCGGCGGTGGCGCCGCGCGCGCCCATGGCGATCCCGACGTCGGCCGAGGCCAGGACCGGCGCGTCGTTCACGCCGTCGCCCACCATGGCCACTGGGCGGGCGGGGGCGTCCCGGACCGCCTCGACCTTGTCGAGGGGCAGGCACTCGGCGCGCACGTCGTCGATGCCGAGGGCGGCTGCGACGTGCTCGGCCGTCGTCCGCTGGTCCCCGGTGAGCATCATGACGTGGTCGACGCCCAGGGCGCGCAGGGCGGCGACCGTCCCGGCGGCCTCGGTGCGCACCTCGTCGCGCAGGACCAGCGCCCCGACGGGGATCCCGTCGACCGCGACCTGGACCGCGAGCTCGCCCGGCTGGAGCACGGCGGGCTCGACGGCGGTGCGGGTCTCGGCGGCGACGTAGGACCGCTTCCCCACCACGACCTCCCTGCCCACGACGACGGCCCGGACACCGTGCGCCGGGACCTCGTGCGCGTCGGTCGTCTCGACCGTGCCGAGCCCGCGCTGCCGGGCGCCCTCCACGACGGCGTCGGCCAGGACGTGGCTCGAGTACTGCTCCGCGGACGCGGCCAGCCGCAGCACCTCGTCGGCGTCCAGGATCCCGGTCGTCTCGACGCGCGCGAGCGCGGGACGACCGTGGGTGAGGGTCCCGGTCTTGTCGAACGCCACGGTGCGCGTGCGGTCGAGCTTCTCGAGCGTCTCGCTCGACTTGACGATCACGCCCTCGCGCGCGGCGCGGCTCATCCCGCCCATGAAGGCGACGGGGGCCGCGATGAGCAGCGGGCACGGGGTCGCCACGACGAGGACCTCCGCGAACCGGGTGCCGTCCCCGCTGACCCACCAGGCGAAGCCGGCGATCGCGAGCGCGACGAGGGTGAACGGGACCGCGAAGCGGTCGGCCAGCCGGACGGTCCGTGACCGGCTCGTGGTCGCCTGCTCGACCAGCGAGACGATCTGCTGGTACTGGCTGTCGCCGGCCGACCTCGTCGCGCGCAGCGTGATGGCCTGCTGCCCGTTGACGCCCCCCGAGGGGACCTCGTCACCCCGCTGACGCTCGACCGGCAAGGGCTCACCCGTGAGCGACGACTCGTCGAGGTCGGCCCGGTCGCTGACGAGCTCGCCGTCGACCGGGACCACCTCGGCCGGACGGACCACGACCAGGTCCCCGGGACGTACGTCGTCGACGGGGACGTCGCGCAGCGAGCCGCCGTCGAGCACGTGCGCGGTCGCGGGGGCGCGGGACAGGAGCGCCGAGAGGTCGCGGCGGGCCCGGTTCGCCGCGTAGTCCTCGAGCGCCTCGCCCCCCGTCAGCATGAGCACCACGACGAGGGCCGCCCAGTGCTCGCCGACGACGACCGCGGCGGTCACGGCCGTCACGGCGAGGATGTCGATCCCGGCGTGCCCGCGGAGCAGGTCACGGAGCATGCCCACGCCCGTCCAGGCCGCGACGGCCAGCGCGTAGGCGGACACGAGCCACGGGACCGCCGGGGACCAGGGGGTGAGCGAGAGGACCCCGGAGACGGCCGCGACCAGGACCGTGGCGACGACCAGAGGGTAGCGTCGAAGGTTCTCACGGATGTCCATACCATTCTTGTAGCACCCTGCTGGGCATTCTTTCCAGCAAGGAAAGGCTCGCCTGAGATTGCGTGAGGAAAGGCATTCCTTGGTCGGTCCATCACCATTCTCGAAGGTTTCTCGGGCGGCTTCGGTGTGATCGCAGAGCGTCAGGATCGGTGAGATGCTGCGGATCTGCGGTGTCGCGCGAGGGACGGATGGGTGACGAGGCGGGCCTTCTTGGCGAACGGGTCGAACGTGGCAGCGTGGCGCAGGAATTTCCGGTCGACGCGCGAAGAATGGTGTTCGCGTCGTCGCCGGTGGGCGAAGGGTCAGGTGCGCCGGGGCGACGCGGAAGCGAGCGGGCACCCCGCGCACGCGAGAGGGATCCGTCGCTCCGTGCCCGCGGGGGGAGGGGGCGCGCAGCCCGAGCCGCCGGCGCTCGCCGAGCAGCCCAGGGCGGACGCCTCGCCCGGCCGCGTCGGGCCGGGCCCCGCGACCTGTGCGAGCCCCAGGCGGACGAGCTGAGCGATCGCCGCGTCGACGAGGCGCGGGTCGAGGCCCAGGTCGGCGGCCAGGGCGCCGACCGCGACCCCGGAGCGCAGCCGTACCAGCACGGGCCGCAGGACCTCGCGGGGCGCGACGCCGCCACGGAGGTCGAGCGCCGCCCCCGTCCTCGCCGCGGCGCTCACCAGACGAGCCGCAGGAGCTGGAAGGTCGCGACCGACAGGGTCCACGCGATGCCGAGCTGGACGGCGACGGCCCCGAGGGACCAGCGCCACCCGAACATCCGCTTCTGCTCGGCGACCGTCGCGAGGCACGGGGTGTAGGCGAGGACGAAGACCATGAAGGCGAGCGCGGCGGCCGGGGCGTGCCCGCCCGACGTCTCGTCGAGCGTGGTCCGGAGCTGCTCGCCGAGCTCGCCCGGCGAGGAGCCCGCGGGCTCGTCGACCGCGTACGCCTGCGCGAGCGCGCCCACGGCGACCTCCTTCGCCACGAATCCCGTGACGAGCGCGCTCGTGGTGCGCCAGTCGCCGTAGCCGGCGGGGGAGAAGACCGGCGCGACCTGGTCGGTCAGGCGCCCGTAGGCCGAGTCGTGCACGGGCACCTCGCCGAACGCGTGGCCGGGTGCCACGGGGACCGCGAGCAGGAGCCAGACGACGACGAGGACACCCACGATGATCGTGCCCGCCCCCCGCAGGAACGCGAGCACCCGTCGACCGGTCGTCACCAGCAGCGGGACCGGGCGCGGCACGTGGTAGGCCGGGAGGACCAGGGCCAAGGGCTCGTGGGCCAGGTCCCGGAACAGCGTGCCCCGCAGCGCGAGCGCCCCCACGAGCACGAGCGCGACGCTCAGCACGTACATCGCGAGCACCACGAGCCCGGTGTGCCGCGGGAAGAACGTGCCCGCGAGCAGGACGTACACCGTCAACCGGGCGGGGCACGAGGCGTACGGGACCAGGAGCCCCGTGAGCAGCCGCTGCCGGGCGTTCGGGAGCGTGCGCGTCGCGGCGAGCGCCGGGAGGTTGCACCCGAAGCCCACGATCAGAGGCATGATGACGCGCCCGTCGAGTCCGACCGACCGCATGAGGCGGTCGGCCAGGACCGCGACCCGCGCGACGTAGCCCGAGTCCTCGAGCAGCCCGATCGCCAGGAACATCAGGGCCATGAGCGGCGCGAACGCGACGACGACGCCGACGCCCGCGACCACGCCGTCGACCAGGAGCCCCTCGAGCCAGCCGCCACCCAGACCCACGCCGTCGAGCACCCAGGTCACGAGGCCTGCGACGGGTCCCGTGACGAGGGCCTCGGTCGCGGCCATGATCGGCGCGGCGACCCAGGTCGCGAGCTGGAAGAGCGCCCAGAGGGTCAGGACGAAGACCGGCAGGCCCACCCAGGGATTGAGCAGGAGCGCGTCGATCCGGTCCGCACGGCTGCGCGTCGCCGAGCCGTGCGCGTCGACGGACTCGACGACGTCGTCCGCCCACCCGAGCAGCGCGTCGATGCGGTCGAGCTCGTCGTCGGGTGCGGTGCCCGTCGCCGTCGCGCCGCCCGGCAGACCCAGGACGGGCCGAGGCCGTTCCGACACCGCGCGGACCGCCGTGGCCAGCTCGTCGGTCCCGCGCCCCGTGCGGGGGTCGACCTCGACCACGGGCACGCCCAGCCGGGCGGTGAGCCGCTCGGGGTCGACCTCGACCCCGTCGACCGTGGCGACGTCGGTCATGGTGAGGGCCACGACGACGCGCCGGGTCCGCGCCCCGACCTGACCGAGCAGGAACAGCGCGCTGTGCAGCTCGGCCGCGTTGGCGACGAGGAGCGTCACGGTGCCCGGCTCGGACCCGGCCCGGTCGATCTCGGCGACCGTCACGGCTTCGTCGGGCGAGACCGGGGTGAGCGAGTAGGTGCCGGGGAGGTCGACGAGAGCGAGCGGGGACGCGGTCGTCGTCCCGGCACCGGCGCGGGGCCGCCAGGCTCCGCGCGCCAGGTCGACCGTGGTCCCGGGCACGTTCCGGATGGTCTGCCGCGCGCCCGTGAGGTGGTTGAAGAGGGTCGACTTCCCGGCGTTGGGCGTGCCCACGAGCAGGACCCGCAGGGTGGGGGCCGTGGGGGTCCTGCCCGGGGAGCGGTCTCGCGGTCCGCGGCGACCGCGGGGGTGAGCGACGCCGTCGGGCCCCTCGTGCGTGCGCGCCGCGCCGCCCTCGCAGTGCGGACAGCTCACGGAGCGGTCTCGAACCGGCGGACCGTCGCGGCGTCGAGCGCGATGCGCCGACGCCCGACGAGCACCACGCGCCCACCGAACGGGGTCCGGAGCGCGACCGTCACGCCCGCACCGGGCCGCAGACCCAGCTCGCGGAGCCGCACGTCGGACGTGGGTGTGAGTCGCGCGCCCGCCCGCGCCGAGGTCAGGACGACGCGGGTGCCCGGGGGGACCTCGGCAAGGTTCATGCTGCCGACGCTAGTGATGAGGTGAGGCTTGCCTCAGATGCCGGAGGTCCTGGCGCTGCGGGCCGTTGGTCCCGTCAGAGGCTCAGGAGCGCGCCCGTCCCGATCCCGGCGAGCGTACCGACCACGATCGTCACCGCGGCGATGGCCACGGGGTGCGCGGGCGTGCCGTGCAGCCGCTGCCACGGGCTCGGGGTCACGGGGGCGGTCGCGGCGTGGTGGATCTCGCGGCGCGAGAGTCCTGCGGTGACGGGGGCGGGCTCGGTGACGTGCTGCGTGCTCATGGTTCTACCTCCGGGTTGTGCGTTCACCAAGGTAGACATGGAGTGGCCGCCCACGTGACGTGAGTTGCACGTGAAGAGCGTCACGTGGTCCCCGGTAGCGGGTGGAGCGAGGACACGGTAACCGCCTCGACGCGAGCCCTGAGGAGCCCTGAGGTCCCGGTCCGTCAGCCCGCCGCGGGCGCCCCCGTGCTCCCGCGCACCACGAGGCTCGTCGCGAGGTCCATGCGCGTGTTGGTCGTGCCGCCGTCGCGCGCCTTGAGGACGAGCCGGGCCGCTTCCTGGCCCATCTCCTGGAGCGGCTGGTGGATGGTCGTCAGCGCGGGGCTCGACCAGCGAGCCACGGGGACGTCGTCGTAGCCCACGATCGAGAGGTCCTCCGGCACGCGCAGGCCGTGGCGCCGCGCGGCCTCGAGCACGCCGAGCGCCTGGAGGTCCGACCCCGCGAAGATCGCGGTGGGCGGCTCAGGCAGGCTGAGGAGCTCGTCCGCGCGGTCGGTGCCGCCCTGGGGGTGGAAGTCGCCGAACCGGACCAGGTCCGGGTCCGCGGCGATGCCGGCCGTGCCGAGCGCCGAGCGGTAGCCGTCGAGGCGCGCCAGCGAGCACATCATGTCCTCGGGCCCCGTGATGACGCCGATGCGGCGGTGGCCGAGCTCGATCAGGTGCCGGGTGGCCATGAGGCCGCCCTGCCAGTTCGCCGAGCCGACCGAGGGGACGTCGGGCTCGGGGTCGCCCGCGGGGTCGATGACCGCGAACGGGATGGCGCGGGACCGGAGCTGCTCCTTGACGGCGGCCGGGAGCGTCGAGAAGACGAGCACGACGCCGAGCGGGCGGCGAGCGAGCACGCCCTCGATCCACTCGGGGCC
Organism: uncultured Actinomycetota bacterium; assembly: GCA_963782165.1. Taxonomy (GTDB): domain Bacteria; phylum Actinomycetota; class Actinomycetes; order Actinomycetales; family Cellulomonadaceae; genus Oerskovia. The sequence goes on from CAWAIO010000006.1 coordinate 150,591, forward strand.
CGGGGCGTGCCGGGTGCCGGACTCGGTCAGCACGACGCTCGCGCCGTTCTCCCGTGCGACGTCCTCGACGCCCCGGATGAGCTCCATGGCCCAGATGCTCTCGAGCTCGTGGAACACGATCTCGATGAGGGGTGCCGAGGCGGTGGGGCTCTTGCGGCGCCGGTAGCCGTGCTGGACGAGCAGGGCCTCGACGCGGTCGCGGGTCCCGGCCGCGACGTCGGTCCGCCCGTTGAGCACCTTGGACACGGTCGAGAGGGACACCTGGGCCTCGGTGGCCACGGCGGCGAGCGTGACCCGCCCCGCGAGAACTTCGTCGGTCATGCCGGTCAGCGTAGCGCCTCGGTGGAAAGTTTCGAAGGGTGGTCCGCCGTGTCTCGGCATCGAGTTCTCAGTGTTCTCGGAGCAGATAACGGTTCGGACTCGTTGTTGACCCCAGCAGGTTCGCGTCTTAGAGTCCAGGGCAACCGAGTACTTTCGGCGCAGGTGCCGAAACTTTCGAAAGGGTTCGATGATGAACACAAGAACGCGGAAGTCGCTCACGGCCGCGGCCGTGGCGTCGGCGCTGGTCCTCCCGCTCGCGGCGTGCGCGAGCGGCGACTCCGGCGGGTCCAGCCGTCCCGAGAACGAGATCCACGTGATGGTCTACGGCGACGCGACCAACAAGGTCGAGCAGCAGATGGTCGACACCTTCAACGCGACCTCCGACGTCAAGGTCGTCCTCGACACCATCCCGGGTGCCGACTACCAGCAGAAGCTCCAGACGATCATCGACACCAACGCGGCGCCGGACGTCTTCTTCAACTGGGGTGGCGGCTCGATCGAGCCCTTCGTCGACGCCGACCTGCTCCTCCCGCTCGACGACTTCATCGCCGAGGACCCTCAGCTCAAGGACGCGTTCCTGCCCGCCGTGTTCAACTCGGCCGTGATCGACGGCAAGTCCTACGGCATCCCCATGCGCGGCACGCAGCCCGTCATGCTGTTCCACAACAAGCAGGTCCTCGCGGACGCCGGCATCGAGGCCCCCCAGACGTGGGACGAGCTCCTCGCCGCGGTCGAGACGCTCAAGGCCCAGGGCGTGACCCCCATCGCGCTCGGTGGTGCCGACCAGTGGCCGACCCTCATGTGGTACCAGTACGCGTTCGACCGCGTCGCGGGCCCCGAGCTCTTCGAGAGCGCCCTCGCGGGCGACACCGACGTGTGGGACTCGGCCGAGAGCCACGAGGCGCTGGACAAGCTGTCCGAGCTCATCGACGCCGGCGCGTTCGGCACCAACTTCGACTCGGTCAAGTTCACCGACGGCGGCTCTCCCGCGCTCCTGCGCACGGGCAAGGCGGCGTTCGAGCTCATGGGCTCGTGGAACTACTCGACGCACTACGACGTGGACGCCGCGTGGACCGACGCCAACCTCGGCTACACGGCCTTCCCCGCCATCGAGGGTGGCAAGGGCGACGCGGCCAACATCACGGGCAACACCAACAACTTCTACTCGGTGCTCGCCAAGACCCGCTACCCGGACGCCGTGGCCGACTTCCTCAAGCTCATGTACTCGGACGAGTTCGTCGAGGCACAGCTCGCGATCGGCAACCTGCCGACCACGACCAACACCGAGCAGTTCCTGGACCAGGCCGCGAGCCCCGAGTACGCCGCCTTCCAGTTCGACCTCGTCAAGGACGCCCCCCACTTCCAGATGTCCTGGGACCAGGCGTACCCCCCGGCTGCCGGCACCCCGCTCAAGATCGCGGTCCAGCAGTTCTTCAGCGGCCAGATCGACGCCGACGGCTTCATCGCTGCGATGAAGTCCCTGCCGGCCTCGCGCTGACCCGGTCCCCCGGACGGAGATCGTCATGACCACCCGCGCACCCCAGGGGCGCACGCGCCCGGGCGCCGCCGACCTCCAGGTCGGCCGCCCGGGCGTGGTCTGGGCCCTGCCCGCCGCCCTGTTCTTCGGGCTCTTCGCCCTCCTGCCCATGGTTCTCGTGCTCGTGCTGTCGTTCACGCAGTGGAGCGGCCTGGGCAGCCCCGAGTTCGTCGGGACCGAGAACTGGTCCCGCCTGCTCGAGGACCCCGTGATGCTCAAGAGCATCGGGCTCTCGCTCGTCCTGACGGCGCTCGGCGTCGTGACCCAGACCCCGGTCGCGATGCTGCTGGGCGTGTGGGCCGCGGGCCACCAGTGGAACCGCGCGGTCCTCTCGGCGATCTTCTTCGTGCCGCTGCTGCTGTCCGCGGCCGCGGTCTCGGTCCTGTGGCGCGCGGTGCTCGACCCGAACTTCGGCGTCCCGGCCCAGATGGAGTGGCTGTTCGGCGACGGCAACCTGTTCGGCAACCAGTCGACCGCGATCGCGGTCCTGGTGTTCGTGAGCCTGTGGCAGTTCACGCCGCTGCACGCCCTGATCTACCAGGGGGCGGCCAAGGCCGTGCCGCCCATGCTCTACGAGGCGGCCGAGATCGACGGCGCCGGGCGCGTGCGCTCGTTCTTCGCGATCACGCTCCCGCAGCTGCGCAACACCATGATCACGTCGGTCATCCTCATGGTCGTCGGTGGTCTGACGACGTTCGACACGGTCCTCATCCTGACCAACGGCGGGCCCGGGACGGACACGACCATCACGGCCTTCTACATGTACCAGAAGGCGTTCCGCGGCTTCGACTTCGGCCTCGCCTCGGCGATCGCCGTGGTCCTGGTCGTCGCGGCGACCGCGATCTCGCTGGTCATGGTCCGCCTGTCCGGGTACGACAAGATGCGCAGCGAGCTGGAGGGCGTGTGATGAGCAACGACCTGAGCGTCACCCCCGCGGAGCAGGTCTCCGGCCCGACGGCGTCCCCCACCTCGGGTGGTGCGTCCCGCCCGGGTGCGACGGGAGCGGGCGTCCCGCTCCGCCGTCGGGCGGGCAAGGGCAGCCGCAACCGGCCCAACTGGGGCGCGGGCGTCGCGGTCACGATCTGGCTCCTGATCGTCGCGATCCCGCTCTACGTGCTGGTCACCGCGTCGTTCCAGACGCAGGCCGGGTACGCCGCGGGCGGCCCCCTGTCCCTGCCGACCACCTTCACGCTCGACAACTTCACCAACGCGTTCGACCAGGGCTTCGGCCGCTACTTCCTCAACACGCTCGTGGTGACGGTCGCGGTGGTCGGGATCGTGGTGCTGCTCGTGCCGCCGCTGTCGTACGCGATCGTGCGCAACCGCTCGCGGGCCACCACGGGCATCTTCCGGATGTTCCTGCTGGGGCTCGCGGTCCCCGCGAGCGCCGTGATCGTGCCCGATCTTCTACGTGATCTCGGTCGTGGGCCTGTACGACAACCTGATCGGCGTGATCCTGCCGACCGCGGCGTTCTGCCTGCCGATCTGCACGATCATCCTCAGCGGCTCGATGCGTGACATCACCAACGAGCTCTACGAGGCCATGGCTCTCGACGGCGCGTCGCCCAAGCGCGTGTTCCTGCAGCTCGTGCTGCCGCTGTCCAAGGGCGGCGTCGCGACGATCGTCGTGTACTCGGCGCTGCAGGCGTGGAACGGGTTCCTGTTCCCGCTGATCCTCACGCAGTCCGAGTCGACCAAGGTCATCACGCTCGGCCTCTTCAACTTCCAGACCCAGTACGGCGTCAACATCCCCGGCCTCCTCGCGGCGGTCGTCATGTCGATGATCCCGATCCTGCTCGTGTACCTGTTCGCCCGGCGTGCCCTGGTCCAGGGCCTCATGGGCGTCGGCGGAAAGTAGCTCCACGATGACTCTTCAGACGAACCTGCCATCCTCCGCCACCTGGCCCGGCTCCCCGCGCCTCGGGGAGACACGCTCCCCGTGTGGTCCGACCCGTCGGTCGACACCGCGACCCGCGTCAAGGCGCTCATGGCCGAGATGACGCTCGCGCGAGAAGGTCGCCCAGCTCTTCGGCGTGTGGGTCGGCGCGTCGGCCGAGGGCGGCGAGGTCGCCCCGCACCAGCACGACATGGAGGACGGCGTCGACCTCGACGCGCTGCTGCCCGACGGGCTCGGGCAGCTGACCCGCCCGTTCGGCACCGACCCGGTCGACCCGGCCCTGGGCGCGCTGTCGCTGCTGCGCACGCAGGAGCGCGTGCGCTCGCGCGAACCGCTTCGGCATCCCCGCGCGTCGCGCACGAGGAGTGCCTCGCCGGCTTCGCCGCCTGGGGCGCGACGGCCTACCCCGTGCCGCTGTCCTGGGGCGCGTCGTTCGACCCCGCGCTCGTGCGCGCGCATGGCGCGCCGCGATCGGTCGCGACATGCGCTCGGTCGGCGTGCACCAGGGCCTGGCCCCCGTGCTCGACGTCGTGCGCGACGCCCGCTGGGGCCGCGTCGAGGAGACCATCGGCGAGGACCCGTACCTCGTCGGCACCGTCGCCACGGCCTACGTCCAGGGCCTCGAGTCCGCGGGCATCGTCGCGACGCTCAAGCACTTCGCGGGCTACTCGGCCTCGCGCGGCGGCCGCAACCTCGCGCCCGTCTCGATGGGCCCGCGCGAGCGCGCCGACGTGATCCTGCCGCCGTTCGAGATGGCGGTCCGCGAGGGCGGCGTGCGCTCGGTCATGCACGCCTACACCGACACCGACGGCATCCCGTCGGCCGCCGACGCGCGAGCTGCTCACCGGGCTGCTGCGCGACACGTGGGGCTTCGACGGGACCGTCGTCGCCGACTACTTCGGCATCGCGTTCCTCAAGATCCTGCACGGCGTGGCCGGCGACTGGGCCGAGGCCGCCGCGGCGGCGCTCGCGGCGGGCGTCGACGTCGAGCTGCCGACCGTCAAGACGTTCGGCGAGCCGCTCGTCGCGGCCCTCGAGGCCGGGGACGTCGACGTCGCGCTCGTCGACCGCGCCCTGCGAGCGCGTGCTGCGCCAGAAGGTCGAGCTCGGCCTGCTCGACGCCGGCTGGGACCCCGTCCCCGAGGTGCTGCGCGACGTGCCCGCGGACTGCTCGCCGGCCGGCCGGGACCGGTGACGACGCCGCGGTCGCCGCGCTGCGCGGGACCGTCGACCTCGACAGCGCCGGCCAACCGGGCGCTGGCCCGCGAGGTCGCCGAGCAGGCCGTGGTCCTGCTCGCGAACGACGGCGTGCTGCCGCTCGGCCGCGACGTGCGCCGGGTCGCGGTCGTCGGGCCCCACGGCCGAGGACCCCATGGCCGTGCTCGGCTGCTACTCGTTCCCCGCGCACGTGGGCCTGGCCCACCCCGAGATCCCGCTCGGGATCTCGCTGCCCACGCTCGCCGCGTCGCTGCGCGCCGAGCTGCCGGGCGTCACGCTCGACGTGCTGCCCGCGATCACGCTCGACGGCACGAGCGACCCGTCCTCGACCGGGGCCGTGAGCACGGCCGAGGTCGCGGCGGCCGACGCCGCGGGCATCGCGGCAGCGGTCGAGCTCGCCCGCGAGGCCGACGTCGTCGTGGTCGCCCTGGGCGACCGGGCCGGCCTGTTCGGTCGCGGCACGAGCGGCGAGGGGTGCGACGCCGAGTCGCTGCGCCTGCCCGGCGCGCAGCAGGACCTGCTCGACGCGCTGCTCGCCACGGGTCGCCCCGTGGTCGCGACGATCCTCTCGGGTCGTCCCTACGCGCTCGGCGCGGCCGCGCGCCCGCACCGGGGGAGTCCGGCGCCGCGGCGATCGTCCAGGCGTTCTTCGCGGGCGAGGAGGGGACCCCTGCGGTCGCGGGCGTGCTGTCGGGGCGCGTGGCGCCGTCGGGCCGGCTGCCCGTGAGCGTGCCCGGGACCGAGGGCGCCCAGCCCACGTCCTACCTGGCCGCGACGCTCGCGCAGGCGACCGACGTGTCGAACATCGACCCGACTGCGGCGTTCGCGTTCGGCCACGGGCTCACGTACACGAGCTTCGACTGGTCGGACCTCGCGGTGGGCGTGGCCGAGGCCGCGACCGACGGCGCCTTCGAGGTCGTCGTTCGTCGTGCGGAACACGGGCGGGCGCGACGGCGTCGAGGTCGTGCAGCTCTACGCGCACGACCCCGTGGCCTCGGTCGTGCGGCCCGTGCAGCGGCTCGATCGGGTACGTGCGCGTGCCGCTCGCCGCGGGCGCCTCGGCGCGCGTGAGCGCGACCGTGCCCGCCGACGTCCTGTCCTTCACGGGGCGCGACGGCCGGCGGATCGTCGAGCCGGGCGCGATCGAGCTGCGGTTCGGGGCGTCGAGCGCCGACGTGCGGCTCACCGCGCCCGTGCGGCTCGTGGGCGACGTGCGCGTGGTCGACCACACGCGCGAGCTGCACGCGCCGCTCGTGGTGGGCTGACATGGTGCCGGACCCGAGACCCGTCGCCCTGCGGGCCCCGGGTCCGGCAGCAGAGCCCGGGTCCGGCCGCCCGGACCTTCGCGAACCCCGTCCTGCCCGGCACTCACCCCGACCCGAGCATCTGCCGGGTCGCGGGGGCCACCCGGGCGGACGGGACCGTCGCGCCCGACGACTACTACCTCGTCACCTCGACCTTCGAGTACTTCCCGGGCCTGCCGGTCTTCCACAGCCACGACCTCGTGACGTGGACGCAGGTGGGCCACGCGATCCACCGGACCGACCAGGTGGACCTGTCGAGCGTGCCGTCGTCGGGCGGGCTGTACGCCGCGACGATCCGCCACCACGCCGGGACGTTCTCCGTCGTCACGACCCTCGTCCACACCCAGGGGCAGGGCGGGCACCTCCTCGTGACCGCGACCGACCCCGCCGGGCCGTGGTCCGACCCCGTGTGGCTCGAGGGGGACGGGATCGACCCGTCGCTCTTCTTCGACACCGCGGGTCCCGACGACACCGCTGGTCCCGACGACGGCGCTCGTGTGTGGCTCACCGCGACGCGCCTCGCCGACCCGGGGGAGTGGGAGGGGCAGACCGAGGTGTGGCTGCGCGAGCTCGACCTTGCAGCCGGGGCCCTCGTCGGCCCTGAGCGCGTCCTGTGGCGCGGCGCGCTGCACGGCGCGGTCTGGGCCGAGGGCCCGCACCTGTACCAGGTGGGCGACCACTACTACCTGCTGGCCTCCGAGGGCGGGACCGAGCACCGCCACGCGGTGTCGGTCGCGCGTGCCGACGCCGTGACCGGCCCGTACACGGGCAACCCCGCGAACCCGATCCTCACGCACCGCCACCTGGGCCGGGACTTCCCCGTGGTCGGGGTCGGGCACGGGGACCTCGTCGAGACCGCGGCCGGCGAGTGGTGGATGGTCCTGCTCGGCAGCCGGCCCTACGGCGGCTACTTCCCCAACCTGGGACGCGAGACGTTCCTCGCGCCCGTGGTCTGGGAGGACGGGTGGCCCGTGGTCGCTCCGGGAGTCGGCCACGTCGCGGGGAGCTTCCCCCTGCCCGACGTCGGAGCGCGGCTTCCGGGGGCGGGCGCGGCATCGGGCGTGGTGGCCGCCAGCGTCGGACGACGCCTCAGATGACACCCCTGCGGGGGTGGGCGACGTCGTCGTGCGGGAGACGTTCGACCGGCCCGACGACGGGCTGGGCCTCGCGTGGAACCAGGTGCGGACCGGAGAGCGCTTCTGGTCGCTGACCGAGCGGCCCGGGCACCTGCGGCTCGCGCTGTCGCCCGCGACGCTGTCCGACGTCGCGACCCCCGCGTTCCTGGGCCGCCGACAGCAGCACAGGGACATGGACCTCACGGTGCGCGTCGACGTCGACCCGGCCGGGCCCGACGAGTGGGCCGGGCTCGCGGTGCGCCAGTCCGAGGAGGCGTGGATCGCGGCGGTCGTGACGCGGGCGGCGCCCGGTGCGGCCGGGGTGCCCGGCGGGCGCGAGCTGCTCGTCGTCGAGCGCTTCGGTGGCGAGGAGGTCGTCGTGGGGCGCGTGGCGCTCGGGTCCGCTCGGTCTGGCCGAGGGCCCCGTGGACGTGGCGCTGCACGCGGCCGGGCAGGAGTACGCGTTCGGGGTCGAGACCCTGGGCGGGTTCCACGCCGTCGCGACCGTGCACGGCGGGCGGCTCAGCTCGCCCGAGGCAGGCGGGTTCCTGGGCGTGTGGGTCGGCCCGTACGCGACGGGCCGCGGGACGACGACGGCGACCGTCGCGGACGTCGAGTGCGTGGAGTACCGGGGGCGCTGAGTTGTGCTGGCCGTACGACCGGTCATCACGCGTCGGCGAGGGGTGGACTTCGAAGATATCCCCTCGAAGGGATATCCCTTGGAGTGTATGTTGAGGGAGTGCTGATCGACTGGACTGCGGACTTCGACCGGTACTTCACCGACCTCGAAACCCGAGCTGACCTCGGAGAGAGCGAAGCTCGCACAGCGCTCGACCTCCTCGTCGCCCAGCTTGACTACGTGCACAACCTGGAGACCGAGCCGCAGGATGACACCAAGACGCTCAAGTGGGTGCGCCAGTCGAAGAAGCACCCGGTCTGGCGCCTGTCGCACCCCTACCGGCAAGGCATCGCACTCAGGACATCGTCTGGTTCGCGCCGGACGGGCGTGCGGTGGTCGCCTTGTTCAGCAACGACAAGGCAGCGATGGGTGACGTCTTTTACGACAGTGTCGGATCCAGAGCTGACCAGATCATCGACCAGTGGATACGAGAATGGAGGGGTGGATCGTGAGCCAGAGTATTGCGCCAGAGGGCTTCGTTCGCGGTAATGACCGCTTGAAGAGATATTTGGGCGACCCAGAGCGTGCCCGTGCCGTCGCAGAGATCCGCAAGGAGATGGACACCGAGGATCGGGCCTACGCGCTCAACCTTGCGGCGATCCGCCAAGCCGCTGATCTCACCCAAAAGCAGCTCGGTGAACGACTGGGAGTCGGCCAGAACACGGTCTCGCGCACCGAACGGCGCAGCGACGTCCTGTGGTCGACGCTTGTCGACTACCTCAACGCTGCCGGCGGAACCGACATCACGCTCGCCGTCACGATCAACGGCCAACGCATCGAGCTCGACCTCGACGCACCGCACCACGCCCGCAGCTCGCCGTAGCGAACCCGCTGGGCTGGCGTCGTGCGACGCCGGGAGTGAAGGATCTTCACGGACTCGTGACGGCCGCCCGGCCCGGGTGCAGGACCAGCGTGACGAACCCGAGGCCGCCTCGGTACCCCTGGAGCCAGCCGTTGCGGTGCTTCTCGACCTCGGCGAGCACCTCCCGCGCGTCAGGGTGGTCCGGATTCTCGACCGCCCAACGAGCGGGTGCCCCCGTCCATGCCCACTCGTAGTCGTCCCATTCCTCGAGCGTGCTGACGTGCCCGTGCACGGTTGCCCACCCGAGCCGAGTCACGAGGTCGATGGTGCCGGGCAGGTCGAGGTACTCGTCCGCCGAGAGGCCACCGAGACCGTCGAGGACGGCCGCTGTCGGAGGTGCAGGCCAGAAGCAGTCACCGAGCAGGAGCAGACCGTCGGCGGCGAGGTGGCCGCGCGCGGCCTCGAGCGTGGGGCCGAGGCCCCCGAACGCGTACGCCGCGCCCACGCTGAGCACCGCGTCGAACGGCACCTCGCTCACGTACTCCCGGACGTCGCCCTGAACCAGCGTCAGCCGGTCCGCAACGCCCGCGGCAGCAGCCTTGGCCAGCGTCTCCTCGAACCCGACGTCGGAAAGGTCCACCCCGACCGCGGTGAGGCCGGGTTCCCGGCCCAGCGCCCGCAGCAGCCACGTGCCGTCACCGCACCCGAGGTCGAGCACGCTCCGTCGGCCGCCCGTCGTCCGGTCGAGGAGGCCTTCGACGCGGGCATCGCTCAGCGGTGACGCGATCGGGTGCTCGGAGTGCGCCAGGCGAAAGAGGGTGGATCGTTCCATCCCCGGACCCTATGCGAGGAGCGATGGTCGCTCTGCCGGTGCGGATCGGCGCTCGGCGTGCGTGCTTCCAGGCCGCGTCGGCGGCTCGCGGAACTCCTAGCCGGGCAGCTCGTCGCGCTCTCTCCGCAGTGCGACGTCCTGAGCCTGCCCCTCGTGGATGTCGCTCACCCATTCCCAGCCGGGCTTGGCGGACGGGCCGATCCGTGGGTCGTCGGGAGCGGTGCCGTCGCGGAGGGCGTGCACGTACGCCCGGTCCAGGTCGATCCGTGCACGTACCTGATCGGCTCCGCAGACGGACCCGTGGCCGGGAACGAGGACGGCGACGTCGTCCGCCGCGGCTTCGAGCACCCGGAGCCCCGCGAGGTACTCCTCGATCGGGTCGTTGGTCTCTCCGAAGACGTCGAGCATGGGGACGAAGAGGTCGGAGAGCATGTCGCCCGCGACGAGGACGCCGCACTCCTCGACCAGCAGGGCAGCGTGACCGGGAGCGTGCGCCGGATGCTCGACGATGCGTACCTCCGGGCCGTCCCACGGGATCTGCGCGGTTCCGGCGGGCAGGCCGGTGACGAGGCCGTACCCGTCGAGCGGCGTCTCGTCGGCGATCTCCGGTGGCAGGCCCTCGGCGGCGCGGTCCCTCCAGTCCGGCTGCGACCGCACGTCGTGCAGGACGGCCGCGCAGCGGGCCGTCCCGTACCGGGGAGCGTCGCCGAGGCCAGGGTGCCAGAGCACGTGATCCCAGTCGGGATGCGTCGAGAAGCCGGCCACGACCGGCAGGCCCAGCTCGCGCAGGTCGTCGGCCAGGCAGGCCATCTCGGAGCGCGTCAGTCCCGGGTCGACGACCAGGACGCCGGTCCGGCCGTGCACGACGACCGTGTTGTTCTGGAGCAGCTCGCTCTGATGGACCAGCACGCCCTGCGCAACCTGCGTCAGCATGGTGCTTCCTCTCGCTCGTCCGACACCTGGTCCGACCGTGGTGCGAGGCAGAACTCATCGCCGGGTCGTGCAGGGCTCGCAGGCGACGAGGTCACGACGGTGCGGGCGAGGCCTCACGCAGGAGGGCGAGGTCCCGTCGGACATAGCGCAGGTGCGCCCACTCCTCCTCCAGGATCACGCGCACGCAGTCTCCGACGCTGGGGTGCCAGTCCCCACCGCCCCACGGGTCGTCGCGTTCCTCCGCGAGCAGCTCCGGGGTGGCCGCGGCCAGGAACTCGGTCACCAGCCCTTGCCGCTCGGCGCGCACCGCGAGGATCTCCTCGTACCTCGGTGTGTCCGTACGGAAGATCGACATGTCGAAGCCCATCTCGCCGGCGCCGGTGAAGATCTGCCCGATCTCGTGGAACGGCTGCTGCATCCGCAGGATCCCGCCGCGGAGCCAGGCGTCCGTCGCCAGGACGAGGTGACGCAGGGTCTGGGCCAGCGACCACTCGTCCTCCACGTGGGCGTCCACCAGGTCCGGAGGCGTGCCCTCCACCGTCTCCTGCCACGCGGACTGCACGGCGACCCACCCCTCGCACAGCCCTTCGACCGTATCCGACCTCTGCAGCTCGCGGCCCGGGAACTGCCGGTTGAGCTCGGCGTCCACGAACGGCACCACGTCGATCCCGTTGACGATCAGGCTGCCGAAGAACAGGTCGTGGCTGTCGACGTCGAGCCCGTCCAGGTCGACGCCGCGCATCCTCACGCCGCTGACGTCGGAGAACCGCAGGGTGGCGCCCTTGAAGCTGGCCCTGACGAAGGTGGCGCCCTCGAACTCCTTCGTCCCGGAATAGGTCGTCATCCCTCCACCATGACCGACCTCGGGTGGTCCTGCCCGGCGGCGACCAGGTCACCCGAACCCAGGTCACCCGAACCCAGGTCACCCCACGACCAGCCGCAACCGGTTCTCCCCGACCCGCACCGTGACCTCCTGGCCCCACGACGCGACCAGCCGGTCCGACTCGACGCCGTCGCCGAACACCACGAGCTGGTCCGACTCGACCGTGAGCCGCAGCTCGCCGCCCGCGTCGAGCAGCCCCTCGGTCAGGTCCGCGCCCGTCGCGGGCGACGGCCACGCCTCGCGCACGAACCACGCGAGCAAGGGATCGGTGGGTCCGGGGAGACTGCGCCCGCCGCGCTCGCGCGCGATCGACGCGCACCACCCCGTGGCCCCGGCCCCCGTCGCGACGATGACCCCTGACGAGGACTGACGCTCGTTCCTGACGGATCCGCGGGTCACGCCTCGACCGCCGGACGCGTCGCCCGGACCGTCCGCCGCGATGCGGTAGCGCGCCGACTGGTGCGAGGGGTGACCGACGAAGACCTCGTTGAGCGCCGTGAGGACCTGACCGTCGTCGAGCGACGCCCGGACCGTGGTGAGGTCCTCGGTCCGCAGCCCGAGGCCGCGAGGCGGGCGCCGTCGTCGGGCCCGCCGGGTGCACGCCCAGCGAGCCCGCCGCGCCCGCCCGTCTCGTGCGCCGCCCGTCGCTGCTGCGCGTCGCGCGTCCCGCGCGCTGCAGGAGCCCGACGGCCGTCGGGACGTCGAGGCGGACCAGCGCGCCCGCGTTGGTCCCCGGCTCGGGGTCGACGCCGAGCACGGGCTGGTCCGTGAGGTACTTGGCGACGTTCGCGACCAGGCCGTCCTGCCCGACGACGACCACGACGTCCTCGGGGTCCACGAGGAACCGGCCGAGGTCGGCCCGCTCGACGTCGGCACGACGCCACTCCTCGGGGATCGCGGCGGCGACCCGGGCTCGCGCCGCGGTCACGGTGTCGTGCCGCTCCTGGACCGCGGCAAGGGTGCGGCCGCGCGAGCGGAGGAAGAACTCGGCCTGCCCGCGGGTCGCGTGCCGGTCGAGGAGCTCGTCGAGCTCGGTCCGTCGGTGCACGACGACGGCCCGCCGCTGGAGGGGCACGTCAGGCTCCCCGGGGGGCAGGGGCGACGGGGGCGCCCGCGCTCGCGCCGGCACCCGGACCCGCCCCCGCTCCCGTGAGCGCGGCGAGCGCCCCGCTGAGGAGGTCGGGCGTGATGGTCAGGCTGCCGATCTTGGGCAGGGCTCCGGCGAGGTCGCGCATCGCGACCGCGAGGATCGTCGACTGGTCCATGCCCTCGTAGACGTCCATGACGGTCCGGAACTTCGCGTTGTTCGCCTCCCCGATCCGGCGGATCTCCTCGGCCTGCGCGAGCGAGGTCAGGTCGCGCCGCTCGGCTGCGGCCCGGGCCTCGACGAGGGCGGCGGCCGCCGCCTCCTCTGCCTCGCGCCGCGCGTTGGCACCCTCCTGCGCGACGAGCTGCTCGCGCCGCGTCGCGAGCTCGATCCGGCTCGCGAGCTCGTTCTCCGAGATGGTGCGCTCGCGCTCGACCGCGAGGGCGCGTCGCTCGTACGTCGACCGGTCGGCCTCGGCCTGGACGTGCTCGCGCAGGGGAGTCTGGAGGGCGCGCTCGACGTCGCCGTCGGGGCGGACCGCGAGCACGTGGACTCCCAGGACCTCGATACCGGTCGAGGCCAGCCGGGCGTCCGAGCCCAGCGCCTCCACGAGCTGGGCCCGGACCTGGCTCACGCCCTGCTCGAGCGCGGTCGTCAGGGGGACCGCCGCGAGGTGGTCGATCGCGTGGCTCTGCGCGAGCTGTCCGATGATCGTCGCGACCTGGTCCCGGCCCGTGGTGGTGGCGGCGCCCGTGTCGGGGTCGATCCCGAAGTCGAGGCGCTGCGAGACCACGGCCGGGTCGGCGAACCGGTAGGTCACGTTGACCTGGACCGTGACGTCCTGGTGGTCGCGCGTCGTGGCGTGGAAGAGGACGGGCAGCTCCTGGTCGTCGACCGGCACCTCGCTGAGCACCGAGGTGCCGGGGCGGAACCAGAACGCCTGGCCGATCCCGTGGTGCGCGACCCGCCCCGCCCTGAGGTGGATCACGGCGCCCGTGGGGCTGCCGAGGAAGTGGCGCAGCCAGGGGTAGCGCTTGATGGTGGCCATGAGGGGCTCCGTCCGTGGTCGGTATTTATGTCACATTGACGATAAGCCTGGATCGTCTTTAGCGTCAACTTGACGAGAAGCGGGTACGGTAGGGGGATGAGGCATCCGGAACCCCCGCCCCCCGAGGCCCCCGCGTCGGCGGCCCGGCTCCCCGTCACGGTCGACGTCGTCGCGCTCACGGTCCGGGACGCGACGCTCCAGGTGCTCCTCGTGACCCGGCTGCTCGACCCGTACCGCGACCGCCTCGCCCTGCCCGGCGGGTTCGTCCTCGCAGGCGAGACGCTGCCCCAGGCCGCAGCCCGCGAGCTCGCCGAGGAGACCGGCGTCGCGGTTCCTGGCCACCTCGAGCAGCTGCGCACCTACGGGCCGCTCGACCGGGACCCGCGCGGCCCCGTGCTCTCGGTCGCGCACCTGCTGCTCGCACCCACCTACGGCCTGCCGGCCGCGGGCAGCGACGCCGCACAGGTCGGCTGGTACCCGGTCGACGAGGCGCTCGCGGACGGCGCCGGCCTCGCGTTCGACCACCACCGGATCCTGCGGGACGGCGTCGAGCGTGCGCGCGCCAAGCTCGAGTACTCGACGCTCGCGACGGCATTCTGCGGCCCCGAGTTCACGATCGCCCAGCTCCGTGCCGTCTACGAGGCCGTGTGGGGCACGCGCCTCGACCCCCGCAACTTCCACCGCAAGGCCGTCGGGACCCCGGGGTTCCTCGTCGAGACGGGCGAGTCGACCTCGGGCGGGACCGGGCGACCCGCCGCGCTCTACCGGCTCGCGCCCGAGGCGCGCCGGGCCGCGGTGGCGAGCTCCGTCGTCGGGCCGGACGAGGCGCCCGCCTCGGTGCCCGCCGTGCTCAACCCGCCCCTGATGCGCCCCGCCGGGTGATCACCTAGGGGGCGCCGGGCTCTGCCGGTCGCTCTGCCGGCTCCCGCGACCCCGCGGAGTAGAGGTCCGCGAGGCGGCGCAGCAGGTCGCGCAGCTCGGGCGGGTCGAGCACCTCGAACGGGGTGTCGATCGTCGCGAGGAAGCCCGCGACGTCGATCAACGAGTCCGAGCCGGTCTCCAGGACGCACGTGCCGTCGTCGGACCCCGTGAGGATGCCCGCGGTCGGGGTGACGCGCGCGGCGATCTCCGTCGCGGGCGCGAGGAAGCGGATCCGTGGCCGGTGGCGCCAGGCGGTCGACCCGACGCCGCGCACGACGTGCCGGGCCACGTCGGGCTCGGGTGGCTCGCGCGGCACGAACCGTGGTCCTCCCGGCGTGCGCGGTGCCATGCGGTCGGCGCGGAACGTCCGCCAGTCCTCGCGCGCGGTGTCCCACGCGAGCAGGTACCAGCGGCGGCCCGTGTAGACGAGGCGGTGCGGCTCGACGTCGCGCAGGGTAGCCAGGCCGTCGCGCCCGGTGTAGTCGAAGCGCACGCGCTCGCTGCGGCTGATCGCGGTCGAGACCGCGGTGAGGACCTCGGCGTCGACCGTCGGGCCGCCCGCCGCGGCCGACACGGTCGCCTGGCGGAGCGCGTCGACACGGTGACGCAGTCGCGACGGGAGCGACTGCTCGAGCGTGGCCAGGGCGCGCACCGACGTCTCCTCGATGCCCGTGACAGAGCCCGCTGCCGCAGCCTGGAGGCCCACGGCGACCGCGACGGCCTCGTCGTCGTCGAGCAGGAGCGGCGGCAGCTCGGAGCCCGCCGAGAGGCGGTAGCCGCCCGCGGTCCCGGTGCGTGAACGCACCTCGTAGCCCAGCAGGCGCAGGCGTTCGACGTCGTTGCGTACCGTGCGCGTCGTGACGTCGAGCCGCGCCGCGAGGTCCGCGCCCGACCACTCGCGGCGCACCTGGAGCAGCGACAGCAACCGCAGGAGCCGTACGGAGGTTTCCAACATTCCTCGAGTCTCGCAGCGATCGAGGAACCGCACGTTCCACAAGGGTCTCTAGCGTGGGAGAGGTCAGCACGAACCGTTGCTGGCCCACACCGGACGAGGAGCCCGACGATGAGCGACACGACCCGCACGACCCCCGGCACGACCACCGCACGCACGGCCGCCACGACGCCGCGCGGCCTGACGACCGTGAGCCTCTGGTCCGACGACGTCCCGGCCGCGGTCGCCTGGTACACCGAGGTGTTCGGCGTCGACCCGTACTTCGTCATGCCGCCCGCGCCGGCCCCGGCCGCGTACGTCGAGTTCCGGGTGGGCGACTACCAGCACGAGCTCGGGATCATCGACCGCTCCTACGCGCCCGCGGTGGCCGCGTCGCAGCCCGGTGGGGCGGTCGTCTACTGGCACGTCGACGACGTCGCGGCGACCTACGAGCGACTGCTCGCGCTGGGCGGCACGGAGTACCAGCCCGTGACCCCGCAGGGCGACGGCGGGTTCGTGACCGCGGCCGTCGTGGACCCGTTCGGCAACGTGCTGGGCGTCATGGAGAACCCGCACTACCTCGCGGTGCTGGAGGGGCGCGAGGAGTGAGGAGATCGGCTGTGCGGTGTCCGGATGGCGAGCCGGAACCGCCCATCCGGCCCGCTCCGCGCAGCCTCCACAGACCCTTTTCGAAGGACCTTCGAACGCCAGATGAACACCAGGTGAACAGTCGTCGAAGACTCGCCGACTTGGTTCATTCCCCTGTCGGGCACCATTCACCATGGAGTACGTGACCGAGACGATCCTGCTCGCGCTCGTGGTAGTGACGGCCCTGGCCTTCGACTTCACGAACGGCTTCCACGACACCGGCAACGCGATGGCCACGTCCATCGCTACACGTGCCCTCAAGCCCAAGACCGCCGTCGCGCTGTCTGCAGTCCTCAACCTCGTCGGGGCGTTCCTGTCCCTGGCCGTGGCGGCGACCATCGCCAAGGGGATCGTCGACGCGAACATCATCACCCTCGAGGTGGTGCTCGCCGGTCTGGTGGGCGGCATCACCTGGAACCTGCTGACCTGGTTGCTGGGTATCCCGTCGAGCTCCTCGCACGCCCTCATCGGCGGCATCGTGGGCTCCGTCCTGGCTGCGGTCGGGACGAGCGGGGTCCTGTGGACCGGCGTCCTGTCCAAGGTGATGATCCCTGCGCTGCTCGCGCCCGTGATCGCGATCGGGGTGGCCGCGCTCGGCACCTTCCTGGTCGCGCGCATCACCAAGGACCTGCCGCAGGACAGGACGAGCCGCGGCTTCCGCTGGGGCCAGATCGGCTCCGCGTCGCTGGTCTCGCTCGCGCACGGCACCAACGACGCGCAGAAGTCGATGGGCATCATCCTGCTCGCGCTCATCGCGGGCGGGGCGGTCCCGGCCGATTCGGGTGTCCCGTTCTGGGTCGTCCTCGCCTGCGCGCTGTTCATGGCCCTGGGGACCTACCTGGGCGGCTGGCGGGTCATCCGCACGCTCGGCAAGGGCCTCGTCGAGATCGACTCGCGCCAGGGCATGGCCGCCGAGACGTCCTCGGCCGCGGTCATCCTCCTCTCGAGCCACTTCGGCTTCTCGCTCTCGACGACCCACGTCGCGACGGGCTCGATCCTCGGGTCCGGCGTCGGCATGCCGGGGGCGAAGGTCCGGTGGGGCGTCGCGGGCAAGATGCTCGCCGCCTGGGGCCTGACGCTGCCCGCTGCCGGCCTGGTCGGCGCGCTCTGCTTCTGGATCCAGGACATCATCGGTGGCGTCGGGGGGACCGTCGCGGTCTTCAGCATCCTCATCGGTGTCTCGGCCGCGATCTGGATCGCCTCGCGCCGCAAGCCCGTCGACGCGTCGAACGTCAACGACGAGTGGGACGGTGACGACGCACCGACCGCCGTGGTCGACGCCGCCGAGTCCTTCGCCGTCAACGCCGCCGAGGCGACGGCCGAGGCCGAGGCCACGGTCGCCGCAGCCCCGACCGCTTCCAGCCGCGAGGGAGTCCCCGCATGAGCGAATTCATCCAGTTCGACGCACTGCTCCAGGTCGTCGTCGCCGGCGCGATCGTCGGTGCGGGACTGCCCGCGCTGTTCGCGCTGGGCGTCCGCCTGATCGCGACCCCTGCGGCGGGCGTGCCGGTCGCGGTGGAGGGTGCGCCGTCGGGCACGGACGCCGCAGGCCCGACGACGGCACGCCCCACGGGCGTCCGGCTCGCCGCCGCCGTGCTGTGCTTCGGGACCGTGCTGGCCGCGTGCGCCGTGGGCATCTGGTTCCTGGCCTCCGGCGGGCACTAGCAGCACCGTCCCTCCCCGACATCCAGGAGGCCGTCCCGTCGTCATGACGGGGCGGCCTCCTGCGTCGTGGGGTCAGGGCGTGCCGAGGAGGCGGGCCGCGATGTCGAGGAGCTCTCTGCTCGGGGACACCGTCACCCATGAGGCGGACGACCCCGGCGGGGGACGCGTCGATCGTCACGGTGGTCCCCGTCGTCCCGGAGAGCGAGGGGCCCACCGAGACCGGGAAGTCGGCCGAGAGCTCGGGCGCATCGCGCCATCCCTCGAGCAGCCCGACGGCCCCCGGGGGGCCCGAGTAGACGTTGAGCATGCGGCCGTCCTCCTGTGCGGGGGCGTCCGAGTAGACCGCGTTCGTTGTGCCGTCGTCCATGTCGACGACGCCCACGAAGAAGAAGCCCTCGGGGAGCAGCTCGGCGTCGAGCTCCTCGGCGGCCTGCCGGACGAGCGCGTCGGCCGCTGTCAGGCTCGGGGCGGCGGGCGGTGCCTCGTCGGGAAGCCCGGTGCTCTGGTGCGTGGGGACCGGCGGTTCCGGGGTCCCGTCGGGTCCCGCGGTGCACCCGGCGAGGGCGGTAACCCCAAGGAGCGTGCCGAGCGCGACGGTCAGGAGCTGCTTCTCTGCGATGCGCACGCCTGATCCTTGCAGAACGCACCCGAGCACGCGGAGATATACCACGTTCGTCACATCATGTCCGTCATATCGCCCCCTCGCACGCCATATCGCGCGCATCTGTGACAGAGGGCACAACGAGTCCGCGTCATGACGGAGGGTTTGCGAGGTCTCCTGGGTAAGAAGTTGGACGACTGTCCACGAAAGACCAGGAGAGAACATGAGTACCCCCTTCAGGGTTCGCAGCCGAGCGGCCTCCCCGCTCCAGCGAACCGTCGCCGCGGCGACGTCCGCGCTCCTCGCCCTGACGGGGGCCGTGGCCCTCGGCGCCGGGCCGCTGGCCGCACCCGCCGCCGCGCAGCTCCCGATGTGCCCCGCGCCCGGCGAGATGCCCGGCATCGGGAACGTCCCCGAGTTCACGGACTCGAACATCGCGGTCTACGCGGGCGGGAACTACTCCGCGACCGGCACGGCGGCCGAGTCCGAGGGGCTCCTGGTCGTCATGGGTGATGCCTTGTTCGACAAGGCGGGCGGCGGCATCTACAACGTCGGCTCGGTCGGTGTCGGCTCGCAGATCACACCTCCCGGCGGGACGACCATGCTGGCCGTGGGCGGGAACCTGGTCGTCGGCCCCGTGACGACCATGGACGTCGGCGCCCAGGTGGCCGGCGGCGGCAACGTCGACGTCGGTGGCACCATCACGAACACGGTCCCGCTCCAGCTCAACGGTGGCACGGCGACAGCAGGCATGGGGGCCGCGGCCGTCGCGCCTCACGTGGACTTCCAGGACGTCATCACCGAGCAGTCCCGGATCCTCGGGGGCGCCGCGGGGACGAGCGGCACGATCGAGCCCTGGGGTGAGCTGCGGTTCGCGGGAGACCCCACGGACGAGCTGCACACGTTCACGGTCGACGGCGCGGCGCTGTCGAGCCTCGACCGGAAGATGTCGGTCTACTTCGACGGTGTCGGAGACTCGGCCCCCATCGTCGTCAACGTGACGGGCAGCGTCGTCGACTTCGACACGCAGTCGGTCGTCCTGGACGGCATCGTGGCCAACAGCCTCGGGTCGCCGGAGTTCGGCAACGCCGCGTCCCGCATCCTGTGGAACTTCGTCGACGCCACCTCCCTCGAGATCGGCGAGAACGACCAGTTCCTGGGCTCGATCCTGGCACCGCACGCCGACACGACGCTCAAGACCAGCACCAACGGGCGCGTCTACGTGGGCAAGGACCTCGCCGTGATCGGGACGGGCGGGATCGAGCAGCACAACTACCCGTGGATCGGTCCGGGGCCCTTCGACTGCCGCGACGCCTCCGGGGCGACGTTCTCCGTCGCCAAGGGCCTGACCGGCAGCGGCAGCATCGCCGTCCCTGCCGGGACCACGTTCGAGGTCGACTACTCCTACGTCCTGGACGGCACGACCGTCACGGGCACCCTCGAGGTCCTCGCGGACGGCACGCCGGTCGCAGGCCCGCAGGGGCTGCCCGAGGGGACGGTCGTGACGCTGTCCGAGCCGCGGCTCCCCGAGGTCGCCGGTATCTCGTGGGGAACGCCGACGTTCGAGCCGAGCAGCCCGATCACGCTGGGTGAGGGGGGTACCGTCGCCGTCCGCCTGACCAACACCGCGAACCTGGTCGAGGCGCCGGCCGGTGGGTTCTCCGTCGCCAAGGAGCTGCTCGGTTCCGCAGCCGGTCTGGTCCCCGAGGGCACCGAGTTCACGGTCGCCTACACGTACGAGCTCGACGGGCAGCCGCAGCGTGGCACCCTGAAGGTCCTCGCCGACGGAACCTTCGTCGACGGGCCCCAGGACCTTCCCGTCGGGACGGTCGTCACCTTTGCCGAGGTCGACCTTCCCGAGATCCCGGACCTGATCTGGGACGCTCCGGTGTTCAGCCCGGCGTCGATCACGGTCGCGCAGGGAGTCAACTCCCAGGTCTCGCTGACGAACTCTGCGGCGCCCGCGGTCCTCGCGGTCGGCGGGTTCTTCGTGAGCAAGGCCGTCGTGGGAGGCGCGGCGGGCAAGGTCCCTGCGGACACCGAGTTCACGGTCTCGTACTCGTACGAGCTGGCGGGCGAACCGACGTCGGGCACGTTGACCGTCCTCGCGGACGGGACCGTCGTGGACGGTCCGCAGAACCTGTTGGTCGGGACGGTCGTCACCTTCTCGGAGGTCGACCTGCCGTCGATCGACGGCGTGGTGTGGGGCGCTCCGGTGTTCAGCCCGGCCTCGGTCACGATCGGCGACGACACCAACACCGAGGTGACCCTGACGAACACCGCGACCGACGAGCCCGCCGGCGGCTTCTCGGTCCAGAAGGCGGTGACCGGTGAGGCGTCAGGGCTGGTCCCTAGCGGCACCGAGCTCACGGTGGCGTACTCCTACGAGCTGGACGGGGTGCCGACCTCGGGCACGCTGAGCGTCCTCGCGGACGGCGCGGTCGTGGACGGTCCGCAGAACCTGCCGGTCGGGACCGTCGTGACGTTCGAGGAGGTCGACCTGCCCTCGATCGACGGCGTGGTGTGGGGAGCCCCGGTGTTCAGCCCGGCCTCGGTCACGATCGAGGATGGCGTCACCGCCGAGGTGACCCTGACGAACACCGCGACCGACGAGCCCGCCGGCGGCTTCTCGCTGCGCAAGGTCGTCGAGGGTGCGGCCTCGGGGGCCGTGCCCGCGGGCACCGAGTTCACGGTCACCTACTCCTACGAGCTGGACGGGGTGCCCACCTCGGGCACGGCGACCGTCCTCGCGGACGGCACGCTCGTCGACGGCCCGCAGAACCTGCCGGTCGGCACCGTCGTGACGTTCGGTGAGACCGACCTGCCCGAGCTCTCGGGCGTGGTGTGGGGCGCCCCGGCGTTCAGCCCGGCCTCGGTCACGGTCGCTGACGGCACGTCCGCGGTCGTCACGGTGACCAACACGGCCGAGGTCGTGGCGGCCCAGGTCGGCACCTTCTCGATCGTCAAGAAGATCGAGGGCCCGAACGCCGCCAAGGTCCCCGCGGGCACCGAGTTCACGGTGGCGTTCTCCGGGACCGTGAACGGTGAGCACCAGGAGGGCACGCTGACGGTCCGCGCCGACGGCACGGTCGTCGACGGTCCGGCAAACCTCCCGGCCGGGACGGTCGTGGACCTCGAGGAGACGAGCCTGCCGACGATCGACGGCGTGAGCTGGGGGACCCCGGTCTTCACGGTCGACGGCGGGAAGGTCTCGTCGATCACGATCGGTGCCGGTCAGGTGGTCGAGGTGACGCTCACCAACACCGCGGGCAGCGGGCTGGCCGTCACCGGGACCGGTGCGCTCGGCATCGCCGCGGCGGCCCTGCTGCTGGTCGGGGGAGGTGCCGTGCTCCTGGTGGGTGCGCGCCGTCGTCGGGCCTGAGCGGCCCCACGGGCCCTGCGCCTGACCGAACGCCCGAGCGGGCGTGACCTCCGGGTCACGCCCGCTCGGGCGTTCCCAGGGCCGTGCGGACCGCGGCCGCGAACGCGTCGACGTCCTCCGTGGTCGTGTCCCACGAGCACATCCAGCGGACCTCGACGCGCTCGTCACCCGTGACGGGGTCGGGTGCGGCGGACGCCCAGTCGTAGAACGCGAAGTCCGTGCGCAGGACCTCGGCCGCGGCGCGCGGGAGGACTGCGAACACGGCGTTGGCCTGGGTGGGCTGGGAGAACGTGAGCCCCGACGGCGCCACGCGCGTCCCGCTGTCGGGCACCTCGCCCGTGGTCGCCGCGGGCGAGAGCGCGGCCCGCAGGCGCGCGGCCATCGCGTTGGCGTGCGCCGCGCCGGTGCGCCACAGGTCGTCCTCGAGCAGTGCCGTGAGCTGCGCCGAGACGAAGCGCATCTTCGACGCGAGCTGCATGGTCATCTTGCGGACGAAGTCCACGCCCTGAGCCGCGGCGGGGTCGAGGACCACGACGGCCTCGCCGAACAGCAGGCCGTTCTTGGTGCCGCCGAACGACACGACGTCGACGCCCACGTCGGTCGTGGTCTCCCGCAACGACACCCCGAGCGCGGCCGCCGCGTTCGCGAGCCGCGCGCCGTCGAGGTGGACGCGCAGCCCGGCGGCGTGCGCGTGGTCGCTGATCGCGCGGATCTCGTCGGGCGAGTAGACCGTGCCCAGCTCGGTCGCCTGCGTGATCGAGACGACGAGCGGCTGCGCCCGGTGCTGGTCACCCAGATCGCCCACGAACCGGTCGACCGCGCCCGGCGTCAGCTTCCCGTCCGGGGCAGGGACCGTGAGGAGCTTGATCCCGCCGACGCGCTCGGGGGCGCCGTTCTCGTCCTGGTGGACGTGCGCGTGCTCCGACGTCACGACCGCGCCCCAGCGCGGCAGCATCGACGTGAGCGCGACGACGTTCGCGCCCGTCCCGTTGAAGACCGGGTACGCCGTGGCCTGCTCGCCGAAGTGGTGCCGGACGGACTCCTGGAGGCGCTCGGTCCACGGGTCCGCGCCGTAGGACCCCGCGTGGCCCACGTTCGCCGCGGTCAAGGCCGCGAGGACCGCCGGGTGAGCAGGGGCGTAGTTGTCGGACGCGAACGAGCGCGGGGTCTGGGGCACCCGGCCAGGGTATGCCCGGTCAGGGCAGGGCGATCCGGTGACCGAGCAGGACGAGGACCGCCGACCGGTCGTCGGTCGTCTCGACCCGGAAGTCGCCCTCGGCCATGGGGCGTTCGTGACGGGTCCTCACGTCGAGGATTCCGGGGACGTCCGCTCGGGAGCAGACGTCCGGGCCGCCGAGCCAGACCCCGTACGTCATGTGACCGTGGAGCGAACGGTGCTCCTCGACCAGGAGCTGCTCGCCGGGCGGCCGGGCCACCTGGTCCAGCGGGACGTAGGAGCTCATCGAGGAGCCGACCCACATCAGCCACGCGTAGAACACCACGCACAGGAGGACGAGCAGGACGACTCCCGTGGCGAGCCACGCCAGGACGCCGATCCGGTAGCGGTGGTTCATCGACACCCGGACAGCCAGCACCACGCAGACGACGCCCGCGCATCCGCAGATCGCCAACCAGAGCCAGGCGGTCACCGTCGCCGCTTCGTGGCCTCGGACGAGCAGCAGTCGTCCCGAGTCGACATACGGGGCGAGGAGGAAGATCCCCACCGCGGCGATCACCGCGACCACGGCGGGAGTCCCCAGCCAGACGCGCCACGCCCAGCGGGAGCTCCGCGCAGAGGGCGTCGTCGTGTCCGGCACGGTCGTGGTGCTCACGGCCGCAGTCAACCAGAAGCGTTCGCGGGGCGGAACCGCACGCCGGGTCGGGCCATTCAGCCCCTGTGCTCGCCGTCCACGTAGAACCAGCGCCCGTCCTCGCGCACGAACGAGCTGACCTCGTGCAGCGACCCGCGCTCGCGGGTCTCCGTGGAGCGGAAGTGGGCCACGAACTCGACGACGCCGGCCCGGTCGAGCGGTCCGCCCGCGCTCGTCGCCACCACGTCCAGACGACGCCACGTCACGTCGTCGTCGAGGTCGAGGTCCGCAGGGCGCGTCGAGGGGTGCCAGGTCGTGAGCAGGTAGCCCGCGTCACCGACCGCGAACGCCGCGTAGCGCGAACGCATCAAGGCTTCGGCGGTCGGAGCCGTCACGGTGTCGGGACCGGCCGCGTCCGGACCTGCGGCGACGCCGACGTGGAAGCGTCCGCAGCACGCCCCGTACGTCTCGCCGGACAGGCACGGGCAGCGGGCGTCGTCGGGCAGGGGCGAGGTCGCGGTCACCCGCCCATCCTTCCGTAGGGTGTGAGCCGTGCGCACCCTTCGCTGGACCTTCGTGGTCTACCTCGCCGCCGTCCTGGTCGTGACGTGCTGGCCGTCGCCCGAGTCCACGGCGGCTCCGGGCTGGGCGCTCGCGGTCGTCGATGCGTTCCGCTCGGTGGGGCTGCCCATGACGGTCGTCTTCCTCGAGGCCGCGTCCAACGTGGTCATGTTCCTGCCGTTCGGCGTCCTGGGGCTGCTCCTCCTGACCGGGACCGGCGCTCGCGGCGACCTCGCGGCCGATCCCGCACGGGGGCTCTGGCGGCGCACCGGACACGTGGTGCTCGCGGGCTTCGCGCTGTCGCTCGCGATCGAGCTGAGCCAGGTCCTGATCCCCGGCCGGTACTCGACCGTGCAGGACGTCGTGCTCAACACGACGGGGGCCGCGCTGGGGGCGGCCGCGGTGGCCGGGCTGCTCGCGCTGACGCGCGCACGGCCCACTCCTTCGACACCGTAGGTGACCCGCGTCTCGGTGCTGCGGGCGACCCGCACAGGAGCGGCGCCCACCCCGGAGGGTGGGCGCCGCCGTCGGGCCGGTGGTGCTACCGGCAGGTGACCGCCGCGTGCGCTGCGGTGCTGGTGCTCTGCACGCCCGCGCCGTCCACGTTCTTGTAGGCCACGAGCTTGGCCTCCCCGGCGTCGAGCGACGCCCCCCGGGTCAGGGTGTGCTCGACCGTGCTGCCCACGGGGATCTTGCTGAACTTGTGCTCGCCCGCGGCCGAGGTCACCCGGACGTCGATGGGCACGGTGTCCGTGTTGGTGACGGTGACGCGGATGCTCGCGGTCCGCCCGTTGCAAGCGGCCGTCGCGGTCGACGTGAGCAGGACCGAGGTGCCGCCCGGGCCGGCCGGGATGGTCGACGCGGCGCCGGACTGCTCGAACGTCGGCGTGCCGAACGTCGCGAACCAGTCCTTGGCCTGGTTGAAGTCCTCGGTGAAGGCCCGGGACAGGACCAGGAGCAGACGCGCCTTGACCGCAGTCAGGTCCTCGCCCGCGAGCACCCCGTTGCCGCCGCCGTAGCTCGACCCGGAGCCGGTGCGGGTCGTGCTGACGAACCAGACCCCCTTGGCCACGGCCTTGCTGCGCTCCGAGCTCATGGCGCCCGAGATGCCGCCTGCCCCCGTGCCGGCGGTGACCATGCCCTTGACCCCGGCGTCGGCGAACGCCTTGACGGCCTCGCCCCCGGCCTGCTGGTAGGACATGACGATCTCGACGCGCGGCAGCGTCTTGGGGTCGACCTTCGAGACGTCGAACGGCGTGAACCACGACTCCTGGTCGCAGCTCATGACGCGGGCGGGTGCCCGGCCCAGGGTGATGTTGGCGCCGTCGATCCAGCCCAGGACCCCGTACTCGCGCGTCTGGAACGTGTCGGTGCGGTAGGCGTTGGTCTTGGTGACCTCGCGCGCCGCCTGGATCTCGTCGTTGAGCATGAGGACGGTCCCGAAGCAGAACGTCTGCTGGCTCGCCGCGAGGCGCACGGCGTTGTAGAGGTTGGCCGGGGCGTCAGACCCGAAGACCGCCTTGTCGGCGGGGCTGTCGCCCGCGCCCCACGGGCGCATGGAGCCCGAGGTGATGACGGGCTTGCGGGACTGGACCGTGAGGTCGAGCCAGTAGGCGAACTCCTCCTGGGTGTCGGTGCCGGTCGTGACGACCACGGCGTCCGCGGTCTCGAGCTGCTTCTCGACCTCGCGCGTGAGGGCGTGGAACTGCTCCATGGTGTAGCCCGACGACCCGGCGTTGCCGAACTGGACCGCGGTGACGTCGGCGATCTGGTCGATCTCGGGGCGGAGCGTGTCGAGCATGTCGGACATGAGGTAGGTGCCTGCGCGGTAGCTCGTGAAGCCGTCGCGCGTGCTGGCCTTGCCGGCCATGGTGCCACCCGTCGCGACGACCACGACCTTGGGCTTGGACGTCGTGGCTGCTGCGGTCACGGCCTGGTAGGCCGTGGACGTGATGCCCAGTGGAGCGTTGCCGGCGGCGAGGACCACGGGCTGCTGCCCCTGCGCAGCGGCCGTGGTGCGGGACTCGGCGATCGAGTAGGCGACGACGGAGACGAGCGAGACCAGGGCGAGGAGGAGCGCGACGCCGGCCGCGAGGGCGCGGCCGGACAGGGTCAGTGTCAGGGATCTCACGAGAGCCTTTCGGTCAGGGGGACGTCAGGGCTCGGACGCTATGCGCGGCCTGTTTCCTCGGCATTGCCTGGGTGTAAGAAGCACGGTTGTGCTGGTTCGCGAGGGTTGTCGGGTGGGTGCGTCGGCTCCCGCGCGGACATATGCTGTCGCGAAGACAGTAAAATCTGGAGGAGTTCTCATGGAGTTCAACAACAAGGTCGCGCTCGTCACGGCCTCCGGCGCAGGTATCGGCGAGGCCGTCGCGAAGCGGCTCGCCGCCCACGGGGCGGCCGTCGTCGTCTCCGACGTCAACGACGAGGCGGGCGCCCGGGTGGTCGCCGACATCGAGGCCGCGGGCGGTCGCGCCGCGTACCGCCGTGCGAACGTCGCCGAGCCTGCCGACGTCACCGCCCTGGTCGCGTTCGCCGTGGAGACGTTCGGGGGGCTGCACCTCGCGGTCAACAACGCCGGGGTCGGCACGCGCCCGTTCCGCCTCGACCAGATGCCGCAGGACGGCTGGGACCGCACGCTGGACGTCACCCTGCGCGGGACCTTCCTGTCGATGAAGGCCGAGATCGCCCAGATGCTCACCCACGGTGGCGGCAGCATCGTCAACATCGCCTCGATCGCAGGGCTCAAGGCGTCGCCCGGCCTCTCGCCGTACTCGGCCGCCAAGGCCGGAGTCGTCTCGCTCACGCGCGGCACCGCGATCGAGTACGTGACCGACGGCATCCGGATCAACGCCGTCGCGCCCGGCGCGATCGAGACGGCGGCGCTCGCGTCGCTGCCCGAGGAGGCTCGTGCCGGGTACGCGGCCGACGTCCCCATGAAGAGGCTGGGGCAGCCGTCCGAGATCGCCGACGCGGTCGCGTTCCTGCTCTCCGACCAGGCGAGCTTCATCACGGGCGTGGTCCTGCCCGTCGACGGCGGCACGCAGGTCGCATGACCGACGCGCCACGCCCCGGGATAGGGGCCTCCCGGTGCGGGGCCGGGTTCGGCCCCGCCGCGGGGAGCCCCGGCCGGGCGCGAAGGGCGACGCCCGGGTGCCCGGGTACCGGTCCGACCTGCTCGACTCGCTGGTCCGCGTCATGGGCCTGTGGACGAGCGGGGACTTCCTCGCCGCGGTCGCGGCGCGCGAAGGGATCGACCTGGACTCCCCGGCGTCGTGGTCCTCACGATCGTGTGGCGGCAGGGGCCGCGGCGCCCGTCGGCGCTCGCGGAGCACCTGTCCACCGGGCCGTCGAACGTCAGCAAGATCGTGCGACGCCTCGACGCGGCGGGCCTCACCGAGCGCCGCGAGGACCCCGACGACGCACGCGCGGCCCGTGTCCACCTCACCGAGGCGGGCGCACAGGTCGCGAGGACGTTCGTCACCGCAGGCGACCGGCTGGTCGACGAGCTGCTCGACGGGTGGGACCCGGAGGACCGGCAGGCGTTCGCGGATCTCATGCGCCGGTTCGAGCGCGCGAGCGAGGGGTTCCTCGGGCGGACGTGACGTCCCCGGGCGAGGGAGCGCCCGGGCCGAGCGCCCGGCACCGCGACCGTGGGTCCCGGCCCGTACCCGGCGCACCGCTCATGCCCACAGCAGCCGCCACCACGTCTCGTCCGGTGCGTCCGCGCGGTGGATGCGGTGGATCCGGTGCGGTGCGTGCACGGCGTCGTCGAGGCCCAGCTCGTCGACCACGTAGGCCCACAGGAGCTCGCACTCGCAGCCGGGTGCGTGGTGCTCGGTCACGAGCAGGTCGGCCTCGAAGCGTACGAGCACGCCCTCGGACACCAGCCGTTCGTCGCAGCGCCCGGGGCCGAGCACGAACCCGTGGAGCGTGATCTCGCCGGGGTGGGCGACGGTCGCACGCAGCATGGTTCCCGAGCGTGGGCGAGCCGTTCGACCGGTGGACGAGGTGCGCGGGCGCGAACCGGGCCAGCAGCGCCTCGGCGACCGGGGCGTCGAGGTGCGCGAAGAAGGTCGGTTCGAGCGGGTCGTCGTCGGCGTGCACGATCGGTTCCAGGAGCTCGGGCACCGCGTCGGCGAGCAGCCAGCCGTGCGTGTGCGGCCCGTGGAGGTGGTGGAAGCCGCCTGGGCCGCCGGCCTCGGCGGCCTGCCGTTCCCACGTGGCGCGCAGGGTGGGCAGACCCGGCGGCGAGACGGGGTGCCGAGGCGTGGTGCGGCGTCGGGGGTGCGAGGACCGGGTGCTGTGGGTCATGCGGTGAGCGTCGCGCGGGCGCCACCCTGCGCGCTGCGGGCCGGGGAGCGCCTGTGGACGGGTCTCGTGACGCGGGGGTTGTGGATGACGCCCGACCCCGCAGAATGAACGGGAGACCGTCCCAGGACCTGGACGTCTCGCCGGATCCAGGACGCGGTCGTCTGCGTGACCGCAGGCCACCCGCGTGCACGTGCCCGGCAGAGCAGCCGACGAGGGGAACGCTCGATGAACACAGCGCGCGCGACCACGGTGCTCGTGACGGGCGGCACCGGGACCCTCGGCATCCCCACAGTGTCCCTCCTGCGCGCCGCCGGGCACGACGTCCGGGTCCTCAGCCGCTCGGCCGGCGGCCGTCGCCCGGGTCGTGACGGGCGACCTGACCACGGGCGCGGGCCTGCGCGAGGCGTTCGACGGCGTCGAGGTCGTCCTGCACCTCGCGACCCGCGGGCCGCGGGCCGACGTCGAGATGGGTCGCCGCGTCGTGACGGCGGCTCGTGAGGCGAGCGTGGGGCACGTCGTGTTCCAGTCGATCGTGGGCGTCGACCGCATCCCGCTCGGCTACTACCGGGCCAAGGTCGAGGTGGAGTCGATGCTCGCCAGGTCGGGGCTGCCGCACACGGTCCTGCGGGCCACGCAGTTCCCGCAGCTCGTCGTCGGGCTCTTCACGGCGCAGCGTTTCTCGCCCGTCCTCCTCACGCCCGCTCTCCAGGTCCAGCCGATCGCGGTGCCCGACGTCGCCGCGCGGCTCGTGGAGATCGTCGCCGCCGGGCCCTCGGGCAGGGTCGCCGACATCGGCGGACCCGAGCGCATCACGGGTCGGGAGGCCGCGCGCGCCTGGGCGAGGGCGACCGGGAGCCGGCGCGAGGTCGTGCGCGTGCGGGTGCCCGGCAGGACGTTCGCGGCCTTCGCTGCCGGGCACCACCTGGTCTCCGGCAAGCCCTACGGGACGGGGACGTACGGGCAGTACCTGCTGGAGAGGTACGGCTCGGGGCGGTGAGTACCCGGCCCGGGGGTGGGCACCGGCACGGCAGTGGCAGACTTGACCCACCCGTCCCCGGGCAGCGCTCGCCGCACGGGGACCCACGACGTGGCACGCGCTCGCCCGCGCCGGCACCGAGGGCGGCCTCGGTCGCCGTCCCAGGCAAGAAGGAGGATGGTGGCTCGGATCACGATCGCCGACATCGCGCAGAAGGCCGGGGTCTCGACCGGTGCGGTGTCCTACGCGCTCAACAACCGGCCCGGGGTCTCCGAGGACACGCGCGCCCGCATCCTCAAGGTCGCGACGGACATGGGCTGGGCACCGAGCTCTGCCGCGAGATCGCTGTCCGGGGCGAAGACCGAGACGATCGGCCTGGTGCTCGCCCGGGATCCGAGCATGCTCGGCGTCGAGTCCTTCTACATGCAGTTCCTCGCCGGGATCGAGTCCGAGCTGTCCAAGCGCGGCTACGCGCTTCTGCTCCAGGTGGTGCCGGACCTCGAGAGCGAGGTGCGGACGTATCGCCAGTGGCGCGCCGCCCGGCGGGTCGACGGGGTCATCATGGTCGACCCCAGGGTCGAGGACCCGCGGATCGAGCTGTTGCGCGCCCCCGACGCGCTGCCGGCGGTCGTCGTCGGCGACGCGTCCCTTGCCGGTGGGCTGACCAACGTCTGGACCGACGACGCGGCGGCCATGCGCGAGAGCGTGCGATACCTGCACATGATGGGCCACCGCAGGATTGCCCGGGTCGCGGGCGTCGAGAGCTTCGGGCACACCCACATCCGTGACGACGCGTTCGCGCTGGAGACCGCGCGCCTGGGTGTCGAGGGCGTCGTCGTGCGGACGGACTACACGGCCGTCGAAGGCGCGGCGGGGACGCGCGCGCTCCTGACGGCCGAGGAGCCTCCCACGGCGATCATCTACGACAACGACGTCATGGCGCTGTCGGGGCTCGGCGTCGCGACCGAGATGGGTGCTGCCGTCCCGGGCGACCTCTCGATCATCGCGTGGGACGACTCGCCGTTGTGCGAGGCCACCTACCCTCGGCTCTCCGCGCTCAGCCACGACGTGACCCGCTACGGCGCGCACGTCGCGCGTCGTCTGTTCGACCGGATGGACGGCGCGGAGCCGGCTTCGTTCCTGGACTCGACTCCCGCGCTGCGTCCGCGAGGGACCACCGCCCGCGCTCACGGCGCCTGACGCTTCTCCGTTGCGTGATCGTGACCCAGAACCTTTGACTTAACGAAACTTAAGCGCTTCACTAGTTCCTGTTGCGCCAGAGAAGGCCGCGGAGCACCTCGTCGGACGAGGGCCTCCGGTGCTGCTGACCGGCGTGCGTCAATGACGACAGCGAGATGGGAAGAACACCATGGCAAGGAAGCACGTAGCGGCTGCTCTGGCAGTGATGACAGCGCTGACATTGACCGCTTGCTCGGCGGGCGAGGACACGGGCGGATCGAGCGAGGGGGGTGTCTCCGGGGACATCACGGTCCTCACCAACCGCACCGACATCGTCGACACCGAGCTCCAGGACTACGTCGCCGAGTTCCAGAAGGTCTACCCCGACGTCAACGTCGAGTTCGAGGCCATCACGGACTACGAGGGGGACGTCTAGATCCGCCTGAACTCCCAGGACTACGGCGACGTCCTGCTCATCCCGAACTCGGTCACCAAGGACCAGCTACCCCAGCTTCTTCGAGCCGCTCGGCACGGTCGACGAGCCCTGGCCAGAAGTACCGGTTCATCGACGAGCAGGCGTTCGACGGCAGGCCTACGGCATCGCGACCTTCGGCACGGCCAACGGGCTATCGTCTCAACAAGAAGGTCTGGGCGAGGCCGGCGATCACCGAGCCGCCCACGACGCCCGAGGAGTTCCTCGACGCGCTCACAGGCCGATCAAGGACAAGACCGACGCGATCCCGTACTACACGAACTACACCGACGGCTGGCCGCTCGCGCCAGTGGCAGAACAACCTCGGCGCGCTTCGCGGGACCTGACGACGGTCCAGGTCACGAGATGCGCCGAGCCGGCCCCGTGGTCCGAGGGCAACGACCAGTACGCGATCGACGGCCTGCTCTTCGACGTCGTGGCCGGCGGGCTGACCGAGGAGGACCCGACGACGACCAACTGGGAGGAGTCCAAGAACCTCCTCGCCACCGGCAAGATCGTCCGCGATGGTGCTCGGCTCGTGGGCCGTCCCGCAGATGCAGGATGCCGCCGAGGCCGCCGGCGGCTCCGCCGACGACATCGGCTTCTGGCCGTTGCCGTGGCAGACGGACGGCACGTTCCCCTCGCGGGTCGGCGGCGACTACAAGCTCGGCGATCAACAAGAACTCCGACGAACAAGGCGGCCGCGCGGGCCTGGCTCGACTGGTTCGTCGACGAGTCGGGCTTCGCGCCGAGCCAGGGCGGCATCTCGCCCGTCGTCGGGGCCGCGTCGCCCGACACCCTCGAGGACTTCGAGGCCTCGGCGTCGAGCTAGGTCGAGCTCGCCCCGGCCCCGGCCGGCAAGGAGGCCGTCGATTCCGACATCGACAACGAGGCCGAGATCGACCTCTTCGGCAACCAGCTACCGCCAGCAAGCTGATCGACGTCGCCCGCGGCGCGGCCTCGGGCGACCAGGCTGTCGTTCTTCGCCGACCTCAACCGCGCTGGGCCGCGGCACGAGTCGCCCACAGCGGCTGATCGCAGCCGCTCCGCACAGCAGCGCGGGGCCCGCGACTCCCTTCGCGGGCCCCGCCCTCGCCGCTCCCCCTGAGAAATGAGCACGTCATGGCCGTCATCGAGTGCGCACCACCGCGCCCGCTGCGCGCTGCGGACCGCCGCAGCGCCGGGCAGCCCGCGACCGACCCGGCAGCAGGCTGGCAACGATCACGCCCTGGCTGTTCCTGGCCGTCGCCGCTGGCCCTCCTGATCCTGTTCACCTACGTCCCGGTCGGCGAACATGTTCTGGTACAGCTTCACCGCTGGGACGGCTTCGACCCGGACAAGGAGTTCGTCGGCCTCGACAACTACGTCGAGATCTTCACCCGACCCGAGCTCTTCCAGGTCTTCTTCGTGAGCCTCTACTACCTCGTCGGCGCTCGTTCGTGCAGCTCGGTGCTGGCCCTGTACTTCGCGACGATGCTCAGCTTCAGCACCCGGTTCCGGAACTTGTTCAAGGGCGATCATCTTCTTCCCCTACCTGATCAACGGGGTCGCGATCGGCCTCGTCTTCCTCTACTTCTTCCAGCCCGGCGGCACCCTCGACACCCTGCTCGGCGCTCGTTCGGCGTCCAGGACACCCCGCAGTGGCTCGGCGACCCGTCCTCGTCAACTTCTCGCTCGCCGCGACGTCGGTCTGGCGCTACATGGGCCTCAACTTCGTGCTGTTCCTCGGCGCGATCCAGTCGATCCCGGCCGAGCTGTACGAGGCCGCGGACCTCGACGGCGCGACGCGTGGCAGCAAGTTCCGCTACATCATCCTGCCCGGCATCCAGCCGCATCATCGGCCTGTCGTTCATCCTCGCGATCTCGGGCGCCTCTCGGTCTTCGAGATCCCGTACATCATGACCGGCGGCGCCAACGGCACCGAGACGTTCGTCATCCAGACGTCAACACGCCTTCAAGTTCCACAAGGTCGGCCTCGCCTCGGCGATGGCCGTCGTCCTGCTCGCTCATCGTCCTGCTCGTCACCTGGATCCAGCGCACGGTTCTTCCCCGACGAGAAGGTGGACCTGGCATGACCGCAGCACGCACCACCACGCCGTGCCACCCGGCCGCCGAGCCCAGCGCGACCGGCGGCGCGCGGGTCGCACGCGGCCGATCGCCGCGCGACCGCCTCGAAGTACGTCGCCTCGTCATCGTCGCGCTCGTGATCGCTGCTGCCGCTGCGTCGTCGTGCTGTCTCGACCTCGCTTCAAGACCGCCAGGAGTACCGGACACCGGCGCCGCTCGACGCCGCCGTCGAACTGGTTCAACTTCGACGAACTACGTCACGGCGTTCACCAGCGGCAAGATGCTCGCGGGCTTCGTCAACACCACGATCATCCTCGTCGTCTCGCTCGTCGGCACCATCCTCATCGGCACCATGACCGCCTACGCCATCGACCGGTTCGACTTCCGCGGCAAGAAGCTCGTCGTGGGCCTGTTCCTGCTCGCGACGCTGGTCCCCGGCGTCACGACCCAGGTCGCGACGTTCCAGATCATCAACGGCCTCGGCCTGTTCGACACCCGCGGCGCGCGCGATCCTGCTCTTCATGGGCACCGACATCATCGCGATCTACATCTTCCTGCAGTTCATGCAGTCGATCCCGCGCTCGCTCGACGAGGCGGCGATGATCGACGGCGCGAACCGCTTGACGATCTACTGGCGCATCATCCTGCCGCTGCTCAGGCCGGCGATCGCCACGGTCGTCATCATCAAGGGCATCGCGATCTACAACGAGTTCTACATCCCGTTCCTCTACATGCCCTCGCGAGGACCTCGGGGTCATCTCGACCTCGCTGTTCCGGTTCAAGGGCCCGTTCGGCGCGCAGTGGGAGGTCATCGCCGCCGGCACGATCCTCGTGATCGTCCCGACGCTCATCGTCTTCCTGCTGCTGCAGCGGCTTCATCTACAACGGCTTCACCTCAGGAGCCACCAAGTGACCGACCACCAGCCCACCGACCTCGTCGCCCGAGGTGCACGCGGGCGACTCTCGCACGACGGCTGGCCACGCCGGCGCGGGCGCCCGCGGTACCGGTGCCCGCGAGTCGGCCGCCGCGCGACGTCCCGGCGACCGTGCCCGGCTGCGTGCACACCGACCTGCTCGCCGCCGGCCTCATCCCCGACCCGTACCTCGACGACAACGAGCCGCTGCTCGGCCTGGGTCGGCCGGAGCCGACTGGGAGTACGCGCACGACGCTTCGCCTGGACCGTCGAGGAGGCCGCCGCGCACGAGCGCCTCGACCTGGTCTTCGACGGGCTCGACACCGTCGCCACGGTGCGGCTCAACGGTCACGGTCGCTCGGCTCGACCGCGAACATGCACCGCACCTACCGGTTCGACGTCGTCGAGCGCTGCTGCGCGTGGGCGAGCAACGACCTCGTCGGTCCGTTTCGCCTCGCCCGTCGCGCTACGCCGACCGCGCAGAGCCTCGCGCTGGGCTACCGGCCGCAGGTCAACACGCACCCGTTCAACGCGATCCGCAAGATCGGCGTGCAGCTTCGGCTGGGACTGGGGGCTCGACACCGCCACCGTCGGGCATCTGGCGAGCCGGTGCGCGCTCGAGTCCTGGTCGACCGCGCGCCTCGTCCGCGGTCCGCGTCGCGGCGTCGGTGGCCGACGGGCAGTCGACGGCGACCGCGGTCGTGCCGCGTCCACGTCGAGATCGAGCGGACCGTCGCGCAGTCGGCGCCGCTCCACCGTCGCGGTGACGCTCGCGGGCGTCGAGCGCGTCGGTCGAGGTCGCGTCCGGGCGCGAGCTCGGCCGTGGTCGACGTCGTCGTCGCCGGCCGTCGACCTGTGGTGGCCGCCGGCTACGGCGACCAGCCGCTCCACGACGTCGACGTGCTCCTGTCGCAGCGACCTCGACCTGCTCGACTCGGTGAGCGCGCCGGGTCGGCTTCCGCACGGTCGCCTCGAGATCGAGCCCGACGAGCGACGGCACGTCCTTCCGCTTCGTCGTCAACGGCCAGCCCGTGTTCGTGCGCGGGCGCCAACTGGATCCCCGACGACGCCTTCCCGCACCGCGTCACCGCGAGCGGCTACGCCGCGCGCATCGCCCAGGCGCAGACGCGAACATCAACCTGATGCGGGTCTGGGGCGGCGGCATCTACGAGGCCGACGACTTCTACGACCTGTGCGACGAGCTCGGCATGCTCATGTGGCAGGACTTCCTGTTCGCGTGCGCGGCCTACGCCGAGGAGGAGCCGCTGCGCTCCGAGGTCGAGGCCGAGGCGCGCGACAACGTGACGCGGCTCGGCGCACCACGCCTCGCTCGTGCTGTGGAACGGCAGCAACGAGAACATCTGGGGCTACGAGGACTGGGGCTGGGAGAAGCGCCTGGACGGCCGGACCTGGGGCGCTGGGCTACTACTACCGAGCTGCTGCCCCGCGATCGTCGCCGAGCTCGACCCGACGCGCCACTACACGCCGGCGAGCCCGTTCGGTCCGGGGGCGCTGGACGTCTACCCGAACGACCCCGCGCACGGCATCGATGCACTCGTGGGAGCTGTGGAACCGCGAGGACTACCCGCACTACCGCGACGTCGTGCCCCGCTTCCTCGCCGAGTTCGGCTGGCAGGGGCCGCCCACCTGGTCGACGCTCACGCGCGCGATCAGCGACGACCCGCTGACGCCCGGAGTCGCCCGGGATGCTCGTGCACCAGAAGGCGATGCGAGGGCAACGACAAGCTCATCGACGGGCTCGTCGCGCACCTGCCGCTGCCCGACGACATGGAGGACTGGCACTGGGCCATGTCAGCTCAACCAGGCGACCGCGGTGCGTGTCGCGGTCGAGCACCTGCGCTCGTGGAGCCCGCGTCTGCATGGGTTCCGTCGTCTGGCAGCTCAACGACTGCTGGCCGGTCACGTCGTGGGCCGCGGTCGACGGCGACGGGCACGCCAAGCCGCTGCTGTACGCGCTCAAGCACGCGTACGCCGACCGGCTCGTGACGATCCAGCCGCGTGCCGGCGAGCCCGGCGCACCGCTCGTCGTGGCAGTCGTCAACGACTCGTCGGAGCCGTGGTCGGGCGACCTCGTGGTCCGCCGGCTCCGGTTCGACGGCGTCGAGCTCCAGGGCGTCAAGGTTCCGGTCGCGCTCGCGGCGCGGTCCACCACGACGGTGCCCGTCCCCACCGACGTCGCGGTGCCCGCCGGGTCCGGCGACGAGGTCCTCGTCGCGACGCTCGGCACCGAGCGGGCGACGTGGTTCTTCGCCGAGCCCCGTGACAGCGCGCTCGAGACACCCACGCTGGCCGTCGAGCCGGTCCGTACCGCGACCGGAGCGCGCGTGCGGGTCACGACCGACGTGCTCGTCCAGGACCTCGCGCTCCTCGCCGACAAGGTCCACCCGGACGCCGTCGTCGACGACATGCTCGTCACCCTGCTCCCCGGCGAGTCCGTGACCTTCGAGGTCATGTGCCGCGAAGAGCTCGACCTCGCCGCGTTCGCCGACCCGCGCGTCCTGCGGCACACCAACCAGCTCGTCACGGAGGTGGCCCGATGAGGCCCTGGCAGACGCTCCCCACGCACCGGACCTGGCTCGACGGCGAGTGCCGCCGGCTCCTCGGGTTCGGTCGTCACGCGGCCCTCGCCGACGGCGGCGCCGCGTACCTGGACGACGACGGGGTCCCCGACCTCTCGCGCGGCGTCCAGACCTGGATCACGGCGCGGACCGTCCACGTGTACAGCCTGGGTGCACTCCTGGGCGTGCCGGGCTCGACCGAGATCGCGGCGGGCGCCCTCGCGGGACTGACCGGAGGGCTCCGCGACGCGGAGTCGGGCGGTTGGCACCACGCCCTCACGGCGCAGGGCGCACCGGACGTCGCAGCGGGCAAGAGCTGCTACGACCACGCGTTCGTCCTCCTCGCGGCGTCGAGCGCGACCCTCGCGGGGATCCCGGGTGCGCGTGACCTGCTCGACGAGGCGACGGGCGTCTTCCTCGAACGTTTCTGGGACGACAAGGCCGGACGCTGCGTCGACGAGTGGGACACGTCGTGGTCCGTCGTGGACCCGTACCGCGGCCTCAACGCGAACATGCACGCGGTCGAGGCGATGCTCGCGGTCGCCGACTGCCTCGACGACGACTCCTGGCGGGACCGCGCGGCACGGATCTGCGAGCTCGTGATCGCGCTCGCAGAGGAGAACGACGGCCGTCTGCCCGAGCACTTCGACGCCGACTGGACCCCGCAGCCCGAACTGAACCGCGACCGCCCGGACGACCCGTTCAAGCCGTACGGCGCGACGATCGGGCACGGCCTCGAGTGGGCCCGGCTCCTGCTGCAGACCGAGGCGTCGCTCGGCGAGCGGGCGTCGTCGAGCCTGGCGCCCACGGCCTCGCTGCTGTTCGACCGTGCGGTCGAGGACGGCTGGGCCAGGGACGGCGCTCCCGGGTTCGTCTACACGACCGACTGGGACGGCAGCCCCGTGGTCCGCGACCGCATGCACTGGGTCGCCGCCGAGGCGATCGGCGCGGCCGACGCGCTCCACCGGCGCACGGGCGAGGCCCGCTTCGCCGACCTGTACGCCGCGTGGTGGGACTACGCCGCGACGTACCTCATGGACGTCGACCGTGGCTCGTGGCGGCACCAGCTCGACGAGTTCAACTCCCCGGCCGACGGTGTGTGGCCGGGCAAGCCCGACCTCTACCACGCGGTCCAGGCGACGCTGCTCCCGCGCGTCCCGCTGGGGCCGAGCCTGGCCCGTGCCGCGCGCGACGGGCTGGTCGTCGCATGACCCCGACGACGCGCACCGCGCCCCAGGTGCTGATCGTCGGCGAGGCGCTCGTCGACGTCGTGCCCGACGCCGCGGGACGGCCTCGCGATCTCCCCGGGGGGAGCCCGGCGAACGTCGCGATCACGCTCGGGCGTCTCGGTCGCGCCGTCACGCTCGCGACGACGCTCGCCCAGGACACGCGAGGCGTCACGGTGAGTCGCTGGCTCGCGGACAGCGACGTGGTCGTGCGGGCGGAGACTCCCGCCTCGGGCCGCACCTCGACGGCGCGGGTCACGCTGGACCCCGACGGGGTCCCGTCGTACGCGTTCGACCTCGCGTGGGACCTGCAGGAGGTCGACGTCGCCGGAGCCGACGTGGTGCACGTGGGGTCGGTCGCGACCGTCCTGCCTCCTGGTGCCGATGTCGTGCGTGACGCCGTACGCCGGGCGCGTGGTCACGCCGTCGTCTCGCTCGACCCGAACGCGCGCCCCGCGCTCGTCGCGGACATGCCGGCCGCGCGCGACAGGGTCGAGGAGCTCGTCGCGCTGAGCGACGTCGTCAAGGCGAGCGACGAGGACCTGCGCTGGTTCTTCCCCGACGAGGACCCGGCAGACGTTGCCGCGCGCTGGGCGACCTGGGGTCCCGGGCTCGTGGTCGTGACCCGCGGCGGGGACGGCTGCATGCTCGTCCGGCCCGACGGTCGTCGACAGGACGTTCCGGGCAGGTCGGTGACCGTGGTCGACACGGTCGGTGCGGGCGACACCTTCACGGGCGCGTTGCTCGACGCTCTCGCAGACATGGGGGTCCACGGAGCCGAGGGCCGGAACAGGCTGCGTGGCCTGTCCGACGCCGCGCTGCGCTGGGCCGCCCGGCGCGCGGCGGTGGCGGCCTCGGTCACGGTCTCGAGGCCGGGGGCGAACCCGCCCACGCGCGCCGAGCTCACCGAGGTCGTGGGCCCGGTGCTCCCGGCCGGCTTCGCGGGCGCCCCGGTCGCGGGCATGACCTGGGGGTGGACCGGCGTCCGAGGGACGTGGGACGGGCCCGAGGCCCGGCGGTCCATGGACGAGCTCGAGGCGCTCGACGCCGTGACCTGGGTCGCGCGTCACCTACGCGGCCGAGCAGGACGACCGCACAGTCGACGGACATCCCGTTCGGCGAGGAGCCCACGGTCACCGACGACGAGGTCCGGCGTGGCCGATGCGCGAGGCGCAGCGGCGCGGGCTGGAAGGTCTGCCTGAAGCCCGTGGTCAACAGTCGCCGACGGGACCTGGCGCGGCCACATCGGGTTCTTCGACCAGGACGTGCCGGGCGAACCGACGTGGGACGAGTGGTTCGCGTCCTACACGGAGTTCGTCGTCCACCACGCGCGGATCGCCGAGCCGAGGAGGGCGCCGAGATGTTCTGCGTCGGCTGCGAGATGGTGCGCGCGGACGCCCGCGAGGAGCAGTGGCGCGCGCTCGTCGCCGAGGTCCGCGAGGTGTACCCCGGCCTGGTCACGTACAACTGCGACAAGTACCAGGAGGACCGCCTCACCTGGTGGGACGCGGTCGACGTCATCGCCTCGTCGGGCTACTACCCGATCGAGGACGTGGGAGGAGCACCTCGACCGCATCGAGCGCGTGGTCGCCGGCGAGGACAAGCCGTTCGTCTTCCTGGAGGCCGGCTGCCCGAGCCGCGAGCGGCTCGGCCGCACGCCCCAACGACTGGACGCTCGCCGGGGCGCCTTCGGGCGACGAGCAGGCCGCCTACTACGAGGAGATGTTCGAGGCCTGCGCACGGCGCCCTGGGTCGGCGGCTTCATGCTCTGGGACTGGCCGGCCGAGCTCTACCCAGCGGCCGGCGCAGCGCATGGACGACGACTACTGCATGCACGGCAAGCCCGGTGCGAAGGTCGTGACCGTCGCCTACCAGCGGATGCGGCAGGTCTGAGAGCACGGCGTCACGGTCGTCCGAAGACCTCCAGGGTGATTTCGTCCTGGAGGTCATCGGCGTGCCGGGCGGGCATGGTCGAGGTGCCGACGATCGAGGCGAGGGATTCGGTAGAGGTGCGTTCATTTCGTACATAGGTGAAGCGCTTTGGTAATCGTTTGTATCGCGTGACCCGAAGATCTTCCCGAGGCGCCCCCCCTGAGTGATGATCGCCAAGATCTCCGGGCGCCTGTCTCCCCCGGCGAAATGCCTGCGAGACGGGAAGGGGTTGTGCCGGCTGTGAAGAATTCAATGCTCGGTTTCGAGAAAATGAAGCGCTTAAGGTTGCGCACCTGGACAGGTTGTCCGTAAGGTCGACGCGTCGCGAAGACGCGGCAGCCCCGAGAGAACGAGGAAGTTCATGAGAGCGCTTCGCAGGAGGTTCGTGGCCGCTGCGGCCGCAGCAGCGACAGTCCTGGTGACGGCCGTCAGCACGGTCCCGGTCGCGGTCGCGGTCGCGGCCACGGCGGAGGACGGTATCCACGTCGTCGACGGCCGGCTCGTCGAGGGCGACGGGAGCGACCTGGTGCTGCGCGGCATCAACCATGCGCACACCTGGTACCCGCAGCAGACCCAGGCCCTGGCCGGCATCAAGGCGACCGGAGCCAACTCGGCCCGTGTCGTCCTGTCGAGCGGAGACCGATGGACGCGGACGTCGCCGTCCGAGGTCGGCTCGATCGTCGACAGCTGTGCACCACGAACCGGCTCGATGTGCATGCTCGAGGTCCACGACACCACCGGCTACGGCGAGCCCCAGTACGCGCCGGGCTCGATCACCCTCGACCGTGCGGTCGACTACTGGGAGACGCTGTACCCGACGCTCGCGGGATCCGAGGACCGCGTCCTGGTCAACATCGGCAACGAGCCGTTCGGCAACGACGCGGCGACCAACGCCCGCTGGGCATCCGACACCTCGGCCGCGATCCAGCGGCTGCGCCAGATCGGCTACGAGAACACGATCGTCGTCGATGCTCCCAACTGGGGCCAGGACTGGCAGCACATCATGCGCGACCAGGCAGGGACGGTCTTCGCCGCAGACCCCGACCGCAACACCGTGTTCTCCGTCCACATGTACGGCGTCTACGGCCAGCCGTCGACGGTCACGAGCTATCTCGAGCACTTCGTGGCCGCGGGTCTGCCGATCGTCGTGGGGGAGTTCGGGGACAC
This sequence comes from uncultured Actinomycetota bacterium, assembly GCA_963782165.1. Classification (GTDB taxonomy): domain Bacteria; phylum Actinomycetota; class Actinomycetes; order Actinomycetales; family Cellulomonadaceae; genus Oerskovia. The sequence goes on from CAWAIO010000006.1 coordinate 191,593, forward strand.
CCACTCGGACGGTGACGTCGCCGAGGCGGCCATCCTGTCCGAGACCCGCCGCTCGGGCATCGGCTACCTCGGCTGGTCCTGGAGCGGCAACGGCGAGGGCGTCGAGTACCTCGACATCGTGCACGACTTCGACGCCTCGCGGCCCACGGCGTGGGGCCAGCGCTCTGATCGACGGCCAGGATGGCATCCGCCAGACTTCTCAGGAGGCGAGCGTCTTCGGCGACGGGACGGACCCGACCGATCCGACGGACCCGACCGATCCGACGGACCCGACCGATCCGACGGACGGGTCCTGCACGGCGACCCTCGTGGTCGAGCAGGCGTGGACCAGCGGCTACCAGGGTCAGGTCACGGTCCGCGTGGGTGACGAGGCGGTCACGTCGTGGCAGGCCTCCTGGGCCCTGCCGGCCGGGGGTGGCGTCAGCCAGGCGTGGCACGGCATCGTCTCGACGTCGGGCTCGACCGCGACCGTGACCAACGAGTCGTGGAACGGCAGCGTGGCCGCGGGCGGCACGGTGACGTTCGGCTTCACGGGGTCGGGCGCGGCTCCGACGGCGGCGCCCGCCGTGACCTGTTCGGCGAGCTGACACTCGGGCGGTGCGTCAGGGGGCGCATCGCCGTGGCCTGCCCGGCCACCTGCCCGACGGCGCCGCTCACCTCCGAGGTGAGCGGCGCCGTCGGGCGTGCGGTCAGGCGGGGAACGTCAGCCGACGCGCTCCCACGGGCCCCACGCGGAACCGTCGGGCTGCTGGTTCCTGGTCCACCAGCGCGCCTCGTAGGTCGCGCCCTCGTACGTCACGCGCTCTCCCGCGACGTAGACCCGCGTCGCGGCCCACGGGCTCGTGCCCGAGCCGTCTGCCGCGGCCGCCTCCTGCCACGGGCCGTACGCCGAGGCGCCCGGCCTCTGGCCCGAGGTCCACCACGACGCGACGTACGCGGTGCCGTCGTGCAGGACGACGTCGCCCGCCGTGTAGACGGCCGCCGCGGTCCATGCCGACGTGGCCGCGTCGGGCGCGAGCTCGGCCGCGACGGGGGCCAGGAGGCGGCCGTCGCGGTCGAACATCGCCTGGTTCTCCCACGCGTTGCCCGACGACGCATCGGCCGGGTCCCAGCCGTTGCCCTCGACCGACGTCCACGCCGGCTCCCAGTACACGACCCCCAGGCCGCGTCCGCCCGGGGCCGACGCGACGACGTCCTGGACCGCACGCAGCGCTGCAGCCTGTCCCGCGGGGGTCGCGGGGTAGCCGGGGACCAGGTCGTCCTCGGTCGCGATGACGTTCTCCCACGCGGGCGAGCCGTCCTCGAGCGTGAACGGGTAGGCGGTCTCGACGACCATGACGTCACGGTCGTAGCGGTCGGACAGCGTCCCGACCGCGTCCTGCAGGTCGCCCAGGCTGCCGTGCCAGTAGCCGTAGTAGCTCAGCCCGATCACGTCGAAGTCGACCCCCCGCGCGGTGACCTCGTCGAACCACCAGGTCAGGCCGCCGATCCCGTCGTTGATGTTCGTCAGGTGCAGGATCACCTGCGCCTCGGGGGTCACGTCGCGCACGGCGCGGGAGCCCGCGCTGAGGAAGGCCGCGAGCGAGTCCCACTGCGCGGTGTCGTACCCGTCGCCCGGGACCACGTCCCACGTCTGCCCGGAGGGCCACATCATGCCGGGGTTGATCTCGTTGCCGACCTGCACGTAGTCCGTGGTCACGCCCGCGTCCCGCAGCGCGGTCAGCACGTCGCGCGTGTGGTCGTAGACGTCCCGCGCCAGCTCGTCGGTCGTCCCGCCGACCCACGCGGCCGGGGTGCCCTGCGCGCCCGGGTCCGTCCAGCGGTCGGAGTAGTGGAAGTCGATCATGACGTCCATGCCCGCGGCCTCGATGCGCCGGGCGCTCTCCACGACGTGGGTGATCTCGTTGTACCCGTCCGCCGGGTCGACCCACACCTTGAGGCGGCCCAGGTTCATCCCGGCGTCGGCGAGGATCTCGACCGGGTCGCCCGGCGTGCCGTCGGTGCTCGCGTACGTGGCGCCGAGGTCCCCGTTCTTGGCGACGCCCGACAGGTCGCCGCCGCGCACGTCGCGCACCACGCGCCCCCGCTCGATCGTCACGTCGTCGACCGAGGCCCACGCGCCGCCCGGACCGTCCGTCACGACCGCGACCGTGCAGGCGCCGCCCGTCACGTAGGCCGAGACCGACAGGCGCACCCACTGGTCGTCCTGCTCCGTGACCGGGGTCGTGGTCGCGTCGTCGACCCCGCAGCCCGTGAGCTCGAGGCGCGTCGCGTCGAGCGCGCCGCCCGACTTCACCCAGGCGCTCGCGGTCCACCAGCCCGTGGCGAGGCCCTCGACGGTCTGGGCCGTCGTGACGTCGTAGGCGTCACCGGCCCAGTGCGTCAACCGGCCCGACGACGAGCCGTGCCCCGCGTCCTCGACCTTCGCCCCGCCGTCGTGCCCCGAGGCGCTCGTGACCGTCCAGCCCGTGAGCCCGGCCTCGAAGCCGGGGTTCACCAGCGTGCCCGCCGCTGCGGGTGCGGCGACCGCGGGCGTGACGCCCGCGAGCGCGAGCGCGGTCACCAGGACCCCCAGGGTGCTCTTCCTCGTCGATCTCATCCGTCCTCCTTGACGTGGTGCCTTGATGGGTGGAGCAGGTGGAGCAAGACCCTGCGGGTGGTCGGGCGGCCAGGGGCGTGGTCGGCCCGACCACCCGCAGGAGAGCGGGGGCCGGTCAGGCCAGCGGGAGCCCGCAGCACGCGCACGGCCCCCGGGGCCACGGGCGCGGCTCCCGGCGTGGCCTCGCCCGTCACGAGGTCCGTGGTCCCGTCGGCGAGCGAGGGGAGCTGGACCTCGTGCGCGGTGTGGTTGATCGCGACGACGTACTCGGCGTCCTCGCCGCGGCGGCGCACCACCTCGAAGCCCTCCGGCAGGCCCGACGGCGTCAGGCCCGCGTCCGCGTAGACGGCGCCCAGGAGCGTGCCCAGCGCGGCGACGTCGAGGCGCGTCGAGACGTACCAGCCCGTCCCCTCGCCGAGCGCGTGCCGCGTGATCGCGGGGGCGCCCGGGGCCGGGCCGTCGACGTACGTGCCCACGACCTGCGCGCCCTCGAGCGCGATGTCGTCGGCCCACACGTCCCCGGGGAGCGTGCCCGTCAGCGCCGGTGCGACCTCACCGCCGTCGAGCGCGACGCTCAGGGACTCGCCCTCCCGCAGGGGGAGGAACTCCTCGACCGTGAGCCCGAGCGCGCGGCGCAGCGGGGCCACGAAGCCGCCCGGGTGCACGGCGTCGTGCTCGTCGACCGCGGCCGAGAAGTACGAGACCAGGAGCGTGCCGCCGCCCTCGACGTAGCGCGTGAGGTTCTCGGCCGACTCCTCGGTCAGCAGGTACGACGCGGGCGCGACGACCAGGCGGTACCCCGACAGGTCCTGCCCCGGGTGCGCGAAGTCCACCTGGACGCCGTCGCGCCAGAACCGGTCGTAGAACGCGTCGACGCGCTCGCGGTGCTGCGCGTCCACGCTCGGGCGCCACTCGAGGTCCTGCGCCCAGAACGACTCGGGGTCCCACAGGATCGCGACGTCGGCGTGCACGCGCGACCCGCGCACCTCGCCGACCGCACCGAGCTCGGCGCCCAGCGCGACGACCTCGCGCCACACCCGGCTGCCCGTGCCCGCGTGCGGCAGCATCGCCGAGTGGAACTTCTCGGCGCCCGAGCGCGAGGCCCGCCACTGGAAGAACATGATCGCGTCGGCGCCGCGACCCGAGGTGCGAGAACGCGTTGCGCGCCATCTCGCCCGGACGCTTGGCGACGTTGCGCGGCTGCCAGTTCACGCCCGACGTCGAGTGCTCGAGCAGCATCCACGGCTTGCCGCCCGCGACCGAGCGCGTCAGGTCCGCGGCGAGCGCGAGCCCCACCTCGTTGCGCGGGTCGCTCGCCCGCAGGTAGTGGTCGTTCGAGACGATGTCGACCTCGCGCGCCCAGGCCCACAGGTCGGTCGACGGGCACTCGCCCGCCATGAAGTTGGTCGTGACCGGCACCGACGAGTGGGCGCGGATCGCGTCGCGCTCGGCGACGAAGCACGCCAGCAGGGCGTCGTTCGTGAAGCGCGCGAAGTCCAGGCGCTGCGCGGGGTTGACGACCGAGGCCGCGACGGCCGGCACGCCGACGTGCTCCCACTCGCCGTAGACCTGGCCCCAGAACCGGGTGCCCCACGCGGCGTTCAGGCCGTCGAGGTCGCCGTAGCGCTCGCGCAGCCACTCGCGGAAGGCGCGCGGCGCTCGCGGGCGAGTAGTCGTCCGAGACGGGCGCGCCGTACTCGTTGTGCACGTGCCACAGGGCGAGCGCGGGGTGCGAGCCGTAGCGCTTCGCGAGCGCGGTCGTGATGCGGACGCACGCGCGGCGGTAGTCGGGCGAGCTGGGCGAGACCATGCCGCGCGAGCCGAACCCCAGGACCGTCCCGTCGCGGGTCACGACGCGCGACTCGGGGTAGGCGTGGAAGAACCACGCGGGCGGGGACGCGGTGGGCGTGCCGAGGTCGACGCGGATGCCGTGCGCGTGGAGCAGGTCGAACAGGCGGTCGAGCCAGGCGAGGTCGAACTCTCCCTCGCGCGGCTCCATGAGCGCCCAGCTGAACATCCCGATGCTCACGAGGTTCACCCCGGCCTCGCGCATCAGGGCGACGTCCTGCTCCCAGACCTCCTCCGGCCACTGCTCGGGGTTGTAGTCACCGCCGTAGCAGATCGCGTCGACGCCAGGCAGCCAGCCGTCGTAGACGGGGCCGACCGGGCGGGGCTTGGCGGAAGTCATGCGCTCTCCTCGAAACACGTCGCTGTGCACGATCACAGGTGTGATCGACCGTGCAACACCTAGGTAACAGCATGAAACATGATGTTGACAAGACCATGCAGGGCGTGAGTACTGTGACCGTGCACAGCCCCACACTGTCGTGAGTCGCCCTGGCCCAAGCCGTGGCGAGAAGCGCGATGGTTCCTTGACGAGGAGGACCTCATGCGCCTGTCCACAGGCACGAAGGCAGCGGCGATCATCGCCTCCGCCGCACTACTGATGACCGCTTGCAGCTCGGGTGGCGGCGGTTCCGACGCCCCGGCGGCCGACGGACCGGTCGAGCTGACCTTCTGGACCTGGGCGCCGAACGTGGACAAGGTCGTCGAGACCTGGAACGCGGCGAACCCCGACATCCAGGTCACGGTCAACAAGCAGGACGGTGGCGACCCCGCCATCACCAAGCTGCTGACCGCGGTCAAGGCCGGCAGCGGTGCGCCGGACATCATGCAGACCGAGTACCAGAAGATCCCCACGCTGGTCTCGGCCGACGCGCTCGCCGACATCTCGGGCGAGGTCGGGGACCTGGCGGACCAGTTCCCCGAGGGCGTCTGGAACGACGTGACCCTCGGCTCCGACGCGGTCTACGCCGTGCCGCAGGACTCGGGCCCCATGCAGTTCTACTACCGCGCCGACATCTTCGAGCAGCTCGGCCTGACCGTCCCCACGACGTGGGACGAGTACGCCGCGACGGCCGCCGCCCTGCAGGCCGCCGACCCGACCAAGTACCTCGGCACGTTCTCGGCGACCGACGCGGGCTGGTTCACGGGCCTCTCGCAGCAGGCCGGCGCCTCCTGGTGGGGCATCGACGGGGACGCGTGGACCGTCGCGGTCGACGACGAGGCGACGCTCAAGGTCGCTGACTACTGGGGCGGGCTCGTCGAGTCCGGCGTGATCGACAACAAGCCCATGTACACCCCCGAGTGGAACGCCGCGCTCAACAACGGCACGCAGATCGGCTGGCTCTCGGCCATCTGGGCGCCGGGCGTCCTCGAGGGCAACGCCCCCGACACCGCGGGCCTGTGGAAGATGGCCCCCATGCCGCAGTGGGACGCCGCGAAGCCGGCCACGGGCAACTGGGGCGGTTCCGCCACGGCCGTGACGAGCCAGTCGAAGCACCCCGCAGAGGCCGCGCAGTTCATCACGTGGCTCAACTCGTCGCAGGAGGGCGTCGACCTCCTCGTCGACCAGACCGGGATCTACCCCGCGAACATCCCGGCGTCGGCCGAGGCGCTCTCCGAGCCCCCGACGTTCTTCGCGAACCAGCCCGACTTCTACGAGATCGCGGCCCAGACGGCCAAGACCGCGGGCAGCTTCACGTACGGCCCCAACGTCAACGTCACCTACTCGGCGTACAACGACGAGTTCGGCAAGGCCACCGAGGCGAAGTCGCAGGCCGCGTTCACCGCTGCGGTCGAGGCCATGCAGAAGGTCACGCTCGAGGACCTCAAGAGCTCCGGCTTCAACGTCAAGGAATAGGCCCGACGGCGGTCGCCCGGTTCGTCCGGGCGGCCGCCTCGCCCGTCGCTCGCCCCGAGCGACGGCACCGCGGAGCCCGGCGACGGGCGCCCGCACCCCACCTGTTGCACCCGTGCTTCGGCACCCGCCTGCTCTCGACCGGCGGAGACCTCCTGAGGAGAGATCGTGACCACGACCACGCCAGTGCGGCCCAGCGCGCCGCCCGCGGCGCGACGCCGCCGACCGGGCGCGTCCCGGCGCCAGGCAGCCCCCTGGGGCTTCCTCGCCCCGGCGATCGTGCTGTTCGTCCTCTTCCTCGCGCTGCCCATCGCGTACGCGGTCTACCTGAGCTTCCGGACCGAGAAGGTCAGCGGGCTCGGGCTCGGGTCCGGCGCGCGGACCGAGGTGTGGAACGGGTTCGCGAACTACGCGGCGTCGCTCGCCGACCCCGAGTTCCTCGCGTCCGTGGGGCGCGTCGCGCTCTACGGCGTGATCGTCGTGCCGACCATGCTGGGCCTCGCGCTGCTCTTCGCGCTGCTGCTCGACTCGCGCCGGTCGCGGGCCACCAAGTTCTCGCGGATCTCGATCTTCCTGCCCTACGCCGTGCCCGCCGTGATCTCGTCGCTCCTCTGGGGCTTCCTCTACCTGCCGGGCGTGAGCCCCTTCTACTACGTGTTCGACCGGCTCGGCTGGGACGTCCCGTCCCTGTTCTCGTCGGACCTGGTGATCTTCGCGGTCGCGAACATCGCGGTGTGGGGTGGCGTCGGCTTCAACATGGTCGTCATCTACACCGTCGCTGCGCGCGATCCCGTCGGAGCTGTACGAGGCCGCCGAGCTCGACGGCTGCAACCAGATCGGGATGGCGTGGCGGATCAAGATCCCCATCGTCGTCCCGTCGATCATCATGACGTTCGTCTTCTCGATGATCGCGACCCTGCAGGTGTTCGCCGAGCCGACGACCCTCAAGCCGCTCAGCAACACGATCTCCAGCACGTGGACCCCGCTCATGAAGGTGTACCGCGACGCCTTCATCCGCGGTGACCTGTACTCGGCCGCCGCGACCTCGGTCATCATCGCCGTCGCGACGTTCGTCCTCTCGTTCGGGTTCCTGCGCCTGGTGCAGAGCCGTGCCTTCGGTCAGGAGAAGTGACCATGACTACCGACGCCGCAGAGACCGCTCTGGTCGCCGAGACCTTCGACTCGCGCCCCGGGGCGGTCGTCAAGAAGTCGCGCAAGGCCCCGCGGACGGGGCACCGCTCAGCGGGCGACCGCCCCAGCGGCGCGGCGACCGCGATCCTGCTCGTGGGGGCGCTGTACTGCCTGCTGCCCGTGCTGTGGGTCGTCGTGGCCTCGACCAAGTCGGGCAGCGAGCTGTTCTCGACGTTCACGTTCGCGCCGTCCTCGCACTTCCTGGACAACGTGTCGGACCTCAACGCCTACCGGGGCGGGCTGTTCTGGCGGTGGATGGCCAACACGGCCCTCTACGCGGGCATCGGCGGGCTGCTCTCGGTCGTCGTCTCCGCGATGGCGGGCTACGCGCTCGCGAAGTACCGCTTCCGGGGCAAGACCGCGGTCTTCAACATGCTGCTCGCGGGAGTGCTGGTGCCCGGTGTGGTGCTCGCGATCCCGCAGTACCTGCTCCTGGCCCAGGCCGGCCTGACCAACACGTACTGGGCCGTGCTCCTGCCGAGCATCATCAGTCCGTACGGGATCTACCTCGCACGCATCTACGCGGGGGCGTCGATCCCCGACGAGATCGTCGAGGCCGCGCGGACCGACGGCGCCGGTGAGTTCCGGACGTTCGCGCAGGTCGCGATGCCCATGATGGCTCCGGGCCTGGTCACGGTGTTCCTCTTCCAGTTCGTCGCGATCTGGAACAACTTCATGCTGCCCTACATCATGCTCGGCGACGACAAGCTCTTCCCGCTCACGGTGGGGCTCTCGGGCCTGCTGAACCAGGGGGCGTCGCAGCCAGCGCTCTACACGCTCGTGATCACGGGTGCGCTGCTGTCGATCGTCCCGCTCGTGGCCCTGTTCCTCCTGCTGCAGCGCTACTGGCAGGTCGACCTCGCCGCCGGCGCGGTCAAGGCCTGAGGATGTCCCTAGACTCACGTGTCGTGGAGCAGTCCGGGAACGACGTCGTACCCCCGTCCGTCGACGCCGAGCGCGAGGACGGCCGCGGAGCCGTGCACGACGTCGAGGCCGGGGCGGCGCCCGACGGCGGCCCGCGGCCCGCGCGCGAGAGGCGGCCGGCGTCGTCGGTCAACGGGGCGAAGCGTCGCCCCACGATCCGCGACGTCGCCGAGGTCGCGGGAGTCTCGCGCGGGACCGTGTCGCGCGTGATCAACGGCGGCCACTGGGTCTCTCCCGATGCGCTCGCCGCGGTCAACGAGGCGATCCGCACCACGGGGTACGCCGCGAACCAGCATGCGCGCAGCCTCGTGACGGGGCGGTCGAACTCGATCGCGTTCCTGCTCACCGAGCCGCAGCACCTCCTGTTCGAGGACCCCAACTTCTCGATCCTGCTGCGTGGCGCGGCCGAGGAGCTCGCGAAGCGCGAGATGCCGCTGCTGCTCATGGTCGCGGGAACCCCCGAGGAGCGTCGCCGCATCGGCGGGTACGTCGCGGCGGGGCACGTCGACGGCGTCCTGCTCATCAGCTCGCACCAGGGCAACCCGATGCTCGCCGAGCTGCTCAAGCAGAAGGTCCCGACGGTCGCCTGTGGTGTGCCGCTCGGGTACGAGGGGCGGGTCGGGTACGTCGCGGCCGACGACCGGGCCGGGGCGCGGACCATGACGCAGCACCTGCTCGACTCGGGGCGCACCCGGATCGCGACGATCACCGGGCCGCTCGACACCCCGGGCGGGACGCTGCGCCTCGACGGGTACCGCGACGCGCTGGGCGACCGGTTCGACGAGTCGCTCGTCGCGCACGGTGACTACTCGCGCGAGCGGGGTCGGCTCGCGATGGCCGAGCTCCTCGAGCGGCGTCCTGACCTCGATGCCGTGTTCGTGGCGTCCGACCTCATGGCAGCGGGGGCGCTCGTCGCGCTCCAGGCCACGGGGCGGAGCGTGCCGGGGGACGTGGCCGTGGGCGGGTTCGACGACTCGGGGGTCGCCGCATCGCTCCACCCGGCGCTGACGACCATGCGGCAGCCGTTCGAGCGCATCAGCGCGGAGATGGTGCGTCTGCTGCTCGAGGTCGTCGAGGGGCAGGAGCCCGCGGCGATCACCCTCCCGACGTCGCTCGTGGTGCGGGACTCGGCCTAGGGAGGTTCGGTCTCGCCCGGCAACGCCCGGCCCGGGGTGATTTGTCCTTGTGTGTCCCGTCTGGCAGGGTGGGCATCGGTCACGAGTGACCGGCGATACGCCCTCCGCGTGCCGGTCCGGCAACCGCGTTCCCGCGCACGGTGCCTCTGAGGAAGACCCGCCCGACCCGGCATCCGGGCCTTCGGGAAGTGCGAGGTCGAGGTCGCGTTCGTCGTGGCCTCGACCCTTGCCCTGAGGCCGCCGCTGCGGCCCGGTGGGCTCAGGTCGCCGACTGCCGGTGATGAGCATGTTGTCCACAGATCCCTGGCCTTCGCTCCGCGGGCCGTCCTGAGCCGCCATCATGGCCGGGAGACGTTCGGATGGTGGGCGCCGAAGCCGAACCGGGGGAGGGAGGGTGTGTTTTCTCTGTAGTCACCACAATTGTGGTGGCTACAGAGAAACACACCCTCCCCCCGGAGGCCCTTGAGGGTGGCCGGACACCATGGATCAGCGACATGCGACTGACGTTCCGCGGCTTTGCGGGCAGGGCCTGAGGCGAGGTGACCACCGGCCCGCAGGTCAGGGTCGGGTCGACACACGAGGGGAAGCGGATGGACTGGAGCAGCCCGGTCTCAGCGGTCGTGCCCGGGCTGGAGGGGCCCGTCCTGCGTGCGCTCTGGAACCGTCAGAGCGAGCTCACGGGCGGGCAGGTGCATCGCGTCGCGCACACCGGATCGTTGGAAGGTGTCCGCCGCGCCCTCGCGCGGCTCGAACGACAAGGGATCGTCCAGCGGCGGACCATCGGGTCGACGAACTACTACCGGGTCAACCGGGACCACCTGTGCTGGCCCGCGATCGAGGCGCTCTTCGACGCGTTGCACCCGTGGTGCGAGCTGCGCCGACGCATCGACGAGCTGCTCCACGAGGTCGTGCGGGACGACGGTCGTCGACGGTCGATCGGCGTCGCTGTCGTCGGCTCAGCCGCTCGCGGCGACGGCACCGCGACCGACGACCTGGACCTCCTCGTGGTCGTTCCCGACGACCTTCCGACGTGGATCGCCCACGAGCTCACCGACCAGCTGCGGCGCGACGCGAAAGCCTGGACCGGCAACGACGTGGACGTCCACCTCCGCACGATCGCGTGGCTCGACACCGAGCGCGACCGCCCCGGGGCCCTCGAGCGGTGGGCGCACGACGCCGAACAGGTGCTCGGGCCACCCGTGCACGAGCACCTGCCCCTCGTCGTCCTCCCCGACTGACCGCCCGCACCCGACGGCGGAGGGTGAGCCCCGCCGTCGGGCGACGGACCTCAGCAGGTCAGGTTCTCGCCCGTCGTGGTGCCCAGGAGCTCTGCGAAGCGGCGGAACAGCGCGACCCGGTTCGCGACCTGGCGCGGGTTGCCGCCCTCGCACTCGAGCGGGCCGTTGATCGCCCGGATCGTCTCGCGGAAGCCGTGATCACCGACGATCGCCTCGTGGCACGTCATGGTGCCCTCTCCCGGCTGCGTGTTCCAGTACCAGAGAGCCGTCTTCCAAGCCACGGTCGCGTCGGTCTCGACCAGGAACGGATCGTTCAGCAGGTCGATGCCCAGGGCGTCGCCCGCCGCCTTGTAGTTGAAGTTCCACGAGAGCTGGATGGGCCCCTTGCCGTAGTACGCGTCCTGTCCCGCAGGGCAGCCGTACGGCTGCGACGGGTCGCAGTAGTGCGAGTACACGGTCGTGTCGAGCTCCCTCACGTGCAGCAACCCCGTGCTCTCGTGGCTCACGTTCGCGAGGAATGCTGCAGCCTCACGCGCTGCGATCACCGGCCCGCCCGACGTCGCGAACTTCGGGTACGCCTCGGTCGCCGCGACCAGGCCCTCGTACGTGTAGAACGGGTTGCGGTCCGGGAACATCTCCTCGAACTGCGCCTCCGTCACCACGAAGCCCGTCGCGATGCTGCCCGTCGAACCTGTCTCAGCCATGAGCCACCCTCTCGTCACTGGTCCGACGGGCCGCGGGGTCACGGCTCGACGACGAGCCGTCGACGGCCGGTCGGCGTTCAGCGGTCACCCTAGGGGACCGCCGCAGGCTCCTCGGCATCGGTGTGCAGAGCGCTCCGGGACAGGTCGTCCGGCGTGGTGCTGCCCGCGTCCGCGGCCGGCTCCCCGCCCGCGTCGGCAGCCGACTCTCCGCCCGTCGCGCGGTAGACGAGAGCCGCGAGGAGCCCTGCCGACCAGCCGAGGACGAGCGGCCAGAAGAGGCTCGCCTGGACCGAGGACAGTGCCAGGTTGACCGTCGTCGAGCGCAGCTCGCCCACCGCGAAGGCCATGACCGAACGAGTCGCGGCGGCCACCGAGGCCGCCGCGATCGCGACGAACCAGACCGCGAGCACCAGGCTCCAGCGGCTCGCACGCGGAGGCAGCCGCCGGGTCGCGAGCCACGTGCCCCCTGCGACGACGAGCCCCACGAGCACCCCCAGACCCATCTCGAGCGGCTCGACCACGGGCCTGCCCGTCGTGAAGCGCCAGGCCATCGCGCCCGAGGTGACCTCGGCCAGCAGGTCGACCGGGCCGCGAGCGCTGCGGTGCCACACGAGCCACGACCCCGCGGCGCCGACGCCCGCCCAGACGAGCGCCCCCGCGCCGCCCGCGACGAGCACCGTCGGGTACGCACGGGCTCGCAACGGCTTGCGCGCGCGACGCGTGGCCGGGAGCGAGGACGCGTCGCGCCGGCTCGTCAGGCTCAGTGTGCCGACGACGACGAGCCCGACGAGCCACCCCGCGCCCAGCCCCCACGAGCTGCCGTCGAACGACGCCGTGAGCAGCAGGAACGCGGGGTTGTCGGGGGAGGGGAACGTGACGTCCGCGACGACGTCGGCGACCGCGCCCGCGGCCCCGCCCACGACGACCCCGAACCAGGTCCCGAGGAGCACGGCCCACGTGCCGGTGCCGCGAGGAAGGCGTCGCGTCGCGAGATAGGTCATCGCGACGACCACCGCGCCGGCGAGCAGCCCCGCGAGGACCGTCTGCCCCTCGAACGGCGCGTCCGCCGAGCGGCTCAGCAGCGCGCTCCCGACCCACAGGACCGACGTGAGGAGGCCGGCGACGAGGACGACAGGTTCTCGGCGTGACGTCATCGGCATCCCGCGAGGGTAACGGACGCAGATGGCCCTTGCGGTTGCCGGTCGGGCCGCCCGCCCGGATCGTGGGAGACATGCATCTTGAGCGTGGCACCTCCCGCTTCGCGGTCGACGTCCTCGTGCGCTCGCTGGCGATCGGCACCGCGGCCGGCAGCCGCGCCTCGCTGGGCGTCGCACCGGCCCTGCTCACCTCGTCGGCCACCGGTCGGGGGATCACCGTGGCCAAGGTGGTCGCGGGGCTCGGGATCGTCGGTGAGGTCCTGGGCGACAAGCTGCCGGGCGCCGGGTCGCGCCTCGAACCGCCAGGACCCGTGATCCGCATGACGTCCGGTGCGATCGGGGCCCTCGTGCTCGCCCGCCGGGCCGAGGCCGGTGTGCTCCTGCCCGTGCTCCTGGGGGCGGCGGGAGGCGCGGCCGGGACCTGGGGCGGCGCGGCGTGGCGGGCCGCGTGGGTCGGGAAGGGCCCGGACTGGCCCGCAGCTGTCGCGGAGGACGTCCTCGCGCTCTCGCTCGCGACGTTCGCGGTCCTGCGCTGAGGCGCTCGTCCCCACGCCCGACGGCGGAGCTCACCTTCCCTGCGGAAGGTGGGCTCCGGCGTCGGGCCCGGTTCTGCGGACGGCCCCGTCGTCGGGCCCAGGATCCGTGAGGGGCAGGACCCACCGGGCCGGTTGACACTCCCAGAAGCCGCGTGCAAGAGTGCCTCCCATCCGGAAACGTTTCCAGCAGGTTTCGCACCGCAGACCTGGAAACGTTTCCAGACCGAGAGCCCAGCACCACCTTCGACGGAGAGGGAAGAAACCGATGGCGTCACGTGCAACGTTGAACGAGGTCGCCGAGCGCGCCGGGGTGTCGCTCGCCTCGACCTCCCGAGCGCTGCACGGGTCCGGTGCCAGCAAGGCCATGGTCGAGCGCGTGCGTGCCGCCGCCGACGAGCTCGGGTACAGCCCCGACGCCGTCGGGCGCTCGCTGCGCATGCGGCGCACGTTCCAGATCGCCTTCGCGGTCGCCGACATCGGCAACCAGGTCTACGTCGAGATGATGTCCGCGATCCACGCGGTGCGTCGCCCCCTACGGCTACCGGGTCGTCGTCACGACCACCGGGGACACCGCGCAGTCGACCACCGACCTCGTGCGCAGCCTCGCGAGCGGCATGGTCGACGGGATCATCCTCAGCCCCCTGCGCATGAGCGAGGAGCTGGTCGAGGAGATCCGGCAGTCGGCCGTGCCCGTCGTGGTCATCGGCCGCTCGCTCGGCGCGCGCGGCATCGACTCGGTCTCGACCGACTCTGCGGGCGGGATCGGCCAGGCCGTGACCCACCTGCTCGACATCGGCCGTCGTCGCATCGCCTTCCTCAACGGCCCGCTCGACACGACGCCCGGTGAGGCTCGCCAGCGCGGCTTCGACGCCGCGGTCACCGCCCCCGCGTTCTCCGCGGAGCGCGTCGACGTCGAGATCGCCGACGACTTCACGGTCGGCGCCGGGCTCGCCGCGGCGACCCGGCTCTCGAGCGCGACGCGGCGACGGCGTCCTCGACGCGATCGTCGCCGCCAACGACCTGCTCGCGATCGGCGCGATGCACGCCGCGCGGCAGAGCGGCCTCGACGTGCCGACCGACCTGGCCGTGATCGGATGGACGACACCGAGATCGGCCGCGTGTTCTACCGAGCCTCACGAGCGTCTCCCTGGGCTCGGCGAACGTGGTCGGCGCGCGGCGCAGATCATGCTCGGCCTGGTCGAGGGCACGGCCCAGGAGACCCGGCACGTGGACGTGGGGCCGACGCTCCTCGTCCGAGAGTCCACCCGCCCGACCGACGCACTCGACGGAGAGAAGTCATGACAGCGTCCACCGTGGAGGCCGCCCCCCGGCCCTCCACCCCGACCCCCCAGCGGCGCAGCCCGCGCAGGACCGGAGGGATGGCCCGCGCGAAGCGGCGCGAGGCCATCGCCCTCGTCATCCCGTCGCTGCTGCCGATCCTCGTCCTGCAGCGTCGCCCCCCTGCTGCGTCGGCGTGCGGGCTCGCGTTCACCGACGCGCGCCTGGTCCGCAACCCCGAGTACCACGTTCGTCGGGATCGACAACTTCGTCGCGCCTGGCCGACAACTCGTTCTTCTGGGACTCGTTCCGGATCGGCATGATCTGGGCCGTCTCGGTGACGCTGCTCCAGCTCGTCGCGGCGCTGGGGCTCGCGCTGCTGCTGAACTCGGACCTGCGGCTGCAGGGACTGACCCGCGTGCTCGCGCTCATCCCGTGGGCCATGCCGCCGGTCGTCGTCGCGATCATGTGGAAGATGATCTACTCGCCCAACGCGCGGGCCGCTCAACGCGTTCCTCGGGCGCGATCGGCCTGCCGGACGACATCAACTGGCTCGCGGACTTCTCGACCGCGCTGCCCGCCGTGATCGTCGTCGGCGTCTGGGTCGGCATGCCGCAGACCACGGTGACGCTGCTCGCCGGGCTCCAGCAGATCCCCGCCGAGCTGCACGAGGCCGCGGCGATCGACGGCGCCGGCGCCGTGGCGCCGCTTCATCGCACGTCACGCTGCCGGCCTGCGGCCGATCATCACGTCGATCACCTCGCTCGAACTTCATCTGGAACTTCAACTCGTTCTCCCTGGTCTACGTGCTGACCGAGGGCGGCCCGGGCGGCCGCACCATGCTGCCGATGCTCTTCACCTACCTCGAGGCGTTCAAGAACCGCAACATCGGCTACGCCGCCGCGATGGGCGTCGTGCTCGTCGTCGTCGTCGTGCCTCCTGCTCGCCGTCTACCTGCGGTCCCAGTTCCGCGAAGCGACCGCGACGAGCACGAAGCGGCATGAGCGCGATGCCGTCTTCTCGTCCGCCCCGCCCAGTACGTGCGCGCTGGCCGGCTACATCGTCTTCCTCGGCTTCCCGCTGCTGTGGCTGATCTCGGCCGTCGTTCAAGTCGTCCGCGCGAGCTCGCACTCGCTCGCCGTCAACCTGCTCCCGCAGGCAGTGGACTTCGGCAACTACGTCGACCGCGCTCGACGCGCCAGGGCCTCGTGCGCGTCGGCGCGGCAACAGCCGCGATGGTCGCCCTGGCGTCCACGACCGTGCTCGTGCATCCTGATCGCGCTGCCCGGCGGCGTACGTGCTGGCCCGGTTCCAGGGCGCGCTCCGCGCGGTCGGCGACGGGCTGGATCCTGGTGAGCCAGGTGTTCCCGGTCATCCTCATCATCATCCCGCTGTTCCTGATCCTGCGGACCATCGGCCTGATCGGACACGCCTGCTCGGGCTGATCGTGGTGTACACGACGTACACGATGCCGTTCGCGCTGTGGATGCTGCAGGGCTACGTCGCCGCGATCCCCGTCGACCTCGAGGAGGCGGCGTCGATGGACGGCGCCAGCCGGCTCGCGCGTCCTGCGCACGATCGTGCTTCCCGCTGCTCGCGCCCGGGCATCGTCGCCACCGCGATGTTCAGCCTTCGTCTCGTCCTGGAACGAGTTCTTCTTCGCCCTCGTGCTGCTCCAGTCGCCCGAGAACTACACCCTGCCGATCACGCTGGCGACGTTCATCGGCGGCGAGGGCAAGGTCGCGCTCGGCCCGCTCGCCGCCGGCTCCGTGCTCGCCGCGATCCCCAGCATCGTCTTCTTCGCGCTCATGCAGAAGACAGCTCACCGGCGGCCTGCTCGCCGGGGCGGTCAAGGGATGACCGCCCGCTCAGTCCCCGCACCACCCACTCACGCAGCAGACCTCACGACCACTCGAAAGGTAGAACCCATGAAGACTCGTGGCGTATCCATCGTTGCATGCCTCACGGTCAGCGCCTGCGCCTGCGCCGCCTGCGGCGGCGGCAGCGCCGGCGACGCCGGCGGACGACGGCCCGGTCGACGCTGAAGTTCCAGGCGCTCGTCCGACCAGCCCGCCGCGATCGCCGCGACCGGAGTCGATCGTCGACGGACTGGAACGAGGAGAACCCCGACGTGCAGGTCGAGATCGTCCAGGCGGGCTGGGACGGCGTGCTACGACAAGCTGATCACCCAGTTCAACGGCGGCGCCGCGCCCGACATCATCCACTACGAGGCCGCGAGCATCGTGTCGCTTCGCCCGCGACGGCTACCTCGCCGACCTCACCGACCTCATGTCGGACGAGACGCTCGAGCGACATCTCCGAGGGCATCTCGACTCGGTGACGGTCGACGACCAGATGATCGCGCTACCCCACCGAGCTGCAGTCCTACATGGTGTTCGCCAACACAGACGCTGCTCGAGGACGCCGGGCGTGGAGATCCCGACCGGCGAGACCATGACGCTGGGACGAGCTGCGCGAGATCGCGACAGGCCACCACGGAGGGCGACGTCTACGGCCTCGGCTGGGGCCTGACGAGCCCGACCGCGCGCGTTCATGAGCCTCGGCCCTCGGGCTTCGGCGGCAGCTTCTTCGACGGCACGGGCGAGGACGCCGACGATCGACGTCGGCGAGGGCGAGATGGCGGTGCCCGAGCGCGTGCACGAGATGGCGTACGAGGACAAGTCGATCGACCCGATCACGCTGACGCCAGTCCGGGTCCGAGGTGCTCGCCTCGTTCTACGCGGGGCAGACTCGCGATGACCGTGCAGGGCTCGTACCAGGCCGCGAACATCACCAAGCGACGCCCCGGAGGGCTTCGACTGGGTCGCGCTGCCGCCGCTGGCGGGCACCGAGGGCGCCGAGCAGGCGGCCAACCCGCAGACGCTGTCGGTCAACATCGACTCGCGAGCACGTCGAGGAGTCCGCCGAGTTCATCAACTTCTTCATGCAGACGGAGAACCTCGCGGCGCTGAACGAGGCGGACGCGCTGATCCCGGCGACGGCGTCGGCCGCGGGAGAGCGCTCGCCGAGCCAAGCTCGGTGACGAGAACGGCTGGGACGCAGATCGCTGGCCTCGGGCGAGAACTTCGACGGCGGCGCCGTATCCTGCAGGCCGACTCCTACGCGCAGTGGAAGGACACGGTCGCGACCCCGGCGTACCAGCGGTACCTGGCGCGAGCGAGATCGACGTAGACGGAGCTGGCGACCAGCTGACGAGCGGCTGGGAGCGATCACGTAGTAACGGCCGCGTAGCGGACGCGGTGCCCGCCCGCCGCCGACGACGCATCCGCGCGTACCGAGCAGGACGACGAAGTGAGCGACCGTGAGCTGGTTAGAGGACAGGGCGGTCGGCCGTGCTCGCCGGCGCCGCCGTCGGGGACGCGCTGGGCGGCGCCGACCGAGGGCTGGACCCCGGAGCAGATCGAGGAGCGGCACGGCGGGCCGCGTCACCGGCATCGTCGGCGCCGTGGTACGCGGACTGGCGCGACGCGCGCGCCCATCGCGCCGTACCACAAGGGCGACGGGCACATCACCGACGACACCCTGATGACGCACGCCCTGGTCGAGGTGTACGCCAAGCGGCGCGCGCACCTCGACGCGTACGCCATCGCCGAGGACCTGGTGCCGCTGCATGATCGGCGAGCCGCGCTGGATCCCGGAGCTCGAGACCGAGGCGCTGCTGCTCCAGCGGGTCTTCCTCGCCGAGAAGTGGCTGGTCGCCGCGCCTGCACTACGGCCACGTCGACCCGCGCGAGGCGGGCGTCGGCAACATCGTCAACTGCGGCGCCGCGATGTACATCGGCCCCGGTCGGCATGGTGAACGCCGGCGACCCGCGCGGCGCGTACGCCGAGGCGATCGACCTCGCCGGGCGCGCACCAGTCCAGCTACGGCCGCGAGGCGGCCGGCGTCTTCGCGGCGGCGGTCGCGGCCGCGATCGCCCCGGGCGCGACCGCTCGACGACGTGCGTCGACGCCGCGCTCGGCGTGGCCCACGACGGCACGCGCGCCGCGATCGACGCGGTCGTCGACGCGTCGCGGCCGGCGACCTCGCGGACTGGCGAGAGGAGCGGCGCTCGCCCGCGCTGCGCGAGGCCGTCGCGCCCGTACGACACGGTCGGCGCCGACGTACCGGCAGCTGCCGATGGACGCGCGCCGGCCCGTCGCGCACCAAGTCGATCGAGGAGCTGCCGGTCGCCCTCGGCTTCCTCGTCGCCCACCGGCGGCGACTTCCGCGGCGCGGTGCTCGGCGCGGTCAACTACGGGCGCGACGCCGACTCGATCGCCATCATGGCCGGCGCGGTCGCCGGCGGGCTCGGCGGCACCGAGGCCGTGCCGGCCGAGTGGCTCGACGAGATCGAGCCCGCGAGCCGGATGGACGTCGCGGGCGACCGGGCGCGCTCATGGCGGCGGTCGCCGAGCGAGATCCTGCGCGCGGACCGGGACGGCCGCGCAGGCTCGGCCGCGGCCCTCGACGAGTCGAGGCCGCTGACGGTGGGAGCGTCGGCATGAGGCTGACCTGGGCCCAGCCCGAGGACCTGCGTCGCGCACGAGCTCGTCCAGGCGCGCGGCCGAGGGCAAGGACGTCGACGGCGATCGCCGAGCGCTGGGTCGCCGCGGGCGGCGAGCCGCGCGCCGCGCGGTGAGCGGTGCGGCGCCCGGTGCCCGCGCCGCCCGGAGCTGCGCGCCCTGGCGCGCGCGCTGCTCGAGGAGCTCGACGCGCCTGCCCGCGGCCGCCGGCCCCGGAGCGAGCCGGACGGCTGGGAGGAGATCGCTCGCGCTCCGCCCGGCGCTGCCCGGCGCCCGCCCGGTGCCCGACGACGCGCGACGCGCGCCGCGTGCACGGCGCCTGGACTCGGACGCGCCGCCGGCTGCCTGCTCGGCAAGCCGGTGGAGAAGATCCCGCGCGAGGGCATCGAGGAGATCCTGCAGGCCACCGGCCGCTGGCCGCTGGACGGCCTACTTCACCGGCGGTCGGCCTGCCCGCCGACGTCGCGGCGCGCTGGCCGTGGAACCGCCGCAGCCGCCCCGACTCGCCTGGCGGAGAACATCGACGGGATGCCCGAGGACGACGACCTGAACTACCCGATGCTCGCCCTCGCGCTGCTGGAGCCGCACGGGCGCGGGCTTCACGACCGACGACGTCGCCGCAGCTGTGGCTGGACAACCTGCCCGCCGGCCGCATCTTCACCGCCGAGCGCGCCGCCTACCGCAACCTCCTCGACGCGCGGCCCGCCGCCCGAGACGGCGACGCACGCGCAACCCGTTCCGCGAGTGGATCGGCGCGCTCGATCCGCACCGACGTGCTACGGCTGGGTCCACCCGGGCGACGTCCGGCCGCCGCGGCCCGCTGGCGCTGGGCCGACGCGCGGCTGAGCCACACCGCGCAACGGCGTCTACGGGGCGATGTGGGCGGCGGCGCTGCGCCTCCGCGGCGCTGGTCGCGACGGCGGTCGAGGAGGTGCTCGACGCCGCCGGGACGCGTGCTGCCCGCCGGGCAGCCGGATCGCCGCGCGCCGTGCGGCTCGGCGCCGCGAGCTCGGCCGGCCGAGGGCCGCGACGTCGAGCGCGCGGCCTCGACGCGCTGCACGCCGCGTACGGGCACCTGCACTGGGTGCACGTGCTCAACAACGCGGCGCGTGATCGCGTTCGCGCTCGCGCGACGGGCGACGGCGACTTCGGGCCGCAGCGTCTCGATCGCGGTCACCGCCGGCTGGGACACCGACTCGGCCGGCGCGACGGTGGGCGGCGTCGTCGGGCGCTCTGCTCGGGCCCGACGGGATCGGTGCGGCGTGGACCGAGCCGCTGCGACGGCCGCATCGCACCTCGCTGCCGGGCGGCGAGCAGCGCATCGACGACCTCGCGGCCCGGACGGTCGCGCTCGGCACACGGAGCCTGGCGCGGAGCCCGAGGGCCACGCGTGAGCGCTGACCGGCCGCCGAGGTGCGTGTCGTGGTCGGCAGCGGCCAACGTCGACCTGGTGGTCGAGGTCCCGCGGCACCCCGGCGGGCGGCGAGACGATGCTGGGCGGCGACCTGCGCCGCACGCCCGGCGGCAAGGGCGCCAACCAGGCCGTCGCCGCGGCCCGCGCGGGCGGCGCCGACACGGCGTTGGTCGGCGCGCTCGGCCCGACGAGTCCGGCGAGCTGCTGCTCGCCTCGCTGGACGGGCGCGGGCGTGCGGACCGACCTCGTCGAGCGCGTCGAGGCGCCCAGCGGGCACCGCCCTGATCACGCGTCGATCGCCCGACGGCGAGAACGCGATCGTCGTCGCCCCCGGGGCGAACTCGCACGTCGCGCTCGGCGCCGCGCAGGCCGAGCGCGCTCGCGCGCCGCCGACGTGGTGCTGGCCCAGCTCGAGATCCCGCTCGACGCGGTGCTCGCGGCCGCGGCGGCCGCCGCGCCGGAGGCGGCTGTTCGTGCTCAACGCGGCGCCGTCGCGCGACCTGCCCGACGAGCTGTGGGCCGTGCTCGACGTGCTCGTGGTCAACGAGCACGAGGCGGTCGACCTGGCGGGCGGCGCGACGCGACGACGCCGCGAGGGCCTCGCGGCGACACTGCTGGAGCGGGTGCCCGCCGTGGTCGTCACGCTCGGCGGCGCGGGGAGCCTGGTCGCCGCGGCGCGGCGGCGCCCCCGTCCGCGTGCCCGTCCCCGCGGTCGACGGCGGTCGACACCACCGGAGCCGGCGACACCTACTGCGGCGTCCTCGCGGCCGCGCCTCGCCCGCGGCGAGGCGACCTCGTGGACGCCGCCCGGCTGGCCGCGAGCGGCCGGGAGCGCTCGCCGTCACCCGGCCCGGGGCGCAGGACGCCGTGCCGGCCGCCGCCGACGTCGCCGCCTGGCCGAGCGCCACTACGGAGAGACGCTACCATGAGCTACACGTTCGACCCGCTCGTCCCGCGGCCGATCGACCGGCCGACCGAGGTCGTGCGGCGCGTCCGGCGCCGCTGGCGCCGGACGCAGAGCCTCGACGCCCTGGACGAGGCCAAGATCTTCGCCGGCGCCGCGACGACCCGGCCGACCGGCCCGCGTGGCGGGAGGCGCTCGCGCGTTGGCGCCGGGAGGCGGCGCGAGCGGCTACGGCTCACGACGCGGGGCGCTACGAGCGGCCCGAGCCCGCGCTGGGCGCGAGAGCTGCTTCGCCGTCGCGCTCGTCTGGCTCTGGGACGAGCTGCTCTACGACGTGCGACGGCACCGGTTCACCCCGGAGCGCTTCCTCGAGGACGCGCGCGAGCTTCGGCGGCTTCGACGGCGTCGTCCTCTGGCACGCCTACCCCGTGATCGGGATCGACGAGCGCAACCAGTTGGACTGCTACCGCGACGTGCCGGGCCTCGGCCGAGCCTGGTCGGCCACGCTGCACGACGCGCGGGGTGCGCATCTTCCTCGACTACAACCCGTGGGACGTCGGCACGCGTCGCGGCGAGCGACGACGCCGACGGCGATGGCCGAGCTGGTCGCGCGAGCTCGACGTCGACGGCGTCTTCCTCGACACGCTGAAGGAGGGCGAGCCCGAGCTGCGCGACGCGCCTCGAGGCGGCCCGCCCCGGCATCGCGCTGGAGGGCGAGTCGACGCTGCCGCTCGAGCGGATCGGGGACCACTCGCTCTCGTGGGCCCAGTGGTTCGCCGACTCGCCGTCCCCGGGGTGCTCCGCGCGCACTGGTACGAGCAGCGCCACATGCATGCACCACATCCGCCGCTGGAACCGCGACCACGCGGAGGAGCTGCAGACCGCCTGGCTGAACGGAGTGGGCGTCATCGTCTGGGAGAACGTCTTCGGCGCCTGGGTCGGCTGGAACGAGCGCGACGCCGCGACCCTGCGCCGCATGCTGACCGTGCAGCGCGCGGCGCGGCGACCTGCTGCTCGACGGCGACGTGGACACCGCTGGCCGAGCTCGCGCCCGAGGCACGCGACGCCGGCGTGTACGCCTCGCGCTTGGAGCTCGACGGCGGCGACGCTCTGGACGCTGGTCAACCGCGGCGAGCCGACTACGCCGGGCCGGTCCTCGCCGGCGCCGACGGTCGCCGGTGCCGGCGATGCGACGGACCGCCTGGTCGCCGGTCGCCGACCGGTGCTCGTCGCGTCGACGGCGTCGGCCCGTCGAGGTCGCGGTCCCGGCGCGCGGGATCGCCGCGCTGCTGCACGTGCCCGCGGCGCCGCGGAGCCCGAGTGGCTGCCCGGCCTGGCTCGAGGACTGCGCGGGCGCGCCGCACGAGCGCCGACGCGCGGTTCCCGCACCGGTCGCGCGCCGCGTCGTCGCGACCGCGGCCGGCGCCCGAGCGCGGCGCGCGACGCGAGCCGCACCCGTCCCGACGCCGTCGTCGTGCCCGCGGGGCCCTACGTGCTGACCGTGCGCTACCGCGCGCCGCGAGACCGGCATGTACGCAGGGGGCGCCCTACGTGGAGGAGTGGAAGCCGCTGCCCGCCGCGCCTGCACGACGCCGCGCACGCTCGCAGCGCGACGGCGACGCTCGCCGCGCCCGTCGCCGTCGCGACCAGCGAGGTGACGAACGCGCGAGTTCGCGGCGTTCGTGGCCGCCACGGGCTACGCGACCCGCCGACCCGGCACCGGTTCCTGGCGCACTGGGTCGACGGCCGCCGCCGCGGGCACCGAGGAGCGACCCGGTCACCGTGCGTCGACCTCGACGACGCGCGCGCATACGCGCGCCTGGGCGCGGGGCCGCCTGCCCGACCGAGGACGAGTGGCAGCTCGCGGGCGACGGCCGGCCTGCTCGAGCGGCGCCCGAGCCGCCGTCTGGAACTGGACCGAGAGCGAGCACAGCGACGGCCGGACGCGGTTCGCGATCCTGAAGGGCGGCTCGCGACGACCGCAGCGACGGGCTCGGACTGGTACGTCGACGGCGGCGGCCAGCGCGCCGGAGTTCTCGCTCAAGCTGCTCGCTCCCGGGCCTCGGGCCTCGCGCGCAGCGCGAGCATCGGCTTCCGCTGCGCGTCGACCTGTGCGCGACGGAGGTGACGGCATGAGCGGTCTCGCGCAACCCCGCCGACGGCGCCCTCGACGGGGTGCGGGTCCTCGACGCCGCGACGCTGTTCGCCGGGCCGATGGCGGCGATGCTCCTGGGCGACTTCGGCGCCGACGTGGTCAAGGTCGAGCACCCCGCGCGGGCCGATCCGTCGCGCGGGCACGGAGCCGCGAAGGACGGCGTCAACCTCTGGTTGAAGACGCTCGGGCGCAACAAGCGCACTGTCACCGCTCGAACCTGTCGACGCGACGGCGGGCGCGAGGTCTTCCTGGCGCTGGCCGCCGACGGCCGACGTCGTGATCGAGAACTTCCGGCCCGGCACGCTCGAGCGCTGGGGCCTGGGCTACGACGAGCTGTCGGCCGCGCAACCCGCGGCTCGTCCTCGCCCGGGTCACGGGCTTCGGGCAGATCGGGCCCGTACCGCACGCGGCCCGGGTTCGGCACGCTCGCCGAGGCGATGAGCGGCTTCGCGGCGATGACGGGCGAGCCCGACGGCCCGCCGACCCTGCCGCCGTTCGGCCTGGCCGACGGGTCGCGGCCCTCGCGACCGCGTTCGCGATCATGCCGCGCTCCGCGCCGCGAGCGCACGGGGCGCGGGCAGGTCATCGACACCGCGATCATCGAACCGATCCTGGCGATGCTCGGCCCGCAGATCACGCGCGTGGGACCAGCTCGGCACCGTGCAGCCTCGCACGGGCAACCGCTCGGCCAACAACGCGCCGCGCAACATCTACCGGACGGCGGACGGCTCACTGGGTCGCGGTCTCGACGCTCGGCGCAGTCGATCGCCGAGCGGGTCCTGCGCCTCGTCGGGCGGCCCGACCTCGTCGACGAGCCGTGGTTCGCGCGCGGGGCCGACGCGGGTCGCAGCACGCCGACGAGCTCGACGCCGCGGTGGGCGGCTGGATCGCGGAGCGGACGCGGGACGAGGTGGTCGCCGCGTTCGAGGCGGCCGCAGGCCGCGGTCGCGCCCATCTACGACGCGCACGACATCGTGAGCCGACCCGCAGTTCGAGGCGCTCGGCACGCATCCACGAGATCGAGGACCCCGAGCTCGGGCCGATGCTGCATGCAGGGCCCGCTGTTCCGGCTCTCCGACCACGACGGCGTAGATCCGGTTCACCGGGCCGGCCGCACGGGGCGGACACGGACCAGGTCCTGGGCGAGCTCGGGCTTCGACGCGACGCGGGTCGCCGCGCTGCGCGAGGAGGCGGGGTGACCGTGATGAGCACGCCCGCCGCTGACCCTGCTCTACGTGCCCGCCGACCGGCCCGACCGGGTCGCGAAGGCGCTCGCGTCGGCCGCCGACGTCGTGATCGTCGACCTCGAGGACGCGGTCGCCCCCGCGGGGAAGGAGGCTGCGCGCCGCGAGGCCGCTCGCGCGCTGCTCGCCGGGCGACCGCGGCGCCGGGTCCAGGTCCGCGTCAACCACGCGCGGCACGCCCTGGCACGAGGACGACGTCGCGGCGGTCGCGGGGCTGCCGCTCGCCGTGGGCGGCGCGCGTCCCCAAGGTCGAGGCGGCCGACGAGGTCCGCGAGCTCGCCGCCGCGCTGCCCGGGCCGCGACGCTGCACCTGCTGATCGAGTCGGCGCTCGGCGTCGAGCGCGGCGTTCGAGATCGCGTCGGCCTCGCCCGCAGGTCGCGTCGGTCGGCCTCGGCGAGGCCGACCTGCGCTCGGACCTGCGGCTCGGACGACGACGGCGCGCTCGCCTGGGCGCGCGGCCGCATCGTCGACGCGGCGCGGGCCGCGGGACTGCCGCCGCCGTCCAGTCGGCGTACACGCACGTCAAGGACCTCGACGGGCTCGCCGCCTCGTGCCGCGCCGGCCGCGCGCTCGGCTTCTGCGGCCGCACCGCGATCCACCCCGGCCAGCTCGACCCCATCCGCGAGGCGTTCCTCCCGAGCGACCGAGCGAGGTCGCCGGGGCGCGCGAGGTGCTCGACCGTGTCGGCGACGCGCGCCGCGCGCGGGGTCGGGGCGATCGCGCTCGCGGACGGCACGTTCCTCGACGTCGCGATGGTCGAGCGTGCGCGCTCGGTCCTCGCGGTCGCGGGGGAGTCCACGGCCTGAGCGCCGCTCCCTGCGAGGGCCGCCTGCGCACCGGCGCGCGGGCGGGCCGCCTGCTCAACCTGCATGCACCGAGGTACCTCGCACGAACCGTCGTACCCGCATGAACCGAAGAACCGCTCGGCCCCGATCACGCTTCTCGAAGGAGAGAACCATGACCTCAGCCCTCCCGGCGACGCCACCACGCGTCCCTCGTTCGCGGCGGCGGATCGCCGCCCTCCTGGCCGGGGTGGTGGGAGCGGGCGGCGCCGTCGTCGGGCTGCCGCTCGTCGTGGCCGGGCCTGTCGCGGCCGCCGAGCAGGGCACGCTCGTGCCCGGCAGCGCGCCCTCCGAGGCGCTCGGCGCGGGCGGGGCCGTCGACTACACGGTGTACCTCCCGCCGGGCTACGACGAGGACGCCGAGCAGCGCTACCCGACCGTCTACCTGCTGCACGGGCGGGGCGACACGCAGGCCGCGTGGCAGCGCGTCGCGACCGACCTCGACGAGCTGATCGGGACCGAGGCGATCCAGCCGATGGTCGTGGTCATGCCCGACGCGCCCTGGAACGACCGGGGGAGCTGGTACACCGACTCGGCCTACGAGGGTTCCGCGGACTCCGGCACCGGTGCAGGCTTCCAGGTCGAGACCGCCCTCACGCGCGACCTGGTCGGGCACGTCGACGCGACCTACCGGACCGTGGCCGACCGCGAGGCGCGCGCCGTGGGCGGCTACTCGATGGGCGGGGCGGGCGCGCTGCGCCTGACCCTCGCGCACCAGGACGAGTTCTCGGCCGGGCATCGTGCTGAGCCCCGCGGTCTACGTCCCCCAGCCTCCCGCGGACTCGTCCGTCCGTGACCACGGGGGCTACGGCGTCGGGCACGAGCTGTTCTCGCCCGAGCGGTACACCGAGCTCTCCTACCCGGCGGCGCTCGCCGCGCTCGACCCGGCCCTGCCCGTGCACCTGTTCGTCGCGGTCGGCGACGACGAGTGGGCCAACCCCGACCCCGCCGAGGCGAGTCACGACATCGACTTCGAGTCGGCGCGGCTCTACAACACCGCGCGCCGCGTGCCGGGAGTCACGGCCGAGCTGCGGGTCATGAACGGGGGCCACGACTGGGACGTCTGGCAGCCCGCGTTCCGCGAGGCGATCGTCGACGTGTCCTCGCGCCTGCGCACCGAGCCGACGGTGCCGTGGGACGCCGAGCTGCTCGGCTCCGCGGGCGACGACCGCGCGGGCGGCATCCTCGCCACGCCCGACGGCGGCACGACCGTCGCCCTCAACCTCGCCGGGGCCTGGGCCGGGTCGCAGCCCGCGGGCGGACTCGACGTCGTGCTGGCACGCCGCGACGCGGACGGGGCCACGCTGTGGCAGCACCCGATCGCGACGCCGGCCGACGAGCGCGCGTACGGCGTGGTCGCCGGGCGGGCCGGGACGACCCTCGTCGCCGGGTACACCAAGGGGGATCTCGACGGGAAGCACGCGGGCTCGACGCGCGACGACGGGTTCGTCGCGGCCGTGACCGCCGCGGGAGAGCGCGCGTGGACGCTCCAGACGGGCGACCCCGCCGCGGCCGACCGCTTCTACGCCCTCTCGTCCGACGGGGCGGGCGGCGCGTACGTCGCCGGGTACACGAGCGGGACCATCCCTGGCGGGACGAGCGCGGGCGACAAGGACGCGATCGTCGGGCGCGTGTCGGCGACCGGCGAGCTCCTGTGGCTCCGCCAGGTCGGCGGGCCGGGCGAGGACAAGGCGCTCGCGGTCGCTCCCGGGCCCGACGGGTCCGTGTACGTGGGCGGGGTCGCGGGGCAGGGCATGCCGGGCGCGCAGGCGGCCGGGGCCAACGACGGGTGGGTCGCGCGGTACGACGGCGCGGGCGAGCTCGTGTGGCTGCGCGGTGTCGCGACGTCGGCCAACGACCAGGTGAGCGGGCTCGTGGCGCGGGCCGACGGGTCGGTCGTCGCCGTGGGGCACACGCGCGGCGCGCTCGGCGGGGCGTCCGCGGGCGACAACGACGTGTTCGCGCGGGCGTTCGACGCTCGCGGCGAGGTCCTGTGGACGACGCAGACCGGCACGGCGACCGACGACCGCGGCGTGACCGGCGTCGCGGGCGCCGACGGCACGGTGCTCGTCGCGGGCACGACGTACGGGGCGCTCGGCAACCCGGTCGGCGGTGTGGACGTGTTCACGCTCGCGCTCGCGGCCGACGGCACGCCCGGGGCCGTGGCCCAGCTCGGGACGAGCGAGCGCGACGGGGCCGACGAGTGGGACGACGCGAACCTGTTCGCCGCGCCCGGGGTCGACGGTGCGTGGCTGAGCGGTCTGACGTTCGGTGCGCCCTTCGGGGCGGTCAACGCGGGGGCTGGGGACGTGTTCGTGACCCGGGTCGAGCTCGCGACGGGGCCGGGTGCACCCGCGACCGCGGTGAGCGTCGAGGCCACGGCGCGCTGCGTCGCGGGCCGGGCGCAGGTCTCGGTGCGGGCGCTCAACGGTGGTGACCAGGCGGTGAGCTTCGAGGTGTCGACGCCGTTCGGGACCAAGTCGTTCGCGGGGGTGGCCGCCGGCAAGAGCGCGCAGCAGACGTTCGCGACGCGGGTGGCCGCGATCGAGGCCGGCGAGGTCACGGTCACGGTGCAGGAACCGGCGGGGCCGGTCGAGGTCGTCGCGCGGTACGCGGCGACGGACTGCGCGGCCTGACGGGTCGCGCCCTCTGCCCGCCCGACGGCGGAGCGCACCTTCCCTGCGGAAGGTGGGCTCCGTCGTTGGGCACGCGGGCGGGGCTCAGCAGGTGAGGTTCGACCCCGTGGTCGTGCCGAGGATCTGCGCGAAGCGCTGGAACGCCGCGATGCGGCTCTGCACCTGCGCGGGGTTGCCGCCGTTGCACTCGAGCGTGCCGTTGATCGAGCGGATCGTCTCGCCGAAGCCCGCGCCGTTGACGATGGCCTGGTGGCCCGACATGGTGCCGGGGCCCGACTGCGTGTTCCAGTACCAGAGGCCCGTCTTCCAGGCCACGGCCGGGTCGGTCTCGACCAGGTACGGGTTGTTCAGCAGGTCGATGCCCAGGGCGTCACCGGCAGCCTTGTAGTTGTAGTTCCACGAGAGCTGGATGGGGCCCTTGCCGTAGTACGCGGACTGGCCCGCGGGGCAGCCGTAGGGCTGGCTCGGGTCGCAGTAGTGCGAGTAGTTCGCGGTGTTGCTCTCCTTGACGTAGACCAGCGCGCCGGTCTCGTGGTTCACGTTGGCGAGGAAGGCCGCGGCCTCGCGCTTGGCGACCTCGGTGCCGCCCGACGTGGCGAACTGCGGGTACGCGCTCAGGGCGTTGACGAGGCCCTGGTAGGTGTAGAAGGGGTTCCGGTTGGGGAACATCTGGTTGAACTGGGCCTCGGTCACGACGAAGCCGGTCTGGTTGCCGCCCCCGTTGTCACCACCCGTGGTGCCGCCGGTCTCTCCCGTGCCGCCGCCGGTCGAGCCGCCGCACGTGCCCTGGTCGCGCCAGACTCCCCACTGGCCCGTGGTGCCGGGCGTCTCGCCCTGCGTCCACCAGCCTGCCTTCCAGTTGTGGCCGCCGGTCGAGACGACCGCGCCGCCCGTGTAGACCGCGGACGCGCTCCACGGAGCGGCGCAGGGCTCGGCGGCCGAGGCGCGGGGGGCGAGGGCGGTCGCGGTGACCGACAGCGCCGCGAGGGCCGTCGTGAGGAGCAGGGCGAGCAGTGCCAGCGTCGTCGCTGGCCGTCGGATCGTGTGCGCGGTGCGCATGTTCGTACCTCTCGTCGATGACAGGGGACGACTGCGAGCCTGGCGGGGGATTTGTCCGATGGTCAACGCACGTAGGGGGTACTACGTAGGTGAGGGGAGGCGGTGGCGTGGTGCGGCTGGGCTGAGCTTCCCGGTCCGGGAGCAGGGATGCGATCGAGCAGCAGCTCCGGCCGTCGGAGATGTCGGAGGGCGCGGCGTGGACCGGACACGTCCTGCGCGAAGGGGGGCGGGGGTGTTTTCTGTGTAGCCACCGCAATCGTGGTGGCTGCGCAGAGAACACTCCCTCGGGTAGTCGCGCCCTGCAGGTGCGGCGACATGGCCACGGCGTTCGACCACTCGTAGAGCGTTCAATGGCTCTCAGGTAGTCTCCCGATCGTTCGGGCTGAAGACCATCACGCCCGTCGACGAGGCAGGGGGCTTCGATGGAGGATCCGCCGGACGGCATGGAAGGCTGGAGCGGTCAGGCGGCACGTTCGCTGGGCCGTCCCGCGGTGCTCGCACGATCGCCTACGTCGGCTGCATGGCGGGCATCGCCGCCCTCGACCGTGGAGAACAGACGGACAGCTCGACTTGCTCGTCATGCTCCTGCTCCTCCTGGGCGCCGTCGGTCACACCGATCTCCCTCGGCGTCCTCGCGGTCGTCAAGGCCTCCGCGACGTATCGCGATCACCGGCGCAGCACGGGACGGTTCAGCGCGGCCGGGCTCGCCGACATCCGGCGACGCGACGCGTCCTCGCGCGGGTGGAGGGACGCCCAGGCGCTGCGCCAGCAGCTCCTCGCGGGAGAAGTACCTGCGACCCTGGCCGTCTGGGACGTCGTCCCGTACGCGAACGAGGAGTTCTTCTGCGACGTCCCCATCGGATATGCCAGGTACTACGGCACAGACGTCAACTACTCGCAGACGTCGGGCTTCTTCTACGGTCGACCCGCGTTCGTCGCCGCAGGCCTGGCCGTGACCGCGCTCTCCAACGCCGCTCAGCGCACCACCGCCCGGAACAAGGCTCGGCAGCAATGGCGTGAGCAGTGCATCAGCAGGCTCGTCGTGAGCAATCACCGACTTCTCGTGCGGACGCGAGGCCGGTGGCTCTCGTTCGACTATGCGTCGATGACAGCCGTCTTCCCGGAACCCACGAGCTGGGGGCTCGTCTGCCAGTTCTCCGGGGCGGAACCGCTCCTGCTCACCGGAGACCATGCACCGTTCGTGGCCGTCATGACGCTCTACCGGACCCACGGTGAACGTGCGCTGCGCGAGCACCCGGGCCTGGCGCCCCTCGTCGTCGGCGGCTGACCCCGCACCCTAGGACTGCTCGAGCTCCACGTCGTCGCACGTCTCCGACAGCACCGGCGCGTTCAGGCGGACGACGGACGTCTGCTCGGACGAGACGACGAGCTCGGCCCCGGCGTCGTCGGTCGACGACACCTCGACCGCCCCGCCGTCCGCGAACACGGTCTGCCCCAGGGCGGCGAACCCGTGCTGCGCGAGGACGGGGTCCAGGGCTGCGCGGACCGCCGCGAAGTCGTCGCCCTCGACGTACAGGTACTGCGCCGAGCCCGCGGCCGGCAGGACCAGGGTGCACGCCGAGCCCTCCTCGGAGAGGCCGACCGTCCCGCTCGACTCCCACGGCGTCGTCGGGTCGAGCGACGACAGCGCCGCGAGGACGTCGTCGCGCACCACGGTGTACGTGTCGAGCGCGTCGGCAGGGCTCGCGCCCGGCGTGCTCGCGGCCTGGGTCGGGGTGGGAGTGCTGCTGCACCCCGCGACGACCTGCCCGACGGCGGCCACCACCAGCAGCACCCCGCCGGCACGCAGCCGCTTCCTCGACGATCCGGCGTCTCTCACGCGGTGCCCCCTCGCTGGGTCGGTCCGCGCGCAGGTGCGCGGCGTCGTCGAACCTAGCAGCGACCGGCGCCCGACCGGGCGAGCCCTGCCCCCATGGGGACGAGTGCCCATGGCGTGCCCGCCGCCCGGTCGATACCGTGGGCCAGCGATGCACGGGACCAGGGCGGTCCCGCAGCCACGAGGGGGGACATGCGCACCATGTTCGGGGCCGACGTCGAGGCGCTCGCAGGGCTCGGCAGCAGCTTCCTGGAGAGCGCCGAGACGCTCGAGTCGGCCCGGCGGCGGCGTCGACGGGCTCGTCGCCACTGCGGGCTGGGTGGGGCCCGACGCCGAGGAGTTCCGGCAGGACTGGTCCCGGCGACTGGCCCCAGCGCTCGCCTCCTGCCTCGGTGCGCTCCGTGACAACGCCGAGGTGCTCCGGCGGAACGCCGAGGACCAGGCCCGCACCAGCGCGGCCGACGGCGGAGCGGGGCCGGGCCTCGACCGGGGCGGCGCACCCGCGGCCGGGGGCGGTGGTGACCGGTCGGGCGACGGCGGGAAGGACCGGCCGGGAAACCCGGACCTCTCGGGCCACGGCCCCTGGGTCGACGTCCCGCCCACCATCCCGCTCGACGATGCGGCGCTCGACCCGAACATGATCAACCAGCAGGGCCTGGGCGACTGCTGGCTCCTCGCGGGCCTGGGCGCGGTCGCCCGCGACGACCCCCAGTTCATCCGCGACCACATGCAGCTCAACGCCGACGGGACGTGGACCGTGACGATGTACAAGGACGGCGACCCCGTCGAGATCACGGTCGAGCCCGAGGTCGCGCAGGACGGCGTCATGGACCCGAGCGGGAACCCGAGCTGGGCGTCGATCTACGAGAAGGCGGCCGCCGAGTACTGGGGCGGCAGCTACGACGACATCGACGGCGGCTACTCGAGCGACGCGTTCGCGGCGATCACCGGTGCGACACCCTCCAAGACCGGCGAGGGGAACCTCTCCGACCTGAAGGACCGTCTCGCCGACGGCCCGGTCGCGCTCGGGACCGAGGACGAGCCGTCGTGGTGGCCGTTCGGCGACGAGGTCGACGACTCCCGGGTCGTGCCTAACCACGCGTACATCGTGGACAAGGTCGAGGAGCGGGACGGCGAGCTCAAGGTCCACGTGATCAACCCCTGGGGACCCGGCGCCCACCTCCAGAAGGACGGGTCCGACAAGGTCGGCGACCTGTGGCTCACGGAGAAGCAGTACAAGGAGAACTTCGACACCGTCTACGCCGTCCCCTCCACCCGATAGGACCCACCTGTGACAACGGTCAGGAATGCACGCCAGGGCTCGCAACCCACCTTCGGGGTGCTGCGGGTCGGGATCATGCGCGTCGGCCTCGTGGACGGCACGCCCCTCGCGCAGCTCGCGCTGCGCACCCCCTCGGACGAGGCCGTCGTCGTGCTCGACGAGGGGGACGCGTTCGAGCTCGACGGCGTCGGGACGCTGCACCTCGACGAGATCCGGGCGAGCGAAGGAACGGTCCGCGGCGAGGTCACGCTGCGGTTCGAGGAGATCGACGACGCCGACTGACCGGACGGTCCGCCCCGGAGGCCGGTGTCGGCGGCGGCTGGGAAGGTGGAATGCGGGAGGCCTCGCACCGGACGGGGCCGGGAAGGCAGAGATGAGCTCACCGACGCAGCCCCGCACGTACCCGCACGGGGTGCCGTGCTGGGTGGACACCGAGCAGCCCGACGTCGACGCCGCCACCGCGTTCTACGGCGCCCTGTTCGGGTGGACGTTCACCGACAAGATGCCGCCCGACGCGCCGGGACGCTACGTCGTCGCCTCGCTCGACGGGCAGGACGTCGCGGCGATCGCCTCCCCGCCCGACGGCAGCGACGCGAAGCCCGAGTGGATCACGTACGTCGCGGTCGACGACGTCGGCGCCACGGCCGGGGCGGTCGCGGCCGACGGCGGCGTGCTGCTCTCCGGGCCTGAGACGGTCGGCCCGCCCGGGCGCATGGCCTCCGTCCAGGACCCGCAGGGTGCGCGGTTCCGGCTGTGGCAGGCGGGCACGCGCCTCGGGGCGCAACGCGTCAACGAGCCGGGCACCTGGAACTTCAGCAACCTCCTCACGCCCGACCCTGACCGGGCCCTCGACTTCTATGGACCGCTGCTCGGCTGGGAGCTCGACCCCGCGCTCGGCGCCGGGATGTTCCGCGTCCCGGGGTACGGCGACCACCTCGCGCACACGATCGACCCCGGGATCTTCGAACGGCAGGAGTTCGCGCCGCCAGGGTTCGCTGACGTGGCTGCTGGGGTGGCGGCCGTCGAGGGGCCGGCCCGGTGGGACGTGGCGTTCTCCGTCGCGGACCGCGACGAGAGCGCGGCCGCGGCCGAGCGGGCAGGTGGGGTCGTGCTGTCGACGAGCGAGAACGAGTGGACGCGCGAGGCCGTGGTGCGCGACCCGCAGGGAGCGCAGCTCACGCTGTCGCAGTTCGCGCCGCAGGAGTGGGGGTAGGTCCAAAAGGAGGTGCTGGAGGCAGTTGCGCCTCTCGGTCGTGCATCACCGAAACGGGATGAGCGCGACCGCAGTTGGCCGTGACACGTGGCGACTCGGTGGCCTCCTGGAGTCCCTATTCTGCTGTCATTGGGCGTTGCTCTGGTCCTCACTGGGACACCTCAAAAAGGGCCCGGCAACACGGGGCAGGATGGGGGCCCTTCAAACGCCAGGGAACTGATCGCCGATGTCACCGACGAGGGTCGCTCCGAAATGACGGACGCGAAGGATCGTAGAGTCGATCGAGCTCACATCGTGAAGGCGGTTGAGTCGACCCGGTCGAGCATGCCGTCCTCGGGCGTCTCCTTGACCAGCAGGTCCTCCTGTCTGCCGCCCTGGTGCGCGAACCGCTTGCAGAGAAAACTCCTCACTCAACTTGTTTGGATTCGCACCGTAGCCTAACCGACGAGTCGGTGATCCGCCCATGGCCGTGAGGTGCCGTGGGCGGCCAGGAATCACCCCCATCATGCATTGACATTTGTGATACTGTGCGAAACACTGCCTTTTGGTGCGTATGCATGAGTGCATGTGCAAATCTTGCTAGGGAGTTCGTATGGTTGTGATCGACGTTCAGCCACCTGCCGACGTGTATGACACGTTTGGCAGACTCAACTACAAACCGTGGTACGCAATCGCTGAGTTCGTCGATAACGCAACCCAGAATGCATACGCGCACGAAGGACGGCTAGCGAGTCCCGGTAATCCGTTGGTTCATGTGCGGGTTGCGCATAGCAAGGATTCAATCACTATCGTCGACGACGCGCATGGGATGGAGATCGATGAAATCAGTCGGGCGGTCCGGCTGAATATGCCGCCGCCGGACATCTCCGGAAGAAGCGAATTCGGGATGGGCCTAAAGACCGCGGCGTGTTGGTTCGGTCGCCTTTGGACGGTAACCTCGACACAGTTGGGCTCCAGCAAAGAGTACTCGGTAACATTCGACCTCGAGAGATTCGTGAAGGAGAAAGAGGCGTTCTCACCAGGCGCGGTGATGTGATCGGCGCGACGGCGCGCTGACCTGCAGGTTCGTTCGGTCGTGAGTTTGGCAGCAGCAGGGTCCCAGGACCAGGATGCAAGTCGCCAAACGCACAAACTGGACGACTGGGACCCTGCTTGATCACTTATGGTGCCACCCTCGACGTGCCCGCCCACACCCTGACGGTCGTGACCCGATGGATCGCGGCCCATCGCCGCGCCCGCGACATCCGTCCCTGGCAGCGCGCCGCGACCGCGCGCACCCAAGCACTGCTCGTGCTGCGCTGGTTCAAGGACGCGACCCGCGTGCACCTGCTCGCTCGGGACGCGGGCATCTCGCTGGCGACGGCCTACCGGTACCTGCACGAGGCGATCGACGTCGTCGCCGACAAGGCACCCGACCTGCACGACGTCCTGGCCACCGCCCGCACCGAGCAGTGGCCGTTCGTGGCCCTGGACGGCACGCTCGTGCCGATCGCGCAGCTGCACGGACCGCGCAACCCGACCGGCGCCGAGTCCTGGTACTCCGGAAAGCACCACCGTCACGGCGCCAACATCCAGGTGCTATGCGACCCGACCGGCTACCCCGTGTGGGTCTCGGCGGCGAGCCCCGGGTCCACGCACGACATCACCGCGGCCCGCAGGTTCGTCCTGCCCGCGCTCTACCCCGCGGCCGCCGCCGGGACACCGACCCTGACCGACAAGGGCTACCAAGGCGCCGGTATCGGGATCCGGCACCCGCGCCGCCTCACGAGGGCCGCTCACGTCGATGACCTGTCCCGCGACAAGATCCTCATCTCCCTGCGAGCCGTTGCCGAACGCGGCAACGCACTGCTGAAGAACACCTGGCGAGCCCTACGCCTGATCACCCTCGACCCGAACCGCACCACCGAGATCACCGCAGCAGCCCTCGTCCTGCTCCACCTTCAACGAGGAACCGCCAAATCAGCCTGGTGAGAACACCTCAAAGTGTCTACGATCGAGGTCCGCGAGCGGACCGTATCGCTTGATACTCACGGCACAAGTCTCAAGATTACGAAACTTCGAAACACGATCGTGGGTCGTCAGGTTGAGGTGCTCAAAAAGAGCCTCACGTCGATGTACCGTGCTGATCTTCGCTCGGAGAATGTGGTTCTGGAACTGAACGGCGAGCGTCTCCAGTATCTCGAACCGGTTCTCTACCAGGAGGTGCTGCCAAATGGTCTCCAGACCTACCGCAAAGACTTCGCAATCGATGTCGTCGAACCAAATACGGGTGTTGTGCACCTGGTGAGCGGGTGGGTCGGAATCCGTGACACCATCTCCCGCAAGGAATCTGGGTTCGCGCTCCTCCGAAGGGGGCGAATAATTATCGGTGGGTACGATGCTGGGTGGCGACCCGCGGAGCTTTCCGGCCAGGCTGGAGGCTTCAAGTGGGGGCGCCTAGTGGGCGAGGTCCACTGCGACTCCTTCCCGGTCAACTTTTCCAAGGACGGGTTCGCCTGGGACGGAGGCTTGGAGGACGCGCTTATCGACGCGCTGCTCCCAGTAGTTCGAGAGTACGGTCAAAAGGCGGACAACATTCGTAAGGGGAGGCAGAACGTCGTTGGGCTCTCAGACGTTAGAAAGTCGCTCGAGCAGACCGAGGACCACCTTGCAGTTGGAACGTTGGCCCGCGACCTTGCACTACTCGAGATCCCGGTCCCCGGTGCTGTCGACCGTGCGCTCGACGTCGGTGTGCAAGAGGCTCTGGTTAGTACCTCGGAGGGCCCGCACGAACTGAAGGTTCCGATGCCAGGAGGGTCTTGGCTGACAGCACGCCTCTTTGAGGTGTTCTCACCAGCCCGTGTGGCGTGTCGGGCTTGAACATGGGTGCCGTGCCTGTCACTGTGCTCCCGACGATGAAGTCACCATGTCAGGGGGCATCGCACGCGTGGCTCGACGATTGCTGGTAGCGCTCCAATTCTCGCTCGTGCTTTCGGGCTGCTCCTTGGCGGGGTCGGGAGAACCAAGCCCCTCGCCCACCTCCATCGTGGTCGAGACCATCGCTGACTCGAGCACGATCGAGCCACCGCTGCAAGGAGCCACGTATGCGCTGCTGGACGAGACGGTCAGCCCTGCGCGCCTGACGCTGACCGGGTGGGGCAGCGCTGGCTGCATTCCCGTGCCGGACTCCGTGACGTGGGACGACCCGTCGACCATAGAGGTGACGACATTCGCTGCCAAGAGCTCGCTGTGCTCAGCGATCTACGCACCGATCAGCCAGGTCATCGAGCTTCCGACCGGGCACAGCATCGGTGATGTCACGACCGTCAACATCGACGGCGAATCCATGTGGTTCACACTCAAAGGAGAGCAATGACGTGTTCTCACCAGGGCTGACGGTGTGATGGCGCGCTGACCAGCAGGTTCGGTGTCCGGGAAGCTTTGTGGGCGGACCCCGGGCGTCAGGATGTAAGTCGCCAAACACACAACCGCGACATCCTGGGGTCCCGTTTGATCACCTATCGTGCCAGCCTCGACGTGCCCGCTCACACCCTGAGGGTCGTCACCCGGTGGATCGGCGCCCACCGCCGCGCCCACGACGTGCGCCCCAAGCAACGGGTCGCGACCGCCCGCACGCAGGCGATCTTGGTGCTGCGCTGGTTCAAGGACGCCACACGGATACGACAGCTCGCGATCGACGCAGGGATCTCGCTCGCGACCGGCTACCGGTACCTGCACGAGGCCATCGACGTGATCGCAGCCCACGCCCCGAGCCTGCACGAGGTCCTCGCCATCGCGAAACAAGAGGACTGGCCGTTCGTGTGCCTGGACGGCACCCTGGTCCCGATCGCCCAGCTGCACGGGCCCCGCAACCCGACTGGCGCCGACTCGTGGTACTCGGGCAAGCACCACCGCCACGGCGGGAACGTCCAGGTCGTGTGCGACCCGACCGGGTACCCCGTGTGGGTCTCGCCCGTGTGCCCGGGCTCGACCCACGACATCACCGCAGCCCGCACCCACGTCCTGCCCGCTCTCTACCCGGCCGCCGCGGCCGGCATCGTGACCCTGACCGACAAGGGCTATCAAGGCGCAGGGATCGGGATCTGGCACCCCCACCGCCTGAGGGCCGACGCGCACGTCGACGACGTCACCCGCAACAAGCTCTCACCAGCCTGCGCGCCGTCGCCGAACGCGGCAACGCCCTGATCAAGAACACCTGGCGAGCCCTACGCCTGATCACCCTCGACCCCGCCCGCATCACCGAGATCACCGCCGCAGCCCTCGTCCTACTCCACCTTCAACGAGGAAGCAGGTGACACCACCGCTGGTGAGAACACCACTTTGTCGACAATTCTGGGAAGGCGGATGGTGCCTGGATGACGCCGTCCTTCGTTCAGGACGACGTCGTGGATGTGTTCCTCAACCGATCCCATCCATTCATTGTGGCAGCCTCCAATGGCGAGAAGGAGTTTGGGTTCGTAGTTCGGTTCGCGCTCGCCACCGCGCTCGCCGAGAAGAGGGCACGATTTGTTGGCGGCGAGCATGTTCGACCGGACGATCTTCGTATGCATCTTGACACGTTTCTCCGGCATGCAGTCGTTTAGCGACGCACAGCAGGAAAGGGATCATCAATTTATGAACGACCAAGCATCCGGCAACTGGGAGCCGATCCTGGGTCAGCAGACTCAGAAGTTCGAGAAATGACTCGCAGCGAGAATCCAGGATACCGATGAGCGTGCGCGAGTTATCCAGGCGGCCCGAGATATTCTCGCACATGGTCCCTCGCCGGTCGAAGAGTCAGGTGGGCGAACTGGCGTCGCTCTTGGATACGTGCAGTCCGGGAAGACGACGTCGTTTACGGCCCTGTCTGCAATTGCCGTGGACAACGGGTATGAGGTTGTTGTTGCGCTATTGGGTCGGACAAACCTCTTGGTAAATCTTAATATGCGTGACATGAGACGCAGCCTTGGTATCGAGGAGAAGTCGTGGGAACCCATGTGGTCGCACCTCGCGCAGCCGTTCAGCGGTGGAGCTCCCCGACACGGCTTTGCAGGCGCTTGGAGCCGGGCGCCGGATTCTGTTGACGCTCATGAAGCATCCAAAGCACATTGCCGATGCGGCAGCAATCCTGAAGCGCCTGGGGCCTCGCCGCACGCTAATCATCGATGATGAGGCAGATCAGGCGTCCCTGAACACCGGTAAGAAGGCTGGCGAGCAGAGTGCGATCCATAGGGAGATTCTCGGCCTCCGGGCCGCTGCCGGCCCATACCTCTATGTCCAGTATACGGCGACGCCATTTGCACCTCTCCTGCTAGAACCAGCCGCCGCTCTCGCGCCAGAGTTTCTCGTCCAGCTTGCGCCTGGAAGTGACTATGTTGGTGGGC
Organism: uncultured Actinomycetota bacterium; assembly: GCA_963782165.1. Taxonomy (GTDB): domain Bacteria; phylum Actinomycetota; class Actinomycetes; order Actinomycetales; family Cellulomonadaceae; genus Oerskovia. Next base: position 230,533 of record CAWAIO010000006.1, read on the forward strand.
GAACGTTCTTTGTTGATAATGCTCATGACCTTGTGCGAGCGGTGGACCCGGTCGAGGCCCAGATCGACGAACTTGACGGTATTCCTGATGGCTTACTGGCTGCGCTCGGAGCGTTCTTCATTGCCGCCGCCCAGATCAAGGCGTCGCAGATTAAGGCGCCCCCCGTTTCAATGCTTGTTCACCCGAGCCATCGCCGTCACGTTCACCGTTCCTACTACCGGGTAATCACCGCGGTGATCGAAGATTGGGCAAGCCGACTTGTTCGGCCTGCTGGGGATCCTGGTCGGGATGTGGACCTGCAATTCTTTCGTAACTGCCATGATGACTTTGCAATCGAGGGGTCGTTCAGTTTCGACGAACTCGTGCCGCATCTAGTGGCCGTCATCAAGGACTCACGAAAGTGGTTGGTCAACACCGATGGCGATGCGCTTGATGTTTCGTGGGATCAGGCGACGGTTCACGTGCTCGTCGGGGGGAGCATTCTCGACCGCGGATTCGTTGTTGAGGGACTGATAACCACCTATTTGACTCGTGGCGACTCGGGCGGTGGCCAGGCAGACACTGTCGAGCAGCGTGCGCGCTGTTTTGGGTATAAGCGTGCCTATCTTGACTATTGCCGAGTCTTTACTCCGGCCGCGGTCGCAGAAACACTCCGGGGGTTGGTCTTCACTGAAACTTCAATGCGATCAAGTCTTCTCGACCACCTCGAATCAGGTCGTTCACTGGCCTCTTGGTCGGAAGAGGTTGGCCTTGAGTTGCCGTCGGGGGGTGTGCCGACCCGGGCCAACGTCACCCGCGCGCTTGCGCGTTCCAGGATCGCAGGCGAGTTCCATGCAATGCGCATTCCATCGCTTAAGGTGAGCGACCTCGCCGCCAACGCGTTGCTGGTGGAAGGGCTTGGCTGGGACTCGGCGGTCCCCGTACAGTTCGGCAAGAATGTGAAGCATGATGTCCTGGAGAATATAGCTCCGGAGGTGGTGATTGAGTTGCTTCGTGTCTGGCGTCCAGGTGACGAGAGCCTCCCGTGGGCAGGAGGTAGGTTTGCTGACTATCTCGAACGGCGCGCTGACGCCGACTCGCTTGACGACTTTGTTCTGGTTCGACTCGGCCACCCGGATGGCAGCCCTCGTGAGCGTCGCTGGAACTCACCTGAGACAGGCATGTCGGCGCTCTTGCAAGGATCGGATGAGAAGTCCGGATATCCCGGTGATCGGAGTCTATTTCTGCCTCACGTCCCTCAGTTGCAGGTCCACCGTGTTCGCCCTACGGGTGCGGTCTCGGGTATTGATGAGGTATTGACATTGGCCCTATTTGTTCCGCGGGTCAATGGATATCCAGATCACCTGGTTCTTGCGGTGGGCTGATGCACGGGACGCCTGTGGGACCGTCTCGGTCGAGACGCCCACAGGCTCCTCGTCGAAGATCCAGGTTGTGCAAAGTTCGCCTGTAGATGACCGGGAGCTATGACCTGGATGGATGTGGTCGTGTGCGGCCGTGGCGGCCACCCGCCGGCATCGGTTCGCGCACCTGGGAGGTGAGACACGCCCGGCGTCTCCCGCGCGGCCCGCGCCAGTTCAGGTGTGGTGTCCTTGGGAGGTGGGGCTCAGGCACCACGCGCATCGAGCAAAGCAGAACGGAGCGAGCATTGGGATCTGTCATCGTCGACCAGATCGGGCCCGACGGAGCCCTCATCGAGGACGTGGACACCACGCTCCGTGAGCATGAGAAGAACGAGCTGCTTCTCGCAGCGCTGCCCGGGGCGACCGTTGGGACCCTTTACGGGGAGCGCGTCGTGCGATTCAAGAACCAGGTCATCCTGAAGAAGCAGGTGACCCATCTCGGAAAGCCTTGGCCAGAGTTCAAGAAGCGGATCCAGATCCCGAACTCCTGGCTGGATGTCGATCGGCGGGCACTTTCGGACGGCCTTGTGCCGCGGTTCGTCGGCATCTACCACTACCAGGGCGTCACGATCTTCGTCGACTTCGACCCGACGACGTACGTCCAGCGCAAGGCCAACAACTCCGCGGCGCACGTCTCGACCAACGACCTGTTCCAGGCGCAGACGATGGGGCAGTTCACACGCGTCGACCGCAACGGAAACCGGCTGACAAGCGTCCGGAGCGATCAGTTCGCCGACTACCTCCAGTGGGGAGTCACGACAAACCCCCGCCTCGAGACCTTCCGACGGTTCAACGCGGAGCTTCCTACCAACCAGCGGTTGGACGCGCTCGATGCTGTCAAGGAGATGCACGACATCCAGTGGCCCGGTCGGTTCCAGGGTGAGTGGCCCGGGTTCTATCTGGAGTACCGTTTCGACAAGCACATCCGGGCTCAGGGACTGTCCCACCTTGCCGAGTACCAGCAGGACAAGTCGCGTGGAGGGTACGACTACGACCTGATGTTCCCGGACGGCGACACGGTGCAGTACTACGGCGACCTCAAAGCGTCAAACCTCTCGGCCAAGGAGTCGCCGGGGAACGACGCTCGAAGACCTTCGTCGGTGCGTGGAGCAGTTCGGGCGGTTCTGGTACGTCGTCTACGAGCACGAGACGCAGCACGCCAGAGACAACGAGAACCTGGCGACCATCGCCTGGAACGACTGGCGGCGTTCAGTCGGCTACCGCCCAGCGTCCGGCAAGCCGTACGACCCGCTCTCCTACGCCAGCAAGTTCAAGGAGTCCGTCCGGTTTGCGAAGATGTTCGTCCTCGAACTGAACACCGCGAACTTTGACGTCGTCCTGCGTACCTTTGCGCAAGGAAGGCAGCCCGACGGGTCCGCCCGGGCGCTCAAGGTCATGATCAACAAGAAGGTCATCGACAACTTCCTCGTCTACTGGGAGGCCGCCCCGGGGCACGCGAAGGATGGTGGTCTGGGCGACGTAGAGGCGCTTCTCGAGGACTGAGCCTCACCTTGAGGGCCGTCGCGGGGGGCGGGCCCCTCGGCGGGGGTGCCGCTGCGTGCCCGCGAAGCAGCGACAGGGTGCCCGGAGTGTCGGTGCTGTGAGCTAAGCTTCCCTGAGACGAACGAACGGGCCGGTCGAGTTGAGAAGTTGAGCCCGAGCTGCCAAGCTTCAGGATGTGGGAGACAACATGACCGATCAGCAGGACGCGCCGTTCCGGTACGTCGACCTCTTCGCAGGCATCGGGGGCTTCGCGGCGGCGCTCGAGGCGTTTGGAGGCGAGTGCGTCTACTCGGTCGAGATCGATCCCAAGGCTGCGGCCGTCTACGAGCGCAACTGGGGGCATTCCCCGCTGGGGGACATCACCGTCGATGCCAACGAGACGGTGATGAACGTACCGTCTCATGACGTCCTCGCGGCAGGGTTCCCGTGCCAACCGTTCTCGAAGTCAGGTGCTCAGAAGGGCATGGAGGAGACCCGAGGCACCCTCTACTGGAACATCCTGAGGATCATCGAGGAGCACCATCCCAAGGTGGTGCTCCTCGAGAACGTCAGGAACCTGGCAGGACCGAGGCACTGGCACGAGTGGGAAGTGATCATCGACACCTTGCGCGCCGAGGGATACCGGGTCTCTGCTGTCCCGACCATCTTCTCGCCTCACCTCCTGCCGCTCGAGCGAGGGGGGCGGCCCCAGGTCCGCGAACGTGTGTTCATCACCGCCACGCACGATCCAGATGGCGTCATGGACGGAATCGAGGCTCGTCCTGTCGTTGAGAACATCTCCTTGCGAGCCAAGGAGGAGGAGTGGAACCTGGAGGCAGACCTCCCGCTCGACCTGGGCGTCACCCCGCCGGGTACAGCGCTCAGTGATGAGGAAGTGCGATGGATCGATGCGTGGGACGAGTTCGTGGTGACGATGTGGCCCCAGGTTCGCAAGCGGGCAAAGGAGGGGGCTGTGGGCAAAGCTTCCCGGGTTTCCGCTCTGGGTGAGCGCTTGGGAAGACGAGAACACGCTCCGCATCCCCGACGGTACACCGAAGTGGAAGGAGAACTTTCTCCGCAAGAACGCCGAGTTCTACACCATGCACAGAGATGTCCTCGACGCATGGCTCGAGGCGTTCGACGTCATGTCCTTTCCCGAATCTCGCCGCAAGTTCGAATGGCAGGCCCAGCAGGCCGAGACTCTGTGGGAATGCGTGATGCAGCTCCGCCCCTCGGGTATCCGGGCGAAGCGCCCTACTCATCTTCCCGCGCTGGTGGCGATCACTCAGACGAGCATCATCGGCCCGCTGAAGCGAAGGCTCTCGGCTCGTGAGGCCTCGCGCCTCCAAGGCCTGCCCGCGAACTTCGACTTCGGTGGCCAGCCTGATTCGGCGACGTACAAGCAGCTGGGCAACGGTGTCAGCATCGGAGCGGTCTGGAACGTTCTGCGTGCACACGCTGAGCGTGATCGGCGGATCCTCCAGGCGACCGACGACGGCGCACGGATCTATCAGGCGCTGGTCACCGACGCACCCAAGAGCCCTGACGACAGGCTCGAGTCCGTCGTTGCGAGGGGTAGGTCGAGATTCGCTGAGGCTAGGGACGCGGGAGGGCGACTGGACCGCTTCTCGCGCCTCACCGATCATCGGTAGATGGACGCGCTGACGTCGGTTCCTTCGGTTCCGCCACATCCGGGATCGTCGTCGCAAGCCGTCTCCTCGCGGATGTCTCGCGCAAGACGCAGAGATACCGCGCCCGAGGTAGCCGCACGCCGAGCTCTCTACGCGGCAGGGCTGCGGTATCGAGTTGTCTATCCCATCCCTGGGCAGAGGCGTCGGACGATCGACATCGCATTCGTGGGACCGAAGGTGGCGGTATTCATCGACGGGTGCTTCTGGCACGGATGTCCGGTGCATGGAACTCAACCGCAGTCCAACGCTGCCTGGTGGAAGACCAAGATTGCCGCCAACCAAGCGCGCGACCGGGACTCCGAACGACTGCTCGCCGACGCAGGGTGGACGGTGCTCAGATTCTGGGAGCATGCCGACGTTGCGGTGATCGCAAGGGAGGTCGAGGCGACGGTGCGCTCGGCGCGCCGGGCAAGGCCAGGTTCCCGTCGGGCACCCTGACGCGACGCTGCCAGCCCGCGCTCGCGCCCACGGTGCGGCCGTGGGATGTCTCGACCGGGTCTCCGTGTCGATGGATGTCCGCCCTCACGAACCGGAGCAGACGACGACACCTGGATGTCCCGTCCCTGAACTGACCCCAGTCGCGCTATCCTCCAGCCAGCGGTACCGACGGACTTGCTCGGAGGCCTTGCCTCCTCGCACATGTCCCCCTCCGCACGATCATTCGTGCTGCCCAAGGGGTCATGTTGTCCGGGACTGTTCGTTACTCTGCCGCTGCGCTCGCGGAGCTCGCCTCCGGTGAGTTCTCCATCGTCGAGCAGGAGCTGGAGCGGCACTTCGTGGCTCAGGGGCTCGGGGCACCGGCATTGCCGGAGCGCCGGTCCTGGCGCAACTCGCTGCCGGTTCTTGCGCGAGATCTGCATGATGCGGGTCTGGGGGACGTCGAGGTCCTGCTCGAGTATCGACTCCCGCTCTCGTCGAAGCGTGCCGACGTCGTCCTCGCCGGCGTGCATCCTACGAGTGGCGACCCGTCCTACGTGGTCGTCGAGCTGAAGCAGTGGTCCCGCGCTCGCATGTCGGCAGATTCGGACACCCTCGTCGAGATCGACGGTGCGCGGTACCAGCAGGGGATCCACCCGAGCATCCAGGTCGCCGACTACGTCGACTACATGCTCGACTTCACCAAGTCTCTGGAGTCGGACACGGACCGGATCACCGGCCTGGCGTACCTGCACAACGCGGCCGACGGCGGGATCGAGGATCTTACGGTCGCCGCTGCCGTCGATCGTGCGCCGCTCTTCACGTCGAACCAGCGGGGAGCGCTCCACGCTCATCTGCGATCACGCCTTGCCCCGAGCGACGGCAAGGCAGCGGCCGACCTGCTGCTGGGGTCCGCCGTCGGGCCGTCGAAGCAGCTGCTGACCGTCGCAGCGGCAGAGATCCGTGACCGCGAGCAGTTCAAGCTCCTCGACGAACAGCGGGTTGCGCACGACATCGTCCTCCGTGCCGTCAAGCGCGCCCAGCGCAGCAACACCAAGACGGCGGTGGTCATCACCGGCGGCCCGGGATCGGGCAAGAGCGTCATCGCCCTGTCTCTCCTGGGGCAGCTCGCGCGCGAGGGACGAGAAGTGCTGCACGCGACCGGCTCGCAGAGCTTCACGCAGACCATGCGCAAGGTGGCAGGCAGAGGATCGACCCGGACGCAGTCTCTGTTCAAGTACTTCAACAGTTTCATCGATGCGGAGACCAACGGTCTCGATGTGCTGATCCTCGACGAGGCGCACCGCATCCGCGAGAAGTCGGTCAACCGCTACACCAAGAAGGAGATCCGGGACAGGGCCCGTCCCCAGATTGACGAGCTCCTCGCGGCGGCCCGCGTCCCTGTCTTCCTCCTGGACGAGCACCAGGTCGTCCGCAGCGGCGAGAACGGGACGATCGAGAGCATCCGTACCCGCGCCACGGAGCTGGGGATGGAGGTCGAGCAGATCGACCTCAACGCCCAGTTCCGGGCAGGTGGTAGCGATGCCTACATCGAGTGGGTCCTGCGGCTTCTCGACCTGAAGCCCGGCGGCCCCATTCCGTGGGCGGGGGACGAGCACTTCGGGGTCGATGTGGTCGATTCCCCGGAGGAGCTCGAGAGCCGGCTCGCTGCACACCGCCTGAACGGCTACGGCGCGAGGATGACTGCCGGATACTGCTGGCGGTGGAGTGATCCAGTCGATGGCGCACTCGTGAGCGACGTGAAGATCGGGGAGTGGTCGCGCCCCTGGAACGTCAAGGGGGATCGCCGGGTCGGTGAGGCACCGCCTGCACCCCTGTGGGCCTCGGACCCTCACGGCTTCGACCAGGTGGGTTGTGTCTACACGGCCCAGGGATTCGAGTACGACTGGAACGGGGTGATCCTCGGACCGGACCTCGTCTGGCGAACCGACCGCTGGGAGAGTCGTCGTGACAGCAACAAGGACCCGGACTTCAAGTCCCGCAAGAACGTGAGCGATGGGGACTTCGACCGGCTCGTCCGCAACGTCTACAAGGTGCTCCTGACCCGAGGCATGGTCGGGACGCTGATCTACTCGGTCGATCCGGAGACCCGGCAGAAGCTCGCGGAGCTCGTGCGTCGCTGAGCCGGCCCAGACGGGATGGACCAAGCGGTCCATCCCGTCACGGCACCGGCGTACTACGTAGTTCCCACACTCTTCCGGGCAACCCGTTGACCACCCGCCAACGGCGCGAGCATCCTCCACGCATGACCACACCGACCGCGTGGCAACGACGCCGCGCTCCGCTCGCGACCCGCCCCGCTCCACTCGCCATGCCCACCACCACCAACACGGCCGCCCACCGCAGACGGCCCCTCGCCGCAGCCGTCACCGCTGCGGCCCTCGCCCTCCTCGCGGTCGCCACCACCTCACCCGAGCCGGCAGCCGCCGCCGAGACCGTCTCCGTCTCGACCGCGGCCCAGCTCAAGTCCGCCCTCGCGGCGGCCGCCCCGGGCCAGACCATCCACCTCGCCGACGGCGTCTACACGGGCAACTTCAAGGTCACGGGGCGCCCGGCCACGGCATCGGCCCCGATCACCCTCGAAGGCTCCCCGAACGCCGTCCTGCGCACCTCGAGCGGCGGCGGCAACGTCCTCCAGCTCACTGACGCCGACTACTGGACGGTCCGCGGCATCACGGTCCAGAACGCCCAGAAGGGCATCATGGTCGACTCGTCCGACCACGTCACGATCGACGGCGTCACGGTCCACGACCTCACCATGGAGGGCGTGCATTTCCGCACGTCGAGCAGCTACGGCGTCCTGAAGAACTCGCGCATCTTCGACACCGGGCAGGACGGGCGCGGCATGGGCGAGGGCGTCTACGTCGGGTCCGCCAACACCTACAGCGACACGTCCGACCACGTCCAGATCCTCGACAACGTCATCGGCCCGCTGGTGCGCGGCGAGAACGTCGACATCAAGGAGGGCACGCGGGGCGGTCGCATCGCGGGCAACACCTTCTACGGCGACGGCCTGACGGGAGCCAACTACGACGACTCGTGGGTCGACATCAAGGGCAACGACTACGTCGTCGAGGACAACGTCGGCGTCGGGACCACGAAGTCCGGCTTCCAGACGCACCAGCAGTCGCCCGGCTGGGGCTGCGGCACGACGTTCCGGAACAACTCCTCGGACCTGAGCGGCGCCGTCGGGCCCGGGCGGTACGCGATCGAGGTGACCGTCTACGACGCAGCGACCTGTCCGGTGACGGTGACGAGCGACAACACGGTCGTCGGGGGAGACGGCCTGGTCAACCCGGGCATCCCCGTCTCCCCGCTGGGCGGCGGCCCGGGTGTAGAACCGAGCCCGACGCCGGAGCCCACCCCGAGCCCGACGCCCTCACCCTCGCCGAGCCCCACCACGCCAGCGCGCACCGCTCCGGCCTGGAGTGCGGGCGCCGTCTACACGGGCGGAGCCACGGTCTCGCACACCGGCAGCACCTACACGGCCCGCTGGTGGACCCAGGGCGAGACGCCCGGGACGTCGCCCTGGGGGGCGTGGGCCGTGGTCGGGACCTGCTGATCGGCTTCCAGCATCCGGTGTGTCTCACCCCGTCGTCCCACATGCTGCTAGATCAGCAGCATCAGCAGTAAAGTGCAGGCATGGTCTCGATCACGATCCGCGACGTCCCGCAGGAGGTGCGCGACGAGCTCGCCTCGCGTGCGGCCGCCTCAGGGCGATCGCTGCAGGAGTACCTCGCCCAGGCCCTCGACGACCTGGCGGCCAAGCCGTCGCTCGAGGGCGTCCTCGTCGACATCCGTCGCAACGCCCGGGGCTTCCCTGCGCTCGAGATGGACTCGTTGACCGCGGACCTCGCCGCCGACCGCCGGTGAGTCACCACCGTCAGGGCGGTCTCGTCGTCCCGGATGCGTCGGCGGTCGTCGTACTGCTCATCGACCCGTCGACGCGGGGCGATACGGTTGCCCAGCTGCTCCGTGGCGCCACGTTGTTCGCTCCGTCGCTCCTTCCGTACGAGGTCGCGAACGTGCTGCGCCGTCGCCGCGCAGCAGGACTGCTGTCGGACGGCGAGGCGCGCATCGCCTCCGACGCTCTGCGTCGCCTGCCCGTCGAGCTCTGGCCCTTCGAGGTGCTGGCCGCCCGAGCCTGGGAGCTCGGCCCCAACCTGAGCACGTACGACGCCGCCTACGTCGCGCTCGCGGAACATCTCGACGCCACCCTCGTCACGACGGATGCGCGGCTCGCGCGCGCGCCCGGCCCCCGCTGCACGATCGAGTTCGTCGCGTAGGACGGGCCATCGGCCCCTGTGGACAACCCTGGCGCCACCCCTCGACGCCGCCACGATGGTCCCGGTCGATGCAGCGCGCAGCCAGGCGCGGTGCGATCGAGCAGGGGGAGCCAGCATGGGCAAGGGCATCACATGGGTGTGGGGCGTCGCGGGCGCGGTCCTCGCAGCCCTCGTCGTTGCAGGTGCCTGCACGGTCCTGGTGTCGTGGATCGTGGGTGTGGGCCGGGGTGACGAGGACCTCGCGTATCACGGGGCGGTCAACGCGATGGCGCTCGCGGTCTACCTGCCGTGGTTCTTCACGCACTACTGGGTGCGACCGACCCTGCCCTGTCTGCTGCTGCCGTTCGTCGGTGTGCTGCTCGCTCCCTACCTCCTCGTGCTCCTGTTGTTGTTCACGATGGAGACGCCCGGGATCACGGAGCGCCTGCGGACGGTCGCGTTCGGCACCATGGTCGCCGCCACGATCGCCGGGCCGGTGTGGTTCGTGGCACGGTGCCGCCGCCGGTGGGCACGCATGGTCGCGCTGGCCGCGACGGTCCAGGGCGGTCGGGTCGTCGAGGTCGTCGAGTCCGTCCACCACGGGCAGTGCACCGCGGTCCGCCTCGTCGACGTCAGGTCGGGCGAGCGGGAGCAGACGCCTCTGTGGGGGCACTTCAGCCGAGGCGACGTGTGCGTGGTCGACGGCTCGCTCACCGTCCTGGATCACACCGCCGCGATCGTCCGGGGGTTCGGCGCGCCACGCGTCCGGATCCGCCCGACGACGCACGACATCACCGCACCCCGGTGACCTCGACCCGCCCCAGCAGCTCCTCGAGCACGCCCTCGCTCACCACGGGGATCCCGTACCGCCGCGCGGTCCGGGCCTTCCCGGACAGCGAGTCCGGGTCGGCCGCGATCACGACGCGCGTGCGCTTGGTGACGTTCGGCCAGGGTGCCAGCCCGGCTGCGCGCGCCTCGCGCTCCCAGTCCTCGCGGGGCCGCGTCATGGCCCCGGTCAGCACGATCTCGTCGCCCCGAGCCAGCGCGAACCGCGGCCGCGCGGCCACGGTCGCGACGGCCCCACCCGGCGCGGCGCCCTGGGCAGCCCCACCCAGCGCGTCAGCCCCGCCCAGCGCGTCAGCCCCACCCAGCGCGTCAGCCCCACCAACCCCGTCATCCCCACCCGGCCCGACGGCGCCGCTCGCCTCCGCGCGCAGGTGCGCTCCGCCGTCGGGCAGGGTGGCGAGCACCGGGCCGGACGCCGCGCGCTCGACCGCTGCCGCGACGTCGTCGGCGTCCATGCCGAGCTGGCCGGCGACCTCGTGGAGGTCCGCGAACTCGGCGTCCGAGAGCATGCCGTCCTCGAGCGCGACCCGCGCGAGCGCGTCGAGGTACCCGCGGTGCAGCGACTCGACCTGCGCACGGCCGAGCCCGGCCTCCTCGGCGGCGGCGAGGAGCGCGCCGCGCTCGGTGAAGGACACGTACCGGTCGAGCAGGGCCAGGTCGAGGAGCGCGAGGTAGTCGTCGGCCTCGACGGGGAAGGGCACGCGGTCGAGGCGGTCGGACAGGCCCGAGAGCCAGTGGCCCGTGGGGCGGCTCGCGCCGCGCAGCACGGGGGAGAAGCCGTCGGGGACCGCGAGGCCGGGCCACGAGTGCGTGGCCGACGCCTCGTGGGCCTGGGCCCAGAGCGGGTCGGCGTCGTCGAGCCCCAGGTAGTGCTCGAGGAGCCCTGCGGTGGCGCGGGCGTCGCCGAGAGCCGAGTGCGCGCCGTCGTGCACCACGCCCGCGAGCTCGCAGCAGATCGCGAGACCGCGCGGCGCGGACGGCAGGAACGTCCCGGCCAGGCGCATGGTGCACAGGCACGCGAGCGGGTCGATCCCCACGGGCAGGCCCACGCGCCCGAACTCGGCGCGCAGGAAGCGCGTGTCGAAGCTCGCGTTGTGGGCGACGATCACGCGCCCCTCAAGGAGCCGCGCGAGGTGCGGCGCGACGACCGCGAACGTGGGCGCGAGACTCACGTCGGCCGCGCTGATGCCGTGCACGTGCTGCGGGCCCAGGTCACGCTCGGGGTTCACGAGCGTGCACCACTCGTCCTGGACGCGGCCGGCGGTGTCCGTCAGGACGACGGCGACCTCGGCGATGCGGTCGTGCTGGCGGGGCGAGAACCCAGTGGTCTCGAGGTCGATCACGGCGAATCCGGGCACGGGGACCAGAGTGCCAGTCGAGCCGCCGAACGGCGAAGTCGTCCACTGGCCTGTGGGCGCCGACGGTGGGCCAGGCCCGTTCGACGCGCGAGTCCGTCGAATCGTTTCTAACCTGGACAGGCATACCAACTCAGGGGAGATCTGCTGTGCGAACTGCTGCCATCACGGCCAGCGTCCTGGTGTCCGTCGGACTGCTCGCGGGCTGCAAGGGAGGCACGGGCTCGGGTCCCGCGTCACCCTCGCCGACCGCGACCGACCCGTCACCGACCGACCCGTCGACCGAGCCCACGAGCCCGCCGCCGGTCGACCCGACCGGCGGGCCGTCGCCCGAGCCGACCGACACGGGCACGACCGGCCCGTCCGAGTCTCCGGATCCCGGCGACGTCTCGATCGAGGTGTACATCCCGGAGCGCACGGCCCCGCCGTCGAGCGACTGAGCCCCGGAGCAGCACGACGCACGACGGGCCGGACCTCGTCTCCGAGGCCCGGCCCGTCGCTCCGTCGAGCGCGCCCCCCACGGGCGCGCTCCGCGCTCCCGCCCCTGTGCCGGGGGCAGGAGCGGCGCTACTCCGCGCCGCCCTCCGCCTGGCGGGCGCGGTGGCGTCGGGCCGCGACGACGAGCCCGACGCCGACCAGCAGCGCGAGGAACGCCGCGCCGGCCGCGAGGCCGACGGTCGCGCCGGTCGAGGCGAGCGAGCCCGAGCCCGTGCCTCCGGTCGACCAGGGGTCCGACCCGCCGTCGGAGTCGACGAGCGTCGCGTCGTCGGTGGGCTCACCGGTGCCCGGCTCGTCGGTGCCAGGACCGCCCGTCCCCGGCTCGTCGGTGGGCGGGTCGGTCGGTTCGACCGCCACGGCCGTCACGGTGATCGGCGCGGTACCGAGACCCGTGACCTCGGTCGCCTGGGTCGCGGCGTCGACGAGCGTGGCCCGCTCTGCGGTCACGGCACCGTCCCCCGCGCCCACGGCCACGAAGTCGAGGGTCGCGAGCGTCAGGTCTCCCTCGGCGGCCGGCGAGGTGCCGAGCTTGGTCTGCGTGAGCACGACCGAGGACCCGTCGGGACCGAGCGCCGCCTCGTGGAACCCGGAGATGTCGGTGGTCCCGCTGCCGTCGACGTACTCGAGCACCTCGGGGTCGAAGCCCACCGTGAGCTCGTACGCGAACAGGTCGGTGACTCCGGTGGCGGCCACGGTCACCGAGACGGTGTCACCGACCTCGACCGACGAGGCCGAGGCCGTGACCGTGTACGAGCCGACGGTCGTCGCGGCGCTCGCCGCTCCGGCGCCGCCGAGGAGCGTCGCCCCCGCGAGCGTCAGCGTCGCCGCACCGGCGACGACCCGCCGTGCGACGACCCGCCGGGCGGCCAGCCGTCCTGCGGCGCCCCGCTGCGGTGCCCGTGATCCAACGGCTCGGTCCATGGTGGTCGTCCTCTCGAACAGTGAAGCAGGTGTCGTCGTCCGCACGGCTCAGCCCTCCAGCTCGGGGAACAGCGCGGGTGCGTGACGGTTGAGCGAGCCCTGCTCGTACCCGTAGGCCAGGCCGAGCAGCGTCCCCTCGTCGTAGGCGCGGCCGATGAACTCGAGGCCGATCGGTGCGCCGTCGCTCGTCGAGCCGTCGAGCTCGGCGGATGCGAAGCCCATGGGCACGGTCACGGCGGGCAGGGCCGAGAACGGGCTGAGGCGGTTGTTGGAGCCGCTCGAGTAGCCGGTCGGTCCCGAGGTCGAGGGGTAGATGATCGCGTCGACGTCGTTCGCGTCCATGGTTCCCTCGATGGCCCGGCGGCCGAACGCGATCTCGCCGTCGTGCTGGGTCCTCCACGCGTCGTACGTCTCCTGGGTCACGAGCGAGCGGGTGCGCAGGGTGCCCGCCAGCGCGGGGAGGTAGTCGCCGCCCGACGCCACGATGTCCTGGAGGGACCGGTACGGCACGGCCGGAGCGGCGAACTTCGTCAGGTACTCGTTGAGGTCGTGGCCGAACTCGTTGGTGCTGCCCGACGACCACGTCTGGATGGTCGCCATGTCCGTGATGGCCAGCGGCACGACCTCGGCCCCGCGGGCCTCGAGGTCCGCGACGGCGTCGGCGAACAGGCGCTTGGCTGTCGCGTTGGTGCCGATCGTCGTCGGGTCGTAGCCGATGCGGGCTCCGTCGAGGCTGTCGGCGTCGAGGAACGAGGTGTAGGAGGCGGGCCGCCGGGAGTCGGTGAGCGCGGTCGCGGCGTCCTCGGGGTCGGAGCCCGCGACGGCGTCGAGCGCGATGGCCGCGTCGGTCACGGTGCGGGTCATCGGTCCGCCCGTGTCCTGGGACAGCGCGAGCGGGACGATCCCGTCACGGCTCGTGAGCCCGACGGTCGAACGCACGCCCACGAGCGCGTTCCACGACGAGGGGATGCGGATCGAGCCGCCCGTGTCGGTGCCGAGCCCGATCACCGCGAAGTTGGCGGCGATCGACGCCCCGGACCCGCCGCTCGACCCGCCCGACGTCTTGCCGGGCGCGTACGGGTTGGTCGTGGTGCCGCCCAGCGAGCTGTCGGTCGTGGTGTTGACCGCGAACTCGTAGAGGTTGGCCTTGGCGAGGATCACGGCACCGTCGGCCCGCAGGTTCTCGATCATCTGGGCGTCCGACGACGTCTGGTTCGCCCGGAGGCACGTGCACCCGGCCGTGGTCGGCATGTCGACGGTGTTGTAGTTGTCCTTCGCGATCACGGGGATGCCGTGCAGCATGCTGCGCGGGCCGCCCGCGGCGCGTTCCTTGTCGAGCTCTGCCGCGATCTCGAGGGCGTGCGGGTTGACCGTGATGATCGAGTTGATCTGGTCGTCGTACGCCTCGATCCGGTCGAGGTACATCTGCGTGAGCTCGACCGCGGTCAGCTCGCCCGAGGCCATGGCCTTCTGGATGTCCACCGTGCTCGCCTCGAGCAGCGTGAAGGCGCCGTCGTCGTAGAGCATGCGCTGGGACAGGGCCGCGACGTCGGTCACGTCGATCGTGCCGCTGCCGTCGAGGTCGGCGGCCGCGACGTCGGACCAGCCGGCGTCGGTGCTCGTGGTCCCGACCGCAGCGACGAGCAGCGACAGGTCGTCGGTGTCGACCGCGCCGTCGCCCGTCAGGTCGGCCTCGGTGTAGAAGGGCGCCCCGAACGCGAGCCCGGTCGAGGACTGGTCGGCGGGAGCGCCGACGGCCGTGGTCGCGGTCAGACCCAGGGCGATCGGCGCGGCGATCGCGGCGAGGGCGACCGGAGCGGCGGCGAGGAGGCGCCGTCGTCGTGCGTGCGTGTTCACGGAGTTGTCCCTTCCGAGTGCGCCGAGGGCAGGGCGAAGCACGCCGACGGCGGCGGTTGATCTGGGGAGGGCGCGCACCCCCGTGCGCCCACAGCGAGGCTGCCACCCGCGTGTTTCGCTGCGGTGTCGCGGCAGTTTCGACCGCTGCGCGGTCACTCAGAACCGTGTCTCGTCTGCTGCTCGATGTCCTGATGTCGCAAGAATCGAGACATCAGGACAAGGTGAAATCCGGCTCAGCCCTTCGCGCGCGCCGCCCGACGCCGTCGCCTCGCCTCCTCGGCCCGGCCCTCCGCGGCCTCGAGGTCGGCGTCCACGCCGGCCAGCTCTTCCTCGGCCGCGGCGAGCGCCGCGCGGGCCTCGTCGAGCGCGCGGTGCGCGTCGTCGCGCTCGGCGGTCAGCCGGGCGATCTGCTCGTCGAGCGCGGCCAGGCGCGCATCCAGGGGCCCGACGGCGTCGCTCGCCTCGCGCACGGCGTCGGCGGCCTGGTCGCGGCGACCTTCGAGCCGGTCGATGTCCGCGGCCGCCTCGGTGACCTCGCGCTCGGCGGACTCGAGGGCGGTATCCGATCCCGGGTGCTCGCCACCGGACGGCTCGTCGGCGGACGCCTCGACGTGAGGCTCCCCGGCGCGTCCCGACGGCTCCACAGCCGCGGCGCGCCGCGCACCAGCACCTCTCCGGGCCTCGCGCTCGGCGCTCAACGACACGACGTCGGCCGTCTCACCGCTCTCGTCGACGATCCCGAACCCGACGTACTGGAGCGCCTGCGTGAGCCGCCCTGCTCGGACGAGCGCCCCGGCGTCGCGGTCCATGACCGCTGCGGTGAGCGTCTCGCCCAGCCGCCGCAGCGACTCGCCCGACAGCGCCCTGCCGCCCACGCCCGCCGACGACACCTCGGCGACCAGGGCGTCGACCTGCCGTCGGCGCTCGCGGTCGAGCTCGGTGAGCCGCGCGCGGTCACGGGCCTCGGTCGCGTCGCGCAGCTCGTCGCCGAGCGCCACGAGGTCGTCGATCCTGCGCGGCGTGCGAGCGGGCGACCTGGTTGACGACCCACGCCGCGACGGTCGGTTTGGCCAGCCCGCGAAGCCGGGCCGCGCCCACGGAGTCGCCCGCCGCGGTGGCCTGCTTGGCAGCGATGTTGCGGGCCGCGACGAACTCCTCGAGAGGCAGCGCGAACAGGTGATCGACCGCCTGCTCGCCGCTCGCCGCCGGGTCCTCGCTCATCGGTCCAGCGTCGCACCGTTCCTCAGGCGGTGCCGAGCATGCGGTGGTCGTCGAGGATCGGGCCGGACCGGACGACGACCGCATGCTCGTGGAACGACCACCGCATGCTCGGCACCTCCGATAGTCTCCGGAGTCGACCGCACCGGGCGCACGACCCGGGAGCGCGGATCGCCGCCGACCCAGGGGAGCCCGTGGACAAGGACCTATCGCTCGGCTCGGCCGCGGCCTCGGCCCCGGACGTCGCAGCCGACCCGGCCCCCACCGACGCCGACGCCTCACCCGACCCAGCCACCACCCCCGCTGCACCCGACGACCCGACCGGTGCTCCGCCGTCGGGCCTCGCGGACACCCCCGCGAAGCCCGGGCTCGACGACCTGGTCGCAGGCTGGGTGGGCCGCGCCCTGGACGTCTACCCGCGGCCTGGTCTGCCGCTCACCACGCACTGGGACGCCTCGGCCGCGGGCCTCGTGCGCCAGGTCCCGTACGTGCCGCGCTTCGCGACCAAGCCGCTCGAGCTGCTCGACCGGTTCGGGGCCGTGCACGTCGGCCCGCAGGAGATCGGGTTCGACGGCGACGCGGTCGACTGGGACCGCGTGATCGAGCTGCGCACGCACCCCGCGTGGTCGAGCCTGTCGGCCGACGCGCTCGAGGCGAACTTCGCGCAGTACCTGCGCGTGATCCCGCGCCTGCCCGGCCGCGGCTGGGTCCTGGGCAAGGTCTCGGAGCTGCTCGTGTCGCTGTACCTGGCGGTCGTGCCCCTGCCCGACGACGTCGCTCGCCTCCTCGAGGTCGGCGGCACCGCAGGCGACGACGCGCCCGACGAGGAGCCCGAGGCGGTCGCGGAGCGCGACCTGTTCACCCGGCGGACCGTGACCGAGATCGTCTACAAGCGCCGCTTCGGCGAGGGCGAGCGGCAGGCGTGCACGACGTCGGTCCTGCTGCAGCTCGCGTTCCCCGAGTCGACCGACGCCATGCTGGCGCTCGCGGCCGAGCGGGGGGTGCGCGTCGTGCACGTGCCGGTCGACGAGGGCGAGATGGGCGCGACGATCAAGAGGGCCGCGTCGTGGCGGTCGGCAGCGCTGGGCCTGCGGGAACGCTTCGCGCGCGCCGAGGGCCCGACGGCGTAGCTCGCCCGGGCGGTCGTCGTCAGTGTGGTGGTCCGGGGGAGCGGCGGCGTGTGCCGCCCAGGGGCCGGTCGTGCGGCGGCCCCCGCGCTCGGTCTACGCTCCGAGGGGACCGGGTGGCGGGCGAGGGGCCGGCCGCACGGCGAGGGCGCGCCGGGACGAGCGCCGGCGGCACGACACGAGGCGAGGCGGCACATGGCACGCAGGACCATCGTCATCACCGGGGCGAGCGACGGGATCGGGGCGTCCGCGGCCCGGCAGCTCGCCGCGGACGGGCACCAGGTCGTGGTCGTCGGGCGCTCGCCCGAGAAGACCGCCGCGGTGGCCCGAGACCTGGGGACCGACTTCTTCGTGGCCGACTTCGCGCGCCTGGCCGAGGTGCGGGCGCTCGCAGCCGACCTGCTCGACCGCTACGAGAGGATCGACGTCCTCGCGAACAATGCGGGCGGCATCATGGCCGACCGCCAGGTCTCCGAGGACGGCCACGAGCTGACGTTCCAGGTGAACTACCTGGCGCCGTTCCTCCTGACCACGCTGCTGCTCGACCGCTTGGAGGAGAGCCACGCGAGCGTCGTCAGCACGAGCAGCGCCGCGCACCGGCTGTTCAGCGACTTCCACCTCGACGACCTCGAGGCCGAGCGGTCGTACGCGCCCAACGCGGCCTACGGGAACGCGAAGCTCGCGGTCAACCTGTTCACGCGCGAGCTCGACCGCCGGTACCGCGCGTCGGGGATCTCGGCCGCGTCCTTCCACCCGGGCGTGGTCGCGACGAACTTCGCGGCGACGTCGACGAGCAGCATGCGCGTCATGTACCAGACCGTGCTGAGCCGCTTCCTCACGTCGTCGGCCAAGGGGGCCGACACCCTGGTCTGGCTCGCGACCACGACGCCCGGCGTCGACTGGGAGCCGGGGAGCTACTACGTCAAGCGGAAGATCGCGACGACCCACCCGCTCGTGAGCGACGCACGGCTCGCCGCCGAGCTGTGGGACCGGAGCAAGGCGATGCTGGCCGCCGACGGCGCCCCGGAAGCCGCGGCCTGAGGACCCGGTGCCCGGACAGCACGACGGGCCCGGTGCTCTCGCAACCGGGCCCGTCGGTCTCACCGCGCCGCAGGCCGAAGGGGGGTGACCTGCGACGGGGAGGCTGGGGGGACCGTCAGGACGCCGAGGTCGTGACCTCGATGCGCTGCGGCGTCGTGCCGGCGTAGACGCCGGCGACGGTGACGGTCAGGACGCCTGCGTCGTACCGGGCGCTGATCGCGTCCGCGCTGGTGGCCTGGGGGAGCGTCACGACGCGGTGGAACGCGCCGTAGCGGACCTCGCGGACACGGCGGCCCTCGGTCTCCTCGGCCCGCTCGTCCTTGCGCTCGCCGCGCACGACGAGCTTGCGGCCCTCGATCTCGACCGTGACGTCCTGCACGGGGTCGATGCCCGGCAAGTCGAAGCGGGCGACGAGGTCGTCGCCGTCCTGGAAGACGTCGGCGTGCGCCGGGACGCCCGCCACGGGACGGGCGGTGAGCAGGTCGCGCAGGGCGCGGTCGAAAGCGGGAGCGGGGGTGGTCAGGGTGGTCGTCATGGTGACTCCTTCAGTCGTGATGGAACCTCTGACGGTTACAACTTGAGTCACCCACGCTCAATTCCAGATCAGCGTTCGCCCTGGACGAACGATCGCACCCGTGGGGCGGGGCTCGGCCTACTCGCAGCCCACCCCGTCGCCGTCGCGGTCCAGCTTCTTGCTGTACCCGGGCTCGCCGACGCGGATCGGTGCCTTGCCCGCCGCCGTGTCAGGCCTCGGGCGCTCCCAGGACCGCGACCAGGAAGTCGCCGCCCTCGGTGAACGGCCGCAGGTCCCACGTCGACAGCGTGAGCTGGACCTCGAGCCCGGCCTCGGCGGCGTCGGCGAAGAAGGCGTCGAACGCGTAGCCGCGCCCGGCGCCGAAGCCGACGACGGCTCGCCCGCCCGGTGCCAGGTGGGCCCGGAAGCGACGCAGGACCTCGACCTCGGTGCCCGGCGCGAGGAACGTCACGACGTTCCCGGCGCACACGATCAGGTCGAACGGCTCGGCGACCCCCGTCGCGGGCAGGTCGAGCTCGGCGATGTCCGCGACGAGCCACGTCGAGCCGGGGTGGTCGGTCTCGGCGGCCTCGATGAGGACGGGATCGACGTCGACCCCCACGACCGTGTGCCCGCGAGCCGCGAGCTCGGCACCCACGCGCCCCGGGCCGCAGCCGGCGTCGAGGATCCGCGCCCTGCGCGGGAGCATGGCGTCGACGAGCCGCGCCTCGCCCGCGAGGTCGGCGCCCTGAGCCGCCATCGCGCGGAAGCGCTCGACGTACCAGGTCGAGTGCGCGGGGTTCATGGCGGTCTTCTGCTCCCAGCGCGTGGGGTTGGCCTTGCTCACCGGTGCTCCTCGGGGTCGGGCGGGGTGTGATGGGTCGGACCGGGCGACCGGGCGACCGGGCGCGAGCCTCGACCGTACCTCTGCGGAGACCGCTGTCGGCAGCGGTCCAGGTCCGGGGCGACGGGGTCTCAGCGGCCGGGACCCGGAGGCCCGCCGACCACGAGGTTCCGTGCGGTCGAGCACGAGGTTGGGTTCGCCAACAGCTCCATAGCGACCGCAACCTCGTGCTCGGCACCTCCAGGGGGCGCCCGCACCACCGAGCCGCCGTACCAACCAGGAAAGGAACCCCTACGGCTCCACGTCGTCGTGCAGCACCACGCGCGACAGCTCGATCCGGTCCCCGCGCTTCCAGTAGTGCAGCCGCCGGGCCGACGCCCGCTTGCTCTGGAGCGACGCCCGCCAGCACGTCGCGCCGTCCTCACGCACGACGGCGGGGCTGCTGCCGCCCTCGTTGACGCGCAGCGGGTGCAGCTCGCGGCCCGCGATGTGCTCGGCGTCACCGGTCAGCACCTCGACCACGACGTCGACGACCTTGGCCCGCGAGACCCCCTCGATCGACGTGAGCGACGGCAGGAACCTCTCTCCGAGCGAGTACGGCGCGAGCGGCTTGCTCGCCTTCTCGGCAGCCGGGACGCGCCGGACCCACGCGAGCTGGACCTCGAAGCGGAACTGCTCGACGGGGTCGAGGAAGAGCCCACCGTCGTCGGGGGCGGCAGCGCCGACGTGGCTCGCGGCCTTCTCCGCCTTCCTGAGCTGCTGCCGGCTGAGGTCGGCCTTGCGGTACCTGGTCCGGAAGTTCTCGGCTCGGGTCAGGGACTCGGCCAGGTCCCGGTCGAGCTCGGCCGCGCGCTGCCGCAGCCCGCCGAGCTCGACCGCGGTCGCCTGCGCGGCCGCGCGCAGCAGCCCGACCTCCGCGGTCGCGGCAGCGAGTTCCGCCTCGAGCGTGCGGGCGCGGGTGCGGCTCGCCTCGAGCGCGAGGCTCATGTCGCGCAGCGCTCCGCGGGTGGGCGCAGCGGGGGTGTCGTGTCGTGGCGCGTCGGCGATCAGGTCCAGCGGGGTCCGACGGCGCACCCCACCCCCGGCGCTCGCCCCCGGCCCGGCGGGGCCCGGCGCGGCACCGGGCGGCTCGTGGATGTCGAGCACCTGCGCCACCTCCTCCGCGAGCGCCTCCACGGGCAGCGCGTCGGCCACCTCGGCCTCGGGTGGCAGCTCGGGCAGGCGCAGCGGCGGCAGCACGGGCAGCGACCGGGGCGGGGCCGGCCGGCTGAGGTCGGGGAGCACGAGCCACGGCGGACCACCGTCGAGCAGGCTCGGGGCGGGGACCGGGGCGTCGTCGCTGTCGGAGTCGTCGTCGACGTCGTCGAGCCGCAGCCGCCACGGCGCGGTCGACACGACGCGCGCGAGCACGACCTCGCCCACGGTGAAGAGGTCGGTCAGCTCGTCCGCGGGGTTCCCGGTCACGTCGTCGCGCGGCACGGCGACCTCGAGCCCGGGGACGAGCCGCAGGTGCACGGTCGCGGGGGCGACCGCGGTCACGTCGGCGAGCACCACCTGCCCGACGGCGTACCCGCCCAGGTGCGCGGCCTCGCCCGGGCGCGTGGCGTCGTCGGGCACGAGGAGAGCACCGCGCACGTCCAGCCGGCGGCTCTCCCGGTCCAGCGTCCCCGCGACCCTCTGCCCGACGACCAGCAGCCGCGCGAGCGAGACTCCCGGGACGGTGAGCTCCTCGGCGATGCTCGCGAGCGAGTCGTCGTCGAGCGCCACGAACGCGCGGGGCCCGAGGATGGACCGGACCGTGCCCTCGACGCGGGGCGCGTCGGGGTCGTGCGACGTCCCGAGCAGCCCGCGCCGAGGGCTGCTGTCAGGGTGTCGTGCGTGAGGTGGTCGTGCAGGCGCCGGGCGTCGGCGTCCGAGTAGGCGAAGCGCAGCTTGCTGCGCCGCGGCACGGAGACCCACTCGTGATCGACCGGGTAGACGCGTGCGGCCCCGCCGTAGACCTGCGTCGAGGGGGGCATCACGGCCGAGAACGCCCACGACGCGTCGCCCGTGGGCAGGACGACGACCTCGGCCAGCCCCGAGACCTCCTCGAGGAGGCCGTCGAGGTCCAGGTAGGGGGCGTCGTGTCCTGCGGCGACCGAGATCGCGACCACGGGCCAGGGGCGGCCCGGGGTGAGGAGGTGCGCTGCGAGGACCCGGGCTCCCTCGACGTCGGTGACCCAGCGCGCGCCGGACGGCGGCCTGCGGGGAACCCCGGCCGAGGGGGCAGGGACGTCGCCCGCAGGGCCGTCCGGAGCGCTGCGGGGTGCCGGGGAAGAGCCCGCCCTGGCCCGCTCCTTCGTCCTGTTGCGTCTGACCACGTGCTCACCTCCTCGTATGCCGTGGGGCACACCGTAACGGCTGGCGCCCACGTCGGGGCGCACGTGCGGTGGTGTGGGGGCGACAGGAACGGACGAGGTGCGCCGGGACCGCGCGGCAGGGCGACGGCTAGCGGCCGAACACCTCCAGGACGGGCGTGTCGCCGTCGACGAACCGGATGAACTGCCCCACGGTCGAGGGCGACTGCAAGGCCTGCGCGGCCACCAGCGCGACGTTGCCGCGGGACGTGTCGCCGTTCTCCGCGTCGACGTCGATCGTGCCGGTCGCCGCGTTGTTCGTCAGGGTGCCGGGGCCGAGGATCGTCCAGTCGAGGTCGGTGTCGCGCAGGTGGTCGTCGGCCGCGAGCTTGGCGTCGGCGTACGGGAAGAAGCTGTTGTCCTCCGCGATGCCGTGGTCCGGCACCGAGCCGATCCACGACACCATGACGTACCGCGAGGCGCCTGCGGCGGCGGCCGCGTCCATCGAGCGGATCGCCGCGTCGCGGTCGATCGCGTAGGTCCGCTCCGGGTCGCCGCCTCCGGCCCCGGCGGACCACACGACGGCGTCGTGCCCTCGCAGGGCCTCGGTCATCTCCTCGGTCGAGGCGTGCTCGATGTCGAGCAGGACCGGTGTCCCGCCGAGCTCCTCGACGAGCGGGAGCTGCGACTCGAGCCGCACGATCCCGCTCACGTCGTGGCCGTGGTCCGTGAGGATCGGGACGAGCAGGCGGCCCACCTTGCCGTGGGCTCCGATCAGGGCGACGTTCATGATTCTCCTCGGTTCATCGGGTGCGGTGCTCCCTCCACGGTGCACCGAGGAGGCGCGGGCCGCCTGCTGGGGGACCTGGCGGGTTACTCCTCGACGACGGCGACCGTCACGTCGATGTTGCCGCGCGTCGCGTTGGAGTACGGGCAGACCTGGTGCGCTGCCTCGACGAGCTCCTGGGCGACGGCGCGCTCGACGCCGGGCAGGCTCGCCTCGAGGTGCACAGCGAGGGTGTAGCCACCGCCGTCGAGCGGGCCGATCGAGACGCTCGCGCCGATCGCCGAGTCGGCGACCGCGATCTTGCGCTGGCGCGCGACGCCCAGCAGGGCCGAGTGGAAGCACGCGGCGTAGCCCGCGGCGAAGAGCTGCTCGGGGTTGGACCCGTCGCCGCTCCCGCCCATCTCCTTGGGCACGGCGACGTCGAGGTCGACGCGTCCGTCGGTCGACCGGACATGGCCGTTGCGGCCCTCTCCGGTGGCGAGTGCTTCGGCGGTGTAGAGAACCTTCATCGTGCTACCTCCAGGTGGGCTGACGGACGAACCCCTCGAACGTATGTCGCTCCGGGCAACCGTGCGCGGTCGGTTCGCCCAGGGCGCAGCGGCGTCGAGGTGCGGGCCCGTCCCCAGGTACCGTGGAACGTCGCCATCTCGGCGTCCTTCCTCGACCACGGAACGACCGCACCCCCATGACCAACGCACCTTCGCCGTCGGGCACGCCTGACGGCTCGTCCTCCTCCCTGCCCGACGGCGCCACGCACCCGCCCGCGCCCCTCGCCCCCGAGGGCGAGCAGCTCGCGCACGGCCTACGCACCCGCCACCTGACGATGATGGGCCTCGGCTCGGCGATCGGTGCCGGGCTGTTCCTCGGCAGCGGCGTCGGGATCGCGACGGCCGGACCAGCCGTCCTGGTCTCGTACGCGGTCGCCGGGCTGCTCGTGATCCTCGTCATGCGGATGCTCGCGGAGATGGCCGTCGGCCGTGCCGTCGAGCGGGTCGTTCTCCGTCTACGCCGAGACCGCGCTGGGGCGCTGGGCGGGCTTCACGCTGGGCTGGCTGTACTGGTTCACGCTCATCATGGTGCTCGGTGCGGAGATCACGGGGGCCTCGCAGATCGTCTCCGGGTGGGTCCCGGGCGTGCCGCAGTGGGTCGTCGCGCTCGTGTTCGTCGCGGTGTTCGCGGTCGTGAACCTGTGGGGCGTCAAGCACTTCGGCGAGTTCGAGTTCTGGTTCGCGTTCATCAAGATCGTGGCGATCGTCGCGTTCCTGGTGATCGGCGTCCTGCTCGTGCTGGGCTGGCTGCCGGGCACGGACCCGGTGGGCACGACCAACATCTTCGGCGACCCCGCCTCGCTCGCGGGCTTCGCGCCGAACGGGCTGCCGGGCATCGCGGCCGGGCTGCTGGTCGTGGTGTTCGCGTTCGGCGGGATCGAGATCGTGACGATCGCCGCGGCCGAGGCGCGCGACCCGCAGAAGGCGATCGTCACCGCGACGCGCTCGATCGTGTGGCGCATCCTCTTCTTCTACGTCGGCGCGGTCGCGATCATGGCGCTCGTGCTGCCGTGGGACGCCCCCGAGCTGCTGAGCGGCCCGTTCGTCGCGGTGCTCGACCTCGCGGGGCTGCCGAGCGCAGCCCGGCTCATGGAGGCCGTGGTCGTCGTGGCGCTGCTGTCGGCGTTCAACGCCAACGTCTACGGCACGTCGCGCATGGCGTTCTCGCTCGCGGGCCGCGGCGACGGGCACCCCGCGCTGACCAAGGTCTCGCCGACGGGGTCCCCTGGGTCGCGGTGCTGCTCTCGGTGTTCTTCGGCCTCGTGTCCGTGGGGCTCAACTGGTTGCTGCCGGGCGAGGTCCTGGGCATCCTGCTCAACGCGGTGGGCTCGGCGCTGCTCGTCGATCTGGGTGTTCGTCGCGGTGTCCCAGCTCCGGCTGCGACCTCGCCTCGAGGCCGCAGCGGGCGGCGCGGACCGGATGACGCTGCGCATGTGGGCGTACCCGTGGCTCACGTGGGCGACGTTGGCGGGGTTGGCGGGGCTGATCGTGCTCATGCTGTTCGACGACGCGGCGCGCGTCCAGCTCGCGTCGACCGTGGTGCTCGTGGGCGTGATCGTCGCGGTGTACGGGGTGCGGTCGTGGCTCAAGGGGCGTGCGGAGCGGGAAGGCGCCGGGTCCTGACCCGTTGACACCCACCCCCTCGCGGGTGTGCGCTGGAATCTCGCGCCAGGGAGCACCGGGAGTCTCGGGGAGAACCCATGTCTCGCATCGCCGGCTGGATCACGCACCGCTACGCCAAGTGGGTCGTCATCGCCTTCTGGGCGGTCGTCCTGGCCCTGACCGCGCCGCTGGCCGGCAAGCTCACGGGCGCGCAGGACAACGACGCCACGTCCTGGCTCCCGGCGGACGCCGAGTCGACCCAGGTGCTCGACGTCGCGAGCAGCTTCACCTCGCCCAACACGATCCCGGCGGTCCTGGTCTACGTGCGCGAGTCGGGCCTGACCCCCGAGGACCTCGCGGCGGTCTCCCAGGACGTCGCGACCTTCGGCGAGCTCGACACGCTGGACGGGGACGTCGTCGGGCCGATCCCGTCCGAGGACGGGCAGGCCGCCCAGGTGATCGTCCCGCTGAACCTGGGCAGCGAGGGGTGGAACCTCGCGGCCGACGCGGTCGCCGACCTGCGTGCGACCGCCGAGGACGGTGCGGACGGCATGGACGTCTACGTGACCGGTCCGGCCGGTTCCGCCGCGGACTCGTCCAAGGCGTTCGAGGGGATCGACTCGACCCTGCTCTACGCGGCGGCCGGGGTCGTGATCGTCATCCTGCTGCTGACCTACCGCAGCCCTACGCTCTGGCTCCTGCCCGTGCTCTCGGCGGGCGTCGCGCTGACCGTGTCGCAGGCCGTGATCTACGTGCTGGCGGACACCACGGGACTGACCGTGAACGCGCAGAGCGCGGGCATCCTCACGGTCCTGGTCTTCGGGGCGGGGACGGACTACGCCCTGCTGCTCGTCGCGCGCTACCGGGAAGAGCTCCGTCGTCACGAGGACCGGCACGAGGCCATGGCGCTCGCGCTGCACCGGGCGGGACCGGCGATCGTCGCGAGCGGTGCGACGGTCGCGATCGGCATGCTGTGCCTGCTGTTCGCGCAGATGAGCTCGACGGCCGGGCTGGGGCCCGTCGCGGCGGTCGGGATCGTCGTCGCGCTGCTGGTCATGCTGACGCTCCTGCCCGCGCTGCTCGTCGCGACGGGCCGGTGGGTGTTCTGGCCGCGGGTCCCGCGCCTCGGGGACGACGAGCCCACCGAGCACGGCGTCTGGGCGCGGCTCGGGACGCGCATCTCCCACCGGCCCCGGCGCGTGTGGGTCGTGACGTCGCTCGTCCTGGCGGTGCTGGGGCTGGGCATCGCGCAGCTCGACGCCAACGGGTTGTCGAGCGCCGAGTCGTTCCGGGGCGAGCAGCCGTCGATCGTGGGCGAGCAGGTCCTCGCCGAGCACTTCCCGGCCGGCTCGGGCTCGCCCGTGGTCGTCGTCGCGGACGACTCGTCGCCCGCCGCGGTGGCCGCGGTGCACGACGCGTTCGCGGCCACCGAGGGCATCGACGCGTCGACCGTGACCGAGCCCGTGTCCGCGGGCGGCTACGCGTACATGGAGGGCACGCTCACGTCCGAGCCGGACTCTCAGACGGCCTACGACACGGTCGACCGGGTCCGGGACGCGGTCCACGCGGTCCCGGACGCGGACGCCCTGGTGGGCGGGGCGAGCGCCGTCACGCTCGACGTCCAGCGCGCCTCGGCCGCGGACAACATGCTCATCATCCCGATCATCCTGCTCACCGTGCTCGTCATCCTCGCGCTGCTCCTGCGCGCGATCACGGCCCCGCTGATCCTGGTCGCGACGGTCGTGCTCTCCTTCACCGCTGCGCTGGGCGTGAGCGCGCTCGTCTTCCGGTACGTGTTCGGGTTCGAGGGCGCCGACACCTCCCTGCCGCTGTTCGTGTTCGTGTTCCTCGTCGCGCTCGGGATCGACTACAACATCTTCCTCATGACCCGGGTGCGCGAGGAGTCGCTGCGCGTCGGGACGCGGCGCGGTGCGCTGATCGGGCTGGCCGCGACGGGCGCGGTGATCACGTCGGCCGGGCTGGTGCTCGCGGGGACGTTCGCGGTGCTGGGCACGCTGCCCGTGGTCGCGTTCGCGGAGATCGGCTTCGCGGTCGCGTTCGGCGTCCTGCTCGACACGCTCGTGGTCCGCTCGGTGCTCGTCACGGCCCTGAACCTCGACGTGGGCCGACACATGTGGTGGCCGAGCGCCCTGGGCCGCAAGGAGGACGTGCCGGCCGAGGAGGCGCCCGCAGTCCCGTCGGGCGCTCCGGTCCGCGAGTAGCGTCCCGCCCGGAAGGCCCGCGCCCGACGGCGGAGCGCACCTTCCGGGGGCGCGGCGCCGTCGGGCGGGTCGCGTCAGACCGCACCCTCCCGTTGCAGCAGGCGCAGCGTGATCCAGCCGAGCAGGACCGGGATCCAGCACGAGATCAGGCGGTAGAGCAGGACCGCCGGCAGGGCGATCGCGGACGCGATCCCGAAGCCCACGAGACCGCCCGTGAGCGCGGCCTCGACCACGCCCACGCCGCCCGGTGTCGGCGCGGCTGACGCGAGCGTCTGCCCGACCATGGTCGAGAACGCGGCTGCGATGGGGTCGTTGCCGCCGCCGAGCGCGAGGAGGCATGCCCACAGGGTCGCGGCCGAGGACAGCGTGGTCCCCATCGCGCCCAGGATCGAGAGCCCGAGCCGCCGCGGGTCCTTCGCGAGGCCGCCGAGCTGGCGGAACGCGGGCAGCACGTCGTCGCGCGCGTACGTACGGACCGCGTGCCTGAACCGCGGCACCACGAGCACAGAGACGGCCGTGACGACGACCGCCACGACCGCGGCGAGCAGCGCCCACCGTGCCCAGCTCGGCATGTGGTGGTCGATGCTGCGCCCCGCGACGAGCGCCAGGATGCTCAGGAGCACCAGGTGCGTGAGGACCTGCACGATGCTCTGGAGCGCGACCGTGCCCGTCGCGAGCGCAGTGCTCATGCCGGACTTCGACAGGTAGCGGACGTTGAGCGCGAGCGACCCGACGCTCGCCGGGGTCGCGGTGCCCGCGAACGCGTTGGCGAGCTGGACCCGGGTGGTCCGCAGGAACGGCAGGTGCGTCGGGGAGCACGCGGCGAGCGAGGCTGCGGCCGCGAAGAACCCCGTCGCGGCGAAGAGCACCGCCAGGAGCGCCCAGGCGGGCTGCGCGTCGCGCAACGCCTCGCCCATGCGGGGGATCTCGCTGATCTCCGGGATCACCACGTAGGTGAGCCCGCCGATGAGCACGAACCACACGAGCACGCGCAGGGCGTGGCTCCGGGGGGACCGGGCCACCTTCGGGGCACGCTCCCGGGAGGTCTGCGGCGACGTGGGCGCCGCGGCCCGGGGCTCGGGGGCGGGATCCTGCGAGATGGGGGGCTCCTTGCCGGAGGGTTGCGGGCTGTCCCGCGACCCTACCGGCGGTGGAGGCGCGACGCTCAGTCGTTCGGCGTGACCTCGGGAAGCGGCGCAGGGCCGTCCGCGGGCACCCATCCCTTGGGTGGGCGGATCGTGGGGACGTCGCCCACGATCGGCACCGGGCGGCGGTGGAACGGGAAGCCGTAGCGTGTCACGAGCCCGGCGAGCGTCGTGAGGCGGTTGCGGGGCCCGATCAGGCTCATGATGTGCACGAACAGCCACGCCAGCCACGCGCTGCCGCGGGTCAGTCGCACCTTCCCGGCGATGTCCGCGACGGCCGCGCGCCGTCCGATGACGGCCATGGTGCCCTTGTCGAGGTAGGTGAGCGACGTCGTCGGGCGTCCTTGGACGAGCGCGCGGATGTTGCGCCCCGCGACCTTGCCCGACTGGATCGCGGGCTGGGCGAGCTGCGGCAGGCCCGCGGGCGAGATCGCGATGTCGCCCGCCGCGAAGTGCCCCGGCCAGCCCTCGACCTGCAGGTCGTCGCCCACGCGGATGCGCCCGCCGTCGCCCAGCGGGAGGTTCCAGCGCGAGACCTCCTCGTGCGGGGCCACGCCCGCGGCCCAGACCGTGAGGTCCGAGCGGATGAAGGTGCCGTCGGTGAGCTCGACGCCGTCGGGCAGGACCTTCGCGACGCCCGCGCCCAGGTGCAGGTCCACCCCGCGACGCTGGAGCTCTCGCGCCGCGTACGTGCGCAGCTTCGCGGGGAAGGGCTTGATGAGCTCGGTGCCGCGCTGGACGATCTTGACGCTGAACGCGTCGCCGTGGATCTCCGGGTACGCGGGGGCGAGGCCCTGCGTGCGCAGCTCGGCGAGCGCTCCCGCGACCTCGACGCCCGTCGACCCGCCACCCACGACGATCACGCGGAGCCCGTCGTCGGTCTCCGGGGTGGCCGCGGACTTCTCGAGCCGCACGAACAGGGTGTCGCGGATCTTGAGCGCCTGAGAGCGCGAGTACATGGCGAACGCGTGCTCCTTGGCACCCGGCGTGCCGAAGAAGTTGGTCGTGACGCCGTTGGCCAGGACGAGGTAGTCGTAGCGGATCTCCTCGTCGTTGAGGAGCCGGAGGGTCTTGTGCTGCGGGTCGAGGCCCACGAGGTGCTCGTGCACCACGTGCACGTTGGGCTGCCCCAGGCGCAGCGCGCGCAGGAAGTACGTGACGTCGCCCGGGTTCAGGCCGCCCGTGGCCACCTGGTAGAGCAGCGGCTGGAACGTGTTGTAGACGCGGCGGTCGATCAGCGTGATGCGCACCGGGGCCCCGGCGAGAGCCTTGACGGTCGCGAGGCCGGCGAACCCGCCGCCCACGACGACGACGTGGGGGAGCGCGTCGTGCGCCCCGGTGGGTGCGGGCTGCGCGGCGGTGCCGTCGTTCACTGTGTGCCTCTCGAAACGTCTCGTGGTGCGACACGACGATGTGCCGGGTGGTCCGGGGCACGAGCGTATGCCGGGCGGGGTGCCGGGGGCGAGACGAGCGCTCTGGCCGGGAGACGAGGTGTCTCCCGGCCAGGGATCAGGGTCGAGTGGCTGTCGGGAGCCGGAGCGCGGTCAGGCGGGCGCGCCCACGAGCCAGCTGTCCGGCCCGAAGGTCTCGTAGTGGATCCGATCGGCGGGCACCTCGCGCGCGACGAGCGCGTCGCGCATCGCGGACATGAAGGGCAGCGGCCCGCACAGGTAGGCCGTGGTGCCGGGGGCGATGTCGATCTCGGACAGGTCGACGTACCCCGTGCGGCTCTCCTGGGCGGCGCCCGTCCCGGCGTCCTCGTACCAGGTGTGCAGGGCGGCGTCGGGCAGGCGGTCGACGAGGTCCTTGAGCTCCGCGCGGTGGGCGTGGCGCGAGGGCGACCGGTCGGCGTGCACGACGGCGACGGTACGGTGCGCGGGCCCGGCCGCGAGGTGGTCGAGCATCCCGAGCATGGGCGTGCAGCCGATGCCCGCGGAGACGAGCAGGAGCGGTGTGTCGGCGTCGTCGAGAGCGAGGTCGCCGAACGGCAGGGACACGTGGAGCAGGTCGCCCTCGAACGCGTTCTCGTAGAGGTGGTTGGAGACCTCGCCCGCGGGCAGCGTGGTGCCCGTCGGGGTCGAGGCGGCGAGGATGCGGCGGACACCGATCCGCCACTGGCCACGCTGGGGGCCCCACGACAGGGAGTACTGGCGGATCTGCCGGGCGCCGTCGGGGAGCTCGACCTGGACGGAGACGTACTGGCCCGGGCTGAACGGGGGCAGGTCCGACCCGTCGGGGGCGGCGAGGACGAACGACACGGTGTCCGTCGACTCGAGACGGCGCTCGGAGACGACGAGGTCGCGCCAGACGTCGCCCCCCTCGACGCCGGCCTCGCGGTACAGCGCGGTCTCGGCCGCGACGAGGTCGTGCGCCATGTGCCAGTAGACCTCGTCCCAGGCAGCGGCGACGTCGGGTGTGACGACCTCGCCGAGGACCTCGACGATGGCCGCGAACAGGTGCTCGTGGACGATCGCGTACTGCTCGGGCAGGATCCCCAGCGAGGCGTGCTTGTGGGCGATGCGGCCCAGGACGGAGCCGGTCGAGGGCGCGGCGGGGTCGACGAGCAGCGTCGCGTAGACGGCGATCGCGCCGGCGAGGGCCTTCTGCTGGTCGCCCTGCGCCTGGTTGCCGCGGTTGAACAGGTCCGTGATCAGGTCGGGCCGTGCGGCGAACATCCGCTGGTAGAAGATCGGGGTGATGTCGCCGATCGCTGCGCCGATGACGGGCAGGGTCGCGCGGACGATCTCGGTGGACTTCTCGGACAGCATCAGCTGCTCCCATCCTGGATGTAGTGAGGACCTGCAAGGGCTGGGGGGTCCTGGGCGGGCCGGGTGAGGGTCAGCAGGACGGGGCCGGTGGGGGGTTCGGCGAGGCTCGCGACGGTGTGGTCGTCGAGCGAGCGGTAGAACGCTTCCTGCGCGTCGCGCAGGAGGTGGCGCAGGCGGCAGGCCGTGCGCAGGGGGCACGGTGCGGGGCCCTCGCAGGTCACGACCTCGCCGTCGCCCTCGAGGCGGCGGACCAGCCAGCCGACGGTCACGGTGCGCCCGGCGTCGGTGAGGGTGAGACCTCCGGTGCGTCCACGGCGGGCGTGCACGACGCCGAGCTCGGCCAGCCGCGTGACGACCTTGGTCGCGTGCGTGTAGGACACCGCCATCTGCTCGGCGACCTGCCGCGTGCTCGCCGGCTCGTCCGGGGCGACGACGCTGAGCCGCATCACGATGCGGAGGCCGAGGTCGGTGAACTGGGTGAGCTGCACCCTGCGACCGTAGCTTTTCTCGCATTCGTCATGCGAAGTATCAGGGTGTGATCTCGGTCATTTTCTGACGATGTGTGGACAACCCGGCCCTCCTGCGCGTAACTTCGAACTGACCGGTCAGTCTAAAAGAGTGATCGGACCGGAACTTTCGGAGGAACCCCCATGAACCAGCCCGTCGCCCGACACGGCAGCGACGAGGCCACGTACCTCGTGCAGGCCACCGTGACCACGCCCGCCGGCGCCCCCGGCACCACGAACCACCAGGTGCCCGACGGTGCCGCGCACCTCCCGCAGGGACGGCTCGCCGCCGCGGACATCGCCGACGACATGACGCTGCGCGGCCCGCTCGGCGGGGAGATCGCCGAGACCCTCGAGCCTGCCGAGGACGCGTCGCTGCCCGCTGCGACCCCGCACGCGATCAGCGCCTACGACCTCCAGCTCCACGGCCCGCGCGGCCTGGTCTACGGGCCGGTCGACCTCGAGGTCCCGGCCGGCGAGGTCGTGGTCCTCCAGGGCCCGCAGGGCGCGGGCCGCTCGAGCCTGCTCCTGACCCTCGCGGGCCGCATGGC
The DNA here is from genome assembly GCA_963782165.1 of uncultured Actinomycetota bacterium. Taxonomy (GTDB): domain Bacteria; phylum Actinomycetota; class Actinomycetes; order Actinomycetales; family Cellulomonadaceae; genus Oerskovia. The sequence continues at coordinate 262,495 of CAWAIO010000006.1, forward strand.
CCCCGACCACACCCCGGACGGCTGGCTCGTCGTGCTCGGGGAGAACCTCACGGGCCGCAGGGCACGCCGCACCGCGGTCCAGCGCCGCGCGGCGATCGCGGGCTTCCACGGGATCGACGAGCTCGACGACGCCGTCACGGTCGGCGACTCGGTGCGCGAACGCCTCACCTGGCTCGCGCCCTGGTACCGCCGCACGCCCCGGGTCACCCAGGAGGTCTACGAGGGCGTCACCCGTCCCGTGTTCGGGCCGCGCGAGCTGCCCGCGCTCGACTCGATGGTGTGGGACCTCGACGAGGTCGACGCGATGCTCCTGCGCATCGCGATCGCCATGGCCCAGGTCCCCGAGCTGCTCGTGGTCGACGACCTCGACCAGGTCCACGACTCGGCCCGCCGCCAGATCGTCTGGGAGCGCCTCGAGGCGATCGCGGCCACGGGCGTGACCGTCGTCGGCTCGGTCGCCTCCGCCGGCGAGGTCGCCGCGATGCGCTGGGGCCGTGCCCCGCACGTCGTGCGCCTCACGACCGGACCGCAGCTCGTCGCGGCCTGACCTCACCGCCCGGGCGACGCTCGTCGCCCCGCCCACGCTCCGGCGTCGGGCCCTCTCCTTCGCACGTACAGAACGGAAAACACCTCTCGTGATGTCTTGGACCTCCACCGGTACGGAGCTGCGGCGGTTCCGCCGCGGCCTCCTGCCCAAGCTCGCCGTGGGCGCGATGATCTTCGTACCCCTGCTCTACGGAGCCATGTACCTGTGGGCCTTCTGGGACCCGACGGGCAACCTCGACAAGCTGCCCGTCGCGATCGTCAACGCCGACACGGGCACCACGATCGCGTCCGAGGACGGTGACGAGACGCTCAACGCGGGCGAGGAGGTCGCGACCAAGCTCGTCGACTCGGGCGACCTCGAGTGGGCCCAGGTCGACGCCACGACGGCCGAGAAGGGGGTCAAGGACGGCACCTACTACTTCGCGCTGACCATCCCCGAGGGCTTCTCCGAGGGCATCGCGAGCGCCGCGGGCGACGACCCGCAGGCCGCGCAGCTCATGGTCACGTACAACGACGCGAACTCGTTCCTCGCCACGACCCTGGGACGCAGCGCCATGACGCAGGTCCAGGGCGCGGTGCGCGAGGAGATCGGCGCGCAGGCCGTCGACAAGGTCCTCGTGGGCCTCGGCAGCGCGCGCGACGGGTTCGCGCAGGCCTCCGACGGGTCGCTCACGCTCGCCACCGCGAGCGGCCGGCTGACCGACGGTGCGACGCAGGTCGCCGACGGCGCCACGACCGCCGCCGACGGCGCGGGCACGCTCGCGTCCGGGATCGACCAGCTCGCCGACGGTGCGGGCAGCGCCGTGACCGGTGCGGGCAAGCTCGCGAACGGCGCCGGCGCCCTGTCGCAGGGAGCGTCCTCCGCGAGCGCCGGAGCCTCGCAGCTCGCCGCAGGCGCTTCGTCCGCGGCCGACGGCGCGTCGGCCCTCGCGGCCGGTGCGGCCACGACGCAGTCGGGCATGGTCCAGCTCGCCGACGGCGCGCACCAGCTCGCCACGGGCTTCACGGCCCCGACCGGCCTCGTGGCCGGGGCGGACCAGGCTGCCGCGGGCGCCCAGCAGGTGTCCGACGGCGTCACGCAGGTCCAGGGGCAGGTCACCTCGCTCGCGGGCAGCGTCCCGACGCTCCGCGCGCTGCTCCAGCAGAACGCCGCAGCGCTCGGCGCCTCGGCCGACCCCCAGGCGCAGGCGCTCGCTGCCGCGAACGAGCGGGCCCTCGGCCAGCTCCCCTCGGACGCCGAGCTCGCGCAGAGCGCGGCCGGACTCCAGGCTCTCGCGGACGGCTCGCAGCAGGTCGCCGCAGGGCTGCCCGCACTCTCCACGGGCATCAAGGCAGCCTCGGCCGGGGCCGCGCAGATCGACGCCCAGCTCCACCCGGGCGCGGGCACGCAGACGGTCCGTGACGGTGTCGACGGCGTGGCCGCCGGTGCCGCGACCCTGAGCAGCGGCCTCTCGACCCTGCGCGGCGGGGCCTCCGACCTCGCGACCGGGAACGCGTCGCTCGCGTCGGGCGCGGGCACGCTCGCTGCCGGGACCTCGTCCCTCTACTCGGGTGCCCAGCAGCTCGCGACGGGTGCGCAGTCGGCCGCGACCGGGGCCGGGACGCTCGCCGAGGGCACCCGCACCCTGGCCGACGGGGCCACGCAGGTCGCCGACGGCGGAGCCCAGCTCACCGAGGGCGCCCAGACCCTGACCGACAAGCTCGCCGAAGGGTCCGAGGCCATCCCTGACGACGGTACGGCCCTGCGCGAGCAGCGCGCCGACGTCATCGCGGCCCCCGTGACCGTCGCCGACCACGACCTCGCCGAGGCCGAGGGCTTCGGCGAAGGGTTCGCACCGTTCTTCATCCCGCTCGCCCTGTTCGTGGGCGCGCTCATCACGTGGCTGCTCATGCGTCCGCTGCCCTCGCGGGCTCTCGCGACGCCGGCCTCGGGCCTGCGCACCACGCTCGCCGGGTTCCTGCCCGCACTGTGCATCGGGTTCGCGCAGGTCGCCGTGATGCTCGCGGTCATCCACTGGGGCGTGGGCCTCGACATGACCCACGCGCTGGGGACGCTCGCGTTCACGACGCTCGTCGCCGCGACGTTCCTCGCGCTCCAGCAGGCCCTCATGGCTCTGCTCGGCCCGGCCGCCGGCAAGGTCGCGATCCTGGCGCTCCTCATGCTCCAGCTCGCGTCCTCGGGCGGCACCTACCCCGTGCAGACCACGCCCGCGTTCTTCCAGGCCATCCACCCGCTGCTGCCCATGAGCTACGCCGTGGACGGGCTGCGCCAGACGATCACGGGCGGGGTCGACGGGCGGCTCTGGTTCGCGGTGGTCTACCTCGGCGTGCTGCTGCTAGCGTCGCTGGCGATCAGCGCCTGGCGGGCAGGACGCATGCGCACCTGGACGCTCGACCGCCTGCACCCGGCGCTCGAGATCTGACGACGAAGAGGCTGGACTGACGATGACGACGACCGAGGCGGACCCGACGGCGGACGGACCGGGCGCCGTCGGGCCCCGTGAGCCCGGCGCGACCGCAGGGCCCGCCGAGCCCGGCGTCCCGACGGAGTCCCGGCGCGAGCAGGCCTTCGCGGCTCGTCGCGCCGGGACCCGGCAGCAGATCATCGACGCAGCGGTGAGCCTCATCGCCGACCAGGGCTTCACGGCCACGTCCGTCGAGGACATCGCGTCCGCGGCGGGCGTGGCCAAGGGCAGCGTCTACTACAACTTCGGGTCCAAGTCCGACGTGTTCGAGGCCGCGCTCGCGGGCGGCCTCGAACGACTGACCCTCACGCTCGAGTCGGCCCGCGCCGACCTGCGCGGCAAGGACGCGCTCGCAGCGCTCATCGCGTCCCTGCTGGAGCAGATCCGCGCCCACCCGGACTTCGCGAAGCTCCTCGCGGCCGAGGTCTTCCGGGTCGGGCGCGAGTGGCAGGAGACCGTGGGGCACATCCGCGCACGCGTCATCGAGTTCTACGCGGCCGCGCTGCGCGAGGAGCGGCCCGGTGCGGACGTGTCGCTGCTCGCCGCCTCGGTGTTCGGGGCGACGCTCGTCGCGGGCCTCGAGTGGCTCGTGTTCCAGCCCGAGCGCGGGTTCGACGAGGTCCTGGCCGCGGTGCTGGAGCTGATCGCGGGGCTGTGACGGGCGTCGGCCGGCCCACCGGAGCCGCGGTGCTCGCCGCACTCGCCGGCTGCGGGTGCCGGCCGCGCGACGCGGTGCTTGCCTTGCGACGCCGGCAGCGCACCGCGTAGACGGGATGTGGTGTCACCAGGGGGGAGACGTGTTTCTGCGCAGCCACCACAATTGTGGTGGCTGCGCAGAAACACGTCCGCCCGGGACCCAGGCCTGTGCCCGGCTCGGCCGAGACGCGACGGCGGGACGCGCGTACCCCGGGCGACCCGACGGCAGGGCGCACGCTCCGCCGTCGGGCAGCGGCAGTGCTCAGCCGAGCAGCAGCTTCCAGCAGCCCACCCCGATGAGCCCCGCGAGGAGCGGCGCGACGACGGGGACCCACGAGTAGCCCCAGTCCGAGGGCCCCTTGTGCTTGAGGGGCAGGAGCGCGTGCACGATGCGCGGTCCGAGGTCACGGGCCGGGTTGAGCGCAGGCCCCGTGGGGCCGCCGAGCCCCGCGACGAGCCCCCACACCAGGAAGCCGAGCGCGAGGTGCGCCAGACCGGGCTCGGTCGTCGTCAGGGGCGAGTTGATGATCGCCAGCGCGCACGAGAACAGGATGACCGAGCCGAGCAGCTCGTTCGCGAACCCGTTCACGCGGCTGTGCGCGGCGTTGACGGTCGAGAACGTCGCGAGGACGTCGTCGGTGTTCGTGGTGCGGTCGTAGTACGGCTTGTGGGTCGCGACGATCGCGAGCTGCCCCGCCATGGCCCCGAGCATCTGCGCGACCACGTACGGCGCGACGTCGGCCCACGGGAACATGCCCCACGTCGCGAGCCCTATCGTGAACGCCGGGTTGATGTGGTTCCCGCTGATCCCGCCGAACATCAGGGCCGGGATCATCACACCGAACCCGTAGCCCATCGCGATGAGGCTCCAGCCGCCCCCGTATCCCTTGGACCCCTTGAGGTGCACGTTCGCGACCGTGCCGTTGCCGAGGATGATGAGAATCGCCGTGCCGATGAACTCGCACGCGGCGCGCACAGCCAGGGAGTAGTCCGGATCCATGCGCACACCCTGACAGGGGCCGGCGCCGGGCGGGCGTCGCGACACCCCGCGAGACGGGCCTGGCGCGAGCCGGAGGGCTCGGGGAAAGGCCGCTCGACGTCGCCGGGCGAGGTCCCGAAGTCACCTGAAAAGGGACGACGCGGTAAGTATCGTGTTAAGTCCCCGCTTTCCTCTGTCGTGTTCCGCCTGCTGCCCTTACGCTCTCGTCAACCGAACTCCCGCAGCGTCGCGCCGAGTGCGTGGTCTGCTGTGCCGGGAGACCAGTGGAGGAGAACGAGTGTGAGAACACGTCCGATCGTCCCGTCCGTCGCCGCGCTGAGCCTGGGGCTCGCCGCGGTGTTCGTCCCACCGGCAGCGGCAGCACCGCCTGCCCCGCCCGCCCCGCTCGAGGACCACGTCTCCGGCGAGGCCGTCATGCAGCACCTCGAGCAGTTCCAGGCCATCGCGGACGCCAACGGCGGCAACCGCGCCATCGAGACCCCCGGCTACGAGGCCAGCGCCGCGTACGTCGAGCAGGTCCTGACCGACGCCGGGTACACGCCCGAGCGCCAGTACTTCACGTTCGAGGACCTGAACGTCGACGAGCTCTCGCTCACGGCCGCGGGGGTCGCCGTCACCGCCGACGTCTACCCTGCCGAGTTCGCGCCCGACACTCCTGCGGGCGGCGTGACGGGCCCCCTCGTCCAGCCGGTCGACGCGCTCAAGCACGGCTGCACCGCCGAGGACTGGGCCGGGGTCCAGGCCGCGGGCGGGGTCGCGCTGATCAGCCGCGGCTCGTGCGCGTTCGGCCTCAAGGCAGAGCTCGCCGCCGCGGCAGGTGCCTCGGCCGTCATCATCTACAACAACACGGTCGGCGCCCTCAACCCCACGCTCGGCGCACCCAGCGACGACTGGGTGCCCACGGTGGGCATCCCGCAGGCCGCGGGCCAGGCGATCGTCGCGGCGCTCGCGGGCGGCCCGGCCGACGCGACCTACGTTCTCCAGACGTCGATCGTCTCGCACACGACCTTCAACATCCTCGCCGAGACGAGCACGGGCCGGGCTGACAACGTCGTCATGCTCGGCGCGCACCTCGACGGCGTGCCCGAGGGGCCGGGCATCAACGACAACGGGTCGGGCTCCGCGGCGATCCTCGAGACCGCGGTCCAGCTCGCCGAGCACGGCGGCCCGCTCGACAACCAGGTGCGGTTCGCCTGGTGGGGCGCCGAGGAGGTGGGCCTGGTCGGGTCGACGCACTACGTCGACGACCTGGTCGCGAACGACCCGACGGCGCTCGACCAGATCGCGACCTACCTCAACTTCGACATGGTCGGCTCGCCGAACTACGTGATCGGGGTCTACGACGCGGACGAGTCCACCTACCCGGCTCCGGTCGAGGTCCCGCCGGGATCGGTCGAGACCGAGGCGGTCTTCACCGACTACTTCGACGGGATCGGCCAGGCCTGGGTCGACTCGGAGTTCTCCGGCCGCTCGGACTACCAGGCGTTCATCGCGAACGGCGTCCCGGCGTCGGGCCTGTTCACGGGGGCCGACGACATCAAGACCGATGCGGAGGTCGCGCTGTTCGGCGGCACCGCCGGGATCTGGCAGGACCCGAACTACCACTCGGTGAACGACGACATCGAGAACATCGACCCGGTCGCGCTCGACATCAACGCCAAGGCGATCGCGCACGCCACGGCCTCGCTCGCGGCCGACACGTCGGCGATCAACGGCGTGGTCTCGCCCGTCGACCCCGAGCTGACGGGGCTCACGGCGACAGCGCGCTGCACGGGCAAGGTCGCCACGCTCTCGGTCGTCGCGACCAACGGTGAGGACCGCCCGCTCGACGTGCTCTTCTCGACGCCGTTCGGCACCAAGACGTTCAACCACGTCAACCCGGACAAGAACGTGCACCAGTCGTTCAGCGCCCGGTCCGGCTCGCTCCCGGCGGGGAGCGTGACCGTCAGGGCGTGGGACGACGCGGGCTCGCAGGAGACGTACACGGTCGACTACGCGGCGCTCACCTGCTGACCTGGCCGTGAGACCGAGGTCGCCGATGTAGAGGCCGACCGTCGAGGCAGAGGGTTCCGGCCCTCTACCTCGACGTGATCCCTCTACCTCGGCAGCCGTGCACGACGGCGCCCCCTCCTCCCGCGAGACTCTCGCCGGAGGAGGGGCGCGTCGTCGTGCACGGGGAAGGTCAGGCAGGCGGGGCGGGGGCGCCCGGGGCACCGGCTGAGCCGGCCCCACCCGGGTCGTCGGAGGGCCGGTCTCCCGTCCCGCCCGCCGCGGCCTCGGCGGCCGCTCGGGCCGCGACGTTCCTCTTCGACAGCAACGAGTGCCGGTACCCGAACGACGCGTAGAGCACGAGCCCGATCGCGACCCACACGAGGAACCGCAGCCACGTGAGGGTCGTCAGGTTCGTCATGAGCCACAGGCACGCGACCCCCGAGAAGATGGGCAGCACGGGCGACCAGGGGACGCGGAAGCCCCGCTTGATGTCGGGGCGCGAGCGGCGCAGGATCGGGATGCCGAAGCTCACGAGCACGAACGCGGAGAGCGTCCCGATGTTGATCATCTCCTCGAGCAGCTCGACCTGCGCGAGGCCCGCGATGAGCGCGACCACGATGCCGGCCCCGACCTGGAGCCGGACCGGGGTGTGGAAGCGGTGCGAGGTCTTGGAGACTCCGCGCGGCAGCAGGCCGTCGCGGCTCATCGAGAACATGACGCGCGTGAGGCCCAGCAGCAGGACCATGATGACGGTCGTGAGGCCGATGAGGATCCCCACGGAGATCACGCGTCCCGCCCAGTCCGCCCCCACCAGGATGAAGGCCGTGGTCAGCGACGGGTCGTCGGTCGCCGCGAGGTCCTGGTAGGAGACCATGCCGGTGACGACGAGCGTCACCAGGATGTACAGCACCGTGACGACCGCGAGACCGCTGAGGATGCCCTTGGGGATGGTCTTCTGCGGGTTCTTGGCCTCCTCGGCCGTGGTCGCGACGACGTCGAACCCGATGAACGCGAAGAACACGAGCGCCGCGCCCGCGAGCAGGCCCATGACGCCGTACGTCGTGGGCTCGAGGCCCGTGAGGAACCCGAACAGGGGCTGCTCGAGCGCCGTCTTCTCGGGGGCCGGCTGCGACGGCGGGATGAACGGCGTGTAGTTCTCCGCCTTGACGTAGAAGAACCCCACGACGATCACGAACAGCGTGATCGCGACCTTGATGATCGTGAACACGCTGTTGATGCGGCTGCTGAGCTTGGTCCCGATCGCGAGGAGCGTCGTGAAGACCGCGACGATGAAGACGGGGCCCCACTCGAGGTCCACGGGCCCGATCGGGATGGTCAGCGGCAGGTTCACGCCGAACAGCGAGAACGCGTCCGCGAGGTAGATGCCCCAGAACTTCGCGATGACCGACGCCGCGAGCAGCATCTCGAGGATGAGGTCCCAGCCGATGATCCACGCGACGAGCTCGCCCATGGTCGCGTAGGAGAACGTGTAGGCCGAGCCCGCGATGGGCAGGGCCGAGGCGAACTCGGCGTAGCACATGACGGCCAGCGCGCACACGATCGAGGCGATGACGAACGAGATGATGACCGACGGCCCGGCGAAGTTCGCGGCGGCCGTCGCGCCCACCGAGAAGATGCCGGCCCCCACCGCGACCGCGACCCCCATGACCGCGAGGTCCCAGGCGTTGAGGTCGCGCTTGAGCGACCGTTCGGGGTCGTCGAGGGCCGCGAGGGACTCCTCGACGGACTTGAGTCGGAGCACACCTTTGGCCATCGCTCCAGTCTGTCGGCCGGGTGGGCATCACGCGCGGCGGGGGCCCGGGGCGCCCGGTCGCCGACGGTGACGGCCCCGCCCGCCGGTGGCGACCTGGTGCTCCGCCCAGGGTGACGGACCCGCCCGCCCGTGGTGACGCCGTCGGGCCGCTGTCCCCGGGCCCCGCGCACCTGGGAGAATCCTCCGATGACCACCGCAACCCCGGACCCCACCCCTCCCGGTGCGCCGCTCGGCGCGACCGGGGAGCTCCTGGCCGTGTGCCGCGTGCACGTGCTGCTGCCCGACGCGGGCGCTGTCGGCGTGACCGCGATCGACAAGCGCCCCGTCGAGGGACCGGTCCGGGTCCGGCCCCTGGGCCTGTACGCCGACGTCCAGGCCGACCGTGCGCACCACGGCGGCGAGGAGCAGGCGGTGTACGCGTACTCGCAGGAGGACGCGGACCACTGGTCGGGCGAGCTCGGCTACGACGTCACGCCCGGGCTGTTCGGCGAGAACTTCCGCACGAGCGGTGTCGCGGCGAGCGGCGCGCTCATCGGCGAGCGGTGGCAGGTCGGCAGCGCGGTGCTCGAGGTCACGCAGCCACGGACGCCCTGCTCGACGTTCGCGCGGCGCCTGGGCGAGGACCGATGGGTCAAGCGGTTCACCGACGCCAACAGGACGGGCGCGTACCTGCGCGTCGTGACGACGGGGGAGGTGCAGGCAGGGGACACGGTCGAGGTCGTGTTCCGGCCCTCGCACGGCGTGACGATCGCCGACTGGTTCGGGTCGCGCGTCGCGGGGACCTCGGTCGAGGTCTCACGGCGGCTGCTGGACTCCGAGGCGTCGGGGGAGGTCCGGCTGTCGCACGAGGTGCGGGAGCGGGCCGAGCGGGCGGTCCGCTGATCCGTCGCTGAGTGCATGATGCGACTGCGACTCGCCGGGTGCGTCGCAGCCGAATCATGCACTCGGCGGGAGCGCGGGGTGGCTCGGCGGGAGCGCGGGGTGGCTCAGCGGAGAGCCGGGCGCTGCGGCTCCGCGGGCGGCCACTCGCCGTCGTCCGAGCCGTCGTCGGCCGCGAACAGCAGCTCGTGCAGCCGGACCTGGACCTCCTCGACGCGCGGGACGTCGGGCAGGGTCATGCCCGGTTTGGCCGTCGCGTCCGAGATGATGAGCGTCCCGCAGCCGAACATGCGGTCGACCAGGTCCTTCTCGTACGTGACGTCGTTGATGCGGTAGAGCGGGATGTCACGGCCCGTACGCGTGATGATGCCCGTCCGGGTCGAGAGACGCTTGGTCGTGATGGTGTAGTTCGTGGTCAGCCAGCGCAGGTGCGGCACCACGACCCAGACGACCGCCAGGACGGCGGCGACGCCGAGCGTGCCCCACAGCACCACGGGGTGCTCGGGCGAGAACCAGAGGATGGCCGTCGCGGCGCCCACGATCAGGATCAGGACGAGGATCGGCAGGAACAGGGCCTTGGGGTGGGTCCGCAGCTCCATGACGACGGTCTCGCCCTCGGCGAGGTTCTTGTTGACGCTCATGGGGAGCATCGTGCCATCTCACGCCGTCGGCAGGTTCCAGCCCTCCATGGTGTGCAGGCCGTGGCCGTGGCCGAGCAGGCTCACGCTCGCGGTCCCGAGCTCGAACCGTGCCGCGGTCGCGGGGCCCAGCTCGAGCCACACGGCCGCGAGCACGCGCAGCAGGTGCCCGTGCGCGACGAGCAGCACGTCGCCACCGTCGTGCAGCACGGGCTCGACGCGCCGGACGACGGCTCGCGCACGCTCGGCGACGTCGTCGAGCGTCTCGCCGGGCCCGGTCCCCGCCGTGCCTGCCGCACCCTGCGCGCCGGGGACGACGTGCACCCCGTCGCGGAAGATGAGCCAGTCCCGCCCCAGCTCACGGCTCACGTCGTCGGCCGTGCGTCCCTCGACCGGACCGTAGTCCCACTCGGCGAGGTTCGGGTCGGCCACCGCGTCGGGGAAGCCTGCGAGCTCGGCGGTCCGTCGGGCGCGCAGCAGGGGGCTGCGCAGCTCGAGCGCGAACCGGCGCCCCGCGAGGAACGCCCCGGCGCCGCGCGCCTGCTCCTCGCCGTGCGGGGTCAGGGGGATGTCGCTCGTCCCGGTGTGCTGCCCGGTCAGGCTCCACTCGGTCTCGCCGTGCCGCAGGAGCACGAGCTGGGGGTCGGGCATGGGGGCCTCCGGGCAGTCGGGACGTGGTCCTCCGAGCATCCCTCAGGCCCGACGGCGGAGCACCCGCAGGGCGCTCGCGTCGCCCCGCGCAGGGGCCGGGGACGGGCGGGGTGTGACGGAGTCGGGGGTCGTCGGATGCCGGTCGGTACCTCTAGGCTCGACGGTCATGACTACCTACTCGATCCTGACGGTCACCGCTGCGCTCCGAGGCGAACCGTTCGAGGCCGAGAGCGACGAGGCGGCGCTCGACGTCGTCCGGTCACGCAAGCGCAGCGGGAACCTGCCGCTGACGTCCTTCACGCTCCAGACCTCCGACCAGCGCACCGTGGCGTCGTGGTCCGGGGCGCACGAGGTCGTCTGACCGGTCGGACCGCGTGCCTCAGGCGATGCCGTCGAGGCCGACGATCGACAGGAAGACCACGAGGGAACCGAGCAGGACGACGGCGACGCCCACCGAGACGAGCAGGACGGTGCGGGGACGGACGGGCATGGGGCTCCTGCCGGGGTTGCTGGCGCACGGGCCGCGGAGGTCGCGCGCTGCGTGGCGCGACCCGGCGGCGGGTGCGGGGGACCTGACCATCGTAGGCAACCCCGACGCCGCCGCCGGTCGGGTCAGGCCCGGGCGCCCGTGAGCTCGGACGCGTTGCTCAGCCGGCGCGCGAGCATCCCGTCGCGCCACGTGAGGTACCCGCCGTCGAGGTTGCGCACGTCGTAGCCGAGCTGGCTGAGCAGGCGCGCGGCCGTGTGCCCGCGCTGGCCCACCTGGCAGTGCACGACGACGGGTGCCCCGGCCGGGATCTCGGCCGCAGCCCGCGCGCGCAGCTCGTCGAGCGGCACGTTGAGAGCGGGGAGCGTGCCGTCGCGGCCCGGGCCGGCGTCGGGCTCGACGGTCCCGCGTGCGTGCTCGCCCGGGGTGCGGACGTCGACCACGGTCGCCCCCTGGGCCACGAGGTCGTCGAGCTCGTGCCACTGGACGCTGCGGGTCTCGCCCGCACGAAGGTTGTCGGCCACGTAGCCGAGCATGTTGACGGGGTCCTTGGCGGATCCGTACGCCGGGGCGTACGCGAGCTCGAGGTCGGCCAGGTCGGAGGCCGTCAGGCCGCCCGCGATGGCCGTGGCGAGGACGTCGATGCGCTTGTCGACGCCGTCGCGCCCGACGCCCTGGGCGCCCAGGATCAGGTCGGTCTCGGGGTCGACGAGGAGCTTGAGGGCCATCTGGCTCGCCCCCGGGTAGTAGCCCGCGTGCTGGGCGGGGTGCGTGTGGAGCGCACGGTAGGGGCGGCCCTCGGCGCGCAGGCGCTTCTCGTTGCGTCCCACGGTCGCGGCCGTGAGCCCGAACACGCCGACCACGGCCGTGCCCACCGAGGGGCGCATGCCGGTGCGGCGGCCGAGGATCACGTCGGCGACGTGGCGGCCGTGCCGGTTGGCGAGGTTGGCGAGCGGGATGAGCGTGGGCTCGTCGGCCGAGCCCGTGCCCGAGGCCGCCAGGGCGTCGCGCTTGGTCGCGGCGTCGCCCACGGCGAACACGTCGGGGACCGAGGTGCGCAGGTCCTCGTCGACCAGGATGCCGCCGCGAGGGCCGACCTGGGCGCCCGCGAGGACCGCGAGCTCGACGTCGGGTCGGACGCCGATCGCGGCGACCACGAGGTCAGCAGGAACCTCGCCGCGCGGCGAGCCGTCCGCGGACGTGAGCTCGGCCGTGCCAGGTCCGAGCGCGCCGACCTGCGTGGACGTACGGACGTCCACGCCGTGGGCCTCGAGCTCCTGACGGACGCGGACCGCCATCTCGGGGTCGAGCGGAGCCAGGACCTGGTCGGAGAGCTCGACGAGCGTCACGGCCAGGCCGCGGTGGACCAGGTTCTCGGCGACCTCGACCCCGACGAACCCTCCGCCGATCACGACGACCGAGCGGGCGGGAGCGCCGTGGGACGCGGTCGTGTCGGCTGCGCCGGTCGGCGCGCCGGTTCCGGTGCCGTCGACCGGACGACCCTCGATCGCGGCGACGATCCGGTCGACGTCGGACACGTCGCGCAGCACGAGTGCGCGCTCCATGCCGGGCGCAGGCGGGACGATCGGGCGCGCGCCCGGGCTCAGGACGAGGCGGTCGTAGGTCTCGACGTGGTCCAGGCCAGTGGACAGGTCGCGGACGGTGACGGTGTGCTCGGTGGCGTCCACGCCGGTCACGCGGTGGCGGACGCGGACGTCGATCCGGAAGCGGGCGGCGAGCGACTCGGGGGTCTGGAGGAGGAGCGCGTCGCGCTCCTCGATGACTCCACCCGCGTAGTACGGCAGACCGCAGTTGGCGAACGAGACGTGCTCTCCGGCCTCGAGGACGACGATCTGGGCGTCCTCCGAGAGACGGCGCAGACGGGTGGCCGCGGACATGCCTGCCGCGACTCCTCCGACGATGACGATCTTCATGCTTTCCTCCTGGGGGTCGAGAAGCACTATACCCCCGGGGGTATAGTGGAATCACATCCACCCAGGAGGAACACCGTGTGTAGAGCTGTGACCTGCAAGAAGTGCGGCAAGACGACGTGGGCCGGCTGCGGCCAGCACGTCGACGACGTCATGCGGGGCGTCCCCCGCAAGGACCGGTGCGAGGGGCACGCGGCCGAGCCCAAGGCGCCCGCGCAGGGCTCGTTCCTGTCCCGCCTGTTCAAGCGCTGACCCACCCCGCACCCCGAGGAGAACCACCATGTGCAGTCCCACCCGATGCGCCACCTGTCGCAAGGTCACCTGGACCGGCTGCGGCATGCACGCCGACGAGGTCCTCGCCGAGTTCGAGCCCGCCGAGCGGTGCACCTGCCGATGAGCCAGGTCACCCGGGGCGAGCGCGCCGGGCCGACCGGCCAGGCGGTCGTCCCACCCGTCCTCCCGCCCGTGCCGGCGCGCCGACCGCTGTGGGGGAGGCGACGGCTCCTGGTCGCCGCCGTCCTCGCGCCGGTCGTGCTCGCGCTGCTCGCGCAGGCGGGAGGCGGCTGGACCACCGCAGCGACCCCTGGCTGGGTCGCCCTGCTCACGGTGGTCGCGATCGTCGGCGCGCTCACCCTCGCGAGCTACGTCCCGGCCCGGGGCGAGGCCTGGCGGGATACCCTCGGGTGCTCGCCGTGCGCGGCCGTCTCCGGAGGCACCGTCCTCGCAGCGGCGTTCCTGGTGAGCCAGGCGCCGCACCAGGTCGGGATGGTGCTGCCCGCGCTGGCCGTCGTCCTGTTCGGACTGGTGCAACGCACGAGCAGCACGCGCGACGCGTGCCTGCGATGACGCGCGCGAAGCGCGCGACGAGAGGAGAGTCATGGAGCTCGACAAGGACGAGATGAAGAAGGTCTCGAACCGGCTCAAGCGCGCCCAGGGGCAGCTTGCGGCAGTCGTGCGGATGGTCGACGAGGGCGGTGACTGCGCGGACCTCGTCACGCAGCTCTCCGCGGTGTCCAAGGCGCTCGACCGCGCCGGGTTCGCGATCATCGCGTCCGGCATGAAGCAGTGCCTCACGGACGACGAGAACGGCCCGGCCGACGTCCAGAAGCTCGAGAAGCTCTTCCTGTCCCTGACCTAGTGCGAGGGCATCTCGAGGCAACCGCCGTCGGCGATCGGGCCGCCCGACTCCAGCTCGAGCCTGCCCGGCCGGACGTCACCGAACACGCACCCGCCCGGGACGCTCACGCCGACCCCGAACGCCGTCGCGTCCTCGCCCCAGACGTCGGTGTCCCCGGTGGTCTGGACCGTGCTGAAGCCGGCCGCGGCCACGGCGTCGACGACGTCCTGCGAGCTGAACGACCTGCCTGACCCGGCCAGCGGGGCCAGCGCGGCCTCGACCGTCGGGAGCGAGCGCGCCGCGAGGGCGGCGTCCTCGGGGGTGCTGCTCCGCTGCCGGTACGCGTCGTTCGAGCGCATGAGAGCCTCGGGGTCGTACGGCACGCATCCGGTCGGGCTGCTCCCGTCGACGGGCGCAGGGCAGGCCCCGGTCGGCGCGGGGGACGAGGCCGGGGACACCGGTGGGGAACCGGCCGTCGGGTCCTGACCGGCCGGGCGGTCTGCCCAGCTCTCGAGCTGCAGCGCGGCGCCGCCCAGCACGAGGACCGCGCCGAGCACAGCGATCGCCACGATCGCGACCAGGCTGCCGACGATCACCCGCCCTGCGCTCACGAGGCCAGGACCAGACGGGCGACCTCGGCGACCGCCTCGTCGTCCCACGCAGCCTCAGGGGAGTCCGTGCGCGTCATGACGACGAGTGTCGTCGGCTCGACCCCGGGCCGCCACAGGACGCCCGCGTCGTTGACGACGCCGTAGCCGCCCGCGCCGGTCTTGTCCGCGAGCTCGTACGTGCCGTCGAGGCCCGCGCGGAACCGCTTGCCGGACGTCGTGCTCCGCAGCATCCAGTCCGTGAGCCGCGCTGCGGCCAGGGCGCCCGCTCCGCGCTCCAGCAGCAGCGCCCCGTAGACGTGCGCGACGTCGTCGGGGGTCGAGGTGTCGCGCTGGTCCCCCGGCGTCGCCTCGTTGAGCTGCGGCTCGATCCGGTCGAGCCGCGTCGTGCGTGCGCCGAGGGACGCGGCGAAGGCGGTGACCGCCGTCGGACCTCCGATCTCCCGGAGCAGGAGGTTCCCCGCCGTGTTGTCGCTGAAGCGCAGGGCGGCGTCGGCGAGCTGCGCGGGCGACATGCGCCAGGTCGTCGTCGCGGACGTCACGGGGGAGTTCTCGACGAGGTCCTGCGGTCCGAACGCGATCTCGCGTGACCAGTACTCGTCGTCGTAGGCCGTGTCCGCGAGCAGTGCCCCGACCGCGATGGGCTTGAACAGCGAGCACAGGGGGAATCGCTCCGTGGAGCGGTAGCCGTACGCGGCCCGACCGCCGCCCCGCACGCTCACGCCGACCGTGAGCGACCGCGTCCGTTCGAGCTCGCGCAGGGCGTCGTCGAGCTCGGGGCGTCCGGTCGTCGACGGCGAGCCGGTCGCCGGGGCCGTGGCGGCGGTGCCGGCCCCTGCTCCCGGGCTGCGAGGAGAGCACGCGACCGTGAGCCCGCCAGCAGCGAGCAGGGCCAGGACGGATCGGCGGGAGACCGAGGGGACGGTCGCTTCTCGAGGTGTCATGCGGTCGAGTCTGCGAGCGGCGATCGATGCTGACAAAGCACGAAAAGCGGCCGTCTATGCGACGGTGGCATGCATGGGTCGATCGTTCGATGTCCTGGCCGCGTGCGAGGCGTTCGTCGCCGTGGCGGACAGGGAGAGCTTCACCGCGGGTGCCGCGGCCGCAGGGATCAGCCAGTCGGTGGCCAGCCGACGCGTCGCGGCGCTCGAGGAGCACCTGGGGGGTCGGCTCCTCGACCGGACGTCACGACGCGTCGCGCTGACCGCGCTCGGTCGCGGGGTGCTGCCCAGCGCGACCCGCCTGGTCGGTGCGGCCGGCGACCTGGTCGACGACGCCAGGCGCTCCCGGGCGCGCCCCGTCGGGGTGGGCGTGCCGGAATCGGTCCCGCCGCACGTGCTGGCCGAGCTCTGTGCCGCCGGCGCCGCAGGCCTCCTCCGGCTGGCCCCTGTGGCGGGCCGTCCGGCGGAGCGCGCCGAGGCCTTCCGGTCCGGGCGCACCTCGGTCTTCCTCGAGAACGTCCCCCCGGACCGGGCGCGCTGGACGGCGTGGCTCGGTGTCGGTGCGCACCCCGACGACGACGGGACGGGGACCTTCCACCTCGCGGAGCTGCGCTCGTCTCGTGGTGGGCCGGTCAGGACCCCTCGACGGCTCTGGATCCAGCCCGAGGACGACGTGCCCCACGTCCGGGACCGGATGGAGCGGGCCAGGGACGAGGCAGGGCTCGCCCCCGTCCAGGTCCGTGTCGCGGAGTCCACCGTGCGGGCGCTGTCCGAGGTGCTGGTGTCCGACGACCTGCTCCTGTGCACGCGGCCCGAGGCCGCGGCCCACGACCTGCGCTGGCGCCCCCTCGGCGACCAGCAGGTCGCGCGGGCGCACGCCCTGGCCGCGGCCGACGAGGGACTCGCGGAACGCTTCCTCGTCCTCTGCGCGTCGGCGGTCGCGACCGTGCTCGGGGTCGGCACCACGAGCGTCGGGCCGACGACGCCCGGGCAGGGAGCGGTCCGTGCGTGACGGCGCGGTGGTCGGCGAGGCCGCCCGGGTGCTCGACGCGGCCGGGCTCCGGGCCTCGGTCCTGGTGCAGGACCTCGGGACGGGCAGAGAGCTCGCGATCGAGCCGGACGTGCCCTACCCGCTCGCCTCGGTCGTCAAGCTCCCCCTCCTGGTCGCGGTCCTCGAACGGGCGGACGCCGGGACGATCGACCTGTCCGCGGTGGTCACGCTGGGGAGCGACGAACGGACGCCGGGGCCGACGGGGCTCTCGCAGTTCGCCCATCCCGTGAGCGTCGCGATCGAGGACCTGCTCTACCTCGCGACCTGCCTGAGCGACGACACCGCGGCCGACGCCTTGTTCGCGCTGTGCCCGCCGAGCGAGGTCAACGCCACGCTGCGCACGCTCGGCATCACGGACATCACGCTGCGCCACCCCGTCCACGAACTGCACCGGACCCTCGCGAGCCGTCTCGGCCCGGACGAGCTGCACCTCGCGCTCGCCCTGGCGATCCGTTCGACGACCGAGGGGCGCGGGCACCTCGTCCCTCAGCTCGACGTCACGCAGGCCAACGCGGGCACGGCGCGGGGGCTCGTCCGGCTGCTCCGCGAGGTCTGGACCGGCAGGCGGCTCGCGCGCACGACGGGCGAGCACACCCGCGCCCTCCTGGCCAAGAACGTCCTGCGGAACCGGCTGGCTCCCGACCTCGAGAGCGACTCCTCGACGTGGTCGTCGAAGACGGGCACCTTCCTGCACCTGCGGCACGAGGTCGGCGTGCTCACGCACCAGGACGGCTCGACCTTCGCGATCGCCGTCCTGAGCGAGTCGACCGTGCCGGCACGGGTCCAGCCCGCGGCCGAGCAGGCCCTCGGGTTCGTCGCCCGCTCGTTCCACGACGAGCTGCGCTCGCGCCGGTGAGCAGGGCGCGCCGCTCCCGCAGGCGGACCGCCCGGGGCCCGGGGATGATCGCTGAGGAGAGCAGGACGCCCGGGGCGCGTGACGTCGTCGGGCACGAGCGAACCCCGACCCCGCACCCAGGAGCCACCCATGAGCGACGACGCGACCTACGGCAGCCCCGACTTCGACTGGTCCGTGCTGACCGTCCCGACCCCGCTCGCCATGGTGCGCGGGCAGCTCGGCTTCTCGTGGCTCGAGGTCCTGGGACGGCTCGTGACGCTCGACCAGGACGAGTTCGAGTGGGAGCCCGGGCCGGACGCGCTGCGGGTCGTGCGGCGCGGCGACGAGCGCACGCCCCGCACGCTCGGGGTCGGTGAGTGGGTCATGGAGTGGCCGGAAGGCTCCGACTCGCCCCAGCCGCGGACCATCGCGTGGCTCGTCGCGCACCTCACCGAGGCGTTCTTCGAGCGGTGGGAGTGGACGTTCGGCGACCGGATCGCCCGGCGGGACGCCGTCGCGTTCTCGGGCGAGGTGGACCCTGCGATCGAGGGCCTGACGCGCTGGGTGGACCTGTGGCGCGACGGCATCGACTCGCTCCCCGAGGACGAGGTCTTCACGGTCGGGCTCAGCCAGGCGACCGAGATCGACGCCCAGGCCCCCTTCGGGCACCTGGTGCTCCACATGAACCGCGAGCTCATCCACCACGGCGCCGAGATCATGGTGCTGCAGGACCTCTACCGGGCGCGGCACGCCGACTGAGCGGGCGTCCCGCCCCTCACGCCCCGCGGCTGCCTCACCCGCGCGTCGGCAGGATCACACCGATCCGGGGAATCTCCGGGACGCGCCGGTCGTTGGAACCGGTCATGAGCGAAAAGGTGAAGGTCGACATCTGGTCCGACGTGGCGTGCCCCTGGTGCTACGTCGGCAAGCGCCGCTTCGAGACGGCGCTGGCCGGGTTCTCGGGTCGCGACGACGCTCCCGAGGTGGAGATCGAGTACCACTCGTTCGAGCTCGCACCGGACACCCCGGTCGACTTCGAGGGCACCGAGGTCGACTTCCTGGCCAAGCACAAGGGCATGCCCGCAGGCCAGGTCGAGCAGATGCTGGGACAGATGACGACGGTCGCCGCCGCCGAGGGGCTCGCGTACGACTTCGACGCCCTCCAGCACACCAAGACCCTCAAGGCGCACGAGCTGCTGCACTTCGCGAAGTCTCACGGCAAGCAGGTCGAGATGAAGGAGCGCCTGCTCAAGGCGTACTTCGAGCAGGGGCGTCACGTGGGCCGCATCGAGGAGCTCGCGGCGCTCGCGGCCGAGGTCGGGCTCGACGCCGACGAGGCACGCACGGTCCTCGAGAACGGTGACTTCGAGGACGCCGTCGAGCAGGACATCGCGCAGGCTCGTGCGTACGGCATCAGCGGCGTGCCGTTCTTCGTGTTCAACGGCAAGTACGGGGTCTCGGGCGCGCAGGACCCGGCCGTCTTCACGCAGGTCCTCGACCAGGTCGTCGCGGACGCCGCGGAGTCGGTGGCCTGACCGCCCTCGTCCCCGATCGCTGCCACCTACCGGGTGGAATGCGACCGAGATCACAGGAGGAGCGGTAGCAAATGCGACCGAGTATCAGCCAGACTGTCGGGAAACCCGCAGCGTCGCTGGTCCTCGGTGGCACCGCATCCGTCCTCCCCTTGAGACGATGCCCGCCCACCCACCACGAGCATCGCAGCACGTGACTTCAGGAGATCCCATGACTGACACCATGCAGGACAGCCCTTTCCACTCGATCGCGAACCCGCGTCGCACGACCCTCATGACGGTCTCGGCCGCCGAGGCCGCTGCGCCGTTCACGATGATGGGCAACGACGACGCCGCGGTCTGCGTCGACGGGGTGTGTGCTCTCCCGGAGTGACCCACGCCCGCCGAGCACGAGGTTCCGTGCGCTCGAGCACGGGGTTGCGGTCGTTCTGAGGCTCAGATCGACCGCAACCCGGTTAGCGGCAGCGCCGTCGACGTTCTCGGCACGGCCGTCGACGGGACGCAGGCTCAGCCCCGGTGGTGGCGGCCCATCGGGACCAGCGTGGGTGTCCCCGTGATCGGGTCGGGCACCACGAGCGAGTCCAGGCCGAACACGTCGCGCACCATCTGCGCGTTCACGACGTCGCCCGGCGCGCCCTCGGCGTGCACCCTGCCGTCGCGCATCGCGACCAGACGGTCGGAGTAGCGGCACGCCATGTCGAGGTCGTGCAGCACCATGACGACCGTGGTCCCGCGCGAGGTGTTGAGGTCCACGAGCAGGTCGAGCACGTCGATCTGGTGGGCGATGTCGAGGAACGTCGTCGGCTCGTCCAGCAGCAGCAGGTCCGTGCGCTGCGCGAGCGCCATCGCGATCCACACGCGCTGCCGCTGCCCGCCCGACAGCTCGTCCACCGACCGCTCGGCCAGGTCGAGCGTCCCGGTCGAGGCGAGCGCGTCGGCCACGGCCTCGTCGTCGCCCGCGGTCCAGCGCCTGAACCAGCCCTGGTGGGGGTAGCGGCCACGGCCCACGAGGTCCGCGACCGTGATGCCGTCGGGGGCCACGGGGCTCTGCGGCAGCAGGCCGAGCGTGGTCGCGACCTGCTTGGTGGGCAGCGTGCGGATGTCCTCGCCGTCGAGCAGGACGGCGCCGCCCACGGGCTTGAGCAGCCGCGCGAGGCCGCGCAGCAGCGTCGACTTGCCGCACCCGTTCGAGCCGACGATCGACGTGATCTTCCCGGCAGCGACCGTGAGGCTGAGGTCCTCGACGACGCGCCGGTCGTCGTACGCGAGCGACACGTGGTCGGCGGCGAGCGTGTGCGTCCCGGCGGTGCGCGCGGCGGGACCGCGCGCGGCCCCCGCGTCGGCAGGACGCCCGACGGCAGGACGCCCGACGGCGTCGCTCGCCTCGGGCGCGCCCCCGGCGGTCTCGGGGTGGTCGGTCATTCTCAGCCTCCGCGTCCGGAACGGTTGGTGCGCACGAGCAGCCACAGCAGGTAGGGGGCGCCGACGATCCCGGTGACGACGCCCACGGGCAGCGTCACGTCGGGGATCGCGAACTGCGCGACGAGGTCGGAGCCGAGCACGAGCAGCGCGCCCACGAGGGCCGCGGGGACGAGCGCGAGCCGCCCGTCGCCCAGGGTGCGGCGGGCGATGGGGGCCGCGACGAGCGCGACGAACGCGACGGGCCCCACGACCGCGACAGCCGAGCCCGCGAGCCCCACGGCGACGAGGATCAGCAGGAGCCGGGAGCGTTCGACGCGGATGCCGAGCGCGGCCGCGGCGTCGTCGCCGAGCTCGAGCGAGCGCAGCCGCGGCGCCAGGAAGGCCGTGAGCGGCACGAGCACCGCGAAGCAGATCAGCAACGGGCCCAGCGTCGACCAGTCGGAGCGCGCGAGCGAGCCCGTGATCCACACGAGCGCGGCCTGCGCGTCGCGCACGTCGCTCGTCGTGAGGACCCAGGAGACGACGCTCATGCACAGGGCCGCGACGCCGATCCCGATCAGGACGAGCCGGTACCCGGCCACTCCGCCGCGCCACGCGAGCAGGTAGATCGCGACCGCCGCGACGAGCGACCCGGCGAGCACGAGTCCCGTGAGCGCGAGCCCGCTGATCCCCAGCACCACGACGCCGATGACGCCCGCGGCGCTCGCGCTCTGCGTGATCCCGATGATGTCGGGGCTCGCGAGCGGGTTGCGCACGATCGACTGGAACAGCGCGCCCGACAGGCCGAGCGCGGCGCCCACCACGAGGGCCGTCAGGAGGCGCGGGAGGCGCAGCTCGACGATCACGAACTGCGTGAGGACGTCGGCGCGGCCCAGGACCGTGTCGAGGATGCCGGACAGCGGCACCGACGCGTCGCCCAGCGTCAGCCCGACCGCGGCGAGCACCACGAGCGCGACCGACAGCCCGGTGACCAGGCGTGCCTCGCGCACCCGCGCGCGGTGGCGCGAGGACCGGGCGGCGTCGATGCCGGGGGGAGCGGCGCCGTCGGGCAGCGTGGCCGGGGCGCTCACAGCGACACCGTCTTTCCGCGCCGCACGAGCGCGATGAACAGGGGAGCGCCCACCACGGCCGTGACCACGCCGACCTGGAGCTCGCCCGGGCGGGCGACGACGCGCCCGATCACGTCGCACCCGATGAGCAGCACGGGCGCCGCGAGGGCGGCGTAGGGCAGCACCCACCGGTAGTCCAGCCCGACGACGTAGCGCGCCACGTGCGGGACGACGAGCCCCACGAACGCCACGGGTCCCACGGCCGCGGTCGCGGCCCCGCACAGCAGGACGATCGCGATGCCCGCGACCACGCGCGTGCGGGTCACGTCCTGGCCGAGGCCGCGCGCGACGTCGTCGCCCAGGGCCAGGCCGTTGAGCGAGCGGCCGAGCGCGAGGGCCAGGACGAGACCCACGACGACGAACGGCAGCACCTGCCACACGACCGTCGAGCCGCGGGCGGCGAGCGAGCCGACCTGCCAGAAGCGCATGAGGTCGAGCGCGGCGCGGTCGACCAGGAGGACTGCGGTCACGACCGACGTGAGCGCCGCCGTCACGGCGGCGCCGGCGAGGGCGAGCTTGACGGGTGTCGCGCCCTCGCGTCCGACGCTCGCGACGCCGTAGACCACGGCCGCCGCGACAGCGGCTCCGGCGAATGCGAACCACACGTAGCCGCCGACCTGGGAGACGCCGAAGAAGGAGATCGCGCCGACCACGAAGAGCGAGGCACCCGCGCTGATGCCGAGCAGGCCCGGGTCCGCGAGGGGGTTGCGTGTCAGGCCCTGCATGAGGGTGCCCGCTGCGCCGAGCGCGGCGCCCGCGACCAGGCCGACGATCGTGCGGGGAACGCGCTTCTCGATCACCACGAGGTGGTCGGGGTTGGTCGGGTCGTAGCTCGTGAGGGCGTCCACGACGACGCTCAGGGGCAGGGCGTTGGCCCCGACGGCGAGGCTCAGCGCGCACACCACGGCCAGGGCGACGACCAGCAGCACGAGTCCCACGGCGAGACGCCGAGCACGGGCCGGGCGACGAGACGTCGCCCGGCCCGTGCCGGCGTCGGTGCTGTGGGTCGTGCTCATGAGCAGTGCGAGACTACGACACCTTCTCGGCGGCCGCCGCGAGCTGCGGCACGTACTGGTCGAGCATCCACGGGATGGACAGGACCGTGGGCGCGCTCGACGCCATGACGAACGACTCGCCGACGATCGGGGCGAAGCGTCCCTCGGCCACGGCCGGCATCGCGGCGATGACCGGGTCGGCCACGAACGTGTCGACGTCGGCCTGCGTCGCGAAGTACATGATGAGGACGTCGGTCTCGATCTTGGAGACGTTCTCGTAGCTCAGCGGGTACCAGAAGGTGCCGGAGGTCGGGTCGGCGTCGAGCTCCTTCACGCTCGGGGAGAGCGTCATGCCCAGGTCCTCGACGACCTGCACGCGCGGGTCCTCGGCGCGGTAGACGTTGAGCTGGTCGGCCGTGTTGGCTGCCGCGTAGAAGAAGGACTTGTCCTTGATGACCGGGAACTTCTCGGCCTGCGCCGCGATCCCCTCGGTGGTCTCCTCGATCAGGGCGTCGGCCTCGTCCTCGAGGCCCAGAGCCTCACCGACGATGTCGAGCTGGTCCTGCCAGGACAGCGCCCACGGCTGGTCCGGGTAGGCGACGACCGGCGCGATCTTGGAGAGCTTGTCGAACTCCTCCTGCGTGATGCCCGAGTAGGGGGCCAGGATGACGTCCGGCTTCGCGGCCACGACCTCCTCGAACGGCACCTCGCTCGTGTCGCCGCCCGAGAGCAGCGTCGGCGTCTCGGCACCCATCTCCTCGAGCTTCTCGGCGACCCAGGGGAGCACGCCGTCGGCGTTGCCGCCGTACTTGTAGGCGGGCATGGCCACGGGCACGACGCCCAGGGCCAGGACGGCGTCCTGCGTCGACCAGCCCCACGTCACGACGCGCTCGGGCTTGGACTCGATGACGGCCTCGCCGAGCGCGCTGTCGATCGTGACGGGGAAGGCACCCTCGGACGCGGTGCTGTCGGCTGCGGGCGACGACGCGCCGTCCGAGGTGCTGCCCGAGCAGGCGCCGAGCGCGAAGGCCGTGGCGACGGTCGCGGCGACCAGGGCCGTGGGCCGGAGCCGTCGAGAGATGGTGCGGGACATGATGCTCCTCGGTCGGTGCTGCGGGATCGGTGCTAGAGGTAAGGCTAACCTCATCGGCTGGGAGCGGGGAGTGGTCGCGGGCGGCGAGAGCCAGTGGGATGGTTCACAACACGGTGTCATCTCCCAGCCGGGGTGTGTCGGGGAGCGGCCAGCCGGGGTGTGTCGGGGAGCGGCCAGCGGGGGTGGTCGGGGTGCTGGTGCCGGTGCTGTCGCTGGTGCCGGTGCCGGTGCCGAGCATGCGGTTGTCGTTCGTTCGGAGCCGATCCTCGACGCCAACCGCATGATCGACCGACGCCCACCGCATGCTCGGCGCTGGAGGGCCGGAGGGTCGGCTCACGGGCTCGTCGACCACCCGACCCCGACCCCGACCCGCTCAGTTCCCCCGGTGGTCCTGGATCGAGAGCCTCGGCCCCCGCCGCGGCGCGTGCCCCAGCCCCGCCACCTCGAGCAGCCGCACGACCCGGTACCGGTGCGGTGCGTACGGGGCGAGCAGCCGGAGCATCCCGGCGTCGTCGGTCCGCTCTCCCGTGAACGCCCACCCGACGGCCTTGGCCAGGTGGAAGTCCCCGACCGACACCGCGTCCGCGTCCCCGAGGGCTCGCTGCGCGACCTCCGCGGCCGTCCACACCCCGACCCCGGGCATGAGCCGCAACCGGGCCTGCGCCGCGGCAGGCTCCAGGTCCGTGCACTCCTCGAGCCGCCGCGCGACGCGCGCGCACTCGACGACGGTCCGCGCCCGCCGCGGATCGACGCCCGCACGATGCCAGTCCCACGTCGGGATCGTCGCCCAGGTCCGGGCGTCGGGGACCACGCGCATGCCCTCGGGCGCCGGGCCGGGCGCGGGCGTCCCGTACCGCGCGAGCAGCCAACGCCACGCGTGGTGCGCGGTCACGACCTGCACCTTCTGCTCCAGGACCGCGGGCACCAGGGCCTCCAGCACCCGCCCGGTGCGGGGGACGCGCAGCCCGGGGTGCCTGCGGTGCGCGTCCGCGAGGCGCTCCGGGGGCTGGAAGGAGGCTGCGTCGTCGGGCTCGCCGAGGAGCGACGGGAGCGACGCGGCGAGCTCACCCGCACCCGGCCCCCACGCCTGCCCGACGACGTCACACGCCCCCACCTGCGTCAGGCGGTAGGTCACGGGTCCGGTCGGGAAGAGGCTCGTGCGCCAGGTCCCCGCGTGCATGCCGCCCGGAACCACGCGGAACGTGGGGTCGTAGGGGCCGCGCGCGAGCTTGGCGAGCGTCGAGCGTAGGTCGAGCGGGCGCTCGGAGCGCAGGGCGAGGGGAAGCGGGACGTCCGCCTCGGACCGGGCGGGCGCCGGTGCGGAGAGCGGGGACGCGGTCATCGGTCCAGTGTCGCACCGGTGGCTGGTGGCCCCGGAAGGATCGGTGCGCCGAGCACGAGGTTGCGGTCGTCAAGAAGCGCGGAACGGACGCAACCTCGTTCTCGGCACCCTCACCCAGTCCCCGGAGGACCCTCAGCCGCCGCCGAGCTGCGCCGCCAGGCCTGCCCGGTCGATCTGCATCCAGTACTCGACGATCCGCCCGTCCTCGACCCGGTACACGCAGCTCGCGACCTGGACCAGGGGCTGGCCCGTCGGGGCGTGGCTGTCGATCTCGCCCACGTGGTTCCCCTCCTGCGTCCACCGCACGTAGACCTTGTCGCCCGCGGCGAGCACCTCGTCGATCGTGAGCCGGAACGGGCCGTAGGCCGCGATCATCTCCTCGACGTGCTCGGCGTACTGCTCGGGCGTGCGCTCGACGGTCGTGGGCGCCTCTGCCTGGACCTGGTGGGCGCGCACGCGCGGGGCCATGAAGTCACCGGCCCGGTGCGGGGCCGTGCCCGAGCGGACGACAGCGAAGAACCCGCGGACCAGGGCCTCGGGCGCGGGAGCATTCATGGGGACCATTCTGGTGTTCCGCGCCAGGCCCGTGGCGTGCGTCCAGAACGGGATTGAGGCCGCCACCGATGCGATGGCGACCTCAACCCCGTTCTCGTCCGGCCGGGAGGGTCAGTCGAAGAGTGTCGACTCGGTCCAGGCGGGGGCCTCGTCGGTCTTGGTCGGGGCGTTGGCGGCCGTCTTGGCTGCCGGGCGGGCAGCCGCCGGCCGCTTGGTGGGCGCGACCACGAGGTCGTCGGTGCC
Organism: uncultured Actinomycetota bacterium; assembly: GCA_963782165.1. GTDB lineage: Bacteria > Actinomycetota > Actinomycetes > Actinomycetales > Cellulomonadaceae > Oerskovia. Next base: position 288,397 of record CAWAIO010000006.1, read on the forward strand.
CGCGAGCGTCGCCCGCTCCTCGCCGCGTCCGGCAGCCCAGTCCTGCGCCGCGAGGCCCGCGAGCTGGTCGGCTCGCTCGTTGAAGTGGTTGCCGACGTGCCCGCGCACCCACCGGAAGCGCACCGGCCCGGGACGGGCCGCGATCGCCGCCTCGATGCCTTGCACGAGCTCGAGGTTCTTCACAGGGCTGCCACCGGCCGTCCGCCAGCCCTTGCGCTTCCAGCCCTCGAGCCACTCCGACGCGCACTTGATGGCGTACTGGGAGTCGGACTCGATGAGGAGCGGCTCTGCGCTGTGGTGGGCTCGCACCGCTTCCAGCAGAGCCATGAGCTCCGCGATCTGGTTCGTCCCGGAGGCTGCGCCGCCCGAGTCGAAGGTGCCGTCGTGGTTGATCCACGCCCAACCGATCGCTCCACCCGGGTTGACCAGGCACGAGCCGTCGGTGCTGACAGTGATCACTTGTGCGTCCTCGCTCATCGGAGTCGGAAGTCCGTCGCGCCCATTGTCCCCGACTTTCGGGGGTGCGAGGACCGGCGCTCGAGCCCCGCTCGACGGCTTGTCAGAACGAGCGTGAGACAGAGCCTGCGCCGGTTCTGACAACCGGCCCGACGACGCCGCGCACCCGGGAGCGCGGGGCAGGCTCCCGGCGTCGGGCAACGGAGTTGTCAGAACGAGCGTGAGGTAGAGCCCACGCTGGTTCTGACAACTCCGCGCAGAACGCACGACGCCCCCGCCCCCACCGGTGACCGGGGGAGCGAGGGCGACGCGTGATCAGGTCGTGGTCAGCTGACGCCGAGCAGGTCGATCACGAAGACGAGCGTCTTGCCGGACAGGCGGTGGCCGCCACCGGCCGGGCCGTACGCGAGCTCCGGGGGGCAGACGAGCTTGCGGCGCCCGCCGACCTTCATCCCCGGGATGCCCTGCTGCCAACCGGCGATGAGGCTGCGCAGCGGGAAGTTGATGGCCTGGCCGCGGCTCCAGGACGAGTCGAACTCCTCGCCGGAGTCGTACTCGACGCCCAGGTAGTGGACGTTGACGGTCGAGCCGGGCTGCGCCTCGGCGCCGTCGCCGACGATCAGGTCGGTGATCTCGAGCTCGGTGGGGGCCGGGCCCTCGGGGGCGTCGACCTCAGGACGGGTGCGTTCGGTGTTCTCGGACATGCTCCGATCCAACCACGGGACGCCCCCGCAGGGGCTGTCGGAACTCCCGCGAACCGCAGAACCGTGCGGAAAAGTTGGGGATCCCGAAACCCACGGAGGCCCTTTTCTTGCCATGATGAATGCATGACTCCCCCCGCCACCCCGACCTCCGGCGTGCCCGCGCACGCCGGCGAGGCCCGCCGCCGGACCCCCCAGGAGATCCGTCGCTGGCGCCAGTACCTGGCCGACGAGCGCGCCGAGGCCGCGTCCTACCGCGACCTCGCGTCTCGCCGCACGGGCGAGGAGAAGCAGATCCTGCTCGCGCTCGCTGACGCCGAGAAGCGGCACGAGGACCACTGGCTCGCGCTGCTGGGCGACGACGTGGGCAAGCCCTTGCGCGGCGACTGGCGCACCCGGTCGCTGGGGCTGTTCGCGCGCCGGTTCGGCGGGGTGTTCGTGCTCGCCCTCGCGCAGCGGGCCGAGGCGCGCTCGACGTACGAGACCGACGTCGACGCGACCCCCGCGATGGCCGCCGACGAGCGCATCCACGAGGAGGTCGTCCGCGGCCTCGCGACGCGTGGGCGCATGCGCATGTCCGGCACGTTCCGGGCGGCGGTGTTCGGCGCGAACGACGGTCTGGTGTCGAACCTCGCGCTGATCCTGGGGATCGGGGCGTCGGGGGCGTCGAACGCGACCGTGCTGCTGTCGGGCCTCGCGGGCCTGCTCGCCGGGGCTCTGTCGATGGGCGCTGGCGAGTACGTGTCGGTGCGTTCGCAGCGCGAGCTGCTCGACGCGTCGACCCCCAGCCCGTTGGCGTCGGCCGCGCTGCCGCACCTCGACGTCGACGCCAACGAGCTCGCGCTCGTGTACCGGGCGCGCGGCCTGTCTCCCGCCGAGGCCGAGAAGCACGCGGGCGAGGTCCTCTCGACGTACACGGCCGCGACCGTCATCGCGCCCGCCGCCGAGGACGACGAGTTCGAGACGCACGGGTCCGCGATGGGCGCCGCGGTGTCGTCGTTCCTGTTCTTCGCGTCGGGCGCCCTCATCCCGGTGCTGCCGTACCTGTTCGGGCTCCAGGGCGGGGTCGCGATCCTCGTCGGCAGCGCGCTCGTGGGCCTCGCGCTGCTCGGCACGGGAGCCACGGTGGGGCTCCTGTCGGGGGCGTCGCCGGTCAAGCGCGCGCTGCGCCAGCTCGCGATCGGCTTCGGCGCCGCTGCCGCGACGTATGCCCTGGGCCTGGTCTTCGGGGCCACGGTCGCGTAGTCGACCCCTCGGACGGCGGAGGCCCGACGGCGGAGGCGCGCTCCGCCGTCGGGCCTCCGCCGCGCGCGAGGCGCGCTAGACGACCAACCCCAGCATCAGGATCACGATCAGCGCCACGACGGACAGCACGCACTCCATGACGGACCACGTCTTGAACGTCTGGCCCACGGTCATGCCGAAGTACTCCTTGATGAGCCAGAACCCCGCGTCGTTGACGTGGGACAGGAACACCGAGCCGGCACCGATCGCGAGGACCAGCAGCGCCGCGTGCGTGGGCGAGAGGCCCGCGGCGAGCGGCGCCATGATCCCGGCGGCCGTGATGGTCGCGACCGTCGCCGACCCCGTCGCGACGCGGATGAGCGCCGCGACCAGCCAGCCCGCGAGGAGCGGCGAGAGGTTCGCGTCGGAGATCCCGCTCGCGATGACGTCACCCACTCCCGAGTCGACGAGCGTCTGCTTGAACCCGCCGCCCGCACCCACGATCAGCAGGATGCCCGCGATCGGGGCGAAGGACTTGTCGACCAGCGTGCTGATCTCGTCGCGCGTGCGGCCCATCGCGCTGCCGAACGCCACGAGCGACACGAGCGCAGTGATGAGCAGCGCGACGAGCGGTGTCCCGATGAACTCGAGCCCCTTGCCCACGGGCGACTCCAGGGTCCCGGTCATCTCGACGACGGTCCGGGCCAGCATGAGGATCACGGGCAGCAGGACCACGGTGACGGCGACCGCGAAGCTCGGGCGCGGGGCGTCCTCGTCGCGCTCGGACACGCCCAGGACGGTGGTGGGCGGAGGGAGCTTGACCCACACCGCGAGCGGCTTGGCGAGCAACGGTCCCGCGACGATCACGGTCGGCACCGCGACGAGCAGCCCGAGGCCGAGCGTCAGGCCGAGGTTCGCGCCCAGCGCGTCGATCGCGAGCAGCGGACCGGGGTGCGGGGGGACCAGGCCGTGCAGCGCCGAGAGGCCCGCGAGGGCGGGGATGCCGACGAGGATCGGGGAGACCTTGGACCGCCGCGCGACCATCATGACGACGGGGATGAGCAGGACCACGCCGACCTCGAAGAACAGCGGGATCCCGACGACGAACGCGATGAGCGCCATGGCCCACGGCAGACGCTGCAGGGGCGTGCGCGCCAGGATCGTGTCGACGATCTGGTCCGCGCCGCCCGAGTCGATGAGCATCTTGCCGATGATCGCGCCCAGCGCGATGAGGACGCCGACCCCCGCGACGGTCGATCCGAGCCCCGTCGAGAAGCTGACGAACGCGTTCACGAAGTCGATGCCCGCGACGATCGCGAGGACTGCCGAGCCGATCATGAGCGACAGGAACGGGTGGAGCTTGAGCCACACGATCAGGACGATGATCGTCGCGATCCCGAGCACGGCCGCGACGATGAGCTGGGTCGTCCCGGCGTCGGTCGTCGGCGCCTCGGTGGCTGCGCGCAAGGCTCCCGCGGCGAGCGGGTGCGAGGCGAGGGTGAGCATCATCGCTCCTCGGTGTCGGTGTCGGTGTCGGTGTCGCGGGCGAGGTGTCGCGGGGCGCGGGGGATGGTGGGACGGGGCAGGTCCGTGGATGCGAGGATCCGCTCGACGAGCTCCGCGGGAGGCGTGCCCACGTCGAGCGTGATCCCGTCCTCGTCGTCCGCGAGGGGCTCGAGCGTGGCGAGCTGGGACGGTAGGAGCGAGGCGGGCATGAAGTGGCCGCTGCGGTGGCTCATGCGGTCCTCGAGGAGCTCGGGGCTCCCGGTGAGGTGCACGAACCGGACACGTCCGTGCGCGGTGCGCAGCAGGTCGCGGTAGCTGTGCTTGAGGGCCGAGCAGGTCACGACGGCCGACTCGCCCTCCGCGGCCTGCTGGTCCAGCCAGTCACGCATGGCCCGGAGCCAGGGCCAGCGGTCCTCGTCGGTGAGCGGGGTGCCTGCGCTCATCTTGTCGATGTTGGCCTGCGGGTGGAACTCGTCCGCCTCGGCGTACGGGCGGTGCGTGCGTTCCGCGAGCAGGGTCGCGACCGTGGTCTTGCCCGAGCCGGCGACACCCATGATGACGAGGTGCACGGGGCTCTGGTCGCCCGCGAGGGGCCTGGTCGGTGCCGCGCCCGACGTCGGGGTGACGACCCGTTCCGGTGTGGGGCTGACGTCTGTGTCCATGAGGGGGTTCCTTGGCTGTCCGTCGACTGCTGCGTCGTGAGCGGACCTCTGTGGCCGCTCACCGAGCATGCATGATAGGTATCACCTTTGGCAAGACAATGGTGTGACCTATGAAAGGGCCGTAGGCTCGACCCATGTCCGCGACGGTGCTCCACAGCTCGGTGACCGACGTCCTCGGTCGACGCATCACCGCAGGTCATCTCCCTGCGGGTAGCACGTTGACCCTCGACGGGATCGGTACTGAGTTCGGCGTCTCGCGGACCGTGACCCGCGAGACCATGCGCCAGCTCGAAGCGCTCGGCCTCGTCCGCTCCGGGCGTCGCATCGGCCTCGTCGTGCTCCCCGAGCAGGACTGGAACGTCTACGACGCCCGGATCATCCGCTGGCGCCTCGCCGGGCCCGGCCGGGACGCCCAGCTGCGCTCGCTGACCGAGCTGCGCTGCGCCGTCGAGCCGCTGGCTGCCGCGGGTGCCGCCCGGCACGCGACCCCCGAGGCGCGGACCGAGCTCGTCGAGCTGGCCACGCGCATGCGCGAGGTGGGCGAGGCCGGACGCCTCGAGGAGTTCCTCGCGCTCGACATCCGTCTGCACGCGCTGCTCCTGCGGTCGTCGGGCAACGAGATGTTCGCCGCGCTGCACGAGGTCGTGGGAGAGGTCCTCGCCGGGCGCACGCACCTGGGACTCATGCCACGGGCCCCGGTCGCCGAGGCCCTCGACGAGCACGAGGCCGTGGCCCGCGCCGTCGCGGCGGGAGACGCCGCCGAGGCCGAGCGCGCCATGGCCGCGCTCGTGGGCGAGGTCCGTTCCGCGCTCACGGCCTGACGCGCGCGGAGAGGCCGCCGCGCGCTGCCTGAAGAACTCACGGCCCGACGGCGTCGCGCACCCGGTGAGGTCACCCGTGGTTCTGAGACGGTCGCCCCAGGAGGCGGTGCTCCGGCTGCCGCGAGGTAGCCTCGTCGATCGTGCCCCGCCTCGACGGCATCCTTGCCGACACGACCCCGCTCCGCGTCTCCCCGCCGTTCCGCCGGCTGTGGTGGGGGCTCGGGGTCTCCAACCTCGGCTCGCAGCTCACGGTCGTGGCCGTGGGGCTCCAGGTCTACGCGCTCACGGGCTCGACGCTCGCGGTCGGCGTGCTGGGGATCTTCGCGCTCGTCCCCCTCGTGGCGCTCGGCCTGTACGGAGGCGCGCTCGTCGACGCCTACGACCGCCGCAAGGTCGCGCTCCTCGCGTCGTGGGCGCTGTGGGTAGTCACGGGTCTGCTCGCGCTCCAGGCATGGCTCGACGTCGGGTCCGTGGGGGTCCTGTACGGGCTCGTGGCGCTCCAGTCCGCGGCGTTCGCGATCAACAACCCCGCGCGCTCGGCGATCATCCCGCGCCTGGTCGAGCCCCGGCTGCTGCCCGCCGCGAACGCGCTCCAGACGATTTCGTGGAGCATCGCGCTGACCGTCGGCCCGCTGCTCGGCGCGTTCCTCGTGGCGCTGTGGGGGTACGGGATCGCGTACTCGATCGACGTGGTGCTGTTCGCCGCAGCGCTGTGGGCCGTGTGGCGGCTGCCGTCGATCCCGCCGGTCCTGACCTCCGACGCCGACGCGATCTCGACCGCCCCGGATCAGGTGTCAGAACTGGACCGGGCTCACCACCGGTCCACGTCTGACAACTTGGCTGGAGACGAGGTCGGGGCGGGGGCGACCGAAGCTGCCGGGGAGCCCGCCGCTCCCCGCCGCAAGGTCGTCGGCATCAGCTCGGTCGTCGACGGCCTGCGCTACCTCGCGACCCGGCCCAACGTGCGCACGACGTTCCTGGTCGACCTCGCCGCGATGATCCTCGCGTTCCCGCGCGTGCTGCTGCCCGCGGTCGGCGTCCTGTTCATCGGCGGGGGCGAGACCACGACGGGCATCCTGAGCGCGGCGTTCGCGGTCGGGGCGGTGCTCGCCGGGGTGTTCTCCGGGGCGCTCTCGCGCGTGCGCTGGCAGGGGCTCGTGATCGCGTGGGCCATCACGGCGTGGGGGCTGTCGATCGCGGCGTTCGGCGCCGTGCTCCTCCTCGTGGGTTCGACCGAGCCGTCCCAGGTGCTCGTCGGCGGTCTCATCGCAGCGTGCGTCGCGTTGGCTCTGGCCGGTGCGTCCGACGCGGTGAGCGCGGTCTTCCGTCAGACGATCCTCCAGACCGCGACCCCCGACGACATGCGCGGACGCCTCCAGGGCGTCTTCATCGTGGTCGTCGCGGGCGGCCCGCGCCTGGGCGAGGTGGTCCTCGGAGCCCAGGCGAGCTGGTTCGGCGAGGCGTGGGCCGCGGTCGCGGGCGGGCTGGCCTGCATCCTCGTGGTCTGGCTGATCCTGCGGACGCAGCCGCGCTTCCTCAGGTACGACGCGCTGCACCCGGAGCCCTAGGCGATCCTCGCCGAGAAGTGAGTAGATGCCCCCGATCCGACCAGATCAGGGGCATCTACTCACTTCTCGGCGAGAGTGGACCGTGAGCGGCGAGACAGCATGACCCGAGAGGGCGTGGCTCGGGTCCTCACCGGGACCTGCATCGTGGCGGCAGCGCGCGCTCGGCGGGCGACCGTCGCGGTACGGTCCCGGCATGACGTTCGAGGGGGAGCCGCCCGTCTGGTTCGACCAGGAGGTTCGGGTGCTCGCCTGGCCGGGCGACGGGCCGGGCCAGACGTGGCGGACCGGCGTGGTGCGCGGGGTCTTGCGTCCCGGGCAGGGGCGCCCGTGGGTCTTCGTGATCGAGGTGGACGGCGAGCCCGACCTCGTCGAGATCGCGGGCGAGCGGCTCGTGCCGACCGGCTGGTTCCGCGACGACGAGGGCACGCGGCGCTCGGCGCAGGAGCGTGAACGCGCTTCGGCCGGTGGGTCTCGCCCCGGCAAACGCACGCGCCGCCGCCACATCTCCCTCCGGACGCACGTCGCGGCAGGCGGCGCCGACGAGGCCGCGGCCAGGACGCGCGCGGTCGTGGCCGCGCTCGGCCTCGAGCCCGTCGACGTCGACGAGCCCGTCGAGTACTGGAAGGTCCCGGGCACCTGGGTCGTCGTCACCGGGCTCGCCTGGCCGCAGGCCGCGCGCGACGATGCCGAGGCAGCCGTCCGGCACCTCGTCGCCTCGACGGGCCTCGACTGGTCTCCGGCCTCGGGAACCCCGGAGTCGTGCGACGCGGTGTGGAACCCGGGCGACGCCGTCGACCCCAGGACGAGGCACGTCACCTGGATTCTCCTCGACGCGATCGCGTGACCCTCACCACGGTCGCTTCACCGCGCGACCGCGCCCTCTCGTCACTATCGTCGAAGGACAACCTGACACGGAGGGGGTCGTCATGACCAGCAACGACGCGGTAGCAGCTGGGGACGCCCAATCCCAGGCCACGGCGAAACGGCTCAACAGGAAGGTCGTCGGGATCAGCCTCGCTGCGGCGCTCGGAGGGTTCCTCTTCGGGTTCGACACGGCCGTGATCAACGGGGCCGTCGACTCCCTGTCGGAGACGTTCGAGCTCAACGCGGCGATCACGGGCTTCGCGGTCTCGTCCGCGCTGATCGGCTGTGCGGTGGGTGCGTGGTTCGCGGGTCCGATCGCGAACAAGATCGGCCGCATCAAGGTCATGCTCATCGCGTCGGCGCTGTTCTTCGTGTCGGCGTTCGGGTCCGGCCTCGCGTTCTCGGTCGTGGACCTCATCCTGTGGCGCGTGATCGGTGGCCTGGGGATCGGGGCCGCGTCCGTCATCGCTCCCGCGTACATCGCGGAGGTCTCGCCGGCCCGCATCCGAGGCCGGCTCGGGTCGCTGCAGCAGCTCGCGATCGTGACCGGCATCTTCGCCTCGCTCCTCACGGACGCGGCACTGGCCGGGGCTGCGGGTGGCGCGTCGAACGTGCTGTGGCTGGGCCAGGAGGCGTGGCGCTGGATGTTCATGGCTGCGGCCGTCCCGGCGATCGCCTACGGCCTGTTCGCGCTGCGCATCCCCGAGTCGCCCCGCTACCTGGTGGCCAAGGGCGAGACCAAGAAGGCCGCGGAGGTCCTGCGCGACTTCACGGGGGTCCAGGACGTGGACCACAAGATCGCGGACATCGAGAGCTCTCTGAAGTCGGACACCAAGGCCTCGCTCAAGGACCTGCGGGGCAAGCGGCTGGGCCTCAAGCCGATCGTCTGGGTCGGCATCCTGCTCTCGGTCTTCCAGCAGTTCGTCGGCATCAACGTGATCTTCTACTACTCGACGACGCTGTGGCGGTCGGTCGGGTTCTCGGAGGACGACGCGCTCCTGACCTCGGTCATCACGTCGGTCACCAACATCGTGGTGACGATCGTCGCGATCCTCCTGATCGACAGGGTGGGGCGGCGCGCCCTGCTCCTCGCGGGCTCGTCGGGCATGTTCGTCTCGCTGGGCATGATGGCCGTCGCGTTCACGCAGGCCACGCTGACCACGGGGTCCGACGGCACCACGACGGCCGCGCTCGACGGTGCCTGGGCAACGGTCGCGCTCATCGCGGCCAACGCGTTCGTGGTGTTCTTCGGGGCGTCCTGGGGGCCGGTCGTCTGGGTGCTGCTGGGGGAGATGTTCCCCAACCGCATCCGCGCGAGCGCGCTCGCCGTCGCCGCGGCCGCGCAGTGGGTCGCGAACTTCGCGATCTCCACGACCTTCCCGGTCCTGGCGGACATCGGCCTGAGCTTCGCGTACGCGTTCTATGCGTTCTTCGCCCTGCTGTCGCTGTTCTTCGTCTTCTACAAGATCCCGGAGACGCGTGGCAAGGAGCTCGAGGACATGCGCGACGACTTCGTGATCAAGCGGGGGCACATCGTCGAGTCGGCCTGACGCCGCGCTCCGCCTCGGGCGGAACGAGGGCGTGCGCTACGCGAGCCCCGCGTCCCGCGCGACGATCGCCGCCTGCATGCGCGTCGTCACCTGCACCTTGGCGAGCACGCGCGACACGTGCGTCTTGGCCGTGGCCTCGCTGATGAACAGCTCGTCGGCGATGCCCTGGTTCGACAGCCCGCGCCCGAGCGCCGTGAGCACGTCGACCTCGCGCGGGGTCAGCTCGGCGAGCCGCGCGGCGGTGTCGCCACGGCCACCGGCTGTCGCGTCCCCCACCCGCCCCGTGCCCGACGGCGCCGCTCGCCCCGCGAGGTGAGCGGCGCCGTCGGGCCGGGGTGCGGACGCGAACGCCGCCAGCAGGCGGCGCGTGACCTCGGGGGCCAGGACCCCGTCGCCGGCTGCGACCCGGCGGACGGCGTCGATGAGCGCGGCCGGCTCCGCGGTCTTGAGCAGGAAGCCCGCGGCCCCGGCACGCAGCGCCTCGTCGACGTACTCGTCGAGGTCGAACGTCGTGAGGACGAGGACTTCGGCGAGGTGCTCCGCGACGATCGTGCGAGTGGCCTCGATGCCGTCGACGCCGGGCATGCGCAGGTCCATGAGCACGACCTGCGGACGCAGCGCGCGGGCGTTCGTGATCGCGGCCGCGCCGTCGCCCGCCTCGCCGACGACCTCGATGTCCGGGGCGGAGTCGAGCAGGAAGCGGAGGCCGGCGCGGATCGCGGCGTGGTCGTCGGCGAGGAGGACGCGGATCATGCGGGAGCTCCGGGCGAGTCGGCGTGACGGGGTGCGCTGGGGTCGTGCGGGATCGGCGGGATCGGCGGGATCGGCGGGATCCCGTCGGGGGACGAGTTGTCAGAACTGGGCCGGTCGGTACCCCGGCCTGGTTCTGACAACTGATCCGTGGTGGTCGAGGAGGAGGCAGTCGTGGGATCAGCCGACCGCCCCAGGGGCAGCACGGCCCGGACCGACCACGAGCCCCCCTCCGAGTCAGCACCCGCCGTGAACGTGCCGCCCAGCGCCTCGGCGCGCTCGCGCATCGTGAGGAGCCCCGTGCGGGTGCTCAGGCTGGGCGGGAGCGGGCGGGGCTCGTCGGTGAGAGAGCTCGTGACCTCGACCGTGAGACGGTCCCGCGCCAGCCCGAGCATGACCAGGACCCGCCCGCCCGGCGCGTGCTTCGCGACGTTGGTCAGGGCTTCCTGCGCGATGCGGTGCGCGGCCTGGTCGACGGCGGCGGGGAGCGTCGCCGAGCGCGCGTCGTCCGGGTCGTCGACGTCGACCGTGAGCCCCTGAGCGCGCGCGGAGGCGACGACGTCGTCGAGCCGGGCGAGCCGTGCGGGCGCGGCGACCGCCTCGCCCCCGAGCACCGTGGCTCGGGTGTCAGAACTGAGCCGGTCCATACCCCGGCCACGTTCTGACAACTGATCGGCAGTGGTTGAACGCCCCAGAGGCTCCGACCGGCCTGCGCCTCCGCGCGGCAGGTCCGAGCGCAGCAGCAGGATCATGGCCCGCATCTCCTCGAGCGAGGTGATGCTGCTCGATCGCACGAGCTCGAGCGCGGCCCTGTCCCGCGCGGCATCGGGTGGCGACGCGAGTGCGGCCCCCGAGTGGATCGCGATGGCGGACAGGTGGGACGCGATGACGTCGTGCAGGTCGCGTGCCATCGCGGCCCGCTCGGCGCGCACGGCCTCGTGCTGCCCGAGCGTCGCGATCTGCTCGAGGTCGGCCGCACGCTGAGCCTCCAGGTCGGCCCGCTGTGCCTCGAGGTCGGCCCGCTCGGCGGCGAGGTCGGCGAGGTCCGACTTCTGCCGCACGTTCGCGGCCCACCAGAGCGGCGTCGCGAGGATCGCCGCGACCTGGATGCCGCCCATCACGAATCCCTGCGCGTCCCGGTAGTGCTCGCCCGTGATCACCGCGACCGCGACGACCAGCACCCCGACGGCGACCCCCACCACCGTCCGCAGCCGCTTGCTGCCGTGCAGCCCGCTCGCGTAGAGCAGGTCCCACAGGACCAGGATCATGCCGAGGCTGCCCCCGAACGACAGGTCGACGGCGAACGCCACGCTCCCGACGGCGAGCGCGATCGCGGGATGCTCGCGCTTGACGACGAGCGCGGCGCACCCGACGAGCAGCGGCAGCACGTGCCACCAGCGCCCGTCGACCGTCACGAGCGGCGGGATCGACCACACCCGCACGACGTCGACGAGCAGGAGAAGGACCCCGACCACGAACATGCCGACGGCGTTGTACGCGTCGCCGCGTCGCGAGTCGGTCCGCAGACCGGACGCGATGGTGCTCACCGTGCGCCGCACGCGCGAGGCGGCCTGCGGCGAGCCGGCCGGCCCGTCCGACGCAGGGGCAGGCAGGTGATCGGGCACGTTCCCATCTCAGCACAGGGCGACCTGCCGGGGATCGTCCGAACGATGTACGGCGCGGCGCGGCGTCCGGCACGGATCGCCCGTCCGCCCGACGCCGTCGCCCACCTCCGGCAGCGAACCTTGCGCCATGGAACTCCTTCCCCTCCTCGGGGCGCTCGTGGTCCTGGCCCTGGTCGACTCGACGAGCTTCGGGACCCTGCTGATCCCGGTGTGGCTGCTCATGACCCCGGGCCGGGTGCGGGTCGCGCGCATGCTCGTCTACCTGGCCACGATCGTCGGGTTCTACCTCGTGGTCGGTCTGGTCATCGCGCTGGGCGCGGGCGCGTTCGCCGACGTCCTCGGGCGGGTCGTCGAGACTCGCCCGGTCAGGATCGTCGAGCTGCTGCTCGGGGTGGGACTCGTGGCGTACAGCTTCCGGATCGATCGCCGGTCCAAGGGGTCGTCGAGCGGTCAGGGGCGCGTCCTGCGGTGGCGGGCCCGCGCGATGGGGACGTCGGGTGGGAAGGGCGTGGCGCCGTCGGGCCTGCTCCCCCTGCCCGACGGCGGAGCGCACCCCGTGCGCGAGACCCCGCCCCGCGCGGGCGTCGACACCGCGCCGGAGACGGGATCCGTGACGGCCCTCATGGGCCTCGCGCTGGGCGCTGCGGCGATCGAGCTCGCGTCGATGCTTCCGTACCTCGCGGCGATCGGGCTGCTCACCCAGGCCGACCTGGGGTGGCCGACGACCGGGCTGGTCCTGGCGGGGTACTGCGTCGTCATGGTGCTGCCCGCGCTCGTCCTGCTGGCTGGACGGGCCCTCGCGGCCCGGCAGGTGGGGCCGCTCCTCGACCGGCTCAACGCGTGGATGACGAAGAACGCGGCGTCGACCACGGCGTGGGTCGTCGGGATCGTGGGCTTCCTGCTCGCGCGCGACGCGGTGGTCTGGCTCGGCTGGATGGGCTGAATGTCCGCGGATCTTGCCGGAACGGCAACCGGACTTGCCTCGGGGCGGGGTGCGGCCGCAAGGTCGGGAGTGACGGCCGTGCCGGGCCGGCACCGACCCGAGGAGCGAACGTGACCCAGCACCACGACCATGGCCACGGCCACCAGCAGCACCACCACGACCAGGCGTTCTGGGACGAGCGCTACGGCTCGACGACCGCGGTGTGGAGCGGCAACCCGAACCCGCAGCTCGTGCGCGAGGTCGCGGACCTGACGCCGGGACGAGCGCTCGACGTGGGTGCGGGCGAGGGGGCCGACTCGGTGTGGCTCGCCCGGCAGGGATGGGACGTCGTCGGGCTCGACATCTCCCCGGTCGCGCTCGGGAAGGCTGCGGCGCACGCCGTCATCGCCGACGTGGCCGAGCGGATCGAGTGGCGCCAGGCCGACCTGCTCGAGTGGGAGCCGGGCGACGAGCGGTTCGACCTCGTGACGGCCCACTTCATGCACCTGCCGGCCGACCTGCGCCGGCAGGTCTTCCCGCGCCTCGCCCAGGCGGTCGCGCCCGGCGGGAGGCTGCTCCTCGTGGGCCACCACCCCGCGGACCACGAGACCGTGCGCAAGGACTTCGACGAGCACTTCTTCTACACGGGGGAGGAGCTCCTGACCGAGCTCGACCTCGACGGCTGGGACGTCGAGACGAACACCGCGCCCGAGCGCGAGATGCTCGGCGCCGACGGGGAGCCCGTGACGATCCGCGACACGGTACTGCGGGTGCGGCGGCCGGAGTGACGACGCCGAGGTAGACCCCGCGCGCGAGGTGGACCCCGTGGGGTCCACCTCGGTGCGTTCGGTCTACCTCGGCGCAGCCGCTGACGCCGGAAGCGTCAGTTCGCCGACGCGGCCGCCGACGCGGCAGATCCGTTCGAGGCCGACGCCCCGCCCAGGTGCCCGCCGGCCAGGCCGGCGATGAGCTGGTTGATGTCGACGCCCGTGAGCTGCTTGATGACCTGCTGGCCCTCGCCCAGCACCGAGGCGACGTTCTTCGTGACGGCGCTCGCGCCGTCGGTCGAGATGACGGTCATGCCCTGGATCTTGCCGATGGGCTCGGCTGCGGCGCGGACGATCTCCGGCAGGCGCTCGATGAGCTCCTGGACCAGGGCTGCCTCGCCGTACTTCTTGAGCGCCTCGGCCTTGGCGTCGGTCGCGACGGCCTCTGCGCGGCCCTCGGCCTCGACCGCGAACGCGCGCGCCTCACCCTCGGCCTTGATACCGACGGCGAGTGCGACCTGGCGGTCACGCTCGGCCTCACCGGCCCGACGCACGGCCGCGGCCGAGGCCTCGGCGTCCTGGATCGCTGCGGTCTTGTTGGCCTCGGCGATCGTGGTGCGCTTGTAGGCGTCGGCCTCGGTGGCCGCGTTCGACGAGTCACGCTGGGCGTTGGCTCGCTGGACCTCGGCGTACGCCGCGGCCTCGGCCGGCTTGCGGATCTCGATGTCGAGTCGCTCCTGCGTCACGCGAGCCTGCTCGGACAGCGCCTCGCGCTCCTCGACCGCGACGAGCCGCTCCTGCTCGGCGCGGGCGAGCTGGCCCGCGGCCTCGGCCTCGGCGTTGGCCTTGTCGGTCTCGGCCTTGATGATGGCGCGCTTGAGGTCGAGAGCCTTCTGGCGCTCGGCGATCTGCTCGGCGGCGTCGATCGCGGCGAACTCGGACGCGCGCTGTGCCTCGGCCTCCGAGACCTCGGCGACCTGACGAGCGCGGGCGGCCTCGGCGCGACCGAGGTTGGCGAGGTAGTCGGAGCCCGGCGTCGAGATGTCGGAGATGTTGAGGAGGTCGACCTGCAGGCCCTGCTCCGAGAGGTCCGTCTTGGTGGACTCGACCACGCGGTCCGAGAGGCCCTTGCGGTCGGAGATGATCTGCTCGATCGTCATGTCGCCCACGATCGAGCGCAGCGAGCCCTCGAGGGACTCCTTGATGATCTCGGTCAGCGTGCCCTGCTGGGACAGGAAGCGCTGGGCCGCACGGCGTACGCCCTCCTCATCGCCACGGACCTTGAAGTTGATCGACGCCTTGATGGCGATCTTGATGCGGTTCTTGTCCACGCCCTCGACCGTGATGCCGATCTGGCGCTGCTCGAGCGAGATGGAGAAGCCCTGCTGCAGGATGGGCCAGACGAACGTGCGGCCGCCCGTGACGACGCGCTGGCCCGTGCCGGCGGCCTCCTTGCGGCCTGCGCCGCGCCCGACGATGATCAGGGCCTCGTTCGGGGGCACGCGCCGGATGCGCTTGGCGATGAAGGTGATGATCGCGAAGAACGCGATGATCAGGGCGATCGTGGCGATGATGCCGACGACGTTGGAATCTTCGAGCATGTCGGTACGCGCCTGCGGCGCGACTCCTTTCGGTGGCGGGTCGTGCGAGCGGGTGGTGCGGTGGTGCGGTGGTGCTACCGGGGCCCGGGGTGACGGGGGATCCCTGGCGGGAGGGTCAGTCGTCGGGCGGGAGGGTCAGTCGTCGGGCGGGAGGGTCAGTCGTCGGGCGGGAGGGTCAGTCGTCGGGCGGAAGGGTGAGTCGCTGGGTCGTCGCGTCAGTCGTTGGGGTAGTGGCGCCGGACGCGGACGCGCGTGCCGGACTGCTCGAGCACCACGACGCGGGCTCCGGTCGGGATGGGCTCGTCGGCCCAGGCGAGTCGTCGTTCGAGCTCGTGCGCGGCGTCGAGCGAGACCTCGCCGGTCGCGGTGGAGATGTCGCTGGTCGCGGTGCCCTGGACGCCCACGAGGGACACGGGCACGGCGTCGTCGGACTCGCGCAGCTTCTTGGTGAGCACGTGCACGAGCAGGACGACGAGGACCGCGAGCACCGCGGAGCCGACGTATGCGAGCACGATCGGCAGGTCGTTCGACACGACGATCGCGCCGGTCGCGCCGAACACGATGGCCCCGACGCCGAGCGAGGTCCCGGACACGGCTCCGTCGCCGAGCTCGATGAACTCACCGAGGATCATCGAGAACAGGACGAGTGCCAGCCCGACGATGCCGACGACGACGAACGTGATCACCGTGAAACCCCCTGGGGTCGGTCACGCCCCGCCGTCGAGCACTGGTCGCCCGAACACTTGACGCGATCGTGAACTTGCCCGAACTCTAGCGTGACTCAAGGGCGCCCTTCGACGAGATGGGGACTCCGCACCATGGGTCGTCCGATCCTCGATGGACGGCCCGAGGTTGCGGACAAGTTGTCAGAGCCGCACCGGGACATGGACCGGCTCAGTTCTGACGACTGAGCCGTGGCGTCAGCGGACAAGCTGGTCGAGCAGCGCCGCGAGGTTCCCCGCCGCGGTATCCCGGTAGCCCTGGACCCATTCGCCCTGGTAGTCGCGTGGCACGACCTCGGTCACGAGCAGCGCGCTGAGGTACGCGCGGTACAGCAGGAGGCGGACGTCGCCGGCCCCGAGCGTGCTCGCCCCGGGCCTCGCCCGCCCGACGGCGTCGCGCCCGTCCGGAGCGCCGCCGTCGGGCCGGATTTCACCCGCGACCGGCGACGCGGACCACGGCTCGGTGACCGGGAGCCGGCCACCCGCGTCGCGGTAGCCCGCGAGCAGCGCGGGCGGGACCGGGCCCAGCCCGAGCTGGTCGGCTCCTGCGAGCTCGTACAGCGGGTCGCCCCACAGGCTGCGCTCGGTGTCGATCACGCCGCTCAGGCGCAGCGCCGACGACTGGTCGGGGGAGAGGAAGAGGTTGCCGGGCCACAGGTCGGTATGGACGAGCGCGGCGACCGTGACCTCGGCGAGTGCGTCGTGGTGGCGTACGAGGGCACCTCGCAGCATGTCGGCAGGCAGCTCGACGCCCCACGTCTCGGCGTCGGCGAGCAGGGCCTCGACCATGCGGCCGAACGCCTCGGGCCAGGTGGGGTCGCTCAGGCCCGACGCCGGCGCGGGGTACCCGAAGGACTCTCCCGTCACGGTGTGCAGGCGGGCCATGAAGGCGCCGAGATCGTGCTGGACCCGGTCGGTCGCGGCGCCGTCGAGCGGGGGCAGGGTGTTCCACACGTCGCCGTCGAGGAACGTCACGACGAGCGCGTCGCCGTCGACCACCTCGCGGCTGAAGTCGCTGTGGAGGACGCGCGGCATGAGGAGGTCGGGGCGGGCGGTCGCGCGACGGTAGACCTGCTCCTCGGTGCCGAGGATCCCGTGCTCGTAGCGCAGGAGCCGGGACGTGTCGGCGCTCGTGACCTTCACGACGCAGCGCCGTCCGTCGGTGAGGTCGACGCGGTAGGTCGAGGCGAACATCCCGCCGTCCAGGGGGCTCGCCGTGGCCAGCGTCCCGAGCGGGGCGAGCAGGCGGGCCAGCTGGTCGTCGGTGACCGTCATCTTGGTGAGCACGGCGAGATCGTATCGATTCGAGGGGCAGGGCGGAAGGTCTGCTGTCCCGGTGCCCTGACCGCACGGCCCGCGATCGGTTGTCAGAAGCGCACCGGGGTATCGACCGGCTCAGTTCTGACAACCAATCTCTGGCCATGCTGGCAAGTCATCCATAGACTTGCCAGCATGGAAAATGACTTCCGCGAGGACGGGTCCCCGAGCGGCACGTCCGGGCTCTCCCCGGCGCAGGCGCGTGCAGCGCTCGAGGGGCTCGACACCGACGGGGCGACGCTCGCGGAGCGCGCGGTCACGCCCTGGTGGTACCACCTGACCCTCGGCACGATCGTGGCGGTGATCATCTGCACCCAGGCGCTGCCGTCCCCGGCCTCGCTCATCACGCTGCCGGTCGCCCTGTTCGCGCTGCCGGCCCTCGTCCTCGTCTACCGCCGCCGCTACGGTCTGTGGTTCAGCCAGCCGGCGGGACCTCGGTCGAAGCGCATCTACCAGTTCATGCTGGTGACGATCCTGCTCTGCTTCGGCGCCATGCTTCTCGTCAGGTTCACCGAGATCGAGTACACGTGGGTGCTGGTGCCGGCGTCCGTCGGGTTCGTCGCGGCGGTCGTGCTCGGCCCGCTGTACGGCAGGGCCTTCCGGCGCGAGCTGGCCGGGACGGAGCGATGAGCGCCGCCCCGGCGTTCAACGACGTCGTCCACTCGCCCGTCCGCCTGCGCATCTGCGGGGTGCTCCGGCGGGGAGCGGAGCTCGAGTTCGCGGTGCTGCGCGACACGCTCGGCCTGAGCGACGCGAACCTGTCGAAGAACCTCCGGGTGCTCAGCGACGCCGGGTTCGTCACGGTGCGCAAGGAGAGCTCACCGGACCGGAGCGACGCGCGCCGCCTCACCTGGGTCACGCTCACCCCGGACGGCCGACGCGCGGTCGAGGCCCACCTCGCCGCGCTCGCGCAGATCGCCGCCGGCTGAGCCCGGCCCCGCCTGCGCGTCGGGCCCACCTGGCACCGCTCGCCTGCGCTCGGTTGTCAGAAGCGCACCGAGGTATCGACCGGCTCAGTTCTGACAACCAATCCGATGCCAGGCCCGTGGCCTGCGACGCCGTCGACGTGCGCCCCTACGGACGCGGCACGTTGCGCAGGTTCGCCCGGGCCATCGACACGACCTCGCCCATGCCGCCGCCCAGGACCTCCTTGCTCATCGCGACCGCGAAGCCGCGCACCTGGCCGGCCGTGATGGTCGGGGGCAGGGACAGCGCGCGCGGGTCGGTCACGACGTCGACCAGGGCCGGGCCGGGGCGTGAGAGGGCACCGCGCAGCGCACCGCGCACGTCCTTGGCGCGCTCGACGCGCACCGACGGGATCCCGATCGCGTTCGCCACCGCGGCGTAGTCGACGTGGGGCGACTCGGTGCCGAACATGGGCAGCCCGTCGACGAGCATCTCGAGGCGCACCATGCCCAGGGTCGCGTTGTCGAACAGCACGATCTTGACGGGCAGCTCGTAGGCCTTGATCGTGATGAGCTCGCCCAGGAGCATCGAGAGCCCGCCGTCGCCGGCCATCGCGACGACCTGGCGGTCGGGCCGAGCGGCCGCGACACCGATCGCGTGCGGCACCGCGTTGGCCATCGACCCGTGCAGGAACGAGCCGATCACGCGGCGCTTGCCGTTGGGGCTGATGTACCGGGCGGCCCACACGTTGCACATGCCCGTGTCGACGGTGAAGACCGCGTCGTCGGCGGCCTCCTGGTCCAGGAGGTCCGCGACGTACTCGGGGTGGATCGGGCGAGTGCTTCTCGACGTCCTTGGTGTACGCCCCGACCACGCCCGTCATGGACTTCTCGTGCTTGGCGACCATGCTCGTCGAGGAACGAGCGGTTCTTGGCTTCGTGTTCACGAGCGGCATCAGGAGCCGCACGGTCTCGCCGACGTCGCCGACCACGGCGACGTCGAGCCGGGTCCGCCGGCCCAGGTGCGTCGGGGTCGGTGTCGACCTGCGCGGTGCGCACGGACTCGGGCAGGAACTGGTCGTACGGGAAGTCGGTGCCGAGCAGGACGAGCAGGTCGGCGTCCTGCATGGCGTCGTGCGCGGCCCCGTAGCCGAGCAGCCCGCTCATGCCGACGTCGAACGGGTTGTCGTACTGGATCCACTCCTTGCCGCGCAGCGAGTGGCCGATCGGTGCCGCGATCTTGTCGGCGAGCGCGATCACCTCGTCGTGCGCGCCGCGCGTCCCGGCGCCGGCGAAGATCGCGACCTTCTTGGCCTTGTTGATCGCCTCGGCGAGCGTCGCGACGCGCGTCGGGGTCGGGGATGATCCGCGGCTTGGCCGGGTGCACCGCGACGTCGATGATCTCGGCTGCGGCGTCGAGGTCCGCGACGTCGCCGGGGAGCGTGAGGACGGAGACTCCCGGGGCACCGTACGCGTGGTGGATCGCGGAGTTGATGACGCGCGGCGCCTGCTCGGCCGTGGAGATCATCTCGGAGTAGACCGAGCACTCGACGAACAGGCGGTCGGGGTGCGTCTCCTGGAAGAAGCTCGTGCCGATCTGCGCGCTGGGGATGTGGCTCGCGATGGCGAGGACGGGCACGCCTGGAACGGTTGGCGTCGTAGAGCCCGTTGATGAGGTGCAGGTTGCCCGGGCCGCACGAACCCGCGCAGACGGCGAGCTTCCCCGTGATCTGGGCCTCGGCGGCAGCGGCGAACGCCGCGGCCTCCTCGTGGCGCACGTGCATCCACTCGATGCCCTTGCCCTTGCCCTTCTGGCTGCGCCGCACCGCGTCGACCACGGGGTTGAGGCTGTCGCCCACGATCCCGTAGATGCGTTCGACCCCGGCCTCGATGAGCTGGGCGACGAGCAGGTCGGCGACCGTCCTGTTCCGCTTGTCCTGGGGACGACCGAGACCGAGTGCCATGGGAGAACCTCCGCACGAGGGGAAAGGGGGACCTTTCCATCGTGCGCTCGAAAACGGCAGAATGCAGCCGCTGGGGCCGTTCTGCTCGTCACGTCCGTGCGTCACAGCACGGTGCGGGCGGACGTGCGCCGAGCTCTCAGGCCGTCGCTGGACCTGTCTCGGAGGCCTCGTCGTCTGCCGCCTCCGCGACGTCGTCGCGCGGCGCGCCCCGGCGCAGGACCCGCGTCGAGGCGAGGACCGCGAGGACCGCGACGCCGGCCGCGATCATCACGACCTGGAAGCCCGCGTGCGCGCCCGCGGCGTCGATCCGCGACCCTGCGATCGACGCGCCGAACGAGACGCCGACGCCCAGGGACGTCCCGACCCAGGCCAGCCCCTCGGTGAGCTGGTGCGGGGTCACGAGGTTCTGGACCAGGGCGTTGCCGTTGATGAGCGTCGGGGCGATCGTGAAGCCCGTGACGAACATGACGACCGCGAGCATGGGCAGCGACGTGACGACGAAGAACAGTGACACGCCCAGCGCGAGCGCGACCATGCCGATCGTGAACCGCTTCCACAGCGGCGAGACCCAGTGGCGTGCGCCGTAGGCGAGGCCCGAGATGAGCGAGCCCATCGCGAAGACGCCCAGGATGAGGCCCGACGCCGACTTGGAGCCCTGCTCCTCGGCGAACGCGATGGTCGAGACGTCGGTCGCGCCGAAGATGAGGCCCATCGCGACGAACACGACCGCGAGCACGATCATGCCGGGCGAACGCATCGCGGAGCGGTGCTTGACCCCGGGGACCGCGGGCATGACCGGCGGCTCGGTGCGGCGCTGCGAGAGGAACCAGACGCCGCCCACCAGGGCCGCGACCATGGGGACGATGATCCCGGCCGAGTCGGTGACCTCGGTCGCGAGCAGCGTCGCGAGGACGGGCCCGACGACGAAGACGAGCTCGTCGAGCGCGGACTCGAGCGAGTAGGCCGTGTGGAGCTGGCGCGGGTCGTTCACTGCGTGGGTCCAGCGCGCGCGGACCATCGAGCCGTACGAGCCGATGCTCGCGCCCGCGACGATCGCGGTCGCGTAGAGCCACACCTCGGGCGCCTGGTTGACCGCCGAGAGCACGAGCCCGAGCAGGCCCAGCGTGCTCACGACGAGCAGGGGACGCATGACCTTGGCCTGGCCCACGCGGTCGACGTAGCGGGCGATCTGCGGCGAGGCGATGGCCTGCGCGATCACGTAGGCCGCGGAGACGCGCCCGGCCAGGGCGTACGAGCCGTAGATGCCCTGGATCATCAGGACGATCCCGATGCCCACCATGGACATGGGGAGCCGGGCCACGACCGCTGCGGCCGAGAAGTTCAGCGCCCCCGGCTTGCTGAGGACGACGCGGTAGGGGTTGCGGGAGTCGTCTGCCGCGGCGCGGGGGGAGTCTTGGACCACCGTCTCAGTCTCCCATCGGTTGCCGCGTCGTCGGGCGCGCGCGGGCGTGATCCTCGGCGCAGTGTCGGCCTGGTCATGGGCCGCTTCGTCGTGTCTCTCGTAGTGTCGCCGCTCGACCGGGCGCGCGCGAACCGCACGAGGCCCGCATGATGAACGGGTGAGCGAGCAGACGCAGGCGATCACGATCGTCGACAACCCGGCGCAGGAGCGGTTCGAGGCGCGCACGCCAGAGGGTGACGTGGCGGGGTTCGCGGCGTACGTCCGACAACCGGGCCAGGTCGTGTTCACGCACACCGAGGTCGACGACGTCTACGCGGGCAACGGGATCGGGTCCTCGCTCGCACGCGGCGCGCTCGACCAGGTGCGCGCGTCGGGGGACAAGGTCGTGCCGTTGTGCCCGTTCGTCCGGGCGTTCGTCCAGCTGCACGAGGAGTACCAGGACCTGATCGCGCGCTGACGCTCGTCCGCGCGTGGACGACCGAGCGGGGCAGGACGTCGTCGACGACGTCCTGCCCCGCTCGAGGTCTGCGAGGGTCCGAGCCGTCGGCTCGGCCCGGATCAGGCGATGGTCGCTTCGACCGCCACCTCCTGGCGCAGGTCGTGGTTCAGGTCGCCCGCTGCGTCGGCCGGGGTCAGCGTGACCTCGAACTCGATGGGCGAGCCGGGCTGGTGCTTGAAGTTCTCGCCGTACGCGACGGACTGCCCCGGTGCGAGGACGAACGGCGCGTCGCCCGAGCCCGGCGTGATCGGGGAGTCGACGACACCGGCTGCCTCGAAGAGCGCGCTGTCGACGATGCTGTCCATGCCCTGCATGTAGGGCCAGTCGGCGTAGCGCGCGTCGACACCCACGATCGAGTAGGTCAGGGGCAGGTCGGCGTCGCCCGTGTTGGTCAGGACGTAGTTGACGAACACGAGCGGGTCGCCCGGGTTGAGGATCGGCGTGCCCGACTCGTCGGCGAACTGGCCGGTCTTGGTCGCGACCGCGGTGCTCACCTGGTAGATGTCCACGGTGAACCCGTCACCCTCGGCCGTGCCGAGCTGGGTGCCGACGACCTCGTTGGTCGCGGCCCACGCGGGCTTGTCGCCCGCGGCGGCGGGCTCGGCCTCGGCCTCCTCGTCCGCAGGGGTCTCCTCGGTGTCCGGCGTCTCGACGCTCGTCGAGGCCGACGTGGTCTCCTCGGGGGCGGTGTCGCCCGAGCAGGCGGACAGGCCGAGGACGGCGACGAGGGCGAGGGGCAGTGCGAGGGCTGCTCGTGACGTGCGCATGGGAACTCCAGAGGATCGACGAGGGAACGCTTCGATACTAGGAGTAGAGATCCATGGCAGGTAGCGATTCTTATGGTGAGAAGTACCCATGTGAGATGCCTGACGGTGATCCCCGGGGCCGGGGCCGGGGCCGGGGCCGGCGCCGGGGCCGCACAAGCGAGACGAGAAGGTGGAGCGGTGAGGTGCCCGACGACGGCGCGCGCCGTCGTCGGGCACCTCACCCCGGGTGTCAGCCGCCCAGGGCGTCCGAGACGACCTGCTTGGCCTCGTCCTGCACCTGCGTGAGGTGCTCTGCCGAGACGAACGACTCGGCGTAGATCTTGTAGACGTTCTCCGTGCCCGAGGGGCGCGCCGCGAACCACGCGTTCTCCGTGGTGACCTTGAGGCCGCCGATCGCCGCACCGTTGCCCGGCGCCGTGGTCAGCTTCGCAGTGATCTCCTCGCCCGCGAGCGTCGTCGACGTGACCTGCTCCGGGCTGAGCTTCGCGAGCGCCGACTTCTCCTCGAGCGAGGCCGGGGCGTCGACGCGGGCGTACCAGGACTCGCCGTACTGCTCGACGAGCCGGGCGTGGTGCTGGGACGGGGTCTTGCCCGTGGTCGCGAGGATCTCCGAGGCGAGCAGCGCGAGCAGCAGCCCGTCCTTGTCCGTGGTCCACACCCCGCCGTTGGTCCGCAGGAACGAGGCGCCCGCGGACTCCTCGCCGCCGAACCCGACCGAGCCGTCGAGCAGGCCCGGGACGAACCACTTGAAGCCGACCGGCACCTCCTCGACGCGGCGACCGATCCCCGCACCCACCCGGTCGATGAGAGAGGAGGACACGAGCGTCTTGCCGATCGCGGCGTCGTCGCGCCAGCCCGGGCGCGCCCCGCCGTACAGGTAGTCGATCGCGACGGCCAGGTAGTGGTTGGGGTTCATGAGGCCGGCGTCCGGGGTCACGATCCCGTGGCGGTCCGAGTCCGCGTCGTTGCCCGTCGCGATGTCGAACGTCGAGGTCGCGTCCGGGCCCGTCATCTTCTGCACGAGCGAGGCCATGGCGTACGGCGACGAGCAGTCCATACGGATCTTGCCGTCCCAGTCGAGCGTCATGAAGGCCCACCGCGGGTCCACCTGCGGGTTCACGACCGTCAGGTCCAGCCCGTAGCGCTCGCCGATCTCTCCCCAGTACTCGACCGACGCGCCACCCAGGGGGTCGGCGCCGATCCGGACGCCCGCGTCACGGATCGCGTCGAGGTCCAGGACCGAGGCGAGGTCGTCGACGTACGCCGTGAGGAAGTCGTGGCGGTGCGTGGTCTCGGCCGTCAGGGCGCGCTCGAGCGGGACCCTCTCGACCTGCCCGACGCCCGAGCGCAGGATCTCGTTCGCGCGGTCCGCGATCCAGCTGGTGGCCTCCGAGTCCGCAGGCCCGCCGTGCGGCGGGTTGTACTTGAAGCCGCCGTCGCGCGGCGGGTTGTGAGACGGCGTCACGACGATCCCGTCCGCGAGCTCGGGGCCCGTCGTGCGGACGCCGGCCTCGGTGGCAGCGCCGTTGTGCAGCAGGATGGACTGGGAGACGGCCGGGGTCGGGGTGTAGGAGTCGCGTGCGTCGATGAACGTCTGGACGCCCGCGGCCGTGAGGACCTCGATCGCGGTCTGCCACGCAGGGAGCGACAGCGCGTGCGTGTCACGCCCGATGAAGAGCGGTCCGTCGGTGCCCTGGGCGCGCCGGTACTCGACGATCGCGGCCGTGATCGCGAGGATGTGCGCCTCGTTGAACGCGTGGTCCAGGCTCGACCCGCGGTGGCCCGACGTCCCGAACACCACCTTCTGCGCCGGGTCGTCGACGTCGGGAGAGAGGTCGTAGTAGGCGCCGACCACGGCGTCCACGTCGATGAGGTCCTGGGGCTGGGCGAGGGTTCCGGCGCGGGGGTCCATGCGACGATCCTGCCACTGGTCAGGGCGTCGCGGGAGGTCTGTCCCGGGAGGAGACGGCGCGGTGCGGGCGTCGGTGCGGGACTCGGTGCCGGCCCTGGTGCGTGCGCCGGTGCCGGCTTCGGTGCCGAGCATGCGGTTGTCGTCGTGATCGGGCCGTTTTCGGACGCCAACCGCATGGTGGGCCGACGCCAACCGCATGGTCGACGGGACGTCCTCCCCGGGACATGGTCTTCACGCGACGCGCCCCGCCCGACGACGTCTCGTCAGAAACGTAGGCTGGTCACCATGTTCCCGCCCCAGGTACCCACGACCGACGTGTCCGAGCTCGACGCCGAGCACCCCGTGCCCGAGGGCGTCGTGCTCCTCGACGTGCGCGAGCAGGACGAGTGGGACGCAGGACACGTGCCCGACGCCGTCCACATCCCCCTGGGCGAGCTGCCCGTCCGCTGGGGCGAGCTGGACCCCGAGGTCCCGATCCTGGTGATCTGCCACTCGGGCGGACGCTCGGCACGGGCCGCGGCGTGGCTCAACCAGGGCGACTTCGATGCGACCAACCTCGACGGCGGCATGGCCGCGTGGGTGCAGCGAGGATTCCCGGTCGAGCGGTAGGAGCCCTCCAGCCCCGCACTCGCTCCCACTACACTCTCCCCATGGCCAAGAACTCGACGCCCGACTTCGTGCTGCGCCCCTTCGAGGGTCTCCCCGGCGAGACCGACTGGGTCGCCCTGCGGGAGGTCGTCCCCTCGGCCTCGGCACCTGCCCGCACCACGAAGGAGTACGGCGCGCGCGACGTGCTCGTCGTGACGATCCTCCCGGCCGGCTGGGCCGCGCTGCACCGTCAGGACGGCACCATCCTCCTGGCGCTCCAGACCCTCGCGGGCTCGGGCGACACGAGCCGCGACCTCGCGTCGGTCCTGCTGGAGGCCATCGAGGCCGAGCCGGGCACGTCGATCGAGCTCGGCGAGCTGCCGGGCCCGGGTCCGCGCCTGCAGGACGTCCTGGACCTGTCGGTGCCGTTCGAGGTCACGGTCCACGACGACTTCTCGTTCTGGCTCGACCCCACCACGGACGTCACGCCGGACCTCAAGGCGTCGCTCGACCAGGCGTCGGAGTCGATCGTCCCCACGGTCAAGCTCGAGTCGGTCGAGTCGGCGTACTGGTGCTCCATGAGCCGCGAGTTCCTGCGCTGGGCCTGGCCCGTGGGTGAGGAGGCGCTGATCGACGCGATCTCGCGCCTGCACGCCAAGCGCGAGTCGGGCCTGGGCGGCGGCAAGTTCGTCGGCGCGTTCCGGTCGTCGGGCCTGCTGGTCCCGGTCTGGGAGCTGCCGCGCGGTACGGAGGCGGCGGACCTCGAGGAGCCCGCTCAGGAGCTCAAGGCCAAGATCGACGCGGCGCTCGCGATCACCGAGCCCCTCGACGCCAACGAACGTCGCGCGCGTGCGGGCATCGTGTCCCGCCAGGTCACGCTCCGCTGACGAGCTCCTCACCGCGGGGAGCACGACAGCACCGCAAGCATCACCAGCTCCACAGCACCACCCCGAGACCGGCGGCCGGCGGCATCGTCGCCCCCGCCCGTCGGTCTCGGCCAGGTCGGCCCGACGTCGAGGAAGCACAGACGCCAGGCTGACCGAGAGTTACCTCGGCAAGAACCCGAGAACACCGTTCTCTGGGACATCCCCGTGACTTTGGCACCTCGAGTGTGGCAAACTGCGGGAAACTCTTTGCACTACTAGGCTGGATTGCGTGAACGCGGACCATCGGTCGACCGAGTCAGGACTGAACACCGGAACCACCGGGGACGTGTCGGGCGTCCCCGCCAACGGGACGCACGCGCTCCCGGTGGCGAAGACCCCGCGCCCCGCTCCGCTCCACGGCGGCTCACGGCAGAAGCAGCGTGTCGCGGTGATCATCCCCGCCAAGGACGAGGCGCGCCGCATCGCGGCCACGGTCCGGGCGGCCAAGGCCATCCCGCACGTCGACCTCGTGCTCGTCGTGGACGACGGCAGCGAGGACACCACGCAGCACGTCGCCCGCGAGGCGGGGGCCGTGGTCGTGCGCCACTCCCACAACCGCGGCAAGGCCGCGGCCATGGAGACGGGTGCGGCCGTCGTCGCGATGCGTGACGTCGCGGACCGCCCCCCGCGCCTCCTGCTCTTCATCGACGGTGACCTGGGCGAGACCGCGGTCAACACGGCCCCGCTCGTGCCCCCGGTGCTCGACGGCCTGGCGGACATGTCCATCGCCCTGCTCCCGCCGCAGCCCGGCGCGGGCGGTCGCGGGATCGTCGTGGGTGCCGCGCGTCGTGCCATCCAGTCCATGACGGGCTGGACGCCCACGCAGCCGTTGTCGGGCATGCGCTGCCTGACGCGCGAGGCCTTCGAGGCCGCGACGCCGCTGGCCCGCGGCTGGGGAGTCGAGACGGGCCTGACGATCGACCTGCTCCGCAAGGGCTACGTCGCGGTCGAGGTCCCGTGCGACCTGCGCCACCGGCCGTCCGGCTCGGACCTCAAGGGGCAGATCCACCGCGCCAACCAGTACCGCGACGTGCAGCTCGCGGTCGGGGCACGTCGCGTCCGCAGCGCGCTCGACGCGCTGGGCGGGCACAAGCACTCCGCGAAGTAGCTCGTCGCACGAGGGGCCCGGGCGGATTCCGCCCAGGCCCCTCGTCGTCTACCTGCCGGGTGCGGCAGGTTCCGCCGCGTCGTCGGGCGAGCCTCCGCCGTCGGGCAGGGAGGGCAGTACGCCGGACGACGCGTCGTCCGTCCCGGTGGACGCCGTGCCCGACGGCGCCGCTCCCGTTCCGGACATCGCCCCGCGGTCCGCGTCGGGGACCTCGCCCGGGCTTCCCGGCGTCGCGCGCAGCGCGGTGAGCACCACGAGCGGCACGGCCGCGACCAGGGCGATCATCGCGATCCGGACCCCGAAGTCGTTGACGAGCGAACCGCTCACGCACATGACCCAGATCGCGAGGATCGCGGGCCGGAACAGGGGCCACCCGGCCTCGGACCGTGCGAACCAGGCGGGCGTGAAGCGGCGCGGTGCGAACAGCACGAGCGCGAACCAGACCAGCACGACGAGCGTGATCCAGACGGGGACCCCGCCCAGCACCGAGCGGGCCGCGTAGCCGGCCTTGCGCCAGAGCATCTCCCACGCGTCGCCGTCGACCACCTGGCCCACGAAGCGCCCCAGGTGGGATCGGGCTGCGGGCGGGCGCAGCCAGTCGAGCACGCCGATCGCCGCGACGACCCCCACGCCGGCCAGGCCGATCGTGAAGAACCGCCGGAACGTCAGGCGCGCGCCCGAGGTCGCGAGCAGCAGGATCGCGAACGTGGGCACGAGGACGAGCCCGCCGCCGAGGTCGGCCCCGAGCGTGGGCCACACGTCGACGGCCATCGCGACCACGCCGACGACCCCGACCACGAGCGTCGCCGTCCGTCGGCGGCCACGGAGCACGAGCCACTGCGCGACCCCGGCCGCAGCGAGCACTCCCGCGACCGCGTACACCGAGAACGTCGGGTTGCCGAACCCGTAGAAGCGCGCCCCGAACGTCGGCGCCGAGCCGAGCGGGCTCGCCCGGTTGAACGGGGTACCCAGGAGGGCGTCGAGCGTCAGCACGGCGAACGTGATCCCCGCGACCAGGGCGGGGCCCGCCCAGACGGGTCGTCGTGGAGCGAGCGCCCCGAGCCCGGCGACCACGACGGTCGAGCCGATCGACATGGCGACGGCCGCGAGCATCGGGTTCTCGAACCGCCACCACGAGGTCATCGACGAGACGAACGCCGCGGCGGGCAAGGACGCGAGGACCAGCGCGGCGCCCTCGGCGACCCGCCGCCCGATCCGCCAGCCTCGTGAGTCCTTGCGACGGGCGACGGGCGCCAGCAGCAGGCAGCCGGCCGCGAGGACCAGCCCCGCATACCCCGCGTAGTCGACGAAGTACGGGTAGATCTGGCGCCGGACCTGGTCTCGTGAGGTCAGGTCCGCCAGGGCGTCGGCGGCGGACGCCGCGTCGAGGGGGCGGGGTGAGCCGTACGTCATGATCGACGTGTCGACCCCCGCCGGGACCTCGACGCCCAGGGCGCCCAGGATCGTCGGGGGCACGTCGAGCAGGCGGACGATCCCGTCGGAGCGCGTCGCCGAGCTCGTGAGGAAGCGCGGCTGGTCGGAGTCGATCGCGGCCGAGGACCGGACCATGGTCACGCCCAGCGCGGGGCGGGCACCCGGGTTGTTGACCACGTCGACCACGAGGACCGTCGCGGAGTCGGGCACGGCGTCCAGGACCCGCCCGACCGTCGCGTCGACGTCGGCCACGAGCCCGGGCCGCTCGGCGCGGTAGCGGGCCGAGCGCTCCGTCGGCGTCTCGCCCGGGATCGTCTCGAGCGCTGCGGGGGTCGCGTCTCCCGCGTCGATCACGGTCAGCGCGCAGCCGAACGTGTCGTTGACAGGGGCCAGAGCGGCGGGCAGGTCCTGGTAGCGCGCGACCGCCCCGTCGCGGTCCGCGAGGGCGAGCGCCGCGCGGGGCCCGACGGCCGTCGCGCAGACACCGGCGTCCGAGATCGCCTGGCCCAGGGTGCCGAGCTCGACCGTCCGGGACTGTGCGTCCACCATGTCCTGCCACCCCTCGACCTGGACCGACGTCGCAGGGGTCGCCGCGCGCGAGGAGGTGGCGGGGTCGACCGGCTCGTCCGTCGAGGCCGTCGTCCCGTCCGCCGCGACCGTGGTGACGGGGGCGCACGTCGTCGTGCCGTCGTCGAGCAGGAGGGGCTCGTGGCGCACGTACTGCCCTGCCGAGAGCGCGAGCCACCCCGAGGCGGGGCAGCGGCTCGCGGCCCCCGTGGGGAGCGAGTCGCCCGCGGCACCCGCCCCCTCGGTGAGCAGCGTGCGGAGCTCGGGGGCCCTCCCGGACGCGACGTCGGGCCAGCGCACGCCTGACGTGCCGACCACGACGAGGCTCTCGCCCTCGGGTGCGACGGAAGCGCCCGTACCGCGACGGACCTCGTCGCCCGCGACGGCGGCACCCCCCGTGGGCACGACGGCCGCAGCGAGCAGCAGCGAGAGGATCAGGCCGCCACCCACCGCGAGGATCGTGGTGGGCATGCGGCGGATGGTGCCCGAGTCGGTCGAGAGCCCCGCGATGCGCGGTGCGCGGGTCCTCGGGGCAGTCGGTGACGCCGCTGCGGCGGGGTTCGCGGCGGGGACCGCTGTGGCGACGGTGGCCGACGACTCCGAGAGGAACGAGGTCACGACGGTCGCGATCGCCACGACGACGAACATGACCGCGATGATGACGCCCGAGTCGTTGAGGACCGAGCCGATCCCGGCTGCGACCACGAGCGAGATGACGAGAGACCGGAGCTGGGGCCACGCGCGGTAGGCGGCAGCGACCTCGGGCAGGCGGCAGACGTCGGGACGCAGGGCAGCGAAGGCCGTGGCCACGACGGCCACGGTCGCGAGGACGCCGGGAACGCTCGCGACCGTCGCCCAGGCACCCGCGGCCTTGGTCGCGATCATGCTCAGCGCGTCCCCGTCGAGGAACCGCTGGACGAACCCGCCCAGGTGAGAGCTGGTCCCCGGGATCGCCCAGTCGACGACCGACACGACCACGACCACGCCGATCGTCGCGGCCGCGACCGCGAGGATCCGTCGCACCGTGATGCGCACCTGGGCGACCAGCAGGGCAAGGATCGCGAACGCCGGGATCAGGGCGAGGATCCCGCCGAAGTCGGCACCGAACGCGGGCCAGCCGTCGACGACCGTCGTGACGATCCCGACGCCGACGACCACCGCGACGCCCGCCCGTCGCCGACCGTGCGCCGCGAGCTGGGACGCGACGCTCCCGGCGAGCAGCAGCGCGGCCGCGCCGTACACCGCGAACGTCATGTTGTTGAAGCCGTAGAAGCGCGCCCCGAGCACGGGGGCCGGGCCCAGGAGCGACCCCTGCTGGAGCGTCGTCCCCGTCAGGCCGTCGACGGTCAGGACGAGCCAGGTGACTCCCGAGACGGCGGCCGCGAGACGCCACGGGCTGCGCGGCAGGACCCGGCTCACGCACCACGCGACGAGGGCGACCACCACGGTCGCCACGCTCACCGAGAGGATGAGCGCGAACGTCGGCGCGGGAGAGACCCACCAGCGGGCGAGCGTGCTGAGCGACGACGCGGCCGGCGCGGAGGCGACCAGGAGCAGGACGGCCGACAGGACCCGGCGACCTCGCGGGCTCGGGGGGAGCGGCGTCGTCGGGCCGGAAGGAGACCCGGCAGCGCGCCGCTCGGCCGCCCGGCGCGAACACAGCGTGGCCCCGACCGCGATCACGAGCGAACCGATGAGCAGGCCGACGAACGCCGGCATGAGGTTCGGGGCGGTGTCCGACAGGACACCGAGGTAGCGACGGTTCTCGACCGTGCGCGAGATGCTCATGCGGCGGTCGTCGCCCGACTCGAGCGGGGCACCGCCCTCGAACGCGGCGGTGCTGATCCCGGCGTCGGCCGCGAGCGTCGCGGTGAGGTCCGTGAGCTGGACGAGTCCCTTGAAGCGCGTCGACTCCGACTGGAGCCAGCCGTGCTCCGATCCCGAGGCCGTCCAGTCCACGACGACCTGCAGACCGGGCTTGGCGCCCGGGGTGTCGGCGATCCCCGCCACGAGGACGCGCGAGTCGCGCGGCAGGTCCGAGGTCAGGCGCTCGAGGACCTGGTCGAGCTCGCGCAGGGCCTCGGTCCGCTCGGGCGAGGACTCGGGCAGCTCGCCCTGGTCGATCACGACCGTGTCGCACGCCGCGAGCTCGTCCTGCGAGAGGGCGTCGAGCGTCGGGACGTAGCGGGAGACCGCGCCCGTCGAGTCCGCGAGCGTGATCGCTCCTCCGGGCCCGACCGCGGTGCTGCACACGCCCGCGGCGGCGAGCTCGGTGCCGAGCGCACCTGGCCCGCGGGGCACCACCGCGCCCGTCTCGGGATCGACCGTGGTGCTGGTCGGCTCCTCGACCAGGTCCTCGGGGCCGGTCGTGAGCGTGGCCCATCCCGGCACCGACGACGAGCCCACGCCCGTCCCCGCGTCGATCGTGGGCAGGGGCTCGCAGTCGATCGTGGGCGTGATCTCCGCGGGGTCCGTCGGGTCCTCCGAGGGAACCGGTTCGACGGCGGGGGGAGCGCTCGACTCGCGCTGGCCCGCTGACAGCGTGAGCCACGCGTCGAGCGGGCAGGTGACGGGGCCGGCGCCCGTGCGGACGTTGATCGACCCGACCGAGCTCGAACCGATCATGCTCCACAGGTGCGGGACGGTCGTCGGGTTGACGTCCGTCCAACGCAGCCCGGCGACGCCGACCAGGACGGTCGGGCCTGCCGGCGAGGACTCGGTGGTGGCCTCGGAGGTGACCGGCGACGAGGCCGCGGCCGAGGCGGCCGGGGGCAGGCCGGCGGTTCCGGTGGTCGGAACGGCGGCAGCCGCAGCGGGAAGCGCGGGGGCGACGAGGACGCCGATCGCGAGGAGCAGCGCGGCGAACCCCCGACGACTGGTGCGACGAGGGGTCTGTGCGGGGGCCGTATTCGTCACCGGTCCAGCCTACGGGGGGTGACGTGGGCGGCCCGTCGGCCGGGCGGCGTGGTCACCGATCCTCCACGAGGTCGGCGCAGGGCGGGCGGAAGTCGCCGGGGTCGGGCCCGTGGCTGGTCAGGGCCTGGGACGAGGCAGTCCCACGTCCGGGACGGGACCTGGCTCAGGTGGCCGGGTGGTCCGGATCGTCGACGCCGGGCCCGCCCGTGCCGACCGTGCCGGTGCTCGCCTCGGGCTCTCGCGGTCCCGCGGCAGCCACAGGTGCAGCCTCCGGCGCACGGGCGGGCTCCGCGGCCGGGGGAGCCCCCGACGTGTCGCCCGACAGGTAGCGCAACCAACCCGACCCCGGGTCCCCCTCGATGATCAGCGCACGGCTGAGAAGGGTCAGCGGGATCGCGAGGATCGCGCCCAGCGGGCCGATCACGAGCGTCCAGAACACGACCGAGAAGAAGCTGAGCGTGAGGCTCAGGTTGACCGCGTCGGCCACGAACTTGGGCTGCACCAGCACCTGCAGGACCACGTTGACCACGCAGTAGACCGCGACCACCGCCAGGGCGAGCGGCCAGCCGCCCACCACGAGGGCCATGACCGTCGGGGGGACCACGCCGAGCACGAACCCGATGTTCGGGACGAAGTTGGTGACGAACGCGAGGATGGCCCAGACGGCGGGCGCAGGGACCCCCATCCACCACAGGGCCAGGCCGTCGATCACGGCCACGATCGCCCCGAACGAGGCGTTGACGACGAAGTAGCGGCGGACGCCCGAGTTGTAGGACGTGATCCGGGCGAGCGTCGCAGGGCGCGTCGCGCCGAAGCGGGCGTGGGCGTCCTGGTAGCGACCGGCGTCGGCGGCCATGAAGATCACGTACGCGAGCACGAAGAAGAACGCCGTGAGCACCGTCATGGCCGTCCCGCCGACCGTGGCCGCGAGGCCGGCGATGGTGCTCGGGTCGAGCCACGACGACACCGCGTCCGCGACCTGGCCCTCGACGCCGAACGTCTCGAGCCACGCCACGAACTGGTTGATCGTCCGGGAGAGGTCGTCCAGGTACTGGCTCACGAGGTTCGCGAACTGGACCCCGGCGAACGCGAGCAGCGCTGCGAGCGCGCCGAGGATCAGGTAGGCCACCACGATCATCCCGGTCGTCGCGGCCCACCGCGGCCAGCCGCGGCGCTCGAGCGGCCCGCGGACGGGCTGCACGATGATCACGACGACCGCCGCGAGCGCGAGTGGGCCGAACAGCCCGCGCGCGAAGTACACCCCGGCGAGCACGATCACCCCGGCGGCCAGGCTGATCAGGATCCGGGTCGACGGCGCCAGACCACGCTGCGGAGCGGCTACCTGCGGTGCGGTCATCTAGGGGGTGCTCCTCGGTGGTGAAGGTCGGTGCGTCAGGTCGAATGATGCCCGCAGGTCAGGCCGTGCGCACGACCAGGCCGCCCGGCTCGACCCAGGCCTCGAGCTCGACGGCACGGCCCAGGAGGTCGCCGTCGACCTGCGCCTGTTCTCCTCCCTCGACCCGGACGCGGACCCGCTTGGCACGCGCGTGGTCGATCCGGCCGATCTTCGCGGGCAGGTCGTTGGTCACGCCGAAGCCCTGCATGACGACGTCGCCGAAGAGCTGGGCCCAGCCCACGACCCCGCCGCGCGTGTCGATCGCAGCGATGTCGAGGATGCCGTCGTCGAGCACCGCGTCGGGCAGCAGCGTGATGCCGCCGGGCAGCTTGCCGCAGTTGCCGACCATGAGCGTGCGCAGCTTCGCCTGGACCGGCGGTGCGTCGTCGAGCTGGATCTGGGCCTTGAGGCGGCGGCCGTGCAGGTGCCGGATGCCCGCGACGAAGTACGCGACCCAGCCCACCTTGGCCTTGAGGGTCGCGTCGGCGTCGGCGACCATCGCGGCGTCGAACCCGAGCCCTGCGATCACGAGGAAGATGTGGGCGGGCTCGGTGTCCCGGCCCGCGAGCGTGCCCTCGGGCTGCTCGGCCGAGGTGATCGAGGTGCTGGTGGTGCCGGCCTCGGAGCCTGCGGGCGGTCCGCCGTCCCCGTCGCCCGCGCCGCTCTCGCTCGTGGCGGCCGTCCGTGCGGGGCCCCCCGCGCCGTCGTCGGTCTCCGCGTACTCCAGGACGCGCGCCCAGCCGACGTCGATCACGCGGTCCGCGCCCGCGACGACGATGCGCAGCGCCTCGTCGGGGTCCGTGATGGGCAGGTCGAGGTTGCGGGCGAGCAGGTTGCCCGTGCCGATGGGGATGAGGCCCATGGGGGTCCCCGTGCCGACCATGGCCTCGGCGACGGCGCGGACCGTCCCGTCGCCGCCGACCGCGACCACGATGTCGGCGCCGCGTGCGAGGGCCTCGCGGGTCTGCCCGACGCCCGGGTCCTCGATCGTGGTCTCGAACCACAGGGGCTCGGGGAGGTCGGCCTCGGCGCACACCTGGCGGACGGTGCGCTCGAGGTTCGCCGCCGCGGGCTTGGACGGGTTGGCGACGAACGCGATGAGCTGGCCGGCGTCGTCGGGGGCCGCATCGGCGGAGGTGAGCGGAGGATCGAGGCGTCGGCGGCGTCGTTGCTGGGACCAGACGGACGTCGCGATCGTCAGCGCGACGGCGGAGATGGCGACCGCCGCGACTCCCAACCACATTTCCCAACCCATGTCGGACACGGTAGCGCTCGGGATGCCGGGGGCGACGGTCGAGCCCGCCGAAGGTGACACACCTGACGGCCGGGGGTGACGGTCTCGCGCGCTGAGGGTGACGTCGCGTCGCCCTCAGCGCCGTGGGCGGCGACCCTCGGCGGTCGGCACGGTCACCCTCAGCGGTCTCCTGCCCCCCGTTCCCATGCCGCCCACAGCCGCGCGTACCGCCCCCCGGCTGCGCGCAGCTCGTCGTGCGTCCCCGACTCGACGATCCGTCCCGCATCCATGACCACGACCCGGTCGGCTGCCGCCGCCTGGCTCAACCGGTGCGCGATCACGACCGCGGTCCGCCCCGACAGCGCGGCCTGGGCCGCCCGGTCGAGCCTCGCGGCGCCGTCGGTCCCGACCTCGGCCGTGGCCTCGTCGAGCACCACGACCGCAGGGTCCAGGAGCAGGATCCGCGCGAGCGCGAGCTGCTGGGCGTGGTCCGGTGGCAGGTCGACCCCGTCCGCACCCACGGCGGTCCTGAGGCCCTCGGGCAGGTCGCCGACCCAGTGCGCCTCGACCGCGGCGAGGGCCGCGTGCAGCTCGGCGTCGCTCGCGCGGGGCGCGGCGAGCCGCAGGTCCTCGGCGAGGGTCCCGCTGAAGACGTGGACCTCCTGGCTCACCATGGCCGCGTCGGGCCGCGGGGTGGGCACCCCGTCGGTGCCGGACGCCCGACGGCGTCGCCCCGGTGCGCCGCCCATGACCTGCACGGCGCCGCGCGTCGGGCGGTGGATGCCCATCGCGAGCTTCGCGACCGACGTCTTGCCGGCTCCGGACGCCCCGACGAGCGCGACGTGCTCGCCCTCGACGACCTCGAGGTCCACGCCCGTGAGGACCTCACGCCCGGGGGAGTAGGCGAAGCTCACGTCGCGGAGCACGACGGCGGAGCGTCGCGACCGTCCCTCGGCGAGGCTTGCCGGACGGTCGCCCTCGGCGGGAGCCCCGTCGTCCTCGGCGGGAACCCGGTCACCCTGGTCGAGGGACGTGTCGCCCTCGGCGGGTCGTGCCGTCGCCGTCGCCGTCGTCACGCCCACGAGCCGTGCGAGCCCGGCCCCCGCCTTCTGGATCTCGTCGAACTCACCCAGGACCGTCCCGATCGGCCCGAACAACCGGTGGAAGTACAGCGCCGCGGCTGTCGCGGCGCCCACCGTCACGGCCTCGCCCGAGACGAGCCAGAACCCGACCGCGAGCACGGCCCCGAGCCCGATGAGCTCGGCGACGTTGAGCCGGTTGTAGAACCGGGTCAGCAGCGCGATCCCCGTCAGCGACAGGTCGATGGCCCGGATCGAGGACTGCGCCACGAGGGCCTCGTGCCGCTCGCCGTGCCCCAGCGTGGTGACGGTCGTGGCGCCTGCGACGGTCTCGACGACCTGCTCGGCGCGCTGGGCCTCGGCGACCCGCACCTCGCGGTAGACGGGGCCCGAGCGGCGCAGGAACCAGCGGAGCGACACGACCTGCAGGGGAGCGGCCGCGACCGCGGCGAGGGCGAAGCGCCAGTCGAGGGCCCCGAGCCCCACGAGCGTCAGGGCGATCGTGAAAACGGCGGACGTGACGGCAGGCAGGACGCCCGAGATCGCTTCGCTCACGGCGTCGACGTCCCCCGAGACGCGCGCGACGACGTCGCCGACACCGGCCCGCTCGACCTGTTCGAGCGGCAGGTCGAGCGCGCTCGCGAGGACGTCCTCGCGCAGGTCTGCGAGCGCGCCCTCGCAGATCCGGGCGAGCAGGGTCTGTCCCAGGTAGCCGAGGATCGCGCTCAGCACGCCCGCCCCGAGAAGCAGCAGGCCGAAGCGCACGAGCTCGGACGTCCGGCCACCCTCGACGACGACGTTGACCATGACCCCGAGCAGGGCCGGGGTCGCGAGGCCCGCGACCGAGCCGGCCAGCAGCACGGCGACGGTCCCGGCGAAGAGCCACCGGCGCCTGGTGAGCATGCGCCACAGCGCGGCGTTGGTCGCGGCGGTCGTCGCGACGGGCAGGACGGCCCGCGCCGGGACGGCGGGGGCCGTGGGAACGAAAGGCCCGTCGGAGCCGGCGGTCACGACGTCGGCGCTCACGAGGCCACCAGCTCGCGGTCGGACCCGGCCGGGGCGGCGGCCGTGACGACCTCGTCGCACACGGCCAGGAGCGTCGGGCTCGAGGTCACGAGCACGAGGGCGCGCTCGGGGAAGCCACGCAGTGCGGCGGCGATCCGGGCCTCGGTCACGCTGTCGACCGCGGTCGTGGGGTCGTGCAGGACGAGCACGGGCTCGGGCCGGTGCAGCGCCCGGCCCAGGACGAGCCGTTGGCGCTGCCCGCCGGACAGATGCTGGCCGCGCCCGACCAGCGGGGTGTCGAGGCCCTCGGCGAGGTGCCCGAGCACCTCCCCGGTTCCCGACGCGTCGAGCGCGCGCTCGTCGAGCGGCCCGTCGGGTGCGAGGTTCTCGCGCACGGTCGTGCTGAACAGCGAGGCCTCGTGCCGGGCCGCGAACACGAGCGCACGCCCGGTCGACGGGTCGAGCGTGGCGAGGTCCGTCCCGTTCACGACGACGGCTCCGGATGGGGCGGGGGCGCGGCACCCGAGGGCGTCGACGAGCCGGGCCGCGTCGCCGCCGTCGGGCACGACGACTGCCCACGACCTGGCCCGCCCGGGCCGTGACGCGAGGCACGACGGACCCGCCGAAGACGCCCGTGATCGTCACGGTCGCGGCCCCGCGGACGTCGCGGGTGCCCGGCGTGCGCGGCGCTCGCCGCCCCGTCCACCGGGCTGTGGACGGTCGGTTCGCCGAGCAGGAGCAGCAGACGCCGCGCCGAGGCGCGCTTCTGCGCGAGCTCGACCCCCAGGAAGCCCGTCCGGGACATGGGTTCCTGGACGAACTGCGCGAGGCCCACGACCGCGACGAGCTCACCCACGGTGATCTGCCCGGCGAGCGCCATGCGGCCCGCGAAGAACGCGACGGCCGCGAGGAAGACGACCGAGAGCACGGTGCTCACGGCCTGGTACGCGGCGCCGGGAGCGCACCGCGCGCAGCGCGGCCGCGAGGGAGTCGCGGCTCGCGCGCCGGTAGCGGTCGGCCGCGGCCTCCTCGGCACCCAGGCCCTTGAGGACGCGCAGGCCCGTGACGAGGTCGGTCGCGAGCCCGCCGGCGCGCGCCGCGGTCTCCTGCTCGGTCTCGCTGCGGCGCCTCGAGCGGCACCGAGAGCCGGTGCATCACGAGCAGCATCACGGGCGTCGCGACGAGGACCGCGATCCCGAGCGGCACCGAGACGAGCAGGAGGCTCACGGCGGTCGTGCCGATCGCGGCGAGTGCGCCGAGCTGACCCGTGACGAGCCACGAGATCCCTGCGACGCGGTTGGTGTCGGAGGACGCGATGGTCAGGGTCTCGCCCGCGGCGCGCTGCCGCGCCATGCCGAGCGGGTCCAGCACGCGCGCGACCGTGAGCTGGCGCAGGTCGTGCGCCGCGAACGAGAAGGCGCGCACGGTCGAGCGCATGCCGATCCGCCACGCCATGGTCAGGACGACGAAGACCGCGGCGAGCACGCCGAGCCACAGGCCGAGCGCGGAGCCGTCGCGCGGCACGATCGCGCGGTCCACGACCACGCCGATGAGCACGGGCACGAGGGCCTCGGCGACCTGGTGGAGCATGAAGCCGCACGCGCCCAGGGTCAGCAGGAGCCAGCGCCGGTCGCCGGCGAGCACGAGGCGGAAGACTCCGCCGACGGTCGTCGGCACGGCGACGCCGGTCCTGCGGGCAGGGCGTGGTCGTCGGTCCGGGCGTGCAGGACGGCGGAGACGGGGAGGCATGCTTGCTAAGGTAATGCTTACCTTCCTGAGCCGATGTGGGATAGCGTGCCGGATCATGTCGCTCATCGGCCAGGCGCCTCCCTCCGTCCCGTTCGTCCCGATCGCCGTGCCGGACGACGACCAGCGCTACCGGCGCGCGGAGGACGCTGCGATCGTGGCTGCGGCACGCGAGGTCCGGTCGGTCTCGACCTCCCACTTCCCGCCCAGCACGCCGGGTCTGTGGCCCGTGCACGTCCACGCCTTCCACGAGCTGCTGTGGGGCACCCAGGGTGTGCTCACGGTCGAGACCGAGCACGGGTTCTTCGCGGTCCCGCCGACGATCGGGCTGTGGATTCCGGCGGGCGTCGCGCACGCGGTCCAGACCGCGGGTGGTACGGGGTTCTACTGCACCTACGTCGACGCGGACCTGTCGGAGCCGTCGACCGAGGGGGCGGGCGAGCAGCCCGACGCTCCCGCCGGGCGGACTGTGCGCACCGGGTCGCCCGGCCCGGCGGTCCCCGCGGAGGGCGCGTTCGTCGCGGTCCTCGACCGTGCGCACCGCACGACCGCGGTCGCGGTCCCCCGGGCAGCACGCGAGCTCATGGTCCACCTGTTCAGGAGCGACATGGACCCAGCGGCCCGACGGCGCAGCGAGCGCGTCGTGGTCGACCTCCTGTCTCCCGTGGACGTCACGCCCATGATCCTGCCCATGCCCTCGGACGCGCGCCTGGCGTCGGTCGCCCGGCGGCTGCTCGACGACCCGGCCGACACGCGCTCTCTGGAGGCGTGGGCGCGCGAGGTGTCGGTGAGCGTGCGCAACTTCTCGCGGCTGTTCCACCGCGAGACGGGCATGACGTTCGCGCAGTGGCGCATCCACGCGCGGGTCCGGGTCGCGATCGGGCTGCTCGCGGGCGGCATGCCCGTGGGGACCGTGAGCAGGCGGGTGGGCTACCGGACGCCGAGCGCGTTCGTGCAGTCGTTCCGCAGGGTCCTCGGCCACACCCCGGGCTGGTACGTGGCAGCGGTCAAGGCCGATGCGGAACATCCCCTGGCCTCTGGCGGCGACGATCGGCCGACTTCTGCCCTCCCGACGTGGTTAGGGTAGGGATACCTAACTACCTCTGACGGGGATCGTCGTGTCGCCGTCGTCCGATCGGGAGACCTCGTGACCCTCGTCCTGACCGCCCGCCCCGACACACCCGCGGACGTGATGTCCACCTCGGTCGGCGACGACCAGTGGCAACGGGTCGTCGCCGCGGTGACGCGCCGTGACTTCCTCATCGGCGCCGGTGCGCTCACGGTCGCGGGGCTCCTCGCCGCGTGCGGTGACGGGTCAGGCCAGGCGGCGGGCACACCTGCCGCGGGTGGCGGGACGATGCCGTTCGAGCACGACGGCTACCGCACGGACCTGCCCCTGCACCCCGAGCGGGTCGTCGTCCTGGAGGCCCGGGCGGGTCTCGAGTTCGCGCTCCTCGCCGGGCTGCCGATCGTGGCCACCGAGTGGTCCGACGAGAGCCACCTCATGGCGCACCTGCCTGCGGGGGTCGAGCGCCTGGGCGGCTCCAACATCGAGCCCAACGCCGAGTCGATCCTGTCCCACTCGCCCGACATGCTCGTGGTCGGCGCAGGGTGGTGGAACTACTACCAGGAGAACGAGCTGCTGGCCGAGGGCATCGCACCCGTCCTCGTCGTCGGCGACGACGACCCCGACTGGAAGGCCTCGCTGCGCCGCCAGCTCGCCGCGTTCGGTCGTGAGCAGCAGGCGACCGAGGCGATCGACGCCTACGACGCCACGGTCGCGGACGTCGCGGCCGAGATCACCCCGCTGGTGACGGGCCGCAAGGTCGTCGTCGCGGGAGCCGACGAGGAGGGCTTCTGGATCCAGGAGCCCGACAGCTTCTGCTCGGGCATCGCCCGCGACGTCGGCATGGACCTCGTGCTCCCGGCCGCCGGGCAGAGCAACGGCTCGGTGTCGAGGTACTCGTTCGAGAACCTCGACGTCTTCCACGGCGCCGACCTGGTCATCCTCCAGAACCCCGACGACCCCGCGGCGTCCAACCCTGCGTGGCTCGCCGTGCCCGCCGTCCAGGCGGGCCGCGTGGCCGAGCTCCGCTACGACCGCAACTTCGGGCTCGCCCTGACGGCGCAGGTCTTCGCCGAGGACCTCCGCGAGGCCGCGCGCCTGCTCTGACCTCCGGCCGGGAGCGCCCGCCGGCCCTGGCGGACCAGTGCCGGGCCCCAGAGCGCAACCGCCCTCCGTCCTTCACGGCCGATCGATGCCCGCGACCGCGGGCTCCCGCACCAGCTCCGTCCATCGCCGCGACCTCGCGGCCACCCGACCCAGGAAGTCCCATGACCTCACGCACCTCCCGCCGGTCCACCCCGCTCATCGCCGCCTCGGCCGCCACGCTCGCCCTGCTCCTGGGCGCGTGCGCGTCGGGCACCGACGCCGGGGACGGCGGCAGCACGAGCGAGGACGGCACGAGCGGTGCCGGGACCCGCACGGTCCAGAGCGCGTTCGGCGAGACCACGATCCCGGCAGACCCGCAGGCCGCGCTCGGTGTGTACACGACCGACCTCGA
Source organism: uncultured Actinomycetota bacterium (assembly GCA_963782165.1). GTDB lineage: Bacteria > Actinomycetota > Actinomycetes > Actinomycetales > Cellulomonadaceae > Oerskovia. The sequence continues at coordinate 329,486 of CAWAIO010000006.1, forward strand.
CATGCTCATCACGCTGGGCATCCCGCTCGCCGGGTCGCAGCCCATCCGCTCGCAGGGGTACACGACCTTCCCGTCGTTCTTCGACCAGGACGCGCTCGAGGGCATCAAGACGTTCGAGAACTTCCCCGAGTACAACTACGAGGAGATCCTCGCCGCCCAGCCCGACGTGATCCTCAACGGCCTGGGCTACGACGACGAGCTCGTGACCAAGCTTCCCGACATCGCCCCGACGTACAGCTTCAACGGGTTCGACGGCCGTGACTGGCGCGAGAGCTTCGCCGAGGTCGCGGAGGCGTTCGACAAGGTCGAGGAGCACGACGCCTGGACCGCGAAGTACGAGGCCAAGGTCGACGACGTGAAGGCCCGCCTCGCCGAGGCCGGCATCGACCCGGTCGTCGCGCCGGTCGGCTACGGCGACGGCGAGATCATCGTGTCCTGCTACGGCACGCCCTGCCTGGTCTTCGACGACCTGGGCCTGAAGATCTCGCCGCTCGTCGAGCCCGAGGAGGGCACCACGCTCGGCACCGAGCAGCTCGAGCAGCTCGCGGGCATCGACTGGGCCTTCACCTCGACCGCGCCGGACGAGAAGACGGGCGAGCTCGACGACCCGTTCGCCGAGCTCGCGGGCAACGGTCTGTGGGCCGCCCTGCCGTTCGTCACGAACCAGCACGTCGCGGTCCACGACCTCGAGATGGTCTACGGGTCGCCCAGCGGCCAGTACGCGTTCCTCGAGGTCGTCGAGAAGGCGCTGCTGCCGTGATGCGCATCCACCGGGCCGAGGTCGTGGCGGTCGAGCGCCTGACCCCCGGCATGATCCGGGTCACGCTGGGTGGCGAGGGCCTCGCCGACTTCGAGTCGACGGGGGTGGGTGACGAGTACCTGCGCGTCTTCCTGCCTGCGCCGGGCGAGACCGAGCCCGTCCTGCCGTTCGCGACCGAGGACTCGTGGGACTACCCCGACGGTGTCGAGCCCTCGCCCATGCGGACCTACACGGTCCGCGCGGTGCCCGGGCCGGGTCTGGTCGTGATCGACTTCGTCGTGCACGAGGGGGGAGTCGCCGCGACCTGGGCCCAGCAGGCGAAGCCGGGCGACGTCGTCGGGCTGAACTCCCCCCGCGGGCTGTACGACCCGCCCGCGGACCTCACCTGGCAGATCCTCCTCGCGGACGCGACCGGTCTGCCCGCGGTCGGCCGGCTGATCGAGCAGGCCCCCGCGGGCGTGCGCACGCGCGTCGTCGTCGAGGTGCCCGATGCGGGCCACCGTCAATCCTTCCCCGTGAACCCCGACGTCGAGATCGCGTGGGTCTACGGCGGCAACGGCCACGGGCCGTGCCGGCTCGAGGAGATCCTGCGGAGCATCGACCTGCCCGACGGCGTCGGGTACGTCTGGTTCGCGGGCGAGACCACGGTGCTGCGCGCCGTCCGCAAGTACCTGCGCCACGAGCGCGGGCTGCCCGTCACGGCCTACAAGACCATCGGGTACTGGACCGCGAAGGCCGAGGAGTGGGAGGAGCGCTGGGAGAACCTCGACCCGAGCGTCAAGGCGTGGATCGACTCCCTGTGGGCCGACGAGGAGCGCGACGACGAAGAGATCACCGACGCGTACTTCGACAAGCTCGAGTCGTTGGGGCTGTGAGATGACGACGACCGAACGGGCCCCTGCGGGGGCGGGCGCCCCGGGCGTCGCGTCGCACGACGCGACCGCCGGGGGTGGTCCGGCCGCCCCCGCGCAGGCCCCGACCGCCGACAGGGCGCCCGGTCTCGCCGCGACCAACGCGTCGCGGACCGCGTGGCTGCTCGTCGCCGTCGGTGTCCTGGTCCTCATGCTCTTCGTGAGCCTCGCCGTGGGCTCCAAGACGATCCCGCTGGCCTCGGTGTGGTCGGCGCTCGTCGGAGCCCCTGGCGCGGACCCGAACGACGTGGTCATCCTGCGCGATCTGCGCCTGCCCCGCACAGCCCTCGGCCTCCTGGTCGGGGTCGCGCTCGGCCTCTCGGGCGCGCTCATCCAGGCCCTGACCCGCAACCCGCTCGCCGACCCCGGCATCCTGGGGGTCAACGCGGGCGCGGGCTTCGCGGTCGTGATCGGGGTCGCGACGTTCGGCGTCGTCGGCATCCAGCAGTACATCTGGTTCGCGTTCCTCGGGGCGATCGTCACGACGGTCGTCGTGTACCTCATCGGCTCGCTCGGGCGCGGGGGAGCGACGCCCGTCCGGCTCACGCTCGCCGGCATCTCGATCGGGGCGGTGCTCGGCGGGATCTCGTCCGGGATCACGCTGCTCAACCCGCAGGTCTTCGACAAGATGCGTTACTGGGGGGCGGGCACCCTCAGCAACCGCTCGTGGGAGATGGTCGGGACGGTCACGCCGTTCATCATCGTGGGTGTCGTGCTCGCGGTCGTCGCGGCCCGCCCGCTCAACGCGGTCGCGCTGGGCGACGACCTGGCCCGGTCGCTCGGCGCCCACATCAACCGGACCCGCACGATCGTCGTGGTCGCCGTGACGCTCCTGTGCGGGGCCGCGACCGCCGCTGCGGGCCCCATCGGGTTCGTGGGGCTCATGGTGCCGCACGTCGCGCGCTGGATCGTCGGCCCGGACCAGCGGTGGATCCTGTCCTACACGCTCGTCCTGTCGCCCGTCCTGCTCCTGGTGTCCGACGTCGCAGCGCGCCTGGTCCTGCGGCCCGCCGAGCTGCAGGTCGGCATCGTCACGGCGTTCATCGGCGCCCCGGTCCTCATCTGGCTCGTGCGACGCCGGCAGGTGAGCGGGCTGTGACGGCTCCCGTGCAGACCCCGGTCCCCGGGGGGCCCGACGTCCCGGGCACCTCCCCGACACCCGCGGGCGCCCCGTCGGCCGGTGCGCGCCTCGACTTCGGCCGGCCCACACGCGTCCTGCGCTCGCGACGCGGAGGGTTCTCCGCCCGCCTCGACGTGCGCGCCGCCGTCGTGACGCTCGTGCTGGTGGTGCTCGCCGCGTCGGTCGGCGTCGTGGCGCTCGGCGTGGGCGACTACGCCGTCGCGGTCCCCGACGTGCTGCGCGCCCTGACGGGCGAGGCGTCGGACGTGGTCCGGATGGTCGTCGTCGAGTGGCGGCTGCCACGCGTCCTGCTCGCGATCCTGCTGGGCGGCGCCCTGGGCATGAGCGGCGCGATCTTCCAGTCGCTGACCCGCAACCCCCTCGGCAGCCCCGACATCATCGGGTTCAACACGGGTGCCTACACCGGTGCGCTCGTCGTGATCCTGGTCCTCGGCGGCTCGTACGGCGCGGTCGCGGCCGGAGCCATGATCGGCGGGCTCGCGACCGCGGGCATCGTCTACCTGCTCGCGTACAAGAACGGTGTCCAGGGGTTCCGGCTCATCATCGTGGGCATCGCGATCAGCGCGATGCTCGCGTCGGTCAACACCTGGCTCATCCTCAAGGCCGAGCTCTCGCGCGCCATGGCCGCCGCGACCTGGGGAGCGGGCAGCCTCAACGGGCTGTCGTGGACCCAGGTCCTGCCGGTCGTGCTGATCCTCGCGGTCCTCGTGCCGCCGCTGTTCCTCCTGGGGCGACGCATGAACGTCCTCGAGATGGGCGACGACGCCGCGCAGGCCCTCGGGGTCCGCTCCGAGCGCACGCGGCTCTCGCTCGTCGTCGTGGGCGTCGCCCTGACCGCGCTCGTCACGGCCGCGGCCGGACCCATCGCGTTCATCTCGCTCGCAGCCCCCCAGCTCGCTCGCCGCCTCACGCGCGGCGCGACCGTCGGCCTCGCGTCCTCGGCCGCCATGGGGGCCGCGCTGCTCGTCGCGAGCGACCTGGTGGCCCAGCGTGCGTTCGCACCCACCCAGCTGCCCGTGGGGGTCGTGACCGTGAGCATCGGCGGCTGCTACCTCGTGTGGCTGCTGGCCCGGGAGGCGAGGCGGCAGTGAGCACCCGGACCCGACCCCCAGCGGTGAGGCGCACGCCCGCGGGCGTGCCGCCCTCCGACGGCCCCGACCAGACCACCCCTCCCGAGGAGACGGCGATGACCGCCACGACGCACCCGGTGACCACGACCCCGGCCGCAGCCGACGCACCTGCGGCGAGCCCCGCCGTCGGGCAGGCTGCTCCTGGCGTGCCGGGCGAGCCCCGGCTGCGCGCCGAAGGACTCAGCATCGGGTACCACGAGCGCATCGTGTCCCAGGGGCTCGACGTCGCGATCCCCGACAGGTCGTTCACCGTGATCGTCGGGCCCAACGCGTGCGGCAAGTCGACCCTGCTGCGCGCGCTGTCGCGCCTGCTCACCCCGAGCGCCGGGCAGGTCGTGCTCGACGGCAAGGCCATCACGTCCTACAAGGCCAAGGAGGTCGCGCGCAGGCTCGGGCTCCTGCCCCAGACGTCGATCGCTCCCGACGGCATCACCGTCGCGGACCTCGTGGCCCGCGGCCGCTATCCCCACCAGAAGCTCCTGCGGCAGTGGTCGCGCGAGGACGAGGGCGCCGTCGTCCGGGCGCTCGCGGCCACGCAGGTCACGCCGCTGTCGGCGCGGCCCGTCGACGAGCTGTCGGGCGGGCAGCGTCAGCGCGTGTGGGTGTCCATGGTGCTCGCGCAGGAGACCGAGCTGCTGCTGCTCGACGAGCCCACGACGTTCCTCGACATCGCGCACCAGATCGAGCTGCTCGAGCTGTTCGGCGACCTCAACCGTGAGGGGCGCACGCTCGTCGCCGTCCTGCACGACCTCAACCACGCGTGCCGCTACGCGACCCACCTGGTCGCGATGAAGGACGGGGCCGTGGTGGCGCAGGGGGCGCCGGGGGAGATCGTGACGGCCGAGCTCGTCGAGGAGGTGTTCGGGCTGCGGTGCACGATCATCGACGACCCGGTCACGGGGACGCCGCTGGTGATCCCGCTGGGTCGCCGGGGGTGAACGTCCTGCCCGACCGTGCCGTCGGCGGGCCCCGTGACGCGCCCTCCCGCTCGTTGGATACCCTCTAGTGGTGATCGATCTTCGACTTCTGCGCGACAACCCCGACGTCGTCCGCGCCAGCCAGGTGGCTCGCGGCGACGACCCCGCCCTCGTGGACCAGGCGCTCGACGCCGACTCCCGCCGTCGCAGCGCGCTGACGGACTTCGAGCAGATGCGCGCCGAGCAGAAGTCCCTGGGCAAGAAGGTCGCCCAGGCGCAGGGCGAGGAGAAGACCGCCCTGCTCGCGCACACCAAGCAGCTCGCCGAGGGCGTCAAGGCCCGCCAGAAGGACGCCGACGACGCCGAGGCGCAGCTCAAGGACGTCCTCTACAAGATCTCCAACGTGATCGAGGGGGCCCCTCCGGGCGGCGAGGACGACTACGTCGTGCTCCGCGAGGAGGGCACCATCCGCGACTTCGCGGCCGAGGGCTTCACGCCGCGCGACCACCTCGAGCTGGGCGAGGGCCTGCGCGCGATCGACACCGAGCGCGGCGCCAAGGTGTCGGGCGCGCGGTTCTACTACCTCACGGGCATCGGGGCGCGCCTCGAGCTCGCGCTGCTCAACGCCGCGATGGACCAGGCGATCCAGGAGGGCTTCACGCCCGTCATCACGCCCACGCTCGTGCGTCCCGAGATCATGCAGGGCACGGGCTTCCTGGGCGCTCACGCGGACGAGATCTACCGCCTCGAGGCCGACGACCTGTACCTGGTCGGCACGAGCGAGGTCGCGCTCGCGGGCTACCACTCGGGCGAGATCCTCGACCTGTCGGACGGCCCCAAGCGCTACGCGGGCTGGAGCGCGTGCTACCGCCGCGAGGCCGGCTCGTACGGCAAGGACACGCGCGGCATCATCCGCGTGCACCAGTTCCACAAGGTCGAGATGTTCAGCTACATCGACCCGGCAGATGCCGAGGCCGAGCACCAGCGCCTCCTGGGCTGGGAGGAGGCCATGCTGCGCAAGTGCGAGCTGCCGTACCGCGTGATCGACACGGCTGCGGGCGACCTGGGGTCGAGCGCTGCCCGCAAGTTCGACTGCGAGGCCTGGCTGCCCACGCAGGAGCGCTACCTCGAGCTGACCTCGACGTCGAACTGCACCACGTTCCAGGCCCGCCGCCTGGGCGTGCGCGAGCGCGTCGAGGTCGACGGCAAGGCGGAGACCCGCACGGTCGCCACGCTCAACGGCACCCTGGGCACGACGCGCTGGATCGTCGCGATCCTGGAGAACCACCAGCAGCCCGACGGCTCGGTCCGCGTCCCGGAGGGCCTGCGGCCCTACCTGGGCGGGCTCGAGGTCCTCGAGCCGGTCGCGCCGTCATCGGGATCGTCGAAGAGCTCGTCGCAGGGCTCGTCGAAGGTCACGGAGTGACGGGTCCGCAGGACGGTCCGGACGTCAGGGCCACGACCCGGCCCGACGACGCCGTGCCCGCCGGTGCGTCGTCGCACCCGGGCGAGGTGGCGCCGTCGGGCAGCTCACCGGTACCGGTGAGACCGCTGCTGCGGATCCCGCGCCCCCGGCCCGTCCGGCGCAGGGGCCGCTGCTCGTCGCGCTCGACATCGACGGCACGATCCTGAGCCACGACGACGTCCTGAGCGACGGCGTCGTGGAGGCCGTCGCGGCCGTGCGCGCGGCGGGGCACCACGTGATGCTGTCGTCGGGCCGTTCGCTCATCGCGGTGCTGCCCATCGCCGAGCGACTCGGCCTCGACGAGGGGTACATGGTGTGCTCGAACGGCGCCGTGACCGCGCGCTTCGACGACGTGTCCCCCGCGGGCTACGTGGTCGACGAGGTCATCACGTTCAACCCGGAGGACGCCCTGCGGCTCCTGCGCGACCAGCTTCCCGACGCGCTCTTCGCGGTCGAGGACGTGGGCGTCGGATTCCGTATGAACGACCTCTTCCCGCACGGCGAGCTCGACGGCGTCCACGACGTGGTCGACTTCGAGGAGCTGTGGTCGGGCGAGGTCACGCGTGTCGTGGTGCGCAGCCCCGGGTCCACGAGCCAGGAGTTCAGCGAGCTGGCCCGTTCGCTCGGACTGAGCGACGTGACGTACGCGGTCGGCTGGTCGGCGTGGATGGACATCGCGCCCCTGGGCGTGACCAAGGCGAGCGCGCTGGAGCGCGTGCGCGGCCTGCTGGGAGTGGCGCCGAGGGCGACCGTGGCCGTGGGGGACGGCAGCAACGACATCGACATGCTGCGCTGGGCCGGTCGCGGGGTGGCCATGGGCCACGCCGAGCCCGAGGTCAAGGAAGCGGCGGACGAGGTCACAGGCAGCATCGACGAGGCCGGCGCGGTCGCGGTGCTGCGGAGCCTGGTCTGAGGGTCTGTGGGCTGACTGTGGACCACCCGCCACCGACCGCGAGGTAGAACGTCCTGTGCGAGGTAGAACACAGGGCGTTCTACCTCGCACAGGACGTTCTACCTCGGCAGCGAGCCGGCAGAGGAGCGGTCAGTCGCGCGCCGTCAGGACGAGCGGCCCGTCCTCGGTGATCGCGACCGTGTGCTCCGAGTGCGCGCCGCGCGAGCCGTCGGCGCTGCGCAGCGTCCAGCCGTCGGGGTCGGTGAAGATCTCGTCGGTCGTCTCGAGGAACCACGGCTCGATCGCGATCACGAGGCCCGGCTTGAGCGGGAAGCCGCGGCCCTTGCGGCCGTCGTTGGGCACGTGCGGGTCGCCGTGCATGGTGCGGCCCACGCCGTGCCCGCCGAAGTCGGTGTTGATGCGGTAGCCGGCCCCGTGCCCGACGGCCGCGATCGCCGCCGAGATGTCACCGATCTTGTTGCCCGGCTGCGCGGCCGCGATGCCCGCGGCGAGCGCGTCCTGCGTGGCCGCGATGAGCTTCTGGTCGGCGGTTCCGCGGGCACCCCCGCGCGGGTTCCCGACGACGAACGACACCGCGCTGTCGGAGACCCAGCCGTCGACCGAGGCCGCGAAGTCGAGGCTCAGCAGGTCGCCGTCCTGGAGGCGGTAGTCGAACGGCAGGCCGTGCAGCACGGCGTCGTTGACCGAGGTGCAGATGACCTTGCCGAACGGGCTCGCCCCGAACGAGGGGTGGTAGTCGATGTAGCAGGACTCGGCGCCCCGCTCCTTGATCATCCGGTGGGCCAGCGCGTCGAGCTCGAGCAGGTTGACGCCGACCTTCGCGGCGGCGCTGACCTGCGTGAGGACGTCCGCGACGAAGCGGCCGGCCGGGCGCATCTGCTCGATCTCGCGGGGGGTCCTCAGCTCGATCATGGTGTTCCTCTCGGTGGGTGCTCGGGTGCCGGGGCCGTCGCGGGGTTCCGCAGGGCTCTCCGATCTGCTCCCAGGGTGTCACGCGAGGGCAGGCGGGGCGCAAATCGCGGGTCGGGGCGGTCTGCTGCCACGCGGTGGACGCGGGGTGGGCTGCGCCTCGCCGGGGTACCGACGGAGGACGCCCGCATCGTGCGCGCGAGCCGGGTGCGAATCGCTTCTGGCCTCGAGGAGGGGGAGAATCGCTCCTCGTGGCAGGAATCGACGAGGTAGCGCAGGCGGCCGGGGTCTCGACGGCGACGGTCTCGCGAGCCCTGCGCGGACTCCCGAACGTCTCGGCGGCGACGCGCGCGCGGGTCCGGGCCGTGGCCGAGGAGCTGGGGTACGTCCCGTCGCCGTCGGCGTCCTCGCTCGCGACGGGCAGGACCCGCACGATCGGTGTGATCACCCCGTGGGTCAGCCGTTGGTTCTTCGCCAACGTGATCGAGGGCGCCGAGCGGGCGCTGCGCTCGGTGGGCTACGACGTGCTGCTCTACACGTTCGAGGTGGGCGAGGACCGGCCTCGGCGCAAGGTCGACCCCACGGTGCTGCGGCGGCGCGTCGACGGGACCCTGGTGGTGGGGCTCCCGCTCGACGACGACGAGGTCCGCTCGCTCGTCGAGCTGGGTACCCCGCTCGCGTTCGTGGGTTCGGGCCCTGCGGACCAGGTCACGGTCCGGCTCGACGACGTCCGCACGGGCTCCCTCGCGACGTGGCACCTGATCGACCTGGGGCACCGCGTGGTCGGGCACGTCACGGGCATGCCTGACCTGGTCTCGTCGTGGTCGCCGCCGGTCGAGCGCTCGACGGGCTACGAGCGCGCGCTGGTCGCCGCGGGCCTGGAGGTCTCGGCCGGGCTCGTGGCCAACGGGGGGTTCGACGTCGAGGGCGGCCGGTCGTCGACGAGGGATCTGCTGCGCCGCAGGCCCGACGTCACGGCGATCTTCGCGGCCTCGGACGAGATGGCCATGGGCGCGATCCTCGCGGCACGTGACCTGGGGCTGGACGTACCCGGAGACCTGTCGGTGATCGGGGTCGACGGGCACGACCTGGGCGAGCTGGTCGGGCTCACGACGATCGGGCAGGACGCCCACCAGCAGGGCGCGGACGCCTCGATGCTCCTCATGGAGATGATCAACGGCGCGCCCGTCCCCGAGAGCCTGACCTACCCGACGCGCCTGGTCCGACGGGCCTCGACGGCACGTCCGCGCTGACCCAGGTTCCGCGGCGTTCCGGGCATTCGCAGGTCACAGAGGTGGGAGCGTGACCACTCAGCGCGGTTGCGTGGCGTCATGAGTAACGGAATCGTTACTGAAGTGACCCCTTCTTGTGCTTGCGCAACCGAGATGTAAACGCTTGCATGAGCAGTGGGGCAGTCGCGTCGTGGTCGACGTGACTGCGACACCTGCGGGCCGACCGCGATGTCAGCACCACAACGTTGTGGAGGAAAAGTCATGGCACGAAGCACCCTGTCCATCAAGCGCCGCGCTCTCGCGGCCGTCGCCGGTGGCGCGAGCCTCGCCATCGTGCTCACCGCCTGCAGCAGCAGCGGTGACGGCGGCGACTCCGGAGACGCCGAGGGCGCGACCACGGACTGTTCCGCCTACGAGGAGTACGGCGACCTCTCGGGCAAGACGGTCTCGGTCTACACGACGATCGTCGACACCGAGGCCGAGCAGCAGCAGGAGTCGTACAAGCCGTTCGAGGACTGCACGGGCGCCACCATCAAGTACGAGGGCTCCAAGGAGTTCGAGGCACAGCTGCCCATCCGTATCCAGTCCGGCAGCGCGCCGGACATCGCCTACATCCCCCAGCCCGGCTTCCTCAAGAGCCTCGTCCAGGACTACCCGGACGCGATCCTCCCCGTCGGGGACGCCGCGTCGGCCAACGTCGACGAGTTCTACACGGAGTCCTGGCGCGACTACGGCACGGTCGACGGGACGCTCTACGCGACCCCGCTCGGCGCCAACGTGAAGTCCTTCGTCTGGTACTCCCCGGCCATGTTCGAGGACGCGGGCTACGAGATCCCCACCACCTGGGACGAGCTCATCGCGCTCTCCGACCAGATCGTCGAGGACAACCCGGACGGCGAGATCAAGCCCTGGTGCGCCGGCATCGGCTCGGGCGAGGCCACGGGCTGGCCCGCGACCGACTGGATGGAGGACGTCGTCCTCCGCACGGCCGGCCCCGAGGTCTACGACCAGTGGGTCAACCACGAGATCCCGTTCAACGACCCGCAGATCGCCGACGCCCTGGCCACGGTCGGCACGGTGCTCAAGAACGACGAGTACGTCAACGGCGGCATCGGCGACGTCTCGTCGATCGCGACGACCGAGTTCACCGAGGGCGGTCTGCCCATCCTCGACGGCCTCTGCTACATGCACCGCCAGGCGTCGTTCTACCAGGCCAACTGGCCCGAGGGCACCACGGTGGCCGAGGACGGCGACGTCTTCGCGTTCTACTTCCCGGGCAACGACACGGAGGCCAAGCCGGTCCTGGGAGGCGGCGAGTTCGTCGTCTCGTTCGCGGACCGTCCCGAGGTCCAGGCCTTCCAGGCGTTCCTCACGAGCCCCGAGTGGTCGGACGCCAAGGCGACCGCGACCCCGCAGGGCTGGATCAGCGCCAACAAGGAGCTCGACAAGAGCCTCCTGCAGTCCCCGATCGACCAGCTCTCGTACGGCCTGCTGACCGACGACAGCTACGTGTTCCGCTTCGACGGCTCGGACATGATGCCCGCCGCCGTGGGAGCAGGGTCGTTCTGGACCGAGATGACCGAGTGGATCGCCAGCAACAAGTCGGACACCGCGGTGCTCGACTCGATCGAGGCGTCCTGGCCGACGTCCTGACCGTTCGCTGACGCCTGACCTACGATCCACAGATGGGGGCCCGCCACCATGGCGGGCCCCCATCGCACGAAGGAGTGCTCCATGGACTGGCTACTGACGCCTGACGGTCCGGCAGGGAAGTTCGCGGTCATGCTGTTCGCGATCCTGCTGTTCGTCGTCGTGATGGGCGTGATCCTCTTCCTCGCGGACCTACCCAAGCGGGTCCCCAACTGGGTGATCGCCGCGGTGTTCGCCGGCCCGGCGCTCCTGCTCATCGGGTTCGGGCTGCTCTACCCGGGCATCAAGACGATCCGTGACTCGTTCTTCAACCGCACCAGCACGGAGTTCGTCGGGCTCGACAACTACATCACGGCGCTGACCCGGGACGAGTTCCAGGTGGTCCTGCGCAACACCGCGATCTGGGTCATCGTCGTCCCGCTCGTCTCGACCCTGCTGGGCCTGGTCTACGCGGTCGTGATCGACCGGTCGCGCTTCGAGAAGTTCGCCAAGACCCTGATCTTCCTCCCCATGGCAATCTCGATGGTCGGCGCGGGCATCATCTGGAAGTTCATGTACGAGTACAAGGCCGACATCGGGAACATCCAGCAGATCGGACTCCTGAACCAGATCCTCGTCTGGGTGGGGCTCGAACCCCAGAAGTTCCTGCTCGACGCTCCCTGGAACACGTTCTTCCTCATCGTGGTCATGATCTGGATCCAGGCCGGGTTCGCCATGACGATCCTCGCCGCGGCCATCCGCGCCATCCCCGACGACATCGTCGAGGCCGCGCGCCTCGACGGGGTCTCGGGCGTGCGCATGTTCCGCTACATCACCGTCCCGAGCATCCGGCCCGCGCTCATCGTGGTCCTCACCACGATCGCGATAGGCACCCTCAAGGTCTTCGACATCGTCCGGACCATGACGGGCGGCCGGTTCGACACCTCGGTCGTCGCGAACGAGTTCTACACGCAGGCCCTGCGACAGGGCGAGAAGGGCCTCGGCGCCGCGCTCGCCGTGATCCTGTTCATCCTCGTCATCCCGATCATCATCTACAACGTGCGCCAGCTGCGGGCGTCGGAGGAGATCCGATGAGCATCCCGATCCCCGACACCACGATCGTCGACGAGACCCCCGAGGAGGGCAAGGGCGTCGGCAGGCTCGAGCGGCTCGACCGCCGTGCGGGTGCCGTCCGTCGTCGCGCGAGCTCCAAGAGCGCGTCGGCCATCGCGATCGTCCTCGCCGTCCTGTGGACCATCCCGACGTTCGGCCTGCTCGTCACGTCCTTCCGACCCGCTGCGGACATCCGCCGCACCGGCTGGTGGACCGCGTTCAGCAATCCGGAGTTCACGCTCGAGAACTACCAGGACGCGCTCTTCGGCAGCTCGACCAACTTCGCGAGCTACTTCGTGAACTCGGTCGTCATCACCCTGCCGGCCGTCATCATCCCCATCACCCTGGCGCTCCTCGCGGCGTACGCGTTCGCGTGGATCGACTTCCGGGGCCGCAACCTCCTGTTCGTCGCGGTCTTCGCGCTCCAGATCATCCCCATCCAGGTCACGCTCGTGCCGCTGCTCTCGCAGTACGTGAGCTGGGGCATCGACGGCTCGTTCTGGCCCGTCTGGCTCTCGCACACGATCTTCGCGCTGCCGCTCGCGATCTTCCTGTTCCACAACTTCATGAAGGACATCCCGCGCGAGCTCGTCGAGGCCGCGCGCGTCGACGGCGCGGGACACGTGCGGATCTTCTTCACGGTCCTCATGCCGCTCCTGGTCCCGGCCATCGCCGCGTTCGGGATCTTCCAGTTCCTGTGGGTGTGGAACGACCTGCTCGTCGCGCTGACCTTCGGTTCGGCTCTCGACGTCGCGCCCCTCACGGTCCGCATCGCCGAGCTCTCCGGGTCACGAGGCGCCAACTGGCACCTGCTGCCCGCCGGAGCGTTCATCTCGATGATCGTGCCGGTCATCGTCTTCCTGGCGCTCCAGCGGTACTTCGTCCGCGGTCTCCTGGCGGGTTCCGTCAAGGGGTGACTCTCGGTGCTCCGCCGTCGGGCGGGGCTGTTCGCACGGCCTTCCGGGGCCCGGCCACGGCCACGCGAACGGCCCCGCCCGACGGCGTTGCGCGTCACACGACGTCGGGTGCTCCCTGGTCCCGGGGTCGGCAGGGCCCGACGTAGGGTCGTCGGGTGCTCTCTGGCCCCAGCCGCGCGCTGGCTTCCGCCGCGGGGCGGGTCCCTCCGCCCGCCCTGTTCCTCGTCTCCGGGCTGACCCAGTACCTCGGCGCCGCGATCGCGGTGGGGCTGTTCGCCGTCGTCGGCGCTCCTGAGGTCGCCTGGCTGCGCATCGTCGTCGCGGCCGTCCTGCTCCTCGCATGGCGTCGACCGTGGCGGCAGCGCTGGACCCGGCGGACGCTCACGTGGGCCGCAGTCTTCGGCGTGGCTCTGGCAGCCATGAACGTGACGTTCTACGTCGCGATCGACCATCTTCCCCTCGGGTCGGCGGTCGCGATCGAGTTCATCGGTCCCGTGGCGGTCGCGGCGATCACGGGGCGGGGCTGGCGCGAGCGCGGCGGCATCGCGGTCGCGGCGGTGGGCGTCGTGCTTCTCGCGGGCGTCACGCTCACGTCCGACCTGCCGCGCGAGGACGTCGTGATCGGGCTCGTCGCGATCGGTCTGGCGGCGGCGTGCTGGGCCGCCTACATCCTGCTGGGCCGCCGCGTGGCCCTCGCGGGGTCCGGGGTCACGTCGCTCTCCGTCGCGATGGCCGCGGGCGCCCTGGTCTTCGCGCCGTTCCTGGCGCCGTCGTCGGGTGCGGTGCTCGAGGACCGGCAGCTGCTCCTCGCGGTCGTGGGGATCGCGGTGTGCTCCTCGGTCGTCCCGTACGTGCTGGAGCAGCTCATCCTGCGCCGGGTCAGCGCCGCGACGTTCTCCGTGCTCCTCGCGATGCTGCCCGCGACCGCGGTGGTGATCGGCGCCGTCGTGCTCCAGCAGATCCCCTCGTGGCTCGAGCTCGTCGGCCTTCTCCTGGTCTCGGGGGCCATCGCGATGACGGCCCAGCGCACGGACCCGCCGCCCGCGTAGGTCGCCTGCGGGTGAGCCGCGTGGGCGGGAGCCGAGGCGCAGCAGGCGCTCAGAGGTACTGGCCCGGTGACGGCCGGCCGTCGTCGCCCGCGCGCGGTGCGCCCGGCTGCGCGGGCTGCCCGGGGTGGCCGGGCATGCCGGGGACGGGGAGCGTGCCCGGCGGCAGCGCGCGGCGGATCTGGGAGAGCTGGGCCTGGGCCGCCATCTGCTGGGCCACGAGCGCCGTCTGGATGCCGTGGAACAGCCCTTCGAGCCAGCCCACGAGCTGGGCCTGCGCCACGCGCAGCTCGGCGTCGGACGGTACGGCGTCGTCGGTGAACGGCAGCGAGATGCGGTGGAGCTCGGCGACGAGGTCCGGGGAGAGCCCTTCTTCGAGCTCCTTGAGCGACCTCTCGTGGATCTCCGCGAGGCGGCTGCGCGCGGCCTCGTCGAGCGGGGCGTCGCGGACCTCCTCGAGCAGGCGCTTGATCATGCCTCCGATCCGCATGACCTTGGCAGGCTCCTCGATGACCGCGCTCGGGTTGCGCTCCTCGTCGGTCGAGTCGTCGCTCGCGACGACGGCGACCCTGGTCCCGTCGGGGCCGACGATCGTGACGCGCTGGGCATCGCCCTCGTCCGTGGGCGCGTCCTCGCGGACCTCCCGCGAGCTCGCCGGGGGAGTGCGCTCCCCGGGGTCGGTCGGGTCAGGGCTCTGGTCGGTGCGCGGCTCGTCGCTCATCTCCCCAGTCTGACCCGAACCGGCGCTCGGCGCGACGGTCGGGACGCACGTCGGGTCAGGGGAGCAGCAGGACCTTGCCGAACACCTCGCCCGACTCCAGCAGCCGGTGCGCGTCCGCGGCGCGCTCGAGCGGGAGTCTCGCGTGGACGACGGGCTGGACACGGCCGTCGGCGACCAGCGGCCAGACGTGCTCGAGCACGGCACGGACGAGCCGGGCCTTCTCCGCTGCCGGCCGTGCGCGCAGGGTCGTACCGCTCACCTGGGCGCGCTTGGCGAGCAGCATCCCCAGGTCGAGCTCGCCGCGGCGTCCTTTCTGCATCCCGATCACGACGAGCCGTCCGCCCGTCGCGAGCACCCGGAGGTTGTCGGGGAGGTAGGCGGCCCCGACGACGTCGAGCACCACGTCCGCTCCCGCGCCCCCTGAGGCGTCGCGCACGGCGGCGACGAAGTCCTGGGTCCGGTGGTCGACGGCGGTCTCCGCGCCGAGCAGGAGGCAGCGCGCCGTGCGCTCGGGGCCGCCTGCGGTCGTGATCACCCGGGCGCCGAGCGCCGCCCCGATCTGCGTCGCGATCGACCCCACGCCTCCTGAGCCGCCGTGCACGAGGAGGACCTCGCCCTGGGCGAGGCGCCCGACGTCGACGAGGTTGCTCCACGCCGTGCACACGGCCTCGGGCAGGGCTGCCCCGTCGACGAGCGTGACACCGTCGGGCAGGGGGAGGACCTGGGACGCACGGACGCGGACCTTCTCCGCGTAGCCGCCGCCGTCGAGCAGGGCGACGACCTCGTCGCCCACGTCCCACTCCGTGAGACGCGGACCAACGGCAGAAATCACCCCAGACACCTCGAGACCCGGCCATACCGGGGCGCCGGGGGGTGGAGGGTAGTGACCGGCGCGTTGTAGCAGGTCAGCAGGGTTCACGCCACTCGAAGCGACGTCGATCACCACCTCTCCAGGACCCGGTTCGGGGTCGGGGAGTGTGGACATGGTGAGTTTCTCTGGCCCGCCCGGGGCCGCTATCGTGACGGCTCGCACACAAAAGACACTACGTCCTCGTCGACGAGGGCTCGTGTCCGTCAGCGGAGAGCCGCGGCTCGACGTACCGCCTTGCCCCGGATGACCGGATTAGGTCTGTGGGGCAAGTGCACCGATAGTTAGTACGCACGTCTGGCGCGTGGGGGACGGTCGGAGGCGATCGGGACCCACGAACTTCCGCTGGTTACAGGGTTTGGAGAGAGGTTCGTATGCTCCGCAGGTTGAGCGTTCGCGGGAAGATCCTTGCGGCACTCGCGCTGCCTGTCCTCGTCCTGTTCCTGGCCGCGACGATCTTCTCGGTCCAGGCGATCAACGAGGCGCGGGTCGCCCAGCAGACGCAGGCACTGGTCAAGGCGTTCGCGACCCAGGACGTCGCGGGCAAGGCGGTCGCCGCCGAGCGGGCGGCCGAGATCCAGCGCGTCCGCGGGGTCGAGAACGGTGACGCCCTCGTCGAGGAGGCCCGCCTCGCGACGGACAAGTCCCTCGACCGACGTGACGCCGTGTACGCCGGCCTCAACATGTCGATGCTCGACCAGCGTGTGCGTAGCGCCGTGGACGCGACCGTCAAGGACCGCGCCGAGCTCGGGGACATCCGCAAGCAGATCGACACGAACTCGATCCAGGAGCTCGGGTTCACCTCGAAGTACAACACCCTGATCGACGACGCGCTCGACGTCCCGCGTGTCCTCGCCGACACGTCCGACGACCGCACCCTCGCCCAGTTCCTCGACGCGTACGTCGACGCCAACGTGCTCATGAGCCAGGTCTCGCTCGAGCTCCCGGTGGTCCAGTTCCTCTTCGACGGCATCCAGGCCAACCGTGAGAACCCCGCTGCCCCGAGGAACCTCGACAACGAGTCGCTCCGCGTCGCGCGTCTCATCAGCGAGGGCGACACGAGGGCCGTGCAGGCGCGCAAGGCCGTCCGAGAGCTCCGGATCGACCAGGTCATCCCGTCGCCGATCGGCACCTACGTCGGTCTGCGTTCCGGCCTCGCCGCGAACGGCGCGGCTGGCACCACCGCGCAGCAGGACTGGGCGGCGGCCTCGTCCACCGACCTCAAGAACGTCACCCCGGTCCGTGACAAGGTCCTCGCCGAGACGGGCGAGATCGCCTCCGACAACGCGACCGGGGCCGTGACGCGAGCCGTCATCACGATCCTCGTGACCCTCCTCGCGTTCGGTGCGACCATCGCGGTGGCCGGTGCCATCGCACGACAGATCGTGAACCCGCTGCGTCGCCTGACCGACGCGGCCCAGGACGTGCGTGACCAGCTGCCCCGCCTCGTCGAGCAGGTGTCCATCCCGGGGCAGGGCCCCGGGATCAGCATCCAGCCGATCGAGATCGAGTCGACCGACGAGGTCGGCCAGCTCGCCAACGCGTTCAACGACGTGAACACCACGACCATCCAGGTCGCCCGGGAGCAGGCCGCTCTCCGTGGCTCGATCGCCGAGATGTTCGTCAACGTCGCACGCCGCGACCAGGTCCTCCTCAACCGCCAGCTCGCGTTCCTCGACGACCTCGAGCGGTCCGAGGAAGACGCGAACACGCTGTCGAACCTCTTCCGCCTCGACCACCTCGCGACGCGGATGCGTCGTAACGCCGAGTCGCTCCTGGTCCTCGCGGGCATCGACTCCGGTCGCCGGGTCCGTCAGCCCATGCCGGCCTCGGACGTCATCCGTACCGCATCCTCGGAGATCGAGCTCTACGACCGCGTCCGCCTGAACCTGGTCGTCGACCCGCTCATGCTGGGGCACAACGCCCTCAACGCCGCGCACCTCATCGCGGAGCTCCTCGAGAACGCGACCATGTTCTCGGAGCCGCACACCCCTGTCGAGGTCAGCACGGGGCGCGACGAGCGCTTCGTCAAGATCATCATCCGCGACCACGGGCTCGGCATGACCCCCGAGGAGATCGGCGAGGCGAACCGCAAGGTCAACGCGCACGCCGCGTCGGACGTCGTCGGGTCGCAGCGCCTCGGCCTGTACGTGGTCGGGCGCATCTCCGACCGCCTCGGTGCGCGCGTCACGTTCGAGCGCGCCCCGGAGGGTGCGGGGACCCTCGTCACGGTCAGCTTCCCGAACGTCCTCTTCGTGCCCGACTCGAACGTCCCGCTGCCGATGCCGACCGACCCGCTGGACAACCGCACGCAGGTCGCGGCGGACCAGATCTCGGCGCCCGCCCCGCAGCCGGCGGCTCCCGTGTACTCGGGGCCCGCGACGACCTCGACCCCGCAGATCGATCACGAGGCCCCGGTTGCCGTGGCCGTGGACCTCGCCGCACTGACCGACGGCGCGACGTCCACGGGCATGCCTCGTCGTCGTTCGCGCGGCATGGACCCTGCAGGGTCGGCGCCCAGCGCGTCGTTCGTCCCCGGTCCGCAGACCGGCTCGATCATCCTGCCGCCGCTGGCCACCCCGTCACTGCCGCTGGACCTGCCCGCTGCCCCCGACGCGTGGTCCCCGCCCGAGGGCGTCGCGGCCACGGGCAACTCGCTGCCGAGCCGCGCTCGTGCCACCGGCCCCGCGGAGACGACCGGCGTCGTGCCGCCCGTCCAGCCGGTGTCGGCCGAGATTCCCGTCCTGGACGTGAGCACGCGGTCCGCGATGTTCTCGAGCTTCCGTGCCCTGGGGACGACCGACCCGAGCACCGCGGAGCAGCAGGCCGTCGAGCTCGACGCGGCCCCGGACGTCTCGGCGACCGACATCTCCGTCCCGGACTTCGTGCCCGACGACGGAACGTGGGCCCCGCAGTTCGCGATCGAGCCGCTCGGGGCGTCCGAGGGCGAGGCGGCGGTTGCCGAGGCGCCCGTCGTGCCTGTCGTCGAGCAGGTCGTCTCCGAGGCACCCTTCGTGCCAGAGGTTCCCGTCGTCGCGGCGCCTACCGTCCTGCCGGTCCAGGCCGAGGAGCCGGCGGCACCGGTGCTCGACCTTCCGCAGCGCAACGCTCCGGCCGTGGCCGAGGCGCCCGTCCAGCAGTTCGCTCCGCCGGTGGTTGCCGAGGCGCCCGTCCAGCAGTTCGCTCCGCCGGCAGTGGCGTACGAGCCGCCGGTCGTTCCCCCTGCGGCGAGCGTCGAGCCGCCGGTCGTGCAGTCGGCTCCGCCGGTCGTGGCCTATGAGGCTCCGGTGGCGCAGTCAGCACCCGTCGCGTCCGCGCACCAGGAAGAGATCCCCGAGGAGCTCTCGTTCGAGGCGCTGCCG
Source organism: uncultured Actinomycetota bacterium (assembly GCA_963782165.1). Taxonomy (GTDB): domain Bacteria; phylum Actinomycetota; class Actinomycetes; order Actinomycetales; family Cellulomonadaceae; genus Oerskovia. The sequence continues at coordinate 348,520 of CAWAIO010000006.1, forward strand.
AAGTTCGAGGACCTCATGGCCGACCTGCCGACGCGCCGGTCGCTGCGTGAGAGCCAGGCGCGCAAGCGAGGGATCTTCAACCGTCGTCCCCGGACCGGCACGCTGCCCGTCATCCGTCCTTCGGCCGCGGCGCTCGCTTCGCAGCCCGCGGGGGCGGACCAGGCCGCGGAGGCCGACCAGGCCGCGCCGGTCGGCTACCAGCAGCCGCAGGCCCCCGCCGTGCAGCAGGCCGCGCCGGTCGGCTACCAGCAGCCGCAGGCTGCGCCCTACCAGCAGCCCCAGACCGCCGCGCAGCCGGTCGCCGTCGCGGCTCCGGCCGCGCCGACCTCGTTCGCGCCGCCGCCCGCAGCAGCACAGCCGCAGGCACCTGCGCAGACGGCGCCGGCTCCGCTGGTCCGACGACCTGCCCAGGAGCAGATCGAGCCTCTGGACCCGACATACGTGTCGGACTCGGTCGAGGCGCGCTCCGACTGGATCGCCTCGGCCGTCCTCTACGAGGAGATGTCGACACTCCTGCGCAACGGACCCGAGGTCCAGGGCAAGGCGTTCGCGGAGTCTGCCGGCACGTACAGCCCCCAGGCTCAGTCCGACGTCACGGCGTCGGGACTGACGCGGCGCGCGCGGACGGTGAACCGCGAGGACTACGTCGACCGGTTCACCGCGAAGATCGATCGCGATCCTGAGCAGCTGCGCGCCCGGCTTGCGGCCTTCCAGTCGGCGACGGCCCGGGGACGGGTCGAGGCCGACGACGAGACGGGGTCGACGGACCCGTCCTCGCACGGGAATGATGTCCCTGACTCAGCGCCGCAGTCGCGGTAACGAACAGCTCGCCGTCTGTGGCAACTGACAAGGAGGAAGTGTGAACGCGCTCAGCACCGAAGCAACCAATTTCGGGTGGTTGCTCGACAACTTCGTGCGGACCGTCCCGGGGAGTCGGCACACCCTGGTGGTGTCTGCGGACGGCCTGCTCATGGCGATGTCCGACCAGCTGGACCGCACGAGCGGTGACCAGCTCGCCGCGATCGTGTCCGGCATGTCCAGCCTCACCCGGGGGGCTGCACGTCAGCTCAACGGGGGCAACGTCCGTCAGTCGATCGTCGAGATGGACAACGGCTTCCTCTTCCTCATGAACGTGTCGAACGGATCGGTCCTCGGCGTCGTCGCCGAGTCCACGTGCGACATCGGTCTGATCGGCTACGAGATGGCGCTTCTCGTCTCCCGGACCGAGGCGACACTGACGCCTCAGTTGATCTCGGAGATGCGCGGTAGCCTGCCTGTTGACGGAGCAACACGAGCCCCGGTGGGATGAGGTTAGGTCGATGACGAACGCACCTTTTGGCAGCTTGGGAGCGCACAGCTCGGACTCGTACGAGGCCGCGACGGTCCGTCCGTACGCGGTGACCGGCGGACGTGTCCGTTCGGCGACCTCGGACCTCCCGCTCGAGGCCCTCGTCGAGGTGATGCCGGGTGCTGTGAACAGCTACGGTCTGCCTCCTGAGAAGCGTGCGATCCTCCAGCACGCCGCTCACAACTACGTGTCGATCGCTGAGCTCTCGGCGCTTCTGCGGATGCCCCTCGGCGTCACCCGCATCCTCGTCGCCGACCTCGCCGAGGACAACTACCTGACGGTTCACACGTCGACACCGTTGAACGTCCACACCGGTCACGGCGGCAGCAACTCGGGACTGTCCCTGAGCATCTTGGAGAGTGTTCTCAATGGCATTTCCACCCTCTGACGCTGCCGCGGCCCGTCAGCCGCAGCCCGGTGCCGGCCCGGCCGTCGCGAGCCCGGCGTGGGCTCCGGTCGCGCCCGGCGGCAGCGTGCAGGCTCCGGCCGTGCAGTCACCGGCCCCGGTCCGGCAGAGCGTCCTGAGCCCTCAGGGCGCTGCGTCACCGTCGCCGTCGCCGCAGAGTCCCGCGCCGGTCGCCGCGCAGCAGGCTCCGACGGTGCACCAGACACCGCCCGTGCAGCAGGCGCCCGCGCCCCAGCAGCCGGCGCCCGCCCAGCCGGTGGCGGCACCCGCCCAGCCGGTGGCGGCACCCGCCCAGCCCGTGGCGGCACCCGCCGCCCAGCCCGTGGCGGCACCCGCCCAGCCCGTGGCCGCACCTGCCGGCGCGCCCGCCCCCCAGGCGACGCGGACCGCGCCGACGGTCGTCAAGATCGTCGTCGCGGGCGGCTTCGCCGTGGGCAAGACGACCTTCATCGGGTCCATCTCGGACATCGAGCCGCTCAACACCGAGGCCGCGATGACGGAGCACTCGGTGGGGGTCGACGACGCCGGTGGCGTGAGCGACCGCAAGATGACGACCACGGTCGCGATGGACTTCGGTCGTATCGAGCTCCCGGGCTCCCTGTGGCTCTACCTGTTCGGCACACCGGGCCAGGACCGCTTCCTGTTCATGTGGGACGACCTGGTGCGCGGCGCGATCGGGGCCGTGGTGCTCGTGGACACGGATCGTCTGGAGCAGTGCTTCCCGGCGATCGACTACTTCGAGTCGCGGGGCATCCCGTTCGTCGTGGGCGTCAACTGCTTCGACGGCGTCGCCAAGCACAAGCTCGAGGACGTCCGCGAGGCCCTGCAGATCCCCGCGCACGTGCCCATGCTCTACACGGACGCGCGGTCGCGTGCGGCGACCAAGCAGACGCTGATCTCGCTCGTCCAGCTCGCGATGCGCCAGCTGCGCTCGGGCGCGGCCTGACGCGTTCCCTGCACGGGCCGGACGGTCTGACGGTCGCGGAACGGTGGCGGGTCCCCTCCCTGGGGGCCCGCCGCCGTCGTGACCGGGCGAGGGCGCCGAGGTCTCGCGACCACGTCCGCCCGCGCTCGCACCAGCGTCCGCTCGGTGCCGGTGAGCCCCGGCAGCCGGCCGGACGTGCCAGAATGTGCGTCGGAGCATCCCAGGAGGGCTGACAGAGCGGCCTAATGTGACGGTCTTGAAAACCGTTGTTGCGCAAGCAACCGGGGGTTCGAATCCCTCGCCCTCCGCCACGACGAGAGGCCCCGGACCCGCACGCGCGGTCCGGGGCCTCTCGTCGTCGGACGGGCCCGTGACGAACAGGACGCGTGGACCGGACCGTCTCACCGGGTCGTGCGTGGGTGCACCGGGGGGACGGACGGGACATCATGACGGGGTGACAGCAGAAGCGACCGAGGAGCCGGGCCTGGGGCCGAGCGAGCTCGTCCGACAGTCCGGGACCGTCCTGCGGGTCGGGCGCCTCGCGCTCTCCGCGGGGACCGGCAGCTACCGCGTGAAGTCCCACATGACGCGGGTGGGGCGGGCGCTGGGGCTGGACCGGACTGCTGCCCACGTGACGCTCACCGAGATCACCGCCACGTCCTACCGTGACCGGAACTTCCGCACCGAGGTCTCCGAGGTGCGTGCGGTCGGCATCAACTCGGACCGCCTGTCGGAGCTCGAGTCGTACGTGGGGGACCTGCCCGAGGCCGTCACGGCGGCCGAGGTCGACACGGAGCTCGAGCGGATCGCCGCCAAGCCCCTGCTCTACGGTGCGTTCCTCAACGCCCTGTGGGCGGCGATCGCGTGCGCGGCGTTCGCGTTCCTCAACAACGGCGGCGTGATCGAGTGCGGCGCGGTGTTCGTCGGTGCGTTCCTGGGGCAGATGGTGCGCCGGGCCATGCTGCACAAGGGGATCAACCAGTTCGGCACGACGATGCTTGCCGCGACCGTGGCGGCGTCCGCCTACCTGCTGGTCGTCCTGGCCTTCGAGAACGTGCTGGGTCTCTCCGGGGGGCACGAGGCCGGCTACGTGTCCGCGGTCCTGTTCCTGGTGCCTGGGTTCGCGCTCGTGACAGCCGCCCTGGACCTGGCCAAGCTGGACTTCTCGGCCGGGATCGCGCGCATGACCTACGCGCTGATGATCCTGGCGTCGGCGGCTCTCGCGGTGTGGGCCGTGTCCGCGATCGCGGGGCTCCAGCCGGACCGGCTGCCGCCGCCCGCGCTCGACGACACGCTGTTCCTCGCGCTCCGGCTCCTGGCCAGCTTCGCGGGTGTCCTCGGCTTCGCGCTGATGTTCAACAGCCCCTGGAAGATGGCCGTGGGCGCGGCGTCGATCGGCATGGTCGCCAACGTGGGTCGTCTCCTGATGATCGACGCGGGCTTCGCGTCGCAGGCCGCTGCTGCGGCCACCGCGCTCGTGGTCGGCGTGCTCGCGGCCTACATCGCCCCGGCGATGAACGTTCCCCGCATCACCCTGTCCGTGCCTGCCGTGGTCATCATGGTCCCCGGCGTCACGGCGTACCGGGCGGTGTACCAGTTCAACAGCGGGGCGACGGTCGACGCACTGGCGTCGACCGTCGAGGCGGGGCTCGTGATCATCGCGCTGTCGATCGGGCTCGCGGTCGCGCGCATGCTCACGGACAAGAACTGGACGTTCGAGCGGTAGGCGCGGGCCTCGTCCCGGAACTCTCACGCGGCCTTCACGAGGCTTGTTGCACCGAGTGCATCCACGCACTTAGCGTAGGAACATGTCCCTCGTCACCGGAGATCGTCGTGCTGCGCTCAAGGCGCGCCACCGGCGTGCGATCGTGGACGCCGCATCCGCCCTGATCGGCGAGTCGGGCGGCACCGACTTCTCGGTCGGCGAGCTCGCGGACCGCGCCGACGTCTCGCGGCGCACGGTCTTCAACCACTTCGCGTCGCTCGACGACGTCGTGACCGAGGTCTGCAGCGAGGTCGTGGGCGCGGCACTCGGTCGTCTCGACGCGCTCTCGACGAACGCGGACCCCGCGAACACGGAGGCAAGGCTGTTCGACGAGGTCGCGGACGCCCTGCGGGCGACCGACTTCGTGACACCTCTGACGTACCTGACCCGGGTGCTCGGGGGTGAGGGAGGTCCCTCGCCTCGCAGGGTGCTCACGCTGATCAAGGTCTTCGCCGAGGTCAGCACGCGCCTCACCGCTGGCCTGGCCACGAGCCGTCCCGACGCCGACCCGTTCGACATCGAGCTGTTCGTCGGCTCGACCATGAGCGGGCTCATCGTGATCTATCTCCGCTGGGTCGAGGTCACGGGGGCGGTCGACGACGTCGACTCCCGCGAGACCTGGTCGGCCCTGCTCGAACGACTTCTCGACGCGACACGGACCGGGCACGCCTCGGTCGCGTCGTCCCGCCGGGCCCCCTGAACCCTGCTCATCGCGTACTCGCGCGCAACCGAAGGACTCCCATGGCTGAATTCCTCTATCGCGTCGGCCGCTGGTCGGCGCGCCGAGCACGGACGGTCCTCGTCGCGTGGCTCGCGGTCCTCGTCGCAGCGGGCGTGGCGTTCGCGCTCGGCGCGGGCACGCTCGCGACCACGTTCTCGATCCCGGGCACCCCGACGGCCGAGGTCACCGACCGCCTCCAGAGCGACTTCCCCGACGCCTCGGGCGGCACGGGCACCGTCGTGATCCAGACCGAGGACGGCGAGCCGTTCACGGCCGAGCAGCAGGAGGCCGTCGCGGACCTCGTCGCCGAGGCCGCTGCGGTCGACGGCGTCACCGCGGTCATGGACCCGTTCCAGACCGAGGCGGACCGTGCGGCCCAGGCGCAGCAGGTCGAGTCGGGCCGCACCCAGATCGAGGACGGTCGGGCGCAGCTCGACGCCGGCCAGGCACAGCTCGACGCGGGTCGTGAGCAGCTCGAGGCGGGCCAGGCCCAGCTCGACGCCGCCCGCGCGCAGGCCGAGGCCGCGGGCATGCTCGCGCAGGTCCAGCCGCAGCTCGACGCCCAGCAGGCAGCCCTCGACGAGGGTCTCGCGACGCTCGACGCGCAGCAGACGACGCTCGACGACGGCCGCGCGACCCTCGAGGAGCAGGAGGTCCAGCTCGAGCAGGGGGCCGCCTTGCTCGACATGGCCTCGGAGATCCGCATGGTCTCGGAGGACGGCACCGCGGCGATCGTCATGGTCTCGTTCACCGACCCGCAGATGGAGATCCCGCAGGAGACCAAGGACGCGCTCGTCGACGTCTTCGAGGACGCGCCCGAGGGCCTGCAGATCGACCTGTCCGCCGACATGACCATGGGTGCGCCGAGCATCATCGGCGCGGGCGAGATCGTGGGCCTCCTGGTCGCCGCGGTCGTGCTGGTCATCATGCTCGGCACGCTCATCGGTGCGGGGCTGCCGATCCTCACGGCTCTCATCGGCGTGGGCATCGGCGCGCTGGCCGCGCTGTCCCTGTCCGGCGTCGTGGAGATGGCGTCCGTGACCCCCGTGCTCGGTCTCATGCTGGGCCTCGCCGTCGGGATCGACTACTCGCTGTTCATCGTCAACCGGCACCGCCGTCAGCTCAAGGCCGGCGACGAGCTGCACGAGTCGATCGCCCTCGCGAACGGGACCTCGGGCAACGCCGTGGTGTTCGCGGGGACCACGGTGCTCGTCGCGCTGCTGGCCCTCAACGTCACGGGCATCCCGTTCCTGGGGCTCATGGGCACGGTCGGCGCCCTCTGCATCGCGATCGCGGTGCTCATCGCGGTCACGCTCACGCCTGCCCTGCTGGGTCTCGTGGGGCCGCGCATCCTCAGCAAGAAGGAGCGCGCTCAGCTCGACGCGGGTGCGGGGACCGGGGGAGCGGCCGCCGCTGCCCCCGCCGCAGCCTCTGCCCAGCCCGTCCGTCCCATGTCGACGGGGTGGGCCGTCGTGCGCGTCGTCGTCGGCGTCGCGGCGCTCCTGCTGGTCGCGCTGCCCGCGCTCGACCTCCGCGTGAACCTGCCCGACGGATCGACCGAGCCGCACGACTCGTCGCAGTACAAGGCGTACGCGACCCTGGCCGAGAAGTTCGGCGAGGGTCAGAACGGCACGCTGCTCGTGGTCGCCGACCTGCCGGCCGTCGAGGCAGGGACCGAGACCGAGGCCGAGTCCATGACGGCCCAGGTGGAGATCGCCCAGGTGCTGTTCGACCAGGAGGACGTCGTGGCGGTCGCGCCGATCGGCACGTCCGAGGACGGCACGGTCGCCGCGTTCCAGGTGGTGCCTCGTGAGGGGCCCACGAGCGAGTCGACCGAGGAGCTCGTGCACACGCTGCGCGACCTGTCGCCCATCGACGGGACGTACGAGATCGGGGTGGCCGGCTCGGCGAGCGGCAACGTCGACATCTCGGAGAAGCTCGAGTCCGCGCTGCCGGTCTACCTCGCGGTCGTCGTCGGCCTCTCGCTCGTCATCCTGATCCTGGTCTTCCGGTCGATCTTCGTCCCGGTCATCGCGACCCTCGGGTTCATCCTGTCGTACTTCGCCGCGCTCGGCGGTGTCGTCGCGATCTACCAGTGGGGGTGGTTGAGCGAGGTGTTCGGCGTCGAGACCCCCGGCCCGGTCCTGAACTTCCTACCGACGATCCTCGTCGGGATCCTGTTCGGTCTGGCGATGGACTACCAGCTGTTCCTCGGCTCGGGCATGCGCGAGGCGTACGCCCACGGAGCCCCCGCGCGCCTCGCCGTCGTGCAGGGGTTCCGAGCAGGGCGCTCGGTCGTGACCGCGGCGGCGATCATCATGATCGCGGTGTTCGGCGGCTTCATCTTCTCGCACAGCGCGATGATCCGGCCCATCGGCTTCGCGCTCGCGTTCGGCGTGCTCGTCGACGCGTTCGTCATCCGGATGATGGTCGTGCCGGCACTCATGCACCTCGCGGGCGACAAGGCGTGGTGGCTGCCGCGCTGGCTCGACAAGATCCTGCCCGACGTCGACGTCGAGGGGGCCTCGCTCGAGCGGCGCCACCCGCACGCGCACCTCGCGGCGGAGGAGTCGGCCGACGGGGGCGGCAAGCCCGCCGCCGGCGGCGGGCAGGGCGACGACGTCGAGACGGACGAGGTGCCCGCGCGGGGCTGACGCCTCGCGACCAACGCAGCGCAGCCGCCCTCCTCGTGACGAGGAGGGTGGCTGCGCTCGTTCCCGGTCTCCGGGTCGTGACCTTGCGGCCGGGGCGGCCGGGGCGGCCGGGACACGCCCGGCGTGCTCCCGGTCGCCGCGTTTTGCTCCGCGGTGCCGGGAGAAGGTAGCCTTGCGACGCTCGGTGCCTAGCATCCGAGCAAGGAGACGTCGCATAGCCAGGTCTAGTGCGCCACCCTGCTAAGGTGGTAACGGGGCAACCCGTTCGAGGGTTCGAATCCCTCCGTCTCCGCTCAGGAAGGTCCCGGCTGCGTCAGGCCCGGGACCTTTTCTGTTGCCCGTGACCCGGCCGAGCCCTCGGCTCGCAGGGGCCTACCAGCCCGGCCCGCGCGCCCGCCTCGCTCCTCGCACGCGGACGCCCGACGACGGAGCGCACGCCCCGCCGTCGGGCACCTGCGGGCGCCACCCGCCTCAGGCCGCCATCGCCGAGCGGACCACGAACCGCGACGCGGCCGCCCCGGCCAGGACGAGCGCAGAAGCCCCCGCGACGCACAGCAGGAACTGCAGCACGACGTCCACGTTCGCGAACGCGTTGAGGCCGACGATCGGCGCCATGAACATCAGGGCGCCCGTCGTGGCCACACCCACGCTCGCGACGAGCGGGATGACCGTCTCGCGCAGCCGCGCCTTGTCGAGAGTCTTGAGGTCGGTGCCCGCGAGGGTCAGCGTGCGGTACTCGCCGCGCTGGTCGATCACGCGGCCCGCCTGCATCACGCCGGTCGACACCGCGGCGAGCACGCCCGCGATCGCGAGCGTCAGGAAACCGCCCGTCGTGAGGTCGGTGAGGAACTGGACCTCGCCCGGGTCGGCCCCCATGCCCGGGTCGAACAGCGCGAAGATGCTCGTCATGCCGGCGATGAACGTCGCGAGGGCGACGCCGCCGACCGAGCGCCACGCGGTCTTGGGCGAGTCGACGATGCGGCGGCCCGCGAGGAGCGTGGGGACGGTCCGCGCGCGGTGCGCGGTGATCCGACCGACGACCCAGATGACGAACGGTCCGACGACGTTGAGCGTCGCGAACCCCGCGACGAGGACGAGCACCAGGACCGTGATCGCCACGGCCGCGCTCCCGAGCGACACGTTGGTCACGACGATCATGGCGAGGAACGCGACGCCCGTGCTGACCAGACGCACTGCCTTGAGGCCCGGTGGGGTCACGCGCGCGGCGACGCCGAGCGGCGTGATGGCGACGCGGCGGAGCGACACGGCGGCCGAGACGAGCGCGACGAGCACGACCCCGACGACCGCGATCAGCATCGCCGGGACCCCCACCCAGAGCTCGGACAGCTCGAACGTCCGTCCCTGGAAGCGGAGCTGGGCCACGAGGGGCAGCAGGGCGGCGTAGCCGACCAGGCCTGCGAGAGCGCCCACGAGGGCCTGTGCGGCTGCGTCGAGCACCGTGAGCGTCGCGACCTGCCCCGTGGTCGCTCCCGCAAGGCGCAGCGACGCGAGGCGCGCGTCGCGGCGGGCGACCGCGAGGCGGGCGGCGGCGCCACCCAGCGTCACGAGCGGGATGAGGAGCAGGAGCGCGGCGATGGCCGCGAAGAGCGGGTACTGGGTGTCGTAGGACGTCACGTCGGCCTCGACCCCTCGGGTCATTCCGTCGATCCCGCCCGCGCGCCCCAGGAAGGCGCCCACGCCCCCGACGACGACGAGCAGGATCGCGGTCGTCGCGGCGAACGCGATGATCGCCAGCACGTTGGTCAGTCCCTGGGGGTCGCGGCTGTCGGAGCTGCGGCGGCGCAGGAGCCACCACAGGTCGAGCGTGGCCCTCATCGCGTCGCTCCGTGGCTCTCGCCGGGCTGCGCCGCGGACGGCGCCCCGTTCGAGGGGTGAGCGGCCATGGCGGCCTGCGTGGCGGCGTCGGGCGCGTGTGCCTGCGCAGGTGCCTGCTGCGCGGGGGCTCCCGCGAAGAACTCGCCCGACACGAGACCGTCGCGCATGGTGACGGTGCGCGAGCAGTAGCGGGCCACGCCCGCGTCGTGCGTCACGACCACGAGGGCTGCCCCGGACGCCTGGACGGCCCCTGTGAGGACCGAGAGCACCTCGGCGCCCGTGGCCTGGTCGAGCGCCCCGGTCGGCTCGTCGGCGAAGACGACGCCGGGCGACCCGACGAGCGCGCGTGCGATCGCGACGCGCTGCGCCTGCCCGCCCGAGAGCTCGCCCGGGCGGCGCTGCTCCATGCCGGCCAGGCCCAGGTGCGCGAGCCAGCGCGCGGCGACCTGCGTGGCCTCGGTGCGCGAGACGCCCGCGAGCATGAGGGGCAGGGCCGCGTTCTCGACCGCGGGGAGCTCGGGCAGGAGCTGGCCCGACTGGAACACGAAGCCGAAGTCCTGGCGGCGCAGGGCCGTGCGACGGCCCTCGCTGAGCGTCGTGAGGTCCTCGCCCCGCCAGGACACCGCGCCCGACGTGGGCTTGATGATGCCCGCGAGGCAGTGGAGCAGGGTCGTCTTGCCCGAGCCGGAAGGCCCCATGATGGCCACGGACTCGCCGGGCGAGACCGTGAGGGAGACGCCCGCGAGGGCGTGCGTGGCGGTGTGGTCGGTGCCGTAGACCTTCGTCAGCCCGGAGGCGACGAGGGGCGAGCCGGTCGAGGGGGCAGGGCCGAGGTTCGTCATGCTCCCATCCTTCGGCGGGGACGGGGGCCGGCGCGTCCGGCCACGGTGGGGACCTGCCCGACGGCGCGTCATGCCCTGGGGGGACCGGTCGCCGTTCCCGCGGCGTACGCGGTCGTCCGAGCGGCCCCGCGGGTCACCACGTGGCGGCCCCACGCGCCGGGGCCGCCACGCGCCGGGGCCGCCACGAGGCGCGCGGCTCAGACGATCGGGTTGGTCAGCGTCCCGATGCCCTCGATCGTGATGGCCGAGGTCTGGCCCGGGACGACGTGAGCCGACGTGCTGGGTGACCCGGTGAGGACCACGTCTCCTGGACCGAGCGTCAGGTGCGAGGTCAGGTAGACGAGCTGTTCGACGACGTCCCACGCGAGACCCGACGTCGACGCCTTGGCCTCGGTGGCGCCGTCGACCTGGACGTCGATCGCGAGGTCCGCCACGCCTGCCACGGCGAGGTCGGTCTCGATCCACGGGCCGAGCGGCGTGAAGCCGTCGCCGTTCTTGGACTGCGTGAACTTGTCGTCGAGCGCGCTCTGCTCGTACGCCGTGACGTCGTTGCCGACGGTCCAGCCGAGGATCACGCCGGGGACCTGCTCGGGGGTGAGGTGCCGGGCGGTGCGGCCGATGACGATCGCGAGCTCGCCCTCGACCACGACCTTGCCCGCGGCAGGGTCGAGCTGGACGGGCTCACCCGGGCCGACCACGGTGCGCGCCGACTTGGTGAACGCCTGCGGCGGTACGAGGCGGTCGGCGGGACCGCTGTTGTGCGCCATCCCGAGCACGACGCGCGGCTCGCACGGGGCCAGGAGGCGCGCACCGTCGACGGGGTGGGTCTCACCCGTGCGCTCGAGGTCGGGGGAGTGGTGGTCGACGACCACGGCCCAGACGTCGCCGTCCTGGACGACGGGGCGCGGGCCGGTGGGGGTGTCGATCCGAGCGAGTCTCACGGTGGGTTCCTCCGTCTGCGGTGTCGGCGCGGGCGTGCCGGCTGCACGTGAGACTACAGGAGGTATGACGTCCGATGTGGTGACGGAGCGTCTGTATCGTGACGGGAGGCGAGAGCGGCGACGGCCCGCCCGCGCCCTCCTTCGGAAGGTGTCGTGCGTCACGAAGGGGCTGGTCAGGACGTATCGGTTTGAGTATCCGGCGAAAACCGTTGTAGTCTTCTCGACGGCTGCTCAAGAGAAATCACGAACAGCCGGGCGCCCGTAGCTCAACGGATAGAGCATCTGACTACGGATCAGAAGGTTGGGGGTTCGAATCCCTCCGGGCGCACAGTGAACGGAATCGGCGCGGTTCCTAGGAAACTAGGGGCCGCGCCTTCGTCGTTCCTGGGCTGGTTGCGGGCTGCTCCCCGTCGCGCTCCCCGCCACAGTCACACACCGCCCCGCTGCGAGTAGGCCGCCAGCGACTCCACGGCCCGGGTGAACGCGTCGTCGTGGGACCGCGCGTAGCCGTTCGTCACCTTGATGTCCTCGTGCCCCAGGATGTCACGCACGACGTGCGGAGGGACGCCGGCAGCGAGCATGTTCGTGGCGGCCGTGGCCCGCAGATCGTGCACGCGGAGTCCCGCGAACCCGAGCCACGCGACGAACGCGGTCCATCCCTGGACCGTCTCTCCGTTGCCCTTGGTCGCCTTGACCTTGGACTTGAGGACGTTCCCCCGGATCACGTAGCCGGTGCGCTCCGATCGGAACACCTGAGCCGATCGGGGCTGCTTGGCGAGCAGCTCGCTCAACGGGTCGACCAGGTGCCTCGGGATCGGGACCAGGCGGCTCTTGCCTCCCTTGGGCGGCCCCCAGACGAGGTTGCCTTCACGCGAGTAGCCGGCTGCAAGGTCGGCATCGTCCTTCGTCATCTCGGAGACGGAACGTGTGAATCCTCAGCATCCCGCGCACGAGGTCGACGTCACCTACCTGCAGCGCGGCAGTCTCGCCGTAGCGGAGACCGGCGGATCCCATGAGGTCGACCATCACCGCGTAGGGCTCACCGTTCGGCAGCGCACGGACCGCTTCGACGAGGGAGGCGAGCTGCGCGGGGGTGAGCGTCATGCCGACCTTGCGCTCCTGGCGGTGGCGCTTCTCGGCGTTCGACGACGTCGCAGACCTCGCGGGGTTCGCGGAGAGCAGCCCGTCCCGAACGGCGACGCCCAGCACGGCCGACAGGGCGAACCGTGCCTGCCGTGCTGTGTGGACGCTGCCGGTCCGTGCCCACTCAGCCTGCGCGCGCTCGACCTCGCCGACGGAGATGTCTCCGACCTTCGTGGCGCCGAAGGTCTTGATCACGCGTGCGTTCCACCCGTCGCGGTAGTAGCTGAACGTCCGCGGTGCGAGCCGGCGTCGAAGAACCGGTTCGGCCCGCTCCCAGAGTCCCGAGTCGGACAGCCGGGTGCGTTCGAGGTCGAGGTTGCGTCCCCTGGCCGAGTCGCGCTGCTTTCGCTCCCACGCGTCGGCCTGGGCGCGTGTCGAGAACTCTTCCTCGACCTCGCGGCGGGGACCGTGCGGCGGGTAGGTCCAGACCCGGGCGCGCCAGACGGTACGCGTACGGGGCTCACCGTTGTCGCCCGTGTACGAGTAGACGCGCTTCTTGACGCTCACGGCGACTGCCTCTCGCCCCGGGAGGCGATGAACGCGTCCACGTCCGACGCGAGCCACCGCCACGCCCTCCCGACCTTCCATGCGCGCGGGATCGAGCTGTGTCCCCGCCTCGCGAGGTCCTGCAACGTCGCCTCCGGAATCCGGAGAAGGGCTGCCACCTCGGCCTGCGTCAGAACGAGTGACTCGCCGGTGAGCGTGCTCATGAGCTGTTCCTTTCGTGCCTCGATCGTCTGGGTCGGCTATCGCGCCGGGTGGTGGGTGGTGCGCTGCTCCTTCCGCCACTGCGCGTACTCGCGGGCGCGTGAGGCGGCAGCGTCGGCAAGGGCCTTGTCTCCTGCCCGGGGCCAGCCTGACCCCTCGAAGGTCCACGACCCGACGACGAGTGTCGCTTCCTCGGCGTCCTCGGCCATGAGCCGGGCTTCGAGCTCGCGGGTGTCGAGGGTTCGACCGTCGCGGCGAGCGTCGGCCATGAGCCGCTGGAACCGGTGCCGAGCACGACGCAACGCACCGAGGGTCACCGAGTAGCGCCGAGACTTCGTGGAGAAGTGGCCTCGGAACCCGAGCATCGAGGACCAGTGACCGAGCAGCGCGTACGGGTTGGCGGAGCAGTCGCCGCACAGGCTCGGGTGCCGGTCTGCGGCGCGTTCAGAGCACTGGAAGGGACAGCCGGTGAGCGCACGGGCTGCGAGCCGTCGGCAGGCCTCGGACATCTTGGCCAGGTGGGGGCGCGGCCGGGCGGGGTCGACGCCTGCTGACTTGGTCGAGTACTTCGCCAGGTAGGCGGCGACCTGCTCGGCGGTGACGTCTTGACCAGCGGGCGTACCTCCACGAACCTCTCGCACGTCGACCTGCTGACCGAAGCGGAGCACCCGGTCGACGTCGTCGCTGTCGACGGCGGGAGCCGTGTACCGAACGGAATCCGCGGCTGTGCGAACGGCGTCGGCCAGCGAGGCTGCCGGGACGGGGGCGGGAGAGCCGGGTCCGTCCGGCCCGTCGATGCGTACGAGGGCGTGGAAGTGGACGAGGCCGCGAGCCTGGAACTCTGCCACCTTCGCGTACTCGAGGCGCAGGTGGTTCTTCAGGCCGGAAGCGGCGACGCCAAGGGCTGCGGCGAGGTGTCGGCGAAGGGCGATGGTGAAGCGACGCCACAGCTCGGGAGCGAACCACTGCCAGACGGCCGCGGAGTCCACGTCGTAGCAGTCCGGGCACAGTGGAGCGCCGACGGCGGCGTCGTCCTTCTCGTGGCGGGTCCAGCATGCTGTGGATCGACCATGCCGGCAGACCGCCGCACGGGATGCGAGGGTGGCACGGTTGCGGCCTCCGGTCCTTCTCCCGCACACCGTGGACGGTGCCGAACGATGGCGCTGTGAGGGTGACGAACAGGAGTGGGTTCGCTGCGACGGTTGAGGGGACGCCCTTGCCGCCGTGCAGGCCGGTCGAGATGAGCTCGAAGGTGTCACGCGCATAGACGCGCGAGCAGGCAGGGCAGACATCCTCGCGCCGGTTGCCGCAGGGCTTGTAGAGCATCCCGAGCGGCTGATCGGCGGAGTGGAACGTCTCGACGATCTCGCCCGTCCGCGCGTTGACGACATCGGAGCGGCCGACGAGGCGCACAGGGTGGGAGCAGTTGCCGACCCGCGCGAGGGTGTCCGCGAGAGCCGGCATGGTGCGGTCGATCAGGCGTGAGGCGATGGACTGGACCTCGAACAGCCTCAGGTCTCCAAGGTCGAGCGGGGCGTCGGGGGAGTGGCCCCAGAAACCCGTGTCCACCGCCTCAGCCGTCGTCATCAGGCGACCTCGGAGCCTTCGGTCGTGGTCCTGGGCGTACGGGGCTTGCGGGGTGCGCGAGGACGACGAGCGGCGCCTTCGGCCCTTGCTGACTCCCGTGGCTGCGAGACGTCCGAGAGCACGGGCGCGACCGCGGGCGCATCCTCGGGCAGCGGCGGAGCGGGCGGTGCTGGGTAGGTGGCGGCGACCATACGGATGAAGTCGTCGGCCCAGAAGTCGGCGCGAACCCGCTGGACGAAGCCATCGTCGGAGAGGGCGTACCCGGTCCCCGGCATGGTGCGGGGAATGTGGTGCGCGGGTGCGTCGGAGGCCATGCCGTCCCCAAGGACCATCCGCGTCTCTGCGGCGGAGGCCAGGCGCAGGGCGACGGTCTGCGTGAACAGGTCGCGCATGCCGACGGTCTCCTTGCGGGGGTCCTGCACGAACGCGACGACGATCACGCCGAACGCGCGCCCCTGGGTCAAGATGAGCTTGAGGAGGCTCGCGGCCTCGTTGACGACCTCCTTCGAGGCGTAGGCAGTGAGCACGGCGAGCTCATCGATCATCAGGACGTGCACCGGGTCTCCCGGTGCCGGCTCGAACTGCCGGGTCAGACCGCGCATGAGCCGCTGCCGTTCGATGATCACGTGGTGCAGAGCTCGGAGGAGGCGGACGGCGTCGTCCTCGTTCATCGCGACGTGGGAGAACATCGGCGCGCCGACAGCGACCTCGACGCCGCCCTTGAGGTCGATGCCCCAGAGGTTGACCAGGCCCGCGTGCGCGGCTGGCGCGAAGTTGCCCGCGACGCCCCAGAAGAGCGAGCCCTTCCCGGAGCCGGAGCGACCGACGACAAGCGTGTGCCGTCCGGCGAGTTCGAGACGCCAGGGCTGCCCGTCCGAGCACCGCCCGAGGGTGACAGCGTGCGTCTCGACGCGTGCCGGGATGGTCGGGAGCGTGGGGACGTCGAGCAGCTCGCGCATCGTGAGGACGAGCTCGACCCAACCGGCCCCGAGCCGACGGGCATCGACGGAATGAGCGCCGAAGGCGGTGGCGATCGCCTCCGCCGCCTCGATGATGTCGTCGGCCGTCTGCCCGATGCGAGCACGGATCTGGAGCGACAACGTGTTCTCGGACGCACGGACGCGCTGCAACCGGGGAATCACGCGGGGCTCGTTGCCACGAGGTGTCGACGCCAGACCGCAGCGCTCGGCAACCAGGACCCAGTTGCGCCGAGCCTTGCGCCGCCACCCACGACGGCGGATCGGTCCGCCGAGAACCGCGTCATAGGTGAGCGGGTGGACCGCGAACCACACCGCCCGGACGAGCGAGAATGCCGGGACGCTCCACAGCACCGCGTAGCCAGCGGCGGCGTGCGATCCCAGCAGGAGGACGTTGCCCAGCACGACGCAGGCCAGCAGCAGCCGCCAGGGCCGCAGAGTCCAGGCGAACAGGTGCCAGACGACGCCCACGACCTGTCGCGTGACGGCCCACGTCGTACTGAGCGCGTCCATCACTCCACCGCCGACTCAGGCACGTGGACCTCATCCGGGATCGGTGCAGGCATCAGGCCGCGTCCTTTGCGTCGGACTGCTTCCCGACTTGCCCCGGGGTGACGAACCCCTGCGCACGGAAGGACCACGCGATCCGGGGCCGGCTCCCCGCGTCGTCGACGTACGGGAGGGCCGTGAGGCCCGCGAACTCCACCGGCGTCCACGGCAGGGGCGAGGTGTTCTTCGGCGGCACCGGCTGAACCTCAGCGGCGAACTTGACCGAGACGCCGATCTCGCGTCGACCCGCGTCGGCGTCGGCGTCGATGACGGTGCACTGCCACATCGGCAGGCCGCTCTCCTTGTCTCGCTGCTGGGGACGCGAGCCGTCCGCGCGCTTCTCGGCCTGGAAGTCCGCGACGGGCTCGACGAGTCCGTGCAGGAACGCGCCGTTCGGGAAGACGAGTCCGTGGGCGACGGGGAACCGCTTGGCGATAGCCACTTCAACCAACTCCATTCGCATGTGGAGCGCGTGAGTCGCTGCTCCTGCGACCCACTACACACTCGCACGAGTCGTCTGTCAAGCGATTGGAGCCATGTTTCTCGCACGTCAGGCGATCGTGCGAGAATCGACAACATGAGTACGACATGGGACGCAGTGGTGCGAGAGGTGCTTGACCATGCCCGCCGAGCGGCCGGAGGCGGGGCAGCTCTCGCCCTGGCGCTGCGTTCTGCCGACGTCGGTCCTGAGTCGGGCACATACTCGGAGTCGGCGGTCAGCAACTGGATCAAGGGGCGCGCGCGGCCCCCGGCGGACGTTGTGCTCGCCGCTGCGTCTCTCTACGGACTGTCGCTCGACACCCGGCTTGGACTCGCACCAGAGGCGGAAGGGGAGGGAGCCGGCGATGTCGTGGAACTGCGCGGCGCTCTCCAGCGACTCGAGAAGCTCGTGTACGAGCGCCTGGCCCCGCCGCTCGACGATGCGACGTTCTCAACTCGCGACGTACGAGGGGTCTTTCCGACCAGGTCGGAGGCGCAGGCGGCGATGCCGATTCTGCGCACGCTCGCGACGTCGGAGCGTGTCGATGCGATGGGACTGAGCCTCAACACGCTCTGTCAGGGAGTTTCCGACGTAACGCTCGCGGAGCTCGTGGAGAACGGCCTGACCCTGCGGTGCCTGTTCCTTGACCCGAACGGCGCGGCAACGGCCGCACGGGAGGTTGAAGAGAAGCAGCCGGCTGGGCACTTGGCAGAGCTCACGCGCGCGAACATGTTGGCCGTCGCGCGTCTACGCAAGCGGCTGTCGTCCGAGGCCCGGGGGCGCGTACAGGTCCGCACCTACGACGAGCCCGTGCGTTTCAACATCGCCCGCTTCGACGGAGCCCGCGCCCTTGTGCAGCCGTACTTGCCGCGCTTGCGTGGCCTGGACGCGCCGACATTGCTGATCGAGGCTGACGATGCGCACCCGCACGGCCTCTTCCCGATCTTCGAGGCGATCTTCGACGAGACCTGGGAGCGCGCTGATGTTGTCAGCGACTGAGCGGGCGGCTGACGCGGCGATCGACCTCGCGCTCTCATTCCTCGGTGCGGGTGAGACGGGGGAGCGCGTCTACAAGACCGATCGCGACTTCGCCACCGCCACGGACTTTGCCATCGAGGACGCCGTCCGGGAGCTGCTCGCTCGCGAGACCCCCGACATCGGCTTCCTCGGGGAGGAGCGCGGACATACCGGGGATCGCGAGCAGTACTGGTGCCTCGACCCGATCGACGGCACCACGAACTTCTCGCGTGGCTTGCCGAACTACGGTGTGTCGCTCGCGCTGATCGAGGATGGGCGACCGGCATTCGGCACCATCGCGCTACCTGCCTACGGCGAGAGGTACGTCAGTCGGGACGGCGCGGCGTTGCTCAACGAGCGACCCATCCGCGCCGCCGACACGTCGAATCTCCGCGATGCGATCGTCTCATTCGGCGACTTCGCAACTGGTCACGGCAGTCCGGTGAAGAACGCTCGTCGCCTCGCCATGCTCGATAACCTCGCTACCTCTGTCGGACGGGTCCGGATGCTCGGCTCTGCCGCGACCGACCTGGCGTGGCTGGCGGCTGGGCGTGTCGACGCGGTCGTCCTTGACGCAAACCGGCAGTGGGACGTAGGTGCGGGCGTCGCGATCGCGCGCGCTGCGGGGGCTGTCGTTACACAGCTCGACGGGCATGTACATACGCTCACCGGGCCAGACATGCTCGCCACTACACCGCGCGTTCACCGCGCCATAGTGGCCGCCTTGGCAGAGACCTCTTAACGTCGAAGACCAGCAATGCGCGATTCCTCGCGGTTCAGTCTTCTCGTGCGTTGCTGCGGGCTAGTCGCCGGCTTCGGAGCAGGGCGCGGGCGTCGCCAATGAGCCGCCACAGGTCACCGTCGATGTCCAGGTGCTTGGTGACAAGCTGATCAGTCGCCTCGACGAGGTCCTCGGGCATGGTCGCCGTGCGTGCCAACTGATCAAGTTGGTCGAACTCGGGTCCGTTCAAGGGAGCAATAGGCAATAGTAGTTGCGCAGTCTCAGACGGGACCAGTTCCAGAACCCCGCCGCCGAAACTCCGGCCAAAAGCTCTGCAGTGAATAGCGTAAGAGAGTTATGAAACGACCCAACGATGTCCCGCTCGCGGCCCTTGAATTCCGTGAGCGGCGCGCCCTGGTACACGGTGTCCGTCGTGACTACTGCCGCACTGTTCAGAATCAACCTCGGGTAGTGATTCGAGCGCTTCGATAGCAGGAGGGTGCCGGGTTTGACAACCGGGACCTTCCACCAAGGTGTCCGAATGCTGGTTTTGTAACGCGTATGCAGTTCTTCTTGTTCGCCCTTGATGATGTATTCTCGAGCACCAGCGGTGACTTTGTCAGACAAAGACGAGTCGATGAGCCACGCCGGGTTACCAGCGGCTTGGCTTCTCTCGTGATCGGAAGCCGTGTAGTCGATCCCAGGGGCTCGGCGAACGCGGTCCATCAGTGGTCTGGTCCACTGCTCCAGATTATAGCCTGCGCGAGTGAGGTCATCGATGCAGAAATAGTTATTCGCGCCCGTTACTGTCGCGACAGACAGTTTTGCAACACCGCGTAGCTCGCGGACTCCTTCAATCGCTCGAACCTCGTTAAATGCGGTCAGGTGCTCAGGCCTCAACAGGAGTCCAGTCCAAGTTGTTGAGTCGGCTGTGAGAACGTGATACCAGGAATCCCTCAAGCCGTGGTCGTAAACATGGATCTTGGCGCCGTGAGTCGACTCCCGACTGATCTGGCCGGAGAGGATGACGACCTCTTGCAGAACGTCTGGGAA
Organism: uncultured Actinomycetota bacterium; assembly: GCA_963782165.1. Classification (GTDB taxonomy): domain Bacteria; phylum Actinomycetota; class Actinomycetes; order Actinomycetales; family Cellulomonadaceae; genus Oerskovia. Next base: position 368,194 of record CAWAIO010000006.1, read on the forward strand.
TGAGTTGGGCGGGAACAGGTCGACCCGCAATTGAATAGCGTGTTGTGTGAGCCAGTCACGCACCACGCGTCCTGAGAGCCCGGTGAAGCACTCTGCAGGAACGATGAATGAGAAGACGCCTCCATCGCGGAGATTGTTGAGCGCCGAGAGGAAGACAGGGATCCAAAGGTTCGAAACGCCCTTGAACGCAATGCCCATTCTATATGCGAGGCCTTCGGCATGCCGACGGTCATCGTCGGAGACAAACTGAAATCGAACAAATGGCGGGTTTCCGACGGCCGCATCGTGATGCTGCGGGACCGCTGCTGGATCGAGAGCGCTGCCGTTGATGACGCGGCCGTCCAAGGAAGAGTGATCGAGCGCAGCCTGAGTCTTGGCGGCCTCCTCCGGCAGGAGCTCGACCGCAGTGACCGAGGCGACCAGCGGACCGACGGGGTGCCTGCCGAGTCCTCGAACGAACCCGCCGTCGCCCGCTGAGGGCTCCAAGATCGAGATCCGGCTCTGCCCGCCTATGAGGTCGAAGAGCCTGTCAAGGCAGACGTCCACCAGCGGGGCAGGGCTGTAGAAGCCCCCGCGGAGCTTGCTGGCACTTACCTCGCTGCGTGTCTTCATCGTCGCTCATCCTCCCATGGCGGCCTCGGAACTCGACGCGGCGACGGTGGCCACGCGTGTCCTGAGGAGTATCGACGCCTGGTCTGACATCCTCAGGCCGTGACTGCGAATGCTATCGAGACCCCGATCGACCGGCTCGTGGCGAAGTTTGCCGCCTCAGCCGGCTACTACACGGACCCTGGTGGGACCTACAAGGAGTCGGACACCCGGAGCGAGTTCATAGACCCGTTCCTCGGCGCGCTTGGGTGGGACATCTCCAATGCGCACGGTATCGCCCCGCACCTCAAGGATGTGGTACGCGAGGAGTCGCAGGAACAAGAAGATGCCGCAGTCAAGTACCCCGACTACACCCTTCGAATTGCCGGTAGTCGACGACTGTTTATTGAGGCGAAGAAGCCGTCCGTGGATGTCACGTCTCACATGGAGTCCATCCGACAGGCCCGCCGATACGGCTACACGGGAACGCATCCAATCGTCGTGCTCACGAATTTCCGAGACCTGGTCGTTTACGACGCGACACTCGGCATTGACCCCGCCGACCCGCCCCATACGGGTCGCATTTACCACTGGCACTATACCGAGTACACCAAAAATATCGAAGAGATTCGAAAGGTGCTCGGGCGCGGTGAGGTAGCCGTTGCCGATTGGTCAGCCCAGTTCCGTGCGACGGCGGCACAGCAGCCCGTGCCTGCGGGCGAGGAATTTATTCGGCAGTTTAATCAGTGGAGACTTGCACTCGGCCTTGATCTCCTTTCGCAGGACAATGCCATCACTCAGGAAGATCTAAACGATGCTGTGCAGCGCGTCCTGAACCGGCTCATCTTTGTCCGCATGTGTGAGGACCGCGGGATCGAGGGGCGGCGCACTTTGCGGGATGCTGTTCACAGTTCAACGACTATCGCTAGTCTGCTGAACCGGCTACATCGGCGCTATAACACTGGATTCTTCGACGCGACCGCATCTCCGCTCGCCACGAAGGTGAGCAACAGTGTTCTACAAAACATCGTTGCCAATCTCTATGCCCCGCACTCCCCATTCTCGTTCGCGGTTCTCGATTCGAAGTTCTTGGGTCTGGTTTACGAGGCGTCGCTTGCAGAGCATCTGACGATCGAGGGAAGTCAGGTCGCGCTCCGGAAGAAGCGCGAGTATGAGCATCGCGAGGTCGTCACGACGCCACAGCCGCTCGTCGATGAAACCGTCAGTGCCGCTCTCAAAGCACTCCCGGCGACGGCTGGGGCCCCAAAAACTCTGGACTTTGCGGTCGGCTCTGGGCGCTTCCTCTTGTCGGTGTTTGATCGGCTTCTTGAAGCTGAGACTGAAAAACGAATTGCCGCGGGGTCTTCGACGCTAGTGAAGGTTGGTCAGGACGAGTATCGACTGGCCTTCGCCGAAAAGCGCCAGATTCTTAAGAGAACCTGTTTGGGATCGACATCGACTATAATGCGGTTGAAGTTGCAAAGTTCAGTCTGCTCGTGCGACTCCTTGAGGACGAGACCCGCCACACGCTGCCCCCGGCTACGAACTCCAGTATTTTGCCAGATCTCAACAAGAACATAATCTGGGGGAACACGCTTGTTCGCTCTCTTCCGGCCGGAACAAGTGAGGCGCAGCTGAGTCTAACTCGTCCACTTGAGCTCGGTGTAACCTCGCTTCCCGCAGAGTTCGATCTCTGTGTCGGGAATCCGCCGTACATGGCGCCCGAGCGGATGAAGCGCTTCGATGCGATCGAGTATCGGTATCTCGAAGACAATTTCGAAACTGCATTTCAGCAGTTTGACAAATACTTTACGTTTATCGAGTTTGCGGCCAATCATCTCCGCCAAGGCGGAGTTCTCGGAGTGGTCGTGCCCAACAAGTGGATGACCGTTGTTGCCGGACAGAAATTGCGGAACTTGCTCCGTTCCACGATTCAACTGGTTCGACTTGACAATTTCCGCGAGGCGCAGTTGTTTCCGGACAAGAGCATCTATGTCTGCAACCTCATTGCACGCAAAGCCAGCCCTGGGCCTTTCCTGTACGCGGAGCCTTGTGATCTGGAAACCTACGTCGCCGGCAAGGGCGCCGGCTACGTAATTTCTCCAACGCAGCTCCCGGCGTCAGGCACTGGGGCGTGGGTCCTCCCAACCAACAGATTCGAGGATGAGGCTTTACGGGCGGTTGTTGCGAATTCGATCCCGCTTGACGAGATTGTTGCTGCGCGGAACGGGATCCAGACCAGCGCAGAGCGTAGCGAACGATATCTCGTCACCAATCCGACAAGGATGGGAGGCGGCTTGTTGCGGTGGGTCGACAAGTACGGGGTGGTGAACGAGATCGAATCGGCGTTGACGAGACCTTTCCTCAAGGACTCGAAGCTTGTGCGGTCACACCACGAAGTCCGACCGGACCGGCTCATCATCTTCCCCTACCAGGAGTCGGCTGCTTCCCCCTCTGGATGGGAGGTCATTCCGCCCGCGACGATGCGTTTAAACTTCCCGAAGGCTCACGCATACTTTATTTCCCACAGGTCAGAGTTGGACCGGCGGAGCATGTCTCCGACCGAGCGCCGGAAGGCGTTCTATAGTTACGGCCGAACGCAGGCGATTCCGTATGCGGTATTGGCCCCGAAGATCTTATACTCGACGAATCAACGTGGGCAGAAGTATGGCATTGACGAGACGGGAATTGTTTACGCTTCGGGCGGGACGGCGGGCGAAGTGGCTCTCTATCCGATAGGCAGCTCGTACTCGCTTGACTTTGTCCTTGGGCTGCTTGACCATCCGGTGATCGAGTTCTTCCTGCGAAAGCGGGGTAGCGTGTTTCGTGGAGGTTACTATGCCCGGGGTACGGATGTTATTGGTGAGGCCCCCGTTCCGAAGCTCGACTTCGCCAACTCCCGAGACAAGAGGTTCCACGACGACGTGACTTCGTCAGTGCAGGCGCTGCGAGCGCTCCATGCCGCAACTCCGACGGTGAGTCAACGGGGTGTGGCGCAGCATGTTGCATCGATTGGCCTTGCACGCGACTCAATTCGCGAGTTGTTCAACCAACGCTGGGGGATCAGCTGGGCGGATGTTCGCGCGCTCGGGATCGACTGACAGTCGCGTGGTCGTTGCTCCTGGGCGGTGTCTCTTCGCGCGGCGGCCGGTGAGGACTTTCCTTACTGACTCAAGCGCGCGGCTTCGCCGCGCGGGCGGCCTCCCGGGTGGGCCGGCGCCGCAGGACCCCGCGCTCCGCTCGCAAGCTCGCTGCGCGCACCCCGCGTCGCCGGCCCACCCGTCCAGCCGCCACGACGAAGGGCGGTCCCGTGTCATTCCGGGACCGCCCTCATGTCGTCGCTGGTTGCCGACACCGTCGTCGTGCCATCCGGCTCCGCACCGACAGCCGAGCATCCGGCCGTCTCCGCCCCGCGTCCAGGGCGCCTGCGGCGTCGCTCCGCGATGGCCTACGGCCACCCTTGACCCAGGCCTCCGACAGCCTCTTGTGCTCCGCTATCGGTACGGCGCCTCCGAGTGTGCCCACTGAAAGCCGCCGCTCGGCTCCCCGCCGTCCTCCCCGCCAAACGACGCGAACTCCTCGCCCGAGGGCCAGTTTCCCGGGCGAACCCCGCGAAGGGAACCGCGGAATCCTGCGGGAGAGCCCGCCACCGTGTTCCTACGGATCAGAAGGTTGGGGGTTCGAATCCCTCCGGGCGCACAGAACACGAAGGCCAGGAACCGCAAGGTTCCTGGCCTTTGTGCTTTTCGCTGGTGTCTCGGTCAGCCGTCCAAGCTGGGCCAGCCCGAGCGTCGCCCTCCCGGCACGGTCGAGACCTGCGTACCGTACGCGTAGACCGCGATGGCGGCGCCGTCCGAGACCATCGCCAGGTGCACCCGTTGTCGAGCGGGGCGGCGTATGCGGCCGATGGTCCGCGACACCGAGTTGCGTGAAGCCGACCTTGGCCGTGGCCTTGTACTGCTCGAGTTTGACCGCGGTGCGCACCCCGGACGAGGTGTCCGCTAGCAGGTCGGAGCTGCTCCTGACGTCCGTGGCGCGGATCCAGGACGCGGCCGTCCACGGTCCGCTCATGATCCCCGCGTGGTCGAGGACCTCGGGTGAGGTGTCGAGGCGCTCGACCACGGTGAAGTCGGGGAAGAGCTCCCGTAGGGTGGTGTCCATCGGATCAGTGCACCCGAACCGGCGCGACGGCGGGAAGGCAATTGAGGGAGCGTGCGACGGCTCGCCGATCCTCAGGTCACCACCAGGCCCGCTTGAACCCCGCGGCCTCTGCCTCCTTGCGGTTGTCGAAGCACACGTCGGCCACGACCTCCTTGAAGTTCCACTCCTCGCCCCGCACGTAGTAGACGTTCGTGGCACCGTCGGTCGGGCGGACGTACAGCCCCTTGACCTTGCAGTCCTCCGGGACGGGCCGGGTGGTCGGAGTCGGTGCCGGTGCCGGCGTCACCGGAGGCGCGGGCTCGGCCGCGACGGGCGGCGCCTCGGGCGTCGGTGTCGGGCTCGGCGTCGGCTTGGGCTTGACCGGTGCGGGGACGACGGGGTCGCGCGGCGGGGGCAGGGTCGACCCGGTGGGGAGCGGTTCGCCGGGGCACGTCGAGAGGACCGCGACCATGGCCGCCTGCTCGGCGGCCGAGACCCGCAGCCCGTACGTGTACTTGACCGCCACCTGGCGGGCGACGTAGGCGCACCGGAAGGACTCGGCCGGCGGGAGCCAGGCCGACGCGCTCCCGTCGCCCTTCTGCTGGTTGAGCGTGCCGTCGACGACCAGGACGTTGAGCGGGTCGTTGGCGAACGCCTCGCGGCGCGACACGTCCCACGACTGTGCGCCGTGACGCCAGGCGTCGGTCAGGGGCACGACGTGGTCCACCTGGACCGCGCCGGAAGACAGGGGTCCGCGCTCGAACGCGACGTCCTTGCCGCTGTACGGGTCGGTCAGGAGCCCGGTCATGACCACGCAGTCTCGCGTCCCGGGCTTGAACGAGACCCCGGACAGGGACCGGGCGAGCGCGTCGTTGCGCGTGTCGCAGCCGTTGCCGTCGGTGTCCGCGAAGCGTGTGCCGAACGCGTCCGACGAGTACCCGGCGACCGGGTTCGGCTCCCCGACCTCGAGGAGCGCGACCGTCGCGAGAGCGCTCTGAGACGGCGCGGCCGCCGTCACGGTCGCGATGTCGAGGGCCGCGAGCTCGAGGACCGCCGAGTTCGCGACCTCGATGTAGTCCGGGGTGCTGTCCTCGGGCGGCTCCTCGACGGGCGTCGGGGCGGTCGACGGCCTGGCGACCACGGCCGGCGGTGCCGGGTCGTCGCCCTGTCCTGCGAGGGCTGCGGCGCTGCCGGCGACCGCGACGACCAGCACGGCGGCCCCGACCCAGAGCGCGGGCTTGGAGAGAAGGCCCCGCTGAGGGGCGGGCCGACGCGCTCGGGTGCGCTGCGCCGTCGGGCCGGTCCGCTGCGGGCCTGCGGCGTGCTCCGACCTCACGGCCGCCGCCGGCGGAAGCGGCACGGGAGGGAGAGCGCGTACCGAGGACGCCGGCGCGTACGTGGCGGGCTGCTCCTCGACCGATGGTCTGACCTCGGCGAACGGGGTCGCGGGCTGGTCCTCGCGGGGGAGCGCCGCGCCCACCCCGAGAGGCAGGCGCTGCGTGCTCGCGGGCAGGGCAGTGGGGCGCGTGTGCTGGGACCAGCGGTCGCCGTCGAACCACCGCTCGGTGCCGGCGGCCGAAGGATCCGGGTACCACCCGGGAGCGGTGCGACCCATCAGGCCTCCTGCTGCTCTGGCCGCCTGCGAGCAACCCTCCGGCGGCGTCCTGGACCGGCAGGGCGATCGAAGATTAACCGAGGGTGGAGTGCGACGACGAATCCGTCCGGCCCGACGGCGGAGCGTGCCCAGGCGGTCGTCCCGCCCCGGTCGCGCGGGCGGCGATGCTCAGGCCGTGGCCGACACCTGGACGGGGCCGCGCGGCGAGGTCACGGGCCCCGGTGCCAGCAGGTACCTCCGGAGCGTGGCGAGCATCCGGTCGACCTTCTCGACGTCGACGGAGTACCGCACGCGCCGCCCCTGACGGGCCTCCCGCGGCTGGTCGGCCCGGACCAGGCCGTGCCGTTCGAGCCGACCCAGGACGTGCAGCACCGATTGCTGGTGGGCCCCGGTCGCGAGGGCGAGCTGACCGCTCATGAGACCGTCGTGGGTCGTGAGCTGCCGCAGCACGGCGCGGGTCAACGGGCTCGTGAGCTCGTCGATGACGGACTGGATCGCGTCGTTCTCCGGGTCGGGGACGTAGGCGTAGCGCGACATGAACTTCTCCTCGGGGTGGGGCCGCCGCGCCGCCCGGGGGGACGGGCGACGCGGCGGCGGTGATGGGCTACCCGCAGGCGGCCGGCTGGAAGGGGGACTCGACGACGGTCGTGCCGCCGTCCGACCCCGTGGCGGTGGTCTCGACGATCCCGGTGGCGTCACCTGCCTCGCGGACCCGGAAGGTCTGCGACGCAGACCGTCCCGGTGCGACCCCGACGAACGTCTTGCTGCCCGTGGGAGTCCGGACGACGACGTCGAGCGGGACCAGCTCGCCGTTCACGACGCGGACGGACAGGTACTGGACCCCGGCCGTGCACTTCATGGTGACCGTCGTGGCGATCGACAGGTCGGTCGCGAGCTCGGGGTCCGCGGCGCCCTGCGCAAGGGCCTGGAGGCTCGAGAGCCCTGGCCCGCCCGCGGCCCACCCGTCGACCGTCAGGGCGACGTAGCGCGTGGTCGTCCCGATCTGGAGCGAGCCGCGGACGGATCCGCCCTCGATCCGGCCGACGTCCCTGAAGGTCAGACCGTCGTCGCTGACCGAGACCGTGGCAGAGGGTGCGTCTCCGTCCCAGTGGGTGACGATCCGGCCGACCTCCTGCGGGGCGCCGAGGTCGGTGACCATGCGCCCCTCGGCGGAACCGGGGGACCAGGCGGTCGACGGGTCGCCGTCGACCGCGAACGACGGAGACGTCATGCTCGACGGGAGCACCGAGGCCGGGAACGTGAGGGTGCTCAGGGCGTGGTCCGCCACGGGGAACGGGGTCGCTCCCCGGAAGCGGAGCGTGGCGGGCGTCGCCCTGCCCGGGACCGCGACCTCGCGGGCGTCGCCCGTCTCGGCGTTGCGGACGACGAGCGAGACCGGGTCGGCCGAGGTGAGGACCACGGTGCGCGCGTCGGTGACGTCGGCGTCGAACGACCTGCTGACCTGCGAGACGTCGAGCGTCGCGCGGGGTGCCAGGACGACCGCGCTGCCGGCCGGGACGCTCACCTCGACCTGGGAGCCGGCGACCGTCACGCGCTGGGCGCCCGGGTACAGGGTCGCCGTCGAGCCGTCGTGGGCCACCGAGACGGTCGTGGTGACCGGCGCACCCGTGAGGTTGAAGACCGACAGGTAGCCGTCCAGACCGCTCACGAGCGTCCCGGGCGAGCTGCTCGCCGGGACGGCGCGCGCTGCCTGCTGCGCGGTCGCCGCCGCGTCGCCGACCACGGCCTCGACGAGCCGGGGGCCCGTCGCGCCGTCGGCCAGGCGCACGACGTGCTTGGCGTCCCCCGAGCGCGAGACGGTGACCGGGGCGTCCGTGCCGCGGACCACGAACCCGCCCTTGCCCTCGATGTTGATCCAGCCGCCCTGCGAGCGCAGGACCTCGTTGCCCTTCTCCTCGTGCCGCCCGGCGTCGTGCCAGGTCGTGCCGTCGGTCGAGGTCTGGATCACGTACACGTCACCGGCAGACGCCTCCCAGCCCAGCTCGACACGGGACACGTCCTGGACGGTGCCGAGGTCGATCTGCACCCAGGAGTCGGGCCGGGTGCGGTCCGTGCGTGAGACGGCCCAACGCGTGTCCGCCTTGCCGTCCGTGACCGCGGCCGCGGGCTTGCCGTCGTCGGCGCTCGACGCGGTGGCGGGCCTGCCCGCCGCGAGGTTCGTCGACCCCTGCGGGCCGAACGCGCGCAGGTGGTAGAGCGAGTACCCGTAGTCGGCGTTCCCGCGGACGCCCTGCATGCGGACGAAGCGCGCGGGGGCGGGGGAGGACCCGTCCGCCGCCGTGAGGTCCACGGTGTCGAGGCGTGCGACATCGGCGTCCTGGGCCGACTTCCCGTAGCGGGTCGCGACGGTCCAGGTCGTGCCGTCGAGCGAGGTCTCCACGGTGTACTCGGCACCGGCCGAGACCTCCCACGCCAGGCGCACCGAGGCCAGCGTCCTCTCCGCGCCCAGGTCCACCTGGACCCACGAGTCGGGACGCGTGCGGTCGGCCTTGGAGACCGCCCACCGGGTCGTGGGGCTGCCGTCCGTGACGTGTACGGCCGTGCGGCCGCCCTCGGCGTCCTGGCTCGACGCGGTCGCGGGCTTCCTCGCAGCCAGGTCGACCGTCCCGTCCGGGCCGTAGGCGTGGAACGCGTACATCGAGTACCCGTACGCCGCGTTGCCGCGGATGCCCTTCATCCGCACGTAGCGGGCCTGGACCTGGTCGAAGGTCAGGTCGTCGACGCGTGCGGCGTTGGCGTCGGCCGGGTCCGGGGCCGGGACGACGGGGTTGGCCGCGGTGACCTCTCCGTCGGCCGTCGTGTACGTGCGCGACCCGTCGAGACCGTTGTACCCGCCCATGTCGAGGTTGCGGACGGTCACGGTCCCGTCGGTGGGACCTGCGCCCGTCGAGGCGTAGACCGCCGACCCGGTCGGGAGCGTCACCTGGCCCGCGTACCCGTCGCCGATCCGGAACACCGAGGCTGTTCCGTCGAACCCGTCCCTGGCGGCGGTCGAGACCTCGACCGACCGGGCGCTCACCTGGGCCGATGCGCTCGGGTAGAGGAAGGGCGAGCTGCCCGAGAGGTGGAAGAGCCACGAGTCCTGCTCGGGGACCCAGGGGAACTTGACGAAGCCCTGGCGGCTGACCGCGCCGGCCCAGGCGTTCTCGGACTGCTGGACGACCAGGCCCGGGCCCACGCCGAAGTCACGGACTCCCGCGAGGCGCTCGAAGAGCTCGTCGGAGGGGGTCGGGGTGACCGGGCCCTCGGGGGACTCGGCGCTCGCGACGTGCAAGAGGTAGGAGATCGCGATCTCGGCCCGTGCCTCGGGCTCGTACTTGGCCTCGCCCGAGAACTTCGTCAGGCGGTAGACCGGTGCGTACATCTGGTAGTCCGCGAGAGCGTCCGCGAGGCTCGCCTCAGCACGTGCCGCGTCCGGGTCGCGCAGGACCTGACCGAGGAACGCCACGGGCAGGACGTCGCGGCCGTAGAGGAACTCGCGGTCGTTGACCATGGGCATGAACGGCTCGCCCTGCTCCGACATGACGAGCTGGATGGAGCGCCACAGCTCCGCCGAGTTGGGCTGCTCGAGCAGGATCTCCGGGATCGGCTCGCCGGCCAGGAGGAAGTGGATCGCGTTGCGCGCCCCCGAGCGCCACACGTCCGACTGGTAGTGCGGGCCGAACGACCCGTGGTTCTCCACGATGTAGGTGTCGTAGACGTTCTGCATCGTGTTGTCCGAGACGGGAGCGCCCGCCACGACCGCGGGGTTGTTCCTGTCGGCCGTGGGCTGGCCCGCGGCGTTGCGGCCCCAGGTCGCGAGCTGGTCGGCCCAGCGGTCGGCGTCGGGGTCGTCGGGCGCCCACGCGAGGCCCGGCGCGAGGGCCTGCGTGTAGACGCCGACCTCCTCCTGCGCGGTGTCGCCCTTGTACCCGCCCGTGGGCCAGTGCGCGTTCCAGCTGCCGGACAGCGGGTCCTGGGCGAAGTTCAGGTCGGCCGCGTAGCGCGACTGCTCGGTCGCGATCGTCGTGAGGTTCGCGCGCGTCGTCGCGTCGAGGTCGTCCCACAGGAGGCGGCCCGCGGCGAGGAAGTACGACTGGAAGGTCGACTCCCAGAACAGCTTGCGCCCCCAGGTGCCCTGGGGGTTCACGAGGCGGTTCGACGCCGCGTAGTGCGTGATCGTCGAGAGCGTGTGCGCCTTGAGGTCCTCGCGCGAGATGCCGGCGAGCTCGGCGTCGTACTCGCCCTGGGTCACGAGCACGGCGTTGCCGAGCACGACGGCGAAGTTCATGTCCTTGAGCTGGTAGACGCCTGCGGCAGGGTCGTAGACCGACTCGACCCACCGGGTGTGGCGGAGCAGGGCCTCGTAGTACTTGGCGGCCGTCTCGTCGGGGGCGCCGTAGGCCGGGGCCGTCGCCGTGGACGTTGCGCTCGGGTCGGTGGTCGCGGGCACCCCGGTCGCGGATGCCGTGGTCGAGAGGCCCGCGAGGAGGAGCGAGCCCGAGGTCAGGGCGACGACGGCGGTACGGAGCGCGCGTCGACCGAGCCCGCGCGAGGGCTGTGGCTCGGGAGCGCGGTCCGCCCGGGGACGGTGGGGCGTGCGGTGCATGGTCGGCTGCTTCCTGCGTCGTCGTCGACGCATCAGAGGGGTGGAGCCCTGGGGGCGGGAGTGCGGTCCCGCCCCCAGGGGCGTGCTCACTGTCCGCAGGTCACCGCGGCGTGCTCGACGTCGGCGACGGTCTCTCGCGCGTCCTGCGCGTCGCTCGGCCGTGCGGTCACGGTGACGCTCCCTGCCTCGACGTCGGCGGACCGGGTCGAGAAGGTCTGCGCGGCAGACTTTCCGGGAGCGACCTGCGAGAAGGTCTTGGTGCCCCACGGCGTCGCCACGACGACATCGAGCGGGACCGAGTCGTCGTTGACCACGCGGACCAGGACGGCCCCGGTCCGGCCCGTGCACTGCGACCTGGTGCTCGCGACGACCTCGACCCCCGGGTCGACGATCGGCTCGGAGGTGCCGACCGCGAACAGGTGCATCACGCCCTTGTCGGTCCCCTGCGGCAGGATCACCGACTCGATGGTGCGGGTCGGGTCGACCAGCACAGGGACCGTCCCGAAGACCTTTGCCTGGGTCGTGTCCTTGGTGCCGTTGGCCTTGTTGCGACCCGTCGTGGTCACGACCGGGACGTTGCCGAACTGATAGCTCGTCCCCGGGGTCCAGTCCGTCAGCTCGACCTGGACGTCCTGCCGGGTGCCGTCGGTGTAGACGACCGTCGCCGTGCCCTTGGCCGGCCCGTTGGTGGCCAGACCGAGGAACGAGATCTTCTCGACCCGGACGCCCATCGGGACGCTCTGGCCGTGGGGAACCCAGTTGTCGGGAGCTCCCGGCGCGGCATCCGGCCAGGTGTAGGTGACTCCCGTCGTGCCCAGGGGGAGGCGAGCACCGGGAGCCGCTCCGGCTGCGGCGAGGTCAGCGCGGGACAGGGTGTTGTCGGATGCGTCGATCGAGCCCGTCGAGCCCTTGCCGTCCGTCGTCGTGCCGATGTTGTTGAAGACGTCGCTCCCGTCGGTGAACGACGGCGGGACGTCGGCCTCCCCGGTGCCCCACGTGCCCGGGGTCGAGCGCATGGTGAGGTCGAGCGCGCCGCCCTGCTGGGTGAAGGACTCCGGGAGCCATGAGGCCGAGGACGGGACGCCGTCGACCCGGAGCGAGTCCACGTAGCGCGATCCGCTCGACGCGCCGGGCGCCGTGAGCGAGATGACCCGGGGTGCGCCGTCGGCGACCCGGCTCGTGATGGTGACCTGGTCGAACGCGGGCGAGGACACGAGCAGCTCGGCGCGGCCGAAGATCGCCGGGTAGAGGCCGAGGTTGGACCAGACGAACCAGGACGAGAGCGAGCCCAGGTCGTCGTTGCCGGGAACGCCCGTGGGAGCGGTCGTGAAGAGCTCGGCACGTGCCCTGTCCAGGGCATCCGTCGTCTTCGCGGGCTGCTGGAGCCAGTGGTAGACCCAGGGCGTCGAGGTGCTGGGCTGGTTGCTCATGTAGGCGTACGGAGTGTTGTAGACGCCTGCGTCGAGCCGCGTGAGGTGCTTGTCGAGATCGGCCGTGACCTTCTCGATCCCACCACGCTTGGCGATGAGCGTGCCCATGTTCTGCGGGACGGCCCAGCCGTACTGGTAGCCGGTCGCCTGGTCGAACTGGTTGCCCCGCTCACCGAGGTTGAACGCGCGGTCGAAGCCGTTGCGGCCGCGGGGACGGATCTCGCGGGTGACCGGGTCGAAGACGTTCTGCCAGTTCTGCGCGCGCTGCATGAACCGGTCGTACGCGGCGTCGTCGCCCAGACGCTGGGCGAGCTGGGCGATCGAGAAGTCGTTGGTCGCGTACTCGAGCGTCGTCGAGGTCGAGACGGCGTTCTTCGCGTTCTCGACGAACCCGAGGCCCGCGAACTGGTACCCGTTGTCCCGCTTGTTCCGCGCGGGGTCGAGCGGTAGGGCCTGGGAGGAGACGAGGTGCGCGAGCGCCGCCTCGCGGTCGTAGTCGGTGCTGCCGAACGCGTCGATGACAGAGAGGACGGTCGGCAGGGAGTCTCCGCTCATCTTCTGCTGCGCGACTCCGAGGTGCGGCCAGTTGGGCCAGTAGCCCGACTGCTCCACCAGGTCGACGATCGACTGGTTGATGTCGGACGCGACGTCGGGGAAGAGCATCGCGACGAGCTGTGCCTGGCCCCGGTACATGTCCCAGCCGGAGTACGTCGCGTAGTGGTGGCGCCCGGGCTCCACCTGGCGGACCGTGCCGTCGTAGCCGAAGTACTCGCCGTTGACGTCGTCGTAGGTGTTCGGGTGCAGCAGCGAGTGGTAGAGCGCCGTGTAGAGGGTCACCTGCTCGGCCTCGGTGCCCCCGGCGACGTCGATCGTGCTCAGTGCGTCGCGCCAGGTGTTCTCCGCCGCAGCGCGCGCCTCGTCGAACGATACGTTGCCCGCCTCCGTGGCGGCGTTCTGCGCGGCGTTCTCGATGCTCACGGAGGACAGGCCCGCCTTGACCGTGACCTCGGCCCCGTCGGGGAACGTCACGAAGACGCCCGCGCCGTGCCGTTTCTGGGCGGACGCGCTGGTCGAGCCGACCGTGACGTCCCCGCCGGTCCAGGTGCCGGACGAGACGATCGGCTGGTCGAACGTCGCCGAGTAGTACACCTTGTAGCGCCCGCCGCCCTCGCAGACCGGGGCGGTCTCGACCCAGCCGGAGATCGTGCTGCCCTCGATGGTCACCCCGCTGCCGAAGACGCTGTTGTTCGAACCCGTGGTGTTGAAGATCAGGGTCGACGAGTCGGCGTCCGCGGGGAAGTCGAAGCGGCTGATCGCGGTGCGGGTCGTCGCGGTGAGCTCGGTGGACACGCCGTTCGCGAGGTCGACCGAGTAGTACCCGGGTTCGCCGACCTCGTCCGCGTGGTCGAACGCGAGGTAGAAGGGCTTGACGTCGGTGCCGGGGGAGGACGGGAGAGCGCCCTGGGCGGTGAGGGGGCCCGCGTAGGGCAGGACGGGAAAGTCGAACGCGCCGTTGCGGTTGACGCATCCCGTCCCGGACAGGCGGTTCATGCCGAACCCGCGGATCTTGTCGGCGCTGTACTCGTAGCCGCCTCGCATGTCACCGTCGCGACTGCGGAAGGTCGTGGGGCTCGACTGCACCATGCCGAAGGGCACCGTCGCGCCCGGCCAGGTGTTGCCGTACGCCGCGTTCCCCTTGTTCTGGGAGAAGTCCTCGGCGGTGCCGATCCACGGATCGACGGCGGCGAAGGGGTCCAGGTCCACGAGGTCGGCGCCGACGGCGGGCTGGGCCGTGGCAGCGCTCGGGGTCGTGAGGCCGAGGCCCGTGACGAGGGCCGCCGCCGCGACCAGCGCGGGCAGACGGCCGCGGATGCGGGAGGGGGAGGCTGGGACGGGCAAGGGACGTGTCCTCTCGGGGGTGCTGCCCACCCCCGGTGCACGCCCGGGAGCGGCGTCGCGCGGGGGTGCGCGGCGCCGTCGGGCAGGTTCGGGGTGAGGCAGGTGGTACGAGGGTCGGGCGGGTGTCGGGTCTGTCGCCGCGGGTGGGCGGCGGGCTGGTCCGCTGTCCTGTCTGTGTGCTCGTCTCGACTTGACAGCGCTGTCATGGTCGGGTGTACTCACCCTATACACACCGGGGTCGTCCTGACCAGCCCCCTCGTCGCGGCGAGTCGGTCAGGTGGCGCTCCGGGTCGGGACGCGCTGGGGTGTGGAAGAATCCCGCCAGTCGAACGTGCGGGGGTGGATGTGGTGGCCAAGGACGGCCGAGCTGCACGTGGTGGAGGTCGACCGACCCTCGCTGCGGTGGCCGAGGCCGCAGGAGTCAGTCTCAAGACCGCCTCCCGCGTGCTCAACAACGAACCCAGCGTCTCCGAGTCGACCCGGCTCAAGGTCCGGGCCGCGGCCGACGCGCTCGGCTTCCGTCGCAACGCCGTGGCGGCCGACCTCGCGCGCGGAGGCGTCTCCCGACTCGTCGGCTTCGTGACCGGTGACATCGCCAACCCGTTCTACTCGGACCTCGCGAGCGGGATCGAGCGCGAGCTGCGCAAGCACGGGCTCCAGCTCATCACGGCGAGCTCCGACGAGGACGTGGACCGTGAGCGCGAGCTGATCGACGCGCTCATCGAACGCAGGGTCGCGGCTCTCTTCATCGCTCCGACGGCCGACGACCACTCGTACCTGCGTTCCGAGCTCGCCGACGGCGTGCCGATCGTCTTCCTCGACCGACCGCCGGGCGGGATCGACGCGGACACCGTGGTGCTCGACAACCGGGCCGGGGCCGCGGCCGCCGCACGCCACCTCGTCGACCAGGGGCACCGCAGGATCGCGCTCGCGGGAGACCTTCCGCGGCTCTGGACGTTCCGCGAGCGCCGCGAAGGCTTCGTCAACGCTCTGCGGGACGCGGGTATCGACGACCCCGAGCGCTACGTGCGCGACGGGCTGCACGACGCGGAGACGGCACGAGTCGCGGTCGAGGAGCTGCTGGCGCTCGACGAGCCGCCCACCGCGATCCTGACGGCCAACAACAAGATCACCCAGGGAGCGCTCCGGGCCCTGCATCCTGCGGCTCGTGGGGCACGGCGCGACGTCGCGCTCGTCGGGTTCGACGACTTCGAGCTCGCGGACATCCTCGAGGTCAGCGTCGTCGGCTACGAGGTCTCCGCGATGGGCCAGGAGGCCGCGCGGCTCGCCGTGGCGCGCATCGAGTCGCCCGGCGAGCCCGCGCACCTGCGCGTCGTGCCCACGGTCCTCATCCCGCGCGGGTCGGGCGAGATCGCTCTCGCGGCCCCCTGGGAGGGTGTGCCGGCGGTCGGCTGAGGCGCGACCGTCCCCGTCCTGCTCTGCGCTCGGCGGCCCTCTGCATCCCTGTGCCCGTGTCCGCACGTCGCCTGATCCCGGAGGATCCGCGCGATCCTGCGCCTCGCACGAGTGGCCGCTTTGTCGCCGTCGTCCTCTTCGAGGCGCCCTGAGGTCTCCCCCAGGTAACGATTCGGCGCAGTTCTTTGACAAGTGGCGTCGGGCCGCCGTACGTTCGTCCTGTTCCTGACAGCGCTGTCAACACGAAAGTAGGATCCCATGCGTAACGGATTGCGTGTCGCTGGGGCACTGGTGGGCACCGCTGCCCTCCTGGCCCTCGCAGCTTGCAGCGGAGACTCCGGCAACGACTCGACCGGAGGTGGCACCGACGCCGCCTCGGGCGGCAACGTCGAGGTCTTCACCTGGTGGGCAGCCGGTTCGGAGAAGGCAGGGCTCGACGCCCTCGTCACGGTCTTCGACGAGCAGCACCCCGACTTCACGTTCGAGAACGGCGCGGTCGCCGGCGGTGCCGGTTCGGCCGCGAAGGACCTCCTCCAGACCCGCCTCCAGGCCAACGACCCGCCGGACACGTTCCAGGCCCACGCCGGCAAGGAGCTCACGGACTACATCGACGCCGCGCAGCTCGAGGACATCTCGGACCTGTACGACCAGTACGGCGTCAAGGACGTCTTCCCCGAGGACCTGATCGACCTCCTCACGGTGGACGGCAAGATCTACTCGATGCCCTCCAACATCCACCGCTCCAACATGGTCTGGGCCAACCCGGCCGTACTGACCGAGGCGGGCCTCGACCCGGCCGCCACGTACGAGACCATGGACGACTGGTTCGTCGCCCTCGACGCCGTCAAGGCCACGGGCAAGACCCCGCTCTCGGTCGCCACGACGTGGACCCAGGTCAACCTGCTCGAGACGGTCCTCATGGCCGACCTGGGCGCCGAGGCCTACAACGGCCTGTGGGACGGTTCGACCGACTGGGAGAGCCCTGAGGTCACGGCCGCTCTCGAGGACTTCGAGAAGCTCATGAGCTACACCAACACCGACCGTGACGGTCTGGACTGGCCCGAGGCGACGCAGCTCGTCATGGACGGCCAGGCAGCGTTCAACGTCATGGGCGACTGGGCCGTGGCAGCGTTCGAAGAGGCCGGCAAGACCGCCGGTGCCGACTTCACGTACTTCCCGGTCCCCGGGACGGACGGCATGTTCGGCTTCCTCGCCGACTCCTTCACGCTCCCCGTGGGCGCCAAGAACGCCGACGGCGCCAAGGCCTGGATCGAGACCGTGTCCAGCCTCGAGGGCCAGACCGCGTTCAACAAGGCCAAGGGCTCCATCCCGGCCCGTACCGACGCGAACCCTGCTGACTTCTCCGAGTACCAGCAGACCGCCATCACGTCCTTCGCGGACGACACGATCGTCCCGTCGCTCGCTCACGGTGCGGCCGCCTCGATCGCCGTCCTGAACGGCATCTCGGACGCGACGAGCAAGTTCACCTCGGGCGCCTCCGACCTCGCGCAGTACCAGGCCGACCTGGCCGCCGCTGCCGCCGAGTAAGGACGCCTGACCCGGCCGACCGGGACGTCCGTCGCGGAGCTGCTCGCGCAGCTCCGCGACGGACCCCGGACGGTCCGCCCACCCCGCCGTACCCGCAGCTCGTTTCCACCGCACCGTCCCCGGCAGGGCGCCGTCGCACCTCCGTGCGCCGTGAGAGCCGTCGGGAGGTGCCCACACCTTGGGAGGATCACCGGTGATCCAGTCCGCTCGACGATGGGGCCCGCCACTGCTCCTCGTCGCCCCGTCACTGATCTTGGTGGGGGTCTTCGTCTACGGCCTCATCGGGATCAACTTCTCCACCTCGACCACGGACATGCACAAGGCCGCGCAGTCCACGGGCCAGGCCCCCGTGTCGCGGGTCGGCATCCAGAACTACCTCGACCTGCTCGCGAGCCCGGAGTTCCAGCACTCGCTGATGAACCTCCTGATCTACACCGTGGTCTTCCTGGTCGGCACCATGGTCGTCGGCTTCGTCTGGGCCTGGCTCCTCGACAAGCCCATCAAGGGCGAGGGCTTCTTCCGCGCCGTCTACCTCTTCCCCATGGCGGTCTCGTTCGTCGCCTCGGGTGTCGTGTGGCGCTGGCTCCTCAACTCCAACCAGGGCGAGAACGCGAGCGGCCTCAACCGGCTGTTCCAGATGATCGGTCTGGACGCCCTCCAGAACAACTGGTGGAACAACGTCACGTTCGGCATCGCGGCCATCGCGATCCCCGCGATCTGGCAGCTCTCCGGCTATGTCATGGCGCTGTTCCTCGCCGGCTTCCGCGGGATCCCCGAGGAGCTGCGCGAGGCGGCCCGCATGGACGGCGCCAACGAGTGGAAGCTGTACCGCCACGTGCTGTTCCCGCAGCTCACGCCGATCGCCCTCTCGGCCCTCATCATCGTGGGCCACATGTCCCTCAAGGCGTTCGACCTCATCATGTCGATCTCCAAGCCCTCGAACTACCAGACCAAGGTTCCGGCCGTCGACATGTACGTCTTCAAGTCCAGCTTCGACTACGCGAACGCTGCGGCCGTCGGCGCGATCCTGCTGGTCATCGTGGCCTTCGTGATCGTGCCCTACCTGATCTCCCTGAACCGCAAGGAGAAGATCCGATGACCGCCGTCGCCACGCCCGTCGAGGCGCAGACCCCCGGCTCGGGATCGGGCTCCGGAGCGGCAGGCTCGCGCCGGCAGAAGAAGCCCGTCCAGCGCTTCTCCGTGGGGCGCACGCTCCGCTACGCGATCCTCATCCTGTTCGTGCTGATCGTCCTGGTGCCCGTCTACGTCCTGTTCGTGACGAGCTTCAAGGGGGCCGGTGACGCGGCCCCCAGCCGTGCGTGGAACCTGCCCCAGGTGTGGACCACCGAGAACTGGCAGGCGGCGTGGACCGCGCTGTCGCCGGCGATCCTGCGCACGCTGCAGATGGTGATCCCCTCGGCGATCATCGCGGCGTTCCTCGGGTCGCTCAACGGGTTCGTGCTCTCGCGCTGGACCTTCCGCGGGGCGAACCTCGTCTTCACGCTCATCCTGTTCGGCATGTTCATCCCGTACCAGGCGGTGATCATCCCGCTCAACCAGCTCGTGCAGGACCTCAACCTGCCGAGCGGCATCCCCACGCTGATCCTGCTGCACGTGATCTACGGTCTGCCGATCACGACCCTGATCTTCCGCAACTACTACCAGACCGTCCCGAACGAGCTCATCGAGGCAGCACGCGTCGACGGCGCGGGCATGCTGCGCACGTACTGGTCGATCGTCCTGCCGATCTCGATCCCGAGCTTCGTGGTCGTGCTCATCTGGCAGTTCACCTCGGCGTGGAACGACTTCCTCTTCGCGGTGTTCTTCTCCTCGAGCCAGAACGGCCCGGTCACGCTCGCGCTCAACAACCTCGCGAACGGTGCTCTGCTCCAGAACTACGGCGTCTCGATGGCAGGGGCCCTGTTCGCCTCGCTCCCGACGCTCATCGTCTACATCCTGCTCGGCAAGTACTTCATGGGCGGCCTCATGTCCGGCTCCGTGAAGGGCTGACGCCTGGCTGCCGGTCCGCCCCGGGAATCCCCCGGGGCGGACCGGCAGCCGCGCCGAGCCCCAGACTTCCGGTGTCCGACGCTGTGCACCGGGGAACGGCGCTCCCTCGTCGACCCTCTGAGAAGGGTCGACGAGGGAGTTGCTTGCACCAACTTGACAGCGCTGTCGGCTTCCCGGGGGGACGGAAGGCCGAGACCCGCGGACCGCCACCCGGTGGCCCGCACCGCACGGAGGAAGACCCCGCTGCACCAACTGTGGCCGGAACGATCGAAGGAGATCGCACGACATGAGCTGGTACCCACCCACGCACGAACGCCCGACGGCGGATGCGCCGTCGGGCAGCAAGCCCACCTCTCCCGGCACACCCGCGGGCAAGGGCCGTCGCCGCATCGCGGGCGTCCTCGCGGCCGGCCTCGCCCTGCCCATGCTCCCGCTGGGCGTCGGGACGGCCTCGGCCGCACCCGAGCCCGGCGACTTCTCGACGTCGTTCGAGACCGGTGACGCCGCCGCGCTCGACACGACCGTCGCCCAGCGCGACGGCGCGCCCTGGCAGTCCAACGTCACCGGACCCGTCAGCACGCTGCCCGGCAGCGCGCTCGGCAAGCTCGCGGGCGTGACCGCGAGCGGCGAGAACCTCCCCAACGAGGGCGCGGCCAAGCTCGCCGACGACAACTCGGGCACCAAGTGGCTCACCCGGACCACGACCGGCTGGGTCGCCTACGCGTTCACCGAGCCCGTGCGGATCACGGGCTACTCGATGACGTCGGGCGACGACGCCGAGGGGCGCGACCCCAAGAGCTGGACCCTCGAAGGGTCCGCGGACGGCACCACGTGGGTCCCGCTCGACCAGCGGACCGACGAGGACTTCCCCCAGCGCAAGCAGGCCCGGGTCTTCGAGGTCACGACGCCCGGCACCTACCAGCACTACCGCCTCAAGGTCACCGCGAACTCGGGCGAGCCGCTCCTGCAGCTCGCGGACTGGAACCTCTCGACCGACCTGAACGCCGCCCCCGCGCAGACGCCCATGGTCACCAAGGTCGGTGCCGGCCCGTCGAGCGGCCCGACCATCAAGACCAACGTCGGCTTCACGGGCACCAAGGCCCTGCGCTACGCGGGCAGCCAGCTCGCCGACGGGCCGTCGAGCGCGACCAACCTCCTGTACGACGACGTGGACGTCGCCGTGGGCGAGGACACGCGCCTGAGCTACACGATCTTCCCCGAGCTCCTCAACGACCTCGCGTACCCCTCGACGTACGCGTCGGTGGACGTGAAGTTCACCGACGGGACCTACCTGTCCGAGCTCGGCGCGCGCGACCAGCACGACACCCCGTTCTCGCCCGAGGGCCAGGGCACGGGCAAGATCCTCTACGCCAACCAGTGGAACTCGATCCAGGTGGACCTGGGCGGCGTCGCGACCGGCAAGACGGTCGACGAGGTCCTGCTCGGCTACGACAACCCCACGGGCAAGGCCGGCACCCGCTTCCAGGGCTGGGTCGACGACATCGCGTTCACCGCGAGCCCCGAGCGGATCGACGGGTCGAGCCTGACCCACTACGTCGACACACGCCGCGGCACGTTCGCGACGGGCGGGTTCTCGCGCGGCAACAACATCCCCGCGTCCGCGGTGCCCAACGGGTTCAACTTCTGGACGCCCATGACCGACGCGGCGTCCCAGAGCTGGCTCTACGCGTACCAGCAGCAGAACAACGCGAACAACAAGCCCCAGCTCCAGGGCATCGGGGTCTCGCACGAGCCCAGCCCGTGGATGGGGGACCGCAACCAGCTCGCGTTCCTGCCCGCGGCGGGCGGCGGCACGCCCAACGCCACGCTCGGCACGCGCGCGCTCGAGTTCACGCACGACGACGAGACCGCGCAGCCCGACTACTACGGGGTGCAGTTCACCAACGGCATCCAGGCCGAGGTCACCCCGACCGACCACGGCGCGGTGCTCCGCTTCTCCTACGCGACCGACCAGGGCCAGGTGCTCGTCGACAGCGTGAGCGGCGACGCCAAGCTGGCCTACGACGCCGCGAGCGGCACGCTCTCCGGGTGGGTCGACGGCGGCAGCGGCCTCTCGGCCGGACGCTCGCGCATGTTCATCTCCGGGACGTTCGACCGCCAGCCGAGCGCGGTCGGGACGGCCGCGGGCAACCGCGCCAACGCCCGGTTCGCGACGTTCGACACCTCGTCCGACAAGACGGTCGAGCTCCGGGTGGCCACGTCCTTCATCAGCCAGGCGCAGGCCCGCAAGAACCTGGACCTCGAGGTCACGGGCAGGTCCTTCGAGGACGTGCGCTCCGCAGCGCAATCCGCCTGGAACGACCGCCTGAAGGTCATCGAGGTCGAGGGCGCCAACGAGGACAAGCTCACGACGCTCTACTCCAACCTCTACCGCCTCAACCTGTACCCCAACTCGCAGTTCGAGAACACGGGCACGGCCGAGGCACCGAAGTTCCAGTACGCGAGCCCCGTCGCGGCCAAGACCGGCAGCGCGAGCGACACCACGACGAACGCCAAGATCGTCGACGGCAAGATCTACGTCAACAACGGCTTCTGGGACACCTACCGCACGGCCTGGCCCGCCTACTCGCTCCTGTACCCGGAGCTGGCGGCCGAGCTCGTCGACGGATTCGTCCAGCAGTACCGTGACGGCGGCTGGGTCGCCCGCTGGTCCTCCCCGGGCTACGCGGACCTCATGACCGGCACCAGCTCGGACGTGGCCTTCGCCGACGCGTACCTCAAGGGCGTCCCGCTCGCGGACCCGCTCGCGACGTACGACGCCGCGCTCAAGAACGCGACGGTCCTGCCGCCGAACAACGCCGTGGGCCGCAAGGGCCTCGACACGTCGCAGTTCCTCGGCTACACCCAGGCGTCCACGCACGAGTCCGTGTCGTGGGGCCTCGAGGGGCTCATCAACGACTTCGGCATCGGCAACATGGCCGCGGCCCTCGCCGAGGACCCCGCCACGCCCGACGAGCGTCGCGAGCAGCTGCGCGAGGAGTCCGAGTACTTCCTCGAGCGTGCGACGCACTACGTCAACCTGTTCGACCCGGCCACGGGCTTCTTCCAGGGCCGCAACGCCGACGGCACGTTCGAGAAGTCGCCCGAGACGTTCAACCCCGAGGACTGGGGCGGTCCCTACACCGAGACCAGCGGCTGGAACTTCGCGTTCCACGCCCCCCAGGACGGTCAGGGCCTCGCCAACCTCTACGGCGGTCAGGACGGCCTCGAGGCCAAGCTCGACCTGTTCTTCAGCACACCAGAGAAGGCCCCCAACGGCGGCATCCACGAGCGTCTCGAGGCACGTGACGTCCGCATGGGCCAGTGGGGCATGAGCAACCAGGTCTCGCACCACATCCCCTACCTCTACGACGCGGCCGGTGCCCCGTCCAAGGCGCAGGAGAAGGTCCGCGAGTCGCTGCGCCGCCTGTTCGTGGGCAGCGACATCGGCCAGGGCTACCCCGGCGACGAGGACAACGGCGAGATGTCGTCGTGGTGGATCCTGTCCTCGCTCGGCATCTACCCCCTGCAGGTCGGCTCGCAGGAGTACGCGATCGGCTCGCCGCAGTTCACCAAGGCGACCGTGCACCTCGAGAGCGGCGACCTGGTCGTCAACGCCCCGCAGAACAGCGTCGACAACGTCTACGTCCAGTCGCTCACGGTCGACGGCGAGGCGCACACCTCGACGTCGATCAAGCACTCCGACCTGGTCGGCGGCACCACGCTCGACTTCGAGATGGGCCCCGAGCCCTCCGCGTGGGGCACGGGCGAGGACGACGCACCGCCGTCCTTGACCACCGGTGACGAGGCGCCCGAGTCCGACACGGACGTGACGACGTCGGGCCTGGGGACGGTGACCGTCTCCGACGGCACACCGGGCGCCCAGCTCGCGTCGCTCACCGACAACACGTCGCAGACCCGCACGACCTTCACGACGGGCACGCCCGTCGTGACCTGGAAGGCCGCGGGCCTCCAGCCGACGGTCACGTCCTACACCCTGACCTCGGGGGCGACCGGCACGGCCGCACCCCAGGCCTGGAAGGTCGAGGGCTCGAACGACGGCCAGACCTGGACGACGCTCGACGAGCGCACCGACCAGCAGTTCCGCTGGGCCGTCCAGACCCGGCCGTTCGCGCTCGCCGAGCCCGCCGCGTACTCGCAGTACCGCGTGGCGATCACGGCGACCTCGGGGGAGGGGGCGCTCGCGCTCGCCGAGCTCGAGCTGCTCGCCGACCCCAAGGCCTCGACCGGCGCCGAGCTCACGCTCACGGCCGGCCAGGACGTGGCGACGACGACCGGCACCGAGGTCAAGGCGTCGCTCGCGACGCTCGTCGGGGTCACGCCCGAGGAGGTCGCCGCAGGTGACGTCAGCGCGACCGTGACCTTCGGGGACGGCAGCGAGCCGGCCACCGGGACCCTCACCAAGGTCCAGCTCGGCGGGTACACCGTCACCGCACCGCACACCTTCGCCGCACCGGGCGTCTACCCGGTCACGGTCACGGTCACGCGCGGCGACAAGACC
Organism: uncultured Actinomycetota bacterium; assembly: GCA_963782165.1. GTDB lineage: Bacteria > Actinomycetota > Actinomycetes > Actinomycetales > Cellulomonadaceae > Oerskovia. Next base: position 391,971 of record CAWAIO010000006.1, read on the forward strand.
GTCACGGCCTCGCTCGACGTGTCCGTCGAGCTGGTCCGGGAGGGCTCGCTCCTCGCGGCCTACGACAACGTGTGCATCGGCGACGTCGGGACCACGTTCGGCAGCTGTGACGGCCAGGGCGTGTTCTTCGACCGGGCCCAGCTCGCGGCGAAGGGCTTCGTGCAGGGCCAGCGCGGCACCGTGCCGGGCACGGACCTCGCGTTCGACGTCCCGGCGGTCCCGGTGGCGCAGCCCGACAACGCGACCGGCGACGGCCAGACCATCGAGATCGACGTCCCCGCGGACGCCGAGCAGCTCTCGGTGGTCGGCACGGGCACGGAGAAGAACCAGGTGGCCTCCGGGACGCTGACGTTCGACGACGGCTCGTCGCAGCCCATCGACCTGAGCTTCGGCGACTGGTCGGGCGCTGCCCGCAACCCGGTGTACGGCAACATCGCCGTCGCGGTGACCGACCACCGCCTGCGCGGTGGCAGCCCGCAGACCGGCACCCCCGCCGCGATCTTCGCGACGGCGCCGATCACGCTCCCCGAGGGCAAGCGGCCCGTGAGCCTCACGCTCCCGGACCAGCCGGGATCGCTCTCGAGCGACGGACGCATCCACGTCTTCACGGTCGCCTCCGACGGCACCCCGGTGGAGCACGCTCCGCTGGTCGTCGAGGCGGCGGCGGGCGTGAGCGTCGCGGCCGGGGCCTCGCTCGAGGCCACGCTCGCCACCGTGACCGGTGGACGCGCGACGGCGGAGGCTCGCCGCTGCGCGCCGCGATCACGTGGGGCGACGGCAGCGACGTGACACCCGGGACGGTCGTCCCGGGTGACGCCGCCGGCACGGTCGAGGGTGCGCACACCTACGCGCAGCCCGGGACCTACACCGCGTACGTGACCGTCGACGACGGGTACGCGAGCAAGAGCACCTCGGTGACCGTCACGGTCACCGAGGCCGCCCCGGCCCTCGACGTCGCGACGACCGTGACGACGCAGTGCACGGCCAAGAGGGTCACGCTGTCCGTCACCGCGGTCAACGGGGAGTCCTTCCCCGTGACCATCAAGGTCGTCACCCCGTTCGGCACCAAGACGTTCACGGACGTCGGGTCGGGCAAGATCGCGCACCAGTCGTTCGCGACGCGTGCGGGCTCGATCGAGGCGGGCACCACGACGGTGACCGCCACGGCGACGGTCGACGGTGAGGAGGTCGTCGTCACCAGCGAGGTCGCCTACGGTGCGGCCACCTGCGGCTAGCCGCGGAAGTACCTGAGCGGGTGCCCCGCCGTCGGACGTCCGGCGGCGGGGCACCCACCCGGGGGAACATCATTGACAGGTACGAGGAACGGGGAACCATGACCACCAGGGACGACGCAGCCGGAGCACCGGACGCCGCCACGTGGCGCCGGAGCCAGCTCGACGGGCTGCTCACCTTCGCGGAGGCGTCACTGGGAGCGGACGGCGGGGCTCGCTGGCTCGACGACAAGGGCGCGCCGGACCCCCGCGAGCCCGTGCACACGTGGATCACGGCACGCATGGCGCACATGTACTCGCTCGGCTCGATGCTGGGCGTCCCGGGCGCGGCCGAGCTCGCCGACCTGGCGCTCGAGGGCCTGCGGACCTACCTCGCCGACCCCGTGGACGGCGGGTGGTTCTCCTCGCGCGGGCCCGGGGACGCGGTGGACGACACCAAGAGCGCCTACGCGCACGCGTTCGTGGTGCTCGCCGCCGCGAGTGCGACCGTGGCCGAGCGCCCCGGCGCGCGCGAGCTGCTCGACCTCGCTCTCCGGATCCTGGAGCAGGAGTTCTGGGAGGCGGAGCAGATGCTGTGCGACGAGTGGGACCGCGCCTGGACCACCTGCGCTCCTTATCGTGGTGCGAACGCGAACATGCACGGGGTCGAGGCGATGCTCGCGGCGCACTCCGCGACCGGCGACCCGCTCTGGCTCGACCATGCGACAGCCGTCGCCGACCGGGTCGTCACGGTGGCCGCAGAGTGGGACTGGCGCGTCGTCGAGCACTTCGACGCGTCCTGGAACCCCGAGCCGGAGCTCAACGCCGAGCGCCCCAACGACCAGTTCAAGCCCTACGGCTCGACCCCGGGGCACGGCTTCGAGTGGGCGCGGCTGCTGGTGCAGCTCGACGCCGCGAGCGACCCCGCGGGCGCCGGGGCGTCCGCGGGCATCCCGGGACCGCACCTCGAGGCGGCCCGCCACCTGTTCGACCGGGCGCTCGCCGACGGCTGGGACCCGGACGAGGGCGGGTTCGTCTACACGGTCAACTGGCACGGCCGGCCCATCGAGCGGCGGCGATTCCACTGGGTCGCTGCCGAGGCGATCGGTGCCGCCGAGGTGCTCGCGAAGGTCACGGGCGAGGAGCGCTACGCGAGGCTCGCCGAGGAGTGGTGGGCGTACGCGCAGGCTCGTCTGATCGACGTCGAGCACGGCTCGTGGCACCACGAGCTCGACGTCCACAACCGCCCGTCGGGCGTCGTGTGGGACGGCAAGCCGGACATCTACCACGCAGGGCAGACCCTGCTCCTGGCCGACGTGCCCGTCACGGGGAGCCTCGCGGAGTCGGTCAAGGCGGTGTCCTCCCGCTGAGTGCGGAGTTCTTGTGCGACACGCCGGGCGTGTCGCACAAGAACTCCGCACTCAGCGTGTGGCGTAGACCTGGACCTCGGCCGCCTTGACGGCGAACCACACACGCTCGCCGGGGGCGAGGCGCAGGTCGGCGACCGAGCGGGGGGTCAGGTCGGCGGCCAGGTGCCCGACGGCGTCACGCACCTCCCGCGGGCCCGTCACCTCTCCCCAGGCGCGGAAGAGCTGCCCGTGCGGCTCGATCGAGGTGATGGTCACCGCGAAGGCGTTCCGCGGGCTGCCCGACGGCGCCGCACGGTGGATCGCGACCGCGCGGGGCTCGAACACCGCGACCGCTGGTCCGCCGGGGACGAGGTCGGTCGCGTCGGCGACGACGCCCTGGACCGTGAGCGACCCGTCGAGCAGCAGCCCGCCGTCCTCGGTCGTGCTGCCCGCGAGGAGGTTGATGCCTGCGAGCCGCGCCGCGAAGCGGGAGCGCGGCCGGGTCAGGACCTCGCGCGCCGGGCCGTCCTCCACGACCCGGCCGCCCTCGAGCACGACCGCTCGGTCGGCGAGCAGGAGGACGTCGAGCAGGTCGTGCGTCACGAGCAGGGTCGTGCGTGGGGCGGCGCGCTGCGCGTCGTGCAGGACCCGCCGCACCTGCTGCGCGACCCCGACGTCGAGCGAGGCCAGCGGCTCGTCGAGCAGCAGGACGCGCGGGTCGGTCGCGAGCGCCCGCGTGATCGAGACCCGTTGCGCCTGGCCGCCCGAGAGCGCGCCGGGGCGACGGGTCGCGAGCGGTCCGGCGCCGAACGCGTCGAGGCGCTCACGGGCGTCGGCCCTGGCCGCGCGACGGGGGACGCCTCGGGCACGCAGGCCGAACGCGACGTTGTCCGCCGCGTCGAGGTGCCCGAACAGCAACGGTCGCTGGGTCAGCCAGCCGACCCCGCGGCGGCGTGGCGGGACCGAGAGGCCGTGCGCGGTGTCGGTCAGGACCTCGCCGTCGACGGTGACGCGGAGCTCGTCGGCCGGGGGCCACGGGGTGGGGGCTGCGGCGGGTGGGCCCGTCCGCGGGCCGGGAGCGGCGCCGTCGGGCCGGGGGCGCACCGTGCGGCGGGCCCCCGCGCGACGCCCGTGGTGCGGGCGGTGGGGGAGCAGGCCGGTGACGGCCTGGAGGACGGTCGACTTGCCGGCGCCGTTGGGCCCGAGGATCGCGACGACCTGGCCGGGCTCGACCGTGAGGTCGAGGTCGACGCCGCGCTCGGCGAGGCGCACCCGCACGCCGAGGGTGACAGGTTCGCCCGTCGAGGGTGACGTACGTCCTGGTCGAGGGTGACCGGCTCCGCCACCCTCGGCGAGATCCTCGGCGCCCTCGGCGCCCACCCGGCCGTCCCCGGTGCTCCGGCCGTCGTCGAGACCCCCTTCGAGCCCCCCGTCGCCCGCTCCGGACGACCCCGCACCCCCGAGGCGGGCCTGCGTCCCGAACGGCCCCCCGTGCACGGCCGCCGTGACGATCACGGCCACGACCACGAGCAGGAGCGAGAGCGCGACCGCGGCGTCCGGGTCGGCGCTGCGCTGCAGGTAGATCTCGAGCGGCAGGGTCTGCGTGACGCCCTGGAGCGCCCCGGCGAACGTGATGGTCGCACCGAACTCGCCGAGGGCGCGCGCGAACGCGAGCACCGCCCCGGACACGAGCCCGGGCAGGACGAGCGGCAGGGTCACGCGGCGCAGCACGGTCGTGGGGGAGGCGCCGAGCGTCGCGGCGACCTCCTCGTAACGCGCGTCGTGCGTCCGCAGCGACCCCTCGAGGCTCAGGACGAGGAACGGCAGGGCCACGAAGGTCTGCGACATGACGACCGCGGTGGTCGTGAACGCGACCTCGACCCCCAGGACGGACAGGTGCTGGCCGATCAGCCCACGCCGCCCGAACGTGTAGAGCAGCGCGATGCCCCCCACGACGGGCGGCAGGACGAGCGGGAGCAGCACGAGCGCACGGGCGAGGCGCTGCCCGGGGAACGTGGTCCGGGCCAGGACCAGCGCCATGGGCGCGCCGAGCAGCACGCAGCACACGGTCGCGACGAGCGAGGTCCGCACCGAGAGCCACAGCGCGTCGGTCGCGGTGGGCGAGGTGAGCAGGTCCCAGATCCCGCCGAGCCCTCCGGACACGTCGAGGCGCGCGACCATCGCGACCACGGGCACGACGACGAACAGGGCGCCCAGCAGCGCGGGCGCGAGCACCCAGCCGGGGCAGGCCGCGCATCAGCCGGCCTCCCGGTGCCGCCCCGAGGCCTCGGCCCCGGGCGCGACCGAGGATCGCCCCGAGTCCGAGTCCGAGTCCGAGTCCGAGCCCGAGCCCGAGTCCGAGCCCGAGCCCGAGCCCGAGCCCGAGCCCGAGTCCGATCCCGCCCCCGCGCCCTGGCCTCACGGTGCCCCGAAGCCTGCCTTCGCGAGCGCGGCCTGGCCGACGGGGCCGGTCACGAGGTCGAGCCACTCCTGGGCCAGTGCGACGTCCGCAGCACTCGACGTCACGGCGATCGGGTAGGTGTTCATGACGGTCTTGGTCTCGGGCACGTCGACCACCTCGACGTCGTCGCCCGCGAGGGTCGCGTCGGTCACGTAGACGAGCCCGGCGTCGGCCTCCCCGGCGGTGACCTTGGCGAGGACGTCGGTCACGCTCGCCTCCTCGCTCACGCGGTGGACGGTGCTGCCGGCGGCGGCCTCGACCTTGGCGGTCGCGGCGCCGCAGGGCACCTCGGGCGCGCACACGACGACCTTGAGATCCTCGCGCGAGAGGTCGGCGAACGACGTGACGCCGCCGGGGTTCCCTGCGGGGACGACGACCGTCAGCGTGTTGGTCGCGAAGACCACGGGGTCGGCCGCGTCGCCGCCCTCGACGACGCGGTCCATGTTCGTGGTGTCGGCCGAGGCGAGCACGTCGCCCGGGCTCCCGGCGAGGAGCTGGTCGGCGAGGTCGGCGGACCCGGCGAACGACAGCGCGACGGTCACGCCGTCGTGCTCGGCCTCGAAGCCCTCGGCGAGCTCGGCGAACACGTCACGCAGCGACGCGGCGGCGAGCACCGTCAGGGTCTGCTCCTCGACGGCAGTACCGGACGCGGAGGTGGCACCAGCGGCGGGGGTCCCGCCGCCCGACGACGTCCCGCACGCTGCGAGGGCAACCATCAGCAGGGCCGTGGTCGCCACGGCGAACGTCCGTCGCGCGGCTCGTGCGCGGGGCGCGACGGTCGACGGTGCGGTGCGGTGAGCAGGGGTGGCGCGCTTCACGCGATGCCTCCTGGCGTCTCGACGATCACGGTGGTGGCCTTGACGACGGCGACCGCGAGGCTGCCGGGCTCGAGCCCGAGCTCACGCACGGCCTCGGTGCTCATGAGCGACACGACGCGCTGGCCGCCGCACAGCATCTCGACCTGGGACATGACGGTGTCGCTCACGACGTGGGTCACGATCCCGACGAACCGGTTCCGGGCCGAGCGAGCGACGCCCGACGGGTCGTTCGTAGGGGACTGGGCGTTCTGGGTCGCGAACCGTGCGAGCAGCGCGCCGTCGACGACCTTGCGCCCGGACTCGTCGAGGGTGACGTCGAGGTCTCCGGCGTCGACCCAGCGGCGGACGGTGTCGTCACTGACTCCGAGCAGGTCGGCGGCTTCGCGGATCCGATACTGCGGCATGGAAGTGAGCATACCGCCGCAGATGCGGAAAGTTGACGACACGATGTCGCTCTACAAGGCGATTAGCGGTGATATGCCTGATTCCACCGGTGTCGCGTGGCATGCTCCGAGTGGCGTGCGGGGCGCGCGTCGAGGAACGGGGAGGAGAACCTGTCGTGAGTCGATACTGGAGCTCGCTCGGCCTGGTCGTGATCGGCGCGATCTGGGCCGTCGGAGGAGTGGTCACGGCGATCGCGGGAGGCGACGAACCCGGGTCGCCGATGCTCTGGGTCGGGCTCGGGGTGGCGGCGGTCGTGGCGGGTGTCGTGAGCTACGTGGTGCGGTCCCGGCGCGACGCCTGACGGCCCTGCGGGTCCCGGGGACGCGAGAGGCCCCGCACCGTGTCGGTACGGGGCCTCTCGAGCGGAGCGGATGACGGGAATCGAACCCGCGCTATCAGCTTGGGAAGCTGAAGTTCTACCATTGAACTACATCCGCATGACGTGGAACCCTGCAGCTCGCAGGCCGTCTCCGGCCGTGCGAACCGGTCAGGAACCGGTGTGCGTCCACGATCATACCCAACACGGGCCATGATGCCAGCATCCGAGCCTGCACTACGCCTGAGGAGGCGCCTTGTCCGAGAACCCGTACCAGCAGCAGCCCACTGATCCTGCGGCTGGAGCGGACCCGTACGCGGCGCAGCAGCCCGCGTACGGCCAGCAGGCCCAGCCCGGCTACGGCACGCCCGGCTACGGCACGCCCGCGGGGTCGCCCGCGGCCCCGGGTGTGCAGGGCTACCCGCCCGTCGATCCGTCCGTGGGCCAGCAGCCCGGGTACGGCGACCAGCCCGGCTACGGCTACGGTGCCCCCGCGGACCCGTACGGCCAGCAGGCCCAGCCCGGCTACGGCTACGGTGCCACCGCGGACCCGTACGGCCAGCAGGCCCAGCCCGGCTACGGTGCCCCCGCGGACCCGTACGGCCAGCAGGCCCAGCCTGGCTACGGGTACGCCGCTCCGGCGGACCCGTACGGCCAGCAGGGCCAGCCCGGCTACCAGCAGCCCTACGGCGCGTACGGTGCCCAGCAGACCGGCTACTACGAGGACCCGAACGCCAAGTCGCGCCTCGCGGCGGGTCTGCTCGGCATCTTCCTGGGCAGCCTGGGGATCCACCGCTTCTACCTGGGGTACACGGGCGTCGGCGTGGCCATGCTGCTCATCTCCGTGCTCTCGCTGGGCTTCCTCAGCTGGGCCGTCGCCATCTGGGGACTGGTCGAGGGCATCCTCTACCTGACGTCCAAGTCGGGTCAGTACGCGGTCGACTCGACGGGGCGCCCGCTGCGCAGCTGAAGCCGTGGGGACCCGAGGTCGGTCGGGCGACGGAGCCGTGCTGCCTGACCGGCTCGGGTCCGTCGTGCCGGTGCTCTGAGCGTCGACGGGGAGGTCCCCCGGACCGCCTCCCGGCGGCGACCCACCGCGGAGTACCGTTGCCCCGTGCTCCTCTCCGACCGCGACATCACTGCCGAGATCGACGCCCAGCGGGTCCGCCTCGACCCCTACGACCCCGCGATGCTCCAGCCGTCGAGCATCGACGTGCGCCTGGACAAGTTCTTCCGGTTGTTCGACAACCACAAGTACCCGTTCATCGACCCGTCCACGGACCAGCCGGACCTGACGCGCCTCGTCGAGGTCGAGCCGGGGGAGCCGTTCATCCTGCACCCGGGCGAGTTCGTCCTGGGGGCGACCTACGAGCAGGTCTCCCTGCCCGACGACGTCGCGGCCCGCCTCGAGGGCAAGTCCTCCCTGGGCCGCCTCGGGCTCCTCACGCACTCGACGGCAGGCTTCATCGACCCTGGTTTCAGCGGTCACGTGACGCTCGAGCTGAGCAACGTCGCGACGCTCCCCATCACGCTGTGGCCCGGGATGAAGATCGGTCAGCTGTGCTTCTTCCGGCTGTCGTCGGCGTCGGAGCACCCGTACGGCTCGTCGATCTATGGTTCTCGGTACCAGGGTCAGCGGGGCCCGACGGCCTCGCGCTCCTGGCAGAACTTCCACCGCACCGACGTGTGATCCCCAGCCGGCTCGCCCGAGCCCGCCAGATCGGACGTTCTCACCGCAGAGAGGCTGACACCATCGTGTCCCAGGCGCCCAGCTCGACCCTCCAACCGTTCCCCGCGTCGTCGGCGCAGGGTCACCAGGCGCGGCACCTGCTCGCACTGCCGGGGGACGTGGAGGTCGACGAGGTCGAGACCCTCGCCGTGTCCAGGTTCGCCGGGGCGCGGTGGGACGTGGCGCCGTCGGGCACGGATCCTCTGACCCCGGCGCCCCGCACCGCCAAGCCGGGCGAGCCCGGGGTCCTGCGCACCTCTCGCCACTCGACGCTCACCGGGCCGTACTCGCCGTGGTCGGCGGACGGCACCAACCCGGGCCTGCCGCCCGGCACGGAGCAGGTGTACGACGTCGTGTGCCCGCGCGAGCGCGGCGACGTCCCGTTCCCCGGTGGTGGGGACCGCGACGGCGTCGGGCGCGCCTTCCCTGCGGGCCTGCCCACGCGCGAGGAGGAACGCGTCATCGCGTGGCTCGTGGAGGTCGCGCGTCGTCTGGGCGGCTCGATCCGGGTGGACGCGGGCAACCCGGCCGCGCCCGCGGTGGTGCTGACGCCGGACCCGGGCGTCGCGGTCGACATGTCGGTGTTCTCGGACGTGTGGCTCGACCCGCAGGCCGCTCTCTCGGTCGTCTCGACCGTCCACCCGCGCGTGGTGCTCGCGACCGAGGGGCGCTCGTACGGGGGGCCTCCTCAGGGCATCGGCGAGCTCCCGCTGTACCGGGGCGAGAAGATGGACCCCGAGCTGCGGCGCGCGCTGCACGCCCAGGCCGACGACATCGACATCGCAGCGCTGACGAGCGGCAAGGTGCTCGACGGCTACGGCCTCATCCTCGACATGGGGGTCGACGGCCTCGTGGCCGTGGAGGTCGGCGGCGAGGAGCAGCTCCCGCTCCTGCTGCGCAACCTCCCGTGGGCCTCGCAGGGCGCGGTCGCCTACCGGTTGCGCTGGGAGCCGCGCGACCTGGTCGAGGCGCAGATGGAGTCACCGTCGTTCGAGCTGAAGATCGCGCGCAAGCGCGCGGCCGAGCTGATCGCGACCGTGACGCGGGCGCTCTACGCCGCGGTCGGTGGCGAGATCGCCGACGAGGCGGACTTCCTCGTGGACCCGCAGGACATCTGAGGTCGGGCGCGGGCCCGCCGACGGCCCGCACCCCGGCGCCCGCCCCCTGGGGCGTGGTTGCGCTCCCAGAGGGCCGCGAATACTCTGTGCCGAGTAGTCGAAGACGGGCGAGAACGGGCGAGGCGGACATGGTTGACGACGCAGCGTCCGGCGACGCCGCCACAGCACGGCGCCGCGCGAACGCCCTGGCGCTCGCGGTCCTCGCGCAGCTCGCGGAGCGGCCCATGCACCCGTACGAGATCGCCCGCACCCTCAAGGACCGCCGCAAGGACGAGTCCGTGCGGCTCAACTACGGCTCGCTCTACTCGGTCATCACGGCGCTCGTGCGTGACGGGTTCATCGAGCCCGCGGGCACCGAGCAGGACGGGAACCGCCCGCAGCGCACCGTCTACCGGTTGACCGGGGAGGGGCGCACCGAGGTCGACGACTGGATGCGCGCGCTCCTGGGGGCGCCCGTCAAGGAGTACCCGCAGTTCATGGCGGCGCTCGGCTTCCTCCCGCTGCTGGGGCCCGACGACGTCGCGGACCTCCTGCGCGCCCGTCTCGTCGCGCTGCGGGTCAAGGTCCGCAGCATCGAAGACGGCCTGGAGGAGCTCGAGGACGCGTGCGAGGCGTCGGGCGGGACGACCGAGCTCGCCGTCGCGGGCTCGCGGTACGAGCTCGCGATCCTGCGCGCCGAGCTCGTCTACACCGACGTGCTGGCCCGGCGCATCACCGACGGGACTCTCGGCGGGATCGAGGCGTGGCGGTCGGCAGCCCGCTGACAGCCCTCCACCGGGACCGACAGCGCGCCGCGTCGTGGTCCGCTCGTGTGTTCCCGCTGAACCTGTGACATCACCCACCGATCCTCGGGGCGCCGAGTGGTCACCAAGGCCTCGTTGAACGGTAAAATACTTACCGGACCCGGTGTGTCTCCGGGCCGTCCTCTGCATGCGCGCTGTCGCGTCGTCCTGGTCGGTCCTGACGGCAGCCCCTGGTCCACGTTCTCGCCCACCCGCCCCCGACCAGGACGGAGCGGACGTGCTCTATCTGCTCGTTGCGCATCTGGCAATGGCACTCGGCGCGCCCGCACTCGTGTCGGTGCTGGGCCGCAAGGCGTTCTTGGTGATGGCCCTCGCGCCCGCCTCCGCCGCTGTCTACGCCCTCAGCTGGACCACGCGCGTCATGGACGGCGTGCACCCCACCGAGGTCACCCAGTGGGTGCCCGGGCTGGGGCTCGAGCTCGCCTTCCGCATGGACACCCTGTCCTGGCTCATGCTGCTGCTCGTGGGCGGCGTGGGTGCCCTGGTCCTCGTCTACTGCTCGGCCTACTTCTCGCCGACCGCCTCGGGCCTCGGGCGCTTCGGCGCCGTGCTCACGGCGTTCGCGGGGGCCATGGTCGGTCTCGTCACGGCCGACGACATGCTGCTCCTGTTCATCTTCTGGGAGCTCACGACGGTCTTCTCGTACCTGCTGATCGGCCACTACGCCGACCGCAAGGCGAGCCGACGAGCCGCGATGCAGGCCATCATCGTCACGACCGCAGGCGGCCTGGCGATGCTCGTGGGCGTCGTGATCCTGGGCGTCGCAGGGCGGCACCTTCCGGCTCTCGGAGATCATCGCGGACCCCCCGACGGGCGGAGCGGTGACCGCGGCGATCGTCTGCCTCCTGGCGGGCGCGGCGAGCAAGGCCGCGCTCATCCCGCTGCACTTCTGGCTCCCCGCTGCCATGGCCGCACCCACCCCGGTCAGCGCCTACCTGCACGCCGCCGCCATGGTCAAGGCCGGCGTCTACCTGGTCGCGCGCTTCGCCCCCGCCTACTCCGACGTCACGGTCTGGCGCACGATCGTCATCGTCCTGGGCGTGGGCACGCTGCTCGTGGGCGGGTACCGCGCGCTGCGCCAGCACGACCTCAAGCTCGTCCTGGCGTTCGGCACCGTGAGCCAGCTCGGTCTGATCGTCCTGCTCGTCGGGCTCGGGACCCGGTCCGCCGCCCTCGCGGGCCTGGCGATGATCGGCGCGCACGCCATGTTCAAGGCCTCGCTCTTCCTCGTGGTCGGCGTGGTCGACGCCGCGACCGGCACCCGCGACCTGCGGCGGCTGACGGGCGTCGGGCGCGCACTGCCCCTGACCGCGCTCGCGGGCGCCCTCGCGACGGCCTCGATGATCGGGCTGCCCCCGCTCGCGGGCTACGTCGCCAAGGAGGCCGCGCTCGAGGCGCTCCTGCACGGCGAGGGGCCCACGTGGGTCGACGCCGTGGTGCTGATCGGCGTCGTCGTGGGCTCGATGTTCACGGTCGCCTACGGCGCTCCGCTTCTTCTGGGGCGCGTTCGCGACCAAGAAGCACGTCGCCGCGGCCGTGGCCCGCGCCAACGAGCACGTCCGCCTCAACGCGACCGGCAAGCAGCTCGTCGCCCAGCGCGGCGCGGGGCTGCCGCTGCCGGACGAGGCCCCGATCGACCCGGCACGCATCCACCGCCAGCCCGTGCTCCTCGTGTGGCCCGGCGCTCGATCCTGGCGCTGCTCGGCCTCGCGGCCGCGCTCGTCCCGCACTTCGGGGAGAACCTCCTCGCGCCCTACGCCGACACCTATCCCGCGGGCGAGCCGGGGCACCTCACGCTGTGGGCAGGGTTCACGCCCGCCCTGGGCCTCACGGTCCTGATCCTCGCGGTCGGCGCCCTGCTGTTCTGGCAGCGCAAGGCCGTCGAGCGGTTCCAGGCGTCGCTCTGGACCGGTCCGGAGGCCGACCGCACCTACCGCCGGATCATGCGTCGGCTCGACGACGTCGCTGCCGACGTCACCGCGGTCACGCAGCGTGGTTCGCTGCCGTTCTACCTCGGCGCGATCCTCGTCGTGCTCGTCGTCGGGCCCGGTCTCCTGATGTTCATCGGGGGGCAGTGGCCCGAGCAGGTCAAGGCGTGGGACCGGCCGGCGCAGGTCGCAGCGGTCGCGGCCATCTGTGTCGCGTCCGTCCTCGCGGCCCGCTCGCGCCGCCGCCTCAAGGCCGTGATCCTCGTGGGCATCGCGGGCTACGGCAACGCGATGCTGTTCCTGCTGCACGGCGCCCCGGACCTCGCGCTCACGCAGGTCCTCGTCGAGACCATCACCCTCGTGGTCATGGTCCTGGTGCTGCGCAGGCTCCCCCCGTACTTCTCCAACCGGCCGCTCGCGACGTCGCGCTGGGTGCGTCTCGTCCTGGGCGTCGCGGTGGGCGTGGTCATGATGGGCTTCGCCCTCACGGTCCCGCTCGCCCGCGTGGCCAGCCCCATCTCGCTCGACTTCCCGGCCGAGGCCTTCATCCACGGCTACGGCAAGAACATCGTCAACGTGACGCTCGTGGACATCCGCGCCTGGGACACCATGGGCGAGATCTCGGTCCTGCTCGTCGCGGCGACCGGCGTCGCGTCGCTCGTCTTCCTGCGTACCCGCAGCGGCGAGATCCTGCGTGAGCGCAACGCGACGTCGTCGGGCGCAGCGACCCCCGGCATCTGGGCCGACGAGGAGGACCCGGGCGCCGCGCTGCGCCGCCGCGGCGTCGACGAGGCGACCGCCGAGGGCAAGCAGCCGCGCATGCTCGTGTGGCTGAGCGCGGGGCGCACGCTCGCCCCGCAGCGACGCTCGGTCATCTTCGAGGTCGTCACGCGCGTGCTCTTCCACTCGATGATCGTGTTCGCGATCTTCCTGCTCTTCTCGGGGCACAACGCCCCTGGTGGCGGGTTCGCGGCCGGGCTCGTGGTCGGGATCGCGCTGATCGTGCGCTACCTCGCGGGCGGACGCTACGAGCTCGGGGAGGCCGCACCGGTCCACCCGGGCCTGCTCCTGGGCACGGGGCTGTTCCTGTCCGTCGGGGTCGGCCTGATCGGCCTGGTCATGGGCGGGAGCGTGCTGCAGAGCGTCGCGATCGACCTGACGCTCCCGCTCGTCGGGACGATCCACCTGGTCACGTCGCTGTTCTTCGACATCGGGGTGTTCCTCGTGGTCGTCGGCCTGGTCCTCGACATCCTGCGCACGCTCGGTGCCGAGATCGACCGTCACGGTGAGGCCGCGGCCCGGGAGGACGCGGGCCCCATGGAAGCGATGGAACCGGACCAGATCGGAGGGGGGCGACGATGAGCCCGACGAACCACCTGCTCGCGCCGCTCCTGCTGCCGGCAGCCGACATCGACCCCGCAGAGGTCGCGCGGACCACCGACAGCATCGACATGACCCCGAGCCTCGTCCTGGTCCTGGCGATCGGCGTCCTGTTCGCGACGGGCGTCTACCTGCTCCTCGAACGCAGCCTCACGCGCGTGCTCATCGGCTTCATCCTCATCGGCAACGGCGCGAACCTGATGTTCCTCGTCGCCGGTGGACGGGCCGGGGGCGCGCCCATCATCGGACAGACCGAGCCTGCCCAGATGAGCGACCCGCTCGTCCAGGCCATGGTCCTGACCGCGATCGTCATCACCCTGGGCCTGACGGCCTTCGTGCTCGCCATGGCCTATCGGTCGTGGCAGCTGCACGGCCACGACGAGGTCCAGGACGACCTCGAGGACCGCCGCGTCGCGCGCCATGCGGCGCGCAACGCCCCGGCGTTCGAGGACAGCGACACCGAGGAGAGCGGAGCCACCCTGGACGACGAGGCCGCCGAGGTCTACGACGAGACCGACGGCGACGGGGACGGGGAGACCGACGCGCGCGACGGGAGCCGTCCCTCGCCGGACAAGGCGGCACGCAGACCGGGCGGTACAGGCAGACCGGGCACCGGAGGAGGTGAGGGCCGATGACCTTCCCGTACAGCTTCGCGACCCTCGTCCCGCTGCCCGTCGTCCTGCCGCTCTTCGCCGCGGGCCTCGCGCTCGCGCTGTGGCGCCACCCGCGGGCCCAGCACATCATCTCGGTCGCCGCCCTGACCCTGGTCCTGGCCGCGTCGATCGGGCTGCTCATCGGTGCCGACAGCGGCCCGCATCGTGGTCGACGTCGGGGAGTGGGCCGCGCCCGTCGGGATCGACCTGGTCGCGGACCGGCTCTCGGCGCTCATGCTCACCGTCTCGAGCTTCGTGCTGCTGTGCGTCCTGCTCTACTCGCTGGGGCAGGGCGTGGCGGACGGGCACGACAAGGCACCCGTCTCGATCTACCACCCGACCTACCTGGTCCTGGCCGCGGGCGTCGCCAACGCCTTCCTCTCGGGCGACCTGTTCAACCTGTACGTGGGCTTCGAGATCCTGCTCGCCGCGTCCTACGTCCTGCTCACGCTCGGCGGGACGGGTGAACGCATCCGCGCGGGGTCCATCTACGTGGTCGTGGCGCTCCTGTCCTCGGTCATCTTCCTCGTCGCGATCGCGCTGACGTATGCCGCGACGGGCACGGTCAACCTGGCCCAGCTCGCCGAGCGGCTCCCGGACGTGGACCCCGGGGTCCGCATGACGCTGCAGCTCCTGCTGCTGCTCGCGTTCGGGATCAAGGCGGCGATCTTCCCGCTCTCGGCCTGGCTCCCCGACTCGTACCCGACGGCGCCCGCCCCGGTCACGGCGGTGTTCGCGGGGCTGCTCACCAAGGTCGGCGTCTACGCGATCATCCGCACCCAGACGCTCCTGTTCCCGGACAACCGCCTCGACACCGTGCTCATGTGGCTCGCGCTGGCGACCATGGTGATCGGCATCCTGGGTGCCGTGGCGCAGAACGACATCAAACGTCTGCTCTCGTTCACCCTGGTCAGCCACATCGGCTACATGATCTTCGGCATCGCGATGGCCTCCGAGGCCGGGATGGCGGCGTCGATCTTCTACGTCGTGCACCACATCACCGTCCAGACCACGTTGTTCCTCGTCGTCGGGCTCATCGAGCGGCGAGGCGGGTCCACGTCGCTCGACAAGCTGGGCGGCCTCGCGAAGATCGCCCCGGGGCTCGCGATCCTGTTCTTCGTCCCCGCGATGAACCTCGCGGGCATCCCGCCGCTGTCCGGCTTCCTCGGCAAGGTCGGCCTCCTCCAGGAGGGCGTCGCCCAGGGCACGCCGCTCACGTGGGCGCTCGTCGTGGGCAGCGTCGTGACCTCGCTCCTGACGCTCTACGCGATCGTCAAGGCGTGGAACAAGGCGTTCTGGCAGACGGCGCCGGTCGAGCTCCCGTCGACGGGCACCGCCGCGCGGCATGGTCGGGCCCACGACGGCGCTCGTCGCGTTCGGTCTGGCCCTCACGTTCGCCGCGGGTCCGCTCTACTCGTACGCCGAGCGCGCCGCAGGAAACCTCATGCAGCCCTCGACGTACGTCGACGCGGTGTTCCCCGACGACTCGGGGCGAGGGCAGGGCGTGTCGAGCGACCTTGTCGAGGAGGAGCAGCAGCAGGGAGGTGAGGACTCATGAGCCTGCACCGTCGTCGAGGACCGCTCGCGGGCGGCTGGTTCGGTCGCCTCACGGCGCAGTGGCGCACCGTCCTGTGGCTGACCGTCGTGTGGGTCATGCTCTGGGGCGACCTCTCGGTGGGCAACGTCATCGCGGGCGTGATCATCGCGAGCCTGCTCATCACGTTCATGCCGCTGCCGTCGATCGCGACGAGCGGCACGGTCCGCCCCTGGCCCCTGCTCGTGCTGGTCTCCCGGTTCGTCGCCGACCTCGTGGTCGCCTCGTTCCAGGTGAGCATGCAGGCCTTCCGCTTCCGCCACACCCCGCACGGGGCCGTGGTCGGGGTCCGGCTCCGCAACCCCTCGGACATCTACATGACCATCACGGCCGAGCTCAGCTCGCTCGTGCCCGGATCGCTCGTCATCGAGGCGCACCGGCTCACGGGAATGCTCTACCTGCACGTGCTCGACCTGGACGCCGCGGGCGGTGCAGACAAGGTCCGCCAGGACACGCTCGACCTGGAGGCGCGCGTGCTCCGCGCGTTCGCGTCCAACGACGAGCTCAAGGCCGCCGGGCTGTACCACCACCCGGGCGAGACAACCGTGCCGGCGGGAGCGGCGCCGGCGGGCACGCGGGGGACCGTCGCCGATGCTGATCGAGGCACCGACCGACAGGAGGGGGAGCGATGATCGTCGTCGTCCTGATCTGCGCCGTGCTCCTCGCCTCGGCCGCGACGCTCGCCGTCGTGCGTGCCGAGAAGGGGCCGTCGATGCTCGACCGCACCATCGCGCTCGACGTGTTCACGACCACGCTCGTCGGCACCATCGCGCTCGAGGCAGCGTGGTCGCGCCGCACCGAGACCATCCCGATCCTCGTCGTGCTCTCGCTCGTGGGCTTCGTCGGGTCCGTGACCATCGCGCGCTTCGCGTCGGTCGAGCCCGAGGGAGAACGCCGCATCAAGACGCGTGAGGAGATCGCGGCCGAGGAGGCCGAGCGGCTCGCGGCCGAGGACGACGAGCGGGAGATGGCTGCCGACCCCGAGCACGGCGCCGAGCACGAGCCCGAGGACCTCGCCGAGGCGGAGGCCGCCGCGGCCCCCGAGGTCGACGGCACGACCGGACCCGAGGAGGCACGCTCATGAGCTGGACCGTGGTGGCCGACGTGCTGGCCGGGATCTTCCTGCTGTGCGGGGCGTTCCTCGCGTTCGCCGCGGGCGTGGGCGTCGTGCGGTTCCCGGACCTGCTCGCGCGTATGCATGCCGCGACCAAGCCGCAGGTGCTGGGCCTGATCCTGGTGCTCATCGCGCTCGCGCTGCGGCTGCGGAGCTGGTCCGCGGTGGGCATGCTCGTGCTCGTCGTGATCTTCCAGCTCATGACGTCGCCCGTCGCGGCGCACATGGTCGGGCGCGCGGGCTACCGGACCGGGAAGGTGCGTCCGGACCTGCTCGTGCTCGACGACCTCACCGCCGACCAGGACGCCGCCGACCGGGAGAAGGTCGAGGCCGACCGCGATGCGGCGCAGGCCGCGACCGACACCGAGGGTGACGGGGCCGCCCGCCGGGGGTGACGGGGCCGCCCGCCGGGGGTGACCTGTCCCCGCGCGCCCGGCCGGGTCCGGTGATAGACCCGCTACATGACCTCGTCGTCTCAGCCTTCCTCGACCTCCCCCGTCGCCGACAGCCCTCGGGTCGTCAAGAGCGAGGAACACGCCGAGAGCGCGCTCACGGTGATCGTCGCGTTCGGTGCGAACCTGCTCATCGCGGTCGCCAAGTCGGGGGCCGCGGTGATCACGGGCTCGGCCTCGATGGTCGCGGAGGCGGTGCACTCGTGGGCAGACACGGGCAACGAGGTGTTCCTCCTGCTCGCGAACAAGCGGTCGCGCAAGCCTGCGGACCGAGACCATCCGATGGGGTTCGGACGCGAGGCCTACGTGTGGTCCATGTTCGCGGCGCTCGGGCTGTTCGCCGTGGGCGCCGGGGTCTCGATCACGCACGGCATCCAGGAGCTCGTCCACCCCGAGCCGGCCGACGACTTCGCGATCGCGTACACGGTGCTCGGGGTGGCGTTCGTGCTCGAGGGGGTCTCGTTCCTCCAGGCGAACCGTCAGGCGCGCAAGGAGGCCAAGGCAGCCGAGCGCGACCTGCTCCAGCACGTCCTGGTCACGTCCGACCCGACCCTGCGGGCCGTGTTCGCGGAGGACGCCGCGGCGCTCATGGGGCTCGTGGTCGCATTCGTGGGCATCTTCCTCCACCAGGTCACGGGGTCGCCCGTCCCGGACGCGATCGGCTCGATCGTCGTGGGCCTGATCCTCGGGGTCATCTCGTGGATCCTCATCGACCGCAACCGGCGCTTCCTCGTGGGCGAGCCCGCAGGGGCCGCGACGCGCGACGCGGTGCTGCGTGAGCTGCTGGCCGACCCCGAGGTCGACCGGGTGACCTACCTGCGTCTCGAGTACGTGGGTCCGCGCTCGCTCTACCTGGTCGCGAGCGTCGACCTCGTGGGGGACGACGACGAGCACGTGGTCGCCGAGCGCATCGACGCGCTCGAGCGTCGGGCGACCGCCGTGCCCGTGATCGCGGGGGCCGTCATCTCGGTGTCCCCGGCGAGCGAGCGGTCGCTTCTGCCGTCGGACGAGCCGGGCTGACCGACCAGGGCGGGGCCTCGGCTGCCCCGCGCCTGCACGGCCGCGCAGGCGGCAGGCGACCGACGCGGCCTCCGCTGCTCAGCCGGGCAGCCGCTCGTCGAGCCAGCCGAACACCTCGTCGAGGAACGCGCTGCGCGCCGGCTCGGGGGACAGGGCCAGGTCGTGCGCGCCGCCCTCGATCTCCACGAGCGTCACGTCGTCGCCGAGCCCGGGGGCGCGGTCCTTGATGTGCTGGACGTCCAGGACGCTGTCCGTGGTGACGACCTCGGGGTGCCAGCCCTTGTTCGGGCCGGACCGTGTCGAGGTCAGGACGAGCACGGGGCACGCGATGTGCAGCCCGCGCGCGATCTGCGCGTGCCCGCGACGGATCTCGCGCAGCCAGCCGGCCCGGACGGGAAAGCCCTCGTGGGGCTTCCAGCCCAGCTCGTAGTCCCACTCGCCCCCGGTCCCGGCGTGCAGCGCCTGCCCGTAGGCGTCGTCGAGCGACCCGACCTTCAGGCGAGGGGCGAAGCGCCCGACGACGTCGATCACCCGGGTGGAGACCACGCGGTCGAACCAGCTCGAGTTGAGGTCGAACCACGGGCTGTTGAGCACGAGGGCGGCGATCCTGCCCGGTCGCGCGTTGGCCCACAGGCTCGTGACGAGCCCCCCGTCGAGTGCCCCACGACGACGAGCTCGTCGTGGCCCTCGGCACGGATCGTGGCAGCCGCGGCGTCGAGGTCCTGTGCGTAGACGCTCAGGTCGTCGACCATGTTCGGGTCCTTGCCCGCCTCCGTCCAGTGCGCGAGCGAGCGGCCGTAGCCCCGCAGGTCGATCGCGTAGAACGCGTAGCCGTGGTCCTCGAACGCGTCCCCGAGGTGCGCCTGGAAGAAGTAGTCCACGAACCCGTGGACGTACAGCACGGCCCGACGGCGGCGCTCACCACCCGCGGGAGGCGTCACCTTGCGGACGAGCGTCGCGGTGTCGCCGGCCGGGAGGTCGAGCGTGCGGGCGACCCACTCGGGGCCGAGGACGTCCTGGTGCCAGCCGTTCGTCATGGTGCAGCCCTTCGCCCGCGTACTCGGGCGGTATCGCGGTGCCGCCATTGTGCCCCTCGCGGGGTGCCCTGTCAGGACGAGCGAGGAGGCGCGCCTCGCTCGTCCTGGCGGCCCCTGCCTGGGAGGGCCCCTGGGTCGGCACCACCGGGTTTCTCGCGGTCGCTCCCGTCCCGCGAGCGTGACGGGAGCCGCGGATCAGGCGGGTGGTGCGGGACTCGTGGGCGGAGCCGGAGGCGCGACGGGTGACACGGGCGGTGCCGGGCGCAGGTCCTCGCGCAGGCGCGTGGTCTCGTCGAGCTCGGAGTCGTCGGCCTGCTCCGCCCACGGTTCGGTGACCTCGGCAGTCCAGGTCTGCGCGTGCGGCGGTGCGAACTGCTGCGCAGGGGCCGGTGCAGGCGGCACGGGCGGGGTCGGCGGGGTCTGCTGCGGCGCGTACCGGTCGACCGGGACGGCACCGGCCTCGACCGGGTACGCCGGCTGCGCCGGGTACGTCGGCTGCCCGGGGTACGGGGGCTGCGACGGGTACCCCTCGGCGGGGGCGCCGTGCGCGTGCGGCTGGGCGACCGGTGCCGTGCGGGGGCGCAGGAGCAGCCAGGTGACGAGCCCGATGACGACGAGCCCGAGGAGCACGATCACCACGATCGCGACGAGTACGAGGTTCACAGGGCACCCCCGGCGGGGAGGTCGGAGGAGAGCTGGTCTCCCGGGTGGGCCGGCGCCGTCGTGCGGTCGCCGCGGTCCGGTGCGAGGGTGGCGGAAGGTTCGAGCCGTCGTGTAGTCACGTCCTCAGCATCCCGTGGATCACGGGACGAGAAAAGGGGAGCCACGGGCTGGTACGGCACCCCTCGTGCCCGGCTGCCGACATGACGGACAGACTTGAGTGGAATACGCTCAATTTTGGTCGCGTTGATCCAGGTAGACCCAGACCCCAGAAGTACCGGAGACCCCATGGACACCAAGTTCACCACCATGTCCCAGCAGGCCATCGGCGAGGCGATCCAGACCGCCTCGGCCGCCGGCAACCCCCAGCTCGAGCCCGTCCACCTCCTCGCCGCACTGCTCACGCAGGAGGGGGGCGTCGCCGTCGGGCTCCTCGACGCCGTGGGCGCGAACGCCCAGGCCATCGGCCAGAAGGTGCGCGCGGCGCTCGTCGCGCTGCCCACCGCGAGCGGCTCTGCCGTCGCCCAGCCGACGGCGTCGCGCGCGACGTCGACCGCCCTGGACCTGGCCTCCAAGGAGGCCCAGGGCATGGGGGACGAGTACGTCTCGACCGAGCACCTGCTCATCGGCATCGCCGCGGGGTCCTCTCCCGCCGCGCAGATCCTCACGGACGCCGGGGCGAGCGCGGACGCGCTGCGCTCTGCCCTGCCCGCGGTCCGAGGCTCCGGCCGTGTGACGAGCCCCAACCCGGAAGGCACCTACAAGGCCCTCGAGCAGTACGGGCAGGACCTGACCGCGGCCGCGGCCGAGGGCAAGCTCGACCCCGTGATCGGGCGCGACTCGGAGATCCGTCGCGTCGTGCAGGTCCTCTCGCGGCGCACCAAGAACAACCCGGTCCTGATCGGCGAGCCCGGTGTCGGCAAGACGGCCGTGGTCGAGGGGCTGGCCCAGCGCATCGTCGCGGGCGACGTCCCCGACTCGCTCAAGGGCAAGAAGCTCATCTCGCTCGACCTCGCGGCCATGGTCGCGGGCGCCAAGTACCGCGGTGAGTTCGAGGAGCGCCTCAAGGCCGTGCTGGAGGAGATCAAGTCCTCCGACGGCGAGGTCGTGACCTTCATCGACGAGCTCCACACGGTGGTCGGTGCGGGCGCGGGCGGCGAGGGCGCCATGGACGCGGGCAACATGCTCAAGCCCATGCTCGCTCGGGGCGAGCTGCGGCTGGTCGGTGCGACGACCCTCGACGAGTACCGCGAGCACATCGAGAAGGACCCTGCCCTGGAGCGCCGCTTCCAGCAGGTGTTCGTGGGCGAGCCGTCGGTCGAGGACACGGTCGCGATCCTGCGCGGGCTCAAGGAGCGCTACGAGGCGCACCACAAGGTGACCATCGCCGACTCGGCGCTCGTGGCCGCCGCGGCGCTCTCCGACCGCTACATCACTGGCCGTCAGCTCCCCGACAAGGCGATCGACCTGGTCGACGAGGCCGCGTCGCGCCTGCGCATGGAGCTCGACTCCTCGCCCATCGAGATCGACGAGCTCCAGCGAGCCGTCACGCGCCTCGAGATGGAGGAGGTCGTGCTCTCCGAGTCCGACGACCCCGCCTCGCGCGAGCGCCTCGAGAAGCTGCGCGCCGACCTGGCCGACCGTCGCGAGGAGCTGTCCGCGCTGACGGCGCGCTGGGACGCCGAGAAGGCGGGCCACAACCGCGTCGGTGACCTGCGCGCCAAGCTCGACGAGCTGCGCGTCCAGGTCGAGCGGGCGATCCGCGAGGGCGACCTCGAGACCGCGGGCCGCATCCAGTACGGCGAGATCCCGCAGCTCCAGGAGCAGCTGCAGACCGCCGAGCAGGAGGAGGCGTCGGCCGACGACGCCGCGCTCGCCGAGCAGGCGCCCATGATCGCCGACAAGGTCGGCGCGGACGAGATCGCCGAGGTCGTGTCCGCGTGGACCGGTATCCCCGCGGGACGCATGCTCCAGGGCGAGTCCGAGAAGCTCCTCCACATGGAGGACGTGATCGGCAAGCGCCTGATCGGGCAGAAGGCCGCGGTCGCTGCGGTGTCGGACGCCGTCCGGCGGTCCCGCGCGGGCGTCGCGGACCCTGACCGGCCCACAGGCTCGTTCCTGTTCCTCGGGCCCACGGGCGTCGGCAAGACCGAGCTCGCGAAGGCGCTCGCGGACTTCCTGTTCGACGACGAGCGTGCCATGGTGCGCATCGACATGTCGGAGTACAGCGAGAAGCACAGCGTCTCGCGCCTGGTCGGGGCCCCTCCGGGCTACGTCGGCTACGAGGAGGGTGGCCAGCTCACCGAGGCCGTGCGGCGCAGGCCGTACTCGGTCGTGCTGCTCGACGAGGTGGAGAAGGCGCACCCCGAGGTGTTCGACATCCTGCTCCAGGTGCTCGACGACGGACGGTTGACCGACGGCCAGGGCCGCACGGTCGACTTCCGCAACGTCATCCTGGTGCTGACGTCGAACCTGGGTTCGCACTTCCTCGTGGACCCGCTGCTCGACGACGCCGCCAAGCGTGAGGGCGTCATGTCGGCCGTGCGGGCGAGCTTCAAGCCCGAGTTCATCAACAGGCTCGACGACGTCGTGATCTTCGACCCGCTCAGCATCGACGAGCTGGGGCGGATCGTGGACATCGCGGTCGAGCGGCTCGGTGAGCGGCTCGCCGACCGTCGCCTCACGCTCGAGGTCACGGCCGGTGCGCGCGAGTGGCTCGCGCTCGAGGGCTTCGACCCGGCGTACGGGGCACGCCCGCTGCGCCGCCTGGTGCAGCGCGAGATCGGCGACCGTCTTGCGCGCAAGCTGCTCGCGGGCGAGATCGCGGACGGCGACACGATCGTCGTCGACCGCTCGCAGTCCGAGGGTGAGGGGCTGGAGCTGCGCGTCCAGCAGTGACGGTCCGGTGAGGTGCGCGCCGTCGGGCGGGAGGATCCTCCGGCCCGACGGCGACGCTCTCCTCGCGCGGTCGAGGCCCGGTCCCGCCAGGGGCCGGGCCGTCGTGCGTGCGGAGCCTGGTCTCGTTCCCACGGAACGGGCATACTGGACGATCAGCCCACGTTCCACCGACGGAAGGTCCCTCGTGCCGCTGGACTCCCCCTTGCCCGACCACCTTCCGCAGACCCGGGCCGAGCGCCGCCGCGCCGAGGAGATCGCGGCCTTGCCGTCCCGCGCCGCCAGGCGCCGACGCCGGGCCGAGGCCGTCCGCCACGCCCGCGCGGGGAGCGAGCCGCGTCGCACGAGCGTGCTGCCCCAGGTCATGGTGGTCACGCTCGGCCTCGTGGGCGGTCTCCTCGCGGTCCCGGCGGTCCAGGAGCTCGACGGTCAGGGACCGGGGCTCGAACCCGTCGGAGCACGCTGGGACGCCGCGCTCGGGCGGGACGTCGACCGAGCCAGCCGGAGCGACGGCGCCCGCGGAGCGGTCCTTGCCGAGGCCGGGCCCGCTGCACAGGCACCTGCGGCGCCCGCGGCCGAGCGACCGGACGGGCAGGGAGCCGGGGACCCGCCGGCGACGACCCCCGCGCCCGACCCTGCGCCGACCACCGAGGTCGCGCCCGAGGCGCCGGCCCCGACCGGCCCGCCGCAGCTCGGCGCGACCGGCCCCGAGGTCCAGGCGATCCAGGAGCGGCTGCAGGTGCACGGGGCCACGGTCCTGGCCGACGGCGAGTTCGGTGCGGGGACCGACCGCGCGCTGCGCACGTTCCAGGCGGCACAAGGCCTCGAGCCCGACGGCGTGGCCGGAGCCGCGACCCGGGCCGCGCTGCTCGCCGACCCCGCCACCTCCACGGGGGGAACCGGCTCGACCGGGGGAGCGTCGTCGTCGGGCACGGGGGACATGGCCGCGGTGCTGAGCCTCGTCAACGCGCAGCGCACGGCCGCGAGCTGCCCCGCCCTGCGGGCCGACGACAACCTCGCCCGCGCTGCGACGCTGCACGCGCAGGACATGGTCGACCAGGGGTACTTCAGCCACACGAGCCTCGACGGGCGGACGTTCGGCGACCGCGTGACCGCTCAGGGGTACGCGCGACCCGGTGGCGAGAACATCGCCGCCGGCCAGCAGACCGCCCAGGCCGTGGTCGACGCGTGGATGGCGTCCGAGGGGCATCGCGCGAACATCCTCAACTGCGACTTCACCGCGATGGGGATCGGGCGCGTGGGCAACACCTGGGTGCAGGTCTTCGGGTACTGAGGCGCCCGGAAGGTCCGAGGTGTCCGCTGGCTGGGCGAGGTGGTGCACGCCGCGACATACTCAGGTGTGAACCCGTCCCACGAAGCCACGCCCGAGCCCGCCGCCCAGCAACGTCTCGACCACGCTCCGCTCCGTTCAGCGGTCATCGTCAACCCGAACCGGGTCGAGGGGCTCGACGAGCTCCGGTCGACGATCGAGTCGCAGCTCGCGGATGCGGGCTGGCCCGCGCCCGCCTGGCTCGAGACCACCGCCGAGGACCCCGGCACCGGCCAGGCGCGGCAGGCCGTCGAGGACGGCGCCGAGGTCGTGTTCGTGAGCGGCGGCGACGGCACCGTGCGCGCCTGCATCGAAGGGCTCGTGGGGACCGAGGCGGCGCTCGCGGTCCTGCCCGGCGGTACGGGCAACCTCCTCGCGACCAACCTCGGCATCCCGCCCAGCCCGGAGGACGGCATCCGCCTCGCGCTCGACCGCGGGCGCCGCTCCGTCGACATCGGCGAGGTCGACGGGCAGGCGTTCGCCGTCATGGCGGGCATGGGGCTCGACGCCGCGATGATGGAGGACGCGCCGACAGCGCTCAAGGCCAAGGCGGGCGCGCTCGCGTACGTCGTCTCGGCGTTCAAGCACCTCGCCGACGACGAGATGAAGGTCGAGGTGCGCGTCGACGACCGGCCCGTGCTGCACCGTCGGGCGCGCAGCGTGCTCGTCGGCAACGTCGGCAAGCTCCAGGCGGGCGTCAACCTGCTGCCCGACGCCGTGCCCGACAACGGGCAGATGGACGTCGCGATCCTCGCGCCCCGGAACCTGGGCCACTGGGTCCAGCTCCTCGTCGGGGTGCTGCGGGGGCGCAAGCGCGTCCCCAACATGGAGGTGCTGCGCGGGTCACGGATCTCCGTGATCTCCGACCGGCCGCAGCCGCGCCAGCTCGACGGCGACGTGATCGAGCCGTCGAAGAAGCTCGAGGTCAGCGTGCGCGCCGGGGCGCTGTGGGTGTGCGTCTACCAGCCCGACACGTCCGACGACATCGCGGAGGGTGCGCCCGCGGAGGCGTGATCGGCGGCCGGCCGTGGGTGCGGACCTCTTGCGCGACACGCCCGGCGTCTCGCGCAAGAGCTCCGCACTCAGCGGGAGTCGGTGATGGACGGCCGCCCCCGCTCCGGCAACCTGCGCTACGGTGGCGACCGCATCACCCAGCACCACCGCACCACCAGCACGACCCACAACTCCACACACCCACGGGAGCTCGCAGCAGCGAGCTGAGAGGGCGGCTCAGCGCCGCCGACCGTTCGAACCTGTTCGGATCATGCCGACGTAGGGAGAGAGCCATGAGCTCTGAGACCGCTGTGCCCTCGCACACCATCACGACCGGACCCATCGCGGGGTCCGTCAAGATCCACCACCCGGTCCCGGGCGCGGAGCACCTGCGCGTCCCAGAACGCCGCGTGCTCCTGAGCAACGGCGAGCACCTGGACCTGTACGACACCTCGGGCCCGTACACCGAGTCGGACGACCCCGCGGCGTTCGACCTCGAGGGCGGCCTGCCCGCCCTGCGGGCGTCCTGGCTCCGGCCCGACGCCGCCCCCACCGAGCGCGGCACGGGCGGCGCGCGGACGCAGCTCGCCTGGGCGCGCGCCGGGGTCGTGACCGACGAGATGCGCTTCGTCGCTGCCCGCGAGGGCGTGGACGTCGAGCTCGTGCGCGACGAGGTGGCCCGCGGTCGGGCGGTGATCCCGGCCAACCGTCGGCACCCCGAGATCGAGCCCATGATCATCGGCAAGGCGTTCGGCGTGAAGATCAACGCGAACATCGGGAACTCGGCCGTGACGTCCTCGATCGAGGAGGAGGTCGAGAAGATGGTGTGGGCCGCGCGCTGGGGCGCCGACACCCTCATGGACCTCTCGACGGGCAAGGACATCCACGAGACCCGCGAGTGGGTGCTGCGCAACTCCCCGATCCCCGTGGGGACGGTGCCGCTCTACCAGGCGCTCGAGAAGGTCAAGGGGGACCCCGCGAAGCTCACGTGGGAGATCTACCGCGACACCGTGATCGAGCAGGCCGAGCAGGGCGTCGACTACATGACCGTGCACGCGGGCGTCCTGCTGCGCTACGTCCCGCTGACCGCGCGCCGTGTCACGGGCATCGTGTCCCGCGGCGGCTCGATCATGGCCGCGTGGTGCCTCGCGCACCACCAGGAGTCGTTCCTGTACACGCACTTCGCGGAGCTGTGCGAGATCCTGCGCGACTACGACGTGACGTTCTCGCTCGGCGACGGCCTGCGACCGGGGTCCATCGCGGACGCCAACGACGCGGCCCAGCTCGCCGAGCTGCGCACGCTGGGCGAGCTGACCAAGGTCGCGAAGTCCTACGGCGTGCAGGTCATGATCGAGGGCCCGGGGCACGTCCCCATGCACAAGATCGTCGAGAACGTGCGCCTCGAGGAGGAGCTGTGCGAGGAGGCGCCGTTCTACACGCTCGGCCCGCTCGCGACCGACATCGCGCCCGCCTACGACCACATCACGTCCGCGATCGGCGCCGCGATCATCGCCCAGGCCGGGACTGCGATGCTCTGCTACGTCACACCCAAGGAGCACCTGGGGCTGCCCGACCGCGACGACGTCAAGACGGGGGTCATCACGTACAAGATCGCGGCGCACTCCGCCGACCTCGCCAAGGGGCACCCGCGCGCGCAGCTGCGGGACGACGCGCTGTCCCGTGCCCGGTTCGAGTTCCGCTGGCACGACCAGTTCGCGCTCTCCCTCGACCCCGACACCGCCCGCGCCTTCCACGACGAGACCCTGCCGGCCGAGCCCGCCAAGACCGCGCACTTCTGCTCGATGTGCGGGCCCAAGTTCTGCTCGATGCGGATCTCCGCGGACGTGCGCGAGTACGCCGAGAAGAACGGCCTGACGTCGGTCGAGGCGATCGAGGCCGGCATGGCGGAGAAGTCGAGCGAGTTCACGGACGCGGGCGGCCGGGTGTATCTCCCCGTGACTCCCGCCCAGCCCGTGACGCCGAGCGAGCCCGTGGCGCCGAGGTAGAACGTCCTGCGCGAGATAGGACGCAGCGCGCACTACCTCGCGCAGGACGTTCTACCTCGGCCGGGTCACCGTGCCGACGGCGCCGCGATCCCGTGCTCGTACGCCCACACCACGAGCTGGACGCGGTCGCGCATGCCCGTCTTGGTCATGATCCGGCTCAGGTGCGACTTCACGGTGCTCGCCTCGAGGTAGAGGGTCGCCGCTATCTCGGCGTTCGACTGCCCCCGGCACAGCAGCGCCAGGATGTCGTGCTCGCGCGCGGTGAGCAGGCCCGAGGCGACCTCGTCGGGGGCGGCGGGGGACCGCCGTCGGGCGAACTCGTCGATCACTCGTCGCGTGAGCGTCTGGTCGACGAGGCCCTCGCCCGACGCCACGCGCCGCACCGCGTCGACCAGCACGTCGGGCTCGGCGTCCTTGAGGAGGAAGCCGCTCGCGCCCGCCTCGAGCGCGCCGAACACGTAGTCGTCCAGGTCGAACGTGCTCACCACGAGCACCGGGACCGGGTCGACGACGCCCGGCCCGGCGAGAGCGCGGGTCGCCGTGATGCCGTCCCCGCCGGGCATCCGGACGTCCATGCACACGACGTCGGGTCGTTCACGGCGCGCGACGCGCACGGCGTCGGCGCCGTTCGACGCCTCGCCCACGACCTCGAAGCCCTCGCTCTCGAGGATCACGGTGAAGCCTGCGCGGACGACGGCCTGGTCGTCGACCAGCACCACTCGGGTCATGGGGCCTCCTGCCCGACGGCGGAGCCCGGCTCGTCCGTGGACGTCGCCGAGCGCTCGGGGATGGTGGGGATGGGAGCGGCGGTCTCGGCTGCTGCGGGTCGGGGGACGGTGAGCCGGACCCGCCACCCGTCGCCCGGGACCGGGCCGGCGCTGAGCGTCCCGCCGACGAGGGTCGCGCGCTCGGTCATGCCGATGAGGCCGTGGCCGGGCGTGGCCTGGACGACGGTCGCTGCACCGGTCGACCTGCCGGACACCGCACCGGACACCGACGGGTCGGGCCCCTCGCGCACGTCGACCTCACGGCCTGCGCTCCGTCCGGCCCGCCCGCCCGCGCCGATCGCCGCGACCGGCAACCGGTTGGTCACCGTGAGGACGAGCGCGGCCTGCTGGTAGTCGGTCACGACCTCGATCGCGCGCCCGGGGGCATGACGGCGGGCGTTGCTCAGCGCCTCCTGGAGCACGCGGTACACCGTGAGCTGGACGGCGGGGGAGAGCCCGAACGGCTCCCCTCGACGGTCGTCGCGCACCTCGGCACCCGCGCTGCGCGCGAGGTCGAGCAGCTCGCCCGCGTCGTCGAGCGTGGGCTGCGGCGCGGCCGGCGCCTCCTCGCCCGGTTCGCCGGGACCGGCCTGCGACGAGCTGCGCAGGATGCCGACGACCAGGCGCAGGTTGTCGAGCGTCTCGCGCCCCTGGGTGCGGATCCAGCGCATCGACTCCTTGGCGCGCTCGGGGTCGCGGTCGACCAGTCGCTCGGCCGCGGCCGCCTGGACGACGATCCCCGACAGGTGGTGCGCGGCGACGTCGTGCAGCTCGCGGGCCATGCGGCCGCGCTCCTCCAGGACGGCCTGCGCCGCGAGCATGTCGCGCTCGCGCTCGGCCTGGGCAACGCGCCCCTGGAGCTGGGCGAACAGCTCGCGGCGCGTGCCGACGTAGGCGCCCACGAGCGCAGAGGCCACGTAGGTCAGGAGCGCCGACGCGAGCCCGCCCCAGACCTGGACCGCGACCGGAGCGGGCCCTGTCGAGGTGATCGGCACGGGCCCGCCGAGCACGAAGCTCAGCAGGACCTGCACGCCCGCTGCGGCCCCGGCCGCCCACAGGGCCGTGCGGCGGGGTGCGTACGCCCCCACCGAGTAGGCCGCGACGAGCGTCGCGGGCGCTTGGAACGAGACGAACGCGGGAAGCACTGGCACGAGTGCGACCTGGCCCACCACGGTCAGCGCGAGCGCGAGCAGAGGGGCCCGACGGCGCAGCGTGAGCGCCATGGCCTGCGCGACGACCAGCACGATCGCCGCGACCCGCCCGCCGGCCGAGAACCGCAGGGAGTCGGGCCCGCCCTCGACCACGATGCCGAGGTCGGTCAGGGCGATCCGCTCGACGGCCAGCAGGACGCCGACCGTGAGGACCCCGACGACCGCGCCCAGCAGGGCGTCGCGACCCGTCGAGGTGCGGATGCCGACCGCGGCGAGGCGGCGGTGCAGGGCGTCGAGCACGAGGGGCTCCTCTCGGGTCGGGCAGTCGGCCGGTCAGGTGGTCGGTGGTCGGGCAGGCAAGCGTCTGGCGTGCGGGAGCGTGGCGGTGCGTGCGGCGTGCGGAGAGTCCGGTGCGACGAGGTGCTTCGCACCCTGGCGACCCGCCCACCCGGGTGAGCGACGCCGTCGGGCACCACGGTACGTGGCCGTGGCGCCCGACGGGCCGCTCCTCCCGAGCAAGACGTCAGACCAGGTCGCGGCGACGGAACGTCACCGCACCCGCTCCGAGCGCCACCGCGACCCACGCGACCAGGCCGAGGGTCGCGGCCGCCACGCCCATGGGCGCGAGACCACCGAGGACCGCCGTCGCGCTCTGGCCCGTCGACGCGAGCGACCCCAGCCCCAGCGGCAGCCACGCCGCGGCGTTCGACGTGCCACCCGAGAACAGCATGACCGCGGCCTGGAGCATGGGCTCGAGGAGCGCCAGGCCCACGACGACCAGGATCGCTGCCACCTGCCCGCGGACCAGGGTCCCGATGCCCAGGCCGAACCACGCGAAGAGCACCAGGATCAGCAGACCGCGACCCCACATGCCCAGCACGTCGCCGGCCCCCACCACGAGCTGAGCACCCGGGGTCGACGCGATGCCCACGAACAGGCCCAGGGCGGTGAGGACCGCGAGGGCCGCTCCGATCACGAGCGCGACGACTGCCGTCGCGCCTGCCTTGCCCGCCAGGACGCGCAGACGCGACGGGACGACGATAGCCGTGGGGACGATGCCGCCCGTGCGGAAGTCGGTCGTGACCGCGAGGACCCCCAGCAGCAGCATGCAGATGACCGTGATGCTCGTCGAGCTGGAACCACCGGGCCCGCTCCCCAGGAGGTCCAGCATGCTGCGCTGGACCCCTGCCGAACCCAGGTCCGTCAGGCCGCCGAGGTCGGCCGTGATCTCCGAGGCCTGTCCGCTCGCCGCGGCGTCCCCGAGGCCCTCCAGTCCAGCCAGGATGCGGGGCAGGGCGATGGTCAGCCCCTGGATCAGGAGCATGCCCGCGAGGGCGACGATCCCCAGGACCCAGGGTGTGCGGGTCGTGCGTAGCTTGAGCAGCTCGGCGCGGAACATCAGCGCACTCCTTCGGTCTCGGCGGTCAGGTTCAGGTAGAAGTCCTCCAGGGACTCGCCCCGGACGAGGTCCGTGAGCGGGCCGTCGGCGATGACCTGGCCCTGGCCGATCACGACCAGGTCGTCGGCCACCTGCGTGACCTCGGCCAGGACGTGGCTCGCGAGCAGCACCGCCCCGCCGCCGTCCGCGAACGAGCGCAGCACCTCGCGCATCCACCGCATGCCTGCCGGGTCCAGGCCGTTGGCGGGCTCGTCGAGCACCAGGACCTGCGGGTCGCCCAGGAGCGCCGCGGCCAGCCCGATGCGCTGGCGCATGCCGAGCGAGTAGGTCTTGACGCGCCGGTCGGCGGCACGGTCCATCCCGACGAGGGCGAGCACCTCGTCGACACGCCGGGCGGGGATGCCGCCCGCGACGGCCAGGACCCGCAGGTGGTCGCGGCCGCTGCGGCCCGGGTGCAGTCCGCCCGCGTCGAGCAGTGCTCCCACCGTCTCGGCAGGCTTCTCCAGGTCCGCGAACGGGCTGCCCTGGACCGTCGCGGTCCCGGCGCTCGCGGACGCGAGCCCCAGCAGGACGTTGAGCGTGGTCGTCTTGCCCGCGCCGTTGGGTCCGAGCAGCCCCACGACCCTCCCGGGCTCGACGGCGAAGCTCACGTCGCGGACGGCGTCGAACGTCCCGTAGGACTTGCGCAGGCCCACGATCTCGATGGCTGGCATCGGTGGATCCCTTCTCCTCCGGCGGCGCGGCCGGGGTGCCGCGCGCCGTGCCTCCAGCCTGTCGTCCGGGCCGTGGCGGGCGCTTCTGGCGGAGGGGGGAAGGTGGGTTGCGACTTCCGGCGGAGGTGGGCTCTTGACACCTCGAATCATAATGATCATAGTTTGTGTTCAATAGTCATTCTGACGAGGGGGATCCATGTTCGAGATCATGCCCCCGGCGATGCTGGCAGTGGCGCTCTTGGTGTGCGCCACGCTGGGAGCCGGAGCCTTCCTGTGGTTCGACGGACGACGGGTCGTCGCGCCCTCGACCGCAGCACGACGGGCAGTCCATCATGCCGTTCTCACCGCCGTGGTCGCGGCGGTACCCCTCGTCGTGGGCCTCGGTCTCCCGCTGTTCGAGTTCGTGTCCGTGCGTCTCCCGTCGCCTCATCTGCTCGCGGTGCTGCCCATGGCGTCGCTCGTGGGGGTCCTGGCGATCTACGGAGTCGGTGAGGTGACCTGGCCCAGGCCGCAGGGAGCCACCCGGCAGGCGACGCTGACGGCGAGGACCGTGGCGGACGTCGCTCCCTCCGCCCTGCGGCGCACGGTGTGGGGCTGGGCGGGAGCCATGGTGCTCGCGGCGATCGCCTTCGCCCTGGTCGCGTCTGGTCCCCGCCGGGTGTCGCGAGTGATCGACCAGCACGACGCCTTCACGGTCGGGTCCTTTCCTGGGGTGCTCTGGACCGGCCCGGTCGTCGCCGTGATGCTCGTGGTCCTCGTGCTGTGCGAGACGGTGCTCCGCCTGGTCGCGTCCCGGTCGGCCGTCCTCGACGTGAGCGAAGGGTGGGACATGTGGCTGCGGCGTCGGGTCGCGCGCCGCATCCTGCGGATCGTGCAGCTCGTGATCGGTCTGACCCTCTCGGGCCTGGTCATGCTCGCCGGTCTGTCGATGCGGTGGCTCGGACTCGGTAACGGTTCGGGGATCTACGCCACCCCGCCAAGCACGGTGCACGTGGTCGCCGGGAACTCGCTCCTGGTGCTCGCGCTCGTGCTGCTCCTCGTGGCGGTCGCCACCGCGGTGTGGCCCGCCGGCGACCCGTCGCCCGAGGTCGAGTCGGTCCGACCGGTCGGAGCGACCTCGTGAGCCTCGCGGTCCGGATCGACCTCGACTCGTCGACCCCTCACTACGAGCAGCTCCGCGCGCAGCTTGCGGCTCTCGTCACGGCCGGGACCCTCGTGGACGGGCAGCGGCTCCCCACCATCCGTGCCCTTGCGAACGACCTCGGCATCGCCCCGGGCACCGTGTCCCGGACCTACCGCGACCTTGAGGCAGCCGGGCTCGTGACGACCCGCCGTCGGGTCGGGACGCTCGTCACGGCGCCCCCCGCGACGCTCGACCGCGCGGCCGTGGTCGGAGCGGCTGAGCGCTTCGTCCGCATCGCACGCGACCACGGTCTCTCCGACACCGAGGTCCGCGACCTCGTGGCGGCCAGCCTCCTCACGGTCAAGGACCCGCCCGCGTAGCGCCGAGGTAGAACGTGCTGCGCGAGGTAGAGCGCGCCACGTCCTACCTCGGCGCAGGACGTTCTACCTCGCGCACACGGGGCCGTCGTGGCGCCGACCCGATGGGACGATCCGGCCGACGGCGACGCGCAGCGGTAGGGTCGCGAGAGCGGGAGGGTGGCCTGCGCCACCGGACCGTTCACGCAAACACTCATGGGGGAGGGCGCATGCCCAGCAGGACGTCAGAGACCACGCAACCACGCGAGGGTGCCCGCGGGGTACCCGAGCATGCGCCCGACACGTCGGCGACGCGCGAGGCTCCTGGGCGCGGTTCCGGTTCGGCAACCCGTGGCTACGCGAAGGGCCGCGCCAAGCGTGACGAGATCCTCGAGGCAGCGACCGGGCTCTTCGGCGAGGTGGGCTACCACTCGGCGTCGCTCCGTGAGATCTCCTCGCGCGTCGGCATCTCGCACCCCGGTCTGCTGCATCACTTCCCGACCAAGGAGCTGCTGCTCCAGGCGGTCCTCGAACGCCGGGACGAGGTGGACTTCGCCCTGCTCGCGGACGACCTGGCGCAGGGGGTGGCGTACTTCGACGCCCTGGTCAACGTCGTCGAGCGCAACGCGACCCGCCCAGGGATCATCGAGCTCTACTGCATCCTGTCGGCCGAGGCCACGGCCCCCGACCATCCCGCGCACGAGTACTTCCAGCGCCGCTACGACGGCGTGCTCGCCCGGAGCCGGCGTGAGCTCACGGACCACGCCGCCCAGGGACGGCTGCGGCCCGACGTCGACATCCCGGCCACCGCGCGAGCGATCGTCGCCCTCATGGACGGGCTCCAGGTCCAGTTCCTGCTCGAGCGCAAGGGGCCGCGCCCGCCCGTCGACATGGCGGCAGGCCTCCGTGCGTACCTCTCGCTGATCCTCCCGGACGCGGCACCGGCACCGGCAGGGGCCGACACCTCGGACTGAGGTAATCCTGGCGCTTGTCCGGATCCGTCGATCCAGGGGCGCCCGTCGGTCGTCCGGTCAGGCCGCGCCGGACGCCGCGAGGAGCTGGTCGAGCTGGGCCTCGTCGAACAGCATGCCGTCGAAGGCCGCGATGACCCGCAGCGGCATGTCACCGGCGAGCGCCAGCATCCCCTCGTCCAGGGGCATCGCGGAGGTGCCGTCGGTCTGCGCCATGGCGGTCCGGATGATCTCGCCCGCGACCGGGTGGGCGAGGGCCTCGTTCAGCGTCGACGACGGGGTCAGCGGCGGGGTGATGTCCTCACCGACCACGGTGACGGTGGCGGACCCGCGCAGGTCACGGGACGAGGCGCCCACGGACACCACGAACTCGCCGCCCTCGACGACCCAGCGCCGCAGCACGGGGTGCCAGTACGACAGGTCGCGTGCGTCGAGCTCGAACGAGAGGGTGCGCGTCCCGCCCGGAGCGAGCGCGACCTTCCCGAACGCCTTGAGCTCGCGCTCGGGGCGCTCGACCGCGGCCAGCGGGTCGCCCACGTAGACCTGGACGACCTCGGCCCCCGCGACGGCCCCCGTGTTGGTGACGGTCACGTCCACGGTGAGCGACGTCGTCGGGCCCTCGCCCGAGACCGTGACCGACAGGTCCTCGTACGCGAAGGTCGTGTACGACAGGCCGTGGCCGAACGGGAAGGCGACGTCCATGCGCTTGGCGTCGTAGTAGCGGTACCCGACCAGGACGCCCTCGCCGTAGCGGACGTGGCCGAACTCGCCCGGGAAGTTCCCGTACGACGCGTTGTCCTCGAGCCGGAGCGGGACGGTCTCTGTCAGCTTGCCCGACGGGTTCCGGACGCCGAACAGCAGGTCCGCGACCGCGCCGCCGCCGGCCTGGCCGCCGAGCCAGCCCTCGAGGATCGCCGCGGCGTGGTGCTGCCAGGGGGCGATCGTGACGGCCGACCCGTTCGCGAGCACCACGACGACGCGCGAGCACACGGCCGCCACGTCCTCGAGGAGTGCGACCTGGTTCGCGGGCAGGTCCATGTCGTCGCGGTCGAAGCCCTCGGACTCGTGGCTCGCGGGCAGGCCCAGGAAGAGGACGACGGTCTCGGCGCCCCGTGCCAGCTCGACGGCCTCCGCGCGGAGGGCGTCGTCGGCCGCGGACGTCTCGGCCGTGATGCCGAAGCCCGCCGCGAAGGGGACCTCGGTGCCGGCGATCGCGCGGATCTCCGTCAGGGCGTCGTCGAGGCGCGTCGGCTGGACCTGGCTCGACCCAGCGCCCTGGTAGCGCGGGGTGCGTGCGAACTCGCCGACGACGACGAGCGACGCCGCGGCCGCCGGGTCGAGGGGGAGGACGGGGGTGCCGTCGACGGGCTCGTTGCGCAGGAGGACCGCGCCCTCGGCGGCTGCCTCGCGGGCGAGGGCGTGGTGCTCGGCCACGTCGAACGCGCCGGGCTCGGCGAGCGCAGGCAGGGCGCGGTCGAGGAGCGTGAGGTGTCGGCGGACGGCCTGGTCGAGGATCGCCTCGTCGAGCTCGCCGGAACGGACTGCGGCGACGACCTGCGCGTCGGTGCGTCCGCCCGTGGCGGGCATCTCGAGGTCGAGGCCCGCGGCGAGCGCGGCGACGCGGTCCGAGACCGCTCCCCAGTCGGAGACCACGACGCCGTCGTAGCCCCACTCGTCACGCAGGACCTCGGTGAGCAGCCAGTGGTCCTGCGACGCGTACGTCCCGTTGATCTTGTTGTACGAGCACATGACGGTCCACGGGGAGGCCTTCTTCACCGCCCGCTCGAAGCCCGTCAGGTAGATCTCGCGCAGCGTGCGCTCGTCGACGTCGGCGGAGACGCGCATGCGGTCGGTCTCCTGGTTGTTGGCGGCGAAGTGCTTGAGCGAGGTGCCCACGCCCTGGCTCTGGATGCCACGGATCAACGCGGCTCCCAGGTCGCCCGAGACCACCGGGTCCTCGGAGAAGTACTCGAAGTTGCGGCCGCAGAGCGGGGAACGCTTGATGTTGATGCCGGGGCCGAGGAGCACGGCGACGTCGTTGGCGCGGGTCTCGCGACCGAGCGCCTTCCCGACGCGGTCGAGCAGGTCGACGTTCCACGTGGAACCGAGAGCGGCCGCCGTGGGGAAGCACGTCGCGGGGACCGAGTTCGCGAGGCCCAGGTGGTCCGAGGCGCCGCTCTGCTTCCGCAGGCCGTGCGGGCCGTCGGTGACCATGACCGCAGGAACCTCGGCCCCCGCCCGCTCGACGGGCTGCGTGTGCCAGAAGTCCAGCCCCGACGTCAGCGACGCCTTCTCCTCGAGCGTGAGCTCCTGGACCAGCCGCTCGACGTCGAGCGGTCCGGCGGCACGTGCAGTGGTGGGGGTGGCGGTGTTCTCGTTGCTCACGGTGCACTTCCTCGGGGGTTCGCGGCCAAGCCGCCCTGCTTGTTCCTCCGAGACTATCCGAGAAACCTACCGAGTGGTAGGTGTGTCGTGGAGGGGCGTCAGTCGATGAGCGATCCTTCGGTCAGCACGGGCGTCGCGGCCAGGCACAGGCCGGTCCGGTCGCCCTCGGCCCACGACTCCTCGGAGGGGGTCCAGATCGACAGCTCGATCCCCGCAGGGTCGACGTCGTCCGCCAGGACGGCCGGCACGCACACGCGCGAGACCCTGGACTCGACGTCGCCCTGCCCGGGCCAGAGCGAGTCCGCCGAGAAGTCGGTGCGGGCGACGACCTGGGCCTCGTGAGGTTCCGCGCACGGGACGACGCGCAGCGTGCTCACGGGACCGTCGTCGGGCAGGTCGGCGAGACAGTTCCCCAGGACGAGCTGCCGTGCGTGCGCGTCCTGGGGTGCGCTCACGTCGGCGGGCAGCGCGCGCGTCGCCGCGCCGCCCAGCAGCAGGGCGACGCCGACGGCGATCGCCGTCAGCGTCGTGGCCAGGCCCAGCGCGATCCCCGCCCAGGCCAGCCCGACACCTCGCGTGCCGTTCCGTCGGATCCGCGCGAGCGCCGCGGCCCCGACGCCCACACCGACCGGCCCGAGCAGCAGGCCGGTCGGGATCGCCGCAAGGGCCAGGGGCTCGGTCCGGGCAGCGGCAGGCTGCCAGCCCGGTGCGTAGTAGACGTCCGGGTCGTACCCGGGCGGGGGAGGTGGTGTGCTCATGCGGAGCCCGCCGCGATGCCGATGAACCAGAGCGCGAGGAGTGCCGTCATGACCGCGCCCACGGCGATCCCCGTGATCGCGTACCCGCGTCCTGCGGTCCCGTCGCGCGAGATCTGCTGGAGGGCCACGATGCCCAGGATCAGGCCGACGATCCCGGGGAAGAAGCACAGCGCGAGCCCGGCGAGCGACGTGATCATCGACGCGAGAGCCAGGCCGCTCTGCCGAGGCGGGGGCGCGAACGACGCCGTCCACGCGGGCCCCTGGGGTCCCTGCTGCCAGGCCGGCGGCACGCCGTGCGGAGCGCCGGGATACGGCGCTGCCGGACGCGGGGGCCACTGTCCCTGGGCGTACGGACCAGGCGCAGGCGGGTAGGGGGAGCCGTACGGGCTCCCGTGGACAGACGTCCCCGGTGCGCCGTACGGAGGGTGGGCCGGGCTGCCCGACGGCGGAGGCGTCGTCGGGAACCCCGCACCGGACGGCCCGGCGGGAGGGAAGTACGGGTCGGGTTCGACGGGCGCGTCCTCGATGCCCGCCGCGGGCGGCTGGTACGGGACGAGCGGAGGCTGACGCGTCGGTCCGCCGGGGGAGAGGTAGGGATTGGGCGGGGGCGTCGGATCCTGGTCCGGTGTGCCGGAGCCCTGCGGCGGGTAGGAGGTCATGGGAGAACCGTAGCGACGTGGCGCGGACCGCGGTGGAGCTCCCCACAGGACTCACCCCACGACGACCCGTCGGGGCCGCGGACGGATGCTCGCGCATATTTTGTGAGGATTCCACCCCAAACCGCCCTCAGCCCTCCTTTGCACGGCTCCGCGTGTCTATGATCGTGGTGGTACCGGGCTTCCGCGGTCTCTCGTGAGAGGAATTTGGAAGGAGTCGTGCTTTTCTCGCTCGGCTCTCCGGTGCCCTACCGAGCGCGGCCGGCACAGGTCGCGCGCGACGCATCACCGAGCAGTGAGGACGTCATGACCCTGCCACAGGCCGCACAGGCTCCCGCCACCACGAACGAACGAGCGGCGGTGGTTCTCGCTGCCGGTCACGACGACGCGTCGCGCGAGCTCATCACGCGCCCGCTCGGCGAAGCGACCGTGGTCGAGCTCGCCGTCGCCAACGTCCGCAAGATCGTGGCCGACGACCGCATCGTGGTGGTCGTCGCCCCGGGCGACACCACGGTCCGCGGACTGCTGGGTGACGACCTCACGTACGTCGAGCAGTCGGACCTGCCCGGGACGGGTGGAGCCGTGCTCGCGGCCCGTGCCGCGATCGAGGCCTTCGCGACCCCCGCGCGCGAGGTCCTCGTCGCCTACGCCGACACGCCGCTCCTGCGCTCCGAGTCGCTGCTCGGTCTCCTGACCCGTCACACGCTCAAGGGCGCGGACCTCTCGCTGCTCGCTGCCGTCGTGACGGAGGACCTGCCCACCTACGGGCGCATCGTCCGCGAGGACGGCGAGATCACCGCGATCCTCGAGGAGGAGGACCGCCCGGCAGACGCCGGGACCGGAGGGACCCCCGCCGAGGTCAACGTGGGTGCCTACGTCGCGTCCCCCGGCCTGCTGTTCGCCGAGCTCGAGGC
Organism: uncultured Actinomycetota bacterium; assembly: GCA_963782165.1. GTDB lineage: Bacteria > Actinomycetota > Actinomycetes > Actinomycetales > Cellulomonadaceae > Oerskovia. The sequence goes on from CAWAIO010000006.1 coordinate 430,475, forward strand.
CATGCTCGCCGGCGGCGAGCACCGGCTCACCGAGCTCGCCCGCCGCGTCATCGCCAAGCACAAGAGCATCTCCTCGTACCGGATCTACGACACCAACGAGGTCCGGGGCATCAACACCCCCGAGGAGCTCCAGGAGGCCGCGGACATCCTCCTCAAGCGGCTCTTCATGCCCAAGAAGAACACCGACACCAAGATCGTGTTCGGCACCGGAGGGTGGCGCGCCATCATCGGCGAGGGCTACACGCTCGCGAACGTGCGTCGCCTGTGCCAGGCGATCGCGAACGAGACGGTCCGCAAGGGCATCGACGGGCTCGGCGTCGTGATCGGCGGGGACCGCCGCTTCCTCTCGCGCGAGTCCGCCGTCGCGGCGGCCGAGGTCTTCGCGGGCAACAACATCCCGGTCACCCTCCTGCCCGACGACGTCCCCACGCCCCTCGTGACGTTCGCGGCCCCGTACCTCGGTGCGGCCTACGGCATCATCGTCACCTCGAGCCACAACCCGCCCGAGTGGAACGGTATGAAGGTCTTCCGCCAGGACGGCTCCCTGCCCCTCGACGACGAGACCGACCGCTACCAGGACGAGGCCAACGCGCTGAGCGTCGACGACGTCATCACGCTCGACCTCGCGGTCGCCCGCAAGGCCGGCCTGGTCGTGGACAAGGTCCTCACCGAGCCCTACGTCGACGCGATCGAGAAGATCGTCGACGTCGACGCCGTCCGCGGTTCGGACCTGCGCGTGATCGTCGACCCCATGTACGGCACGAGCCAGCTCACGCTCGGCACCATCCTCAACGACATGCGCGTGCGTTCCGAGTTCATCCACGCCTCGCACAACCCGCTGTTCGGCGGGATCGCGCCAGCTCCGGACCTCCAGCGCCTGTCGACCCTGATCTCCATGATCAAGCAGGGCGACGGCCGCTACGACCTGGGCATGGCGACGGACGGAGACTCCGACCGCATCGGCATCGTCGACGAGACCGGCGAGTACATCTCGACCAACGACCTCCTTCTCCTCCTCTACTGGTACCTGCACGAGTTCCGCGGCGAGAAGGGCGGCGTCGTGCGCAACCTCGCCACGACCCACCTGCTCGACCGGCTGGCCGCGCACTTCGGCGAGGAGTCGCGCGAGGTCAAGGTCGGCTTCAAGCACGTCACGGCCGGCATGGAGGAGATCGGCGCGGTGCTCGGCGGCGAGTCCTCGGGCGGCCTCACGGTCCGCGGCTGGATCCTCGGCAAGGACGGCATCTTCGCGTGCGCCCTGGTCGTCGAGATGCTCGCCCGCACGGGCAAGAAGATCTCCGAGCTGCGCGAGATGATCTACGAGATCACGGGTCGTCTCTACACGCTCGAGGCCGGCGTCGACTCGACGCCGGAGATGCGCGTCGCCGTGCCGCGCCGCCTCGAGGCGGACCCGCTCACGCACGTCGGGCCCTACCCGGTCGTGAGCATCTCCCACCTCGACGGCACCAAGATCGTCCTCGAGAACGACAACTGGGCGCTCCTGCGGTTCTCCGGGACCGAGCCCGTGCTGCGCATGTTCGTCGAGGCCGACTCCCCCGAGAAGGCCACCGAGCTCCTCGACTGGCTCAAGGGCTTCGTCACGGCGGGCGTCTGAGCCTCCTTCCCCCGGGGTCCTGCGACCTCGGAGGCTCGGACACGGGCCCGCGGTGCCACGACGCGCCGCGGCCCGGCCCACCTCATCACCTCCCCACCCCACCTCACCGACAGGAACCGACCCGACGATGCGCTACGGCCACTTCGACACCGCTCGCGACGAGTACGTCATCGAGCGCCCAGACGTCCCCGTCTCGTGGACGAACTACCTGGGCACCAAGGACTTCTGCACCGTGCTCTCGCACAACGGCGGCGGCTATTCGTACTACAAGTCGGCGCAGACCGGCCGCATCTCGCGGTTCCGCCAGAACGGCGTCCCGCTCGACCGCCCGGGGCACTACGTGTACCTGCGCGACGAGGCCGACGGCGACTTCTGGTCGGTGTCGTGGCAGCCGGTGGGCAAGCCGCTGGCGGAGGACGGGGCGCCTCTGGACCCCTCGGGCGGCGCCGGTCGGTGGACCACGCGCCACGGCCTGAGCTACTCGACGTTCGAGGCGCAGTACAAGGGCATCGATGCCCAGCAGACGATCTTCATCCCCCTGGACGACGACGTCGAGATCTGGGACGTGCGCCTGACCAACACGACCGACGAGGTCCGTGAGCTGACCGTCGGGTCGTACGTGGAGTTCTCCTTCCACACGATCACGATCGACAACCAGAACCTGCAGATGTCGCTCTACTCGACGGGATCCTCCTACGAGGACGGCATCATCGAGTACGACGCCTACTACGAGCCGTGGACGTTCCACTACTTCGCCTCGAGCGAGACGCCCTCGTCGTACGACTCGCTGCGCGACAACTTCATCGGCCCCTACCGGTCCGAGGCCAACCCGATCGCGATCGAGCGCGGGCACGGCTCGAACGAGAGCGCGACGACGCAGAACCACTGCGGTGCGCTCCAGCACAAGATCACGCTCCAGCCGGGAGAGACCAAGCGCCTCGTCTACATGCTCGGCTACGGCTCGCGCGCCGAGGCCGGTCGTGCGATGCAGGCCAAGTACGCGGACGTCGCGACGGTCGACGCCGAGCGTGCCCGCCTGGCCGCCTACTGGAAGGCCAAGCAGGACAAGCTGCGCATCCGCACGCCCCACGAGGGCATGAACACGATGATCAACTCGTGGACCCTGCTCCAGGCGGAGACCTGCGTCGTGTGGTCGCGCTTCGCGTCGTTCGTCGAGGTCGGCGGACGCAGCGGCCTGGGCTTCCGCGACACGGCCCAGGACGTCATGAGCGTCATCCACACCAACCCGACCAAGACGCACCAGCGCATCGTCGAGCTCCTGCGGGCCCAGACGGAGGCCGGCTACGGCCTGCACCTGTTCGAGCCCAAGGCGTTCGACCCGGACGCGCCCAAGCTGCCGAACGTCCCGTCACCCACGATCGTCCCGACGCCGGACCCCAAGGACCTCATCCACGGGCTCGAGGACACGTGCTCGGACGACCACCTGTGGCTCGTGCCGTCGGTCGTCGAGTTCGTCAAGGAGACCGGTCGCCTCGAGTTCCTCGACGAGGTGATCCCGTTCGCCGAGGGCACGCCCGCCACGGTGTACGAGCACCTCACGCGCGCGCTCGACTTCTCGAGCCAGCAGGTCGGTCAGAACGGTGTGGCCCTGGGCCTGCGCGCCGACTGGAACGACTGCCTCAACCTGGGCGGGGGCGAGACGTCGCTCGTGACGTTCCTGCACGCGTGGGCCATCCAGGCGTTCCTGGAGCTGGCACGGCACCGTGCGGCGGCCGGGGACGAGAGCGCGGCAGCGGACGTCGTCACGTACGAGGCCGAGCTCGAGCGCATCGCGAAGGTCGCCGACTCCCAGCTGTGGGACGGCGCCTGGTGGATCCGCGGCTACACGCGCGACGGCGTGAAGATCGGCTCGAACGACAACGACGAGGGCAAGATCTTCCTCGAGCACCAGGCGTGGCCCGTCATCGCGGGCATCACGACCCAGGAGCGTGGCGAGGCCTCGATGGACTCGGTGCGCGAGCTCCTGGGCTCGGAGTACGGCAACCACCTGAACTGGCCGGCGTTCACCAAGGTCGACGACACGGTCGGGTTCGTGACGCGTGTGTACCCGGGCATCAAGGAGAACGCGGCGATCTTCTCGCACCCGAACGCGTGGCCCATCATCGCCGAGGCCATGCTGGGCCGCGGCGACGAGGCCGTGCAGTTCTACGACGCGATCCTGCCGTACAACCAGAACGACAACATCGAGGTCCGCGGGGCCGAGCCGTACGCCTACGTGCAGTTCCTGTACGGCCGCGACCACGAGTGGTTCGGCAAGGCGCAGAACCCGTGGCTCACGGGCACGGCAGGCTGGATGTACACGGCCGCGACCAAGTACATCCTCGGTGTGCGCCTGGCCCTCGACGGACTGGTCGTCGACCCGTCGATCCCCAAGGACTGGGACGGCTTCGAGGTGCGCCGTGAGTGGCGCGGCGCGGTCTACGAGATCGAGGTCCGCAACCCGGACCACGTCTCGAAGGGCGTGCGGTCGGTGACGCTCGACGGCGTCGAGCTCGACCCGACGCAGCCGATCCCGGTCCAGCCGGAGGGCGCCGAGGTCAAGGTCGTCGTGACCCTGGGCTGAGTCGCCCTCAGCTGCCGAGAACGGGGTTCGGCGGTCAGTCCGAGAAGTCCACGATCACCGGCACATGGTCCGAGGCGCCCTTGCCCTTGCGCTCGTCACGGTCGATCTCCACGCCCGTCGCGCGGGCACGCAGCGCGGGGGACAGGTAGGCGAAGTCGATCCGCATGCCCTGGTTCTTGGGGAAGCGCAGCTGCTGATAGTCCCAGTAGGTGTACTTGTGCTCCTCGGGGAAGAACTCGCGCGTGACCTCGGTGTACCCGGCCTCGGCGAACGCCGCGAACGCCGCCCGCTCGGCCGGGGACGTGTGCGTGTGCCCCGCGAACACGGCCGGGTCCCACACGTCGGTGTCGAGCGGCGCGACGTTCCAGTCGCCGACCAGCGCCACCTGCGCCCCGGGATCGGCTGCGAGCCAGCTCGCGGCCTGCTCGCGCAGGTTGCCGAGCCACTCGAGCTTGTACGGGTAGTGCGGGTCGTCGAGCGCCCGCCCGTGCGGCACGTACAGGCTCCACACGCGCACGCCGCCGCACGTGGCTCCGATCGCGCGGGCCTCCAGGTGCGGCTCGGCCCCGAAGTGCGGTTGCGTCGCGAATCCCGTCTCGACGTGCTCGATCCCCACGCGGGACACGATCGCGACCCCGTTCCACTGGCTCAGCCCGAAGTGCGCGACCTCGTACCCCGCGGCCTCGAAGACCTCGTGCGGGAACTGGGCGTCCTTGCACTTGGTCTCCTGCAGCGCGAGCACGTCGGTGCCCGAGCGTTCCAGGAAGGCCACGGCCCGCTCGGCACGGGCTCGGATCGAGTTGATGTTCCAGGTGGCGAGTCGCATGGCGCCCAGGCTAGCCGGGACGTCCCACGCCCGGTGCGGGTGGACGGCGGGCCGGCAGCCCGAGGTGCGTGGCGCCGTCGGGCACGGAGGTCTCCCCGCTCCCGCGCGCCCCCTAGGCTGGGCCCATGGCGACTGCACTGATCACCGGCGCGAGCGCCGGCCTGGGCCTCGAGTTCGCGTGGCAGCTGGCCACGGCCCGTCACGACCTGGTCCTCGTCGCGCGCGACGAGGAGCGCCTCGAGCGCGTCGCGGCGCAGATCCGCGCGGCCGCGGGCGTGCGGGTCCAGGTCCTCCCGGCGGACCTCTCGGTGCCCGACGACGTCGCGCGCGTCGCAGCACGCCTCGCCGTGGTCGACGAGGACGAGGCAGGGCAGCGACCCGTGGGCCTGCTCGTCAACAACGCCGGCTACGCGGTGCACCAGCGCTTCGTGGGCGGGGACGTCGACGCCGAGGTCAAGGCGCTGGACGTCATGGTGCGCGCGGTCCTGGTGCTCTCGCACGCGGCGGCGGGCCAGATGACCGAGCGCGGGCGCGGCGCGATCCTCAACGTCGCGTCGGTCGCGGCGCTCACGGCGAGCGGCACCTACTCGGCGGCCAAGGCGTGGGTGCGGACGTTCACCGAGGGGCTCGCGGTCGAGCTGCGCGGGACGGGCGTGACGGCCACGGCCCTGTGCCCGGGGCTCACGCACACCGAGTTCCACGAGCGGGCCGGGATCGACTTCACGCAGCTCCCGGAGATCGCGTGGCTCAACGCGGACCGGGTCGTCGCGGCGGCCCTCGCGGACGTGCGCCGCGGCGTCGTGATCTCGACGCCCTCGCTGCGGTACCGGCTGGCGTCGGGGCTGCTCAAGGTCGCGCCGCGTGCCGCCGTGCGGGCGTTCGAGGCGCGCTGACCGGTCTCGGGTCGCGGCCGCGGCCGCGGGGCAGACCCGCGGGAACGCTAGCCTTGACCCCATGACCGACACCTCCACGCACCTGTCCCCGACGCCCCGCGAGCAGCTCCGCGACCTGATCGCCGAGCTGGCGATCGTGCACGGGAAGGTCACGCTCTCCTCGGGCAAGGAAGCCGACTACTACGTGGACCTGCGTCGCATCACGCTGCACCACCGCGCGGCGCCGCTCGTCGGGCACGTCCTGCTGGACCAGCTCGAGGAGGCCGGGCTGGGGACCGCGGAGGTCGACGCCGTGGGCGGTCTGACGCTCGGTGCGGACCCCATCGCGACCGCGCTGCTGCACGCCGCGGCGTCGCGGGGCCAGGACCTCGACGCGTTCGTGGTGCGCAAGGCCGCCAAGGCCCACGGGATGCAGCGTCAGATCGAGGGGCCGGAGATCGCCGGGCGCCGCGTCGTCGTCGTCGAGGACACGACCACGACGGGTGGCTCGCCCATCACGGCGATCGAGGCGGCGCGGGCGGCGGGCGCCGAGGTCGTGGGCGTCGCCACGATCATGGACCGCGACACGGGCGCGCGCGAGAAGATCGAGGCCCTGGGCGTGCCTTACTTCTCGATCTTCGGGCTGACGGACTTCGACCTCGCCTGAGCAGGCCTGCGGGGGAGGGAACAGATCGTGACCTGGGTGTGGTGGGTCGTCCTCGCCCTGGGGGGCCTCGTCCTGATCGGTCTGACGTACCTGTTCTGGCATGCCGACAAGGCTCGCAGGCGCATGTTCGAGGCGTGGGCCGCGCGCCACGGATGGAGGCACGCGGACCTCGACCGCGACCTCGCGAAGCGCTGGCGGGGGACCCCTTTCGGGGCGGGGCACGCCCGCAAGGCGACCGAGGTCCTCGCGGGCGAGTACGCGGGGCGCCCGGCACTGTCGTTCACCTACGTCTGGACGGTCGGCGGGGGCAAGAGCGAGACGACGCACACGGCGCACGTGGTGGTCCTCTTCCTGCCGGCGGCGCTGCCCGTGCTCGAGCTGACTCCCGAGGGCTTCGGTGCCCGGGTCGCCAAGGCGTTCGGCGGGCAGGACGTCCAGCTCGAGTCGGAGGACTTCAACCGGGCCTGGCGCGTCGAGGCGAGCGATCTCCGGTTCGCCCACCAGGTCCTGCACCCCCGCCTGATGCACCGTCTCCTCGAGCCGGACTTCGCTCGGCGCAACGTGCGGATCGAGGGAGACGCGATCCTCGGGTGGACGGGCGGCCGGACCGTCCTCGACAACATGTTTCCCCTGATGTCTCGGCTCGCGGTCGTCGCCGACGCGATCCCGGACCACGTCTGGCTGGACCGCGGGGTGTCGCCTCCGCGGCGCCAGGGAGACCCGCCGCGCTCGGCGCCGACGTGGGTGGCGCGGGCCCCCTGACGCGTCCGTCCGGGGCGGCGTGCGCCCCGCTACGATGCACGTACCTTCCGCGTCGCCCGACGACGTCACGCACCTCGGGCCGTCGGGTCCGGGCGGGCGGGCGTCCGGGCCGAGCGGTCCGACCACCTCAGCCCAAGGGGGCAGCATGTCAGGCGGCATCATCGCCTTGATCGTCATCGGCGTCATCGTCCTGATCGTTCTCTTCTGGGCGGTCGCGCAGTACAACGGCTTCGTCCGGCTGCGGAACCTGGTGCAGGAGTCGTGGCGTCAGATCGACGTCGAGCTGCACCGGCGCCATGACCTCATCCCGAACCTGATGGAGACCGTGAAGGGGTATGCCGCGCACGAGCGGGGCGTCTTCGAGCAGGTCGCCGCCGCACGTTCGGCTGCCGCGGGACCGGTCTCGGGTCCGGCGGACCAGGCAGCCAAGGAGAACCAGCTGACGCAGGCGCTCGGTCGGCTGTTCGCGGTCGCCGAGGCGTACCCGCAGCTCCGGGCAAGCGAGAACTTCGGTCAGCTCCAGGCCGAGCTGACGAACACCGAGGACCGCATCGCGGCCGGTCGCCGGTTCTACAACGCGAACGTCCGCACGCTCAACACCAAGGTCGAGACGTTCCCGCCGAACATCATCGCGAAGATGTTCGGCTTCCAGCGGGCCGAGTACTTCGAGGTCGACAACCCAGCCGTGCGCAACGCGCCGCGCCTGGACTTCAACGGGAACGGTCCCATCCTCGACCGTTGAGGCCGAGGTGCGGCCGCGACGTGCGGCACGGACGAGGGGCGGTGCGCCGAGGGCGCGCCGCCCCTCGGTGCGTCCCGGTCCACCTGGTGCCCCGGACGGGTGTGACTCCGACCACAAGAGATTAGGCAACCCTTGCTTTGGTGAGGCACGCCTTATATGGTCCACGGGGCGATGGTCGAGAGACCTGTCGCCCTGACGCCGCCATCGCGGGCGGCCCACGAACCATCACGGGAGACCGAGTGCTCATCACGCAACGAGGAGGGCGCCGTCGCGCTCTCGCCTCACTCCTGACCGGAGCGCTCGTCGCCGGTCTCGCTGTCGTCGGGGTCACGCCCGCCAGTGCTGCGGACACCGTCACGGTGTCGGGCGGCAGCGCCACCTGGAACCTCAAGGACAGCTGGACCGGATACGTCGGGGGCGCGGGGACCATCACTCCCGCGCTGACCGCCGGCAAGTCCGTGTACTCGCCCGCGAGCGGCAGCATCGACCCCGTGACGGGCGCCGGGATGCTGCGCTTCGGTGGATCCACGAACTACTCGGCGCACGGCGGCATCCTGGACATCACGGTCTCCGACGTGCGTCTCGCGATCAGCTCGTCGACGACCGGGGTCCTCACCGCGGACGTCGTCACGGCAGCCGGGACGTCCGACGACGTCAAGGTCGCCGACGTGGCCGTCAGCACGGCCCGCACGGGTGACGAGCTCACCATCACGGCGAACGGGGCCCTGTCCAGCGCGTTCGGTGCGCTCGACAGCAACTTCGCCGGCTACGTCGGCCAGCCCATGTCGACGTTCACCGCCACGCTCGACGCACCACTCCCCGTGGCCCCGGCCGCGCCGACGACCACGGCGCTCACGGTCGCCCCCGCGGGCACCTCGCTCGAGGGCGCGGCGGTCGCGTTGAGCGCGACGGTCGCACCGGCCGCGGCGGGCAGCGTCGAGTTCCTCGACGGCACCACCTCGCTGGGTACGGCCCCGGTGTCCGACGGCGCCGCTCGCCTCGACGTCGCGGCCCCGGCCGTGGGGGAGCACGCCTACTCGGCACGCTTCACCCCGGCCGACGCGGCCGCTTTCGTCGCCTCGTCGTCCGCGTCCACCGCGCACACCGTGACGGCCAAGACCGTCGATCCGCCGGCTCCGGTCGCAGACCCCAAGGTGACGGTCACGCCGAGCGCGGATGTCGACCCCGCGGTCGAGAACACGTTCACCGTCTCGGGCACCGGTTTCGTGGGCGCAGGCGCGAAGAACGGCGCCTACGTGCTGCTCGGCGACGCCTCGATCTGGAAGGGTGAGGGGCCCCTCCTGGCCGAGGGCTGGCTGCAGCAGGCCTACGTCCGCTCGATCGTCGACGGCGCGTTCACGACCACGATCACGGTTCCGGCGGGGTCGTTCGACGCGACGAAGGAGTACGTGGTCGCGACGTCGGCTGCGCACGGACTCTCGGTCACGGACCGCACGCTCGACACGTTCACGCCCGTCACGCTCAAGGGCGAGGAGCCTCCCGCGCCGGTGTTCGAGCCTGCGGTGGAGGTGTTCGCGGCTGATGGTGTGACGCCGTTGAAGAGCACGGTGGTGCGTCCTGGTGACGTGGTCGTGGTGAAGGGTTCTGGTTTCGATCCGGCGGCGAACGTGGGTGGGCGTGGGGTGCCGATCCCGGCGAACCTGCCGCAGGGCACGTACGTGGTGTTCGGGTCGTTCGCGGATGCGTGGCAGCCGTCGGCTGGTGCTCCTGCGTCGGCTCGCAAGGTCGGGCCGCAGGCGTGGGCGCTGGCGGAGTCGGTGCTGGACCAGGTTCCGCCGGCGTTCCAGGGCACGATCCGCAAGCAGTGGGTCGACATCGCGCAGGACGGTTCGTTCACGGCGACGCTGACGCTCGCTGAGCTCGAGGCGATCGAGGGTGGGTCGTTCGGGGTCTACACGTATGCGGCTGGTGGCATGAAGAACGCCGCCCAGGAGCTCTCGGTCCCGGTGAACTTCACCAACGCCCCCGCTCCGGTGTTCGAGCCTGCGGTGGAGGTGTTCGCGGCTGATGGTGTGACGCCGTTGAAGAGCACGGTGGTGCGTCCTGGTGACGTGGTCGTGGTGAAGGGTTCTGGTTTCGATCCGGCGGCGAACGTGGGTGGGCGTGGGGTGCCGATCCCGGCGAACCTGCCGCAGGGCACGTACGTGGTGTTCGGGTCGTTCGCGGATGCGTGGCAGCCGTCGGCTGGTGCTCCGGCGTCGGCTCGCAAGGTCGGGCCGCAGGCGTGGGCGCTGGCGGAGTCGGTGCTGGACCAGGTTCCGCCGGCGTTCCAGGGCACGATCCGCAAGCAGTGGGTCGACATCGCGCAGGACGGTTCGTTCACGGCGACGCTGACGCTCGCTGAGCTCGAGGCGATCGAGGGTGGGTCGTTCGGGGTCTACACGTATGCGGCTGGTGGCATGAAGAACGCCGCCCAGGAGCTCTCGGTCCCGGTGAACTTCACCAACGCCCCCGCTCCGGTGTTCGAGCCTGCGGTGGAGGTGTTCGCGGCTGATGGTGTGACGCCGTTGAAGAGCACGGTGGTGCGTCCTGGTGACGTGGTCGTGGTGAAGGGTTCTGGTTTCGATCCGGCGGCGAACGTGGGTGGGCGTGGGGTGCCGATCCCGGCGAACCTGCCCCAGGGCACGTACGTGGTGTTCGGGTCGTTCGCGGATGCGTGGCAGCCGTCGGCTGGTGCGCCTGCGTCGGCTCGCAAGGTCGGGCCGCAGGCGTGGGCGCTGGCGGAGTCGGTGCTGGACCAGGTTCCGCCGGCGTTCCAGGGCACGATCCGCAAGCAGTGGGTCGACATCGCGCAGGACGGTTCGTTCACGGCGACGCTGACGCTCGCTGAGCTCGAGGCGATCGAGGGTGGGTCGTTCGGGGTCTACACGTATGCGGCTGGTGGCATGAAGAACGCCGCCCAGGAGCTCTCGGTCCCGGTGAACTTCACCAACGCCCCCGCTCCGGGACCGCTCACGGTCACCCCCTCGGCGTCGTCGGTCACGGCGGGAGCCAAGCTGTCGCTCGCCGTCGCGGGTCTCGCGACGGGCGACAAGGTCTCGTCCGTCCTCCTGGGTGACACCTCGGCGAGCTTCGCCGCGAGCGGCGACTCGGTCGTCGTGACGGTGCCGGCGGACCAGGCCGCTGGTGAGCTCACGGTCACCGTGACGAGCAAGCTCGGTGCCACGGGGGCGGTGACCGTCACCGTGGTCGCCAAGCCCGTCACCCCGCCGACCTCCGGCGTCGCTGGGAGCCTGCAGTGGGGCGTCAAGGAGTCCTTCCGCAGCTACATCACGGGGAACATCGCGAAGGGTGGCATCCAGACCTCGGGTGGAGCGACGGGCGCCGCGGGCGACCGCTACACGTTCCCCCAGTCCGCGAAGAGCGCGTTCGACACGGTCGCACGCCAGGGCACGGTCGACTACGCCGGTACCGTCCGCTTCACCGGGCACGACGGGGTCCTCGACGTCCGCCTCACGAACCCCCGCATCGTCGCGACGGGTGGCCAGGCGACCCTGGTCGCAGACGTCGACTCGAAGGACATCGAGGGCGGTTCGTTCGTGCAGGCAGGCGTCACGATCGGGACGCTCGACCTGTCCGCAGCGAAGGTCTCGACCGCGAACGGCACGACGACCTACGCGGCCGTCCCTGCAGTTCTCACGGCAGCCGGCGTCCCGGCGTTCGGCTCGTTCTACGCTGCCGGTGACGCACTCGACCCGGTGACCTTCACGGTCGGCGCCGCGGTCGAGAACCCGGGCGCGACCCCGGGCGAAGGATCGGGCAACACCGACGGTTCGGGGACGCCGAAGGACCCGGCCGTGGCCGACCTCTCCGTCTCGCAGGTCGCCCCCGGCGGCCAGGTCACGATCAGCGGGTTCGGGTTCGGGGCGAACGAGTCGGGCCTGCGTACCGAGGTCCACTCCACGCCGCGGGTCCTCACCACGGGCATCACGGCCAACGCCGGTGGAGCCGCCACGTCGACCGTGACGATCCCCAAGGATCTTCCGGCAGGCGAGCACACGCTGCTCCTCATCGGCGCGAACCACACCGCGTCCGCGGCCATCACCGTCACGGGGTCGAGCACCTCGGGCAGCGGTTCCGCCGCCCAGCAGTGCTACGCGCAGGGCGTCAACGGCGCCACGTTGAGCTGGGCCGTGAGCGACACGTTCCGCGCGTACATCGCGGGCCCGATCGCCAAGGGCTCTGTCTCTGCCAGCGGCGCCAAGGACAGCGGCTCCACGACCACGTGGAGCGGTGGCAAGGGATCGTTCAACACCGATCTCGGCAAGGGCCGTGCCTCGTTCGCCGGTACGGTGCACTTCTCCGGTCACGGCGGCATCCTCGACCTGAAGATCTCGAACCCGCGGGTCCAGGTCAACGGTGGCAGCGGCACGCTCGTCGTCGACGTCGTGAGCAGCGACATGGAGGGCAACAAGTCCACGAGCACGGGTGTCACGTTCGCGACGCTCGACCTCTCGGGCAAGAAGTCGACCTCGGGCAGCACCCTCACGTGGACCGGTGCACCGGCCACGCTGACGGCGGCAGGCGCCAAGGCCTTCGCGGGCTTCTACGATGCGGGGACCGCCCTGGCCCCCGTCACGTTCAGCTTCCCGATCGGGGGCGACGTCGAGTGCGACGCGTTCTCGGGCCTCGCGGCCACGGGGTCGGACGCGGGCAACGCCACGGCCCTCGCGGTGATGCTGCTCCTCAGCGGCGCGGGCCTGCTCGCGGTGAGCAGGCGCCGTCGGGCACGCGCGACCGTCTGACGCACCACCGCAGGACCGCACCACGAACGGCGGGCCGGCCGGGACCACTCCAGGTCCCGGTCCGCCCGCCGTTCGTCGTCCTCGCCTCCGCCGGTCGCAGCGACCTCGGACGCGGGCCGCCAGCGGTGCTCCAGGCGCCCCGCGGAGCCGTGGTGGGGGTTCGACCTCGGCACGGCCGATCGCAGGCCTGCGAGGCCCCGCAGCACGCTGCCCCGGCACCCCGAGCTGGTCGGGGTGCCGGGGCAGCGTGCTGTCCGGGGCGTCAGACGAGGTCGACGAGGTTCGCGATCGAGTCGACGACCTTGCTGGGACGGAACGGGAACGTGTCGACCTCGTGGAGCTTGGTCGAGCCCGTCATGACCAGATACGTGTAGAGCCCGGCCTCGATGCCCGCGACGACGTCGGTGTCCATGCGGTCGCCGATCATCGCGGTCGTCTCGGAGTGCGCGTCGATGCGGTTGAGCGCGGACCGGAACATCATGGGGTTGGGCTTGCCCACGAAGTACGGCTCGCGGCCCGTGGCCGCCGTGATCATCGCGGCCACCGCGCCCGTCGCGGGCAGCGGCCCCTGCTGCGAGGGGCCCGTCGTGTCCGGGTTGGTGCAGATGAAGCGCGAGCCGCCCAGGATCAGGCGCACGGCCTTGGTGATGGCCTCGAACGAGTAGGTGCGGGTCTCACCCAGCACCACGTAGTCGGGGTCGGACTCGGTGAGCGTGTAGCCGGCCTCGTAGAGGGCCGTCGTGAGGCCCGCCTCGCCGATCGCGTACGCGCTGCCACCCGGGACCTGGTCGCTCAGGAACTGTGCGGTGGCCAGGGCGGACGTCCAGATCGAGTCCTCGGGCACGTCGATGCCCGAGGTCGCGAGGCGCGCGCGCAGGTCGCGGGCCGTGAAGATCGAGTTGTTCGTCAGGATGAGGAACGGGCGCTCTTTGTCGCGCAGCGCGCGCACGAACTCCGCCGCTCCGGGGATGGCGTGGCCCTCGTGGACGAGCACGCCGTCCATGTCGGTGAGCCAGCTCTCGATCACGCGCGTCATCGGTGGTCCTCTCCAGGGGTGTGCTCGACGGCGTCCGTCGTCTTCTCGGAACCCGTCGTCGGGGCGGCGGTCGCCTCGGCCGTCGACAGGGGGGCGTTGCTCGCGCCTGCGGTCGGGACGGCGGGTGCTCCTGCGGTCGGGACGGCGGGTGCGGCAGCAGGGGTCGCGGTGGCAGCAGGGGTCGCGTCAGCAGCAGCAGCAGCCGTGGCGACCGCTGCGAGCTGGGCCTTGGCGCTCTTCGCCTCGCGCCGGGCACGCAGCACCTCGATCACCACGGGGACGACCGAGACGGCGACGATGAGGACGAGGATCGTCTCGATGTGGTCGTTGACGAACTGGACGTTGCCGAGCCAGTAGCCGAGCAGCGTCACGCCGACGCCCCACACGAACGCGCCGACCAGGTTGTACGTGACGAACGTCCGGTAGCGCATGCCGCTCATGCCCGCGGCGACCGGGGCGAACGTCCGCAGGAAGGGGACGAACCGCGCCAGGATGACCGTGCGTCCGCCGAAACGCTCGAAGTAGTCGTGGGCCTGGTCGATGTACTTGGTCTTGAGGACGCGCGCGTCGGGCGTGAACAGGCGGGGGCCGATCTTGTTGCCGATCAGGTAGGCGAGCTGGTCCCCGAGGAACGCGGCCGCGAAGATCATGGCGCACACGACCCAGATCGACAGGTTCAGCTCGTCCTGGGCGACCAGCAGGCCCGCGGTGAAGAGCAGCGAGTCGCCGGGCAGGAACGGGAAGAGCAGCCCGGTCTCGATGAAGACCACGGCGACGATGCCGAACACCGCGTACACGCCGAAGCGCTCGATGAAGCCGCTGATCATGGTCCGCGCGTCGAGCCAGTCCGGGCCGAGCGCGACGACCTGGCCCCCGTCGACGGCAGAGAGCGCTGCGGCGGCGTGGGGCAGCGCTGAGGTCATGAGCAGGTCGGTGAGCACGCCACCAGCGTAGTGGGCCCGTCAGCAGCGGGCCCTGAGGCGTCGTCGAGCACTCGTGAACATCCTGGGGGATCGGTTCCCGTGGTGCGCCGGGGACAATGGAGCCGTGACGAGAACCCCCGCGCGCTCCGACCGGTCCGCAGCGCTCTCCCGGCCCGAGGCGCCGACCGGACGGCCGAGCGAGCCCGTGCCCGAGTCTCCGCCCGCCCGCGGCGAGGACCAGGTCGAGGTGGGCGTGGGCCCCTGGCCGGGCGGACGGGCGGCCTGGCCGACCGACGCGCGCTACGACGTCGAGCTGCTCGAGCACGGCGACCGGCGCAACGTCGTCGACGCCTACCGCTACTGGACGGTCGAGGCGATCGTCGCGGACATGGACGCGCGCCGGCCCGAGGCCGGCGTTGCACGTCGCGATCGAGAACTGGGCGCACGACCTGAACATCGGGTCGGTCGTGCGCACGGCCAACGCGTTCGACGCGGCGGGCGTGCACATCGTCGGGCGGCGGCGCTGGAACCGCCGCGGCGCCATGGTCACCGACCGCTACCAGCACGTGCAGCCACCACCCGCAGGTCGCGGACCTGCTCGCGTGGGCCGCGGCGCAGCACGACGGCGCGGGCGTGCCGGTGATCGGGATCGACAACGTCCCGGGCTCGGTCCCGATCGAGGGCTTCGCGCTCCCGCCCGCGTGCGTGCTGCTGTTCGGGCAGGAGAGCAGCGGGCTCTCGGCCGAGGCGCGCGCGGCGAGCCGCGGAGTCCTGCACATCGCGCAGTACGGGTCGACGCGGTCGATCAACGCGGGGGCCGCCGCGGCGATCGCGATGCACGCCTGGGTCGTCCAGCACGCCTACCGGTAGCCGGCCGTCCCGACCCCCGGGACGTCCCGACCAGTGGCTGACGGACGTCCACCAGGTGGGACGGGCCACGAGCCGCCGGGACGGCGATCCGATGGCAAAATCATGGGGATAACAGGGCTGCGCGGCAGTGTCGTCGACACCCACCTCCTTCCGTCATTGGAGTTCTGCAGATGGCTATCGCAACCCCCGAGGTCTACGCCGAGATGATCGACCGGGCGAAGGCGGGCAAGTTCGCCTACCCCGCCGTCAACATCACGTCGTCGCAGACCATCACCGCCGCCTTCAGGGCTTCGCCGAGGCCGAGTCCGACGGCATCATCCAGGTCTCCGTCGGCGGCGCCGAGTACGCGGCCGGCTCGACGATCAAGGACCGCGTCGCCGGTTCGCTCGCCCTCGCGGCCTACGCGGCCGAGGTCGCCAAGAGCTACCCGATCACCGTCGCCCTGCACACGGACCACTGCGCCAAGCAGAACCTGGACTCCTGGGTCCGCCCGCTGCTCGCGCTCGAGATCGAGCAGGTCAAGGCCGGCAAGCTCCCCACGTTCCAGTCGCACATGTTCGACGGCTCGTCCGTGCCGCTCGACGAGAACCTCGATCATCGCCGAGGAGCTCCTCGAGCTCTCGCAGTCGCCGCGCGCACCATCCTCGAGATCGAGGTCGGCGTCGTCGGTGGCGAGGAGGACGGCCACACGGCCGAGATCAACGACAAGCTCTACACGACGGTCGAGGACGGTCTGGCGACGGTCAAGGCGCTCGGCGCGGGCGAGAAGGGCCGCTACCTGACGGCCCTGACGTTCGGCAACGTGCACGGCGTCTACAAGCCGGGTGCGGTCAAGCTGCGTCCGTCGATCCTCGCGGAGATCCAGAAGGCCGTCGGCGAGGCCATCGGCAAGGAGAACCCGTTCGACCTCGTCTTCCACGGCGGGTCGGGCTCCACGGCCGAGGAGATCACCGAGGCGGTGGACAACGGCGTCATCAAGATGAACATCGACACGGACACCCAGTACGCGTTCACGCGTCCGGTCGTCGACCACATCTTCCGCAACTACGACGGCGTCCTGAAGGTCGACGGCGAGGTGGGCAACAAGAAGGCCTACGACCCGCGCGCCTGGGGCAAGCTCGCCGAGGCCGGCATGGCTCAGCGCATCGTCGAGGCGTCGCAGCAGCTGCGTTCGGCGGGCCAGAAGATCCGCTGAACGGCTCGCTGAGCCGCCCGCGAGGGCGGTGAGCCCGGCGGGAGCGTCCCGTCACCAGAAGTGCCAGCAGGCCCCGGTCCCTCAGGACCGGGGCCTGCTGCGTGTCGCGGGGCCGCCCGGGGCTGCCCGACGGCGGAGCGTCCGTCGGGCGGTCGGCCTCAGCGGTCGGTGCGCGGGAGGCGACGGCTCCCGTTGAGGTGCGTGACGCCGTCGGGCAGGTCGAAGCCGGGGTCCTCGTCGACGATGTCGAGCATGTCCCCGATGCGCGTGACCTCGAGCAGGAAGCGGACGGTCGGGGGAGCGCGCAGCACCCGGACACGGTGCGGCCCGCGCGTCGCGAGCCGCGCGAGGAACGCCACGCCCGAGGAGTCCATGAAGGTCACGTGGTGCGCGTCGATCTCGACAGGGAGGCCCGTGGCCTCGGCGTCCGCGGTCGCGTCCAGCAGGTCCGGACCGAGATCGGCGTCGATCTCGCCCGACAGCACGATGCGGGCGCGTGTCGCCCCGACGATGACGTGAACGCTCGCAGGGTCGGACTGCTCCGTCACGACGTTGCTCGACCCGGTCGCGGGGTCGTCAGGCTCGCTACCAACCGTGGTGTTACCGTCGCGCACGTTGCTCCTCCCAGCGTGGACCGGACCCGCACAGGTCTCGGAGATCACCAATCTACGGTTGAATGTCCACTCGGGACAGTAACGCGCTCACGGCAATCTCGGTCGGAGGTGGGAATGGTCGGCTCGTCGAGCCTCGGTCTGGGCTCCTGGGCTCGTGGTCCGCGCGCGGCCGGGGCCTCCCTGCCGGCAGGCGGACCGGAGCTCTTCGCGCGCGCCGCGCAACGCTCCGGGGTCGCATCCTTCCTGCTGGGGAGCCGGTCCCAGGGCATGCCCATGATCTGGGTCAACGACGCCTTCTGCCGGCTCACGGGGTTCACGGCCGACGAGGTCCTGAGCCGCAGCCCGCGCTTCCTCGCCGAGCTCCTCGCGGACCCCGCGGAGGCGGACCTGTTCCGCGCCGCGGTCGAGGAGGGGCGCGACGTCGCGCGCACGGTCCGCAGCGACCGGCACGACGGCGCGTCGTTGTGGACGCAGGTCTCGCTGTCCCCGGTCGACGAGGCCGACGGCGAGGTCGCCCACTGGATCGGCATGATGATCGACGTCTCCGAGCACATCGACCGGTCTGCGGCCCAGCTCGCGTCGCTCGAGCTCGAGCGACGCGAGCGCGTCAGCCTCGCGATCATCACCGAGACCTCGGACCTGCTCAACGACCTCGACTACCCGCTCGCGCTGCGCGAGATCTGCGACGTCCTCGAGGGGGCGCTCGTCGGGTGGGCCGGCTTCTACATGAACGACGACGGGCTGCGCTACGCCGAGGGCATCGACACGACGACCCCGCCGAGCGGACGCGGGCAGCGCCACGGCCGGTACATCGCGGACGGTGCCGGCGCCGTGGAGGGGGCCATGGGGCTCACGGACGCCCTCGGTGACGCCACGGGTCCCGCGGGGCTCGTGCCCGGCACGGTGATCGACCTGCAGGACACCGTGCAGGACCTGCTCGACGGACGGATCGACGGTCCGGTCCGCCTGGACCTGACGGCCGACTACCCGCAGTGGTCCGCGTCGAGCTGGTTGAGCCGGGACGTGCGGCAGCGCACCTCGGCGAGCGCCGAGGCGCCCGAATCCGTCCTGCTCCACCCGATCGCCGGCCGTCGGCGCGTCCTGGGGCTGCTCGCCACGAGCGGGCTGCCGGCGTCGGTCACGACGGCCCCCGACGCGTCGGGGGCCCAGGCGGTCCTGAAAGCGCTGGCGCGTCGTGCGGGCCTCGCGATCGACAACGTGCGCCTGTACGCCCGCGAGCACCGGCTCGCCGAGACGCTCCAGCGCGCCATGCTGCCCGAGCAGGCGGACGTCACGGGGCTCGACGTGTGGACCTACTACGCGCCCAACTCCGAGCACGCGCAGGTCGGCGGCGACTGGTACGACGTCCTGCAGATCTCCCCCGACGTCGTCGGCCTGGTGATCGGCGACGTCGTGGGCCACGACGTCGAGGCCGCCGCCGCGATGGGGCAGCTGCGGTCCGTGGTCCGTTCGTACGCGTACGAGCTCACGACCCCGGGGCCCGTGCTCGAGCGGGTCGACCAGCTCGTCGTGGGGATGCGCATCCCGCGGTCCGCGAGCCTCGTGTACGCGGCGCTCACGCACCGCTCGGCCGGCCGACCGGACCTGCGGTCGTCCGAGCTCGACCCTGAGACGTTCGAGGAGAGACGCGACGGTCCTGGAAGCCGGCGCGACAGGCAGCGACGACTCGGACGGCCCGGGCGACGACGCGAAGACCTGGGCGATCGAGTACTCGCGGGCAGGCCACCTCCCGCCCCTGCTGCTCCGCGGCGGCGAGGTGACGCAGCTCAACGAGGCGGGCGGCTCGCTCGTCGGGTTCGGTACCGGCACCCGGGCGACGGGCCGCGTCGAGCTCGAGCCCGGCGACGTCCTGCTCTTCTACACGGACGGGCTGATCGAGCGGCGCGACCGTGCGCTGCGCGTCGGGCTCGACGCCCTCGTGGAGGCGACCCGGTCGATCACGGCCATCGACTCGGCCGGCATCGGCGAGGAGCTCCTCTCCCGCCTCGCGGACGCCCCCGAGGACGACGTGGCGCTCGTGGTCGTGCGGATCCCGGACCCTGTCTCCGACCCCGTCACCTCGGCGCTGAGCCCGCGCAGCCGCAGATGGCTCCTCCCGAGCGAACCGGCCTCGATCGGGCGCGCCCGGCACGCGGTGCTGCGCACGTGCCAGGCCTGGGACCTGGGCGACAGCGCCAACGCAGAGCTCGTGGTGTCGGAGCTCGTGGCCAACGGGGTCCTGCACGGTTGGGGCCACCTCGCGCTGCGGCTGTTCGACACGGGCGACGGCCTGCGCGTCGAGGTCGAGGACTCCAACCCCGCGCCACCCGTCTCGACCGACGGGCACGCGCACCGGATGGGCGGGTTCGGGATGCAGATCGTCGAGCGCCTCGCGGACTGGGGCTGGCGTCCGGCAGGCTCGGGCAAGCTCGTCTGGGCGCGGCTGCGACCCGTGGGCGAACGCCGGGACAGGACGGCGAGCGCAGGAGACTGAGGGCCGGTCAGGCGACCGGGGCGCGGACCGTGGGCGGTCGGGTGGATCCTCGGTCGAGGACCGGACCAGTCAGGACGCGCCGGCCCCGGCGGGCGGGTCGCAGCGGTGGTCCACGTCGATCCGGAAGAGGTCGAGCGCGCCGCACACCTCGAGGACGAACAGGTCCCGGTCGTCGCACCCTCGCAGGACCGTCGCACCGCCGCGCTTGCGCCCCGAGTCGGCGAGCGAGATGAGGAACGCTGCGCCCGTGGAGTCCATGAACGTGACCCGGCACATGTCGATCACCAGGAGCTGACGGCGCAGCCCGACGACGCGGGCCGCGATCTCGGGGAACTGGTCTCGTTCGGCGAGATCGAGGTCCCCGGCGATGACGAGGGTGGTCGTCGCGGGGGAGGTCGAGATCTCGATCATGGTCCTGACTCTAGGCGGGTGCGCCGTCCGATGCACATGCGCTCGTCAGGGGCCTGCGAGAATCGACGGATGTCGACCACACCAGTGCGCCCCAACCTCCTCGACGGACCTGCTCCCGTGCGTCTGCCCGCCGAGCCGGACGTCGTCGCCGGCCTCGCGCGCGGCGACGAGCCGTTCGGGCTCGCGGCCGCCCACCCCTCCTCCTCGCTGCTCTGGGCGCTCCTCGCCGAAGCCACGCTGCGCGACGGGGGAGAGCGCGCCCCGGTGACCGCGTACGCGTTCGCGCGTACCGGGTACCACCGGGGCCTGGACGCGCTGAGGCGGGCAGGGTGGCGCGGTCAGGGGCCGATCCCGGCCGACCACGAGCCCAACCAGGGGTTCCTGCGAGCGCTGCTCGCGCTGCACCGCGCTGCGACGCTCATCGGCGAGACCGACGAGGCCGACCGCTGCGCCCAGTTCCTGGTCGACTCGGGCACCTCGGTCGACGAGGTCGCCACGCTCGTCGCCTGACGCGGGCAGCGCGCCACGGGCCGGCGGTGCCGCTCGTCGCCCGCCCGCGCTCAGGGCGTCCGGGGTGCGCTCCCCGCGACCCGCTCGGGCCCCGGGACGGGAGCGGCGCCGTCGGACACCTGGAACGCACCTGGTGGACGAGGGGGAGCCGTCCAGGGCAAGGGCGGGTAAACTCGTCCCGGCTTCCGGGTGACTGCCGCCCGGACGTGCCTCGGGCCCGCAGAGGACCCGCCGGCGAGACGCGACGCGCATCGACCCCGTCGACAGTGCGTACCGCCGTTCGCCGGCAGGCCGTCGTCTGTACGTGCCGGTCGGTGCTGGCCCGTGACCCGGTCCGAGGAACAGGCAGTCTGAAAGTGGGGAATCCATGCCAGGCGTGGTGCTCATCGGTGCCCAGTGGGGCGACGAAGGCAAGGGCAAGGCGACCGACCTCCTCGGTTCGCGGGTCGACTACGTGGTCAAGTTCAACGGCGGCAACAACGCCGGGCACACGGTCGTCATCGGAGACGAGAAGTACGCCCTGCACCTGCTGCCCTCCGGCATCCTGTCGCCGGGCGTGACCCCCGTCATCGCGAACGGCGTGGTCGTCGACATCGAGGTGCTCTTCCAGGAGCTCGACGACCTGATCTCGCGCGGTGTGGACGTCTCGCGCCTCCTGGTGTCCGGGAGCGCGCACGTCATCACCGGGTACCACCGCACCATGGACAAGGTGAGCGAGCGGTTCCTCGGCAAGCGCCGCATCGGGACGACCGGGCGCGGGATCGGGCCGGCGTACGCCGACAAGATCAACCGTGTCGGGATCCGCATGTGGGACCTGTTCGACGAGAAGATCCTGGCCGAGAAGATCGAGGGATCGCTCGACCAGAAGAACCACCTGCTGGTCAAGGTCTACAACCGCCGCGCCATCACGGTCGACGAGACGGTCGAGGAGCTCCTGGCGTACGCCGAGCGCGTCAAGCCGATGGTCGCGGACACCTCGCTGATCCTCAACCAGGCGCTCGACGCGGGCAAGAACGTCCTGTTCGAGGGCGGCCAGGCGACCATGCTCGACGTCGACCACGGCACCTACCCGTTCGTGACGTCGTCGAACGCGACCGCGGGCGGCGCGCTGACGGGCTCGGGCGTGGGCCCCACGAAGATCTCGTCCGTGATCGGCGTCATCAAGGCGTACACGACCCGCGTCGGCGAGGGCCCGTTCCCCACCGAGCTGTTCGACGAGATGGGCGAGTACCTGCTCAAGACCGGTGGCGAGTTCGGCGTGACCACGGGGCGTGCGCGCCGCTGCGGCTGGTACGACTCGGTGATCGCGCGCTACTCGAGCCGCATCAACGGCATCACGGACCTCGTCGTGACCAAGCTCGACATCCTCACGGGCATCCCCAAGATCCCCGTGTGCGTCGCCTACGACGTCGACGGCGTCCGCTACGACGAGATGCCCACGGACCAGACGGCGTTCCACCACGCGAAG
Source organism: uncultured Actinomycetota bacterium (assembly GCA_963782165.1). Classification (GTDB taxonomy): domain Bacteria; phylum Actinomycetota; class Actinomycetes; order Actinomycetales; family Cellulomonadaceae; genus Oerskovia. The sequence continues at coordinate 452,830 of CAWAIO010000006.1, forward strand.
CCGATCTACGCCGAGTTCGACGGCTGGACCGAGGACATCTCGGGTTGCCGGACGTTCGAGGACCTGCCGGCCAACGCGCAGGCGTACGTGCGCTCGCTCGAGGAGCTCTCGGGTGCTCGGGTCTCGGCCATCGGGGTGGGCCCCTCGCGCGACGCGATCATCCCGCTCCACGACCTGCTGCACTGAGACGCTCGACCCGAGGAGCCTGGCGCCTGCCGCGGTCTCCTCAGCACCTGAAGGGCCCTGCGCCGGCCCGTCCTCCCGGACGGTCGGCGCAGGGCCCTTCGGTCGTGGTCGCCCGAGCGGGTGATCTTCGTCATCACATCCTGTCAGAAACAGGACAGGACCAGACAAGTCGACCAGCTCAACGCTGTGCGTGTCCGCACGGCACGAGTCGATCCTCGTATGGTATGGACGTACCAAGAAGCTTCATGCAACGGCGCTTTCTTGGGGTGACCGTCAGGGAACTTCAGGTGGCGTCTGCCGTGCGCGGCTCGCCCCTGACCGAGAGAGATGGGCGGTCTCAACCCACCAACGCACCGCTGTTTGACGATGCTAGGAGACGTGCCATTCGGTGGGTAGCCTTCCGCTCATGAGAGCCGCGCGGGACTGCCCCGGGACTGCCCCGGATTCGGTTGACTCCTGACCTGTGAGGACTGTGGTCCTTGCTGGAAGGATGTTCATCGTGCCTAAAGCGTTCCCGAGAGAGTTCCGTGATGACGTGGTCGCGATCGCCCGGAAGGGCGAGCTGCCGATCCGGCAGGTCGCGAAGGACTTCGGTGTGTCCGAGTCGTGTCTGCAGCGCTGGTTGAAGATCGCCGATGTCGAGGACGGCAAACGTCCCGGCGTGACCACGTCGGAGTCTGAAGCGTTGCGTGAGCTGAAGAAGCGCAACCGGGCCCTCGAGCAGGAGAACGAGATCCTGCGCCGGGCTGCTGCGTACTTCGCCCGCGAGCTGCCCCCAAAATGACGTACCCGCTGGTCCTTGACCTTGCCGACGACGGTGTTCCCGTCGCGGTGACTTGCAGGGTGCTGGGCTTCTCCAAGCAGGCCTTCTACAAGTGGCGGGCCGCCCCGGTCACCCGCCGCGACATCGAGGACGCCTACGTGATCCACGCAGCCCTGCGGGTCCATCACGACGACCCGGAGTTCGGGTACCGGTTCATCTCCGACGAACTCAACGACGCTGGTATGGCCGCCGGCCGCAACAAGGTCGCCCGGCTGTGTCACGGGCAAGCGATCGTCTCGACGATCCACCGACGTCGCCGCGGTGCCAAGCGTCCCGGACCGGCGGTCCACGACGACCTCGTGAACCGTGATTTCGCCGCCGAGGGCCTCGATCAGGTCTGGCTGACCGACATCACCGAGCACTGGACTGACGAGGGCCGGCTGTACTTGTGCGCGATCAAGGACGTGCACTCGAACAAGATCGTCGGCTACTCGATCGACTCACGCATGACGTCCTCGCTCGCCGTGAACGCACTGGCCAACGCGATCACAGCCCGCACGCCCGAGTCGACGATCGTGCACTCGGACAGAGGATCTCAATTTCGATCGCACGCCTACGTCGATGCCCTGACCGCGGCCGGGCTGCGCGGATCGATGGGCCGAGTCGCAGCAGCAGGCGACAATGCCGCAATGGAGAGCTTCTTCGCGCTACTCCAGAAGAACGTCCTGAACCGTCACCGCTGGACGACACGTGACGAGCTACGCCTGGCAATCGTGACCTGGATCGAGAAGACCTACCACCGACGACGACGCCAAGAACGACTCGGCAGACTCACCCCGGTAGAGTTCGAACGCCAGACCCTGGCCCTCGCGGCCTGAACCACTCAACCCCGCGAGTCAACTAAATCCGGGGCAGTCCCGGGGCAGTCCCACCCGCTTCACCTCGAGAGTGTCGAGATAGCTGCCCGGGTGGTCATGGTTCGGGCTTCCCTCAAGGTCGTGCACGAGGTACGCAACAGAGGTCTCGAAGTCGCTGACCTCGTGCCGCACATCAGGGATCGGGATCGTTCCGTGCCCGCCATCGACTCGGCAGAGCTCCACGCGGTCGATGAGCGCGTTGTTCCAGAAGAAGTCGACCCAGAAGAGGCGTACGACGGAGTTCACGAAGTCCTTAGCCCAGTCGAAGTGCAGCTCGTTGCGCTCTTCTCGACTGTAGGGAGCCATCCCCCACGACATCGTGAGACCGACCTCTTCGCGACAGACCGCATGGCTGTGGTGCTCGTCGCTGATGTTGCTGTACGCCCCGCTAGTTCCGCTACCGAAGTCCCACCGGTAGTGAAACGACGGACCGGCAACCATGAGCCGGTACCAGGAATCTGGCGTGCGGTCGGCGAAGAGCTCGTGCTGGATCTTGAACAGGTCCACCGTGGTTCTCCAAGTTGTAGGTGACTGTGAGCGTAGGGCGAGCCGCTGACAACCCGGCACCGTCGACTTTGTCGGATCTCGACAAGGTTGGGCTCGTCAGCCACGGTTTACGCCGGCGGAGCGACCTGGTTGAGCCCGGCTTCGTAGGCGGCGATGACGACTTGGACCCGATCTCTGCAGCCGGTCTTGCGAAGGACTTCCGAGACGTGCGACTTCACGGTCTCCTCAGAGATGGTGAGCTCCGCAGCGATCTCGGCGTTGGAGAGCCCACTGGCGAGTGCGCGCACGACTTGGATCTCTCGCCGGGTCAGTGCATCGAACTGCACAGGCACGTGAGCGGTCTCTCGGCGGGCGAAGTCGGCGACGAGCCGGCGGGTGACGGTAGGACCGAGGAGCATGGACCCGTCTGCCACAAGGCGCACACCTTCGACGAGGCGCTCGGCGGGGGTGTCCTTGAGCATGAATCCGCTGGCGCCGGCATGGAGCGCTTCGTAGACGTACTCGTCGAGGTCGTAGGTGGTCAGGACGATCACGCGGGTCTGAGGATAGTCTCGGGCGATCTGTCGTGTGGCTGCGATGCCGTCCAGGCGCGGCATTCGCACGTCGACGACGGCGATATCGGGTCGGGTAGCTGAGATGACGTCGAGGAGCTCGAGGCCGTCGGCCGCTGTCCCGACCACCTCGAAGTCGGCCGGGACCCCGAAGATCGTCGCTAAACCCTGGCGGACGACGGGCTGGTCGTCGGCGACGACAACGCGTCGCACAGGAGTCTCGTCGACCTGCAACAGAGTTTCGCTCCCGTCGATCTGCTCCGTCATGCCTCAGCCACCGGGATGCACACGACGGCGAAGAAGAGGCCATCCTCGATGCTGACGTGCAGGTCGCCGCCGAGCGCCTCGATGCGTTCGCGCATCCCGGTCAGACCGGGACCTAGCCGGAAGTCCACCTTATCGGTGGGGTTGGTCATCCGGACGCTGATGACGTCGGCGCGTTGTTCCAGCAGGACCTTTACGGGGGCGTGGGGTGCGTGACGCCGGGCGTTGGACAGTCCTTCTTGCACGGCACGGTACAGGGCGTACCCAGTCCCTGCCGGAACCGCTTCCCACGTGCCGCTGAGCTCGACCTGCTGACCGGCTGCGCGTGCTTCGTCCACGAGGTGTGTGACGTCGTCCGCGCCGGGTTGAGGCGTGAGAGCGTGCGTATCGGAACGCTGCAGCACGGACAGGATCTGGCGCAATTCCGCCAGGGCGCTTCGGGCATCGTCGCCTGTAGCGGTCAGGACGTTGCGCAGTTCGTCGTCGAGGTCCGTTCGCGAGAACCTGGTGCTCTCAGCGCGCACGGCGATGAGCGAGACGTGATGCGCGACGACGTCGTGCAGGTCTCGGGCGAGCCGAGCACGCTCCGCTGTCACCGACTCAGCCATGACCGCCCTGCGCTCTGCGACCTGAGCCGCCGCGCTGCGTGCGCCGTAGCGCAGGCCGGACCCGAGCGCAGCAGCGACAGCGACAGCCGCTGCGAGGTAGGCGGCGTAGCCCAATACGGTCCACCAACCCATGGGTCCACCGGTGGCTGTCACCTGTAATCCGAACCCCAGCACGGTCATAACCAGCGTTGCGTTCCAGAGGCCGATCACGCCGATGGCGAGCAGGTAGGCCGGCACCGCATCGCGCACTCGCGTAAACCCCGCCAGGACCGCAACACCAGCCAGCGCCCACCACCAGCCGAAGTAGAACGTGCCGTAAAGCGGTATCGCCACGAAGGGCAGCGCGGCCAAGACCGTCGCGATGATCGGCCGAAACCGCGCGAGCACGACGGCAGCAACAGCGGATGCATGCCCGGCCAGCACGACGGGCACGTAAGCCTCTGTCAGCCACGGCGCGGCGTCGTGCAATGGAGTAACCCAGGACGGCGACCAGGAGTAGATCTCCAAGCTGGGGTCATACGGGTTGACGACAGGATTGCGCGCGAGCTCGGAGACGACGAGGGCGAGCACACCCAGAGCAAGCACGAGACCAATCGCGCGCTCTCTGCGGGCCACAGATGGCATCGTCCGGCGTACAAGTGCCGAGAGGCGATGTCCGAGACGGACGGGCAGCGGTGCCGTGAGGGCGGTCATGCGTCGATCATCCCGGAGGCGGAAGCGACGTCACCACCCACGATCGGGGGATCTTGGAACTCCACGCACGGGGGAACACCGAACGAGTGAGGCAAAACCGAGGGCGGTCTCAACCGGTCGATGCACAACCTGTTCGTGGAACGGCAGCGCGTTGGATGGAGCGGTAGATGGTGGCGCGGGAGACGCCGAATAGCTCGGCGAGCTCGCCGCTGGTGTGTTGGCTCGCGCTCTGGAGCGACAACGTCTGGTTCACGGGCGACGTCAGCACGTCGGCGTTCAACCTGCAGGGTTCGGTCACCAGCGCCTCCGCAGGGTTCGAGGAGGCGGCGAGCGAAGCCGTCGCCCTCACCATCCCCGTCGTCGAGGACCTGGCGCCCGGCGACTCGGTGACGCGCACGGTCTGGGTCAAGAACGCCGACTCGACCAACGCGGCGGACCTGGTCGACGTCCCCGTGGTCACTGTCACCGGTGACGCAGCCTCGTTCCTCACGGTCACCGCCACGTACGACACCACGGGCGGCAAGGACCCGAACAGCCTCGCGACCAACGACGTGATCCCCGTCGACGTGACGTACGCGTTCACGAACCCCGACACCAGCGCGACCGGCCCCAACGCCGCCGCGCAGGGGAAGTCCGCACAGATCACGGTCCAGGTCACCGGCACGGAGATCGCTTCCTGACATGACCTGGATCCCGCGCACGGCTCGCGCCGTCGCGGGGACAGCGGCTGCCTGCTTGCTCGGCGGCGTCGGAGCCCTCCTGGGGACCGGTGCTGCGGTCGCCGTGGAAGCACCCGTGAGGGTGTCGGCGGGGGAGGTGACCCCCCGGCCGCAGTCGTTCTCCTTCGACGGCATGTCCCCGGGGCAGACCCGGTCCACCCTCGTCGACCTCGCCTCGACCCACGAGAGCGAGGGCGCCGTCGTGGGGATACGGACGACGACCAGCGGAGAGCTGGCCGGCTCGCTCAGCACGTCGGTCGAGGCGTGCAGCACATCCTGGGAGGACGGTTACTGCCCGACCGGGGCCGCCGTCCTCCTCGAGGGGTGGCGCGGGGACCGTGCCGGAACCGCCCAGGAGGAGGTCGTCCTGCCCGCCGGCGGCACGACCTGGCTCAAGGTCTCCGTCACGCTCGACGACGACGTCGCCCCCGGCGCCACGGGCGCGGTCCGCTACGACCTCTCCCTCCAGGCGACCGAGGGTGACCGGTCGCCCGGCGGCGGGACCGCCGGTCCGGACGGCCCCTCGGGCGGTGGTACCGACGGCACGCTCCCTCCGGGGGCCTCGGGCCGGCCGGCGATCGGACCGCTCGCCATCACGGGGACGGCCCTCACGACGCTGGCCGCGGTCGCCGGGGTGCTGCTCGGCGCCGGGGCTGCACTGGTACGGCGCAGGCGAGATGCTGTGAGCGGCCCGGCGCCCGGGGACCGGTCCGGCTGAGACGCGCACCGGCGCCGACGAGGCCCGGACGAGGTCCGGACGAGGCGCCGACGACACGAGACGACCAGGACGGAAGGAGAGTGAGCATGACCCGTCGACCCACGACCCGAGCGTCTGCGCACGCTCCGGGCTCCGACCGGTTCCGGGTGCGCACCGCGGCGTTGGTCGCCCTCCTGCTCGTCGTCGCCGTAGTCCTCGTGGGGGCGAGCCGCCCCGAGCCGACCGCGGCGGCGTGGACCGATGCGGTGCACTCCCAGGGCCAGGTCGACGTCGCACCCCTCGTCGTCGCCACGGACGTCGTCGCAGGGGGGAACTTCTCGTGCGCGCTCGTCACGGGGCAGGTCTGGTGCTCGGGCGACAACTCCGCGGGCCAGCTCGGGACCGGGAGCACCACGTCCTCGGCCGTGTTCGTGGGCCCGGTGCGCGGAGCGCTCGAGGGCAGGACGGTCATCCGGCTGGGCGCGGGCGCCGCGCACGTCTGTGCGGCCACCGCTGACGGCGTGTACTGCTGGGGCCGCAACGACCAGGGGCAGCTCGGCGTGACCGGCGCCACGAGCTCGACCGCGCCGGTCCGGGTCGCGTCGTTGTCCGGGGCCGTGACCGACCTCGAGCTGCACGGGACCTCGTCCTGCGCGGTCAGCGGGGGCAAGGCGTACTGCTGGGGCACGACGCACGCCACGGCCGGGAGCAGCGCCACGCCCGTCCTGGTCTCGGGGGGCGCGCTGCCGACGTCGGCGACGGTGACGCACGTCGGGGTGGGTGAGTCGTCGGGGTGCCTCACCGCCGGCGGGGCGTCCTACTGCTGGGGCGCGAACGGCCGTGGCCAGCTCGGCAACGGCACGACGACGACCAGCCGCGTCCCGGTGCGGGTCGTGACCTCGACCCCCATGTCCGGCTTCGTGCTGGACGACGTGGCGGTCGGGCAGGGCTTCGCGTGCGCCGTCGGCTCCGGCCCCAACAACGCCGAGCGGACGTTCTGCTGGGGCGACAACTCGAAGAAGCAGCTCGGGCAGTCGAACGACGGCGCTCAGGTCGAGCTGTCGAACGTGCCGCTCCAGGTCCGTGGCCCGCTCACCGAGAGCATCATCCGCTCGATCGACCTCGGTGGCATGACGGCCTGTGCCATCACGGGCGACGAGATCGGTTACTGCTGGGGCGACAACGCCTCCGGGCAGGCCGGGGTGGGGTACGACGAGTCGTGGGTGCAGCCCGTGGTCGACCGCCCGTCCGAGCTCACGACCGGCCAGATGGACGTCAGGACGTTCGCGACGATCGACGCGAGCAGCAACCACTCGTGCGGGATGTCGACGCTGGGCACGGTCTACTGCTGGGGCTCCAACACCCAGGGCCAGCTCGGCATCGACGGAGGTCCCGCGGCGGCGCCCACGAAGTTCCGTCCGTGGCCCGTCCTGCAGACGTGGTCCGCGTGGGGATGAGACCGTCGAGCTCCTCGACCTCCCACCCGCCCGCCCCTCCCGGAGGCTCCGCATGACGTGGCTCAAGCGCATCGGCGACGCGTTCCTCACGCTGGCGGCGGTCGCCGGCGTGCTCGGACTGGTGCTGTTCGTCGGTATCCAGACGGGTCACCTGCAGTCCCTCGTGGTCGTCTCGGGGTCGATGATCCCCACGTACGAGGTGGGGGACGGGATCGTCGCGCGCCGCGTCCCGGCCTCGACGCTGGGGGTCGGCGACGTCGTGAGCGTGTTCACGCGCGAGGGCGTGCTGGTCACGCACCGCGTCGTGGAGATCGAGGACGGCCCCGGGGGCGCGCGCACCCTCACGCTGCGCGGTGACAACAACCCCGTCGACGACCCCGAGCCCTACGTGGTCGAGGACGCCCTCGTGCCGATGGTGCGCATCCCGGGCGCGCGGGACGCGATCGAGGTGCTGCGGCGCCCGGCCGTGGGTATCCCGGTCGTGGTCGCGGCGTGCGCGCTCGTCGGGTTCGCCCTCATGCCGTCGTCGCGCAAGCGCCCCGAGCAGGACGAGGACACGGGCACGTCGACCACCCCGGCGGCGGGTGCGCCAGACGCGCGGTGACGCCACCGCCGGGCGGCGGTACCGGCTCCGGTGTCCGACCCTGTCCGTTTGACCGGCCCCAGATGTTGGTTTGAGCCCGAACGTGCCCGGAACATGTTGACTTGGCGCGAGTCAAATGCGAATATTGGCGCATGTACGCACCAGAGCGACATCAAGAGCTCCTCAACAAGGCCCGGACGGAGGGCCGCGTCGACGTCGCCACCGTCGCGGCCGAGCTCGACGTCACGGCCGAGACCATCCGTCGGGACCTGACCGCGCTCGAGCGCCTGGGGCTCGTCCGCCGGGTGCACGGCGGCGCGATCCCCATCGAACGGCTCGGGATCGAGCCCGGGATCGCGGACCGCGAGCGGCTGCTCGCCGGGGAGAAGGAGCGCATCGCCAAGGCCGCGCTCGCCGAGGTCCCCGACGGCGGTGCCATCATCCTCGACGCCGGCACCACCACGGTGCGGCTGGCCGAGATGCTGCCGCAGGACCGCGAGCTGACCGTCGTGACGCACGCCCTGCCCGTGGCCACCGTGCTCGCCGCCCGCGCCAACGTGACGCTGCACCTGCTCGGCGGCACCATCCGAGGACGGACCCTCGCCGGGGTCGGCGCCTGGACGGAACGCTCGCTGACCGAGGTCCGCGCCGACGTCACGTTCCTGGGCACGAACGGCATCACCCTCGAGGACGGTCTGACGACCCCCGACCTGGCAGAGGCCGCGGTCAAGCGCGCGCTCGTCGCCGCGGGCCGGCGCGTCGTCGTCCTCGCCGACCACACCAAGGTCGGCCGCCACGACCTCGCCCGCGTGGCCGACCTCGCCCAGATCGACGTCCTCGTGACCGACACGGGTCTCGACGAGGAGACCGCGGACGCGCTCGAGGCCGCAGGCCCCCGCGTCGTGCGCGCCTGACCTGACACCCTCACCGCTCGACCGGCTCTGCCACCTTTCGAAGGAGAAAACCATGCAGGTCTTCCGTTTCTATGCCCCCGGTGACGTCCGTCTGGAGGACGCCCCCGAGCCCACGCCGGGCCCGGGCGAGGTGAAGGTGCGCGTCCGCGCCTGCTCGATGTGCGGGACCGACGTCAAGATCTCGCAGGCCGGGCACCTGCGCATCCGTCCGCCGCGCGTGATGGGTCACGAGATCGCGGGCGAGGTCGTCGAGACCGGCGACGGCGTCGAGGGGTGGGCCCCGGGCGACCGCGTCCAGGTCATCGCGGCCATCCCGTGCGGGACGTGCGAGTTCTGCCGGGCCGGGACCATGACGATCTGCCCCCACCAGGTCTCGATGGGCTACGACTTCGACGGCGGGTTCGCCGCGTACGCCATCGTGCCCCGCGAGGTGCTCGCGGTCGACGGGCTCAACCGGATCCCCGACGGGGTCACCTATGCCGAGGCGTCGGTCGCCGAGCCGTTCGCGTGCGCGATCAACGCGCAGGAGCTCATCGACGTGCACGACGGCGACGTCGTGGTCGTCGTGGGGTCCGGGCCGATCGGCTGCCTGCACGTCCGCCTCGCCCGAGCGCGCGGAGCCAGCGAGGTCTACCTCGTCGAGCTGAGCCGCGAGCGCCTCGACCTGGCCGCTACGGTGGTCAAGCCCGACGCCGCGATCTGCTCCCAGGAGGAGGACCCGGTCGAGGCGGTGCTCGAGCTGACCGGTGGACGGGGAGCCTCGGTCGTCATCACGGCCGCGGCCTCGGGCGCGGCACAGGAGCAGGCGCTGCGGATGCTGGCCCCGAGGGGGCGCTTCAGCCTCTTCGGCGGGCTGCCCAAGGACCGACCGACCATCACGCTCGACTCCAACGTCGTGCACTACAAGGAGCTCATGCTCATGGGCGCCAACGGGTCGAGCCCGGCCCAGAACAAGCAGGCGCTCGCCCTCATCGCCGACGGCAGCGTCCCCGTGGCGGACCTCATCACGCACCTGCTGCCTCTCGACCGGGTCGCCGAGGGCATCGACATCGTCCGCTCGGGGAGCGGCATCAAAGTCACCATCGAGCCCTGACGGCTCGAGCACCGTGGGATCAACGACGATCTGAGGACGGAGAACAAGAGTTCATGAGCACGAAGACGGTTGCGGCACCCCAGGTGTCGCGCGGCAAGGCCGCGCAGGTCCGCCTGCAGAAGTTCGGCACGTTCCTGTCGGGCATGGTCATGCCCAACCTCCCCGCGTTCCTCGCGTGGGGACTCATCACCGCACTGTTCATCGGGGTGGGGTGGCTGCCCAACGGCATCCTGGGCGGGTTCGGCGACGCCGACCTGCCCGGGGCGTGGCAGGGTGCCGCGACCCAGCTCGTGGAGGCCGAGGACGGGACGACGTTCCACCAGTACCTCGGGCTCGTCGGCCCGATGGTCACCTACCTGCTCCCGCTGCTCATCGCGAACAGCGGCGGGCGGATCGTGTACGGCGAGCGGGGTGGCGTCGTCGCGACGATCGCGACCCTCGGCGTCATCGTGGGCAGCACGGTCCCGATGTTCCTCGGGGCGATGATCGTGGGGCCGCTCGCGGCGTGGGTCATGAAGAAGGTCGACTCGATCTGGGACGGCAAGATCAAGCCCGGCTTCGAGATGCTCGTCAACATGTTCTCGTCGGCGATCGTCGGCGGGGCGCTGTCCGTGGCCGCGTTCTTCGGCATCGCGCCGGTCGTGACACGGATCTCGGACGTCCTCGGCAAGATCGTCGAGCTCCTCGCGGACAACCACCTGCTGCCGCTCATGAGCGTCGTCGTCGAGCCCGCGAAGGTACTCTTCCTGAACAACGCGATCGGCAACGGCGTGCTCGTGCCCCTCGGTGCGCAGCAGGTCGTGGACAGCGGGAAGTCGCTGCTGTTCCTCGTGGAGGCGAACCCCGGCCCGGGCCTCGGGATCCTCCTGGCCTACACGCTCTTCGGGATCGGCGCCGCGAGGTCGACCGCGCCCGGTGCGATCGCCGTCCAGTTCTTCGGGGGCATCCACGAGGTGTACTTCCCGTTCGTCCTCATGAAGCCCCTGCTCATCGTCGCCGCGATCCTCGGAGGGGCCACGGGCATCGCCACCAACGTGGTGTTCGGCTCGGGCCTCGTGGGTCCCGCCGCCCCCGGGAGCATCTTCGCGGTGCTCGCGCAGACGGAGCGGTCGAGCTACGTCGGGGTGATCCTGTCCGTGGTCCTCTCGGCGGCCGTGTCGTTCGCGGTGGCCGCGGTCATCCTGCGCGCAACCCGCCGTCGGGACCTGGCGCTCGCGGCGGCGGGCGAGACGGACGGGCTCGAGGCCGCGATCGCGCAGACCGAGGCGAACAAGGGGCGCTCGAGCAGCGCGCTGAACGCGCTGCGGGCGGAGTCGGACGTGGCCCACGCAGCCGAGGGGCACGCAGCCGAGGGGCATGCCCCCCGGACGCGCCCGATCGAGACGATCGTCTTCGCGTGCGACGCGGGCATGGGGTCGAGCGTCATGGGGGCGAGCGTGCTGCGCGACAAGCTGCGCCGCGCCGGCGTCGAGGGCGTGACCGTGACCAACACGGCGGTCGCCGAGCTGTCGGACGACGTCGACGTCGTGATCAGCCAGCGCAACCTCACCGACCGGGCCCGCCACCGGGCGCCGGGGGCGGACCACCGGTCCGTGGACAACTTCATGAAGAGCCCGGTGTACGACGACGTCGTCGCCGCGGTGCAGGAGAGCCGTCGGCAGGCGGCTGGACAGGAGGCGACGCCGTGAGCGACGTGCTGGTCGAGGAGAGAGTCCTGCTGGGCGGCACCGCCCGGTCGCGGGACGACGCCGTGCGCGAGGTGGGACGGATGCTCGTCGACGCGGGCGCGGTCCTGCCCGGCTACGTCGACGGGATGCTCGAGCGTGAGCAGACCGCCCCGACGTACATGGGCAACCTCCTCGCGATCCCGCACGGGACCCTCGGCGCGAAGGAGCAGATCCTGCGCACCGCGGTCGCGCTGGTCCGCTACGACGAGCCCGTCGACTGGGACGGGCAGCCCGTGCGGGTCGTCGTCGGGATCGCGGGCGCGGGTGACGAGCACCTCGAGGTCCTCGGCCGCATCGCGCTCGTCTTCTCGGACGACGACCGGGTGGCGAGCGTCCTCGAGGCGCGCGACACCAGGGCGGTCCTGGCCGCGTTCGAGCCTGCGCACCCGGCATGATCGTCACTGTCACCCCCAACCCGAGCCTGGACCGCACGTACGACGTCGGGCAGCTCGTCGTGGGCGAGGTCAACCGGGCGGTGCGCACGCACCTCGACCCGGGGGGCAAGGGCATCAACGTGTCCCGCACGCTGGTGCGCCACGCTCGCCCCACGGTGGCCGTGCTCCCCGTCGGCGGCTCGGACGGCGCCGAGCTGGTGGGCGCGCTGGACGCGCTCGGGGTGCCGACGCACACGGTCGCAGTGGGCGGGGGGACCCGCTCCAACGTGGCCGTGGTCGACGGTGCCGGGGTGACGACGAAGATCAACGCGGCGGGCCCGGCCCTCGGGCCGGGCGAGGTCGCGGCGCTCGTGGCCGCCGTCGAGCACGAGGTGGACCGGGCCGGCGAGGACGTCTGGGTCGTCCTCGCCGGTTCGGTCCCCGCCGGCGCCCAGGGGCTGTACCCCCGGCTCGTCGAGGTCGCCCGCTCGCGGGGCGCCTCGGTCGCGGTCGACGCGTCGGGCGCTGACCTGGCGGGGGTCGTCGCCAGCGGCGGCACGACGCTGCTCAAGCCCAACCTCGAGGAGCTGTCGGAGCTGCTGGGCGAGTCGCCCGTGACGGTCGGTGAGATCGTCGCGTGCGCCCGCCGCCTCCTCGCCCGCGGGCACCGCCAGGTCCTCGTCTCGCTGGGTCCCGACGGTGCGCTCCTGGTCGACGCGGCCGCCTCGTGGTGGGCGGGCGGCGCGCCGCTCGTCCCGCGCAGCACCGTGGGCGCGGGCGACTGCACGCTCGCGGGGTTCCTCGGCGCGACGGGCGACGACGGCGCGCGCCTGCGGACCGCCGTCGCCTGGGGGAGGGCGGCGACGAGCCTGCCCGGCTCGGCCGTGCCCGCACCGCTGGACGTGCGCGAGGACGAGGTCGACGTCGTCCGAGACCCGGACCCCGCCGTCCGCCCCGAGCAGCTCGCCGCGCGAGCTGCCTCATCCACACCGAGAAGCACACAGGGAGAGCATCATGTCTGAGCGCACCGTCGCGGTCGGATCAGCACAGGGCCTGCACGCACGGCCCGCGTCGATCTTCACCGAGGCAGCGAAGAAGTCCCCCGTCAAGGTCACCGTCGGGCGGCCGGGCGGTGCCCCGGTCGACGCGGTGAGCATGCTCCTGGTCATGACCCTCATGGTCAAGCAGGGCGAGGAGGTCGTGCTCCGCGCCGAGGGCGCCGGTGCGCAGGAGGCCCTCGACGAGCTCGCCGAGCTGCTCGCCCGCGACCTGGACGCCGCGCCGTGAGCGTCGTCGAGGCCACGCGGCTCGAAGGGGTCGGCGTGGGGCGCGGCCTCGTCGTCGGACCGGTGGTGCGCGTGCATCCCGCCCCGGCCGTCCCGCCGGACGGCGGTCCGGCCGACGCCGACGCCGGCGCAGCCCTGGACGCGGTCGCCGCCGTGCTCGCCGAGAGAGCGGACGCGGCGAGCGGGGCGCTGGCCGACGTGCTGCGGGCGACGGTCGGCATGGCCACGGACCCGGCCCTGAGGGACGAGGTCGCGCGCAGGGTCGCGGCAGGCGACCGTCCGGCCCAGGCGGTCGACCGCGCCGTCGAGCACTTCGCACAGATGTTCCTCGCCGCCGGCGGGGCGCTCGCCGAGCGGGTCACCGACCTGCGCAGCGTCCGGGACCGGGTCGTCGCGCGCCTCCTGGGCCAGGCCGAGCCCGGGGTGCCGGTGCTCGCGCGGCCCAGCGTCGTCGTCGCCCACGACCTGGCGCCCGCGGACACGGCGACCCTGGCGGTCGACCAGGTGCTCGCGATCGTCACCGCCCACGGGGGGCCGACGGGGCACACGGCCATCATCGCGCGACAGCTCGGCATCCCGTGCGTGGTGCGGGTCTCGGGCGCGGCCGTCCTCACGGACGGCGAGGAGGTCGCCGTCGACGCCGCCGCAGGCACCGTCGACCGCGCGCCGGGGGACGAGCAGCGCGAGCAGGCGCGGGTGCGCGCGGCCGCCGCCGAAGAGCTCGAGCAGGACACCTCGCCCGGCCGGACGTCGGACGGCCACCCGGTCTCCTTGCTCGCCAACGTCGGATCGCCCGCGGACGCCGATCGTGCCACGGGCGTCGAGGGGTCGGGCCTCTTCCGGACCGAGGTGCTGTTCCTGGGGCACGCCACCGCCCCGACGCTCGAGGAGCAGACGGCTGCGTACTCGGCCGTGCTCCGCGCGTTCGGCGGGCGCAAGGTCGTGGTCCGCACGCTCGACGCGGGGGCGGACAAGCCGCTCGCCTTCGCCGACCAGCCCGGCGAGGAGAACCCGGCCCTCGGAGTGCGGGGCTATCGGCTCGTGCGCCGCGAGCCCGACCTGCTGCGCACCCAGCTCGCCGCGCTGGCCGCGGCCGCCGACGCGACGGGAGTCGACCCGTGGGTCATGGCGCCCATGGTCGCGACCGTGCCCGAGACCGAGGACTTCGTCGGGCTGGCGCGGGCCGCCGGGCTGCGCGGACCGGTCGGGGTCATGGTCGAGGTGCCGTCGGCCGCGCTGCGTGCCGCCGACCTGCTGGTCGCCGCGGACTTCGTCTCGCTCGGGACGAACGACCTCGCGCAGTACACCATGGCGGCCGACCGGCTCCGGGGGACGCTCGTGGACCTCCTCGACCCGTGGCAGCCGGCCGTGCTGGACCTCGTGGCCGCGACGGCCCGTGCGGCGACGTCCGTGGCCAAGCCCGCGGGGGTCTGCGGGGAGTCCGCCGCCGACCCGCTGATGGCGCTCGTCCTGGTCGGTCTGGGCGTGACCAGCCTGTCCATGAGCGCCGGTGCGGTGCCTGCGGTCCGGTACGCGCTGCGGCACCACGACCTGGCGTGCTGCGTGCGGCTCGCGGGGCGCGCGCTGGCAGCCCGGACGGCCGAGGAGGCGTACGCCGTGGTCCGGGACGGCGTGGACGACGAGGTGCTCGCGACGCTCGGGCTGTGACCGCGCCCGGCCCGCCTCCCGCCCGGCCCGGGCGGGGGGGCTGGCCGGGCGGAGGTCAGGCCGGGGCGAGCACGACGACGACGAGCGCGCCCAGCACGAAGTGCGGTCCGAGCGGGATCGACGAGCCGCGGCCCGCACGACGGGCCAGGAGCAGCACGAGCGTCGCGATCCCTGCCGAGACCCAGGACGCGACGAACCACACCACCGGTCCGGACCCGCCGTCCCACGCGCACAGCGCCGCGAGCGGGGGGACGAGCTTGACGTCACCGAACCCGAGTCCCGCGGGGGCGAGGAGGTGCAGCAGCGCGGCGCCCGCAGCAGCCGCGAGGCCGACGGCCACGACCCGGCCCGCTCGCGCACCGTCGCCCTCGGCGAGGGCGGTGACGAGCACCGCGGCCCCCAGGAGCGGGTACACGGGCAGGACGAGGACGTCGGGGAGGCGGTGCGTGCGAGCGTCGACGCCTGCGGCCAGCGCGGTGGGCACGAGCACGACGAGCAGCGCCGCGAGCTGCCCGGGGGTGAGCGCAGGGACGGCCGTGGCCGCCCCCAGGAGGACCCGCGCCACGACGGCCGCGCACGCGAGCGCCGCGAACGCGGTGCACGCCCGCGGGTGGGCCGCGACCTCGCGGGCCGCGTCGGCGGCGACGTGGTGCGGCGGACGGCGCCAGACGCGCGTCGTGCGGGCCGCGGGCCGGTGCGACGCGGTCGTGGTGCGCTCCCCGGCGCTCGTCATGCGGGGCGGGGGAACGAGCCGGGGAGCGCGAGCACGGTCCCGGCGGCGAGCCCCCAGCGGGCGAACGCGCCCGCGGGGGCCTCGAGGACGGCCCGCGTGCCGCGCGGCGCGCCCAGGAACGCCCGCGGGCGCAGCACGCCCGTGCGCAGGACCTCGCCGTCGCGCGCGACGAACGCGACGTCCAGGTCGGAGCGCATCCCGACGCCGTGCACGGAGGTGCACGGGACCAGGAGCATCGCCTCGGGCAGCGGGCTGCGGCCGAGCATCCCGCGCAGGCGCGCGAGGTAGGTGTCGGCGACGTCGGTGACGGCCACGGGCCGGCCGTCGAGGACGAGAGGGGCGGTGTGCACGAGTGCTCCTTTCCTGTCCGGTCGGACATGCGATGCTGCCCGACCGGGCGGCCACGGGCGTCGATACCCGGCCATACCCCCACAGTATCGACCAACTGCCTGTCTGTATGGCATTGTATATCTTTGTTTGAGTCCGAATAGGTGAATGGCCACCGTTTCGCACACCGATCGCGAGGAAACAACGTTGTTGATCCCGGTCCGATCGGACGACGCCACGTCGTCCGCCCAGGAATGGTCCCCTGCCGTCGTCGAGGACCTCCTCGACGCCGTACGCAGCGCGCCCGACGACGTGCTCCTCGTGTGCGACGCCCCGGCCGCACGCCGCGTCGCCAACGCCGTGCGCGCGCTCAGCGGGACCCCGGTCGCCGTGCTGCTCCTCGAGCGACCCGTGACGCGCTGGTCCCTGCACGTCACGGCCCTCGCCGGGCTCGCGGCGCAGGACCTTGCGTTCGCCCCCGCGGTCGTGCGTGCCGTGGACGAGGTCGTGCGCACCCGCGTCGTCCTGTCGGGGGTGGGCGCGCTCGCCGACCCGAGCCCCGGCATCGGGCTGCACCTGCTGTCCTGGTGGCCTTCCACGCGGTTCCTCGTCGACCTGGACCGGGCCGAGGTGCTCCGGACCAGCCAGATGCCCGCGGTCGAGGCCGCGCGCGTCGTGGTCGCCCACAGCGACAAGGAGGTGCTGCTCGGTGCCGACCGGGCCCTGCCCTCGCGGCGGACCGAGGTCGCGGGCGGTGCCTGGCGCGCGCGGCGATGGCTCGAGGTGAGCGAGGGCCCGGACGACCTGGCCACGCTCGCGGGCAGCGTCGTGACCGGTGCCCGCACGCGGCCGTGCGTCGTGTGCGCGCGCCCCGTGGTCGACGACGCGTGCCCGTTCTGCGGCGTGCTGCACGCGGACCCCTGGGCGCTCGACCGGCCCCTCCCGACCCCCCACCCCGAAGGAGTCCGCCTGTGAATCCGCGCCAGCGACGAGGCCTCGTGCTGATCGTCCTGACGAGCCTGGCCGCCGTCACCGTGTTCCTGGGCGTCATGACGTACGTCGCCGACGTCGGGTCGAAGGTCGGCCCGACCGTCGAGGTCCTGCGCCTGACCCGCGACGTCGGTGCCCACGAGACCGTGACCGAGGACATGCTCGCCTCGGCCGAGGTCCCCGAACGGTGGGTCTCCGGCTCGACGCTGCTCGCCGACGAGCGCACCGACCTCGTCGGGACGGTCACGAGCTCGAGCTTCCGGGCCGGCGCGACCGTCCAGACGGGCATGCTGGTCCCGCCGCCCGCGCTCGAGCCGGGGTACCGCGAGATCGCCGTGATCGTCGACGCCGAGACCGGGGTCGCCGGGAAGGTGGGACCGGGCGACCGGGTCGACATCATCGCGACCGTGGGCGGGACGGACACCGAGCCCGCGAGCTCTCGCGTGTGGATCTCCAACGCCCAGGTCATCGACGTCGGGGTGGCCCGCGACGTGGAGGACGAGAGCCGGACCGGTTTCGACACCACCCGCGGGGTGCCCGTGACGTTCGCCCTGACCACGAACGACGCGCTCAAGGTCGCGTTCGTGGAGAGCTTCTCCGTCAAGCTGCGCCTCGCGCTGCGCGGCACCGGGGACACCAGCGAGATCTCCGAGGACCAGTGGGTCTACACCGCGACGGGGGAGCAGGGATGAACGTCAAGGCGATCCTGGTCACGACGGACCGTGCGGTCCACGAGCGCACGCAGAACCTCCTGCTGGAGAGCGGCAGCGTGGAGCTCGTGCGCGTCACGTCCGACGTCGACGACGTCGTGGACGTCGTGGGCCGCAGCGGGGACGTGGGCGTGGTCCTCGTCGACGAGACGGTCCTCGACGGGCAGGGCCACGCTCTGGCCCGCCGGCTCGGTGCGATGCTGCCGCTGCTCGGGCTGGTCATGCTCGTCGAGGAGGCCGGCCCGGACGAGCTGGTCGCCGCCATGGACGTCGGGGCTCGCTCCGTCGTCTCGCGCGCGGCACCGCTCGACGAGCTGGTCTCGCGCCTGGAGTCCGTGGCCGCGTGGACCGCGGCCGCGACCGACGCCGTGGGCCGCAGCGAGCACGGCGGCCACCGCGGCCGGGTCGTGGCCGTCGCCGGCGCCAAGGGCGGGGTCGGCACGAGCGTCGTCACGCTCCTGCTCGCTCTCGCCCAGCGCGGTGAGGGAGTCGTCACGGCCGTCGACTTCGACCTCGCCGCGGGCGACCTCGCGGGCTACCTCGGGGTGTCGATGCGCAAGTCCGTCGTCGACCTCGCGCTGCTGGGCGAGGACGTGAGCGGCCGCAGCCTGCGCGAGACCACGTACCCCGTGCCCGGGGGGCTGCGGCTCGTGCCGGCCCCCGAGGAGGGAGAGCACGCCGAGGCCATGTCGCCCGAGACGGCGCGCGCCGTCGTGCACGCGCTGCGCTACGAGTCCGACCTCGCGGTGGTCGACGTCGGCTCCGGGCTGGACGACCCGCGCGCCGCGGTCCTCGAGCACGCCGACCGCGTCGTGCTCGTCCTGACCCCCGACCTGCCGGCGCTGCGCGCGGCGCGCCGCACCCTGGACCAGTGGGAACGGCTCGCGGTGCGCAAGCGCACGGACGTGGCGATCGTCGTGAACCGGCGCACCCGCAACGACGAGGTCACCCCGCAGGTCGTCCAGCGCGTGCTCGGCCGTCCCGTCGACGCGGTCGTGCCCGACGGCGGTGCGCCGTTCGAGGCGGCCGTCAACGCGGTCGAGCTGGTCACGGCGCGCACGGCCGCGCACACGGCGGTCGCGGCCGCGTCGGCCGCCGTCGTGCGCCACGCCGCCGACGACGAGGCCGCTCGGCGCGCGGAACCCGTCGCGCCCTCCCGCCGCCAGCGCCCGAGCCGGGCCGAGCGGCGTCGAGGTGAGCCACGGTCGCGCCGACGCGCCGGCACCGGCGACGGGGACCGGGCTGCTGCTCCCGAGCGGACCGGCGGCGCCGACGGTCCGGCGACGGCCGACGGTCCGGCGACGGCCGACGTGGACGCGGCCCGGGACGCGGCCCGGGAGGTCGAGCCCGCTGCGGGTGGTCGCGAGGCGGGCCAGGCCGCGGTCGAGACACCCGTGGTCGTGCTCCTGGCCCTCACCGTCTTCCTCCTGTGCGCGCAGGGCGTGCTGTGGGCGGGCGGGCTGATCGTCGCGCGCGGAGCAGCGGACGAGGGGGCGCGGCACGTCGGGATCGTCGGCATCCCGGCCGTGGACGACCACGAGGAGCGGGCGCGCATCGAGCGCCTCGTCGCGTCCCGGGTGCCGGCGCCGTGGGACCGGGAGGTCGAGGTCGACCTCGACGGTGACGAGGTCGTGGTCACGCTCGGGTCTCCCACGGTGGTCCCGGGCGTGCACCTGGCTGCGGACGTCCGGGTCACCGTCTTCGAGGAGCCGTCATGAGGGCGCGCGAGCACCGGGGGCCGTCCGCCGGGCCGGGCCGCGAGGCGGGACAGGTCGCCGTCGACCTCGTGGGCGTCGTCGTCCTCGTGCTGCTCGCCGCGGTGCTGTGCGTCCAGGGCGTGGTCGTCTCCCAGGTCCACTCCACGACGCAGGCCGCGGTGCGGGACGCCGCACGCGCCGCGGCCGAGTCGGGCGGTGGCCGGGCCGCCTTGGACGCTCGCCTGCCCGACTGGATCCAGGTCGAGCGGTACGCCGTCTCCAGGGGACCGCACGACGTCGAGGTGGACGTGGCCGTGCGGCTGCCCCTGCTCGGGCCGTCGGTGACCCTGGACGGCCTGCTCGTCGAGCGGTCCGCGACCTTCCCGAGGATGGACTCATGAGCCTGCGCGACCGCCTGGCCGACGGCGGCCCCCGACCCCGGACGCACGAAGAGCCCGACCTGGTGGCCCGCTACCGCGCGCGGCTGCTCGAGGAGATCAACGTCGAGGAGGTCTCACGGCTCGGCACCGTGCAGCGCCGCGCACGCCTGGAGCGGGTCCTGCTCTCGGTGCTGGTCTCCGAAGGTCCCGTGCTGTCCCCGCGCGAGCGCTCGACGCTCGTGCGGCGCATCGTCGACGAGGTGCTGGGGCTCGGCGTCCTCGAGCCGCTGCTCGCCGACGAGACCATCACCGAGATCATGGTGAACGGGCCCTCGGAGGTCTACGTCGAGCGGCGCGGGCGCCTCGAGCGCCTCGACGTGCGCTTCGCGTCCGAGGAGCAGCTCCTGCAGACGATCGACCGCATCGTCTCGAGCGTCAACCGTCGCGTCGACGAGTCGTCCCCCATGGTGGACGCGCGCCTGCCCACCGGGGAGCGCGTCAACGTCGTGGTCCCGCCGCTCGCGATCGACGGGCCGAGCCTGACCATCCGCCGCTTCCCCCGGCCGTTCCGCATGCCCGAGCTCGTCGCACGCGACAGCCTCGACGCCGTGACCGCGCGGCTGCTCACGGCGTGCGTGCGGGCGCGGCTCAACCTCATCGTGTCCGGCGGCACCGGCACCGGCAAGACGACGTTCCTCAACGCGCTGTCCGGGGCCATCCCGGACGACGAGCGGATCGTCACGGTCGAGGACGCCGCAGAGCTCTCGCTGCAGCAGCCGCACGTCGTGCGGCTGGAGTCCAGGCCGCCGAACATCGAGGGTCGCGGGGCCGTCACGATCCGCGACCTGGTCCGCAACGCGCTGCGCATGCGCCCCGACCGGATCGTGGTGGGCGAGGTCCGCGGAGGAGAGACGCTCGACATGCTCCAGGCGATGAACACGGGCCACGAGGGGTCGATCGCCACGGTGCACGCCAACACCGCGACCGACGCGCTGCGACGGCTCGAGACGCTCGCGACGATGAGCGAGCTCGACCTGCCTGCTGCGACGCTGCGCGACCAGATCAACGGCGCGGTGGACCTCGTCGTGCACCTGAGCAGGTCCGTCGACGGCGTCCGCCGGGTCGCGGAGGTCTGCTGGGTGGCCTCGCAGGGGCGCGACGAGTTCGCGACGATCCCCGTGGTCCGCTTCGACGCGGACCCGCTCGGTCCGGACCGCGTCGTCACGGGCCGGTTCGTCCACCTGGCCGTGCCCGACGGCCTGCGGGCCCGGCTCGCGCTCGCGGGCGAGTCCGTGGTCGCCGCCGCGGACGCCGTCGCCGCCGACAAGGGTGACGCGGCCGCCGCGGACGGTACCGCATGACGGCCGTCGGGGTGCTCGCGCTGACCGCGGTCACGGCCGTCCTCGCCGTGGTGACCGTCGGCTACGGGTACGGCACGGCCGAGCGCCGCGGGGTGCTGATCGACGCCGTCGGGCCCTCCGCCGTCGTCCGCCGGGACGGGCTGCGCCTCGTGGACGCACGGTTCGGCCGGACCCGGCCCGGGGCCCGCCTGGCCGCGCTGCTGGCCGGTGCCGGCTACCCGTCCTGGTCGCCGGCGGCCGTCGTCCTCGTCGTCACCGTGCTCACGGTCGTCGCCTCGCTCGCCGTGGCGCCGCTGGTGGGCCGGGTCGGCGGGGTCGTCGTGGGTGTCGCGGTCGTCGCGAGCGTCGCGCGCTGGCTCGACCGACGCCGCCAGCAGCGGATCGAGCGCGTCATCGCCCAGCTCCCGGAGGTCGCGCGCCTGCTCGCCAACGCGACGCAGGCCGGCCTGGGGCTGCCGCGCGCGCTCGCGCTCACCGCCCACGAGATCGAGGAACCGGCAGCCTCCGAGCTCACCCAGGTGTGCGCCGAGCTCGCGGTCGGGCACGGCATCGAGGGAGCGCTCGCCCGGTTGCGCGAGCGGCTACCGTCCCGGGAGATCGCCGTCCTGACGCAGACCCTCGTCGTCCAGCACCGCGCCGGAGGGGCGCTCGTGACCGCGCTGACCACCATCTCGGCGACCCTCGACGAACGACGCCAGCTGCGGCGCGAGATCCGCACGGCGACCGTGGGGGCCACGTTCTCCGGGTACGTGGTCATCGTCATCGCCGTGATCGCGGTCCTCATGGTCAACGTCCTGTCCCCGGGCGCGCTCGACGCGATGCTCGGCACCGGCTTCGGCCAGGTGGCGCTCGGGGCCTCGGGCGCGCTGTTCGCCGTGGGCTACGTGCTGGTGCGCCGGCTGTCGAAGGTGACGCTGTGAACGGGCCCGTCATCGCGCTCGCCGCCGCGCTGCTCGTGGTGGTCGCGGGCATCGCGGTGCACCAGCTCACGACGACGGGGCTCGAGCACGCGGAGGAGACCCCGGGTGCCGAGAGGTCGAGGACGCGGGGGCCGCAGCGGTCGCACGGGCTGCTCGACGCGATCGGCGCCCGGTTCGTCGGCCCCCTGACGACCGCGCTGGGACCGCGCCGCATGACCGCCCTCGACGCCGTGATCCGGCGGGCGGGGCGGCCGGACGGGATCACACCGGCCGTGTTCGTGCGCCGTCAGGCTGCGTTCGGGGTGCTCGGGGCACTGTGCCTCGGGGTGCTGTGGTACCTGGGCACGCCGTTCCTCGCTGCGGCGCTCGCGGCGATGCTGTGGGCGTGGATGCCCGTCTGGCTGTGGGGGGTCGGCGCGCAGCGCCAGCGCGCGATCGACGCCGAGCTGCCCGACTTCCTCGACGTCCTGGGCGTGACGGTCCGTGCAGGGCTCGGCCTGCGCGCCGCGCTCGGGCGCGTGTGCGAGTTCTCGGACGGGCCGCTCGCCCAGGAGATCCGGGGCGCGCTCCACGAGATGTCCCTCGGTGTACCGCGCCGACGCGTGTTCGAGGACCTGCGCGACCGGACGCGCTCGGAGGCGTTCGGCAACTTCGTCGCGGCCCTGCTCCAGGCCGAGGAGCTCGGTGTGCCGATGGCCGACGCGCTCGACGACATCGCGGCCGACGTGCGTCGCGAGCACGCGCAGAAGATCCGCCAGCAGGCGGCCAAGGCCGGTCCCAAGATCTCGCTCGCCGTGACCGTGACCATCGTGCCCGGTGCGCTCGTCCTGCTGGTCTCGGCCGTGCTGCTCGGCAACGCCGACCTGCTCGTCGGACTGTTCTGACGGCCATGACGGTGCCGGAGGAGCTTGCGTGGGAGCGCACGACCGCGGGTGTCGCGCGGCTGCTGTGCCAGCTGCGGCTCGCGGTGCTGCTCCTGTCCCTCGCTCCGGCGGCCGCTCAGGGCGAGGTGCTGGCGATCGTCGCGGGGATCGGCGTCGCCCCGTTCTCGTTCGTCCCCGTGGTCACGTGGCCGCGACGGGGCGGGGTCTACGCGCGCTCGTTCGTCGTCCAGGGGGCCGACGTGCTCGCGGCCGCCGTCGTCACCGTGGCCCTCGTGGGCTCGGCGCCCGTGTTCGCGTACGACGCCGCGACCGTCGCCCTGTGGGGCCTGGCCACGGGCCTGCGCCCAGCGCTGCTCGTCGCGGGCGCGCTCGCCCTCGTCTCGGTCACCTGGGTACGTGACCTCACCGACGTCTCGGGGCTCGTGCTCGCGGCCGCGACCGTCGTCTCGCTCGTGGCCATGGCGTGGGCCGGGGCCGGGCTCGGTCGCGGCCTGGCGGTGCTCGCGCGCAGCCAGGAGGACCAGGCCGGCGCCCGGGTGCGGCGCGCGGTCATCGACCACCGGCTGCGCACGGCCCGCGACCTGCACGACACCGTGGCGGGCGAGATCGCGGGCATCCGGCTGCTCGTCGCCACGCTCGACGACCTCCTGGACCACGAGGGCACCGATCCGCGCGCGCGCCAGGTGGCCCGCCTGCTGGGGGAGGCGGCCGAGACGGCGCACGCGGACACGCGCGGTGCCCTGCGTGCCCTGCGCTCGGGTCGCGACGCCGTCGAGCCCCTGGCCGGGCACGAGCTCGTCGCGTGGGTCGAGGACTGGTCGCGGCGCACGCGCGTCTGCGCGAGCCTCGACCTCGACGCGGGCTACGACGAGGTCGACGTCGCCCGGCGCGGCGCCGTGACCGCGGTGCTGCGCGAGCTGCTGGAGAACGTGCGCCGGCACGCCGACGCCTCGACCGTGCGCGTCCGGGTCCGCCGGGAGGCCGACGCCCGTCCGGCGGGGACGTGGGTGGTCGTCGTGCACGACGACGGTCGCGGACTCCCCGAGGCGTGCTCGCCCGGGCGCACGCCCGCCGCCGTGCCCGGCCACTTCGGGGTCACGGGCCTGGTGGAGCGCGTCGCGGCGATGGGTGGGACGGCCCGCTGGGCCTCGGGCCCGGGTGCCGGGACCCGGGTGCGGGTCGAGCTGCCGCCGCCCGGGACAGGTGGGCGAGGGCACGGCCCCGGGCCTGGGGGAGCTGCGCGCAGACAGGTCAAGGAGAGGGAGATCGATGGGTAGCGCACGCGTGCAGGACAGGGCGATCTCCGTCCTGGTCGTCGACGACAACACGATCGTCCGGCTCGGGGTGCGGGCCGCGCTCGAGAGCAGCGAGGAGGTGGCGCACGTGCTCGACACCGACGACCTGGCCGAGGCGGTCGAGATCGCACGCCGCGGCGAGGTCGACGCGGTGCTCCTCGACGTGCGCCTCGCGGGCAGCAACGGCCTCGACGCGCTGCCGGACCTGGTCGTGCACGCGAG
The DNA here is from genome assembly GCA_963782165.1 of uncultured Actinomycetota bacterium. Classification (GTDB taxonomy): domain Bacteria; phylum Actinomycetota; class Actinomycetes; order Actinomycetales; family Cellulomonadaceae; genus Oerskovia. The sequence goes on from CAWAIO010000006.1 coordinate 477,356, forward strand.
CGTCCTCATGCTGACCCACACCGACGACCAAGGATCGCTCGGCACCGCGATGACCCGCGGGGCGAGCGGGTACGTGGTGCACGGCGCGCTCGGCCCCCGCGGCATCGTCGCCGCGCTGCGCACGTGCGTGTCCGGGGGCACGGTCGTCGCGGGGATCGCCGTCCCGTGGGGTGCTGCGGACCCTGCGGATGCTGCGGGTCCTGGCCCGGGCGAGGGCTCAGGGGCGGGCCCCGCGGCGGGATCACCGGGCCGAGCGGCCCGTCGCGGCCTGACCGAGCGGGAGCGCGACGTCATGGAGGCCATCGCCGCAGGGCTCACCAACCGCGAGATCGCCCGCCGCCTGTTCGTCACGGAGAAGACCGTCAAGAACTACGTCAACGCCGTGTTCAGCAAGCTGGGCGTGACGTCGCGGGGCGAGGCCATCGCTCGCTGGCTCGGGACCGTGGACGGTGCGGCATGACCACGGGCCCGGGCCCCTGGGCCCCCCGGGCCCCGGGCCCGGGCGAGGCCCGGCCGGGGTGCCGGAGCCCTGCCGCCCGGGGCCGCCCGGTTCCTACCGTGGTTCGTGGTGGTGGGGCCGCTGAAGGCCCCGCCCACGACGAGAAGGGCAGTGAGGATCATGGACAGGTTTGCGGCATGGACGACCACGACGCTCCACACGCTCCGCGACCGCTCTCGGGGCGAGTCCGGGCAGGGGTCGGTCGAGTACGTCGGCATCGTCATCATCGTGGTGGCGATCGTCGCTGCCGTGGCCGGCTCGGCGACGACGATCGGCACGACGATCGTCACCAAGCTCACGGACGCGGTCACCTCCGTCGGGACCTGACCGCTGGTTGGGGGCGCCTCCCGGAGGTCCGCGTGACGGCGGTGAGGCAGGACGGCGGTCGGCGAGGGCACGGACGGGGGACGGCGGGCAGATGCGGCGGACGACGCGTCCTCACGTCGGGCGCCCGCCGTCCCGCCCCGGGCCGGGGGCTCGTGACACGCCACCGCCTCGAGCCCTCGGGTCCCGTGGACGCACCGGTCGAGGACGGGACCTCGTGAGACGCACACGCCCGGGGCAGGGAACCGGACCGTCCGACCGGGAGAGAGGGTCGCTGCACGTCGCGGCGATCCCGATGGTCCTCGCGCTCGTGGCCTTGGCCTGCCTCCTCGTGCTGGTCGTCGCGTCCGGGCTGTCGGACCGGCGCAGCGCGGTGACGGCTGCGGACGCGGCGGCGCTCGCGGCCGCGAGCGTCCTCGACCAGGCGGTCGAGGAGCACCTGGCACAGGCCCGGGCGGCGGAGCAGCCGGGCCTCGGCCCCCAGGACCCGGCGGGGCCGTCGCAGGGCCCGGGCGGTGCCGAGGACGGGACCGAGGGTGACGGGCCGCCCGATGGCAGTGAGGGTGACGGGCCGCCCGACGGTGACGGGGAACCGGTTCCGGCGCCGGTGTGGGCGTTGGCGGGGACGAGCCTCGAGGAGCTCGTCGACCTGGACGCGGCGTACGACGCAGCCGAACGGTTCGCCCTCGCCAACGACGCCGAGGTCGTCGACGTCCGCTTCGACCTCGAGCGGTGGCTCGTACGCGTCGAGGTGCGTCACCGCGCACCGCTCGTGGAGGGCGAGGACGAGCACGCGCACGCGGTCGCGGTGGCACGCGTGCGTCCCGGCGGAGGGCTCTGCCTGTCCGACGGCGAGATCGGCCTGCGTCTGGGTGCCACCTGCCGCACGACCGTGCCCGCGACGGGATCCGTGGTCGAGCACCCCGAGGTCGGTGAGTACACCTCGCGCGTGAGCCTGGTGTCCTGACGGCCACGGGGCAGCGGGTCCACCCCTGCGCCGGGGCGGCCGGGCCCCGCGGCCAGGATCGGGACCGTGGACCGGGCGGGCCCGGGGAGCAGCCAGGACCGTGGACCGGGCGGGCCCGGGGAGCAGCCAGGACCGACCGGGCGGGCCCGGGCCCGTGCGGGGTCCGGGCAGGGCCCAGGGCCACTGGAGCCCGCCACCGGTCCCACCGCAGAGTCGTACGCATGGGACGACGTGAGCGGGGCGCGGGAGCGGTCGAGGTGGTCGGGGTGGTGCTGCTGGTGCTGGCGATGGTCAGCACGGTGGCCCTGAGCGCAGCACCGGTGGGCCGGTGGATCGGGTGGAAGCTCGAGTGCGTGGTGCAGTCCGTCGACAAGGTCTGGCTGGCTGGGGCTGCCATCGGCGCCACGGACGAGTGCGCGCCGGAACCGTCCGCGCAGGCGCCCGAGGAGGACGAGGGGGACGAGGACGACGGGCCGGCCGTCGTGCCTGCGGACACCGGGATGGTGCCGCCGGAGGACTATGCCGAGCTCTGCGACACCTCGCACGGATACGACGCCGCCGAGCCCTGCCACCCCCGCGACGAGGCCTGCGAGTACGGGCAGGACGGCGCCGTCGTCGGGGAACCGTCCACGTTCGGGACGGTGTGGACGATCGAGGGTCACGTGGTCCTGTGGACGGGGTGCCAGGCCTACACGCCACCCCCGCAGTGCAGCGACCCGCGCAGCGGATGGGAGCAGGGCAAGGACCTGTCCGGCGAGGAGGGATTCGCGGAGTGGGTCGCGTGCGTGACGGGGACGACCAGCGGTGACCCGGACGAGAACCCCGACAACGAGGACTGCCAGGACGCCGGCCCCGCCTCCTCGGGCGTCGAGCCGACCGCGAACCCGGAGGGGCCGATCGTCCAGGTGGGCTGCTCGCGGTTCTGGGTGCCCAAGCAGTGCACCAAGCAGTGGGACGCCTACAACGCGTGGAGCGGCCCGGCTCTGCAGGAGGCCCGCGGCGCGGCCCTCCAGGAGTGCGTGGAGCGGGTCCTCAACAACATGGAACGTGACTGCAGCGTGTGGCAGAAGCGCGAGGCGAAGGAGGAGGTGCACCAGGTCCTGTTCTGGGAGTGGTCCAAGTCCAGGGCCTTCGTGTTCGAGAAGATGGGTGACGGCACCGTCCGCATGCATGCCCTGCACGGTTCGGGCAAGGGGAACGGCATCTCGCTCGAGGTGGTCGGCGGCAAGGGGATGGCGATGGGTGGGGTGTCCCTCGGCGGCTGGGCCGCGCACGGGGCGAGCGGTGACACGACGTACGAGTTCCGCAACCTCGAGGACGCGCAGACGTGGGTCGACTGGTACGTCGAGTACGAGAAGGCCGACGAGGCGGTGGCCAACTTCGACGCCCAGTACGACTGCTACTACGGCGACTGCTCGAACAAGGACGACGACGCGGCCAACCGGAAGAACCTCCCGCCGATCCAGAACCCGCAGCACCTGGGACCGCCGATGCCGAGCAAGGGCTACAAGGCGGGCGCTGCCTGGAGCGAGCACCTCAACGAGCTCGAGGACCAGCGGGACAGGGAGCCGCAGCACAAGGTGATCCACGTCGCCGACTCGTCGAGCGAGACGGGAACGTTCAACGTCGGAGCCTGGTTCGGAGGCAAGCAGTCCCGGGGCAAGGTGCCCGACGGCAAGGGGGGCGAGAAGGACCTCAACGACGTCGGGGGCGGCGTCGGCGGGAGCATGTCCGTCAAGACCGAGAAGGTCGTCGAGGAGCGCAAGATCGCGGGCAGCGGCAAGGTCGTCACGACGTTCTCGACGAACAGCACCGTCGGCGGGGAGGTCATGCTCATGTTCATCGGAGCGCCCTCGTCGAAGCCCCAGCCCTTCGGGGCCGGCGGCGGTGGCGGCGAGACGACCGACACCTCCTCGATCTCCGTCCTGTGGAACGCGGACGGCACCGTGGAGCACGTCCAGTTCCGGACGAGCACGACCACCCTCGCCCGGTGGTCCGCCGAGGCGGGCGGCCACGTCTCGGTGGGCCTGGGGCCCTTCGAGATCTTCAACGCGGGCGGCTACAAGACCTGGGGAGGCGCCGAGGGCACCGAGGCCGTGGTCGAGCTCACGATCCCCATGGAGGGGCTGTCCCCGGAGTTCCGTCAGATGCTCCAGGAGAACTCCGAGAGCCTCTTCCCTCGGGACGAGGACGGGAACCTGGACAAGGGCGCCACCATGGACTTCGACAAGGACCACGGGTTCGGTGACGGGGACGCGGTCCTCGAGGAGATCAAGTCCACCGGAGGCACCCGGACGCTCGAGTACGACGTCGAGGAGGAGCGCGACGGCAGCAAGGCCGGGATCAAGATCGGCGCGATCAAGCTCTGGTCGTCGTCCTGGACGGACATCGACACCGAGAAGGGGCTGACGAGCTCGGGGCTGCAGTACGTCGACGTGGAGGGGACCTCGCGCACCGTCAACCCAGCGCCCAAGTGCAAGGCACCCACCAAGGACACGTCGGGCGCCGACTACTACGACGACGGCAACTCGGACCCCGTCACGAGCTCGCACCCGGACGGCCAGGGGTACCACCTCGACGAGTCGAAGACGCCGGTCCGGCGCACCTGACCGCTCCGGTCGGAGGGCGTCCACGTCGTCGGCACCCGCTGCGTGGACGCCCCCGGCCAGGCGCGCCACGGTCGGTAGACTGCCGTCCCGTGAAGATCCTCGTCATCGGTTCGGGTGCCCGCGAGCACGCCATCGTCCACTCCTTCGCCCAGGAGGCCGCGACCACGGGCGTGGAGGCGCACGAGCTGCATGCCGCCCCCGGCAACCCGGGTATCGGGGAGCTCGCGACCCTGCACGCCCTCAGCGCGGTCGACGGCGAGGCGGTCGCGGCGCTCGCGGTCCGCCTGGGCGTGGACCTCGTGGTGGTCGGCCCCGAGGCGCCGCTCGTCGCGGGGGTCGCGGACGCCGTCCGGGCCGCGGGCATCGACTGCTTCGGTCCGAGCGCGCAGGCCGCCGCCCTCGAGGGGTCCAAGGCGTTCGCCAAGGACGTCATGGCTGCGGCGTCGGTCCCGACGGCCCTCGCGCACGTGTGCACCGACGTCGACCAGGTCGCGGACGCGCTCGACGCGTTCGGCGCCCCGTACGTGGTCAAGGACGACGGCCTCGCCGCGGGCAAGGGCGTGGTCGTGACCGACGACCGTCAGGAGGCGCTCGAGCACGCGCAGGCCTGCTTCGCGACGCCCCGTCCGGGCGCGGGGGACCCCGTCGTCGTGATCGAGGAGTACCTCGACGGCCCCGAGGTCTCGCTGTTCTGCCTCTCGGACGGTCGCAGCGTGGTCCCGCTGGCCCCCGCACAGGACTTCAAGCGGGCCTTCGACGACGACGCGGGTCCCAACACGGGCGGCATGGGTGCGTACAGCCCGCTGCCGTGGGCACCGAAGGGGCTGACCGAGGAAGTGGTCACCCGGGTCGCGCAGCCCACGATCGACGAGATGGCCCGCCGCGGCACGCCGTTCGCCGGCGTTCTGTACGTGGGCCTCGCGCTCACGAGCCGCGGCACGCGCGTGGTCGAGTTCAACGCCCGCTTCGGCGACCCGGAGACCCAGGTCGTGCTCGCACGCCTGCGGACACCGCTCTCCGCGGTGCTGCGGGCCGCGGCGCGGGGCGAGCTCGGCGACTTCCCGCGCCTGCGCTGGTCCGACGACGCCGCGGTCACCGTGGTCGTCGCGGCGGGCGGCTACCCGTCGGCCGTGCGCACCGGGGACCCCGTGACCGGCATCGCGGACGCCGAGGTGCTCGAGGGCGTCCACGTCCTGCACGCCGGCACCGCGTCCGACGACGAGGACACCTTGCGCAGCGCGGGCGGGCGGGTGCTGTCGGTCGTCGCGCGCGGCGAGGACCTCGCGGAGGCACGCCGTCGGGTGTACGCGGGCGTGGACCGGATCGTCCTGCCCGGTTCGCACCACCGCACGGACATCGCCCAGAAGGCCGCGGCCGAGCGGGCAGCGCTGTGAGCGCGCAGCCTGCGGGCGGGCTCGACACGGCCCGCCTCGATCTCCCGGGGTGGCGGCACGTCTACTCGGGCAAGGTCCGCGACCTCTACGAGCCCGACCTCGCGCGCCTCGGTGGGGCGCACCCCCTGGGTGACGTGGTGCTGGTGGTCGCGAGCGACCGCGTCAGCGCGTTCGACCACGTCCTGGCCCCCGGCATCCCGGACAAGGGCGTCGTCCTGACCCAGCTCAGCCTGTGGTGGTTCGACAGGCTCGCGGACCTGGTCCCGAACCACGTCGTGAGCACCGAGGCGAGCGCGATGCCGGGTGACGGCCTGGTCCCCGACGTCGTCGCCGGGCGCGCGATGATCTGTCGCCGCCTCGAGATGTTCCCCGTCGAGTGCGTGGCCCGCGGGTACCTCACGGGCTCGGGCCTGGTCGAGTACCGCGGTGACGGGACCGTGTGCGGCGTCCCGCTGCCCGACGGGCTCGTCGACGGCTCGCGCCTGCCCGAGCCGGTCTTCACCCCTGCGGCCAAGGCCGAGGTGGGGGAGCACGACGAGAACGTGTCGTTCGAGGTCGTCGCGCAGACCGTGGGTCTCGACGCCGCGACGCGGCTGCGCGACCTGACGCTCGCCGTCTACTCGCGCGCCGAGGAGATCGCGCGCGAGCGCGGCGTGATCCTTGCCGACACCAAGCTCGAGTTCGGTCTCGACCCGGTCACGGGTGCCACCGTGCTGGGCGACGAGGTGCTGACGCCCGACTCCTCGCGCTTCTGGCCCGCCGACCAGTGGCAGCCCGGGCGCGCGCAGCCGAGCTTCGACAAGCAGTACGTGCGCGACTGGCTCGCCTCCGGCGCCTCGGGCTGGGACCGCGCGTCCGACGCACCCCCGCCCTCGCTGCCCACCGACGTGGTGGAGCGCACGCGCGAGCGCTACCTCGAGGCCTACGAGCGCCTCACGGGCCGTTCCCTGTTCTGACGCCGGGGCCCGCCGGTGCGCCGAGGGGCTCGCGGACGTAGCGGTGCCCCGTCGGCGACGTCCAGCGCACCGCGCCGTCGGCCCCGAGCTCGGGTCGCCACCCTGACCGGGCGCGGACCACGTGGTGGTGGCGGCACAGCGAGATGAGGTCCCGCGGCCCGACGTCCGGTGCGGGGGTGCCGGGCCGTCGCGGCGCGGGCCGGACCACGTGGTCCAGGTCGCACCGGAACGCGGGCACCGAGCACCCCGGGAACGTGCACGTGCGGTCCCGTGAGAGCACGGCGGCGATCACCTGGACCCCTGGCCCCGGGCGGGCTGCGAGCGACGGTTCGAACATGTGTTCGATGCTAGCGCCGGCCTCCGACAGTGCACGTCGAGAGACGCCTCTTGCCTGACGGGTCGTTGCGCGATATATATCGACCATGCCCTCTGCGACGAACGGCCCGGTCCGCGCGAAGCCCTTCCGCATGACCGAGCAGGCCTACCTGATCCTGCTCTCCCTCACCCCCGAGCCGCTGCACGGCTACGCCGTCATCCAGGCCGTCGCAGAGCTCTCGGACGGCGCCACCGCCCTCGGCGCCGGCACCCTGTACGGCAACCTGGACCGGCTCTGCGGCGCAGGGCTCGTCGAGCCCGCGGGGGAGGAGGTGGTGGACGGTCGCCTGCGTCGCTACTACCGGATCACCGACGACGGCCGCCGCGTCGCCGAGCAGGAGACGGCCAGGCTGCGCGAGCTCTCCGCCCGGGCGCAGAAGGCCCTCGACGCGCGTGGCACGACAGCGCGCCCGACGTCGGGCCGGCTCGCGGGAGGGCTGGCCTGATGCGCCGCCGCGACCTCACGCCCGACGAGCGCTTCGCACGGTCCGCGCGGTCCTGGGCGCGTGCCTACCCACGCCGCTGGCGCGAGGTGCACGGCGACGAGCTCCTCGCGGTCCAGCAGGACGTGGCCCGTGCGGCGGCCCACGCCGCGGGAACCCCCGCACCCGACCGGTTGAGCACCGAAGAGGTCCGCAGCCTGCTGTGCGCGGGCTGGGGGCTGCGCTGGCGCGAGCACCCGCCGCTGTGGCGGTGGGTGCTGTACCGGTTCTTCGACGTGCGGTTGCCTCCGAAGTTCTGGTGGTGGGTCGCGGACGACATCCACGGGGCGCTCTACAGCTGGCGTGCCTCGTTCGCCGCTCCCGTGTTCCTCGCGCTCGTCTGGACCGCACCGTCGGTGCTCGCGCGTGCCGGGCTGTGGAGAGGGGCGTCCACGGGACTGCTGGAGGAGGACCCCTGGATGTACCTCGTGCTCTTCGCCACCGGCCTGCTCGCAGGGTTCCTGTTCCGCAGGACACGGGTCCGCCGGAGCTGGCGTCGTCACGTCATGGAGGGAAACATGCCGGTGCCGCCCCGGAAGGCCCCCGCGACCGACGCCTGAGACGCGACCTGGCCGCTCGCCCGGCGCAGGTAAACTGGCCGCGGATTCCCCACCCACCGAGATCCGTGCGACCCGGTCGCCGCCCTCGCGGCGCGCTCCGAGCCTCGTGCGGACCTGTCCGAGCCGAGCGGCCGGACCAACTTCCCGAGGAGCTCCTGTGGGACGCGTAGTCGTCGAGGTCATGCCCAAGCCCGAGATCCTGGACCCGCAGGGCAAGGCCGTCGTCGGGGCGCTCCCGCGCCTGGGCTTCACCCAGTTCACGGGCGTGCGCCAGGGCAAGCGGTTCGAGCTCGAGGTCGAGGGTGACGTCACGCCCGAGGTCCTCGCCGCGGCCCGCGAGGCCGGCGAGAAGGTGCTGTCCAACCCGGTCATCGAGGACGTCGTCCTCGTTGCCGAGCTGACGGCCGAGCTGGGCGGGGAGAGCGCCTGATGAGCGCCCCCGCAGCGACCGGCCTGGCCACGGCCCGGATCGGTGTCATCACGTTCCCCGGCACGCTCGACGACCGCGACGCGGCGCGTGCGGTGCGCCTGGCGGGCGGCGAGCCCGTGTCCCTGTGGCACGCGGACGCGGACCTGCACGGGGTCGACGCGGTCGTGCTGCCCGGGCGGCTTCTCCTACGGCGACTACCTGCGCGCCGGGGCGATCAGCCGCTTCGCTCCCGTCATGGACTCGCTCGTCGACGCGGCCCGGGGCGGCCTGCCCGTCCTGGGCATCTGCAACGGCTTCCAGATCCTCACCGAGGCGCACCTGCTGCCCGGCTCGATGATCAAGAACGACCACCTCACGTTCATCTGCCGCGAGCAGACCATGGTCGTCGAGAACGCCGACACCGCCTGGACGCGCGACTACACCGCGGGCCAGCGCATCACGGTCCCGCTGAAGAACCAGGACGGCCAGTTCGTGGCCGACGAGCGCACGCTCGACGAGCTCGAGGCCGAGGGCCGCGTCGTCTTCCGTTACGAGGGCTGGAACCCCAACGGTTCGCGCCGCGACATCGCGGGCATCTCGAACGCGGCGGGCAACGTCGTGGGCCTCATGCCGCACCCCGAGCACGCGGTCGAGGCCGGGTTCGGCCCCGCGAACGAGTCCGGGCCGCGCGCCGGCACGGACGGGCTGGGCTTCTTCACCTCGGTCCTGAGCACGCTCGTCCAGGACTGACCCCTGCGTCGCCGCGCGACGCACGCACTGCCCGACGGCGGCGCCCACCTTCCCGGTGGGCGTCGCCGTCGGTCTCGTCTGTCGTCGGCGAGCGCCGCTGCCGCCTCGGCTCAGGCCAGGACGTGCGACGGCCGCCCGGCCTCTCGCCAGCTCGCGAGGCGTTCGTCGACGACCGTCGCGACCGTCTCGATGGTCTGCCAGGTGTCGGGCGTGCGGTAGACGTGACAGGAGCGTCCGACACCGAGACATCACCCGACGCTCGACCGGATGACCCGCTACCCTTGTCCGGTGCTCACCCTCTTGTCCGGTTCCTCCCTGTTCGGTGCTCTCGCGGTCGACTGCTTCACCTGGGTGGCCGGCGCCCTGGCTGCGGCCCCTGGCCGGCTGGGAGCCCTGGGTGCGCGCGTCGAGGCGACCGTCATGCAGTGGGGCTGGGTCGGTTCGGCGGGCGAGATGGCCGACCGCCAGGTGTACACCCCGGCGCGCATCGCCCTCGCGGTCTTCCTGGTCGTGGCGGTGGCCGCGGTCGCCGCGCTGGTGTCGAGCGTCGTGACCCGTCGGTCGGGCGACGACGCGGAGGTCAGAGCCCCGCGACGAGGTTGACCACGGCACCGATGATGACGGTCCCGAACAGGTAGGACAGCAGGGCGTGCCACAGGGCGGTGCTGCGGATGCGACCCGACGTCACGTTGGTGTCGGAGATCGCGAAGCTCATCCCGATGGTGAACGCCACGTACAGGAAGTCCACGTAGCCGGGTGGCTCGTGCTGGTTGAAGTCGATGCCGCCGTCGGGGCCCGTGTAGTACAGGCGCGCGTAGGCGAGCCCGAACAGGGTGTGCACCGCAGCCCACGAGATCGCGACGCTTCCCACGGCGAACACCGCGGTCAGTGCCTGTGCCCGCTTGTCGTCGGGCGAGGCGAGCAGCATGAGGCCGACACCGACGAGGCTCACGACCGACGCCGCGAGGATGAACAGGTGGGTCACGCGCCGCGACGGTTCCTCGCGCGTGGCGTGGCTCGCGGTCGTCGGAGCGTCCATCCGCACGACGACGCCCCACGTCCAGGCGACGAACACGAGCGCCGCGATCGACCACCCGGCGAGGAACGCGAAGCGCGGGTACCCCTGCGACCCGATCCAGAGGCCCGTCGCCAGTCCCACCACCGCGCCGGCGGCCAGCCGCACCGCGGGACCGGCCCCGAGCCGTTCACGGGGGACGGGGGCGCTGGGAAGGTCCGGGTGGTGGGTGGGCGTCACGCGGCCAGTCAACCACCGGGGCCGCGACCGGGCGCGTCGGCCGTCAGGCGTCCTCGGCGAGGTGGCGTAGCTGGGCCCGGACGCTCTGGCGGGCGGCGGGCAGCACGGCGGGGTCGGTGTCGGGGTAGACCGCCGCGGTGACCGCGTCCAGGAGCTCGTCGGTCACCGGTGCACCGGCCCGGGGGCCGAGCGCCCTGCGCACCTGCGCGAGCCGGGCCAGCCGGTGCTCCCGGTACGCCCGCACGACGGCGGCCAGGCCGTCCAGGCGCGGCCCGTGCGCGGGCAGGACGGTCGCGGCGCCGAGCGACTCGAGCAGGTCGAGGCTCGTGAGGTAGTCACGCAGCGAGCCGTCGGGCTCGGCGATGACCGTGGTGCCGCGGCCCAGGATCGTGTCGCCCGTGAGCACGCTGCCCGCGGGGCCGTCCTCGGGCAGGTGGAAGCTCGTCGAGTCGCCCGTGTGCCCGGGCGTCGCGAGGACCTCGATCGTCAGCCCGGCCGCGTGGATCGTCTCGCCGCCGCGCAGCGGCGCCGCCTCGCGCGAGCCCGCCGGGTGGCAGTGCGCGGGGTCGGCGGCGCGCACGGGCGCGCCCGTGAGCTCCGCGAAGCGCGCGGCGCCGGCGGTGTGGTCCGCGTGGCGGTGCGTGACCAGGACGACCTCGACGCGCGGGCCGTCGGCCAGGGCCGTGAGGTGAGCGGCGTCGTCGGGCCCGGGATCGACGACCACGCGCGTGCGCGCGCCGGGCGCGGCCAGGACGTAGGAGCGGGTCCCGTCGAGCGTCATGGGTCCGGGGTTCGGGGCGAGGAGCACCGATGCCCGGTCCGTGACGCGCTCGGGCGTGCCCGACGGCGCCGCGTCGGCGGGCGGTCGGGCGGGCTCAGCGCGTGGCGGGGTCACGGGACGGGCGTCAGGCGAGCGCGTCCGCGAGCAGCTCGAGCGTCTGCGTGCGGCCGGGCGTCGCGTCGAGCGACTCGTCGGCGCGGGACGCCGCGACGGGCACGACCATGACCTCGTCGACGCCGTGCCGGGTGGCGAGCTCGCGCACGCGACGGGCCGCGGCCTGGGGCTCGTCGACGATCCAGCGGTCGAGCATCTCGTCGGCCATCTGGGACGTGAGCCCGTCGAGCGGCGTGGACGCGGCGTCCTCGACCGTCTCCTGGGCGCCGAGCGGCTTGCCCGAGCGCAGGCGGGCCATCATGCGCGCCTGCGGCAGCGCGCGGGCGCGAGCCTCGGCGAGCGTCGGGGCGACCGACACGTTGACCGTCAGGAACGTCTCGGGCGCGGGGTGCTCGGGGGAGGGGCGGTAGCCGTCGCGGTAGAGCGCGAGGATCTCGTCGATGCCTGCACCCGAGAAGTGGTTGGCGAACACGTAGGGCAGGCCGAGCTCGGCGGCCAGGCGCGCCGAGTAGTCGCTCGACCCGAGCAGCCACACGGTCGGCACGGACTCGGCGGCCGGGGTCGCGTGGACGTCGTAGACCTGGCCGCTCGTGAGGCGGACCGTGGCGCCCTCGGCGCTCATGAGCGAGCGGATGTCCTGGACGTGCTGGGGGAAGCGGTCGACGTCCGACGTGGGGCCGCTGCTGCGGAGCAGCGCCGTGACGACGGGGTCGCTGCCGGGCGCGCGCCCGATCCCCAGGTCGATGCGGCCCGGGGCCATGGCCTCCAGGACCGCGAACTGCTCGGCGACGACGAGCGGGGCGTGGTTGGGGAGCATGACGCCACCCGAGCCGACGCGGATCCGCTCGGTCACCGAGGCGGCGGCCGCGATCATCACGGGCGGCGCCGACGCGGCGACCGCGGGCATGTTGTGGTGCTCGGCGAACCAGTAGCGCGTGAAGCCGAGGCGGTCGGCGAGGCGCACGAGGTCCAGGGACGCGGCGATGGCCTGGGAGCTGGACTGTCCCGAACGGACGGGGACGAGGTCGAGGACGGAGAGGCGCGGCGAGGTAGTCATCGCCAGGTCCAACCCCGGGAGGCGGCCGGGGTATTCCTGGACCCGTCCCGCCTCGCTGAGTGCGGAGCTCTTGCGCGACACGCCCGGCGTGTCGCGCAAGAACTCCGCACTCAGCGGCGCGGCGGCGGCTCAGCGCGCGGCGAGCGCCTGCTCGACGTCCTCGATCAGGTCGAGCGGGTCCTCGAGGCCGATCGACAGGCGCACGGTCGTCTCCGCGATCCCGACGGCGGCACGACCTTCCGGCCCCAGCTTGCGGTGCGTCGTGGTCGCGGGGTGCGTGACGAGGGACTTGGCGTCGCCCAGGTTGTTGGAGATGTCCACGATCCGCAGCGCGTCGAGGAACTGGAACGTGCGCTTCTTGAGGAGCTCGGGGTCCGTGCCCGGGTCGTCGGCGCCGGGCACGTCGAGGTTGAACGTCACGACCGTCCCGCCACCGCTCTGCTGGGCCTTGGCGAGCTCGACCTGCGGGTGCGAGGCGAGGAACGGGTAGCGCACGGCCGTGATGCCGGGCAGCGTCCTCGAGCGCGGTCGCGACCTGGAGGGCGGCGGCGTTCTGGGCCTTGACACGCACCGACAGGGTCTCGAGCCCCTTGACGCAGGACCCAGGCGTTGAACGCGCTGAGCGAGGGTCCGGTGTTGCGGATGAACTGCTGGACCGGGCCCTTGACGTACTCCTCCGAGCCCAGGATCGCGCCGCCCAGCACGCGTCCCTGGCCGTCGATGTGCTTGGTCGCCGAGTACACGACCACGTCCGCGCCGAGCTCGAGCGGCTTCTGCAGCACGGGGGTCGCGAACACGTTGTCGAGCACGACGACGGCGCCCGCCGCGTGCGCGAGGTCGCTCACGCGGCGCACGTCGATCACGTCCTGCATGGGGTTGGACGGGGTCTCGAAGAAGACGACGTCCGCGGGGGTCGACAGCGCCTCCTCCCACTGGGAGAGCACGTGACCGTCGACGTAGTCGGTGCGCACGCCCCACTTCGCGAAGATCTCGTCGAAGATCACGAGCGAGGAGCCGAACAGGGCGCGGGCCGCGACGATGCGCGACCCGGACTGCACCAGGGCCGCGAGCGACGTGAAGACCGCGGACATGCCCGACGCCGTGGCGTAGCAGGCCTCCGCGCCCTCGATCAGGCGCAGGCGCTCCTCGAACGTGTGCACGGTCGGGTTGCCGTAGCGCGAGTAGATGAAGCGGTCGACCTCGCCCGTGAACGCGGCCTCCGCCTCGGCGGCGCTCCCGTAGACGTAGCCCTGCGTGAGGAAGAGCGCCTCGCTCGTCTCCTCGAACTCGGAGCGGGCGTGGCCACCGCGCACCGCGAGGGTGTCGGGTCGCACCGAGCGGGGGAGCGGGCCGCGGCCCGAGCCTCCGGGGATCCCGGCGGGGATGCGCAGGACGCCGTCCTCGGCCGCGGCGCTCACGACTGCTTCCAGGGGAGGCCCGCTGCGCGCCAGCCGTCGGAACCGCGGTGACCGGCGCCGTCGAGCGCTCCCTCGAAGCCCTCGAGGACGTTGTACGCCGGGCCGAGGCCCGCTGCGGTCGCGGCCTTGGCCGCGCCGATCGACCGGGCGCCCGAGCGGCACAGGAACACGACGGGGCGTCTCGGGCGTCACGCCGGCCGCGGCGAGGTCGGCGACGAACGCCGGGTTGGGCCGGCCCTCGACGTCCACCCACTGGACCTGAACGGTGTTCGCGGCCCGTCGAGGACAGGTCGGGGACGCCGACGAAGCGCCACTCGGCGTCGGTGCGGACGTCGACGAGGACGGCGTCCGGGTCCGACTGGAGAAGGGTCCACGCCTGCCGGGGCGTGACGTCGCCGGCGTAGCCGTCGGCGGGCCGGGCGTCGGAGACCGGTGCAGCGGTCGCGCGGTCGGGGGCACTCATGTGATCCTCCATCGGTCGTGGCGGTAGCACCCTCGCCCGTCGCCGGGGGGTTGCTGCGGCGTCATCGTGCCAAGTCACTCAGCCGCTCTGGATGGTTGCGTCGGATCGTACGTCACCGTGCCCACGCTGTGGAACGCCCGTCTCGCAGGGTGGGCACGGGATAGGTTGCCGTGCATGGAGAGCTTCCCGTCTGGCCGCGAGGTAGAGGATTTCTGTCGAGGTAGAGGGCTCGGGGCCTCTACCTCGACGCGAGCCCTCTACCTCGGGGCGGGCGGTCGGGAGAGGAGCGTGCCCGAGGAGGTCCTGACCGGGGGCAACTCCACGACCGTCGTGCGGAGCGGTGATACGGTCCGCCGGACCGCCGGGCCGTGGACACCCACGGTCCAGGCGCTGCTGGCGCACCTGCGGGCGAGCGGCGTCACCGAGGTGCCCGAGCCGCTGGGCGTCGACGACCAAGGACGCGAGGTCCTCTCCTACCTCCCGGGCGACGTCGCGACCTACCCGCTGCCCGACTGGCTCTGGGGCGAGGCCGTGCTCCGCGACGCGGGCGCGCTCCTGCGGCGCGTGCACGACGCGAGCGTCGGGTTCCTCGCGGCCACGGACGTGAGCGAGGTCCCAGGGGACTCCGCGGTCCCCACCGCCGCCGTCCCCGCACCCGCCGCCGCCCGACCTGGCAGCTCCCGGCGCACGAGCCGGTCGAGGTCGTGTGCCACGGCGACGTGGCCCCCTACAACATGGTCTTCCGTGACGGGGCCGTCGTCGGGCTCATCGACTTCGATACCGCGAGCCCCGGCCCCCGGATCTGGGACCTGGCCTACCTGGGATACCGGCTCGCGCCCTTCGTGGCGGACGCCGCGAGCGAGGACGCGAGCGGCGTCGTCGGGCGCCTGGACCCTCTCGCGCGCCTCGACGCGCTGGTCGCGGCCTACGGGCTGCCCTTCGCGCGACGCGAGGTCCTGACCGCGATGGTCGCCCGCCTCGAGGAGATCGCGGACTTCACCGCCGGCCGGGCGGAGCAGACGGGCCGGTCCGACTTCAGCGACCACGCCGCCATGTACCGGGCCGACGCGCGACGGGTCGCGGCGCTGGCGGAGGATGCTCCGACCGCCTGACAGGCACCCTCTGCCCACCATCCGAGACGCCGTGCCCACCGGTTGACACGCTCCGTGAGCCTCGCCCATCCTGGACACCAGGTCATGAGTGCCAGCGCAAAACCCCGGTTTGCTGGCCGGCAACCCTCCTCCGCGGCGGGGTGCCCCGGGTGACGACCGGGCCCCTCTCTACAAGGAGGGGGGCAAGCGCGGAGGGGCCGCAGGGCGAACTCCGACGACCACCGGAGGACGTGCCATGAGCGCACACGCAGTCATCGAAGCCCCTACCTCGTGTGCCGTGCTGCCCGTCGTGGGCAGCGACACCCTGGTCCCGCTCGTCGACGGGCGCAGCGTCCCGTACGCGAACCTCGACGTCGCGGCGTCGGCCCCTGCGCTGCAGGTCGTGGCCGACCGCGTCAACGAGGTCCTGCCGCTCTACGCGAGCGTGCACCGCGGCGCGGGCTACCTGTCCCAGGTGTCGACGGCCCTCTACGAGGCCGCGCGCCAGACCATCGGCGCGTTCGTCGGCGCCCGCGAGGACGACGTCACGATCGTCACGCGCAACACCACCGACTCGCTCAACCTGCTCGCGGGATGCGTCCCGGCGCAGGCCGACGGGACGCCCGGCCGGGTGCTCGTCCTGGACGTCGAGCACCACGCGAACCTCCTGCCCTGGCAGCGCACGGGCGGCGCCACGGTCCTGGTCGGCGGCGCGACGGTCGCCGAGACCCTGTCCGGGCTGCGCGCCGAGCTCTCGCGCTTCCCGTACGCGCTCGTCGCGATCACGGGGGCCTCGAACGTCACGGGCGAGTCCTTGCCGCTCAGCGAGGTCGTCGCCGCGGCGCACGACGCCGGAGCGCGGGTCCTGCTCGACGGCGCCCAGCTCGTCCCGCACCGGGGCGTCTCACTCGCCGCGAGCGACGTGGACTACGTCGCGTTCTCGGGCCACAAGACCTACGCGCCGTTCGGTGCGGGCGCGCTCGTGGGGCGCCGTGACTGGCTCGACGCCGGCACGCCCTACCTCGCCGGGCGGCGGCGCGGTGCGCAACGTGACGCTCGACGGCACCACGTGGCAGAGCGCCCCGGCGCGGCACGAGGCCGGGTCGCCCAACGTGATCGGCGCGGTCGCGCTCGCCTCGGCGTGCGACGCGCTCGCTGCGCTCGAGCCCGGGCGTGCTGGTCGCGCACGAGACCGAGCTCCGCGCCCGCCTCGTCGAGGGGCTCGAGGAGATCGACGGCGTGCGCGTCGTCCGCGCCTGGGCCGACGCCGTGGACCCCGTGGGCGTCGTGACGTTCTCGGTCGACGGCCACGACGCGGGCCTCGTCGCGTCCTACCTGTCGGCCGAGCACGGGATCGGCGTGCGCGACGGCCGGTTCTGCGCGCACCCGCTCCTGGCCCGCCTGGGCTTCCCGGCGGGGGCCGTCCGCGCCTCGATCGGCGTGGGCACCACGGGCGAGGAGATCGAGCGCCTGCTCTCCGCGCTGCGCGCCTACGTCGGCGAGGGGGCCACGGCCCGGTACGAGGTCGTGGACGGCTGCTGGGTCGTGAGCGACGACCCGCGTCCGCTGCTCCAGGTCGCGGGGCTCTCGGGCCTCTTCGCGACCGCCGCCGTCGGCAACATCACGGCCGCCGTGGGGTGCGGTCCCGCCCCCGCCTGAGAGGGCCTCTGACCTGCGGAGACGCTCCTCCGAGCGCAACGTTCACCCGTGCGTCACCTCGTCGTCCACAGCAGACCGCTCCGTGGTCTTGGCGGCGACGCCTGCGTGTGTTCTGATATGCGCTGTGCAGCACGATGTCGTCCTGGAAGGCCACGGGTTCCGCCTCGAACCCCTGGCTGTCGCGCACGCCGGTGCGCTGGCTCAGATCGTCGATCCGACGATGTGGGCGGGTATGAGTACGACCCTCCCTGCGGGGGAGGTCGGGATGGTGAACTTCATCGAGGACACTCGGGCTACCCGGGCGCTGACGGCCTTCGCCGTCGTCGACGCGGGCTCGGGTCTCGTGGTGGGGAGCACCGCTTTCCGTGACCTGTCGCTCGACGACAGGCGCGTGGAGATCGGGCGGACCTTCTACGCCCGTTCCACGTGGGGGAGCCTCGTCAACCCGGTCTCGAAATGGTTGCTGCTCCGACATGCGTTCGAGTCGTGGGACGTGCACCGTGTGGGCTTCCGGGTGGACGCGCGCAACGCTCGCTCGCTCGCCGCGATGCGTCGCCTCGGCGCGTACGAGGAGGGCGTCATGCGAGGTCACCGCACGGCGCCCGACGGCACGCGCGCCGACTCGGTGTGCTTCTCGATCCTCGCGCACGAGTGGGCGGGCGTCGAGCTCGGCCTGCTCGCGCGGATCACGAGCCCGCGCATCGTCCCGGTGCTCGGCCCGGTCGAGATGTCCGCCGCCGGCGAGCCCGTGACCACGCCGCTCCTGTCGGTCGTCCCGCCGGTCGCCGGGCACGTCGCCGACGTGCCCGGCCAGCCCGTCGGACCGGTCACGGCCCTGCCGCCCGCCGTCGCCCTCTGAACCTCCCCCGTCCACAGCGACGCCCCGGGACCCGTACGGGTCCCGGGGCGTTCTTCGTCTGGTGGGTCAGTCCTTCTTGAAGGCGTCCTTGACGTCGTCACCGGCCTGCTTGACGTTGGCCTTCGCCTGGTCGGCGTGGCCCTCGGCCTCGAGCTTCTCGTTGCCCGTGAGCTTGCCGGCGCCCTCCTTGACCTTGCCCTCGACCTCTTCGGCCGCGTGCTTGATCTTGTCTCCCAGTCCCATGGAGGTCCTCCCGTGGTGATCGTCGGATGGTGGTTGGTTCGCATCGACCGTAGGCAGGCCGCCAGGCGACTCGCATCTCGGGGGACGGGCGGTTCACAGGATCCTCACGTTCGGTCCGGCAGGATGACCGCATGGAGAACGCCACGGTCCTGGAAGGGTTCGGGCTGCGCCTCGAGCCGCTCGGCGAGCAGCACGCGCAGGCGTTGGGGGCGTTCGTCGACGACGCCCTGTGGGCGGGCATGTCCTCGCCGACGCCTCGCGGGACACCGGCCATGTCCGTCTACGTGCGGGACGCGGTGGCGGCGCCGGGGCGCCTGGCGTGGGCCGTCGTCGGGCCGGCTGCTCCCGGCGAGGGGCCCGACGGCGCCACGTCCGTCCGCGGCAGCACCTCGCTCTACGAGTGGTCGCTCTCGCAGGGGAGGGTCGAGCTCGGCTCGACGTTCTACGACCGTCCCTGGTGGGGCGGCGTGACCAACCCGGCGTGCAAGTACCTGCTGCTGCGGCACGCGTTCGAGGTGCTCGACGTCGAGCGCGTCGCGCTGCGGGCCGACGCGCGCAACGCCCGCTCGATCGCGGCGATCCAGCGCCTCGGGGCCGTGCCCGAGGGGGTGCTGCGCAGCCACCGCGTCGCGCCCGACGGGTCGCGCGGCGACACGGCCTACTTCTCGATCCTCGCCGACGAGTGGCCGGGTGTCCGGGACGGCCTGCTCGACCGGCTCGCGCGCCTGGAGGACCTCGACCGGGTCGGCTGAGGGGCAGATGGGACCGCCTCGAGGCGTCGGGTGGGCAACCGGTCAGGTGGTGCGAGCGGAACACCTGGCCTCTTCCGTGCTCGACACCCGGTCTGGTGCCCCTGTGGCCTCGGGCGACGAACCTGCCTAGGTTGGAAGGATGCCTCCGCGACCCTGCGGTGGCGCACCGACTGCTGGAGGGCTGTTGACGACCGAGGACGCACGACCGGCAGGACCCGCGGTCGACCCGGACGACAGAGCTTTCTTCGGGCACCCGCGGGGCCTGTCGACCCTGTTCGGCCTCGAGGTCTGGGAGCGGTTCTCGTTCCTCGGGATGCAGGCCATCCTCGTGCTGTTCTTCACCGCGACCGTCGCCGACGACGGGCTCGGGATGGAGGCCGGGCCGGCGGCCTCGATCGCGGCCGGCTACGGGACCATGGTCTACCTGGTCTCGGTCGGCGGCGGGTGGATCGCGGACCGGGTCCTGGGCTCGTACCGAGCCGTCCTGTGGGGCGGGATCCTCATCGCGTGCGGGCACTACACCATGGCGATCCCCGCCGAGCTCTCGACGTGGCTCGGCCTGGTCCTCATCAGCCTGGGCACGGGGCTGCTCAAGCCCAACGTGTCGACCTTGGTGGGCAAGCTCTACTCGACCACGGACGAGCGCCGCGACGCCGGGTTCGCGCTCTACTACATGGGTATCAACGTCGGGGCGTTCTTCGGTCCCCTCGTGACGGGGTGGCTCGGCGCCGACGTCGGCTGGCACTGGGGGTTCTCGGCCGCCGCGATCGGCATGACCGCGGGAGTGGTCCAGTACGTCGTGGGCCGCAGGCACATCCCGGGTCACGGGCGCGGCCCCGAGGCGCCCCTGCCGCCGGCCGTGATGCGCCGGACCCTGTGGATCCTGGGAGGGGTCGCGGCCGGGGTGGTGATCCTCGCCGTCGGGCTCGCGCTCGTGGGGCGGCTCAGCATCGCGGGCGTGGTCGACGCGCTGACCGTGGTCGCCATGGCCGCGCCGATCGTCTACTTCACCGTCATGTTCCGCAGCCCCCGCGTGACGGGCGAGGAACGCGGGCGGCTCCGGCCGTTCCTCGTGCTGTGGTTCGCATCGGTCGCCTTCAACTTCGTGCTGTTCCAGGCGTACAGCGTCCTGATCCTGCTGGCCGACCAGCACGTCGAGCGCACGATCTTCGGGTGGCAGGCGCCCGCAGCCTGGTTCAGCTCGTTCCTGGGCGGCGTCGAGGTGCTCGTCGCGCCCGTGGTCGCGGCGCTGTGGACCTGGCTCGGGCCTCGGCAGCCGCACGCGTCCAAGAAGATCGCGATCGGCGCTCTGCTCGGCGGCCTGTCCTACCTGGTCCTCGTGCCCGCCGTGACGGGGCAGAGCGGCGACTGGAAGATCGCCGTGTGGTGGCTCCTGGCCTCGCTCCTGCTGCTGGGGCTCGGTGACGTGCTGCTCCAGACGACGGGCCTGTCCGCGACCACCAAGCTCGCCCCCGCGGCGTTCTCGAGCCAGTCCATGGCTGTGTGGTTCCTGTCGATCGCGCTCGCGAACGGCATCCAGGCGCAGACCGTCCGGTTCTACGGCGAGATCCCCGACGGCCTCTACTTCACGCTCAACGGTGCCGTCGCGGTGCTCGTCGGGGTCGTCGTCCTGATCCTGTCGCCCTGGATGAAGCGGACCATGCACCCCGTCCACTGACCGGTGCGCACGACCCGCACGACCCACGTGGCCCCGCGCCACCACCGCTGACCGACTGCACCACCCGCCCGACAGCAGTACCTGACCGACTGCACCACCCGCACCACCCAGCACCGGAGGAACGACCATGCGGTACGTGACCGAGCTCCCGTTCGAGACCACGGTCGAGGACCACTGGATACCCCTCGCCGACGGCACGCGCCTCGCGGCGAGGGTCTGGCGACCGGTCGACCCCACGCCGGTCCCCGCGATCCTGGAGTACCTGCCCTACCGGCTGTCCGACTGGACCGCCCCGCGCGACGCGCAGCGCCACCCGTACTACGCGGGCCACGGGTACGCGTCGGTGCGCGTCGACATCCGCGGCAGCGGGAACTCGGACGGACACCAGGACGACGAGTACTCCCCGACCGAGCTCGCCGACGGCGTCGCGGTCGTCGAGTGGCTCGCCACGCAGGAGTGGTGCAGCGGCAAGGTCGGGATGTTCGGCATCTCGTGGGGCGGGTTCAACGCCCTGCAGGTCGCGGCCCTCGCTCCCGAGGCGCTCGCAGCGATCGTCACGGTCTGCTCGACCGACGACCGGTACGACAACGACGTGCACTACACGGGCGGGTCGGTCCTCGCGGTCGACATGCACGCGTGGGCCGCGACCATGCTCGCGTTCTGCTCCCGGCCCCCGGACCCGGCCGTCGTGGGCGACCGGTGGAAGGAGCAGTGGCTCGACCGCCTCGAGCACACCGAGCCGTTCGTCCACACCTGGCTCGACCACCAGACGCGCGACGACTACTGGCGCCACGGCAGCGTGATCGAGGACTACTCGGCGATCAAGGCCGCGGTGCTCGCGGTCGGCGGGTGGAACGACCCGTACCGCGACACGGTCCTGCGGCTCGTCGCCGCGGGCGACGCGACGGCCCACGGCGACAGGGCACTGGGCGGCCCGGTCCGGGGCATCGTCGGTCCGTGGTCGCACCAGTACCCCGACCGCGGCCTGCCGCCCGGACCGTCGATCGGGTTCCTCCAGGAGACGTTGCGCTGGTGGGACCAGTTCCTCAAGGACGAGGACGCGGGCGCCCTGGACGAACCTGCGCTGCGCGCCTGGGTCACCGAGTCCGTGCCGCCCGCGACGGTCTACGACGAGCTGCCCGGCCGGTGGGTCGGGGAGGAGCGGTGGCCGTCACCGCACGTGCGGCCCACGGTCCTCCCGCTCGCGGGAGCGCCTGGCGGCACCGACGACGTCGACGACGCAGCGGTCGCCACCGAGCTGCGCACGACCGCCCCGCTCGTCACCCACCTTCCCGCCCACCCGAGCCCGGCGGGCGGTGAGCCGACCGCCCCGGCGGACGTGCCGCCGTCGTGCCTCGTGGCCTCTCCCCAGCACACCGGGATCGACGCGGGGCGCTTCTTCCCGTTCGGGAACGACGCGGACCTGCCGCCCGACCAGCGCGAGGAGGACGGGCGGTCCGTGTGCTTCGACTCGCCGCCGCTCACGCAACGGCTCGAGATCCTGGGCCGTGCCCGGGTCCGTCTGCGCCTGACGTGCGCGGGCGAGAAGGGGCAGGTCGTGGCGCGGCTGTGCGACGTGGGCCCCGACGGCTCCTCGACGCTCGTGACCCGTGGCGTGCTCAACCTGTCCGCGCGCGAGGGCCGTGACCGCGTGGTGCCGTGGGAACCCGGCGCGACGCACGACGTGACGTTCGAGCTCAGCGGGACCGGGTACGCGGTCGCGCCGGGGCACCGGCTCCGGCTCGCGGTCTCCTCGGCGTACTGGCCGTGGGTGTGGCCGCAGCCGGGAGGGGCGGCGCTCGCGGTCGCGCCCGCGGGCAGCTCGCTCGAGCTCCCGGTGCACGACGGCGCAGCGCCGGGCGGGCACCCCGTCGTCACCTTCGAGGAGCCCGAGCAGGCGCCCCCGCTCGGTGTCGTCTACCCGGAGGCCGCGGACCAGCGGCCCGAGCGGCGCGTGGTGCGTGACGTCGCGGCCGACGAGTGGCTCCTGGAGGTCGACCCGAGGTACGGCGGGACGCGCATCTATCCCGACGGCCTCGAGTTCACCGAGGACGCGCTCGAGCGCTACTGGATCGGGCGCGACCCGCTGAGCGCGCGCACGCGCTCGGACTGGAGCGTGCGGCTGCGCAGGCCAGGGGCCACGCCGGCCGACCTCGCGTGGGACGCGAGCATCGTGACGCGCTCGGAGATCTCGTGCGACGCCGAGTACTTCCACACCGACGACGAGGTCGTGGCGCGCGACGGCCAGGACGTGGTGTTCGAACGTCGGTGGCGGCGCAGCATCCGGCGGACCGCGGGGTGAACGCTCCTGCCGAGAAGTGAGTAGATGCCCCTGATCTGACCCGATCAGGGGCATCTGCTCACTTCTCGGCAGCAGCCGCGGCGACCGCACGAGCGCTCAGCGCGGCGTGACCGTCCCGCTGAGGTGCCGCTTGCCGCTCTTCCCGTTCCAGCCCACGTACGTGAACCCGCCCGGGTGAGCGCCGTCGTCGGGCACGCGGGTGATGGCGACCTGGACCGTGCCCGGGACCAGGACGGGCGCGGCGAACTCGACCGTCCAGTCGTAGGCGTCGCCGCGGGCGGCGCCCACCTCGGCCAGCGCGCGGGCGGCCGTGTACATGCCGTGCGCGATGGTCCGCGGGAAGCCGAACGCCTTGGCGCCCAGGACCGAGGTGTGGATGGGGTTGCGGTCGCCCGAGATCGCGCCGTACGCGCGCCCGATCCCGCTGCCGAGCTCCCAGCGTGCCGTCGGGACCGGCGGCACGAACTCCTCGCGCGGCGCCTCGTCGGTCCGTTGAGGGGCCGCCTCCTCCGACGGCAACCCGAACCCCTTGGCCAGGTACGTCGAGACGCCGCGGTAGGCGAGCTCGCCGCCCACGGCGACCTCGGTCACCAGGTCCACCTGGACCCCGCGCCGGTGGGCGCGCAGGTTCTCGGCCGTCGCGCGGACCTCGAGCACGTCGCCGACGCGCACGGGCAGGTGCACCGAGACCGCGTTGGACACGTGCACGAGTCCCAGCAGCGGCAGCGGGAAGTCGCCTCGCACCATGAGCGCGGTCGCGAGCGGGAACGCGAGCACGTGCAGGTACCCCGCGGGCAGGGTGTCGCACACGCGCTCGCCGACGAGGCGCTGGTAGTCGGTCAGGTGCTCGGTGACTCCCGACGTCGGGACGTCGGCGACGCGGTAGACGACGCTGGGAAGGACGACGTCCCGCGTCCCGGGCAGGACGCGCCACACCGGGGAGCGCGTCACGGCGATCCGGCCCGACGACGCCACGCCCTTCGCGTACAGACCGCCGAGCCCCGGTAGCGAGGGCAGCGTGACGAGGCGCGGGTTGTGGGTCTCGGGCGCGGCGGCCGTCACGCGCCCACCAGGCTCTGGCCGCACACGCGCAGCACCTGGCCGTTGACGCCGACCGCCGCGGGCGACGCGAGGAAGGCGATGGCCTCCGCGACGTCGACGGGCAGGCCCCCCTGCTGGAGCGAGGACACGCGGCGCGCCATCTCGCGCTGGACGAGCGGGATCGAGGCCGTCATGTCGGTCTCGATGAACCCGGGCGCGACCGCGTTCGCCGAGCCACCGAGCGGGGCCAGGAGGCGTGCCGTCGCGCGCGTGTGCCCGATGACCCCGGCCTTGGAGGCGCCGTAGTTCGTCTGGCCACGGTTGCCCGCGATGCCGCTCGTCGACGCGAGCGAGACGATGTGCGGGGCCTCGGAGAAGCCGTTCGCGCCCAGCAGGTACTCGTTGATCCGCAGCTGCGAGAGCAAGTTGACCGCGATCACGGCGTCCCACTTGTCGGGGGACATGTTGGCGAGGAGCTTGTCGCGCAGGATCCCGGCGTTGTGGACCAGGATGTGCAGACCGCCGTGGCGGGTCCGCGCGTGCTCGAGGATCCGTGCGCCCGCGTCGTCGGCCGTGACGTCGAGCTGCAGGGCGGTGCCCTTGATCTCGTTGGCGACCTTGGCGAGGGACTCGCCCGCCGCCGGGACGTCGACCACGACGACCGTCGCGCCGTCGCGGGCGAGGGTCCGGGCGATCGCGGCCCCGATCCCGCGCGCCGCGCCGGTCACGACGGCGACCCGGCCCGCGAGGGGTCTGTCCCAGTCGGGGGCGTCGGTGCTCGCGGCCGGGCCCACGTGCAGGAGCTGGCCGTCGACGAACGCCGACTTCCCCGAGAGGAAGAAGCGCAGCGTGGTCAGGGCCGACGTGCTGTCCGGGGCGGCGCCGTCGGTCAGCTGGATGCCGTTGGCAGTGGCTCCGGCGCGCAGCTCCTTGGCGAGAGAGCGCAGGAACCCGTCGACGCCCTGGCGGGTCGCGGCGAGCAGGGGCGTGTCGTCGTCGGACGGTGCGCGCGAGACGGTCACGACGCGGCCTCCGGGCGCGAGCTGACGCAGGTTCGCACCGAGCTCGAGGACGGGGGCCGAGAAGTCGGCGGGGCTCGTCGCGCCCGTCAGGACGACGACGATCGCTCCCCAGCGGGTCTCGGCGGCGTTCGCGTTCTGCCGCACGTCGAGGTCCCAGCCGAGCAGGGCCCGGGCGACCGCGGTCGTGTCGGCGGACGAGCCGGGCTCGCCGATCACGAGCACGGGGCCCGGGACGAGCGGGTCGCCTGCCCGGTAGCGGCGCAGGACCGCGGGCCGGGGGAGCCCCAGCTTCTTGGCGAGCGTCTTGGTGAAGCCCGAGTTCACGGCGGACAGGTACTTGTCGGTCATGGCGGGTTTCCTCAGCTCTCGGTGATGGTCGTCGTGACGTCCGGCGTGGCCGGGACCGCGGGGACGTCGGCGCTCTCGAGGATCGCGGCGAGCCCCAGACCGCCGGCGGCGCAGATCGAGATGAGCGCGCGAGCGGGACGGCCCGTCTCGGCAGCCTTCTGCGCGACGAGCTTCGCAGCCGTGGCGACGATGCGCCCGCCCGTCGCGGCGAACGGGTGGCCCGCGGCGAGCGACGAGCCGTTGACGTTGAGGCGCGAGCGGTCGATCGAGCCCAGGGCGCCGTCGAGGCCGAGCTCGGTGCGGCAGTAGTCGTCGTCCTCCCACGCGGCGAGCGTCGTCAGGACCGTCGAGGCGAAGGCCTCGTGGATCTCGTAGACGTCGAAGTCCTCGAGCGCGAGGCCGTTGCGGGCGAGCAGGCGGGGGACGGCGTGGGCGGGGGCCATGAGCAGGCCCTCGTGGCCGTGCACGTAGTCGACGGCCGCGGACTCGGCGTCGACCACGCGGGCCAGGACGGGCAGGTCGTGCGCGGCGGCCCACTCGCGCGAACCGAGCAGGACGACCGAGGCGCCGTCGGTCAGGGGGGTCGAGTTGCCGGCGGTCATCGTGGGGCCCGTCGGCTGAGCGGGTCCGGCGTCTCCGCCCGCCGCGACTCCGTGCGTGGGTGCGCTCGGCGTGAGGTGCTTGCCGAACACGGGCTTGAGGGACGCGAGCTTCTCGGCCGACGAGTCGGCGCGCATGTTCTGGTCCTGCGTGAGACCACGGAACGGGGTCACGAGGTCGTCGAAGAACCCGGCCTGCCACGCGGCGGCGAGGTGCAGGTGGCTGTTCAGCGCGACCTCGTCCTGCGCCTCGCGGGTGATGCCCCACGCGGCGGTCGTGATGGCCTGGTGCTCGCCCATCGACAGGCCCGTGCGAGGCTCGCCCGTGCTGGGGGTCGACGGCGCCAGGTCGCCGGGGCGCACCGAGGCGAACGCCTTGAGCCGCGCGCCCAGGGTCTTGGCGTGGCTGGCCTTGAGCAGCGCCTTGCGCAGCCCCTCGCTCACCGCGATGGGGGCGTCGGACACGGTGTCGGAGCCGCCCGCGATGCCCGACTCGATCTGCCCGAGGCGGATCTTGTTGGACACGGTCACGACCGCCTCGAGGCCCGTGGCGCACGCCTGCTGGAGGTCGAACGCCGGGGTCTGGGGTGAGAGCGACGAGCCCAGGACCGACTCGCGGACCAGGTTGAAGTCGCGCGAGTGCTTGAGCACGGCACCGCCGACGACCTCGCCCAGGCGCTCGCCCTGGAGGCCGTAGCGGGCGACGAGACCCTCGAGGGCGGCCGTGAACATGTCCTGGTTGCTGGCTCCCGCGTACTTCCCGCCGGCACGCGCGAACGGGATGCGGTTGCCGCCCAGGACGTAGGCGTCGCGGACGGCCGGGGGCTCCTGGGTGGGCTGCTCCGTGCTGGTGGGGGTGGTCTGCTGCGTCTTCCGGATGGCCACTTCGGCTGCTCTCTCTCGCTTCGTTGCTGAGGGTCTCGGACCGCGGGCGCGATCCACGCGGTGTCCAAGACCCACAGTACCTGATACTCTCGGTATCGTGAGGCGGGTCACACCCTTCACTCCCTGTGCCCGGCGTTCCCGCCGGGTAGGACGCCGTCGTGAGGGACCACTCGCGGTCCGATGGACGGACGACCAGGGACGACACCGACGTCGGGCACCTCTGGAGGACTGTGTGATCAACGGCGACACGAACGGCAGGACCGGGCGACCGCGGACCGCCGTGCTCCACCGTGCTCCCGGCCGCACCCCCGCACCTGCTCCCGCTCCCGCCGTGGACGGACGCTCGACCCGGTGGGACGACCACCGGGCGATCCGCCGCGCCGAGCTCGTGCACGCGGCGCGCAAGGCCGTCCACAAGGGCGGACCGGGCGTCTCCATGGACGAGATCGCGGCTGCGTCCGGCACCTCGAAGTCGATCATCTACCGCTACTTCGAGGACAAGACCGGCCTGCAGATCGCGATCGGGGCCTCGGTCGTCGGGCAGATGCACGACGCCCTGACGCAGGCCGCGGAGTCCGCCGAGACCCCGCGCCGGGCGCTGCGCGCCATGGTCGGCGTGTACCTCGAGATGATCGCGAGCTCGCCCAACGTCTACTACTTCGTGACCCGCACGGGCGCGATCGCCGGCACCGACGGCACCGCGCGCACGGCCTCGGCGCCCCTCGCGGCGTTCCTCGACTCGGTGACCGAGCTCGTCGCCCAACCCTTCACCCGGGCGGCCGACGTCACGCCCGCCGACGCCGCGGCCTGGGCCGCGGGCGCGGTCGGGTTCGTGCGCGGCGCGGGCGAGTGGTGGCTCGGCCACCACGACGACCCCGACACCCCGGACCGCGACGAGCTCACCGAGCGGGTCGCGGCCTGGCTGTGGGGCGGCCCCGTGGGCGTCATGGCCCGTGGTCGGGGCGCGGGCGCCCCTGGCGACGCCGCGCCCGCCGCTCGTGACGATGCCCCGGACGGCGCGGCCGCCCCCTCCACCGACGACCTCTGATCCTTCTCATGGCTACCACCGGCACACAGGAGTCCCGATGACCACCACCTCTGACCGCACCGCCGCCCGCGACACCCAGCGGGGCGACGGCGCGGCAACCTCCACGTCGATCCCCGCCGCAGGCGTCACACCCCCGATGCCCGAGGGAGAGGTCCGCGTCGACGTGGCCGACCTCTCGCACCAGCTCCTGGGCCGCTGGGCCGACCTGCGCGCCAAGGCGCGCGCGACCGCGGGCGAGGAGCGCTTCCAGCGCATCGAGGGGCTCTCGCTCACCGAGCACCGTGAGCGCGTCATGGACCAGGTCAAGCAGCTCGTCGAGATCGGGCAGGTCCACCGCGGGTTTCCCACGCGCCTCGGTGGGCAGGACGACGCCGGCGGCAACCTCGCCGGGTTCGAGGAGCTCGTCGCGGCCGACCCGTCCCTCCAGATCAAGGCGGGAGTCCAGTGGGGCCTGTTCGCCTCGGCCATCCTGCACCTCGGCACGCCCGAGCAGCAGGACCGCCTGCTTCCGTCCGCCATGGACGCCACCGTGCCCGGCGCGTTCGCCATGACGGAGACGGGCCACGGCTCGGACGTCGCGTCGATCGCGACGACTGCGACCTATGACGCCGAGACCCAGGAGTTCGTCGTCCACACGCCGTTCCGCGGGGCCTGGAAGGACTACCTCGGCAACGCGGCCGTCAACGGAACGGCGGCGGTCATCTTCGCCCAGCTCGTGACGAACGGCGTCAACCACGGCGTCCACGCGTTCTACGCGCCCATCCGCGAGACCACGCCCGACGGAGCCGCAGGGGCCTTTCTTCCCGGCGTCGGCGGGGAGGACGACGGGCTCAAGGGCGGACTCAACGGGATCGACAACGGTCGCCTGCACTTCACGCACGTCCGGGTCCCGCGCGAGAACCTCCTGGCCCGCTACGGCCAGGTCGCCGAGGACGGCACGTACACCTCGCCGATCGACAGCCCCGGGCGTCGCTTCTTCACCATGCTCGGCTCGCTCGTGCAGGGCCGCGTCTCGCTCGACGGCGCCGCGATCACCGCGTCGAAGCTGGGCCTCACGACCGCGGTGACCTATGGCAACCAGCGCCGCCAGTTCAACGCGGCCTCTCCCGTCGACGAGGTCGTGATCCTCGACTACGGCACGCACCAGCGCCGCCTCGTCCCGCGCATCGCGCAGACGTACGCGATGCACTTCGCGCACGACCGCCTGCTGGACCTTTTCGACCTGGTGTTCTCGGGCGAGAACGACACCCCCTCCTCGCGCGAGGACCTCGAGACCATGGCGGCCGCGCTCAAGCCGATGAGCACGTGGTTCGCGCTCGACACCCTCCAGGAGGCCCGCGAGGCCTGCGGCGGCGCGGGCTTCCTCACCGAGAACCGGATCACGAGCCTGCGCGCCGACCTGGACGTGTACGTGACGTTCGAGGGCGACAACACCGTGCTGCTCCAGCTCGTCGCCAAGCGCCTCCTGGCCGACTACGGCAAGGAGTTCAAGGACATCTCGCCCGGGCAGATGGCCCGGTTCGTGGTCGAGCAGGCCGCCGACGCCGCGCTGCACCGCACGCCGCTCAAGCGCGCCGCGCAGACGATCGCCGACGTGGGCGACCCGCGCCGTGCCGCCGGGCACCTCAAGGACGTCGGGAACCAGCGCGAGCTGCTGACCGACCGCGTCGAGACCATGGTCGCCGACGTCGCCGCCGCCCTGCGCCCCGCGCAGAAAGCAACCCCGGAGAGGGCCGCCGAGCTCTTCAACGAGCACCAGCACGAGCTCATCGAGATGGCCCGCGCGCACGCCGACCTGCTGCACTGGGAGGCGTTCACGCAGGCCCTCGACACGATCGAGGACGCGGGCACCCGTCAGGTCCTCACGTGGGTCCGTGACCTGTTCGGGCTCACGGTCATCGAGCGCAACCTCGCCTGGTACCTGATCAACGGGCGTCTGTCCGCGCAGCGCGCCCGCACCGTCACGGGATACATCGACCGCCTCGTCGCACGCCTGCGCCCCCACGCCCAGGACCTGGTCGACGCCTGGGGCTACGGCCCCGAGCACCTGCGCGCCAAGATCGCGTCGGGTGCCGAGCAGGTGCGTCAGGACGAGGCCCGCGAGTACTACCGGCAGCTGCGGGCCAGCGGTGACGAGCCCGTGAGCGAGAAGTCGATCAAGGCGCGCGAGAAGGCCGCGGCCAAGGCGGCGGCGCGGGGCGGGTCGAAGATCGCCAGGCGCTGACGGCATACGGGGCCGGTTCCCGGCGCCGTCAGGGTCCGGGTTCCGTGCCGGTCCGGCCTCGGTGCCGAGCATGCGGTGGGCGTTCGAATCCTGCTGAATTCTGACGGCAACCGCATGGTCGACGGACGACGACCGTCTGTTCGGCAGACGCGGCAGCAGGTGCGGCACCAGCCGCACCGCACGAACGACCTCGGGGCCCGGCGGAGCGGTACCGCCGCCGAGGGAGCCAGGGACCCGTGGGTCCGGCGTGACGACCACCAGCCGTCGCGTCGGGCCCGCGGGTCCCTTCGTGCGTCCGGGGCGCCTTCGGCCACGGGAATCCTGTTGACGCGACTCGTGCACTCGGCCAGGCTGCACCGATGGCACCCGATTCCGCACCTGACCCGACGCGCGATCCCGCGGCTGAAGCCCCCGACCAGGCTGCGCGCGGCACCGGGCGCCCGTCGCGCGTCGAGCTCGGCCCCCGTCGGGGCTGCGCGTCGTCTCAGGGGACCTGGAGCTGCGCCACCTCGACGAGGACCTCCTGTTCCGGCTCGCGGTGACGGGCGGCGAAGGCATCCACGACGAGGACTTCATGCCCTTCATGTTCCCGTGGTCGCGCGGGTCGGCGGTCGAGGTCGGCCGCAGCATCCTGGCCTACCAGTGGGGTGCAGCGTCCCGGATCTCGCCCGCGTCCTGGGCGATCGAGCTCGCCGTGGTCCGCGACGGCGAGGTGCTGGGTGTCCAGGCCCTCACCGCGTCGGACTTCGCCGTGACGCGCACGGCTGAGTCCGGCTCGTGGCTGGGGCGGCGGCACCAGGGGGCCGGCGTCGGCACACGCGCACGGCTCATGATCCTCGAGCTCCTCTTCACAGGGTTCGGGGCGCAGACCGCCACGACCTCGGCCTGGGAGGACAACGGTCCGTCGAACGGCGTCACGCGCAAGATCGGCTACCGGCCGAACGGCACGGCGACGCTCGCCCGCGAGGGCAAGCCCGCCGGCGACGTCCGGTACCGGCTCGACCGGGCGGACTGGGAGGCACGCGGCGAGGCGCTGCGACCCGAGGTGACGCTGCACGGCGTCGGGCCGGTCCGGGAGATGCTCGGGCTCGGCTGAGCGGTCGAGAGCGACGTTCCGGTTGGTCGAGCACGAGGTTGCGACCGGTCGAGCACGAGGTTCCGGTCGGAATCCGCCGGACAGCGACCGCAACCTCGTGCTCGGCACCCAGCGACGGCACCGAAGGCCGGCACAGAAGGCCGACCGGTCAGCCCGCCACGAGCCCCGCGAGCACCGACCTGGCCTCGGCCTCGAACGCCGGGTCGTCGTGCGCGATCGACCACGCGATGATCGCGAGCGTCGAGAGCGCGACGTACGCGCGCAGCACGAGGCGGTCCTCGTCGTCGGGCACGCGTCCGTACCCCTCGAGGAACGCCGCCTCCAGGTCGGGGCGTCCCCGCCACTCGCGCATCGTGAGCTTCTGCAGGTCCACCGCCCACGGCGACGGCTCGCAGTGCGCGAAGTCGATCACGCGGACGTGCCCCGCCGCATCGACCAGCCAGTTGCGCGGACCGTAGTCGCGGTGCGCGGGCACGAGCCGCACGGACCGCACGTGGGCCACGGGCGCCGCGACCGCACGCAGCCGCACCAGGTCGGACGCGTCGACCAGCCCGGAGTGCGCCGCGACCTTCTTCGGTCCGAGGCTTCGCCGCGAGCAGGCGTCGGCGCCGGTGAGTCCTCCCGTCCCGGGCACGTGCGTCATCACCAGCACGTGCGCGTCGACGTCGGCCGCGAGCAGCTGACCGGCGTCGGCCCCCAGTGCGGGGACGTACCGACGCAGGGCCTCGACCTCGCGCTCCACGTTGCGCGCGGAGCGCTCCCACTTCACGACGACGTCGCCCGCCCCGGTCCGCACGCGCGCCACGCGGGACTGGCCGTGGGCCAGACCCATTCCTCGACGAGCTCGACGGCCCCACCGTGCCCGACCGAGGCGGACCAGGTTGTGGCGGCGTCGAGCAGGACGGAGGACGGTGGGAGTTCCGAGGGCATCTGCCGATGCTAGGGCGCCCGCGACGTCGAGCACGACGTTGCGGTCGGAATCCGCCGGAGAACGCCCGCGACGTCGTGCTCGGCAGCGAGGGCTACGACGTCGGGTTGCAGCGCGCCGCGGCCGTCGCGAGGAACCCGACGTCGGGCCGCCACGGCTCGAGGTTCCACGTCTTCTTGTCGGTCGCGCCCAGGGCGTGGCAGTCGAACTGGTCACGCATGGTCGACGAGTCGGCCTCGGGCTCGCTCGCGACGAGCTGCGCCCACGCGGTCTCCTCGCCCACCAGGCCCGACTGCCGCGCCCACGGCGTCGGGTCCACCGCGAGCGAGCGCCCGCCCTCGCGGTTGCCCCAGGTCGCGCTGCGCACGCCCTGCGCTCCGAGCCAGGTCGTCACGGTCACGTCGTCGGGCGGGGCGCTCGCGAGGGTTCCCGCCGTGCCCGACGGCGTCGCGCCCACCACCTTCACACGCACCTCCGCGCGGGTCGGCGCCACCACCAGCACTCCTGCGCGGACCGTGGCCCCGGACGGTTCCGTCGCCTCCGGCGCCGACAGGCCGCCGAGCGGCGTGCCCGCCGCGTCGAGCACGCTGAGGCTGCCGTCGCCGTTGCGGAGCAAGGACCCGTCGGCGGGGGAGACGAGGTCGAGCGTCGCGGTGGCGGTCGGGTCGTCCGCTGTGCCGGCCGCTGTGCCGTCCGTCGTGCTGGTCGTGGCGCCGCCGTCGCCGTCGCCAGACCCGGGCCCCGTCCCGGCCGTCGGGACCGCGAGCCCGAACGAGACCCGGCTCGACCCGTCCTCGTCGGGCGTCACGAAGACTGGCGCGGCAGGCGCGGACGTCGCCGGGTCGGTCCCTGCCGGATCGGCAGTGTCGCCCGCCTCAGCCGCCTCGTCGGCAGCGTCGCCCGCCGCAGCCGGCTCACCGGCATCCCCGTCGGCCCCGGCAGCCCCGCCTGGCGCAGCCCCGACCGGCACCGACAGCAGTAGCTCGATCCCGTCGGCCGTGAGCGTGTGCGTCGTCAGGGCCGGCGCAGCGGGCGTGAGATCCGAGCCGTCCGGCGGCCCGTCCGAGGGGACCCCCGCGGACGGCGAGGGCGCCCCGGGGACGGGAGCGGCGCCGTCGGGCCCGGTGCAGCCCACCAGCAGGCAGGCCACCAGCGCTGCCCCGACGAGGGCGGGGCGCGGACGGGGGCGGCGAACGGTCGAGGTCACCGTGCGAGGCTATCCCCGCCCACGGGCCCGGCCCCGTGCCCACCCGGTCCTCGCCACCCGAGCGGAGCGCATCCGCCGAGCCCACGGGCCTGCCCGCACCCCCATGGACGCGTTCGTGGACGCCCGACCGCACCGCGGCCAACCGCCGGTAAACTGGCCGCACCTGTGCAGCCCCGTGCCGGTCGCCTCCCCGATGACTCGCTCGTCGAAACGCGCCGGCTGGCACGCCACCCCGAGGGATTCGATGACCGCCCCCAGCAACGCCCCGACGCCCGCCGCCGCAGCGACCTCCGAGCACCGGCCGCACCTCGACACGGTCGAGCGCGCAGCCGCCACCCCCGACGAGGCGCAGCCCTTCGCGGAGCTCGGCCTCAAGCCGGACGAGTACCAGCGCATCCGCGACATCCTCGGGCGACGCCCCACGGCCGCCGAGCTCGCGATGTACTCCGTCATGTGGTCGGAGCACTGCTCCTACAAGTCGTCCAAGGTGCACCTGAGCACGTTCGGCAAGAAGACGACCGAGGAGATGAAGAAGCACCTCCTCGTCGGCATCGGCGAGAACGCGGGCGTCGTCGACATCGGTGACGGCTGGGCCGTGACGTTCAAGGTCGAGTCCCACAACCACCCGAGCTTCGTCGAGCCCTACCAGGGCGCCGCGACGGGCGTCGGCGGGATCGTCCGCGACATCATCTCGATGGGCGCGCGTCCCGTGGCCGTCATGGACCAGCTCCGTTTCGGCGCGGTCGACCACCCGGACACGGCGCGCGTCGTGCACGGCGTCGTGTCGGGCGTGGGTGGCTACGGCAACTCCCTCGGCCTGCCGAACATCGGCGGCGAGCTCGTCTTCGACTCCTCCTACCAGGGCAACCCGCTCGTCAACGCGCTGTGCATCGGCGTGCTGCGCCACGAGGACATCCACCTCGCCAACGCCTCGGGCGTGGGCAACAAGGTCGTCCTGTTCGGCGCGCGCACCGGCGGTGACGGCATCGGTGGCGCCTCGATCCTCGCGTCGGAGACGTTCGAGGACGGCGTGCCCGCCAAGCGGCCGTCGGTCCAGGTCGGCGACCCCTTCATGGAGAAGGTCCTCATCGAGTGCTGCCTCGAGCTCTACGCGGCACGCGTCGTCGAGGGCATCCAGGACCTCGGCGCGGCCGGCATCTCGTGCGCCACGTCGGAGCTCGCGTCCAACGGTGACGGCGGCATGCACGTCGAGCTCGACTCGGTCCTGCTGCGCGACCCGTCGCTCAACGCGGGCGAGATCCTCATGTCGGAGTCGCAGGAGCGCATGATGGCCGTCGTCGCTCCCGACAAGCTCGACGAGTTCCTCGCGATCACGGGCAAGTGGGACGTCGAGACCTCCGTCATCGGCGAGGTCACCGGCACCGGTCGCCTCACGATCGACCACCAGGGCGAGCGCATCGTGGACGTGGACCCCAAGTCCGTGGCGCACGAGGGCCCCACCTACCACCGCCCCTACGCACGCCCGGTGTGGATGGACGGCCTCAACGCGGACACCGTGGTTGCCGCCGCGCTAGCCCGTCCCGAGACGGCCGACGAGCTCCGCGCGACCGCGCTGCGCCTGCTCGGCTCGCCCAACCTCGCGTCCAAGGAGTGGGTCACCAACCAGTACGACCGCTTCGTCCAGGGCAACACGGCCCTCGCCCAGCCCGACGACGGCGGCGTGATCCGCGTCGACGAGACCACGGGCCTCGGGGTCGCGCTCGCGACCGACGCCAACGGCCGCTACGCCAAGCTCGACCCGCGCACGGGCGCCCAGCTCGCGCTCGCCGAGGCGTACCGCAACGTCGCCACGACCGGCGCGCGCCCGCTCGCGATCACCGACTGCCTCAACTTCGGCTCGCCCGAGGACCCCGACTCCATGTGGCAGCTCGTCGAGGCCATCGAAGGCCTGGCCGACGCGTGCCAGACCCTCGGCGTCCCCGTCACGGGCGGCAACGTCTCGCTCTACAACGGCACGGGTGAGCCCGGGCAGATCGACTCCTCGATCCACCCGACGCCCGTCGTCGGCGTCCTCGGCGTGCTCGACGACGTCGCGCACGCCACCGGGTCCGGCTGGCGCGAGGCGGGGGAGGCCGTCTACCTCCTCGGCACGACCCGCGCCGAGCTCGACGGCTCCGCGTGGGCCGACGTCGTCCACCAGCACCTCGGCGGCGTTCCCCCGCAGGTCGACCTCGCGGCCGAGCGCGCCCTGGCCGAGGTCCTCGTCAACGCGAGCCGCGACCACCTGGTCTCCGCCGCGCACGACCTGTCCGAGGGCGGTCTGATCCAGGGCCTGCTCGAGGCGTCGCTGCGCTTCGGGACCGGTGCCAAGGTGTCGATCGACGCCCTCGCGACCCGGGACGGCGTCACGCCGTTCGAGGCGCTGTTCTCCGAGTCCACGGCCCGCGCGCTCGTCGCCGTGCCGCGCTCCGAGGAGACCAAGCTGGTCGACGCGTGCGTCGCCCGCGGCGTGCCCGTCCTCAAGATCGGCGAGACCGGCACCGAGCCGGCCGAGGTTGCCGAGACCGGTGAGTCGCTCGAGGTCGAGGGCATCTTCACGATCCCGCTCAGCGAGGCCGACCAGGTCTTCCGCGCGACGCTGCCGGGGATCTTCGGCTAGTCGTCGGGCCCGAGGGGCGAGTGCGCGGTCTTCCAGCCGCGCACTCGCCCTTCGTGCGTTCCCGCCGGGCCTGTCGTCGGCGGCGCGGACCCGTCACTGGAGGCGCGGACCCCGCCGCTGTTCTGCGCCTGCGCCTGCGCCGTCCCGCCGTCCGCTGGTCCCGGGCCGGCGTGCACCGGACCCTGCGGGCCTTCGCGAGATGCGGCCAACGGGGGTCCCGGACGGGTTCTGACCCCCGTTGGCCGCATCTCGCGGCGAATCACCTCCCGGCCCGGCCCGGCCCGCCGCCCGCGTCGAGCCCCTCGCCGTGAGTGCCCGTTCACAGGATCCCTTCGCAGGCTGCACCGGGCTCCCGCATCGAGAGCGGCCGACCGGCCCAGAACCGCCCGAACCGGTCGATAGGGTCGTTGCATGCACGGGAGAACCAGCGCAACCACGGCCACGGCCCGACGTCGCCCTGGTCGGCGCGCCGGCGGCGTGGCGCAGGAGGTCGTTCCGCTCGAGGACATGCGGGTCGACGACCTCACGTCGCTCATGGTCCCCGGCTCCGACCACCGTGCGCTCGTGGTCACCGTGCAGGTCGCCCCGTGAGCGCCCCCGCTCTCAGCACGCGCCGTCCGCCGTCCCGGGCACGGCGAGTCGGCGGCATGGTGTGGACGGTCGTGCTGTCGCTGTGCGTCGCGGGGGTCGGTGCGCTCACGCTCGCGCGCGCCCTGGGGTTCGACGACGTCACTCCCCTCGCGCAGCTCGTGTCCTTCACGCCGTGGGTCGCCCTCGCGGCGCTCGTGGTGCTGCTGCTCTCGTTGAGCCGGCGGCGGTGGGTGCTCAGCGCGATCGCGGGGGTGCTCGTCGTCGCGCACGCGGTGTGGCTCGTGCCGTTCTTCGTGCCGGGACCGGGTATCGCCCCCGGTGCGGACGGGACCGTGCGCGTCATGGCGACCAACGTCCTCTACGGGCGTGCCGACGCGCGGGCAGTGGTCGAGGCGGTCCGGGACCAGGGGGTCGAGCTGCTGAGCGTGGTCGAGCTGGACGAGGAGTTCGAGGCAAAGCTCGTGGCCGCCGGGATCGAGGAGGTCCTGCCGTACTCGTGGATCGCGACCCACCCGACCGAGGCAGCCGCGGGCAGCGGGCTGTGGAGCGCGACCGCGTTGACCGACGAGAGCGAGGGCGTGGCGAGCCGCTTCCACCAGCCGAGCGCCGTCGTCGTGGTCGACGGGACCTCGGTCCGTGTCACGGCCGTCCACCCGCACCCGCCCACACCTGGGAACGTCGACCTGTGGACGGACGACCTCGCGCTGCTGCGCGACGCGGCGCACGGCGACGCCGCGCCACAGATCCTGCTCGGTGACTTCAACGCGACCTCCGACCACTCGGCGTTCCGCGACCTCCTGGGCGGGCGCTTCGCCGACGCGACCCGCCTCGCGGGGCAGGGCGTGAGCCTGTCGTGGCCCGCCGGCCGACGCTTTCCGCCGCTCGCCGACCTGGACCACGTGGTCGTCGACCGGGGCATGCGGGTCGACGACGTGGGCACGGTCGCGATCCCCGGCACTGATCACCTCGCGATCCTGGCAACCGTGCAGGTCAGGCCGTAGGTTGGTGCCATGAGCGCCGACGAGACCGCCACCACGTACGAGTCGCAGCTGCGCGACCTCCTCGCCCAGCGCATGGACGCCGGTCGCGCGCTCGCCGAGCGGGCCGAGCAGGTCGCGGTGGCCCGTGCCCAGCTCGACGAGGCCGAGGGCGCTTACGCCGCGACGTTCTCCGAGGCGCTCGCGGCGGGCTGGACCGAGGCCGAGCTGCGCAAGGTCTTCAAGTCGCTCGGTGTCGCGGTGCCCACGCGCCCGCGTCGCAGCAAGAGCACGGGCGTCAAGGCGCAGCCTCCGGTGCCCAAGCCGCCCGTCGTGACGGCGCTGGCCCGCCGCCACGACGACACCGAGGTCATCGACGTCATCAGGGTCTGAGCTCGAGCGCCTCGTTCCTCCGGGAGATCCAGCGCGTCAAGGCTCGCGACGAGCGCCCGGGCGCGCTGCTCACCCGGGCCCGACGACGTCGCTCGCCGTCGCGGTCCGGCTACGCTTCTCGCCGACCCCGGCTCACGTGAGGACCCCCAGATGGCGCTGTTCGGTTCGTTGTTCCGCAAGAAGGCCGACCCGTCCTCGTGGGACGAGCTGTGGACGGTGCTGGCTCCGTACGGCGGGCGCGTGACGCCGTCGAGCACCGAGACCTGGCTCCACGCTGCCGCGACCATGGACCCCAAGGTGCTCGCGAAGGCCAAGGACCAGCTCGAACGGGCCTACGACCTCCTCGACACCGAGGCCGTGGCGCGTTTCGCGGGCGAGGTCCCGTTCACCGGGCCGGACCGTCCGTTCGCGCGCCGTCGCTTCCTGCGGACCATTGATGCCGTGATCGTCGCGGGCTCTGACGCCGTCGGACGCGTCGTCGCCGACCCGTCCTACCTCCGCTCGTACGACTCCTCGCCTGCCGTCGCGCCCTACGAGACCCCTGCCCCCGAGGGGTATCTGGGCGACCGGTGGGACGTCGAGAGGTGGAAGGACCCGCTGAACCGCATGATCTGGAAGGACGTGCTCGTGAGCCTGAGCACGCGGCGCCAGAAGGCGTGGCCGAGCGTCGCGGACGACTCGGCCGCCCAGATGTTCCACCTCGACCCCGAGTACGGGTGGATCGACGTCGACGCGTCGTCGATCGCCGCGGAGCAGGGAGCGCCCGTCGAGGCCGTCGACGGGTGGACCGGAGCGGGCATCGAGGCGAGCAAGCGGCTCTACGCGGCCCTCGGGAGCGTCGTCGAACGACCTGACGTGCTGGGGCTCGTCGCGGTCGTCGTGCTGTCGCAGGCGGAGTGGGACAGCGAGGCCGAGGACGGGGACGAGGTGCGCGACGGCGTCCTGAACCTCGGGATCGACAGGCTGGCGACCGAGCTCGACATCGCCCTCTCGGACGCGGAGTGCGCGATCACGGACCAGGACGAGCGCGTCGCCCTCCTCGTCGGCCGTGCGGCGCACGCGCTCCTCGTGTTCGACCTGCCGTTCACCGGCGCCCAGGCGTCGGCGCTCGGCGAGCTGGCGCGTTCTCGGGAGGGCCAGGGGCGCTGAGGCCCGGGGGCCGGGCGCGGTCGGCGGTGCGACGGTCGGCGAGCGGCGGCCGGGAGTGCTGTGCGAGGGGTGCCGCTGGACGGGACCTGGTCCTGCTCAGCGAACGCAGGTTCGGCCCAGCCGAACCCGCTCGGCAGACACCCCGCCCAGCGCGGAGGGTCTGCCGCCCAGGACCGAGCGCCCCGACGACCGGCTCAGTCCTCCCGGAACCTCGATCCCCGCTCGGCGAGCTCCTCGCCCAGGATCTGGATCGCCCGGGGCCCGACCCCGTGGATCGCGAGCAGCTCCTCGGTCGTCGCGCGCGTGAGGTCCTCGTAGCGGGTGTATCCGTGGTGGGCGAGCTCGCGCGTCGCGACCCTGCCGATGCGTGGCGTGAGGTCGCTGGGCGGGACAGCGGCACGGTCCTCGGTCATGGGCTCGGTCCTCTCTGGGCCCGTCCGCGGGCGGGGCGGGTCTCCAGGATCACCGGGGAACGGCCCGGCCCGCCAGCGGGGAAGGCGCGACCGGGAGCGCGGCGGGTCGCGGCCACGGCGCCCACACGGGCACGGACCGCCAGAGCACCGCTCCCCCCGCGACCGACGCCGCCCCGACCACGAGCGCGGCGGCTCCGAGCGGGGCCACGAGCGCTGTGCCCGCGACGACCAGGGGACCGGCGAAGGCCCCGGCGTCGTGCATGAGCCGCCACGCCCCGAAGAACTCGGCGCGCTGGGCGGGCGGCGCGATGTCGGCCCCGAGCGTCATGATGACGCCGTTGCTCAACCCGTTCCCGAGCCCCAGCACCAGGGCCACCACCGTCAGGGAGGCGACCCCGCCCGCCCAGGGGAGCGCGAGGTACCCGGCCGCGAGGACCAGCAGCGACGGGACCGCGAGCGCGCGTCGGCCGAACCTGTCCATGAGGTAGCCCGCGGGGATCGAGACCGCGACGTCGAGCGCCGCGCTGGCCCCGAAGACCAGGCTCGTGGTCGCGGCGTCGACGCCCAGGACGTCGGCCCACAGGGGAAGGACCACGGTGCGGGCCGTGCGCGAGAGCCCCATGAGCGCGGCCCCCAGGCCGAGCGTGCGCAGCAGCCGGCGGTGCTCGACCACCACGCGCCACAGTCCCGCCTCCCGCGCGCCCGCGACGCCGGGCGAGCCGAACACCCGGGGTGAGCGTCCGACGTCGGGCACGCGGCCCATGAGGACCGCCGTGACGCACACGGCCACGAGCTGGACCGCGAACCCGCCGCGCGTCCCGACGGCCAGGATCGCCGCCGCGCCGAGGATCGGCCCCACGAAGAACCCGACGCGCATCATGGCCGCGACCGTCGACATGACGCGCGCGCGGCGCGCGAACGGGACGGCCTCGGCCAGGTACGTCTGGCGCGCGAGGCCCCACACGGCCTGGGACAGCCCCGCGAGGAACACCCCCACCGCGAGCGAGGCCACCGACCACGAGACCAGGCACAGCGCCACGCCGACCACGGCCACGACGCCCGCCCCGATGATCGAGCGTCGCTCCCCGAACCGGGAGACGAGCCGCCCCGCGGGCAGGTCGCCGATCAGCTGGCCCAGCCCGGCGAGCGCCACGACCAGTCCTGCGGCGCCGAGCGACGCGCCGTGCTCGCGCGCCGCGAGCGCGACGACCGGTGCCGCCGCGCCCTGGGCCACGCCCCAGACCCCGGCGGGGACGTGGACCGTCCAGGCCAGCCGGACAGGCGGGGCGCTCGTGCCCGTGCTCACGCCAGGACCGGCTCCGCGGTCCGGGCCTCCTCCTGCCCGACGGCGTCGCTCGCCTCGTCCGTGCCGCTCGCGTCGCGGAGGGCGTGAGCCGGGTCCGCAGCAGGCGAGGCGTACTGGCTCGCGGGGCGCTGCGAGCCCGAGGTGGTCGCGCAGCGTCGTGCCCTCGTACTCCGTACGGAACAGGCCGCGCTCGCGCAGGATCGGCACGACGTGGTCGGCGAAGTCGTCCAGGCCGCCCGGCAGGTACGGCGGCATGACGTTGAAGCCGTCGGCGGCGCCCTGCGTGAACCACTCCTCGATCGTGTCGGCGACCTGCTCGGGCGTGCCCGCGACGACGCGGTGCCCGCGCGCCCCGGCGAGGCGGTGGAGCAGGCCGCGGACCGTGGGCTGCTCGCGCTCGACGATGCCCGCGACGACCTGGAGCCGGCTGCGCGAGTTGTCGGTCACGTCGCCCGCGTCCGCGAACAGCTCGGCCGGGACGGGGCCGTCGAGCTGCGCGTGGTCGAGGCGGACGCCCGTGAGCTTCTCGAGCTGGCGCAGCCCGTACTCGGGGACCGTGAGCTCGTTGAACTCGCGCTCGAGCGCCCGGGCCTCGTCCTCGGTCGAGGCGATGAACGGGCTGATGCCCGGGAGGATCTTGACCGCGTCGCGCGACCGGCCCAGGGCCTCGGCTCCCGCCTTGATGTCGGCGTAGAAGGCCTGGGCGTCGGCCAGACGCTGATGGGCCGTGAAGATCGCCTCTGCGTAGCGGCTCGCGAACGCGCGCCCCTCGTTCGAGGCGCCTGCCTGGACCAGGACCGGGTGGCCCTGGGGCGAGCGGGCCGCGTTGAACGCGCCCTCGACGCGCAGGTGCTTGCCACGGAAGGCCACGTCGTGGATCTTCGCGGGGTCGGCGTATCGGCCCGACTCCCGGTCGATCAGGACCGCGTCGTCCTCCCAGCTGTCCCAGAGCCGGGTCGCGACCTCGACGAACTCTGCCGCCCGCGCGTACCTCTCGACATGGTCCGGGTGGGAGTCGAGGCCGAAGTTGCGGGCCGCGTCCTCCGAGGCCGTGGTCACGATGTTCCACCCGGCCCGCCCGTTGCTCAGGTGGTCGAGCGTCGAGAACAGCCGCGCCAGGTTGTACGGGTCGTAGAACGTGGTCGAGGCCGTCGCGATCAGGCCGATGCGCGACGTGGCGGCTGCGATCGACGCGAGCGTCAGGATCGGTTCCAGGCGGCCGACGCTGTTGAACTCGACGCCGTCGTGCAGCACGGGGCCGTCCGCGAAGAAGACCGCGTCGAACGTCGCGGCCTCGGCGCGGCGCGCGAGCTCGGTGTAGAAGTCGGCCGTGAAGATGCGCTCGGGCTGGGTGTCCGGGTGGCGCCAGGCCGCCTCGTGGTGGCCGGCCGGGTGGATGAAGAGGTTCAGGCTGAGGTGACGGGGCTGCTGGGTCATGGTGCGTCCTCTGGTCGGGTGCGGGTGCGGGTGCGGGTGTGGGTGTGGGTGTGGGTGAAGGGGCGCGAGGTCGGTCGTGCGTGCGTGCGGGGCCGGGGCCGGGGCCGCCCAGGACGGGCGGCCCCTGCTCACGTGGTGCGCCAGCGCGAGAAGTGCCGCTCGAGGCTCACGAGCACCGCGTTGATCGAGACGCCGACGAGCGAGATCGCGATGATCCCGGCGTACATGTTCGTGATCTGGAAGTTGAACTGGGCGTAGGTGATGAGGTAGCCGAGGCCGGCCTTGGCGCCGACCATCTCGGCCGCGATGAGCACGAGGATCGAGCTCGTCCCGGCCATGCGGATCCCCGTGAAGATCGTGGGGACCGCGGCGGGCAGCACGACCTTCTGGAACAGCCGGACGGGCGGCAGCCCGAGCGACCTTGCGGACTTCACCAGGAGCGGGTCGACCGTGCGGACCCCCGCGATCGTGTTGAGCAGGATGGGGAAGAAGCACGCGTAGACGACGAGCGTGATCTTCGAGGTCTCGCCGATCCCGAGGACGAGGATGAACACGGGGAGCAGCGCCAGGGCGGCGGTGTTGCGGAACAGCTCGAGGAACGGGCCGAGGAACTGCGCGACGCTCGCCCACCAGCCGATCGCGATCCCGAGCGGGATCGCGAGCAGCACCGCGATCGCGAAGCCCGATGCCGGCCCGCGTCAGGCTCGTCCCGACGTGCTTGCCGAGCTCGCCGCTCACGAGCAGCTCCCAGAAGGACTCGAGCACCGCGCTGAGCGGCGGCAGGAACACCCGGTCGACGAGCCCGACGCGCGGCGCGACCTCCCAGATCGCCAGGAAGACCACGATCGCGGCCGAGGCCCGCAGGACCCGTGCCCCGACGCCGCGCAGGCGGGCCGCGAGCGAGGGGGACGGGTCCTCGTCGGCCGTGAGTGCCTGACGGCGCCCCAGCGTGGGCGGGTCCGCGAACGCGACGGTGTCCTCGGCCGGGGGGACCGGGGCCACGCGGGCCGGTGTGGTCGCGGTGCTAGACATGAGCGTCCTCCTCGGGGGTTCCTGCTCCGGCGGCCTGCGCCGGGGTGGGCGAGCCGTGGAGCGCGCTCCACACCTCGTGCCGATACCGGCCGAACAGGGCC
Organism: uncultured Actinomycetota bacterium; assembly: GCA_963782165.1. Lineage (GTDB taxonomy): Bacteria > Actinomycetota > Actinomycetes > Actinomycetales > Cellulomonadaceae > Oerskovia. The sequence goes on from CAWAIO010000006.1 coordinate 520,770, forward strand.
GAGGAGCGGACGTCCCCTCCGGTGTCGTCGACGGAGCGGTCTCCCGGACCGCTGCCCGTCGGGCTGCCGTCCCCGGACGGGCCCGCGTCGCCGGCCCCCGCGAGGTCCACGTCGATCACGGTCTGCAGGCGACCTGGGCGGGGTGTCATGACCGCGACGCGCTGGCCCAGGTACACCGACTCCTCGATGCCGTGCGTGATGAAGACGATCGTCTTGCCCGTGGTGCGCCAGATGCGCAGCAGCTCGTCCTGGAGCGACTCGCGCGTCTGCGCGTCGAGGGCCGCGAACGGCTCGTCCATGAGGAGCACCTCGGGGTCGAACGCGAGGCTGCGAGCGATCGCGACGCGCTGCTTCATGCCTCCCGAGAGCTCGTGCGGGTACCGGTCCGCGAAGGCAGTGAGGCCCACGAGGTCCAGGTACTCGTCGGCGACGCGGGCGCGGGCGGCCCGCCCGACGCCCTTGGCCTCGAGCCCGAACTCGACGTTCGCGCGGGCCGACCGCCAGGGCAGCAGCGCGTACTGCTGGAAGACCACGCCGCGGTCCAGCCCGGGGCCGGTCACGGGGGAGCCGTCGAGGAGGATCCGGCCCGACGTCGGCTCGGTGAGCCCGCCCAGCAGGTCCAGGAGCGTCGACTTGCCGCAGCCCGAGGGTCCGACGACCGTCAGGAACTCGCCCGCCCGGACGTCGAGCGTGAAGTCCTCGACGGCTGTGAAGCGCTTGCGGGCGCCGCGGCCACCGGCCGCGTCGCGCACGATGAACTCCTTGCGCACGTGCTCGAGGCGGAGCTTGGGCGTCGAGCCCGGGAAGTCCGTCGCGGCCGTGGAGCCCGTCGCGCCGGGCCGGACGGTCAGGGCCGTCGCTGCCGACACCGCCGCCACCGCGCCGCTCACGGTGACACCTCGACGGGCTCGCCGTCGGGGCCCGCGTCCTGACCGTAGGTCCCGTTCGCGTAGGGGTTGTCGTCGTTGGTGTAGATGTCCTCGGGAGAGAACCGGCCCTCGTCGAGCTCACCCTCGCGGACCAACCAGTCGATCCAGGTCGAGATCTCCTCCTCGACGATCACGCCGCCGGGGGCCGTGATGCTCGCCGACTTCCAGTAGGGGACCAGGTCGGTGGTCTCGCCCCGCCCGCGGCCCTCGATGATGGACGTGAACCGCGCACGGACCTCCTCGACCGGGGTGACCTGCGACCACCGGATGGCCCGCGCGGTGCCCTGGACGAAGTCCTCGACCACCTCGGGGTTCTGCGCGATGTACTCGTCGCGGAAGATGTACGTGCCGTAGCTGAAGTCGCCGAACAGCGAGAGCTCGCTGAACAGCGGCGTGATCCCGCCGCGTTCGAGCGCCTTGTCCTGGAAGACGCGGGACAGCGCGACGACGTCGACCTGTCCCTCGCGCAGCACCTGCTCGGCGTTGACGGGCGGGACCACGATGAGCTCGACCTGGTCGATCTCGTCCGCGGTCAGCCCGCCCCGCGTGAGCCACTCGCGGATGACGAACTCGCTCTGCGCTCCCAGCGTGTTGACGCCGATCGACTTGCCGATCAGGTCCTCGGGCTCGGTCAGCGGGCTCCCTTCGAGCGTGTAGAAGCCGCCGTACGACAGCTCGTCCGAGCCGTAGTAGGAGATGACCGACGTGATGGGCGAGCCCGAGGCCTTGAGCTTGACGATCGCCCCGTTGAACGCGCCGCCGAAGTCGGTCGAGCCCGTCGCGGCGGCCTGGATGCTCTGCGGGCCACCCGTCGAGTCGCCGACCCACTCGAGCTCGACCTTCTCGTAGTAGCCGAGGTCCGCCGCCAGCTCGGGGAACGTCACCTGGCCGACCGAGCCGTCGTAGCGCAGGACGGTCCGGCCCGACTCGCCGACGACGGCCTCCTCGGCGCTCGCAGCCGAGCAGGCCACGAGCGCCGTCGTGAGGCCGACGGTCACGGCGGCCCGCAGGGTGGTGCGAGCGAGCCGACGGGCATGGGGTCTGAGGGTGCGGGGCATGGGAGCTCCAGGGATTCGGGTACGGGAGCCGACCGGTCGTGGGTACGCCGGCGGCAGGGAGGGAAGCGAGACGCTCGGTGCGTGAGGCCGCGTGCGGGGGCGAGAGGCCTGCAGCGGCACGGCGTGAGCGGGATGGTGAAGGTGCGAGGTGCGCGGATCAACCGGTCGTCAGCGCGAGCTGCGGCCGGGCCGGGGCGGGGCTATCGACAGAGACAGCCCGCGACGAGACGCAGGTCGACGGCGCGGCGCACCACGAGGCGCACCGGTGTCCCGGGGTGCTCGTGGGTGCTGACGTCGAAGCGCATGGCGGTGATCCTGTCGGCCCGCGCGTGCACGGCACAAGCCCCCATCCGGTCTCCGAGACGATGTTTCGCCCGGTTTCTCCCGGTAAACGCTGCCCGACGGCGTCGCGCGCCGCGGCCGGGTGGGCGGGGGTGGGGCGTCGGTCGGGTCGCGCGGACGGTCAGCCGAGGCTCACGCGAGCGCCCGTACCGCCTCGATCGTGTCCGCCTCGGCCGCGGTCTTGTCGTCGCGGTAGCGCAGCACGCGCGCGAACCGCAGCGCGAGCCCGCCCGGGTAGCGCGTGGAGCGCTGGAGCCCGTCGAACGCGATCTCGACGACCTGCTCGGGGCGCAGCGTCACGACCCAGCCGTCGTCGGCGACCTCGAGCTCGCGGAAGCGCTCGGTCTGCCAGCGCAGCATCTCGTCGGTCATGCCCTTGAACGTCTTGCCGAGCATCACGAACCCGCCCGTCTCGGGATCGCGCGCGCCCAGGTGGATGTTGGACAGCAGGCCCGTCCGGCGCCCCGACCCGCGCTCGACCGCGAGCACCACGAGGTCGAGCGTGTGCCGCGGCTTGACCTTGATCCACCCGGCGCCGCGTCGCCCGGCCGCGTAGGGCGCGTCGAGCGACTTCACCACGACGCCCTCCTGCCCATCGCGCACCGCCTCGGCGAAGAACTCGGCGGCGGCCCCGGCCGAGGAGGTCGTCAGGCGGCGCACGGTGAACGAGTCCGCGACGCGGTCCAGCACGACGAGCCGCTCGCGCAGCGGGGCGTCGATCAGGTCGCGACCGTCCGCGTGGAGCACGTCGAAGAAGTACGGGCGCAGCGCGAGCGCCCCGGCGAGCGTGGCATCCTCGGCCTGGGCGGCGGGAGCACCCGGCGCTTCGCGCGTGGCGGAGCGGGCGGCCGTCTCCTGGAAAGGTCTGGCCACCCCGTCCGGCCCGACGACGAGGGCCTCCCCGTCCAGCACGAACTGCTCCGCGGCCAGGGAACGGGCGTCCGCGACGATCTCGGGGACGCGTGAGGTGATGTCGTCGAGCGAGCGCGTGAACACCCGCACCCGGTCCCCGTCGCGGTGGACCTGGATGCGGATGCCGTCGAGCTTGACGTCTACCGACACCCGGTGCGCAGGGTCGTCGGTCGCGGCCGAGACGCCAAGCTTGTCGAACGCCGCCGCGACGTCGGGGGCCGACTGCGCGAGCATCGGTCGCACGGGGCGCCCCACCTCGAGGCCGAACCCTGCCAGGGCGGTGAGCGCCGCCGTCGGGCCGTCCGCCTCGAGCGCCGCCCGCGCGACCGGGCCCGAGGCCCCGCACAGCATGGCTGCACGGCGCACCGCGTCGACCGGGACGCCCGCCGCCTCGGCGATCGCGTCGACGACCAGCGCGTCGAGCGCCCCCTGCCGCAGGTCGCCCGCGACCAGGCCGCGCAGGAACGACTGCTCGCGCTCGGTGGCCGCGGCGAACAGCGCCGCGGCTGCCGCGGACCGGGCCGTGTCCGAGCCCGGACCCGAGAGGCCGGCCATCGCGTCACAGGCGGTGTCGACGGCCTCGACCGTCAGGGTCGGCGTCGCTGCGGGCGGGGGGAGCGAGCGCAGCGAGGCCCAGCCGAGCCCCGTGCGGCGCTGGCGCAGCTCGCCCGCGAGGTAGGACACGACGATCTCCACGTCGTCCCCGGGCGCGGCGGCCTCGCCGGCTCCGGTCGCGGCCCGGCGCAGCAGGTCGGCGATCGCCGCGCGCTTGGCGAGGCGCGAACGGGTCGCGGCGACGGCGTCGGACGTGGCGGCGACCTCGGCGAGCAGCATGACTCATCCTCCCGCCGCGTCCACGGCCTCGCACGAGGGCCGGGCCACCACTTGCTGCGCTCAGGCCGCGGACCAACACTGGGGACAGATCCCCGCTCGGTGGGGTGGAGCCGTCTCCACCGTCGCCGGCGTTCCGATCACCGTGCGGGCCAGCCAGGAACGCCCTTCGCAAGGGGGAAACCGCCATGTCCGGAACCCGTGTCGTCGTCGGGATCGACGGTTCGACCGCGAGCCGCGCCGCCCTGTCCTGGGCCGCGCACGAGGCCCGCTTGCGCGACGTCTCGCTGCTGGTCGTGCACTCCCGCTTCCGCCCGACCTACGACCCCGTCTTCGCCGGAGGGTTCTACCTGCCCCCGATCGCCACGGAGAGCGACGAGGCCGAGGAGGTCTTGCGCGTCGCCGCCGAGATGGCCCAGCGGGCCGAGCCCGGGCTGGTGATCGAGGTCTCCGCCCGTCCGGGACCGCCGGCGCTGGCCCTGCTGGACGCGGCACGCGACGGCGCCGGTCTCGTCGTGGTCGGATCGCGTGGCTTGGGAGCGTTCGGCGCGCTGTTCCTCGGATCGGTGAGCATCCACCTCGCGGCACAGTCGCCCGTCCCGGTGGTCGTGGTACCCGCGGACGTCGAGTTCTCCACGACGGGACCTGTGCTCGTGGGGGTCGACGGTTCGTCGTCCAGCGACGTCGCGCTCGGCGAGGCGGCGCGGGAGGCCGCCCGGCGCCAGGTGCCGCTCGACGTCGTCGCCGCCTACACCATCCCCGCCGACCCGCTCGTCACCTCGCTCACCCCCTCCGACGACGACCTGCGCGCGGCCTTCCGTGCCCGCGCGCACGAGGTGGCCGACGCGGCTGCCGCGCTGGCCGGGCGGGTGGACGGCGAGCTGACCGTGCGCACGCACGTCCTGGAAGGACCCGCGGCCCGTGAGATCGCCGACGCGGCCGCCGAGGCATCGTTGGTGGTGGTCGGCTCCCGAGGGTACGGCGAGGTCAAGGGGGCTGTCCTGGGGTCGGTCAGCCAGAACCTGCTCCGGCACGCCCGATGGCCCGTCCTGGTCACGCACGACACGGACGCCTCCGCGGCGCGCGGGTAGCCGGGCGCAGCGGACGTCCCGGCCCTCGGCGGCCGGTCCTGCACCGGGCTACGCTGCCCTCGACCGTCGACGAAGGAGTGGGACGTGGAGATCGCTGGCAAGGTCGCGCTCGTGACCGGAGGGGCCTCGGGCCTGGGGCGGGCGACCGTCGAGGAGCTGGTCGGTGCCGGGGCGCGGGTCGTGGTCGCGGACCTGCCGGGCACGCCCGGCCAGGCGCTCGCGGACTCCCTGGGTGCCGCGGTGCGGTTCGTCCCGACCGACGTCACGAGCGAGGACGACGTGTCCCGGGCCCTCGACGCGGCCGCGGACCTGGGCGGGCTGCACGTCGCGGTGAGCTGCGCGGGGATCGTGCTCGCACGGCGCGTGCTCGGCAGGAACGGGGTGCACGACCTGGCGTCGTTCGCGAAGGTCGTGAACGTGAACCTGGTCGGGACGTTCAACGTCGCGCGGCTCGCGGCCGAGCGCATGGTCGCGCTGGACGGGGCGGTGGGCACGGCCGGCCCGGACGGTGCAGCGGCCGACGGCGCGCGCGGCGAGGTTCCCGAGGAGCGCGGGGTGATCGTGAACACCGCGTCGGTCGCGGCGTTCGACGGGCAGGTGGGCCAGGCCGCGTACGCGGCCTCGAAGGGCGGGGTCGCGGCCATGACGCTGCCGCTCGCGCGCGACCTCGCGGACCTGCGCATCCGTGTCATGACGATCGCGCCGGGCATCTTCAGCACGCCCATGATGGCGTCGTTGCCCGCGGAGGCCCAGGAGTCTCTCGCTGCCCAGGTGCCGCACCCACGGAGGCTCGGTCGCCCGGAGGAGTTCGCGCGGCTGGTCTGCGCGATCGTCGAGAACCCCATGCTCAACGGCGAGGTGATCCGCCTGGACGGCGCCATCCGGATGGCGCCGCGCTGACCGGCCAGGCTGCCGGCCCGCGAGGTAGAACCTGCTGCGCGAGGTAGTGCTCGCCGCGTCCTACCTCGCGCAGACGGTTCTACCTCGGCACCGGGAATCCTCCGATCGAGCGCACGCCCGACGACGGCGCGCCCTCCGATGTCCGTTTCGGCAGGTTTCGGAGCGCATTCTCTACTGATTCGGTCCAGAATGCGGACGGTTCGCCGAAGTCGTTGACACTCCCCGGACCCGGGCATACATTCCGGGCCATCGGCAGACGCCACCGTCCGCCGCACCGAAGCACCCGAAGCACCGCCGACCCGAGGAGGACCCGTGGACATCCGCGACACGCTCGTCCTCACGCCTGTCGCGTCGGCACGGGGAGCCGTGGCTCCCGCCCGTCGAATGTGTTGTTCCCCCGGGCGTCCCGTCGTCCCGGGCCGCGTCTGTTGTTGAGCCTGCGCTCCTCCTGACGCCTCCCGAGCCGAGCCGGCTCGCCCCCGAACCGCCCCGCCCGTGACGCGGTCGCCGCGGCCTGCCGGAACACCGGCCTGCCCCGATCACCGGTCGCCCGGCCCGGTGGTCCACCCCGCTGCACCCCCACCTGCACCCCCGCGACCCGCCGCGGCCTTCCGCCGATCCCTGCGACAGCGGCCGAGCGACCCCGCACCCGACCTCCCGGAGTGGAACGACCCATGCCTGACTCGAACCTGACCCCGCTGTTCACCCCCGCCTCCTCGTCCGCCGAGCAGCACGACGACCGCGCGACCGACCCGTCGCTCGACGCGCTCGACGACCTGCTCGAGGGGACGCCTCGCCGCTCGGCCCACCTGGGGGTGGACCTGTCCGACGCCGGAGCACGAGCGGGTGCGTGGCGCGCCGTCGGGTCCGAGTCGCCACGCCTGTTCGACGGTCAGCGCCTCCAGGAGCTCGTCGCCACGGCCCAGCGCGGCGTGCTCGACTTCGCGCTGTTCGACGACACGTTCTCGCTCCAGCCGACACGCAACACGACGCTGCGCGGTCGTCTGGACGCGGCCCTCGTGGCCTCGCGCCTCGCACCCCGCTCGGCCGGGATCGGGCTCGTCGCGACGGTCGACACCACGCACACCGAGCCGTTCCACGTGTCCAAGGCGATCGCGACCGTCGACCACGTGAGCGCGGGGCGGGCCGCCTGGCAGGTGGGCTGGTCGACGACCGGGTCCGGCGCCGCGCTGTTCGGGCGCAAGAGCACCCAGGACACGGCCGACGCGGTCGCCGAGGCCGAGGAGGCCATCGAGGTCGTCAGCCGGCTGTGGGACAGCTGGGAGGACGACGCCGAGATCCGCGACGTCGCCTCGGGCCGCTTCGTCGACCGCGACAAGCTCCACTACGTCGACTACGACGGTGTCCGGTTCGCGGTGAAGGGCCCGTCGATCACGCCGCGCTCGCCCCAGGCGCAGCCGCCGGTCGTCGTGCGCGGGGACTCCGCGGAGGCGCTGGCCCTCGCCGGTCGTCGGGCCGACGTCGTGCGGGTGCGGGCCACGACGCTCGACGGCGCCCGGGCGCTGCGCGACCAGGTGCGTGCCGCGGCCGCCGAGGCGGGCCGCAACCCCGACGACCTGCGCGTGCTCGTCGACGTCTACGCCGTGATCGGCCAGGACCGGGCCAGCGCCCAGGCACGCCTCGACCTGCTCGAAGGGCTCGAGGGGATCACGTGGGACACCGAGTCGCTCACGCACGTGGGCACTGCCCGCGACCTCGCCGCGGTCGTCGAGGAGTGGGTCGAGGCCGGTGCGGCCGACGGGTTCACGATCCGCCCCTCGTCGCTGCGCACCGACCTCGACGCCCTGGTCGACGACGTCGTCCCCCTCCTCCAGGAGGCCGGCGTCTTCCGCTCGACCTACCCGGGCTCGACCCTGCGGGACACCCTGGGGCTCGCCCGCCCCGCCAACCGCTACGCCGCCGCGATCGCCTGAGGACCCGCCACCATGACGCACCCCACCCCCTCCTCGACGGCCCGTTCGCGCGACGGTCGTCCCCGCAAGCAGATCCACCTGGGCGCCCACTTCCCGGGCGTCAACAACACGACCGTGTGGAGCGACCCCGCCTCGCGCAGCCAGATCGAGTTCAGCTCGTTCGAGCACCTCGCCCGCCGGGCGGAGGAGGCCAAGCTCGACTTCTTCTTCCTCGCCGAGGGCCTGCGCCTGCGCGAGCACAAGGGCCAGATCCACGACCTCGACGTCGTGGGCCGCCCCGACACGCTCCCCGTGCTCGCGGCCCTCGCCGCGGTCACCGACCGCCTGGGCCTCGCGGGCACGGTCAACACGACCTTCAACGAGCCCTACGAGCTGGCGCGCCAGTTCGCGAGCCTCGACATCCTGTCGGGAGGCCGTGCGGCCTGGAACCTCGTCACGAGCCCCGACGCCTTCACGGGCGCGAACTTCCGCCGCGGCGGGTTCCTGCCCTACGAGGAGCGGTACGAGCGCGCGGGCGAGCTCGTGGCCCTGGCCCGGCAGCTCTGGGACTCGTGGGACGACGACGCGGTGGGCACCGAGGACGGGCTCGTGCGGTCCGGGGGAGTGCGGTCGTTCGCGCACCACGGCAAGCACTTCGACGTGTCGGGCCGGTTCGAGACGCCGCGCGGCCCCCAGGGTCACCCGGTCCTGTTCCAGGCGGGCGACTCGGCCGACGGCCGTGACTTCGCGGCCGCGACGGCCGACGTCGTCTTCTCGGCGCACTCGGCGTTCGAGGACGGCCAGGCGTTCTACGCCGACGTGAAGTCCCGCCTCGCGGCGCACGGCCGCGACCGCGACTCCCTGAAGATCCTCCCGGCCACGGTCGTGGTCCTGGGGGACACGGCCGAGGAGGCCGCCGAGCGCGCTCGTGCGATCCGCCTCCAGCAGGTGCCGGGCAGGACAGCGATCGCGTTCCTCGAGCAGGTCTGGGGTCGCGACCTCACGGCCTACGACCCCGAGGGCCCGCTGCCCGACGTCGAGCCCGACCTCGAGCACCTCAGCATCACGCGCGGCCGGGTCCGGCACGTCAAGGACCCTGCGCCGGTCGTCAAGGCCTGGCGCGAGAAGGCCACGGCCAACGGCTGGTCCATCCGCGACCTCGTGATCGACGTGACGAGCAGGGGTGGGTTCGTCGGCACGGCCCAGCAGGTCGCGGACGACATCGACCGGCACGTCCAGGAGGACGCGTCCGACGGCTTCATCCTCGTCCCGCACCTGACCCCCACGGGGCTCGACGACGTGCTCGACCAGGTCGTGCCGCTGCTCCAGGAGCGGGGCTCGTTCCGCACCGAGTACACGGGCACGACGCTGCGCGAGCACCTCGGGCTCGAACGCCCCGAGGTCCGGGCCGTCCCTGCCGGGAGCGGCACGGTCCCGGCCGGAGCGGGCACCTCGCTCAGCTGAGCCGACCCCGCAGCACCCGACCACCAGCCTGAAGGAGCATCATGACGACGAGCACCACCACCCCGACCGGCGTCGCCACGCGCGGCCGCCACGTCGCGGCGTCGGCCCTGACGGGCACGCCGTCCGGCGCACCGGTCGGCGCGGCCGCATGGGCCGCCTGGCACGCCGAGCGCGAACGGTCGCTGCGCGAGCCGCACGGCTGGCTCACGCTCACCGCGCTGCACTGGGTCCCGGAGTCCCCGACGACGTTCGCGGGCCTGCCCGGTCGGTGGTGGTCGGATGCCGAGGGCGTGCACCTGCGTGCGGCCGCGGCCGACGCGATCGTCCCGGCCGGGAGCCAGGACGCGCTGCGCGGCACCCATGTCCAGGACGTCGTGGAGGGTGCGTCGCGGATCATCGCGACCTTCGTGCCCGACGGCGCGGACCCGGCCTCGGCGGTCGCGGTCGAGCTGGTGCGGCGCACCGGGCGCCACGGGCTGCGCGTGCGCGACCCGAGGGCGCGCGCCCGGGTCGCGTTCGAGGGGGTCCCGACCTTCTCCTACGACCCGGCCTGGGTGCTCGACGCGCCGGTCCGCTGGTACGACGAACCAGTCGCCGAGGTCGTGGGCGGCGCGCAGCCTGGGCTCGAGCACCACGTCCAGGTCGTGGGCGAGGTCGACGTGGTCCGCGACGGCGTCACGACGACGCTCCGGCTCACGGGCAAGCCCGGCGGCGGTGCCACGCTGCTGTTCACCGATCCGGCCCCCGGCGTCGCGGACTGGCGGATCCTGTTCGTCGACCGTGACGCCACGGCGCGCGGGAGGGGCGGGGACGCTGCGAGCGAGGTGGCCGACGGCGACGTGCGGCCTGACGCGACGCTCCGCCTCGACCTGAACCGCACGCTCAACCTGCCCTACGTCTTCAGCGAGTTCGGCACGTGCCCGCAGCCCGTCGCGGGCAACGTCCTGCCGTTCTCGGTCGAGGCGGGGGAGAAGGTCCCCCGATGAGCGCGCCCACCACGTCACGGGCCGCCACGACACAGGCCGCCACGACCGGGACGGTCGTCGCGCCGTCGGTCCTCCCGTCCGTCGAGGTCAGGTCGGTGACCCTGCGCGACCCGCTCGTGCGCCCGCTCCTCGACGAGCTCGCCCACGAGTACGCCACGCGCTATCGCGACCTCCTCGACGAGGACGACCTGCGCGCCGAGATGGAGCACTACCCGGCTGCCGACTTCGCGGCGCCCGACGGCGAGCTCGTCCTGCTCCTCACGGACGGCGAGCCGGTCGCGGGAGGAGCGTTCCGCCGTCGGGCGGAGCCTGAGCTCGGAGAACCTGCGCGCCGGACCCTGCCCGGGGACTGGCGGTCCGCCCTGCGCGGCACCCCCCGTCCGGACGCTGACGAGACGCACCGCGAGGACGGTACGCCCCTCGTCGCGACCGCCGAGCTCAAGCGCATCTGGACCCACTCGGCCCACCGGCGCCGCGGGCTCGCGCGCCAGGTCCTCGTCGAGCTCGAGGACCGCGCTGCCGAGCGCGGCTACGCGCGGATCTACCTGACGACCGGCCCTCGCCAGCCCGAGGCCGCCGGGCTCTACCTGAGCGCGGGATACACCCCGCTGTTCGACGTGAGCCGGGACCCCGAGGACGTCGGGGCCCTGGCGTTCGAGAAGTGGCTCTGTCCGCACGTGTCAGAACAGGCGTGACCACTCGGGTCCGCCCGCAGGTCCGCTCGTTCTGACACGGCACGACCCGGCCCCGGCTCCCGCCGCGGCGCCCTCGCCCGCCCCCTTCTCACCCGACCGAGGTCCCCATGAGCACCCTGTCCCTGCCACAGGACGAGTCCCGCCAGCTCGTCCCGCCCCCCGGGGCGCTGCCCGACCCGCCGGGCGCGACGACGCTCGCGCCCGCCGCCGGCACCGCCGGCGCACTCCCGGACGCGGCCGGCGCGACCGGCACCGCCACGCACGCGCGGGCCCCGGACCTCTACCTCGACGCCTGCCCTCTACCTCGGCAGCAGCACCACCCGCACCACCCACCGCGCCACCGGCGCCACCCGACCAGGAGACGACATGACCCAGCACCAGCCCTTGCTCACCCCGGCGACCGACGCGGGCGCCCGCGTCGCGGCCGGAGCCTTCCTCGTCGACGTCCGCAGCGAGGGGGGTCGTGCGACCGCGGGCGCCATCCCGGGCGCGACGATCACCGACCGCGACGACCTCGACGCGGTCTTCGGCTCGGTCGCGGTGCCCGCCGTCTCGCTCGACACCCCGGTCGTCGTGGTCTGCGGCTCCGAGCGGGGTTCGGGCCCGGTTGCCGAGGCCCTCGCCGCTCGCGGCTACACGAACGTCTCGCACGTCGAGGGCGGCTTCCCCGCCTGGCGTGACGAGGGCCTCCCCGCCGAGCCAGGCGCGGGTGCGCAGGACGCGGCGGGCGAGCCGGCGTCGTCGGGCCCGCACGAGCCGGTCCGGCAGCGCGCATGAGCGCGCCCACCACGTCGCGCGCGGACGTCGAGAACCCGCCCGACGGCGTGGCCGACCTCCGCGAGTCCTCGCGCCGGGCCAGGCGCGTGCGCGAGGTGGCCGACGGCGTCGCTCACCTGGTCGAGGCGGCTCGCCGAGAGGGCCGCGTGGGTGCGGGGACCGGCGTCCCAGCCGACCTGGACGCGTCCTCACCCTCGGTGGTCGGCCGGGTCGCGCCCGACGCCGCCGGGGTGACCGTCCGGCGCGTGACCTCCGCCGAGCACGACGCCGTCGCCGACCTGCTCGAGGCGGCGTACGGGTTCGAGTACACGATCTCGGAGTCGTACCGGGACGTGCTGCGCGATGTCGCGGGCCGTGCGGCCGAGCACGACGTGTGGGTCGCGGTCGACGCCGAGACCGGTGCTCTGCTCGGCACCGTCGCGACGCCCGTGCCCGGTCGGCACATCTCTCCTCTCGCGCTCGACGGGGAGCTGGACTTCCGGCTCCTCGGCGTCGCGCCCGCGGCCCGGGGACGGGGGATCGGGACGACGCTCACCCGCCACGTCCTCGACGTGGCCCGCGCCCAGGGGGCGCAGCGGGTCGTCATGAACTCGGGGCCTCAGATGGTCCGCGCGCACCGTCTGTACGAGGCGCTCGGGTTCCGGCGGCTGCCCGAGCGCGAGACCCGCGTGATCGAGGGAGAGGGCGGGGGACGGCTGCACGCGTACGGGCTGGACCTCGCGGATGTCGTGGCCCCAGGGCCGCATCCGTCCCCCGTCCGGCATCCGTCCCCCGTCCCGTATCCGTCCCCCGTCCGGTCGAAGTAGTACGTGCTGCGCGAGGTAGTGCTCGACGCGTTCTACCTCGCGCAGCACGTTCTACCTCGGCGGACCGCCCCCCCGCGCGAGCACCCCCCGGTACGAGCACCCACCCCAGCATCCGCCGACGACCTCACCCCACCTGAACCGGAGAAGACCATGCCCGTCGAGTTCCTCGGCATCGCGACCACGAGCGACGCCTCCGAGACCACCGACCGCACGACCGCGCCGTTCGACAAGCAGTACCTCGAGCGCATCGTGCGCGCTCACGAGGACAACGGCTGGACCCGCGTCCTGTTCGCGTACGGGTCGAGCGGGCCCGAGCCGTCGGCGCTCGCGGCCTGGACCGCGGCGCGCCTCGACTCGATCGAGCTCCTGCTGGCGCACCGCCCCAACGTCTCGTACCCGACGTTCGCGGCCAAGTCCTTCGCGACGCTCGACCAGCTCTCCGAGGGTCGGCTGTCCGTCCACGCGAGGAGGTCGCCAAGCGCGACGCCGAGGGGGCGTCGGCGCAGGCGGCCTGAGCACCCCCACGCGAGGTAGCGGGCGCCCGTCGAGGGAGAGGGCCCGAGCCCTCTACCTCGACGCCCGCCCTCTGTCTCGGCACTCCCACCCCCACCCCCACCAAGGAGCATCCGTGCGTTTCCAGGTCCTCGACATCGTCTTCAACCCGCCCCACCCCGTCACGGGCGAGGCCGTCCCCGCGGCCGACCGCCTCGAGCGTGTCGTCGAGACCGCGGTCCTCGCCGAGGAGCTCGGCCTCGACGCGTTCGCGGTCGGTGAGCGGCACGCGGGCGACGTGCTGTCGTCGTCGCCCACCGTGATCCTCGGGGCGATCGCCGCGCGCACCTCGCGCATCCTGCTGAGCACGGGCGTCACGGTGCTGTCCCTGCTGGACCCCATCCGGGTCGCGGAGGACTACGCGACGATCGACCAGCTCAGCCGGGGCCGGTTCGAGATGGTGATCGGCAAGGGCAACGAGGCGCTCCAGTACCCGCTGCTGGGCCTCGATCTCGCCCAGCAGTACGAGTACCTCGAGGAGAACTACGAGCTGCTCCGCCTGCTCCTGAGCGGTGAGGAGGTCGACTGGGAGGGCCGTCACCGCCCCGACCTGCAGGGCGCGACGACCCTGCCCGCGCCCGTACGACGGCGCGTTCCGGATCTGGCACGGCTCGGCGACGTCGCAGTTCGCGGTCGAGCTCGCCGCGCGGTGGGGAGACCCGATCGTGAGCGCCAACGCGTTCCAGCCGCGCGAGAGCTACAAGGGGCTGATCGACCACTACCGCGAGCAGTACGCGGCGGCGGGGCACGACCCTGCGTACGGGTTCGTCGGGTCCGGGTCGGGCGGGCTGTTCCTCGCGGACACCACTGAACAGGCGATCGAGGAGTTCCGCCCCATCTACGAGGGCGCGGTCGCGCGCGCGGACCTGCGCAAGCACGACCCGGCCGCGGTCGGCAAGGTCACGAGCTTCCGGACCATCGAGGAGGCCGTGGAGCGGGGCCCGGCCCTCGTGGGCTCGCCCGAGCGGGTCGCCGAGAAGATCCTCGACTACCACCAGAGCTACGGGCACGACCTGCAGTCGGTCTCGATCAACCACCTCCTGGAGCCCGCCCGGCAGGACGACGTGCTGCGCCGGTTCGCGGAGGAGGTCGTGCCGCTCGTCCGGGCCGAGGTCAAGACCGACCTGTGGGGTCCGGCCGACGCGCGCCGGGCCAAGGGGTTCACGGCGTCGTAGGTCGTGGCCGACCACGTCAGGGCCACCCGCCGGGGCGGGGAGATGCTCACCGACGGCGTCAGAGCGGTCGCCTCTCCCACCTCTCGTGGGGGCGGTCCGACGGGGCCCGACGACGGGCCTCGAACCCTGGCGGAGCGTGCCCGCAGGTCCTACGCTGGAAGTGTCCTGCGGGCACGTACGGGCACCGGAAGAAGGCTCCGACGATGTGGCTTCTCGTGATCTCCGGCGTGGTGGGCGCGGCAGTGGTCGCCGTCATCGCGTGGTTCACGGTGCGCCACGACCGGCCCCCTCGCGGACGGCCTCCCACCCCTCCGACCGCACCGGACTCACGTGGCGCGAGCGGCGCCGTCGGGCGCCTGATCCCCTCGTGGCGCTGGGGCTCCAGATCCGCCTGGGCCGGCTCGCGCACGAGCTGCGCGACGTCCAGGACGACCCGGGCGTCTACGCCCGGGCCCACCACTACCTCGCCGCGCAGGGCGCGTACGACGCGCTGCTGCGCGAGGCGTGCCGGCTCAGCGGTCTCGAGGTCGACGCCGACCCGCTCGCCGCGGGCCTGCGCAGCGACGAGGACGAGCGGCTGCGCGAGGAGCTCGAGCTCAGCGCGCGCGGCTGGACCTGGTAGCCGGCCCACGGCACGGGTGAGGGGCCCGACGACGGTACGCGCCGTCGTCGGGCCCCTCACCCAGGTCGCGGCCTCAGAGGGCCGAGTGGTCCCCGATCCGGTGGTAGGACCGGTCGTGGTAGACCAGCGGCGTCGCGTCGCTCGCGCGTCCCCGACGCGAGCGCGCGCAGCGAGACCAGGTAGCTGTCGCCCACGGGCGTGCGCTGGATGATGCGCCCGCGCACCCAGGACAGCGCGCCGTCGATCACGGGCTCCCCGGAGTCGAGCGGTGACCATCCGCCGGCCGCGAAGCGGTCGATCCCGCTCGTCGCGAAGCGCGCCGACACGTCGTCCTGGTCCGCGCTGAGGAAGTTGACCGTGACCGTGCGGGCCGCGGAGATCGCGGGCCACGACGACGACGTCGACGCGAGCGAGAACGCGAGCAGCGGCGGCGCGGCCGAGACCGAGATGACCGACGTCGCGGTGAAGCCCACGGGCCGCCCCTCGTGGTGCAGCGCGACGACAGCGACGCCCGCGGGGTGCTGCCGGAAGACGGCCTTGTAGGCGTCGGGGCTGAGCTGGGGCTCGTCCTGCTCGTGGAGCAGGGCCTCGAGCCCGGCGAGCCCGGCGACGTCGGAGCGGGTGGTGGGTTCGGCGGTCATCGGGTCACCTCGGCGAGCTCGGGGGCGGTCTGGTGGGTGGGGACGTCGTGCCCGACGGCGGCGCTCACCGCCCGGAGCAGCGGGCCTCTCGCACGGTCGAGCCAGGCGTCGACGGTGCTCGCGAGGTCTGCCTCACCCAGCTGGGAGTCCAGGAGCGTGAGCGTGCGTGCGGGGACGGTCGCGCCCAGCTCGACGAGGAGCGGGCGCAGGTGCACCTCGCCGGCCAGGGCGTGCGCCGGGTTGCCCGACACCACGACCGGCACCGCGACGACCCCGGCCAGGCCGTCCGGACCGTAGAGGTCGAGGAACGCCTTGAGCAGTCCGGTGTACGAGCCCTTGTAGACGGGCGTCGCGACGACCAGGACGGTCGCGCCCGCGACGACCTCGCGCGCTGCGTCCGCACGCGGGTGCACGGCGGTCAGGATCTCGGCCGCGATCTCGGCCGCGATCTCGGCGAGGTCGATGGTCGCGGTGCCCGCGGTGCCCGCGGTGCCCGCGGTGCCTGCGGTGTCCTGGGAGGGGGCGGGGTCGGCCGCACCAGCCGCTGCCGGCCCGGCACCGAGGCCCAGGTGGTCGGCGACCCGGGCTGCGACGGCCCGTGCCGCGCCCAGGGTCCGTGACCCCGCGCGCGGGTTGCCGACCAGGGTGACCACGGCGGGCCGGGGCGGGAGGGGGGAGCCGGTGGGCCGGTCGAGGCCGGCGCGGGGGTCGGCCGGGTCGGTGGACGGTGCCTGGTGGTGCGTCATGGTGTCCTCGCTGTCGTCGTGCTGCACGCTTGCCGCGCCGGTGCCGGCGCGACCAGGTCATCTCCCGGAGCACCCCGTCGTGGGAGGGGTTGCTGACCAGCGAGCCGGGGCTTGGCGCTGGTGCTCGTGACCGTTGGGTAGGGGTATAGCCCGGTCGACGTGAATCTGTACCGATCCGGTCTAGATTTCTCACGGCGTGGACGGTTGTTTCGTGCCGGGGCCGCGTGCGGCCCGGACGAGTCGCCGGCGGCCGGGGCTGCGGTCGGGCCTCGACCGGGCGTCCGTGCCTCGGCGCACCCGCGGAACCGGCCCCCGGACGTTGCCCCGGGATGTGGCTCCGGGCAACCGTGATGTCCCAGGTCGTGAGCCTGGCGTCTTTCAGAGTGGGACGGGAGTACGGCGGTGTTTACACGTACGTAACCTGGTGCAGTTACGAACCAGCCCTGCCGAGGAGCACTTCATGGATAGTCGTCTGCACTCCGTCTACGACGAGGTCCTCGCCCGTAACCCTGGTGAGGCCGAGTTCCACCAGGCGGTGCGTGAGGTCTTCGACTCGCTCGGCCCGGTGCTCCAGAAGAACCCCCAGTACGTCGACGCCGCCGTGCTCGAGCGCATCTGCGAGCCCGAGCGCCAGATCATCTTCCGCGTGCCGTGGGTCGACGACAAGAACCGCGTGCAGATCAACCGCGGGTTCCGTGTCGAGTTCAACTCGGCTCTCGGCCCGTACAAGGGTGGCCTGCGGTTCCACCCGTCGGTCTACCTGGGGATCGTCAAGTTCCTCGGATTCGAGCAGATCTTCAAGAACTCGCTCACCGGCATGCCCATCGGCGGCGGCAAGGGCGGGTCGGACTTCGACCCGCGCGGCAAGTCCGACGGCGAGGTCATGCGCTTCTGCCAGTCCTTCATGACCGAGCTCTACCGCCACATCGGCGAGTACACGGACGTCCCGGCCGGCGACATCGGCGTGGGCGGCCGCGAGATCGGCTACCTGTTCGGCCAGTACAAGCGCATCACGAACCGCTACGAGTCCGGCGTCCTCACGGGCAAGGGCATCAGCTGGGGCGGGTCGCTCGTGCGGACCGAGGCCACGGGCTACGGCACGGTCTTCTTCGCCGACCACATGCTGCGCACCAAGGGTCAGAGCTTCGACGGCCAGCGCGTCGTCGTCTCGGGCTCCGGGAACGTCGCGACCTACGCGATCCAGAAGGCCCAGCAGCTCGGCGCGAACGTCGTGTCGTTCTCCGACTCGTCGGGCTACGTGGTCGACGAGGCCGGCGTGGACGTCGACCTGCTCCGTCAGATCAAGGAGGTCGAGCGCGGGCGCGTGGCCGACTACGTCGAGCGCCGCCCCGGTGCGCGCCTCGTCACGGGCGGCAGCATCTGGGACGTCCCTGCGACCGTCGCCCTGCCGTGCGCCACGCAGAACGAGCTGACCGAGCAGGACGCCAAGCAGCTCGTCGCCAACGGTGTCCTCGCGGTCGCGGAGGGCGCCAACATGCCCACCACGCCGGGGGCCGTGGCCCTGCTCCAGGAGGCAGGCGTGCTCTTCGCGCCCGGCAAGGCCGCGAACGCCGGTGGCGTCGCGACCTCGGCCCTCGAGATGCAGCAGAACGCCTCGCGCGACGCGTGGACGTTCGAGTACACCGAGGAGCGCCTCGCGCACATCATGGAAGGCATCCATTCGCGCTGCGAGGAGACGGCCGACGAGTACGGCGAGCCGGGCAACTACGTGCTCGGCGCGAACATCGCGGGCTTCACCAAGGTGGCCGACGCGATGATCGCCCAGGGCGTCATCTGACGGACCCCGACCGGGACGTGTCCCGGCCCGATCGACGGGAGCGGCCCTCCGCGCGCCTCACGGCCTGCGGAGCGCCGCTCCCGTCGGCGTTCGAGGGGCACGGCGTTCCCGCGCCCGGGCCGGGAGAGCCCCGCCCCACGACGACACGCGCGCTCCGTCGTCGGGCCGCGGTCGCGGTGCCCTCGCCCTGGTGCCGCCTCCCGAGGCGGTCCTGGCCGGGACTACGCTGGCCGCTGACGCGAGCGCGCGCGCCGCGCGCCGCCACCGAACCAAGGAGCACCAGCACATGGCACGCGACGTCGCGCTCGAGATCGCCGTCCAGGACACCGACGGCGTGCGGATCGCCACCGAGGTCGGCGCTCGCCGGGTCGAGCTGTGCTCGGCGCTGGGTGCGACGGGAGGGCTGACGCCGAGCGTCGGGCTGCTCGAGGCGGCCGTCTCCGTGGCGGCCGAGGCCGCGCGCGGGGGAGTGCCGGTCGAGGTCCACCCGCTGGTCCGGCCGCGCCCGGGAGGGTTCGTCTTCAGCGCGGCCGAGCTCGACGTGCAGGTGCGCGACGTGCGAGCGGCCGTCGCAGCAGGCGCCGCCGGCGTCGTGATCGGGGCGCTCACGTCCGACGGGCTCGTCGACGAGACCGCGGTCCGCGCCCTGGTCGCGGCCGCGGGCGGGCGCGAGGTGACCTTCCACCGGGCGATCGACGTCGTCGAGGACGTCACCCCGGCCCTCGACCTGCTCGCGGGACTGGGGGTCACGCGAGTGCTCACGTCGGGCGGGGCTGCGCGCAGCGTCGACGGGGTCGACCGGCTGCGCGCCATGGCCCGGCACTCCGCAGGGCGCGTGCAGATCCAGGCGGGTGGGGGAGTGCGGGCCCAGGACATGGGGGACCTCGTGGCGGCGGGCGTGGACGCGGTCCACCTCTCGGCCAAGGGCGTCCGGCCCGACGACGGTGGGCCCGGTGGCGGGGGCGGGGCCGGCTACGAGGTCACGGACCCGGACGTCGCGGCTGCGGCGCGGGCGGCTCTGGACGAGGCCGGCTCGGGCCTCTAGGGGAGGGCCGATCGGCCCCGGCTGCGCGCACCGGCAGCGTGGTCCGGCTGCGCGGCCGGGGAGGTCGGGGCGCTCACCGGGGCCGGACGGGCTAGCGGCGATCGACGTCGCGGTCGTCGTGGCCCGCGCGGCCTGGGGCTCCCGGTCACGCCGGGAGACGGCCGTCGTTGTGCAGTGCGCACCTCTGCCCGCCTGAGCCTGCTCAGTCAGAAACCGCGGAATCCCGCGGAGAATCGTGAACAAGAAGACTCCCAGGTTTCAGTTAGGTAACTTTCCTGTCGTATTGATCCGCACGACTCTCGGGATTCGTTAGTGTTCCTGCCACGAGCTCGCACGGTGGCGAGCGGCGATCAGCGTGACGACGCGTTGACGACTCGAGAGGACCGATGATGATTCGAAGCGTGGCGCGCAAGCGCTTGCTCACGACGGTGGCCCTGGTGACCGGCGTGACGATGTTCGCAGCCGGCTGCTCCAGCTCCGGAGGCGACAACGAGGGCGAGGGCGGCAACGACAGCGGCCGCGTCCTCAACGTGTGGGCCGGAACGCAGACCCCCGTGGTCGCGAACTTCAACCCCTACTCCCCGAACCCGCTGCACGCGGCGAACGGCGCGATCTACGAGCCGCTCTTCTACTACAACAAGGCGCAGGCGGGCGCCCCCGAGCCGCGCCTCGGCGAGTCCTTCGAGTGGTCCGAGGACGGCCTCTCCCTCACGGTGAAGATCCGCGAGGGCGTCAAGTGGACGGACGGCGAGGACTTCACGGTCGACGACGTCGTCTACTCGCAGACGAACGAGGCGACCAAGCGCGACTTCATCACCTCGGTCGAGGCCGTCGACGCGACGACCGTGAAGTGGACGTTCAACTCGCCCCAGTTCACCTCCGAGGTCCAGCTCCTGGGCACGGCGCTCGTCGTCCCCGAGCACATCTTCTCCAAGATGGGCGACATCGTCTCCGACCTCAACACCGAAGCGGTCGGCACCGGACCCTACAAGGTCGACGCCGTGACCGACGCGGCCTACACGGTCGTCGCGAACGAGGACTACTGGGCAGGCGCTCCCAAGGTCAAGAAGGTCCGCTACCTCGGGATCGACGCCAACCAGAGCGCCGAGGACCTCCTCACCACGGGCAAGGTCGACTGGGCCGGCATGTTCGTCCCGGACCCCGACCGCATCACCGGTGACGGCCGCCTGACGATGCTCAACACGCCGCAGGACCCCACCACGCTCTACACCTGCTCGACCATCTCGCTGGGCTGCACCGGCGCCCAGACGGACGCCGCGGTGCGCCAGGCGCTCAACCTCGCGATCGACCGTGGCGAGATCAACGAGAAGGCCTTCGCGGGCCAGGCCGCGGTGGCCTCCCCGACGTTCGCTCTGCTCGGCCGTGACGACCGCTGGATCTCCCCTGACGTCGAGAAGGAGAGCCCGCAGACCGCCGACGCGGCCGCTGCCGCCGCTGTCCTCGAGGGCGCCGGCTACACCAAGGGCGCGGACGGCATCTACGAGAAGGGCGGCCAGAAGGTCGAGATGTCGCTGGTCACCGTCGACGGCTGGACCGACTACAACTCCGTCGGCGACCTGGTCGCCGAGCAGGCCGCGAAGGCCGGCATCAAGGTCACGCACAACAAGGTCACGCAGCAGGAGATGTCGGACGCTCGCGTCGCGGGCACCTACGAGCTCATGGTCGGCGGTATCACCGGTCCGTCGCTCGACGACCCGTTCTCGATCTACCGCCAGTGGATGTCGACCGAGTACACCGGCCCCGTCGGTGAGGTCCTCGAGTCGGGCCGCTTCAACTACGTCCGCTACTCGAACCCCGTCGTCGACGCAGCGGTCGCCGCTGCCGCCGCGACGAACGACGAGGACGTCAAGAAGGAGCAGTACGCGGTCATCCAGACGGAGATCACGCGTGACCTCCCGTACATCCCGGTCGTCGTGAACGCGACCCAGACCTTCGTCGACACGAAGGACTTCACGGGCTGGCCCACCGAGGACGACCTGTACGCGTTCCCGCCGTCGTGGAGCACGGTCTCCCTCGGCGTCGTGCTCTCGAAGCTCGAGCCGAAGAACTGATGTCGTACCGCCGAAGAGGAGTGTCGAGCAGCAAGGGATATGCATCATGAGGTTCTACGTCCGCCGTATCACGTTCTACGTGATCACTCTCTGGGCGGCAGTCTCCCTGAACTTCCTGCTCCCCAAGCTGATGCCTGGGGATCCCAAGCAGATCTTCATCGACAAGTTCGTCCGCAAAGGCGGCGAGCTGACTCCAGCGATGCAGAACAGCATCGAGCTCCTCTTCGGCGGTGACGACGACGCCTCGCTGTGGGACCAGTACCTGGCCTACTGGGGCAAGATCTTCCAGGGCGACCTGGGGATCTCGATCACCTACTACCCCAAGCCGGTCGTCGAGCTGATCGGCGCCGCGCTCCCGTGGACCCTGGGTCTCGTGGGGCTCGCGACGATCATCTCGTTCATCCTCGGCATCGTCGGCGGCGCCTGGGTCGGTTGGAAGCGCGGCACCTGGGTCGACCACGTCATCCCGGCGTCGACCCTGCTGCAGGCCCTGCCGTACTTCTGGCTCGCGCTCATCCTGGTCTCGGTGTTCTCGGTGTCGCTCGGCTGGTTCCCGATCATCGGGGCGTACGACATCTTCAAGCTTCGACAACGGTCCCGAGTGGTCCTGGGAGTTCGTCGGCAGCGTCATCTATCACGGCACGCTGCCCGCTCTCACCATCATCATCTCGGCCGTGGGCGGCTGGCTGCTCGGGATGCGCAACATGATGGTCTCGACCCTCTCCGAGGACTACGTGACCACGGCCGAGGCCAAGGGGCTGCGTCCCATGCGGGTCGCGACGACCTACGCCACGCGCAACGCGGTGCTCCCCTCCATCGCCGGGTTCGGCGTCACCCTCGGCTTCGTGGTCGCGGGGTCGGTGGTCATGGAGCAGGTCTTCTCCTACCCGGGCCTCGGCAAGCTCCTCCTGACCTCGGTGCAGTCCAACGACTTCGCGCTGATGCAGGGGACGTTCCTCGTGATCACCGTCTCGGTGCTCGCGGCGAACTTCCTCATGGAACTGATCTACGGCTTCATCGACCCGAGGACGCGGAACAATGGCTGACGACATCCGAGAGGCAGAGACCGTGACCCCGGCGGCCGATGCCGTACCCGCGGCATCCGTGGTGGTCGACGGTCTCCCGCCCGAGAACCACACCCCGGGCATCGGGCCCGACATCCCGATCGCGTCGCCCGACGCGTTCGTCGCGCCGGCCGGGCCCGCGCCCAAGCGCGGCCTGCGTGCCATGCTGCCCCGCCGGTCGGGGAAGCTCATCATCGGGCTCACGCTGGTCATCGGCATCATCGTCTTCTCGGTCGTCGCGCCGTTCTTCACGCAGAGCCCGACGTCGACCGACAACCAGCGCTACCTGCCGCCGAGCCTCGAGCACTGGCTCGGCACCAACCACCTGGGCGTGGACATCTTCGCGCAGCTCGCGAACGGTGGCGCAGGCTCGCTCATGGTGGGCCTCGTGGCCGGCTCTCTCGCGCTCGTGCTCTCGCTGTGCTTCGGCATCATCGCGGGCTACGTCGGCGGCTGGACCGACGAGATCCTGAAGTTCATCACGAACGTCATGCTCGTCATCCCCGGGCTCCCGCTCGTCATCGTCATCTCGGCGTACCTGTCCACCCGGTCGCTGTGGATCGTCGCGCTCATCCTCGGCTTCACGGCCTGGGCCGGGGCCGCGATCGTGCTCAGGCTGCAAGCCAAGTCGCTCCGCAGCCGTGACTACGTCTACGCCGCGAAGGTGGCGGGCGAGAAGACGCACCGCATCATCCTCGTGGAGATCCTGCCCAACCTGCTGCCCCTGCTGGCCGCCAACTTCCTCGGCGCCGTGCTCCTCGCGATCCTCGGTGAGGCGGGTCTGTCCTACCTGGGCCTCGGCCCGTCCGGCTCGATCACGTGGGGCACGATCCTCAACCAGGCGAGTGCGAACGGCGCGCTCGCACAGCAGATGTGGTGGTGGTTCGTTCCTCCGGGCCTGATGATCGCGCTGTTCGGTTGCGGGCTCGCGCTCATCAACTTCAGCATCGACGAGATCATCAACCCGAAGCTGCGCCAGGCGCCTGCGGCGGTCAAGAGCGTGCGCAAGGCCCGTAAGGTCCGCGCCGCGAAGGGCTCCGCCGCGGCGGTCCCCGCGTCCGTCGACGCCTCCCGAGACGACGAGAAGGTCAAGGCATGAGCACGTCGACCGTTTCCGCCAAGCCGGCGGGGAACGCCGGAGCGGCGCCCGGGGCGACCCCGGTGCTCACCGCGAACAACATCTCGATCGAGTACCAGGTCACCCCCGTGGTCCGCGCGGTGAAGAACGTCTCGCTGACCTTGCACCGCGGCGAGATCCTCGGGCTAGCGGGCGAGTCGGGCTGTGGCAAGACGACCCTGGCGTACGGGCTCAACCAGCTCCTCAAGCCTCCGGCCCTGCGCACGAGCGGCGAGATCGTCCTGCACGACAAGGACGGCCACGACATCGACGTGGCGGCCCTGTCCGGGAACGAGCTCCGGGCCTTCCGCTGGGACAAGGTGTCGATGGTCTTCCAGGGGGCCATGAACGCCCTCAACCCGGTCATCAGCATCAAGGCGCAGCTCTTCGACGTCTTCGACACGCACCGCCCCGGGATGTCGCGCAAGGCGAAGACCCAGCGCAGCCGTGAGCTCCTCGAGCTCGTCGGGGTGGACCCCGAGCGCCTCGACAGCTACGCGCACGAGCTCTCGGGCGGCATGCGCCAGCGCGTCATGATCGCGATGGCCCTGGCGCTCAACCCTCAGGTCATGATCATGGACGAGCCCACGACGGCTCTCGACGTGGTCGTGCAGCGGGGGATCCTGCGGGAGATCATGCGGCTGCGCGAGCAGCTCGGGTTCGCGGTCATCTTCATCACGCACGACCTGCCCATGCTGCTGGAGATCAGCGACCGCATCGCTGTCATGCTCCAGGGCGAGATCGTCGAGCTCAACTCGGCGGAGGCGATCTACGCCGAGCCTGCCCACGAGTACACACGCAAGCTGCTCGCGTCGTTCCCCAGCCTCACCGGCGAACGCGGCGCTTTCGTCCGCGCCGGCGCGGACACCGAGGACAACACGGGAGAGGTGGCCTGATGGGCGCCCTGGAGGTACGCAACCTCACCAAGGACTTCGTGATCCGCAACGGCTTCAAGAAGACGAGCCTTCGAGCGGTCAACGACGTCTCGTTCACGCTCGAGCCGGGCAAGACCATCGCGATCGTCGGGGAGTCGGGCTCGGGGAAGTCGACGGTCGCGCGCATGATCGCCAAGCTCGAGACGCCCTCGTCGGGCCAGATCCTGCTGGACGGGACGCCGAGCGCGCAGCGTGGCGGCGCGCTCGCCAAGTACCGTCACGACGTCCAGATGGTCTTCCAGGACCCCTTCGCATCGCTCAACCCGTTCCACTCGGTCCGTCATCATCTCGAGCGTCCGCTGCGCATCCACGGCATCGCCACGTCGCAGCAGGCCGTCGACGCGGCTGTCGAGGAGCTGCTCACACGTGTGAACCTGACGCCCGCGAAGATCTTCGCGGAGAAGCGTCCGCACGAGATGTCGGGCGGGCAGCGCCAGCGCGTCGCGATCGCCCGTGCGCTCGCGCCGGGGGCGCGTTTCGTCATCGCGGACGAGCCGGTGTCGATGCTCGACGTCTCGATCCGGCTCGGGGTCCTCAACCTGCTCGCGCGTCTGCAGCGGGAGGAGAACCTCGGCGTCCTCTACATCACGCACGACCTCGCGACGGCGCGACACTTCTCCGACGAGATCATCGTGATGTTCCGTGGCAACATCGTGGAGCGGGGACCGGCGGACGACGTGATCCTCGACCCGCAGCACGAGTACACCAAGCTCCTCCTCTCTGCGGCGCCCGACCCGAAGAACCAGGGCAAGCTGCGCGACGAGGTGCGCTCTGAGCTCGCATCCGCGTCGACCGCCTCGGGGGAGGCCGGCACGGTGCGTGACCGCTTCGGCACGGCAGGCCTCTGAGGTCGGCCGTCGCAGCGGTGCCGGCGGCGAGCAGACGACCGGCAGGACGAGGGACGGTCCCGGGCATCTGCCCGGGGCCGTCTCTCGTCGTGTCGGTCGGCGCGGCCTGAGGATGCCGCCCGCCGGGCACGGGCCGTGCTGTCCGGGGACCGAGACTCGCCGTACGGCGACCCGGACCCGCCGTCGCCCGGCGTCCCGGGCGACGGCCTAGAGTCGGGTCGTGCCCACCAGGAACCTGCGCATCTCGCCCACCACCGCCCCCGTCCGGCCCGCGGTCGACCCGGTCCTCGCGGCGCTCGCGTCGTTGCGTGCCGAGATGGAGATCCCCGCGGGGTTCCCGCAGGACGTGCTCGACGACGCGGCGGCCGCGGCTGCGACCGACGTCTCGTCGGGGCGTGCGGACCTGCGTGCCGTCGGCTTCGTGACGATCGACCCGCCCGGGTCCATGGACCTCGACCAGGCGGTCCACCTCGAGCGCACGCCCGGGGGATTCCTCGTGCGGTACGCGATCGCGGACCTCGGGGTGTTCGTGACCCCGGGCGGTGCGCTGGACGCCGAGGTGAACGCGCGCGGCATGACGCTCTACGGCCCTGACGAGCGGACCCCGCTGCACCCGGAGGTGCTGTCCGAGTCCGCTGCGAGCCTGCTGCCGGACGCGGACCGGCCTGCCGCCGTCTGGCACGTCGAGCTCGACGAGCGCGGGGAGATCGTCTCCGCGCGGGTCGAGCGGGCTCTCGTGCGCAGCACGGCGCGGCTCACCTACGAGGAGGTCCAGGCCCGCCTCGACGCCGGCGACGCGGGCGAGATGCTCGACCTGCTCCGCGAGATCGGGCTGCTGCGCGAGGCGCGCGAGCGGGAGCGTGGCGGCGTATCGCTCAACGTGCCCGAGCAGGACGTCGTGGCGCACCCGGACGGGACGTTCGGGCTCGCGTTCCGCTCGACGCTGCCGGTCGAGGGGTGGAACGCCCAGATCTCCCTGCTGACCGGGATCGCGGCGGCACAGCTCATGCGTGCAGGTGGCGTGGGGATCTTCCGCACCCTGCCCGCGGCGGACCCGCGCGACCTGGCACGCCTGCGGCGCACGGCCCGGGCACTGGGGATCGACTGGCCGCAGGACGTCTCGTACGGCGACCTGCTGCCGACGCTGGACTCGGGGACATCGCGGCACGCCGCGTTCCTCAACGAGGCGACGTCGCTGTTCCGGGGAGCCTCGTACGCGCCGTTCGGCGGGGTGGGGCAGCCCCAGGAGGTGCCCGACGACGCCGCGCACGCCGCCATCGCGGCCGAGTACGCGCACGTGACCGCACCGCTGCGCCGCCTGGTCGACCGCTACGGCACCGAGATCTGCCTGGCCCTCAGCGCGGGGGCGCAGGTCCCGACCTGGGTACGCGAGGCGCTTCCGGGGCTGCCGCGGACCATGGCCCGCACGGGGCAGAGGGCCGGTTCGTACGAGCGGTCGAGCGTCGACGTCGTCGAGGCCGCGCTGCTCGCGGGCCACGAGGGCGAGGAGTTCGACGCGGTCGTGGTCGACGTCGAGAACGACGACGAGCGCCGACGCCGCGCGACCAAGGACGCCGAGCGGGCCGCGAAGGCCGCACAGGCGGCCGACCACGGTGGGGCAGCCACCTCCGCGGCCGACGATCCCGCCCCCGCGGGTGCCGCCCCGGCGCAGACAGGCCACGAGCTGGTCCGCGGTCAGGTCGTGATCGCCGAGCCCGCGGTCCGGGCGAGCGTCCAGGGCGTCGGCCTGCCGCTCGGCGACCCGGTCCGCGTGCGGCTGCGCGAGGCGTCGATCGAGCTGCGACGGGTCGGGTTCGACCTGGTCTGAGGCCCCCGTCCGGTCGAGTGCATGATTCCGCCGCGAAACGCCCGGCGAGTCGCAGCGCAATCATGCACTCGACCAGGGAGAGGGGAGGATGGACCCATGCCTCCTCGTCGCCGCACCGACCCGGCCGTCGGCCGCACCGCCCTGGCCGCCTGGCAGGACGGTGTCGCCGGCCGCCCCGAGGTCACGACCGCCGTCCGCTTCACGCTCGAGGAGCTCGCCGAGGTCTCGCCGGGCCATGCCGTCGAGGTCCGCGTCCCCCCGTACGGGGCGGTCCAGGCCGTCGAGGGTCCTCGGCACACGCGCGGGACCCCGCCCAACGTGGTCGAGACGGATCCCGAGACCTGGCTCGGCCTCGTCACGGGCACCGTCGCCTGGACCGACGCCGTCGCCGACGGACGCATCAGCGCCTCGGGCGAACGGTCGGACATCTCGGAGCTGCTGCCGTTGCAGGCCGCCCGCCGCCGCGACAGGTAGGGCGAGCCGAGCGCGCGGACCTGCGCGCCGCCGTCGGGCACGCGGACACCTCCCGGCCGCCGGGTGAACTTCGCCCGGCGACCCGCACCTCCGAAGTTCCCAGTGTCTGCATCGTGAGATAGCGTGCCAGGACGAACGGGCGACGGCGCCCGTCGACCGGTCTCCGCACGACGACGTCGCGCACCCCGGCAGGACAGTGCCGTTCGTAGGGGGAAGTGGGCGTTCGACCGGAAGTGACCGGCCGGACACCGCGCGTTCATCAGCCTGCTGTTGGATTCCAGAGCCCGCACCTGCGCCACCCGCGCCGAGGTGGGCGAGCCGGGAACCCGGCCACGACACGAAGGAGTCAGCGTGATCGGTAGTCATGATCAGTCCCGACGCAGGAGAGGTGTGGTCGCGGCCACCCTGTCCGCGTCGCTCGTCGCCACGGCGGCGTTCAGCACGGTAGCCGCGGGGGCTGCCTCTGCTGCGGTCGACGGGTCGTCCGTCGTCATCAACGAGGCGTACCTCAACGGTGGCAGCGCCAACGCCCCGTACCTCAACAAGTTCGTCGAGCTCTACAACCCGACGAACGCGGACATCGACCTCTCGGGCTGGTCCGTCCAGTACCGGTCCGCGACGGGCACCGGTGCCTCGAACGGTGTCGTCCCGCTGTCCGGCAAGATCAAGGCCGGTGGCTACTACCTGGTCCAGGGCGCCTCGAACGGCGCCAACGGCGCCGCGCTCCCCACGCCGGACGCGACGGGCACCATCGCTCCGCAGGGTCAGAACGGCACGCTCGCGCTGGTCAAGTCACCCTCGGCGATCACGCTGACGCCGGGCTCGCTCGTGGGCAACCCGCAGGTCGTCGACCTCCTGGGCTACGGCTCGTCCAACACGTTCGAGACCGCGGCCGCTCCTGCGGGCACCGCGAACAACGTGCCCAGCTCGCTCAACCGTGCGGCCGGCGCGGACACGGACGACAACTCCGTGGACTTCGCGGTCAGCAGCACCGTCACCCCGCAGAACAGCGGTGGCGGCTCGGGCCCCGGCCCGGACCCCGAGCCCGGCACGGCCAGGACCATCGCCGAGATCCAGGGCACGGGTGCCGCGAGCCCCCTCGTGGGCCAGACCGTCACGACGCGCGGCGTCGTGACCGCGACCTACCCCTCGGGCGGCTTCGACGGCCTCTACATCCAGACGGCCGGCTCGGGCGGCGATCTCGACCTCGCGACGCACACCGCGTCGGACGGCCTCTTCGTGTACTCGAAGGCTGCGGCGACGGCGCTGCAGGTCGGCCAGCACGTCGAGGTCACGGGTGTGGTCTCGGAGTACTTCGGCCTGACGCAGGTCACGCCTGCCGCGGGCGGCTGGACGGTCCTGACGGACCCGGCAGAGGTCGTCAAGCCCGCGAACGTGGCGTACCCCGCGACCGACGCGGACCGCGAGAAGCTCGAGGGCATGCTGGTCCAGCCGGCTGGTGACTACGCGGTCGCCGACAACTACGACACGAACTACTTCGGCTCGGTCGTCCTGGCCAGCGGCACGGAGCCGCTCCGTCAGCCCACGTCGGTGGGCCGTCCGGGCAGCGCGGAGGCCGCAGCAGCGGTCGCCGACGCGAACGCCCGGCGGATCAACCTCGACGACGGCGCGACGACCAACTTCAACAACGCGGCCAACAAGTCCAAGCCGCTGCCGTACCTCACGGGCGGTGCCCCGGTGCGTGTCGGCGCGCTCGCGACGTTCACGTCGCCCGTGGTCCTGGACTACCGGTTCGACGGCTGGAACTTCCAGCCCGTCACGGAGCTGACCCCGGCCAACGCCGCCGCGGTGCAGCCCGCGACGTTCGCGAACACGCGCACGGACTCCCCGGAGGCCGTGGGCGGCGACGTGACCGTGGCTGCGTTCAACGTCCTGAACTACTTCACCACGACGGGCGACCAGGTCAGCGGGTGCCAGTTCTTCACGGACCGCGAGGGCAACCCCATCACCGTGCGCACGGGCTGCGACGCACGCGGTGCCGCGAACGCGACCAACCTGGAACGCCAGGAGACCAAGATCGTGGCGGCGCTCAACGCGCTCGACGCGGACGTCGTCGCGATCCAGGAGATCGAGAACTCGGCCACGTTCGGCAAGAACCGGGACGCTGCGCTCTCGACGCTCACCTCGAAGCTCAACGCCGCCGCCGGTGCGGGGACCTGGGCGTTCGTGCCCTCCCCGGCCACGCTGCCTGCGTCGGAGGACGTCATCCGGACGGCATTCATCTACCGTCCTGCGGCCGTCGAGACCGTGGGGGCCTCGGTCATCCACGACGTCGCGGCGTTCGACAACGCTCGTGAGCCGCTCGCCCAGACCTTCCGGGTCGCCGGGGGAGAGGCCACGACGGACTTCGTCGTCATCGCGAACCACTTCAAGTCCAAGGGCTCGGGCTCGGGTGCGGACGCGGACCAGGGTGACGGGCAGGGCGCCTCGAACGCCTCGCGCGTCAAGCAGGCCACGGCGCTCGCCACGTTCGCCGACCAGGTCTCCACGGCCGCCGGCACCGACAAGGTGCTGCTCGCGGGCGACTTCAACTCCTACGCCCAGGAGGACCCGATCAAGGTCCTGACGGACGCGGGCTACGTGGACCTCGGCCCCACCACGGGCAAGGAGACGTACCTGTTCGACGGCCTCGTCGGCTCGCTCGACCACGTGCTCGCCTCGCCCGCCGCCGCCGCTGCGGTGACGGACGCCGACATCTGGAACATCAACTCGGTCGAGCCCATCGCGAACGAGTACAGCCGCTACAACTACAACGTCTCGAACCTGTACGACACCACGGCGTTCCGTTCGTCCGACCACGACCCGATCGTCGTCGGCCTCGAGCTGGGCGGCGAGGAGCCGGGCGGGGTCAAGGAGCTCGACCTGCTCGCGATCAACGACTTCCACGGTCGTATCGACGCGAACACGGTCAACTTCGCCGGGACCGTCGAGCAGCTGCGCGCCGCCAACCCGGCGGGCACCGCGTTCCTCTCGGTCGGCGACAACATCGGAGCCTCGCTCTTCGCGTCGGCGCTGCAGGACGACCAGCCGACGATCGACGTGCTCAACGCTCTGGACCTGTCCGCCTCCGCGGTGGGCAACCACGAGTTCGACAAGGGCTTCAGCGACCTGACGGGGCGCGTGACCGACGCGGCCGACTGGTCCTACCTGGGTGCCAACGTCTACGCGAAGGACACCACCAACCCGGTCCTGCCGGAGTACGCGGTGATCGACGTCGACGGCGTCAAGGTCGGCGTGATCGGCGCCGTCACCGAGGAGACCCCGACCCTCGTGACCCCGTCCGGGATCGCGGACCTCTCGTTCGGCGACCCCGTCGAGGCCGTGAACCGCGTGGCCGCGCAGCTGCGCGACGGCGACCCGGCGAACGGTGAGGCCGACCTCCTGGTCGCGCTCTACCACGAGGGTGCGAGCGCCGGTACGCCGGACGGCTCGTCGCTCGAGCAGGAGCTCGCCCACCAGGGCGCGTTCGAGCAGATCGTCAACGACACGGACGCGCGCGTCGCGGCGATCTTCACCGGCCACACCCACAAGCAGTACGCGTGGGAGGCGCCGATCCCCGGCACCGACAAGACCCGTCCCGTCCTGCAGACCGGGAGCTACGGCGAGAACATCGGGCACGTGAGCCTGACGTTCGACACCGCGACGGACGAGGTCACCGACTACTCGGTGGCGAACGTCAAGCGCACCACGACTCCTGCCCCGGAGCTCGTCGCGGCATACCCGCGCGTGGCCGAGGTCAAGACGATCGTGGACGCGGCGCTCGCACAGGCCGAGGTCATCGGCGCTCAGCCGGTCGGCTCGGTCACCGCGGACATCACGACCGCCTTCCTGGGCGGTTCGTACGTCGACGGCACGTACAAGGGCTCGGGCCCGCTCCCGTCCACGGGTCGTGACGACCGTGCGTCGGAGTCGACCCTGGGCAACCTCGTGGCGACCTCGCTGCTCGACACGCTGGCCGACCCGGCCCGTGGCGGTGCCGACTTCGGCGTCGTCAACGCGGGTGGCCTGCGCAACGAGCTGTTCTACGGTGACGACGGCGTGATCACGTACGCCGAGGCCAACGCGGTCCTGCCGTTCGTCAACAACCTGTGGACCGTGTCCCTCACGGGCGCGCAGGTCGAGACGATGCTCGAGCAGCAGTGGCAGACCAACCCGGACGGCACGCGCCCGTCGCGCCCGTTCCTGGCCCTGGGCCTGTCGGACAACGTGAAGTACACCGTCAAGACGACCGACGTGAACGCCACCCCCGGAGACAACGTCACCTCGGTCCTCGTCAACGGCGAGCCGCTCGACCCGGCCAAGACGTACCGGGTCGCGACGTTCTCGTTCCTCGCCACCGGTGGTGACAACTTCCGGGTCTTCGCGCAGGGCACGGACGCGCGCGACTCGGGTCTGATCGACCGCGACGCGTGGATCTCCTACCTGCAGGCCCACCCGAACCTCAGCCCCGACTTCGCTCGTCGCAGCGTGGTCGCGGACGGTCTGGGCACGGTCACCGCAGGCGAGTCCGTGACCGCCAAGGTCTCGCGCCTGAACCTCACGTCGCTCGGCAGCCCGCTCAACACGGGCGTCTCGGCGTACCTCGTGCCTGCGGGCACGGCGTTCGACGCGGCCGCCCCGGGCACGCCCGTCGCCACGGGCACGGTCACGAACGGGGCGGCGAGCCTCGAGGTGCCGATCCCGGCGGAGACCGCGGGGGGCGAGTACGGCGTGTACGTCGTGGCCGCTCCGAGCGGGACGGTCACACGACTGGCCCTGACGGTCGAGGGTGCAGACCTGCCGGACGTGGTCATGGACGGCCTGACGGCCACGACCCAGTGCGTGGCGGGCCGTGTGCACCTCTCGGTCAAGGGCACGAACGGTGAGTCGCTCCCGATCGACGTGCGCTACACGACGGCGTTCGGGGAGAAGAAGTTCACCAAGCTGGCGCCGGGCAAGATCGCGGCCCAGTCGTTCAACAGCCGTGCGACGTCGGTGCCCGCGGGCACGGTGCGCGTCGCGGCGTACAAGTGGCAGGACGGTCAGGGCTTCTACGAGACCTACGACCTGGCCTACCCGGCGGTCACGTGCGGCTGACGCAGCGCGTGTGACGGTCTGAACGTCGTCGGGCCTGCTCCCCTGGTCGCCAGGAGAGCAGGCCCGACGGCGTCTCGCGCCTCGGGTGCGCGGGTGCGGCTCGTGCGGCCGCGCCACGGAGGAGACGTGCGGCGCTCACGAGCCACCGGACGCGACGACCGGCACAGGGTATTCCCAGTGGGACCGGGTACTGTCGGCGCGTGAGCACGAGCAGCCCCGACCCCGACGTGAACGAGACCCCGACCGGCCTCGACGCCGCTTCGACGCCGGAGGCCGGCTCGACCAGCAGCGCCGACGGCGCCGACCCGACGACCGCCGGCGCGCTGCGCGACGACGCGAACCAGGGTGTTCGTGGCGACGAGGTCGAGATCGAGTCGGTCATCGACCCGACCACCGTCCGCCGCGCTCCGCGCTACAAGGCGTTCTTCCTGACCGGAGCGCTGGCAGGGATCGTGCTGGGCCTGGCGATCGGCATCTCCTGGCTCGTGTCTCCGGCGGCGAGCGGTGTCCTCAAGCCGGGGGTCTATCTCAGCGTGATCGTCCTGGGCGCGACGACGCTCACGACGCTCGTCGCGGGCGCCCTGGCGATCTGGGCCGACAAGCGCAGCCTGCGTCGCTGACGCCCTCGGCATCGCGTGGTGTGTCGGCTCGTCGAGTCCGCACGCCTGCCCCGCACGCCCTCCGCCGTCGGGCCGTGACCGCGGCCGACCGGTAGGAAGGCCGGTCGACTGGTTGTCCGCCCGCTTCAGGAGGAGGCGTCCGCCGGTGCGGGATCGTCGCCCGGGTGCCACGTCTCGCGGAGCAGCTGACGGAACCGGACTCCCCTCGGCATGCCGATGGTGACAGCGACGGCTCCGAGGAGCGCGAGCGCGACCGACCCCACGGCCGTCGCCTCGATCGTGCCGCGGTACACCGCCAGGGGGTGCGCGGGATCGCCCGTGACCTGGAGCAGCGCCAGGAGGGCAGGGACGACGACGGTCGCGAGCCCGAGGAGCAGGACGCCTCCCGCCCAGAGCAGAGGTGGCCCGTCGAGAGCCTGCCGGAGGAACGCGTCGTCGGGCCGCCACGAGCCTGCGTCGTCTGCCAGCGCGTGCCCGCGCAGCGCGCGGCGCTCGAGGGCTCTGACCACGGTGGTCGCCACGAGGGCGAGCAGGAGGGCCGCCGAGCCGGCGAGCGCGAGCACGGCCCCCGACGTGACGAGCACGTCGATCGCCGCCTCACCCTTCTCGTCGTAGTACCGGGTGTCCGCGTTCCGTCCCGGTTGTCGGAGGAAGACCGCCACGAATCCCACGACCGGTCCCGCACCGAGCAGGACGCCACCGACGATGGTCAGCGGCCTCTGTGCTCTGGCCGTCAGGCGGTGCACGCTGCCGAGGTGGATCGTCCGCTCGTCGGTGGGGCGGAGACGCTTCGCGGTGCGCGCCGCGGTCCGGACGACCTGGTCGCTCCAGGCCTGCCGGGGCCGGTCGGTCACGAGCGTCCACGCCCGGCGACCTGGGCCTCTGAGTGCGGTGAGCGTGATCCCGACGAGGGCCGACACGACGGCCGACCCGGCCAGCACCGTCAGCCCGACCGCCACCATGTCGCTCTCGAAGATCATGAGGGGGGCCACCAGGAGGGCGGCGACCCCGACCGCGATCAGGAGGGCGATGCACAGCCCCACGAGGGGCGTCGTGGGGGTGATGTCGTCGGCGAGCGCTCGCGCCCGTACGGAGCGCACCGGCACGCGTTCGGGCGCCGTGCCCGCGAGCACGTCGAGCCTGCGTCCCAGGAGCGTGCGCGACGCTGCGCTCGACAGGGCGTACAGCACGCCGCCTGCGGCGAGGACCGCGCAGACGTAGGCGATCGAGGCCCGGCTGACCGGGTCGAGGTGCAGGTCCCGCCACACGTCGGGGAACCCTTCCTCGAGCGTGAGCCAGGTGCCGAGGAACGCCAGGAAGCTGATACCGGACGAGTACAGGACGGTCCTCGTGATCGTCACCAGGCTGTCGGCGAGGACCTGCGGGCCGTTCGGTACGGGCTCGACGAGACGGAGCGTCCGCGTCGGGACGCGTCGCCCCAGCAGCGTGATCGTCCTGCCGGGGGAGTCTTCGGAGGGGGCCGTCACTGCGTGAGGGTAGCGACCACGGTGGTACGTGTACAGGGGCGAGCCCTCGTCGGGGCGAGCGGTCCATCCCCTGATCGCGGCTTCGGGCGAGCGGCGACCGTATGGGAGACTGGAGCCGTGGCCCCCCGCGGAGATGGACTTCTCAACCACGACCTCATGCCCGGCGAAAAAGGCCCCCAGGACGCTTGCGGCGTCTTCGGTGTCTGGGCGCCCGGCGAAGAGGTCGCCAAGCTTGCCTACTTCGGTCTGTACTCGTTGCAGCACCGCGGTCAGGAATCAGCCGGGATCGCGACCAGCAATGGTGAGCAGATCCTCGTCTACAAGGACATGGGACTCGTCTCCCAGGTCTTCGACGAGCGTGCGCTGAACGCCTTGACCGGACACATCGCCGTCGGGCACTGCCGGTACTCCACCACGGGCGGGGTGACCTGGGAGAACGCGCAGCCGACTCTTGGCGCGACGTCCGCCGGGACGGTGGCCCTGGGCCACAACGGCAATCTGACCAACTCGGCCGAGCTCGTGAACCTCGTGGCCGAGCGCTACGGCGCGCAGCGCCGGGGCGAGCTGGCCCGCGGCAACACGACGGACACGGCGCTCATCACCGCGCTCTTCGCAGGAGACGACGACCACTCGCTCGAGGACACCGCGATGGAGGTCCTGCCGCGTCTCCGTGGTGCTTTCAGCCTCGTCTTCATGGACGAGAAGACGCTCTACGCGGCGCGCGACCCGCAGGGCGTCCGGCCGCTCGTGCTGGGGCGCCTCGAGCGTGGCTGGGTCGTCGCGAGCGAGACGCCGGCCCTCGACATCGTGGGCGCCTCGTTCGTCCGTGAGGTCGAGCCCGGCGAGCTCATCGCGATCGACGGCGACGGTCTGCGTTCGCAGCGCTTCGCGCCCGTCGAGCGCGCCGGCTGCGTGTTCGAGTACGTCTACCTCGCGCGCCCGGACACGTCGATCAACGGTCGTTCGGTCCACGCTGCTCGTGTCGAGATGGGGCGCCAGCTGGCTCGCGAGCACGGCATCGACGCGGACCTCGTGATCCCGGTCCCGGAGTCCGGGACCCCCGCAGCGGTCGGCTACGCGCAGGAGTCGGGCATCCCGTTCGGGCAGGGGCTCACCAAGAACGCCTATGTCGGACGCACCTTCATCCAGCCCTCGGACACCCTGCGTCAGCTCGGGATCCGGCTCAAGCTGAACCCTCTGCGAGACGTGATCCGTGGCAAGCGCCTGGTCGTCGTGGACGACTCGATCGTCCGCGGCAACACGCAGCGGGCCTTGATCCGCATGCTCCGTGAGGCCGGAGCGGCCGAGGTCCACGTCCGTATCAGCTCCCCGCCCGTCAAGTGGCCCTGCTTCTACGGGATCGACTTCGCGTCCCGTGCCGAGCTCATCGCGAACGGGCTGACGCCGGACGAGGTCGGTGCCTCCCTGGGCGCGGACACCCTCGGCTACATCTCGGAGGAGGGCATGATCGCGGCGACCGAGCAGTCGGCGTCGCAGCTGTGCACCGCCTGCTTCACCGGGAAGTACCCCATCGAGCTGCCGCCGGACGACCAGCTGGGCAAGCACCTCCTCGAGCAGGCCGAGCTCCCGCTCGGCGCCCCTGAGGACGGCCTGCGCTCGCTCTCCGTGGGAGTGGGCGGCGGGACCGCCCTCGACCACCCCTGACCCCGTACGACGCACCGCCCGGACGCCGGGCGCGCCGCAACCACCAGGAGTTCATTCGTGTCTGAAGGTCTCACGTACGCCGCTGCCGGTGTCGACACCGAGGCGGGCGACAAGGCCGTCGAGCTGATGAAGGACGCCGTGCGCCGTACGCACGGCCCCCAGGTCCTCGGAGGAGTGGGCGGTTTCGCCGGGCTCTACGACTTCAGCGAGGTCGCGACCTACACCAAGCCGCTGCTCGCGACGTCGACCGACGGCGTGGGTACCAAGGTCGCGATCGCGCAGGCGCTGGACATCCACGACACGATCGGCTTCGACCTGGTCGGCATGGTCGTCGACGACATCGTCGTGGTGGGGGCCAAGCCGCTCTTCATGACGGACTACATCGCGTGCGGCAAGGTGGTCCCGGAACGTATCGCGGGCATCGTCCGCGGCATCGCGGCCGCGTGCGAGGTCGCCGGTACGGCCCTCGTCGGTGGCGAGACGGCCGAGCACCCGGGCCTCCTGGGCGAGGACGAGTACGACGTCGCAGGCGCAGCGACCGGGGTCGTCGAGGCGGACCGTCTGCTCGGCCCCGAGCGCGTCCGTGAGGGCGACGTCCTGATCGCGCTGGGCTCGTCGGGTCTGCACTCGAACGGCTACTCGCTGGTGCGCGCGGTCGTCAAGCACGCGGGCTGGGAGCTGGACCGCGAGGTCGAGGACTTCGGCCGCACCCTCGGCGAGGAGCTCCTCGAGCCCACGCGCGTCTACGCGAGCGACTGCCTCGCCCTGGCGCACGACGACGCCGCGCAGGTCCACGCGTTCACGCACGTCACGGGTGGTGGGCTCGCCGCGAACCTCGCCCGCGTCCTCCCGGCAGGTCTGGTCGGCACCGTGGACCGCGGCTCGTGGGACGTCCCGCCGGTCTTCACCGTGGTACGGGACCTCGGCAACGTGCCTCGTCGCGACCTCGAGAACACGCTCAACCTGGGCGTCGGCATGGTCGCGATCGTGGGCGCGGACGGCGCCGACGCGGCGCTCGCGCGGTGCGCGGAGCTGGGTCTGCCCGCCTGGGTCCTGGGGACGGTCAGCGCTCTCGACGAGTCGACCACGGTCTCCTCGCTCGGTGAGGACCTCGTCGTGGGCACCAAGGGTGTGCACGCCGGCGCGGTGCGTCTGACGGGCGACTACCGCAACTGAGTGCAGCGACGAAGAAGGCGCGTCCTTCTTCCTCTGGCTCTGGAGCCTGGGGGAGAAGGACGCGCCTTCGTCGTACGGGGAACGCCTCGCGGGTCGGTCGGTCGACTGACGAACACGCGATCTCACCGGATCTGCGGTCCCTGGGGCCAGCTGGTCGCAGGGGGACGAGATCGTGTCAGCGGTCGTCGGACCAGCCGGCGAACGGCTGGTCGTAGTCTCCGTTGTTGTCCTCGGAAGACCTCGCTCCGTAGCGAGGATCTGTCGCGAGATCCGTGTGGCTATGACCAGTGAGCTCTTGTTCGAGAGCTTGGTAGTTCGTCTCGGGGCTGTAGTACTTCAGCGCACGAGCGACCTTGGTCTGCTTAGCCTTCTGACGGCCGCGGCCCATGGCTCCGACCCCCTCAACGTAGAAGCGGGGCGGCAACGTACTCAGACGTGCGGCCCCGGGGTGTTGTTTCGTCTGTTCAGAGTCCAACGGTACATGCTCGGGATACATTCCAGCCACTCGGATGCTCCGAACGGGTGCCTTGTCACACTGTCTCCACACAACGACGAGGCCGAGGAGCAGCCCGCGGGCGCCGGCGGGCCCGGACGGGCGGGGTGCGCCGGGGGTGGTGCGGAAGCGGTTCGGACCCTCGTGGAGACGTCATGGCGACGGTCCCCGCCGGGGCCGAATCACCTGTACCGGCCATACCCCGTCTAATTCACCCTGTCTGCCAAGTCGCCCAAAATCGTCATGCTGCGACAATAGAAGGGCTAGCGCAGTGCTGTCGTCGCGTTCCGACGTCACCGTCGGACCAGCCAGTCGCTAGGAGGAGGTGCAGTGATGTCCGTCCATGGAGAGTCCGAAGTTCTGCTCACACCGGCCGAGGTCGCGAGCCTGTTCCGCGTCGATCCCAAGACCGTCACTCGCTGGGCCAAGGCCGGCAAGCTGTCGTCGATCCGGACCCTCGGGGGGCATCGTCGCTACCGCGAGTCCGAGGTTCGCGCACTCCTGGGAGCCGCGAGCGAGAACGCCGAGGGCGTCGACAAGGGCTGACCGACGGCGCGGTGGACATTCCTGCGCCCAGCCCACGCTGTCGGTCCGTTGAGGAGCTCCGGGACCCGTTTCCGGCGCTCCCCGTCGTGTCCGCAGCCTCTTCCGCTTCGACCAACCGACAGCCCGGCGCCGGTGGCGCCGGGCTCGGTCGTGTCCGGGCCGGTCAGGATCTCTTGCGGAGGATCGCGGCGACGACCAGGGCGATGGTCGCGACGGTCCCGGTGACGAGGATCTTCACGTTGCGTGCGCGCGTCGGGTCGTGCTCGGGCAGCCCGCCGCCGGTGAAGAAGCTCCCGGTGTCGGCCGCGGCCTGCTTGGTCTGGTGCGCCACGTTCGCGGCCTGGGTACGCGGGTCGAGTCGCGTGGTGAGTTCGTCGATCGTGCTCGCGAGCTCGGCCCGGGTCCGCGTGATCTCGGCTTCCAGCTCGGCCTGGGTCGGTTCGGTGCTCACGGGCGCAGTCCTTCCTTGACGGTGGCGACGTCTTCCTTGAGGTTGGCGATGGTCGACTCGGGTGTCGGTGGCATGCCCTTGGTCAGCTGCTTCTTGCCCACGAGGGCCAGCAGGCCGGCGACGAGGAGCAGGGCGACACCGACGATCAGCGCGGCGAGCCACAGCGGGACGGCGTGCGCGAGGCCGACCATGGCCGAGTGCAGGAGGAAGCCGAGCGCGTACAGGGACAGGACGCCGGCGACGACGAACATCCCGATGCCGATCCCTGATCGGGCGGCCTTGGTCGTCAGCTCCTTCTTGGCGAGCGCGATCTCCGTGCGGACCAGGCGCGTGGCCTGCTCCGACATCTGCTCGACGAGCTTGCCGATCGAGGGCTTCGGGGTCGGGGGAGGCGTCTGACCGTCGTCCCAGTCGCTCATGGTGGTCACCTTCCTGGCGCGTCCGGATGGAGCGCCCGTGCACGCGGGGGATGCCTGCAGCTCGAAGAATCGTTCTTCATGTCCCACTCAACCGGTCAACGGCGTCCAGGGCAATTCCGCACGCCGCAGGTGCGAGCGGGAGCCCGGTGTGCCATGCGCCTCGGGCCTGGCGCGGCCGGTGGTGAGACGGCGTCGTGGGTGGCGGTCGACCAGCGGGGCGTCGTGTGTGCACGGGAACGACGAAGCCCCATCTCGAATGAACGAGATGGGGCTTCGTGGAAGTGGCTCCGACCGGCGTCGATCCGGTGACCTTTCGATTTTCAGTCGAACGCTCTACCAACTGAGCTACAGAGCCTTGACGCAAAAACCCGGTCAGATGACCGGGCCGTCGCTGTCGAGCGACCCTGACGGGACTTGAACCCGCGACCTCCGCCGTGACAGGGCGGCGCGCTAACCAACTGCGCTACAGGGCCTTGCGTGAGTTTCTCCCGGCCTTTGCCGTTCGAACCTCAAGAATCGTATCTCACTTCCGGGCCGATCCGTTAATCGGATCTTTCCGAGTACCCCCAACGGGATTCGAACCCGTGCTACCGCCGTGAAAGGGCGGCGTCCTAGGCCGCTAAACGATGGGGGCCTAGTTTCCTGGACAACCCGTACCGCCTACGGGGCACGAGTCGCCGAGAGACCTCCGTCAGCATACGGGGAACTGGGGGCGTGGTGCAAAACGGCTCGATCTCGGGGCTGCGGGCTCCTGGGCGGCGCCGTCTCGGCCCTGCCGGTGACCGTGGTTCCGGGCGGCGGGGGAGGATGGTGCTCGTGGTGGAGATGACGCGCGAGGACTTCGAGGACGCGGTGCGCGATGCGCTCGACGAGATCCCGGAGGAGCTGGCCGAGCAGATGGACAACGTCGTGGTGCTCGTCGAGGACGACGCCCCCGACGACGACCCCGGGCTCCTGGGGCTGTACGAGGGCGTTCCGTTGACGGAGCGCGACCTCATGTGGGCAGCGGGTGCGCTCCCGGACCGGATCACGATCTACCGCCGCCCCACGCTCGCGATCTGCGAAACTCGCGAGGAGGTGGTCGAGGAGGTCGTCGTCACGGTCGTGCACGAGATCGCCCACCACTTCGGCATCGACGACGAACGGCTGCACGAGCTGGGCTGGGCCTGACGGCCGGCCCGTGGGCCACGGGTTCCATTCATCGTTGATCGGCGATAACATCGGTACATGACGATGAGACGGGAGACGACCCCGCGGACGCACCTCCGCTCGAGGAGCACCGCAGCCGCTGCTGCGGGGGTCGAGCAGATCGATACGGACGGTGCGTCGGTCGCCGTGGCGGTCGAGCCGGCCCCGCCGTCAGCTCCTGGGCACGACCACGCGGCCGTCGCCCGCCTCCTGCACGCCCTGGCCGAACCTCATCGGCTCTCGATGGTGCATCTCCTGGCGCGGGCCGAGCATCGCGTCGTGGACCTCACGAGCGAGCTGGGGCTCGCGCAGTCCACCGTGTCGGTGCACCTCGCGACGCTTCGCGACGCGGGTCTGGTCGACGTGCGCCGCGAAGGGCGGTCCTCCTGGTACCGGCTCGCGCGCCCCGAGGTCGCGCACATCCTGGCCGACGCCGAGCGTGTCGTCGAGGTGACGAGAGGCGGCTCCCGATGAGCGGACACTCCCACTCCCACTCGCACGGTGCGACGACCGCGACGGGCGCGCACCGCCGTCGGCTCGTGATCGTCCTGGCCATCACGCTCGGCGTGATGGCCCTCGAGGTCGTCGGGGCGCTGGTCTCGGGCTCGCTCGCGCTGCTCGCCGACGCGGGGCACATGCTGACCGACGCGACCGGTATCGGGATCGCCCTGTTCGCGAGCTGGCTCGCGACGCGCCCGGCATCGGCGACACGGACCTTCGGGTGGCAGCGCGCGGAGATCCTCGCGGCCATGACGAACGCCCTGATCCTCGGGGTCGTCGCGGTGCTCGCGATCGTCGAGGGGATCTCGCGGGTCCGGGCTCCCGACCCGCACGTCGAGGCCGGCCTCATGATCGGGGTGGCGGTCGTCGGGCTCGTCGCGAACGTGATCGGCCTCCGCCTCCTGTCGGCCGGTCAGGGCGAGAGCCTCAACGTCCGGGGGGCCTACCTCGAGGTGCTCGGCGACCTCCTGGGCTCGGTCGCGGTGATCGTCGCCGGGGTCTTCGTCGCACTCGGCTTCGCCTGGGCCGACGGCCTGGCCTCGGTCGCGATCGGCATCATGATCCTGCCCCGCGCGCTGACGCTCCTGCGTGAGGTCGCCGCGGTGCTCCTCGAGTCGACGCCCGCAGGGGTCGACCTCGAGAAGGTGCGGACGCACATGGAGGGCATCCCCGGGGTCGTCGGTGTCCACGACCTGCACGCCTGGACCATCACGTCGGGCGTTCCCGTCATGTCGGCCCACGTGGTCGTCGAGGCCGAGATGCTCGAGCGGGGGGAGGGGACCGCGGTGCTGCGACGGCTCAAGGAGTGCCTGGGTGGGCACTTCGACGTCGACCACTGCACGTTCCAGATCGAGCCCCCCGAGATGCAGGAGACCGAGCACTCGGTCCACCTGTGATCGGTGCGCGTCTCGCGGGGAGAGGCGCGCGCGGGGCGGCGACGTCCACCAACTAGGCTGCCCTCATGACGATTCTGGTGACCGGCGGGGCGGGATACATCGGTGCGCACGTGGTGCGACTGCTGCAGCAGCGAGGGGAGAAGGTCGTCGTCGTCGACGACCTGAGCACGGGGCAGGAGGGCCGCATCGGTGGGGCGCCGCTCGTGCGCCTGGACGTGTCCAGCCCGGAGGCGGTCGAGGTCCTGACCCGGACCCTGACCGAGCACGAGGTCACCGCCGTGGTGCACTTCGCGGCCCGCAAGCAGGTCGGCGAGTCCGTCGAGAAGCCCGCCTGGTACTACCAGCAGAACGTCGGCGGCTTCACGAACCTCGTGACCGCGATGGAGGCCGCCGGCGTGGACCGCCTGGTGTTCTCCTCCTCCGCGGCGACCTACGGCATGCCGTCGGTGTCGATGGTCGAGGAGAAGCTGCACGCGGAGCCCATCAACCCCTACGGCGAGACCAAGCTCATCGGGGAGTGGCTCGGCCGGGCCGCGAGCCGCTCGTGGGGTCTGCGGTTCGTCGCGCTGCGCTACTTCAACGTCGCGGGTGCAGGCTGGCCGGACCTGGGCGACCCTGCGGTCCTCAACCTCGTCCCCATGGTGCTCGACCGCCTCGAGCGGGGCGAGCAGCCCAAGATCTTCGGCGACGACTACCCGACGCCGGACGGCACGTGCATCCGCGACTACATCCACGTCCTGGACCTCGCCGAGGCGCACCTCGCGGCGCTGGGATACCTGGACGAGGACGAGTGCGCATACGACGTCTTCAACGTCGGGACCGGCACGGGGTCCTCGGTCCGCGAGGTCATCGACGAGATCGGCAAGGTCTCGGGCCTGGACGTGACCCCAGAGATCCTCCCGCGCCGCGCTGGTGACCCGCCGCAGCTGGTCGCCTCGCCCGAGCGCATCAACAAGGTGCTCGGCTGGACCGGTACCCAGGGGCTCGAGCCGATCATCGCGTCGGCCTGGGAGGCCTGGCAGGCAGGCCCGCGCCGCATCGACGTCTGAGTCGCCTCGTCGTCTTCCTGAAGGGGTCCCCTCGCACCGCGCGAGGGGGCCCCTTCGGCGTACGGCGCTGACATGGTCCCGAATCCTCAGTATGCTGAGCGAAATACTCAGTACGCTGAGGAATCGAAGGGTGGGTCATGTCCGGAACCAGCACGACCATCGACGACGTCGCCGAGCGGTCGGCGTCCAGGACGACCTCGTACGGGCCCCTGGCCGTCGCAGCGCCGCGCGAGTCCGCTCAGGACCACGAGTCGGCGTCCCACGACGGGCTCGCTGCCCGGATCGACGAGGCGCTCGTCGTGACCCAGGCCGTCCTTAACGAGCACCTCGCGCGGGGCGCAGCACGTGCAGTGGCCGGAGGTCGACCGGTCACCGACCTGTGGGCCGACCTCGCGGACCAGGTCGGCGGCAAGCTCGTGCGCCCCCGGCTCACGCTCGCGGCCTACCTCGGGCTCGGCGGACGCGATCTCGGGGAGGCGGCTCCCGTCGCCGCGGCCCAGGAGCTGCTGCACACCGCGATGCTCGTGCACGACGACCTGCTCGACCACGACGAGACCCGGCGCGGACGCTCGAACCTCGCGGGTGCGACGCGCTCTCGGCTCGCCGAGGCAGGGCTCGACGACTCTCGCGCCGACGTCCACGTGCAGGCCGCCGCGCTGCTCGGAGGCGACCTGGCGATCGCCGGCGCGTTCGAGCTCGTCCTCGAGCTCCACGGCCGGCCCGGACGAGAGGCTCGCGGTCGCCGGTCAGCTCGTGCGCGCGGTGCAGGTCGCCGTCGCGGGCGAGGTCCTGGACGTCGCCGGCCCGCTCCGGGCGCCGGGCGACGTGGACCCCGAGCTCGTCGCCGAGCTCAAGACCGCGACCTACACGTGCGTCGTGCCGCTGCGGAGCGGGGCGATCCTCGCGGGCGCGGAGGCCGCGACCTGCGCCCTCCTCGAGACCTACGGCCGGGCGCTGGGCGTCGCGTTCCAGCTGACCGACGACCTGCTCGGGGTCTTCGGCGACCCCCGGACCACCGGGAAGTCGACCCTCTCCGACCTGCGCGAGGGCAAGCGCACGCTGCTCCTGGCCTGCGCGTACCGGAACGCGGCACCGGCGGACACGGCCCTGCTCGACCAGCACGTGGGGCGGGCCGACCTCACCGAGGCGGGAGCCGACGTCGTGCGGGCGGTCATGCGGCGCTCTGGCGCCCCCGAGGCCGTGCGGGCGACGGTGGCGCGCCACCTGGCCGAGGCCCGCGCCGCGGCAGCCGAGCTGCCCACCCCCCTGGGGCGGTACCTGCTCGACCTGGCCGACTCGTTCGCCGACAGGGCGGCCTGAGGTGCGAGCGGGCGGGAAGGCCGTCACGATCATCGGGGAGGCCCACGTGTCGCAGATGCTGTACGACCGCACCGCCGCCCGCGCGAGCCGGGCGGTCCTCACGGGCTACTCGACGTCGTTCGGGCTGGGGTCCCGGCTGCTCGGCAGCACCGCACGCCGCGACATCGACGCGGTCTACGGGTTGGTGCGCGTGGCCGACGAGGTCGTGGACACGCGTCGCGGAGAGGGCGCCGACGAGCTCCTCACCGGGCTCGAGGAGGAGACCGCGCGCGCCCTCGCGAGCGGCTACTCGACCAACCTCGTGGTCCACTCGTTCGCGCGCACGGCACGGCGCACGGGGATCGGGCACCCCGAGAT
Source organism: uncultured Actinomycetota bacterium (assembly GCA_963782165.1). Classification (GTDB taxonomy): domain Bacteria; phylum Actinomycetota; class Actinomycetes; order Actinomycetales; family Cellulomonadaceae; genus Oerskovia. Next base: position 565,656 of record CAWAIO010000006.1, read on the forward strand.
CGACCCGTTCTTCGCCTCGATGCGCATGGACCTCACGGTCCAGGTCCACGACAAGGCCAGCTACGAGCAGTACGTCTACGGCTCGGCCGAGGTCGTCGGGCTCATGTGCCTCGCGGTCTTCCTCAATGCCGGGCGACGCCCGGGTGAGCCCGTCGTGCGCGCGAGCGACGCCGTCGTGCACGGTGCGCGCGGCCTGGGTGCGGCGTTCCAGAAGATCAACTTCCTGCGCGACCTGCGTGCGGACCACGAGGACCTGGGCCGCAGCTACTTCCCCGGGATCACCCCCGCGGACCTCACGCAGGAGGACGTCGACGCGATCCTCGCGGAGATCGGGAGCGACCTCGAGGCCGCCCGTGCCGCGCTCCCGTCGCTGCCGCGCCGCGCCCGGATGGCCGTCGCGGCGACCCTCGCGCTCTACGACACCCTGCTCCGCCGCCTCGCGTCGACGCGGCCCGAGGACCTGCTGCGCGCCCGTGTCCGTGTCCCCGACCCGGTCAAGCTCGCGGTCGCGGCCCGCGCGGTCGCGCGCGAGTCCCTGCGTCGCGACGTCCGACCACCCGTAGCCCCCGCACCGACCGCACGTTCGACGACCCGAGGAGCCCCGTGACCCACGCACCGCCCGAGATGCCGCACGTCGTTGTCGTGGGCGGGGGGATCGGCGGCCTGGCCACGGCCACGCTCCTCGCGCGCGGCGGCGCCCGCGTGACGCTCCTCGAACGGCACCAGAGGGTCGGCGGGCGCGCCGGCACGCTCGACCTCGACGGGTTCCGGTTCGACACGGGACCTTCCTGGTACTTCATGCCCGAGGTGTTCGAGCACTGGTTCGCTCTTCTCGGTGAGCGCGTCGAGGACCACCTGGACCTGGTCCCGCTCGACCCGTCGTACCGGGTCTTCTTCGAACGGTCCGCGTCGCCCGGGCAGGCCGACGCCGCGCCAGGCCTGCCTCGCGCCCGGACCGTCCTCGACGTCACGCGCGACGCGGAGGCCAACTGGGCACGTGTCGACGCGCTCTCGCCGGGCGACGGTGAGCGCATGCGCGCGTACGCCGCCGAGTCGAGCGAGGCCTACCGGCTGGCGCTCGACCACTTCCTCTACACGACGTTCGAGCGGCCCGACCGGGCGATCGACGGCTCGGTGCTGCGGCGCCTCCCCCGCCTCGCGGCCCTCCTCGGCCGCTCGCTCGCCGACCGCATCGAGAGCCGGGTGGAGGACCCGCGACTGCGCCAGGTCCTGGGATACCACGCGGTCTTCCTCGGCTCGTCCCCCTACAGGGTGCCCGCGCTGTACTCGCTCATGAGCCACCTCGACCTCGTCGAGGGCGTCCGGTTCCCCCGAGGCGGCATGTACACGATCGTCGAGGCCATGGAGAAGCTGGCCCGCTCGGAGGGCGTGACGATCCGCACGGGGAGCGACGTCGTCGGGATCGAGGTCGCTCCTGCCCGCACCGTGCCCGACGCCGGAGCCTCGCCCCGGGCGCGGACCGTCCGCCCCCGGCGGCGCGCGCGGGGTGTCGCCACCGGGGTGCGCCTGCGGGACGGCGAGGTCGTCCCCGCGGACGTCGTGGTGTCGGGCGCGGACCTCCACCACACGCAGACCGCGCTGCTTCCCGACGCCTATGCCGACATGCCCGCTGCGTCGTGGGAGGACCGGGGCCCCGGCATCTCGGCGCTGCTCGTGCTCGCGGGCGTGCGCGGGGAGCTGCCCGAGCTGGCGCACCATTCGCTGTTCTTCACCGAGGACTGGCGCGGCAACTTCGAGGACGTCCTGGGGCAGGGTGCCGCGAGCGACGTGGACACGCTGCGTGTGCCCACCCCCGCCTCGCTCTACGTCTCCCGCACCTCCGCGACCGACGACGCGAGCATCGACCACCCCGCGGCCCCGCCCGGCCACGAGAACCTCTTCGTCCTGGTGCCTTTCCCCGCCGACCCGACGCTCGGCGGCGACGCTCCCTCGCAGGCCGCGCTCGAGGACCTGGCCGACCGGTACCTCGACCAGGTCGGCGCCTGGGCCGGGATCGACGACCTGCGCGGTCGGGTCGTGACACGCAGGGTGCTGGGCCCCGCGCACTTCGCGACGCGAGTTCTCCGTCCTGGCGCGGGACTGCCCTGGGGATGGAGCACACGCTCGCGCAGAGCGCGATGTTCCGCCCGCCCGGCCGCTCGCGCTCGGTCCCCAACCTGTACTTCGCAGGCGCCGGGACCGCGCCCGGCGTCGGGCTGCCCATGTGCCTCATCAGCGCAGAGCTCGTCGTCAAGCGGCTGCTCGGCGAGACCTCGTCCCGACCGCTCCCGACGCCGCTGCGCCCTGGCTTCCTCGCCGCGAGCCGACGTCCCGACCGGCTGCGGGGCGGTGGCGCGTGATCGGGTTCGCCTACCTCGGTGCGCTCGCGGTCTCGCTCGGCGGGCTCGCCGTGCTCGACCGCCGGTTCCGCCTCGCGTTCTGGGCCGACCCGCGCCGGACCGCCATCACGCTCGTGGTCGGCGTCGCTGTTCTTCCTCGCCTGGGACGTCGCCGGGCTGGCGCTGGGGATCTTCGCGCGCGGCGACTCACCCCACATGACGGGGCTCCAGCTCGCGCCCGAGCTGCCCGTCGAGGAGGCGGTCTTCCTGACGCTCCTCTGCTACAACACGTTGCTGGTCTGGCGGTTCCTCGACCTGCGGCTGCGGGGGAGGGGGCGTCGTGACGTTCCCGCGGTTCCCGCGGCTCGTGCGGCGGACGGTGGGACCGGGCCGAGCGCGGCCGGCAAGGCTTCCGACGGACCGACGACGGGGGCCGGCGCATGACGAACATCGTCCTCAACGTCGTGGTGGTCCTGCTCGTCGTCGCGGTGACCTGGCAGGCGCTGCGCCGGCACCGGGCCGGCCCGCTCCTGTGGACGGCCGCCGTGATGGTCGTCCTGACGCTCGTGTTCGACACGATCATGATCGCCGTGGGGCTCTACGTGTACGCGCCGGACAAGATCCTGGGCGTCTACCTGGCCGGTGCGCCGCTCGAGGACTTCGCCTATCCGATCGCCGCGGTGCTCCTGCTGCCGGCGGTGTGGACCTGGGTGGGGGACGGTCGCCGTCGACGGCACGCGGGAGGCCAGTCATGACACGGGTCGCGGTGGCGCCCGGGGCGTCGCCGGGACCGCTGGTCGCCCTGCGCGAGATCGCGGCGGCCTCGCGCCCGTTCTCCTGGATCAACACGGCGTACCCCTTCGCCGCGGGGTACCTCGTGGCGACGGGAGGCCGGGTCGACGCAGCGCTCGTCGTCGGGACGCTGTACTTCCTCGTCCCGTACAACCTGCTCATGTACGGCGTCAACGACGTGTTCGACTACGCGTCCGACCTGCGGAACCCGCGCAAGGGCGGGATCGAGGGGGCGCTCGCCGACCCAACGACCGCACGACGCACGCACCGCCGGATCCTGTGGGCGTGCGTCGTGACGAACGTCCCGTTCCTCGCGTGGATGCTGCTCCAGGGCGACACGGCCGCGAACCTGACGCTCGCCGTCGTGGTCTTCCTCGTCGTGGCCTACTCCGCACCCGTCCTGCGCTTCAAGGAACGGCCGTTCGTCGACTCGTTCACGTCCGCCATGCACTTCGTGGGGCCGCTGCTCTACGCGCTCGTGCTGGTCGGTGCGGACCTGGGCGCGCGGTCGGTGTGGCCCGTGCTGGCAGCGTTCGTGCTGTGGGGGGCGGCGTCGCACGCGTTCGGCGCGGTGCAGGACGTGCAGGCGGACAGGGCGGGCGGGATCGGTTCGGTCGCGACCGTGATCGGGGCGCACCGGACCGTGGTGGTCAGCGCGGCCGCCTACCTGGTGGCCGCGCTGCTGCTGGCTCTCCTCCCCTGGCCGGGGTGGCTCGCCGCCCTGCTCCCGCTCCCGTACCTCGTCAACGTCGCGTCGTTCTGGACGGTGCGTGACGCGGACTGCGAGCGGGCAAATGCTGGGTGGCGTCGCTTCCTGTGGCTCAACCTGGTCACCGGGTTCCTCGTGACCATGCTGCTCATCGGGGTCACCTGGACGTGAGCCGGCAGGGCGTCCGCCCGCGGTGATCGCCCGGCGCGACGCCGCCACGGGCCTGCGTGCCGACGTGCGCCGTCGTGGAGGCAGCACCGCCGAGGGCGGGGCACCGGGTGACGGTGCCCCGCCCTCGGCGGTGTGATGATCTGCGGTGTACGGGTCGGCACAGGCCGGCCCGGCACGACGCTCGGTCAGTACGTGACGCCGTACTCCCAGTGCCAGGCCTCGGGCTTGGAGCCACCCTGGCGGGCCCACTCGGGGTTGTCCCAGCCGTAGGCCGGGGCGTTCGCACGCATCCAGTTGTACTGCGGGCTGCCGAAGCTGTTGATGCCACCGCCCAGGTCGAGCGCCTGGGCCATGCCGTGGTTCGACGTCCCGGGTGCTGCCGCCAGGAAGCCCTTCTGGGCCTTCACGGCGACCTGGGAGGCGTACGAGCGGTACGACGAGGTCACCGAGATGTTGGTGCCGAAGGCCGCCACGTAGGCCGCGTTGAGCTGCTCGAGCTGGTACGCGGCGTCGCAGCGCACGAGCTCACCGGGGGCGAAGCTCGGCGCGCACAGGAGGTTCGCCGGGATGGTGCCGTTGGCGTACCCGGCGGTGCTGGCAGCCCAGGCCGCGAGCTGCTGCGCCATGGCCGCACGCTCGGCGGCCTGCTGGGCGGCGATCTCCTCGGCCGTCGGGGGGGCCGGCTCGACCGCGACGCCGACCGCGGTCGCGTCGAGCAGCCCGCGCAGGGCGGTGGTCGCGGCGTCGATCTCGGCGACCGAGGGAACCACCTCCGCGGTCGTCTGCGCCTCGGCGGCGGGCGTCTCGGCGGGCGCCGCGACCTCGTCGCTCGCCGGGGCGGCTGCGGTCTCGCCGGCGGCCGCTGCGTCCGCGAGGGCGGCCTCCGACGAGGTCTCGTCGGTGGTTGCCGCCGCGGTGTCGTCGGTCGTGAGTGCCTCGCGGCCCTCGGCGCCTGCACGGCTCGCACGGAACGTGTCGCGGCCGTCGAGCGTGTCGTCGGCGCCGGCCGCGTCGAGAGTGGTGCTCGTGGCCGCGTCCGCTGTGCTGGCGGTCGTCGGGTCGGCGGGGTCGGCGGGGTCGGCGGCGCTAGCCGACGAGGTCAGGCTCGCGTCCGTGGTCGTCGTGGCACTCACGAGCTGACGGAGCTGGTCGCGGGTCGCGGTGATCTGCGCGAGCTGCTCGGGCGTGAGGTGCGAGGCACCCTCGCCGGCGAGGAACTCGGAGCGGACGAGCTCGGTGCTCGCTGCGTCGAGCGCGGCCTGCTCCTCCGGGGTGGAGGCGCTCGCGCCGGCGACGCTCGTGACGGCCGGGGCGGAGACGCTCGCGGGCGAGGCGGTATCGGGCGCGGTGCCCGGCGAGGTGACCAGGCTGGCTGCGCCCGCGGTCGTGCTGATGGCGACCGCGGCCAGGGCGGCGGCGACAGCGAACGGCGAGCGTCGCTTGAGCGAGCGACCGGGCAAGGAGGCGGCGAAGTGCCGCTGGGAGTGGCGACCCATCAGCGGTCACCTCCCGCGCCGGCGACCGGCAGGTCGGCGACGCCGAGGAGGTTCGAGCGGCGGGGGGCGGTGCTACGGATCGAGAGGCGCCCGACGGGCGCGGCAGAGCTGAGCGATGCAGTTGTCACGGTGTTCCGGTGTTCCGTTCGTCGGGCCGAGGCCGGACCGCGTGCGCACTGCGGCTCTCGAGGGTGGGCTCGATGCCGTACCGTGCCGTCGCGGTGACGGTGATCGTTCTGGGCCTCAGCGGCCTGGGTCGCGGCGCGTCCGGATGACGTGGGAGCCGCAGTGCGTCAGCAGATGGGATGCGAGGACGGTCCTCGGTGCCTGCCAACTCGTTCCATCTTCAACTACGTTTGTGAGCGCTCTGGCCCTGCGGCGCAAGGATCCGCTGGCGATGGTGTGCCGGGTCCGGGCCTATTCGGTGAAGAAGGTACGACCGACGCGTCTCGCGTCGCGAGTCAGTGCGGTACCCACGAGCATGCCCAGGGCGATCGCGAAGACCGCGACCACCGCGTTGGCGATGTCCGACACGGACCCGGTGTCGCCCGCCACGAGCTCGGACAGGCCCAGGAAGCTCAGCGCCCCGGGGACGAGGAGCCAGAACGCGGGGAGGGTCGTGATGATCGCGGGCGGCCCCGTGCGGGAGCGCTCGATGAGCGTCGCGAGCGGCACGATCACGAGCGCACCGAAGAAGCTGGAGATCTCCGGAGCGACGAAGGACCCGCCGAGCTGGGCCGCGTAGGCAGCGAACAGGACCACGAGCACCCACGGGAGGCTCCGGCGCGGGGTCGAGGAGAAGAGCATCTGCCCCAGGCCCACCATGACGATCCCTACCCACGGGGCCCACCACCCCAGGCGGTCGCCGCCGTGCCCGGCGATCAGGTCGCCCGCGACCGCTGCTCCAGCGACGACGCCGAAGACCAGCAGGAGGAGCTGGGCGATCCCGTACAGCAGCCTGCTCGCCCCGGAGACGATCTGGTTGCTGGTGAGCTCGATCGCCGCGACGGTGAGCACCGAGCCGGGCAGGAAGCTGATGAGCGGTGGCACCAGGACCTGCAGCGGGCTGTCACCGAGCCACGGGTGGACCACCTGGATCGCGACGACCGTCACGAGGAACGCCGCGACGACGGGCAGGGCCGTGCTGAGCGTGGGCCACCGCGCGGCGAGCCACCGCAGGATCCCGACGCCGAGCCCCAGCACCAGGAAGACGGGCAGCAGGTCGAGCGTCGGGTTGAGGATCAGACCGAACCCCAGCGTCAGGATCGCGTGCCCGACGATCGTGAGGACTGCGCCGAAGCGCGGCGGCCGCCGCCGGATCGCGCGGAGCTCGGCGCGGGCGTCGGCGAGCGCGATGGTCTGGTTCCGCAGCCCACGGATCACGCCGTAGAGCGCGCCGATCTGGTCCAGGTTCAGACCGCTCCCCGCGGCGTCGGTGAAGTCGGTCACGACACCTGTCGCGGTCTGCGCCCGGATGAACACGCACGTCGGCAGCACGAGGGTCTGCACGGTGTGCGCCCCATGCAGGTCCGCGACCTGCTCGAGGACGTCCTGGGCGTCGTTGACCGACTGGCCCGAGTCGAGCATGGCCCGCCCGAGCTCGCGCAGCAGCGGGATGAGATCGGGCGAGATCTCGGGGACGTCCGGTCTTTCCTCGGCCTGGCTCTGGTTGCCCAGCGCCTGGAGCACGCGACGGAAGGTCGTGGGTGCTCGCCGCAGGCCGGCGAGCACGGGCCGCCTCCGGTGGGGGTGCGCGGCCTTCCGGGGGTGCGCGATCTTCGCCGGGTCCGGCTCGACGGGAGGGGCTGAGGGCGCGGCGGGCCCGGGTGCGGCTGAGCCCCCCTCCGCGTCGGGCGACGGGGACTCGGCCGACGACGTGTCGTCGGTCGGGTCCGCGGGTCGCGGTTCCCCGGTGGTCAGGTCGCCACCTCGCGCCCGCCGTCAGGGCCCGACGACGCCGTCACGAGGTGCAGGAGCGCCTCGCCGTAGGCGTCGGCCGGGTCGTGCCCGCGGAAGGCGACCTTGCGCCCGGCGAGCTCGATCTCGACGAGGTACGCCGCGTGGTCGTCGTCCTCGACGAAGCGCTGGAGCCAGCGGAAGGTCCCGCCGAGCAGCGCACGGAGCTGCGACTCGAGGGGGTGCCACAGCGCGTCCTCGAGCGCCACGGAGTCGAGCGCCCACTCGGTGGTCCCGTTGAAGCCGAGGACCACCCCGGTGTCGAACTCGTGAGGCTCGATGGTCATGTCGCTCACGGTGAAGACGTCACCCTCGGGCCCGACGCCGAGGAGGCGGAAGCGGTCTCCCGAGGCAGGGTGCCAGCGGACCCCCGCCTCGCGGAGGGCCAGCGCCAGGTCCCAGGAGATCATCTCGCCAGTATGGCCGGGGCGGCGGGCACCGGCGCGTCGAAGGGGTCCCGCGTGCTCGTCGAGGGTGACGTCCGAGCCCGTCGGGGGAGGACTCCCGCAGGCCGGTCGCGCTCTCCCGCGGGACAGTAGGAGGTGAGTCCCCGCGTCCGGACGGGGCACAGCCCGGGGAGGCAGGCATGACCGCGACGTTCGAGACCGTCGACGACTACATCGGCTCGTTCCCGCCCGAGACCCAGGAGGTCCTGCAGGAGATGCGTCGCACGATCCACCGGGTCGTGCCCGACGCGGGCGAGAAGATCAGCTATCAGATCCCTGCCGTGACGGCGAAGGGTCGCGTCATCGTGTACTTCGCAGGCTGGAAGCACCACGTGAGCCTGTACCCGGTGCCCGACGGGGACGAGGACTTCGAACGTCTCGTCGCCCCGTACCGGGCGTCCAAGGGGACGCTCAAGTTCCTGCTCAAGGAGCCCGTGCCGTACGGCGTGATCGAGACGGTCTCGCGGCACCTCCTCGACCAGTACGGTGCCTCGGCATAGCACGGTCCCGCGGTCCCCGAGGGGCGCACCCACCGGTGCGAGCGTCCATCTGTCGGGACCTGGTGTCCCAGGACGACCAGGTTTCGCACCCAGGAAACGTCGGCGTCGTGTACTCGCCCTCATGACCGTTCCTTTAGCGGGCACGGCCGGGCGATCCCCGGACCGACCCGTCACCGTCTCCATCCACCGCCGTATCCATCCGGACCTGGTCCCGGACGCGACGCGCTGGGTCCAGGCCGGCGTCAACATGGCCAATGCGTACCCGGGCTTCCTCGGGTCCGGCTGGGTCCGCGCGGCGAAGGACTCGCACGACTGGCACATGCTCTACCGCTTCGCCGACGAGTCGACTCTCGACGCCTGGGACTCCTCGCCCGAGCGCGTCGCGTGGCTCCGGGAGGGGCAGGGCCTCGTCGAGGAGCAGCGGGTCGAGCGCCGCACGGGCATCGAGGGCTGGTTCGACGTCCCGGCCCGCGTCGAGGAGCCGCAGATCAGCGCCGAGCGCGCGCCGGCCCGGTGGAAGCAGTCCGTGAGCATCTGGCTCGGGTTCTTCCCCGTGAACCTCGCCTTCACGCTCCTCATGTCCTGGGCCGTCCCGAGCTTCGGGGAGCTGCCCGTGCTCCCCAGGGTGCTCGTGACGACGCTCGTGCTGACCCCGATCATGACGTACGCCGTGCTGCCGTGGGTGACCCGCCGTCTGGCGCGGTGGCTGTCGCGCTGAGGCGTCCCTGCGCGTCCGGGCACGTGCGCGCACAGCGCCTGTCCAGGCGACTCGCAGCCCGCACGCCTAGCGTGGACGGATGGACGAGGAGATCGAGAACGCGACAGACGTCGCCCTGACCCTGGCCGCCGTCGCGGGAGCGCTCGTGGCCGCGTTCGTGCTGGGCACCATCATCTCGGCGGTCGTGAACCGGATCGGGCGGCGCAGCGAGCTCGCCCGTGACATCTCGCGACGGCTGCGCCGACCGGACCGGGCCGTCCTCATGGTCGTCGCCGTGTGGATCGCGGTGCGGGTCACGACGCCACCGACCGTCGAGTGGCGGGCGGCGGTCGAGCACCTGATGCTTGTCCTGCTCATCGCGGCGGGGGCCTGGTGGGTGGGCGCGCTCGCGTTCGTGCTCGAGGACAGCGCGCTCAAGCGGTTCCGGGTCGACGTGGTCGACAACCGGCACGCGCGCCGCATCCGCACCCAGATCATCGTGGTCCGGCGCCTCACGGTCGCGATCATCGTCATCTGCGCGATCGCCGCCGTCCTCCTGACCTTCCCGGCCGCGCGGGCCGCCGGGGCGAGCATCCTGGCCTCGGCGGGTGTCATCTCGATCGTCGCGGGCCTCGCGGCGCAGACGTCGCTCGCGAACGTCTTCGCCGGCATGCAGATCGCGTTCACGGACGGGATCCGGGTCGACGACGTCGTGGTCCTCGAGGGCGAGTGGGGCAGGATCGAGGAGATCACCATGACGTACGTCGTGGTGCACCTGTGGGACGACCGGCGCCTCATCATGCCGTGCACCTACTTCACGACGACGCCGTTCCAGAACTGGACGCGGCGGGCCGCGGACCTGCTCGGCACGGTCGAGCTCGACCTCGACTTCCGGGTGCCGTTCGGCGCCATGCGCGCCGAGCTCAAGCGGCTCCTCTCCCACACCGACCTGTGGGACCAGCGCGTGGGCATCCTGCAGGTGACGGACGCGATCAACGGCGTGGTCCGGGTCCGTGCGCTCGTGAGCGCACGCGACGCCCCGACCCTGTTCGACCTGCGCTGCTTCGTGCGCGAGGGGCTCGTCGAGTGGCTCCAGCGGTCGAGCGCCGACTCGCTGCCCCGCACGCGCCTCGAGGGGGTCGAGGAGGGGCGCATCAGCGAGGCCCCGGACGTCGCACCCGGCGGCGCGGCCGCGCAGCCCACGGTCCCCACCTCCGAGAAGTCCGCGCCCCGGGCCGCCATGCCCCCCTCCATCCCTGTGGGCCCGGGCATCCCCGGGCAGCCCCCGCTCTCCACCCGCCCCGCGACGCGTCGTGTCTCGGTGCACGACCAGACGCGCGTGATCGGGAGCGTCGCCGCACCGCAAGACGTCGTCGAGACGCGCGTCATGTCGCCCGTCGAGGCGGCGCTCGTGGCCGCTCCCGGCTGGACCGACCCCGCGGACGACGTGGGTCCCGAGGACCAGCCCGGCGGGGCGGCCGAGTCGGCGTTCTTCAGCGGGACCGCTGAGGGACGGGAACGTTCCAAGGCGTTCGCCGGGCCGGGGCAGGACGTGATCGACGAACGCGAGGAGACCGCCGAGCGGAACAGGGTCGAGGACGAGCACGAGGACCGCGAGGGCGACAGGCGCGAGGGGGATCCGGCCGACGCAGCGGTCGACCGCGACCGGTCCCGCGAGCACGGTCGCGACCTGGGCCGCGGCGAGTCGCACGGCGACGGCGAGCACGACGGCGACGCGTGACGGGCCGGTGAGCGACGTCGTCGGGCGCCGAGGGGCAGGGACCGCTCCAGGGTGACGCACGCGACCCCGGCCCACCGCGCCGCGCCGTGCGCGCCTGGCTAGGTCTCGACGTGAGCATGTGGACCTGGCCCGCGTACGTGGGCGTGATCGGTGGCTTCCTCGTCTTCCTGCTGATCCTGCTGCCCGTCGTGGTGTGGCAGTACCGCCGGTACGGGCGGCTCAGCGGGCTGCGCCTGCTCGGGTCGGCCGCGGTCGCGGTCTACGGGGTCGCGCTCGTCGCGTACACGCTGCTGCCGCTGCCGTCGGGGGACCTGGCGCAGTGGTGCGCGCAGCACGGGTACTCGGGACCGCAGCTGAACCCGTTCCAGTTCGTCGACGACATCCGCCGCGACACCGCGGGCATGACCACGGCCCAGCGCCTGCGCAGCCCGGCCGTGCTGCAGACGGTGTTCAACGTGGTGCTGTTCATCCCGTGGGGCGTGCTGGTGCGCCGGTTCTTCGGGTGGCGGCTGCCGCTCACGGTGCTGTCGGCGTTCGCGGCGTCGCTCCTCGTCGAGACGACGCAGGGCACGGGGATCTTCGGTCTCATCCCGTGCTCGTACCGTCTGGCCGACGTCGACGACCTCCTGACCAACACGCTCGGCGGGTTGATCGGTGCGCTGGTCGCGCCGGTGGTGCTGCGGTGGATGCCGCGCGCGACGGACCTCGCGGCGCAGCGCGGCGTCCCGCGCCCTGTCACGGTGTGGCGGCGGTGGTTGGGCACGATGCTCGACGCGCTGCTGGTCTCGGTGGTCGGGACCGTCCTGGTGCTGTCCTACCGGGTGGTCCTGGTCGCCACGGGTCAGGAGATCCCCCAGGGGTCGGACGGCGTGGACGTCGTGCTCGGCACCGTGGTGCCCGTGGTCCTGGTCCTGTTCGTACCACCGTTCCTCGGCAGCGGGGCGTCGTGGGGGCAGCGCGCCCTGTGGCTCGAGCCCCGCTGGTCGGCCGACGCCGCGGTGGGGGACGTCGGACCCGACGGGCTGGGCCGCGGGACGACGGTCCGCCGTGCTGTGCGCGGGTTCTCGTCGGGCGGGCTGTGGGGAGCGTGCCTGATCCTGGCGGACGTCCCGGGCGGTGGCGTCGTGCCCGACGTCGCCGCTCCCCTGGGAGGTCTCGTCGCCTTCGTGGCGGTCGTCTCGGTCCTGTTCACCCGCGACCGGCGCGGACTGTCGGGAGTGGTGTCCGGTGCCCGGATGGTCGACGCTCGCAGCTGACGCCGCTGAGCCTGCCGCGCCCGCCGAGAAGGGAGTAGATGCCCCCGGATCAGGTGATCCAGGGGCGTCTACTCACTTCTCGGCAGGCGGCAGGCGGCAGGCGCCGGGCACCGGGCTGCCGACCGGCAGCTGGTCAGCGTGCCGCGAGCCACCCGCGCAGCCGGTCGGGGCGGTCGGTGATGACCGCGTCGACGCCGATCTCGAGGGCCAGCGCCCACTGCTCGGGCTCGTTCAGGGTCCAGACCATGACCTCGAGCCCGGCACCGTGCAGCTCGGCGACGAGCCCGGGCTGCGCGAGCAGCACCGTCCCCGCAGGGTTGCAGGTCATCACCTCCAGCTCTGCGCAGACCGCGAGGAGGTCCTCGGAGGTCTCCGCGACGAGCAGCCCGCGGCGCAGGTCCGGGGCGACCTTCTGCAACGAGGCGACCGTCGAGGGCCAGAAGCTCTGCCCGATCACGCGGTCGGCGAGCCCGGCGCGCAGGACGGGCTCGGTGACCTTGCGGACGTCGTCGGGCCCCCAGTCGCCCTTGACCTCCAGGAGGAGGTCGATGCCCGGGTGCGTCACGAGGAAGTCCACGACCTCCGCGAAGGTCGGGACCCGCTGCCCCGCGTACGCCGGGGCGAACCACGAGCCCGCGTCGGCCGCCCGGACGTCGGCGAGCGGCAGCGCGTCGAGGCGCCCGCTCCCGTCGGTCGTGGCGTCGAGCGTGTCGTCATGGATCACGACGACCTCTCCGTCCGCCGTGAGCTGGACGTCGAGCTCGATGCTGTCGGCTCCCGCACGCCACGCGGCCTCGAACGCCGCGAGCGTGTTCTGCGGGGCGACCGACGAGTTGCCCCGGTGCGCGACGACCTGGAACGGGCCCGTCACAGGTAGGGCTCCACGTTCTCCTGGTAGGCCTTCTCGAGGCGCGGCGTGATCGACGCGAACGCCTCGGCCGCGGGCGTGCCCTTGAGCACGATCTGCTCGATCCCGTCCGTGAGGATCTGGTCGCCCGAGGGCACGAAGACCCGGACCCAGTCCTGCGAGCGCGACGTCGAGGCGAGCTGGTCGACGGCCGTGCGGAACTGCGGCGTGGCCGCGTAGATGCTGCTCATGGTCTCTCCCTCGACCGCGGACGTGCGCACCGGCATGTACCCGGTGTTCTGGGAGAAGTATGCGGTGTTCTCCGGGTCGGTGAGGAAGGCCAGGAACATCGCGGCGGCGAGCTGCTGCTCGGGCGAGCGGGAGGCCGGGATGGCGAGGCCGGTGCCTCCCGTGGGGGTCCCGGAGCCGCTGGGACCGTCGGGCAGGTAAGCAGTGCCGAGCTCGAACGGCGCGGCCTCGAGCAGGCCCGTGAGGCTGCCCGTGGACCCGATCGTCGAGGCGAAGATGCCCGCGGCGAAGTCGGCCCCGGCGTCGGTGCCGACGCCCGCGACCTTGGACCCGTGGAACAGGTCGTGCAGGAAGTCGCCCGCGGCCAGGGCCTGCGGGGTGTCGAGCGTGACCGTGAACTCGTCGCTGTACTGGCCGCCCTGGCCCCACAGCATGTTCTCGAACCACCAGGCGGCCCAGGACGTGCCGGTCGCGAGGCCCAGCGGGGCGCCGTCGCCGGGGACCTGTCCGCGCAGTGCGGGGGCCCACTCGGCGAGCTCGGCCCAGGTCTCGGGGCCGCGGTCGGGCAGGCCGGCGGCGGCCCACATGGCCTTGTTGTAGTAGAAGAGCGGCGTGGAGCGCGCGTACGGCACGGCCCAGTGCGAGGACTCGTACTCGTAGTCGCCGTACAGCGTCGGGTTGTAGTCGGCGACGTCGACGTCGAGGTGCGCGAACACGTCGTCGAGCGGCATGACCTGGCCGTTGAGGTAGTAGCGGAACCACCAGACGTCGCTCGCGATGACGAGGTCGGGCAGGTTGTTCGACGACGACGCGGCCTGGAAGCGCTGCGCGACCTCGTCGTACCCGGCTCCTGCGGTCACGAGCTTGACCGCGATGTCGGGGTGCTTGGCGTTGAACCGGCGGATGAGCTCCTCCTCGATCGCCTTGGAGGCGCCGGGGTGGTTGCTCCACCAGGTGATCTGCGAGGCGGGCTTGATCTTGGACCAGTCGGTGCCCGCGGAGGCGGACGGGGCGGACGAGCCGCCACCGACGGTCGGTCCTGCGCACGCGGCGAGGGAGAGAGCGAGGGCTCCGAGGCCGCCGAGGCGCAGCACGTCGCGACGCGACGGGGTCCACAGGGCGGGCAGGGGCTGGTTCACGGTGATGCTCCTTGGGGTGGGGAACAGCGACCCGGCAGGTGCCGGGGGGACGGGGTGGACCGGCGAGTCAGCCGGTCACGGCTCCGGCGGTGAGCCCGGCGACGAGCCGGCGCTGGAGGAAGAGGAAGACGATGAGGATCGGGAGCGTCACGAGCACGGTCGCGGCCATGAGGACGCCCCAGTTGTTCATGCCGTCGACGCTCTGCAGGAGCGTGAGGCCCACGGGGAGCGTCATCTTCTCGGCGTCGTCGGTCACGAGGAACGGCCAGAGGTAGTCGTTCCACTCCGCGACCACGGACACGAGCGCGACGGCCGCGATCGTGGGGTAGGACAGCGGCACGACGAAGCGCCACAGCTTGCGCCAGTGGCCTGCGCCGTCGAGCTCGGCGGCCTCGAGGATCGAGATCGGCAGCGACAGGAAGTGCTGACGGAACAGGAAGGTCCCGAACGCGCTCGCCAGGCCCGGCACGAGGATGCCCTGGTAGGTGTTGAGCCACCCGAGCTGGGCGACGAGCGTGTAGTTGGGGATGATCGTGATCTGCTGCGGGATGAGCAGCGTGAACAGGACGAGGACGAACACGGCCCGCTTGAACGGGAAGTCCAGGAACACGAGCGCATACGCGCAGCACAGGCCCAGCAGGAGCTTGAGCGTCGAGCCCACGACCGTCAGGCCCACGCTGTTGAGGAACAGCTGCCCGACGGGGATGCTCTGCGTCGTCTGGACGTAGTTCGCGAGGTCGAGGTTCTGCGGGAGCCACTGGAGCGGGATCGAGTACAGCTCGTCGGGGCGCTTGAAGCTTGCGAGCACCATCCACACGAGCGGCAGGGCCATGACGACGGTCGCGACCAGGAGGGTCGCGTACGCGCCCAGGTGCAGGGGCCGACGACGGCGCTCGCGCTGCGTCGGTCGGCCGCCGCTCGGGCGGTGCCCGGCACCGCTGGGGGCCGGTGGTGCGTCCACGGGTGATCCGGGGTGCTGCGCGCTGGACGCGCCCGAGGCTGCGGTCGGGGTCTGGGGCGCTGCGGGGACCGGGGACTCTCGCACCGGGTTCTGGACGCTCATGCGTAGTGCACCTTCTTCTCGACGAAGCGCAGCTGGACGACCGTGACGACCAGCAGCAGGAGGAAGAGGATCGTGGCGACGGCCGACGCGTAGCCGGCTCGGCCGGTCACGAAGCCCTCCTCGTAGATCTGGTACATGAGGGTCGTGGTCGAGCCCAGGGGGCCGCCCTTGGTCATGGCCTGGATGATGTCGAACGACTGGAGCGAGCTGCAGCAGCGTCGTGACCGTGAGGAAGAAGGTCGTGGGCGCGAGCAACGGCAGGACGATCGAGCGGAACGTACGTGCCGACGACGCGCCGTCGAGGGCAGCGGCCTGCTTGAGCTCGAGCGGGACGGCCTGGAGACCGGCCAGGTAGATGAGGGCGACGTACCCGACGTTCTTCCACAGGTAGACCACGATGATCATGACGAGCGCCCAGGGCGAGGTCGTGTACCAGTCGGGGGACTGGAGGCCGATCGCCCGGAGCCCGGCCGAGAGCAGGCCGTAGCGCGGGTCGAAGATGAACAGCCACAGCATGCCGACC
This sequence comes from uncultured Actinomycetota bacterium, assembly GCA_963782165.1. Lineage (GTDB taxonomy): Bacteria > Actinomycetota > Actinomycetes > Actinomycetales > Cellulomonadaceae > Oerskovia. The sequence continues at coordinate 581,580 of CAWAIO010000006.1, forward strand.
GCGACGCCGGACAGGACGTAGGGCGCGAACACCACGGTCCGCGCGAACCCGCGCCCCGTGAGGCGGCGGTTCAGCAGCAGCGCGAGACCCAGGCCCAGGACCAGCGAGCCGCCCACGGTCGCGACCGTGAAGACGCCTGTCGTGACCATGACGTCGGCTGTCGTCGGGTCCTGGAACCACTCGACGTAGTTGCCGAGCCCGACCGATCGGGCCGTGGGGGAGCCCATGTTCCACTGCAACGTCGAGTAGTAGAAGCTCTGCAGCAGCGGACGGTAGACGAACACGAGCAGCAGGACCACGTTCGGGCCTGCGAGCAGCGCGAACGCGAGCCATGTGCGGACGGCCCGTGGGGTCGGGCGGGTGGGGCGGCGGCGTCCGGGGATCGTCGGACGGCGGTCCGGTGGTGCGGGGCGGGCGGGGGCTGACACGGAGGTCATGGGGTGGGGCTCCAGTCACGAGCGGGTGAACGCCCGTCACCCTAGGAGGGCGAAGTGACCGGAAAGTGGCGTGAGCGGCCCCGTTCCCCGAACGTTCCCGAGGCGTTCATCGACTCCTGGGCCGACGGTCATCGCCGACGCCCTCCGGACACCTCCCGGGGGTCTGCCGGGCGCCTCGCAGGGGTCCGCCCAGGGCGCCGGAGCGGCCTAGCATGGGCGACACCACACGGCCCGACGACGAGGTGAGCCATGACCCACGACCCGCCCGCCCCGCACGACCAGCGCGACGTCAGCCTCACGGCCGGCACGGGCTGGACCGTCGCCCTCTACGTCCGCGACCGCCTCGCGCTACCCGTCGAGGGGCACGTCCCCGCGCTGACGCCCGCCGTCGAGCCCCGGCCGCTGCCGCGCGAGGAGACGGCGGCGCTCGCGGACGAGTGGGCCGGGTGGTGGCACGCTCTCGCGGGCGCGCGCACCTGGGGAGCCGTCCGGCCATCGACGAAGGCCCTGGCGGCGGTGTTCGACGAGCTCGTGGACGACGCGCTCGCGTGGGAGGAGGCGGCGCCACGCCCGAACCTCGATCCGTCCGAGGAGGACCTACCGGTAGACCCCTCGTCGCCCGCCGCGCAGCTCCCCGGCGACCCGGGCGTCCCGGTCCGGCTCGACATCGAGTACCTGCCCGTGACCGGGAGGTGGCACCGGGACGCGGGCCCGCGACACCTCCTGGTCAGCATCGAGACGTCCGACGACCTGTGGGAGATGCGCGCGCTCCTGGAGTCGCGGATCGCGCGACTCCAGGCGGAGGCCGTCGCGGCCGGGCCGCCTGTCGAGCCGCCCGCGCCGCGGCGCATGGTCGTCGACGACCAGGTCTTCACGGTGCGCGTGCGCGAGCCTGGCGTCTACGACTTCTTCTGGGAGAACAGCCCGATCGAGGGCTACGGGTTCACGATCGGGACCTCCGACCGGGGGCCCCTGGCCGACGACGTCCTCCGCCAGGAGATCCGGGGCTTCGTCGAGGGCTACGAGCGGTGAGCGTCGGGCGGTGGCGTGTCCCGGTGCTGAGTGGGCGCGTCGGACAAGGCGGCCGCCCGGCCGTACCCTGGGCGGCGCTTGCCTGCGCGTTCCGCGAAGTCGTCGAGCGCGCCGAGAACCTGCAGCGCTGACCAGACGATTCCTCTGCGGTGCACCCGGGTCTCGACCACGATTCCAGCCTCGGTGAGGACATCCATGTGCCGCCGGACGTTGGTCGGTCCGATGTCGAGCAGATCGCCCAGCACCTTGGCGTTGACGACCGGCTGGCGAGTGAGCAGGTCGGCGATGTCGTAGGCGCGAGCCCCGCGCCTCACAGGAATGGCTTGATCCCATTCAGCTCGGATCGCGCGGACGTCCTGCACGAGCCGACGTCCGTTGTCGACGGCGCGAGTGCTGGCCTGGACGAACTGCTCGATGAGAACCTCCGGATGTCCCTGGCGGAAGGCGTCGAGCGCCGCATAGTAGTTCTCCACGTCGGCGAGAAGCCCAGCCGACAGCGGCATCGTGACATTCCGCGTCAGTCCTGAGCTGTGCATCATTGCCTGGACGAGGGCTCTGCCCGTGCGCCCGTTGCCGTCGGTGAACGGGTGGATCGTCTCGAACTGGGCGTGTGCGATCGCGGCATGCGACAGGGAGGGGACGTCCTCGCGAGCGATGAACGCGACGAGATCGTCGATGGCTGCGGGTACTCGCTCGTGGTGCGGAGGGACGAAGTCGGCTCCAGCGGGTGAATGGTCCGCTCCGCCGATCCAGACTTGTTCGGTGCGCCAGCGTCCCGCTTGCTCAGGATCGTCACGTTCCATCAGGGCGCGGTGCATGTGCAGGATCGCATCCTGATCGGGGTGCTGGGACAGAGCGAGAGCGGCGCGCATCGCACGGGTGTTGGCGACGATGACGGGTGCGTTGGAGCCGAACTTCACAGCTCCGAGCTCGGCCAGCGCAATCTGACGCGCTGACGCGGTCAGACGCTCGATCTTGGAGGAGGCGGCGGACTCGCTGCGCAGCAGCACAGTCGTGAACGGCGCCAACTCACCGCCCATCTCGGTGTCGAAGCGCGTGATCTCCCGGGATGCCTCGTCGACCTCGCCGGCCAGCGAGGAGGGGAGCGTGACGGGCAGCTCGCTGATGGTGGGGACGACAGTGGCGGTGTAGTGCCGCGCAGGAGCTCGGCCGGACATGCTCCCGCGGAGGTAGGTCCACTCCAACTGCTCGGTCGTCAGTGAAGGCCATGACATCTGATAACTCACCACGCCTCAAACTTATCACTTACGCCGTAACTGATAACTCTGGGCGGCGGTGGTTATCACGTGCGCCCGCGCTCCTCGTGGCGAGAACCTCCCCCAAGCCTCCCCGCCGCCGCCCCCGCAGGGGTTGACCTCAACGGCGGTTGAGGACGTACGGTCGAGGCTGCGGCCGCCGCGCTGGCGCGGGGCTGACCTCCCCCTCTTCGACCGGAAGGCGTTCTTTCCTGTGAGCAGCATTCGTCCTTTGCGTGTGGCTATCGTCGGTGCTGGTCCGGCGGGGATCTATGCGGCGGATATTTTGTCGAAGTCGGGTGTCGAGGTGGGTATCGACTTGTTCGAGCGGTTGCCTGCGCCTTTTGGGTTGGTGCGGTATGGGGTGGCTCCGGATCATCCGCGGATCAAGCAGATCATCGTGGCGTTGCACAAGGTCCTTGCCCGGGGTGATGTGCGCCTGCTCGCGAATGTGGAGTACGGGGTGGATCTGAAGCTGGATGATCTGCGGCAGTTCTATGACGCGGTGATCTTCTCGACGGGTTCGATCCGGGATGCGGCGTTGGCGATCGAGGGGATCGATCTGCCGGGCTCGTATGGGGCGGCTGATTTCGTGTCGTGGTATGACGGGCATCCGGATGTGCCGCGGACCTGGCCGTTGGACGCGGAGCAGGTCGCGGTGCTGGGTGCGGGGAACGTGGCGTTGGACGTGGCGCGGGTGCTGGCCAAGCACGCGGACGACTTGTTGCCCACGGAGATCCCGGACAACGTGTATGCGGGGTTGAAGGCGTCGCGGGTGACGGATGTGCACGTGTTCGCGCGGCGTGGTCCGGCGCAGGCGAAGTTCTCGCCGTTGGAGCTGCGGGAGCTGGGTCATGTGCCGGATGTGGATGTGATCGTGTATCCGGAGGACTTCGAGTTCGACGAGGGGTCGATGGCCGCGATCAATTCCTCGAACCAGACGAAGCAGGTCGTCAAGACGTTGACGGACTGGACGTTGAAGGACCCGGGGGAGTTCACGGCCTCGCGCCGGTTGCACCTGCATTTCCTGCATGCGCCGGTCGCGGTGCTGGGGCAGGACCGGGTGGAGGGGTTGCGCACGGAGCGGACCCGGTTGAACGGGGACGGGACCGTCAGTGGGACGGGGGAGTTCTTCGAGTGGCCGGTGCAGGCGGTGTATCGGGCGGTGGGGTATTTCGGGTCGCCGTTGCCGGAGGTTCCGTTCGACGATCTCAAGGGCGTGATCCCCAATCGTGAGGGTCGGGTGATCGACATCGATGGTGAGCAGATCCCGGGGGTGTATGCGACGGGGTGGATCAAGCGTGGTCCGGTCGGGTTGATCGGGCACACCAAGTCCGACGCGTCGGAGACGGTGCGTCATCTCGTCGAGGACGTCGCCGACTCCCGCACGGCCGTCCACCCGGAGCCGGAGGCGGTCACCGAGTTCTTGACCGAGCGCGGCGTGAACGTGATCCAGTGGTCGGACTGGGAGGTCCTGGACGCCCACGAGCGCACCCTGGGTGAGCCGCACGGCCGTGAGCGCGTCAAGGTCGTGCCCCGCGAGGACATGATTGCCATCGCCCGCCGCCAGAACCAGGCGGCACGGGACGACGCGCTCTGACGCTCGCCGAGATCTAGCCTCGCGAGATGCTGCTCCTTGTCGCCAGGGACACCTCCTGGCCGACAACGGGCAGCATCTCGCTCCCTGACACAGCCCACCCACGACGGCGCCCCGCCCACCCGGGCCGGGCGCCGCCGTCGTGCCGCGGGGTGCCCGCCGCGCTCAGGCCTGGCGCCCCGCCAGGGCGAGGAGCCTCGTGAGCTCGGGCGCGTCGTCGGGTACGGGGACGGGGCCCGCGAAGAGGCGGCTCGCCGCGAACATGCCCTTGCGGCGCTGGGCGTAGCCGAGCACGAACGACACGAGCTCCGGCCCCAGGTCGGGCTCGACGCCCAGCCCCTGGGCCAGATCCCACGCGTGCACCGTGAGGTCGAACGTCATCTGGTGCGCGTACTCGGTCGCGGGCGCGTCGCCGTACGACAGGTGCACCACGCGGTCCAGGGCCCCGGGGGCGAGGAACGCCTCGCGCGACTGGGTCGAGGCGTCGATCCACGCGTCGATCGGGTCGTCGCCCAGCACGTCGCCGTCGAACACCGACCCCACGTCCGCGACCGTGCGGCCCGCGAGCAGCTCGGGCGCCCAGAGCTGCTCGGAGGTCAGGTGGTTGACGAGGTCGCGCACGCTCCACTCGTCGTCGGGCGTGGGCAGGCCCCACTGGTCGTCCTGGACCCGGCGGACCAGGTGGTCGAACGCCCCGATCGCGTCGCCGTGCGCCGCGAGAAGGTGCTCGTGCGAGGACACTGCGGTGCTCACGGGTTGCTCAGGATCGCGAGGACGTTGCGCGCCGGGTCCTTGAACCAGGCGATCGCCGGTCCCTCCGGGCCGCGCGCGATGCCCTTGGCGTCCTGGTCGAAACCGACGTAGCGCTCGAACTCCACGCCCTTGGCGGCGAGCTCGTCGACCGCGGCGTCGACGTCGTCGACCCCGAAGTTGAGGACCGTGAACGACGCCGCGACGTGGTTCTTCTTGGGGTAGACGAACACGTGCCCGCCCGATCCCAGCCGCAGGTCCAGGCCCATGGGAGTCTGGTCGACCTCGATGCCCACGACGTCCGCGTAGAACGCCCGCGCGGCGTCCACGTCGTTCACCGAGAAGCTGCTGAATGCGTTCGTCGTCGAGACCATCGGGTGCTCCTTGTCCAGGTCGTGCGCAGCGGGGGAGGCGTCGTCGGCGCCTCTTTCCACGATGGCACGGAACGGCGACGCTGACGAGAGGAGCGGGTCGGCCGGGTCCGCGACGGGCGCTCCCCGCTTGCCCTGCGCGCCGCTCTCGCGCGAAGGTACCCGGGTGCCCCACGACCAGCTCATCCGTCATGTCCTGTTCCCGGGGCGCCACCACCTGGTGACCCGCTTCCAGGTCGACTACCTGCGGGCGCTGCGCGCCGGTCTGGTGAGCGACCTCGACGGGGTCCCCGTCCGCTGTTCCCCGGACGCGGTGGTCGTGTGGGCCGTGACGTCCGCGAACCACGCGGGCACGCGCCGCAACCCCGTCCCGGGGCACCGGCGCGAGGCGCTCATCGAGCACGTCACGGCGGTCGAGCACCTGCCGAGCCTCGTGGTCCCGGTCCCGGACGTGGCCCCGCACCCGCGGTTCGCGCACCTGGTCGCGACCACGGTCCAGACCGCGACCGGCCATGCCGTGGCCCTCGACCCGCACGAGACGGTCGTGGCCTGCTCGACCCCCGAGGTCATCGCGGCCTACCAGGACCTGGGCTACCGGGTCGTGGGGGTCGAGCTCGACGCGACCGACGAGCACGGTCACGTGCCCGCCCGCCCGTGGGACGCCGTCGGGCTCCTGGCTGCGGGCGACCCGACGTGGACCGACGTCGCGCACCCCGTCGTGCCGGGGTTCTTCCGGCGCTACGGGCTCGAGGCGCAGATCGCCCAGGTCTTCGCCGACCCTGTCGTCTCGGGTGACGGCGACCTGACCGCGACCCGCGACTACCGGACGTACGCCGCGGCGTTCGAGGACGCCTCGCGCCGCAAGTGGGAGCAGGTGCGCCCGTACGTGCTCCCCGGGCGGATCGTCGACATCGGGTGCGCGACGGGCGGGCTCCTGGAGCTCGTCGCAGCCGAGCCGCGCCTGCACGAGTCCGACCTGTTCGGCGTCGACGTCGCACGCCACCTCGTGGCCGAGGCCGAGCACAAGAAGACGCAGGGCGTGTTCGCGAACCCGAACGTGTGGTTCGTGCAGGCCAACATCCTGCGCGGGGAGGTCATGCCCGAGCGCAGCGTCGACACGACCGTCACGATCGCGCTCACGCACGAGATCTCGTCGTACGGCGACGGCGTGCCCGACGTCGAGCGGTTCGCGCGCCGCACGTTCGTCCACACCCGCCCCGGCGGGGTGTGGATCAACAGCGACGTGTGCGGTCCTGCGGACGGCTCACGGCTCGTCCACCTCACGCTGAGAGACGACGACGGCACGCGCCCGGGCGTCGTGACCGACCTCGACGGGCGGTCGCGTCCCGACGTCGCCGCGCACGTCCGCGGGCTGTCGACGGCTTCTCGGATGCGCCAGTTCGCGCACGACTTCCCGCGACTGTCCGGCGCGTCGTTCGCGGCCGAGGAGGTGACCCCGGGGACGTTCCGGCTCACGCTGCGCGACGCCATGGAGTTCCTCACGACCAAGGACTACGCAGACAACTGGCTGTCCGAGTGCCACGAGCGGTTCTGCGACCTGGACGGCGACGCGTGGGACGGGCTGCTGACGGGCGCGGGCTTCGAGCTGGGGCCAGAGAGCGGGGCGTGGCGCAACGAGTGGCTCGTCGAGCACTCGTTCACGCCCGTCGCGTCGCTGACGGACGCCGTGACGGGGGAGCCCGTCGACTGGCCCGACACGCACGTGCTGACGGTCGCGCGCCGACCGGTGCTCGGGGCGTAGGGACGCTCGACCCGTCGATCGGCATGCGGCCCCGCGAGGAGGGCTACGATCCGTGCGTGGCAATGACGCGCACCGGGGCCCTGGGGGCCCGCACCTGGACGTCCCTCGTCCTCCTCGGCTTCGTCGGGCAGCTCGCCTGGACCGTCGAGAACATGTACCTCAACGTGTTCGTCTACGACACCATCACGGACGACCCGAACGTCATCGCGACCATGGTCGCGGTGAGCGCGGTCGCCGCGACGCTCGCGACGCTGCTGGTCGGGGCGCTGTCCGACAGGGTCGGGCGCCGCCGTGTGTTCATCGCGGCCGGGTACGTCCTGTGGGGGATCACGACGGCCGCGTTCGGGTTCCTCAGCCCCGACGCCGTCTCGGGGCTGGTTCCCGCTGCGAGCGCCGTGGTCGTGGCCGCGGTCGCGGTCGTCGTGCTCGACGCGATCATGTCGTTGTTCGGCTCGGGCGCCAACGACGCGGCGTTCCAGGCCTGGGTGACCGACTCGACGGAGCCGGCGAACCGGGGTCGGGTCGAGTCGGTCCTCGCGGTGATGCCGCTCCTGTCGATGCTCGTGGTGTTCGGGGCGTTCGACGGCATGACGCGGGCCGGGCAGTGGCGCGAGTTCTTCGTCCTCGTGGGAGCGATCATCGTGGTCGTGGGGATCGTGTCGTGGTTCCTCGTCCGGGACCGTGAGCTCACGGTCCGCCAGGACGACGGGTACCTGCGCTCGGTCGTGCACGGGTTGCGGCCCTCGGCGGTGCGCGAGAACCCGGGCCTGTACCTCGCGTTGTCGGCGTGGATGATCTGGGGCATCTCGACGCAGGTGTTCCTGCCGTACCTGATCATCTACCTCCAGCGGTACCTGCGGATCGAGAACTACGCGATCGTCCTGGCCGTGGTGCTGCTCGGCGCCTCGGTCGTGAGCGTGATCGGCGGCCGGATCGTCGATCGGGTCGGCAAGGTCCGCTTCCTCCTGCCTGCGGTCGCGGTCTACGGGACGGGGCTGGTCCTCATGGCGTTCGCACGGGGCATGGTGCCTGCGATCCTCGCCGGGCTCGTCATGATGTCGGGGTTCATGCTGGTACTCACGCCGGTCGGTGCGCTGGTCCGTGACTACTCGCCCCCGGACCGGGCGGGGCACGTGCAGGGACTGCGCATGGTCTTCGCGATCCTCGTCCCCATGCTCATCGGGCCGTTCATCGGGGCGGCCGTGATCCGAGGGGCTGCGGAGACCTACGAGGAGCTGGGAGTGGTCAAGCAGGTCCCCAGCCCCCTGATCTTCGTCGCGGCTGCCGTCGTGCTGCTCCTGATCCTCGTCCCCGTCACCCTTCTTCGTCGCAAGGAATCCGCTGCATGAGCATCCTCCGGCCCACCCGCTGGGCGGCCGCCCTCGATCGCCACGCCCCCCTGCCCGAGTACCCGCGCCCGCAGCTCGCGCGCGACAGCTTCCTCAACCTCAACGGGGTGTGGGACTACGCGTTCACGGGTCAGGCGGCGGGCCCCGAGGGTTCGCTGGGCGGTGCGGCCCCTCAGGCGTTCGACGGCGAGATCGTCGTGCCCTTCTCACCCGAGTCGGTGCTGTCGGGCGTGGGGCGCCAGCTCCAGCCGTACGAGGCGCTCTGGTACCGGCGCGAGGTGTCGCTCCCCGGGGGGTTCGTGCCCGCGGGCGGACGGGTCCTCCTGCACTTCGGGGCGGTCGACCAGTCGTGCCGCGTCCTGGTCGACGGCGTCGAGGTGGGCCGCCACACGGGCGGCTTCCTGCCGTTCGTGTGCGACGTCACCGACGCGTTCGCCGGTTCCTCCGACGAGCCGCACGAGCTGCTCGTCGAGGTCACCGACGTGAGCGACATGGGCTACCACTCGCGCGGCAAGCAGAAGCTCGACCGGGGCGGCATCTGGTACACGGCGCAGTCGGGCATCTGGCAGACCGTGTGGATCGAGGCCGTCCCGGCGCTGCACGTCGGCCGGCTCGTGCTCGTCCCGGACCTCCCGGGCGGCTGCCTCGAGGTGAGCGTGCACGCGGGCGAGGTGCCCGCGGGGGCGAGCGGCGCCGTCGGGCAGGACGCGCCCACGGCGCGCATCCAGGTGCACGACGGCGGAGCGCTCGTCGCGCAGGTCTACGCACCTGCGGGGACGGTCGCCCGCGTGCCGGTCCCGGACGCCCACCTGTGGACGCCCGAGGACCCGCACCTGTACGACGTGACCGTGACCCTCGGCGACGACGAGGTGCGCGGCTACGCCGGCATGCGGTCGTTCGGCGTCGGGCCGGGACGAGCGGGGCGTGCCGCGCCTGCTGCTCAACGGCGAGCCGTACTTCCACGCGGGCGTCCTGGACCAGGGGTACTGGTCCGACGGGCTGCTCACGGCACCGACCGACGAGGCCATGGTCCACGACGTCACGACCATGAAGGACCTCGGGTTCACGATGCTGCGCAAGCACATCAAGATCGAGCCGCTGCGCTGGTACCACCACTGCGACCGGCTCGGGATCCTCGTGTGGCAGGACATGGTCAACGGCGGCACCAGCTACCGCCCGGCGGTCATCACGGCTCCCGGTGGCCGTGCCTCTCCGGATCAGCGACCGGTACTACGGACTGTTCGGACGGGCCGACGTCGCGGGCCGTGCGGAGTTCCTCCGCGAGGTCGGCGCGACGGTCGAGCACCTGCGCAGCGTCGTGAGCATCGCGGTCTGGGTGCCGTTCAACGAGGGGTGGGGACAGTTCGACGCCGCTCGCGTCGCGGCCCGTGTCAAGGCGCTCGACCCGACGCGGACGGTCGACCACGCGAGCGGCTGGCACGACCAGCGCGCGGGCGACCTCCGGAGCCTCCACGTGTACTTCAAGCCGTTCCGGGTCCCGCGGCGGCGGGACCGGCGGGTGCTCGTGCTCTCGGAGTACGGGGGCTACAACCTGCGGGTCGAGGGCCGCGACTTCAGCGAGAAGGACTTCGGCTACAAGAAGCTCGACGACGCCGCCGCGCTCGGGGAGGCGTTCGTGGCGCTGCACCGCGACCAGATCGTGCCCGCGATCCCGCGAGGGCTCTCCGCGACGGTCTACACCCAGCTCTCCGGACGTCGAGGACGAGCTCAACGGCCTGCTGACGTACGACCGCGAGGTCGCGAAGATCCCGGCGGACCTGGTGCGGTCGGTCAACGCCGAGCTGCGGCTCGGGTGATCGCCGTGCGGTCCTGATCGACGCTCACCGCGGTCGGCGACCGGTGGTGAGGGACGCTCACCCGGCCGCGTCCGGGAGCGGCTGCGGGCAGGTGCCGCCCGGCGGAGCGCGTCGCGCAACGCGTCGTCGAGCCCGGCGACGGCGGGATGGCTCTCGTCGGCCCGCCCCTGCGGGGCAGCCCCGGGCTTCGTACGCTGAGGGGATGCTGCTGACCCGGCAGACGCTCAGCGGGCTCGAGGACGGCACCGTGTCGCTCGCGTACCGGCGCTGGCTCGCGCCGCGGGTGCGCGCGGGCGGCCGGATGAGGACGCGGATCGGGGTCGTGGAGGTCACCTCGATCGACCTGGTCCCTGAGGTGGGAGGGGTCCCCGTCCTGCCCGACGACGACGCGCGCGCCGCCGGTTTCCGTTCGGCCGACGCGGCGCTCGCGTGGGTGGCCGCGAAGGGTGAGGGCGACCTCTACCGGATCGGGCTGCGGCGCGTGGGGGAGGACCCGCGCATCGCGCTGCGCCAGGAGGCAGACCTGTCGCCCGAGGAGATCGAGGGGCTGCGGGCGAGGCTCGCGCGCATGGACCGCGCAGCGCCCGAGCCGTGGACCCGGTCCTACCTGGACCTGGTCGTCGCGCGGCCCGAGGTCGTGGCGCGCGAGCTGGCGGCCTCGATCGGCGTCGAGCGCGACTACTTCAAGGTCCGGGTGCGGCGCCTCAAGGAGCTCGGCCTGACCGAGAGCCTGCCCGTGGGGTACCGCATCTCTCCGCGGGGGCGGGCATACCTCGACGCGACGTGACGCCCGGGCCTCGACCACCCGAGCGAACCGGGGTGCCGCGCGCAGATAGGCTTCCGGGGACATCAGGTGCTCCGCGACGAAAAGAGAAGTCCGTGAAGATCGTCATCGTCGGGGGATCGAAGGGGACCGGGGCCGCGTTGGCCTCGCTCGCCCAGGCAGCAGGACACGAGGTGACGGTCCTGTCGCGGAGCGGTGGCACCCCCGACCCCGGGGTGCTGGCCGTGGCCGGTGACGCGGCCGACCCGGACGTGGCGGCCCGAGCGGTCGCCGGGGCGGACGCCGTCGTGGTGACCGTGGGCGGCGCCAAGGGAGTGTCTCGTCAACGGACCGCGGTCACACGGTCCGTCGTCGCGGCGATGCAGGAGGCGGGAGCACGCCGGCTCGTCGTGCAGTCCTCGTTGGGTGCGGGAGGCTCGGCGGCCCAGATGCCCCTGCTCGTCCGGGCCCTGACCCGGGTGCTCCTTGCCTCGGCCCTGGCCGACCACGACGAGCAGGAGGCGGCCGTCGTGGGCTCGGGCCTCGACTGGACGATCGTCAGGCCGGCCGGCCTGACCAACGGCCGCCCGACCGGGGACTGGAAGGCGACCGAGCTGACCGCGGGCGGCAAGGGGTTCGGATCCATCCCGCGTGGCGACCTCGCAGCCTGCCTGCTCAGGGTCCTGGAGGACGACTCGAGCGTCGGCAAGGCACTCGGAGCGAGCAACCGCTGATCCGGGGCAGATCAGGACGCCGGGGAGATGTCCACCCCGGGCAGCCCGTCGATGCTCGACGCGTTCTTCTTCTGCCAGTACCCGTCGAAGAACTCCGGCTCGCGTCGTTCGTGGTCGCGGTCCAGCACGTCGCGGTCGCCCACGAAGTCCATGAACGGCACCGAGTACCCGCACGAGTCCGAGACCCGGTCCACCTCGACCACGACGATACCGCGCTGACCGATCTCACGTTCCTTGGCGAACAGCGGGCGCAGCCCGTCGAACTCGGGCGTCCGGGCGAGGACGTACCGGCCGCGGCCGTGGAAGCGCACGATGTTCGGCGGTCCCTCGAACGCGCAGAACATGAGCACGATGCGCCCGTTCTCCTGCAGGTGCGCCGCGGCCTCGGCGCCCGAGCCCGTGTAGTCCAGGTAGGCGACCCGGTGCGGGTCGAGCACGACGAACGTGCCGCCCATGCCCTTGGGCGAGACGTTGACGTGCCCGTCGCCCGCGAGCGGAGCCGTGCCCACGAAGAACACGGGCTGGGACAGCACGAACCGGGAGAGCCGGGGAGTGATCTCGTCGTGGACGGTCGCCATGACCGCAGTCTGGCACCGCGGCGCGCGCCGCCCGGCGGGCGTCCACGCCTCGAGGCGAGCGGCGCCGTCGGGCCCCCTCCTGCCGCGTGGGCTACCAGCGCTGCCGGGCCTCCTCGGCCCAGCCGACCAGCCCCTCCAGGTCCACCCACGAGCCCTCGTCGGTGCGTGCGCGACCCGACCACGTGCCGAAGCACTGGTGCGTCTCGGTGCCCACCACGAACAGCTCGGTGCGCGCGACCTTCTCGTGGAAGGGCGTGAACACGGCCTCGACCCCGTCGCCCGAGACGTGCCACGGAGCGAGCCAGTCGTCGCGGTCGTACTGCCAGTCGAGCTTCTGGCCGATCTTGTGGAGACGGCCGTCCACGAGGAGGGCGTTCTCGGTCGAGCCCGTGCCGTCCGTCCACTTGTCGCCGAGCTGGATGCCGCGGCCGTGCGCGCTGCCCGCGGCCCAGTTCCAGGTCATCGCGTAGGGCCAGCGGCCGCGGCCGTGGTCGAGCACCGCGAACGAGTCCTCGGCGCTGACCTCGTGGCGGGTGCCGCGGACCGTGAGCGTGCCGGAGACGGGGCGGGCCACGTCCTTGACCGTGTACTGGAACAGGCGGTCGCTCCACGGGACGACGACCCCCAACGACTCGTGCCCCGGCGGGAGCGGGATCGTCAGGTCGAGGCTCACGTCGTGGGACGCGGCACGGATCCGCGTGCCGCCCGGGTCCTGGTCGATCACGATCGCGAGATCCCGCGCGCGGGCAGCGGCGCGGCCCGCACCGCTGGTCTCCGGCATCACGACGCCACGGGCCAGGGGCACGACGACGTCGGTCGCGGTCTCCTCGCCCGTCGCCCGGTCGAGGACGTACAGGCCGTGGACCCCCGCGTAGTCGATCGACGACGCGACGACGCCGATCACGTGGGTCGGCGTCACGACGCCCCAGTACTCCCACCGCTTGGTCCGTCCCCACCCGCGCAGGTTCGCGCGGTGCAGCGGGGTGCGCGTCCACCCGACCGCGTCCGGGTTCAGGCGCCCGTCCGGCAGGCACAGGTCGACCGGGGCGGTGATCTCGCGCTCGTGCGTCGTCATGCCAGGAGGCTACTGGGTCGGTAGAGGGTCGGTGTGCCGCGGGTTCCTGCGGACGACACCACGACGTTCGGTGTTCGCAACACGGACGAAACGAGGGAGTCCGAGCATAGGGGAGCAAGGCCTCGGCGACGGGGCCGCGACGACCGGAGGACGAACCCGTGACCACACAACGCCCCTACTTCCTCGCCCCGACCAGCCCGCACCGGAGCAACCGCGCGACGCGTTCGGCCGGGGCCAACGGACGGATGCCCCGCGTCGTCGAGGCGGCGGAGGCCGGCGGGAAGCCCGTGCGCCGCGCCAACCCCGGTGACGAGCGGACGATCGACCCCGCCGACCGCAAGCGGCGCGCGCGTGCCGCGCTCGGTGACCTGACGCGCGGCCTCGGGATCTGAGGTCGTCCTGCTGCCGACGGCAGCTGTCGACGGGGGCCGCGACCGGGGTGAGGCTCGGCCCGCCGCGGCCTGGACCCGGTCTCAGGCGGGCTTGCGGGCCTCGACCTTGCGGGCCTCGACGAGGAACCGCGTCGTCGTCGCGACGAACGGCCCGTCGGCCTGGATCTGCGCGTGCAGGGCCTCGAGCCGGGGGCGGTACTCTTCGACCGTGAACCCCGGGACCATCCAGATCACCTTGCGCAGGAAGTAGACGACCGCACCGACGTCGAAGAACTCGGTCCGCAGCTCCTCGAAGCGTAGGTCCACGACCTCCAGACCTGCCGCCTGGGCGGCCGCGCGATCGTCGTCGGGGTGGCGACCGTTGCGGACCTCGTCAGGCTGCGGGCCCAGGAAGAACTCCACGAGCTCGAACACGCTGTACGGACCGACATGCTGCGCGAAGTACGTCCCGCCCGGCGCGAGCACCCGGGCGATCTCGTCCCACCAGGGCCGGACCGGGTGCCGGCTCACGACGAGGTCGAACGCCTCGTCCGCGAACGGGAGGGGTGGTTCGTCGGCGTCGGCGACGACCGCGACGCCCAACGGGTGCAGGAGACGGGTCGCCTTCGCGACGTTGGGAGGCCACCCCTCGGTCGCGACCGTCAGCCGGGGAAGGTGCGGGACGCTCGCGAGGACCTCGCCGCCGCCCGTCTGGACATCGAGCGCGGCGCTCGCGTGCGCATGCGCTCGCCCATCGAGCGGGCGTAGCCCCACGAGGGGCGCTGCTCGGTCGCGCGGCCGTCGAGCCAGGAGAAGTCCCATCCGTCGACCGGGACGGCTGCCGCCTCGGAGACGAGGTCGTCGAAGGTGCGGGTCATGTGGCGAGTCTGACAGGCGGGTGGTGGGTGGGGTCAGTCATTTCCCACGTGGTCGGCGGCGAGGGCGATGATCACGACGACGGATCCCCAGAAGGCGAGGCCCGCGCCCAGCGCGATCCCCATGCCGTGCGCGCCGTTGCTCGCGTGCCCGCGTTCTTCACCGGAGCGGACCGACCACACGGCGCGAGCGGCGAGCGAGACGCCCAGCACCACGAGGACCAGACCGACGAAAACCCATACCATCGCACCACTCTGCACACAGGTCAGAGGTGTCCGCCATCGGAGAAAGAGTGCGATTTGGAGGGGTGTGTGACAGGTCTGTGCGGGTCCCGCTCGGACCCTAGCCGGAGGCCGGGAGACGTGCAGGCGGTGACCATGGTGCGGGACGTGGCCCGGTCGGACTGCGAGACCTCGACGGGCCCGGTGGGCGCACGCGCTCCGTCGTACGCGACCGCGGCGCCGAGACGCCGGGCGAGGTCGCGCAGGGCGTGCAGACCCGTTGACGTCGGAAGGACTGTCTCCCTTCGCCCGCCAGGCGAGAGGGATTCGTCAACCCCCGCAGGGAGGGGGTAATGTCATCCCCGGTGGCGCGAAGTACCCCCTGCATCGCGCCACCACCTAACGTTCCACGAAGCCCCCGCTCGGCCCCTGGCTGGCGGGGGCTTCGTCGTGCACGGCTGTGCGACGCAGGTCGTCGCCTGCACCGAACGGCTGTCCTCGCAGGTGAGGGATCAGAACAAGGCTAGGATCACCGAGGAGTCTGGAAGTAGGCCCGCTCCTTTCCCATGCCTTTGGGGGCCTACTTGACCACTTCGTACAACCCGGCTCGACGGTTCGACCCCACGCTCGCCGAAGCCTTGCTGCGTGGCGCACCGCAGCCGGTCGGCCAGTTCGTCCTCGACGTGTCGGACCAGTCGTGGTGGTGGTCGGACGAGCTCTACGCCATGCACGGCTTCCGTCCCGGTGACGTCATCCCCACCACCGCACTCATGCTCGCGCACAAGCACCCCGAGGATCGCGCGCGCGTCGAGGACGTGCTGCTCGCGGCCATGGCGACCGGCGACCCCTTCAGCTCGGTGCACCGCATCGTCGATGCGCACGGGCGGACGCGGACGCTCGGCGTGGTCGGGCGCGGGCGGGTCGACCGCCGGACCGGCGAGACGACGCACGTCTCGGGCTACTTCCTCGACCTCACGACGACGCAGCGCGAGCTCGCCCAGCGAGAGGCGACGGCGGCGATCCGGGCCTCGTCGGCGAGCCGCTCGACGATCGAGCAGGCCAAGGGAGCGGTCATGGCGATCTACGGGCTCCCGGCCGACGAGGCGTTCGACCTCATGTGCCACCACTCGAGCGTCACGAACGAGCCGTTGCGCGAGATGTCGCGCCGGCTCGTCGTCGAGCTGACGGCCGGGGGGAGCGAGGGAGTGCTGCGGCGGGCCGACCTCGACCGGTTCTTCGAGGGGAAGCGGCCGGTGCGGTAGCTAGACGGTGGGCCCCGTGGGACTCGAACCCACAACCTACGGATTAAAAGTCCGCAGCTCTGCCATTGAGCTAGAGGCCCGGGCACCGTGCGTCGCCTCGCGGGAGGCGGCGCCAAGGCCCGCGGAGAGTCTACGCGCCGAGCCCCCGCGCGTGGTGACGTGCTCAGGCGTGGTGAGCTCCCACCACCGCCACCGTGCCCCCGCGTGCGCGGACCCTACGTGCCTCGCGTGTGCCTGTCGCGCCCGATCCCACTGGGTGAGAGACACGCCGTGAATCGGCCTGCGACCTTGCGATCGACGTCGATCCTTGTTTGGTTGGAGGCAACCGAAAGGCGCACACCGAGGGATCGCCGCAAGGCGTCCCGTGCGTCCCCAGGCAACCGAGAGGAGCTCCCATGCTCAACCTGACCGACAACGCCCGCGATGCAGTCCAGGACCTCACCACGCGGGCCGGGGTGCCCGACGGCGGCGGCCTCCGTATCGCCGAGTCGGCGCCGCAGTCCGGCGACTTCGAGCTGGCCCTCGTCCCGAGCCCGCTGCCCGACGACACGGTCGTCGAGAGCGGGGAGGCACGCGTCTTCGTCGAGCCGACCACCTCGATCGCGCTCGCGAACCTCACCCTGGACACCGACCCTCGTGCGACCGAGGGACCCGGGTTCGTCCTCACGCCGCAGGCCTGACCGGCCCGGCACCACCCGCGGGGCCTGACAGCCCGCACACGTGCTCGACCGGTTGCGCGGCCCGCCCGTCCCGGGAGCCGACCACCCTCCTCCTCGGAAGGTTCCCGGCCCGGCAGGGCTACGCACCCGATCACCTCGACGGGCCGTCCGCACGCAGCGGGCGGCCCGTCGTCGTGCGCGGGGCAGTGCGTGCCCGACCGATCACGCCCCGACGGGCGACACGATCCAGTACCCGCCCAGCGCTGCGGCACCGACCGTCACGAGCAGGAAGACCCCGACCCACACGATCCCCGGGATGCCGGTGAGGCGCGCGAGCATGTCGGCGTCGGACTGGCGGGCCTTGCCGCGGCTGCGGGAGACCTGCAGCTCGAGGACGGGGCGGACGGCTCCCAGCAGCAGGAACCACGTGACGGCGTACGCGACCGCGCTCTGCACGGGCGGCGTCGCGGCCCAGGACACGAGCACGAGCGCGATGCCGCTCACGAGCACGGACCACAGCCCGAACCAGTTACGGATCTGCAGCAGCATGAGGGTCAGCAGCAGCACGAGGAGCCACAGCAGCCCGACGGCGTAGCCCGCCCTGAGCAGCGCGGCCGCCCCGAGGCCCACGAGGCCCGGACCGACGTACCCCATGAAGGCCGTGAGGACCATGCCGAACCCGCGCGGCTTGCCGTACGAGACCGTGAGGCCCGACGTGTCGGAGTGCAGGCGGATGCCGCTCAGCCGACGGCCCGTGAGGAGTGCCGCCAGGGCGTGGGCGCCCTCGTGCGCGATCGTCACGACGTGCCGCGCGACGCGCCACACGGGCGTGAAGACCACGACGATCAGGGCCGCGAGCGACATCGACAGCACGATCGCCGAGGCCGGTGCGGGCACGGGTGTGGTGGCCGCCGACCAGATCTGACCGATGACGTCGCCCACTGAGCTCATGAAGTCCACGGGCGACATTCCACCACGGCCAGATGTGCGGTGGGTGAGGGGTTCGGGCGGGCCCCGGGGGAGGTGAGAGTCCGGTGAGGGATGTGGAGACGTCGATCACCAACGACGCACGCGCGCTCGAGACATGAGAGAGTGGGACCGTGGCTGCGCATCTCTGCGCGCCCAGCGTCGTGGAGTTCCCTGGATTTCTTGCGGCGAACCCCGACCCTACGCCCGAGAGGCAAACCCTTGAACAACCCCATTCGTGCTGCCGTGCGCCCGAACGCCGCAGCCCCCCGCACCAACCAGTCGCAGGGACAGCAGTCCCGCGACACCAACCGCCCGGCTCGCGACGACCGGGCCCGCCCGGCCCGCGACGAGCGCGACGGTCGTGACTCCCGTCCCGCCAAGGTGACCCGCGACGGCCGCCCCGTCCGTGAGCGCGACCCGCGCGACGGCCGCGGCGCCGGCCAGGGGCGCCCCGCCGGTGGCAACCGCGAGCAGCGCGCTCCTCGTGAGCAGCGTCCCGCCGTCGAGCGCTCGTCGGTCCCGACCGTCGTGCCCGAGGGCATGACCTTCGCGGACTTCGGGATCCCGACCACGGTCGTCCGCGAGCTCTCCAGCCAGGGCATCGAGTCGCCGTTCCCCATCCAGGTCGCCTCGCTCCCCGACACGCTCAAGGGCCGCGACGTCCTGGGCCGTGGCCGCACGGGCTCGGGCAAGACCCTCGCGTTCTCGCTGCCGGTCGTCACGCGCCTGTCCCAGTCGGACACGCGCCGCGCCGCCCGTCGCCCCCGCGCCCTGGTCCTGTGCCCGACGCGTGAGCTCGCGAACCAGATCAACGCCACGATGGAGCCGCTCGCGAAGGCCCTGGGCCTGAACACGACGACCATCTTCGGCGGCGTCGCGCAGAGCCGCCAGGTCAGCGCGCTCAACGCGGGCGTCGACATCGTCATCGCCTGCCCGGGCCGCCTCGAGGACCTGCTCAACCAGCGCGTCCTGTCGCTCGACGGCATCGAGATCACGGTCCTCGACGAGGCCGACCACATGGCCGACCTGGGCTTCCTGCCCGGCGTCAAGCGCATCATGGACAAGACCCCGACGCGCGGCCAGCGCCTGCTCTTCTCGGCGACGCTGGACAACGGCGTGGACCAGCTCGTCAAGCGGTACCTGAGCAACCCGGTCAGCCACTCGGTGGACTCGGCCGAGTCGCCGGTCTCCAACATGACGCACCACATCTTCGCGGTCCGTGACGCGGACGCGAAGAAGGACGTCGTGCAGCAGCTCGCGTCGGGCACGGGCCGTCGTGTCCTGTTCACGCGGACCAAGCACCAGGCCAAGAAGCTCGCGAAGCAGCTCACCGCTCAGGGCATCCCGTCGGTCGACCTGCACGGCAACCTCGGTCAGGGCGCGCGCGAGCGCAACCTCGAGGCGTTCTCGAGCGGTTCGGTCCGCGTGCTGGTCGCGACCGACATCGCGGCGCGCGGCATCCACGTCGACGAGATCGAGCTGGTCGTCCACGTCGACCCGCCGGCCGAGCACAAGGCGTACCTCCACCGTTCGGGCCGTACGGCTCGCGCCGGTTCCGAGGGCGTCGTCGTGACCGTCATGCTCCCCGAGCAGCGCAGCGACGTGAAGGACCTGACCCGCAAGGCGAAGATCACGGCGCAGCCGCAGTCGGTCGCCCCGGGCGATGCAGCGATCACGTCGCTCGTCGGCGACGTCGCCGAGTACGTGCGCCCCGCGGACATCACGCCGCCGCAGACGCAGGCCCGTCGTGGCACGCCGTCGCGCAACGGTGGGACGCGTGCGACGCGCACCACGGCCCCGGCCAAGTCTGCCGGCCCGACGGCGCAGCGCGCCCAGGGTGGTCGCGGCCAGTCGGCGCAGGGCGGCGAGGGCGGCGCCGGTGCGCAGGCTCGTCGTCGTGGCGGCCGGGGTCGCGCGCAGCGCGGTGGCGGCTCGGCGACGGTGTACTCGTCGTCGTCGTACTGACGGACTGGTGTCCGCTCGCCCGCCGAGGGTGACGGACTCGCCCGTCGAGGGTGACGACATGCCTCAGGGCCCCCGTGGTGATCTCGGATCACCACGGGGGCCCTCTGCGTCCCGGCCGAAGCGCACCGCCGGTCGCGTCGGACACCCTCGGCGACCAAGCCCGTCACCCTCGGCGGGCGTGTCGGTCACCCTCGGGGCGCGGCACCGGGAACACCCGGAGACCGGCGACGGTTGTCGCTGTCGGAGGTGGAGCATGACCAACGAGACCCACGACACGACCGGCAACCTGTTCTCCCAGAAGGTGTACCCGGTCGCCAAGCCCGAGGCCCGGTGGCGGGAGGAGCTGGCACCCGACGAGTACGCCGTGCTGCGGCAGGCCGGCACCGAGCGCCCCTGGACGGGCGAGCTCCTGGACGAGAAGCGCGAGGGCATCTACCGGTGCCGGGCATGCGGCCACGAGCTGTTCCGTTCGGAGACCAAGTTCGACTCGCACTGCGGGTGGCCGAGTTTCTACGCGCCCAAGGAGTCGGACGCGGTCGAGCTCGTCCAGGACCGCAGCCACGGCATGGTCCGTACCGAGGTGCGGTGCGCGAACTGCGGTTCGCACCTGGGGCACGTGTTCGACGACGCACCTCAGACCCCGACGGGGGACCGGTTCTGCATGAACAGCCTCAGCCTGACGTTCGAGGACGCCGAGGCCTGAGCCGTCGCGGCAGCCGCGCGTCAGAGCGGGCGTGACCTCCGGGTCGCGCCCGCTCTGACGTCCGCGAGCACGTCGAGCCCCACCGCGAGCAGCACGCCCAGCAGGTAGAGCACCAGGTCGCGCACGGTGAACGTGCTCCCGAGGACCCATACGGCCTGGGGTGCCACCTCCACCACGGTGCCCACCACGGGCGTCGCCTGGAGGGTTTCGACGAGCCAGCACCACGCGAGCGTCACGGTCCCCGCGACCCACGGCCGCAGACGAGGAGCCACGAGCGCGAGCGCCACGTAGACCGCGACCGCGTACAGGAGGTCCCCGACCACGTCACCGACGGGGTCGGGGACCTGCGTCGTCACCACGAGGCCCAGGGCGACCACGGCCACGAGGACCGCGAGGACGCGGAGGCGGCTGCGCCGTCGGGCGTCCCGCGGCGCGGGCCCCCGCCGCGCTGCCGGCCCCGCGTCCGACGGCCCTGTCATCTCAGCGCGTCGCCTGCCAGCGCACGACGTCCTCCGAGTAACGGTGCAGCAGGCCCGCGAGGGCTGCGACGTCGTCGGGGGACCAGTCGCTGAGCGCCTGGGAGATCGAGTCGACGCGGCGCTCGTGCGTGGTCCGCAGCAGGGTCGCGCCCTCCTCGGTGAGGGTGATGATCTGGCCGCGCGAGTCGTCGGGGTCCACCTCGCGGCACACCATGCCCACGGACTCGAGGCGTGCGAGCTGGCGTGAGATGGTCGCTCGCCCCACACCGAACTGCTGCGCGAGGTCCGACCCCCGGACTCCCGGGTTGGCCCAGATGTGCGCAAGCAGCGGGTACGCGCTCGCGTCGAGGTCGGGGTGGATGCGCTTGGCCATCGCGTTCGCGGACGAACCCGCGCGGCGGGTCAGGATGCGCAGCTCGCGCTCGAGCGCGAACAGGGGCGACTCGTCGCTGGGTGAGGTGGTGGGCGTTGAGGACACAGTCGGCTCCGGCTGGTCGGTCGGCGAGGGCGAGGTCACGGCCCCATCATGGCGTGCGGCGGGGCCGCCGTGGGACAAGCATCCACGACGGCCCCGGGTGAGTTCCGGCAGGTGGGCGGTCAGCGCGAGGCGCTGCCCCCGGCAGGGACGCCGTCCCGCGACCCTGCCAGGACGGCCTGCTCGGCGTTGAAGTCGCCCTCGTGCTCCTGCTCGATCTCGTCGGTCAGGTCCGGCAGCCCGGCGGCCAGCTCGCGCTCGAGGCGCTCGTCGAGGCCGGACTTGTGGCCGAGCGGAACCTCCTTGAGGAACAGCACGCAGATCAGGCCGATCACGGCCAGAGGCACGGCCACGAGGAAGATGTCCGCGATGCCGTCGGCGTAGGCGCGCTCGACGAGGTCGCGCATCGGGGCCGGGAGGGTGTTGACGTCCGGCACCGCGCCGCCCGATCCGTCGGAGGCCACTCCCATCGCAGCGAGGCCGCTCTGGATCGAGGACGTGACCTTGCTCGCGAGGACCGCGCCCAGGACGGACACCCCGATCGTGCCGCCCATCGTGCGGAAGAACGCGACGGTCGAGGTCCCGGCTCCCATCTCGCTGATGTCCAGGGTGTTCTGGACCGCGAGCACGAGGTTCTGCATGAGCATGCCCATGCTCGCCCCCAGGGCGAAGAGGTAGATGCTGATGAGCACGAAGCTCGTCTGGTAGTCGATGGTCGACAGCGCCAGCAACGACCCGACGAGCAGCACGCCGCCGGTCACCATGAACGCCTTGTAGCGGCCGGTGCGCGTGATGAGCTGACCGATCAGGGTCGAGGCGACGAACGTCCCGATGATCATGGGGATCGTCAGGAGGCCGGACTCGGTCGCGGTGCGTCCGCGGGCGACCTGCATGTACTGGCTGAGGAACACGGCGGTGCCGAACATCGCGACACCGACCGCGACGCTCGCGAGGACGGACAGGACGAACGTGCGGTTCCTGAAGAGGTGCAGCGGGATGATGGGCTCTTCCGCGCTCTTCTCGACCAGGACCGCCGCGATCAGCGCGAGGACCGAGCCGATCACCATGACGGCGCTCTGCCAGGAGAGCCACTCGAAGTTGTTGCCCGCGAACGTGACCCACAGCAGCATCGTCGAGACGCCGACGCTGATGAGCAGGGCGCCCCAGTAGTCGATCTTCACGACGCGGCGGGGGATGGGCGGCAGGTGCAGGGTGCGCTGGAGCACGATGATCGCGGCGATCGCGAACGGCAGGCCCACGAAGAAGTTGAGGCGCCAGCTCACGGTGTCCGTGAGGACGCCACCGAGGAGAGGGCCGCCGATCTGGCTCACGGCCATGATCCCGCCCATGAGGCCCATGTACTTGCCGCGCTCGCGCGGCGAGATGATGTCGGAGATGAGGACCATGGCGAGCGCCATGAGCCCTCCGGCGCCGATGCCCTGCAGGGCGCGGAATGCGATGAGGGTGCCGACGTTCTGCGACAGCCCCGCGAGGGCCGAGGCCACGACGGACAGGACGAGCGCGGCCTGGATGAGGATCTTGCGGTTCGTCAGGTCGGCGAGCTTGCCCCAGATGGGCGTGGAGATGGTGGTCGTCAGCAGGGTCGCGGTGACGACCCAGGTGAAGGACGACTGCGACCCGTCGAGGTCGCTGATGATCTTGGGGAGCGAGCTCGAGACCACGGAGGTCGCGAGGATCGAGACGAACATCCCGAGCAGGATGCCGGACAACGACTCCAGCACCTGCTTCCGGGTCATGGTGGTGGTTGCGCTCATACAGGTCTCACATTCGATAGGTCGTGCTTTGTCGTCGATAGGTCGTGGCAAGGCCCGACGACGGAGGTCGGGCCGGGTGGGCTGGTCGCCCGGGGAAGTGGTCAGGCGAGGGAGAGGGCCTCGGTGAGGCGCTCCAGGTGTCGGATCGCCTCCCGGAGCTCCTCGGGGGTCCAGCCGACGAAGGTCTGGGCCGTGCGGGTCAGGAGCAGGTCGAACGTCTCCTCGACCTTGGTGCGACCCGCGGGCGTGAGCGTCACGCTGCGGGCGCGTCGGTCGTCGTCGCAGGCGGTGCGCTCGACGAGCCCTGCCTCGACGAGGTGGGTCACGTGGCGGCTCGCTACCGACAGGTCGACCCGCAGGTGGTGCGCGAGCTCGGTGACCTGGAGCGGGCCGCAGCGCTGGAGGAGCCGGAGGGCCCCGAGCGAGGCCCGGGGGAAGTCGAGCTCGCGCGACAGGCGCGCCGAGACCTCGCGCTGGGCACGGTTGAGATCCTCGAGTGCCGCAGTGAGCTCCATGACGGGGACGTCGAGGGGCGAGGTCGGCGAGGTGGTGGTTGGCGCTGCATCGTCGAGGGACGGGCTGGTGGAGAGGGGCACGCGGGACGACTCCTTAGTTGCTGCAAGCAACGATACTCTCGATGGTTGCTGAGGGCAATGGTTGCAGGGGACATCTTTTGGGGACGTGCCCACAGGCCCGCCGGTGACGGCCCCACCTGGGTGGGCTCCGCCGTCGGGCCCCGTGCGTACGATCGAGAGGTGAGCGAACAACCGACCCCCACCCACCGACCGCGCCGCCCCGCGATGCTCGACCCGCGCGACGCCGAGGAGCTCCCCGGGGAGATCGACCCCGCGCTGCGCGACCAGATCGCCCACACGACCGCCGCCGCGATCGTGCACGGCGCCCGCGCGTCCGAGGACCTCGAGGTCGTCGGACGCCTCATCCGCCTCGTCGAGACCGAGGGGCTGGACGTCGTCTCCGGCCTCTGGGCCGACTCGGCCCCCGCGACCCTGCCCGGCGCGCTCTGGCGCCTGTACGTCCTGCGCGAGTGGGTGCGCCGCGACCCCGAGACGGTGACCCTGCGCTACCGGCTCGGCGTCGACGCGGCCCCCGTCCAGGAGGTCGTCGCCGGCGTCGCGAGCCCGCCCGGCCCGCAGGACGTGCGCGAGCTCGCCGACGCGGTGCTCTCGGGCGTCTTCGCGGGAGACCTCGCCGTTGCCCTCGAACGAGCTGCCGCGTTCTGCCGCATCCTCGCCACGGGCGCTGCGTTCGACGCCGACACGCGCGAGGTCGCCGACCCGGGCTCGGCGCTGCGCATGACGCGCGGTGCCTCCTCGCTGCTGCGCACGGCCGAGGAGCTCGAGCACGCCGCGGCCCTCTGGCGGGCCGACAAGCTGGACTGACGTGGCGCCGTCGGGCGCGCGGGCGGCGCGACGGTGCTCGCGCGGTGCCGTCACCAGCCGGTTGGGAGGCTCCGGCCGAGCGGGCGTAGGATGAACGACGACGTCGGGTCGCGGTAGCCCCGGGCTCCAACATCAGCCGCTTCGAGCGGCCTTCGCGCCGACAGGCGCTCCCGGCCCGGCGTCGCCCCCCACCACGACGTGAGCACCCTTTCGCCCTGCCTCGACGGGGGGTCCGGGGGCTGTCGTCAGGCCGCCCGAGCGATTGAACGTTCAGGCGACAGTTCGGTTACATTTGACGGGCGTTAGGGATGCGTTAACGCGCACCTCGAGCGCTCCTCACCACAGCGTCACCTTCCAACAGAACACCTGTGACATCCGGGTGGCGATCGCTCTGAGCGGTCGTCATCTCGCCTGTGAAAACCCCACCAGCGTCCAGCCCTTCCGGAGCCTCCCGTGCGCTTGCGCCTCACCCCGCGCGATACCTCGTTCTTCGACCTTCTCGCTGACTCCGCGCAGCACCTGGTCACCGGGGCAAACCTTCTCGCCGAGCTGCTCGGCGCAGACCGGCCCACCCGCAAGGAGCTCGCCAAGAAGCTGGCGGAGACCGAGCACCTGGCCGACGACGCGACGCACACGATCATGCGACGCCTCAACCAGACGTTCGTCACGCCGTTCGACCGCGACGACATCTACGGCCTCGCCTCCGCGCTCGACGACTGCATGGACTACATGGAGGAGGCCGCGGACCTCATCGTCCTCTACAAGATCGACGAGCTGCCCGCGCGCGTCTCCGAGCAGGTCCAGGTCCTCCAGCGCGCCGCCGAGCTGACCGCCGAGGCCATGCCGCGCCTGCGCTCGCTCAACGACCTCGCCGAGTACTGGGTCGAGGTCAACCGCCTCGAGAACCAGGCCGACAAGATCCACCGCAAGCTCCTCGCCGAGCTCTTCGACAACGTCGCCGACCCGATCCTCCTCATCAAGCTGAAGGAGGTCGTCGAGATCCTCGAGCAGGCCGCCGACGCGTTCGAGAAGGTCGCGAACACCGTCGAGACCATCGCGCTCAAGGAGTCCTGAGCTCCGTGGAATTCGCTCTTGTCGTCCTCGTCGTCGCGCTCGCGCTGAGCTTCGACTACACGAACGGATTCCACGACGCGGCCAACGCGATCGCGACATCCGTCTCGACGCGCGCACTCACCCCGCGCGCTGCCCTGCTCATGGCCGCGGTCATGAACTTCACCGGGGCCCTGCTCGGGACCGAGGTCGCCGAGACCATCGCGACCTCGATCGTCGACCTCCAGGACGTGCCACCGCACACAGCCCTGGTCGTGGTGCTGTGCGCACTGGTCGGGGCCATCGTCTGGAATCTCATCACGTGGTGGTTCGGCCTGCCGTCCTCCTCGACGCACGCGTTGATCGGTGGCCTCGTGGGCGCCGGCCTCGCCGGCGGCCTCGCGATCTACGGCGCCTCGATCGTCGACAAGGTCGTCCTGCCGATGATCTTCTCCCCGATCGTGGGCTTCGGCCTCGCGTTCGTCGTCATGGTCGGTCTGCTGTGGGCGTTCCGCCGCGCGGCCCCCTCCAAGACGACGCGGCGATTCCGCCTCGCGCAGACCGTGTCCGCCGCAGCCATGGCCCTGGGCCACGGCCTGCAGGACGCGCAGAAGACCATGGGCGTCATCTTCATGGCGCTCCTGACGGTCGGTTGGGCCAGCCCCGACGAAGGCATTCCCCTGTGGGTCAAGCTCGCTGCCGCGGCCGCGATCTCGGCGGGGACGTACTCGGGTGGATGGCGCATCATGCGCACCTTGGGGCGCAAGATCATCGAGCTCGACCCGGCGCGCGGGTTCGTCGCCGAGTCGGTCTCCGCGATCGTGCTCTACGTCAACGCGTTCGCGCTGCACGCCCCGGTCTCCACGACGCACACGATCACGTCCGCGATCATGGGCGTCGGCGCGACCAAGCGCCTGTCCGCGGTGCGCTGGGGCGTCGCCAAGAACATCGGCATCGCGTGGGTCCTGACCATCCCGGCGGCCGCGCTCGTGGCCGCGATCATGTACTGGATCCTCTCGCCGATCCTGCTCTGAGGTTCTGTTTCCTTCCGTGCTCGTCGCCAGGACCGGCGTGACCTCGAGGTCACGCCGGTCCTGTCGTTTCCGGGGATCGGTTGTCAGAACTGAGCCGGGCGATACCCCGGTGTGCTTCTGACAACTACGCGGAAGTCTCCTGCGTTGCCGACCCGAGATGGTGCCGGAGGATGTCGTAGACCCGGTCCGGCTCCAGCCGGACGGCACCCGCGGGGACCCGGACGACGATGTCCCGCGTGCTCGCGTCGAGCTCGGCCGTGCGCAGCAGGTCCTCGTACCAACGGTTCGGGTCGCTGTGGCCGATCCCGTCGACCTCGACGACCAACCGACGCCCGTCGCGGAGCCGCCACTCGGCGTCGAGGTAGCGTTGGCGTCCCTGCGAGTCCTTGCGTCGCGACTGTCGTTCAGGGGCTGGCAGGTCGCGTTCGCGGCAGAACCTGATGAAGTCGATCTCGGCCAAGGACTGCGAGCCGCCGGCGATGTCGACGAGCGAGGTGCGCATGATGCTCCGGAAACGGACGGCGCCCACCCGGTCGAGCTGTTCGAAGAGCTCGTCGGTCGTGGCCAGCCCCTGCTGCACCGTGGCGGCAAGCAGGCCGACCGCGGTGCGTGGATGGCGTTGCCAGGCAGCCGCGTCGACCGCAGCACGCTGTGCTGTGTGGACGGGGAGCCCCAGGAACGGGCGGATGTCCTCGGGCGCCGGACGGCGAGACTCGTGGACGACGACGGCGGGGACGCGTGGGGGGCGAGCCCCGCGAGCGACGACGAGGTGGATCCCCGGCCGGGCCCAGCCGGTCAGCCCGCGCATCGACAACGCGGACCACGAGGCGATGGCGACCGTCCCCCGGGCGCTCAGCACAGCGATCCACCGCCGGGCCGGCTCGGTGACAGGGCCGTTGTGGAGCAGCACGACGTCGCGGGTCGCGAGCGTCCACCGTCTCGCAGCCAGCTGCGCGCTCACGTGGTCCCAGGAGACGCCCAGGCCCCGGAGCTGCGTCCGGGTCACCACGCCCTCCTGGTAGTG
This sequence comes from uncultured Actinomycetota bacterium, assembly GCA_963782165.1. Lineage (GTDB taxonomy): Bacteria > Actinomycetota > Actinomycetes > Actinomycetales > Cellulomonadaceae > Oerskovia. The sequence goes on from CAWAIO010000006.1 coordinate 609,364, forward strand.
GTTGATCCGCTGCAGGCCCGGGACCGACTCCAACGCGTCCGACGTTCCGCTCATGCCGGGAAGTCTTGGCGACCGCGACGTCGGGTGTCAGAGGCCCACCGCCGGCTGTGGACAGAGGGCGCGGGGAGTGCGCGGTGCACGCCGTCGGATGGTGCGTTTCCGTCGTCGCCGGTTGTCAGAGTTTCCCCGGGGTATGGCCCGGCTCAGCTCTGACCACGGGAGCGGGCGAGCCAGGGGGCGTCTGGTAGCTCTGCCCCTCGGGGTGAGTTGTCAGAGCTCGCCCCAGGTATGGTCCGGCTCAGTTCTGACAACAAGGCGGAGGCGGTCACTGCGCTTGGGTCTCGAGCCCGGCCCTCCGGCCCCGGCCCTCCTGCCCCAGCCCACCGAGCCTCCGAGCCCCTGCGCCTCCGAGGCCCCGTCAGAGTGAGCGAGCCCACGCCGCAGTCCCCGGACTCGTCACAGCGACCGAGCGCACCACCACCGGCCCACCTCAGTGCAGCGGCGGCGCGACCTTCTCCGCCGCGAGCACTCGCGGCCCCTTGGGCGTGTCCGCGACGTGCGCCACGAGCATCTCGCCGGGCTCCAGGAACGGGTCCCGGGTCGGCAGGGCGTTCGCCACGGGTCGGCGCGAGTGCTGGCCCAGGACGTCGAGCACCGTGGGCAGCACCGGTCGGTGCGTGCAGAGCACGGTCGACCGCCCCGACTCGAGCAGCTCCCGCACCGTGCGGGCGACGCGCGAAGGGGACCGCTCGTGCTGGGCCTCGGACAGGTGGTCGATCGAGATCGTCTGGAGCCCGGCGGCTTGTGCGTAGGGCGCGATCGTCTGCGCGCAGCGGTCCCACCGGCTCGTCACCACGGCGTTGACCCCGTACGCGGCGAGCACCGGGACCAGCGCGACGGACTGCGCGTGACCTGCGGGCGTGAGCGGGCGGTCCTGCTCGGCCCCGTGCCACGCGGCACGGGTCACGGCCTTGCCGTGCCGGGCGATCACGACCACGCGGGTCGAGAGGCGTCCGTGGGTGTACTCCTCGACGAGTGCGGCGAGCGGCCCACGGTCGGCCTTGCGCGTGACGCGCCGCGCTGCCTCCTCGACGCCGAGCCACTCGGTCGCGTCGATCTCGTCGGGCGACACAGGGGGCACGGGGGCGCGCGCGGCGAGCGGTCCGGCGTCGCGCGCACGCTTGGCCTGCTGCGCAGCCCAGTAGTGCACGCGCTTCACCCGGCCCTCCGGCGTCAGGTACTGCAGCCCGGGCAGCGGGACGCCGAGGATCACGGGCTTGCCGGTCTCCTCGGCCACCTCGCGCACGGCTGCGGTCTGGAAGGTCTCGCCGGGGTCGAGCTTGCCCTTGGGCCAGGACCAGTCGTCGTAGCGGGGGCGGTGCACGAGCCGTACCTGCAGCTCGCCGTCACGCACGCGCCACACGAGCCCGCCCGCCGACTCGATCACGGGGGCGTGCGGGACGTGGGTGGGGCCGAGGGTGTCCACGAGCGGGGCGAACGAGGACGGAGAACTCATTGACCCATGCCCAGACGACGGCGTTGTCGGGTGATGAGGGTGGACTGGATGTCGGTCAACGGGCCGTCGGGCCCCGTCGAGTGCCGCACCCACGTCCCGTCCGCCTGCAGGTGCCAGGACGCCGTCCCGCTGTCCATCGAGATCTCGATGAGGTCGAGCAGGTTCCTGATCTGCTCGGGGTCGACGAGCCGCACGAGCGTCTCGACGCGGCGGTCGAGATTGCGGTGCATGAGGTCTGCCGACCCGATGAAGACCTCAGGACCGGACTCGGGGCCGTCGGCGATGGCAGGGCCGCCCGAGTTGGCGAACGCGAAGATGCGTGAGTGCTCCAGGAACCGGCCCAGGATGGACCGTACCCGGATGTTCTCGCTCAGCCCCGGCACCCCCGGACGGATCGCGCAGATCCCGCGGACCACGAGGTCGACCTTCACCCCGGCCTGCGAAGCCCGGTAGAGGGCGTCGATGATGGTCTCGTCGACGACCGAGTTGACCTTGAACTTGACCCACGCCTCGCGTCCCTCGCGGGCGGCGACGGCCTCGCGCTCGATCCGCTCGACGAGCCCCGAGCGCACCGAGCGGGGTGCGACGAGCAGGCGGTGGAACCGGGACTGGGGCGCGTAGCCGCTCAGCTGGTTGAACAGGCGCGTGAGGTCCTGGCCGACCTCGGGGTCCGCGGTGAGCAGCCCGAGGTCCGTGTACAGGCGTGCGGTCTTGGGGTTGTAGTTGCCGGTGCCGACGTGGCAGTAGCGCACCAGGCCCTCGGGCTCCTGGCGGACCACGAGGGAGAGCTTGCAGTGCGTCTTGAGCCCGACGATCCCGTACACGACGTGCACGCCCGCCTGCTCGAGCTTGCGCGCCCAGGAGATGTTGGCCTGCTCGTCGAAGCGCGCCTTGATCTCGACGAGCGCGAGGACCTGCTTGCCGGCCTCGGCGGCGTCGATCAGGGCGTCGACGATCGGCGAGTCACCCGACGTCCGGTACAGCGTCTGCTTGATCGCGAGCACGTTGGGGTCCGCGGCGGCCTGCTGGAGGAACGTCTGGACCGAGGTCGAGAACGAGTCGTACGGGTGGTGCAGCAGGATGTCGCGCTCGCGGATCGCGGCGAACACGTCCGTCGGGTTGGCGCTCTCCACCTCTGCGAGGAAGCGGTGAGTGGTCGGCACGAACCGCGGGTAGTGCAGGTCGGCACGGTCCAGGTCCGCGATGAGGTTGAGGCCCGTGAAGTCGAGCGGTGCGGGCAGCTCGTAGACCTCGTCGTCCGCGACGTCGAGCTCTCGCACGAGCAGCTGGCGGATGCGAGGACTGATCCCGTCGGCGATCTCGAGGCGCACGGGCGGACCGAAGCGGCGGCGCAGCAGCTCCTTCTCCATGGCCTGGAGGAGGTTCTCGGCGTCGTCCTCCTCGACCTCGACGTCCTCGTTGCGGGTCACGCGGAACGTGTGGTGCTCGCGCACCTCCATGCCCGGGAAGAGGTGGTCGAGGTGCTGGGAGATGACGTCCTCGAGCGGGACGAACGACGTGGGGCCCTTGTCCGGGTCGGCGGCCTGCGTGCTGGGCACCGACGGCCGTCCGCGGGAGTCGACCGCGATGAAGCGCGGCAGCAGCGGTGGCACCTTGACGCGCGCGAAGTGCTCCTTGCCCGTCGTCGGGTTGACCACGACGACCGCGAGGTTGAGCGAGAGCCCCGAGATGTACGGGAACGGGTGCGCGGGGTCCACGGCCAGGGGGGTGAGCACGGGGAAGATCTGCTTGCGGAAGAACTTGTGCAGGCGCTCCTGCTCGCGCGTGTCGAGGTCCTCCCATCGCAGCAGCGAGATGCCCTCGGTCGCGAGCGCGGGCTGCACCTGCTCGGCGAACACCGCGGCATGACGGGCCATGAGCTCGTGCGCGCGCTCGCTGATCGCATCGAGCACCTGGCGCGGGGTGAGGCCTGAGGCGGCGGTGACGGCGAGCCCGGTCGCGATGCGTCGCTTGAGGCCGGCGACCCGGACCATGAAGAACTCGTCGAGGTTCGACGCGAAGATCGCGAGGTAGCGCACACGCTCCAGCAGGGGCTGGTTCTCGTCCTCGGCGAGCTCGAGCACGCGCTGGTTGAAGGCGAGCCAGCTCAGCTCGCGGTCGGCGAACCGGTCGACGGGCAGGGGCTCGGGACTGAGCGCCTCCAGGTCGATGGCCCCGGTGACGGGCTCCTCCTCGGCGATGTGCTCGGCGATGTGCGCGGCGAGCTCGGGGTCGAGGGCGGGCCGGGGACGGGCGTCGCGTGGAGCCTCCGGCTGCTGGTCCGGGCGCGCCGGGGTCCGGACGCCGGGACGGACGGTGGAGTCGGTCATGGCTTCATGGTGGCATCACTCGGTGAACTTTGGGTGACGGGATGCACAGTCGGTGGGCCGTACTGCACGTCGACGATGTCCTTGCCGAACCCCGCCCCGAGGTAGGTGCGCGTCGCGGCGACGTTGTCGCCGTCGACGTAGAGGACCGCGCGGTCGAGGCCGTGGGCCGCGAGGTGCGCGAGCCCGACGGCGGTCAGCACCTTCCCGAGCCCCTGGCCCTGGGCGTCGGGGTCGACGCCGACGACGTAGATCTCGCCCTCGCGCGCCGCCCCCGCCTGGTCGGTGGGCACCTTGGTCCACAGGAACCCGGCGAGCGAGCCGTCCTCGCGCTCGAGCAGGAAGAAGCCCTCGGGGTCGAACCAGTCCTCGGCGGTCCGGGCGTCGAGGTCGGCCTGGGTCAGGCGGCCCTGCTCGGGGTGATGGGCGAACGCGCGCGCGTTGACGCGGAGCCACGCCGCGTCGTCGGGCCCGGGGCGGAACGTGCGCAACCGCAGGCCTGCGGGGACCTCGGGGCGCTCCCACGTGCCCGAGCGCAGGTCCAGGCCCATCTTCCACAGCTCGCGCACCACGACGAGCCCTGCGTCGGCCGCGAGAGCGCGCGCCGCGGGCAGGTCGCCGTGCGCCCACACGTGCAGCGTGCGGCCGTGCTGGCCCGGTTCGCCCGAGCGGGCGGGCAGGGTCGCGTCGCGCTGCGCGGTGCGCAGCAGCATGCGGCCGTTCCGACGGCGTCGCGCGGCAGGGTGCACCACGAGCTCGGCGCTCGCGACGTCACCCCCGCGGTCGATCTGGGCGTACCCCGTGACGGTTCCCGCGTCGTCGTACGTGACGACGTGCGTCAGGTCCTCGTCGTCGACGCCGAGGCGCAGGAGCGGCTGCTCGGAGAGGGGGGCGACGCCGTCGGACTCCTGGGCGGCCGCGGCCAGGGCGCGGACCTGGTCCGCGGTGGCCGGGTCGAGCGGGCCGATCTCGAGAGGGGAAGGCATGGCTCCATCCCATCACGACGGGCGCCGGGTCACCGACTCAGTTGTCAGAACCAGGGCGGGCCGTACCCCGTGGTGGTTCTGACAACTCATCAGGTCCGTTCACGGCTGCGCCAGGTGCTCCGAGACGAACTCCAGCCCGTACGGCAGGCCCGCGTGGACCATGGCCCACGTGTGTCCCTGCCCGGGCTCCTCGCGCAGCTCGACGGTCTGACCACGTGCGGTGAGAGCGGCGGCGAGCTTGCGGTTGGCCTCGCGGTCGGACCGCGGTGCCTCGGTCCCGCCGTCGAGGAAGACCGCGACGGGTGCCGTGAAGTCCATGGTCGGGACGTAGTGGCTGGGCGAGTTGGCGTCGAACTCCTCCTGCGTCGCGAGCATCGCGCGCCCGCCGTCGCCCGGGTCGCCGTAGGGTTCGAGGGCCATGATGGTGCTGAACGTGTCGAGGTGGCGCAGGCCCAGGTTGAGCGCGCAGAAACCGCCCGAGGACGCGCCGCCGATCGCGCGGTGGTCCCGGTCCGGCACCGTCGGGAAGTTCTGGTCGACCCACGGGACCACGACGTCCGTCACGTAGGTCTCGACCTGCGCGCCGCCCGTCGTGGAGTCCAGGCACTCGGTGTCGCGCGGTGAGGGGCCCGTCCCGTTGACGTCGACCGCGACGAGGATCATGGGCTGGACGAGCTGCGCCTCGAGCATCGTGTCCATGACGTTCGCGCTGTCCGCCGCGGCGAACCAGTCGCTCGGCTGGCCCGGGCTGCCGTGGAACAGGTAGACGACGGGGTAGCGGGTCCCCGCCGAGGGGTCGAATCCCGGCGGCGTGTAGACCCACGTGATGCCGTCGGCCATGCGGAGGTCCGGGGCCGGGAGCGGCGTCGAGGACACCGACCCCGTCGCCGCGGAGCCCGCGCGCTCCGACGGCTTGTCGCGATGGCTCGGCGGTGGGTCGACGATCCCCCAGCCCGCCATCGTGGTGCGGAACGCCGCGACGTTGGGGACGTAGCCCGCGTACGCGTTGACCCCCACGGACACCGCCAGGAGGACCAGGAGCCCCGAGGTGGCCGCCCCGACCCAGACCTGCCAGACCCCCTGCCTGCCGGTCCCCGCGCGTGAGCGTCGTCGGCGGTCCCACACCAGGAGCCCGGCGACCAGGAGCGCAGCGACCGCGAGCAGACCGGCGGTCCACCAGGACGACACCCAGTCGCTGCGGCCCGCGAGCTCGCGCAGCACGGCGGGCGGCAGGGTCCGGGCGGTGTCGGGCTCGGGCAGCGGGACGGCGCCGGGCAGCAGAGACGCACCCGGCAGGGCCGCGCCGGGAAGGACGAGGAACGGGCTCACCCCTCCAGGGTGCCCGCCGCGCACAGGTTCCACCGGGCGAACGCCCAGGTGGCCGCCGAGGTCCACGGGACGTTCACGGACGTTCACGCCGTGTCCCCACGCTCGCCGCCGCGCTGTGCGGCGCGTCACGGTCACGGACCGGATGAGTCCTGCGGCCCGTGCGGTTGGGACGGGTGTGAGCACCTCGTCCGCACCGGCACGTCCGGCACCGCCTTTCGAGCAGCCTCGGCCCGTCGAGCAGTCCCAGCGCGTGCAGTCGTCGTCGTCGGCCCAGCCCCTCGACGTCGACGTCCTCGTGGTGGGCGCGGGGCAGGCCGGGCTCTCGGCCGCGTACCACCTGCGGCGCAGAGGGTTCGTGCCGCTCGGCCTCGACGGGCGCCCGCCGGCCGGGCCCGACGACGGAGCCTCCCCGGGCGATCGGCGCACCTTCGTGGTGCTCGACGCGGCGCCCGCGCCGGGTGGCGCGTGGCAGTTCCGGTGGGCGTCGCTCACCATGGCGCAGACGCACGCGGTGCACGACCTGCCCGGCCTGGCCCTGGACCCGGGCGACCCGCGCGAGAGCGCGAGCACCGCCGTCGGGCGGTACTTCGGGGCGTACGAGCAGGTCAACGACCTGCGTGTGGTGCGACCCGTCACGGTGCGCGAGGTGCGCGACGACCCGGCGACGGGTGCGCTGCTGGTCGAGGCGACCACGCCCGACGGTCCCGTGACCTGGCGTGCCCGGACGCTCGTGAACGCGACAGGGACGTGGACCAGGCCGTTCTGGCCCTGGTACGCGGGACGTGAGACGTTCACCGGCAGGCAGCTGCACACGCACGACTTCCGGCGCGCCGAGGACTTCGCCGGTCAGCGCGTGGTCGTGGTCGGCGGTGGCGCGTCCGCGACGCAGCTCCTGCTCCAGATCGCGCCGCACGCGGCCTCGACCACGTGGGTCACGCGCCGGGAGCCCGTGTGGGTCGGCGGTCCGTTCGACGAGAACCGGGGACGCGACGCGGTCGCGCTCGTCGAGGAGCGCACGCGCGCGGGCCTCGCCCCGGAGAGCGTCGTGTCCGTCACGGGCCTGCCGCTCACGCCCGTGTACGAGGCGGGGATCGCCTCGGGCGTCCTGCGCCGCCTCCCCATGTTCTCGCGCGTGGTGCCCGACGGCGTCGCGTGGGACGCGGGGGTCCGTCCCGACGGTGTGACGCACCAGGGCGCGGACGTGATCCTGTGGGCCACGGGCTTCCGGGCCGCGCTCGACCACCTCGGGCCGTTGGGGCTGCGCGGGCCGGGCGGCGGGATCGTCATGGACGGGCCCACGGTGGTCGCCGACCCGCGCGTCCAGCTCGTCGGGTACGGGCCGAGCGCGTCGACGGTCGGGGCGAACCGGGCCGGCCGGGAGGCGGTGCGGGCCGTGCTGCGGGTGATCGACGGAGCTGCGTCGGTGGTGCCGGGGTCGGCGTGAGACTGCCTGCGCCGGCGGACCCTCGTGCCCTGACTGACCGACTGACCGATCCGGTCGTTCGAAGAGATCGGGTGTCAGAAGTGCGCCGGGGGATACCCCGGTGTGGTTCTGACAACGCGGATCGGGTGTCAGAAGTGCGCCGGGGGATACCCCGGTGTGGTTCTGACAACTCAGCGGGGCCGGCGGCGCGGATACGCTTCCGAGGTGACTCCTGAAAGCCTCCCCGGCCCCGAAACCTCCCCTGCCGGGGCCCCGGCGGGTACACCCGCCGACGTCCCCGTCGACCGCATCCAGCGCCGTACGGTCGCGGTCCTCGCCGCGAGCCAGGTCTTCGGCGGGATCGGGGTCGCGACCGGCATCTCGGTGAGCTCGCTCATCGCGTCCGAGCTCTCGGGCTCCGACGCGATCGCCGGCCTCGCGCAGACCACGGCCGTCGTGGGGGCCGCGATCATCGCGCTCCCGCTCTCGCGGCTCGCCGAGCGCCACGGTCGACGACGGTCGCTCACGTCCGGCTACGTCGTCGCCCTCCTCGGCGCGGCCCTCGCAGCGGCCGCGACCCTGCTCCAGACGTGGCCGCTGCTGCTCGCCGGCATGCTGCTGTTCGGCGCAGGCTCCGCCACGGGCCTCGCCTCCCGCTTCACGGCGACCGACCTGGCTCGGCCCGAGCGGCGGGCCACCGACCTGTCCGTGGTGATCTGGGCGACCACGATCGGTTCGGTGCTCGGCCCCAACCTGGCCGGAGTGACGGAGAAGCTCGGCCTCCTGCCGGGCCCGGTCGGGGAGCACGGTGCGCACGGCACGTCGGCAGCCCCGCTGCTCGTCGCGGCCCTGGCGTTCGCCGCGGCCGCCGCGTCCGTCTGGCTCCTGCTGCGCCCTGACCCGCTGCACGTGGCGGCAGCGCGGGCCGCCGCGAGCTCGTCCGAGGGAGCCGCCGCCCGTGCCGCGACCCACCCGACCGGTGCCGAGGCTGCCGAGGAGGCTGCGCCGTCGGGCACCGTGGACGCACCGCCCCCGGGGGACTCTCCTGCGGTCCCGACCCCCGCGCGCCCCGGCTTCCGCGCCGGGCTCGCGGCCGGGTGGGCCGTGATCCGCGCGTCGGCCACGGCGCAGCTCGCGCTCGTCGCGATCGTCGTGAGCCACCTCGTGATGGTCGGGCTCATGTCCATGACCCCCGTGCACATGGGGCACGGCGGCGCGAGCCTCCAGGTCATCGGGATCGTCATCAGCGCGCACATCGCCGGCATGTACGTGCTCAGCCCGGTGATCGGGTGGGCTGCGGACCGGATCGGGCACGCGCGCGTCCTCGCGGTGGGCGGGATGATCCTGCTCGCGTCGGCCGTGGTCGTCGCGGGCGCGCCGAGCGACGACTCTGCGCGGCTCACGGTCGGGCTCGTGCTGCTGGGCGTGGGCTGGTCGTGCGGGCTCGTCGCCGGCTCGGCGCTGCTCATCGACGCGACCCCCGCCGCGGACCGGACCCAGGTCCAGGGGCTCTCGGACTTCGTGATGAACCTCGGCGGCGCGCTCGGCGGGGTGCTCGCGGGCATCGTCATCGCGGTCTCGTCGTACGGCGCTCTCGCGTGGGGTGCCGCGGTGCTGCTCGTCGCGTACCTCGTGCTGGTCGCGGGGCGGCTCCTGCGCGCGCCGCGCATCGCGGTCTGAGGCGGCGCGGCTCGGGGCTCGGGACTCGGGCCTCGCACGTCCGCGGGGCGGGCGCGGCGGGACGGTGCTCGGGCGCCCTTGCCCCGGTGGACCCGAGGCTCAGCGTGCGCCGAGCTGCTTGTAGAAGATCGTCGTCGACACGAGCGCGCCGCCCGCGACCTTCGCGAACCCTGGGATGGCGCCGACCTCGGACCAGCCCCACCGGCGGTACAGCGCCTCGGCGAGGCTGCCCGTCTCGGTGTCGAGCGTCAGGAGCGAGAGCCGCTCGGCCTTCGCGAAGCGCTCGATCGTCGCCATGAGTCCCGGCGCGAACCTGTTGCCGCGCGCCCGACGGTGGACGAGGAGCTTGACGACCTCGGCGCGGTGCGTGCCGTTGGCCTTGGACGTCAGGGCGAGCGACGCGGTCGCCACGATCCGACCCGCGTCGTCACGCCCGACCCACGTCCGGTGGTCCGGGTCCGCGAGGAACGCCGACCACCACGCGGTCGCCTGCTCCGTCGTCGGCGCCTTGACCCAGCCGACGCTCGCGCCGCCCTGGACGCAGTCGATCAGCACGTCCGCGAGGCACGACAGGTCGGCCGTCCGTGCGGCGAGGCTGTCGAGGAGCGAGAGCCCGGCGGCCGGCACGGCTGCAGCGCCCGCCCGACCGTCGACACCCGGGTGGCCTGACCGGACGGCGGTCCCGGCGCCGCCGCGTGCGTTGGAGGAGACGAGTGCGCCACCGCCGGGCGCGGGAAAGGTGAGGGGTTCGATCCGCATGACCGTCACGGTAGCCACGGCGCGTTTCGGTCCCGTGAACGGCAAGGGCTCTCCCCGTGTCGGAGGGCGTGAGTCCGAGATCACGCCGCGCCTGACGGCTCGTCACCGCGCGCAGCGAGCACCGCGCGGGAAGACTGGGGGTCGACCCTCAGGAGGCCCCGTGTTCCTCAGCCTGCTCGCCGCCGTCGCCGCCGCGATCGGCTACGGCGTCAGTACCGTCATGCAGGCCGTCGCGGCCCGCCGCGCGCAGGGGCTCGCCGTGGTGCGGCAGCCGCTCGTGATCCTCGCGTTCACCGTCGACATCGTCGCGTGGCTGTTCTCGCTCGTCGCGCTCGACCACCTGCCCCTGTTCGTGGTCCAGGCCGTGCTCGCGAGCTCGCTCGTCGTGACGGTCCTGCTCGCGAGGGTGTTCCTGTCGGTGCCCATGCGGCGGATCGACGTCGCGGCCATGACGGCCATCGTGGCCGCGCTCGTGGTGCTGGGGATCGCGGGCGGGGAGCAGCCCGCGCCCGTGCCGCCCGACTGGTTCACGCCCGTGCTCATCGGTGTCGCCGCGGGGCTCGCGGTGATCGCGCTCGTCTTCTACAAGGCCGGGACGCCCGTGCTGCTCGCCGTGATCGGGGCCCTCGGGTACTCGGGGGCCGCCGTAGCGGCCCGAGGTGCGCACGCGTCGGGGGACGTCTGGGACACGGTCTTCCAGCCGCTCGCGATCGCGATCGTCCTGTTCGGGGTCGTGGGGGCGCTCGCGTACCTGCGCTCGCTCGAGCGTGGCAAGGTCGGGACGAACGCGGCGATCCTGTCGGTCGTCGAGGTCGTGGTCCCGGGGGCCGTCGGCATCGCGGTGCTCGGGGACACGATCCGCTCGGGCTGGGACCCTGCGGTCGCCGTCGCGGCGCTCGTCGCGCTCGCGGGCTGCGTGGTCCTCGCGACGAGCCCCGCGAACGAGGCGGCCGAGGCCGGGGAGGCGAGCGACGGCGTCGGGCCCTCGAAGGACGCGGCGGCCGAGCCCGCGTAGAGACCGTGCCGAGGCCCGCCGGGCGGGCTGGGGCGGTGCCCGACGGCGGAGCCCGCCGCGTGCGGTAGGCGCACCTCGGCGGTGTGGAGGAGTTGTCAGAACGTGGCCGGGGTATGCCACGGTGTGGTTCTGACAACTCATCGGTCCTGGCCCGACGGCGGAGCCCGCCGCGATCGTTGCTTCTCGGTCAGATCGAGGCGGCCAAACGCGGCGAGGGCCACGCCCGGAAACAGTCCGGCGTGGGGCCCGGCGCGCCGACCAGCTCGGCGCGCCGGGCCGGGCTCAGCCCTCCGCGCCCGCCGGCTTCGCGAGCCCCGACGCGATGAGCGTCATGACGGACGAGTCCGCGAGGGTCGTCGCGTCCCCGACCGTGCGGTTCTCCGCGACGTCGCGCAGGAGGCGGCGCATGATCTTGCCCGAGCGGGTCTTGGGCAGCTCGGGGACCACGAGGATCTTGCGGGGCTTCGCGATGGGGCCGATCTCCTTGGCCACGTGGTTGCGCAGCTCGAGCTCGACCGCGGCGGCCCCCTCCGGGTCCGCGGCACGGGCCGCGTGCTCACCACGGAGGATGACGAACGCGACGACGGCCTGGCCGGTCAGCTCGTCCGTGGCCCCCACGACCGCGGCCTCCGCGACGAGCGGGTTGGAGACCAGCGCGGACTCGATCTCCGTGGTCGACAGGCGGTGGCCCGAGACGTTCATGACGTCGTCGACGCGTCCGAGCAACCAGATGTCGCCGTCCTCGTCCTTCTTGGCGCCGTCGCCCGCGAAGTAGATGCCCGGGAAGCGGGACCAGTAGGTGTCCTTGAAGCGCTCGAGGTCACCCCAGATGCCGCGCAGCATGGACGGCCAGGGCTCCGAGAGGACGAGGTAGCCACCGCCCCCGTTCGGCACCGGCCGCGCGTTGTCGTCGACGACGTCCGCGACGATGCCCGGCAGCGGGACCTGCGCCGAGCCCGGCTTGGTCGCCGTGACGCCCGGCAGCGGCGAGATCATGATCGCGCCCGTCTCCGTCTGCCACCAGGTGTCGACGATGGGGGCCTTGTCGCCACCGATCACGCGGCGGTACCACATCCATGCCTCGGGGTTGATGGACTCCCCGACCGAGCCGAGGACGCGCAGGCTCGTGAGGTCGAACTGGTGAGGGATCTCCTCGCCCCACTTCATGCACGCACGGATCGCGGTGGGCGCGGTGTAGAAGATCGAGACCTTGTACTTCTCGATGATCTCCCACCAGCGGCCCTGGTGCGGGGAGTCGGGCGTGCCCTCGTAGATGACCTGGGTCGCGCCGTTGAGCAGCGGACCGTAGGTCACGTAGGAGTGGCCCGTGACCCAGCCGATGTCTGCGGTGCACCAGTAGACGTCGGACTCGGCCTTGAGGTCGAACACGTTCTTGTGCGTGTACGCGACCTGCGTCAGGTAGCCGCCCGTGGTGTGCAGGATGCCCTTGGGCTTCCCGGTGGTGCCGGACGTGTAGAGGATGAACAGCGGGTGCTCGGCCTCGACCCACACGGGGGTGTGCTGGACGTCGGCGGCCTCGAGGGCGTCGTGCCACCAGACGTCGCGGCCCTGGGTCCACTCGACGTCCTGCTCGGTGCGGCGCACCACCAGGACGTGCTCGACCGTGGTGGGCTCGGCACCGTCCTTGGCTGCGAGGGCCTCGTCGACCGCGGGCTTGAGCGCCGACGCGGACCCGCGGCGGTAGCCGCCGTCCGCGGTGATGACGACCTTGGCCTCGGCGTCGGCGATGCGGCTGCGCAGGGCGTCGGCCGAGAACCCGCCGAACACCACGGAGTGCGGGGCCCCGATGCGGGCGCAGGCCAGCATGGCGACGACGGCCTCGACGATCATGGGCAGGTAGATGACGACGCGGTCGCCCGTGGTCACGCCGAGCGCGCTCAGCGCGTTGGCGGCGCGCGAGACCTCGCGCTGCAGGTCCGCGTACGTGACGGTGCGCGTGTCGCCGGGCTCGCCCTCGAAGTGGATCGCGACGCGGTCGCCGTTGCCGGCCTCGACGTGGCGGTCCACGGCGTTGTAGGCGGCGTTGAGCGTGCCGTCGCCGAACCAGCGCGCGACCGGCGCGTTCGACCAGTCGAGCGTCTCGGTGAACGGGGTCTTCCACGACACCAGCTCGGTGGCCTGGCGTGCCCAGAATGCGAGACGGTCGGCTGCGGCCTCCTCGTACAGCCCTGGCTGGGCGTTGGCCTGGGCGGCGAACTCGGGGCTGGGCGGGAAGCTGCGCTCCTCGTGGAGGAGGTTCTCCAGTCCTGTGGACTCGGGCTGCCCGTCGACCTGGTTCTCGGTGGCGGTCACATTCTCAGGCACTCTTACCTCCGGTGCGCATCGACTCTGGTGCGGGGCTCGTGACGCGAGATCCCTCGGCCTGCGAGCGGCCAGGAGGGGTGCGAGACGCGTCGGGCGACGGGGCCTGTCCTGCCCCGACTGGGCGAGTCTAGACCCCATCGGGTGACCCGCGTCACTGGCTCTCGAAATGGGCGAGGGTGCTGACAAAAAGGTGAGCGCCGTCGTCGGCCCCCGGTTGCTCATGCGACAACGTCGCAGCAGTGCCACGATGGCGGGAACCCGAAGTACTGACCAGGTGCGCGCCGGTGCGCACTGCGAAAGGAACGTCGTGGCGCGATCTCGAGCAGTACGTCCTGTTCTCCCGGTGATCGCCCTGAGCGGCGTCCTGGTCCTCACGGCCTGCACCACCCCGGGCGGGAGCGCCGACGGCGCGACCGCCGCAGGGGGCGACGGCACCGACGGCATCGTGCTCGCCGACGGCTACGAGCTGGGCGGGTACAACCCCGTCGCGGGGTTCGGGGCCGCAGGCGAGGCCAAGATGTACGACGGCCTGGTCCGCCTCACGGGAGGCGAGGGGATGCCGGGGTTCGAACCCGCGCTCGCTGCCGAGCTCCCCACGGCGAACGACGACGCGACCGTGTGGACCGTGACGATCCGCCCCGACGTGACGTTCTCCGACGGCAGCACGTTCGGCCCCGAGGACGTGGTCGCGACGTACGAGGCGATCCTCGACCCGGCGTCGGCCTCCGAGGCCAGGTCGTCGTTCGACATGATCGAGGAGGTCGTCCAGACCGGTGACGACACGGTCGAGTTCCACCTCGCGTACTCCTACGCGCCGCTCCTGACGAAGATGCTCATCGGCGTGGTGCCCTCGGAGGCCGTCGCGACCCCGGGCCTCGCGGCCGAGTCCACGCTCAACACCGAGCCGATCGGGACAGGGCCGTACACGCTCGTCGACCTGTCCCCGGACCGCGCGGTCCTCGAGGCCAACGAGGACTACTGGGACGGCGCGCCCGAGGTCAAGAAGCTCACCCTCCTGTACGTGCCCGACGACAACACGCGCGCGCAGCGCATGGCCGCGGGGGAGATCGACGGCACCAACCTGCCGCCCCTGCTCGCGAACACGTTCGAGGGCAAGGACGGCACGACCGTCACGGCCCACACGTCGGCCGACTGGCGCGGCCTGTCGCTCCCCACCGACAACCCCGTCTCGGGCGACCCCGCGGTCCGCATGGCGCTCAACCTCGCGGCGAACCGGCAGTCGATGATCGACAACGTCCTGGGCGGGCACGGCCGCGTGGCCGCGACGCCCGTCCCCGAGGTGTACGGCGACGCGTACGAGCCGGGGGCGGTCTTCGCGTACGACCCGGACCAGGCCGCGCAGATCCTCACCGACGCGGGCTGGGTCGAGGGAGCGGACGGGATCCGGGTCAAGGACGGGCAGCGCGCGCAGATCGCGCTCATGTACAACTCGGTCGACACGGTCCGCCGCGACATCGCGCAGGCCTTCGCGTCCGACGCCCTCGCGGTGGGCGTCGAGGTGAACCTCGAGGCGCTGTCCTGGGACCGGATCGACCCGCGCATCAACACCGACTCGACGCTCCTGGGCGGTGGCGACGAGCCGTTCGACCCCGACACGCAGGCGTACGAGGCGCTCAGCTCGGTGTTCGTCCAGCCCGACGTCGGCAGCATCTACAACAACCCGAGCGACTACCAGAACGCGACGGTCGACGCGGCGCTCGAGGTGGGGCGCCGCAGCCTCGACCAGACGGAGCGCGACGCGGCCTACCGCGAGGTCCAGGACGCCTACATCGACGACCCGGGCTACGTGTACCTCGTCTTCCTCGACCACACGTACGTCTCGAAGGACGCGGGCTGGAACATGTCCGGCCCTGTCCTCGAACCGCACGCGCACGGCGTGACGTGGGGGCCGTGGTGGTCGCTGCAGTCCTGGACTCGGGACTGATGACCACGGTCCAGGCGGGGCGCGAGGAGCGCCCGGCCGGGCGCCCGGGACAGGACACCGGGCAGGCAGGAACGGTGCCCGACGGCGCCTCCCGCCCACCACAGGACGACGCACCCTCGGTGCGGGACCTGCGCCGCGGGCGCCACCGCGACATCTGGGCCATGGTGGGGCGCCGCCTGCTCTTCATCGTGCCGGTCACTGCGGCCGTCTCCGCGGGGCTGTTCGCAGCCGCCAAGTACTCGCCGTTCGACCCCCTGGTGGGGTACCTCGGCACCCGCTACATGACCACGAGCGACGCGGACAAGGCGATCATCTCGGAGCAGCTCGGGTTCGACCGCCCCTGGTACTCGACGTACTGGGGGTGGGTCCAGGACCTGTTCGGCGGCGACCTGGGTCTGTCGCGGTCGTTCAACCAGCCCGTCGCGCAGGTCATCGCCGAGCGCCTGCCGTGGACGCTGCTGCTCGCGGGGACCGCGCTCGCGCTCGCGGTCGTGGTCGCGCTCGTGCTGGGGATCGCCGCGGGCGTGCGCAGCGGGGGGATCCTGGACCGGGGCGTCACTGCCCTGTGCGTCGTGGTGCAGGGACTGCCGCCGTTCGTCATGTCGCTCGCGGCGATCGCGGTGTTCGCGCTCGCGCTGGGGTGGCTGCCTGCGGCGGGGCTGACGGACGGGGGAGCGGACCCTACGGCCGGTGGCGTGCTGCGCCACCTGGTCCTGCCGGTCGTGGTCCTCGCGATCTCGCAGGTGCCGTGGCTGCTGCTCGCGGTGCGCGAGTCGGTCGTGACGTCGAAGGGCGAGGACTTCGTGGCCGGCGCCGTCTCGCGCGGCATCCCCGCACCGACGATCACGCGCCGCCACATCGTGCCGACCTCGCTCGCGCCGTTCGTCAACATCGTGGGAGTCCGGTTGCCCGAGCTGGTCGTGGGTGCGGTCCTGGTCGAGGAGGTCTTCAGCTGGCCGGGTGTGGCGGGCGCGATCGTCACGTCGGCCCGCGACCTCGACATGGCGCTCCTGGCGTTCCTGACGATCGGGACGACCGTCGTGGTCATGGTCGGCTCGCTCCTCGCGGACGTGGTCGTGGCTCTGATGGACCCCCGGGTGAGCACCGATGGCTAGGCGCAACCTCGTGATCGCGGGCTCGGTCCTCGCGATCGTGGTGCTCTACGCGGTCCTGGTCCCGTGGCTCGCGGGGATCGACGACCGGGTCACGGACTTCGCGCAGGCCCGCCAGTCGCCGTCGGCGGACCACCTGTTCGGCACCGACTCCGCGGGACGCGACCTGTTCGTCCGCATCGCGTCGGGCATCCGGACCTCGCTCGTCGTGGCGCTCCTGTGCGCGCTCCTCGCGACCGTGATCGGGGTCGTGGTCGGTACCGCTGCCGGGTTCTGGGGCGGGTGGCCGGACCGGATCATCATGCGCAGCACCGACGCGGTCAACGCGCTGCCGCACCTGCTGCTCGGGATCGTGATCGTCGCGATGTTCCGCGGCAGCCTCCTCGCGATCGTCCTGTCGATCGCGTTGACCCACTGGACCCAGGTCGCACGCATCATCCGCTCGGAGATCCTCAGCCTGCGCCAGCGACCGTTCATCGACGCCGCCGTCCTGGCGGGCGCGAGCCGGTGGCAGGTCGCGGTGCGTCACCTGGTCCCCGCGACCGCGCCGCAGGCCATGATCGCGGTCGTCCTGCTCCTGCCGCACGCGGTGTGGCACGAGTCCACGCTGTCCTTCCTGGGGTTCGGGCTGCCGCCGCACGAGCCGAGCCTCGGCACGCTCCTCGAGGAGGCGCGCAGCTCGCTCCTCCTGGGCGGCTGGTGGACGCTCGTCTTCCCGGCAGCCGTGCTCGTGGTCGTGACGCTCGCCGTCGCGTTCGCGGGCCAGGCGCTGCGCAAGGTCATCACCCCACCCCAACCTTCTGAGCTGAGGCTGTGAGCACCGTGAGCCTGCACGTCGAGAACCTGACCGTCCGCCTCCCCCTGTCGAACGGGTCGGTCGTGCACGCCGCGAGCGACGTGAGCCTCGACGTGCCGCGCGGCACCGTCACGGCGCTCGTGGGGGAGTCGGGGTGCGGCAAGTCGATCCTCGCCTCGGCGGTCATGGACCAGCTCCCGGTGGGCGCGCGACGCACCGGTTCCATCACCGTCACGACCCCGCAGGGAGCGCTCGACGTGTTCGCGGGAGAACCCTTCCGTGGCCGGCACGCGGCGCTCGTCCCGCAGTCCGCGGCCACGCACCTGACGCCCGTGCGCACGGCCCGCGCGCAGCTCGACGAGACGATCACGACGCTCGGCTCGCCGCGCACGAGCGACGAGCTCGCGGTGCGCGTGGGCCTGGACCCCTCGGCCCTGGACTGCTACCCGCACGAGCTCTCGGGCGGCATGGCCCAGCGCGTGGCCGTCGCGGGGGCGCTCGCGGGCGCCCCCTCGGTGATCGTCGCGGACGAGCCCACGGCGAGCCTCGACCGGGCCCTGACCGACAGGATCCTGGGCCTGCTGCGCGAGTGCGCCGACGACGGCGCGGCGGTCCTGCTCATCACGCACGACCTCGCGTCGCTGGTCCGCACGGGGGTGGCCGACCGGCTCGCGGTCATGTACGCCTCGCGCCTCATGGAGACCGGACCGGCGACCGAGGTGTTCGACGACCCGTGGCACGACTACACGCGCGACCTCCTGGGCGCGCTGCCCTCGCGCGGGCTGCACCCGCTGCCGGGCTCGCCGCCGCAGCTCACCGACCTGCCCGACGACTGCGTGTACTTCCTGCGCCGCCCCGAGACGCGGCAGTCGGGCGGGCCGACGGCCCTGGTCCAGGTCGGCGACCGCGCCTACCGCACGCTGCGCGAGGTGGCCTGATGAGCCTCGAAGCACGCGGGATCGTGGCCGGCTACCGCCGCAAGCCCCCGGTCCTGACGGACGTCTCGATCAGCGTCCCGGCGGGCACGATCGTGGGGCTCTCCGGCCCGTCAGGCACGGGCAAGACGACGCTCGCCCGGGTCCTGGCGCTGCTCGACGCGCCCCGCGCGGGGACCGTGAGCATCGACGACCAGGTCGCGACGGGCACGCGGTTCGCGGTCCAGGGGGGCCTGCGGGGCGCGGTCGCGATGCTCTTCCAGTCGCCGCGCGCCTCGACCGACCCGCGCCTGACGCTGCGCTCGATCATCGCGCAGCCCGCCGAGGTCAACCGCCGCCCGGTCGACGTCGAGGGGGTCGCGGCCCGCGTGGGCCTGACCCCGGACCTGCTCACGCGCAGGCCCTACCAGGTCTCCGACGGTCAGCTCCAGCGGGCGTGCCTGGCCCGGGCGCTCGCTCAGGAGCCGCGCTACCTCATCTGCGACGAGGCGACCGCGATGCTCGACGCCGCGACGACCGCGACGCTCGTGCGCCTCGTCGAGGCCGAGGCCGCTGCCCAGGGCGTGGGGGTCCTGCTCATCAGCCACGACGAGGAGCTGCTCGCGGCGTGCTGCTCGCAGGTCAGCACGCTCGCGGACCTGCGGGGGGCGCCGGCAGCGTCCTGAGGAGGACCCGCCCGGACGGGGTGACCGGGGGAGAGGTGCCCTGCCCGACGGCGGTGCGCGGCGCCGTCGGGCACCTCGCCCCGACGAGAGGTCCAGCAGGTCCGGAGGCAGCTCAGACGGCGGACGCGGTGGCCTCCTCCGCGCGGGCCGCGGCCTCGACCGCGGCGGCGACGACCGTGGTGACCTCGGGGTTGAACACGCTCGGCACGATGTAGGTCGGGTTGAGCTGGTCCTCGTGGATCGTCGAGGCGAGCGCACGGGCCGCCGCGAGCAGCATGGTGTCGGTGATCTTGTGCGACTGCGCGTCGAGCAGACCGCGGAACACCCCCGGGAACGCGAGCACGTTGTTGATCTGGTTCGCGAAGTCGCTGCGGCCCGTGCCCACGATCGCGGCGTGCTGCGCGGCGTCGACCGGGTCCACCTCGGGTTCGGGGTTGGCCATCGCGAACACGATCGAGCCGGGTGCCATGGTCGCGATGTCGTCCCCCGTGAGGATGCCGGGCGCCGAGACGCCGATGAAGACGTCTGCCCCCGCGAGGGCCTCGACCAGCGTCCCGGACACGCGGCGCGGGTTGGTGCTGATCGCGGTCCAGGCGAGCGCGGGAGACAGGCCCGGGCGGTCGGGGTGGATCACGCCGTCGACGTCGGCGACCACGACGTCGTGCGCGCCCGCGGCCAGGAGCAGCTTGAGGACCGCCGTCCCCGCGGCCCCCGCCCCCGACAGCACGATCCGCACCTCGGCCAGGTCCTTGCCCACGACCTTGAGCGCGTTCGTCAGGGCCGCGAGCGCGACGATCGCGGTGCCGTGCTGGTCGTCGTGGAACACCGGGATGCTCAGCTCGGCGCGTAGCCGGCGCTCGATCTCGAAGCAGCGCGGCGCCGAGATGTCCTCGAGGTTGATGCCCGCGAACACCGGGGCGATGGCCTTGACCGTGCGCACGATCTCGTCGACGTCCTGCGTGTCCAGGGCGATGGGGAACGCATCGATGTCCGCGAACCGCTTGAAGAGGGCGGCCTTGCCCTCCATGACGGGCAGCGACGCGAGCGGCCCGATGTCGCCGAGGCCCAGGACGGCCGACCCGTCCGTGACGACCGCGATCGTGTTGCGCTTGATGGTCAGGCGCCGGGCGTCCTCGGGGTGCGCCGCGATGGCCTCGCAGACCCGCGCGACGCCCGGGGTGTAGATCATCGACAGGTCGTCGCGGTTGCGGATGGGGACCTTGGACTCGATCTGGAGCTTGCCGCCCAGGTGCAGCAGGAACGTGCGGTCCGAGACCCGGTCCACCGTCACACCGTGCAGGGCGCGCAGCGCCGCGACGATCTCCTCCGCGTGCGACTCGCCGCGCGTCGCGACCGTGACGTCGACCGTGATGCGCTCGTGGCCCGAGGCCGTGACGTCGAGGGCCGAGACGATCCCGCCCGACTGCTCGATCGCCGTCGTGAGCTCGCTGACCGCGGTGGGCCTGGCCTCGACCTGGAGGCGGACGGTGATGGACGAGGAAACGCTCGGCGCTGAGGTCATGTGGTCAGCGTATTCGCCTGTCGTGCGCAGCTGGTGCACCGGGCGGGTGAGCGGCGGGCCCGGCGTGGCGGTGGTGCCGGCAGAGGCCCGGACACGGGAACGGCGCCCCCGGAGGGACGCCGTGCTCGCCAGCGGGACGGGGGTTAACAAGCGTGCTGCGAGGGTAGGTGCTGCAACGGGGCGAGCCCGGTCAGCCAGTCCTATGCGTGGACTTCTCGCGCGTGGGTTCCGCCCGTCCCTGATGCTGTTGTCCCTCAGTGATACGCCGCTCCGGGGCGCCGCGCAAGAGGTGGCAGGGAGAACGGGGGAACCTCCACGGGGTGTTCGATCCCGAGCCGGGAGGAGCCGGACAACGGGGACCACGCGGGTTCGAACAGGCCGCGTGCCGACCCGCTCGTGCGGCCCGTCCGGAGGTCCGGGGCCGTGCTACCCGGAACGCCCCGAGCGCTTGCGCACTGCGCGCCACACGAGCCAGCCCACGACCGCGACCGCTACGGCCCCGCCGATCACGACCGCGCTCCGCGGCGGCGCGAGCTGGGTGCGCAGCGTGACGGGGCGCACGAAGGTGAGCGTGCCCCAGCCGCTCTCGCCCGCGAGGCGGCGCAGCGTCCGGTCGGGGTTGACCGCGAACCCGTGGCCGACCTCCGCGAGCATGGGCGCGTCCGTGATCGAGTCCGAGTAGGCGTAGGACGCGTCGAGGTCGTAGCCGTTGGCCTCGGCCAGCTCGCGGATCGCGAGGGCCTTGTTCTCGCCGTACGCGTAGAAGTCGATCTCGCCCGTGTAGCGACCGTCGACGATCTCCATGCGCGTCGCGACGTAGTGGTCCGCGCCGAGCACCGCGGCGATGGGCTCGACGACCTCGGAGCCCGAGGCCGAGACGATCACGACGTCGTGCCCCCGGTCGTGGTGGCTCACGATGAGCTCGACGGCCTCGGCGTAGACGACCGGGTCGATGTGCTCGTGGAGCGTCTCCTCGACGATCTGCGAGACCGTGCGCACGTCCCACCCCGTCACGAGCGAGCTGAGGTGCGCGCGCATGCGCTCGGTCTGGTCCGCGTCCGCACCGCCGACCATGTAGAGGAAGTGCGCGTATGCGCTGCGCAGCACGTCGCCGCGGCTGATGAGCCCACCCGCGTAGAACGGCTTGGAGAACGCGGCGGTCGACGAGGTCGCGATGATCGTCTTGTCCAGGTCGAAGAACGCGGCGACCTTGCGCGGGCGCGTCGCGCGGGCACCTGGACGGGGAGGCGCGGGGGGCGCGCTGCGCGGACCGGTCTGCGGTGAGTCCTGGGGCTGGGTCACCCGGTGAGCCTATCCGCGAGCGCGCGAGATGTCCCGGTTCGGCAGCGTCGTCGTGCCGCGGGTGCCGTGCGGTGCGAGGGGGCGCGCGGCCCGACGGGATGTCGACGTGCCGCCCGCGCGGTACGTTCGGCCCGGACGGACCGTGGCCCAGCCCCGTGGGAGGCACGCATGATCACGCTCGACGAGCTCCGCGCCATCTCGATCTTCGAGCCCCTTCCCCCCGAGCCGCTCGAGTTCCTCGTCGGGGCGGTCGAGGACATCCGGCTCCTGCCGGGCGAGTACTTCGCGCACGAGGGCGACGAGCGCGCGTTCTTCGTCGTGATCGAGGGGCGTGCGGAGATCACCAAGATGATCAACGGGGACGAGCGCGTGATCGGGGTGCGGACCCCCGGCATGTTCTTCGGCGAGGTGCCCATGACGCTCAGCACGAGCTTCCCGGCGAGCGGCCGCGCGACCGAGGCCACGCGCATCATGAAGCTCGACGCGACGGTCTTCTACGGACTCGCGGCCATGGCCCCGGCCGTCCCCGCGCACGTCGCGACGCTCGCGCGCAGCTACCTCGACGCGCTCCAGGCGCACGCGTCGGAGAAGCCCGTGGCCGAGGCGCACGTGATCGGGCCCCGGCTCGACGCGGGGGTCCGGGACCTGGCGACGTTCCTCACGCGCAACCACGTGCCGTTCGACCGGGTCGTGGTGGAGGCGCCCGCCGAGCACCCGGCGGGGGCCGAGCCTGCCCACCCGGTCCTCGGGCTGCGCGACGGGTCGCGGCTCGTCGCGCCGACGATGCGCGAGGCCGCGCACGCGGTCGGCCTGGCCGTGGAACCCACCGAGACGGACTACGACGTCGTGATCCTCGGTGGCGGGCCGGCGGGGCTGACCGCGGCCGTCAACGCTGCGGCCGAGGGCCTGCGCACGCTCGTCGTCGAGAGCCTGGCCCCGGGCGGCCAGGCAGGGACCTCGACGCGGATCGAGAACTACACGGGGTTCCCCTACGGCATCTCGGGGGACGACCTCGCGAGCCGTGCGCTGACCCAGGCGCAGCGGTTGGGCGCCGAGATCGTCGTCACGCGCACGGTCGAGTCGATCGCCCCGGGCTCGCACCGGGTCGTGCTCGACGGCGGCGACGCGCTCGAGGCGCCGGTCGTGGTCGTCGCGACAGGGGTCGAGTGGCGCACGCTCGCGCTGCCGGCCGTGGACCGCTACCTGGGCAACGGGCTGTACTACGGGGCCGCGCGCAGCGACGCCGCGCTCGCCCAGGGGCAGGACGTCTGCATCGTGGGCGCCGGGAACTCGGCGGGGCAGGCGGCGATCTTCTTCTCGCGGCACGCACGGTCCGTCACGATGCTCGTGCGCGGCGAGTCGCTCGCCGCCAGCATGTCGCGCTACCTGATCGACCAGATCGCCGCCAACCCCGGGATCCAGGTCGAGGCCCGCGCGCAGATCGTCGACCTGCACGGCGACGAGGGCCTCGAGTTCCTCGACGTGCTGGACGCGCGGACGGGCGCGACGGTCCGCAGGGCGCTCCCGGTCGTGTTCGTGATGATCGGCGCGGACGCCGTGACGGGCTGGCTGCCCGCGGAGGTCGCGCGCGACTCGCACGGGTTCGTGCTCACGGGGGCCGAGGCCGCGGCCACGTCGCAGTGGACCGCCGAGCGTCGGCCGTTCGCCCTGGAGACGAGCGCCCCGGGGGTCTTCGCGATCGGCGACGTGCGCTCGGGGTCGGTCAAGCGTGTCGCGGCGGGGGTGGGCGAGGGCGGGATGGCGATCGCGTACGCGCACCAGTACCTCGCGCTGGCGCACTGAGTTCGGGCTCGTCCACAAGGCAGCGGGGGGCGCGGTCGTCCACAGGCCCGACGACGCAGCCCCCACGCCCGCTCGTCTCGCCCCAGGATGGTGCTCGGCTCGTGCGGACGGGCCGGCGCGGAGCAGGTCCGCGGCCCGCCCGGCGGGCCGACGACCGTCCCTGCGCCCGGGTCGACGGGAGGGGGAGCCATGGGTCGGGAGGAAGCACTCGTGGTGGGGGTCGTCGGGGCGTGCGGTGGGGCAGGGGCGAGCACCCTGGCGGCGGCGCTCGCGGACGCGCTCCGGCGGGCCGGGCGGCGACCGGTCCTGGTGGACCTCACGACCAGGGGCGCAGGGATCGACGTCCTCCTCGGGATCGACCACCGGGAGGGCCCGCGCTGGGCGGACCTGCGTGACGCCCGGGGCGAGGTGGACGGCCGGGCGCTCCGGGGTCTGCTGCCGACCTGGTGCGCGGTGCCGGTCCTCAGCGCGCACCGCGCGGACCCGGTCGAGCTCGACCCGGGCGTGGTCGTCGACGTGTGCTCGGCGCTCGCGGACGCGTGCGACGTGCTGGTCCTCGACCTGCCGCGGGCCGCGCTCGCCGCGGGAGCGGGAGCAGTTCCTGATCTGGGCACGGGGGCAGGCGGTGAGACACGAGGGGCCACCCGGCCCGGGCCCGGTCGTGACAGGGGCACGGACGACGCGGCGCTGGTCGGGGCCTGCGACGCGCTCTTCCTCGTGACCCCCCTCGAGCTCCCGGCGGTCGCGGGCGCCGTCGCGGCCGTCGCGCTCGCGCGCAGCACAGGTGCCGACCGGACGATGCGCCTCGTCGCGCGACGGCCCGCTCCCGGGCGGCTCGACCCGTGGGAGGTGAGCGACGTCGTCGGGCTGCCGCTCGCGTGCGTCGCGGGCTGGGACCGGACCCTCGCGGCACGCGTCGACCGCGGCCAGGGGCCGGCCGTCGGGGTGCGGCGCCCCCTGGGGCGCGCCGGCCGAGAGCTCGCGGCGCTCGTCACCGGCGGCGCGCTCGCCAGGACCCCGTCCGTGGCATGAGCCCCATCGACGACGGTCTCCTGGCCGAGGTGCGCGGTCGGGTCGTCGGCGGAGCCCCGGCCGACGACACCGAGCTCCGGGCAGCGCTGCGCGGCTCGGGACGCGTGCTCGGCAGCGACGCGCTGACCGACCTGACCCGGCGCGCCCGCGCCGAGCTGTACGGGGCCGGTCCGCTCCAGCCCTTGCTCGAGGACCCCGAGGTCACCGACGTCCTGGTCAACTCGCCCGCCGAGGTCTGGGTGGACAGGGGAGCGGGCCTCGAGCGTGCGCCCGTGCACCTGGGGAGCGCGGCCCAGGTGCGGGCGCTCGCGGTCCGGCTCGCGGCCGCAGGCGGGCAGCGGCTCGACGACGCGAGCCCTCTCGTGGACGCGCGCCTGCCCGACGGGACCCGGCTGCATGCCGCGATCGCTCCCGTGTGCGAGGCCGGCGCCGTGATCTCGCTGCGCGTCCTGCGCTCGCGGGCCTTCAGGCTCGACGAGCTGGTGGGCTCGGGCGCGCTGCCCGCCCCGTGGGCCCCGGTGCTGCAGCGTCTCGTGGCAGCGCGCGCCAACATGCTGGTCTCGGGAGGCACGGGGACGGGCAAGACGACGCTGCTCGCCGCACTGCTGTCCCTGGTGCCGGGGCACGAGCGGGTCGTGTGCGTCGAGGAGGCGCGCGAGCTCGTGCCGGACCACCCGCACGTCGTCCCCCTGACAGCCCGGCGCCCGAACGTCGAGGGCGCGGGGGCGGTCAGCCTGACGGACCTGGTCCGCAACGCGCTGCGCATGCGCCCGGACCGGATCGTCCTGGGCGAGTGCCGCGGCGCCGAGGTCCGCGAGGTCCTCATGGCGCTCAACACGGGCCACGACGGCGGGCTGGCCACGATCCACGCCAACTCCGCGTCGGTCGTCCCGGCCCGGCTCGAGGCCCTCGCCGCGCTGGCAGGCATGACGCGCGAGGCCGTGGCGGCCCAGTCCGCCGGGGCGCTCGACGTGGTGCTGCACCTGCGGCGGTCGGGCCGGGTGCGGTACCTGGCGGAGATCGGGGTCGTGCGGCGCGACGCGCGGGGCGAGCTGGTGGTCGAGGCCGTCGCGACCTGGGACGGCGTGCGAGAACCGGTCGCCACAGAGGGCTGGGACGCGTTCGCCGACCGGTGGGGCGGGTCGTGACCGGCGATCTCGCCGTCGCTCTCACGGTCGGGATCACGATCTGGGTGGCGGTCGCCCCTGCGGGGCGTCGCGCCTCGGACGCGACACCTGGTCTGGCGGCGCGCCCCTCGTCCAGGACCGGCTGGGAGATCGTCGCCCGGGTTCTGGGGCGCCGGTCGGTCACCGGGCGCTCGGTGCGCCTGCTCGTGTCCCACGTCGCGTCGCTCGTGCGCTCCGGGAGCGCTCCGGGGTCGGCGTGGGCGACGGCGGCCGGGGTACGGGTGGACTCCCGGGGCGTCCCCGAGGCGGCCGACCTGCTCGTGGTCGTGGGGGCTCGGGGCTCGGACGAGGCGTCGGGGCAGGTCGCGGCGGTCGTCGCGGCGAGCCGGTTGGCGGCCGACGTGGGTGCTCCTCTCGGAGCGGTCCTCGGGTCCATCGCGCAGGCGCTGTCCGCAGAGTCCGAGGCGCGGGCCGACCGGGAGGCGTCGCTCGCCGGACCTCAGGCGACTGCGCGCGTGCTGCTGTGGCTTCCGGCCGTCGGGGTGCTGCTCGGCGTGGTCCTGGGGGTCGATCCGGTGGCGACCGCGCTCGGCGGCGGGGTGGGGTCGGCGGGTCTGCTGGTCGGTGGGGTGCTGCTCCTGGTGGGGCGCAGGTGGTCGGGTCGACTGGTCGCGCGGGCCAGGGCGGCAGGGGCACCGCCGTGAGCGTCGACGTGTTGCTCGTGGTGGCGTCGTCGTGCGGGTTCCTGGTCGCCGCGAGTCCGTGGTGGGTGGCGCGGGTGGGGGTCCGGGCTCGACTCGGCGACCTGGCTGTCGCAGCGTCTCCTGGTAGGGGGCCTGCGACGGGCGGTCCGGTCGAGATCGGTGTCCTGCTCGAGCTGCTCGCGGCCGCGGTCCGCGCGGGGACGAGCGTCCCGCGTGCGCTCGAGGCAGTGGGGCAGGCGGTCGGAGGGCCAGACGGCGTCGCGCTCCACCGTGCCGGGGCGTCGGTCGTGCTCGGGGCCGGGTGGGCCGAGGCCTGGTCCGGGGCGCCGGCACGGCTGGAGGTGGTGCGTGCGGCCCTGGCCCCGGCCTGGGAGCAGGGGGCCGCGCCGGGGGAGTCGCTGCGTGTGGCGGGCGAGCAGCTCCGGCGTGACCAGCAGGCAGCGGCACGGCAGGCCGCAGCGAGGCTCGCGGTGCACCTGGTCCTGCCGTTGGGCGTGTGCTTCCTGCCGGCGTTCGTGCTCATCGGGCTGCTGCCCGTGCTGCTGTCGCTGGGTGGAGGGGTGCTCGGCGGTGGGTGAAGGCTGAGGGAGTGGTGCAGGGCGGTGGCGGTCGGGACAGAGGGCAGGGGCGGGCAGCGCCGTGGGTCGACGACGCGGGAGTCAGCGGCGCCCCCTTTGCGAGCCGTCGTCGAGGAGGTCATCGACCGGACAGCCGAATGCCGCGGCGATGGCGCCGAGGTCGTCGAGCGACCACGCGACCTTGCCCGTGGAGCGCTGAGAGATCGCGCTCCGCGACCGGCCGAGCAGCTCGGCGAGGTCCTCTTGGCTGATGCCGCGCCGTGCGGACTCGAGCCGGACCGCACCGGCAACGACCCGGCTGAGCGGTACCCCGTATGCCGCGGGCAGGGAGCGATCGTCGAGGGGCCATGGTGGGCTCGTCGGACGCGTGGGGCCAGTCGGCTGGGGGAGCATGTGTGCCTCGCAGAGGTGTGTGGGAATCGGGAGTGGTGTTCGACGAGCGGGCCGTGGTTTTGCTGAGCGAACAGCGCTCGTCGCAACATCTGGGAGTGCTCGTGCATCGCCCTGGACGGCACGTCGCGACGTCCTGAACTCGTGGAGTCTCTGAGGCAGCCAGCCGCACGGGCGAGGTTCAGCGATGCTGCTGATCGGACGCCACTGATCCATGGTGGCCGGTCAGCAGGCCATGGCTCAGCCTTTCCAGCAGGGCCACAGGGCCACAGGGCCACAAGGCGCGTCCGCCCGAGCTAGCCGAGCAGGTCCTCACGGACCTCCGCGAGCCGCCGCGTCAGGTGCTCTCGCTCGGCCGCGTTCCCGCACCGCCCGATAGCCTCCTCGAAGGACGCTGCGGCCTCTGCCGGTCGCCCCGCCCGCGCCAGGAGCTCGGCACGGGTCGCGGGCAGCCGATGGTTCGTCCGGAGAGACTCGTCGATCCCCTCGAAGTCGTCGATCAGCGCAAGCCCGGCTGACGGCCCCTCGGCCTCCGCGACCGCGACCGACCGGGCGAGCCGGACCATGGGCGAGCCCGTGGCCGCCTCCAGCTCGGCGTACAGGTCGGCGATCCCGCCCCAGTCCGTGTCGGTAGCGCGTCCCGCGACAGCGTGTGCGGCGGCGATCGACGCCTGGAGGCGGTACTCGTACGCGAGGCCCGCGACGCCGTCGGGCATGGAGGCGAGCAGCGCGAGACCCGAGGCGATCTCCTCGCCGTGCCACCGCGACCTGTCCTGGTCCGTCAGCAGCACGAGCGCCCCGTCCGCAGCCACGCGCGCATCACGACGCGAGTGCTGCAGCACCATGAGGGCGAGCAACGCTCGCACGACGGGACGCCCCGGCAAGAGCTCGTCGAGCAGGCGCGCCAGGCGGATCGCCTCACCGGCCAGCTCGACCCGCAGCACGTCGGGCCCCGTACCCGGCGCGTACCCCGCGGTGAAGGTCAGGTACAGGACCGAGGCGACGTCGTCGAGGCGGTCGTCCAGGAGCTCGGGCGGCGGCACCTCGAACGGGATGCCCGCGGCGACCAGGCGCTTCTTCGCCCTCGTCAGGCGCGCCGCCATGGTCGTGTCCTGGACCAGGAAGAGCCGCGCGATGTCCGGCACGGGCAGGCCCGCGACGAACCGGAGGGTCAGCGCCGTGCGTGACTCGACCGACAACGCCGGGTGGCAGCACGAGAAGACGAGGCGGAGCCGGTCGTCCGGCAGGTGAGCGCCGTCGTCGGCCCTCCCCGGCACGTCGTCGGTCGCCCCGGCCACGGAAGGCGCCTCCACGACCATGAGCGGCTCCTTCTGCACGGCGACCGCCTCGGCGCGCAAGCGGTCGAGCACACGCCGCCCGGCCGCGGTGCGCAGCCAGGCGGCGGGCGAGTCCGGCACGCCGTCGACGGGCCACGTCCTCGCCGCGGCCGCGAACGCGTCCGCCAGCGCGTCCTCCGCGAGGTCCGGACGGCGGTAGCGCGCGACCAGCATCGCGAGCAACCGTGCCCAGTGGTCGCGCCACGCCGAGGTGAGCGCGTCGTCGACGCGCGTCACGGGCGCGAGACCGGCGACGAGGTCGACGAGGTCACAGGCCGTCCACGTCCACGACCGGACGCAGCTCCACCGTGTACTGCGGCAGGAGAGCGACGGCCTCGATCGCTGTGTCGATGCTCGGCAGCACCGCGACGTAGAAACCCCCGAGCTGCTCGGCGAGCGCGGCGAACGGCCCCTCGGTCACGGTCACCGCGCCCTCCCCGCTGCGGACCGTCGTGGCCGCGGCGACCGTGCTGAGCGCCTCCGCGGCCACGATGCTCCCGCGGTTCCTGAGGAACGCGGCGAACTCGTCGTGCTGCGCCATGAACCGCGAACGTTCCTCCGCGGAGGCAGCAGCCCAGACCTGCTCGTCCCCGTACAGCAGGAACACGACCTTCACGGCTCAGGCCTCCGCCCGTGCGCCGGCGGTCGCGGTGTCGTCAGCCGCTCTGTGATCCACCGTGGGGCGGATCTCATAGGTGCAGCCGTCGCCCGCGAAGACCTCGTCGATGATCGCCACGAGCCCCGGCAGGTCGTCGCTCACGACCAGGTAGATGCCGCCGATCTGCTCGGCGAGCTCGGTGAACGGGCCCTCGGTCGTCCCGACCCCCGGGCGTACCAGGGTCGCCGTGCCGGCGGCCTCGAGCTCGACACCACCCGAGATCCGGTGGCCCTCCACCTCGACGCGGCGCGTGAACTCCTCGTGCTGGGCCATGATCTCCTCGGCCAGGTCCGGTCGCATGGCAGGCGTGCCGTCTTCAGGGGCGTGGATGAGGACTGCGTACTCGGTGGTCATGATTCCTCCAGGTGGGTGGGTGGTGAGTCCTTCATCTCGATGACGCGCGACCACCGACGGAATCGACAGCCTCTCGCGACCAGTTTCGCCGGAGGCCGCGGGAGGCGCACGGAGAACAGGACACGGGTTGACCGGTACGGGTCGCACGATGGCGACATGAACGCACCGACACGTCCCGATGACCGACGCAGCGCAACCACGATGCCGACTCCCAGCGACTTCCCCGAGCCGACCCTCGTCCCGGTCAACGGTGTGGAGCTCGAGGTCTTCGAAGCCGGCCGACACAACGCAGGACGACCCGTCGTGCTGTGCCACGGCTGGCCGGAGCACGCCTACTCCTGGCGTCATCAGGTGCCCGCCCTCGTCGCGGCCGGCTATCACGTCATCGTCCCGAACCAGCGAGGCTATGGCCGCTCGTCCCGTCCGGCCGAGGTGACGGAATACGACGTCGAGCACCTGTCGGGCGACCTGGTGGCGCTCCTCGACCACTACGGATACGACGACGCCACCTTCATCGGTCACGACTGGGGTGCCTTCGTCGTCTGGGGACTGACGCTGCTGCATCCGCACCGGGTCAACGGAGTGATCACCCTGAGCCTGCCGTACCAGGAGCGCGGAGAGCGGCCCTGGATCGAGGTCATGGAAGAGGTGCTGGGCGGCGACTTCTACTTCGTCCACTTCAACCGGCAGCCGGGCGTCGCGGACGCTGTGCTCGACGCGAACACCTCCCAGTTCCTTCGCAACCTGTACCGGAAGAACGAGCCCGCCGGAGCGCCCGAGCCCGGCATGGCGATGATGAACCTCGCCAGAACGCAGACGCCGCTCGGTGAGCCTGTCATGAGCGACAGCGAGCTGGAGGTCTTCGTGTCCGCCTTCGAGTCGACCGGTTTCACGGGCAGCATCAACTGGTACCGGAACCTGGACCGCAACTGGCGCCTGCTGGCGGCCGTGGACCCGGTCGTCCAGCAGCCCGCGCTCATGATCTACGGCGACCGCGACCTGGTGGCGCGGGCCGAGAGGTTGGCGGAGTTCGTCCCCCAGGTCGAGGTGATCACCCTGGACTGCGGTCACTGGATCCAGCAGGAGCTGCCCGACGAGACCAACCGAGCGATCCTCACCTGGCTCGAGCAGCAGGGGGCCTAGCTTCGAGGGGGCGCCGACGAGCCGTGCAAGGCCACGACGGCGCCCCGGCGATGCGGGGTGTGCACAGGACGCCTCGTGGGTCCCTGTTCCACAACGTCGCCTGCTGTCCGAGCAGGGCAGGGTGCGGGCTCGCCACAGTGGGCAGCACGGTCCACGACAGGTGGGCCACGAGAGCCAGGAGGCACCCATGAAGGTCATGCACCGAGCACGAGAGAGGGGAGCGGTGCTGCTCGCCCGCGTCCGCGGGGAGGACCCGGAGGCCGGTCTCGCGACCGCTGAGTACGCCGTGGCGACCATCGCGGCCGTCGGGTTCGCGGGCCTGCTCATCGCGATCCTCAAGAGCGGCGAGGTGCGGGAGATGCTGCTCGGCATCATCCAGCGCGCCCTGTCGATCGGGTGAGCGTGGCGGCCGGCAGGGCGGGGGCGTCGCGAGGGGAGACCTTCCTCCGGGAGGTCTGGCGCCGGGTGCGGGACGAGCAGGGGCGGAGGTCCCCGGGCCGTGAGAGCGGCACCGTGACCGCCGAGCTCGCCCTCGCGCTGCCCGCAGTCGTCCTCGTCCTGGTGGCCGTCCTCACGCTCGCCGCGGCAGCGAACGCGCAGCTCCAGGCCGCGGACGCCGCCCGGGCCGCTGCCCGCGCCGTCGCGATCGGCGAGGAGGACGCGGTGGTGCGCGCCGTCGTCGGGCAGGTGGCCGGGGCAGACGCCACGGTGACCGTCTCCCGCGGCGACCCGTGGATCGAGGTGCGGGTCGCCAAGCCCGTGGTCGGCGGCTGGTTGTCGAGCTCGCCGCTCCAGGCGAGCGGGGCAGCGGTCGCGTGGCACGAACCGTGAGGCCCGGCGACCGGGGCTCGGGGACCGTGCTCGCGCTCGGCCTGATCGCGGTGGCCCTCGTGCTGGGGCTCGCGCTCGCAGCCCTGTCGTCCGCGCAGGGCGCGCGGGGGCAGGCTCAGACGGCCGCGGACCTCGCGGCCCTCGCCGGGGCGACGGCCCTCCAGGGAGGCTGGGACGCGTGCCCGACGGCGCGCGAGACCGTGGAGCGCAACGGCGCCGAGCTCGTCGCGTGCGTCGAGCAGGGGGACGGAGTGGTCCGGGTCGACGTCGTGCGCGAGGCGACGGGGTGGGCCGGGGTGCTGGGGACGGCTCGCGCGGCCGCCCGGGCGGGACCGCGTCGGCGCGGTGAGGCCGCCCGGGCGGGACCCGCGTCGGCGCGGTGAGGCCGCCCGGGCGGGACCCGCGTCGGCGCGGTGAGGCCGCCATGACTACGTCGAGTGCGTGGTTCCGCCGCGACACACCCGGCGAGTCGCAGCCGAATCATGCACCCGACGCCCGGACGCAGGGCTCACGCAGGCGCGTACGCGAGCACCGCGTCGAGCAGCCGGACCGCCGCAGCCTTGTCGAGCGGGTTGTTGAAGCTGCCGCACTTGGGCGACTGCACGCACGCCGGGCAGCCGTCCGCGCACGGGCAGCGCGAGATCGCGGCCCGCGTCGCTCGCAGCCACGTCGCACCCAGGTGGAAGCCTCGCTCGGCGAAGCCGGCGCCGCCCGGGTACGCGTCGTACACGAACACCGTCGCCTGCTCGGTGTCGAGGTGCATCGCGGTCGAGACCCCGCCCAGGTCCCAGCGGTCGCACGTCGCGAGCAGCGGCAGGAGACCGATCGACGCGTGCTCGGCCGCGTGCAGCGCACCGGGCGCCGCTCGGCGTCGATGCCCGCGCCCTCGAGGACCTCGGCCGGGACCGTCCACCACACGGCGGTCGTGGGGAGGGTGTGCTCGGGCAGGTCGAGCGGTTCGGTGCCCAGGATCTGCAGGTCGGGCAGGCGCCGGCGCTGGAAGCTCACCACCTGGTTCGTGACCTCGACCGGCCCGAAGCCCCAGCCGATCGGCCCCCACCAGCGCTGGATCGCAGGGTGCGCGGCGTCGTTCGGGGCCGGGTCCTGCGGGACGGACGGCTCGTCGGCCGGGGTGGGCTCCGCCGTCGGGCCGTCGCCGGTCGGGCCCCCGTCCGACGGGGCGGACCCGACCGAGGCCGCGGCCTCGTCGCGGACCCCGTGGATCGCGATCTCCGTGACCGAGCGCGACCACGTCCCGAAGTCGACGTCCCGGCGCCCGACGAGCGCGACGCCCCCCGGCAGGTCGAGCGTCTCCACGACGTAGCTCACGCCCTGGTGCACGTAGACCGCGCCGTCGTGGACGGACCCGTCGGCCGAGGCCGCGTCGACCGTGCCGAGGAGGCGGCCGGTGCCGACCTCGACCACGCGCACGGGCGAGCCGCCCGAGCCGCGCAGGTCGGTCATCGCGGCGGCGGACTGGGCGTGGGTCCAGTACCACCCGGACGCCCGACGCCGCAGCGCGCCCCGCGCGACCAGCACCCCCAGGAGCTCGGTCACCGCGACGGGGTCACCGAACATCGAGAGGTCCGCCTGCCGGAGCGGGACCTCGGCGGCCGCTGCGCACAGGTGCGGTGCGAGGACGTACGGGTTGGCGGGGTCGAACACCGTGGCCTCGAGCGGTGCCGCGAAGATCGCCTCGGGGTGGTGCACGAGGTAGGTGTCGAGCGGGTCCTCGCGCGCGACGAACGCGACCAGGCCGTCGGCTCCCGCGCGCCCCGCCCGGCCCGCCTGCTGCCAGACCGACATGCGTGTGCCCGGCCAGCCCGCGATGAGGACCGCGTCGAGGCCCGAGATGTCGACGCCCAGCTCGAGCGCGTTCGTCGTCGCGAGGCCCCGGATCGCGCCGCTGCGCAGGGCCTGCTCGAGCGCCCGTCGCTCCTCGGGCAGGTAGCCGCCCCGGTAGGCCGCGACCCGGCGTGCGAGCTGCGGCGAGACGACGCGCAGGTGGTCCTGGGTCTGCGTCGCGACGGCCTCGGCCCCGCGGCGCGAGCGGGTGAACGCGAGGGTCCGGGCGCCGGCCGCCGTGAGGTCGGCCAGGAGGTCCGCCGCCTCGGCCGTGGCGGACCGGCGTGGACGCTCGGGCGGGTCGCCGGGCGTCGCGGGCTCGTCGGGTTCGCTCGTCAGGCCCAGCTCGTCGTGGGCCGTGGGGTCGATCAGCAAGGACTCGGCGAGGGCCGCGTCGGCCGCAGGGTCGTTCGCCGCCGCGGCGCGCGCCTGCGCGGCCTCGTAGCCCAGGACCTCCGGCGGCTGCCAGAGCGCGAACGTCTTGCGGCCCGCGGGGCTCGTGTCGGCGTCGACCGTGACGATCTGCTCGGACGGGACCCCGACGAGTCGGCCGGCGCTCACCGCGGGGTCGGCCGTGGTGGCCGAGGCGACGACGAACGTGAGGCCTCGCGCGGGCGCGGTGTCAGAAGTGGGCCGGTCCATCCCCCGGCGTGGTTCTGACAACTTCGCCGGTGGCGCGGGCGCGTAGTGCGCCGAGAGCCGGGAGAGCCGCCGCAGCACGAGCGCCACGTGCGCCCCGAACACCCCCCGGTAGGAGTGCCCCTCGTCGACGACGACGTAGCGCAGGTTGCGCAGGAACCGGGTCCAGCGCCGGTGGTTGGGCAGGAGCGCGAAGTGCAGGAAGTCGGGGTTTGTCAGGACGACGTCGGCATACTCCTGGACCCACTTGCGCTCCTCGAACGAGGTGTCGCCGTCGCACGTCGAGACCTTGACGTCGTTCGCGCGCGACGCGTCGAGGAGACGCTGGAGACCGGTGACCTGGTCTGCCGCGAGGGCCTTGGTGGGGCTCAGGTAGAGGACGGTGCCGCGCGTGCGGGCGCTCTCGATCCGGCCCGGTGCGAGGGTCTCGGCCGCTCGGTCGGCGCGTACCGCGGTGAGCGCGGGCAACCAGAACGCGAGCGACTTGCCCGAGCCGGTCGAGGTCGCGAGCGCGACGTGCCGTCCCGACCAGGCGGCCTCGGCCGCCTCGACCTGGTGCGCCCACGGTCGCTCCACGCCCATCGAGCGGTACCCCGCCACGAGCGAGGCGTCGGCCCAGCCGGGCCAGTCGGCGTGCTGGCCGGGGCGTCCGGGCAGGTGCTCGACGTGCGTGAGCCGGTCGGCGCGACGGCCGCCCGCGAGCAGGACGTCGAGCAGGGTGCCGGGGCGGTCGGACACCGTCGGGAGACCGGTGCTCGCGCCGTCGTGAGCACCAGGGGTGCCGTCGCGCGGTGAGCCGGCCGACGGGCTGGTCGACGCGGCTTCCGGTTCCGGGATTCGCGGCGGGTTGGGCACGTCTCCGAGTCTCCCACCTGGCGCGGGCCGGAGCCGAACCGTCGGGCGGGCGCTGCGCCCCGGGACCGCGAGGTAGAACGTCCTGCGCGACGTAGTACGCGAGGGGTTCTACCTCGCCCAGGACGTTCTACCTCGGCGACTCAGGCAGGCAGGCAGAGCCGCGGCGCACGCCCACCCTCCTCAGCCCGCGAACACCTGCCC
Organism: uncultured Actinomycetota bacterium; assembly: GCA_963782165.1. Lineage (GTDB taxonomy): Bacteria > Actinomycetota > Actinomycetes > Actinomycetales > Cellulomonadaceae > Oerskovia. Next base: position 644,498 of record CAWAIO010000006.1, read on the forward strand.
GATCGCCCGCGACAGGTAGTACGGGTCCGCGACGGCCGTCAGCTCGCGCGCCGAGTGCATCGAGAGGATGGGCGCGCCCACGTCGACCGTCCGGATCCCCAGCCGCGTCGCGGTGAGCGGCCCGATGGTCGACCCGCACGGCACGGTGTTCTCCGAGACGAACTCCTGGCTCGGTACCCCGGCTGCCGCGCAGGCTGCTGCCCAGGCCGCCGCGCCGTGGGCGTCGGTCGCGTACCGCTGGTTGGCGTTGATCTTGAGGATGGGACCGCCGCCGGCCACCGGCCGGTTGGCGGGGTCGTGGCGCTCGGGATAGTTGGGGTGCACCGAGTGGCCGACGTCGCTCGACACGCACAGCGACCCCGCGAGCGCACGGTGCCGGTCCTCCTCGCTCGCGCCGAACCCGGCGCTGATCCGCGAGAGCACGTCGGCGAGGAAGGGGCCGCTGGCCCCCGAGCGGGTCTCGCTGCCGATCTCCTCGTGGTCGAACGCGGCGAGCACCGCGACGGGGGCCTCGTGGCGCCCCTGGTGACCGGCCCCGGTGGACGACCCGGACGCCACCTCGAGCAGCGCCATGAGCCCGGCGTGCACCGAGAGCAGGTTGTCGAGCCGCCCCGAGGCCAGCAGCTCCTCGTGCGCCCCGAAGATCCGCGGGGCCTGGGTGTCGGCCACGACCAGGTCGTACCCACCGACGTCCGCGGCCCGCACGCCCGCGTGCTCGGCGAGCAGCGCGAGCAGGTCCGCGTCGGGGGCGCCGAGCGCGCCGAGCCCCCACACCGGCTGGGTGTGGCGCTGCTTGTCGAGCGTCAGACCGTCGTTGGCGCCGCGGTCGAGGTGGATCGCGAGCTGCGGGATGCGCAGCAGGGGACCGGTGCGGACCAGGTGGCTGCGGCCGTCGAGCGTCACGAGGCGCCCGGCGAGCTCGAGCTCGCGGTCGAGCCACGAGTTGAGCAGGGGGCCGCCGTACACCTCGACGCCCGCCTGCCACCAGCCCTCGCGGCCCGTGGTGGGCTTGGGCTTGAGCTTGAAGCCGGGGGAGTCGGTGTGTGCTCCGAGGATCGCGAAGGGGGTCGTCGCGCTCGCCCCGGGAGGCGTCGCCCACGCGATCACGGCGCCGTCCCGCACGACGACGTAGCGCCCCTCCGTGCTCGCGGCCGGCCAGGCGTCCGCCTCGTCGAGCAGCGTGAAGCCCGCCTCGACCGCACGGCGGGCGACCTCGTGGGCCGCGTGGAACGACGAGGGCGAGGCCTCGACGAACCGGGCGAGGTCCTCGGCGTGGGTGCGGGCCTGCGAGGACGGACCCCGTGGGGTGGCGACCACGGGAGAGGTGGGGCGGACGGGGACGGGGGCTGCGACGTCGGGCACGGGTCCATTATCCGCCCACCCGCCCCGCACACCGAGGAGTAGCGTGAGTCCCCCCATGACCACGTCAGACATCGTCCTCGCCCTCCGCGCCGCCGGCTGCGTGTTCGCCGAGGACGAGGCGGACCTGCTCGTCGCCGCCGCGACCTCACCGGCCGAGCTCGACGACCTGGTCGCGCGCCGGGTGGCGGGGCTCCCGCTCGAGCAGGTCCTCGGCTGGGCCGAGTTCTGCGGCCTGCGCATCCTCGTCGAGCCCACGGTGTTCGTGCCGCGCAGGCGTTCGGAGCTCCTCGCAGGTTCGGCCCGGGACCTCACGGCCGAGCACGCGACGGTCGTGGACCTGTGCTGCGGCACGGGCGCGCTCGGCGCGGTGCTGCTTGCAGCCCGTCCCGGCATCGACCTGCACGCCGCGGACATCGACCCCGCGGCCGTTCGGTGCGCGCGCCGGAACCTTCACGGACAAGTCCACGAGGGCGACTTGTACGACGCGCTGCCCGAAGAGCTGCGAGGAACGGTCGACGTGCTCGTCGTCAACGCCCCGTACGTCCCGACCGACGCGATCGAGACCATGCCCCCCGAGGCCCGGCTGCACGAGGCCCGGGTCGCGCTCGACGGGGGCGCCGACGGGCTCGACGTGCACCGACGGGTCGCCGCCGACGCCGCGGCCTGGCTCGCCCCGGGCGGCCACCTCCTGATCGAGACCGGTGCGCGCCAGGCACCCGTCGCCGTCGGGCTCTTCGAGCGCGCCGGGATGGCTGCCCGGACCGTGACCGACGACGACCTCGGCGCGACCGTGGTGATCGGCACGAGCCGCCGGTAGCGGCCGCTCGGCGAGCCCTCCTGGTCGGTACGGCCCAGCACACGGGCCGCGGTCCACGGCCGGTCCGTGCGGCCCGTCCCCGTAGACTCGGGGGAATGCAGTGCCCCCACTTCGACGCCCACGAGTGCCGTTCGTGCACCCTCATGGGGCAGGGCTACGCCGCGCAGCTCGCCGACAAGCAGCGGCACGCGGGCGACCTCCTCGCGGCGCACGAAGGACTGCGGTGGGACCGCCCGTTCCCGAGCCGGGAGTCCGGTTTCCGCAACAAGGCCAAGATGGTCGTGGGCGGCACGGTCGAGCACCCGACGCTGGGCATCCTCGACGCGGGCGGGCGCGGCGTGGACCTCCAGGACTGCGGCCTGTACCCGGCGGACCTCCAGGCCGTCTTCCCCGTCCTCGCGGCGTTCGTCACGCGGGCCTCCCTGACGCCGTACGACGTGACGACGCGGCGCGGCGAGCTCAAGAACGTGCTGGTCACGCAGTCGCCGGACGGCGAGCTGATGGTGCGCTTCGTGCTGCGCTCGCAGGAGCCGGTGCTCGCGCCTGCGCAAGCACCTGCCGAGCCTGCTCGACGCGCTGCCGCAGGCCCGCGTGGTGTCGGCCAACATCCTGCCCGAGCACAAGGCCGCGCTCGAGGGCGACCAGGAGATCCTGCTCACCGAGGCCGACACCCTGACCATGCGCGTCAACGGCATCGAGATGCACCTGCGGCAGCAGAGCTTCTTCCAGACCAACACCGAGGTCGCCGCGGCGCTGTACCGGCAGGGGCGCGAGTGGGTCGACGAGGCCGCGCCGTCGAGCGTGTGGGACCTGTACTGCGGGGTCGGCGGGTTCGCGCTGCACTGTGCGGCGCCGGGGCGCGAGGTGGTCGGGATCGAGTCGAGCCGCGAGGCGATCGTGAGCGCCGAGCGCAGCGCCGCGCAGGCCGGGTTCGACGACGTGAGGTTCCGGGCCGGTGACGCCACGGCGTTCGCGCTCGCGGCCGGGCGGGCCCCGGACCTGGTGATCGTGAACCCGCCGCGGCGCGGGATCGGCGCGGAGCTCGCGGGCTGGCTCGAGGCCTCGACCGTGCGGCAGGTCGTCTACTCGAGCTGCAACGCCGAGTCGCTGGCCCGCGACCTCGCGGCCATGCCGTCGCTGCGACCCGTGCGGGGCCGGGTGCTCGACATGTTCCCGCAGACCTCCCACTACGAGGTCATGGTCCTGCTCGAGCGGGCCTGAGCCCGCAACCGGTCCGTCAGCGGTCCAGGGCCGTGAGCCGCTCGGCCGCGGTCGAGGGCCGCCGCGGCGAGCACGGCGCGCAGTCCCGCGACGTCGACGGGGGTCCCGTCGGGGGTCCGGTCCGGGACGCCGGGGAGCAGGTCCGCAGCCGACGGGCGGTTCGGGGACGTCGGGCGGCGGGAGGCAGCTCGCCCAGGACACGGCAGGCCCGACGGCGCCGCTCCCGGCCCGGCGTCGCTCGCCGCGGCGTCGCCCAGGACGGGCGCGGGGTGGTCGGCCGTGTCCTGGCCGCCGGTTCCCGGAGGGCCGCCGGCGGTGGTGGCCGACGCGAGGGTGCCCTGTGCCGAGATCCCCCGCAGCGCGTCGAGCACCTGCTCGCGTGAGCGACCGCGCAGCAGGAAGAGCACGAAGGGGTCGGCGTCGAGCAGCCAGCCCGCCTGGTAGCTGAGCGCGGCCGCGTGCAGGCAGGGCAGGTCCCAGGTGGGACAGTCGCACTCGGTCTCGAGGTCGCCGATCCCGGGGAGCAGCGTGACGTCGGAGTCGACGGCCGCGGCCACGACGTCGCGCGGCATCTCCCCGGCGAGCAGGGCCGCGAGCCGTCCGGACCGCGACGCGAGGGCTTCGAGGAACCTGTCCCACTCGTCGTCGGTCAGCGGTTCGAGCGAGACGACTGTGTGGTACATCTCCCCGTCGTCATCCTGTACACGCGCTTGCACCGCACCGGGGCTGACCGTGATCGGGCCGACCCGACCGGTGCGCGCGTAGGCGCGCCCCTTCTTGAGGGGACCCGCGTCGAGCGCGAACTCCTCCATGGCGCGCACCCACGAGCGCGCCCACCAGGACTGCCCCCTCCGGACGGAGCCCTTGGTCGCAGTACCTGTCGGCGGGAAGGCGGGGAAGCCCACGGCGCTCACGAACGCCTCCTCTCGTCGGCGGCGGGTGATCGCTCGTCTCCCTCGCCGCGGAGGGCTTCGCCGTCGACCGGGAGGCGGAGGTCCTCGGCTCCCCGCAGCGACACCAGCTCGGCCAGGTCCGCCGTACTGAGCTCGGAGATGGCGCCCTCGACACCGCCCGGTGCCAGGACGGCGTCGGCGAGCTCGCGCTTGGACTCGATCATGCGGGCGATGTGCTCCTCGATGGTTCCCTCGCTGGTCAGGCGATGCACCTGGACGGGCCGGATCTGGCCGATCCGGTACGCCCGGTCGGTGGCCTGCTCCTCGACGGCCGGGTTCCACCAGCGGTCGTAGTGGATGACGTGGTCGGCCCGCGTGAGGTTGAGCCCGGTGCCCGCGGCCTTGAGCGAGAGCAGGAACACGGGCGGCATCTCCTCGGTGGCCTGGAACCGGGCGACCATCTGCTCGCGCTGCGCCACGGTCGTCCCGCCGTGCAGCAGCATGGTCGGGACCCCGCGACGCGCGAGGTAGGACTCGAGGAGCCGGGCCATCGCGACGTACTGCGTGAACACGAGGATCGCGCCCTCCTCGGCCCGGACGGTCGTGACGAGCTCGGTGAACGCGTCGAGCTTTCCCGACCGCCCGGACAGCCGCGGCTCCTCCTCGTGCAGGTACTGGGCGGGGTGGTTGCAGATCTGCTTGAGGTGCGTGAGCAGACCACCGATCATCGCGCGCCGGCCCATGCCCTCGGCCCGCTCGATCTCCGCGAGCGCCGACCGCACCGCGCCCTCGTAGAGCCCCACCTGCTCGGGCGTGAGGGGTACGACCTGGTCTGTCACGGTCTTGGGCGGCAGCTCGGGGGCGATCCCCGGGTCGGACTTGCGTCGTCGCAGCAGGAACGGTCGGACCAGCCGGGACAGCCTCTCGGCCAGCACGGGGTCGCGGGTCTGCTCGATCGGGTCGGCCCACCGGCGCCGGAACTGTCCGCGCGAACCCAGCAGCCCGGGGACGAGCCAGTCCATGACGGCCCACAGCTCGGTGAGGTTGTTCTCGACGGGCGTTCCGGACAGGGCGACGCGCGCCTCGGCCGGGATCGTCCGCAGCGCCTTCGCGGTGCCCGAGCCCGGGTTCTTGACGTGCTGGGCCTCGTCCGCGACGAGGAGCCCCCAGCGGTGCGCCGCGAGCACAGGGGCGGGCTGGGAGGAGTCCGACAGGACCGTCCCGTAGGTCGTGAGCACGAACCCGTCGGTGACTCCGCGCAGGTCGCGCGACGCGCCGTGGAAGCGTCGCACCGCGACGCCCGGCGCGAACCGGCGGACCTCCTGCTCCCAGTTGCCCAGGAGCGAGGCCGGGCACACGACCAGGGTGGGCCCGGCGCCCGCAGCCTCCCCGGTGGGAGTGGCGGCGTCGTCGGGCCGGGGGTGAGCGCGGTGCAGGTGGAGCGCGATGAGCGTGACGGTCTTGCCCAGGCCCATGTCGTCCGCGAGGCACGCACCCAGGCCCAGCCCGGTCAGGCGGGCGAGCCAGCGCAGGCCGTCGAGCTGGTAGTCGCGCAGCGTCGCGTGGAGTTCCTCGGGTACAGCGACGTCGCGCGCCGGGGCGGGGTCCTCGAGCTCGGCCCGCAGACGGTCGAGCCAGGGCGTCGGGGTCACGGTGAGCTCGTGGTCGCCCACGCGGGCGACACCCGTGAGCGCGGCTGCGACGGCGTCGAGCGCGGAGACGGGCTGAGGTGAGCGTCGTGCCGCGGCGGTGGCCGCGGCAGGGTCCGCGAGGACCCAGCGCCCACGCAGCCGCACGACGGCGGAGCGCCCCTCCGCGTGGACGCGTGCCAGGTGCTCGCGCTCGTCCGCGGTGAGCCGGACGCCGTCGAGCGTGAGCTCGTGCGTGAGCGTCATGGGCGACGACGGGAGGGGGCGCACGCGGTCGTGCGGGCCGGAGCCGAGCAGCGCGGGAAGGGCCTGGCGGCCACCGGCCGGGCCGTCACCGGGGACCTCGGTCGGCGAGAAGACCGCGACGGACCGCACCTGGCCGGCGAGGTGTGCGGGCCACTCGACCACGATCCCGGTCGCCGCCAACGCCGCGGAGCCCTCGGCGAGGAGCTCGCGGACGTCGGCGGGGGCGAGGGCGAGCGAGTCCGGGACGGGCTGGTCGAGCAGCCCCTCGAGCGGTGGCCAGGCCAGCGTGCCTGCGCGCAGCCGGACCAGGACGTCACCGATCGCCTCCTGGGTCTCGCGTCCTGCCTCGCCGGCCCGGGCCGAGGCCCACAGCTCCGCGGCGGTGCGGGTCCCGGTGGGGTCGCGGACGATCACGGTCGCGAGCCAGTCGCACGTGGCCAGGTCCTCGCGGTGGTCGCCCTCGGCGGGCGGCGGGTCCCCCTGGGCGGGGGACCCGGTCACCGTCGGCGAGGGGAGCGGTCGCCCTCGGCCTTCCGGCGGGTCGACCTCGGCCGACGATCCGTCACCCTCGGCAGAGCGCGTCTCGTCCGCGCGACGCCAGCGCAGGCGAGCGGCTCGAGCCGCAGGCTCACGGTCACTCGTGGGTCGAGGAGCGCCGTGGCGTCGTGCGCCCAGTCCGTGAGCTGGTCGGGGACCGGGGGCACGCCCGCTCCCGGCGCCGCGACCAGGCCGCGGGCCACCCCACGAGGTGCTCCGACGTTCTGGCCGGCCCTCCGGACGAGGGAGTCAGCCACGGCATCCATGGCGCCCCGGACCAGGGCGGCCCGCGCGCCCGCGGTGCTCCCCACTCCCGCTCCGTCGGTGTCGAGCGGCATCGCGTCGGCGAGCGCGTCCACACGGTCGAGCGAGGGGCCGTCGAGCGGTCCGAGCCGCCATCGGGCCGCGGGCGGCGCGCCGCGGCTCCCGGCAGCATCGGCTGCTCCCCCGGCATCTGTCGACCCGGCCACGGGCACCAGGCGCCCTGCGGCGACGTGGCTCAGGGCCTCGGCGTACACCGCGCCCCAGAACACCTCGGAGGGTGATGCGTCGCCCGACGCCCACGCGTCGAGCAGCGCGTCGACCGTCTCCGCGTCCCATCGCACCCGTGCCTCGGCTCCGCCGCACGCGCCGCCCGCGCCGCCCGCGCCGGCCCCGTCGGGGCCGTCGGGGCCGATGTCGGCCGAGGTGCGTGCTGCGAGGGTCACGAGGCCTTCCTGGTACGCCGTCCGTCGACGTTTCCCGAGCCGATCAACGTACGATGTACGCAGATCATTCCCGACAGTTCGGGTGAACGTCGGGCACTCCTCGATGATCCCTGACCACGACCGAGGAGGCAGCCCGTGCCGACCCCGACGCCCAGCCCCGCACCCGCCGCGACGCCGCGCGACCCCGCGCGGACCCTCGCCCTGCTCTGGGGTCTGCACGCCGACCGCGGCGCGCGGGGGCCCCAGCAGTCCCGGACGCCCGACGAGGTGGCGCGCGCCGCCGTCGGGCTCGCGGACGAGGACGGGGCGCTCACGGGGCTCTCGATGCGCAAGGTCGCGGCCGCGCTGGGCATCGGGACCATGTCGCTCTACACCTACGTGCAGAACAAGGACGACCTCGTCGACCTCGTGGTCGACCGCGCCTACGGCGAGCTCTACCCCCAGGGTCACGCGCCGGGAGCGACCTGGCAGGACCGGCTGCGCTCCGTGGCGCGAGCCAACTGGGACCTCTTCGCGGCCCACCCGTGGCTGCTCGACATCGACCTCGCGCGCCCCGTCCTGGGGCCGGGGGAGACGCGCAAGTACGACGTCGAGCTCCGCGCGATCGAGGGCGTCGGCCTCGACGACGTCGCGATGGACGCGACCGTGACGCTCGTCGTGGGACAGGCGACGACCGCGGCCCGGCGCGCTCGTGCGGCCCGCGCCGCGCACGAGGCGAGCGGCCAGACCGACGACGAGTGGTGGGCCGCGAACGCCCCGCTGCTCGAACGGATCAGCGCGATGAGCACGTTCACGGTCGCGGGACGCGTCGGGGCGACCGTCGGCGAGGCGCAGCAGTCGGCGTACTCGCCCGAGGCCGAGCTCGACTTCGGGATCGAGCGCATCGTCGCGGGCGTCGAGGCGCTGGTGGAGCCCGCTCGTCGGCTCTGCTAGCCGACGGCAAACCCCTCGACCGCTGTGCCTGTGAGGTCTGCCGAGGGGACCCGCCACGGTCCGCCCGCCACCGACTCGAGCGTGGTTCCGGTGGCCGGCAAGATGTCGAGGCTGCCGTAGGCGACGAGGGTCGATGGATCGTCGACGGCCTGGTCGGTGCCGGGGCACCAGAGGAGCCTCTCGAAGTTCACCGGCACCGAGTCGAAGGGGGCGAGAGCAGCCGCGAACTCCGGTTCCGGTACGCCGATGGTGTTGGCCACCACGATGCCGTCGCGGACGAGGTAGACCGTGGCCCAGCCGGTCCCGCCGACGGTGACTGGGGTACCCGTCCCGTTGAGCAGAGCGATGGACAGGCCCGGCACTTCCTCGCCAGCCCCCGAGTCCGTCCCACCAGCGACGAGCTGCAGCCCGTCCTGGACGACCAGGTGGTCGGGCACCGAGGCTCCGCACGTGAAGGAGGACGCATCGATGTGGTCGGTGACCTCCAGCGAGAAGGGGGCCGAGACGATGCTGACCGGCGTGCCGTCGGTGCCGTCCCAGGTGTCGAGCGCGGCGGGCCCGGACAGCTCGTCGACCTGGAGCACGCGATAGGCGGTGTAGGTCCCCGCCGGGACAGGGGTGGGCCTACCGTCCTCGCCGCCCGTGCACGACTGGGCTCCCGCGACCCCCAGCACCTGCGACGCCCCGGGCCCTACATCGACCGGGACCAGAGGTTGAACCTCCCCCAGCGTCATCGCGACGACTCGACCGTCCTGGACCAGGACCGTGCGCGCCGACCCGTTGGAGGCCGCGAAGAACGAGGTGTCGGAGGCGTTCACGACCTCGACCTGCCAGGGGTTCACGTCGGTGAGGGAGAGCGTCGTCGTCGGGACGAGGTCGCTCTCGGACGTCCCGCATCGGATGGTGTCCCCAGGGAGAGGTCCCACGACGGCCGGTGCCTCCGCGGGGGCCAGCGCGTCAGGCCGGATCGCCGACCAGTCGACGGCTCCCGCCGTCACCGCGACGACGAGAGTCAGACCGCCCAGCACGCCCCCGACTGCTGCGCGACGGTGCCGTCGCACTCGTCGTACCTGACGCGCGACGCCCTCGGGCGACAGGCCTGTCGTCTCGTGCGCCACGGTCCTGCTCAGCTCCTGCAGCTGATCGTCGATCCTGGTCATGAGTCAGCACTCCGGGGGGTGGGGCGGGAGATGAGCGGGAGGACGGCGACGTCCTCGTCGTGCTCGGCGTCGCCGTCGTCCAACGGGCCGAGGATCGTCTCGAGCCGGGCGACGGCGTTGTGGAGGTAGCGTTTGACGGTGCCCGGATGCAGCTTCATCCGTTCGGCGGTCTGCGGCACGGTCAGGTCGTCGAAGTACCGAAGGACGACGCACGCGCGCTCCTGGGTCGAGAGGGACCCGAGCGCCGTGCGGATGTCAGCGGCCTGGTCGACGTCGGCGCACTGGACGTGCCGTTCCGGCGTCGTGAACAGGTGGCGGACCCCTGCCCATCGTCGAGACCTGCGATAGGCATCGATGTGAAGGGTGAGGATCGCACGCCGCACATAGGCCTCCATCGCGTCGGGCGAGCCACCGTTCCGCATCCTGATGAACACCTTCACGAATGCCTCCTGGACGAGGTCCTCCGCTGCCTTTTGCTCCCCGACGAGCAGGTACGCATAGCCGACCAGGGCCGGGCCACGGGCCCGGACCAGCTCGGTCAGGCGGTCGTCCGCCGCGTGACCGTGCCGTCCGTGGCTGTCGGTCGTGCTCGACATGGGGCTCCTCAGGGCTGGAAGAACTATCCTCTCGTCACTGGAGACGAACGGGTGCGGCGAATCGTTGTAGTCGTCGCGGGGTGAAGCGGACCGAGGACCGACGAGACGGTCGGAGGAGAGATGGTGGTGGCGGTCGGATGGCGACTGGGTCGACGGCCGGGCAGCACAGGCTCGTCACGACAGCGCAGGTCCTGCTGACCCTCGCGGGGGTCCTCTACCTGGGGGTCGTCGTCGAGGCGGCCGCGGGCTGGCCGCTCGACCCCGCGCGGTCGTACCTGTCCGAGCTCGCGGCGCTCGACCAGGCCACCTCGCCCCTGTTCCGGTCCACCGACGTGGCCGCGGGCACCCTCGTGGTCGGCGGCCTCGCCCTCCTGGGGACGGCGTACCGGCTCGCCCGCCGAGCGGGCGCCCCGGCCGCGACGCTCGTGCAGAAGGTGACGTTCTGGGCCCTCGTCGTGTTCGGCCTCGCGACCGTGGCGGACGCGCTGCTTCCGCTCGACTGCGCGCTCTCGGTGGGTGACTGTGCCGCACGCGAGGACGCCGGGGAGCTCAGCCTCGCTCATCAGGCCCACACCTTCACGAGCGTGGCCTCGGGCGTCAGCTCGTTCGCTGCGAGCGCGGGGGTCGTGTGGCTCGCCCGCGTCCGACGGCGCACCCTCCTCGGCGTCTCGGCCCGCCTCGCGGGCGCGCTGGGACCGCTCCTGGGGGTCGTGACGGGAGCGATCGGCCTGTTCGGGAGCCCGCTCCCCGTGGGGACCGGGATCGTGCAGCGCATCCAGATCGTCGCGTTCTCCGTGGTGCTCGTGCTGGCCGTGCAGGTCCTGACGCTGCGCCAGCGGCACCGTGGTGCACCGGAGACGGACGATTCCCCGGACCGCACAGCGCGCTCACCGGCGTCGTACAGCGAGCCGTGATGGACTGGGCCGCATGGCTTCGGCGATCACCGCACCGGCACCCACGACCTGGGTCGTCCTCCCCGGTCTCCTGCTCGCTCCCTCGGACATGGAACCGGTCGCCCGGGTGGTGCGCGAGCAGTTCCCGGACGCGAGGGTCCGGGTGCTCGACTCCTGGGACACCGCCGTCACTGCCCCCGTCGCCGCGATCCGTGCCGAGCTCGGGCTGGCGGACGACCAGGCGCCGGGCAGCGTCGGGCTCGTGGGGCACAGCGTGGGCGGTCTGGCCGCGATCGAGTGGGCGCTGACCCACCCCGAGGAGCTCGGGGCCGTGCTGCTGCTCGACCCCACGACCCCGTTCCTCCCGCGCCGTCCCGAGCGCCCGGCCCCGGTGGGGCTCACGCTCCTCGCCGAGCGTGTCGTCCACACGAGCGGGCTCCTGCTCTCGCGCTGCGGGGCCGTGACGAGCCGGGGACCCGCGCTGCGCCGTCGGGCCTGGTACGACGCGACGCACCGTCCCGACCCCCTGTCCGACGAGGAGGCGGTCCGACGCTACGGAACGCCCGAGGCGTGGCGCCTGCTCACCGGGCAGTACGAGCAGAGCTGGGCGCAGGCCGAACGGGTCACCGAGCACTTCGCGCGTGATGCGGGGGCCCTGGGACGGCTCGTGGTGCGCCCCGTCCAGCTCGTCGGGTGGGGCAGGCGTGGTCAGGGGGCGTTCCTGCGGGAGGAGCGTGAGCTCGGCGCGCGCCTGGGCGCCACGGTCTACGGTCTGCGGGGCGAGGGGCACATGTTCCCGCTCACCCGTCCCGACGTCGTCGCGCAGGTCCTGCGTGGAGAGGTTCCCGACGGGGCGGTGGCCCCTGTCGTGGAGGCAGAGTTTCGCTGAGCGTGCGCTACCAGCCGGACGCGTACTCGAAGTGCCACGGCTCGGGCTTGGAGCCGTTGCTGCGAGCCCACGGCGGGTTGTCCCAGCCGTAGAGCGGGGCGTTGGCGCGCAGCCACTTGTACTGGGCCGAGCCGGGGTTCGAGGCCGGTGAGGTCAGGTCGATGGCCAGACCCCACCCGTGGTTCGACGTACCGGGGACGGCAGCGAGGCCGGGCTTGGCGGCGCGCGTCGAGACCTGGCTGGCGTACGAGCGGTACGAGTCCGTGAGGCCGATCGGCTCGCCGAAGCGCTGCTGGTAGGCCGCGGACAGCTCCTCGAGCATCGCCGCCGCGTCGCAGCGCAGCATGTGGCTCCGGGCGAACGAGAGACTCGTGAGAGCGGAAGCCGGGATCTTGCCGTTCGCGAAGTTCGTGGACCCGCACTGGGCGAGCAGGTTCGCGGCGCGCACGCGGCGCTCGGCAGCCAGCTCGGCGGGGGTGGCCGGTGCAGGCTCGACGCCGGAGGCTGCCGTCTCGCCGAAGTCCTGGAGCAGGACCGCGACACGGTTCGCCGCGCGGGCGACGTCCTCGCTGGTCGCGGGAGCGACTGTCTCGGTGCCGACCTCCGCGGCGGTCTCGGTCGTCAGCGCCGTGCGTTCGCTCGAACGTGAGGCTCGGTCCGTGCCCTGGGCGCGCTCGGCGATCAGGGACTCGGTGAGCGTGGCCAGCTCGGCCTTCGCGTCCGCGAGGTCCTGCGGGCTCGTGGCGCGCTCGGCCGCCGGGCCGTCGGCGCGGGTGAGCAGGTCCTGTGCCTGGCTGAGGAGCTGTTCCTCGGCGTCGACCTCCTGCTGGGCGAGCGCGGTCGTCGCGTCGGCGGCCTCGTCGTCTGCGAGGTCCGTCCGCAGACCACCCGGGGCGAAGTCTCCCGAGGCGGTGCTGGGAAGGACGAGGGGGACGCAGGCCAGCGCGCCCACGAAGGCAGCGCCCGTCGCGGCGCGGGCCACGAACTTGGAGCCGAACAGGGCGCCGCGCGTGGGCGTCGCCGAGGCGATCACCGGGGTGGGGCCTGTGGCGGGTCCGCCTGCCTTGCGCTCGCGCCGCGTGAGGGGAGCGAAGGGGTGCTCGACCGTGGCGGCCTCACTGACCCTGGCGTCGACGAACAGCGACAACGGCGCGGCGACGACGGGCGTGGGAGCCGAGCGCAGGGGGGTCGGTGCGGGGACGAGGACGACCGGGATCTCACCGGAGGAGGTCTGCAGCGGCGCGACGGGCTCGACGTCTGCGCGCATGATGCCCGTGGGAGGGAAGGGGGCGACGCGAGGGTCCGCGGGCTGTGCCGCGACGGGAGCCTCGACAGCGGCCATGGCGCGGGCCGCGGCGGCAGGAGTCGTGGCGGCGGCCGGAGGGAGGGCCTGGGCGACAGGGGCCCGGCGCGTCGGAGCGGGTGCGGACGTGCTCACGAAAGGTGCTGGAGCGGAGCGCGGGGGCTCCACGTGGACCGGGGCGGGGGGTGCGACGGCGACCTGAGGCACCGCGAACGTCGCGGGGCGGGGCGAGGTGTGCCGGTGCTCGACGTGCAGCGTCTCGGGACGGGCGTGCCCCTCGAACCCGGCCCCGGCGGCGGCGAGCTCTCGTGCGCGGAGCTCGGCCTGACGTTGACGCCGCGTGGGGGTCGGGGCTGCACCGTGCGGGCGCTGCTGGACCGGTGCGGACGTTTCCACCTGACGTGACTCCTGTGCTCTGGACGGCCTCCCGGAGGAGGGCTCTGCTGACTGCCGTGGTGCGGGAGCCAGTGGTCGTTGCCGTCCGTGCTGCGCCCGATCGTCGCCTACGTTACCCGTTCGTTATCGCTCTGTGTGACGCCATCCACACCCCGTGCCGATCTCTCCGCGCGGTGGCGCGGAAAACTCGTGCGGGGGATCTCCCCCCGAGATGCTGGACCGGCCTGGGCCCGTCCGATACGCGAAGGTTGGTCGGAGGCCGACGGAGGGCTCGGGAGCGAGCTCGGTGGGAGCGCGCGGCTCCTCAGCCGCGACCCGACGGCCGGACGAACGGGAACGCGAGCGTCTCGCGGATGCTCGCACCGATGAGCATCATGTAGACGCGGTCGACCCCGATCCCCAGCCCGCCCGTGGGCGGCATGGCGAACTCCAGGGCGGACAGGAACTCCTCGTCGACCTCCATGGCCTCCGGGTCGCCCGCAGCGGCCAGCAGGGACTGCTGCGTGAGGCGTTCACGCTGGTCCACGGGGTCGATGAGCTCGGAGTACGCGGTTCCCAGCTCCGCGCCGAACGCCACGAGGTCCCACCGTTCCGCGAGCCGCGGGTCGCGGCGGTGCGTGCGCGTCAGCGGCGAGGTCTCGAGCGGGAAGTCCGTGTAGAACGTGGGCTCGACGGTCTGCCCCTCGACGAACGCGTCGTACAGCTCGGTGACGATCGCGCCGTGCGTCATGGTCGGGGTCCAGTGGACGCCCTTCTCCTCGCAGATCGCCTGGAGCGTCTCGAGGGGGGTGTCCGGCGTGACCTCCTGGCCCACTGCCCGGGACACGGCCCCGTGCACGGTGTGGACGGGCCACTCGCCGTCGAGCCGGACGACGGTCCCGTCGGCCCGGCGCGAGACCGGTTCGCCGTGCACCGCGATCGCTGCCTCGATGATCAGGTCGCGCGTCAGGACGCGCATCGAGGTGTAGTCGCCGTACGCCTGGTAGGCCTCGAGCGACGTGAACTCGGGGTTGTGGGTCGCGTCGGCACCCTCGTTGCGGAAGTTGCGGCCCAGCTCGAAGACCTTGCCGATCCCGCCGATCGCGAGCCGCTTGAGGAACAGCTCGGGGGCGATGCGCAGGTACAGGTCCACGTCGTACGCGTTGATGTGTGTCGTGAAGGGGCGGGCGTTCGCGCCGCCGTGCACGCGCTGCAGGATCGGGGTCTCGACCTCGATGAACTCGCGAGCGGCGAGCGAGTCGCGGAGCGACTTCACGGCTGCGCTGCGTCCGCGCAGGACCTGGGCCGTGCGGGTGTCGAGGGCGAGCTCCATGTGCTTGAGCCGGACCTTGGCCTCGGCGTCGGCGAGCCCGCGGTGCTTGTCGGGAGGGGAGGTCAGGGCCTTGGAGGCCATGCACCAGGCAGTGCCGTGCAGCGAGAGCTCGCCGCGACGGCTGCGGGTGAGGTCGCCCGTGACGCTCACCTGGTCGCCGAGGTCGACGGCTCGGCGCCACAGCGCGAGATCCGGGCCCGGGCGGTCGGCAGTGAACATGACCTGGATCTCGTCGGTGCCCTCGCGCAGGTCGGCGAAGATCACGCCGCCGTGGTCGCGCAGCCGCACCACGCGCCCGACGACGGACAGGTCGCCCAGGGTGGGCGCGTCGCCCGGCGCGGTGGTCGCCCCGGTCTGGGCGCCGTCGTCGGGCACGCGGGCGCCCCGGCGCACCGCCTCCCCGATCGAGACGGTCCGAGGAACCGAGACCGGGTAGGGTTCCATGCCCGCGGCCCGTAGGACACCGAGCTTGGCGTGGCGCGTGGCCTGCTGCTCGGTCAGGTGGCGCGTGGGCGCCGAGACCGTGAGCAGCGCGGTCTCCTGGGCGCGCACGGCCTCGGCGAAGGCAGCGGAGACCTCTGGCTGGTGCAGGTCCGGGGACCGGTCGCGGCGGTGGAGGAGGTTCGGGGTGTTCGGCAGGAACCCCTCGGCCTGACCGACCGCGAAGATGACCTGCGTGAGCTGGCCCGCGTTCTGGTAGCAGAGCAGGCGAGGCTTCCAGTCCGGCAGGTACTTCTCGTTCGACTTGTAGAGCGAGTCGAGCTGCCAGAAGCGCGACGCGATCAGCAGCACCCGGCGGTTGAAGCGCTGGACCGGCGTCGCCCCGATGCGGGCGCCCTGCTCGAACGACCCGCGGAACATCGCGAAGTTCATCGAGATGCGGTCCACCCCGATGCCGCGGCCCGCAGCCACGAGCTCGGTGACCATGAACTCGGTGACGCCGCTGACTGCCTGGGGGTGGCGGCGCATGACGTCGAGCGACAGCCCGCGGCGCCCCCACGGCACGAACGACAGGAGGCCGCGAGGGTTCCCGTCGGCATCGTGCGCCGAGACGATCATCTCGCGCGGGTCCGCAGGGTCCCCGAGGCGGCTCAACGACATGGAGAACCCGCGCTCCTCGCCGTGACGCCACTCGTCGGCCACGGCGACCAGCTTCGCGAGCTCGTCCGGGGCGATCTCCGACTGACGGCGGACGAGGACCCGGTAGCCCTCGCGCTCGGGGCGCGAGACGGCGTGGCGGACGGACCGCATGGCCGGTCCGTCGAGGTTGAAGGTGCGCGTGTTGATGATGGCCTCGTCGCCCAGCGCGATCGGGTGCAGGTCCACGGCCTGGAAGGCCTTGGCGCCGAGCTCGCTCGTCGAGAGCACCGCGGGGACCCAGCCGAAACGGCGTGCGTGCGTGCGCCACTGCTCGATCGCGTCGGGCCAGCTCGCCTTGTCACCGATCGGGTCTCCTGCGGCAAGGCACACGCCCGAGACGACGCGGTAGGAGATCGCTGCCCGCTGGTCCTGCGAGAAGATCGCGCTGCGGTCCCAGCGCGTCGCGAAGTACTCGAGCGAGTCGTCGCTCGGGAATTCCAGCAGCAGCTTGCGCACCGCGAGCTCGTCCGCAGCCTCGACCTTGGCGTCGTGGGGTGCCGACCGCATGAAGACGGCGATGGCGAAGACCAGCGCGAGGGCCGAGATCAGGCCCGCGACCAGGGCGAGCCACGCGGGGCCCGTGCCGTCGGCGTGCAACGGGTAGTCGCTGGGGGACAGTCCCGTCGCGACCGACAGGCTCCAGTTCACGCGGTTCTTGATCCCGTGCAGGGAGTTCGGGACGACCTCCAGGAGGACGAGGGTCAGGAACGCGGAGATCGCGACCCCCACGGCGAGCACGAGGATCGCCCGCCACCAGGCGCCCTTGCTGACCTTGGCGGGGAACGCCGAGCGGGCCGCGATGAGCAGGACCACCGCGACGACCGCGACGACCCAGGACGCGACCTCGAGCGGTGACAGGACCAGGCCGTCGGTGCGCAGGGCCTGCTTGTCCTCGTCGAACACCCACAGCAGCCCGACCGCGAGCCCCAGCACCGCGACCGGGAGCTGCCACAGGAGGACCACGAACCACAGGGCCGCGCGCTGCCTGCGCAGGAGCCCGCTCGCGATCACCCCGACCAGGACCACCGAGAACAGGCTCGGGTACGTCGGGAGGTTCAGCACCGCGAGCCAGTCGCTCACGGTCCGCACGAACTCCGGGGCGAACAGGAGCAGGATCAGCGCGAGCACGAGCCAGAACGCGACGGCCTGCACGATCCTGCCCGTCCAGGACGCGACCGCCTCCGCCCAGGGGGGAGCGGACGTGCGTGAGAGGGAGGTCGAGCGGGGCATGCGTGCTCCTTGAGGACGGCGGTGCACCCATTCAAGCGCAGGAGCGGTGGTTGCGAGAGGTGGAGAGAAGCGGTCGCGCCCGATGTGCCCCGCAGAGGCGTCCGGCGGACGTGACCGTGACGGTCCCGATCGGGGCCGTCACGGTCACGTTCCTCGCTGACCTTCCGACGGTCCTACTGAAACCGGTCCCAGAAGCCGATGCAGGCGCCGTTGATCCCGTCGCCTGTGGGTTCTCCTGCCCGGAGCGCCTGGTAGTAGCCCGACATCGCCCACCAGACTCGTGGTGACCCGATCCAACGAGCCCGGATCTCGAAGTACTCCGGCGACTGAGCCGCCGGGAGCGGGACGCTGGCCAGCGCAGTGAGGTCTTGGTCCATCTTCGGCCAGAGGTCCTCGGAAGTGCGGGGGTACTCGTCGAACGTCTGGCACGTTGCCCGGTCGTCGGTGGGGGGAGCGGCATCGGGGGCGCTGCCCTCGACGAGCTGCAGGACGAAGGTGGGGACGGCCCCGGCCTCGTCGAGGGTCACCTCGTACGTCCCGAGAAGGCGCTCGAACGGCAGGCTGTGGTTCCGACCTTTCGGCGGAACCTCGTCGGCGAAGAACGCACCCCCCACGACGGACATGGCCCAGCCGTCGTCGCTCGTCGCTCGTGGACGGCCGAGATCGTTTCGCATGGCCGGGACGGTCAGTCGCCGGGAGCCCGCCTGCTCGGAGATCAGGATCTGCTGCACATCGGACTTGACCGCGTAGAAGAGGTCGACAGAGGCGGGCGCCCCCGTCGCCGCCGCCTCACGAAGGGCCTCGAAGACGGCTGACGTGTCGGTGTCGAGCACGTCCCGGACCTCGATGGGCGTCGGGTCTGGAACCGACGACTCCGCTCCCGACGCCGTCGGGGGCGGAGTCGTCGGGTGAGCTGCGCTCACGGTGTGCCCCGCGATGCTCGTGAGGTTCCCGGTGTCGTTGACCGTCACGGTCCACGGACCGCCGACCACGGTGCCCGAGACGGCGTCCTGTCCCGCCGGGTTGATCTCGGCGGGGAGCATCCCGACCGCGGAGTAGGTACCTGCCGCGGGCAGGGCCCCGTCGGTGCACGTGCCCACCGTCGGGAGCTTGATCCCTTCCGAGCCGCCAGGCTCGAGGTCGAGCAACTGCACCGGTTCGGGCACCGGGGAGGCGAACTGGACCATGCCCTCACCATCCACCAGGTAGAGGTTCGCGAAGCCGGTCGATGTCAGGGTGAGGGCGGTGTCGCTCGTGTTGGTGACGGAGAGCACGGACCCGCCCGTGTCGTCGGCGTCCGTGGTGCTGTCGCCGCCGTCCGGCCCGAGGACGAGCGGAGTCGTCGTCGCGAGGAGGTCCGAGAGGTCGTCGCCGCACGTCGGGGTGAAGGCGCCGGCAAGCGGCTCGACGACCGGGGGCGTCGGCGAGGGGACCGGGGGGGCGGGGAGGATCTCGACGGGCGCGGGCGAGAAGAGCCCCGAGAGTCCGATACCCGCGACGCCGAGGAGGATGAAGCCCGCGGAGCCGAGTGCTGCGGCGCGCTGGCGGCGGGATCGCTTGACGAGCCGGTGGACCTCGGCCGCTCCGGTGAGGTCCTCGGTGACGGACCCGGCCGCGCTCTCGGCGATGTCGGAGAAGGCGGCGTCCAGGTGCATCGGGGGCAGGTGCTTGTCGTTCATCGGGCTCCTCCCTGGGGAGTGACGTCGAGGTCGTCGGACGGGGTGTCGATGGGGCCGAGGCATGCTGCGAGCTTGCTGTTGGCGTCGCTGAGGTAGCGCTTGACGGTGCCCTCGCTGAGTGAGAGCTGGTCGGCGACCTGGCGGACGGTGAGGTCGGAGTAGAAGCGCAGGACCACGCAGGCGCGTTCTCGGGGGGAGAGCGTCATGAGCGCCTTCTGCACGTCGAGGCGGGCGTCTGTCGCCGACGGTGTGTCAGGGCCGTCGGGTTCGTCGAACAGGTGGCGGATGCCCTCCCAGTGGTGTCGGCGGCGGAAGCCGTCGAGATACGTCGTGAGGATCGCCTTGCGGACATAGCTCTCGGCGAGCTGGAAGTCCGTCGCGGCGCGGCCGCGTCGGAACGTGCGCACGAGCCCCTCCTGGACGAGGTCCTCCGCTTCCCGCAGGTCGCCGCACAAGAGGTACGCGTACCCCACGAGCGCTCTCCGACGGGTGCGGACGATCTCGTCCAGCACCTGCTCCCAACGGGCCATGAAGTCCTCCTGCATCGATCTGCGTGCCGTGTCACCGCTCTCAACGAGCCGCACCGACAAAACGTTGGGGTCGGGCGCCAGCGGGTCTCGGACCCCAGGGCCGTGCCTCACGCGCGAGGCCCCGCTCGACTCCGAGACGATGTCTCACGAGCGAACGGGGCCTCCTGGGTCCGTCGGTCAGCTCACTGGCCCCAGTAGCGCAGGCAGGCCGCGTTGATCAGGTCACCGCCGTCGCCCGAGTTCCGGGCGAGGACCTCGTGCGACTGCAGGGCCCACCAGACGCGCGGCGCCTCGACCCACCTGGCCCGGATCGTCTGGTAGACCGGCGACGTGATCGCCGCCTTGTCGTCCGACGTGAGCGTCACCAGGTCCGAGGCGAACGCGGAGTAGGTGTTCGACGGGCCTTCCCCCTGGGCGAAGGTCGTGCACAGCTTCTTGTCCTTGCTGGGCGGGGCGACGTCGGGGGTGGTGCCGTCGACGACCTCGAGGGTGAAGGTCGGCAGGGGCGCCGTCGTGTCGAGCGTGACGTCGAACGTCCCGATGAGGCGGGTGAAGACGTATCCCGCCTGATCAGTGTCGGAGAACTTGGCTCCACCGTGAAGGGACATGACCCAGCCGTCGTCGCTCGTCGCCCGTTCGCGCGGAGAGACGTCCGAGTGTGGCGGCACGGTCAGGGTGCGGGTTGCTCCGGCCCCGTCGACCAGCTGCACGATCTGCTCGGGGCCGGTGTCGAAGAAGAGGTCGACGGCAGCGGGCTTCCCTGTCGTCGCCGCTTCGCGGAGTGCCTCGAAGACCGCGGACGTGTCATCGACGAGTGCGTCCCGGACCTCTACCGGGTCCGGCTCGGGAGCGATCGTCAGCGGGACCGGGTCGGCGACGAGCCACCCGTCGAACAGCGCCCCGGTCGTCTCCTCGCCCCAGGTCCCGTCCGCCTGGAGGGCCGAGTAGCCCGTGAGCGGGAACCGGTGCAGCGCGAACACCTCGTAGTCACCCGCCGGGAGCGGCGACGGCTGCGTGCTGGTCGGGTCGCACGACGCGGACGACGCGAGGTCGAGCTCCCAGGTCGCCGAGGAGCCGGGGGTCGGCGTGGCCTCACCCGTGGTCTCGGCAGCAGGGAGCGGCGAGCTGATGATGACACCGTCCCGAGTGATCACGTGGGCGCCCGTGGCCGAGTCGGCGTACCGGAGGCGCGCGTCGCCGTCGAACCGCAGGAGGACCGGTGCGGTCACGGAGCCGGCGGTCTGCACCGTGAGGTCGGGCACCCCGACGCTCAGGTGGGCGGGCAGGTCGTCGCCCGTCGGGATCGGGGCAGGCTGCTGGCACGCGAGCGCCGCAGCGTCGATCCCGACGGGGAACGTCGGTGCCGGTGCGGGCGTCTCCGTCGGGGTCGCCGAGGGTGACGGGGACTCGGCCGGAGCGACGGGCGTGGGCCGGACTCCCTGCGGGAGCGTGATCGCCGCGACACCGAGCGCCCCGGCGACGCACAGCGTGGTCGCCCCGAGGGCGACCTTCTTCGCTGCCCGACGGCGCCGCGTCCGTCCGCGGACGACGTCGAGGTGGGCGTCGAGCCCAGGGAGAGACGCGTCGTCGACCAGGTCACGCAGGGCGCGGCTCAGCTCGTCGTCGTGGTTCGAGGGTCCGTGGTCGGTGGCGCTCACTGGGTGTTCCTCCCGTTCGTCGCTGCTGGGGTCGGCAGGGCCTGTGCCGGTGCCGTGGGTGCCTTCGCGCCGGCCCGCGAAGCCGGATCCGCCTTTCGTGCCGGACGGGCCGGTCCGGCGGGCGCCGGGGTCCCTGTGGCGGTCGTCGGTACCGGCGCCGCCGCCGGGGTGACGGCCCCGAGCGTCTGCTGCATGACGGCCATCGCGTCGGACAGGTGCCGCTTGACGGTCCCCTCGGCGCACCCGAGCTCCTCGGCGATGCGGGGCACGGTCAGGTCCTCGTAGTACCGGAGCACGACGCACGCGCGCTGGCGTGGTGTCAGTCCCGCGAGCGCCTTGGCCGTGTCGGCGCGGGCCGACGCAGGTGCCTCCGGGCCGGGGACGGACTCTCGCTGCCCGACGAGGTGCCGCAGCCCGAGCCAGCTCCGTCGCCGGCGGTAGCCGTCGAGGTAGAGCGTGAGGATCGCTCGTCGTACGTACCCCTCGAGGTGCGCGACGGGGCGGTCGGCCCCGCTGCCGACCGCGTCGTCGAGTGCGAAGAGCCTCGTCCCGCCCGCGGGTGACGGGGCTGCGGTCTGCCGTGGCGCCGTCGGGCCCCTTCCCCGAAGCCGTGAGAACACCTTGACGAGTGCGTCCTGCACCACGTCCTCCGCATCGCGCCTGTTCCCGCAGAGCAGGTAGGCGTACCCCGTGAGCGCTTGCCCGCGCTGTGCTGTCAGCGCGGCGAGCTCGTCGTCCCAGGTGGCCACCGATCCCCCTTCTTCCTGTGCCCGACCACCCGTGGTGGGTGGTGTCACTGATCATGACGGGCGACCGCGCCGGATCGTTGGGGTGCTCGCTCGTGAAGACCTGCACGACGTCGCGTGACGTGCGCCACACATGGCTAGACTCGGGCGCATCCTCCGGGGGTGCCGGAGGCCAGCCGGTGACCCCGGTCCAGCAGTCGTCAAGGAGGACGGATGCTCACGCTCAGCTCCACCAGTCTCACGATCGTCGCGGTGATCGGAGCCATCGGGCTCGCCGCGCTGGTCTTCGCCTTCGTGCTCAGACGCCAGGTCCTCGCGGCACCTGAGGGGACCGCGAAGATGCAGGACATCGCGCAAGCGATCCAGGAAGGTGCGTCGGCCTACCTCAACCGGCAGTTCCGCACGCTCGCCCTGTTCGCGGTCATCGTGTTCGGTCTCCTGTTCCTGCTGCCGGGGGACGCCGGCATCAAGATCGGTCGTTCGGTCGCGTTCCTCGTGGGTGCCGGGTTCTCGGCGTGCATCGGCTACCTGGGGATGTGGCTCGCGGTGCGCGCGAACGTGCGCGTCGCGTCGGCTGCGACCAGACCCGGCGGCCGTGCCGAGGGGGCCCGCGTGGCCTTCCGTACCGGAGGCGTGGTGGGGATGTCCGTCGTGGGTTTAGGGCTGCTCGGTGCGGCAGGGGTCGTCCTGCTGTACCGAGGGGACGCGCCGGCTGTGCTCGAGGGGTTCGGGTTCGGGGCTGCACTGCTCGCGATGTTCATGCGCGTGGGCGGCGGGATCTTCACCAAGGCGGCGGACGTCGGTGCCGACCTGGTGGGCAAGGTCGAGCAGGGGATCCCCGAGGATGACCCGCGCAACGCGGCGACCATCGCCGACAACGTGGGCGACAACGTGGGGGACTGCGCGGGCATGGCCGCAGACCTGTTCGAGTCCTACGCCGTCATGCTCGTCGCGGCCCTCATCCTGGGCAAGGCCGCGATGGGCGAGCAGGGGCTCGTCTTCCCGCTGATCGTCACGGCGATCGGCGCGTTCGTCGCGGTGCTGGGCGTGTTCATCACGCGTATCCGCGGCGAGGAGAACGGCCTGAAGGCGATCTACCGCGGCTTCTACCTCTCGGCGCTGCTCGGCGCGGTCCTCGCGGGGGTCGCGGCGTTCGCGTACCTGCCGTCGTCGTTCTCGGAGCTGTCGGGCACCGCGGACCTGGGTGACGTCACGAGCGACCCGCGCGTGGTCGCGGCGCTCGCGGTCCTGATCGGCGTGGTCCTGGCGGGCATCATCCTGTGGGTCACGGGCTACTTCACGGGCACGACGTCGAAGCCCACCCTCCACGTCGCCGCCACCTCGCGCACGGGGGCGGCCACGGTCGTCCTGTCCGGCATCGGGGTCGGGTTCGAGTCCGCGGTCTACACCGCGGGCATCATCGCAGCCGCGATCTGCGGCGTCTTCCTCATCGCGGGCGGCTCGGTCTGGCTCTCGCTGTTCCTCATCGCGCTCGCGGGCTGCGGGCTCCTGACGACCGTGGGCGTGATCGTCGCGATGGACACGTTCGGTCCGGTCTCCGACAACGCGCAGGGCATCTACGAGATGTCCGTCGGCGAGGCGGGCGACGACCACCCCGAGGCCGCGCAGATCCTCACCGACCTCGACGCCGTGGGCAACACGACCAAGGCCATCACCAAGGGCATCGCGATCGCGACCGCGGTCCTCGCGGCGACCGCCCTGTTCGGGTCCTATGCGGACGCCGTGGGCGGAGCGCTCGCGGACATCACGAACCCCGGGGCGGGGCTCGTGGTGTCGATGCTCGACTACTCGATCATCTCGCCCATCACCCTGGTCGGCGTGATCCTCGGGGCCGCGACCGTGTTCCTGTTCTCGGGCCTCGCGATCGACGCGGTGACCCGTGCGGCCGGCGCGATCGTCTACGAGGTGCGCCGCCAGTTCCGCGAGCACCCCGGGATCATGACGTACGACGAGCGGCCCGAGTACGGCAAGGTCGTGGACATCTGCACGCGCGACTCGTTGCGCGAGCTCGCGACGCCGGGTCTGCTGGCTGCGTTCGCGCCCATCGCGGTGGGCTTCGGCCTGGGGGTGGGCCCGCTCGCGGGCTTCCTCGCGGGGGCCATCGGCGCGGGCGTGCTCATGGCGGTCTTCCTGGCGAACTCCGGTGGGGCGTGGGACAACGCGAAGAAGATCGTCGAGGACGGTGCGTACGGCGGCAAGGGGTCCCCGGCGCACGAGGCGACCGTCGTCGGCGACACCGTGGGCGACCCGTTCAAGGACACGGCCGGGCCGGCGATCAACCCGCTGCTCAAGGTCATGAACCTGGTCTCGGTGCTCATCGCCCCCGCTGTCGTGCTCCTGAGCGTCCCCGAGGACGCCAACCACGCCCTGCGCATCGGCATCGCGGTGGTCGCGGCGGGCATCGCGTTCGGTGCGGTCATCCTCTCCAGGCTGCGCGCGGCGCGCGTCGACCGTGAGCAGATGGCGGAGGAGCCGCAGGCGGTGCGCGCGAGCTGAGGCGCGTTCGCCGACGAGCTGTCAGAAGTGGGCCGGGCGATCGCCCGGCCCACTTCTGACGACCAGGCTGTTCGGTGACAGCGCCCCGACCTCGACATCTACGTGAAACGTGAAGTACCTAGTATCCTGCCGAGCGGTCCAACGGCGGGCCAGGTACAGGCCGGTCCCACCCGGCCCTGCGGAGGCGAACATGTTGCGAGGCGTTCCAGGACGCGTGGACAGGGCCGGCAACGGTCGGGTGCTCAAGGCGGGCGGGATCGCCGGCGGGATCGTCGGCTACCTGTTCTTCGTCGAGTTCACGAGCGGCATCCTCCAGGGCTTCTACACCCCGCTCCTGACGGACATCGCGCGGCACCTGAACATCCACGACGCCGACGTCAACTGGTTCGAGGCAGCCCAGCTCCTGCTCTCGGCCATGGTCGTGCCGGTCTTCGCCAAGCTCGGCGACATCCACGGCTACCGCCGGATGCTGCTCGTCACGACGGCCCTGACGGCAGCGGCGTCGTGGGCCGTCGCGTTCTCGCCGAACTTCTGGGTGTTCCTCGTGGCGTGGTCGCTCCAGGGGTTCTACGTCGTGTGGCTGCCGCTCCAGGTCGCGCTCATCTACGCGCGCTCGCGTGGACGTGCTGACGGCCCGTCGCTGACCCGCCGCGCCACCGGCGTGATCGTGGCCGCGCTCCAGGCCGGGGCGATCGTCGGGGCGCTGGCCGGCGGGCAGGCGGGCGCCCTCGCCCAGGACCGCCTCTGGCTGGCACTGAGCATCCCCGCCATGGCCGTGACGGCCGTGTTCTTCGTGGTGTGGTTCCGCATCCCCGAGTCGCCCGAGAAGGGCGAGGGCACGCTCGACCGCGGCGGCGTGGTCCTGCTGAGCCTGACCTTGCTGCTCGTCAGTGCGGGGCTCACGTTCATGCGCACCAACGGACTGGGCACCTGGTGGGCGTGGGCGCTCGTCGTGGTGGGGGTCGCGTCGCTGTGGCCCCTGGGGCGCTACGAGCTGCGCCAGGCGGACCCGCTCGTCGACCTGCGGGTCCTGCGCCGCCCGACCATGTGGCCCATCATGGCCACCGCGGCCCTGTTCGGCGTGAGCATCCTGGGTGCCCAGGGCCCGCTGTCGACGTTCGCGCGCACCGACCCGGAGGTCTACGGCTACGGCCTGGGCGCGTCGTCCATGACGGTCTCGCTGCTCGTGGGCGGGTACGTGGTCTCGTGCCTGCTGGGGGCGCTCGCGTTCTCGCGCATCACTCGTCTGCTCACGCCCCGGCGCACGCTGATCATCGCGGCGTCGCTCGTCGCGGTCGGCTACCTGCTCTTCCTGCCGTTCCACGAGACCACCGCGAACCTCCTGACGAACATGGTCGTCGCAGGGCTGGGGTCGGGGGCGCTCGTGGCGGCCCTGCCGGCAGCCGCTGCTGCCGCTGCTCCGGTGGGCCGCACCGCGGTCGCGACGGGCCTGACCAACACGACCAAGACCATCGGCGGCACGTTCGCGTCGTGCGTGTTCGCGCTCGCCCTGATCTCGGGCACGCACGCGACGCTCGACGGCTCCGAGGCCACGGCCGGGTCGCTCAGTGGCTACATGATCGTCTGGACGATCTGCGGGGTCACGGCCGTCGTGGCCGCCGTGGTGCTCGCGTTCGTCCCCCGGCTCGCGTTCGCGGACGCCGAGGCCGTCGAGCCCTTCGTCCCCCAGGAAGCACTCGTCGTCAAGGAGGCGCAGCAGTGAGCAGCAGGAGCACAGGACAGGGCCCGACGGCGGCACGCGCCGTCGCGGGCGCCCTCACCGCCGGGGCGGTCGCCCTGGTCGGTGCCGGGGTCGCCCGGGCGGCACGTTTCAGGCCGCAGGACCAGGAGCAGCGCACCGGCCGGTTCGCGGGCAGCGGCGCGCGCGCGACCCGACCCCAGGACGAGGAGGCACGCGACGACCCGGCGAGCTACGCCGTCGGGACGGCCGAGCGACTGAGCGCGCTCGTACGCATCCCGACCGTGTCCTCGCGCGCGCCCGGCGAGGAGGACCCCGCGGTCTTCGAGGCGTTCGTCGAACGGCTCGCCGAGCTCTACCCGCGCGTGCACGAGCGGCTCGCGCTCGAGCGCGTCGCGGGCCACGGCCTGCTCTTCCGGTGGCGCGGCCGGCAGGGGGCGGCCCCGGCGGCCCCCGCGGTGCTCATGGCGCACTACGACGTGGTGCCCGTCGAGGCCGAGGACTGGTCGGGCGACCCGTTCTCCGGCGCGATCCGCGACGGCGCGGTGTGGGGGCGTGGCACGCTCGACGACAAGGGCTCCCTCGTGGTGCTCCTGGAGGCGGTCGAGTCGTTGCTGGGCCAGCGCTTCACTCCCGACCGCGACGTCTACCTGTCGTTCGGGCACAACGAGGAGACGGCGGGGGACGCAGCCCGCTCGGCCGTGGCCGTGCTGCGCGAGCGCAAGATCAGCCCGTGGCTCGTGGTCGACGAGGGTGGAGCCGTGGTCGAGGGGGCGTTCCCGGGCGTGACCGCGCCCACGGCCGTCGTGGGCGTCGCGGAGAAGGGCATCCTCGACCTCGAGATCAGCACGCAGTCCCTCGGGGGGCACGCCTCGACGCCGGTGCGCGGTGGGGCGACGGCCCGGCTCGCGCGCGCGATCACGCGCATCGACGACAACCCGTTCCCCCCGCACCTGCCGGAGCCGACGCTCGAGATGATCGACACGCTCGGACGCCACTCGCCGTTCGGGCTCCGGCTGCTGTTCGCGAGCGCCCGCCAGCTCCGCCCTGCGCTCGCGCGGGTCCTCGGGACGGTGAGCCCCGAGACCAACGCCATGGTGCGCACGACCGTCGCGATCACCCAGCTCCAGGGCAGCCCCGGGGCCAACGTGCTCGCGGCGTCCGCGAAGGCCAACGCGAACGTCCGGATCGCGACGGGCGAGACGGTCGCGTCGGTCGTCGAGCGCCTCCGCCGCGTGATCGACGACCCCACGGTCGAGCTGCGCGTGGTCTCGGGCGAGGACCCCTCGCCCGTGTCCCCGACCGACGGCGAGCAGTTCGCCCTGGTCCGCTCGTCGATCGGGGCCGCGTACCCGGATGCGGTCGTGACGCCCTACGTCATGCTCGGCGCCTCCGACTCGCGCCACTTCTGCGAGATCTCGGAGCACGTCTACCGGTTCAGCCCGTTCGCGATGTCGCGGGAGCAGCGCGAGTCGATCCACGGCGTCGACGAGCACGTGACGATCGACGCGCTCGGGCGCGGGGTGGTGTTCTACCGGGCGCTGCTGCGGGGGCTGTGAGGCGCGGCGGCCCCGCCCGGCCTCAGCGCCAGTGCTCGAGCAGCCTCGCCGTGGTCGCGGTGGCCCGGTCGAGGACCTGCTCGGTCCCGTCGGAGGCCGCTGACAGGAGCGACGCGTCGACGAAGTGGCCCAGGAGGTCCACGTCGGTCACGTGCTGGTACCCGCTCGCGTCGAGGACGGTCCGCAGCGCGGCCAGCAGGCGCGGACGCGAGGCACGCATGATGGGGCGGAGCGCGGGGTCGCGCATCGCGGTCAGCATGGGGTCGAGCCGGACGTCGACCACCGAGTCGTCGACCGAGGGCGCATAGAACGTCTCGATGAGCAGGCGGGCGGTGCGGGTCGTCGAGCGCTCGCGTCGGGGGAGCGCCCCGGCCCGCTCGGCGGCCGCGGTGCCACGCAGCTCCTCGGCGGCCTCGACCGCTGCGGTCACGAGCGACGAGCTCGACGGGAAGTAGTACGAGGCCGACCCCTGCGGCACGCCGGCGGCCTTCGCGACGCGGCGGTGGGTCACCGCGGGGAACCCCTCGGAGATGAGCAGTCGGGCCGCGGCCTCGACCATGGCCCGCTGGCGGAGGTTGCTCCGGTCCTGGACGGGCGTGCGAGCCTCGGTGCGCCGTCGCAGGGGTGGTGCGAGGACCGCCGGCGGGGTGCACGCACCCGACGAGGGGTGGCCCTCACGGCCGGGGTCGTCGTCGGGCCGGCCGACCGGTTCTCGCTGCGTTGCGTTCACCGGCTCATCCTAGGGAGAAAAGTGACATTCCGGCGTGGGGACGTGGTGTGCACACCGACAGCTCACGGACCTGGGTGCCCGGCCGGTGGTGGAGCCGGTGCTCGCCGGGCCGCTGCCGCGGGTCTCGCCCCTGTGACCAGGGAGTTTCGGAGGACGGCCCCGAGCAAGGATGATGGACGCATGAGCAACTCGTTCCTGCGCCCGACGACGGCGCTCGCCGTGGTCGCGCTCCTCGCCCTGGGGGCGTGCTCGGGGGGCGGCGACGCCGACCCGACCGAGCAGTCGCCGAAGCCCGCCGCGACCGAGTCCTCGACCAGCGAGGACAGCGCCGCCGTCGACGCCGCGACCGACGCCGCCTCGGCAGCAGACGCCGACGCAGAGGCCGCCGCAGCCGCCGGCGGAGAAGCGGACCCGGCCGTCGACACGTCGTTCTGCGCTGAGACCGAGGCAGCGTGGGCCGCTGCCAACACGGCTCAGGTGTCGATGAGCGTCGAGCACCCTCGCACCCTGGTGACCGGGTTCGAGAACGCGCGCGTCGCGCTCACGAGCGTCGAACCGCCCGCGGAGATCGCGGGCGACTGGAAGACCGTCACGTCGTACGTCAGGACTGCCTCCGAGGCGCTGTCCAAGGCCGACATCGACTCCGCGAAGTCCATCGTCGGGGCGCTCGACGACGCGGGCAAGGACCTCGACACGGACGCCATGACGGCGGCCTCGGGACGTGTGACGACCTATCTGGACACCACCTGCACCGGGTGAATCCGATGGGGAGAAGTCCCCGCGAGGCGCCATCTCGTCGGCGATCCTCACAGGAATGCTCCAGGATGGTGTGCATGACCAACCGAAAGAACGTGACCAAGACCGTCGGCGGCCTCGCGACGGCAGTCCTGCTGGCCTTCTCCCTCGCGGCCTGCAGCGGCGACGCCGACGTCAAGGCCTTCTGCGAGACGGGTGAGGGCTTCGAGGACTCGATGAACGACGTCGACGCGAGCGACCCCGCGGCCGCGGGCGAGGCGTTCGACAAGCTCGTGACCGAGCTCAAGGCCGCCAAGGCACCGGAGGCCATCTCGGCGGACTGGACCACCCTGACCGAGGGCTTCGAGAAGATGGGCGACACGCTCACGGAGCTCTCCGAGCTCGACCCCACGGCCGACGACTACATGGAGAAGGCCACCGAGCTCTCCGACTCGCTCCAGTCGACCGACTTCCAGACGGCGGCCCAGAACGTCGAGAAGTGGACCAGCGAGAACTGCACGGCCTGACGTCTCGGCGTCCCGGAGGGGCGGGTCCGCAGCACAGGCTGCGGACCCGCCCCTCCGTCGTCCTCCCCGTGCGGTCGCGCGCCGCGACGGGTCACCGGGGGAGGATAGGCGCATGTCCCCCGGTGAACCCACGATCGACCCACACCTCCTGCCGCTCCTGCGCACCGACCTCGAGGCGGCCGGCTACACGGTCGACGGCGTCGAGGACTTCCTCGGTCCGCTCGCCGCGGCGGCCCTGCACCGCGAGCAGGCCGTGCCCGCTCTGCGTGTCGCCCGGGCGGCGCTCGACGCCGCAGCGGGAGCGACGTCGTCGGGCCGGAAGGACCCGCGGGCCGTGCTCACCGCGCTCTTCCTGCTGGGCCTCGAGGTCCGCCGGGCGGACCTCGACGCGACCCTGCCCGGGGTGGGGGCCGACGGTGCGGTGCGCCTCGGCCTCGTCGCCGTGGCAGGCAACGGGCCCGACGACGGCGTGCGCGCCCTCGCGGACCTGCGCCCCTACGCCGCTGCCGACGCGGCGGGTCCGGTCACGTGGTGGCTGGCCTCCGACCTGGGCGAGCTCGCGACCGGGCGACGCCTCGCGGGCGACCACGTGCTCGGTGCAGGCGGGGCGTCGATCACGCTCGCGCAGGTGACCATGCGCACGCCCGTGGGACGGGTGCTCGACCTCGGGACGGGCTGCGGCATCCAGGCGCTGCACGCCTCGCGGCACGCGCAGTCGGTCGTCGCGACCGACATCTCCCGGCGTGCGCTGCGGTTCGCCGAGTTCAACGCGGCCCTCGACGGCGTACGCCTGGACCTGCGCGAAGGGTCGATGCTCGATCCCGTCGCGGGCGAGGCGTTCGACCTCGTGGTCTCCAACCCGCCGTTCGTCATCACACCCCGGGGCGCGTCGGGAGCCGCCGGCGGAGGCATCCCCGAGTACGAGTACCGCGACGGTGGCCGTGCGGGTGACGACCTGGTGCGCGACCTGGTCCTGGGCGTCGGCGACGTGCTCGCACCGGGTGGCGTCGCGCAGATGCTCGGCAACTGGGAGCACCGTCGGGGCGAGCCGTGGACCGAGCGCGTCGGTGCCTGGCTCGACGAGGCGGGGCTCGACGGCTGGATCATCCAGCGCGAGGTCCTGGACCCGGCGGAGTACGCCGAGACGTGGATCCGTGACGGTGGTACGACCCCCGAGCGCGAGCCCGGGGCCTGGGCCGCGTCGTACGAGGCGTGGCTCGACGACTTCGCAGCGCGCGACGTCGAGGCCGTGGGGTTCGGGATCGTCACGCTCCGCAAGCCGGCCGCGGACCACGGCGTGAGCCTGCGTCGCCTCGAGGAGCACACGGGCTCGGTGCGCCAGCCGCTCGGCGGGCACCTCGCGGCTTCGCTCGCGGCCCACGACTGGCTCGAGGCCCGCGACGACGCCGCGCTCACGTCGTCCCGCCTGACCGTGGCCGGCGACGTCAGCGAGGAGCGCTACCTGACGCCCGGCGCCGTGGACCCGAACGTCGTGATCATCCGGCAGGGCGACGGTCTGGGCCGGGGGATCCAGGCGTCGACCGGGCTCGCTGCGCTCGTGGGGGCGAGCGACGGCGAGCTGACCGTGGGGCAGCTGATCGGGGCGATCGCGTCGCTGTTCGAGGTGTCGGCCGGGGACCTCGCGGGCGAGCTGCTGCCCGCGGTGCGGGGACTCGTGCGGGACGGCTTCCTGGTGCCGTGAGGTCCGGGGTGTGGTCGCTGCCGCGGGGGCGTGGGGTGCCGAGCACGAGGTTGCGGTCGCTATCCGGACCTTGGTGATCGCAACCCCGTGGTCGACCGCGCGCAACCTCGTGCTCGGCGATGGCGCTCCGGAATTCCTGCTGCGCCACGGACCCGCCGTCCCTAGGTTGAGCCCATGACCTCTCGCATCCAGCACACGACGATCGACGCCCGCGACGCCTACGCCCAGTCGGTCTGGTGGAGCGGGGTCCTCGCCTACGTCGAGGACCCCGACGACCCCAACCTGCCCGGCCACGAGGAGTGCATGATCTTCCCGCCGGTCGGCAGCGACGCACCCGCGGAGAGCCGTGGACGCCTGCTGTTCATCGAGGTCCCCGAGGGCAAGGAGCTCAAGAACCGGCTCCACCTCGACCTGCGTCCGGTCGACGGGACCCGTGAGCAGGAGGTCGAACGGCTCCTCGGCCTGGGGGCCTCGCAGCTCGCCGACCACCGCCGTCCCGACGGCTCGGGATGGTTCACGCTCGCCGACCCCGAGGGCAACGAGTTCTGCATCCTGCGCAGCGACGCCGAGGTCGCGGCCCAGGGCGGCTGAGACCTCGCGGTCCGTCGCGGGTGTGTCACCTGGCAGCGCCGAGCACGAGGTTGCGGTCGCTATCGGGGCGACAGCGACCACAACCTCGTGCTCGACCGCGCGGAACCTCGTGCTCGACCGTGGCTCGGTGCCGAGCGCGCAGTCGTCGGCAGGATCCGGCTGACGACCGAGGACCGCATGGCCGGCGGTGGGCGTCCGCAAGGCCCAGAGATGACCGCTGCGTGGCCGACGAAAGACGACCGCATGTTCGACCCCGTCCCGAAACATGACGGGCCTATCCTCACGATCGTGCTGATCGCCATGGCTGGACTGCCCGGAACCGGTAAGAGCCGACTTGCGCGCCTGCTCGCGCGCGACCTGGGCGCGGTGATGCTCAGCGTCGACCCCGTGGAGGACGCGTTCCTGCGCGCAGGGGCGGTGCACGACGACGTCACGGGCCTGGGTGCGTACCTCGCCGTCGAGTCGGTCGCCCAGGAGAACCTGCTCCTGGGCAACGCGGTCATCGTCGACGCGGTCAACGACCACCCCGCAGCCCGGCAGCAGTGGATGGACCTCGCCGCGCGGACCGCGACCCGTCTCTGGTTCGTCGAGGTCTACCTCGCGGACGAGCGGCTGCACCGCGAGCGCCTCGTGACCAGGGGCTCGCGCTACCCGGCGCTGCCCGAGCCCGGCTGGGACTCGCTCGCCGCGCGCGCCCGGGCGCTCGCGGACTGGTCCGGTCCGCGGCTGCGGCTCGACGCCTCGCTCGACGACGCGGAGCTGCTGGCCGCGGCCAAGGACTGGCTGGACGGCTGACGTCGGGCTCGGGGCCGCGGGCTCGGGGATCTGGCTCGCGGTTCGGGGCTCGGGTGCGAACCCGGGCGGCTCTCGGTCCTGCGGCCCGCTGCCGAGCATGCGGTTGCCGTCAGGATCCGGGCAAGATCGGACGCCCACTGCATGCTCGACGGACGCCCACCGCATGCTCGACCAGCGTCTCGTCGACCCCACATCGCGTCGCCGTCCCACCCGTACCGACCAGGACGGAAACCCGGTCCGGGATCGGAGTCCTGGGGCGTTACGCTCCCGCCATGTCCCGCACCCTCTCGCTCGACGAGGCCCGCACGACCGGCGCCGTCGTCACGATCCACCGCCGCACCCTGGGCCCTGACACCGACCTCCTGGACGGTGTGGTGCTCGCGACGGGGGTGTGGACGCTCGTCGGGTCGCTGGCGGACCGGGCTCACGCCGACGGCTACGAGGTGATCCGGACCGAGGACGTCACGAAGGTCCGCCGGGTGCGACGCGCGAACCAGCGCTTCGTCGAGCGCGCTGCTGCGGGGCTCGGTTCCTGGCCGCTCCCGCACCCGGACCTCGCCGTCGACCTCGCATCCGTCGAGGACGTCGTGCTGTCGGTGGCCCGCACGAGCCGCCTGCTCGCCGTGCACGCCGAGGCAGAGTCTCCCGGCGAGTACTTCCCTGGGTCGGTGGGGACCCTGACGGACGAGGCCCTGGGGCTGCGGTTCATCGACACGGCCGGGCGCTGGGAAGCGGCTCCGAGGTGGTTCGGGCTGGGCGAGATCACCCGTGTCTCGTGGGGGTCGCGCTACCTCGGCGCGCTCGACCGGTTCGGCGAGCGACCGCCGTTCGCGCCGTTCGCACCCTCCGACGGCTAGTTGTTGTGGGTCATGACGTTGGTGACACGCCGGGAGGTGGGGGCGTAGGCGAGGGGTAGGCCTTGGACCGCAGGATGGAGGTACCTCTACAACCACCTGCGCGAAGGACCTACCCCTCATGACCCACGCTAGTGCCCCGTTGACTCCTGCTGGAAGGTTGCGCCTGGTCGAGCGCTGCCGGTACCGCCCGATTGCTCATGTCGCCGCTGAGGCTGGTGTTGCGCGCCAGACGCTCACGAAGTGGTTGCGCCGTTACGAGACCCTCGGCGAAGCTGGCCTGGGCGACCGATCCAGCGCCCCGCACCTCCGCCCGACCCAGACCCCGCCGGAGGTGGTCGAACGCATCGAGGACCTGCGCCGGACACATAAGTGGACCGCCCGCCAGATCCACCTCGAGCTGGTCCGCGAAGGCCACCAGATCGCGCCCGTGACGGTCGCCCGGTGGCTGCGCAGGTTGGGCATCTCCCGGCGCCGCGACATCGACCCCACCGGCGCGAGCAACCGAACGATCAGGCAGATCGTGGCCCGGTATCCCGGTCACATGGTCCACCTGGACGTGAAGAAGGTCGGACGCATCCCTGATGGGGGCGGCTGGCGGACCCACGGGCGCGGCTCACCCCACGCCAAGGCCGTCGACCGGGCCAAGACCAGGGGCGCCAGGGCTGGCTACGTCTACCTGCACTCGGCCGTGGACGGATTCTCCCGCCTCGCCTACACCGAAGCCCTGCCCAACGAGAAAGCGGCCACGACCATCGGGTTCTGGGCCCGCGCACGGGCATTCTTCGCCGCACACGGCATCACCCGCATCACCCGGGTCGTGACCGACAACGGCGCCAACTACCGGGCCAAGGACTTCACCCGCTCCGTCCTGGCGACCGCGGCCAAGCACCAACGCATCCGGCCCCGCACCCCCAAGCACAACGGCAAGGTCGAGCGCTACAACCGGACTCTGGCCGAGGAACTCCTCTACGCCCGAGAGTGGACCTCAGAAGCCCAACGCACCGCAGCCCTCGACGTCTGGAACATCCACTACAACTACCATCGACCTCACACTGCGGCCAGGAACCAACCCCCAGCCTCACGCCTCCACGCAGGTGTCACCAACGTCATGACACAGAACAGCTAGCGGCCCCAGGGAGCCGCCGGAGCCGCCGGAGCCGCCGGAGCCGTCGGAGCCGCCGACCCGACGGGAGGGTCCGCCGGAGCCGCCCGGTCGGCGTGCTCGTGCCGCGCGTCCGGCGCCTGCCGGGACCCGCCTCCGAACCCCAGCAGCACCCAGACGGGCCCGAGCACGACCCACGCGCCGAGCACGACCGCGACTCGCAGCGCCCACACCCACAGCGGGTCGTCCGGCCACTGGGCGGGAGCGATGAGCCCGGTCCCGGCGACGGTCGACAGGGTCGCGATCACGCCGAGCGCGATCGCCGCGGCGATCACCGCCTTGCCGAGGCTCGCGCATCTCGTGGAGGAGCCCCGCGAGGCCGTCCTTCGGCGGCTTGACGGGCCTCGGTCCGCCACCGAGGTGGAACGCGGCGCGAGCGTCGGCCCACCGGACGATCGAGTGCCCGAACGCCACCGTGAACCCCAGGTAGACGGCCGCGAGCCCGTGCACGGCCTCGGGCGGCGACCCGCCCGCGACGTCTGCGATCGACACGCTCACGAGCAGCAGGTCGATCAGGGGCACGCTGACCAGCAGGATCGTGCTGAGCCGACGCCGGCGCAGCACGTACCGGGCGACCAGCCCTGCGGTGAGCACGACCCAGAAGCCGATCTCGCACGCGAGGATCAGCAGGACGAGCGGGGACTCCAGGAGGGTGGGCATGGTGTCCATGCTGGTCGGGATGCTGCCCGACGGCGTCGCCCACCTCGCCGATCTTCGCTCGCCGCACGTACATCGTTCGAGGGAGGGACGGGCCGGTGAGCACCGGAGGCGCTGGGTGACCGTGCCGATCCCGGGATCGTGGGACCCGGCGCCTAGGATGCTCGGTGCGGCTGATCGTGCGATCCCCTGCGGCGCCGCCCTGACCGGCGCACGAACAGCCCCCGGTCGACACCGACACCGGACACGCGCGAGAGGGCCTGAGTGCAGCACGACGACATCGACGCCCTGCGGCGCACCCCGGCCTGGCGCCTCCTGCGCTCGGACAACGCGCCGCTCGCCCTGAGCTTCCTCGGAACGGTCTTCGTCGAGCAGAACATCCGCTCGATCGGCGAGGCCGAGCTCGTCTCGCTCCTCGACGACGCGCTCTACGCGATCGACGGACCGGACCGGCCCGCCCGCGCGCAGCCCCGACCCGTCGCGGAGGGTGACGAGCCCGCCGCGGCGAGCGACGCCGTCGGGCCGGACGGTGCCTCCGCAGGGGATGCCCACGCACCTGGGTCGCCCGCGGACCACCCGACCGAGGCCCGTCGCTATCCCCGCTCGCCCAAGGCCTACCTCGACCACTGGTCCGCGCCCGAGCAGGGGTGGCTGCGCAAGTTCTACCCGACGGGCTCGGAGGAGGCGCACTACGACGCGACCCCGGCCGTCGAGAAGGCCGTCGCGTGGGTCTCGGCGCTGCGCGAGCGCAGCTTCGTGGGCACCGAGTCCCGCCTCAACACGGTCTTCGAGCTGCTGCGCCAGCTCACGGTCGGCACCGAGTCCGACGCCGACGCGCGCCTGCGCGAGCTCGAGGCGCGTCGTGCGCGGATCGACGAGGAGATCGAGCGCGTGCGCGGGGGCAGCTCTCGCTGCTCGACGCGGCCGCCCAGCGCGACCGCTACCAGCAGCTCACTGGCACGGCCGCGGACCTGCTCGCGGACTTCCGCGAGGTCGAGGCGAACTTCCGGAACCTCGACCGCGAGATGCGCGAGCGCATCACCGGCTGGGACGGCGCCAAGGGCGACCTGCTGGACGCGGTCGTCGGGAGCCGCTCGGCGATCGCGGACTCGGACCAGGGCCGCAGCTTCCACGCGTTCTACGACTTCCTCCTGGACCGCCAGCGGCAGGAGGAGTTCGCCGGGCTCGTCGAGAAGGTCCAGGCCCTGCCTGCGCTCGAGGAGCAGGTCGGGGACGACGACGAGGCGGCTCCCGGCATCACGGGCCGCGCGGCCGGCCGACGCCTGCGCCGCATCCACTACGACTGGCTCGACGCGGGCGAGCGCACGCAGTCGACCGTGCGCGTCCTGTCCGAGCAGCTGCGCCGGTTCCTCGACGACCAGGTGTGGCTCGAGAACCGTCGCGTGATCGACATCCTGCGCAGCATCGAGGGTCATGCGCTCGCGCTGCGCGACGCCCCCGACCGGCTGCGACTGGGTGCTGCCGACACCGGGCCGCTCGCGACGACCATGGACTCGACCTCGGTCGACGTGCACCTGCCGACCGAGCGCCCGCTCTACCGGCCGCAGCACCAGGAGCCGCTCGCGAGCGAGGGCGTGACCGCGGGCATCGCGGACTTCGACGCGTCGGCCCTGTTCACGCAGGTGCACGTGGATCCCGAGCGCCTGAGCCGCACGGTCCGTGACGCGCTGCGCCGCAGGGGCCAGGTCTCGCTCGCGCAGCTCGTCGAGGAGAACCCGCTCGAGCAGGGCCTCGCGGAGCTCGTGACGTACCTGTCGCTCGACGACCCGCGCTTCGACGTGGTGCACGACCCGGCGCACACCGACGAGGTGCGGTGGGTCGTCGACGACCACGTGCCGGACCTGCCGGTGGCGAGCGGTGTCGAGGTCGTCGACGTCGCCGAGCCCGCGACCCACCCCCGACCCGCTGGCCCGCGCATCCGGGTCGCGCGCGTGCCGCGCGTGACGTTCGCCCGCACGGGAGCCAAGGACCTCGCGGGGGCGGTCGCCCGGTCGCTCGCGCAGGACCCGCCCGCCTCGCCCTCTTCCCAGCCGTCTCCCCAGGAGGGAACCCAGTGAGCCAGCAGCCCGTCCGGACCGAACGCCCGGGGCCGACCGCCGGACAGAGCCCCGAGCTGTCGCTCGTCGTGACCTCGCTCGTCAAGGGCGTCGTCTACCGCGAGGCCGGGACCCGCACGTGGCGCGACCTGCTCGCGCTCGAGGCGCAGGCGCGGGACTTCGTCGCGACGCTCGGCCTCGAGGTCGTGATCGACGAGTCCGAGGGGTACGCGTACCTGCGTGCGCAGCCCGAGGACGAGGGCGACGGCACGTTCATCCCGCGCCTCGTCGCGCGGCGCGAGCTGTCGTTCGACGTGAGCCTGCTGCTCGCGCTGCTGCGCAAGCGGCTCGCACAGTTCGACTCCGAGGGCGGTGACACCCGTCTGGTCCTCACCCGCGACGAGATCGTGGACCTGGTCCGCGTGTTCCTGCCCGGGTCGAGCAACGAGGCCCGTGCGCGCGACCGCGTCGAGGCCAACGTGCGCCGCGTGGTCGAGCTGGGCTTCCTGCGCCCCGTGCCGGACACCCCGGACACGTACGAGGTGCGTCGCATCCTCAAGGCGTTCGTCGACGGCCAGTGGCTCGCGGACTTCGACGCGCGCCTCGCGGAGTACGCGGCCGAGCTCGCGTCGCGCGACGGGGGAGCGCTCCTGCCCGACGCCGGACCCGCCGCAGGCGGACCCGCTGCGGCGGGTGCTGGCACGGGGGCCGCGCCGACCATGCGGTCGACGTCCGACGAGCATGCGGTCGGCGTCGAGAACGGGCCCGAACCGGACGACAACCGCATGCTCGGCACCGAGCGCCCGACGCACGAGGAGGCCTGATGGCCGAGGCACTGTTCAGCGCGGTCGAGCTGCACGACGCGGCAGCGGACCTGGACCAGCGGTCGGGCTACCGCCTCGACCGGCTCGAGGTCCTCAACTGGGGGACGTTCGACAAGTACGCGTGGAGCTTCGAGCTCGACGGGCGCAACGCGCTCCTGACGGGGGACATCGGCTCGGGCAAGTCGACCATCGTCGACGCCATCACGACGCTCCTGCTCCCCGCGAACCGCATCAGCTACAACAAGGCGGCCGGCGCGGACACGCGCGAGCGCACGCTGCGCTCCTACGTGGCCGGGCACTACAAGTCCGAGCGCAACGAGGTCACGGGTGCCTCGCGGCACGTGGGTCTGCGCCGCGGCCACACCTACTCGGTCATCCTGGGCGAGTTCGCCAACCGCGGGTTCGACTCGCGCGCCGTGCTGGCGCAGGTGTTCTGGCTCAAGGACGGCGCGCAGGGGCAGCCCGAGCGCTTCTACGTCACGAGCACCTCGCCCCTGACGATCGCCGACGACTTCGCGGGCTTCGACGGGGACATCAACGTCCTGCGCCGCCGCCTGCGCGAGTCCGGCGCGCAGATCCGTGACCACTTCCCGGAGTACGGGCGCGACTTCCGTCGCCTGCTGGGCATCGAGTCCGAGCAGGCCATGGAGCTGTTCCACCAGACGGTGTCCATGAAGTCGGTGGGCGACCTCAACGAGTTCGTGCGCGAGCACATGCTCGAACCGTTCGACGCGGCCCGCTGGACCGAGAAGCTCGTCGCGCACTTCGACGACCTCACGAGCGCGCACGACGCCGTGGTCAAGGCCCGTGCGCAGATCGACCAGCTCGCGCCCCTGCTGGCCGACGCCGACGCGTACGACGCGGTGGGGGAGCGGGCCCGCGGGCTCGTCGCCCAGCGCGAGGCGTTGCGCGGGTTCACCGCGGGCCGGCGCGTCGAGGCGCTCGACGCACGCATCGGTGAGCTCGAGGCGTCGATCACGGCGCGCGCCGACGGCCTGGACCGCCTCAAGGAGGAGCTCGCGCTGCTCGACGCGGAGCGCCAGCGCCTCGAGGTCGAGCGGGCCGGGCACGGCGGCGACCGCCTCGCCCAGATCGAGGGCGAGGTCGCGCGCCGCGAGGTCGAGCGCGCCGAGCGTCGGGCCAAGGCCGACGAGTACGCGCGCTACCTGGCCGCGGCGGGCCTCGAGCCGGTCGCGTCGCGCGACGAGTTCGCGGCGCTGCGCGAGCGCACGGGCGCGCTGCAGTCAGACGCGCAGGACGCCCTGGGGGAGATCGAGGGCCGCGCGGGGGAGGTCGCCGCCGAGCTGCGCGCGGTCGAGGCCGAGGCCCGCGAGATCAACGCCGAGCTCCGCTCGCTGGCCGACCGCGAGTCCAACCTGCCCCGTACGAGCCTGGACCTGCGCACCCGCCTGTGCTCCGACGTCGGGCTCACGGACGCCGACCTGCCCTTCGCGGGCGAGCTGCTCGGCGTGCGCGCCGAGCACGCCGAGTGGGAGGGCGCGGCCGAGCGTGTGCTGCGCGGCTTCGCGCTCTCGCTGCTCGTGCCCGCCCAGCACTACGACGCGGTCTCGGCCTGGATCAACGCGCAGGACCTGGGCACCCGGCTCGTCTACCACCGCGTCCCCGCCCCCGCCGCGGGCCGCACGCGGAAGGTGCGCGGCGGCGTCGGGACCCCGCCCGCGAGCCGTGAGGACGGGCCGCTGCTCGCGGACCTCCTCGAGGTCAAGGACGGCGACCTCGCCGCCTGGCTGACCGACGAGCTCGAGCGTCGCGCAGACTACGTGTGCGCCGCGACGCTCGCCGACTTCCAGCGCGTGCCCCGCGCCGTGACGCGCGAGGGGCAGGTCAAGCACTCCGCCAGCCACCACGAGAAGGACGACCGGCGCTCCGTCCGCGACCGCAGCGGCTACGTGCTCGGCTGGAGCAACCAGGCCAAGATCGACGCGCTGCTCGAGCAGGCGACCGACGTCGCCGGACGTCGCGCGGTGCTCGAGGAGCGGCGTGACGAGGTCGGGCGCGAGAAGAGCGCCGCGATCTCGCGCTCGGGCGCGCTCAACCGGCTCGACGTGTTCCGCGAGTGGCGCGAGCTCGACTGGGAGGAGCCCGTCCGGGCCGTCGCCGAGCTGCACGACGAGAAGCGGCGCATCGAGGGCGCGTCGACCGAGCTGAGCCGCATCGCCGACCAGCTCCGCGACCTGTCGCGCCGGGCCGCGGGCCTCGCGAGCGACCGCGACGCGCTGCTCTCGGCGGCCGGGGCGGACCAGCACGCGCTGGCGACGGCTCGCGACCAGCGGGAGCGCTCGGCCCGGGTGCTGGCCGAGCAAGGGCCCGCCGAAGCGGGGCTGGCCGACGAGCTCGCCGGGCTCTTCGACGCCGAGACCGCAGCACAGGCCGGCGAGCAGGCCGGCACGCAGCCCGGCTCGCGCAGCGACGTGGACCCCGACGCGGTCGAGGCCGCCCTGCGGACCCGGCTCACGAGCCAGGTCGAGGAGGCGCAGAACCGGCAGGGGCAGCTCGGCACGCGTATCGCCGCCCAGATGACGGCGTTCCGGGCCGCGTACCCGGTCGAGACCACGGAGCTCGACAACGACGTGCGCTCGGCGCCCGAGTACCGGGCGCTGCACGAGCGCCTCACGCGCGACGACCTGCCGCGTTTCGAGGGCGACTTCAAGACCTACCTGAACACCAACACGATCCGCGACATCGCGGGTTTCCACGCCGAGCTGTCCAAGCAGGCCGACCTCATCCGCGAGCGCGTCGAGATCATCAACGACTCGCTGCGCGCGATCGACTACAACCCCGGCCGGTACATCCGCCTCGAGATGGC
Organism: uncultured Actinomycetota bacterium; assembly: GCA_963782165.1. Taxonomy (GTDB): domain Bacteria; phylum Actinomycetota; class Actinomycetes; order Actinomycetales; family Cellulomonadaceae; genus Oerskovia. Next base: position 685,634 of record CAWAIO010000006.1, read on the forward strand.
GCCCACGCCCAACACCGAGGTGCGCGAGTTCCGGGCGGACCTGCGGGCGTGCACCGACGGCGTCCTGGGGCTCGACCTCGAGGGGAGGCGCGACGAGAACACGGGCGAGGAGACCGTCGCGTACTACTCGGAGGAGCGGTTCCTGCGGGTCAAGGCGATCGTCGAGCGGTTCCGTGGGCGCGAGGGCCAGGCCGAGGCCGACGAGGCGTGGAAGCGTCGCGTGACCGACGTGCGGAGCTGGTTCGTGCTCTCGGCCTCCGAGCGGTCGCGCGAGGACGACGTCGAGCACGAGCACTACTCCGACTCGGGCGGAAAGTCCGGTGGCCAGAAGGAGAAGCTCGCCTACACGATCCTCGCGGCCTCGCTCGCGTACCAGTTCAAGCTCGACTGGGGCGCGGTGCGGTCCAAGGCGTTCCGCTTCGTCGTGATCGACGAGGCGTTCGGTCGCGGGTCGGACGAGTCGACGCGGTTCGCGCTCGAGCTCTTCAAGAGCCTGGGCCTCCAGCTGCTCATCGTGACGCCGCTGCAGAAGATCCACGTGATCGAGCCGTACATCTCGGCCGTGGGGTACGTCGACAACCCGACGGGCCGCAACTCGCGGCTGCGGACGCTGACGATCGAGGAGTACCAGGCCGAGAAGGAGGCGCACGCGGCGCTCTGAGCCGTTTGCTCGGGTGCCGAGCACGAGGTTGCGGTCGCTGTCGGGTGGATGACGACCGCAACCTCGTGCTCGACCGCGCAGAACCCCGTGCTCGGCGGGCGACCGCATCAGCCCGCGCGCAGCAGGTCAGCCCCGCGGCAGCCGGACCTCGAACGTCGTGCCCGACGCCGGAGCCCGCCCCGAGTCGTCGGCCTGCGGTCCCGTGGCGCTCGTCCGGGCGAGGTCGGTGGCCGTCGCGTCGCGCACCGAGATGTCTCCGCCGTGCGCCTGGACCACGGCCTGGGCGATCGCGAGACCCAGCCCGGTCGAGCCGCCGACCCGGTTGCGTGCCGAGTCGCCACGGCTGAACCGTTGGAACAGCGACGGCAGCAGGGCGGGCGGGATGCCGGGGCCGTCGTCGGTCACGGTCAGGACCACGTGGTCCTCGCCGTCGGGCCGGATGCCCACGACGACGCGCGTGCCGGGCGGCGTGTGGACGCGGGCGTTGCCGAGCAGGTTGGTGAAGACCTGCCGCAGGCGCGCCTCGTCGCCCACGACCGTGACGTCGGGGACGTCGAACGAGTCGTCGCCGTCGGCCCAGAGGGCGTCGCCCTCGGCGAGGATCCCGTCGCCGTCGAGCGTCAGCGTGTCGCCCTCGGCGCGGGGGCGGTCGCCCTCGGCGGAGTCCTGGTCGCCCTCGATCACCGGCCCCTCGCCCCCCGCGAGCGGCAGGTCGAGCTCCCACACGTGGTCGCGGCTCGCGGCGTGCGCGTCGGCCACGGCATCGATCGCGAGGGCCGCGAGGTCGACGGGCTCTCGGTCGAGCGGGCGGCCCGCGTCGAGCCGTGCGAGGAGCAGCAGGTCCTCGACCAGGTCGCCCATGCGCACGGCCTCGGACTCGATGCGGTCGAGTGCGCGCAGCGTGTCGGGCGGGACCTGGTCGGGGGAGCGGCGGACGAGCTCGGAGTACCCGCGGATGGAGGCGAGCGGGGTGCGCAGCTCGTGGCTCGCGTCGGCGACGAACTGCCGGACCTGGGTCTCGGACTCGTGCCGTGCGGTCAGGGAGGCCTCGACGTGGTCGAGCATCCGGTTGAGCGCCGCACCGACCTGCCCGACCTCGGTCCGCTCGTCGGTGAACTGCTCGTCGACGCGCGGGATCTCCTCGACCTCACCGCGGTCGAGGGGCAGCTCGGACACGTGCACGGCCGCGTCGGCGAGCGAGTCGAGGGGCCGCAGCGAGCGGCGGACGAGCCACGTCCCGAGCACCGACGCGAGCACGATCCCTGCGGCCACGAGCCCGGCCTCGACGAGCAGGTAGCCCTCGAGGGTCTCGGTCACCCCGGCGGTGCTCATCGCGGTGATGCTGGGCTCGCCCCGCTGGGTCGTGGTCGCGACGGCGCGGAACGAGCCGAGGTCGCTCACCTCGACCGTGTGGGGACGGTCGTCGGCGGGCACGGTCGCGAGGTCGGCGACCTGCTCGTCCGTGAGCTGCTGGAGGGTGCCCGACGCGTCGATGTACCCCGCGAACCGCACCGCCCCGTCCTCGTAGACGACGTTGATGGTCCCGGCTCCCTGCCCGGGGGGCAGGGGGCTCTGGTTCCCCGTGCCCGACGACGGAGCCTCGCCCGGCAGCGTCCCGGCGCCCGGGTCCTCGGCCGAGCCGCCCGGCGTGGCCCCCGGGTCGGCGGCGGCGGTCGCACCGCTCGTCGAGCCGTCGGCCCCCTCGGGAGAGCCGGTCGCCCCGCTCCCCGTCGAGCCGTCGCCCGTGCCGGCCGTGCCGGTCGTGCCGGCCCCGCCGTCGGGGGGAGGCGCGTCCGCGCCGAACCGGTCGAACGGGCCGCGCTCGGCGCGCTGGCTCGCCTGGACCAGCTCCTGGTCGAGCCGGTCGACCAGGCTCGCGCGCAGAGCGAGCGTCGAGCTCGCGGCGAGCGCGACGCCCAGGACGAGCAGGATCGCCACGAGGACCAGGACGAGCTGTCGGCGCAGGGTGCGTGGTCGGGCGGTGCGTGATGCCCGGGGCGAGGGCACGCGTCAGGCCTTCGCGGCGCCGTCGGGCGCGGTGCTCGCCGCAGCGCCGCCCGCGGCGCCCGCTGTGCTCGACGTGCCCTCGGCGGGCTTGATGACGTACCCGACCCCGCGCAGCGTGTGGATCATGGGCTCGCGGCCCTTGTCGATCTTGCGGCGCAGGTAGGAGATGTAGAGCTCGACGATGTTGGCCTGCCCGCGGAAGTCGTAGTTCCACACGCGGTCGAGGATCTGCGACTTGGACATGACGCGGCGCGCGTTGCGCATGAGGTAGCGCAGGAGCTCGAACTCGGTCGCCGACAGATGGATGGGGTCGCCCCCGCGGAACACCTCGTGCGAGTCCTCGTCGAGGACCAGGTCGCCCACGACGACGGTCGAGCCCTCGCGCGCGGCCGTGGCGCCACCGCGGCGCATGAGGCCGCGCAGCCGGGCCACGACCTCCTCGAGGCTGAAGGGCTTGGTCACGTAGTCGTCACCGCCCGCGGTCAGTCCCGCGACGCGGTCCTCGACCGTGTCTCGAGCGGTGAGGAACAGCACCGGGACGTCGGGCGCGGTCGCGCGGATGCGGCGCAGCACCGAGAGCCCGTCGAGGTCGGGGAGCATGACGTCGAGCACGATCACGTCGGGGCCGACCTCGCGGGCCGTGCGGATCGCGGACTGCCCGTCGAGCGCGGTCGAGACGTCCCACCCCTCGTAGCGCAGCGCCGAGGTGAGGAGCTCGGCGAGGTTGGGCTCGTCGTCGACCACGAGGACGCGCACGGGCGAGCCGTCGGCCCGGGTCAGGCGCTCGGGGGTGCGCGGCGAGACGAGGGGTTCCGTGGGCGCGGGCGTCGTGGTCATGCGTCCATGGTGCGCGCGGTCTCTCGGTGACGCCTGTGGTGTTCCTATGAATCGACTGTGAGTGCGGAGCCCTCAGTCGAGCGGCCGCTCCCTGTGCGACGCGGCGAGCGTCGAGGACAGGATCGCTTCGATCGCGAAGGCCGTGGCACCCGCGAGGTCGACCGCCTCGGGGTCGAGCAGCCACTGGGTCTGGAGGCCGTCCATGACGGCGATGATCGTGCTCGCGGCGCGGTCGAGTGCGACGGGGTCGAGCTCGACGTCGTCCTCGGGTGTCAGGAGGCCCGCCTCGCGGCGCTCGGCGATCACGGTGTCGAGCGCGCTCGTGATGTCCCCGCGCAGGCCCGCGAACCGGCGCGCGGCCCAGTCGCGCGCGGGGTGCTGGTCGGTCACGGACTCGCCCGTCAGCACGGTGTAGGCCTGCACGATGCCGGGACGTTCGGCGTTCATGCGGGCGGTCGTGACGAGGTGGCGGAACAGGTCGAGCCCACCGGGGATGTGCTTGCCCTCGAGGTGCTCGACGTCGACGACGTCCCGGAACTCGAGGACCTCGATGAGGAGCTGGTTCTTGGAGCCGAAGTGGTGGAGCACCCCGGCATGGGTGATGCCGACCTGCTCGGCGACCTCGGCGAGCGAGCCCTGGTGGTACCCCTTGGACCCGAACACGCGCATGGCTGCGCGCAGGATCTCTTCGCGCCGGGCAGCGGTGCCCTTGCGCGGTCGGCGCGTGCGCGCCGGTGTGGTGGCCTCTGTCATGACCGCAACCATACTGTGATCTTCGTTGACTTACTGACTAGTCAGTAAGTGTGGTTGTATATCGGCCAGCAGACAACGCCGTCCGAACGGAGCACCTGGTGTCACTGAAGACCCACGACGTCACGACCGACGTCACCCACGACGTCGTCGACGTCTGTGCCGACGCCGACGTCGACGGGACCGAGGAACGCCTCGCACGCCTCGCCGCAGACCTCACGGTCGAGGAGAAGGTCTCGCTCCTCGTCGGCGCAGGCATGTGGACCACGAACCCGATCGAGCGCATCGGCCTGCGGGCCGTCGCGATGTCGGACGGCCCCGTGGGCGTCCGCGGCACGGGGGGCGAGTCCACCCGGTCCGACGGCTCTCCGGTGACCGCGCAGACCTCGGCGATGTTCCCCGCCCCCAGCGCCCTCTCCGCGACCTGGGACCGCGACCTGGCGGCCCGCGCCGGCGCCCTGTTCGCGTCCGAGGCGCGCCGCCACGGCGTCGACGTGGTCCTCGCCCCGCAGATCAACCTCCAGCGCACGCCCGTGGGCGGTCGCCACTTCGAGTGCTACTCCGAGGACCCGCACCTCACCGCGCGAGATCGCGGTCGAGCTCGTGCGCTCCTCGCAGGCCCACGGCGTCGGGCATGAGCGTCAAGCACTACGTCGCGAACGACTCCGAGACCGAGCGCACGCGCTACCTCGCCCGCCTCGACGAGCGCACGCTGCGCGAGGTCTACCTCCCGCCGTTCGAGCGCGTCGTGCACGAGGCCCAGGCCTGGAGCGTCATGGGCGCCTACTCGGGCGTCGACGACGGCGAGACCGCAGCCCCCGTGCTCGAGCACCGTCCGCTCCTCACCGGGATCCTCAAGGACGAGTGGGGCTTCGACGGCGTCGTCGTGAGCGACTGGGTCGCGACCAAGACGGTCCGCGGCGCGGTCGACGGAGGGCTCGACCTGCAGATGCCCGGTCCCGACGGCCCCTGGGGCGACGGCCTGCTCGACGCGGTCCGCTCGGGCGAGGTCGCGGAGGGAGAGCTCGACGACAAGGTCCTGCGCCTCCTGCGCCTGGCTCACCGGGTCGGCGCGCTCGACCTCGGGGCACCCCACGCTCCCGGCACCGCGCAGGTGACCGGGTCCCAGCCCGACGACGCACCCTCCTCCGCGTCGTCGGCCCGCGACGGGCTCACGGGCCAGGAGGCGTCGGCCGCGTTCCTCCGTGAGCTCGTCGCACGCTCGATCGTCGTGCTCAAGAACGAGGCCGTGGTGGCCGCCGCCACCACGGCGCCCGACGCTGCCCGCGGCGCGTCCGCCCGGCTCGTTCCGCTCGACCCCGCGGCCCTCGCTCCCGACGGCCGTCCCTTGACCGTCGCGCTCCTCGGCCCCGCCGTGACGACCCCCTTCCTCCAGGGTGGCGGCTCGTCGTTCGTGGTCCCCGACCGCGTGACCACACCCGAGGAGGAGATCCGCGCGGGGCTGCCCGGGGGAACCCGCATCCTGGTCCACGACGGCGCCCGCTCGCGCTCCAACCCGCCCGCCCTGGACGTCTCGGGCCGGTGCAGCGACCCGGTCACGGGCGCGCCCGGTGCCCGTGTCGAGCTCCTCGACGCGCACGGCGAGGTCCTCGACTCCCGCACGGCCGCGGCGTGGGACGGATGGCTCCAGGACGTCCGGGCCGACGCCGTGGCCGTGCGGGTCCGCGCGGACGTGGACCTCGAGGAGCCCGGCGTGCACGAGCTCGGCATCGGTACGGTCGGGGTCCACACGGTGACGGTCGACGGCCGGCTCGTCTCGACGGGCGACGTCGTCGTCGACGAGGACGTCGTCCTGAGCTCGGGCCACAACCACCCGGTCGCCCGCACCGTGGACGTCGAGGTCGCCGAGCCGCGCACAGCGCGGCTCGACGCGACCCTCCAGGTGGTCCACGCCGTCGGGTACGCGTCGTTCGTCCGGGGCGAGCTGGTCCACCGGCTCCCCGGCGCGACCGCCCAGGAGATGCTCGACGAGGCCGTCGCCGCGGCGACCGAGGCCGACATCGTGGTCCTCGTCGTCGGCACGACCGAGGAGGTCGAGTCCGAGGGGTACGACCGTCCCGACCTGGACCTGCCGGGCAACCAGGACCGGCTGGCCGAGCTCGTCCTGGCGGCCAACCCGCGCACAGTCGTGGTCGTCAACGCGGGTGCCCCGGTCCTGCTGCCCTGGCTCGACGACGCCCCCGCCGTCCTGTGGGCGTGGCTCGGCGGCCAGGAGGCCGGCTCGGGTCTCGCGGACGCGTTGCTCGGCGTGACCGAGCCCTCGGGCCGGCTGCCCTGGACCCTGCCCGCACGTCTCGAGGACGTCCCGGTACCGCACGCGATCCCCCGCGGCGGGGTCGTCGAGTACACCGAGGGGCTCGACGTCGGCTACCGCGCCTGGGAGCGCACGGGCGCCACACCCGCGGCCCCGTTCGGTCACGGCCTCGGCTGGTCCACGTGGGAGTACGTGGGGGCGACGGTCGTCGCGGCTGCCGCCGGGCCCGACGACGCCCCGACGGCCGACGTGCTGCTCGACGTGGTCGTCCGCAACACGGGCGAGCGCACGAGCCGGGAGGTGGTCCAGGTCTACGTCGAGCCCGACGCCTCGTCCGTCACGCCCGATGCTCCTCGTCGCCCCGTGCGCTGGCTCGGCGGCTTCGCCGTCGTCGACGCCGCCCCGGGCGAGCTCACCACGGCGCGCGTGCGCATCCCCGAGCGCGCCCTCCAGATCTGGGACGTCCCTTCGCAGCAGTGGGTCTCCGCTGCCGGCGGGCACGTCCTGCGAGCCGGTCGGTCGATCCGCGACCTCCGGCTCCGGGCTCCTCTGCCCGCCTGACCCGGGAGCGGCGGCGTTCCCCCGCCGCGGCTCCCCGACAGCACCATCCGCACCACCCGCTCGGCCCCGCAGCACCGCGCTCGACCCAGCCCCACCCAGCAGATGTCAGGTTCATCGCGGACCGCACGTACGGTTCGTCCAGATTTTCAGTGCAAGGAGGCACTCATGAACAAGCGCAGGATCAGCACGGCGATCGTCGGACTCACGTCGCTCGCGCTGCATCGCCACCGCATGCAGCGGCGGCGGCAGCGGCGAGGGAACCACCGCGTCGGCGGAGGCTCGAGCGTCCTGACCATCGGGATGCCCAACGGTCCCCAGACCGACAACTCCAACCCGTTCGCCAACAGGCTCCTCGGCGATGTCGCTGGGCTACGCGTTCGCGATCTACGAGCCCCTGGCCCAGGTCAACACGGTGCGTCCGTCCGAGGACCCCACGACGCCGTGGCTCGCCGAGCGAGTGGGAGTGGAACGCGGACTACACGCAGGCTGACCCTCACGGCCCGTGACGGCGTCAAGTGGTCGGACGGCGAGGACTTCACCGCCGAGGACATCGCGTACTCGTTCCAGATCCGCAAGGACAACGAGGGGCTGAACACGTTCGCGCTGCCGTTCGGCGACATCGCGGTCGACGGGAACAAGGTCACGGTCTCGTTCACCGCGGGACAGTTCGTCAAGCAGGGCAAGATGCTCCAGCTCTTCATCGTGCCCGAGCACGTCTGGGAGGACGTCGAGGACCCCACGACCTGGACCAACGACGAGCCCGTCGGGACCGGGCCGTACACGCTCAAGTCCTGGACGCCGCAGGCCGCGACCCTCACGGCCCGGACGACTACTGGGGCGGCGAGCCGGAGGTCGAGGAGCTGCGCTACAGCTCGTACAACGACAACAACGCGCCTGACCACGGCGCTGGCCACGGGTGAGGCGCAGTGGGGCTGGACGTTCATCCCCGACTTCGAGAACGGTCTACATCGCCAGGGACCCCGAGGCAACAACCAGTGCGGCGCCCGCGGGCCTCGGCGTCGACGTGCTCTTCCTGAACAACGAGACCAAGCCGTTCGACGACGTCGGCGTTCCGCAAGGCCTGCAACATGGTGCGTGGACCGCACAGGAGATCTCGCGACCGCCGCGTACTGGCGTCTGCCCGCGCCCTGACGAGCGTGACCGGGCTGCCGCAGCCCGTCGGGGACGCGATTCATCTCCGACGCGTTCCGGACAAGGAGTACACGGTCGACGCGACGGCGCCAAGAAGGTCCTGGCGGACGCCGGGTACACCTGGGACGGCGACGACGCTCAAGTCGACCCCGACGGCGAGAAGCCGTGACGTTCACGCTGCCGAACCCCACGGGCTGGACGGACTACCTGACCGACGCTCCAGCATCATCAGCCGACGCCGTCAAGCCCCTGGGCATCACGGCCACGGTCGAGGGCCAGTCGCCAGGACGCCTGGTTCACCGACATCATCCCGAGCGGCGACTTCCAGGCCTCGCTGCACTGGACCGACGGTGGCGCGACCCCCTGGGACATGTACTCCAACATCATGGACGGTGCCCAGTACATGCCGCTCGGTGAGCGCGGCCAACTGGAACTTCGGCCGCTTCAAGAACGACGAGGCGACCGCAGGCGCTGGCCACGTACGCCAACGCCACCGACGAGGCAGCCCGCACGGCTGCGCTGAGACCGTCCAGCAGGTCTTCGTCGACGAGGTCCCGGCCATCGCGCTCCTCGGTCCCGGCCGGCCGCGCGCAGTACTCGACGCAGAACTACGTGGGCTGGCCCTCCGACGAGGACCCGTACGCGAACCCGCAGCCGACCACGGCCGCACGCGTCGCTCATCCTGACGAAGCTGAAGCCGGCTTCCTGACCGTGTGACTGCTCGTGAGTGAGGGGGCGGGGCCGCCGCCGGGCCCTACCGTCCGGCCCCGCCCCCTCACGAGCAGCTGGTCAGCGCTGACTCCACCCCGTTCCCCCCAGCAGTCAGGTTCACCATGAGTTCCGACACGCACACCGCCCCGGCCGCGCCCCCGCCCGACGCGCCCGTCCTCGAGGCCCGCGGGCTCACCAAGCACTTCCCCGTCAGGGGCCTGCGCTCGAACGCCGTGGTGCACGCGGTCGACGGCGTGGACGTCTCGCTGCGCAGCGGCCAGGTCGTCGCGCTGGTCGGGGAGTCCGGGTCCGGCAAGTCGACCATCGCCCGCCTGCTGGCCCGCCTGATACACGCAGACGTCGGGCGAGATCCTGCTGCACGGTGAGCCCGTGACCGCGCACCGCGGGCGGGCCTTCCGACGCTACTGCCGGCGCGTGCAGATGATCTTCCAGGACCCGTTCGGGTCGCTCAACCCGGTCCACACGATCCGCTACACGCTCACGCGCTCGCTGCGGATCCACCAGCGCCGGGCTGCGCGGGCAGGCGCTCGAGGACGCCCTGGCGGCGCTGCTCGACCGGGTGCAGCTCGTCCAGCCCGAGCGATATGTCGACAAGTACCCGCACGAGCTCTCGGGCGGCCAGCGCCAGCGCGTCGCGATCGCGCGGGCGCTCGCCGCCGACCCCGAGGTGCTGCTCGCCGACGAGCCCATCTCGATGCTCGACGTGTCGATCCGCATCGGCATCCTCAACCTGCTCAAGCGACCTGCGCGACCGCCTCGGCATCGCGATCCTCTACATCACGCACGACATCGCCTCGGCCCGCTACTTCGCCGACGAGACCCTGGTCATGTACGCGGGCCGCATCGTCGAGCACGGGGACGAGCGAGCTCGTGACGCAGGAGCCCGCGCACCCCTACACCCAGCTGCCTGGTGCGCTCGGCCCCCGACCCGGACGACCTGGCGCCGCGCAGGACCGCGCGGGCGCGAACGGCGAGGCGCCCGCCGGTGGTCCGTCCGCCCGAGGGCTGCCGCTTCAGCCCGCGCTGCCCGTTCGCGACGGACCTGTGCCGGAGCAAGGTCCCCGACCTGATGGACGTGGGCGACGGCCGCAAGGCCGCCTGCTGGGGCTACGTGGGAGCGTCCGACGTCGAACCTGCCGAGCGGGACCTGGTCCCCGCGCTCGGCTCCGCACGAGTGGGGGTGTCGGCATGAAGTACTTCCTGCGACGCATCGTCTTCTACGTGATCACCGCATGGGCGGCCATCACGATCAACTTCTTCATCCCGCGCATGATGGCCGGCGACCCGGTGTCGTCCTTCATCGACAAGAACCAGGGCCGCATCAGCTCCGAGGCCCGCGAGTCGCTCTACGTCCTGTTCGGTCTCGACAGCGGGGCCTCGCTGTGGGAGCAGTACGTCGACTACTGGAAGATGCTGTTCTGCGGGCGACCTGGGGCTCTCGATCATGCTCTTCCCGAGCACCGTGAGCGAGGTCATCGCCCAGGCGCTGCCGTGGACCATCGGTCTGGTCGGCATCGCGACGGTCATCAGCTTCCTGCTCGGCTCGTTCCTGGGCGTCGTGATCGGCTGGCGCCGCGGCTCGTGGGCCGACGGCCTGCTGCCCGATCACGACCTTCTTCTCGTCGGTGCCGTACTTCTGGTTGGGCCTGGTCGCGATCATGCTCTTCTCGGTGACGTGGTCGGTCTTCCCGTCGTCGGGCGCGTACCAGCCTGGACTGGTGCCCGGGTGGAGCTGGGAGTTCATCGGCTCCGTGATCGAGCACGGCACGCTGCCGGCGATCACGATCGTGCTGTCGTCGGTCGCGGGCTGGATCCTCGGCATGCGGAACATGACCGTCACGGTCACCTCGGAGGACTACGTCACGGTCGCGCAGGCCAAGGGCCTGTCGGAGCGGCGCGTGATGTTCGGCTACGCGGCCCGCAACGCGATCCTGCCGCAGGTCTCGGGCTTCGCGCTGTCGCTCGGCTTCATCGTGTCCGGCACGCTCGTCATGGAGAAGGTCTTCTCCTACCAGGGCGTGGGGTTCACGCTCCTGCAGGCGATCGGCGCGCACGACTACCCCCTCATGCAGGGCATCTTCCTCATGATCACGCTGTCCGTCCTCGTGGCGAACATCCTCGCCGACCTCGCGTACGTGGTCCTCGACCCGCGCACCCGACAGGAGGGCTGACCGATGACCGGCATCCCCGTCCAGATGGACCACGCCCAGCTCGACGACGGGGCGGAGCCTCTCGCCCCCGAGGTGCCCGAGCGCCGCAAGGGCTCAGGCAAGAAGCAGAAGCTCCTGTTCCTGCGCAACGGCAAGTCCTTCACGGGGCTCGCGATCCTGGGCTTCTTCGCGATCCTCGCGGTGATCGGCCCGTGGATCGCGCCCTACGACCCGAGCGCGATGTCCTCCGACATCCTCCAGCCGCCGAGCGGCGCGCACTGGCTCGGCACCACGCACGTGGGGCAGGACGTGTTGTCCCAGATCCTCGTGGGCACGCGCGGTGTCATGATCGTCGGCTTCATCGCGGGCATCGGTGCGACGCTCCTGTCGATCCTCGTCGGCGTGAGCGCGGGCTTCCTGGGTGGCGTGAGCGACGAGCTGCTCTCGTCGCTGTCCAACATCTTCCTGGTCATCCCGGCGCTGCCCCTCATCATCATCGTCGCGGGCCAGCTCCCCGACGCGGGCGGCCTGACGGTCGCGCTCATCCTGGCGGCGACGAGCTGGGCATGGGGCGCACGCATCCTGCGAGCACAGACCCTGTCGCTGCGTCGTCGTGACTTCGTCGAGGCCGCGCGCGCCAACGGCGAGTCGACGTGGCGCATCGTGTGGTTCGAGACGCTGCCGAACCTCACGGCCATCATGGCGTCGAGCTTCGTGGGCACCGTGACGTTCGCGATCCTGATGCAGACGACGCTCGCATTCATCGGCGTGACGTCGATCTCGGACTGGAACTGGGGCACGATCCTCTTCTGGGCCGAGCAGCAGCAGGCCCTCTCGCGCGGCGCGTGGTGGTGGTTCGTCCCGGCGGGCCTGTGCATCGCGATGCTGGGCATGGCGCTGACGCTCATCAACTTCGGCATCGACGAGTTCGTCAACCCGCGCCTGCGCTCGACGGGTGCGAGCCCGCGCGCCCTGCGCAGGCGCCGCATCTCGCCGCGCATCGGCTTCACGGCCGTGGTCCGCGAGGGGGCTCCGGCATCGTCCGGGGGGAGCACCACGACCACCAGCGGGCCCGACGGCGCCACGCGCCCGGGTGCGCCACCCGCCTCGACCGGTGCGACGTCGTCGGGCACGGCGAAGGGCGCATCCGGCACCCCGGACGGCTCGGCTGGTCCGGGCGCCCCCCGGCCCGGCACCTCGCGCGACGACCGTGACAACGACGGCACGACCACACGCAAGGAGAGCGTCCGATGACGGTCACCGACCTTCCCCCCGCCGGCGTCCCCACCGGGACCGGCAAGCCCGTGCTCGAGATCCGCGACCTGCACGTCGCCTACGGCTACGGGCCCGAGCCCGTGCGTGCCCTGCGCGGCGTCGACCTCACGCTGCACGAGGGCGAGGTGCTCGGGATCGCGGGCGAGTCGGGCTGCGGCAAGTCGACGCTCGTCTACGCCGCGACCCGCCTCCTGCCCCCTCCCGGCCTGATCACGGGCGGCGAGGTGCTGTTCCACGGGGGCACGGGGTCCACGGGCGACGAGCCCGTCGACATCCTGCGCATGAGCGACAAGGAGCTGCGACGCTCGCGCTGGCAGGACACGGCCATCGTCTTCCAGGGCGCCATGAACTCGCTCAACCCGGTCTACCGGGTCGGCAAGCAGCTCACCGACGCGATCGCGGCGCACCGCCCCGGGATGTCGCGCTTCGACCGCAACGAGCGGGCCGGCGAGCTGCTGTCCATGGTCGGGATCGCGAAGGACCGCATCTCGGCGTACCCGCACCAGCTCTCGGGGGGCATGCGCCAGCGCGTCATGATCGCGATGGCGCTCGCGCTCGAGCCCAAGGTGCTCATCATGGACGAGCCCACGACGGCGCTCGACGTCGTCATGCAGCGCCAGATCGTCGAGCAGATCATCGAGCTGCGCGACCGCCTGGGCTTCTCGGTCGTGTTCATCACGCACGACGTGTCGCTGCTCATCGAGGTCGCCGACCGGATCGCGATCATGTACGCGGGCGAGATCGTCGAGCAGGCCTCGGCGAGCGACGTCTACCGGCGCCCTCGCCACCCCTACACGCACGGGCTGCTCTACTCGTTCCCGCCCCTGCACGGACCCAAGCGCCCGCTCGTCGGGATCCCCGGCTCGCCGCCCGACCTCCAGGCGCTCCCGAGCGGGTGCCCGTTCCGGCCCCGCTGCGCGCACGTCATGGACGTGTGCGCCGACGTCCACCCCGCCCTCGGCCCCACGTCGCTGGGGTTGCCCGGCGTCGGGGAGCCGGGCCGCTCGGTCGCGTGCCTGCTGCACGCGGGGCAGGGTGAGCTGCCCGCCGAGCTGCGGGCCTGAAGCCGCCAGGGTCGATGATCCCCTGGCCGCGGGGCCCGGTCGTCCCGTGAGCAGAGCCGGTCGGTGCCCCGCGACGGGCGCCGACCGGCTCTCGGTCGTCCCGGGCGGAGCGCGGTGCGGCTCTGCTCGTCGTCATGCCCGACCTGCCGTGACCTGCCCCTTCTCTTCGCCAGATCCCCACACCCGGTGACCTACCGTTGACGGGTGACTTCCCCCTACCCGACGCCGTCCCGGCCCCACCCCGCCCCGGGATACCCCCCGCGGCCCGCTCCGTCGCGGGCCGTCGCGCCGAACCCCGCACGTGCGCCGCGGTCGGGAGCGACCAACGTCGGGGCGCGGGCCGCGGCAGGTCTGGTCGCGGTCGTCGCGGTCGTCGCGTATGCGGTGGTCTGGCGCTACTTCGTCCTGTCGGCCGCGGGGCAGCACCTCGATCAGGCGGCCTTGCGAGGCTCGGACTACGGTCGCGGGCGTCTCTGGGCGCTCGGCGAGCCCGTTCTCGACGTGGTCTCGGTGAGCTTCGTGGTGCTGGGCCTCGGTACGGCCATGGGGATCGCGCTGCTGCGCCGCCGGTGGGGGCTGGCCGTCCAGGTGGCGTTCGTCGTGATCGGCGCCAACATCTCGACCCAGCTCCTCAAGAAGGTGCTGCTCGAGCGGCCCAACCTGATCGGCGGCTGGGGCGTGGGCAACACGCTGCCCAGCGGGCACACCACGGTCGCGGCCTCGGTCGCGGTCGCGCTGCTCCTGGTCGTCCCCCGGGCGGCGCGGCCCATGGTCGCGATCCTCGGGGCGACGTACACGGCGGCGACGGGGGTCTCGACCCTCATCGGGCACTGGCACCGCCCGAGCGACGTCGTCGCGGCGGTGCTCGTCGTGACGGCCTGGACCGCGCTCGCGCTCGCGTTCACCCCGTCGAGCGCGCTGGACCGCGTGCCACCCGGACGCAGCAGCTCCTTCCCGGGATCGATCGTGGTGGCGGTGCTCATGCTGGTGGGGGCTGCGTTCTCGGCAGTCGCGGCAGCCTGGTGCCTGCGCGAGGTCGCCCCGGCGAGCTGGGACATGACGGACCTCGCGGAGACCACGGCCTACGTCGGGGGAGCGTTCGGGGTGGTGTCGGCCACAGCGGGAGCCTTCGCGGTACTCCTCCTGCTCCGGCAGGCGACGTCTCGCCCGGCCTGGCCCTGAGCGCCCGTCCACAGGACGTGGTCCCCACGGTGGTCCACAGTCGATAAGGTGCCGCCTGGCGCCGGTGGCGTAACGTCATAGGCTGCCGGGTGGGAGCCGCGCGGCGGTTCGGGCACACGAGACGTGCCGGACTGCGTCGCTCACCCCGCACGTCGGCCCACCTGGAGATCGCTCCAGGCGCGGGCCTCGATCAGCAGCTACGGAAAGCAGGAACGGATGTCCTCAGGTCGCAAGCTCGTCATCGTGGAGTCCCCCACGAAGGCACGCAAGATCCAGGGCTACCTCGGTGACGACTTCGAGGTGGAGTCGAGCGTCGGGCACATCCGCGACCTCCCGCAGCCTTCCGAGCTGCCCGCCGACATGAAGAAGGGGCCGTTCGGCAAGTTCGCGGTCAACGTCGACGACGGGTTCGAGCCCTACTACGAGGTCTACGCGGACAAGAAGAAGAAGGTCGCGGAGCTCAAGCGGGCGCTCAAGAACGCGGACGAGCTCTTCCTCGCGACCGACGAGGACCGCGAGGGCGAGGCCATCGCGTGGCACCTGCTCGAGGAGCTCAAGCCCAAGGTGCCCGTGCACCGCATGGTGTTCCACGAGATCACCCGCGAGGCGATCGAGCGCGCGCTGGAGAACACACGCGACCTCGACGTGCACCTGGTCGACGCCCAGGAGACGCGCCGCATCCTCGACCGCCTGTACGGCTACGAGGTCTCGCCGGTCCTGTGGCGCAAGGTTCGTCAGGGGCTGTCCGCGGGCCGCGTGCAGTCCGTGGCCACGCGCCTGGTCGTCGAGCGCGAGCGCGAGCGCATGGCGTTCGTCGCGGCCGAGTACTGGGACGTCTCGGGGACCTTCTCGCTCGCGGACAAGGCTGCTGCGGACGCCGACAAGAGCTTCGACGCGCGTCTGGTGCAGCTGGGCGGGGCGCGCGTCGCGTCGGGCCGCGACTTCGACGACCGCGGGCAGCTCAAGCCCGCCTCGGCGCGCGACGGCGTGGTCCAGCTCGGCGAGCAGGCTGCCTCGCTCGTGGTCGGCGGGCTGGCGGACGCAGACTTCGCGGTCCGCAGCCTCGAGACCAAGCCCTACACGCGTCGTCCGGCGGCGCCCTTCACGACCTCGACCCTCCAGCAGGAGGCGAGCCGCAAGCTGCGCTTCAACTCGCGGCAGACCATGCGCACCGCGCAGGCGCTGTACGAGAACGGCTACATCACCTACATGCGTACGGACTCCCCGTCGCTGTCGGCCGAGGCCACCGACGCGGCGCGTCGTCAGGCCGCCGAGCTGTACGGTCCCGAGTTCGTGCCCGGCTCGCCGCGCGTCTACGCGTCGAAGGCCAAGGGGGCCCAGGAGGCCCACGAGGCCATCCGCCCCGCCGGCGACTCGTTCCGCACCCCGGCCCAGGTGGCGAGGGAGATCAGCGGCGACCAGTTCAAGCTGTACGAGCTCATCTGGAAGCGCACGGTCGCCTCGCAGATGGCGGACGCCAAGGGCTCGACGGCGTCGGTGCGGCTGGCTGCGCCCGTCGCGGGCACGGACGCCCAGGTCGCCGGCAAGGAGGCCGTGTTCGCTGCCTCCGGCACGGTCATCAGCTTCCGCGGCTTCCTCGCGGCGTACGAGGAGGGCACGGACGACGCCGCGGAGCCGGCTGCCGGCAACGCGGCCACGTCCGGCCGCCGGGGCGACGAGGACGCGCGCCTGCCGCAGATGGGCGAGGGCGACCGGCTCGACGGGCGTGACCTCACGGCCGACGGGCACTCGACGTCCGCACCCCCGCGCTACACCGAGGCGAGCCTCATCAAGGCGCTAGAGGAGCGCGGTATCGGCCGTCCGTCCACGTACGCGTCGACCATCTCCACGGTCCAGGACCGCGGCTACGTGCTGCCGCGCGGCCAGGCCCTGGTGCCCAGCTGGCTCGCGTTCGCCGTGATCCGCCTGCTCGAGGAGCACTTCGAGTGGCTCATCGACTACGACTTCACCGCGGAGATGGAGGCCGACCTCGACGCGATCGCCGCCGGTGACAAGGACCGCGTGGCGTGGCTGACCCGCTTCTACTTCGGGGACGGCACGGGACGCGAGGAGGGCGAGGGGCTGCGTCAGCTCGTCGACGACCTGGGTGAGATCGACGCCCGCGACATCAACTCCGTACCCATCGGCGAGGGCATCCAGCTGCGTGTCGGCCGGTACGGGCCCTACGTGGAAGACCTCAGCGGACCTGTCGCGGACGGTCAGAACCCGCCGCGCGCCTCGGTCCCCGACGACCTGGCTCCTGACGAGCTCACGGTCGAGAAGGCGCGCGAGCTCCTGGCCGCGGGCGCCGACGACGGCCGGATCCTCGGTACGGACCCCCAGTCCGGGAACCCGATCGTGGCGCGCGCAGGGCGCTACGGCCCGTACGTCACCGAGCAGCTCCCCGAGCCCACGTTCGACGAGGGCCTGTCCGCGGCCGCGCTCAAGAAGGCCAAGGCCGCGTTGCCCAAGCCGCGCACGGCGTCGCTCCTCAAGGACATGAGGCTCGACACCGTGACGCTCGAGGACGCGCTCCGGCTGCTGTCGCTGCCGCGCGTCGTGGGCACGGACCCGGAGACCGGCGTCGAGATCACCGCGCAGAACGGCCGCTACGGTCCGTACCTCAAGAAGGGCACGGACTCGCGCACCCTCCCCTCGGAGGAGGCCATGTTCACGGTCACGCTCGAGGAGGCTCTCGAGCTCTACAAGCAGCCCAAGCGTGGTCGCGGAGCCACGGCCACCCCGCCGCTGCGCGAGCTCGGCGACGACCCGACGTCGGGCAAGCCCATCGTGGTCAAGGACGGCCGCTTCGGTGCCTACGTGACCGACGGCGAGACCAACCGGACGCTGCCGCGCGACGTGACGCCCGAGTCCATCACACCCGAGCAAGCCATCGAGCTCCTCGCCGAGAAGCGCGCGGCGGGTCCGGCCAAGAAGAAGGCCCCGGCCAAGAAGGCGCCCGCCAAGAAGCCGGCCGCGAAGAAGGCCCCGGCCAAGAAGGCGCCCGCCGAGAAGAAGTAGGCGTCCCGGGTCGGTGGTGGACGCCTGCCGAGCCGGGCCCGCGACGAAGGCCCCGGCCCTGCCCCCATGAGGGAGCGGGGCCGGGGCCTTCGCCGTGCGCGCCGGAGCTGCCGAGGTAGAACGTGCTGCGCGAGGTAGAACGCGGCGCGCACTACCTCGCGCAGCACGTTCTACCTCGCGGGTCGCCTCGCGGGCCGGAGGGTCGCGAGTGGCCGACGGCCCCCCTCAGTGCCCTGTGTACCTCACGGGCGCGGGCAGTCCTGCGTCCTGACGGATCGCGCGGGACAGGCCCTCGATCGAGCGCAGCGCGTCGACCAGCTCGGGAACCCGGACCTCGAACGGCATCGCGTGGATGGTCTCGCCCGGTGCCGTCGCTGCCTCGGCGACGCGGCGCAGGTCTCCCACGTCGGCCGTCGTGAGCCCGATCTCGGTCAGGGTGTTGGGCAGTCCCACGCGCGTCGTGAACTCCACGAAGTCCCGGATCTCCTGGGACGGCGCTCCTTCCAGCACGAGCTGGGTGAGCGAGCCGATGTTGACCTTCTGGCCGTGCGTGAGCCCGTGGGTCTGCGGGGCGGCCGTGAGCCCGTTGTGGATCGCGTGGGCGGCCGCGAGGCCGCCCGACTCGAACCCGAGCCCGGAGAGCAGGGTGTTGGCCTCGACCACGGCGTCGACCGCGGGCGTGACGAGGTGCTCCTTGACGGCCTCGATCGCGGCGAGCGAGTTCTCCCACAGGATCTTCCACGAGAGCTCGGCGAGCGCGGTCCCGGTGATGAGCGGCAGCCCGCCCGCCATGGTCGTCGCGTTGGCGTTGGCCACGGCACGGGCCTCGATCCACGTCGCGAGCGCGTCGCCGATGCCCGCGACGAGGAACTTCACCGGGGCGTTGGCCACGAGCTGGGTGTCGACCAGGACCAGGTCCGGGTTGTGCGGGAAGAACCGGTACTCCTCGAACGCCCCGTCCTCGGTGTAGATCACGGACAGCGCGGAGCACGGGGCGTCGGTCGAGGCCACGGTCGGCACGGAGACCCAGCGGATCCCTTCGAGGTGCCCGGCCGCCTTGACGGCGTCGATCGTGCTGCCGCCGCCGATCCCGACGATCACGTCCGAGCCGGTCTCCCGGATGCGCCGGGCGAGCCGGTCGACCTCCGCGGCGGTCGCGTACGTGCCGAACCCCTCGCGCTCGCGCGGCAGGTTCGCGGCCTGGAAGGACTCGGCGACGGTGTCCTGGACGATCTCCCAGACGACGTCGTCGGCGACCAGCAGCGGGTTGGCGCCGATCGGTGCGACGAACTCGCCGAGCCGCGACAGCGCGCCGCGCGACTGCACGTAGCGCAGCGGGCTGATGAGCGTGCGGATCGGGACCTCGGACATGGTGACCTCCTCGGGTGGGGACAGGGCGTCGCTCGCGCGTGCAGGGTGGGTGTGCCCCGACGGGACTGCGATCCCTCGACGCTATGCCGGGGCGCGGTCGACCGCTCGTCGGAGCACCGGCTCGACCAGAGTGTATGAGTGCTGTTATAACAGTGCTGTGACATCTATCGACCCGACCGGCGTCCCCGGACGCTGGGACTCCCTGCACGCTCTGCTGCGCCGGCTCGACGACGAGATCGGTACCGTCTACACCGACCGCGGGGTCGACAGCGTGCGACCGCGCTTCGTCTACCCCCTCATCCGTCTTGCGCACACCGGGCCCCTGACCATCCGCGAGCTCGCCGCGTCCCTCGACCGCACGCACTCGGCCATGAGCCAGACCGTGACCGCGATGCGCGACGAAGGACTCGTGGAGACCGCGGCGGGCGAGGACGCCCGCACGCGCCGCGTCGCGCTCACCGACAAGGCCCGTGCGCTCGTCCCGCTCCTCGAGGCCGAGTGGCGCGCGACCGAGGAGTCGATCGCCGAGATCGACGACGAGCTGCCGTACGCGCTGAGCGCGGTCGTCGGCGATCTGGAACGCGTCCTCGCGAGCCGGTCCCTTCGTGACCGCCTCGTCGAGCGCCTCGACGCCGCGGGCCACCCGGTGAAGGCGCCGGCCGCGCCGGCACCCGAGACGTCCTGACGTGCGGGGCAACGTCCTCGACCTGCGCCCGTTGCGCACCAGCGCCGCCTACCGCGACCTGTGGGCAGGGTCGGCCGTCGGTGGCCTCGGTTTCCAGGTGGCCACGGTCGCGGTGCTCCTCCAGGTGTGGGAGCTCACGCACAGCCCGGTGTGGACCGGTGCGATCGGCCTCGCGACCGCCGTGCCTCTCCTCGCCCTCGGCCTCGTCGGTGGGCACCTCGCCGACGTGCACGACCGGCGCACGATCATGCGCCTCGCCTCCGCGGGCCAGGTGCTCTCCGCGGCGGGTCTCGCCGCGCAGGCGTTCGCGGGG
The DNA here is from genome assembly GCA_963782165.1 of uncultured Actinomycetota bacterium. Classification (GTDB taxonomy): domain Bacteria; phylum Actinomycetota; class Actinomycetes; order Actinomycetales; family Cellulomonadaceae; genus Oerskovia. The sequence continues at coordinate 705,670 of CAWAIO010000006.1, forward strand.
AACCGTTCCGTGTGGGTGCTGCTCGGCCTCGTGAGCATCGGCGCGGCGTGCAACGCGCTGGGCTCGCCCGCGCGCCGGACGGTGCCACCGCGTCTCCTGCCCGCCGACCAGGTCGCGGCAGGGCTCGCGCTGCAGAATCTCGCGTTCCAGGTCGCGATGCTCGTCGGGCCCGCGCTGGCCGGCCTCGTCGTCGCGCGCTGGGACCTCCCCGCCGCCTACGTGGTCCAGGTGGTGGCGGCCGTGGTCGCCCTGCTCGGGCTGGTGCGCCTGCCACCGCTCCCGCCCGGCGTCGCACCGGTCGGCCTGCCCGACGGCGGGGGCACGCCCTCGGCGCAGACGTCGCCGCAGACCGTGCTGCAGTCGGCGTTCGGGCCTGGGGCCGAACCGGCACCGAGGCTGGGCGCCGAGCCCGGGGCCGCGCAGGTCGACGGGCGCGGACCGGCCCGCGGACCTGTGACGCGGCGTCGGGCCGCTGCGGGCGGCTGGTCGATCGTGTGGAAGCGGCCGACCCTGCGGGGCTCGTTCGCCACCGACGTCGCGGCCACGGTGCTCGCGATGCCCGTCTCGCTGTTCCCGCTCGTCAACGAGATCCGGTTCGACGGTGACCCGCGCACCCTGGGGCTCTTCCTCTCGGCGGTCGCGGTGGGTGGGATCGGGGCCGGGCTGCTGTCCGGCGCGGTCACGCGTGCACCGCGGTCGGGCGCGCTGCAGCTCGCCGCGGCCGCCACGTGGGGAGTCGCGCTCGCGGGGTTCGGGCTGGCCGGGCCGCTGTGGCTCGCGCTCACGTGCCTCGCGGTCGCGGGGGCCGCGGACACCGTCTCGGTCGTGACGCGCGGAGCGCTCGTCCAGCTCGAGACGCCCGACGAGTTCCGGGGCCGCGTGTCGTCGGTCGAGCACGTCGTGGGGGTCGCCGGTCCGGAGGTGGGCAACTTCCGCGGCGGGGTGCTCGCGTCGTTGACCTCGGCGCCCGTCGCCCTGGTGGTGAGCGGGCTCGCGGCGAGCGCCGTCGTCGGGCTGGTCGCCTGGCGCAACGCGCCCCTGCGCCGCTACCGGACCCCGACTGCGTCGTGCGACACCGTCAGTCGACCGTGACGGCCTCCAGGACCGGTAGGCGCGAGGCCCGGATACCCGGCCACACGCTCGCGACCAACCCGATCACGACCGCGAGCCCCAGCACCGCGAGGACCTGCCCCCAGGGGATCGCGAGGCTCGTGAGCCCCTGCTCGGCAAGCACCCCGGGCAGCGCCGCGGCGATCGCGATGCCCGTGATCACGCCCAGCACGGTCCCGTAGACCGCGGTCAGGACGGACTCGATCGTGATGATGCCCGCGAGCTGGAGCCGTCCGAGCCCCACGGCGCGCAGGAGCCCGATCTCCCGCGTGCGCTCGATGATCGACAGCGCGAGCGTGTTGACGATGCCGAGCAGCGCGATGACGATCGACAGCCCGAGCAGCGCGTAGAGGATGACGAGGACCTGGTCCACCTGCGCCGCGGCCGCGTTGGCGAGCTCCTCCCGGTCCAGCACGGAGACGACGAGGAAGGGCTTGACGGCGTCGGTGAGCGCGTCGCGCAGCTCGGCGGTCGTGGTTCCCGGGGCCGCGGTCACGTAGATCGCGGAGGTCGGGATCTCGGGTGCACCCACGCTCGCGTAGGTCGCGTCGGCGAGGACCACGTCGGACGAGATCACCTGGGTGTCGACGATCGCACCCACGCGCACGTCCTGCGTGCGGGCGCCGTCGTCGCTCGTCAGGGTCAGCGTGCCGCCGACCTCCCACGCGTGGTCGCGCGCCGCGGTCCGGCTGACGACTGCCTCGCCGTCGGCGAGCGCACGGTCGGGGTCTCCCTCGACCACGGGAGCGTCGAGGGCCTCGGTGAAGAACCCGGGCGGCACGACCGTGGCGCCGCTGGGCTCCCCCTCCACGTCGAGCGTCCCGAGGCGCTGCGCGAGCGCCTTCCCGACGGCGGGGAGCCCGGTCACGGCGTCGGTGACGCCCGGGGGGAGCGCCCCCGTGGCCGCGGCGGCCTGGACCACGTAGTCGGCCCGCACCTGCTCGTCGACGATCGACCGGACGGAGGCCTGCGTCGAGGCTGCGATGACTCCGGTCGCGCTCACGAGTGCCATGCCGATCAGGAGCGCGCCGGCCGTGTTCGAGGTGCGACGGGGGCTGCGCGTGACGTTGCCGCGCGCCAGTCGGCCGAGCGGGCGGATCGCGGCCACGGCCGGGACGGCGAGCACCGTGATGACGGCGCCGGCGATCGCGGGGGACAGGACCAGGACGCCCACGAGGGCCGCGCTCGCGCCCACCGCGAGCAGGACCCGTGGGTTGAGGTCGTCGACCAGCGCCCACCCGGTCGGGTCTGCCGACGCCGAGCTCCCGAGGCGCGAGGCGAGCACCAGGAGCCCGGCACCGACCACCGTGAGCACCAGCCCGACCACCGCACGGGTGCCGGTCCCGCGGTCCGGTGCGACGTCGTCGTGCATGGCCTGGACCGGCGGGGTGAGGGCCGCGTGACGGCCTGGGACCGCGGCGGCGACCACGCTCACCAGGACCCCCAGCGAGATCGCGACCACGATCGACGTGACGCTCAGCGGCACCCGCCCCGAGAGCTCCATGCCCGTCGACCCGAATGCTGCGCGCAGCCCGCTGACCAGGACCCGGCCGAGGACCACGCCCGCGGCCGCACCCAGCAGCCCGACCGCGACCGCCTGCGCGAGGATCGATGCGAACACCTGCGCGGGCGAGGCCCCGAGCGCGCGCAGCAGCGCGAACTCGCGCTGGCGCTCGCGCACCGACATCGCGAACGTGTTGGCGATGATGAACGCCCCCACGAACAGCGCGATGGCCGCGAAGACCAGCAGGAACGTCTCGATGAAGCCCAGGATCTGCTCGACCCCCTCGCGAGCCTCGTCGCGCACGGCCTCACCCGTGAGGGACTCGGCGCCCGCCGGCAGGACCTTCGCCACCCGGTCGGCGAGCGTCTGCTCGGGCACGTCGCCCGCGGCGTAGACGGAGATCGTCGGGACCGTGCCGTCGGGCGCGTAGGTCGCGAGCGCGGTCGCTGGGTCGAGCCCCACCAGGATGGTGCCCGCCGCGGCGGCCTCGATCGCGAAGATGCCGGTGACCGTGACGGGTTGCGGGGCGCCCGCGAGGACCACGGTCGTCGTGTCGCCCGTGGTCAGCCCCGCGGTGGACGCGGCGCTCTCCTCGAGCGCGACCTGCGTGCCACCCACGGGCCACGCACCGCTCGCGAGGGTCACGGTCGGCACGTCGGGACCCACCGGGATCCCGATGCTGGGTGGGCCGGACGTCGTGACGGCCGTCCCGTCGGCCGCGACCAGCACGATCGGACCAGAGGCGTCGGGCATGGCGCGTGCGACGCCGTCGACCCCTGCGACCGTGTCGGCGAGCGAGACCGGGACGGGCGCGTGCGGCGTGCCGAACGAGCTGCCCGCGCTCGTCGTGGCGTCGATCTCCTCGGTGCCGCGCACGTACACGTCGGCGACGAGGGTCGTCGCGATGATCTCGTCGAACGTCGAGGACAGCATCGCGCGGAACGTGAACGTCCCCACGACGAACGCGACCCCGAGCATCACGGCGAGGGTGGAGAGCAGGAAGCGGACCAGGTGGGCCCGGACCCCGCGCAGCGCGACCCGGAGCATCAGTCCTCCTCCGCCTGCCCGAGCGCTTCGAGGATGTCGCGGCGGCTGGGAGCCGCGAGGTCCGCCGTGATCCGCCCGTCGGTCAGGAACAGGACCCGGTGCGCGTACGAGGCCGCGCGCGGGTCGTGCGTGACCATGACGACCGTCTGCCCCAGCTCGTCGACCGACCGTCGCAGGAAGCCCAGCACCTCCGCGGACGAGCGCGAGTCCAGGTTGCCCGTGGGTTCGTCGGCGAACACGACCGACGGCCGTGACACCAGGGCCCGCGCGCACGCGACCCGCTGCTGCTGGCCGCCCGAGAGCTCCGACGGCCGGTGGTGCAGGCGATCGCCCAGGCCTACCGCGGCCACGACCTCGTCGAACCAGGCGCGGTCCACGGGCGCGCGCGCGATGTCGAGCGGGAGCGTGATGTTCTCCGCCGCGGTGAGGGTGGGGACCAGGTTGTACGACTGGAACACGAACCCGATGCGGGTCCGCCGCAGGGCCGTCAGGCGCCGCTGCGAGAGGCGGCTCACCTCGGTCCCGTCGATCACGACGCTGCCCGACGTCGGGGTGTCCAGGCCGGCCATGCAGTGCATGAGCGTCGACTTGCCCGAGCCCGAGGGCCCCATGATGGCCGTGAGCTCGGCCGCGCGGAAGTCGACGTCGACGCCGTCGAGTGCGCGGACCGTGGTCTCGCCCTGGCCGTACGTCTTGACCAGAGCGCGTGCACTGGCGGCGCTCCCCGGCACGGCGGCACCGCTGGCCGCGGTGGTTCCCGTGGTGCCGGTGGTTCCCGTGGCACCGGGCACGGCGCCACGGGGGGACGGGCCGGCCGGGGACTGCGGGGGAGTCGGGTGCGCCATCGGGGTCTCCGTTCGCTCGGGTGGATCCATCGTGTCCCGGAACGGGCGCGGGCGACAGGGGAACGCGCAGTAGCGTGGAGGCATGGTCTCCCACGCAGTGGTCAACGTGCTCGACGCCGTGCCGGACCCGGGCATTGCGCCGCCCGTACGCTGGGGGGTCCTCGGTGCAGGGAACATCGCGGGCTCGTTCGCCGACGAGGTACGGACGTTCACGCAGGGCCACGTGGCTGCCGTGGGCTCGCGCGACGAGCACCGGGCGAGGGACTTCGCGCAGCGGCACGCGCCGTCGGCGACCGTCCACGGCTCGTACGAGGCGCTCGTCGCGGACCCCGACGTGGACGTCGTGTACGTCGCGACGCCCCACTCGCACCACCGCGACCACGGGCTGCTCGCGATCGCGGCGGGCAAGCCCGTGCTCATGGAGAAGGCGTTCACGCGCAACGAGGCGGAGGCCCGCGAGGTGCTCGACGCAGCGCGCGCAGCGGGGGTGTTCGTCATGGAGGCCATGCTCACGCGGCACGTGCCGCACGTCGCGGCGATCCGCGCGCTGATCGCGCAGGGTGAGATCGGCGAGGTCCGGTCGGTCACGGCGAGCTACGGGTCGAGCGCCGCGTACGACCCGGCGGGCCGGCTCTTCGCACCGGGGCTCGCGGGCGGTGCGCTGCTCGACATCGGGATCTACCCGCTCGCTTTCGCGACGGACCTGCTCGGGATGCCCGACGACGTCACGGCCGTCGGCCTCCTGGCTCCCACCGGTGTGGACGCCCAGTCGACCGTGGTGCTGCGCTACGGGGACCGCGCGACGGCGACGCTCTCCTCGTCGGTCCTGGCGCAGTCGGCGACGTCGCTCGTGATCGCGGGGACGGGCGGACGGATCGAGATCGTCGACCGTTTCATGGTGCCCACCGCGTTCAGCGTGGTCTGGGCCGACGGCGCTCGCCGCGACTACGACGGGTACGCGCCGGGTGCCAAGCAGTACGAGGCGGCCGAGGTCGCGCGGTGCCTCGCGGCGGGGCTCACGGAGAGTCCGCGCATGACGTGGCAGGACACGCTCGACCTGATGCGGGTCATGGACTCGGTGCGTGCTCAGCTGGGGGTCGTGTACCCGGGGGAGTGAGCGACGCCGGTGCCGGCTGCCGGCGCCGAGAACGAGGTCGTGGTCGTTCCGGCGGCCGGGACGAGCTCGATCGCGGGGTTCGACCGCGCGCAACCTCGTGCTCGTCCTCGACGGCCTGGGCCGCGTGCGACCACACCTCGGGCAATCACCCGTGGCAGCGTTCTCACAGGGTTAGCGTGAACCCATGAGCAACGACGCCCGCACCGCGGCACCGACCGACCAGCCCACCTCCCTGCCTCTCCTCGCTGCGACCGCCCCCGACCTCCCCGAGGTGATCTCCGGCGTCGTGCCCGATCCCCGGACCGCGCCGACCGTGCGCTGGGGGATCCTCGGCGCCGGGAACATCGCCGGGTCGTTCGCCGAGGCCGTGCGCGACCACACCCGGGCGCGCGTCGTGGCCGTGGGTTCGCGCGACCGCGTCCGGGCCGAGCGCTTCGCGACCGAGCACGGCATCCACACGACCCACGCCGACTACACCGAGCTCGTCGAGGACCCGCAGGTCGACGTCGTGTACGTCGCGACGCCTCACTCGCACCACCGCGACCACGCGCTGCTGGCCATCTCCGCGGGCAAGCACGTCCTGGTCGAGAAGGCGTTCACGCGCAACGAGGCCGAGGCGCGCGAGATCCTCGATGCCGCACGTGCCGCGGGCGTGTTCGTCATGGAGGCCATGTGGACGCGCTTCCTGCCGCACGTCGCTGCGCTGCGCGCGGTGATCGCGCGCGGCGAGATCGGCGAGATCGTCAACGTGTCCGCCGACCACGGCCAGTTCTTCCCGTTCGACGCGGCGCACCGGCTCTACGCGCCCGACCTCGCGGGCGGTGCGCTGCTGGACCTCGGCGTGTACCCCGTGTCCTTCGCGCACGACGTGCTGGGAGCGCCGTCGTCGGTCACCGCGGTCGGCGCGCTGACCGAGACGGGCGTCGACGGCCAGCTCGGCATCACGCTGGGCTACGGCCGCGCGATGGCCACGCTGTCGACGACCCTGTGGTCGCAGACTCCCAACGTGGCGTCGATCTCCGGGACGTCGGGGCGCATCGAGGTCGAGGGCACCTTCTACGCCCCGACGTCGTTCCGCGTGGTCCGTCACGACGGTGCCGAGTGGCGCTACGAGGGCTTCCGGGGCGAGGGCAAGCAGTACCAGGCGGCCGAGGTCGCGCGCTGCCTCGAGGCCGGGCTGACCGAGAGCCCGCGCATGACGTGGCAGGACACGCTCGACGTCATGCGGACCATGGACGAGGTGCGTCGTCAGACAGGTGTGGTCTACCCGGGCGAGTGAACCGGGACGCGTGAAGGGGGCCGCGCCCGCCGGGTTGCCGAGCTCACCGGGTTGCCGAGAGCGGGGTCGTGGTCGTTCTGACGAGCAGAACGACCACGACCCCGCTCTCGGCGGGTGCGGGGCTCAGCCCGCGGTCGCCTCGTCCGTGTGCTCGACGACGTAGCTGCGGCCGTCCGGACCCGTCACGTACTCGAAGCGCGTCTTGAGCTCGCGGTCGCGCTCGGCCTCGGCCGCGGAGACGCCGCGCCCTGGTGAGCCCTGCTTGCCCACCTGGGCGGGGCCGAAGATCGGCAGGAACGTCTCGGTCATGCGCAGGCCCAGGGGGCGTCGTCGCTGCTTGTCGGCCATGCGCCTCTCCTCACGAGAACGGTGCAACTGCATGGTGCACCAATGATTGGTGTACCAAGCATAGGCGAGATCTGGCTACGATGGCGACATGACCACCTCGACCGAGAGCGCCGGACGCGCCGCACAGGCATCCTCGACGGCTCCTCGTGAGACGCACGAGGGGTACGACCCTCTCGCCCTCGAGTCGCAGGTCTGCTTCGCGCTGTCCGCGGGGGCCCGTGCCATGGTCGCCATGTACAAGCCGCTGCTCGAGCCCTTGCGCCTGACCCACCCGCAGTACCTCGTGATGCTGGCACTGTGGCAGGACGCGGCGGCTGGTGAGCGCACCACGGCCACGTCGCTCGCGGACCGCCTCCACCTGGACCCAGGCACGCTCTCGCCGCTCGTCCGTCGCCTCGAGACCACGGGATTCCTCACGCGGTCGCGCAACGCGCACGACGGTCGCGTCGTCGACGTGACGCTGACCCGGGCCGGTCGCGAGCTGCGCGACCAGGCCGAGCACATCCCGCCCGCGATCACGGCGGCGACGGGCCTGACGCTCGACGAGCTCGTCGAGGTCCATGCCGCGGCCTCGAAGGTCGTGGCCGCGGCGCTGCGGGCGGGTGTGATCTAGCCAGCCCGGACGGTCGCGGCATCGACCTCGACGCTGCGCCCAGGTCCCCGTCGTGCCTAGGGTGCGGTGATGAGTGCACCTGCTGTCCCCGACCGTCCGACGCGTATGAGGACCTTGGCGACCGCGGCGCTGAGGCAGTGGCACCTCCATCCCCGGTGGGCCATGGCCGTCCGAGGGGCGGTGGCCGCCGCAGCAGCCTGGCTCGTGGGGATCGTCCTGCCGGAGCCGTTCTCCGACTACCCCTACTACGCGCCGCTCGGGGCGGTCGTCGCGACGACGAGCACGGTCGCACGGTCCGTCCGGGAGTCCCTCCAGGCGGTGGGAGCGATCGTCGTCGGAGCGCTCGTGGCGCGTGGCGTCGACCTGGTGCTCGCGCCCAGCGCGCTGTCCATCGCGCTCGTCGTCGCGGTCGCGATCCTGATCGCGGGGTGGGGGCTGCTGGGAGACATGGGGTCGTGGGCGGTGACCTCGGCGCTGTTCGTCCTGATCATCGGGAACGCCGACAAGGTCGGGTACATGGGGGCGTACGTCGGACTGGTCGTGCTCGGGTCGCTCGTGGGGATCGGGATCAACCTGCTCTTCCCGCCGCTGCCGCTCGCGGCCTCCGACGTCGAGCTCGATCGCCTGCGCACCGTGCTCGCGGACCAGCTCGAGCACCTCGCGGACGGCCTGGACCTCGACGTGGCGCCGTCGCCCGAGGAGTGGGACGAACGTCGTCTGGCGCTCGGTCCCGTGGTCGACCGGTCGCGGCGTTCGGCGGAGCAGGCGCGCGAGGCGGCGCGCATCAACCGTCGGGCCCGCCGGTACGCCGAGGCGACCCGCGCCCAGGGGTCTCGGGCGCGGGCGCTGGGCGTCACGTCGTCGGTCGTCGGGGACCTGACGCGGCTGGTCACGGGGTGGGAGCGGCAGGACCGGGACGACCTCGCGTTCGGCGAACCGCTGCGGCCCCTCGTGCGCGACGCCCTGCGCGCCTACGCGGACGCCGTGCGGTCGACGGCCGGGGCCGCTGCCGACCCCGAGGCGCTCGACCGGGTTCGGGGCGCGACCGATGTGCTGGGGCGTGCGGTCCGCGAGGTGCGCAGCGGTTCGGACGAGGACTACTTCGTGGCGGGGGCGACCGTGCTCGCGATCCGGCGCGGGGCCGCGGTCCTCGCCGGGGAGCAGGCGGACGTCACGCGTCCGTGACGCTGACCGCCCCGTCCTGCCCGACGACGAAGCGCACCTGGTCGAGCCCGCTCGCCCCCGCGTCGGGAGAAACGGCCGCGCCCGCGAGCTGAGCGAGCGTGTGCGTACCCTCGACGACGAGCACCGCGCACCCTGCCGCCCGTCCGGCCGCGACCCCTGCCGGGGCGTCCTCGACCACGAGGCAACGCGACGGGTCGACGCCCAGGCGCTCGGCGCCGAGCAGGAACGGGTCGGGGTCGGGCTTGCCGTGCGTGACGTCGTCGGCCGTGACGACGACCGCGGGCGGGACGAGGCCCGAGGCCGCGATGCGCGCCGCGGCGAGCGGGCGCGTGCACGACGTGACGATCGCCTGGCGCGTGGCGGGGAGCGACGCGAACGCGTCGACCGTGCCGGGCAGGATCCGCACGCCCTCGGTGTCGTTGAGCTCGAGGTCGTGGATCCGCTCGTACGCCGCCTCGACCTGGTCGGCCGGCAGGAGCCGCGCGATGAAGGTGCGGGCGGGGGTGCCGTGCTCGATCTGGAACGAGTCGGCGTCCGGCAGCCCGTACTCGTGCGCCCACCGGCGCCAGTTGCGGTCCACGGCGGGCACCGAGTCGATCAGGGTGCCGTCCATGTCGAACAGGATCGCGTCGAACGTGCGCCCGGCGAACGCGGCCCCCGGCGTCGGGAGCGCGGGAGGCTCGGGGAGGTCGGGGCTGGGCACGGGGAGGACGGACATGCCCCGAGGCTACCGGCCGTGCCCGGCTGCCCGACGGGTGTCAGGCGGCCCGACTATCGTGGGCGCGTGAGCACACCCGGTTACTTCATCTCGTTCGAGGGCGGCGACGCCGTCGGCAAGTCCACCCAGTCCCGTCTCCTCGGGGAGTGGCTGGGCGAGCTGACCGGCCGCGAGGTGGTGCTGACGCGCGAGCCGGGGGGCACCGAGCTGGGCGTCGAGCTGCGCCAGGCGGTGCTGCACGGACGGGACATGGACGCTCGCACCGAGGCACTCATCTACGCCGCGGACCGCGCGCACCACGTCGCCCACCTGGTCCGCCCCGCGCTCGAGCGCGGCGCGGTCGTCGTGACGGACCGCTACCTCGACTCGTCGGTCGCCTACCAGTCGGGCGGGCGGAAGCTCGGTGTCGACGAGGTCGAGCTCATCTCGCTGTGGGCCGTCCAGGGGCTCATGCCGCACGTGACCGTCCTGCTGGACCTGGACCCGGCCGTCGCGGCCGAGCGTCTCCAGGGGACGCCTGACCGCCTCGAGAGCGCCGGGCTCGACTTCCACCGGCGCACGCGCGAGGCCTTCCTGTCACGGGCTGCCGCGGACCCCGAGCGGTGGGTCGTGATCGACGCGACCGCCTCGATCGAGGACATCCAGGCCCAGATCCGGGTGGACCTCGCGGCCCGGCTCGAGCTCACGCCCGTGGTCGAGGAGGCCGAGGACACGGTCGAGGCGCTGCCGGACGACGGGTTCGACGACTCCGACTCCGCGATCGGCTACGCCCCGGACCTCGCGGACCTGCCCTTCACACCGCCCGTGACGCACCCGGCCCACCCTGCCCCCGGCACGGCCGAGCGGACGAGCGCCCCATGACGGTCTGGGACGACGTCGTCGGGCAGGAGCACGCGGTCGAGCTGCTGTCGACCGCAGCCACCGACCCCGCGGCCATGACGCACGGCTGGCTCCTGACGGGCCCTCCCGGCTCTGGCCGCTCGAACGCCGCGCGGGCCTTCGCGGCTGCGCTGCAGTGCGAGCAGGGCGGGTGCGGGGTGTGCCAGGCGTGCACCACGACCCTCGCAGGCACCCACGCGGACGTGACGATCGTCGCGACCGAGAAGGTGACCATCGCGATCAACGAGGTGCGTGACCTCGTGGGCGTCGCCAGCCGCCGCCCCTCGCAGGGACGCTGGCGCGTCATCATCGTGGAGGACGCCGACCGCATGGCCGAGCGCACCACCAACGTCCTCCTCAAGGCCATCGAGGAGCCGCCGCCCCGCACGGTCTGGATCCTGTGCGCGCCCAGCCCCCAGGACGTCCTGGTGACGATCCGCTCGCGGTGCCGTGGGGTGGCGCTGCGGGTGCCTCCGGTCGAGGACGTCGCCCGTCTGCTCGTCGCGCGTGACGGCGTGGACCCGGCTGTGGCCGAGGCAGCGGCTCGCGCCGCCCAGAGCCACATCGGCCTGGCGCGCCGCCTGGCCCGGGACGGCAAGGCGCGCGAGCGTCGGTCCTCCGTCCTGTCGATCGCGCGCCGGATCCGTGGCGTCGGGGACGCCGTGGTCGCAGCGGGCGAGCTGGTCGAGGTCGCTCAGGCCGAGGCCAAGGCCGCGACGGAGGAGCGCGACGCGGTCGAGAAGGCCGAGCTCCTGCGCGCCCTGGGTGTGGAGGCCGGAGGCGTCATGCCGCCCAAGCTGCGCTCTCAGCTCACGGACCTCGAGAAGGACCAGAAGCGCCGCGCGACCCGTCACCAGCGCGACGTCCTGGATCGCGCGATGCTGGACCTGCTCTCGCTGTACCGCGACGTGCTCGTGGTCCAGCTCGGGGCTCACGTGGACCTCGTGAACACCGAGCTCGCCGAGACGGTGCAGGCGCTTGCCGAGGACTCGACCCCCGAGCAGACCGTGCGCCGCATGGACGCGATCGGGGTGGCTCGGGAGCGCCTCGACGGCAACGTGGCGCCGCTGCTCGCGCTCGAGGCCATGGCGATCGCCCTGCGCCCGCAGGGCTGATCACCCGCCGCTCGGATCGTTGCCGCGCTGAGCGCGGGCGTCCACGCAGCGTTCATCCGATCGTCGCGCGGGCGCCCGTCCGGGGACATCGAGGCGCCGGGCACCGGCGCTAGCGTCGCGAGCGACAAGACACCGGACCACCGGAAGGGCACTTCGACGATGACCCTCACGCTCACGCTCGTCCGCCACGGGCAGACCGTCCTCAACGCGCGCCGCCACCTCCAGGGGGCGTGCGACTCTCCGCTGACACGCACGGGCCGCGCGGGGGTGCGCGTGACCGCGCAGCACCTGGCGCGTCACGACTTCGACACCGCGTACTCCTCGCCCCAGGGGCGTGCGGTCCTCACGGCCATGGAGATCCTGCGGCACCACCCCGACCTGCCCATCACGGTCGACGCCGACCTGCGCGAGCTGTCGTTCGGCTCGTTCGAGCGACGCCCCGAGCACGAGCTCGACGCGGTCGTGCCGTGGTCGGTGCTCGTGCCCGCGGTGCTCGCGGGCACGCACCCCGGGGTCGGCGGGGGCGAGCCGGGGGTCGAGTTCATGGCCCGGGTGCGCGGGGTGTTCAGGCGCATCGTCGCCGCGCACGACGACGCCGCAGGGCCGGGGGCGGGGCGTGACCGGAACGTGCTCGTCGTCGGGCACGGGCTGACGCTCGGTGCCTACCTCGCGACGATCGACGCGTCGGGGCTCGTGGCACTGCCGAACGCCTCGGTCTCGACCGTCGAGGTCACGGACGGCGTCGCGCGCGTCGTGGCAGCGGGGGTCGACGTCGCGGGGCACGTGAACGTGCAGAGCGCGGTCGCGGCGCGGCCCGCAGCCGTCCCGGCCTGAGGCCTTCACCCAGCGGCGCGCGACCCCGCGCCGCCGGGTGAAGTGCGCGCGCGAGCGCGGTCGGATCCAGCGCCTCGTGGCACCCTGGAGTATTCGGCTCATCGCGACGCACTGGGGGAGTGGTGCTGTGACGACAAGGAACGAGACCGACGGAGATCTCGAGGCGGTGCTCGACGCCGTCCTGCGCGGCGACGGCGCTCAGCCCGTCGGCCGCTATGTTCTCGACGTCCGGTCAGGCAGGTGGTGGTGGTCGGACGAGCTGTTCGCGATGCACGGCTTCGAGCCGGGGGAGGTCGTCCCGACGACCGAGCTCATGCTCGCGCACAAGCATCCCGACGACCTGTCGCGCGTGCAGGGGGTGCTCGCCGAGGTGACCAGCCGTGGGACGCCGTTCAGCTGTACCCACCGGATCATCGACGCCCACGGCCGCGCCAGGACCCTGGGCGTGGTGGGGCAGGGAGACCTCGACCGGGAGACGGGAGCCGTCGTCCGCGTCACGGGGTACTTCATGGACCTGACGGAGTCGCACGGTGCGCGCGTCCGGGAGGAGGCCTCGGCGGCGATCCGGGCGTCCGCCTCGCACCGGGCCGCGATCGAGCAGGCCAAGGGCGCGATCATGGTGCTCTACGGCCTCCGCGACGACGAGGCGTTCGCACTGCTGCGCGACCACTCGAGCATCACGAACGAGCCGGTGCGGTCGATCGCCGCGCGGCTGATCGCGAGCATGGCCGGTCGCGAGGGGAGCACTGCGATGCGGGAGGACCTCGACGCGTTCTTCGCACCGCCGGCCCCGTCGTCGCCTCCCGAGCTCAGGATCCCGACGGCGCCGCTCGCCGGGAGCGCGCCACGTCACCGAGGATCACGGCGAGCAGGACACCGTTCGAGATCCAGTTGATCGCGAGCGGGGACAGCACCGGGAACGTCGCGTAGAGCAGTGCGAGGGCCCCGACGCCCGTGAGGTGCGGCAGCGACCACGACCCGCCGGTCGCGCGGCGGAACAGGGTGTTGCCCACCAGGTAGACCATGCCCGCGCCGCAGATCAGCCCTGCCGTCCACGGGTCGGCGTGCCCGGCGTCGTCGTGGCCGAGCGGGTGCAGCAGGACCAGCTCGTCGGCCACGGCCGTGAGCACGATCCCGACCACGAGCAGGTACGGGACGTACGTGTAGGCGGTCTGGGCGATCATGCCGGTCGAGGCCGAGCCGGTGAAGTACGCGGTCGCGCGCCGTTCGGAACGGTCGAAGTACAGCAGCCACATGAGCACGGTCGAGGCGAACGCCGCGAGGAACGCGAGGACCACGGTCGCACTCAGCTCGAGGTCGCCGAACGCGGTGCCCGTGATGATGATCGACTCGCCCAGGCTGATGATGATGAAGAGGCCGACGCGCTCGGCCATGTGCTCACCGCGCTCCACCCAGGTCGACGGGTCGGTGGGTCCCAGCACGGGCACCCGGAAGAGCGCCCGCGGTCCGGCGTAGTCGACGAGCACCGCGACGATCCACAGGATCAGGCGCCACGAGTCGTCGGGCACCAGGGCGCCCGCGACCCAGAAGATCCCCGAGGTGACCTGCCAGATCGTGATGCGCACGAAGTTCGTGCCGTTCTCCGGCCAGTGCCGGTGGAGCGCGTACGTGGTCCAGGCCGAGCGCCCCACCTGGATGGCGACGAACGTCCCCGCGAACAGCAGGGCCTTCTCACCGAACGCCTCGGGGATCGCGCTCGACATGAGCAGGCCCAGCAGCATGAGCACGAGGAGCATGGTCCGCACCGGGAGGCGCTCGGGGTCGAGCCAGTTGGTGACCCACGTGGTGTCGATCCACAGGTACCAGACCGCGGCGCCCAGGATGAGCGTCTGGACGAGGGTGGTGCCGTCGGGGTGGGCGATGAGCGAGTGCGAGAGCTGGGTGACCGCGAACACGAACACGAGGTCGAAGAACAGCTCGATGTAGCCGACCTTGTCCGAGTCGTGCCCGTGCCCGTGACGCAGGACGTCGGTGCGCATGCCCCACGTGCCCGGCGTGCGGGCGTCGGGCTGGCGGGTGCTGGGGAGCGCTCATGGGCGCGATCCTCGCACGCCGCTGTGGGCGGCGTCGCGCGCTCACTCGCCGTGAACGCCTTGCCCGGCCAGTAGGCCCACTCCTCGAAGTCCGCGACGCGGCCGTCGTCGGCGAAGCGCAGGATCCACAGGTCCCGGTACTCCTGGGGTCGGGGCCGCCGTAGCGGACCTCGAGCCGCACGACGGCCGTCGCGCCCTCGACCGCGACGGGCGCGGCGGTCAGGGTGAACGTCTCCCCGGCGTCGACGAGCCAGAAGTCCCGGATCTCGCCGTGACCGTGCAGGGGCTCGTCGTAGGGCGAGCGGGCGTAGCGGGCGTCCTCCGTGAACAGGGTCTCGACGGCGCGCAGGTCCTCCTCGCGCCAGGCCGCCTCGTACGCGGCGACCCAGGTCATGACGGCCTCGTGGTCCATGCGTGCCTCCGCTCGTCGGTCCCTCGACCG
This sequence comes from uncultured Actinomycetota bacterium, assembly GCA_963782165.1. Taxonomy (GTDB): domain Bacteria; phylum Actinomycetota; class Actinomycetes; order Actinomycetales; family Cellulomonadaceae; genus Oerskovia. Next base: position 720,760 of record CAWAIO010000006.1, read on the forward strand.
TAGTCCGGGCCGTACGCGCCCGCATTCGCCTGGTCGCGGGGGCTCGGTCCCCGGCACAATGGCTCTCGGCGGGCCCGATCCTCGCGACGCGCGCGCCACCCGACGAGAAGGAGACCCGGCATGGTCGGCACGGCAGCGGTCCTGGGCATGACGGCGGTCGCCCTGGGCATGGTCCTGACCCCCGGACCCAACATGGTCTACCTGGTCTCGCGCAGCATCAGCCAGGGGTGGCAGGCGGGCATGGTCTCGCTCGCGGGGACCGCGGCCGGGTTCGTGGTCTACATGACCCTGGCGAACGTGGGTCTCGCAGCGGTCTTCGTCGTGGTGCCGTGGCTGTACGTCGGCCTCAAGGTCGCGGGCGCGTGCTACCTCCTCTATCTCGCGTGGAGGACGCTGCGACCGGGTGGGCGCTCCCCGTTCGAGGCGCAGGACCTCCCGCGCGACTCGCGCGCGACCCTCTTCCGCATGGGCCTGCTCACCAACCTGCTCAACCCCAAGGCCGCGATCATGTACCTCGCGCTCATCCCGCAGTTCATCGACCCGACCGCGGGCAGCGTCATGGGGCAGGGGTTCGTGCTGGGCGGCGTGCAGATCGGGGTGAGCGTGCTCGTCAACGCGGGGATCGTGCTGGCCGCGGGCAGCATCGCGGTGTTCCTGCGCTCGCGCCCCACGTGGATGCGCTGGCAGCGGCGCGCGACCGGCACGCTGCTGGGCGCGGTGGGGGTCAGGCTCGCGATGGACGCACCTGCCCCGGCGACGGCGTGAGGACGCGCCGCGACGAGTGGGTCGTGGATACCGACGGTCTCTCCGACGAGGAGCGGGTACGCACGACGCGCGAGGTCCTCGCACTGTTCGCGTCCGACGTGGCCGAGGCGGCGTTCGACGTCGTGACACCGGACGGGCCGATCCCGCCGGGCTTCTGCGGACGCTGCGAAACTCTTGCGTCACCGGGCCGGAGGTCCCGTCGAGGACCCGGGGTACTGGACGTTCGACCGCGCGCCGGTCGACGACGAGGTCTGGGCCGCACTCCTGGCCGTCGCCCCGTCCTCGTACTCCGCGGACCTCTACGGCCCGCAGGGCGGCGCGCCGATCGTCTCGCTCGCCGACGAGGCGACGTCGGTGGGCGTCCGGGCGACCGGGGAGCGGCTCGCCCAGGTCGAGCGGGTCGTCGGCAGGGACCGGTTGGTCCCCCTCGCGGAGTGGCACGCGCGTCGTCGTGCCGCCCGCCGCGAGGCCCGACGGCGCCGCTCGCCGCACGGGTTCGGCCCCACCCGGGTCCTGACCAGGGGAGAGGCGTGGTGACGTGCGGGTGGTGCGCTCCGCCGTCGGGCCGAGGCCCGTGCCCCTGACGACGAGCCGCGGGCGCTGGTACGGTCGGCGCGCAGCGGGCACCGTCGCGGGCTCGGAGGCTGGAGGGGGCACGAGATGGAAGACGCCGATCGGGGGATGTGGACCTGGCTCGCGGTCCTTGCGGTCGTGGTGCTGGGGGCGGCAGTGTGGTGGACGACCTCCGACGCCGCGCTCGTGGCCCGCGGAGGTGAGGAGCTCGATCTGATGTACGACTACTCGTCGCTCGAGGAGCTGGCGGTCGAGACCACGGACGTCGCCGTCGTCGAACCGACCGGGGAGACCTGGACCGAGCACGTCAGCGAGGCTCCCTTTGTCGTGACCGAGCTCAGGGTCGTGGAGCTCGGACGACGGCCCGCTGGTCGCCGACGACCTCATCACGATCCGTCAGGACGACGGGCGCTATGTCAACGCCGCGCCCGTCCCGCGCGCGGGGGAGCGCTACGTGATCTTCCTCGACCGGTCCGAGAACGACCCGGGCGGGACGAGATACGGGATCGTCGGCGCTCAGGCGGTTTGGCACCTCGACGGTGCGAGGGGCAAGCTGACGACGCCGAAGAGCTCCTTGCCGCGACGGGTGACGGTGTCAGGTTCTGAGGGTGGGCTGCGCGTCTCGTCGCGGTAGCGGGTTCGTGCAGGGACCGCGACCCCAGCGCGAGCAGCGGTGCCGCGAGCGTCGCCCCGGCGACGAAGAGAGCGACGCCCGTCCACCCCGCGTGGACCCACGCGACGCCCCCGAGCCAGCCGAGCAGGCTCGACGCCGCGTAGTAGAAGACGTTGTAGAGCGACGTGGCCTGCGCCCGCCCCACGACCGCCCGGTGCCCCACCCACCCCGACGCGACCGCGTGCGCCCCGAAGAACGCCGCTGTCAGGACCACAAGACCCAGCAGGATCACGGGCAGCTGCGGGGCGAGCGTCAGGAGCGCCCCCGCGCTCATCGCGGCCCCCGCTGCCGCCAGGACGCGGCGGCGCCCCCACCGGACCGTGAGGCTGCCCGCGAGCCTCGACGAGACCGTCCCGCCCAGGTAGGCGAAGAACACGAGCGACGTGATCGCGGGCGACAGCAGGTAGGGCGGGGCCTCGAGGCGGAAGCCCAGGTAGTTGTAGATGGTCACGAACCCGCCGATGACCAGGGCGCCGTTGGCGTACAGGACGAGCAGGCCGCGGTCGCGCAGGTTGGCGGTCACCAGCGCGCCCACCTCGCGCAGCCGCGCGCCGCCCGGAGAGAAGCCCCGTGCGCGGGGAACCAGCAGCACGAACGCCAGGGTCGCGACCGCGCACAGCGCCGACACCGTCGCGAGGCCCACGCGCCACCCCGCGAGCTCGGCGACCGGCGCCGCGAGCACCCGGCCCGCGAGCCCGCCCACCGACGCCCCGCCCACGAACAGCCCCGCGACCACGGCCGTGTGCGCGGCGTGCACCTCCTCGTGCAGCAGCGTGACGGCGAGCGCCGGCACCCCGCCGAGCGCGGCCCCCTCGAGGAAGCGGCCCGCGACGAGCAGCTCGGTCGTGGGCGCGAACGGCACCAGGACGCCCAGGGCGCTCGCGGCCACGAGCGCGGCCCGCATGGCGCGCACGCGCCCGACGCGATCGGCGACCACGGACCAGGGCAGGACCGCGAGCGCGAGGCCGAGCGTCGCGGCCGAGACCGTCAGGGAGGCGGTCGGGGCCGAGACCCCGAGGTCGGCCGCGACGACCGGGAGGATCCCCTGCGGCGAGTAGAGCTGCGCGAACGTCGCGACCCCTGCGCACACGAGCGCGGCGACCGTCCGGCGGTATCCCCGGGAGCCGCGCCGGTGGCCCGTCCACGCCGCGGGTGGGAGGGGAGCGGGCACCAGGGTCGTGGTCATGCGCTCGACGCTAGGAATCACCGACTCTTGCGTCCAATGCATGTCTGACTGTCGACGCATACGCTCGGCGCATGGATGTCACCCTCGACGAGCAGACCCGTCGCCTCCTGCCCCTGCTGCCCGCGTTCGTCGCGGTCGCCGAGGTCGAGCAGGTGACGCTCGCCGCCGCGATGCTGCGGGCCCCGCAACCGACCGTGTCCCGGGCGGTCGCCCGGGTCGGGGAGGTGCTCGGCGTCCCGGTCGTCGAACGGCACGGACGCGGCATCCGCCTGACCGACGCGGGCCGCGCCCTGCTGCCCCACGCTCGCCAGGCGATCGCGGCGCTGGGCGCTGGCGTCGACGCGGTCCGCTCGGCCGAGGCGCTCGCGCGCGGCACCCTGTCGGTCGCGTTCCAGACGTCGCTCGGCGAGTCCGTGGTCCCCGCGCTCATCAAGGAGTTCCTCGCGGGGCACCCCGCGGTCCGCTTCACCATGACGCAGGGCGCACGCCGGACGTGCCTCGACGCGCTCGCCGCGGGCGAGGTGGACATCGCCCTGGTCTCGCGTCTGGTGCCGGCCCCGGCCGGTCTCGACACCCTCACGCTCTTCCAGGAGCCGCTGGTCCTCATGGTCCCGGCGGGGCACGAGCTCGCGGGGAGGACGGGCGCCACGCTGCGCGACGCGGCGCGCTCGACGTTCATCACGCTCAAGCACGGGTACGGCCTGCGCGGGACGGTCGACGCGCTGTGTGCGGCGGCGGGTGTGCGCCCGACCATCGGGTTCGAGGGCGAGGACCTGCACACCGTCCGGGGGCTCGTGGCCGCGGGCCTGGGCGTGAGCGTCTTGCCGCCCGCACGTCACCTCGTGCACGAGGGCGTCGAGCTCCGTCTCGACGAGCCCGTCACGACGCGCGACATCGGCGCGGCGTGGTCCCCGCAGAACACGTCGCCCACGCTGGCCGCGTTCGTCGCGATGCTCCGTGCGGGGACGTCGGTCGCGGGGGTGCAGGCCGTGCGAGCGCGGGCCGGTGGGGTGCCCGACGGCGGAGCGTCCGTCCGCTGAGCCTGCGTCCCGGTCATCGGTCGCGAGGGCCGCGCCCGGGTGAACTGCAGGGTGTGATCCGCGTCGTGCCGGTGTCGTGGGGCAAGAACGACGGGCCTCGCGACATGATGAGGGAGACGGGTGACGCCACCGCGGGCCCGCGACGATGCCTCGAAGGAGTACCCCCATGACTTCCCTGCGCCGCCTCGCCCCCGCCGTCTCGCTCGTCGCGCTCCTTGCGCTGTCCGCGTGCGGCACCGACACCGACTCGGGCGGTTCGTCCCCCACGGCCGAGGAGTCCAGCAGCGCCGAGGAGACCACGCCGTCCGACGAGACGCCCGAGGCGCCGCTCGATGCTGCCGACCTGCCGATCGAGGCGGGGGCCAACGGGGTCGACCTGCCCGACGGGATCGACCCGCCTGCGAACGGTGGCACGGGGGCGGCCTGGACTGCGGAGGACGGCTACCTGTACGTCGTGACGTTCGGGTCGAGCACGTGCCCGACCGTCGCCGAGGGCGAGGCGACCCTCGAGGGGAGCGACGTCGTCGTGACCTTCGAGAAGGTCGAGGACGACAAGCCCTGCACCATGGACATGCGCGCCTGGACCACGGTCGTCAAGGCTCCCGAGGGCGTCGACGAGTCCGCCGACGTGACCGTGAAGCTGGACGAGGCGGGCTCGGTGGTCCTGACCCCGCGTGCCGCCGCGGGACAGGTCGGCGAGGCCGCGTGGGTCGCGCAGTCCTGACGTCCTGACGGCGCCGGACGGCGGCACGGTCGGCCGCCCGTGAAGTTCACGTGAAAGGGCTGGGCCCGTGGCCTCGAACGAGGTCCTGGCCCAGCCCGACCCGTTACCGTTGCCAGGTGAAGACGCCCTCCCGCCGCACGTCAGCGCTGTCCGCCGCGACGCTCGCCCTCGCTCTGCTGCTCGGCGCGTGCGCCCCCTCGCCCAAGGAGCAGAGCCCCGCGCAGACCGCGTCGTCCGGCTCGACGGGGACCGGCGAGGACGTCCCGGCCGAGCTCGCCGAGTTCTACGGCCAGACCCTCCAGTGGGAGGACTGCGGCGGCGGGTTCGAGTGCACGACCGCGATCGCACCCCTGAGCTGGAAGGACCCCGCGCAGGGCACGATCGAGCTCGCGCTCAAGCGCCTGCCCGCCGAGGGCGAGAAGATCGGTTCCCTGCTGACGAACCCCGGGGGGCCGGGCGGATCGGGCGTCGAGTACATCACGAGCGCCGCCGCCGGGATCGGGGAGCCCGTGCGCGAGGCCTACGACCTCATCGGGTTCGACCCGCGCGGCGTCGGCGCCTCGACGCCCGTCGTCTGCCTCGACGACGCGGCCAAGGACGAGTCGCTCTCGCGCTCGTTCGAGGACAGCGACGAGGGGCGCGCCGCGATGGCCGCGGACCTCGAGGCGTGGGCCGACGCGTGCGCCCAGAACACCGGAGACCTCCTGGGCAACGTCGACACCCAGAGCGCAGCACGCGACATGGACATGCTGCGCGCGGTCCTGGGGGACGAGACGCTCAACTACCTCGGCTTCTCCTACGGGACCCAGCTCGGCGCCACGTACGCGGGCCTGTACCCGGAGAAGGTCGGGCGCATGGTGCTCGACGGCGCGATCGACACCACGCTCTCCTCCGACGAGATCGGGGCGCAGCAGGCCGTCGGCTTCGAGAACGCCCTGCGCGCCTACGTCGAGGACTGCCAGGGCGGCAAGGACTGCCCGCTCACGGGGACCGTCGACGAGGGCATGGCGCAGATCCGCGCGTTCCTGGACCAGGTCGGCGAGCGGCCCCTCAGGACGAGCAGCGACCGACGCCTGACGCAGACGCTCGCGTTCTACGGGATCGCGCTACCGCTCTACAACAACGAGAACTGGTACGCCCTGACGGCGGCCCTCGACGCCGCGATGAACGGCAACGACGGCACCATGCTGCTGAGCTTCGCGGACCTCTACAACAGCCGCAACGCCGACGGGACCTTCAGCGACAACTCGGCCGAGGCCTTCCGGGCCGTCAACTGCCTCGACGCGCGCGGCAACCCCGACCCCGAGTTCATGAAGGAGCAGGCCGCCCAGATCGAGGAGGCCGCCCCGACCATGGGCTCGTTCTTCACCTACGGCGGCATGGCGTGCGTCGACTGGGCCTACCCGGTCGCGGACCAGGAGTTCGACCTGCACGCCGAGGGCGCCGCGCCCATCGTCGTGATCGGGACCACGAACGACCCCGCGACCCCCTACGTCTGGGCCGAGGGCCTGGCCAAGGCGCTCGACTCGGGCGTGCTGCTCACGTGGGAGGGCGAGGGGCACACGGCCTACGGTCGCTCGAACGAGTGCCTCGAGGACGCCGTGGACGCGTACCTGGTCGACGGGAAGGTCCCCGAGGACGGGAAGGTCTGCTGAGCGTCGGCCGCGTCCGGCGCTGTGCTCGAGGGGCGTCCCCTGCGGCGCCGGCTGGCTCTTACGGGCTCCCGGAGGGACCTGCCCGACGCCGTCACGGAGGTCGGTTTGTCTCGACGCCCTCGCGTTGGGTACAGTAGCGACGCTTGCTGAAACGGAGCGCCGCAAGGCGAGACGTCCGGTACGCGCCGCCTTAGCTCAGTCGGTAGAGCGTCTCACTCGTAATGAGAAGGTCAACAGTTCGATTCTGTTAGGCGGCTCAGACAAGAAGGCCCGGAACCTCAACGGTTCCGGGCCTTCTGCGTTGTCCGGACTCGTGCCCGACCTTCTCGGGACTACAGGCAGCCGCCCGCGACCCAGTCGGAGTTCGCGGTCGCGAAGTCGGGGTCGGCCGTGAGGGACAGGACCCGCATGAGGATGACCTGCTCGGGAGTCCCGGCAGGCTGCAGCCCGTCCTTGTCGCCCTGGGTCTCGAAGACCAGGTAGCCGTCGGGGCCGGCGAGCCACCAGACGTTCGACACCGGGCCAGGGGTCCCCGCGACCAGGTTCGGGTAGGTGGCCTGCAACGTCGCCAGGTCGGTGCCGATGCCGACGCCCTCTGCGGTGCGAGGGCCAGCCTGGAGGACGTCGATCCAGACGACCCCCGAGTCGGTGACCTCGACGGCGGACGGATACCCGCCGTCGGAACCCGGGGTAGGTCGTCACCCACCGGCCGGGATCACCGTCACCCATGTCCGCGCACTCGTCAGGTGACCACCGGAGCATCGCAGCCCCGGGGTTCGACTCCGGTGGGACCTCGATCACGAGGGGACCGAGGCCCAGAGGTGCTGATGACGAGGTCCTCGAACGCGGGTGGCGGCTCCGCGGCCGCCTCCGGCTCGGACGGCCCGGTGGTCTTCGGGGCTTCTGTGGCCGGTGCGGGGGGCTCGTCGCGCGGTGCTGACATGCTCGATGAGGGGGCGCTCGGCGAAGGGGCGCTCGGCGACGCATCGTCTGCCGGGGTGTCGGGGCTCGCGCACCCTGCGAGCACCAGTGCGACGACCGACGCGCCGACAAGAACTCGACCACGTAACCCCATGTCGCACCGCCTTCGCTGATTCCACGTTCAGCGTACGCGGGGTGCCCTGCCGTGCAGCGGACCGATGCGTGATCGCAACGTTTCCGGGCCTCAGGGCGATCTGAGTGGTCCGCGGTAGGGCGGAACAGACCCGGCCCGACCCTCGCGAGCCACCACCTAGGCTTGTCCCATGTTCACCTTCGGCCGTCGTCGCCCTGTCACCTACGTCCTGGGCCAGCCGGTCAAGAGCTTCCCGGAGATCGCCCCCCAGGTCGAGCGGGGCAACATCCTGCGCATCACCGAGATCGGGGAGCCGGTCCTGCACACCCCGTGCCGCGAGGTGACCGAGTTCGGCACGCTCGAGCTCGCGCAGCTCGTCGACGACATGTTCACCACGATGTTCGTCGCGGAGGGTGTGGGTCTCGCGGGGCCGCAGGTCGGGGTGGACCTCCGGATCTTCGTCTACGACGTCGAGGACGAGAACGAGGACCGCCACGTCGGTCACGTGGTCAACCCCGTGCTCGAGGTCTTCGACGGCCCGGGTGACGAGATCGAGGAGAGCGACGAGGGCTGCCTCTCGATCCCCGGCGCCTACTCGCCGCTGGCTCGCCCCGTGAAGGCGACCGTCCGCGGGTTCGACCAGCACGGCAACCCCGTCGAGCTCACGGGCACGCACTTCTTCGGCCGTGCCCTCCAGCACGAGGCCCAGCACCTCGACGGCACCCTCTACTTCGACCACCTGGCGCCTGCCGCCCAGGAAGCCGTGATCGCCGAGATGCACCAGGAACGCCCAGGCGTCCTGGAAGAGCGCCGCGAGCTGTCCGACGCCCTGGGCAAGGCTCCCGCCGAGTACCCTGCCGAGCCTCTGCGCTGAGGCCGGCCCGGCGCAGCTCGGCGCGGCCCGGCGTGGCCCGGCGTGGCCCGCCGAACGCGAGAAGGCCCTGCCCAGGGGGCGCAGCAGGAACGCTGCGGACGGCTCCTGGGCAGGGGCCTTCGTGTGTTCGGGGTCAGCCGCGCTGTGCGCGGCGGCTGACGAGCACCGCACCGACCCCTGCGGCGAGCAGCGCCGCAGCGCCGGCGGCGATCAGCATCGCGTTCGAGCCCGTCGCGGCAAGTCCGTCCTTCTCGGCGGCGACGGTGTTCGAGACGGGGACAGCACCGTCGACGGTCGCGGGATCGGTGCCCGCAGGGCTCTCGGCACCCTCGGGGACCGTGGTCGTCGGCGTCGTGTCAGGCACCACGGTCGTCGGCGTCTCGGTGTCGTCGTCGCTCGCCGGAGGCGTGGTGACCTCGTCCGGGCCCTTGGGGGTCCCGGGGACGGCGGGAGTCTCCTCGTCGGTCGGCAGCTCGGCGCCCGGGACCACGGGGACCAGCGGCGTGCCGGGCGTCTCGGGAGTCGTCTCGTCGGTCGTGCAGACGGGCTTCTGCCCGCCCTCTCCGAAGTGCTCGTTGTACTCGGCGACCTGGACCCAGGTCACGCAGTAGCCGTCGGGGAACGCGGTGGCGGCACCGTTGAAGTCGTAGAAGCTCGTGCCGATGTACTTGCCGGACGGCTGGTTGTTGAGCGACTCGAAGTGGGTGCCGAAGCTCCGGGACCCGGTCCCGTCGAGCGCGGTCGCGCGGTAGTTCACGTGACCGCCGTCGACGTAGGTCGTGCCCGTCGGCAGCGTCACGCCCGCAGCGGTCACGGTGTACGGGGTCGGGGCGTCGGAGCCGCCGGCGAACGCGATCGCGGGGGTGGCCGCGAGGATCGCTGTCGTCAGGAGGGCGACGGGTACTGCGCGCATCAAGGAGGACCTTTCCGGAGGAGGTGTGCCCTCGGCTCAGGGGTGCGAGCGGGGCTGGCCAGGAACTGAACTGGACGGTTGTTCAGTTCACCGTACTCTTCCGACATGCCTGCCTCCACTGCCCAAACCGGACATGTGATCGCTAAACGTACCGCTCGCCCGGGTGAAGATGGAAGCGCTCCCAAACTGTTGGCAACCCTTCCCGTCCCGGGCGCTCCGAGCCTCGATGCGGAGGTCGCCGCTCCCGCGCCGGCGCCTCGTCCGGGGCCCGCGCTCCGACGTCGGGCTCGGTCTCCGTGGGCCTTGCCCGGTCAGGTGGTCGCCGCTCCGGGGCAGGGTGGATCGACCTGCCCGCACGAGCGTCCGCCCGGTCGCGCGCCGCACGCGGGACGGGCGGAGGCGCGCGTCAGAGCGCGGCCAACCACTGCACGACGGCGTCGCTCACCGCCGCGTGGTCGTTCCGCACGTCGTGTGCCCCGGGCAGGCGCACCTGCGTGACAGGGCCGGGGATCGCTGCGACGTGCTCGTCGAACTCCTCGGGCGAGCCGAACGGGTCGGTCGTGCCCGACACGAACAGCACGGGCACCGTGAGCTCCGGGAAGTGGTCGACGCGCAGCTTGTCGGGCTTGCCCGGCGGGTGGAGGGGGTAGCTCAGCAGCACGAGCCCGGCCGCGGGCAGCCCCTCGGCGACGGCGATCGAGCACATGCGCCCGCCGTACGACCGGCCGCCGAGCACGAGCCGGTCCGGCGCGAAGCCCTCCTCGGCAGCGAAGTGCCCGGCCTCCTCGACCAGGTGCGCGACGGCGACCGGCGCGCGGTCGGGCATGCGCTTCCCGGCGATCCGGTAGGGGAAGTCGACCCGTCGAACGGGCAGTGGCGCGACGGCCTCCTCGATCGCGACGAGCGTCGGGTGGTCGCGACCGGCCCCGGCCCCCGGGGTGAGGAGGAGCCCGCCGACCGCTGGAGCTGGTGATCGCGTCATGGGTCCAGTCTCGCAGCGGCGGACCGGCCGGCGCCGAGCATGCGGTCGCCGTTCCTCAACCATGCGGTTGTCGTCCGATTCCTGAGGATTCCGGACGACAACCGCATGCTCGGCCATGAAGGGCGGTACGGGTGACCTTGAGGTGCCGTCGAGCACGAGGTTCCGTGCCGTCGAGCACGAGGTTGCGGTCGCTGACGTGCTCATTTCGACCGCAACCTCGTGCTCGGCACCGGAGAGGGCGCGCAACCTCGTGCTCGGCACCCAGCGGCCACAGCCCCGCAGCGCGGCTACAGCCCCGCCAGCAGCTCCTGCATCTCCGCGATCTCGGCCTCCTGCGCGTCGACGATGGCCTGCGCCAGCTCGCGTGCCTCGGGGTTCTCCCCGTCGGCGAGCTCGGCCTCGGCCATGTCCACCGCGCCCTGGTGGTGCGCGATCATGCCCTCGAGGAACAACTGCGGGACGGCTGCGGCGTCCGCGTCCTCGAGCGCCTGGATCTCCTCGTCGGTGAGCATCCCGTCCATGGCGTGCCCCGAGTGGTCGCCCGTCGACCCGGCCCCCCACTCCTCCAGGAACCCGGTCATGCGCTCGATCTCCGGCCCCTGCGCGCCCTCGATGCGGGTCGCCAGGTCGACGACCGCGGGGTCGACGCCCTCCTTGTCGAGCACGATCCGTGACATCATGAGCGCCTGCTCGTGGTGCGGGATCATCATCTGCGCGAACATCACGTCCGCGCCGTTCGCCGTGTCGGCTGCCGCGTCCGGCGCGCCTTGAGAGGCGTTGTCGCCCATGTCGTGCCCTTCCATGTCGCTGCTGTCACCCGTGTCGGCGCAACCCGCGAGGAGCAGCGTCGAGCCGAGCGTCAGGCCGATCGTGGCTCTGGCCAGGGTGTGCTTGTTCATCAGTCGTCCCTCAGGTGTGTGTGTCGGTGTGCCGCGAGTCCTCGCGGCGGTGATGGCGTGCTGCGGCCCGTCCGGGCCGAGCTCCTATCTCCGACTGATACCCAGCGCGACGAGCGACGGCGGACGCAGAGCCCACCTGAGCCGACACCAGGGCGCGGCGACGCGCGCGAGGTGCGTGACGCCGTCGGGCAGGCGGCGGCGCCGGCCCGGGGCGCCGAGCGCGAGGACCGTGACGAGGATCATGAGGCACATCGCCTCGAGCTCGCCGTGCCCCGTGCCCGACGGCGCCTCCTCCTGCGCGTCCGGGTCGCCCGTCGCGTCGCTCGCCGCGTGGGCCACGACCGTGTGCGACGGGCCGTGGGCCACGGGGCTGCCCGACATCTGGTGCATCCCGACGAACCCGCCGAGCAGGACCACCATGCCGAGCAGTGTCGCGAACCGGCGCGCGAGCCCGTGGTCCCTGGCGCGCCCGCCCGTGCCCCGCGCGTCGCCGCGACGTGCGGCGGGCGAGGGGGCGGGTCGGATCGAGAACGGGGACATCCGGAACATTCCTACGAGGCCGCCACGCGGGCCGGGTCGAGGTCCAGGCGGCGCAGGAGCTGCGCGTTGAGGGCCACGATCACGGTCGACAGGGACATGAGGAGCGCGCCCACGGCCATGGGCATGACGAACCCGACCGGGGCCAGGACGCCCGCCGCGAGCGGCACGGACACCAGGTTGTAGCCGGCGGCCCACCACAGGTTCTGCTGCATCTTGCGGTAGCTCGCCCGGGACAGCTCGATCACGGACAGGACCGAGCGCGGGTCGTCGCTCGCGAGGATGACACCGGCCGATGCGATGGCCACGTCGGTGCCCGCGCCGATCGCGATGCCCACGTCCGCCTGGGCGAGGGCCGGGGCGTCGTTGACGCCGTCGCCCACCATCGCGACCTTGTGCCCACGGGCCTGGAGCTCGGAGACCTTGTCGCCCTTGTCCCCCGGGCGGACCCCGGCGAAGACCTCGTCGATACCGAGCTCGTCCGCGACCGACTGCGCCACGGCCTGGGCATCGCCCGTGATCATGACGACGCGGATGCCGCGACGGTGCAGCGCGTCGATCGCCTCGCGCGACTCGGGCCGGATCTCGTCGGCCAGGGCGAACGCACCCAGGATCACTGCGCTGCCCGCAGACCCGGCGGCTGCCTCGTCCGAGAGGGCGAGCGCGTGCAGGACCGTCGCCCCCTCGCTCTCCCACGTGGCGGCGTCGGGCAGGGGAGACACGCCGTGCTCGCGCAGGAGCGACGGGCCGCCCACCGCGACCCGGCGGCCGTCCACGAGACCCGAGACGCCCACGGCCGTCGAGGACCGGAAGTCCTCGGCGCGCGGGACCCGTGCGCCCCGGTCCGCCGCGGCGTGCACGATCGCGCGCGCCAACGGGTGCTGCGAGTCGGCCTCGACGGCCGCGGCCAGCGCGAGGAGCTCGTCCTCGCTGCCCGAGGCCGCCCTCAGGTGCGTCACGACGGGTTCGCCCTTGGTCAGCGTGCCGGTCTTGTCGAACAGGACCGCGTCGACCGTGCGCATCTGCTCGAGCGCCATGCGGTCCTTGACGAGCACGCCGGCCTTGGCCGCGCGCTCGGTCGAGATCGACACGACGAGCGGGATCGCGAGACCCAGCGCGTGGGGGCATGCGATGACCAGGACCGTGATGGTCCGGATCAGGGCGTCCTCCGGCGTGCCCCAGATGCTCCACGCGACCAGGGTCAGCACCGCCGCGCCGAGCGCGAACCAGAAGAGCCAGCCCGCGGCGCGGTCGGCGAGGCGCTGGGCGTGCGACGACGAGGCCTGGGCCTCGGCGACGAGGCGCTGGATGCCCGCGAGGGCCGTGTCGTCGCCGACCGCGTCGACCGTGACTCGCAGCGCCTGGTCGGTCGCGACCGTCCCGGCCACGACGTGGTCGCCGACCGTGCGGCGCACCGGGCGCGACTCGCCCGTGATCATGGACTCGTCGACGTCCGCGGTGCCGTCGGAGACCACGCCGTCGGCGGGCACGCGCCCGCCAGGGCGCACGACGACGACGTCCCCCACCACGAGGTCCGTCGGGGACACCGTGGTCACCCGGCCGTCGTCGCCCACGCGCTCGGCCTCGTCGGGCAGCAGGGCCGCGAGCGACTCGAGGGCCGAGGACGACTGCGCGAGCGAGCGCATCTCGATCCAGTGGCCCAGCAGCATGATGACGACCAGGAGCGCGAGCTCCCACCAGAAGTCGAGCTCGTGCGACAGGATCCCCAGGCTCGCGCCCCACGACGACACGAACGCGACCGTGATCGCGAGCGTGATGAGCAGCATCATCCCGGGCTTGCGGGCCTTGAGCTCGTCGACTGCGCCCGTGAGGAACGGTCGGCCGCCCCAGACGAACATGATCGTGCCGAGGACCGGCGAGACCCAGGCGATGCCCGGGACGTCGGGCAGCGAGTAGCCGATGATCGACGCGAACATCTCGCTCGCGAGGACCGTGGGGACCGCGAGGGCCAGCATGATCCAGAACAGGCGGCGGAACATCGCGACGTGGCCGCCGTGGCCGCCGTGTCCCGCGTGGGCCGAGTGGTCCATGCCGGGCATCGCGGCCATGTCGTGGCCGGCGTGACCCGCGTGCTGTTCGTGCGCCTCGGGCGAGGCGTCGTGCGTGCGCCCCGCGTGCCCGTCGGTCGCGTGCGAGTGACCATCGGGTCTGTGGTCTTCGTGCGCGTCGTGGTCCGTGGGCGCCATCGTCGTCCCCTCCTGTGTCGGGATCCTCGAGCGTTATACCCCCTAGGGGTATCTCCGACTTCCGATAATGCCCCAGCGTGACCAGCGCGTCAAGAGGAACGCGGACCGACTCCGCTCAGGCCGACTCGTCGCCCGGTGACTCCTCCTCGGAGGCGGGCTCCGACGTCGGGCGCGCGCGGGCCGCGCGGCGGTCGAGCGCGAACCACACGCCCAGTGCCACCACGGTGAGCGCGATGATCAGCAGGGGCTCCGACACGTTGCGCGAGAAGGTCAGCAGGCCGGTCTGCGCCCCGGCGGTCACCGACGTGGGCAGCGGCCCCGGCAGCGACGCGAGCCCGTTGGTCGTCAGGAACAGCACGCCCACCGCGATCAGCAGGAGCCCGGTCGCCACCGACGTGCTGTGCAGGCGCAGCGGCCCCATCTGCCATGCGCGCCCACGCAGCCGGGCCCGGCCGTGCGGCCCGAGGCGCTCCCAGGACGCGGCGATCGCGAGCAACGGGACGACCATGCCCGCGCCGTACACCGCGAGCATCGACCCGGCCAGCACGGGCGACTGCTGCGTCGCGGCCAGGGTCAGGACGGCGCCCAGGATGGGGCCCGAGCAGAAGCCCGCGACCCCCGAGACCGTGCCGAGCAGCAGGGCGCGCACCAGGCCGGTGCGTCGGCCGGCTGCGCCCCGGACGGCGTCGGTCCCGGGCAGCAGGCGCGCGGCGTCGAACCCGATGCCGAGGACCTGGAGCGCACCGAACACGATGACCATCCACCCGGCGACCAGGATGAGGACGTCGCGGTGCGTCGTGACGAGCGCGCCGACGGCGGACACCCCCAGGCCCAGCGGCATCAGGGTGAGGGAGAGTCCCACGAAGAACACGCCGCCGCTCAGCAGGAGCCGGGTGCGGCTGCCGGTCGTGGCGGCGAAGAACGCGGGCAGCAGCAGGGCGCCGCACGGGCTCAGCAGGGCCAGGGTGCCGCCGAGGAACGCGGCCAGGAGGCCGAGCTCCACGGCTCAGGCCTCGGCCCGGGAGAGGGCGCGGTCGAAGGCCTCGACGAACACCTCGGTGGGCATGGCGCCCACGAGGGGCTCCCCGGACATGAGGAACGTCGGTGTGGAGTACACACCGATGCTCCCGGCCTCGTCGAGGTCCGCCTGCACCAGGGCTGCGACCTCGGGGGAGCGGAGGTCGGTGGCGAAGCGCTCGGCGTCCAGGCCCAGCTCGGCTGCCAGGGCGATCAGCGCCTCCTCGCCGAGCCCGGCCCCCGACCGCTTCTCGCCGTCCGCGAACAGGGCCTCGTGGTAGTCGAGGTAGCGGTCCTGCTGCCCGGCGGCGGCCGCCGCGCGCGAGGCGCGCAAGGAGTCCTCGCCGAAGATCGCCAGGTCTCGGAACTCGATCCGTAGGTCGCCCGCTTCGACCCGCTCGAGCATCGCGGGCTGGGTCGTCGCCGTCCATGACGCGCAGTAGCCGCACTGGAAGTCCGAGTACATGACGAGCGTGACCGGGGCGTCCGCCGGACCGACGGCGCGCGGGTCGCCGTCGGTCCGGCGCGCCAGGTCGAGGGAGACCTGCTCCTCAGGTTCGCCGGACGCGGTGGCGCCTTCCGTCGTCGGGCCTTCGGCTGCTGGGGCTGCGCCGGTGCCCTGCAGGCTCAGGGAGAGGATCGCCAGCAGAGCCGCGATCGCGACGACGAGGGACGGGACGAGCCAGCGGGGGCGCCGAGCGGTTGCGGAGGTCATGACTTCCTTCGGTCGAGGGGGCCTCCATGCGGCGGCGGAACCGAGTTCCTCTATGCGGCATAGAGTTCTTCTACGTGTCATAGTAGACGGATGACCAGCATGATCACGACCGTCCGGCCACTGTCTGCCCCGCGCCGGGCGCTCCTCGCCCTCAGCGCCTGGGGGCCCCGGCAGTGGGGCATCGCCGCGGCCGCCGCGCTCGCGGTCGCCCTCCTGCTGGGCGTCTCGACCGTGCTCATCCCCAACCCGGTCTTCAGCCGCGAGATCGCGGTCGTCGCGTGGAACTACCCCGTCTGGATCGTGACGTCGGTCCTCTCGGGGATGCTCGTCGGCACCTACGTGCGCCAGAGCCCCGCAGCGCCCACGGCCCCCACCGGTGACGACGCGCAGCCCGGGACGAGCGGGGCGCCCGACCGGTCGGGCAAGCTCGGCATGGCGGGCGGCGTGCTCGCGTGGTTCGCCGTGGGGTGTCCCGTGTGCAACAAGCTCGCGCTCCTCGCGCTCGGCTACTCGGGCGCCATCACGTGGTTCGCGCCCGTCCAGCCGTACCTCGCGATCCTGGCGCTGGCGCTCACCGGCGTCGCGTTGTTCGTGCGCCTCAGCAACCAGGTCGCGTGCCCGGTGCGCTCGGCGGTGGCCCGTGGCTGAGACCGTCGCGCCTCACCTCGGCGGCCTGGAGCGCCGGGTCATGGACATCCTCTGGGACTGCCCGCACGAGCTGTGCACGCGCGAGGTCCTCGAGCAGACCGAGACCGAGCTCGCCTACACGACGATCGCCACCGTCCTGACGAACCTGGC
The DNA here is from genome assembly GCA_963782165.1 of uncultured Actinomycetota bacterium. Classification (GTDB taxonomy): domain Bacteria; phylum Actinomycetota; class Actinomycetes; order Actinomycetales; family Cellulomonadaceae; genus Oerskovia. Next base: position 737,372 of record CAWAIO010000006.1, read on the forward strand.
GCGCAAGGGCATGGTCGAGAAGGTCCTGTCCGGGCGCACCTGGGCCTACCGGGCGTTGCGCTCGCGCGGCGAGTACGTGGGCGCGCTCATGACCCAGGCGCTGCGCACGAGCGAGGATCACGGCGCGCCGCTCGCGCACCTCGTCGCAGCCCTGCCCGCAGCGGATCGCGACACGCTCCGCGCGCTGCTCGCCGACGGCTGAGGGCGGTGCGTCTCCGCGGCCCACGCTTGTCGGTGGCCGCGGGCGCGGTTGGTCTTGCGCCGGCTGCTACTGCGCCGGCGGCACGCTCGTCACTGCGCCGCAGGCACGCTCGTCACTGCGCCGCAGGCACGCTTGTCACCGTCGTCAGGAGGAACGCCGAGTCCTCGAGCGCGGTGACGGCGTGCCGCTCGTGCGTGAGCACGCGCAGCTCGCCCGTCCCGACCTCGTCGTCGCCGCCCAGCGCGGTGACCCGCACGCGCCCGCGCAGGACCTGGATGCTCGCGGCCGGGGGAGCGTTGTGCTCGCCCAGCTCGACGCCCGCGAGGATCGCGATGATCGTCTGGCGCAGGACGCCGTCGTGCAGCACGACCTCTGCGCTGCGGCCGTTGTCGCCGTCGCGGGCACGGGTCAGGTGCGCGTCGGTGAGGAGGTCGAGGTTCGTCATGAGGGGCTTCCGATCGGGTGGGGGACGGGTGGCGGGGGCCCTCCCATCATGGCCGCCGGGCGTCCGGTTCGCCCGGTGTGCGCGAGTGCCCGACGGCGCCGCGCACCCCGGGCAGGCGTCGCCTCCGGAGATCCCGCGACACGTGCTCCGCGCCGCCGCCCCGGTTGTGACGGCCGTCACTCGATGCGTCGCCAGCGCGCGCTCGGGCGGCAGGTACCTGAAACTGGGTGGATGCACGCGCCCACCTTCGTCGACGTCTGGCAGCTCCTCGACGACGCCGACCGAGCACGACTGGCCGAGATCGACGAGACGCAGAGCGAGATCCTGACGTTCCTGCGGACGACCCCCATCGAGGACGTCGACGCGCCCATGTTCTCCGAGCTCCAGGTCGAGCGGCTGCGGGTCTACCGGAGCGCGCTCGAACGTGCGGGCGCGTCGGACGACGACACGACGACGCAGGAATCCGAGGCGGCCGCGTCGGCCTGACCGACTCGAGAAGCGACCCCGTCGGTCCAGCTCAGAGCCCGAGCGGTCGGACGTAGGACAGGTCCAGCCGGACCTCGTCCCCCGAGACGGTCACGCTGGAGCAGACGCGGCGCGCGGTGATCCAGCTGCGTCCGGTGCACGTCTGGCCCGCGGGGGCGACGCTCGCGGCGAGGTCGGCGGGGGACTGACCCGGCGGACCGGAGAGATTCAGCTCGCGCCAGCAGCCACCTGAACCGCACCCCATCCCGTCGCCCGTGATAGTCACGCCCTGCGGGAGCGCCGGGACCGCGGAAGCGGGCGGGATGCCGCCCTCGTCGAGCTCGGCCAGGACGACCGCCCCTGCCTCGTAGGTCAGCACGAGGCCGACGAGCGTGACGAGCGTGACGACGACGGTCTTGGTCCTGGACACCCGAGCATCGTAGGGCGGGTCCGGCGGGGTGGCCACGGTGCTGCGGCGCCCATGGCCGTGACCGAGTGCCTGCCGTCCCTGCGGCCGGCCCGCGGCGAGCGTGTCCTCCTGCGCCCGCTCCCGGTGCGCGGGAGAGTAGGGGGCATGCAGATCCTCTCCTCGATCGCGACGGCGCTGTTCACGGCGGTCGCGACGATCGTCATGGTGCTCCTGCTCGCGGCGACCGCCCGCAAGGTGCTGGGGGCGCCGGTCGGGTGGATCCGCTCGATCCTCATGACGTTCCTGGTGGTCTCGCTCGGCTCGTGGGGGCTGACCGAGGGGTTCCTGAGGCTCGGCGTGGTGGAGCCCGACGGGAGCCTGACCGTTCACCCCGGGGTCATCCTCGTGATCGTGGTCCTCGCGTGGGCGTGGTCGTTCGTGATCGGCCTGGGGCTGCTGCTCGTCCTGGAGCTCCTGGTGCCCACGGGCAGCATCCCGACGCCCTGGCGCGCGATCGTGGAGCTGCGCCGTGGTTCCACGGACATGTGGCGCTACGCCCAGATCATGGGGATCATGCTGCGGCACGGTCTGGGCGGGTTCTTCGGCCGGGGTGCGCGTCGGCGCAGCCACCAGCGGACCACGGACTCCGAGGAGCGAGCCGTGGCGCGTGAGCTGAGGGCCGCCCTGAGCGACGCGGGGGTGACGTTCGTGAAGCTCGGCCAGATGCTCTCGACGCGCGCAGACCTGCTGCCGGCCGTGTACACCGAGGAGCTGGCGCGCCTCCAGAGCCAGGTCCCGCCCGCCCCCTGGACGCAGATCGAGGGCATGGTCACGCGGTCGATCGGCGCCCCGGTCGACACGGTGTTCGCGCACTTCGACCCGGACCCGATCGCATCGGCGTCGGTCGGCCAGGTGCACTGCGCGACGCTCCTCGACGGCCGGGAGGTCGTCGTCAAGGTGCAGCGTCCCGGAGCACGGCACCAGGTGCTGGGCGACCTGCGGATCGTCCTGCGCATCGCCCGCAGGCTCCAGCGCGACACCTCGTGGGGGCCGTCGCTCGGCATCATGGACCTCGCCGAGGGGTTCGCGGCGTCCCTGCGCGAGGAGCTCGACTACACGACCGAGCTCGAGAACACGCTCAACGTGCAGGGTGCCCTCGCGACGATCCGGCGCTCGCGGCGCCACCGGCTGCCCGGCGCCCACGAGGTCGAGGACCCCGACGCGAACGTGCCCCTCGTCGAGATCCCGCGTGTCTACCCCGACCTCTCGAGCTCGACGCTCCTCGTCATGGACCGCCTCGACGGGATCCCCGTGGGGGACGCGGCCGACCTGCTCGAGACGTTCGACGACGACACGCGCCACGACATCGCCGCCCGGCTGCTGCGCGTCACGCTCGACCAGATCGTCGTGACGGGGGTCTTCCACGCGGACCTGCACCCGGGCAACGTCCTGCTGCGTGACGACGGCTCGCTCGGGCTGCTCGACTTCGGCTCGGTGGGCCGGCTCGACGAGGCCGAGCGCGTCGCGCTCGCGGCCGTCCTGCTCGCTGTCGAGGCCGACGACTCGATCGCGGCGACCGATGCGCTCATCGAGCTCCTCGACCAGCCCGAGAGCTTCGACGAGCGACGCTTCGAGCGTGCCGTCGGCCAGCTCATCCTGCGGTTCCGGGGTGGGGGGACCACCAACAGCGGGTCGCTGTTCGCCTCGATGGTGCGGCTCGTGAACGACGCGGGCATGGGCGTTCCCCCGCAGGTCGCGGCGGCGTTCCGCACCATCGCGTCGCTCGACGGGACGCTGCACCTGCTCTCGCCGTCGTTCGAGCTGGTGTCCTCGGCGCGCGACGAGGGGGAGGACCTGCTGCGCAACATGGTCAGCCTGCGCAAGATCCGCGCCAAGGCCGGCGCGCAGCTCCTGGCCTTCGCCCCGTCGGTCGAGCGCCTGCCCCGGCGACTCAACAAGATCACGTCCGACCTCGAGTCGGGAAAGTTCACGGTCAACGTCCGGGCCTTCTCCGATCCCGGTGACAGGAGGTTCGTCACGAGCCTCGTGCAGCAGGTCATCTCCACGATCATCGCTGCGGCGAGCGTCGTGGGCGGTGTGTTCCTCCTGATCGCGACCAACGGCCCGCAGCTCACGAACGACCTGAGCTGGTACTCGGTCTTCGGTGCCGTGATGCTGTTCGTCGGCGCGGTGCTCAGCATCCGTGTCCTGATCTACGCGTTCCGTGGGGCACCGGGGGACCGAGGGGCCAGGGACTGGTAAGCCGCGGGCCTGGAGCTGGTGGCGCCACCAGGCGAACTCGCCGGGGGAGTGGACCCGCAACTACCTCACCGAGCGCGGGCTGCGCGGGGTCCAGGCCGGCTACGCCCCCGCGGGATGGGCACGCCTGGTGGGAGCGCTGCGGCGCAAGGGATTCATCGACGACGAGCTCGTGGCCGCCGGGGTCGCCCACCGCACGACCCGCGGCCAGGTCATCGACGCCTTCCGCGACCGCCTCGTCCTCGCGATCCGCGACCAGCACGCGAACATCCTCGGCTTCACGGCCCGCCGAGCACCCGAGGCCGGCGACGAGGTCGCCAAGTACATCAACACCACCAGCACGGCCGTCTACGACAAGACCCGCGTGCTGTACGGGCTCGACGCCCCTGCGGTGCGCGCCCTGCAAGCCGGGTCCCGGCCAGTGCTCGTCGAAGGAGCCCTCGATGTCGAGGCCGCCCGGCGTGCGGGGGGAAACCTGGTGCCCGTGGCAGCGTGCGGGACAGCTGTCACCCCTGAGCAGCTCGACCTGCTGCGCAGCATCAACCCCGGCGCCGTCGGGCGACGCGTCGTCGCGCTCGACCCCGACCACGCCGGCCAGGCAGCCGCGGCCCGGGTGTGGGCCATGATGACCCCGAACGAGCAGGCCACCGCCCAGGCCGCACGCCTGCACCCGGGAGCCGACCCCGCGGACTACCTACGCTGCGGCCGCCGCCAGGACCTCACCACCGCCCTGACCCGCACCCACGACCTCACGCAGGTGGTCGTCGACCAGCACCTGGCGCCGCCGACCTCGAGCACATCGAAGGCAGGGTGGCCGCGGTGCGGGCGATCGCCGCCGAGCTCGCACACCTACCCGCGGCTCACCTGGCCACGACCGCCGCGTTCCTCACGGCCCGGATGAGCGAGCACCTGGACCCTCAGACCGTCACTGACGAGATCATCGCCGCCCACCTCGCCCAGGCCGGAGAAGCCGGATGAGCGCCCGAGGTTGCGCCCTGGTCCGCCGTCACCCCGCTAGGTTTGCGGGTGACGAGAGGGGGAACCAGATGGCCATCAGCGACAAGGAACGCGCACTGCGTGAGAACGACGTGCGCCAGGCCCGGGCAAGCACCGAGCTCGAGGGCGGGCGCACGAGCGAGGCGGCACGCGCGATCCAGGACGCGTACGCGCGCGGGGAGATCGACTACGAAGAGTTCGGACGCCGCACGCGCGCATACCTCAACCTGCCCGAGAAGAGCTGAGCGTGGCGCACCCCTGGGAGACCGGCAGCGAGTTCGACCGGTTCCGCGGATACCTCCAGGCCGACGGCCAGACCCTGCGCAACAAGCTGGGCGCGACCAACCCCCACGACCTGCGCCGAGCCGAAGACCCCCTGGTCGAGTACCGGGCGATCGGCCTGCGCCAGGCCGGCATCCCCGCGACGTACGACCTCCAGGGACTCCAGGCGGTCCACCGGCACCTGTTCCAGGACGTCTACGAGTGGGCCGGCCAGCTGCGCACGACCGAGATCCGCAAGGGCAAGGCCGGGCACGTGCTCGAGGGCAAGGCGGGTTTCTTCACCCCGCGGGCCCAGATCGCCGACAGCGTGCGCGAGGTCGCCGAGGTGCTGCGCGAGACCGACAACCTGCGCCGGATCCCGCAGGAGAAGGTGCCGACCGTCCTGGCGGGGGTGTACGACGTCGTGAACCAGGTGCACCCCTTCCGGGAGGGCAACGGCCGCACGCAGCGCGAGTTCGTGCGGGCCCTGGCCCGCGAGTCCGGCCACGACATCGACTGGCACAGAGTCACCCGCGCGGCGCCCGGCATCGCCTCCGAGAACGACCGCGCCAGCGAAGCCGCCCGCGCCGGAGACCCGAAAGCGCTGCGCGAGATGTTCTCGCGCATCGTCACCCGCCCCACCGCGTTCGACCAGCACACCAGCGACGCCCTACGCCTGGCCCAGACCATCCGCCTGGCCCAGGCCTCCCGCCCCACCCCAGGCCGCGTAAGCCCACCAGGACCAGCGCGAGGCCAAGCCACCCGACCCCGGCCGGCCTACGGCACCACGTACGGGACACCGGGCCACGAGCGGTGAGGCGCACCACCAGCGCCCTGGCCGCGCTGGTGCTCCTGACCGGGTGCGGGGCGCCGACCAGCACCACCGTGACCATCGGCGAGCAGACCTTCACCGTCGAGATTGCCGACACCCCGGACGCCCAACGCACCGGCCTCAGCGACCGCGACGACGTGCCCGCCGGCACCGGGATGCTGTTCCCGTTCGACGAGCCCGGCCCCCGCGAGGTCTGGATGGCCCGCACCCGGGTCCCGCTCGACATCGCCTGGATCCTCGACGGCCAGGTCCTCGCGGTCGAGACCCTGCCACCATGCGAGCTCGACGCCGTCACCGACTGCCCGACCTACGCCTCACCCGGCGACGTCGACACGCTGCTCGAGGTCCCGGCGGGATCTCTTGGAGAGAGCGCCGGCGCAGCTGTGACCGTGGGCGACTAGCCTCATGGAACAGACTGCTATAACCTTAGTTATGAATGGAGGCGACGAATGACGACAAGCAAGAACTCTGATGTCGCGGTTGCGGTTCGGCTGCGGCATCGGCAGGACGTGGACCGGCGCGATGAGCTGCGCACGCTGCGCAAGCTCGCTGCGACGATGACCCAGACGCAGATCGCGAAGGAGCTGCGGATCAGCCAGCCCGCGGTGAACAAGCGGCTGAAGGCGGCCGCGCAGGTGCCCGATGTGCGCGAAGGGTTCAGCGGTGCGAGCCCGTACGAGATCGCGGAGCGGTACGCCGCCGGTCAGATCGACCGGGCCCAGCTCGTCGAGGAGCTCACGCGCTGGCCGTACGCCGAGCAGGCGAAGACCGACGGGTTCGACTGGCTGGTCGAGGAGGTGCCCGGCACGTTCGAGGAGGTCGGGCGCGCGCTCGATGAGGGCCTGATCGATGACGAGACCTATGACGCGGTGCTCACCGCGAAGAGTGGACGCTAACCCGCTCACCCGTTTGACTGTGCCGGGTGACAGAGAACCATGACCCGCACGCGGCCCACCGGGAGACCGTCCGGGAGTTCTCCCGTGCCGGGGGACCGCTGGACAAGGACGGACCGCACTCCACGCTGAACAACCCCGCGTGGTTCATCGACGGCAAGGTCGAGCAGCCCACCGCACGACGTCGCGCCCTGTGGCGGCGTCTGCGCGAGGAGGCCCGGGCCGAGACACCCGGGGCACGCCAGGAGGGCAAGGCGATCGTCTTGGCTGGTCCTCCTGGGGCTGGCAAGGGACACGTCCAGGGCAACGTCCTGGGCCTGGACAAGGACGCCTGGCTGGTCGTGGACGCGGACCGGTTCAAGGAGAAGCTGCTGCGCGAGGCCCTGGCCGACGGCAGCTATGAGACCTTCCTCAAGCCCGACGCCGTACGCGAGCGCGAGGAAGCCGGCGAGCCGTTCTTCCCCCTCGAGCTCGCTGCCCTCGTGCACGAGGAGTCCTCGCACCTGGCGCGCGTGCTGCGCGACGAGGCCCTGCGCGAGGGGACCAACGTCGTGATCGACTCCGTGCTGTCCAAGCCGGCACCCGCGGTCGAGCTCGGCGAGAAATTGGCGGCCGCGGGGTACGAGGTCGAGGTCGTGGACGTCGAGGTGCCCTACGAGCTCTCCCAGGCACGTATCGCCCAGCGCTGGCGCCAGTCCTACGAGGGGGCCGTCGTGACCGGCGAAGGGCTCGGTGGCCGTTGGGTGCCCAGCGTCTACGCCCGCGATGTGTTCAACGGCCCTGACGGGCGCTCTCGATCCCAGGAGTCCGCGACCGCCCTCGCCACCTCGTGCCCGGCCGTGGTCCGCTACCGGCGCTTCTGGACTGAGGCCGAGAACACGCCGATGCGCGTGGAGACCGACAAGGGACGCTTCCAACGCGGGGGAGACCTCGTCGACCACAGCCTCATCGCCGCGCGCACCCGCAGCGCCGCAAGCTTCGGCGCCAGCGCGCGGCCGACACCACGCCGCGGCGCCGCGCGGGGACCGCAGACCGAACGCGAGTAGAGATCCTGCCCACGCGCTGTCCGCCCGTCCAGGGGCACGACGACGCCCAGGCAGGCAGGGGCGCCGCCGGGGCATCGTCGGGTGCGAGCGTAGCGAGAACGGCCGCCGCGGTGCTCAAGACCTCCGGGTCGAGTTGGAGCTAGAGCAGGCCCGTGGACGCGAGTTGGGTCGTAATGCGGCGGAGCGTCTGGTCGTCGTAGTCGCTGATGGTGCTCGGGAGAATATCGGTACCTGGAAGGGGGACGCAGCCCTCAGCCGCATCGACCAACTCGACGGAAAGGTCCCACTCCGTGCGAGGGATGTCCTCGAAGGACTTCACCGCACCTTGCTCACCCCCCAGCGAGTGCCACCAACCTCATGAACCGCAGCACCTAGGCGGCATCTCGTCGCGGCGGAGGGTGGGGCGTGGGCACGGTGTCTCATGCGCGATGCGCCGCAGCGGGCGCCGTGTCGGGGAGCTTGCGCGGTTCAGGTCAGGGTGTGCGCAGGACAGCGACGGGGTCTCGGTAGGCGGCGATGACGGCGGGGGCTAGGGCGGCGAGGGCCGCGGTGAGCAGGGCCAGGACGGCGGTGCCGGCGCAGAAGGTGATGGGTGGTGTGGCGCCCATGCGCGTGACGAGCAGGAGTCCGGCGAGGGTCCCTGCGAGTGCGCCGATGGCGGCTGGTAGCACGGTGCGGGTGGTGACCAGGGTGATGATGGCGGTTCGGGAGGCGCCGAGTGCGCGGCGTCGTCCGAGGTCCTTGCGTCGTACGAGGGTGTCGGCCAGGACGACGAGGGTCGTCAGGATCGCGCCGGCGGCCAGGACGAGGAGAAGGAGGCCGGCGCCGAAGGCGGCGACGTCGCTGGTGATCTGGTCCTGGAGGTTGGCCAGTGTGGTTGGTGAGGAGACCTTGAGGGCGGTGGGGTCGGGTGCGGCGATGAGTTGCAGCACGGAGCTCTGCACGGGGCCAGCTTGGTCTGCTGTGGTGGTGATGACGTCCAGGATGCGCAGCACGGCGTCGTCGGTGGCTGGTGTGAGGGCTCCTGCGTCGAGGTCTGTGAACGAGGTGCGGGCGGTGTAGGCGCCGACGATCGGGTGCTCGCGGCCGTTGTCGTCGACCAGTGCGCCGACGGCGGCGTCGAGGCCGAGTGCATGGGCGGTGCGGGTCGAGACGAGTGCTTCACCGGCGTGAGGCCATCGTCCGGCGGTGAGGGTGACGACGCCGGTCAGGTCCCCGCGGGCCTGCCAGGTCGGGATCTTCGTGCTGCCCGGGCCGACGCTCGCGCTGTAGGTGTCGGTTGCGCTGGTTCGTGCCAGGGATCGTTCGACTCCTGACAGGCTGGCCGTGGCGTCGACGACTGCCGGGGAGAGCAGTGCGCTGTCGCTGCTGTCGACGATCTGCAGCGTGCGCGACCCGGCGCCTTCGAGCGCTGCCAGGACGTCCGCCTGTGCGGAGGCGGTTCGTCCGACGGTGAGCAGGGTGGTCAGGCACATGGCGGCGGCCAGTGCGGCGACCATGAACGTGGGGATCTTCTGCGCGAGGGCGGAGGCCCAGGACTCTCGCAGGAGCTCGAGTGGCCTCACAGTGCGAGGACGTGGTCGGTGTGCTCGAGCACGAACGGGTCGTGCGTGGCGATCACGACGACGCGTCCCTCGCGGGTCGTGTCCCGCAGGGCGTGGAGCACTTCTTCGGCGTTGTCGCGGTCGAGGTTCCCGGTGGGTTCGTCGGCGAGGACGACGGGCGGGTCGTTGACGAGGGCGCGGGCGATCGCGACGCGTTGTGCCTGGCCTCCGGAGATCTGTCCGGGTCGGTGGTCGGCGCGGTCGCCGACGCCGAAGCGGGCAAGGAGGTCGCGGGCGGGTTGCTCGGCCTCGCGCCGGCGTCGTCCCGCGTACAGGGCGGGCTCCAGGACGGAGTCCAGGACGGTGCGGGCGGGGTCCAGCGCGGAGTCCTGGAAGACGAACCCGATGCCGCTCGCGCGCAGCCGTGACCGGGAGGGGTCGTCGCGCCGTCCTGCGGCCTGGCCGTCGACGAACACGTCACCGCGTGTGGGGCGCAGCATGAGTCCCAGGACATACAGCAGGGTGGATTTCCCTCGGCCCGAGGGGCCCGTGAGCGCTGTGAACGACCCGGGCGTGAACGTGTGGGAGAGGCCCCCGAACAGCTCTTCGCCCCCGCGCCGGTAGGAGAACGCGAGATCGCGTACCTCAAGCATCGTGGCCGCCGGAGAGCAGCACGTCCACACCCTCGTCGAGGCCTTCGACGACGGCAACGCCTCCAGCCGAGCCGGCCACGGTGACGGGGACGTCCTGGCCGTCTGCGGTGCGCACATACGTCGTGCCGTCGGGCGCGGTGCGCACGGCTGCGACCGGGACGGTCACGCCCTCGATGGCGGGTACGACCTCGACCGAGGACAGCAGCGACGTCTTCTCCTGAGCCGGCAGCACATCGCACTCACCTCCGCAGACCAGGCTCCCGTCGGGAGCTGTGAGAGTGAAGGTGACGTTCCCGTCGTCGCCCGTCGTGGACCCCGACACCACCGCGTCCCAGGAGTGCTCCTCGAACGGGACGGTGACCTGGGTGCCCTCGACGATCTCTGCGGCCTGGTCGCCTGCCAGGACGAGCTCGAAGCCCAGGTCTGTCGTGGGTGCCAGCACCGCCAGCTCGCCACCGGCGACGACTTTGCCGGTGGCGATGTCCTCGCCCAGCTGCACCGGGCCAGGAAGCGTCGGCACTGCGACCAGCTCACCCAGGGCCACGGTGCCTGTCTGCTCTCGTCCTGTCGCCCGCTGCCACGCCTTGAGCGCAGCCTGGGTCCTGGCGTTGAACTCGGTCGACGGCTTCCCCGTGAGGTGCCCCAGGGAGATCAGCGCGCCGTTGAGCTGGCTCACATCGGAGCCCTTGGCACCCAGTGCCAGGTCTCGGTAGAAGGGGGTCGTCCCGACCACCGCACGAACGGGGACACCAGCGACCTGGTACAGCTCGTCACCCACGGCGGTCTCACCCGGCACGCGGGTAGCGGTCACGACCCCGGCGAGAGCGTTCGAGGCGATCTCGGTGAAGGGCCGCACGACGCTCACCGCCATCGTCCGCTCGCGCCCCACCGAACCGCTGCGTGAGGTGGCCGTCTGCTCCAGCTCGGCCACCACCACAACAGGAGCAGCCGCAGGAAGCGTCGCCCTCGCCGCCCACCATCCCGCCCCGCCCGCGACAGCAGTGATGAGCACAGCACCGACCCAGCGACGCCAGCGACCCGAGCGGCCGCGGGCACCCGAACCGCCCCGGCGAGCTCCCGTCACCGCCTCAGCCCCACCATCCGCGCGCTGCTCGCTCACGACGTGACCAGCCGACATCAGACCCCCAACAATCCACGCACGCGACGCTGCAAGAGCACTTCAGATCCCTGACGATTCATCGCGGCGACGACAAGAAGCCCCGCGCGCACCGGCGACGGCGAACCACGCCTACTCTGCGTAGAGGACATCGTTGGGCGGAACCAGCTGGCAGATCGGCTGAACGCGCAGCGCCACGTTCGGATCGACCTCGGCCAGCGGGTCCCACAAGGCGCCCTCATGGAACTGGGAGAGGAACTTCTCCTCCGAGGGCAGCTCGAGACCCTTGACGCCCTCGCGCTCCAAGCACGACAAGCCCTCGTCCCGCAGATACGCATAGATGATCCGCGCCTGATCGTCAGTGAGCGGGCGCAGGTACTTCACCAGCGGCGGGTAGGCCACGTCGCACTCATAGCTGGCCAACGCCCACGCCTGAGCCTGGTCCGTCGGGTAGTCGTGCTCCAGCCCACCGGGAACGACTGACGTCGCGAACCCATGGTTCTGCATGCACGCAGCCACGACGTCCAGACGCTCGGGATCGTCGACCTCACGCACGAGCTCGACGTCCGGCGGGTTCGCGATGCTGTAGAGCTGGGCTGTCTGCTCGAGATACTCGGCGCGCAACGTGTCATCGTCCTTCGGCGGCTCGACCGTTCCAGTCGTCGCACTCGGCACGTTGCTCGTGGAAGACGGCTCCTGTGAAACCTCACCAGAGCTCGGCGAGCAACCCACCAGCAGCACGCTCGCTGCTACCGCTAGCGCTGCCCCCATCCGACGCTTCAACATGCTCCCCCTCTGTAACTCCCACCAGGCGCTTCAGTGCCCCGAACGATACCCCGACTTGCTTCCTGTCGACAGCACGTATGGTGCGTGTAAAACTCAGGGCGCGTTACTCGCCAGGATGTTTCGACAAGACAGGGGAAGAACTTGAAGAACTTGGCACGGGCAGGAGCAGCGATGCTCCTCGCCGCAACACTCGCAATCGGCGCGGCCGGCACGGCCTCCGCGCAGACCCAGCAGGGCTCGAAGGCCTGCGCGGCCAACCACATCGTCTCGGCCTCGACCACTCTCAGTGCGACCGGGAGCGGAGCCCAGACGACCGTCCACACCTACACCTCGGGTGGGAGCAGCAAGACCTACTCCCACCCCGGACTCACCAGCTTCCGTTCCTACGCGCCCTGGCAGAACGCCAGTTACACCCTCTCCTCTGCGAGGAACTTCCTCGTCTGGAGCGTCGGCTGCGCCAACACCGGCGTCTAACAACAAGATCACGTTGCCGTGATCTATCGCCGCTCGGTCACGAGCGGTCTGGGCGGGGCCCTACCAATCGTGGTAGGGCCCCGCTTCGGGCGTCGACGCCCCAGATTGCTCAAATCTGAGACGTGACAAGAACCGCGCTGCCCCCGGCCGGCCGGTGTAGGCAACGGCTGTCCGCGCGAATAGGCGCGAACGTGTCATGACGACGGCAACGTGCTCCCGGGAACACCGGATCGACTGCGTGCACACGTGCCAGTGGGGCAAGGCGGAGACCTATGCCCACCCCGTCATCATGAGGACCGTCGAGGAACTGGTCCGGGGGTCGCTTGGTCGACCTAGTCGAATACTCCTGTCCGTGGACGACCGTTCATGAGACACGAGCGGCGGTCGGGCGGCTGGTCGGCGCGCCATGTCTCACGGCCCGTGTCCGAGACCTATGTTCCGTGAGGGACGTTGGCGGTACATTTTCAGGATGGCTTCGATCGGATACGCACGCGTCTCGACCCGGGAACAGAACCCGGATGGCCAGACGGACCTGTTGAGCGCGGCCGGGTGTGAGAAGGTCTTCGTCGAGCACGCCTCGGGTGTGCTGGCGAAGCGACCGGTGCTGGACGATGCTCTGGACTACCTGCGTGCCGGTGACACGCTCGTGGTGACCAAGCTCGACCGGCTCGGCCGCTCGGTGCGCAACCTCAAGGAAGTCGTCGAGAGCCTCCAGCAGCGGGGCGTCGGTCTGAAGGCACTGTCTCAGGGCATCGACACCACGACACCGGGTGGCCGCCTGTTCTTTCACATGCTCGCCGCGATCGCTGAGTTCGAGCATGACCTGATCGTCGAGCGCACCCAGGACGGTCTGGCTGCTGCGCGGGCGCGAGGGCGTAAGGGCGGGGGCCGGTTCAAGATGACGGCGACCAAGGCGCGCCAGGCACGGGCGATGTACGACGAGAAGACCTACACGGTCCAGCAGATCGCCGAAACCTTCGGGGTCTCGCGCGGGACGATCTACCGCCACCTGACCCAAGACGCCCAGTCCCTGTGAGGTGATCAGCGGTGCCGGCGCGGTGGGGCTTCATCGGCCACTTGACCGATCCAGGAACCGCGCCACCGAGCGTTGCGACTCGCATTGACGGTCGAGGGTAGCGAAAACCCCCGAGTCGCGTTCTGCGACACCGGGGGTTTTCGGGCACTAGTTCTGCGACATGTTCTGACGGCGTGTCGCGGCCGCGATGGCGGTGCCTGACAAACGGTGGCGGTCTCAACCGATCAACGCACCACGAGGGTGGATGATGCGTGGTTGTGGAGGCCGGGATGAGTGTTGGGTCGTCGTTGTCGGTGCCGGAGCAGGCTGTGGTGTGGGAGGCGTGGGGTGAGGGTGAGTCGCTGCGGCGGATTGCTGATCGGGCTGGCCTGCAGGAGCAGCAGGTGCGCCGGTATCTGCTGCGTCATGGCGGGGTCCGACCTTCACTGCCGAGGCGTTCGCTGCGGCACCTGAGTCCTGGCGAGCGGGAGGAGATCTCGCGCGGGATCGCAGCGGGCTTGTCTGCGCGGGCGATCGCCGCAGGGCTTGGCCGGCCGTCCTCGACGGTGTCACGGGAGATCACGCGCAACGGCGGCCGCGCCGCCTACCGGGCGACCAAGGCAGACGAGCGCGCCCAGAGCGAGGCGCGGCGCCCGCGGGTGCCGCGCCTGGCGGGTGACGAACGGTTGCGGACCGTGGTGCTGTCGCGGCTCGAGCTGGACTGGTCGCCGCAGCAGATCGCGGCGTGGTTGCGCCGCGAACATCCCGCCGAGCCGGGCATGTGGGTCTCGCACGAGACGATCTACCGAGCGATGTACCTGCCGAGCTCACGGTCGATCCCGAAGGCGACCTACCAGCGGCTACGAACGGGTCGTTCGATGCGCCGGCCCCGGATGGTCCAGCGCTCTCACGGGCGAGGGCAGCTGCGTGACATGGTCTCCATCCACCACCGACCAGCTACCGTGGCCGACCGGCTCGAGCCCGGGCACTGGGAAGGCGACCTTGTCATGGGAAGGCGCCCCTCAGCGGTGGCCACGCTCGTGGAGCGTTCGACCCGCTACCTGAAGATCGTGCCGCTGCCCGACGGGATCAAAGCCAAGGACGTCAGCATCGCGGTCGCCCGCGCACTGTTCAACGTGCCACCGGGGATGTGTAAGTTTTTGACCTGGGATCGTGGCCGCGAGATGGCCGATCACGCCTTCCTCAGCGCTCTGATCGACGCACCTGTCTACTTCTGCGACCCGCGCAGCCCGTGGCAGCGCGGCACCAACGAGAACACCAACCGTCTCCTGCGCCAGTACCTTCCGCGACGGTCCAACCTCACCGCCACCGACGACATCGAGCTCGAGCGGATCCAGAGGCTGCTCAACGAGCGCCCGCGGCGAGTGCTTGAGTGGTCGTCGCCAGCAGACCGGTTCGTGGCAGCCGCCGAAGTCGAGCGGGCAGCGAGGTCGCTTCGCCCGATGGTGAACGGTGCCCGTTAGCCGATCCCTCACCGGGCACCCCGACACTCCCACCCGACCCACGTGGCTCCGCCAATTGGCGGTGCCCGGTAGACCCGCCCGCAAATGTGCCCGGTGAAGGGGGTTCAACTGCGACACTTGCGCCATGACGGGGATGAAGATCGGATACGCACGGGTCTCGACTCAAGGTCAGGACCTGACCGCACAACGCGAAGGGCTCGAGCGACTGGGCGTCGAGGCCGAGCGAATCTACGTCGACCACGGCCTGACCGGCACCAACCGCGACCGGCCAGGGCTACGCGAAGCCCTCGCCGCATGCCGAGCCGGTGACACGCTCGTGGTCACCAAGCTCGACCGCCTCGCCAGATCCCTGCCCGACGCAAGAGACATCGCCGACGAACTCACCCGCCGCCGGATCGTCCTCTCCCTTGGCGGCAACGCCTACGACCCCACCGACCCCGTCGGCAAGCTGCTGTTCAACGTCCTGGGCATGGTCGCCGAGTTCGAAGCTGACCTCATCCGCATGCGCACCCGCGAAGGCATGGCCGTCGCCAAAGCCAAGGGCCGACTCCGCGGGAAGAAGCCGAAACTCACCCCCGCCCAACAACGCCACCTCCTGGCCCTCCACACCGCCGGCGAGCACACCAGCGGCGAGCTCGCCGAGCTCTTCGGCGTCTCCCGCGCCACCATCTACCGCTCCATCCAGCGGGCCGCCGTTCCACCAACCGGTCGTCCGCGGGGGTCTGGTCCACGATGAAGTTGGTGATGACCTCGAAGTCCTGCGCGCGGGAACCACGCGGCTCCGCGTGCGGTCTTGTGCGGAAGCGCGTAAATTCCTGGCAGGCAGGGGGCGCTCCCCAGCAGAAGGGGATGGCATGAACACTTCACTGATGAAGCCAACGGGTAGAATACTGCTGCTTTCTGTTGTCGCCGCGTTTCTGGTAGTTCTCCTTGCCGGCGCACGACCGGCGGCGGCAGCGGCGGCATGTGCGGCAGTCGACAGCGCTACACATGTGGCTAGTTGTTCTGTGTCATGACGTTGGTGACACCTGCGTGGAGGCGTGAGGCTGGGGGTTGGTTCCTGGCCGCAGTGTGAGGTCGATGGTAGTTGTAGTGGATGTTCCAGACGTCGAGGGCTGCGGTGCGTTGGGCTTCTGAGGTCCACTCTCGGGCGTAGAGGAGTTCCTCGGCCAGAGTCCGGTTGTAGCGCTCGACCTTGCCGTTGTGCTTGGGGGTGCGGGGCCGGATGCGTTGGTGCTTGGCCGCGGTCGCCAGGACGGAGCGGGTGAAGTCCTTGGCCCGGTAGTTGGCGCCGTTGTCGGTCACGACCCGGGTGATGCGGGTGATGCCGTGTGCGGCGAAGAATGCCCGTGCGCGGGCCCAGAACCCGATGGTCGTGGCCGCTTTCTCGTTGGGCAGGGCTTCGGTGTAGGCGAGGCGGGAGAATCCGTCCACGGCCGAGTGCAGGTAGACGTAGCCAGCCCTGGCGCCCCTGGTCTTGGCCCGGTCGACGGCCTTGGCGTGGGGTGAGCCGCGCCCGTGGGTCCGCCAGCCGCCCCCATCAGGGATGCGTCCGACCTTCTTCACGTCCAGGTGGACCATGTGACCGGGATACCGGGCCACGATCTGCCTGATCGTTCGGTTGCTCGCGCCGGTGGGGTCGATGTCGCGGCGCCGGGAGATGCCCAACCTGCGCAGCCACCGGGCGACCGTCACGGGCGCGATCTGGTGGCCTTCGCGGACCAGCTCGAGGTGGATCTGGCGGGCGGTCCACTTATGTGTCCGGCGCAGGTCCTCGATGCGTTCGACCACCTCCGGCGGGGTCTGGGTCGGGCGGAGGTGCGGGGCGCTGGATCGGTCGCCCAGGCCAGCTTCGCCGAGGGTCTCGTAACGGCGCAACCACTTCGTGAGCGTCTGGCGCGCAACACCAGCCTCAGCGGCGACATGAGCAATCGGGCGGTACCGGCAGCGCTCGACCAGGCGCAACCTTCCAGCAGGAGTCAACGGGGCACTAGCGTGGGTCATGAGGGGTAGGTCCTTCGCGCAGGTGGTTGTAGAGGTACCTCCATCCTGCGGTCCAAGGCCTACCCCTCGCCTACGCCCCCACCTCCCGGCGTGTCACCAACGTCATGACCCACAACAGCTAGTCAACAGCAAACTCCGACATCAGTTTCGGAAGCGGTCTTTACAACCGATGACAGCGTTACACCGCTGATCCTCACGTGGACGCCCTATGATGGCGCAAAGATCACCTCGTCGGGAAACTGTGCCGCCCGTATGAGCCATCTCAAGGGTGCGCGACCGGACATAAAGTCCTGGAAGTGCGAGCGTTTCTACGTCCCAGCATGCCCCACGGGCTACTACTATTGGATGGTCATGGTCGGTACCAACTACTGAGGAGCGTGACATTGATACAGGGCCTGACCGCTGGAAGTAGGGTGAAGGCCTCGGGTCGTCCCGTCGTAGTCCAGGGCAAGTTCGGTCTTGCCCTGGACTACGACACTCATGGGACCGACCAGATACCGTCGTTCGACGTCCCATGGGCTGTCCGACTCACGGGCGGATCCGGGATCCTCGAAGGCCTCACCAGCGGCCCGATAGCCGTCCTGGGGACCTGGGATGGCGGCGGAATCAAGGTCGAGCAAGTCACGGCCAGCGAGGAATTCGAAATACGACGTGAGTCGCGATCAAACACAACGCCGCTGGACCATGCGCCTCCAGCCGTTTCACCGGCTTTCATTACTGCAGTGAATGAGCTCAAGAAATCGGGGCTGCTCGCCACATCCTCTTCCTTCAACAGCCCCCCGCACCGCTACTTGGGGATGCTGTGCGTTTACGATGTCGCGACCGCGCAGCGGGAAATTGGCCACAAGGTTCCCATCGAGAATCTGCAGTTCATTCAATGCGACTGGACGGCCGGCCAACTAATGACAGCTCGAGCGATCCATGAGGAGCTGTCTGACGACATTCTCTGTGGGTTTGGTGAAACAATCGTCCCCCACGGGCAACCTAGGATTTTGCTGGATGTGAAGTACATTCCACCGGAACTCGCAGTCTCGCTGAACACCCTCCCGACCGGACTGCTTTCAGCGGCTCCTCATATCTCACTTGCAAACTAGTACATACATGTACTCACGGACTGGTTTGGACTGCGGGTAGCGCTCGATACGGCCAATTATGTAGAGGTCTCCAAGCGCGTCGAGTAGGAGCCACCCGACCCGGCCTCCATCACTCCGAGGCGAACCAGCTGCCCGACCGACTCCAGGACCTTCTAGAACAACTGGTCCAAACAGACGAACCACCATCCGTATCCAACGCGCTACCGTTCCACCAGCAGGGTGGTGCGTTGGTGGGTTGAGACCGCCGTCGGTTCTGCGGTGGCCGACAACGTTTGGAGGATCACGACAACGACGGGCTTGACCTTCAAGTCGGGTTGAAGGTCTACCGTCGATCCATGAGGATCTCAGAGTTGTCGGCGCGCACGGGTGTGCCGGCGTCGACGTTGCGCTTCTACGAGGCCGAGGGCCTGCTCCCGGCGGACCGCGCGGAGAACGGGTACCGCGTGTACGGCGAGGCTGCGGTCGACCGCCTCGCGTTCATCGCCCAGGCCAAGCACCTCGACCTCCCGCTGCCCGGGGTGCGCGAGCTCGTCACCGCGTGGGAGTCCGAGCCGTGTCACAGCGTGCGGGCGAAGTACCGGCCGATGCTCCTCGAGCGCGCGGCGCAGGTCGACGAGCGCGTGATCGCGCTCGAGGCGCTGCGCTCGACGCTCGCGACCGCGGTCGAGCGTCTGGACGCGCTGCCCGACCGCGACGACCCGTGCGACGCCGGCTGCACCTTCCTCGACCGCCCGCGCGCCGAGCTCCCCGTCGTCAGCACGTCGGCGCCGATCGCCTGCTCGCTCGGTGGCGCCGATTACGAGGCGCGCACCGCGGATTGGCGCGACCTGCTCACCGGCGCGCCGCGCGTCGACGTCGCCAGCGGGGTGCGCGCCACGCTCCCGACGAGCGCGCTCGAGCGGACCGCGGCTCTCGCCGCGGCCGAGCAGGGCTGCTGCGGGTTCTACGCGTTCCGGATCGACCTGCACGGCGCGACGTTCGACCTCACGATCACCGCCCCGCCAGAGGCGCGGGTGATGCTCGACGACCTGCTGCCCACCGTCGGGGCGACACGGTGACGCTCACACGCTCGATCTTGCTGTTCGTCGCCGCCGCCCTGTTCGAGATCGGCGGCGCCTGGCTCGTATGGCAGGGCATCCGCGAGCACAAGGGCTGGGTCTGGATCGGCGCCGGCGTCATCGCCCTCGGCCTCTACGGCTTCTTCGCCACCCTGCAGCCCGACGCCAACTTCGGACGCATCCTCGCCGCCTACGGCGGGATCTTCGTCGCCGGCTCTCTCGCCTGGGGCATGGTTGTCGACGGGTTTCGCCCCGACCGCTGGGACGTCACCGGCGCCCTCATCTGCCTCGCCGGCGTCGCCGTCATCATGTACGGCCCACGGCCCTCCTGAGCCGGCACGCAGAACCTTGGGAAGCTTCCGGCAGTAGCGGGGCAGCCGAGTGGCCGGTGGTCAGTGAACAGGGGTGGTCGTCGGATCGGTCGATGGGTGTGGGCGGTGGCGCCTGATTGCCCAGACCGTGAGTGGTGCCCCGATTGCTGTTGGCAGCAACCAGAATGACCAGTCCGGAAGTCGTTCCCACACTGGCAGATGCGGTCCGTTGTCGACGTAGAACGCGGTCAGTATCGTGATGTACGCCAGGCCCATCCATGCGATGTGCGCACCGTCGCTGGCGCCGCGCCGCCGGTTGCGCCAACCGAGCAGCGCGGCGGCCAACGCGATGCTTCCCAGCGCGGCAAGGTGGATCGTGGCCGGCCAGCGGATCACCACCATGGCGAGCATCGATCCGAAGAGGGCGATGATCCCGCCGAGGAAGACGCGCCCCGCCCCGATGTGCCACCCCCCGCCCTTGTGCGAGAGCATCGCCAAGAGCCCGGCGAGCACAGCGGTGATCCCTGCGGCGATGTGAACGGCCAGTGCCACGTCGAAGATGGGGCCCGCGTCCGGTACCGGTAGTCCGGGGATGTCGATCATTGCCGCCTCCGGGAGACGCGGCGCTCGTGCGAGTCAGCTGCTGGCGGTGGTCTCGGTCAGGGTGGTCGCGAGCTGTGTCAGGGCGCCGGGGATCAGGGAGTAGTAGGCCCAGCGGCCGCGCTGCTCTCGGGTGAGGAGGCCGGCGTCGACGAGGATCTTGAGGTGGTGGCTGACGGTCGGCTGTGAGAGGCCGACGGGCTCGGTGAGGTCGCAGACGCAGGCTTCGCCGCCGTCGTGGGAGGCGACGATCGAGAGCAACTGGACCCGGGTGGGGTCGGCCAGGGCCTTGAAGGTGCGCGCGAGGTCGCGCGCGGTCTGGGGGTCGGCGGCCTGGCGGACCAGCGGCGCGCAGCAGGCGGTGCCGGCCGTGCCGGCTGGTGCGAGGGGCAGGTCCGTCGTCGTGGTCATGGACACCATCTTGCCACGTATCGAAGTTTATGGATACGTTGTCAGCATGCGAGTCATTGATGGTTGTCGATGCGAGGAGTGGTGATGAGCGAGGTCGTACGTGCGGAACTTCCGGTCGTAGTGATCGGTGGGGGACCGGTGGGGCTGGCCGCGGCCGCCCACCTGCTGGAGCGGGGCCTGGAGCCGGTCGTGCTCGAGGCGGGCGAGGGGCCGGGCGCGGCGGTGGCGTCGTGGGGACACGTGCGGTTGTTCTCGCCGTGGCGCTACGACATCGACGACGCCGCGCGCCGCCTGCTCGAGCCCACCGGATGGAGGGCCCCTGACCTGGACCAGCTGCCCACGGGTCGCGATCTCGTGGACGAGTACCTGGTGCCGCTGGCCGCGACCCCGGCGATCGCCTCGCGGTTGCGGACAGGGACCCGTGTACTGGCCGTGGCTCGCGACGGCGCGGACAAGACCCGGTCCTTGGGCCGGGAGCGGCGCGCGTACCGGGTGCGGACCGTGCGAGAGGACGGGCACGTCGAGGACGTGCTGGCCCGCGCGGTGATCGACGCGTCCGGGACGTTCACCACGTCCAACCCGCTGGGCACCAGCGGTCTGCCCGCGGTCGGCGAGGACCAGGCGCAGAGGTTCATCACCGGCCCCCTGCCTGATGTCCTGGGCTCGCAGCGGGAGCGGTTCGCCGGCCGGCACACGCTGGTGGTCGGCATGGGGCACTCGGCGGCGAACACGTTGCTGTCCCTGGTCGAGCTCGCGGAGTCCGCGCCGGGCACGACGGTGACCTGGGCGATCCGCGGCGGGTCGGCGCGGCGCCTGTTCGGCGGCGGGGCCGACGACGAGCTGCCCGCACGCGGGCTGCTGGGCACCCGCCTGCAGGCCGCCGTAGAGGCAGGCCGACTGACGTTGGTGAAGTGGACCTCGATCGAGCAGCTCGTGCCCGGCCAGGACACGGTGCGGGTCCTGGGCCGTTCGCGCGAGGAGGTGCTGGACCTGGACGTCCACGCGATCGTGAACGCGACCGGGTTCCGCCCGGACCTGGACATGCTGCGTGAGGTGCGCCTGGACCTGGACCCGGTGGTGGAGTCCCCGCGCGGCCTGGCCGAGCTCATCGACCCGAACTTCCACTCGTGCGGCACGGTGCCCCCGCACGGGGAGAAGCTGCTCCAGCACCCCGACGACGGGTTCTATCTGGCCGGGATGAAGTCCTACGGACGGGCCCCGACGTTCCTGCTCGCCACCGGGTACGAGCAGGTCCGCTCGATCGCCGCCGCCCTCGCGGGTGACCGGGCCGCGGCGGACCTGGTCCAGCTGAACCTGCCCGCCACCGGTGTGTGCTCGACCGACCTGGCACTGGAGGCCGAGGACGAGACCGGCGGCTCGTGCTGCGGGACAGCGCCCGCCGAGCCCCAGCTCGTCACCCTCGGGATCGGGGCGCCGACCGGGTTCGCGACCGGCGTGGTGCACGGGCGCTCCGGGGACGAGCCGGCGCCGACGAGCACCTGCGGGTGAGTCTGCATCTGCGCGCAGCGAGCCCCGCCGACGTGGCGGGGCTCGCTCGCATCTACGACCACTACGTGACCACCTCCACCGTGACGTTCGAGCTGACCGCGCCGGGGCCGGACGTGTGGGCTCAGAAGGTCGAGGACTTGGGTTCGGCGGGGTGGCCGTTCCTCGTCGCAGAGCTCGAGGGGCGCTTGGTCGGGTTCGCCTACGTGGGTCCGTGGCGCCCGCGCCCGGCGTACGCCCACACGGTGGAGGACACGATCTACCTCGACCCGGACGCCACCGGCCAAGGGATCGGCACACGGCTCCTGGCCGAGGTCCTCGATCACGCCCAGGCAGCTGGGGCGCGGGAGGTCGTCGCAGTGATCGCCGACGCCGAGACCCCGGCTTCTCTTGCCCTGCACCAGCGGGCCGGATTCACCCCGGCAGGGCGCCTTGAACGGGTGGGGCGCAAGTTCGACCGCTGGTTGGGCACGACGTTGCTGCAGAAAACCCTGACCACCGAGTGAACGCATGACGAAGGGCCGGACGCACACGCGTCCGGCCCTTCGGTGCGCCTGGGTTCAGGCAGTGGCCGAGACCTCGACGGGCTCGACGCCGAGCTCGGTGAGCAGGGTCAGGACGCGGGTGCGGATCTCGTCGCGGATGGGGCGCACGGACTCGATGCCCTGCCCTGCGGGGTCGTCGAGCTTCCAGTCCTCGTAGCGCTTGCCGGGGAAGATGGGACACACGTCGCCGCAGCCCATGGTGATCACGACGTCGGAGGCCTGGACGGCCTCGGTGGTCAGGACCTTGGGGGTCTGGGTGCGGATGTCGATTCCGGCTTCGAGCATGGCTTCGACGGCGACGGGATTGATCTGGTCGGCGGGCATGGACCCGGCCGAGCGGACCTCCACGGCCCCGCCGGACAGGGCGCGCAGGAACCCGGCGGCCATCTGGGAGCGGCCGGCGTTGTGGACGCAGACGAACAGGGCGGACGGCTTGTCGGTGGGGGTGTTCTGGGTGGTCATGAGGTTCTCCGGGAGGGTGGTGTGGTCAGGCGGGCAGGGTGAGGTCGGGCAGGAGGTCGGTGAGCAGGGCACGGACCCGGGTGTCGAGCTCGTCGCGGATCGCGGCGACCCCGGTGGGGGAGGCCAGGGCGGGGTCTCCGACGAGCCAATCCTCGTAGCGCTTGCCGGGAAGGACCGGGCACACGTCGCCGCAGCCCATGGTGATCACGACGTCGGCTGCGCGGACGGCGTCGTCGGTCAACGGCTTGGGGAAAGCGTGGTGGGCGGTGCCCAGGTCGTCGAGGGCTGCGCGGACCCCGGCGTGGATCTCGGCGGCGGGGGTGGAGCCGGCGGAGCGGACGGTGACGCGGTCGCCGGCGTAGTGGCGCACGAGGGCCGCGGCGAGCTGGGAGCGGCCGGCGTTCGCGACGCACACGAACAGCACCTGAGGCCGGTCCGTCGGCACGCGGGTGATGTCGGCCAGTCGTTGGCGGGCGAAGCGTTCGGTGAGGGTGACCAGGTGAGCGGAGACCTTCGCCGAGCGTGCCAGGTCGGTGTATGACTCGCGCACAACGCGCTGGACGACGTCGAAGCGCACGCCGGGGAACGTGGTCGCGAGCTCGGTGGCCAGGTGGTCCAGGGCCGGGTCGACGTCCTCGAGCCCGCGCAGCACCTCCTGGGCGACCGATGCCTCGAGGGCTGCGGGGGCGAAGGAGTCCAGCAGGGTGGTCACAGCGGCCTTGTAGCCGGGGGTGATGCGGTACCAGACCCACGTGCCGCGCCGCTCGGAGGCCAGGACCCCGACGTCGCGCAGCACCTTGAGGTGGTGGGAGACGGTCGGCTGGGACACGTCGGTCAGGGCCGCCAGGTCGCACACGCAGGCCTCGCCAGCCGGGGCGGTGGCGGTCACCGGTCACTTCGTCGGTTTCCTCGAAGACACTGAAGTCAATGGGCACGATCGGGGGCTCTCTTCTCTGAGTGGCGGTGGCTGGTCGACGTGCGCGACAGTGGGCCGTCTGATGTCGGGCTGGCGTTGTCGCGGTGCTCCCGGTCTCGTCATGTGCGTCTGGTGCTGCGTGGACCCAGACGAGCCCCTCACCGTAGTGGGAGAGCACGCTGCTGGGTAGAGCCGTTGGTCACCTCACTTTCACCCCTTCGGTCGGCACCCGAGGCCAGGGCGAGGTGGGGCATGAGCCTCCAAGGTGCCGAGCCGCCGTATCCCCACCTGGTTGCTGAAGACGCTCGCCACCGTCGTTCCTCCATTGCGCGAGCTCGCCGCCGATGCCGGCGCACGCCGCCAACCCGAGCTCGGCAAGGCCACCCGTGTGCTCGGCTGGCACGCTCGCACCACACACGACACCATCCTCGACACCGCACGGAGCCTTCTCGCCCTTGACGAGAGCAAAGGCACGAGCCGAGAGAGCAGGCCAGCCCCCGACAGCGGCACCTGGTCGCCCGGGCAGTATCGGCGTACGAACCCGCGCCTCCAGAGCACGCACATCTACCGGTCGAAGTCTGCGACTTGCCTTGGATGCAAGGACTCGCACCAAGGGGCGATGGCGATAAGTCTGCAGGCCAGGAGGCCATTCGGTGGTTCCGATGGCCTCGACGCCTGCTGGATCGATCCTTGTCGCTGCTGCGCTGATCACCCTAGGTTTCGTGCATCTTGATGCACGCTTCTCGGAAGGATGGCGGAGAGTGGCCGAGACTCCTGGATGGGTGCCGACGCGGCGTCTGGGCGCGTCGAAGTTTCTCTCCTGCGTGCTGAACTGCATGTCTTCGAAGCGATGCTTGCCGGCTGGCGCAACCAGATGCGCGCGCGGGCTGACCGTAGCAACGATCAAGAGTCGCAGTCGGGTTGTCGAGCACTTCCAGCCAGCGACCAGCCGCTTGAGCGACGCTGCGCGAAGTATTCATCCAGGTCAGACGTCTGCCACCACCACGGGAAGTCGTTGGTGAACACCTGGCTGTCGACGTCGCAGGCGTTGTCGACGCTTGGGACTCATCGGATGCCGAGCCCCTCCCCCGTCAAGACGGATCCTTCGCAGGACTCGCGCGAACGTTGGGCGATGCGGGCTTGTGAGACCTGGTAGAAGATGTCGACCGCGTAACTGGCGCACCTGCCCGGTTTTATCTGAGAGGCGTTCTCACCAGGCGCGGTGATGTGATCGGCGCGACGGCGCGCTGACCTGCAGGTTCGTTCGGTCGTGAGTTTGGCAGCAGCAGGGTCCCAGGACCAGGATGCAAGTCGCCAAACGCACAAACTGGACGACTGGGACCCTGCTTGATCACTTATGGTGCCACCCTCGACGTGCCCGCCCACACCCTGACGGTCGTGACCCGATGGATCGCGGCCCATCGCCGCGCCCGCGACATCCGTCCCTGGCAGCGCGCCGCGACCGCGCGCACCCAAGCACTGCTCGTGCTGCGCTGGTTCAAGGACGCGACCCGCGTGCACCTGCTCGCTCGGGACGCGGGCATCTCGCTGGCGACGGCCTACCGGTACCTGCACGAGGCGATCGACGTCGTCGCCGACAAGGCACCCGACCTGCACGACGTCCTGGCCACCGCCCGCACCGAGCAGTGGCCGTTCGTGGCCCTGGACGGCACGCTCGTGCCGATCGCGCAGCTGCACGGACCGCGCAACCCGACCGGCGCCGAGTCCTGGTACTCCGGAAAGCACCACCGCCACGGCGCCAACATCCAGGTGCTATGCGACCCGACCGGCTACCCCGTGTGGGTCTCGGCGGCGAGCCCCGGGTCCACGCACGACATCACCGCGGCCCGCAGGTTCGTCCTGCCCGCGCTCTACCCCGCGGCCGCCGCCGGGACACCGACCCTGACCGACAAGGGCTACCAAGGCGCCGGTATCGGGATCCGGCACCCGCGCCGCCTCACGAGGGCCGCTCACGTCGATGACCTGTCCCGCGACAAGATCCTCATCTCCCTGCGAGCCGTTGCCGAACGCGGCAACGCACTGCTGAAGAACACCTGGCGAGCCCTACGCCTGATCACCCTCGACCCGAACCGCACCACCGAGATCACCGCAGCAGCCCTCGTCCTGCTCCACCTTCAACGAGGAACCGCCAAATCAGCCTGGTGAGAACACCTCTGAGAATAGTCACAAAACTGCTCATTGCCGGCTATTGTGCTGCGAGCATTCGCGCCAGTAGCCTTCTGCTCACCACCTCGGTTACCACCGAGCAAGTGGACATTTCGATGGAGAAAGTCAGGGGGCCATGAGGAATCGTCGTGCCCGTGTGCAGATCAGCATGCTCATGACGGTCGTTGGCGCGTGCTCACTTCTCGGTGCCTGCACCGCCGGGGGCAGTGGCCCCACCGGGGCCGAGTCGGAGTCGACCGACGGCCCGACGTCGGCGCCGGAAGGGCCGTTGAACCCGCTCGCCGCGATCACAGACCCCGCTTCGGACGACTTCGTCGCACAGGACGTCACAGTGCTCCTCGACGAGCAGGGCTCAGGCCCTGCGGATCTGGAGCTCAGCGCTGACGGCGGCCTGCCTCGGGAGGTCGTTTTTTATGTTGCGTGCTCGCCGCACAGCGAATTCAAGGTCTCTGCGTTCGACAACTTCTTCTCGGGCCCGTGCAGCTCGAAGTTCGAGAACTCAGGGAGCATACCGGTGGGAGCCAATGCCACAACGGCTGTGGCACTGGAAATACCAGGGGGCGTCGAGTTCCACATCGTCGCGATCGCCGCCAACTAATAGGAAGGTACTTCATTGAAGAGAATCATTGCGTCGACGGCACTCGCCGCCCTGCTCCTGGTCGGCGGCGCCAACGCCGCCTCGGCCACGGACGTCACCCCGCAGGGCCTGTGCCCCGGCGGTCGCGAGGTCTACAAGGCTTCCAACTCCGCGGTCGCGTTCACCCAGGCCAGTGGCAGCAACAGCTCCGTGACCGGTGGGCCGGGCGTCACCCTCTCGATCTCGACGAGCACCACGTTCACGGTCGGCGGATCGATCGGCACCAACGTAGACATCACTGCCAGCGCAGCGATCCTTGCCATCAAGCAGGGCTACAGCGTCACGGTCCAGGCTTCGCGCTCGGGCACCACGACCAACAGCGGCTCGTGGACGGTTCCTGCCAGCTACAACGTCGGCCGCCTGCAGATCGGGGCTATGAAGTACGCAGGCACGGTGACCAAGTACCTGGAGAACACCAGCTGCGTGCTCGTCAAGAAGGGCAGCTCCGTCACCTACAACGCCCCGAAGAACGAGTGGCATTTCCAGAGCTCGCGCGTATCGTGACCGCCACGCGCGGCCTCTAGCGGGGGGCATGCGGCCCGCCCCAGGCCCCTAGCCCAACGAAGATCCCGTGCTGGTCTGCGGGGACTGCCCCGGGACTGCCCCGGATTCGGTTGACTCCTGACCTGTGAGGACTGTGGTCCTTGCTGGAAGGATGTTCATCGTGCCTAAAGCGTTCCCGAGAGAGTTCCGTGATGACGTGGTCGCGATCGCCCGGAAGGGCGAGCTGCCGATCCGGCAGGTCGCGAAGGACTTCGGTGTGTCCGAGTCGTGTCTGCAGCGCTGGTTGAAGATCGCCGATGTCGAGGACGGCAAACGTCCCGGCGTGACCGCGTCGGAGTCTGAAGCGTTGCGTGAGCTGAAGAAGCGCAACCGGGCCCTCGAGCAGGAGAACGAGATCCTGCGCCGGGCTGCTGCGTACTTCGCCCGCGAGCTGCCCCCAAAATGACGTACCCGCTGGTCCTTGACCTTGCCGACGACGGTGTTCCCGTCGCGGTGACTTGCAGGGTGCTGGGCTTCTCCAAGCAGGCCTTCTACAAGTGGCGGGCCGCCCCGGTCACCCGCCGCGACATCGAGGACGCCTACGTGATCCACGCAGCCCTGCGGGTCCATCACGACGACCCGGAGTTCGGGTACCGGTTCATCTCCGACGAACTCAACGACGCTGGTATGGCCGCCGGCCGCAACAAGGTCGCCCGGCTGTGTCACGGGCAAGCGATCGTCTCGACGATCCACCGACGTCGCCGCGGTGCCAAGCGTCCCGGACCGGCGGTCCACGACGACCTCGTGAACCGTGATTTCGCCGCCGAGGGCCTCGATCAGGTCTGGCTGACCGACATCACCGAGCACTGGACTGACGAGGGCCGGCTGTACTTGTGCGCGATCAAGGACGTGTACTCGAACAAGATCGTCGGCTACTCGATCGACTCACGCATGACGTCCTCGCTCGCCGTGAACGCACTGGCCAACGCGATCACAGCCCGCACGCCCGAGTCGACGATCGTGCACCCGGACAGAGGATCTCAATTTCGATCGCACGCCTACGTCGATGCCCTGACCGCGGCCGGGCTGCGCGGATCGATGGGCCGAGTCGCAGCAGCAGGCGACAATGCCGCAATGGAGAGCTTCTTCGCGCTACTCCAGAAGAACGTCCTGAACCGTCACCGCTGGACGACACGTGACGAGCTACGCCTGGCAATCGTGACCTGGATCGAGAAGACCTACCACCGACGACGACGCCAAGAACGACTCGGCAGACTCACCCCGGTAGAGTTCGAACGCCAGACCCTGGCCCTCGCGGCCTGAACCACTCAACCCCGCGAGTCAACTAAATCCGGGGCAGTCCCGGGGCAGTCCCCGGCGCCGGGAGATGCCCAACCTGCGCAGCCACCGGGCGACCGTCACGGGCGCGATCTGGTGGCCTTCGCGGACCAGCTCGAGGTGGATCTGGCGGGCGGTCCACTTATGTGTCCGGCGCAGGTCCTCGATGCGTTCGACCACCTCCGGCGGGGTCTGGGTCGGGCGGAGGTGCGGGGCGCTGGATCGGTCGCCCAGGCCAGCTTCGCCGAGGGTCTCGTAACGGCGCAACCACTTCGTGAGCGTCTGGCGCGCAACACCAGCCTCAGCGGCGACATGAGCAATCGGGCGGTACCGGCAGCGCTCGACCAGGCGCAACCTTCCAGCAGGAGTCAACGGGGCACTAGCGTGGGTCATGAGGGGTAGGTCCTTCGCGCAGGTGGTTGTAGAGGTACCTCCATCCTGCGGTCCAAGGCCTACCCCTCGCCTACGCCCCCACCTCCCGGCGTGTCACCAACGTCATGACCCACAACAACTAGATGGAAGAAGGCAACCTCGCCTTCCGGCCGAGAACCTAGCAGGCGACGTGGCGACAAGGGGCCGAGACACGCCCCGGCGGCTGTGAGCGCTCACACGTGACCTGCTCCGCGTGCTCGCGTTCGACCCGCATCGAGGGCGACGTCGGACACGACCGGCGCGCGATCGTCTTGTCCGGTCCGCCCGGGGCAGGTAAGTCACGCATCCTGAACGAGGTGATCGGGGCGCCCGGGTCTGACCACCGCAGTCAGTGGTTGGAGATCGACCCGGACGAGATCAAGAAGCTGCTCCTGGACGCCGCCGCGCAAGATGGCTCGTACGAGACCTTCTTCAAGCCGCCTGCGGTCCGTGAGGTCGAGGCGCAGGGGGGAGGGGGGAGAGAGGTTCCCCCCTCGACTTCGCTGCCCTCGTCCACGAGGAGTCCTCAGAAGTACCTGATTGCGCTCGTTGAGGTTTGGCTAGGCAACGCCTACGGGGTGAGCTGGGCGGCGCGTGACACGTACGAATCGCTCTTGCGTTGGAGACCGGGGACGCAGCTCTTGCCCTGAGGGCCTTCGTGACACCTGCAATCTCGGTGAAGCTCTGGACCACGGTTGGTCAGGAGCAGTGGAGCCAGTTTCTGGACATCATCGAGCCAAAGCTCACCTCGCCAGCGGACCGTGCTCTGATGGGCGCGATCCGCGCCTTCACGAGCACGCCGGACAACCTACAGGCCGACAGCAACATCAAGAAGCTCGTGGCTGAAGCGCGGGTGAGTGGGGCCGCCAAGACCCGGACTCGCCAAAGCGCCCAGATCCCCCATAGGTGACATAAGGGAGGTTATCGGCGTTGTGCTGGCGGCCGGGCCCGACCTGGGCGAGACGCGGCCGGGCCTTCACCAGGGGCGAGACGTCGTGCTGCCGAGCGCCCGGGCCGCTAGCGTGCGCTCATGTCCCGCCGCGAGCTCGTCGTCCTCGGCACCGCCAGCCAGGTGCCTACCCGGACGCGCAACCACAACGGCTATGTCCTGTTCTGGGACGACGAGGCCGTCCTGTTCGACCCGGGCGAGGGGACGCAGCGGCAGATGCTCCGCGCGGGCGTGTCGGCGACGGACCTGACGCGGGTCGCGATCACGCACCTGCACGGTGACCACAGCCTGGGGCTGGCCGGCGTCGTGCAGCGGATCAGCCTGGACGGCGTGCCGCACACGATCCCGGTGTCGTTCCCGGCGTCGGGCGCGGCGTGGGTCGACCACCTGATCGACGCGACGTCGTACCACCACCGCGCGGACCTCGCGCTGCAGCCGCTGACCGAGGACGGGGTCGTCTGGCCCGTGCGCCCGGAGCAGGGCTTCACCCTGCGTGCCGAGCGGCTCGAGCACGGTGTCGAGGCGTTCGGCTACCGGCTCGACGAGCCCGACGGCCGGCGCATGGTGCCCGCGCTCCTCGCCGCGGCCGGCGTCGTGGGCCCCGCGATCGGGGCGCTCCAGCGCGGGGGAAGGGTGGTCACTGGCGACGGGCGGACCGTCCGGCTCGAGGAGGTGAGCGTCCCTCGCCCCGGGCAGTCGTTCGCGTTCGTCATGGACACGCGCCTGTGCGACGCGGTGTTCTCGCTCGCGCGCGGTGTCGACCTGCTCGTGATCGAGTCGACCTTCCTCGACCGGGACCGCGAGCTCGCGCACGCGTTCGGCCACCTGACCGCGCTCCAGGCGGCCACGGTCGCGGCGGAGTGCGGCGTCCGGTCGCTCGTCCTCACGCACTTCTCGCAGCGCTACCAGGACGCGGGCGAGTTCGGGGCGGAGGCCAGGACCGTGTTCGACGGCGAGCTCACGGTCGCCGAGGACCTCGACCGGTTGCAGGTCCCGCCGCGCGTGCACTGAACGGCGGTGCAGTGCGCACCGGGTCCCGGAGCCGGGTCCCGCCGTGCGCACCGGGCGGGGCCCCGGCGGGACCGGGCAGCGTTCCTCTGTCCGAGTACCCTCGGACGGTGCCCGACCTGCCTGGAGTCCCTGACGCCGACCACGCGCCCCGCCGTATCGGCTGGGGCTGGCTGGCCCTGTCGGTGCTGGCCGCGGTCGCGGCGTTCCTGGCCGTCGCGGTCCAGGTGCGGCGGTGCGTCGAGGACCCGTCCGGTGGCGAGGCCCTCTGCAC
Organism: uncultured Actinomycetota bacterium; assembly: GCA_963782165.1. Taxonomy (GTDB): domain Bacteria; phylum Actinomycetota; class Actinomycetes; order Actinomycetales; family Cellulomonadaceae; genus Oerskovia. The sequence goes on from CAWAIO010000006.1 coordinate 768,447, forward strand.
GACGGGCCCGGCGCTCGGGACCGGCGGCTGGATGGTCGGTCTCGCGGGGGCGTGCCTGGCGGTCTACGCGTTCCGCCGGGCGTTCGCCCGCCGGTAGCCCCGAGCACTGCTCCCTCTCGTGCTCGACCGCGCAGAACCTCGTGCTTCGCTCCGGCCCCGGGCGAACCGTCTGTGCCTCCCGCCACCGTCAGTGCCTCCCGCTACCGTCGCCCGCATGGCTGATCGCGCGCACGGCAACCCCACCCCGACCACCGACTCCGCGGTCGACCGCGAGGACTGGTACGGGCGCGACCTCGACGGCGAGGTGTTCGAGCGCGTGGCGTTCGGGGACTGCGACTTCTCGGAGATCACGACGACGGGTGCGACGTTCACCGAGTGCACCTTCCGCAACGTGCGCTTCAACGCGTCGACCCACACGGACTCGGCCTTCGCGAACTGCACGTTCTCGCGCTGTTCGTTCTTCGACACCACGTTCACGCGCTGCAAGGCCGTCGGTTCGGTCTTCACCGAGTGCACCTTCGACCTGATGAAGGTCGTGGGCGGCAACTGGTCGTTCGTGGGCCTCCCGGGTGCGGACCTGCGCAGCGCGACCCTGACGGGCGCCCGGTTTCGCGAGGCAGACCTGACGGGCGCGCGATGCCAAGGCGGCGTGCTGCGGGACCTCGACCTCTCGGGGGCGTGGCTGCACAAGGCCGACTTCACGGGGACGGACCTGCGGGGCAGCGACCTCCGCTCCCTCGACCCTCTGTCCAGCACGGTCCAGGGGGCGATCGTCGACCCGGCCCAGGCCCTCGTCCTGGCCGAGTCGCTCGGACTGGACGTCCGCACCCACTGACGGTCGTCAGCCGCGGCACCCGGGGCCGCTGAGAGCCGCGTCACCGTCGCGTCATGATCTCGTCCGGGGCGTGTCTCTCTTCGTGACGGGCACCTCGTGGCAGGCACAGGGCGCCCCCGATCGTGCGCCCGGCGTCATCACCGGACGCCGGAAGGACACCCATGGCGACGACGAGCGAGAAGAACCTCGAGGCACTGGCCGACGAGGAGCTCGTCGACGCCGTGCGCCGGGGCTCGCGAGACGCCTACGGGGTTCTGTGGACCCGGCATGCGGGTGCCGGTCGCGCCGCGGCCCGCCGGGTCACGTCGTCGTTCGACCCGGACGACCTGGTCCAGGAGTCGTTCGTCCGTATCCTGCACGCGATCCAGGGCGGGCACGGGCCGACCGGTCCGTTCCGGCCATACCTGTACCAGACCGTCCGTAGCGTCGCGATCTCCTGGTCGCGCGCGCCGCACCCGATCGTCGTGGAGGAGGTCCCGGAGGCTGCCGACCCGGTGGACATGGCCGACGGCGTGATCGAGGGGTCGGTCACCGTCACGGCGTTCAAGGCGCTCCCCGAGCGGTGGCAGGCCGTGCTCTGGTACACCGAGGTCGAGGGCATGGACCCTCGGGAGGTCGCCCCGCTGCTCGGCCTGAGCGCGGGCTCGGTCTCGGCGCTCGCCTACAGGGCGCGCGAGGGTCTGCGTCGGTCCTGGCTCCAGGCGCACGTCAGCACCGCGGGGGTGCCCGAGGAGTGCCGCTGGTCCGTCGAGCAGATGGGCGACTACAACCGCGGTGCCCTGAGCGCACGTCAGAAGGACCGCTTCGAGGAGCACCTCACGGGATGCTTGTCGTGCTCGATCCTCGTCGAGGAGGTCGACCAGGTGGCGTCCCGCCTGGGTCTGCTCCTTGTCCCGCTGGTCCTGGGAGTCCCGGCGGTCCTGGGCGGAGGGTCGTTCGCGGTGGGTGGTGCGGCGAGCGCGGCACCGGCGGGGGCGTTCACCGGCCCGACGGCGGAGCTCGTGTCCTCAGGCCCCGCCGGCTCGGGCGGCCCCGGCCCGAGTGGTCCCGGCACGCTCGGCGCGGCGACCTCGGGAGCCGGGGCGACCGTCGGTGGCTTCTCGGGTGGGCTCGTGCTCTCCCTGGTCGGTGCGGGCGTCGCGGTCGCGGTCGCGGTCGGCGTGCTGGTCGTCGCGCAGCCAGGGGAGTCAGCGCCCCCGGCGGTCGCCGAGCAGCTCGACGTGGAGGGAGCCGCGCCGGAGCCGGTCGACGAGGGGGCCGAGGAATCATCTGCCCCCGCGACGACCGGCCCGGCCGGGATCCCGGACGGCGAAGAGGCCGAGTCGCCCGAGCCGGGCACGCCGGAGGCGGGGGCCGGCCGGTCGGGTGGGACCGGTTCGTCCGGTTCTTCGGGGACGGGCGGCGTGCAGCGACGGCAGGGCACCGGCGTCGGACCCGAGCTGGCCGTCGTCTCCGAGCCGCCTGTTGCCACCGAGCCGCCCGTCGGGCCGGTACGACCAGACCCGGTGGACCCGGTAGACCCGGTAGACCCGGTGGACCCGGTGGACCCGGTCGACGTCGCGCCCGCTGCGCCGACCCTCGTGGCCCCGGCGCCGGGCGAGCTGGTCTTCGTGCCCGAGCTCTCGGGCACCGGGGAGGCGGGCGCGACGGTCACCCTGACCGGCACCGACCCGACCGGGGCGTCGTCGGTCCTGGCTGTCGCGGACGTCTCGCCGACCGGGACGTGGCGCGCGACGCCGTCGGGCAGCAGGAGAGGCTGGGACAGCCTCACCGTGACCCAGGAGCGCGGCGGGCTGACTTCCGAGCCGACCACGGTCCAGGGACCGTTCACGTTCGCGCTGCCCGCGATCCTCACGCCCGCCGACGCGTCCGTCCTGCCCTGGGCGCCGACGATCGACGTCCGGATCCAGGGACGCGCAGGCCTGACGCTGCAGGTCTTCGTGGACGGTGCCTCCACGGGAAACCTGCACGGCGCGACCGGCCGCCCGCTCGACCGCGTGGTGTCGGGGCTCGGGCCGGGTCGCCACACGATCGGGCTGCGCTACGTCCGGGCGGACCGCGGAGCCGTGATCGAGGCGGGGCCGACCGTGACGTCGACCTTCACGATCGAGGGCTGACTCTCCTCAGGACTCCTCCGCAGGGCGACGCACGACCGTCACGGGGCACGACGCGTACTCGACGGCCTGCCTGCTGACCGAGCCGAGCAGCAGCCTGTCGAACCCTCCCGTGCCACGGTTGCCCACGACCAGGCGCTCGGCCCCGCGAGCCGCGTCGATCAGGCCCTTGGCAGCCTGCGCGTGCACGACGCTGCGGCGCAGCCGGTCCTCGGGAAGATCGACGCCGGCGGCCTCGAGCGCGCGGTCGAGCTGCTCGCCCGCGAACTTCTCGTAGTCGTCGATCGGTGGGGTCCAGCCCCACGAGTCCGGCAACGGGGCCAGGGTGACGATCTGCCAGCAGAACACGGCGTCGAGCACGGCACCCGTGCGGTGGGCGACCTCGAGGCCGTGGCGCAGCGCGTGCACCGAGGTGCGCGAACCGTCCACGCCCACGACCACGCGCGGCACGCTGCCGTCCGCCTCGGGAGCCTCGGGAGCATCGCCGTCCTCGCTCGACCGGACGACCGTGACCGGGACCTGCGCGGCCCCCTGCACGACGGCCGAGGACACCGACCCCAGCACCAGCCGCCCCAGGCGTCCCAGCCCGCGACGCCCGACCACGAGCATCTCGGCGTGCTCGGCCCGGGCCAGCAGCGCGGCCGCGGGTGAACCCTGGACCTGCTCGGCATGTGTGAGCGTCTCGACCCCGGTCCGGTGCCGTGCCTCGTCCAGGAGGGTCAGGAGCTGCTCCTGCTTGAGGTCCGCGAGATGGCTGAAGTCGGAGGGCTCTGACGGGCGCGGTCCGTCCTGCCACGAGGGCTCCCAGGCGAGGACCGCCGTGAGCGGCACCCCTCGAGAACCGGCCTCGACCAGGGCCCAGTCGAGGGCCTCCTGCGACTGGACCGACCCGTCCACACCGACGACCACGTCACGCATCGACGTCACCTGCTCTCTTGCTCGACGACCGTCCAGTGCCACTGTGCACCGTCCGCACCACCCATCTTGGTCGTTCCCGACGGCCACGTCACGCCTGGGCGTGTCTGCTTGATCACGCCATGGCGTCAGTACCGCGCGACGGGCTCGGACGGGTCAGAACCGCGGTCCGTCGTCCCCGTGGAGGAGGTTGCGGATCGGTGCCGTGGAGATGTCCAGACGGTCCACGAGATCGGCCGGGCCGGACACGATCACGGCCCGGTCACCGATCGGGACGTACACCGCGACCGTTCCCCGGACCGTGACCCGCACGCACGGGTGCGAGACGTCGTCGAGCACGAAGGCCGTGCGCTGCAGCGCGGCGAGGTCTACCTCCTCGACGATCGCACGCATGGCCGAGCGGTAGTCCTGGTAGGCGTCGGCGAAGTCCGCGCCGGTCGGGCCCTCGGCCCCCTCGGGGACGTCGTTGTGCAGGGGCGAGGCCAGCGCCCCGCTGAGCGCGGCGCGCACGATGTCGTCGATCTGCTCGGGGTCCTCCGTGCCGACGCGGAGGGTCTCGACGTCGACCGCCTCGCCCACGAACGACACGTAGGCGCGCAGGAACCGCTCCTCGGTGGGGTCGCGGTCGTCGCCCGTCCCGGTGACGGTCTCCTCCTCGAGGTCCAGCCCCCACGTGAGCGGGTCGGAGATCTCGCCCACCACGCCGCTGAAGCGCGCGAAACGGGCGACGATCTGCTCCCACGACTCATGGGCGCCTGCTGGTTCGTCCGGCTTGTGCATCGTCCTCCCTCGGACTGGCGGGTGCCCCTGCCACGAGCCTGCCCTCGCGGTGCTCCCGGGTCAACGATGCTGTCGGCGCGCCGGGAACGCACGTCGGGGACCGGGTGAGTCCACCGGCCGGGACGCGTGGTCCGCCCGCCGGGACGTCCTCGTGGGCTGCGCGGACGCGTGCCAGTCTCGGGGGCATGACCCAGCGGAGCACGCGACCTGAGCGGCGTCCGGCCGGACGTCGACGACGCCGCGGCCCCGGCTGGGTCCCCGACCAGCACGGCGCGTGGGCGATGCTCGCGGTGCCGCTGCTGGTCGGCGTCGTGCTCGGCGGTCCGGCCTGGGTGCACGTGCCGCTCGCCGTCCTGTGGTTCGTGGGGTACTTCGCGTTCTTCGCCGCGGGCCTGTGGCTCAAGTCGCGCTTCAAGGCGCGCTACCTGCCGCCCGTGCGGGCGTACGGGATCGCGACGGTCGTCCCAGCCGTCGCGGTCCTGGTCCTGCGGCCCGACCTCCTGGCCTGGGTCCCGCTGTTCCTCCCCCTGCTCGGGGTGAGCCTGTGGAGCTCGTACCGGCGGCGCGAGCGCTCGCTGCTCAACGACGGGGCCACGGTGCTCGCGGCATGCCTCATGCTGCCGGTCGCGTTCGCGGCGGGGACGGGTCCGGCGCCGGACCTGTGGCCGGGGATCTCCCTGCCCGACGGCGTCACGGGCCTCGCGGGGATCGGCTGGCCCCAGGTGTGGGCCGTCTTCGTCCTCGTGCTGGCGTACTTCGCGGGGACGATCCTCTACGTGAAGACGCTCATCCGGGAGCGAGGCGAGCGCTCCTACCTGGTCGCGTCGGCCGTCTACCACGTGGCCGCCGGGGTCGTCGTGAGCGTGGCGCTCGCAGCGGCCGGGCTCGCGTGGTGGCCCGCGGCGCTGCTGTTCGCCGGCCTGACGGTCCGGGCGGTGTGGGTGCCGAGGACCGACGCCAAGCCGTTGCAGTTCGGGATGGGAGAGGTCGCCGCGAGCGTTCTCGTCCTGGTGGTCGCGCTCTGGCTGCCCTCGACCCTCGCGGTCGCGGGGGCCGCCTGACCTCGCCCGACGCCCCCGGGAGACGAGGGGCACCCGGGGCGCGGCGCCGTCGGGCAGGGGCCCGGACGAGCCTCCTCGGCCGCCCACCGACGCTCGGCCGAAAGGTCACGGAGCGACCCCCTCGTCACGCCCCTGGCGAACAAGGGCATATCCGTGGGGTCGGCCCCGTTGGTCACGGATAGAGTCGTTGCGGTCAGGCCTGAGCACCACCGGTGCGGGTGTACGCCGCTCGTGAGGAGCAGCACATGTTCGAGAGATTTACCGACCGAGCCCGTCGGGTCGTCGTCCTTGCCCAAGAAGAGGCACGGATGCTCAACCACAACTACATCGGCACCGAGCACATCCTGCTCGGCCTCATCCACGAGGGAGAGGGAGTCGCAGCCAAGGCGCTGGAGTCCCTGAACATCTCCCTCGACGGTGTGCGCTCGCAGGTCACCGAGATCATCGGCGAGGGCCAGCAGGCCCCCAGCGGGCACATCCCGTTCACGCCGCGCGCCAAGAAGGTCCTGGAGCTCTCGCTCCGCGAGGCCCTTCAGCTCGGCCACAACTACATCGGCACCGAGCACATCCTGCTCGGGCTCATCCGTGAGGGAGAGGGTGTCGCAGCCCAGGTCCTCACCAAGATGGGCGCCGACCTCAACCGCGTGCGCCAGCAGGTCATCCAGCTGCTGTCCGGGTACCAGGGCAAGGAGCCCGTCGCTGCGGGCGGCCCCGCCGAGGGCCAGCCGTCCGGCTCGGCCGTGCTCGACCAGTTCGGCCGCAACCTCACGCAGGCCGCACGCGAGGGCAAGCTCGACCCGGTCATCGGACGCACCTCGGAGATCGAGCGCGTCATGCAGGTCCTGTCGCGCCGCACCAAGAACAACCCCGTCCTCATCGGCGAGCCCGGTGTCGGCAAGACCGCCGTCGTCGAGGGCCTCGCCCAGGACATCGTCCGCGGCGACGTGCCGGAGACGCTCAAGGACAAGCAGCTCTACACGCTGGACCTCGGCGCCCTGGTCGCCGGCTCCCGCTACCGCGGTGACTTCGAGGAGCGCCTGAAGAAGGTCCTCAAGGAGATCCGCACGCGCGGCGACATCATCCTGTTCATCGACGAGATCCACACGCTCGTCGGCGCGGGTGCTGCCGAGGGCGCGATCGACGCGGCGAGCATCCTCAAGCCCATGCTGGCTCGTGGCGAGCTCCAGACCATCGGTGCGACCACGCTCGACGAGTACCGCAAGCACATCGAGAAGGACCCGGCCCTGGAGCGTCGCTTCCAGCCGATCCTCGTCTCGGAGCCGAGCCTGCCGCACGCGATCGAGATCCTCAAGGGTCTGCGCGACCGCTACGAGGCGCACCACCGGGTGTCCATCACGGACGCCGCACTGGTGGCCGCCGCGACGCTGGCCGACCGCTACATCAACGACCGGTACCTGCCGGACAAGGCGATCGACCTGGTCGACGAGGCCGGTGCGCGCCTGCGCATCCGTCGTATGACGGCCCCGCCGGAGCTGCAAGGAGCTCGACGAGCAGATCGGCGAGGCGCGTCGCGACAAGGAGTCCGCGATCGACGAGCAGGACTTCGAGAAGGCCGCGCGCCTGCGCGACACCGAGAAGCAGCTCACGCAGCAGCGCGCGGACAAGGAGAAGGCCTGGAAGGCCGGAGACCTGGACACCGTCGCCGAGGTGGACGAGGACCTGATCGCCGAGGTCCTGGCCATGTCGACCGGCATCCCGGTGCTCAAGCTGACCGAGCAGGAGTCCGCACGCCTGCTGAAGATGGAGGACGAGCTGCACAAGCGCGTCGTCGGCCAGGAGACCGCCATCAAGGCGCTCTCCCAGGCGATCCGTCGCACGCGGGCGGGCCTCAAGGACCCCAAGCGTCCGGGTGGTTCGTTCATCTTCGCCGGCCCCACGGGTGTCGGTAAGACCGAGCTGGCCAAGGCGCTCGCCGAGTTCCTCTTCGGGGACGAGGACGCGCTCATCCAGCTCGACATGTCCGAGTTCTCGGAGAAGCACACGGTCTCGCGTCTCTTCGGCTCGCCCCCCGGCTACGTCGGCTACGACGAGGGTGGCCAGCTGACGGAGAAGGTCCGTCGTCGTCCGTTCTCCGTGGTCCTGTTCGACGAGGTGGAGAAGGCGCACGCCGACATCTTCAACTCGCTCCTGCAGATCCTCGAGGACGGTCGCCTGACCGACTCGCAGGGCCGCGTGGTCGACTTCAAGAACACCGTCATCATCATGACCACGAACCTCGGTACGCGGGACATCGCCAAGGGCCTCCAGACCGGCTTCAACGCCGGCGGCGACCTGGTGACGAGCTACGACCGCATGAAGGCCAAGGTCAACGACGAGCTGAAGCAGCACTTCCGCCCGGAGTTCCTCAACCGCGTCGACGACGTGGTGGTCTTCCCGCAGCTCTCGCAGAAGGAGATCGTCCAGATCGTCGACCTCATGGTCGCCAAGCTGGACAAGCGCCTGCAGGACAAGGACATGGGCATCGAGCTCACGGACGCGGCCAAGGCGCTGCTCGCCGAGAAGGGCTACGACCCGGTCCTCGGTGCTCGTCCGCTGCGCCGCGCGATCCAGCGCGACATCGAGGACGTGCTCTCCGAGAAGATCCTGTTCGGCGAGCTCAAGGCCGGCCAGGTGGTCCTGGTCGACGCCGAGGGCGAGGGCCTGCTGGGCGAGTTCACGTTCCGCGGCGTCTCCAAGGACGACCACGAGCGTGGCCCGGTGAGCGTGGCCGCGACCGCGGCGCTCAACGCGCCGACGGGCATCTCCACGTCCGACCTCCCGCCGACCGGCGAGCTGCGAGCCGGCGCCGAGTGATCCTCCCGACAGCCCCCGGCTGTCGATCCGCGGTCGTCTGACGCCGACCGGACGAAGGGCCCCGATCCTCACGGATCGGGGCCCTTCGTCGTCTGCGAGGTCGGTCGGGTCGGGGGCGACCGGACCGAGGAGACCTAGTCGTGCCCTGCGAGCGAGGCGAGCGCGGTGCGCCAAGCTTCTCGGAGTGCTCGACGGCCTCGGGGGAGTCGTTGTTGTCCTGCCGGATCGTCACGCGCGTGCCCTTGGGGTCCGGCGCGAGCGTGATCGCGACCTCGTGGTGGTTCTCCGGGACGTCGGGCACGCCGCTCGCGGGGGAGTAGTGCGTGAAGCGCAGTGTCTTCGGCCGGTCGACCTCGAGGACCGTGCCGTGGTCCTCGAAGTGCTTTCCCTGGTACTGGCCCTCGAACGTGATGGTGCTGCCCGGCAGGTAGTCCGTCTCCACGTTCGCGCCCAGCATCCAGGTCGCGGACGGGTGGACGGCTCCGGCCCACACCCTCTCGGGGCGGGCAGCGATGTGGATCGAGGCGGTGGCGACGAGTCCGGTCATGGGACCTCTCCTCCTTGAGCGGTTTCCTCGACCGTAGCGCCTGGGGTCAGGTACGGCATGGTGGCGCGCAGCGCTCCGGGATCGCGGCAGGCCACCCGGGGTCGGTGCGCCGCCCGTCAGCGGACGCCGGTCAGCCCTGGCCGCGCTGCGTGACGAGCCTGTCGAGGAGGTCGACGAGACGGCGACGGTCGCGGTCGTCGAGCGGAGCCATGAGGTCCTCCTGGGCCGCGGCGAGCACTGCTCCGAGCTCGTCGAGACGCTTCGCTCCCGTGGCGGTCAGGGTGATGATGTTGCGGCGACGGTCCGAGGGGTCGGGGTTCCGTTCGACGTGGCCGTCGGCGACCAGGCGGTCGACCAGCGCGACCATGTCGCTCCGGTCGATCCCGCACCGGCGGCCGAGCGCGGCCTGGCTCGCGGGCCCGAACTCCTCGAGAGTCGTGAGCACCGCGAAGTGGGACCGGTGGGCGCCGACCCCGGCGAGCCTCTCGGCCACCCGCCGGGACGCTTCGAGCGCGGCCTGGGCAAGGAGCCAGCTCGGCAGGGTGCGAAGGCGCGTGGGGGCGGTCTCGGTCTCCATCCCCCGATCCTATCGTTCGTAGGTCTGTCCTATTGTGGGTGGCGCCAACAATCTGTATCGTTGGCCTCGCCAACGAAAATCGTCGACGAGGTCAACTTCTCCCGGAGGTCAACATGTCCACGCCCCACCCTGCCGCAGCCAGCGGAGCGGCCCCGCTGGACGAGCTCGCTCGTTCGCTCCGGGCCCTGGTCGACCGTGACGAGATCACCCGCCTCGTCTTCCGCCTCGGGTACGCCCTGGACGCCGGAGACGCCGAGCAGCTTCGCGACCTGTTCGTCGAGGACGCGACCGCGCGCACCCCTGGTGGGACTGCCGAGGGGGCCGAGGCAGTGGTGAGGCAGGCCGCACGCAACCATCGTCCGGAGGACGGCATCCAGCACCACGTGAGCAACGTGCTGGTCGACCTCGACGGTGACCAGGCCACGGTGCGCTCGAACCTGCTCGTGACGTTCGCCCGGCGGGAGCCCGTCGCCGACAAGCCCGTCACCCTGGGGGAGGTCTACAGCTTCGAGGTTCGCCGGACCGTCGACGGGTGGCGCTTGGCGAGCGTCGTCGTCGAACCGGTGTGGGCCTCGCGCTCTCCGGTCACGCTCCTGCGGGCCGGGTGAGCCGAGCACAGCTCTAGCGCACCCCGAGCCCGGCCCGCTGCCCCCGGTGCAGACGTTCGATCACGGTCGAGTACGCCGCGATCATCCGGGTGTGGCTGAATCGGGGGCGGCTGCGCAGGAGCGCGAGGCTCAGCTCGTCCCGTCGTCGGGCCGCCTCCTCCCACACCGCGCAGATCGCGACCGGATCCCTGGGTGTCACGAAGCCGATCCCGTCGACGATCGACGCGGCGTCGCCCACGTCGGTCGTGACGGGGACCGCCCCGCTCATGGCCCCCTCGATGAGGCACAGCGGGGCCGCCTCGCCGAACGACGAGGTGAGCGCGACGACGTCGGCGACCCCGTACACCGACTCCATGTCCCGGCGCACGCCCAGGAGGTGGACCCGCGCGAGCAGGTCCGGGCGATCCGCGAACGCGGCCCGCAGGTCCCCGAGCAGTGCCGGGTTCGTCGGGCTCATCCCCGCGCCGCACATCAGCACGTGCCCCGACGCGTTCCGTGCGAGGAACGCACGGGCCGAGCGGACGAACAGGCCCACGTCCTTCATCTCGTCGTAGCGCGCCGCGAACGCGACGACCGTCGCGTCGGGCGGGACGCCGAGCATCCCGCGCCGGGCTGCGCGACGGCGCGGGGCCAGCGGGCGGAATCGTGCCAGGTCCACGCCGTTCGGGACCACGTGGAGCAGCGAGGAAGGTACGCCGGCGGCGCGGTAGGCGTCCCGGGTCGACTCCGCGCAGCAGACCGCGCCGGCGAGACGGCCGCTCGTGACCGTCGCGAGCAGGTCGTCGAGCGCCGGACCCTGGTGCTCGGGGTCGGAGCGGTGCAGGCACGCGACCACGGGGCGTTCCGGGAACCCGTCCTGGTTGACGAGCCGCAGGGGCTGCTCCTTGAGCGAGAGGATCACGTCGACCTGCTCGGCGAGCTCTGCGGCAGAGGACAGCTCCGCCTCGGTGAATCCTCGCGAGGTGGCCGGGCCCGCGGGAGTCCCCGGGGGCCGGCCCAGCGAGGCGACCTGGATGCCCGCGGCACGGAGCGCCTGGTACCGCGGGTCCGCGGTCATGGGCTGCAGCAGGCCCTCGCGGAGGACCTCGTGGTGGATGCTCAGGACCGAGTGCGTCTGCCGGCCGCCGCCGTGCAGCCCGGCGATGACCGCGCTGTGCAGCACGCGTGCCCCGCCGCTGAAGAAGCCCTCGTAGATCGACTGGACCCGTAGCCCGTCTCCTGCTGACATGGCGTCACCTCCGCCGTCAGGATCTGGCACCACGATGTCCGACGCGTGGCGATCCTGTGACATCGGCATGACGTGCGGGCCGGGTCCGGCCCCGACGAGGCACGGGTCCGGCACCGACGCAGTTCCCGCGCGCCGCCGCGCGTTCAGCGGGCTGCCGCGTACGCCGCCGCGAACCGCGGCAGGCCGGCGTCGAGGGTCTCCAGGCTCGCGGTGAGCGAGATGCGGAAGCGGCCAGGCGTCTCGAAGTACTTGCCGCCCAGGACCAGGACGTCGTGCTGGGCGAGCAGGGCCTCGAACGCGCGGTCGTCGGGCACGGGCGAGCGGGGGAAGAGGTAGAACGTGCCCTCGGGAGAGTGCACGTCGTAGCCGATCTCCCGCAGCCCGGCGACCATGAGGTCGCGCTTGCGCTCGTAGAGCGCGACGTCGAACGGGATCCGCTCGAGGAGCGGCAGCGCGTGCTGCAGCACCGCGTTCGGGAACGCGTAGCCGATCGCGATCTGGAGCGCCTCGATCGCGGGCCGCAGCTCCTCGCGACCGGGCAGCGTCGGGGGGACGGCCAGGTACCCGATGCGCTGGCCCGGCGCGAGCAGCGTCTTGCCGTAGCTGTACGCGAGCAGCGACCACGGGTACACCTCGGTGGGACTGTGGAAGGCGGTGCCGTCGTAGACGATGCGGTGGTACGGCTCGTCCGAGACCACGAAGATGCGGCGTCCGGTGCGCGCCGACGCCTCGTCGAGCAGCGCCGCGAGACGCCGCAGCTGCTCGACCGGGTAGACGCGGCCCGTCGGGTTGTTGGGCGTGTTGACCAGGACGACCCGGGTCCGAGAGGTGATGGCACCCGCGATCGCGTCGAGGTCCAGGTCGAACGTCTCGGGGACGATCGGGACCTTGACGGGGACCAGCCCGGCCTCGCGCACGATCACCTCGTACGCGAACCACGGCGGGATGCTGAAGACGACCTCGTCCCCAGGGTCGGCGACCAGCTTGAGCGCGAGCGCGAGCGCCGTGAAGCCTCCGGTGGTCAGGTGGACGTCGTCGGGCTCGAACGCCACGCCGACGACGCCCCGCAGCGCCTCGGCCGCCGCCGCGCGCGCCGTGGGCTCGCTGACCTTGTAGCCGAACCAGTGCTCGTCGCGCGGGACGGCGCTCGCGCGCAACGCCTCGACGTACTCGGCCGGGGCCGGGTCGTGCGGGTTCCCGAACGTGAGGTCCAGGACCCCGGGCCGCGCACGGCGCTCGGGGTAGACGTGCGCGAAGAACCCGAGCAGGTGGTCGAACGGGGTCGACCGTGCGAGGTCCGCTGCGCGTCGGGAGATCGTCTCGTCGGCCATGGGAGCTCCTCGCTCGGGCGACGGCAGTACCGGGTGGGTCGCCAGGGGGTGGTCGGCTGGCGACAGGGTGGCCGGAGGCCACGCGGGACAGGCGGTTCCACGCTAGCACCGGGCGCTCGGGCTGCGCCCGCGGACCGGCGGGGGGACGGGAGGGCCCGACGGCGCCGCTCGTCCCCGGCGGCCGGGTTCCGCTCGTGGGGATCGCGCCCGGGCAGGACGTCGATCACGGGCGCGCGTCGGTCAGCGCGTGCCGGCCCCGTGCGCCGTGCTGCTGCGTGCCCGGTCGAGCAGGTAGTCCTGCTCCACCGCGTTCTGCGTGCGGGCCGCTGCCGCGCGGAAGGCGGCGGCCGCGTCGGCATGGCGGCCCAGGTCGTCGAGCAGGTGGGCGCGTACCGCGGGCTCGCGCGCGTCTGTGAGAGGGTCGTCGGCGAGCCCGTGCTCGCGGTCGAGCGCGTCGAGCAGGTCGAGCCCGCGCCGCGGGCCGAATGCCCGCGCGACGGCCACGACGCGCGACAGGCGGACCGGGCCGCTCGGTGCGAGGCGCTCGAGCCAGAGGTAGAGCGCGGCGATCTGGGCCCAGTCGGTGTCGACGTCGCTCGTCGACGTGGCGTGGACGGCGGCGATCGCGGCTTGCACCTGGTAGGGCCCGACGGTCCGGAGCGGCCACACCGCATCGATGATCGCGCGGCCCTCCTCGATCATCCGGTGGTCCCAGCGCGACCGGTCCTGGTGTTCGAGCGGCACCAGGTGGTCGTTGGCGTCGGTCCGGGCGTCACGTCGGGCCTCGGTGAGGAGCATGAGGGCGAGGAGCCCGGCGACCTCGGGGTCCGAGGCGCTGTGGGACCGGGCGAGCCGAGTGAGCCGGATGGCTTCGTGGGAGAGGTCGACACGGCCGAGGCTCGTCCCTGAGGAGGCCGTGTAGCCCTCGTTGAACACGAGATACAGCACCCGCAGCACGGACGCGAGGCGTGCGTCGCGGTCGGCCGAGGTGGCGGGGACGAAGCGGGTCCCTTCCCGGCGGAGCTGCTGCTTCGCGCGACTGACCCGCGTCCCCATGGTCGCCTCGCTCACGCCGTAGGCGTGGGCGACCTCCGCCGTCGTCAGGCCGCCCACCGCGCGGAGCGTCAGCGCGACCTGCGAGGTCGGGCTGAGCGACGGGTGAGCGCACAGGAGCAGCAGGGTGAGGCTGTCGTCGTCGTCGATCACCTCTCGGCCCGACGCCTGCTCCGCGAGCGCCGCTTCCCCGACCGTCCGCTCGCGGCGGTGGCGTGCCTGCTCGGAGCGCAGGAGGTCGATCATCCGGCGGTACGCGACCCGCACGAGCCAGGACCTGGGCTCGACCGGGACTCCCTCGACGGGCCACCGGGTGCTCGCGACGAGCAGCGCTTCCTGGACGGCGTCCTCGGCGACGTCGAACCGGCTGAACCGGCGCACGAGCGCACCGAGAACCTGGGGCGCCTCGGCGCGCAGCAGGTCCTCGATGCTCCGGTCCAGACGCGGGTCGGCCTCCGGTGAGGGCGTCATGGGCGTCAGGCCGTGAAGTCGTCGCCCATGATCGGGCGGATCTCCACGGGCTCGCCCAGGACCTCGACCATGTGGCTGACGACCTCGACGGCTCGCTCGTGGCTCACGCAGTCGATGACGGCAAAGCTTGCGAGGACCTCCTTGAGCTCGGCGAACGGACCGTCGGTCGCGACGACGCCGGAGTCGGTCCGGCGCACCGTCGTGCTCATCGCGGGGTGCCCCAGGCCCTCGCTCGAGACGAACTCGCCGGTCCGGCGCAGCTCGGCCTCGAACGCCTGATAGGCCGCGAAGGCCGCGAGGGCCTCGTCGGACGGCGTGTCGGCGGAGCCGGCGTCCCAGGCGGAGGCTGGGGTGTATCCGAGCAACAGGTACTTCACGAGGTTCTCCTTCGAAGGTGTGCTGGTCGGCTCGGGACCAGGGTCTCAGCAGAGGGCACGGGTCCGCAGCCCCAGGGCGAGGACCGTGGTCCACGTGAAGGCGATCAGCCCGTTGGCCGCGACCTGGAGGCTCGCGGTCTCGGGCGAGACGGGGACGAGCAGCGCCAGACCGACGATCCCGTGGCCGATCGCGGCCGGCACGCGACGGGCACGCGCCGCACGGACGGTGAGGACCACAGCCGCGGCGGCGAGGGCTGTGAAGGCGAGGGCCGCGGCCACCGAGTGGGCGACGCCGTGCCACGACATCGACTCCGCTGGTCTGTCCGGCGTGCCGACGGGAAAGCCGTTCTCGGGGTCCATGACGAAGACACCCGCGAGCACGAACGTGACCCCGGCGATCCCCAGCAGCACGGGGACGGCGCGCCGTCCGACTCCCTCGGTGACGACCCGCCCGTGCGCCACCGCCAGGGCGAGGAGCCCCAGGCCGGTCAGGACGAAGGTGAGGATCTGGACCCAGCCGAGGTCTCCCGTGGAGAGCTGGCTGAGGGGGTGGACACGCAGGTCGAAGCCCTCCCGGGCGACGGACTGCACACCCGCGGAGACGACGAAGAAGGGACCTGCGGTCGCGGCCGCGACCAGCAGGCCTCGGGTGCTCGAACGGTCCGCCGCCTGCGCGCGGTCGGTGCCGTGCGTCGGTGACGTCGGGGCCGTCGGGGACGGGCGGAGCGGGATCTGCCGGGACATGTCGTTCTCCTTCGGTGGCGGGGCGGTTCACGGCTACCTCGGAACCGCTGCCCTGGTCTCGACAGTCACATGATGTGATGCACATCACAGTCGCCCCGTGTCGAGGCGTGTCGAGCGGAGACGAGGTGTCCACGACTGCGGCCGACCGGACGTGGCGCCGAGACGAAGGAGAACGACCATGGACAGCACGAGCAACCCTGCCGAGAGGGGCACGAGCGCGGCCGTCGCTGCCGGCTCGGCAGACATCGACGCCTACGGGCTCGACGGCCGGCCGTCGCCCAGCGCGGGGCTCCGCGCCCTGGAACGCCTCGTCGGGACCTGGCGCGTGACCGGCGGCGCCGAGGGCGAGGTCACGTACGAGTGGATGGAGGGTGGGTACTTTCTCCTCCAGCGCGTGCGGCTCGACCAGTTCGGGCAGGAGATCACGGGACTCGAGGTGATCGGCAACCTCCACCCGTTCGGCGAGCCCGTCGGCGAGGACGTCGTGTCTCGCTTCTACGACTCCCTCGGCGACACGCTCGACTACGTGTACGACATCACCGGCGACACCCAGACCATCTGGGCGGGGGTCAAGGGGAGCCCCGCGTACTTCGAGGGGACGTTCGACGCCGCCGGCCGGGTGGTCGTCGGCGAGTGGGTCTATCCGGACGGAGGCGGCTATCCGTCGACGATGACCCGGTACTGACGCACCGTGTCCGCGTGGCCGTGGCCGTGGCCGTGGCCGTGGCCCTGGCTGTGGCCGCGCGGACGCCGCCCGCGAGCGCTCGCGGCGAAGATCACACCGCTTCCTGACGGGCTGACACGTTACGATGGTCCGTCTGTCCGACTTCGTAGTTGGGGCGGTCGAACGGTCTGCGACATCTCGCGACGCGTCTCGATCCGGGCTGGAAACCCCACGATCCCCCCGTTGCGTCCCCGAAGGTCGGTCATGCCCGCTTCTCCTCCCTCCACCACTGCGCCCTCGGCTCAGGTGGTCCCTCCCTCGGCTGAGATCCACGGTCTCGCGTCGGCAGAGCACGATGCCCCCGGCGCGTCCGGGCCCCGCCGCTGGTGGATCCTCATCATCCTCGCGCTCACGCAGCTGCTCGTCGTGCTCGACGGGACGATCGTGAACATCGCCCTCCCGCAGGCCCAGCTCGAGCTCGGCCTCACGGACACGCAGAGGCAGTGGGTCGTCACGGCCTACGCGCTCGCGTTCGGCGCCCTCCTGCTGCTCGGTGGCCGCATCGCCGACTACTGGGGGCGCAAGCGCACCTACCTGCTCGGGATGGTCGGCTTCGGCGTCGCGTCGCTGCTCGCGGGCCTCGCGCGCAACGGCACCGAGCTCATCGCGATGCGAGGTCTCCAGGGCGTCTTCGCGGCGCTCCTCGCCCCCGCGGCGCTCGCGCTCCTCACGGTCTCGTTCCCTCGCGGCAAGGACCGCAACACGGCGTTCGCCGTCTTCGGCTCGGTCGCGGGCGTCGGGGCAGCGGTCGGCCTGGTCCTCGGTGGCGCGCTCACCGAGTTCGCTGACTGGCGCTGGTGCCTGTGGGTCAACGTCCCGGTCGTCGTGGTCGCGCTCGTCGCGGGTGCGCTCCTGATCGGGGAGAGCAAGGCCGAGGGCGACAACAAGTACGACGTGCTGGGCACCGTCGTGGTGGTCCTCGGGCTCGGGTCGCTCGTCTACGGATTCACGCTCGCCGAGCACAGCTGGGTCGCGCCCGAGACCATCGCGTGCCTGGCGGCAGGCGTCGTGCTCATCGCGCTGTTCGTGTGGATCGAGTCCCGTGTCGCGCAGCCGCTCCTCCCGCTGCGCGTGCTGACGAACAAGGTCCGTGCCGGCGCGTTCCTGGTGCAGGCCATCTTCGGTGCGCTGATGATCGGTGCGCTGCTGTACCTGGCGCTCCACCTGCAGATCGTCCTGGGCCTCTCGCCGCTGCACGCGGGCCTGGGCACGCTCCCCATGACGATCATGACGCTCCTCCTGGCGCCGGCGATCACCAAGTTCCTCCCGCGGTTCGGTCCCCGTCCGCTGATGATCGGCGGGCCCCTGGTCGCGGCCGTCGCGCTGCTCTACCTGAGCCGCATCACGGTCGGCGGGTCGTACGCGACCGAGGTCCTGCCCGCACTCGTCGTGCTGGGCGTGGGCATGGCCATGGTCCTCGTGCCGCTCCAGAACGTCGCCCTCTCGGGGGTCGAGCCCCACGACGCGGGCGCCGCGAGCGCGACCGTCAACGCCTCGATGCAGATCGGCGGCTCGATCGGCCTCTCGGTCTTCACGACGATCTACGCGAGCGTCGTCGCGGGAGCCGTCGTGACCGACGAGGCGTCGCAGCTCGCTGCGTTCGTCGACGGGTACTCGGCGGCCTTCGTCGCGACGGCCGTCACGATGGTCGTGGGTGCCGTCATCGCCGCGGTGCTGATCCGCGGCCCCAAGGAACAGCTGCTGCCGCAGGGCGACCAGGTCGCGGTGCACCTGGGCTGAGCGCGTCCCCGGAGCCGGGGACGCGGTTCCGGAGCACGTCCAGGCCGCCCGACGACGCCCCGCGCGTCGTCGGGCGGCCTCTCGGGTCTCCGGCGTCTGCCGGTGTCACGCGCCACGGCGGCGCGTCGCGCGGGTCGTCCCGTGCCCGACGGCGGCGCGCGCCTCGGGCGGTCGCGGAGCCCTGGGCCCGGTGCAGCCGGTCAGCCCGCGAGCAGCGCGCGGACGTCCTTCTCGGCCTGCCCGGGAGACGCGGTCCGGCAGCCCTTGTCGACCCAGCCCTGGACGAGCCGCGGCTCGTCGCGCAGCAGCCCCCAGCCGCGGCGCAGCAGCGTGAGCGGCGGCTTGCGCGACTCACCGAGGTCCCGGAGGAGCCGGAACCAGAACGTCATGAGCCGCGGCCGGCGCAGGCAGATCGCGTCCGCGAGGATGCCCTCGGCCCGGCAGGCGTCGACCAGCTCGGCAGCGAAGATCCCCTCCGCGATGACGATCCGTGACCCCGTGACGTCGAGGTGGGTCGTGCCCGTCCGGCGCGAGGTCGGGATGTCGTAGACCGGGACGTCCGAGTGACCTGTCGTGACGAGCGAGAGCAGCGCCTCGAGGGCACCGGCACCGTCCCAGCTCCCGGGCGAGTCCCAGTCGACGATGCCGAACCGGTGGGGCATGTCCGGGTGGTCGACGTCGCGGTAGAAGTCGTCGAGCGCGACGACCGGCAGGCCCAGGCGACGGGTCAACGACGTCTTCCCCGAGCCGGACGGGCCCGTCAGCAGGACGATCCGTCGGGGTGGGACACGCGTGCCCTCGGGCAGGTCGAAGAGGCCGTTCGTCACCCGACCATTCTCCCAGCCTCCGGGGCGCACCCGGACGCGTGGCGCCGTCGGGCCGTGTGAGGAACCCCCTTCACTGCGCGCGTGCGGCGGACCTGTCCCGGTGGCTGCCCGGCAGCGAGCGTGTGACCGTGGAGGACACCCTCGCGACAGGAGATGCTCGTGGCTGCTCAGGAGAACGTCCCGATCGACCCGGCGCTCGTCGACCTCTACAAGGACCTCCACCGTCATCCGGAGCTCGGGTTCCAGGAGCATCGCACGTCCGGGATCGTGGCCGAACGCCTCCGCGCGCTCGGGTACGAGGTCACCACGGGCATCGGCCGGACCGGCGTCGTGGGCCTCCTCGAGAACGGCACGGGCCCCACCGCGCTGCTCCGGGCGGACATGGACGCGCTGCCCGTCAAGGAGGACACCGGTCTCGACTACGCGAGCACCGCGACCGCGACCGACGCGAACGGCAAGACCGTCCCCGTCGACCACGCGTGCGGCCACGACCTGCACACCACGTGCCTGCTCGGGGCGGCCGAGGTCCTCGCGAACGACAAGACGAGCTGGTCCGGGACGCTCGTGCTCGTGTTCCAGCCCGCCGAGGAGCTCGGCGCCGGGGCGCAGGCACTGGTCGACGACGGCCTCTTCGACAGGTTCCCGAAGCCCGACGTCGTGCTCGGGCAGCACGTCGCCCCCCTGCCCGCCGGGAAGATCGCCGGGCACGCCGGCGCGTCGTACGCGGGCTCGGACTCGCTGCGCATCCGCATCGTCGGCAAGGGCGCGCACGGGTCGATGCCGCAGTCCTCGGTCGACCCGGTCGTGATCGCCGCGTCGACCGTCCTGCGCCTGCAGACGATCATCTCGCGCGAGATCCCGAGCACCTCGATCGCGGTCCTGACCGTCGGGTCCGTGCACGCCGGGAGCGCCGCGAACGTCATCCCCGGCGAGGCCGAGCTCCAGCTCAACATCCGCAGCTACGACGAGGCCACGCGCCAGCACATCCTCGACAGCGTCGAGCGGATCGTCCGCGGGGAGGCGGCGACGTCCGGGGCGCCCGAGGAGCCGACGATCACCGAGATCGAGCGCTTCCCCGTCGTCGTGAACGACGCGGACGCCCTCGCGAAGACGCTCGACGCGTTCGCTGCCTGGCTCGGCCCGGACAAGATCATGGACCCCGGGGCCGGTGCGGGCAGCGAGGACGTCGGCATCCTCGCGACGAGCTCGGGCGCCAAGCTGTCCTACTGGCTCCTGGGCGGCACCGACCCCTCGCTCTTCACGACCGGGGACATGAACGACCCCGCACTCCTCAAGGTGCCCTCCAACCACTCGCCCCACTACGCCCCGGTCATCGACCCGACCCTCGGGATCGGCGTGACCGCGCTGGTCACCGCCGCCCGCACCTGGTTGCCCGCGGGATAGCACCGCTCCTGCGCGACGTCGACCCGCAGGTGGGCCGCCGTCGCGACTCCAGACGGCGGCCCGGCCGCCTCTCCGGGGCGGCCGTTCGGGGGCCCGGCCACCGTTCGTGCGGGGGACCACGTACGTAGCGATCGTGTGGCAGACCCTGATGTGGACCCCCGATCACCCGCCCTAGCGTGGCCCCACACGATGCTGCGGCAACGGTGCCGCAGCCGTGCTGGGGAGGGTCGATCATGCAACGAAGCAGACGGTCCGTGAGGCGATGGCTCGCAGCAGCCGCCGCCACGGCAGTCGTGGCAGTACCCCTGACGGTGCAGGTACCCGTGGCGCTCGCGGCCGAGGCGTGCGCGCCCGCCTGGGTGGCGTCGTCGGCGTACACGGGCGGTGCGACCGCGTCGTACGCCGGCTCGAACTACAAGGCGTCGTGGTGGACCCAGGGCGAGGTTCCCGGGACGCAGCAGTGGGGCGCGTGGAAGGTCGTCGGGCCGTGCGGGACGGGCGACCCGACGGGGACGGACCCGACGGGGACGGACCCGACCGGCACCGACCCGACGGGGACGGACCCCACGGGCGACCCGACCGGTGGCGACCCCGGCACGCCCATCTCGACGAACCCGCAGGAGAAGTGCCGTCCCGACGGGCTCGCCGTCAACAAGACCGTCGACGTCCCCTACTGCGACGTGTACGACGAGGCCGGTCGCGAGAAGCTCCCCAACGGGCTCGACCGCCGCGTGATCGGGTACTTCACGTCGTGGCGCACGGGGGCGAACGGCACCCCCGCGTACCTCGCGAGCGACATCCCCTGGACCAAGCTCTCGCACATCAACTACGCGTTCGCGCACGTCGGCCCGGACTCGAAGATCTCGGTCAACGCCGAGTCGGCGACGAGCGAGGCGACCGGCCTGACGTTCGCGGGGGCCGAGAACGCGCTCGACCCGACGGTTCCCTACAAGGGCCACTTCAACCAGCTCACCAAGTTCAAGAAGCAGCACCCCGGCGTGCGGACGCTCGTGTCGGTCGGCGGCTGGGCCGAGACCGGCGGCTACTTCGGGGCCGACGGCAACCGGGTCGCCTCGGGCGGCTTCTACGCCCTGGACACGCAGGCCGAGTACGACGCGTTCGCGGCCTCGGCCGTCGCGATGGTGCGGACCTACGGGTTCGACGGGATCGACATCGACTACGAGTACCCGACCTCGAACGTCAAGGCCGGGAACCCCGACGACTTCGCGATCGCCGACGCCAAGCGCGGGCAGCTCTGGAAGAACTACGAGCAGCTCATGAAGACCACGCGCGAGGCGCTCGACAAGGCCGCGGCGCAGGACGGCGAGTACTACATGCTGACCATCGCAGCCCCCGCCTCGGGGTGGCTGCTGCGCGGTATGGAGGTCTTCCAGATCATGCCGTACCTCGACTACGTCAACGTGATGTCGTACGACCTGCACGGGACGTGGAACGACTTCGTGGGCGGCAACGGCGCCCTGTTCGACGACGGCAAGGACGGCGAGCTCGCGGCGGCCGGGGTGTACGGGGCCTACGACGGGATCGGGTACCTCAACGCCGACTGGGCTGCGCACTACTTCCGGGGAGCCGTGCAGGCCGGGCGCATCAACATCGGCGTCCCGTTCTACACGCGAGGCTGGACCAACGTGCAGGGCGGGACCAACGGCCTGTGGGGCAAGGCGGCGCTGCCCGACCAGACCAAGTGCCCGCCGGGCACCGGGCCCTCGCTGGGTGGCACGTCCAAGTGTGGCAACGGTGCGGGCGGGATCGACAACATCTGGTACGACGTCGACAAGGCCGGGGCCAAGATCCCTGCGGGCGGCAACCCGATCTGGCACATGCTCAACCTGCAGAACGGCAAGGTGGGCTCGTACGCCTCGGCGTACGGCGCCCCGACGGGTCCGCTGACGGGGACCTACCAGCACAACTTCGACCCGGTCACCAAGACCGAGTGGTGGTGGAACGCGCAGACGAAGTCGTTCATCTCGGGCGACTCCGACCAGGCGATCCAGGCCAAGGCCGACTACGTGGTCGCGGGCGGCTACGGCGGCCTGATGATCTGGGAGCTGGCGGGCGACTACGACCTGGACGCTGCGAGCGGCGAGTACGGCATGGGCGACAGCCTCGTGACGCGCATGCACTCGACGTTCTCGACCGCGGCTCCCTACGGCGCGGCCAAGTCCAAGACCGCGACGCCCGCCGAGGCGATCGACCTCGGGGTCTCGTTCTCGGAGTTCGCGCTCGGCGACAACAACTACCCGATCAACCCCCGGGTGACGTTCGCCAACAGGTCCTCGGTCGCGATCCCGGCCGGGGCCACGATCTCGTTCGACTTCGCGACGACCACGTCCGCGACGATCGGCGAGCAGAACGGCTGGGGCATCACGACGGTCGCGGGCCACACGGGCAACAACGTGGGCGGGCTCAAGGGGGACCTGCACTCGGCGACGCTCAAGGTCCCGTCGGGGGGCATCCCGGCGGGTGGCTCGGCGTCCACGAAGCTGTCGTGGCGCCTGCCCATGGCGCAGATCTCGAACGTGCGCGTGACGATCGGGGCCACCACGTACGCCACGACCTACGACCACCCGCGCGGAGTCAAGGTCGTGAACCCCGTGGTCTCCGGTGGGACGACGGGCGGGACTCCCGGCGGCACCCCGGGCGGGAGCACCGGTGGTGCCGGGTGCACGGCGGCCGCGTGGCTCGCCGGGACGGCCTACAACGGTGGTGCGCAGGTCACGCACGCGGGCCACAGGTGGTCTGCCCGGTACTGGACGCAGGGCAACGCCCCCGTGGTCAGCGACTGGGGTCCGTGGAAGGACGAGGGGGCCTGCTGACCTGACAAGTGCGCCCCTGACGTCGGCGCCGAGGTAGAGGGCTCTGGCCCTCTACCTCGCGCCACGTCCGGGCGGTCGTAGGCTTCCCGGGTGACCTCCGCCGAAGACCTCGCCGCCTCAGCCCTCGACTCGATCCGTGCCTGGGCGCCGCTCAGTCCTGCCCAGGCCGCGCTGCGCCAGGAGTACGTCGCGTTCGTCGAGGAGGGCCGGGGCGACGTGATCTTCCGCGGCGGCCCCGAGCACCTGACCGGGAGCTGCTTCGTGCTGACCCCGGACCTGCTGCACGTGCTGCTGTGCTTCCACCGCAAGGGCCAGTTCTGGGTCCAGGTCGGCGGGCACGTCGAGCCGGGGGACCGGAGCCTCGCGGCGGGGGCGTTCCGTGAGGCGCGCGAGGAGAGCGGCATCGAGACGCTCGAGCCCTTCGAGCCCGACGGCGCCCCCGTGGACCTGCACCGGCACGCGCTGTCCTCGCGCTTCGGCACGTGCCTGGTCCACTGGGACGTGGGCTACGTCGCGTTCGCGGACCTCGAGGCGCTGCCCGTCGTGAGCGACGAGAGCGAGGCCGTCGCGTGGTTCCGCGTGGACCGGCTCCCGCCCGACACCCCCGAGGACTTCCCCGTGCGGCTCCGCACGGTCCTCGAGGAGATGACGCACCGCCGTCGGGCCTCTGCCTGACGAGGCGCGCTGCGCTCATGTGTACGCTTGTACACATGACCTTTCCCGACCCCTCCGACCAGCGCCCCATGCGCGAGCGCATGCTCGCCGGCGACCTCTACCTCGCCGACGACCCGCAGATCGCCGCCGACTCCGAGCGCGCCATGTCGCTCAGCCACCGCGTCAACACCCTCGACCCGAACGACGGCGCGACCCGCCGCGAGCTGCTGACCGAGCTGCTCGGCGCGTTCGGCGAGGGCAGCGAGATCCGCCCCCCGTTCCGCTGCGACCTGGGCTACCGGACCACGATCGGCGCACGCGTGTTCGTCAACTTCAACCTCGTGTGCCTCGACGTCGCACCCGTCACGATCGGTGACGACGTGCTGATCGGCCCCAACGTCCAGCTCCTCACCCCCACGCACCCCGTCGAGCCCGGCCCCCGCCGCGACAAGTGGGAGGCCGCGCAGCCCATCACGATCGGCGACAACGTGTGGCTCGGCGGCGGCGTGACCGTGTGCCCAGGGGTCACGATCGGCGAGAACACCGTGGTGGGGGCAGGTTCTGTCGTGACCCGCGACCTGCCTGCGAACGTCGTGGCCGTGGGCAACCCCGCGCGGGTCCTGCGCCACATCGGTGCCGAGGACGCTCAGGGTCCCGAGGGCACGGACGGCGCAGCTGCCGGAGGCGAGCCCGCGTGACCTCGCCGCGCCGCGTCGACCCCGACCGCAAGGACCGGATCGTCGACGCGGCCCTCGACGTCATCGCCGAGCACGGGGTCGCGGGCACCACGCACCGCGTGGTCGCAGCGGCGGCCGACGTGCCGCTCGGGTCCATGACGTACCACTTCGAGAACCTCGACGAGGTGCTGCGGCTCGCGTTCGAACGGCACGCGGTCCAGGCCGCGGCGCGCTTCGAGGCGGCCATGGCCGAGGTGCCGGACGGCGGCGACCCGGTCGAGGCGATCGTCGCGCTCGTGTGCGCCGAGTCGGGGGACTACCAGCGCGACCTGCTCGTCGCGCTCGAGCTCTACGTCCTCGCGGCCCGCAAGCCGGCCTTCCGCACGGTCACGCAGCGCTGGATGGCTGCGAGCAGCGCCGCCCTGCGCCGGCACGTCGACCCGGAGGTCGCGCCCGACGTCGACGCGCTCATCGAAGGCCTCGTGCTGCACGCGGCCCTCTCGACCGGGCCCGACGGTCGCCCGCCCGCCCGCCCGCTCGACCCCGGGCGCGTGCGCCGCGCGGTGCGGCGCCAGCTGGGCTGAGCGCACCTCCGCCGGTGCCGAGCATGCGGTTGTCGTCCGCCGAGCATGCGGTGGTGGCCGGTCTGCGGCGCAGAACGAGCGCCAACCGCATGCTCGGCAGCCAGCGTGCGTTCAGCCGAGCAGGATCACGTGCAGCGTGCGCGGCCCGTGCACGCCCTCGACGCGCGACAGCTCGATGTCGCTCGTCGCGCTCGGCCCCGAGATCCACGTCTGGGGCCGGGTGGGGTGCGCGGCGAGGATCGTCACGGCCTCGGGCAGGGTGTGCACGACGTGCTCGGTCCGCACGACGCACACGTGCAGGTCGGGGACCAGGGTGATCGCGCGGCGCCCCTGGTCGTCCGCGCCGTCCAGGACGATCGTCCCGGTGTCCGCGACGGCCAGCCGCGACGCGGTCAGGACGGCGTCGACCTGGTCGAGCTCGGCCGCGGTCCGGCGGTCGTCGCGCGAGTCGTGCACGACGGCGGTCCCGGCCGTGAGCGCGCTCGTCCAGGCCGCGGGCAGCGCAGGGGGCACGACGACGGAGCGAGCGTCCGCGAGCAGCTCGCCCACGGTGCGGGCCAGGTCCGCGGTGGTCGCGGCCCGGTGCACGATCGCCCGGTAGTCGACGAGCCGGTCGACGAGGATCTCGATCGCCTCGGCAGACCCGGGGGAGTGCTCGCCCGTGGTCCGGTACCCGCGCGAGACGGGGGCCTGCTCGGCCACGGCGTCACCGAGGTGCGCGCCGTCGTTGATGACTGCCGCGCGCACGCGGGCCAGGATGTCGTCGCGCGCGCTCATCGGGCGTCTCCGGTGGTCTCGGTGTCGGTGCGGTCCGCTGAGGGCGACCCGCCGCCGTCGGGCGCCTCGCTCGATCGTCGCTCGCCGCGGGGGTCGGTCTCGGTGGCGGCGTGCTCATCAGCCCACCACTCGCGGAAGCTCTGCTTCGGCAGCACGGGCAGGTCGCGGGCGTCGGTCCACTTCGAGCCCGGGAACGGCAACGACGTGATGCGCCCCTTGCTGCCCCCCAGCACACGGGTCACGCCGCCGGCCTTCTCGGCGAGCTCGAACCGGCCGGGCCTGGCCATGACGAACGACGCGGCCTTCATGGCGGCTCCCCAGGCCGTGGGGCGCCCCCGGTCCTGGTCGACCTCGCGCGCCCGCAGGTGCACGAGCAGCGAGGGGATGTCGATCTTCACGGGGCACACGTCGTAGCACGCGCCGCACAGCGTCGAGGCGTACGGCAGCGAGTTGTTGGGGTCGGACCTCCCCGTCGACCCCGTGAGCTGAGGTGTGAGGACCGCGCCGATGGGTCCGGGGTAGACGGACCCGTACGCGTGCCCGCCCACGCGCTCGTAGACCGGGCACACGTTGAGGCAGGCCGAGCACCGGATGCAGTGCAGGGCCGCGCGGCCCACGTCGTCGGCCAGGGCCTTGCTGCGCCCGTTGTCGAGCAGGACCAGGTGGAACTCCTGCGGCCCGTCGCCCGGCGTGACGCCCGTCCACAGGGACGTGTACGGGTTCATCCGCTCGCCGGTCGAGGACCGGGGCAGGAGCGCCATGAAGACCTCGAGGTCCTGGTACGTGGGGATGAGCTTCTCGATGCCCATGACGGTGATGAGGGTCTCGGGGAGCGTGAGGCACATGCGTCCGTTGCCCTCGGACTCGACGACCGCGAGCGTGCCGGTGTCCGCGACCGCGAAGTTCGCGCCGCTGATCGCGACCTTCGCGGAGAGGAACTTGCGGCGCAGGTGCGCGCGCGCCGCCATGGCGAGCTCGCGCGGCGCGTCGGTCAGGTCGGGCGGTGCGTCGCCCATGCGCTCGAGGAAGATCTCGCGGATCTCCGAGCGGTTGCGGTGGATCGCGGGCACCAGGATGTGCGAGGGCATGTCGTCCGCGAGCTGCACGATGAGCTCGGCGAGGTCGGTCTCGAACGCCGCGATGCCCTCCTCGGAGAGCGCCTCGTTGAGCCCGATCTCCTGGGTGACCATCGACTTGACCTTGACGACCTCGGTCTCCCCTGTGGCCTTGACCAGGTCGGTCACGATCTGGTTGGCCTCGGCCGCGTCCCTGGCCCAGTGCACCACGCCACCGCGTGCGGTCACGTTGCGCTCGAGCTCCTCGAGGAGGTGCGGGAGGTCGCTCATGACGTGGGCCTTGATGGTCGAGCCCGCGTCGCGCAGCTCCTCCCAGTCGGGCACCTCGCCGACGACGGCCGCACGCTTGGCGCGGATGGTCGAGGTCGCGTGGGCCAGGTTGCGCCGCAGCTGCGTGTTGCCCAGGGCCTGCTTGGCGGCCTCGGGGAACGTCGCGCCCCAGCGCAGGGGAGCCTCGGGGTGGGGCACGTCGTCGGCCCAACCGGGACCCGCGCTGGTGCCGGGCGCTCCCGGGTGCGCGCCGTCGTCGGGCAGGGTCTTGGCGCCGCGGCGGGTGGGGAAACCGAGGAAGGTGCTCATCGCGCGGCCTCCGCCTCGCTGTCGCGACCGGGGGCGGCCTCGACGTCCACGGGCGTCGGGGCCGACTGCGTCGAGGCGAGGATCTCCGCGAGGTGCATGGTGCGCACCCCGGAGCGCAGCTTCGAGAGCCCGCCGCCGATGTGCATGAGGCACGAGTAGTCGCCCGCCGTGACGACCTCGGCGCCCGTCGACTTCACGTTCGACATCTTGTCGCTGAGCATCGCTGTCGACGTCTCGGAGTTCTTGAGCGCGAACGTCCCGCCGAACCCGCAGCAGCTCTCGGCCCCGGGGAGCTCGACGAGGTCGATCCCGTCGACGGCCCGCAGGAGCTGGAGCGGCTTGTCGCCCACGCGGATCATGCGCAGCGAGTGGCACGTGGGGTGGTAGGTGACGCGGTGCGGGAAGTGCGCGCCGACGTCGGTCACGCCGAGCACGTCGACGAGCAGCTCGGACAGCTCGTAGGTCTTGGCCGCGAGGGCCTCGGCCGTCGCTCCGAGCTTCTCCTGCCCCGCGCGGCGGCACACCATGGCCTGCTGGTGGCGGATCGACCCGGTGCACGAGCCCGACGGGACGACGATCGCGTCCCACTCGCCGTCGAGCGCGGGCGCGAACGTCTCGACGTGGTTCCTGATGACGGGCACGGCCTCGTCGAAGTAGCCCGTGTTGACGTGCATCTGTCCGCAGCACGTCTGCTGCTCGGGGAAGTACACCTCGTGACCGAGGCGTTCGAGGAGCTGGACGGTGGCCCGGGGGGCCTGGGGGAACATCGCGTCGGCGATGCAGGTGGCGGCGAGGGCGATGCGCACTGGGGACTCCAGCCAGGCAGGGGGCGGTGGGACTCAGTCTGGTCCCGGCGGGCGGCGAGTGCCCGTCGAGGTACCGCGTGGCCCTCCCGGCCCCTGCTCGACGGCGAGCAGGCTGTGGTCTGACCACACGATGTCCGAGTCACTGTAGACCATCGCGAGGCTGTGGTCAGACCACATGACCACGGTGTGTCAGAACGCGTGCCGCCCCGCGGTCACGCTCGTCCCGTCCGTCCCGCCCGGCACTACGCTGACCACGTGCGCACCCACGAGATCGTCCTGGCCCGCATCGAGGCAGACCTGGCGGCGGGTCGCTGGGGACTCGGTGAACGGCTCCCGGCCGAGCGTGCGCTCGCCGAGGAGCTCGGCGTCTCGCGCCCCTCGGTCCGCGAGGCGCTGCGTGTCCTGGAGGCCATGGGCATCGTCCGCACCGCGGTCGGTTCAGGGCCCGACGCCGGCGCCACCGTGATCGACCGGCCCGCCGCGGGCCTGGGCGCGGCCGTGCGACTGCACGTCGCGTCCGGGACGCTCGTGGTCCGCGACGTCGTGGAGACCCGGGTGCTCCTGGAGACCTGGGCGGTCGGGCAGGCCGCCGCGACTGCCGGCGGCGCGGGACTGTCCGAGGCCGTCGCGCTGCTCGACACCATGGACGACCCCTCGCTCGACCCGGCCCGCTTCCGCGAGCTCGACGCGGCCTTCCACGTGGCCCTCGTCCGGCTCGCCGGCAACGTCCTGGTCGAGGCCGTCATGACGGGCCTGCGGGGTGCGATCGAGTCCTACGTCGAGGCCGGTACCGAGCGGTTGGAGGACTGGCCCCGCACCGCGGTGCGGCTGCGCGCCGAGCACCGTGCGGTCCTCGACGCGGTCGCACGCGGCGACGGTGCCGGGGCGGCAGATGCGGTGCGTGAGCACATCGAGGGCTTCTACCGCGAGGCGGGGCTGTGAGCTGCGCCCCGCGGCCCGCGAGGTAGAGGGGAACCGTCGAGGTAGAGGTCTGTGGCCTTCTACCTCGACGGTCCCCCTCTACCTCGGGGACGACCCTCCACCTCGACGAGGCCCTGGCCGGGGAGCCACGACGTAGGGTTCCCCTGGGCCCATCCGGCGCCCTCGCTCGCCCCCGCCCGGTGGCCCCTCGTCCCCGCACCGTTCGATCCGCCCCCGGAGGACCCCATGACCATCGACCACCTGGACGTCCTCGCCGCGGCCCAGCGCATCGCGGGCCAGGTCCGGCCCGTCGCGCTCGCGCCCATGGACCCGGGTGCGCTCGGCGCGGCGACGGGGGTGTTCGCGCTCGAGCTCATGCAGCACACGGGCTCGTTCAAGGCGCGCGGTGCCCTGAACTTCGTGGGTGCCCACCTCGACGCGGGCACGTTGCCCGACGCCGGGATCGTGATCGCGTCGGGCGGGAACGCGGGCATGGCGAACGCGTGGGCCGCGCGGGCCCACGGGGTCCGTGCGACCGTGTTCGTGCCCCGGACCGCGCCGCCGGTCAAGGTCGCACGCCTGCGCACGCTCGGTGCCGAGGTCCACCAGGTGGGGGCCGAGTACGCCGAGGCGCTCGACGCCGCGCAGGCCTTCGCGGCGGAGACGGGCGCGCTCGCCTCGCACGCCTACGACAACCCGCTGATCGCGGCGGGCGCGGGCACCCTTCTGGAGGAGATCGTCGCGGCACGGATCGATGTCGACACCGTGGTCGTCGCGGTCGGGGGTGGCGGGTTGTTCAGCGGCGTGGCCGCTGCGGCGCACCCGCACGGGATCACGGTCGTGGCGGTCGAGCCCCACGGCGCCCAGGCACTGCACGCCGCGCTCGAGGCGGGCGAGGTCGTCGACGTCCCCGTCGCGTCCGTCGCTGCGGACTCGCTCGGGGCTCGTCGTACCTCGGAGACGGCGCTGTCGCTCGCGCAGCACGACGGCGCACGCTCGGTCCTGGTCACCGACGACGCGATCGTCGCCGCGCGCCGTCACCTGTGGGACGAGCGGCGGCTCGTCGTCGAGCACGGGGCCGCGACGGCGCTCGCCGCGCTCGAGTCGCGCGCCTACGTGCCCGAGCCCGGCGAGACCGTCGCGGTCGTGCTGTGCGGGGCGAACACGGACCCCTCGGACCTCGCGCGCTGACCTTCCACCGGGCATCGTTCGCGGCCCGCCCCTTCACCCGCGAGGGCACGCTCCCGCCGGGTCCGTCTCGACCTGGCCCCGCGTTCCGCCAGGCTCTGCTCCGCCAGGTCCACCCCGCGGCAGGACGCGAGGCCGCTCGGTCCCGCCGCGTCGCGCCAGGACGCGCGCGATCGGCCACGTGTTGCGCCCCAGGAGGCCCCGTCCCACCCTGGAGGGACGCGACGTACCGCCCGGACGAGCCCCGTCCGAGCGGCTGCCCGCCGACGTTCCCCCTGGAACCGGGCGGTTCTCACGCGTTCAGGTCACGACCTTCGTCGACCTCCGACGGCCGCCGTCCCTACCGCCTGCCGGCCGCCAGGAAGGACTCTGCGATGAGCGACACCGCGCGACCCACGACCCGGGCCCCGGGCGAACCCGAGCTGGTGCTGTCCAAGGGCACCGTCTACGTGATCTTCAGCGCCCTGCTGGCCGCGATGTTCCTGTCCGCGCTGGACCAGTCCGTCGTCGGGACGGCGCTGCCCACCATCGTGGGAGACCTCGGCGCGGCCCAGGACGAGGGGTGGATCATCACGGCCTACCTCCTCGCGATCGCGATCGTGATGCCGATCTACGGCAAGATCGGCGACCTGCGGGGGCGTCGGCTGCCGTTCCTCGTCGCGATCGCGATCTTCGTGGTCGGCTCGACGGGCTCGGCGCTGTCCTCGTCGTTCGTGGACCTCGTGGTGTGGCGCTCGGTCCAGGGGCTCGGGGCCGGGGGCCTGGTCATCCTGAGCCAGGCCATCATCGCCGACATCGTCTCGGCCCGGGACCGCGGCCGGTACATGGGCCCCATGGGGGCGGTGTTCGGGATCGCCACGGTCGCGGGGCCGCTGCTGGGCGGCTGGTTCACCGACGGGCCGGGGTGGCGCTGGTGCTTCTGGCTCAACGTCCCGATCGGCCTGATCGCGTTCGGGATCGCGTGGTTCAAGCTCCGGCTCCCGTCGCGCACGCCGAGCAAGCGGTTCGATATCGGGGGCGCGCTCCTGATGGCGGTCACGACCGCGGGCATCGTGCTCCTCACGAGCTGGAGCTCGATCTCGAGCGAGAAGAAGTACGACTGGAGCAGCCCGGTCCTGCTCACGGTGCTGGTCGTGACGGTGCTCGCGCTGATCGCGTTCCTGGTCGTCGAGACCCGGGTGGCCGACCCCCTCATCCCGCTCCACCTGTTCCGGAGCCGGACCTTCTCGGTCTCGGTCTCGATCGCCCTGATCCTCGGCATGACGATGTTCGCGGCGCTGTCGTTCCTGCCGACCTTCCTGCAGATGGCGCACGGCTACGGCGCGACCGAGTCGGGGCTGCTCATGCTGCCCATGACGGTGGGGCTGATGATCACGGCGATCGGCTCGGGTCTGCTCATCGCGCGCAGCGGGAGGTACAAGATCTACCCGATCCTCGGGATGGGGATCGCGACGGTCGGGCTGGTCCTGCTCACGCAGCTGACGTCCGACATCTCGATGCTGACGTTCGGCGCGATGATCTTCGTGCTCGGTTTCGGGCTGGGACTCGTGCTGCAGACCATCGTGATCGCGGTGCAGAACTCGGTCGCCCCCGAGATGGTGGGTGTGGCGACGTCCACCAACAACTTCCTGCGCGAGATCGGTGCCGCGGTCGGCACGAGCGTGTTCTCGACCGTGTTCACCTCGAAGCTGACGTCCAACCTGGCCGACGCGACCAAGGGCCTGCCGGCGAGCGAGATGCCCAAGGACTTCGGGCCGGACAGCCTCACGCCGGACGCCGTCAAGGAGCTGCCGGCGGCGCTGCACGACCTGGTCGTCAACGCCTACACCGACGCGCTCGCGCCCGCGTTCTGGTACCTGGTCCCGCTCGGCGCGCTGGGCTTCGTCATCGCGTTCTTCATGAAGGAGCTCAAGCTCTCCGACCAAGCGGGCCTGGTCGCGCGCGGCGCCGCGGTCGAGCGGTGAGGTGGGCGGGCCGCCGGCCCGCGCCTGCCCGCTGACGCCCGACGGCGGAGTGCGCCCAGGTACGTGGGTGCGCTCCGCCGTCGGGCATCAGCGGGCAGGAGGGTCAGCCGAAGATCTCGTCCTCGAGCAGGACCACGCCCTCGAGGCGGTTGCGCACCGACGTCACGCGCCAGCGGTCGGGGAAGAGCGCCAGGTACTCGCCGTCCTCGCGCTGGAGGACCTCGACGCCAGGTTGCGCGTTGAGCTGCACGACCCAGTCCTTCGTGGTCCGCAGCGCCATGGAGTAGCCCAGGCGGTCGAGCGACACGGGCGCGTTGAACTCGGTCGCCATGCGGTGCTCGGCGACCTCGAACTGCATGGGGCCCACCACGGCCAGGACCGGCGCCTGGTCACCGCGCAGGTCGGAGCGCAGGACCTGGACGACGCCCTCGGCGCCGAGCTGCATGACGCCGCGCTGGAACTGCTTGTAGCGCGAGACGTCCTTGGCGCGCATGACCGCGAAGTGCTCGGGGGCGAACGTCGGCAGGGGCGGGAACTCGACCTTCTTGTCCAGGTAGAGCGTGTCGCCCACGCGCAGGCCCGCCGCGTTGACGAGCCCCACCACGTCGCCCGGGTAGGCGGTGTCGACGATCGTGCGCTCGCGACCGAAGACCTGCTGCGCGTACTTGGTCGCGAACGGCTTGCCCGTGCGGGCCGAGCTGACGACCATGCCGCGCTCGAACACGCCCGAGCAGATGCGCGCGAACGCGAGCCGGTCGCGGTGCGCGGTGTCCATGCCGGCCTGCATCTTGAAGACGAACGCGCTGAAGGGCGCCTCGACCGGGCGCGTGTCCTCGGTGACCGTGACGCGCGGCGACGGCGACGGCGCGACGTCGACCAGGACGTCGAGCAGCGCGTGGACGCCGAAGTTCTGCACCGCGGACCCGAACAGGACGGGCGTCGTCTGCCCGGCCAGGAACGTCTCCTGGTCGTGGTCGCCGTTGGAGTCGGCGAGCAGCTCGGCCTCCTCGACCGCGGTGGTCCAGGCGTCGCCCTCGCGCGCCAGGGCCGCATCGGGGTCCATGACCTCCTCGGGGGCGATCGTGGTGCCGCCGGCCGTGCGCGTGTAGTGCACGTACTCACCCGTGCGGCGGTCCAGCACGCCACGGAAGTCGCCGCCGACGCCCACGGGCCAGGTGAGGGGCGTGGGGACCAGGCCCGTGCGCTCCTGGATCTCGTCCATGAGCTCGAGCGCGTCCTTGCCCGGACGGTCCCACTTGTTGATGACCGTGATGAGCGGGATGCCGCGGTGCTTGCAGACCGCGAAGAGCTTCATGGTCTGGACCTCGAGGCCCTTGGCCGCGTCGACCAGCATGACGGCCGCGTCGACCGCGGACAGCACGCGGTACGTGTCCTCCGAGAAGTCCGCGTGCCCCGGGGTGTCGACCAGGTTGATCATGGCGTCGCGGTAGGTGAACTGCAGGGCCGCGGAGGTGATCGAGATGCCACGGTCCTGCTCCATGTCCATCCAGTCGGACACCGTGCGCCGGCCCGCCTTGCCGTCGGCGCGGCCCGCTTCGCGGATCGCGTTGGCGTGCAGCGCGAGCGCCTCGGTGAGCGTCGACTTGCCGGCGTCCGGGTGGCTGATGACCGCGAACGAGCGGCGGCGCGAGGCCTCCGCGAGGACGGTCGCCTGCTCCTTCGCCGGGGAGGCCGGGGGGTGGTGCTGAGGGCGTGGTGGGCTGGTCCGCTGAGGGCACTGGAACGTCCTGTGGCTTCCTGCAGTTTCCTGCGCGATCGAGGGCAAAGGGGGCGGGGCGCATCCGCGCGGGACGCAGCACCCAGCTCTCCATTCTCCCGCGAGATCGAGCCGGTCGGAAGCCGTGACCACGTCGGCGACCGCTCACTCCGGGGCGGGGTCGCCGCGGCTCAGCCGGATCTCCTCGAGGTCGAGCCGGGCCTGCACCTGGCGCAGCACGGTGTCGTCGATCTCGCGCTGGTCGCGCAGGCGCACGACCGTCGCGCGCTTGCGGGCCAGCAGCGCGAGGCGCAGCTCGGTGTACTCGTCGTCGAGGAGCACCGCGGGGTCCGGGTCGTCGGCCCCGCCGTCGCGTGCCCGGAGCAGGGTCAGGTGCTCCTCGTACTCCCCGCGCAGCCGGTCGACGACCGAGGGGTCCGTCCCGAGCGCCGCCGCGACGTCGGGGAGCGCGTCGAGGGCCTCCTGGGCGGCCGTCTCGTCGGCGAGCCGACGCTCGCGGGCGACCCCGTCGTCGTCGGGCAGGCGGGCCCACCGGACCGTGGGCGCGAGCAGGAGGCCCTGGACGACGAGCGTCGTCGCGACCACGCCGCACGTGATGAAGACGATGAGGTCGCGGTCCGGGAAGGGCGCGCCCGAGCTCAGGTGCGCAGGCACGGCGAGGGCTGCGGCCAGCGAGACCGCGCCCCGGAAGCCCGCGACCGTGCTGACCGCTCGCGCCCGGTTCGTGACGCGCCGTCCCCGCTGGGAGGGGCGCCGGTCGACGAGCCGGATCGTGTAGGCCGAGAGCACGAGGAACCCGAACCGCACCACGAGGATCACCGCGCACACGACCGCGACGCCGACGATCGCGGTCACGAGGTCCTCGGAGACCAGGTTGCGCACCGCGGACTGGGCCTCCAGCCCCACCAGGACGAACAGCGACGCGTTGATCAGGTAGGTCGAGATCGACCAGAACGCGACGGTCTGCTGCCGCGTCGCGGCGCGCCCGATCCTGGGCCCGACCTGGCTCATGACGAGCCCGCACACGACCACGGCCAGCACCCCGGAGGCCTCGATGAGCTCGGCCACCAGGAAGGCCACGAACGGGAGGAGCAGGATGACGACGTTGCCCAGCATCGGGTCGTCGATGCGAGGCCTGACGAGGACCGCGAGGCGTGCGACGAGCAGCCCCACCGCGATCCCGCCGCCGTAGGCGAGCACGAACAACCACGTCACGTGACCCGCGCCCAGCGTCTCCTCGCCCACGGTCACCCCCACCGCGACGCCGTAGAGCACGAGCGCGGTGCCGTCGTTGACGAGGCTCTCGGCCCGCAGCACCGTCACGGTCCGCCGGGGCAGGGCCCGCGCGAGGACGCCGACGGCGGTCGCGTCGGTCGGTGCGACCGCCGCGCCCAGCACCCACGCGGGACCCCAGGGCATGCCCAGGGCGTGTGCCGCGGTCGCGACCGCGGCCGCCGTCGCGACCACGAGCAGCGTGCTCGTCAGGACGATCCCGCGCAGGGTCGCCCGGATCTCCCGCAACGACGTCGTGATGGCTTCCCAGTAGAGGAGCGCCGGGAGGAACACGAGGAGCATGAGCTCGGGAGGCAGGTGCACCTGCCGCAGGGCGGGCACGAACCCCAGCACGATCCCCGCGACGAGCAGCAGGATCGGGTCCGCGACCCGCGTGCGGCGAGCGAGGATCCCGCACACGACGATGACCACGCCGAGGACGACGACGAGCTCGAGGCCGATCACGGGTGCCTCCTCGGGGGTCTCGTGCGCCCGGCACGCCTGCTGGGCGGCCGGTGGTCAGGGTGCTGGAGGCGTGCGCCGGGCCCGGCGCCGCCCGCGCTACTTCGCCGTCGGGATCGGGTGGCCCTCGGAGGCCTGGACGACGACGATGCCGCGACCCGTGAGACCGAGCTGGTACGCCTCGCCCGACCCGCGGCCGATCGCGGCCGAGAGCTTCGCGGTCTTGCGGATCGTGGACGTGAGCGAGCTCGACCACAGGACCGCGGCCTGCATGTCGACGTACGTGGGCTCGTCGACGTCGAGGACCACGGGCGTCCCGTACGCCGTCACGGCGAGAGAGCCCGTCCCCGTGAACGTCGTGTTGAAGAGCCCGCCGCTCATCATGGACGCACCCTCGACGCGGTTGATGTCCCACGTGAGGGTGCTCTCGAACGCGAGGACGTTCGAGCCGTTGACCGTGACGGACTCGTCCTCCAGGTGCAGGACGAACACCTGGTCCGCGTCCTGGGCGAGGAACACGTCGCCGCTGCCCGAGACCTTCATGAGGGACATGCCCTCACCCGTGAAGGCCTTCTTGAACATCTTGGCGACGCCGCCCGAGCCCTCGTACGCGAAGTCGACGTCGCCCTGGTACGCGACCATCGAGCCCTGCCGGGCGTAGAAGAAGCCGCCCGTGCCCGCGAGGTCGACCTTGAGCATGCGGTCGTTCTGCAGCTGGAAGCTCCCCGGCTCGCCGGGCTGTTCGGTGTGGTGCATGAGTGTGCTGCGCATGGCACCGATCATCCGGCACACGGGAAGCCGCTGCACTCGCGAGGACGCCGGCCACGACCTAGATCGCCGCGACGAACCCCGTCGCGCCCATCGCCCTGACGACGGCCACGACCGCCAGGACCACGAAGGTCACGAACAGGGCTCGTTCCGCCCGTGCCGGACGGACCCACGCCCTGCGCCGGAGGACCAGCAGCACGCCGAGGCCGAGGAGGACCACGCCCGCCCCCACGGCGGCGGCGCTCGTCCGGACGCTCTGGGAGGGGCAGGGCGGTACGACGACGTTCACGGGGTCCGCGGGCGCGAGCCCGCCCAGGGCGCACGCGACCTCGAGCGTCGCGCTCCACGCGAGCAGTGCCAGTGCGGCGACGGCCACCACGACGGCGCGCCGGACCGGGTGGGGCCGGGCCTGTCGACGCCGCGTCTCGTGCGGGCTCGTCGTGACCTCGTCGTCGGGCATCGCAGCAGTCTGGCAACTGTCCCGCCCTCCCGCCAGCCCCGCCGGCCCAGCGAGCCTGCCGGGCCCGGTCCCCGGGACGACCTGCGACCGGCTCCGTCTCGCGGCGCGCCCACCGGCGCGCCGCTCCGGCTCGGAGGTTCCCGGGGAGACGATGGACCGATGAGCGCGCAGAGCGAGACCGTCGGTCGGGTGCAGGTCGTGACGAGCCAGGGCGCGGTCGAGGGGACCGTCGCCCACGGCGTCGAGCGGTTCCTCGGCGTCCCGTACGCGGCCCCGCCGTTCGGTGCGCGCCGCTTCGCGCCCCCTCGTCCCGTCGAGCCCTGGGCCGGGGTGCGGGACGCGACGCGTTACGGGGCCACCGCGCCGCAGTCGCCCTACCCCGGGGCGCTCGCTGCCCTGCTGCCGACCGTGACGGTCCCGGGCGACGACGTCCTGCACGTCAACGTCTTCACGCCGGCCGACCGGGGCACAGACCTTCTCCCCGTGATCGTGTGGGTGCACGGCGGGTCGCTCGCGCACGGGTCCAACGCGCTCGCGGGCTACGACGGCACACGGTTCGCGCAAGACGGCGTGGTGTTCGTGGGCGTCAACTACCGGCTCGGGGCCGAGGGCTTCTCGGTGCTCGACGGCGCTCCGCGCAACCTCGGCCTGGCCGACCAGCTCGCCGCGCTGCGCTGGGTCCAGGACGAGGTCGCGGCGTTCGGTGGCGACCCGCGCCGGGTGACGCTCGCGGGCCAGTCCGCCGGTGGGAACACGGTCTCGGCGATCCTCGCGCACCCCTCGGCGCCGGACCTGGTCGCCCGGGCGATCGTCCAGAGCGGCCCCCTGTCCGCCCAGCCGGCCGCCCGGGCGGGGCGCATCACGCGCGCCATGGGCAAGGACCTGGGTGTCCCGACGACACGCGCGGGCTTCGCGACCGTCCTGCCCGAGGCACTGGTCGGCTCGCAGGACCGCGTGACCGCGGGATCCACGCCGCTCACGGGCGGGCCGGGGTTCGCGCTCGTGCTCGACGACGACCTGGTGCCCCGCGAGCCTCACGAGGCGCTCACTGCGGGAGCCGGGAGCACGATCCCGCTGCTGGTCGGGGCCACGACCGAGGAGTACCGCCTCTGGTTCGTCCCCACCGGGCTCCTGAGCAGGTTCAGGTGGTGGCACCTGGCCGTGGCACGGCGCAAGGTCGGGATCTCCGCGCGGGCCGTCCGCCTGTTCCGGCGCAACCGCCCCGGGGCGTCCGCGGGGGAGCTCCTGGGCGCGCTCGCGACCGACGTCCTGCTGCGTGTCCCGCTCCAGCAGGTCGCCGACTCGCGCCGGTCCGCGGACGCCGAGACGTTCGTCTACGAGTTCGCTTGGCGCAGCCCGGTGCAAGACCTCGGCGCCGCGCACGCCGTCGAGCTCGGGTTCGTGTTCGACGGGCTCGCGACGCCCGACTCGACCGCACTCGCGGGCCCCGAGGCCCCGCAGTCGCTCGCGACCGCGATGCACGGCGCCTGGGTGGCGTTCGCGACCTCGGGCGACCCGGGCTGGCAACGCTGGGACGAGACGCGACCCGTGCGGGTCTTCGACGGCGAGGGAGACCCCGTGGTCCTCGCACCGCGCGACGACGAGCGGGCGGCGCTCGACGCGCGGTGAACGGGCGTGCTTTCCCCGAGCAGCCGCTCGGGGTGAAGATCTACCCGTGCACAGCAGCCACCTCGACACAGCCGCCCCGTCCGTCGGACCGTCGGCCACGCCCGACCCGCTCACCGGCCGGACCGGACCCAACGCCTGGAGGCTGTACCGGACCGCGGCCCCTGACGGTCCGCAGCGCCCTCCCGTCCTGCTCCTGCACGGCGTGACCGACTCGGGCGAGTGCTGGCCCGGCACGGTCCGCCACCTCGTCCGCTCGCGCGACGTCCTGACGCTCGACGCCCGTGGCCACGGAGGCTCCGAGCTGCCCGACGAACCCTTCACGCTCGCGGCGCTCGCGGACGACGCGGCCCGCGCGGTCCGGGACGTGCTCGGACGCCCGGCGGTCGTCGTCGGGCACTCGATGGGCGGCCTCACGGCGCAGGAGCTCGCGCTGCGCCACCCCGACCTGGTCCTGGGCCTGGTCCTGGAGGACCCGGCCTGGGGCGTCAGCGACACCGAGCACGACGAGGGCGGGCGGCCGCTGTTCCTCGCGCCGGGCATCGAGGCGGCCCGCGGGCGCCCGACGGCGGAGCTCGCGGCCGACTTCCGCGCGCGCTTCCCGCAGTGGTCGCCCGAGGAGTCGGAGCCGTGGGCCCGCGCCCAGCGAGCAGTCTCGCCGCGCCTGCTGGAGGTCCCGCACGAGTGGACCGCGCGCGACTGGCCCGTCGCGTTCGAGTCGCGCGTGCCGGTCGTGGTCGCGGCGGGGGAGGCGTCGAGCTACTCGCTCGTGTCCGACGACGGTGCGAGCCGAGCCGAGCAGGTCCTCGCGGGCAGGGGCCGGGTCGTGCGGGTCGCCGGGGCAGGGCACTGCGTGCGGCGCGACGACCTCGCGACCTTCCTGGGGCTGGTCGACGGGCTGCTGGCCGAGGTCGAGGCCCGATGACCAGGGGGTGAGCAGGACCTCGGTCGCTCGGTGCCCGTCCGGCCCGCACCGACCGGGCCCCGCACACCCTCCGGAGCCCGGTCCCGCGCCGACGCGGCCGGCGGTCGTCTACGCGAGGACGAGCTTGTCGCCGTCCGTCGGGTGGTCGGCGAGGGCGACGCTGCGGACCGCCGGGTCCTCGTAGGTGTTCCAGTAGTAGGTCGTGGTCCGGGAGGAGAAGAGCCCGGTGTAGATCGTGATCTCGAACTCGCCCGACCCCATCGCGGCGCACCCGTCGACCATCGCGACCTGCTGCAGCGTGTGGAACGCCCGGCTGACGTTCTCCTCCTCGCTGCCCTTGACCGGGTAGTGGGCGTTGACGTAGGCGGCACGGACGAACCGGGAGGGCGAGTAGTAGTCCCCGGGGATCCCGCGCATGTGCGAGCCCGAGCCGAACGGGGTGAGGTGGGCCCTGCCCAGCTCGGTCTCCGGCGGGAACTCGGGCGAGGTGTTGAGGTAGTTGCGCAGGTTCTCGTGGTGCCACGCGAACCCGGGCTGGTTCGTCAGGACGTCGACGTCGTCGTCGAAGACCTGCATGCCCTCGCTCGTGTGCTCCACGACGATCGCGCGCTCCGCGTCGGCGATGATCCAGTGGAGCAGCGAGCTGGGGTACTTGTCGTTGATCGGCTTGTCGACGATCGTGACGTGCTGGAGCGCCGCCTCGACCTCGTCGACGCTCGCGAACTGCGAGCACACCCACAGCGGGAACTCGTACGCGGCGACGTTGACGTGGCCCTCGACGGGGGCAGTGGCATAGGCCGCGTACCCCGGGAAGTTGAGCCCTGCGACGGCCAGGCCCGCGTCGTTGCCGGCGTCGAAGTAGAGCGGGGTGTCCTCCTCCACGATGCCCATGCCGATGGTGGCGTGCTGGATGCTGGGCACCGCGCCGAACGGCGACCTCGGTGCGTACCCCGTGGGCGTGATCACCACCTGTTCCCCGTACCCGCTCGTCCAGTCGAGGTTCCGTGCGAGGTAGAGGTTGTCCTGGCCGTCCGAGAACCTGATGCCCGTGCACATAGCGATGCTCCTGTCGTCGTCGATGCAAGGTGAGGCGGACGCGGTTCGCCATGCCCCGCGTCGTGCCCCCGTCCTTCCATGGTCGTCTCTGATCGACGGTCGTGCTCAGCGAGACCGCGAGCACCGAGCGCTCCAGGGCCGGGGCCGCGTCCGCGCGCGCCCGGTCGGCGAGGTCGTCCGGGTCCGGAGGAGGTCCGGTGCTCGGACCGGCGACTTGGACGATCCGCCCACCCGGGGGAATGATCGACCCATGCTCACCCTCACCGGAGCCGCCGGCTCGCGCATCGTCGGGATCGGCCACCACCAGCCCGAGCGGACGCTCACCAACGACGACATCGCTCAGCTGGTCGAGACCAACGACGAGTGGATCCGTTCCCGCACCGGGATCGTGACGCGTCACGTCGCGGCCGAGGACGAGACCGTGGCCGACATGGCGACCGCGGCGGCGCGCCACGCGCTCGAGGACGCCGGCGTCGCGGCGAGCGAGGTCGACATGATCATCGTCGCGACGGCCACGGCGCGCGACCGCTCGCCCAACACCGCCGGTCGCGTGGCGTACAACCTGCGCACGGGCGTCATGCCCGGCCAGTCCACGCCCGAGGAGGAGGACGCGCCCGACCTGCGCGGCGTCGTCGGGCCCGTGATCCTGGACGTCAACGTCGCGTGCTCGGGCTTCGCGCACGCCCTGGGCCTCGCGGACCAGGCGATCCGCACCGGAGCCGCGACCACGGCGCTCGTGATCGGCGCCGAGAAGCTGACCGACTTCACCGACTGGACCGACCGCGTGACGTGCATCCTCACGGCCGACGGCGCGGGGGCGTTCGTGGTGCAGGGCACGGACACCCCGGGGATCGGGCCGGTCGCGTGGGGCTCGGAGCCTGAGCTGACCCCGGCCGTGCTCATCGAGACCCCGGACGAGAAGTTCGTGCAGGACGGGCGCGCGGTCTTCCGCTGGGCCATCACGCGTTCGGCGGACCGGGCGCGCGCCGCGGTCGAGAAGTCGGGCCTGACGCTCGACGACATCGAGGTGCTCGTCGCGCACCAGGCCAACCTGCGCATCATCGAGCCGCTCGCCAAGGCGCTGGGCCTCGAGGACAAGGTCGTCGTCACCGACATCACGGAGTCGGGCAACACCTCGGCCGCGAGCATCCCGCTGGGCCTGTCGAAGTGGTGGCACTCGGGCAAGATCCCCGCGGGCGTGCCCGCGCTGCTCATCGGGTTCGGCGGCGGCTTCGCCTGGGCGGGCCAGGTCGTGGAGACGCCCTCGCGCTGATCCCTGGTCGCCGTCCGGCCGCCGAGACGGCCGGGCGACGGCGTGCCACGCTGGGCGCATGGCTCGTGACGTGCGCGTCCGCCGCCTGCGCCGCGAGGCGTGGGGGTTCGTCGTCGGGTCGGCGTGCTTCCTGGTCGGCGCGGTGCCGTTCTACGCCCAGGCCGTAGGCCCCGTCTGGGTGGGCGTGACGTTCTGCGTCGGCTCGGTCTTCTTCACGCTCGCCGCGGCGATCCAGCTGAGCCTGAGCGGACGCCGCGTGCCCCGCAGGGGGACCCTCCCGGCCGACCGCTGGGACTGGTGGGCCGCGGCCGTCCAGCTCGCCGGGACCCTCTTCTTCAACATCAGCACGGCGGCCGCGCTGGGCGCGGCGATCGCCGACCCCACGCGCCTGGGCGCGGGCTGGCGGCCCGACGCCTACGGGTCGGTCGCGTTCCTCGTCTCGAGCGCGTTCGCGGTCGTCGCGACCCGGGACCGCGGTCACCTGTGGGACGCGGACGCGCGCACGTGGCACGGGACGTGGCTCAACCTGGTGGGCTCGGTCGCGTTCGGCGCGTCGGCCGTGGGCGCGTACGTGGTGCCGCAGACGGACTCGCTCGTGAGCGCGTTCTGGGCCAACCTCGGCACGCTGCTCGGCGCGGTGTGCTTCCTGGTCGCGGCGCTGCTGTCGCGCCGCACGATCGGCGAGGACGTGCCGCCCGCCGCGTCGTGAGCTGGTTACCGCGCGGTGCGGACGCGCGGCGCGGTCACGGCGTCCATGCCCTGCACGACGACGGCGCACCGGTCCTCGTCGTGCGCCGCGCCGTCGGCGGCGCGCTCGAGGAGGCGCCGCAGGGTCGCGCGGTCCGCGGGGTCGAGCCCCGCGAGCAGGTCCTCCTCGGCCGCCGCGACGCGCGCGTCGAGGTCGGCGAGGACCGTGCGCCCCTTGCCGGTCGCGACGATGCGCCGGGTCCGGCGGTCGGTGGGGTCGGCCTGGCGCTCGACGAGGTCGCAGTCGACGTACTTGTCGATCAGGTAGGTCATGACGGTCCGGTCGATCCCGAGCCGCGCCGCGAGCGCGGCCTGGCTGGGCGGGGTGTCGTGCACGACGGCGGAGAGCACCTGGTAGCCGCGCGTCCCGTCGGGCAGGTCCTGGGCGAGCGCGTCGACGCGAGCGCTCCACTCGCGCAGGAGCGCGGTGAGCGACCAGCCGAGAGGGCTGGGGGAGCGGGAGGTGTCCGGCGTCGCGAGGGTCACGCCCCCAGGATACAACGGAATGATCTAGAGAGAAGATGGGTTGCTGGTGATATCGTCTGTAACTCAGACGATCTTGGAGACGACCGCCGCTCTCGCGGCACACGGAGCGCGCACGCATGACGGACTACGGCCACGACCTCATCCTCGGTACCTTCCACACCCCGCAGAACCGCGACCCGCAGGCGCCCGTGCGTCTCGCGCAGCTCGCCGAGAACGCGGGCCTGGACCTCGTGACCTTCCAGGACCACCCCTACCAGCCGGCCTTCCTCGACGCCTGGACCCTCATGACGTGGGTCGCCGCGTCGACCGAGCGCGTGCAGGTCGCGGGCAACGTCCTCAACCTGCCGCTGCGCCCGCCGGCCGTGCTGGCCCGTGCCGGGGCGAGCCTCGACCTGCTCTCGGGCGGCCGGTTCGCCATGGGCCTGGGGGCAGGCGCGTTCTGGGACGCCATCGAGGCCATGGGCACGCCGCGCCTCGCGCCGGGCGAGGCCGTCACGGCGCTCGAGGAGGCCATCGACATCATCCGAGGCATCTGGGACACGAGCGACCGGACGCCCCTGCGCGTGCACGGTACGCACCACCAGATCGACGGCGCCAAGCGCGGCCCCGCCCCGGCGCACGACGTCCCGCTGTGGATCGGGGCGGTCAAGCCCCGCATGCAGCGGCTCATCGGCCGCAAGGGTGACGGCTGGCTGCCCTCGCTGTCCTACCTCCAGCCCGGCGACCTGGCCAAGGGCAACGCCGTGATCGACGAGGCCGCTCTCGCCGCGGGCCGCGACCCGAGCGCGGTGCGCCGCATGCTCAACGTCAACGGCAAGTTCTCCACGAGCAGGCTCGGCTACCTCCAGGGTCCGCCCGAGCAGTGGGTCGAGGAGCTCGGCGCGCTCGCGCTCGAGGACGGCGTCTCGGGGTTCGTCCTCGCGACCGACGACCCGCGCGAGATCCAGGTCTTCGGCGAGGAGGTCGCGCCCGCGCTGCGCGAGCTCGTCGCGGCCGAGCGCCGGTCCGCCGGCACGGCGCCCGCCGCTCACCGCCGCGGCGCCTCTGCCCTCGCGGCCCGGCGCGCGGGGATCGACTACAACTCGCTCCCCGCGATCCTGAGCGAGCGCGCGGTCGAGCCCGGGGACCGTGCGTACGACACGGTGCGGCACACCTACATGCGCTCGGGCGCGCCCGGGATCGTGCTCCGTCCGCGCACCGCGGACGAGGTGGCCGAGGCCGTCGTCTGGGCCCGCGAGCAGGACGTCCCGCTCGCGGTCCGTTCGGCCGGGCACGGCATCAGCGGCCGCTCGACCAACGACGGAGGAGTCGTCCTCGACGTCGGCGCCCTGGATCAGGTCGACGTGCCCGACGACGGCTCCCGCCGCGTGCGGCTGGGTGCGGGCGGGACCTGGGGTCAGGTCGCCGAGGTCCT
This sequence comes from uncultured Actinomycetota bacterium, assembly GCA_963782165.1. Classification (GTDB taxonomy): domain Bacteria; phylum Actinomycetota; class Actinomycetes; order Actinomycetales; family Cellulomonadaceae; genus Oerskovia. The sequence continues at coordinate 812,884 of CAWAIO010000006.1, forward strand.
CTCGCCCCACGGGCTCGCGATCAGCTCGGGCGACTCCGGAGGCGTGGGCGTCGGTGGGCTGGCCACGACGGGCGGGATCGGTCTCATGGGCCGCAAGCACGGCCTGACGATCGACAACGTCGTCGCGGCCGAGGTCGTCACGGCCGACGGACGGGTGCGTGTCGTGGACGCCCGGGAGGAGCCCGAGCTCTTCTGGGCGCTGCGCGGGGCGGGCGGCAACATGGGGGTCGTGACCTGGGTCGACGTCGAGGCCGCTCCCGTGACGGACCTCGTCTACTCGATCATGGTGCTCGACGCCTCGGACACCGCGGGGCTGCTCGAGCGCTGGGCAGCGACGGTCGAGGCCGCGCCGCGCGAGCTCACGCAGCTTCCTGCACATGAGCGCTGGCCGGGGCGGACGCGGGCCCATGGCCCAGCTCATGACCGTGTGGGCCGACGACGACACCGACGCCGCGATCCGCGCGCTCGAGAGCCTCGCCGACTCGGCGCCGCTGCTCGACCACCAGGCTGTCCTCACCCCGTACTCGGGGATCGTGCGCCGGGCCGACGCCCAGCACTCGGGGGGCGGGGAGCCGGGATCGCGCTCGGGCCTCGTCGAGCACGTCGACCAGGCCACGGCCCGCGATCTCGCCCGCTTCCTCGGGAGCGGCGCGGCGCAGCTGCTCCAGCTCCGCGCGGTCGGCGGTGCGGTCAACGACGTCGCGGCCGACGCGACGGCCTACGCCCACCGCACCCAGAACTTCTCGGTCGCGGCGTTCGGGTCGCGGGGAGGCCCGGCGGGGATCGACGGCGTGTGGGACGACCTGGTGCACCCGCACACCGACGGGCTCTACCTGTCGTTCGAGACCGACTCGCGCCCCGAGCGGCTGCTCGAGGCGTTCCCCGAGCCCACGCTGACGCGCCTGCGCCAGGTCAAGCGCCAGGTGGACCCGACCAACCTGTTCTCGGCGAACTTCCCGATCCCGCCGGCCGACGCCTGACCGGACGGTCCGAGCCGCCCCGCCGGCCGGCGCCTGACCGGACGGTCCGAGCCGCCCCGTCGGTCGGTGCCCGACGGGCCGGTCGCCCGATGGACCGGTCCTGCCCGACCGGTCCCGACGGCGAAGGGCCCCGAGCCGCCCCCTGACGGCTCGGGGCCCTTCGTCGTCGGCCGATGTCCTCGGCCCCGCCCCGACCGGGTGGGCGGGCGCGGGGCTGGGGGGCGCGTCAGCCGACCAGGTTGAAGTCCTCGTCGAGGACCGTCCCGCGGTGCGGCTTGTAGAGGTCGTAGCCGCGCGGGTTGCACTGCAGGCCGCCGTTGATGCACTGCTCGACGAGCGCAGCCAGGACGTCCGGCTCCCAGGCGTTGACGAAGTCGTAGTGCCACGACTGGTCCGAGCCGCTGGCCAGCCGCACGTCCGACATGTCACCGCTCACGGGCCAGGCGATCTTGAACTCGAGCATGGGCACCGCGACGGGGTGGGTCATGGGGCACTGCCCCGCGACGGGGTAGGCCATGTGCGTGTCGTGCCCCATGTGCGAGGCGGCGCCCGGCGTCAGGTGCTTGCCGTCCCAGCAGCTCGGCGACTGGTAGCGCAGGTTGAGCTGGCTGCCGGGGTCGCAGTGGTCGGGGATCGACCAGCTCTTGGAGATCTCGCCGCACTCCCAGCCCTCGACCGCTCCAGGGGCCGTGCGGAACGAGTCGACGGTCGCCATCATGTCGCCCGCCACGAACTCCAGGCCCGCGGGAACGGCACGACCTGGGTGTAGTCGTCGATCCCGGACTTGTAGTAGATCGTCATGCGGGATGTCCGGGGCGATCGGGGTGTCTCCGCGGTAGAGCGCGGGGAACCAGTAGGCCGAGTGGTCCTGCGGCACGGTGCACGTCGAGTCCGTGCTCGCGAAGAGCGACTCGGGCGTCGAGAAGGCGTCGGTCGACCGGTTGCCGACGAACGTGTGCAGGTGCGAGGCGCCCGGCTGGCCCGGGAACACGATCGGGTCGTCCTTCTCGAAGTGCGAGAACGAGCAGTTCGCCTGGAACTCGTGGTGCGTGACCTCGTCGTCGAATCCCGGGGTCTCGGGCACCTCGACGGGCGTGCCGTCCCCGAGGACCTGGAGCTCGTACAGCGAGTAGCCGTAGCCCGTGGCGCGCTGGGTCCCGACGAGCTGGACGTAGCGGCCCGTCGCGTCGACGTCGAGCGTCTGGAGCCCGCCCGTTCCGGCCGTGACGGTCGCCGCGGTGGTCCAGGTCGCGGCGTCGTCCGACACCTGGATCGTGAACGCCCTGCCGTACGCGGCCTCCCAGTCGAGGACCACGGTGTCGAGCGCGAACGAGTCGCCCAGGTCCACGCGGAACCACTGGTCGTCGCCCGGTGAGCTGGCCCACCGGGTGGACCGGTCGCCGTCGACCGCGAACCGCGGGCCGAGCCCGCCGGACTCCGAGCTCGATGCCTCGGTCAGCGCTCCCTGCGAGAGCAGGGTGCCCGGTGCGGCGCTCGCCGCACCGGCTGCGCCGAGCGCGATCGCGGACGAGGTGACCAGTGCCGCGACCGAGAGCGAACCGACCAGGGCGCGGGTCCGTCGTCGGGCACGGGGCCGGCCGTGGCGGTGCGGGGAGTCCCCGGGCGCGCGGCGGGACGTTTGAGTGGTGCGGTGCATGCTTCCTCCTGTGACGTCGTCGTCGGGAGGTCGCGCCGGAGCGCGACGCGCCCACCACCGTGCGGTGGCCCCCGGGCGCGGGACCGGGTGGGAGCGGGGGCGCCGCTCCCACCCGGGGTCTCGTCAGCGCGCGTAGACGCCGAGCTCGAAGAGCGAGTAGCCCCACTCGGTGCCGCGCTCCGTGAGGTTCAGGCGCACGTAGCGCCCGGACCCCGCGACGTCGATGTCGTCGACGCCGCCGTTGCCGCCCGTGACGGTCCTGACGGTCGACCACGTCGAGCCGTCGTCCGAGGTCTGGACCTCGTACGACTTCCCGTAGGCCGCCTCCCACACGAGCTGGAGGTGGTCGAAGGACCGGACCGAGCCCAGGTCGACCTGGAACCAGGCCGTCGGGCCCCACTGGCTCGCCCAGCGCGTGCCCAGGTCGCCGTCGACCGCGCGGGCGGCCGAGTAGTCGCCGTTCCACGGGTCGAAGCTCGACGCGGTGGCGGACTTGCCCAGCGCGAGGTTGGTGCCCTGGACCGCAGGCGGGACCACGCGCAGCGACCTGGTCTCGACGCCCACGTTGCCCTGGCCGTCCTCGGCGAACACGTAGACCTTCCACACGCCGAGGCGCTCGGGCGCGGTGACCGTGAACTTCCCGGGAGCGGTCTGCGTGAGCGCGGTCCAGGCGAGCCCGCCGGCCCCGTCGATGTACTTGCTGTTGAAGAAGGCGACGTAGTTGATCGGGTCGCCGTCGGGGTCGGTCGCGGTCAGGTTCAGGTCCACCGAGGACCCGGCGACGACGCTCGTCGAGCCCGGCACGTCCATGCTCTGGATGCGGGGCGGGGTGTTCATGGCGGACGTGTCGACGCCCCACGCCCTGGCGATCGAGTAGTAGCCGAGGCGCTTGTTGTCGCCCGGGATCACGTTGAACCAGACACCGCCGAAGTCGCCCTCGGTGCCGTAGTGGAAGAACGTCGCGCCGAGCGCCTTGCCCTCGTGCTCCATGAGGCACTTCCAGGACGAGACGTACGCTGCGCCCTTCTCGATGTCGGTCGGCTCGTCGGGCACGCCGTTGACGTCGTCGGGCACCTCCCACTCGCCGGCCGCGCCGCCCTCGGTCAGCAGGTAGGGCTTGTCGTAGCCGCCGGCCTCCCAGTTCTCCCGGATGTTGCACACGTCGCCGTAGGCGTTGATCGAGAGCAGGTCGAGGTCCGGGGCGTTGGCCTTGAGGTACGGCCAGGCGCCGGCCCAGGCGTCGGTGTTGGTCGTGGGGTGGTTCGGGTCGATCCGGTGGATCGCGACGCTGACCTCGTTGACGAACGCGGCGTACGCGTTGCGCTCGGCCTCGAGGACCGTGCCCGAGAAGCAGTTCTGCAGGCCCAGGATCGCCTCGTTGCCGATGTTCCACATCAGGACGCCCGGGTGGTTCTTGTAGGTCTCGACCCACTGGAGGATGTCGGCCTTGGTCGTCGACTTGTAGCTCGTGTCGGTCGTGTAGCTGATGCACCCGCCCGAGCCCGGCCCGCCGCCCGGCAGCAGCCAGAAGCCCATGACCACGCGGACGTCGTGAGCGGCCGCGGAGTCGAGCAGCTGCTTGGTGTCGGCTCCCGTGCCCCACGTGCGGACCGTGTTCGCGCCCATGGCGACGAGCGGTGCCATGTAGTGGTCGGCCGAGGCGAACGACGGTCCCCAGGTGAAGCCCTTGACCGAGTACGGCTTGCCGTCGACCTGGAGGTCCCAGTCGCCGCTGCCGCCCACGACCTTCACGGTGCTCGGACCCGAGTCCGGCACGGGCACGTTCGGGTGGCCCGGGTTCACGTAGTCGGGGTCGGTCGGGTCGACCGGGTCGACCGGGCCGGCGCCCGGTGTGCCGAAGACCTTGAGCTCCCACAGGGAGCTCCCGTAGCCCGTGGCCCGCTGCGTCGCGAGGAGCCGGACGTAGCGGCCGGCTCCGGTGACGGCGAGCGTCTGGTCGCCGCCGGCCGAGCTCTGCGTCGAGTAGACGTCGGTCCAGGTCGTGGCGTCGTCGGAGACCTGGATCTGGAACGCCTTGGCGTGCGCCGACTCCCACTGGAGCTCGACGCGCTCGATCGTGGAGCGCTGCTGGAGATCGACCTGGATCCACTGGGGATCGGACCAGGCGCTGGCCCAGCGCGTGCCCGGGTTGCCGTCCACGGCCGCCGAGGCGGGCGTGTAGTCGGGGTTCTCGACCGACGACGCCGTGGCCGGCTTGCCCTGGGACAGCAGGGTCGGGGCCGCCTCGGCGGCTCCGACGGGTACCAGGGTCGCGGACGCGACGAGCAGCGACAGGGCGAGCGCGGTCAGGCTGCGCCGCCTGCTGCGCCGCGGTCTGGCAGGGGTGTGCGGGGGTCTCATGTTCTACCTCTCGGGGGAGACAGGAGTCCTGGCCGTCGTCGGCAGGCTCCGGGAATCAGTTCTTCGTCGAGCTGGATCCATCCGGGAGAGCGCTCTCATCCGAATTCGGAGTATTCCGACGTTCGGGAGGGCTGTCAAGGGAACGGTTCCCGATCGTGCGCGAAGGGGTGAACTTCGGGAGGGTGAGACGGGTGGCGACCAGGCCGGAGGATTGGCGGAATTCTGCCGTTCAGCTGCGCTCGCGTACCTCAAGCCACTGGGAAAGCGCTATCCCGAGAATGCTAGCGTCACCCCTGTGACAGCACCTCGTCCCTCCGCCGGCCCGACGCTCGACGACGTCGCGCGCGTCGCCGGTGTCTCGCGCGCGACCGCGTCGCGCGTCATCAACGGCAAGCGCAAGGTCGCGCCCGCTCTCCAGGAGCTCGTGCAGAGCGCGGTCGCCGCGACGGGCTACTCCCCGCACCGGGCGGCCCGCACGCTCGTCACGCGACGCACCGGGAGCGTCGCGCTCGTGATCTCCGGGACGGATCCCGAGACGGACCCCGTGACCGACCCCGGCTCGGGCGGTAGCCGCTACGCGGGCCACGTGTTCGACGACCCGTTCTTCGGGCGGATCGTCGCGGGGATCGTCCGGGCCCTGCGCCCGCACGACGTGCACCCGGTCCTCATGCTCGCCGAGGACGACGCGGCCCGGGCGCAGGTCGTCTCCTACGTCCGCCAGGGCAACGCCGACGGCGTCCTGCACGTCTCGACCCGCGCCGACGACCCGCTGCCCGCGCTCCTGGTCGAGGTCGGGCGCCCCGCGGTGCTGTTCGCGCGCCCGTCGGCGCCGCTCCCGATCAGCTTCGTCGACCTGGCCAACCGGGACGGTGGAGCGCTCGCCGCGGAGCACTTCGTGGCCGACGGCAGGACGGCGCCGGCCGCGATCTCGGGACCGCTGGGGGTGCTCGCGGCGAACGACCGGCTCGCCGGGTTCCGGGACGCCCTCGCGCGGCGGGGCCATGCCTACGTGCCGTCGGTCGAGGGGAACTTCACGATCGAGAGCGGCGACGCCGCGATGCGGGCGCTGCTCGAGCAGGTGCCCGGGGTCGACGCGGTCTTCGCGGGGAACGACCTCATGGCCCAGGGGGCGATCGACGTGCTGCACGAGAGCGGGCGGCGCGTGCCCGAGGACGTCGCGGTCGTCGGCTTCGACGACACCGCCCTCGCGCAGCGGGCCCGGCCCGCCCTGACGACCGTGCGCCAACCGGTCGAGGAGATGGCGGGCGAGATGGTCCGGCTCCTGCTCGAGCGCATCGAGGACCCGACGCTCGCCGTACGCTCGGTGTTGTTCGAGCCCGCGCTCGTAGTGCGCGGCTCGGCCTGAACCAGGCCGACCGGCCCGCCCGGGCCGCGACGTCGTGTCGCGGACCCGGGCAGGCCGGCTGGTCACCCGGTCAGGAGGTCAGCAGGTCCTCCCGTCGAACGTCGCCGGCACGACCGTCGTGACGGCCGCCCCGTCGACCGTGCCCGTCGCGGTCACCGAGGTGCTGCCGGCCGAGACCGAGGCCGCCCGGGCGTTGAAGCTCTGTGCCGCGAGCCGGCCCCCCGCCACCTGGGAGAACGTCTTGGTGCCGTACGGCGTGGCGAGCGCGACGTCGACCGGCGCGCCCTCCTTGTTGGTCGCCGTGACCGCGAGCTGGACCTTGCCGGCCACGCAGCGCGTGACGGCCGTGGCCTGCACGTCGAGCGCCGGCGCGGGCGTCACGTCGACGCCGCCGTAGAAGGCGACGTAGCTCGGGATGGTGTCCGGCCCGTCGGCGCGCGGGCCGACCCCGTTGATGACGGCCTCGAAGATGCCCTCGCCGCCCAGGGAGACGACGAGCATGTTGTGCATCTTGACGCCGGCCACCTGGGGGACCTCGAAGCCGCCGTCGACGACGATCTCGGTCTCCTCGGTGTCGGACGTGAAGTTCGAGTAGGAGCCCAGGCCCCAGGCCTCGTGGTTCTTCACACCGTCCGCGACCTTGTAGGCCGCCCACCCGCGGGTGTCACCGTTCTGCCAGGCTGCCTGGTCCGGGACGTCGTACGGCAGCTCGTTCTGGTAGAACACGGTCTTGCCCCGCTCGCCGTTCCACAGGGTGTTGTACTTCTGGTAGTGCTCGACGAACAGGCCGTACGCCGAGACGTCGTCCCCGTTGACCACGAACCCGTAGTCGGACGTGTTGAGGTCCCAGCCGATGCCCTCGCCGTGGTCACCGCGCCACGACCACACGTGGTCGACGATGGTGTCGTCGGCGTTGATGATCATGGCCGCGTCGACCTTGCCCGCGACAGCACCGCCCACGCGCATGAACACGTCGTGCAGGACGATCGGGTCGTCCGAGTGGTCGGTGTGGACGCCCTCGTCGCCGACGACGAACAGCGCCGGGGACTCGGTGACCGCGGCGTCGAACAGGATGCCCGCGACCGTGATGCCGTCCTCGTCGGCCACGTGCATGCCGACGCCCCCGTGCTCGGGGATGATCGTCGCGTAGCCCAGGCCCAGGACGACCGTGCCGGGCCTGTCGACCTGGATCGTCTGGTCGACGCGGTAGACCCCCGGGGTCATGAGCAGGTTCTTGCCCGCGGCCAGGGCCGCGTTGATCTCGGCCGCGGTGTCGCCCTCCTTGGCCACGAAGAAGTCGTCGAGCGGGACCGACGTGCCGGCCGTGTGGCCGTCCTTCCAGGTGGTGCCGGTCGTGCCCTCGCGCAGCTCGGGGACGAACACGGCCCACTCGTCGCCGTCGAGGTAGAGGTAGGGCTTCTCGCGGACGGTGCCCGTGGTGTCGAGCCGGGTCACGGGAGGCTTGGGCCACGTCGCGGCCGTGGGCAGCGTGCCCTCGACGCCCGAGTAGACCATGTTCCAGACGCCGCCCTTCCACTCGCCGACCGAGCTGTCGCGGGCGTACCACTGCTGCTGCGTCCAGGACTCGACCACGCCGGTCACGTTCGTGTCGGCGATGTAGCCGCCCGAGGACCAGCCGTAGGCCGACGAGTCGAGCTGGAGGCCGCCGTTGACCTGGATGCGGCGGAACGGTGCCGCCTGCGACGTGGCCCAGCGGGCCATGCCGTCGTCGGGCGTGATCGAGAGGTTCTCGGCCGAGCGCCAGAAGTTCTGGGTCGCGTTGCCGCCGAACCACTGCGCGTCGACCCAGTCGCCGCCCTTCACGGTCACGTCGGTCGGGTCCTGGCCGACGCCCGAGAGCGAGGTGTAGAAGCCGATGCGCGCGTCGACCTCGTACTCACCGGGCGTGAAGAGGAACTGGTACCGGCCGGGGCCGAACTGGTCCTGCTCCTGCTGGGCGAACACGGTGTCGATCTGGTGCTGGATCGCCGAGTCCGGCATCGAGGGGTCGAACACGAGGACGTTCGGGCCGAACAGGTCGGTCGTCGGGTCGATCGAGGCGCCGGGGGTCAGGACGCGGAACTCGTACATCGAGTACCCGAACGTCGTGCCGCGCGCGACGCCCTGCCAGCGCACGTAGCGCGCCGAGGTCGTGTCGAACGTGACGACGTCGGTCCCGCCGTCCTGGTTGCGTGCCTGCGCGGCGGAGGTCCACGTGGAGCCGTCGGCCGAGAGCTCGATGTCGTAGTCCTTGCCGTATGCGCCCTCCCAGACGATGCTCACGCCGCAGACCTCGTCGGCCTCGCCCAGGTCCACCTGGAGCCACTCGTCGTCCTGGCCCGTCCACGTGGTCGTGTCGAGCACCGAGCCCCAGCGGGTGCTGGTGTCCTGGTCGACGGCCTTGGCCGGGGTCGAGTCGCCCTGCTGCGACGAGGCCGTCGCGGTCGCGCCTGCGGTCACGTCGGTCAGGCAGGCCGTGGGGTTGGTGGGGTCCACCGGGTCCACCGGGTCCACCGGGTCGACCGGTCCGCCCGCGGGCTCGCCGAACACGCGGAACTCCCACAGCGAGTAGCCGTACCCCGTGCCGCGGACGTCGCCGAGCAGGCGGACGTAGCGGCCGGCGCCGTCGACGTCGAGCACGTCCGCCCCGCCGTCGCCGTTCGTCACGGTGCTCAGGGTGGTCCAGGTCGTGCCGTCGTCGGAGGTCTGGATCCGGTACCCCTTGCCGTAGGCGCCCTCCCAGTCGAGCTCGACCCGGTCGATCGTGGCCCGCTGACCCAGGTCCACCTGGATCCACTGCGGGTCGGCGGCCAGGCTCGACCAACGGCTGCCGCCGTCGCCGTCGAACGCCTCGCCGGCCTGGTAGCCGTCGGGCGACTGCGTCGAGGACGCCGTCGCGGGCTTGCCCTGGGACAGGAGGGTGGGGCCGTCGGCCGCTGCCGCGGGGACGAGCGGGACCGCGAGGCCTGCCGCGGCGACCGCCAGGGCGAGGGCCGCTCCGGCTCCTCGGCGGGACGGGCGTCTCCGGCGCTGCGGGACGGGTGCCGCGGGCGGCACGGTGGGAAGGGGCGAGAAGGGCATCGGTTCTCTCCTAGGTCGTCGTCGACCGCGTCCAGGCTCTACGCCGAGCAGGACGCACGTCGTGAGAGAGCGCTCTCTCACGATGTCGGCCAGTATTCAGGTGAGGGGGTCCGGCGTCAAGAGAGCGCTCTCCCGCGTCTTTCGCGGCCGCTGGACGCGACCCGACGCGCGGGACGGTGCTCCGCCGTCGGGCCCGGGGCTGTCCCAGGAGCGCGCTGCGCGCTGCTAGCCTCGCCCCATGCGTGAGGACGGCCGAGTCTCGACGCCCCCGACGCTCGAGGACGTCGCCCGGGTGGCGGGAGTCTCGCGCGCCACGGTGTCCCGGGTGATCAACCAGAAGCGCCAGGTCGCGCCCGACCTCAAGGCGGTCGTCGAGAAGGCGATCGTCGAGACGGGGTACGTGCCCAACCGCGCGGCCCGCTCGCTCGTCACGGGCAGGACGGGCACGGTCGCGGTCGTGATCTCGGGCGTGGACCCGGAGATCGAGGGCAACCAGATGACCGGCCAGGTCTTCGCCGACCCGTTCTTCGGCCGCATCGTCGCCGCGTTCGTGCGCGCCCTGCGCCCCCACGACCTGCACCCCGTGCTCATGCTCGCCGAGACCGACGACGCGCGCGCCCAGGTCATGACCTACCTCCGTCAGGGCAACGCCGACGGCGCGCTCCTCGTGGCCGCGCAGGCCGACGACCCGCTGCCCGGCATGCTCGTCGAGGCAGGCCAGCGAGCGGTCCTGTTCGCGCGCCCCGAGCCCGCGCTGCCCATCAGCTTCGTCGACGTCGCCAACCGTGACGGTGCGCGGATCGCGGCCAAGCACCTCATCGAGCGTGGCTGCGACGAGCTCGCCGTCATCTCGGGGCCCTCGGGCCTCTACGCGGCCGAGGAGCGCCTCGCGGGCTTCCGTGACGAGGTCTCGCGGCACGGGCGCGCGTACGTCCCCGCGGTCTCGGGCGAGTTCACGCTCGAGGGCGGCGAGGCCGCGATGGAACGCCTCCTCGACACCGTCCCCGGGCTCGACGGCGTGTTCGCCGCGAACGACTACATGGCCCAGGGGGCCGTGCACGCGATCCAGGCTCGTGGCCTGCGCGTCCCCGAGGACGTCGCCGTGGTCGGGTTCGACGACAGCTCGATCGCACCCCTGTGCCGCCCGGCACTGACGAGCGTGCGCCAGCCCGTCGAGGAGATGGCGGCCGAGATGGCGCGGCTGCTCATCGGGCAGATCGCCGAGGGTGACCGCCAGGTGCGCTCGGTCGTGTTCGACCCGACCCTCGTGGTGCGCGACTCGGCGTGAGAAAGCCGGAGACCCCGACCTGACCCGGGGTGCAGAATGGCAGCATGCCTCTTGCACCCCGCTACCTCGCCGCCGACGACCGCTACGAGTCCATGACGTACCGGCGCTCCGGTCGCAGCGGCCTCGCTCTCCCCGCACTGTCGCTGGGCCTCTGGCACAACTTCGGTGACGTCAACCCGTTCGACAACCAGCGCGCGATCCTGCGCCGCGCGTTCGACCTGGGGATCACGCACTTCGACCTCGCGAACAACTACGGCCCGCCCTACGGTTCGGCCGAGGAGAACTTCGGGCGCCACCTCGCGCGCGACCTGCGCCCCTACCGCGACGAGCTCGTGATCTCGAGCAAGGCCGGCTACGACATGTGGCCCGGCCCCTACGGCGACGGCGGCTCGCGCAAGTACCTGCTGTCCTCGCTCGACCAGTCGCTCGCCCGCATGGGCCTCGACTACGTCGACATCTTCTACTCGCACCGGTTCGACCCCACGGTCCCGCTCGAGGAGACCATGGGCGCGCTCCACACGGCCGTGGTGAGCGGACGCGCGCTGTACGTCGGCGTGTCCAACTACTCGCCGTCGCAGACGCGCGAGGCCGCGCAGATCCTCGCCGACCTGGGTACCCCGCTGCTCATCCACCAGCCCAGCTACTCGATGTTCAACCGGCACGTCGAGCTGCCCGAGGCCGGGCACGACGACGGCGAGAACCTGCTCGACGTCGTCGAGGACCTCGGCGTCGGCACCATCGTCTTCTCGCCGCTCCAGCAGGGCCTGCTGACGGACCGCTACCTCTCGGGCGAGGTGCCCGCGGACTCGCGCGCCGCCGTCGGGCACTTCCTCAAGCCCACCGCGATCTCCGAGACGTACCTCGAGCGTGCCCGCGCGCTGAACGAGATCGCAGCCGGACGCGGCCAGTCGCTCGCGCAGCTCGCCCTGAGCTGGGTCCTGCGCGACGAGCGCATCACCTCGGCGCTCGTGGGCGCGAGCAGCGTCGCCCAGCTCGAGAACAACGTCGCTGCGCTCGACGCCCCCGCGCTCACGGCCGAGGAGATCGCGGCGATCGAGCCGTTCGCGGTCGACGGCACGACGCGCTGAGCACGGTGTCCTGACGGTCGGTCGGGCGGCGTCGAGCCGTCCGACCGACCGCGGGTCCCGCGCTCCGGGGGGCCCGGAACCGGGCCGCTCCGCTCAGCTCCAGCGCTGGACCGCGAGCGGCGCGGCCTCCGCGAGCTCGCGGACCACGGGGTGCTCGCTCTCCGCGAGGACCTGCTGGAGCGGGCCGGACTCGACGAACTCGCCGTCCACCAGCAGGTGCGCGGACGTCGTCATGCGGTGCACGAGCTCGAGGTCGTGGGACACGAGCAGCACGCCCGTCCCGAGCTGTGCCGCGGCGTCCTTGACGCGCCCGGCGATCTCGCCGCGCATGGTCGGGTCGAGCGCGGTGAGCGGCTCGTCGAGCAGCAGGATGTCCGGGCGCGTCGCGAGGGCCCGGGCCAGGGCCACGCGCTGGCGCTCGCCCCCGGACAGGGTGCGCAGCGGGCGGTCGGTGTAGCGGTGCTCGAGCGCGACGAGGTCGAGCAGGTCCTCGATCGACTGGCCCGAGGGGCGCCCGCCCTTGCGAGCGTCGGTCAGCCCGGACTTGAGCACGTGCGTCACGGTGCTCGCGGGGTCGATCCCGGGCAGGCCGTCCTGCGACACGCGCCGCACGGCGGCCTTGAAGGTCTTCTTGTCGCGACGGCCCAGGCGGGTCACGGTGCGCCCGCCCCACGTCACGGTCCCGCTCGAGGGCTTGATCTCGCCGAGCAGCGCGCTGATGAACGTCGACTTCCCGACGCCCGACGGGCCCACGATCCCCACCGGCTCCTGGCCCGCCGAGAGGTCGATCGAGACGCCGCGCAGGACGTCGGTGCCGCCGTGCCCGGCCCAGAGGTCGCGCGCCTGGAGGGTGTGGGTCGTCGTCATGCGCGGTCCTTCCGAGGGTGGGTCAACCGGTGCGGGGGCGTGGATGTCCCCGATGGTCCAACGAACGACGGTACCCGCGTTCTCCCGGTCTCCGGTGCGGCGCGGGTCACACCCGCATCGCACCCGCGTCGCACCCGGGTCGTACCCCGCGAGCGACGGGCCGACGTCAGTCGCTCGCCGTCCAGGCCGACGGTGCCGCGACGACGTCCCGCAGCACCGTTCGCGCGCCGCCGATCATGGCCGCGTGCTCGGCCACGAGCGCGGGCCGCAGGTCGAGCTCGGTCCAGGGCGACGCGAGGACGCGTGTCGTGAGCTCGGTCGTCAGGGGCTCGCGCAGGTGCGGCAGCAGGTCGGTGTAGATCCCGCCGAGCAGCACGGTCTCGATGTCGATGAGGTTGACGAAGTTCGCGAGCGCGCGCCCCAGTGCGGTCCCGGCCGAGGCGGCGGCGTCGAGGGCTGACGGTGCGCCCTCCTCGAGCGCGTCGAGGAACGTCTCGACGGGGGCGTCGAGCGGGATGCCGGCCGCGCGCAGCATGGCGTCCTTGCCCGCGTACTGCTCGAGGCAGCCCGTGGCCCCGCACAGGCACCGGGGCCCGTGCGGGTCGACCACGACGTGCCCGATCTCGCCGCTCCATCCCCGGTTGCCCAGGAAGAGCTCGCGGTCGATCACGATCGCGGAGCCGATGCCCACCTCGCCCGAGACGTAGAGGAACGACGACGGTACCGGGGGAGCGGCGCCGTCGGGCGCGGAGGACGCCCCGTGCGTGGCCGCCGCACCCGCGCGCTGGTCCCCGTCGCCCGGCGAGGCCGGGGCCGGGGCGACGAGCTGTGCGAGCCCCGCGAGGTTGGCCTCGTTGGCGATCTCCACCGGCAGCCGCTCGGGCAGGCCGAGCAGCGGGACGGGCAGGAACGACGACCAGCCGAGGTTGGGCGCGACCTGGAGGCGGCCCGCGCGCGCGTCGACCAGGCCGGGCAGGGCGAGCCGCGCGCCCGCGACCTGCATGTCCTGGGACTCGACCTCCTCGACGAGGCGGCGGGCCAGGGCGCCCAGCCGCCCGAGGACCTCGGCGGGGTCGCTGCCGTGCAGGTCGCCCGGGACGACCTCCTGCGCGACGACCTGACCCGTGAGGTCGAGCACCGTGCCGCCCAGGTAGTCGACGTTGACCTCGAGGCCCAGGCCGACGACGGTCCGCTCGGCGGGCGTCAGCGGGACGGCGGGGCGGCCCGCGCGCAGCGGCGTCGCGGGCGGGAGCTCGCGCACGAGCCGCGCCTCGATGAGCTGGTCGACCAGGACGGACACCGTGGCGCGGGTCAGGCCCGTGGTCCCGGCGATGTCCGCACGCGATCGGGGGGTCGTGGCGTCGAAGACGGCCTGGGAGACCAGGGCGAGGTTGTACTCGCGCAGGGTGTGCTGGCGGGCGGCCGTGGAGCGCCCCCTGGTGGGCGTCCTGACGCTGGTCGAGGACTCGTCGCGGTTCACGTCTTGACCTTACCGACAGGACCGCATAAGTTCATCCATACAACAAATGACGGCCTGCTCGAGCCGAGGAGCCGGCCCATCTCGACGAGGAGACTGTCGTGGCTGACGCGATCGACCAGAACATCAACTTTTCCTTCGGCCTGTGGACCGTGGGGTGGACCGGCCAGGACCAGTTCGGCGGAGCCAGCCGCCCCCACCTCGACCCGGCAGAGTCCGTCCGTAAGCTCGCCGACCTCGGCGCGTGGGGCTTCACGTTCCACGACGACGACGTCGTGCCCTTCGGCTCCGACGACGCGACGCGCGAGCAGCTCCTCGGCGAGGTCAAGAAGGCCGCCGACGAGACCGGCCTGACCATCGAGATGGTCACGACCAACCTCTTCAGCCACCCCGTCTTCAAGGACGGCGGCCTGACCTCGAACGACCGCGGCGTGCGCCGCTACGCGCTGCGCAAGGTGCTGCGCAACGTCGACCTCACCGCGTCGCTCGGTGCCAAGACGTTCGTCATGTGGGGTGGCCGCGAGGGCACCGAGTACGACGGCGCCAAGGACCTGAACTCCGCGCACGAGCGCTACGCCGAGGGCCTCGACCTCACGGCCGCGTACATCAAGGACCAGGGCTACGACATCAAGATCGCGCTCGAGCCGAAGCCCAACGAGCCCCGCGGCGACATCTTCCTCCCGACCATCGGGCACGCGCTCGCGCTCATCGCGAAGCTCGAGCACGGCGACATCGTGGGCCTCAACCCGGAGACGGGCCACGAGCAGATGGCGGGCCTGAACTACACGCACGGCCTCGCGCAGGCGCTGTGGGCCGGCAAGCTCTTCCACATCGACCTCAACGGCCAGCGGTCCATCAAGTTCGACCAGGACCTCGTGTTCGGCCACGGCGACCTGCTCTCCGCGTTCTTCACGGTCGACCTCGTCGAGAACGGCTTCCCGAACGGCGGGCCCCGCTACGAGGGCCCCCGCCACTTCGACTACAAGCCCTCGCGCACCGAGAACGAGGTCGGCGTCTGGGACTCCGCCAAGGCCAACATGGAGACCTACTCGATGCTCGCGCGCAAGTCCGCCGAGTACCGGGCCGACCCCGAGGTCCAGGCCGCGTTCAAGCACTCGGGCGTGTTCGAGCTCGGTGAGACCACGCTGGGCGCGGGCGAGTCCGTCGCCGACCTGCTCGCGGACCGCTCGGCCTACGAGGAGTTCGACGTCGAGGCCGCCGCCGAGCGCGACTTCGGCTTCGTGCGCCTCAACCAGCTCGCGCTCAAGCACCTGATCGGCTGATGGCCACCACCAGCACCCCTGCCGGCGCGCCCGGCGACCGGCCCGACGGCGGCGCTCCCCTCGCAGGGGGAGCCTCACCGTCGGGCGGGCCCGTCCTCGTCGCGGGGGTCGACTCGTCGACGCAGTCCTGCAAGGTCGTCGTCCGTGACGCCGTGACCGGGGCGCTCGTGCGCTCCGGCTCGGCGTCGCACCCCGACGGCACCGAGGTCTCGCCCGACGCCTGGTGGACGGCGTTCCGCAGCGCGGTCCAGCGTCGCGGGCGGGCTCGACGACGTCGCGGCCCTGGCCGTGGGCGGGCAGCAGCACGGCATGGTCGTCCTCGACGCCGACGGCGAGGTGATCCGTCCCGCGCTCCTGTGGAACGACACCCGTTCGGCCGGTGCCGCGGTCGACCTGATCCGCGAGCTCGGTGACGGGGACCCCGGCGCCGGCGCCAAGGCGTGGGCCGAGGCCGTCGGCTCGGTGCCCGTCGCGTCGCTCACGGTCACCAAGCTGCGCTGGCTGCGCGACGCCGAGCCGGAGAACGCGGCGCGCGTCGCGGCCGTCGCGCTCCCGCACGACTGGCTGACGTGGCGGATCGCCGGCTACGGCCCGCGGAGCGAGGGCCTCGAGCCCGACCTCGGCGCGCTCGTGACCGACCGTTCCGACGCCTCGGGCACGGGGTACTTCGACGCCTCGGCCGAGGGCGGGCGCGGTGCGTACCGCACCGACCTGCTCGAGCTCGCGCTCGGGCGCTCGGACGTCGTGCTGCCCCGGGTCCTCGGCCCGGGCGAGGACGGCGGGGTGGCCTCGGCCGCCGTGGCCGGTGCCGCGGTGACGGCGGGGCCCTGATCGGCCCCGGTGCCGGGGACAACGCGGCCGCGGCCCTGGGGCTCGGCATGGGCGCGGGCGACGTCGCGGTCTCGATCGGGACCTCGGGCGTCGTCTCGGCGATCGCCACGTCGGCCACGGCCGACGCGAGCGGGCTCGTCAACGGCTTCGCCGACGCCACGGGCAACTTCCTGCTGCTCGGGGTGACCCTCAACGCGAGCCGCGTCCTCGACGCGACCGCGCGGGTGCTGGGCGTGGACCACGCGGGCCTGTCCCGGCTCGCGCTCCAGGCGCCCGCGGGGGCGGACGGGCTCGTGCTCGTCCCGTTCCTCGAGGGCGAGCGCACGCCCAACCGTCCTGACGCGAGCGGCACGCTGCACGGCATGCGGTTGTCCACCATGACGCCCGAGCACCTCGCGCGGGCGTCGGTCGAGGGCATGCTGTGCGGCCTGGCCGACGGTCTCGACGCCCTGCGCGAGCAGGGGGTCCGGGTCGAGCGGCTGCTGCTGATCGGCGGCGGCGCGCAGTCCGAGGCGGTCCGGCGCATCGCGCCGCAGGTCTTCGGCCTGCCCGTCGCGGTCCCCGAGCCGGGCGAGTACGTGGCCGACGGCGCCGCTCGCCAGGCAGCCTGGGTGCTGTCGGGTGCGGCGGAGGCCCCGAGGTGGGAGACGTCGTCGAGCAGCGGCTACGACGCGGCCCCCGAGCCCGGGATCCGTGCGCGGTACGCGGCGGTGCGCGACCTGACCTGAGAAGGTTGTCGCTGAGTGCGGAGCTCTTGTGCGACACGCCTGGCGTGTCGCACAAGAGCTCCGCACTCAGCGTCTGCGAGCCGGTCGGCGCCGGCTACAGCCCGGTCATCGCCTGCATCGCCTCGTTGTAGCGCGCCCCGGCGACGCCCAGACGCTCGGCGGCCTCGCCCAGCGCCGCGAGGTCGGCCGCGGGAAGGTCGAGCGTGACCGCGCCCAGGTTCTCCTCGATGCGCGACAGCCGACGCGTGCCCGGGATGGGGACGATGTCCGGCCGCTGGGCCAGCAGCCATGCCAGCGCGACCTGGGCCGGGGTCGCTCGGTGGGCTGCGGCGACCTCCTTGACGAGGTCGACCAGCGCCTGGTTCGCGGCGCGGTTCTCCTCGCTGAAGCGCGGGATGAGGGTGCGGACGTCCCCCGGGGTGAACTCGGTCGAGGTGTCCACGGTGCCCGTCAGGAAGCCCTTGCCGAGCGGGCTGAACGGCACGAGCGAGATGCCGAGCTCGTCGAGCGTCGGCAGGATCTCGGCCTCGATCTCCCGGGTCCACAGCGAGTACTCGCTCTGCAGCGCGGTCACGGGGTGCACCGCGTGGGCGCGGCGGATGGTGCCGGCGCCGGCCTCCGAGAGCCCGAAGTGCGCCACCTTGCCCTCGGCCACGAGCTCGGCGACCGTGCCCGCGACGTCCTCGACGGGCACCGCGGGGTCCACGCGGTGCTGGTAGAACAGGTCGATCCGGTCGGTGCGCAGGCGCGCGAGCGACGCGTCGGCGACGCGGCGGATCTGCTCGGGGCGGCTGTCGACCCCGACGGACCGTCCGTCGCGGATGTCGAAGCCGAACTTGGTCGCGAGGACCACCTGGTCGCGCAGCGGCTCGAGGGCCTCGCCCACGAGCTCCTCGTTGACGTACGGGCCGTACACCTCGGCCGTGTCGAAGAACGTCACGCCCCGCTCGACGGCGCCACGCAGCACCGCGATCATCTCGTCCCGGTCACCGGGGTTGGGTCCGTAGCTCTGGCTCATGCCCATGCAGCCGAGCCCGAGCGCGGACACCTCGAGCCCCTGGCCCAGCGTTCGCTTCTCCATGCGGTCCTCCTGAGGTCGTGCTGACGATCGGTTCACCTCGACGCTACGGGGGCCGGCAGGAGGCAGGGAGTTCCTGGCGGTACCTCCCTCGGCGCTGCGGTGTCCGGTGTCCCGCCGCCGGGCCGCCGGGGTGCCCCGGGCTCAGCGACCGTCAGCGAGGACCACGAGCTGCTGGGTCGCGCGCGTCATCGCGACGTAGCGGTCGACCGCTCCCTCGATCCCCTCGCCGAACGACTCCGGGTCGACCAGGACCACCAGGTCGAACTCGAGCCCCTTGGCGAGCACCGGGGTCAGCGACCGCACGCGCGGCGTGCCCGCGAACGAGGGGGAGCCGATCACGCACGCGGTGCCGTCGTCGTGCGTCGCGAGCCAGGTCGCCAGGATCGCGTCCAGGTCCGCCGTGCCGCCGTGCACCACGGGGACCCCGGAGCGCCGGACCGACGTCGGCACGTTGGCGTCGGGGAGCGCGGCCCGGATGACCGGCTCGGCCTCGGTCATGACCTCCTCCGGGGTCCGGTAGTTGATGCTCAGCGAGGCGGAGCGGACCCGGTCGAGCCCGACCCGGGCGAGCCGTTCGTCCCACGACTCGGTGAACCCGTGCCTGGCCTGCGCCCGGTCGCCCACGATCGTGAGGCTCCCCGACGGGCAGCGCAGGAGCAGCATCTGCCACTCGGCGTCCGTCAGCTCCTGCGCCTCGTCCACGACGACGTGCGCGAACGGTCCCGCGAGCAGGTCCGGGGTCGCGGTCTCGAGCGAGGACGGGTCGACCAGCGCGCCCTGGAGGTCCTGCCCGCGCAGCATCGACATGACCTGCAGCTCGGAGTCGTCGGTCGCGATCAGGTGGTCGACGACGTCGGCCATGCGCGCGCTCTCGGCCGCGGCGGCGGCCTGGTTCCGGCGTCGTCGACGCGACTCCTCGGGGTCGCCCAGGCGCTGGTGCGCCGCGTCGAGGAGCGGCAGGTCGGCGACGGTCCAGGCCTGGGCGTCGTCGCGCTGCAGGGCCTGGGCCTCCGCGGGCGTGAGCCAGGGGGCGCACATCCGCAGGTAGGCGGGTACCGACCACAGGTCCGCGACGAGGTCGGTCGCCTCGATGAGCGGCCACGCCCGGTTGAAGGCCTTGCCCAGGTCCCTGTTCTGACGGAGCGACCGGCGGACCTGGTCCTCGGGCACGTCCTCGGGCACGTCCTCGGTCTCGTCGGTGTGCTTGTCGACGAGGATCGCCAGCAGTGCCTCCCAGACCTCGTCGCGCGCCTCGTTGTGCGGGGTGCCGGGGTCGGGCGACGCGAACGCCTCTGCCCAGTCGGCCGTGCTGAGCCAGACGTCGGCCCACGGGGTGCCGACCTCCATGCCCTCGGTCGGCGGCCGTTCGGAGAACCGCACCGCGGGCTCGATCGCCGCGACCATGCTCGCCGACGCCTTGAGGCGAGCCACCTCGGGGTCGGTCTCCGGCGCTGCCGCGGCCCCCTCGGGGACGAGGTCGCGCAGCGTGCACGTCTGCACGCCCTCCTCACCGAGGCTCGGCAGGACGTCGGCGACGTAGGCGAGGTACGGCTCGTGCGGTCCGACGAAGAGCACTCCGCCGTGGTGGTGCCCCAGACGCGGGTCGGAGTAGAGGAGGAAGGCCGCGCGGTGCAGCGCGACGACCGTCTTGCCCGTGCCGGGGCCGCCGTCGACGACCAGGGCGCCGCGGGAGTCGGCACGCACGATCGCGTCCTGGTCGGACTGGATGGTGCCCAGCACGTCCCGCATGCGGGGAGACCTGCTGGTGCCGAGGCTCGCGATGAAGGCCGACTCGTCGTCGAGCGCAGCGCTGTCGTCGTGACCGCCCGCGGTGAACGACTCGTCCCAGTAGTCGCTGATCCGCCCGCCCGTCCAGCGGTACCGGCGACGGCTCGCAAGACCCAGGGGGTGCGCACGCGTGGCCGCGAAGTACGGTTCGGCGGGCTGCGAACGCCAGTCGACCAGCAGGCGTCGGCCGGCGGCGTCGGTCAGGCCGAGCCGCCCGACGTACACGGGCTCGGACCCGTCGGCCGGCACCAGGCGTCCCAGGCACAGGTCGATCCCGTACCTCTGCAGGAGACGCAACCGGGAGCTGAGCCGGTGGATCTCCTGGTCGCGTTCGAGCGCTTCGGTGCCGGACCCACCGGGGGCTCGGCGCGCGGCGTCGAGTCGCGCGGACAGGTCGGCGACCGAGTGCTCGAGGGTCGCGGCGACCGCGGCGAGGTGTCGCTCGTCGGCGGCGATCAGGGCCGGGTCCGCCTTCGCGGCGAGGCGCTCGGGAAGGTCGAACGGGCTGTCGTCCTGAGGGGGCACGCGAGAGGCTCCGATCGGGTTCGTGCGGGTGCGGGGTGACCGGAAGGCTGACGAGGAGGCGCGCATGACCGAGGTTCTCCATCCCACTGCTCGTGGCTGAGATCGACCATTCTGCGGGAGGACGGGGGCCTTGCCGCAAGGCCCCCTGTGCGCTATATCTTGAGAGTGGAAGGGGTGAGCACTCCCCGTTCCCAGCACCTCCGGCCCGCAGGGCGTCGCTTCTGCCAGGATGCACTGATGGTGCATCCCATCGAGCTGGTCCCCGTCGACGCAGAGACCTTCGACGACCTCGATCCGGGCGAGGACTCCCCGGCCACGGAGACGGCTGAGCCCGCGCCCCCGACGCCCCGCGGTCGCCGGGTGTTCCCTCTCCTGGCGGTCGGGATCCTCCTGGGTGGGGTCTCGTACGTGCTGAGGGTCCTGACCCAGGTGCTCCAGGTGTTCGCGGTCGACAGGTTCGGCAACGTCGACATCTCGACGTGGCAGTACGCCGCCGCCAACGGTGCGGCCCCGGTGCACGTCCTGACTGCCGCCGGGGGAGCCGCGGTCCTGACCGTGGCGGTGCTCCGAGCGGCGCGTGCCCTGGACGCCCTGGGGCGGTCGGACGCTGCCGGGTCCCACCAGCGCCCCGGTTCCCGGTGGCTCGTCGTCGTGGTGGCCTGCGTCGTCGCGGGGGCCGTCATCGTCGCCATCGCCTTCCCACAGGTCGGCGCACCGGGTCAGGTGATCGTCCAGGACGTCCAGTCCGGTCAGCTCTCGATCATCGGCGGCTGACCCGTCGAGCCGTTCCTCCTGGCGACCTGACCGAGCCCCGCGGGGTCAGACCCCGCCCGCGAACCCCGTCTGACGCCACGCCTCGTAGATCGCGATCGACGCGCTGTTCGTCAGGTTGAGCGACCGGCGCCCGGGCAGCATGGGGATCTTGACATGGTCCGTCACGCGCGGGTGGGCCAGGACGTCGTCGGGCAGTCCGGTGGGCTCGGGACCGAACAGCAGCACGTCGCCCGGGCGGTACTCGACGTCGGTGTGCCGGGTCGTGGCCTTGGTCGTGAACGCGAAGACGCGGGCCTCGGGCATCGACGCGAGGGCGGCCTCGAGGTCCGCGTGCACCTCCATCGCCGCGAGGTCGTGGTAGTCCAGGCCTGCGCGGCGGAGCTTGGGCTCGTCGAGGTCGAAGCCCAGCGGCTCGACCAGGTGCAGGCGGGCACCCGTCACGGCTGCGAGGCGGATCGCGTTGCCCGTGTTGCCGGGGATGCGAGGTTCGAAGAACACGAGGTGGGGGAGCGTCGGGGCCGGGCGCTCGGCGTCGGTGCCGAGGTGCGGTCGCCAGTCCTCGGCACCGGTGACCCCGGGCGAAGGTGCGGGCACGGGCGTGGTGGGTGCGTCGTCGGGCATGGTCTCGATTCTCCCACCGCGGGGGGACCGGTTGTCAGAAGTGAGCCGGTGTATGGCCCGGCTCACTTCTGACAACCAGTCGGTGCGGCGCCAAGTTGTCAGAAGCAGAGCGCGGTATGCCCCGGTTCACTTCTGACAACAGAGCGGGGGGGGGGAGGGGCCCTCAGCCCATCCGCGTGAGCGCGGCCGCGTCGACCTCGTGCTGCAGCGGCTCGCCCGCGAGGAAGCGCCCGATCTCCTCGACCACGATCGAGCCCTGCCGCAGCCGACCCTGGACCGTCGCGGCCGCGTGGTGCGGCGTGAGGAGCACGTTCGGCAGGGTCCGCAGCGGGTGGTCGACGGGCAGCGGCTCGGCGTCGAACACGTCGAGCGCCGCGTCGATCCGTCCGCTCGCGACCTCGCGCAGCAGCGCGTCCTCGTCGGTCAGCCACGACCGGGCGGTGTTGACGAGCCCCGCCCCGTCGGGCATGAGGGCGAGCTCGCGCGCCCCGACCAGGTGGTGCGTCTCGGGCAGCGTGGGTGCATGGACCATGCTGATGCGGCTCGTCGCGAGCAGGTCGTCGAGGCTCACGAGCGCGACGCCCAGTGCCTGGGCGTCCGCGGCCGACAGGGTCGGGTCCGCGACCACGACCTCGGCCCCGAGCGCGCGCAGCATGGTGATCGCCGCCCGCCCGGTCCGGGACGCGCCGATCACGCCGACGCGCGTGCCCGCGATCTCGTACCGCGGCGGCGCGGCCTCGGCGTCCTCCCACGAGGCGCCAGACGCGAGACCGTGGTGGAACCGCGGGAGCTGGTGCAGCAGGGCCATCGCGAACACGACCGACACCTCGCCGACCGACTGCGCCATGCCCTGCCCGGCCTGGGTCACGCGCACGCCGCGCGCGAACAGCTCGGGCATGACGAACGGCTTGACGCTCGCGCCCGTGTGCGCGACCAGGCGCAGGTCCGGCAGGCGGTCGAGCAGCGCGGCGTCGAGGCGCGGCGTCCCCCACGAGATGACGAGCACCTGTGCGTGCGAGAGGCCCGACGACGCAGCGCCCGCCCGGGCGTCGAGCGTCGCACCCAGCGTGGCCGGGTCGTCGACGAGCACCACGTCGGTCAGTGCGGTCAGCGTCTCCCACGCCGCGGGCGTGAAGAACTCGGCCCGCAGCGCGGGGGAGACGCTGACGACGCTCGGGGTGCGGCTCATCGGGGAATCATGCCAGCCACGCGTCGAGGTGCTCCGCGACGAACGCGTCGTCCGACGCGCCGAGCCACGGGTACGCGGCCGTGACGCGCGTGAGCTCGTCGGCCTGCCCGGGCGACAGCGTCTCGGCGGGGTCGAGGCACCAGATGCCCTCGAGCAGTCCCTGGCGGCGCAGGACCTCGTGCACCCCGGCGATGACCCCCGCGAAGTCGTTCGCGGAGTCGAACACCGCGGCGTTGGCGTCGGTGAGCCCGGTCTGACGGGCGACCAGGAGGCGCAGGGCCGCGTCGTCGGGCACCGTGAGCGTGCCGCCGGCCGTGACGCCGCGCGCAGCCTGGGCGAGGCGCAGGGTCTCGACCGCGCCGCGCGTCCACACGGCCCACTGGCCGAGCAGGCCGCCGACGAAGCGCGCGGTGCACCGACCCTCGGTCCCCGGGACCGGCACGTCGACCTCGGAGATCAGGTCGGCGATGATCGCGTCGTCGTTGCCCGTGTAGAGCGAGATCTCTTCGGCCCGGCCGGACTCGGCCACGCCGCGCAGCACGTCGATGGTCCGGTACCGGTCGAACGGCGCGGCCTTGACGGCCACGACGGCCTCGATCGCCGCGAACTCGCGCCAGAAGTCGACCGAGAGCCGCGGCCCGCCGATCGCCTCCTGGAGGTAGAAGCCGATCACGGGCAGGACCTCGCCCACGGCTCGCGCCCGGGCGAGCAGGTAGCGCTCGACCTCCTCGCGCGTACCGCTCAGCCCCGCGACGCGCGGCGCGAGGAGCACCGCGTCGTAGCCGAGCTCGGCCGCGACCTGGGCCTCGGCCACGGCCTGGGCAGTGGGTCCGGAGGCCCCGGCGACCTGGACGAGCGGACGCGGCCCCGTGGTCGCGGAACCTGCGGGCGCGTTCCCGGCGAGCGTCTCGCGCG
Organism: uncultured Actinomycetota bacterium; assembly: GCA_963782165.1. GTDB lineage: Bacteria > Actinomycetota > Actinomycetes > Actinomycetales > Cellulomonadaceae > Oerskovia. Next base: position 836,784 of record CAWAIO010000006.1, read on the forward strand.
ACACCTCGGCCGCCATCTCGAGCACGGGCCGGTACAGCCCGACGTCGCGGATCTCGAACTGCGTCGTGTGCACGCCCACGGCCACGCCGCCGGCCCCGGCCGCGTGGTAGTACCGCGTGAGGGCGCGCTGGCGGCGCTCGTCGAACCGTCGGTCCGCGGTGAGCGCGAGCGGCTGGGCCGGGATGACCGTGCCCGCGCGCAGCAGCGCGAGCGACGCGGGCTGCATGGCGTCGACCACGGAGCCCATCAGAACTTCCCGTCGCGCACGGTGAACTTGGTGGCCTTGCCGCTCGTGGGCAGACCCGCGGCGAGCCACTGCGCCTGCCAGTCGACGAGCGTGCGCAGCGAGACGTCGGGGTAGCCGAACAGCGCGTGGCACAGGCTCGCGTCGTTGAGCAGGGCCGTCCCGGCCTCCTCGCCCTGGAACGAGACCTCGCGGTCCAGGCCCGCGCCGAGCAGCCCCGCGAGGCGGCGCACCGACGCGGTCTCGGGGCCCGTGAGGTTGACCGTGAAGGCGGGCGACGACGCGTGGCCGAGCGCGCGCAGCGCGACCTCGTTCGCGTACCCCTGCCACACGACGTTGACGTGGCTCGTGGTCAGGTCGACCGGCTCGCCCGCGAGGATCGGCGCGGCGACGTCACACAGTACGCCGTAGCGCAGGTCGACCGCGTAGTTGAGGCGGATGTTCGCGACCTTGGTGCCGCGCGTGAGGGCTGCGTGCTGGAACAGGCGCTCGCGCCCCAGGCAGCTCATGGCGTACTCGCCGACCGGCCCCGTCGGGTCGTCCTCGGAGCAGCCGCCCGAGGACACGGGCACGAGCGGGTAGACGTTCCCGGTCGAGAAGGCCGCGATGGTCGAGTCCGCGTACCGGCGCGCGACGTCGCTCACGAGCGCGGCGTTCGCGGCCCACGCGAGCGACGGGGCCGACGACGTGCCGAACTTGGCGCCGACCATGTAGACGACGTCCGCGCCGTCGGGCAGGCCCGCGAGGACGGCGGGGTCGCCCGTCATGAGGTCTGCCGTCACGACGTTCACGCCCGCGTCGCGCAGGTGGTCGGCCTGGGCGGGGTCCGACCAGCGGGACACCGCGTGGACCGCGTCGCTCGTGCGGCCGGCGGCGTCGAGCGCGCGTCGGGCGAGGACCGTGAGGCTCGGGCCCATCTTGCCGCCCGCGCCCAGGATCACCAGGTCGCCCGAGCGGGCGGCCATGTCCGCGACGAGCGCGGGCGAGGGGGTGGTGAGCAGGTCCTCGAGCTCGGCGAGCGAGGAGGGACCGGCGGAGCGCCCGACGGCGGACGTGCCGACGGTCGCGCCGGCGGCGGCGGGCAGGGGGCTGGGTGAGGTCGAAGACACGAGTGCTATCCCTTGATTCCGGACATGGTGACGCCCTCCTGGAAGTAGCGCTGGGCCACGAGGTAGGCGGCGAAGATCGGCACGAACGAGATGGTCGCGCCGGCGAGGATCATGTTGAGCGGCACGTCCTGCTGCTGCAGCGACGCGATACCCACGGTGAGGGTCCAGTGGTCGGTGCCCTGGCCCATGATGAGCGGCCACAGGAAGTCGTTCCAGTGCCACAGGAAGACGAACGTGCCGAGCGTCGCGAGGATCGGCTTGCACAGCGGCAGCACGATGCGCGTGAAGATGCGCCACTCGGACGCACCGTCGAGCTTGGCCGCCTCGAAGAGGTCGTCGGGCATGTCCATGATGAACTGCCGCATGAGGAACACGGCCTGGGCGTTCGCGAGGGTCGGCAGGATCAGGCCCCAGTAGGTGTCGAGGCCGCCGACCTGCGCCATGAGGATGAAGGTCGGGATCAGCGTCACGTGGTACGGGACCATGACCATCGCGAGGAACGACCAGAACATGGCCTCGCGGCCCGGGAACTTCTTCTTCGCGAACGCGTAGCCGGCCATCGCGGAGAACGCGAGGACCAGGACCACCGACACGACCGAGTAGATGAGCGTGTTCCCGAACCAGGTCCAGATGTTCCCCGCGCCGAGCACGCGCTCGTAGGCCGCGAATCCGAGGTTCGTGGGGATCAGGCTCTGCGGGAACTGGATCGCCGCGGCGGGCTTGAGCGAGAGGACGACCATCGCGTAGAACGGGAAGATCGTCACGACCGCCGCGAGGCTCAGCACCACGTAGCGCACGATCTTGCCGCGCCACGTCAGGTCCATGCCCGAGCTCTTGGTGCGTCGGCGACGCGCGGTGGGTGTGGGGGTGGTCGTGGTACCGGCAGCGGTCCCGGGGTGCCCCGGGGTGCCGGGGGTGGCGAGCGTGGTCACTTGTCCCTCCCGATGAGGCGACGCTGCACCAACGCAACGACGATGGTGATGATGAACAGCGCGACGCCGAGCGTGCTGGCGTAGCCGAGGTCGAAGTACTTGAAGCCCTGGTCGTAGATCTGGTAGACGAGGCTGTAGCTCGCGCGGGCGGGCCCGCCGCCCGTCATGGTGTAGACCAGGTCGAAGATCTGGAACGACGCCGTGGTCTCGATGACCGCCAGGAAGAAGCAGCGTCGGCTTGAGCTGCGGCATGATGATGTGCCAGAACCGGTGCCAGGCGTTCGCGCCGTCGAGCGCCGCGGCCTCCTCGAGCTCACGCGGCAGGTCCTGCATGCGGGCCAGGAGGATGAGCATCCCGTACCCGAAGCGCGACCAGATCGACGACGAGCGCCAGGGCAGGCAGGACCAGGGTCGTGCTGCCGAGCCACGAGTCGGTCGACAGCCCGATCAGGCCCATGAGCTGCGACCACGGGCCGCCCGTGGAGAAGACCCACGTGAAGACCGTCGCGGCGAGCACGAGGCTCGTGACGACCGGCAGGAAGAACACCGAGCGGTAGAAGCCCGAGCCGCGGAACGAGCGGCGGACCAGCAGCGCCATGAACGTCGAGATCGCGAGCGACAACGGCACGATCAGGACGCTGAGGATCAGGGTCACGCGCATCGCGGACCAGAAGATCGGGTCGTTGACCATGCGCTCGAAGTTGTCGAGGCCGGTCCACTCGGCGGTGCCCGCCGATGTGTAGTCGAAGAAGCTCAGCCCCACGCCGGCGATCGCCGGTCCGAAGCGGAAGGCGAGGAAGAGCAGGAAGGCCGGGAGCGCGAAGAGCAGGCCGATCCGCGCCTCGCGGCGGGCCATGGTGCGGCGGAACGACGACGGCCTGTCGGGCCGCTTCCGCCCGACGGGCGCGAGGGCCCACCGGACGTGCTCCGCGCGACGGGCGTGGCGGCGTCGGGCACGCGAGCCCTCGACGCCTGTCCCGAGGACGTCTCCGGAAGGGGTGGTTGCTGTCATGGGGTTCTTCTCCTTCGCCTCACCGGGCCGGGAGCCGCGTCAGCGGCGGCTACCCGGCCCGGTGGGTGTGGTGCGAGATCAGCCGAGGAGCGGGTTCGCGGCGGCAGCCGCGTCCTTCATGGCCTGCTCAGGGGTCTTCTGGCCGATGAGCGCGGCCTGGATCTCCGGGGCGAGGATGCCCATGACCTCACGGGACTTCTCGTTGAGGTCGCCCGAGGTGGTCGCGTCGAGCGTGGCCTCGAGGGCTGCCATGGTCGCGTCGTCGCCGTACAGGCCGGTCTGCGAGGTGTACGGCGTGAACCAGCCCGCGGCCTTCGCGTACTCGGCCGACGCCTCGGGGCGCGTCGCGAACGCGAGCCACTTGCCCGCCGCGTCCAGGTTCTCGGCCTTCTTCATGAGGGCCAGCGAGCCGACCGTGCCGTAGCCGATCGACTCGGCCTGCTTGAGGGAGGGGAGCACGACCGTGTTCTCCTCGCCCCAGAAGGTCGCGACGTCGCCGGGGCCCTGCTGCCACGTGCAGGCGATCTTGCCCTGCGCGGTGCGGGTCTGCTCGAACGCCGGGATGGTCGTCAGCAGGTCCTTCTCGACGAACCCGCCCTCGGCCAGGTCGGTGACGAGCTGGAGCGCCTCGACGCCCTCGGGGGAGTCGAACGCGACCTTGGTGCCGTCCTCGGAGAACACCGAGCCGCCCGCCTGCCACAGCAGCGGGTAGAAGGACTCGTTGAGCGTCGCGTCGACCGCGCCCCAGTAGTTCGTGACGTCGTACCCGGCGTCCTTGAACTTCGGGGCCAGCGTCATGAGGTCGTCCCACGTGGCCGGGTAGTTGCCCGGCTCGCCGATCGCGTCGAACGCCGCGGCGTTGCACACGAGCGGCTTCGAGTTCATGATCAGCGGCGCGCCCATCATGGCACCGTCGATGCTGACCGACTTCGCGGCGTTCTCGCGCAGGTCGCCCGTGTTGTCGGTGATGTAGTTGTCGACCGCCGCGAGGGACTTCGCGTACTTGGGGAGCTGGTCGGGGATGAGGTAGACGACGTCGGGGCCCTTGCCGCCCGCGATGCCCGTCGCGAGCGTCTCGTCGCGGCCGGCCCACGGGTAGATCTCGACCTTGACGTCGACGTCCGGGTTCTCGGCCGTGAACTCTGCGATCTGCTCGTCCCAGAACTTCTTGTGGGCCGCCTCGTCGGCGATGACGGGGTAGGTCCACATGGTCACCGAGCCCGAGGCCGCGCCGTCCGAGGGGACGGGGGTCGAGCTCCCGGTCGTACCGCCACCGCTGCACGCGGTGAGGGCGCCGAGGCTGGCGATCGCGGCGATCGCGGCCACCACGTGCTTCTTCGGCATGGTCATTTTCGTGCTCCTTTGACGTCGAACGATGACTACCGTGCTGGATGCTTGCTGGATGTTCCGGGGGTCGTGCGGTGGTGCTTCGGGTGCTTCGCTGCTCCCTGCGAGGTGCTGCTTCGGTGTGTCCGGGCGGCTCGTGCCCGCCCGGACGGGACGTGCTGCTAGCGGGCCGGGACCTCCACGACGGTGCGTGAGTGCCGCGACTCCTCGGCCGCGAACACGGCGAGGTGGCTCTGGAGGGACTCGACGGCGCCCGAGCGGACGTGCGACGCGTCGCCCGTCGCGACCGCGCGCACGAACGCGTCCATGACGCCCGAGTCGCCGCCGCCGTGGTCGTCGGCCGCGTTGGTCGCGCCGTGGTGACCCGAGTCGTGGACCGTGACCGAGCCGTCCCGGAAGTCGGTGACCCGGATCTTCTCGCCGTCGCCGTCGAGGCAGCCGTGGGTCCCGAAGATCTGCGTCTTGCGGTGGTCCTGCTCCGAGAAGGCCGTCATGGTGAACGTCGCCGCCCCGCCGCCCTCGAGCTCCATCGCGACGACCTGGTGGTCCACGACGTCGTTGTCCGAGGCGTAGACGCACCGCCCGTAGTCGCCCGTGCGCAGCGCCTCGATCACCGAGGCCTCGTCGGTGCCGTCGGTGACGACCGTGACGGGCCAGATCGGCGCCCTTCTCGCGCAGCGTGCCCAGGTACAGGCGCGGCGCGGAGTACGGGCAAGCTCGGCTCGAGCGGGCAGTCCAGGCAGCGGTCCGCGGCGCCCTCGGGACGCTCCTCGGGCCGGAAGTGCTTGAGCGAGCCGAAGCTCGCCACCGTCGTGATCCGCTTGCCCGTGACGTAGCGGATCCAGTCCAGGTCGTGGCTCGACTTGGCGAGCAGCATGGGGCTCGAGGTCTTCTCCGAACGCCACGGCCCGCGCACGTACGAGTGCGCGTCGTGCCACCAGCCGACCGGCTCGAGGTGCTGCACGTTGACGACCTCGCCCAGGACGCCCGAGTCGACGACCGACTTCATGAGGTCCGTGTACGGCATGTAGCGCATGACGTGGCACACGCCGAACAGGACGCCCGAGGCCTCGACCGCGTCGACGACGTCGCGGCACTCCTCGGGGCTCGGTGCGAGCGGCTTCTCGACCAGGATCGCGTAGCCCCGTGCCGCGAGCGCCACGACCGGGTCGCGGTGCTCGCGGTCCTGGGTCGCGACGATGACCATGTCGGCGAGACCGGCGGGGGTGCCCGTGGTCTCGTCGCCCGCTGCGACCAGCGACTCCCAGTCGGCGAACTCCGCGACGGGGGCGGCGTCGGGGTTGGCCGCTGCCGAGCCGGACGCCACGAGCGAGCGCTGGAACGGGCGCGGGTCGGCGACCGCGACAAGGCGGGCGCGGTCGGGGTGCGCGGCGATCCAGCGTGCGTAGGTCTGACCACGGTTGCCGGCGCCCACGAGGGCGACGGTCACGGGTGCATCATTGCGGGTCACGAGCGGTCCTTGCTTCGTTGCGGGGGCTGCGGGGCGAACGGGTGGTGCGGTGAGGGGCCGGGCGAGTACGGCTTCATTTGCTATTTGCTATAGCAACTATGACAGATGATCCTGCGCCCTGACAGCCCGTCAGGTCAACTTGCGACCGAGTCGTTATCTTTCGTGCGGTCTGGGGCCGGGCTGCCGTGAGGGCTCCGCGACCTGGGACCTTCCTCCGCGGCCGGCGCGGCCGGTGGTGAGGGTCGGCGGCTCGGTGCCGAGCACGAGGTTGCGGTCGGTATCTCACTGACAACGACCGCAACCTCGTGGTCGAGGGCGCGGAACCCCGTTCTCGGCGCCGGAGGTCTGAGGCCGGCAGCTCGGTGGTGTCGGTGAACGTCCCGTCGCTGCCCTGATGCCCGTGCGACGCCGGCCGCACCCCTCGTGCTGTCGGGGCGGCCGGCGGCCCGGTCAGGGGTCAGACCATGAGCGTCCCCGTCGTCGAGACCGTCGGGCCGTCCGCGGGCATCGCGACGCGCTGCACGCCGCTCTCCACGTTGCCCGTGTGCAGGAGGTAGGACCCCGCACCGAACGCGCCGTCGGCGAGCTGGAGGCGACCGCCCGTGAAGGTGGAGCCCACGGCCGACCATCGATTGATACCTGCGTCTAGCTTCACGTGACCAGTGTCACCCGTCGGGGCGGTGGATCGTGCACCGTCCAGGTTCCAGGTGACCGGCTTGTCCGCCTTCGCCCGGCTCAGGAACGTGCCGCCCGCGGGCGAGCCCTCGAGCCGGGCCCCGTCGCCGACCCGGACGGTCTGCTCCGCGGTCCCCGCCGCGACGACCGCGACGTTGCGGAGCACGCCGCCCCGGACGGTCAGGTCGCCCGACGCCGTCACGGTGCCCTTGCCCTCGGCGGCCTCGAGCGTGCACTGGTCCAGGACCACCGGCCCCGAGCCCGCGAACGACGCACCCTCCAGCCCGTTCAGCGTCGTGCGGACCAGGTGGACGGGGTTGGTCACGTTGGCCTGCGTCACGGGCGTGCCGGGCAGCACGTTGAAGCGCGAGCCCTCGATGACGTTGGGACGCTTCGAGCGGCTCGACGCCTGCGAGACGATCAGGGTGTCGTCGGCCTGGCAGCCGCGCAGCTGGACGCCGTCGGCGTTGACCCACAGCATGCCCGAGCCCGCGAGGCCCTCCTTGCGGATGACCTGGACGTCCTCGAGCGTGAGGTCGGTGACCTTGACGCGCGCCACGAACCACGAGCACACGTGCTTGCTGACCGTGATGCGCTTGGCCGACGAGCCCCACGCCGCACCCGAGTTCGCGAACGTCATGAGCCCCGAGTTCCCGACGTACGTCAGGTCGTGCTCGTACTGGCCGTGCGTGACGAACGGGCCCTGGTCGTCGCCGTCGCCGTGGCAGTTCTCCACGAGGCCGTACGCCGAGGCGGTCCAGTCGTTGAGGTGGCGGCAGTTCGAGGTGTGGCAGTCGGACACGTGCCCGTACAGGCAGTAGATCTGCTGCGTCAGGTAGCCGGCGCCGCCCCACGTGATCGAGGCCGGGTTGGCGAGCGAGCAGCGCGACGTCGTGAAGAACGTCGACCAGCGGCGCATGACCAGGGGCCAGAACGTCGCGACGCCGTGCACGTTCTCGACGTCGCAGCTCACCGCGTACTCGAACGCGAGCGGGTGCGATCCCGTGTACTGGTCGCCGCCCGCGACGCCCACGAACGACAGGTTCCGCACGTGCACCTGCTGCACGGGCTCGACCTTGGTCCACGTGAGCGTGCGGCCGGCGGCGAGCTCCCAGCCGTTGAGGTAGTTGACGCGCACGTGCGTCGCGTCGACGATCTGCGTGACCTGGACCTGGAGCTGCAGCTCGCGCTCCCACCGGCCCGCGAGCGCGTTGACCTCGAGCGCATACCACTCGCCCACGGCGAACTTCGAGGAGTCGGCGACCTCGAAGTCGTCGCGCAGCTCGGGCATCACGGCAGTGAGCTTGTGTGTGCGGACGTCCTCGGTCACGGTGCCGCGGAAGAACAGGACGGCCGCGAACGGGTCGTCCTGCCCGGCCTTCTCGATGCCCTCGGTCGTCATGGTGTGCCCACCGAAGTCGAGCTCGAGGTGCGAGCGCGTGAACCGGTGGCGGCGCACGAAGTTGAGGTCGGTGTGCGCCTCGATGCGGCTCACGGTCGGGTCGTTCACGAGCGCGTCGAGCGCGTCGTCGGCGGGGGTGTCCTTCCCGAACAGCCCGAACCAGCGGAAGTCCGCGGTGCCCGTGTGGAGCGTGTGCCACCTTCCCTTCCCCTGGCGTCCTGGGGCGCCAGCACCGTGCCGCCGTTGCGGCCGCGACGTCGCTCTTGGCGTCGTACCGCACCAGGCGCGCGGCGCCGTCGCCCGGGGTCGCGTGGCCGAGGAGCTGGACGACGGTCCCGTCATCGATCTTCTTGGCCCTCCAGCCCACGAGCTGGGCGACGGACGCCGCGACCAGGACCTCGTCGTCGGGCTCGTCCTTCTTCATGGGCAGCACGCCCGACGGCGCAGCGGCGGTGGGCGTTGCGGCTGCGGCCGGGTGCGTGCCCATCAGGGCGCCCGCGGCCACGAGGCCGCCGATCCCGGCGACGCGCAGCAGGTTGCGGCGGGAGGGGGCCTCGACCGCGGGAGCAGAGCTCGGCGTCGTCGCCGGCTCGCCGGGGGTCCGTCCGGACGTGAGGAGGTTCGTCATCTGCAGGTGCCTTTCATCGGGGGTGCTTGCGGAGTAGCGGGGAAGGGGGACGCTCGTGCGGTTCACAGCGCGAGCGAGTCGGTGACGAGGACGCGCTCGCCCTCGGGGAAGCCGGTGCGGTCGACGCCCTGCTCGACGCAGCCGGACTGGAGCACGCGCGTGGTCGGGGCCAGGTCGTACCGGCCGCCGGTGAAGCGCGCACCGACCGCGGTCAGTGCGTCGGTGCCCGAGGTCAGCGCGACGTGCGCGGTGGCCCCGATCGCGGCGAGCGTCGCGCCGCGCAGGTCCACCTGGACCGTGCCCGGGCCCGCAGCCCGCGAGACCAGGGCGCCCGCCGTCGTCGTGCCGGAGATCCGCGTGCCGCGGACCGTGAGCCTCTGGTCGCGGACCGCGCTGAGCTGGATGCCCGCCCCGGTCAGGGTGCCGCCGCTGATCGTGACGTCGGCCGACCCGACGAGCGCGGGGGCTGCAGGGGTGGCCTCGTCGGTCGAGCCCACGAACGTGCAGTCGGTGAAGGTCACCGGCCCTGCGCCGCGCATGATCGTGCCGTCGAAGCCCGTGAAGCCCGTCCGGACGAAGTGGACCGGGTTCGCGACGGGGGTCTGGTGCAGCACGCTGCCGACGGGCAGCGAGAAGTGGCAGTCCTCGATGACGTTGGGCCGCTTCGAGAGGTTCGAACGCTGGGCGACCGCGAAGAACGACGCGGTGCAGCCGCGCATCTGCACGCCGTCGGCGTTGACCGTGAGGCTGCCCTGCTGGTCGAACGTCGAGCGCGCGACCACGTGCACGTCCTCCAGCGTCAGGTCCGTGATCTTGGTGCTGACCGTGAACCACGAGGCCACGTGCTGCTTGACCGTGATGCGCTTGGCGCTGATGCCCCATTGCGCCCCCGAGTTGGCGATGTCCATGAGGCCGCTGTTGCCCTGGAACACCAGGTCGTGCTCGTACTGGCCGTGCGTCGTGAACGGGTTGCCGCCCTGGTCGTCGCCGTCGCCGTGGCAGTTCTCGACGATGCAGTAGGCCGAGGCCGTGAGGTCGTTGAGGTGGCGCGCGTTGTGCGAGCGGCAGTCCGCGACGCGTCCGTAGAGGCAGTAGATCTGCTGCGTGAGGTAGCCCGCGCCGCCGTAGAAGACCGTGGGCGGGTTGGCGACCGAGCAGCGCTCGGTCGCGAAGAACGTGTTCCAGCGGCGCATGATGACGGGCCACCACGTCTTGGAGCCGTGCACGTCCGTGACGTCGCACCGCACCGCGAACTCGTACGCGACGGGGTGCGACCCGCTGTACTCGCGGTCGTCGGGCAGCTCGCCGTCGAGGGCGCCGTCGTAGGGTCCGGCGCCGACGAACGTCATGTTCCGCACGTGGACCTGCTCGACCGGCACGACCTTGCGCCACTCGAGCACGCGGCCCGGGGCGAGCTCCCAGCCGTTGCGGTAGTTGACGCGCACGTGCTGCCCGTCCACGACCTCGGTGACCTGCACGAGCCGCTGGAGCTCGCGCTCGTCGCGTCCGCCGCCGGGCCGGGGGTCGACCTGCACGGTCCACCAGTCGCCGACCGCGAACGCGGTCGAGTCGGCGACCTCGAAGACGTCGCGCTGGTCGGGCATGGTCTCGGCGAGCGTGCGCTGCTGGGTCACGTCCATGACGGTGCCCTGGAAGAACATGCACGGCGCCGAACGGGTTGTCGTGCGCGTTGCGCTCGATGCCTTCGGTCGTGACGGTCCGGCCGCCGAAGTCGAGGTCGAGGTCGGAGCGTGCGTAGGTGTGCCGACGCACGAAGTTGAGGTCGGTGTGCGCCTCGATGCGGCTCACGGTCGGGTCGTTCACGAGCGCGTCGAGCGCGTCGTCGGCGCTGCCCGTGGGGGCGTCGGCGCCGAAGATCCCGAACCAGCGGAAGTCGGCCGTGCCGGTGTGGAGCGTGTGCCACCGTCCGGGGTCCAGTCCGGACCCGAGGTTCTTAGGGGCCAGGACGGTGCCTCCGTCGGGGGCCGCGGTGCTCTTCGCGTCGTAGCGGACCAGGCGTGCGGCGCCGTCGCCGGGGGTCGCGTGGCCCAGGAGCTGGACCACGGTGCCGTGGTCGATCTTCTTGGCGCGCCAGCCGACGAGCTGGGCGACGGACGTCGCGACGGCGAGCTCGTCGTCGGGCTCGCTGTCCTTGCTCAGGCCCAGCGGCGCGGCGAGCGCCGCGGGTGCCGTGCCCGTGGAGAGCGCGAACGCGGTAGCGGCCAGCGCGCCCATGCCTGCGACGCGCAGCAGGCCGCGGCGCGAGGGGGCGGTGGGGTCGGGGTCGAGAGAGAGGTCTGGTGCTGCGGCGCTCTCGCGGGCAGTCAGGGGGGTCTTCACGTGGGTCACCCTTCGGACGGGTCGATGAGACGGGTCCGTTCAGGCGTGGCCGACGTACGGCAACGGGGGAGTGCGGGTGGAGTCCGGCGGGCCGGGGCTGCGGTGACCGGGGACGGGAGTGCGAGAGGACGGTTCAGGCTGTGTGCGGCAGGCCGCGACAGCAGGATGGATGCGCTTCGTTGCGTCCGGATGAATCGGGCATTTCCCGGAGATTAGGCCGGTGCTATAGCAATGTCAAGAGGTTGGTGACGAGCCGCCAGGTCCGTCGGGCCCTTCCAGGGCGGGGCGGGGTGGGACGTTGCCAGCGGGGTGCCCGCTGCGCCGAGATGCGTCCGACGGGGGTTCGGCGGGGCTCCGCGGCCCCCCTTGGGCGCATCTCGGCGCGCGTCGCCTGCTGGCCGGGCGCCAGCTCACGCCTCACAGGTAGTCGCCGGGCCAGTGGAAGCCGGCAGCCGGGCCGCTGGTCGCCGCGCGCAGAGCGTCGATCTCCGCCGCTTCGCGAAGGACCGGACGCAGCATGCCCGTCGCGTCCGACGTCGTCTCGCGGCCCTCGGCGGTCAGGAGCGCGTCGGCGAGGATCGCCGTCGGCCGGGATGCGCGGCAGACGCACCTCGGCGCGGGTCGCTCCGCGCTCGCGGGCCAGGGCGTCGGGCTGCCTGTGCGAGCGCCTCGAGCGTCGACGTGTGGTCCGGCCCGACGGCGAGCTCCCGCACGCGCAGCGTCTCGCCCTCGGTCTCCGCGACCAGGTAGCCCGCGATCGTGCCGTCGGGGCGTCGGGCCGTGAGGAGCTCGGCCGCCGAGTACCAGAGGGGGATCCGGTGCTGCCAGTGCTCTGCCGTGCGGCGCGTCGTCACGGGCGCGCCGTGGAACGCGTCGTGGAGGGCGCGAGGTCCTGCCACGGGAGCGCGGCGCTCCAGGCGGGGAACGTCGTGGGGGCGGCCAGGTGCTGCGTGCGCAGGCGGCTCGTGGCGGACGGCGACCGAGGCCTGGCCCGGCTGCCCGGTTGCCTGGCCCGGTGCCCGGTTGGGCCGGACCGCGCAGGGCGAGCGGCGTCGTCGGGCCGGAGGGGGCCCGAGACGACGGGGACCTCGAAGGTCTCCCAGCCGCTCGGGCGGTACACGCCAGGGGTGCCCGTGAACAGCAGCGAGGCGTCCATGCCCGCGGCCTCCATGCGCTCGACCGCCTCAGCGAGCGCGAGGCGGACCAGGCCGCGCCCGCGCATGTCAGGGGCCGAGGCGACGTTCGCGACGCCACCCACGGCGAGCGTGGTGGCTGCCCCGCCGGGGCCTGGGAAGGCCCACGAGCGTGCGCGGGCTCCAGCAGACCGAGGCGACGACGCGGTCCGGGACGGTACCCGCCCCTGGGAGGACCGCGACGATCGTGCGGTCGAGCCGGCGCGCGTCGGTCTCGTAGACCGGGACCATGAGCGGGGCGTCGAACGCCGCGGCCCACAGCTTGTACAGCGACGGGACGTCGGCGGGCGTCGCGGTGCGGAATTCCATGGGTCTCCTCGGTGGGCCTGCGGGTGTCGTCGCAGGTGGGGGCGGGTGCGCGTGGCGGTCGGTGCGGGCCCACCGCCGTCGGCTTGACGCTTTGCTATAGCAAGAATAGTCTCGCAACCACGTTCTCGAGTGAACGATGCACGGCAACGAAGCGCGTGCGAGGTCGGGCTGGACCTCGCACGAAGTGTTCAGACCTCGACCACCGCGACCCGCACCGACGCGGGGCGTCCCCTCCCTCACGCACTTGTTGACGGGGTGTGCCCGGCACGCCACAGTGCTCCCATGACGACCACCGCCGACGCCGCCTCCCTCCTGTCGGCCACCGAGGCCAGGCGTCGCGCCCAGCGACGCGCCACGTCCCTCCCGCTCACGGGGACGGCCGCAGGGCTCGCCGTCCTCGCCGCGGCCCTCTGGGTCGACCCCTGGGGGTACTACCCGGGGGTACTCGTCCCGTCCTTCGTGTACCTCGTGATGTGGCTCGTCGCCGCGCGTCGCAGGAGGCGCGGGCCTGCGTGGACGACCGAGGGCAAGGACCGGTACGGCGTGGTCCTGCTCGTGCTCGTCCTGCTGACCTGCTTCCCGGGGAGCCTGCTGACGTTCCGGTTCGCCGGTCCTGCCTTCGTGCTCGGCGTCGGTCTGCTCCTGCTCGACGGTCGCACCGGGAACCCGTTGCTCCGGGGCCCGGGGATCGCGCTGGTCGTGGCGAGCCCGATCGTCGCCGTCGTCCTGTCTCCGGCCGTGACAGGACCGTTGCTCCTGGCGCTCGCGATCGGGTGCGGCGCGCTCGCCTTCGTCGCGCACCGGCGAGAGGCCGCGGTGCTGCAGGAGCTGGCATGACCGTGGGCTCGTCGATCCCGACGGGTTCATGAGGAGCGTGAACGAGCTCGGTATCAGCACCCTCATGGAGGCGACGGGGCCGGGGACCGTGGCGTACCGCGACGAGTGGACCGTCGACGGCGAGACGCTCGCTCGGTTCCTCGGTCGCGTGTCCCTCTCGGTGGGCCCGGACGGGCTCGCGGCTCCGTTGCTCGACCCGAGCCCGTTCGTGACCTCGACCGCCGTGGAGTATCTCGGCGCGCTGCGCGGCGGCGGGACAGCCGACGACGTCAGCCGCTTCGCCGACGGTCGTGTGCCGCTGCTCGTCTGCCCGGTGTGCGCGGACCTCGGGTGCGGCGCCGTGAGCGCGCGGCTCGTGATCGGCGAAGGGATCGTCGAGTGGCGCGACCTCGGGTGGCAGGTCTCCGGCGACCGTGCCGACGAGGGGGTCGAGGACGTGCCGTTCACCCCGCCCGTGCACCTGGTCTTCGCACGCGACGCCTACGAGGCGTTGGTGGACCGGTTGCTGCTCCGCTATCGGCAGTGCTGAACCTGCGTCGCCGCGCGATCCGTGGGCCCGGTGGCACCGGTCTCACCGCGACCCGAGCCGCACCGTCGGCACCACGGCGACCGGTCAGGAACCCGCGGCCTCCACCGCGGGCTCCTCGGCAACCTCGCCCTCCTCGGTGTGGCTCTCGAGCCGTGCCGCGGCCTCGCCGATGTGCTCGGCCATGACGGTCCGCGCCCGCTCGGGGTCGCCGCTCGCGATCGCGTCGATGATGAGGTGGTGCGTCTCGGCGTGCGCGACGCGCGCCTCGGGGTCCAGGGCCACGTTCGCGGCGCGCAGGAAGCCCGTGATCCGGGAACGGAGCTGGGACGTGATGGTCATGAGCATGCGGTGGTCGGCGAGCTCCCAGAGCTGCTCGTGGAAGCGTCGGTCGAGCTCGAACACGCGGGCCGAGCTGCCGCGCTCGGCCGCGTCGACCATCTGCTGCACGGTCTTGCGCAGGCGGGCCTCGGTCTTGGCGTCCCACTCGGCCTGCACGCGCACGACGACGAACTGCTCGAGCAGGGTGCGCAGGCTCGAGATCTCCTCGAGGTCGCGGCTCGTGAGCGCGGCGACGCGCGCCCCGCGGTGGGGGAGGCGCTCGACGAGCCCTTCCTCGGTGAGGCGCGTGAGCGCTTCGCGCACGGGGATGTGGCTGGTGCCGAGGCGTTCGGCGAGCTTGCGCTCGACGAGTCGTGACCCCGGCGCGAGGTCGCCGCTGAAGATCGCCTCCCGCAGCTCGACGGTCACGCGGTCGGCGACGTTCAGGTCGGGCACGCTCTTGAGCGCCATGGCTTCTCCGTAGTGTTCTGCGGTCCGATCCGGGAGGTGCCCCGAAGGATAGCGGGCGGCGACCTCTGCCCGGCCCTCCGCCCGCGGGGCGTGCCGGGGCGTGGTCTGCGCGGGGCGCGTCGTCGTGCCACCATCGAGGCGAAGGGCCACCGGACGGCTTGCCCCCTCACTACATGCTATAGCATTCGAGGGTTCACGCACAGGCTCGAGGAGGATCCATGGTGTCCCTGCACGACCAGGTGAAGGTACCTGGTTTCCGCGGTCTGGCGGGCGTCGCCCGCCGTGACGTGACGCCGCCGGTGGGCATCCGCGCCCGCAACTGGGGTCCGGCCGACTGGAACGCCTCGCAGGGGTCGCACCGTGCGATGACCCTCACTGCGATCGCCCTCGCCGAGGAGCAGGCGCCCGGCTCGGGCGTCTTGCCCGCGCACCGCACGCCCGACGGCGCACCTCGCCCCGCGTCAGGAAGCGCGCCCGACGGCGCCGCTCACCCCGAGCACACCGGCGCGCCCCGGTCCCAACCCCTCGTCATGATCACCGTGGACGCCACGTGGTGGCGCCGCGTCGACGACGAGCGCGGCGTCCGGGACGCGGTCCTCGCGGGTCTCGAGCTGCCGCCCGAGCGGCTGCTCATCTCGCTGTCCCACACCCACGCGGGTCCGGTGCTCTGCAGCCACGACGCCGACCTCGAGGGCGGCGAGCTCGTCCCGGCCTACCTGGAGCACCTCGCGGCGCAGGCCGTCGACGCGGGCCGCGAGGCCGTGGCCTCGCTCGCCCCCGCGACGCTCGAGTGGACCACGGGACGGTGCGCGCTCGCGGCCGACCGCGAGCTGGTTCTCGGCGCGGGCGGGTCGCACGGCGAGCCCGTCGACACGGGGCTCGCCGCGTCGGGTGCCGCGACGTCCGCCGGTTCCGGCGCCACCGCGGACGTCACCGAGGACTTCGGGCTGCCCGTGATCGGGTTCAACCCGTCGGTCTCACGAGCCGCCACCGACGACACGGTCGTGATCGGCCGCCTCAGCCGGATCGAGCCGGCAGTCGCTCGGTCGGCCCCGACCGAGCACGCCCGCGAGCCCCTGCCGACCACGACGCCTCTCGCGACGATCGTCAACTACGCGTGCCATCCCACGACGCTCGCGTGGCAGAACACCCTGGTCTCCCCGGACTACGTGGGCGCGATGCGCGACCTCGTCGAGGAGTCGACCGGGGCCCCCGTCGCGTTCCTCCAGGGCGCCTCGGGCGAGCTGGCCCCGCGCGAGCAGTACACGGGGGACGTCGCGGTCGCCGACCGCCACGGCACCTCGCTCGGGCACGCGGTCCTCGCGGCACTCGCCGAGCTGCCGCCCCCCGGCACTGCCCTCGAGCTCACGCAGGTCGTGCAGTCCGGAGCACCGCTGGGCAGGTGGGAGCCGCGCCCCGTCGGGGGCTCGCGCGTCCTGCGCGCGGTGAGCGACGCGGTCGGGCTGGACCTGCGCGACCTGCCGACCCTCGCGCAGATGGAGGCCGAGTGGGCCGACATCGACCCGCGCAGCCGCGACGAGCGGCTGCGCCGCGCGCGCAACCTCCGCGACGGCTACGTGACCGGCCCGACCGTCGAGCACCCCACCTGGGTGTGGCAGATCGGCGACGGGTTCCTCGTCGCGCACCCGGGCGAGGCGTACTCGCGCTTCCAGCGCACGGTCCGCGAGCACGCGGGCGACCACCCCGTGGTCGTCGCGAACCTGACGAACGGTCCGGGATTCGTCTACCTGCCGACCGACGAGGCGTACGTGCGCGGCGCCTACCAGGCGTGGCAGTCGCCGCTCGCGCCCGGTTCGCTCGCGCGGCTCGAGCAGCACGCGAACCATCTCATCGACACCCTGGCGGCGACGACGCCCGCACCAGCGCAGACTTCCACGGAGGACCAGTGAGCATCCCCAGCACCACGACCACGACCGGCACCCCGCTCCGCACCGCGATCGTCACGGGCGGCGCAGCCGGCATCGGCCGACAGATCGCCGAGCGGCTCGCGTCCGACGGCTACCGCGTGGTCTGCGCGGACGTCGTCCAGCACGACCTGCCCGCGCTCGACCTGGCTGACCTGCCCACCGGGCCCAGCCTGCTCTGGATGCCCCTCGACGTCACCGACCACGCGGCCGTGGGGGCGGCGTTCGACGCGGTCGCCGCCGCGACGGGCAGCATCGACGTCCTGGTCAACAACGCCGGGATCCAGCGCCACCGGGGCATCGAGGACCTGAGCTGGGACGAGTGGAAGGCCGTGGTCGACGTCAACCTGCACGGCGTCTTCACCTGCCTGCAGGCTGCGGGTCGTCACATGCTCGACGCCGGTCGCGGCGCGATCGTCAACATCTCGTCGGTCTCGGCGCGCGGGTCGGCCGGTCGCGCCCCCTACTCGACGACCAAGGCGGCCGTGATCGGCCTGACCTCGACCGCGGGCGCCGAGTGGGCTGCGCGCGGGGTGCGGGTCAACGCGGTCGCGCCCGGGTACGTCGACACGGGCGTCTTCCGCCAGGGCGTCGCGGCGGGGACGCTCAAGGAGGAGACGATCCTCGCGCGCATCCCCGCGGGCCGGCTGGCCGACGCCTCGGAGATCGCGAACGCCGTGAGCTGGCTCGTGTCCGACGAGTCGCGGTACGTGATCGGCCAGACCCTCTACGTCGACGGCGGGTTCATCATCGACTACGGCGTCCCGCTCGCGAAGAAGCCGGAATGACGGGCCGGACCGTGAACCCCGCCGGCGGCGTACGCATCACCGGCGTCCGCACGTCGACGACCGTCGTGCCCCTGCCGCAGCCTCTGCAGCTCGGGGCCATGACCGTCACGCGCCGGGAGTACGTGGGTGTCCAGGTGCGGGCGGTCCTGCCCGACGGCACCGAGGTCACGGGCGTCTCGTACGCCCTGACGCGCGAGGCGCCCATGGCCGAGATCGTCGAGCGCCTCGTCGCGCCGCACGTCGTGGGCCGCGAGCTCCCGGTCGACGACCCGGCCGTGGGGGTGCGCGCGGCGTGGGACGCCGCGCTGCGCGGCTCGGCGATCGTGGGGCGCGTGGGCCTGGTCCGCCGGGCGATCGGTCTGGTCGACGTCGCGCTGTGGGACGTCGCGGGTAAGGTCGCGGGCCTCCCGGTGTGGCGTCTCTTGGAGTCCGGTGCGCCCGCGCGCGTCCCGTCCTCGGCTCACGGTGCGTACGGCGCGGCCGTGGTGCCCGACGGCGGCGCGGGCGTCGATCCGTCGGTCCACCCCGACCGGGGGGCGAGCGGTGGCGTGCCCGGTGCCGCCGACCCCGCAGCCCGCCCGGCGATCCTCGTCGCGGCGTACCCGACCCCCGGTCGCACGGCGCGCGACGTCGCCGACGAGGTGCTCGACCGCGCCCGCGAGGGCTGGTCGCTGCTCAAGATCTCTCGTTCTCCCGACCGGGACCTCATGCGCGACCTGCTCGCGATCCTGCGCGCCGAGCTGCCCGGGGTGACGGGCCGGTAGACCGAGGCGGGGCGCAGCGGCGTCGTCGTGGACGTCGGCTTCGGCTGGCGCGACGCGGACGACGCGCTCGCCGACCTCGACGCCTGGGGGATCGGTGCTCCGGCCCCGGCCGGAGAGCCGCCCGCGCTCGCGTGGCTCGAGGACCCCGTGCTGCCCGAGGACGCCGACGGCGCCGCGCGCATCCGTGAGGTCACGGGACTGCCGCTCGCGATCGGCGACGAGGTCACGGACCCCGAGGTCTTCGCGCGGCTCGCTGCGCTCCGCGCGCTCGACGTGGCGCGCGTGGACGTGGTCGGGATCGGCGGCCTCACCGCGGCCGACCCCCTGGTCCGGTCGTGGCAGGCCGCGGGGCTCGTGACGTCGAGCCACGTGTACCCCGAGGTCAGCGTCCACCTGGGAGGCGCAGCGGGGATCGGGGTCGAGACGTTCGAGCGCTCGCCGCAGGGCAACCCCTACGACCCGGCCCCGCTCCTCGTCGAGGGCGGGCCCACGTTCTCGGACGGCACGGCACTGCCGCCCGAGGTCCCCGGCCTCGGCTTCACGCTCTCACCCGCGTACTTCACATTCGAGGCCGAGCCCCCGCGGCCGAGCATGCGGTTGGCGTCCGGAAGGGGCCCCGGAACGACGACAGCCGCATGCTCGACCGACGACAACCGCATGCTCGACGACCAGGAGGACCGATGACCGACCCGACCGGCACGCCCGGGGCAAGCTCCGCCGTCGGGCCGGACGACGAGCGAGGATCGGTTGCCGCCCCGAACCCGACCGGACAAGGCTCCGTGCCAGGACCCGCCGCGACCCGCAGCGTCGTGGTGACCGGGAGCGGCAAGGGCATCGGTCGCGCGATCGCCGCGCGGCTGACCGCGGACGGGTGGACCGTGGTCGGGCTCGAGCGGAGCGCCGGCTCGGGGACCGTCGAGGAGGGGATCTGCGCAGCCGTCGTGCTCGCGGACTCGCGCGACCGCGAGGCGCACCGCGAGGCCGCGCGCGTCGCCCGGACCCTCGCGCCGCTCGCGGGCTGGGTCAACAACGCGGGCATCACCCGGACCACGTCGCTGCACGCGATGGGGGACCCGGAGCAGGGCGAGGCGATCGAGCGCACGGCGCGCGACATCGTCGAGATCAACGGCCTGGGTTACCTGTGGGGGGCAGCGGCGGCGGTCGAGGCGTTCACGGACCAGGTGAGCGGCGGGTCGATCGTCAACGTCGGGTCCATCCACGGGCGGTCCTCGTTCGTCGACCACGCGGCCTACGAGCTGACCAAGGGCGGGATCGACGCACTCGCACGCAGCGTCGCGGTCACCTACGGGCGCTACGGCATCCGGGCCAACACGGTCGCGCCGGGCGGGGTCCGCACGCCGCACCTCGACGCGCAGATCGCGAACGCCGCGGACCCTGCGGCCGAGGAACGCGGGCTCGCCGAGGGTCCTCCGCTCGGGCGCATCGCCGAGTCGTCGGAGATAGCGGCCGTGGTCGCGTTCCTGCTCTCGGACGAGTCGTCGTACGTGTCCGGGCAGTCGATCGCGGCCGACGGCGCGTGGACCGCGTCGTTCGGCACGCAGCCCCACGACGCCGAGCTCGACGCGCGGTACGGGCTGGGGTGAGTCGACCGGGCCGGCCCTGCGGGGTCGGTCTGAGTACACCCTTTTCTGGATTCAGGCTTCCGTGTATTGTCCTGTCCGTGGAGACCGTCACCCTCACGCACACCGCGGCGCTCGCGCGGCTCGGGCACGCGCTGTCCGACGAGACGCGCACGCGCATCCTGCTGACCCTGCGGGAAGCGCCCGCGTACCCCTCGGACCTGGCCGACGCCCTGGGCGTCTCGCGCCAGGTCATGTCGAACCAGCTCGCCTGTCTGCGCGGGTGCGGGCTCGTCGAGGCGATCCCCGACGGCCGTCGCACCTGGTACCGGCTCGCCGACAGCCACCTCGCGCCCGCGCTCGACGACCTGCTCCGGCTCGTCGTGGCGGTCGATCCGACGTGCTGCTCGCCCGACGGGTGCACCTGCTCATGACCGGCGCGACGACCTCCGCCCGCGAGGTGCGCGGGCGGGTCCTCGCGCCCGCCCGCAGAGCCCTCCTCGAGCGTCGCGTGCGCTGGATCGTCACGGCGACCATCGCCTACAACGTGGTCGAGGCGGTCGTCGCGATCACGGCCGGTCGCCTCGCGTCCTCGGCCGCGCTCGTGGGCTTCGGCCTCGACTCGGTCGTCGAGGTGCTGTCGGCCGCAGCCGTCGCATGGCAGTTCGCGGCCCCCGACCCGCACCGTCGCGAGCGCACCGCGATGCGCCTCATCGCGGTGTCGTTCTTCGGTCTCGCGCTGTTCGTGAGCGTCGACGCCGTGCGCACGCTGCTCGGGGCATCCGCTCCCGACCACTCGACCGTCGGGATCGTGCTCGCGGCCGTGAGCCTCGTGATCATGCCGTTCCTCTCCTGGTTCGAGCGGCGCACGGGACGCGAGCTGGGCTCGGCCTCGGCCGTCGCGGACTCGCGCCAGACGCTCCTGTGCACCTACCTCTCGGCCGTGCTGCTCGCGGGCCTGCTGCTCGACACCACGCTGGGCTGGACGTGGGCCGACCCGGTCGCAGCCCTCGTCATCGCGGCCGTCGCGATCAAGGAGGGCATCGAGGCCTGGCGGGGCGACGCGTGCTGCTCGCCCGTCGCGGCCCTGCACCCGGAGGGGGAGGAGGCTCCGTCGTCGGGCACGGACACGCGCGCCGCTCGCGGGGCGACGCCCGACGGCGACGGGTGCTCGTGCTGCGCCGACTGACACCTGTCTCCGATGGCGGCCCCGGGGAACCCCACCTACGGTCGAGGAGGACCCGCGCCCGGACCGGGACGGCGTCTTCCGAGTACCGACGACGGAACGAGGCTTGTGGTGGCAACACTGACCGTGTGGAAGTTCGAGACTCCCGAAGGTGCGCAGCAGGCGGAGGACGCGCTGCTCGGGCTGCAGAAGCAGGAGCTCATCCAGGTGCAGGACGCGGCGATCGTGTCGTGGGAAGAGGGCAAGAAGAAGCCCAAGACGCGCCAGTCCAACAACACGACGGGCATCGGCGCGCTGGGGGGTGCGTTCTGGGGCCTGCTGTTCGGGATCATCTTCTTCATCCCGATCATCGGCGTCGCGATCGGCGCGGCAGCCGGGGCGCTCGCGGGCTCGCTGACCGACGTCGGGATCGACGACGACTTCATCGACACCGTGCGGTCCAAGGTCACCCCGGGGACGTCGGCGCTGTTCGTCCTCACGTCCGGGGCGGTCATGGACCGTGTCCACGAGGCGCTCAAGGCGCAGGGCATCCACGGCGAGCTCATCCAGACCAACCTGTCGGCCGACGAGGAGGCCAAGCTCCGCGCGGCCTTCGACGACGCGGTCTGAGCACTCCGCACCCGCGAGACGCACGGCCCCGGTCCCTCGCGGACCGGGGCCGTCGTCGTGCGCGGGAGTGGGCCAGCACTACGAGCGCACGAGAGCGATCGCCTGTGCCCGGTCGCGGACCTCGAGCTTCGCGAAGATCGCGTTGATGTGTGTCTTGACGGTCGTCATGCCGACGAACAGCCGTTCCGCGATCTCGGCGTTGCTCAACCCCTGCCCCACGAGCTCCAGGACCTCGCGCTCTCGCGCGGTCAGGGCGGGGAAGCGGCGTGACAGCGGCAGCGACGCGAGCGGGCTCGGGACGGTCACGGTGGGACCCTGCCCGAGGAGCGACCCGACCAGCACCTCGCTGACCGCGGGGGCCAGGAGCGTCTGGCCGAGCGCGACCGTGCGGATCGCGTGCGCGACCTCGGCCCGTCCGGCGTCCTTGGTGAGGTAGCCGCGCGCCCCGGCACGCAGGGCGCCGAGGACCGACGCGTCGTCGGCATGGGTCGTCAGGACGAGCACGGCAGTGGCCGGATGCTCGGCGAGGATCTGGGTCGTGGCCTCGACCCCGTCGACTCCCGGCATGCGCAGGTCCATGAGGATCACGTCGGGATGCAGGGTTACGGCGAGCCGCACGGCCTGCCCGCCGTCGGAGGCCTCGCCGACCACCTCGAAGTCGGGGACGAGCGACAGGACCGTGATCAGGCCGTCCCGGACGATCGCCTGGTCGTCCACGACCAGGAGCCGGATGCGTTCGCCGTTCATCGCAGGGTCAAGGCGACCGTGAGGGTGAACGTCTCGGCGCCGTCGTCGACGTCGACCTCACCGCCGAGCGGGAGAGCAGCGACCCGGGCCCGCATCCCTGTCAGCCCGTGGCCGGCTCCTGTCTCGGCGAGAGACGGGTGCGGGCCGGGTGAGCGGGGAGTGGTGAGGGTGAGGAGCACGCGAGCATCGTCCCAGACGATCGTCGCCCGGACGGGCATCCCGGGGGCATGCTTGCGCGCGTTGCTGAGCCCTTCCTGCAGCGCCCGGTGGATCGCGGCCGACTGCCGGTCGTCGAGAGGGCGAGGGGCGCCCGACCCGACCAGGCTCACGGTGCCGCCGAGCTCTCGATGGTCGGCAAGAAGCGTGGCGAGGTCGTCCTCGGGAGGCGCCAGGGTGCTGACCACGGAACGTGCGTCGCGCAGGCCCGCGGCGGCCAGCCGTCGTCCGGCCGAGACGCGGGACGTCGCCCCGGCCACGTCCCCCACCTCGAGCAGCGCCTCGATCGCGTCGAGCTGGACGACGAGACCTCCCAGACTGTGCGCCAGGACGTCGTGGATGTCCCGAGCGATCCGGGCGCGTTCCTCGAGGGCTGCGGAGCGGACGCGGTCCTGCGCGGCGACGAGCCGCTCGGCCGCGAGAAGCTGGGCACCGGCGGTCGCGAGGCGTGACTGCCTGCGGCTGAACCCCAGCGTCGCTGCGAGCACGAACACTGCGACCATCCCGAGGACGAGCACCGCGGGGAAGTCGCCGCGGACGATCAGGAACGCTCCCTGGAGCGCGACGGCCGCCGCCGCGAGCCCGACCCCGTAGCCGAGAGGCCGGGCCGGGCGCCCGATCGCCATGACGACGGCGGCGAAGGCGGGAGCGATCGTCAGGCCGCCCGTGGGGACCACGACGAGCGCGCCGCAGACCGTCATCACGACCTCGGCGGCCGTGACCAGGCCGACCCGTCGCAGCGGGACGAGCACGCGGACGACCCACGCGGTGACGGCGACCAGACCCAGCCACGCGACGAGCATCAGAGGCCCGGGACCCGGGGCGGTGGCGAGCCGGGTCGCGAGCACGTAGCCGACCACCACGGCCCCGACCAGGTTGAGGATCTGCCCCGTCCGGCTGTGCCCGGTGTCGGCCGCGAGGACCTGGCGTCGCAGGGCGTCGCTGGGGTCGCTACGGGGCGTCACGGGGGAGTCCTCGGCGCGAGCGGGCATGGCCATCCGCCCATCATGCGACCTGCGCGGGCACGCGGAGGCCAGCGCCCCGATCAGCGGACTCAGCGTCCTCGTGTGCGTGGCGACCGGCACGAGCGGTCACGACCAGGACCCGTGCCGCCCGGTTGGCCGCGAGCAGCAGGAGGATCACGCCCGCGGAGGCGGCGAGATGTGCTCCGGCCGCGCCTGCGAGCACGCTGGTCACGAGGCGCGCGACGATCAGCGCGACCCACAGCACGAGGGCGAACCACCCGGCACGCGCCTCGAGCGTCGCGCCGGTCGCGACCGCACGGGCCCGACGGCGGCCTGCCCGGCCCGGAGCGGCGGTCGGGACGATCTCCCGGAACGAGGTCATCGCGCCGATGAGCGCACCGACGCCGACCGAGACCGCCAGCTCGCTCGCGACGACGACCAGGTCGAGCCTGGTCGGTCGGACGGCGCTCGCGGACGCGAGGGACAGCAGGCCGATCGCACCCAGCACGGCGGGGAGCGTCCACAGGCGCGCCGAGACCGTGCGCCACGTCGTCTGTCGGTAGCCGAGCCAGCAGAGGACGGCGACGGCGATCAGCGCAGGTTCGAGGTTCTGGGGGTTCACGGGGGCTCCTGAGGGCGTGGCGGGAGGACGTCCTCAGCCTGCTCGGGTCGAGCGTCTCTGACCACGACCCGTGGGTGGAGATCCGGGTGGAGATCCCCGTCGCTGTCAGATTGAGGAGCTGCCTGTGCCGACAGCGCCCGGACAGGGCGAAGCCCGGTCGATCAAGGGGGGTGACCGACCGGGCTTCGCGTTCGTGGGGGCGTCAGGCCTTGAGCATGCTCGCCCGGGTGATGACACCGTCGAGGACCTCGAAGGTGGCGATGGTCTCGCCCGACCCGGTCGAGGTCGACACGATCTCGCGTGCGACCACCCATCGTTCACCGTACGTCACCGAGGCATCGATTGTGCAGTGCACATCGGCGCCCGCAAGGCGAGGGGCGTAGAAGGCGCGCAGCGCGTCCTTGCCGACGATCGGCTCGGGCGTGACGCCCACGACCACGACGTCCTGCGCGTAGGTCGCGAGGAACCGCTCCAGGTCGTGCGTGTTGAACGCGGCGACCTGCTCGGTGACCACGGCGTGGGCCGTCTCGCTCGGGGGTGCGGTGCGCTCGGTGCTCTCGGTCATGCGGTGCTCGTCTCGTCGAGGTCGTCAGGTGGTCGTGGGTGGGCAGGCGCGGCCCGACGGCGGAGCGCGGCCCGCGCTGTCGGGCCCGGCGAGCGCTCGGCGCGGGCGCGTGCCGTGTCAGTCGATCCGGACGCCGCCGTTGATGTCGTACGTGGCTCCCGTGACGAACCCGGCTCGCGGGGAGGCGAGCGACGCGATGACCCACGCGACGTCGTCGGGCGTGCCGAACTTCCCCAGCGGGATCGAAGACGTCAGCGCCGCGCGGCCTGCGTCGTCGAGCTGGTTCGTGATGTTGCTCGTGACGGGGCCGGGCGTGACCGCGTTGGCGCGGATCCCCTCGGCGGCCAGGAGGCGTGCGAAGCTGCGCGTGATCGCGAGGAGCGCGCCCTTGCTCGCGGCGTAGTGGACCCCGGTCTTGAGTGCGCCCTGCTGGCCCGCGATGGACGCCACGTTGACGATGCTGCGGTCGACGGGCGCTTCACCCTCGGGGGCCGCGGCGGCCCGCAGGAGCGGGAGCGCCGCGCGCGAGAGCACGAACGTGCCGCGCGCGTTGGTCTCCATGACGGCGTCCCACTCGTCGAGCTCGATGTCGTCGAGCGCTCGGTACGGACACATGCCGCCGTTGTTGACCAGGACGTGGAGCCTGCCCCACTGCTCGGTGACCTGCACGACGAGCTTCTCGACCGACGCGACGTCGCGCAGGTCGAGGCGCGAGACGTGGCACGTCGCGCCGAGCTCGGTCGCGAGGTCCGCGGTCGTGCGTGCCCCGAGCTCGTCGTGGGCGTAGGTGAGCCAGAGGTCGTATCCGTCACGGGCGAGCTGGAGAGCGGTCGCGGAACCGATCCCGGAGCTCGCGCCCGTGATCAGCGCAAGTCGTCGAGCCATGGCCCGAACGCTATAGCAAATCGTGAGGAGCGCAAGCGCCTGTCCATGCACGCTGGCTCCGAGTTGCTAGATGCTATAGCATTTCCGCTCATGAACCCCGACACCGTCGTCATCACCGACTGCGACCTCCCGGGCACCGCCTGCGAAGACACCGTCACGGCCGCCGGCCTCGGTGTCGTGCGCGGGACAGCCCGCACGGAGGACGATGTCATCGCCCTCGTCCGCGACGCCGCGGGCGCAGGCCTCACCCCGTCCGCCCTGGTCGTCCAGTGGGCGCCCCTGACCGCCCGCGTCCTCGACGAGATCGAGGGCGTCCGCTTCATCAGCCGCATGGGCATCGGCTACGACATGGTCGACGTCGCCGCCGCGACCGAGCGCGGGATCGCTGTCGCGAACACCCCGACCTACTGCATCGAGGAGGTCGCGTCCCACACGGTCGCGATGGTCCTTGGCCTGAGCCGAGGGCTGGTCGGCTACGACCGGGCCGTGCGCAGCGGGGTCTGGGCCGCGACCGCCCCGCGGCCCATGGCCGCGCGCCTGTCCGCGACCACGGTCTCGGTCATCGGGTACGGCCGTATCGGCTCGCTCGTGGCGCGCAGCTGTACGGCGCTCGGCTACCGCGTCCTGGTCCACGACCCGTTCGTGCCCGACGTCGACGTCGCAGCAGCCGGCTACCTGCCGGTCTCGCGTGAGCAGGCCGTCGCCGAGGCCGACGTGCTGAGCCTGCACGCCCCGCTCAGCGAGGCCACGCGGCACCTGCTGGACGCGTCGTCGATCGCGACCATGAAGCCCGGTGCCGTGGTGGTCAACACGTGCCGCGGCCCGCTCATCGACGAGGAGGCCTTGGCCGACGCGCTCGAGGGAGGCCACCTGGGGGCCGCGGCGCTCGACGTGTTCTCGCACGAGCCGCTGCCCGCGGACTCTCGCCTGCGCACGCTCGACCAGGTCCTCCTGAGCCCTCATGCCGCCTGGTTCTCGCCCGAGGCCATGGCCGACCTGCCCGTGCACACCGCGCAGAACGCGACCGAGTTCCTCGCGGGCCGTCCTGTCGGCTCGATCGTCAACCCGGAGTACGCGCGCGCCCTGGCACGCTGACGTCCTGTTCACCCCTGTCCGCTGCTGAGTGCGGAGCTCTTGTGCGACACGCCCGGCGTGCCGCACAAGAACTCCGCACCCAGCGCGGAGACCGACCCTCCTGGAGCACCCCGTGCAGCACGTGCAGCTCATGCGCCTCGGCCTCCCCGGCCACGAACGTCCCGTCGTCCGGACCGCGGACGGCACCACCTACTCGCTCGACTCCTTGACCCGTGACGTCGACGGCGAGTTCCTCGCGGCCGACGGCGTCGCACGCACCCGGGCCGCCCTCGACGCGGGCGAGCTGCCCGTGGTCGTGGACGCCGACGCGCTGCGGGTCGGGGCACCGGTCGCCCGGCCCACGGCGGTCGTGTGCGTGGGCATGAACTACGCCGCGCACGCCGCCGAGTCCGGCTCCGAGCCGCCGACAGTCCCGATCATCTTCTGGAAGCACTCCAACACCGTGGTCGGACCCGACGACGACGTGCTGCTTCCCCCCGGGGCCCAGAAGGTCGACTGGGAGGTCGAGCTCGCGATCGTCATCGGGAAGAAGGCCCGCTACCTCGCGTCCCCCGCGGACTCCGCGGCGCACGTCGCCGGGTACACGGTCTCCAACGACGTGTCCGAGCGCGACTACCAGATGGCCGTCTCGGGCGGTCAGTGGTCCAAGGGCAAGAGCTGCGAGACGTTCAACCCGATGGGGCCCGCGCTCGTCCCGGCCGACCAGGTCGACACCACGAACCTGCGCCTGCGCTCGTGGGTCAACGGCGAGATCCGTCAGGACTCCTCGACGGCCGACATGATCTTCGACGTCGACTTCCTCGTGTGGCACCTGTCGCAGTTCATGGTGCTCGAGCCGGGGGACGTCATCAACACCGGGACGCCGCAGGGTGTCGCGCTCTCTGGGCGCTTCCCCTACCTGGTCGACGGTGACGTCATGGCTGTCGAGATCGAAGGCCTGGGCCGCTGCGAGCAGAAGGTCCGCGACGCGGTCGTGTGAGCCTGCCCGCCTGCCCGGCCTCTGCCCGCTCGCCCGACATCCGGCGAGATGCTGCTCGTCGTCGCCCGGTCCATCACGAAGTCGACGACGAGCAGCATCTCGGTGCGGGGATCAGCCCGCGAACGGCAGGACCGGCAGTCCCGTCACGCCGGGCGTCACGCGGAACACCGACCCCGCGTCGAGCTCGGGCTCGAACGGCTCGCCGATCATGAGCCGCGAGGTGGTGATGTACAGCTCGTCGAGGTCCGCGCCGCCGAACGTGCACGCCGTGACGTGCGAGGCGGGCAGCTCGACGACCTCGGTCAGCGAGCCGTCCGGGGCGTAGCGGCGCACCGCGCTGCCGCCCCACAGCGCGACCCATACCCCGCCCTCGGCGTCGACAGTGAGCCCGTCGGGCAGCCCGTCCTCGCGCGGGATCTCGACCAGGGCCCGGCGGTTCGCGAGCGGCTCGTCGGCGCTCCGGGTCGTAGTCGAACACGTCGACCCGGCACGTGAGCGTGTCCACGTAGTACGCGAGCGTCCCGTCGGGCGAGAACCCCAGCCCGTTCGAGCACGTGACGCCCGACAGCACGAGGCGAGCGGCGCCGTCGGGCTCGACGCGGAACAGGGCGCCCGCCCCCGCCCGGTCGTCGTACGGCATGGACCCCGCGTAGAAGGCGCCGTCCGGGGTCGCCGAGCCGTCGTTGAGGCGGACCGTCGGGTCGCTCCACAGCTCGGGGAAGGGTCGCACGGGGGAGTCGGGGGCTTCGTCGTCCACGAGCGCGAGCCCGCGCTCCAGCCCGACGACGTAGCCTCCCCGGGAGCGCGGGCGCACCATGGTCGCGTAGTCGCCCACGTGCCGGCGGACTACCGTGGCGTCGGGCTGGAGTGTCAGGAGGTCGCCGGCCATCATGTCGACGAACCGCAACCCGCCCCAGGTCGGGGACCACACGGGCCCCTCGCCGTGGTGGGCAACGGGACCGGTGATGTTCTCGGCGCGCATGGGGCTATTGTCCCGGACCGGCGAGGGACCGCTGCACGCGAACGACGGTCCGCGGCGAGGCGTAGCCTTGACCCATGACAACGCGCAACTGGTGGTGGCTGCCCTCGCAGCCGTGACCAGTCGTGTCCCCGAGCTGCCCTCCGTGCAGCCCGGGTCGGCCCTCCGTCGCCTCCGGCGAGCGAGGGCGGCTCCTGAACCCAGGAGCACTCATGACCCTCACCACCCCCGCCACGGCCACACCCTCTGCTCGGGTGGGTCGTGCGCCCGAGGCGGGCTCCGCCGTCGGGACCCTCGACGCCGCCCGCGCCCGCAGCCTCGAGGTCGAGGCGCGGATCGCCTCGAACCCTGCGGACTTCCGCGTCCTGACGGGCGAGCGCCCCACGGGAGCGCTGCACATCGGGCACTACTTCGGGACCATCGCCAACCGCGTGCGGCTCCAGCAGGCGGGCGTCGAGGTCTTCCTGATCCTCGCCGACTACCAGGTCATCACCGATCGCGACGAGGCCGGGGACCTGCGCGGGACCGTGCGCGAGATCCTGCTCGACTACCTGGCGGCCGGGATCGACCCCGACCGGACCACGGTCTTCGCGCACAGCGCCGTCCCCGCGCTCAACCAGCTCCTGCTGCCGTTCCTGAGCCTCGTGAGCGTCGCTGAGCTGGACCGCAACCCGACCGTCAAGGCCGAGACCGCCGCCACCGGCGGGCGGGCCATGAGCGGGCTCATGCTCACCTACCCCGTGCACCAGGCCGCCGACATCCTGTTCTGCCACGGCAACCTCGTGCCCGTGGGACAGGACCAGCTGCCGCACCTCGAGATGACGCGCACGGTCGCCCGGCGCTTCAACCAGCGGTACTCCGCCGCCAACCCCTACTTCCCCGAGCCCGACGCGCTGCTCGCGCCTTCGCCCACGATCCTCGGTACCGATGGCACCAAGATGAGCAAGAGCCGGGGGAACACGCTGCCGCTCGGGGCGAGCGAGGACGAGACGGCCCGTTGGGTCAAGCGGGCCAAGACCGACGCCCAGCGGGCCATCACCTACGAGCCCGAGGCCAGGCCCGAGGTCGCGAACCTCCTGACGATCGCGTCGCTGTGCACGGGGCGCACGCCCGAGCAGATCGCCGACGAGGTCGGGTCGGCGGGGGCCGGGAGGCTCAAGGCGCTCGTGACCGAGGCCCTCGTCGAGCACCTGCGCCCGATCCGTGCGCGCCGGGCCGCGCTCGCGGCGGGGGAGGGGCCGGACGTGCTCGACATCCTCGCGCGCGGCAATGCGCGCGCGAACGAGATCGCGGACCGCACGCTCGAGGAGGTGCGCGGGCTCATGGGCATGGTCTACCGCTGAGGGTGACGTGGTTGCCCGCCGAGGGTGACTCTGATGTCACCCTCGGCGGGCGTGTCGGTCATCGTCGGCGACCAGGGGGGCACCCTCGGCGAGGAGGGCGCCGGCTCACTCGGCCCCGAGCCGCGACCGCAGCCGCGCCAGCTGTGCCCACAGCTGGTCCGGGACCCGGTTGCCGAACGTGTCGAAGAACTCGCTCGTGAGCGCGGTCTCCGCGAGCCACGACGTGGCGTCGACCTCGAACAGCGCCTCGAGGGCACCCTGCGGGAGGTCGAGCCCGTCGACGTCCAGCGCACCCTCGGCAGGCAGCAGTCCGACGGCGCTCGTCACCGCGCCCGCGTCCGTCCGCAGGCCGCGCGACCGGTCGACCTGCTGGGCGATCCACGCGACCACGCGGGAGTTCTCCCCGAACCCGGGCCACAGGAACGAGCCGTCCGCCCCCTTGCGGAACCAGTTGACCTGGAAGATCTTGGGTCGCTTGGCCGGGTCGAGCCCTGCCCCGACGCTCAGCCAGTGCGCCCAGTGGTCCGCCATGTTGTACCCGCAGAACGGCAGCATCGCGAACGGGTCGCGGCGCAGCTCACCCAGCGCGCCCTCGGCTGCTGCGGTGCGCTCCGACGAGATCGTCGCCCCCATGAACACGCCGTGCTCCCAGCTGTAGGCCTGGGCGACGAGCGGCACGTTGGTCGCGCGGCGACCGCCGAAGATGATCGCGTCGATCGGGACGCCCGCGGGGTCCTCCCAGGTGTCGGCGATCGTGGGGCACTGGGCGGCGGCGACCGTGAACCGGGAGTTGGGGTGCGCGGCGGGTGTGCCCGCGGCCCCGTCGGCGGGCGTCCAGTCCTCACCGCGCCAGTCGATCAGGTGCTCGGGAGCCTCGGGCGTGAGCCCCTCCCACCAGACGTCGCCCTCGTCCGTCAGGGCGACGTTGGTGAAGATCGTGTCGCGGTCGAACGTCGCGACGGCGACCGGGTTGGTGTCGATCCCCGTGCCGGGGGCGACGCCGAAGAATCCCGCTTCGGGGTTGATCGCGCGCAGCGTCCCGTCCGGCCCGGGACGCAGCCACGCGATGTCGTCGCCGATGGTCTCGACCGTCCATCCCGGGACGGTCGGCTGGAGCATCGCGAGGTTCGTCTTGCCGCACGCCGAGGGGAACGCCGCGGCGAGGTGGTAGGCACGCCCCTCGGGCGACGTGGCCCGGATGAGCAGCATGTGCTCGGCGAGCCAACCCTCGTCGCGTGCCATGGCCGAGGCGATGCGCAGCGCGAAGCACTTCTTGCCGAGCAGGGCGTTGCCGCCGTACCCGGAGCCGTACGACCAGATCTCCCGGCTCTCGGGGAAGTGCGCGATGTACTTGGTGTCGTTGCAGGGCCAGGCGACGTCCTCGTGGAGGTCGACCGAACCGTCGGGACGGTCGATCACGAGCGGCGCGCCCACCGAGTGGACGGCCGGCACGAACGGTGCGCCGGCGTCGATCAACGCCAGGACGTCGCTGCCGACCCGGGTCATGACGCCCATGCTCACCACGACGTACGGGGAGTCGGTGACCTGGATGCCGACCTGCGAGAGGGGGCCACCGACCGGTCCCATCGAGAACGGCACGACGTACATGGTCCGACCTCGCATCGAGCCGTCGAACACCCCGCGCAGCTCGGCGCGCATGACGTCGGGCTCGCGCCAGTTGTTGGTGGGCCCCGCGTCGACCTCGTCCTGCGAGCAGATGAACGTGCGCGACTCGACGCGGGCGACGTCGCTCGGGTTCGACCGGGCGAGGTAGCTGCCCGGTCGCAGCTCGGGGTCGAGCGGCAGGAGCGTGCCCGCGTCGACCATGAGGTCGATCAGCCGCTGCTTCTCGGCCGCGGACCCGTCGCACCACACGACCGAGTCGGGCTCCGTCAGCTCGGCGATCTCCCGGACCCAGGCGCGCGGGTCGCGGGCTGCGCCCGCCGCCGGGCGGGCGCCGGTGCCGAACGCTGCCGTGGCCCCGGCCGTGGTCGTGGGGCGCACGTCGTGCAGCTCCTCCGTGCGGGCGGCGTGGCGGGTGCTTCGGGCGTTGGCGGTGACGGTCATGATCGGGTCTCCGGTCCTGGGCGGGGCGTCCGCCCGTGGTCGAGTGTTCTGCTGTTTCCACCTTCGACCCGAAACGGCACGGTTTTCCACTCAGAATGCTGTCAAGAAACGCCGTTCTTGACATAGGGTCAAGGAATGGCCGTCGACGAAGACCGCAAGATCCCCACGACCCCCGAGGCGCCCAACCCCGCGAGTGCCGACCTCATCACGCTGGGCCGGCGGATCCGGTGGTTCCGGTCACGCAGCGAGCTCACCCTCGACGCCCTCGGTGCGCAGGTGGGCACCACCGCGAGCCTCCTGTCGCTCATCGAGAACGGCAAGCGCGAACCGCGGCTGTCGCTGCTCCAGGCGCTCGCCGGCGCGCTCGACGTCGCGGTGACGGACCTGCTCGCGGACGAGCCGCCGTCGCGCCGCGCCGCTCTCGAGATCGAGCTCGACCGCGCTCAGCGCGGACCGTTGTTCGCGACCCTCGGCCTGCCGTCGGTCAAGGCCTCCCAGAAGTTGCCCATGCCCGTCCTGGAGAACCTGGTGGGGCTGCACGGCGAGCTCGCGCGGCGCGCGTCGGAGGCCATCGCGACGCCCGAGGAGGCGCGGCGTGCCAACACCGAGCTGCGGCTCGAGCGCCAGTCGCGCAACAACTACATCCCCGAGCTCGAGGACCTCGCCGAGGAGATGACGCGCCGGGCCGGCTACCGGGTGGGTGCTCTCACGCACCGCACCGTTGCTCGCATGGCCGAGCAGCTCGGCTTCACGCTGCTCCACGTCGACGACCTGCCGCACTCGACCCGCACCGTCACGGACCTGCGCAACGGCCGCATCTACCTGCCGCCGGCCTCGATCCCTGGGGGCCACGGCCTGCGCTCGCTCGGCCTGCAGGCCATCGCTCACCGCGTGCTGGGGCACCAGCGGCCCACCTCGTACGCGCACTTCCTGCGCCAACGCGTCGAGATCACGTACTTCGCGGCGTGCTGCCTCATGCCGCAGTCGGCGTCGGTCGAGTTCCTCGAGCAGCGCAAGAAGGAGAAGGACCTCGCGGTCGAGGACTTCCGGGACGCGTTCGGCGTCTCGCACGAGGCTGCGTCGCAGCGCTTCACGAACCTCGCGACGTCGCGCCTGGGCATCCCGGTGCACTTCATGCGCGTGGGCGACGACGGCGCGCTCTACCGCGGCTACGCGAACGACGGGCTGCCGTTCCCGGCCGACGTCACGGGCGCCATCGAGGGGCAGCTCGTCTGCCGCCGCTGGGCGGCGCGCGAGGCCTTCGCGCGCCGCGACCGGGCGACCGAGTCCTATCAGTACACGGACACCCCGGCGGGCACGTTCTGGTGCAGCACCCAGACGGGCACGACGACGACGGGCGAGTTCTCGATCACGGTCGGGGTCCCGTTCGCCTCGGCCAAGTGGTTCCGCGGACGCGAGACGACCGTCCGGCGCGCCTCGACCTGCCCGGACGAGGCCTGCTGCCGTCGGCCGCAGGCCCAGCTCGCGCGCCGCTGGGAAGAGGTCGCATGGCCCAGCGCGCGCATGCACCAGCACGTGCTGTCGGCGCTGCCCTCGGGGTCGTTCCCCGGGGTCGACGCCTCCGAGGTCTACGCGTTCCTCGAGAAGCACGCGCCGACGCCCGACGCGGAGTGAGATGGGCCGGGGGCGGGGCGCTCGCCCTGCCTGCCCTGGCCCGTTCACGTCGCGCCCGCCTCGCTGACGGCGTCACAAGTCGTCACACGTCGCGCAGCGGGCCGCCCTGCTGGTCGACGAGCGGCAGCAGCCGTTCCAGGACGTCGCCCGTGCGTAGCCCGTCGTGCTCGAACTCGTTCGTGACGAGCGCCTGCACGTTCCCGACGCGCGACGCCGTGTCGAGCGACAGGTGGGCGTCGACGAACATGTCGTCGTAGTAGACGGCCGCGGCGACCGGGACCTCGTTGGCCGCGAGCACGTCCAGGTCGTACAGCACGGTCCAGTCCTCCCGGCGGGCCAGCTCCTCGGCTGCCCCGCGGAAGGCCCGCAGGCCCGCGATCTCCTCGAACATCCAGGGGTAGATCATCTCGCCCGTGAAGAGCAGCGGGCGGGCCTCGGGGGAGAACTCCGGGTGCTCGGCGCGGACCTGCTCGGCGGCCCAGCCCGTGGCTCCGTGGCCCGAGGCGTAGATCGACTCGTGCAGCACCGCGTACAACGGGTTCGTCCAGTACGAGGTCAGGTCCCGGACCTCGCTGAGGAACGTGTCGGTCAGGTCCTCGTCACCGTGGTCGAACGCCTCGTCGAGCAGCCAGTGGACACGCTCGAAGCCCGGCTTCATGCCGAAGTCCATGCCGAGCGTCTGGAGACGGCGCACCGAGAGCGTGTCGCCGTCGGGCAGCGTGACGTCACCCACCGTGATCCTGTCCGCGATGCGCGCGAGGCGTGCGACGTCGTCGGGGAAGCGCGACGCGAAGCGGGCGTTCTTGGCCGCGGTGCGCGGGTAGGTGCGGCGGTAGACCTCGCTCGCGTCGGCCTCCAGGCCCGCGAGCCCGCCCGTGACGTAGCAGGCCGAGAGCCCTTCGGGGGCGCGCGAGAGGTAGGTGAGCGTGAGGAAGCCGCCGTAGCTCTGCCCGAGCGACTCCCAGCGGCGACCGCCGAACAGGGTGCGGCGCACGTGCTCGGCGTCGGCCACGATCGAGTCCGCACGGAAGTGCGAGAGGTGCTCGGCCTGTGCGACCGCGTCGCCGAGCGACGCCAGACGGCGTCCGCGCACGGCCGAGCTGCGGCCCGTGCCGCGCTGGTCGAGCAGGATGACGCGGTGCGTCGCGAGCATGGTCCCGACCCAGCCCTCGGGCGCGGTGGGCCGTGGCCCCTTGCCGCCCGGGCCGCCCTGGAGGAACACGAGCAGAGGCAGGTCCTCGCGTCGTCGGACCGGGTCCACGAGCTCGCGCACGAAGACCGTGATCCGGCGCGTGTCCGTCTCGTCGAACCAGTCGAGGGGGACCTCGACCACGTGGTCGGTGACGTGCATCCCGGGGATCGTGCAGGCGGTCCTGCTCGCGTCGCTGAAGGTCACGTTCCTCACCCTACGTGGCGATGGTGGGCACCTCCCGAGGGCAGGCTCTCCTGTGAATCAGTCGTTGTTTTGACTGGATCAAAACAACCGTCTAGGGTTCTAGGCATGGACACGACGGGTGGCTCGCGCAGCGCCACCGACCGGGCCGCGGACCTCCGCGCCGGGGGGCTGCGTGCGACGGCAGGCCGTGTCGCGGCGCTCGCCTACATCGACGAGCACCCCCACGTCAGCGCCTCCGACGTATACCAGGCGCTCCGCGAGAAGCTGCCGTCGACGTCGCCCCAGGCTGTCCACAACATCGTGCAGGACCTGCACCAGCGGGGGTTGCTCCGCCGGACGGACCTCCCTGGCTCCGCAGGAGCGCGCTACGAGACCCGGACGGGCGACAACCACCACCACGTGCAGTGCGTCGTGTGCGGCCGGGTCGAGGACGTGGATTGCGTGGTCGGCCATGCACCCTGCCTCACCCCGTCGGACAGCCACGACATGCGCGTGTTCGTGACCGACGTGACCTTCCGCGGGATCTGTCGATCCTGCGAGCAGACGGAGCCGGTCCACGCCGCGGAATGACGCGCGCCCCCGACTCCCCCTTACCGAGAGGAACCACATGGCGACCATCGCCCAGACCCCCGACACGACCGTTCTCGATCAGCCCCAGGTGCTCCAGGAGACCCTGCTGGTGGGGACCGTGAGAATGTCCGACCTGCGTCAGCAGCACGAGACCCTTCGTGCGCTGCGCGACGACGAGTTCGTGGCCACCCTGGCGTGCTCGAGCCCCGGCGCGCCCAGCCACGTGATCGGCCGCCGCGCCGACGGCCGCGCCTATGACCGCATCGCCCTGGCGTACGAGTCGGGCGGTCGGGTCGAGCAGCGGATCTGGTCGCTGGACTCCGACCACGGTGCCGAGGCGCGCTACCGCCTCCTCGAGGACACGGGCACGCGCGGCGGGTTCGCCGTCCACTGCCGCTGAGCTCGACGGCCTCCCCCGCCGGGTCCCGCCCCGCGGGGCTGGTGCGACGTGGCTGGACATGCCAGGAGGGGTGAGGTGCTCGACGAGCACCTCACCCCTCCTGCGCGAGAGGACGACCTCCCGGGGACCGTCGAGAAGGACTACTTCTCGACGTCCTCGTCGACCCAGTCGAGGGTCTTGCTCACGGCCTTCTTCCAGTTGCGGTAGAGGCGCTCGCGCTCGCTCTCGTCCATCGACGGGGTCCAGCGCTTGTCCTCGGCCCAGTTGGCGATGACGTCCTGCTCGCCCTGCCAGAACCCGACCGCGATGCCTGCGGCGTACGCGGCACCGAGCGCGGTCGTCTCCGCGACCTTGGGGCGCACGACGTCGACGCCGAGCTGGTCCGCCTGGAACTGCATGAGCAGCTCGTTCTGGACCATGCCGCCGTCGACGCGCAGCTCGGTGAGGTCGACGCCCGAGTCCGCGTTCATGGCGTCCAGGACCTCACGGGTCTGGAACGCGACGGCCTCGAGCGCGGCGCGCGCGATGTGGTTCTTGTTGACGTAGCGCGTGAGGCCCACGAGAGCGCCACGGGCGTCGGAGCGCCAGTGCGGCGCGAACAGACCCGAGAACGCGGGCACGAAGTACGCGCCGCCGTTGTCGTCGACCTTGCGGGCGAGCCACTCGACGTCGGGCGCGTCCGAGAACATGCCCAGGTTGTCGCGCAGCCACTGGATGAGCGAGCCCGTGACGGCGATCGAGCCCTCGAGCGCGTAGCGGGCCGGCTGGTCGCCGATCTTGTAGCAGACCGTGGTCAGCAGGCCGTTCTCGCTCATGACCTTCTCGGTGCCCGTGTTGAGCAGCATGAAGTTGCCCGTGCCGTACGTGTTCTTGGCCTGCCCGACCTCGAAGCACGCCTGGCCGAACGTCGCGGCCTGCTGGTCGCCCAGGATGCCCGCGATCGGGACGCCGGGGAGGAGCCCGCCGGGGCGGCCCTTCCCGTAGACCTCGGAGGACGACTTGATCTCCGGGAGCATCGAGAGGGGGATGCCCATGTCGGCTGCGATGTCCTCGCGCCAGCTCAGGGTGTCGAGGTCCATGAGCATGGTGCGCGACGCGTTGGTCACGTCGGTCACGTGCACGCCGCCGTCGACACCGCCCGTCATGTTCCACAGGACCCACGTGTCGGTGTTGCCGAACACGAGGTCGCCCGCGTCGGCCGCCTCGCGGGCGCCCTCGACGTTGTCGAGGATCCACTTGACCTTGGGGCCGGAGAAGTAGGTCGCGAGCGGCAGGCCCACGATCGCCTTGTACTTCTCGGGGCCCGCGTCGCCGCCCAGGTCGTCGACGATCTTCTGCGTCCGGGTGTCCTGCCAGACGATCGCGTTGTAGACGGGCTTGCCCGTCTTGCGGTTCCACACGACCGCGGTCTCGCGCTGGTTGGTGATACCCACCGCGGCGATGTCGGTGTAGGTCACGTTCGCGCGGGTCAGCGCGAGGCCCACGGCCTCGCGCACGTTGTTCCAGATCTGCTCGGGGTTGTGCTCGACCCAGCCGGCCCGCGGGAAGATCTGGTCGTGCTCGAGCTGGCCGGAGGAGACGATCTCCCCGGAGTGGTTGAAGACGATGGCCCGGGAGCTGGTGGTTCCCTGGTCGATGGCGAGAACGTAGTCGGCCATGGTGTGTCAGTCCTTCACGTCGGTGTGGTTGAGCGGGTGCCGCGCTGCGCGGCGGGGTGCGAGGGTGGCGTCGGTCGTCGCGGGGGAGGCCCGACGGCGGGTGGTCGCGTGACCGGGGCGGGGGCCCCGTCCCGGTCACGCTGGAGGGGCGAGGTCAGGCCCAGGCCGCCCCGAGGAGACCGGCGAGCACGCCGCCGACGAGCGGGCCTGCGACCGGGACCCAGGCGTAGGCCCAGTCGCTCGAGCCCTTGCCCTTGATGGGCAGGAACGCGTGCGCGATACGCGGGCCGAGGTCACGTGCAGGGTTGATCGCGTACCCGGTGGGGCCACCGAGGGACGCGCCGATGCCGACCACGATCAGTGCGACGGCGAGAGGGCCGAGCCCCGACGGGGTGCGGCCGGAGGCGACGACGAAGAACACGAGCACGAACGTCGCGAGGACCTCCGTGACGAAGTTCCAGCCGTACGAGCGGAGCTCGGGGCCGGTCGAGAAGACGGCGAGCTTGGTCGCGGCGGGCGCGTCCTCGTCGAAGTGCTTCTTGTAGGCCAGGAACGCGAGCACCGCACCGACGATGGCGCCGATCATCTGCGCACCGAAGTACATGAACATGTTGCCCACGGTCGGTTCGATCGTCGCGGTGACCAGGCCCTCGGGTCCGGTGACCGAGAAGAAGGGCTCCTGCGCGGTGAACAGACCGATGGTGACGGCCGGGTTGAGGTGCGCGCCGGACTTGAAGGCGACGTACACGCCGGCGAAGACGGCAAGGCCCCATCCGAAGTTGATGAGGAGCCAGCCGCCGTTGAAGCCCTTGGTCTTGGGGAGGATCACGTTGGCTACGACGCCGGCGCCCAGCAGGATCAGGGTCGCGGTGCCGAGTATCTCGGACCAGAAGGCGTTGAGGAGGAGTGTGTCCATCAGCTTCTCTCTTTCTTGGTGGACTTCGTTGTCGCAACCACCCCGGCGCATCCGTGCGGCGGGGCCTCGGTGTGCGCTGCGATGGGCGCACCCGTGAGGTTGTGGGGGTGTCGGCCCCGGCGTCGCCTGGCGCGAGCCGAGCGGGCCGGGGGCCGACGGATGAAGTTGTTCTCGGGGAGCCCAGGGCTCCGGTGGTCAGGACGACAGGTTCGTCAGGAGCGGTCGAGAGGCTTGAGCGGTGCGACGTCGTCGGCCGCGAGCCGGGTGCGCTCGGCCGTGGCGTCGTCGGGCTCCTGCTCGGCGGCCTCCTCTGCTCCGGCGCGTGCCGTGTAGGAAGCGATCTCCGCGGCCTTCTGCTCGTCGGTCCAGCCGAGGAGCGGAGCAGCGATGTCGGCGATCTCGGGGAGCGCGCCGAGACCGCGGTCGAGCACCTCGTAGTTCAGGCGAGTGCGGTGCAGCAGCAGGTCCTCCAGGTGGAGGGCGCCCTCGTGGCTCACGCCGTAGCTGATCTCGGCGCGGAGGTACGCGGGCGCGTGCTCGAGCGGCTTGGCGAGCGAGGGGTCGGCCTGGCACAGCGCGACGATGTCGCGCAGGTTCGAGCCGTAGCGGTGGAGCAGGTGGTCGACCATCTGCGGGGTCCAGCCGAACTTCGAGGCCCACGGCCGCGCCTGGCGCCGGACGGCGTCGAGACCGACCGCGCCGAGCAGCGGGATCTTGTCCGTGATCGACGGCAGGGCAGCGGCACGCTGGCCGATCGCGAAGTCGACCGCGTCCTTGGCCATGACCCGGTACGTCGTGAGCTTGCCGCCCGCGATGACCGTGAGGCCCGGGGTGGGGGAGGCCGTGGTGTGCTCGCGCGAGACCTTGGCCGAGCTGGTGCCCTCCTTGGTGCCGGGCTGGAGCAGCGGGCGCAGGCCCGCGTAGGTCCCGATGATGTCGTCGCGCGTGAGCGGCTGGGCGAGGACCGCGTTGGCGTGCTCGAGGATGTACTCGATGTCCGCAGACGTGGCGACCGGGTGCGTGAGCTCCTGCTCCCAGGGGGTGTCGGTCGTGCCGATGACCCAGTAGCGGGACCACGGGATGATGAAGAGGACGGACTTCTCGGTCTGCAGGATCAGGCCGACCTGGCCCTTGATGCGCTCGCGCGGGACGACGATGTGGACGCCCTTCGAGGCCAGGACGCGCAGTCCGCCGTCGGTGCCGGCGAGGGCCTCGGTGTCCTCGGTCCACACGCCCGTCGCGTTGATGACGGCGCGGGCGCGGACCGTGATGCGCTTGCCCGTCTCGAGGTCCTCGAGGATCGCGCCGTTGACCGCTCCGGTCGATCCCTTGGTCAGCTCGACGACCTGGGTGCGGGACGCGGCGTGGGCCCCGTAGGAGGCTGCGGTGCGGATCAGGGTGGAGACCAGGCGTGCGTCGTCGACGGAGGCGTCCCAGTACTGGACGGCACCGATCGCGGCGTCGTGCGCGAGGTCGGGGAACTTGCGTTCCATCTGCTTGCGCGACAGGTGGCGGTGCAGAGGCAGTGCGCGCTTGCCGGGCGCCATGCTCGCGAGCGTGTCGTACAGCGCGATGCCTGCGCCGACGTAGGCGCGCTCCCACACACGATGCTCGAGCGGGTACAGGAACGGGACGGGGCGCACGAGGTGCGGCGCGAGGTCCTTGATGAGCAGGTCGCGCTCGGTCAGCGCCTCGTGGACCAGGTGGAAGTCGAGCATCTGCAGGTAGCGCAACCCGCCGTGGACCAGCTTGCTCGACCGGCTCGACGTCCCGGAGGCCCAGTCCTGGGCCTCGACGATCGCGGTCGAGAGGCCACGGGTCACGGAGTCGAGGGCGATGCCCGCTCCGGTCACGCCTCCGCCGATCACGAGGACGTCGAGCTTCCTGGTCCGCGCTGGTGCTCGCCTCGAGCGCTGACAGCGCCTGCTGGCGAGACTCTGCGGTGAGTCTGCTGGAAGTCATCCGATGGCCTTCTCTCGTCGTCGAACTGGTGCATCCCGGGGGACACAGCGGGAACTACGTCTCACTGTGACGTTCCCACGGGTGTGCGTCCCGCGCTAGCGGTACGACCCGGTCCCCGTGCGGGCACCGTTCCGTGGCACAGCGCTGTCGAAATGCCGCTGCACGTATTAACGTCAACATGTCAGGAACGTTCGCGCAAGCGCAGTGCACAAACGTGCAACAGTGGTGGGAGGCCGACAGATGGCGGATCGGGAGCAGGACGTCCTGCGGGCGGCCTCGATGTACTACCTCCAGGACATGAAGATGGAGGCGATCGCGAAGCACCTGCGGACCTCGCGGTCGACGGTCTCGCGGCTGGTCAAGAAGGCCCGTGAGACAGGTCTGGTCGAGATCACGCTCCGGCCAACGCAGAGTCGGGCACCAGGGCTGGGGGCGCACATCTCGGCCACGTACGGCATCGACGCCTACGTCGTGCCCGTCCCGGACTCGACGCAGCAGGTCGACCGGCTCGACCAGGTCGCCCTGACGACCGCACGGCTGCTCGGCTCGTGGTTCGACTCCGACATGATCCTCGGCATCGCGTGGGGCACGACGCTCGCGGCGATCTCCCGGCACCTGAGCCGCAAGCCGACCCGAGGGTCCGCCGTCGTGCAGCTCAACGGGGCCGCGAACACCCGGACCTCCGGGGTGCACTACGCGGGTGACCTGATCGCCGGGTTCGGCGAGGCGTTCGACGCGCACGTGCACCATTTCCCAGTCCCCGCCTTCTTCGACTATGCCGAGACCAAGCAGGCGATGTGGCGCGAGCGGTCGGTCCGACGTGTGCTGGACGTCCAGCGGCGGGCCGACGTCGCGCTGTTCTCCGTGGGAGCCGTCTCGGGCGGCGTCCCGAGCCACGTCTACTCGGCGGGCTACCTCGAGCCCGAGGACATCGCCGTGCTCGACGCGGAGGGCGTGGTGGGTGACGTGTGCACGGTCTTCCTGCGGGCGGACGGCACGTACCGTGACATCGCGCTCAACGAGCGCGCCACGGGCCCGGGCCCCGACGAGCTCCGGCGGATCCCGCAGCGCATCTGCGCGGTCGCAGGGGACAACAAGGTCGCGCCGTTGCGCGCCGCGCTGCGTGCCGGGGTCGTCACGCACCTGGTCGTCGACGAGATCACGGCGTCGCACCTGATCGAGCAGGAGACCGGCCGGATCGCGGTCGCACGCACGCGTCATGAGAGTATGCATTCGGGTGCATGATTACGCATCGGGGCGCAGCGCGGCGTAGATTGGGCGCGTGACGAGCACCTCCACCCCCACCCTGACGCTCCGCCCTGCCCTCCCGGCGGACGTGCGGGCCATCCGCGGGCTCGTCGAGCCCTACGCGCAGGCACGCATCCTCCTGGCCAAGGAGATGGTCGGCTACTACGAGGCAGTCCAGGAGTTCGTGGTCGCGGACGTGGGGGAGCCGGGCGCCCCCGAGGTCGTCGGGTGCGGCGCGCTCCACGTCATGTGGGACGACCTGGCCGAGATCCGCACGCTCGCGGTCGACCAGGCCTGGCGCGGCCACAGGGTGGGCCACCAGCTCGTGGTCGAGCTCCTCGACCGCGCCCGCGCCCTGGGTCTCCAGCGGGTCTTCTGCCTGACGTTCGAGGTCGACTTCTTCCGCGCGCACGGGTTCGAGGCGATCGACGGGACCCCCGTGTCGCCCGACGTCTACGCCGAGCTCCTGCGCTCGCACGACGACGGCGTGGCCGAGTTCCTCGACCTCGCCCGCGTGAAGCCCAACACGCTCGGCAACACGCGCATGCTTATCACGCTCTGAGGCGCCCCGGGCGTCCGACGCCCGACGCCCGGCGCCCGGAGCCCGGCGTCCAGCGGCCGGCGGGCCGGCGATGCTCAGGCCGGGAGACGGTAGACGTCGCCGTCCTGCTCGAGCAGACCGTCCTCGACGAGGCTCGCGACGCACCTCCCGAGCTGGGCAGCGTCGGGCCACAGTCCCGCGACCGCGTCGCGGTGCACAGGGCCGTCCGCCGCGCGCAGCGCGCCCATGACCCGGCCCCGCGCCTGCCGGTCGGTGCCCTCCCAGGCCTGGGTGCGCCGTCGGGCAGCGTGCTCGTCCGGTGGGCTGCCCGCCGCCCGCCACGCGCACAGGTCCGCCACCGGGCACTCGTCGCAGCGCGGCGAGCGCGCCGTGCACACGAGCGCGCCCAGCTCCATCGAGCCGGCGGCCCACAGGGCCGCGTCGTCGTCCTCGGCGGGAGCGACCAGGGTCGCGAGCCGACGCTCGGCCGCGGTGTACGACGGCGCAGGCAGCGCCGTCCCCGACACCGCGCGCGCCAGGACGCGACGCACGTTCGTGTCGACCACGACGGCCCGCCTGCCGTGCGCGAACGCCGTCACCGCGGCGGCCGTGTACTCGCCGACGCCCGGCAGCGCGAGCAGCTCGTCCGCGTCCGTCGGGACGAGGCCCCCGTGCCGTTCGACGACGGCGCGCGCACAGTCCTGCAGGCGCAGCGCCCGGCGCGGGTATCC
The DNA here is from genome assembly GCA_963782165.1 of uncultured Actinomycetota bacterium. GTDB lineage: Bacteria > Actinomycetota > Actinomycetes > Actinomycetales > Cellulomonadaceae > Oerskovia. Next base: position 879,973 of record CAWAIO010000006.1, read on the forward strand.
CAGGCGCCCCCAGGCGCGCAGCACATCGGCCGTCGAGGCGGCGGCCAGGTCCGTGGGCTCGGGCCAGCGGTCCATCCAGGCGCGCCACGCGGGCTCGACCCGCACCACGGGCGTCTGCTGGAGCATGACCTCGCTGACCAGGACGCCCCAGGGGGAGCAGTCGTCGCGCCGCCACGGCAGGTCGCGCGCGTGCGCGGCGAACCACTGCCCGACGGCGCCGCGCAGGTCCGCATGCGGGTCCGGTTCGGGGAGGCTCGCCAGGGAGGCCCGGGGTCCGGTGCGAGGAGTGGTGGCGTCGAGCGTGGCGGAGGAGAGCGGCATGATCCGACCATTCTCGCCGATGAGCGAGGGCGCGGTGTGGCAGTGGCCGAACCGTCCCGCGCGGGACGTACCGTTGCCCCAGTGCGGGAACGCCCCGCGCCGACCGTCGAACGGAGCCGCACGTGAGCACGCCGCGAGGCACCCGGCCACCGACCGGGGCGACCCCGGTCCAGGCGCGCCCGGCCGACGGGGCGGGCGGGACGCCGTCGGGCAGGCCCACCTCCCGGACCCTGCGGGTGCGGCGCATCGTCGCGCTCGTCCTGCTCGCGGTGATCGTCGTCGGCGTCGTGATGCTCGTCAAGGCCGCGATCGCGTTCGGTGCCGGGCTGCTCGCCGACGAGCCCCAGGGCAAGGTGGCGCCACCCCCGCCGCAGGCCGTCGCGACCGGCGGCTACAAGAAGTGCGAGGTCAAGGACCTCACGCTCGGGCTCACGGTGTCGAAGGCCTCGTACGCCGACGGCGAGAACCCGTCCTTCTCGCTCACGCTCACGCACGTCGGCCGGCGCCCTTGCTTCGTCGACTCGTCCCCCGCCTCGCTCGAGCTCGTCGTGACCTCGGGCCAGGACCGCATCTGGTCGTCCGTCGACTGCCCGCCCGCCAAGAAGACGCTGCTCATGGCCCCTGGCGACGCGTACCCCCAGACCGTGGACTGGGCCCGTGCACGGTCGGCCGCGGAGTGCCCCGCCGACCTGCCGGCGGCCGGAGCAGGTGACTACAGCGCGGTCGTCACGTCGACCGGTGTGGCCGGGCTGACGAGTGCGCCCGTGGTGTTCACGCTCCTCGCGCCGCCACCGCCGCCGGTCGAGACGCCGCCCGTGACCGACCCTCCGGACGACGGGGCGGTACCGCCGGTCGACGGGGCGGTTCCTCCGGCTGAGGGAGACCCGGCTGCGACCGGGGAGACGGGCTCTGCTGAGGGGACTGCTCCGGCTGACGGGGCTGTTCCTCCGGCTGACGGGGCGACTCCGGCTGACGGGGCGACTCCGGCTGACGCGGCGACTCCGTAGCACCAGGCTGCTCCTGAGCCCGCCCGGCACGGACCGCCGCGCCCCGTGCGACGCGTTCTGTCTGCGACGTGTGCACGGTAGGCCCGTGCCGCGCCGGCCGTCGCTGTCGAGGCTTGGTTGTCAGAGCTGGGCCGGGGTATGCACCGGCTCGCTTCTGACAACTGGTCGGGTCGTCGGGCCCGTGGACTGGTGTCGGATCGAGCCCAGGGGAGTTGTCAGAACGTGGCCGGGGTATCCGCCGGCTCGCTTCTGACAACTGGTCGGCGGCGAGGCAACCGACGGGAAGGAATCGCGCAGCGACCGTTCGGTCCTAGACGTACCGCTCGAGGATGCTCGACTCCGCGAGCCGTGACAGACCCTCGCGGACTGCCCGAGCGCGCTGCTCGCCCACGCCGTCCACGGCCATGAGGTCGTCGATGCTGGCCGCGAGCAGCTTCTGCAGCCCGCCGAAGTGCGTGACCAGTCGGTCGATGATGGTGCCCGGCAGACGCGGGACCTTCGAGAGCAGGCGGTACCCGTGCGGTGCGACCGCTGCGTCGAGCGCCTCGCCACCTCCGGGCAGCTCGAGGACGCGGCCGATGATCGTGAGGTCGAGCAGCTGCGTCTGGTCCAGGGCGGCGAGCGCGTTCTTGACGTCCGCGAGCGAGCGCTCCTTGCGGCTGAGCTCGACGTAGTCGCGGATCACGGACTCGCGGTCCGAGCCGATCCCGCCGATCAGCTCGTCGAGCTGGAGCGCGAGGAGACGACCGTCGGTGCCGAGCTCGACGACGTAGCCCGCGATCTCCTCGGAGATGCGCCCCACCATCTCGAGGCGCTGGACCACGGCGCACACGTCGCGAACCGTGACGAGGTCCTCGATCTCGAGGGCGGACAGCGTCCCGCTGACCTCGTCGAGGCGGGCGCGGTAGCGCTCGAGCGTCGCGAGCGCCTGGTTGGCGCGCGACAGGATGGTGTCCGAGTCCTCGAGCACGTAGCGCAGGCCGCCGACGTAGAGCGCGACGATCCGCATGGACTGGCTCACCGAGATGACCGGGAAGCCGCTCTGCTTGGCGACGCGCTCGGCCGTGCGGTGACGCGTGCCGGACTCGGTGGTCTCGATCGTGGGGTCCGGGAGGAGCTGCACGGCAGCGCGCAGGATCCGGTTCGCGTCACGGTCCAGGACCACGGCGCCGTCCATCTTGGAGAGCTCGCGCAGCCGGGTCGCCGAGAAGCCGACGTCCAGCACGAACCCTCCCGAGCACATGGTCTCGACGACCTTGTCCAGGCCCAGCACGATCAGTGCGCCCGTACGACCTCGAAGGATGCGCTCGAGCCCGTCGCGGAGCTCGGTACCGGGTGCCACCGCGGCGAGGGTCTCCCGGAGCAGGTCATCAGGATGCACAGGGGAGTTGGCCACGTGGGCATCTTACGCTGCCAGGTTGTCTCAGGGGCAGGAAAACGCCGTCCGGGGACAACTGGAGGTCACGATGAGATCACGGTTGCCCGACGTCGAAGCGGGAGCGCTCCTGCTGCGGGGGCAGGTGGCCGCCGCGCGCGAGCTCGACCGCCTCTCCCAGGTGCTGCGCCGGCAGGACCGTCATGCCCGCCGGAGGTTTGGGAGACGACCCGTGCGGCACCACGGCCCGGGTGAAGCCGAGTCGCGCGGCCTCGGCGAGCCGGCGGTCGAGGCCCGCGACCGGCCGGATGTCCCCAGCCAGCCCGACCTCGCCGATCGCGATGGTTCCTGAGGGCATGACCTGGTCCTCGCGGGCCGAGAACGTGGCCAGCGCGATGGACAGGTCCGCTGCGGGCTCGCTGACCCGTGCGCCGCCGATCGTCGAGACGTACACGTCCTGGTCGACGAGGCGGACCCCCGCGTGCCGGTGCATGACCGCCAGGATCATCGCGAGGCGGCTCGAGTCGATCCCGCTCGTGGTACGCCGCGGGTTGGCCAACGAGCTGGGGACCACGAGCGACTGGATCTCGAGGGCGAGGGGCCGGCGGCCCTCGAGCGTCACGGTGATGCACGTGCCGGGCACGCCGGCCCCCGAGTGCGACAGAAACAGGCCGCTGGGGTCGGCCAGTCCCACGATCCCCGTCTCCGAGAGGTCGAAGCACCCGACCTCGTCCGTGGGGCCGTAGCGGTTCTTGATCGCACGGACGAGGCGCAGGCGCGAGTGCCGGTCGCCCTCGAACTGGCACACGACGTCGACGAGGTGCTCGAGCGTTCGAGGGCCGGCGACCGAGCCGTCCTTGGTCACGTGCCCGACGAGGATCACGGGCAGGTCTCGCTCCTTGGCCGCGGCGATGAGCGCGGCCGCGACCTCGCGCACCTGGCTCACGCCGCCGGGGGCGCCGTCGACCTGGGCCGAGGCGATGGTCTGCACCGAGTCCACGACCAGGAGGTCCGGGTCTGTCGCCTCGATGTGCCCGAGGACCGTCGCGAGGTCAGTCTCGGCCGCGAGCAGCAGGCCGGGGGCGAGCGCCCCGACGCGCTCCGCGCGCAGCCTGACCTGCCCGGCCGACTCCTCGCCGGTGACGTACAGGACCGTGCGGGGCTTCGGGGTGGGGCGAGGGGCGTCCTCCGGGGACGCGGCCTTGTCGCTCACCCCGGCCGCGACGTTGCTCGCGACCTTGAGCAGGAGCGTCGACTTGCCGACCCCGGGCTCCCCGGCGAGCAGCACCACGGCACCCGGGACGATCCCGCCGCCCAGCACGCGGTCGAACTCCGCGACTCCCGTGGGCGTTGCCCGCGCGGTCTCCACGTCGATCTCGCCGATGGGGCGGGCGGGGGAGCGCGTGGGCGCGACCGCCGCGGTGCGTGGCCCTGCCGACGCCGCGGCCTCCTCCGTGACGGTGCCCCACTCCTGGCACTCGCCGCAGCGACCGACCCACTTGGCCGTGGTCCAGCCGCACTCGCCGCAACGGTAGGCGGGCCGGGCTGGGCGCTTGCTCGCGGCGCGCGAGCCCGCGGAGGTCGATGTCGTCACGGGGGCCACGCTAGCGAGGGGCACCCACAGGGGCCCGGACCGTGCCGGCACAGCACCCCGCTCCCTACGGTCAGGACCGTGCACGTCCCGCGCTCCCGGTCCCGGCCAGGGCGGTTCCCGCTCGCGCTGCGGGACGCTCTTGCCCATCATGAAGCCATGCGACGGCTCCGGAGGGACAGCCCGTGGTGGACGGTCATCACGACGCTCGGCTCGCTCGTGGCGTGCCTGCTCCTGTTCTACGGCGTGCCGCTCGGTGACGGCGGGCGGGAGTGGGAGCAGATCCTGATCTTCGTCGTCGGCTTCGTGGGGCTCTGCTACCTGGTCGCGTTCCAGGTGCGCCGGCAGCTCCGGGCCGGCCGGGAGCCGAGCGTGCGGGTCCAGTCGGTCGTCGGGCTCCTGTCGCCCATCATCATCTTCTTCGCGATCGCCTACTACCTGCTGGCCGTCAACAGCGAGGCCGAGTTCGTGGGCATCGAGACCCGCACCGACGCCCTCTACTTCACGGTCGTGACGCTGGGGACCGTCGGGTTCGGAGACATCCACCCCGTGGGGCAGGCGGCCCGGGTCGTCACGATGGTCCAGATCATCTTCGACCTCGCGGTCATCGGCATCCTCGTCGCGGTCGCCACGCAGCGGCTCGAGTCGCGCGCGCGGTGGCGCGAGGAGCACGGCGAGCCGGACGAGGACGACGCGTCGGACGCGCCGGCCTCCGGACCCCACGAGCGCTGACCGAGTCGGCCGCGACCGACCGAAAAATCGCACCGAGAAAGTTTCGGCGCTAGGTGCTGCCGGACGGCCTCCGGGCTCCTCTTCCGTGACATCATCGCAGGTCAGCGCCTAGGTGCCCCTCTATGTGAGCGTTCATACTCACGGAAGCAGAACCGGACCAATCACCGAAAACCATTGCGTTCAACGTTTCTGTGTGCCATCTTTCCGGGGACCGAACCATCTCGACGAGGAGAGGTGTACGCCCGTGAAGAAGCGAGCGACCAGACCCCAGCACGTCCCGGGCGGCAGAGCCCGGCTGACGATCGCGAGCACGTTGACCCTTGCCGTCGCCACGACGGGACTCATCGTCCCCTCGCTGGCCCAGGCCGCTCCGAACGCGGACGTGGGGTACCCCGTGTTCAGCGGGGACGCGAAGCCCGTCCCTGCGGAGGGGACCGGCTATCACGTGCGCAACCAGCTCCAGGCGATCTTCGACGCCGACGTCGCGGCAGGAGCCGGGAGCGGGACCGACAAGGACTTCTGGATCGACAAGATGCTCGCCCGCACGGGCAACACGCCGGGCGGCTCGAACGGCGACGCGAACCAGTGGCTGTTCAGCCGCGGCCGTGCGGTCTTCATGAAGACCCACCAGCCCGCCACGCTCGGGTTCGGCGGGGAGGTCGCGTACTGGGAGTCGCTCGCGGGTGGCCAGGGCGCCTACACCATCACGGTGAACGTCAACGGGTCGAACGTGACCCTCACCGAGGATGCGGCGGCCCGCAAGCAGACCCCGAGCTACTGGCGCAGCACGTTCAACAACACCGCACAGGGCCTGCGCGTGGTGCAGACCAAGTTCATCACCGACGCCAACGTGGCCGTCACGAACCTCACGGTCTCGAGCACGAACGGCACGGCCAAGCAGGTCCGGATCTCGGCCGCGTCGTCGTTCGCCAAGACGCCCGAGGGCGACGAGCTCACGGGCTCGGTCCAGGCGTTCAACAAGCTGACCACGGTCTTCCCGCGCCTCTCGGGGGACGGTTTCTCGCCGGCCGACGGCTCGATCACGCGCACGCTCGACGTCCCCGCGACGGGCTCGGCGAGCACCAAGGTCCAGCTCGGGTTCGTCACCGAGGAGATCCCCGCGTCGCGCACCGACTACGACGCATTCCGCGCGGCGACCCCGGGGGCCGCCTACACCGAGCACGTCACGGCCTACAACCAGTGGTGGGCCGACAACGTGCCCTACCTGGACACGCCCGAGGACAACATCGACAAGACGCTCTTCTACCGCTGGTGGCTGATGCGCTTCAACTTCCTCGACGCGAACATCCCGGGCAACGACTTCCAGTTCCCCACCTCGATGGAGGGCGTGCTGGGCTACAACAACAACATCGTCCTGACCACGGGCATGTTCATCGACGACCTCAAGTACTTCCGTGACCCCGTCTACTCGTACGGCCCCTGGGTCTCCGCGGGCGAGGTCGCCAAGAGCGGCAAGTACGTCGACAACCCGGGCGACCCGGCGAACTGGTCCAACAGCTACACGCAGTACATCTCCGAGGCCGCGTGGCGCTCGTACCAGCTGCACGGCGGACCGACCGTGATCGCCCAGAACCTCGCGCAGTACGCCGAGCGGGACGTCAAGGACCTGCAGGCGTCGTTCGACAACGACGGCAACGGGCTCATCGAGTACAACTGGGGCGCCATGACGGGCAACGACGCCGACGCGGTGTCGTTCCACTGGCGTGCGGGCAACATGGACCGCACCGAGAACGCCTACCTCTACTCCAACGCCAAGGCGTCGGCCGCGGCGTACCGGACCGCGGGCAACGAGGCCAAGGCGGTCGAGATGGACGCCTTCGCCGAGCAGATCAAGGCGGCCGTCCTCGAGTACCTCTGGGAGCCGGCGCGCGAGACGCCCGACGAGGTGGGCCTGAAGGGCAACCTCCTCAAGCACCGTCACGTCGCGACCGACGCGCTGGTGCCGTGGAAGGAGATCAACAACTACTACCCGTTCAGCGTGGGCCTCATGCCCAAGCCGGGCGATGCGGACTACGACCAGCCGTACGTCGAGGCGCTGCGCCTGTTCGCCGACGACGAGCAGTACCCCGTCTTCCCGTTCTTCACGGCCAACCAGGCGGACCAGGCGGCCTACGGCGGGCCGGGCAGCAACAACTTCTCGGTCATCAACTCGACCGTGTCGTTCCGGATGCTCTCGAGCGTCCTGCGCGACTACCCGAACGACTACGTGGATGCCGAGCTCTACAAGAAGCTCCTCTACTGGAACGCCTGGTCGCACTACCAGAACAACGGTGACAACCGGTACCCGGACCAGAACGAGTTCTGGTCGAACGGCACGGCCGACCCGCAGAACATCGGCTACCGCTCGTGGATCCACCACACGATCCTCGGGACGACGAACTTCACCATGATCGAGGACGCGATGGGTCTGCGCCCGCGCTCGGACGACAAGATCGAGCTCGCCCCCATCGACATCGACTGGGACCACTTCACGGTCAACAACGTCCGCTACCGCGACAAGGACCTCACGATCACGTGGGACGCCCCCGGCGGCGAGAAGCACTACGGCGCCGACGTCCCCGAGGGGTACTCGGTCTTCCTCGACGGTGAGCTCGCGTTCACGGTCGACGAGCTCGCGCACGTGACCTACGACCCGTCCACGGGCACGGTCGACGCCCCCGCGGGCGTCACCGTGACCACGGCCGAGGAGCGTCAGGTCCAGGCTCCGCAGGACGTCGTGTTCGCCGCCGACGCTCGCGTCGTGGACATGATGGCCAAGGCGGGCGCCGACGTCTCCCCGGCCTCGGCCGGCTCGACCAACCTCGCCCAGGGCAAGCCCGTCACGGCCACGTTCTCCGCGAACGGCCGTGGTCCGGCGGGCGCCGTCGACGGCACCACGGTCAACGAGCCCTTCTGGGGCACTGCGGGCTCGCCGAACGCCAAGGACTCGCTCGAGGTCGACCTGGGCTCGGCCCAGAAGGTCGACGACGTGCGCGTCTACTTCTACCGTTCGTCCTCGACCGCGACCGTCGCGGGCTACTCGGCCCCGGCTCTCTACACGGTCGAGTACCTCGACGGGACGCAGTGGAAGCCCGTGCCGGCGCAGTCCCGCGCCCCGCTGTTCCCGCAGGGCAACTTCAACCACGTGCAGTTCCCCGAGGTCACGACCTCGAAGCTGCGCGTGACCGTGACGCACGCGGCGGGCACCAAGACCGGCATCAAGGAGGTCCAGGCCTTCTCGACCGGGGTCCAGGCGCCCGCCTCGACCAACCAGGCGCCCAAGGCCGACGCGTGGACGGACTCGACGTACAACCAGGCCGGCTCGGCCCGACTGCTGGGCACCGCCCAGGACGACGGTCTGCCGAACGGTGAGATCACCTCGGGCTGGTCGGTCGAGGCGGCTCCCGAGGGCGGCAGCGCGGTGTTCGACAACCCGAAGGCCACCACGTCCGTCGTGCGCTTCACGAAGTCCGGCGCCTACACCCTGCGCCTGACGGTGTCGGACGGCGAGCTCACCTCGACCAAGGACGTCGTCGTCCAGGCGACCGCGCTCTCGGACGGCGAGATCAACGTCGCCTCCACGGCCACCCCGACCGCGGACTACACCGCGGGCTGGAACAACGTCAACGCCGTCAACGACGGCAAGCCGTCGTTCTTCACGGGAGGTGCCGGCACGGACCTGTGGGGCACCTGGTCGGGCTCTCGCCCGGCGAGCCGTTGGCTGCAGTACGACTTCGAGGCCCCGGTCCGGGTGGACAAGGCGTCGATCGACTTCTGGACCGACACGACCACGGGGGGTGACGGCGTGGCCGTGCCCAAGGCGTGGAAGCTCCAGTACTGGGACGCGGCGGGCGCGGGCTCCTGGAAGGACGTGACGAACCCGTCGGCCTACGGCACCGAGCGCCTCAAGACCAACGAGGTGACGTTCGACGCGGTCACGACGAGCCGGCTGCGCGCCGTCTTCACCGCCCTGCCTAACGCAGGGGGCACGAGCAACTCTGCCGTGGGCGTGTCCGAGTGGCGCGTCTTCGCGGCTCCCGCGGTCTCGGCCGCGGACGTCCACGTGCGGACCGCCGTCGGGACCCTGCCCCAGCTGCCGGGCACCGTCGCGGTGACCTACGCGGACGGCTCGGTCGTCGAGAACGGAGTCGCCTGGGGGGCCGTCGACGCGGCGCAGGTCGAGCAGATCGGCGACTTCACGGTCCAGGGCTTCGTGTCCGGGACCACGCTCGTCGCCCAGGCGACCGTCTGGGTGCGTGGCCCGGACGCCGTCCAGATCAACACCATCGCCGACACCGCGGTCTCGACCGGGGTCGGTACGGCGCCGGTCCTCCCGGCCACGGTCACGGTCCAGTACAACGACGGCTCGCAGCAGAGCGGGATCGTCGTGACCTGGGACGCGGTCGAGCCCGGAAAGTACGCCCAGGACGGCACGTTCGAGGTCACAGGGGCGGTCGAGGGCACCGACAAGCGGGCCCGGGCGACCGTCACGGTCGGCACCGGGGAGGGCCAGCCCGAGCCGGACGTCGCGGTCACCGTGACCGCGAGATCGCAGTGCGTGGGCAAGGTCGCGGGGCTCACGGTCCGGGTCGTGAACGACGAGGGGGTCCCGGTGGACGTCAAGGTCACGACGCCGTTCGGCGCCAAGACCTTCGTCGGTGTCGCGCCGGGCAAGTCCGCCAGCCAGACCTTCAGCGCCCGCAAGGACGCGTTCGAGGCAGGGACCGTGAGCGTCGTCGCGACCGCGACGGTCGACGGCGCCCAGGTCACGACCGAGGTCGAGCAGGCGTTCGACGCCGTCAGCTGCGGGTAGCCGGCGAACGACCGTCGGGGGCGGCGGCTGCAAACGCCGCCCCCGACGGTGCCAGACCGCGCACCCCGGGGGAGAGGGAACCCTCGGGGTGCGCGCACTTCAGCTCCTGCCCGCCCGGGTGGCGCTCGCGGAGGACACGCCGACGTGTCCCTCCGGTCGCCCGGCCGGAGCAGGCCGAGCAGACCGGAGAGCACAGTGAGTCCCACCAGACCGTTCCTCGAACCCCCGCGGCGTGCCGCGCGCGGTGGCCCGTCCGTCACCGCGGCAGCGGTGGTCGTGGCCGTCGTCGCCTCGACCACGTTCGCGCTCGGCGCGGGTCAGGCCACCGCGGCCACGCTGCCCGACGGCGGAGCGCCCGTCCCGCAGGCCGCCGCGGCAGCGGCGTCGTACACCTTCACGAGCCCCCACAACCCGATCCTGGGCGACGGCTCGTACTACTCGGCCGACCCCGCGCCGCTCGTCGTCCCCGCGGGCGCGCCGGGCAACGACTCGGCGTCGGACCAGCTCTACGTGTACACGGGCCACGACGAGGCGGGCCCGACCACGAACGACTTCATCATGAACGAGTGGGGCGCGTTCGTGACCGACGACGTCCTGGCCTCGGGGTCGACCGGCGAGTGGACGCACCACCCCTCGCTCATGCGGCCCGAGCAGGTCTTCGCGTGGGCGACGCCAGGCCGGGCGTACGCGGGCCAGGTCGTGCCCGGGATCGACGGCCGCTACTACTGGTACGTGCCGGTGCACGAGGCCGCGAGCACCGCGGAGGACAAGTTCGGGATCGGGGTCGCGGTCTCCGACTCGCCGACCGGCCCCTGGACGGACCACGTGGGCGCGCCGATCATCTCGCAGAAGGTGCCCACCGCGAACACGATCCACAACATCGACCCCACGATCCTCGTGGACGGCGAGGGCGCGTCGCAGAAGGTCTACGTCTACTGGGGGAGCTTCGGCAACCTCCGCATGCTCGAGCTCGGCCAGGACATGAAGACCCCGGTGGGCTCCGTCAGGACCGTGAGCGGCCTGACGGGCTTCTTCGAGGGCGCGTGGGCCTTCGAGCGCGACGGGACCTACTACATGGCGTACGCGGGGAACAACGCCGGTGCGACGTCGTCGTGCACCCCCGCGAACTACCACGCGTGCATCGGGTACGCGACGGCCGCCTCGCCCGCCGGCCCGTGGACCTACCGCGGGACGATCCTCGACCCGGTCTCCTCGACCACGAGCCACCCCGGGATCGTCGAGTACGACGGCGAGTGGCGCCTGGTCTACCACACGGCCGACGCCGTGGGCGGGAACCACTTCCGTCGCTCGGTCGCGATCGACACGCTGCGCTTCGACGACAGCCGGACCCCTGCCCGGATCGAGAAGGTCGTGCCGACCCCGGCCCGCACGGCCGACCGGACCCCGCGCGCGAACGTCGCGCAGGAGGCCCGGGTCACGGTGTCGAACGACCCGGTGCCCACGCAGTACTGGATCAAGGCGCTCAACGACGAGATCGTGCGCCCGAACCCCCTGCCCCCGGACATGTGGGGCACCTGGACGGGGAACAACCCGGCCCAGCAGTGGGTCCAGTACACGTGGGCCACGCCCGTGCGGGTGAACGGCTCGCAGATCGACTTCTGGAACGACCAGCCGCAGGGCACGGGCGTGGGCGTCGCGGCTCCGGCCGCGTGGCGCATCCAGTACTGGGACGCGACCGCGGGCGCGTGGACCGACGTCCGCAACCCGAGCGCCTACGGGACCTCGACCAACGGCTTCCAGAGCACGACGTTCGACGCCGTGACCACGACCCAGCTCCGTGCCGTCCTGGACGCCTCGACCAACGGCAGCACGTTCTCGGGCGTCGCGGTCGAGGAGTGGAAGGTGCTCGCGGCCCAGCCCGCCGCGATCGACGGGCCGGCCCTGACGGTCGAGATCGGCGAGGCCGAGCTGCCGGGCACGGTCACGGCGAACTACCTCGGCGACCCCGACGAGACGCTCGCGCTCCCCGTGTTCTGGGACGCGGTCGACCCGTCCTCGGTGGCACAGGCGGGGACCTTCACGGTCGAGGGCTCGGTGCTCGGCTATGCCGCCGGGCGGGTCACGGGCACCGTGACCGTCGTGGACCCGGCCGACACCGAGGGGGACGAGACGGCCCCGGAGGTCGCGTTCTCGGTCGGCGGCTCGGCGGGCACGAACGGGTGGTACCGCTCCGACGTCACGGTCCAGGTCACGGGCGCCGACGACGGCGGGGGCCGGGTCGCGCTCGACACGCGGGTCGACGACGGCGCGTGGTCGAGCACGCCGAGCGTCCGGTTCGTCGACGTCGCGGTGGGCGGCGACGGCCGGCACGTCGTGGCCGCGCGCGCCACGGACAACGCGGGGAACATCTCGGCCGAGAGTACGCAGACCGTCGCGATCGACCGCACGGCTCCCGTGAGCACCGGGGTGCTCGACGAGACCGCCCGCACGGTCACGGTCACCGCGACCGACGCGACGTCCGGCGTGGCGCGCATCGAGTACATGGTCGGGACCGGCGCATGGACCGAGTACACCGGTCCCGTCGCCGCACCGGACTCGAACAAGCACGACGTGTCGTTCCGGGCGATCGACGCGGCCGGCAACGCCGGGACGGCCCAGCGCCTCACGATCGCGGCCGACGTCTCGGGCCCGCTTGACCGGCAACGTCGCGCCCATCGCGACGCCGAGCGCGTCCTACACCGCGGGCTGGAACTCGCTGGGCGCGATCAACGACGGCCTGGTGCCGAGCAGCCCGAGCCAGGGCCAGCTCTGGGGCACCTGGTCGGGCGAGCGTCCCGAGAGCCAGTGGCTCCAGTACGACTGGGCCCGGCCGATCGTCGCTCACGGGGGCCGAGATCCAGTTCTGGCAGGACTCGCCCGCAGGGGACGGGCAACGGGGTCGCCCAGCCCGCCTCGTGGTCGCTGCAGTACTGGGACGCCTCGGGACCGGGGTCGTGGAAGGACGTCGCGAACCCCTCGGGCTACGGCACGAGCACCACGGCGCTCAACTCCGTGACGTTCGACCGGGTCACGACGTCCCGGCTGCGCGCCGTGATCCATGCGGACGGCGACGGGACGAGCTACTCGGCCGTCGCAGTCTCCGAGCTGCGGGTCATGGCCGACGACCCGGGGGTCGGTACGCCGGAGGAGCCCGAGGTCGCCGTGAGCGCGACGGTCGACCGCGAAGTGCGTGGCCGGGACCGCGCAGATCGCGGTGCGCGTCGTCAACGACGAGCCCGCACCGGTCTCGGTGCAGGTCCGGACGCCGTTCGGCACCAAGTCGTTCGTCGGGGTGGCGCCCGGGAAGTCCGCCGCGCAGACCTTCTCGGCCCGGTCCGCCGGGTGCCGAGGCGGGCGTCGTGACGGTGGTCGCGACCGGGCAGGTCGACGGGCAGGACTGCGGCGAGCACGTACGAGATGCCGTACGCGGCCGTGTCCTGCGGGTGAGGGGGAGCGGTGGTCCGGATGCGTCGCGTCCGGACCACCGCCGGCCCGGCTCGTCCGCGCGGCTGCACGGACACCGGCGTGGCACGCCCTAGGCTGGCGCGAGCACAGGTCGGATCGAGGGGAGCGTCATGAGCCAGCAGACGGGGCGGTCGCGCCCGGCGTCGCAGGACGGCCCCGGGCCGCGGGACGAGCAGGCACGCTCGCGCGCCCTCGTCGGCTGTCGTATGCCCGACGGCGCACGGTCGCCCTGGTCGTGCTCCTCGCCCTGCTCGCGGGCGTGGTGGGCTTCGTCGCGCTCGTGTGGCCAGGGTTCGCCCGGGCGGGCGAGGCCGAGGTGCCCGCGGAGGTCACGGTCACCGAGGCTCCGCCGACCCCGACGATCGAACCGGTCGAGCGGTCGGCCTCGACCGACTTCGCCGCCGTCCTCCCGGACGCCGTCCTCCAGTTCGCGCTCCGCTCGGAGGCGCTGACCGATGCGTACGGCGACGCAGGAGCGATCGAGGGGCACGAGCTGGCCTACGCGGACGGGGAGGGCGACGCGGCGAGCACCGTGACGGTCCTCGCGGGACAATGGGGGAGCGACGACGAGGCAGAGGTGGCCTACGACGAGCTGCTCGAGGCCGCGGTGGCCGCGGGGGATGAACCGACGACCACGGGTGACGTCGAGGTCGAGGGCAAGCCCGTGGGAACCTATGCCGTCACCCCGGTCGCTGCGGCAGCCGGGACGGCGACCGTCACCTGGCGCAACGGCACGGCCGTGCTGCAGGCGACGGGACCCGTCGACCAGATCGAGAAGTTCTACACAGCGTTCCCGCTGTAGCCGCACGAGAGGCCGCTGCGCCGGACGGTCCGATCGACCGGCCAGGCGCCGCGCGCGACGCTCGCCGGAGGGCCGCAGCAGGGCAGGCCCACGGGCCGGGACGCACGACGAGGAAGCAGGAACAACGATGTCCACGACGACCCACCAGGTCGACAGCCCCAGCAGCCCCACCCGTCTCGCCGTCCTCGGGACCGGCGTGATGGGGGAGACCGTTCTCGCCGGGGCTCTCCGCGCGGGGTGGGCTGCCCACCGACGCGGTCGCGACAGTGCGTCGCGCCGAGCGGGCGCACGAGCTCGAGGAGCGCCACGGCGTCTCCACCACGACGGACAACACCACTGCGGTGCGCGACGCGGGTCTCGTCGTGGTCGCCGTCAAGCCCAAGGACGTCGCGGCGCTGCTCGCCGAGGTGCTCGCCGCACCTGGGCGAGGGGACCGTGGTGGTGAGCGTCGTCGTCGGGCTCTCGACGCGCTTCTACGAGGACCGTCTCCCGGCCGGGACGGCCGTGGTGCGCGTCATGCCGAACACGCCCTCCGTGATCGGCTCGGGTGTCAGCGCTGTCAGCGGCGGCGCCGCGGCGAGCGACGACGACGTGACCCTCGTCGAGCGAGCTCCTGAGCCGCACCGGGCTCGTGGTCCGGGTCGCGGAGAAGGACCAGAACGCCGTGGCCGCGCTCTCGGGCTCCGGGCCCGCGTACGTCTTCTACGTCGTCGACGCGCTCGCCGAGGCCGGGGTCCTGCTGGGTCTGACCCGCGCCGTGGCGCTCGAGCTCGCGACCGCGACCGTGCTGGGCTCGGCCCGCGATGCTCGACGAGACGGGCGAGCACCCGGTGATCCTGCGCGAGCGCGTCTCCTCGCCGGGCGGTACCACGGTCGCGGCGCTGCGCGCGCTCGACGACGGCGGCGTCAGGGCCGCGTTCCTCACGGCGCTCGAGGCTGCACGCGACCGCTCGGAGGAGCTCGCCGCAGCCTTGGAGGCGCAGGCATGAGCGCCGACGTCGGGCGCACGCGACCTCCCGCGATGTCGGACGTCGCGCGAGCTCGCGGGCGTGTCGCACCAGACCGTCTCGCGGGTCCTCAACGACCACCCGAGCGTGCGCCCGCAGACGCGGGAGCGGGTGCTCGACGCGATCGCGACGCTCGGCTACCGGCGCAACAGCGCGGCCCGCGCGCTCGTGACGGCGCGGTCCGGGACCATCGGCGTGGTCACGACGGGCTCGGCGCTGTACGGGCCGACGAGCACCCTCATCGCGGTCGAGGGCGCGGCACGCGAGGAGGGGTACTTCGTCGTCGGTCGCGACGATCCGCCGTTACGACGCCGAGACCATGCACACGGTCCTCGAGCACTTCATGGCCCAGGCGGTCGAGGGCATCGTGGTCATCGCGCCCCAGACCGACGTCGCGGCCGCGGTCGACTCGTTCCGGGCGCCCGTGCCGATCATCCTCATCGCGGCCCGGGAGCCGAACGAGGTGCACGCGGGCGCGCCCGGGACGGGGGCCGCGAGCATCCTGCCCATCGCGGTCGACCAGCGGCTCGGCGCGCGTGTCGCGACCGAGCACCTGCTCGACCTGGGGCACCGCTCGGTGGTCCACCTCGCCGGCCCGCTCGACTGGTTCGACGCGCGCGAGCGTGCCAAGGGCTGGAACGACGCGCTCGCCGCCCGGGGCGTCCCGGAGATCGACCGCGAGATGATCCGCTGCTCGTGGTCGTCCGACGCGGGCTACGAGATCGGTCGTGACCTCGCGCGCCGGGTGAAGGACGGGAACGGGCCGACCGCGGTCTTCGCGGGCAACGACCACCTCGCGCTCGGTGTGCTCCAGGCGTTCTGGGAGGCCGGGGTCGTGGTCCCGCGCGACGTGTCCGTCGTCGGTTTCGACGACGTCGAGGGCTCGGCCCACTTCATCCCGCCCGCTCACGACGGTCCGCCAGCCCTTCGCCGAGCTGGGCCGGCGGTGCATGGGGCTGCTGCTCGACGCGTTCGCCGGGTCCACGCGCGAGCCCACGCCAGATCCCGCCGGACCTCGTGGTCCGGGCGAGCTCGCGGACCGCCGAGCGTCTGAGGCGGGCGCTGGGCCCACCGTGAGGTGGTGCCGTCTTGCGCCGCCCCGCGGGCACGTCCGCCCCACGAGGTTGCCCGGGGGTTGGCGACCGCTTCGTGTGAGCGCTAACATTCAGAAGCAGGACAGGGCAAGGCGCGACGACGCGACGAGGAGAAGACAGCAATGGTGCAGCAGGACAGGGTGGACGACCTCCGCGAGATCGTCGCCACCGGTGACACCGCGCTCGGGATCGAGCTCGGCTCCACCCGGATCAAGGCGTGCCTCGTCGGACCCGACGGGACGCCCCTCGCGAGCGGCAGCCACGAGTGGGAGAACGAGTACGTCGACCGCACGTGGACCTACTCGCTCGAGTCGGTGCGCGAGGGCATGCAGCACTGCTACGCCGAGCTGGTCGCCGACGTCGAGCGCCGCTACGGCGTGCGCCCGACGACGTTCGGTGCGATCGGCGTCTCGGCGATGATGCACGGCTACCTCGCGTTCGACGCGCGACGGCGAGCTGCTCGTGCCGTTCCGGACCTGGCGGAACACGACGACGGGCAAGGCGGCCGCCGAGCTCTCCGAGCTGTTCGGCCACAACATCCCGCTGCGCTGGTCCGTCGCCCACCTGTACCAGGCGATCCTCGACGACGAGCCCCACGTGGCGCAGGTGGCGTCCGCTCACGACGCTCGCCGGGCTACGTCCACCGGCGCCTCGACCGGGCCGCCAGGTGCTCGGGGTCGGCGACGCGTCCGGCATGTTCCCCGTCGACCCGGCGACGCGCGACTACGACCGGCGCATGCTCGCGCAGTTCGACGGGCTCGTCGCGACGCGCGCGCCCGGGCTCGCGGCTCGAGCCACCTGCTGCCCGAGGTCCTCGTCGCGGGGCAGGACGCCGGGAGCCTGACCGCCGAGGGCGCGGCCTGGCTCGACCCCACCGGCGCGCTCCGCGCCGGGCGTCCCGCTGTGCCCGCCCGAGGGTGACGCCGGCACGGGCATGGTCGCGACGAACTCGGTCGCGCCGCGCACGGGCAACGTCAGCGCGGGCACGAGCATCTTCGCGATGGTCGTGCTCGAGCACGCCGCTCGCCGCCCGCCACCACGAGCTCGACCTGGTCACGACCCCCGCGGGCGACCTCGTCGCGATGGTCCACTGCAACAACGGGGCGAGCGAGCTCGCGCGCCTGGGCCGACCTGTTCGGCGAGTTCGCGGCCGCGCTCGGGCACGCCCGCGGCGCCCGACGACGTGTTCGGCGCGCTCCTGCGCGCCGCGCTCGACGGCGACGCCGACGGCGGCGGGCTGCTCGCGTACAACTACCTCTCGGGCGAGCCGATCACCGGCCTCGAGGAAGGGCGCCCGCTGGTCGTCCGGACGCCCGGCAGCCGGCTGACCCTGGCCAACTTCATGCGCACGCAGGTCTACAGCGCGTTCGGCACGCTCAGCCCTGGGCATGCGCGTGCTCGCGGCCGAGGGCGTCGCGCTCGACGCGATGTTCGCGCACGGCGGGATCTTCCGGACCGAGGGCGTGGCGCAGCGGCTGCTGGCCGCGGCGATCGGCGCCCCCGTGACCGTGGGGCGGACGGCGGGCGAGGGCGGGGCCTGGGGCATCGCGGTGCTCGCCGCCTACGCACGCTCGGTGGCCGGCGGGCACGAGCAGGACCTCGACACCTACCTCCGCGAGCACGTGTTCGCGACGGCCGAGCTCGACGCCGTCGAGCCCGACGCCGACGGACGTCGCGGGCTTCGCCGCCTACCTCGACCGCTACGACGCGGGCCTCGCGGTCGAGCGCGCGCCGCCGTCGACGCGCTCTGACCCCGACGAAGGAGACACGCACGCCATGAGCACGCGCCCTGCGACGACCGACGCGGCGGCGACCGGCTGGACCCGCCTGACGCCGGCATGGCCGACGGTCCCGGGCGCCGCACCTGCGCGCCGCGGTCGACGCCGCCAAGGAGCGCGTCGCCGCCCTGCACGCCGAGCTGCCCCGCTGGGAGCTCGTGGTGTGGACCGCGGGCAACGTCTCCGAGCGCGTCGTGCGCCGACCCCGAGGCGCCGGACGGCCGCGACGACCTGTTCGTCATCAAGCCGTCCGGGCTGTCCGTACGACGACCTCACGCCCGACGTCGATGGTCGTGTGCGACCTCGACGGGAACCTCGTCGAGGGGACCGGTGCGCCGTCGTCGGACACCGCGGCGCACGCCTACGTCTACCGGCACATGCCCGAGGTGGGCGGCGTCGTGCACACGCACTCGACGTACGCGACGGCCTGGGCCGCGCGCGGCGAGCCGGTGCCGTGCGTGCTGACGATGATGGCCGACGAGTTCGGCGGCGACATCCCGGTCGGCCCGTTCGCGCTCATCGGCGACGACTCGATCGGGCGCGGCATCGTCGAGACGCTGCGCGACTCGCCGCAGCCCCGCGGTGCTCATGCGCAACCACGGCCCGTTCACGATCGGCAAGGACGCCCGCGCGGCCGTCAAGGCGGCCGTGATGGTCGAGGAGGTCGCCCGGACCGTGCACGTCAGCCGCCAGCTCGGCGACCCGATCCCGATCGAGCAGTCCGACATCGACTCGCTCTACGACGCGCTACCAGAACGTCTACGGCCAGCACCGCGCACTGACGCCCGGCGTGCGCACCCAGCGCGCACCAGCCGCACACGGCTCCGCACCGACGCGGAGCCGCCCCACCGACACGAGAGATGTAGACCCCATGACCAAGCCCTACGCGGACCGCGAGATCTGGTTCCTCACCGGCAGCCAGGACCTGTACGGCGAGGAGACCCTCGCGCCAGGTCGCCGAGCAGTCGCAGGAGGTCGCCCGGGCGCTCGACGCGTCGTCCGACGTCCCGGTCGAACGTCGTCTGGAAGCCGGTCCTCAAGGACTCCGTCGTCGATCCGGCGCGCGATGCTCGACGCCAACGCGGACGACCGCGTGCTCGGCGTGGTCGACGTGGATGCACACGTTCAGCCCGGCGAAGATGTGGATCGCGGGCCTCGACGCGCTGCGCAAGCCGCTGCTGCACCTGCACACGCAGGCCAACGTCGAGCTCCCGTGGGACACGATCGACTTCGACTTCATGAACCTCAACCAGGCCGCGCACGGCGACCGCGAGTACGCGTACATCGCGACGCGGCTCGGCGTCGCGCGCACGACCGTCGTCGGGGCACGTGTCCAACCCGGCCGTCACGCGCCGTGTCGGCACGTGGGTGCGCGGCGCGCGCCGGCTGGGCGGCGACGCACGAGCTGCGCCTGGCCCGGTTCGGCGACAACATGCGCAACGTCGCCGTGACCGAGGGCGACAAGACCGAGGCCGAGCTGCGGTTCGGCGTCTGCGGTGAACACGTGGGGCGTGAACGACCTCGTCGCGGCCGTCGACGCCGTCGCCGAGGCGGACGTCGACGCCGTCGTGGCCGAGTACGAGGACCTCTACGACGTCGCCCCCGAGCTGCGGCAAGGACGGCGACCGGCACGAGTCGCTGCGCTACGCCGCCCGCCAGGAGATCGCGCTGCGAGACGTTCCTCGAGTCGGTCGGGCGCCAAGGCGTTCACGACCAACTTCGAGGACCTCGGGCGACCTGCGCCAGCTCCCCGGCCTCGCGGTCCAGCGGCTCATGGCCAAGGGCTACGGGTTCGGCGCCGAGGGCGACTGGAAGACGGCGATGCTCGTCCGCGCCGCCAAGGTGATGGGCGAGGGGCTGCCCGGCGGCGCGTCGCTCATGGAGGACTACACCTACGACCTCACGCCCGGCAGCGAGAAGATCCTCGGCGCGCACATGCTCGAGGTCTGCCCGTCGCTGACGACGTCGACGCCGCGCGTGGAGATCCACCCGCTCGGGCATCGGCGGCAAGGAGGACCCGGTCCGCATGGTGTTCGACGCCGACCCCGGCGTGGGCGTCGTCGTCTCGCTCGCCGACATGCGCGACCGCTTCCGCCTCACGGCCAACGTGGTCGACGTCGTCCCGCCGACGCGCGACCTGCCGCACCTGCCCGTCGCGCGTGCCGTGTGGGAGCCGCGACCCGACTTCGCGACGTCGGCCGAGGCCTGGCTCACCGCGGGCGGCGCGCACCACACGGTGCTCTCGACCGCCGCGGGCATCGAGGCGTTCGAGGTGTTCGCCGAGATCGCGCGCACCGAGCTGCTCGTGATCGACGAGAGCACCACGCGCCGCGGTTTCCGTGACCAGGTCCGCTGGAACCAGGTCTACTTCCGCGTCGCGCAGGGGCTGTGAGCGGATCCGCCTCGGGCTCGCCGGACGCGTCGGTCCGCCCCCGCGAGGGGCGGGCCGACGCGTTCGGCTACCTGCTGGTGCACTTCGTCGAGGACCCGGACGAGCACCGTGAGACCGTCCACTGCTCGCTCAGCCGGGGCGACGACCCGACGGCGTGGGACCGGCTGGGCGTCGTGCTCGAGTCCCGGCTGGGCACGACCGGGCTGCGCGACCCGCACGTGGTGCGCACAAAGGACGGGTTCGTCCTCGTCGCGACCGACCTGCGGGTGTTCGGCGGCGACGACGCGGGGTGGGACGCGTGGCAGCGGCACGGGAGCAGGTCGCTCGTGGTGTCGAGGTCCGCGGACCTCGTGCGCTGGTCCGAGCCGCGGCTGGTCGAGGTCGCGCCTGCCCGGGCGGGCATGGCGTGGGCGCCCGAGTCCTTCTGGGACGAGCGGGCCGGGCAGTTCGTCGTCCACTGGTCGTCGACGCTGTTCGGGCCTGACGACGACGCGCACGCGGGGGAGTCGTACAGCCGCGTGCTGTACGCCACCACGGCCGACTTCGAGACGTTCTCGCCCGCGCGCGTCCTGCTCGACACGGGCCGCACCACGATCGACACGACCATGATCGAGCACGGTGGGCGCGTGTACCGGTTCCACAAGGACAACAGCCCGGGCGGGCGCGGGCTCTACATGGACGTGGTCCCGCACGCGCTGTCCGACGACGCGACCGTGCTGGCCGAGCGCATCGGTGCGGACCTGTTCGGTGACGTCGAAGGGCCGCTGGTGTTCCGGGCGAACGACGCCGAACGCTGGTACCTGTTCGTCGACCAGTACGGGGACGGGGGCCAGGGCTACCGGCCGTTCGTCACCGACGACCTCGCGTCGGGCCGCTGGGAACCCGCGGGCGGGGGCTTCGACCTGCCCGACCGCACCAAGCACGGCGTCGTCGTCCCGCTGCGGGGCGACGAGTGGCAGCGCATCGCACGCGCCTGGGGGCGCTGACGCGACACCGAGGCGCCGCCCGCGCCGCCGACGCGGCCCGGCCTATGCTCGGACGATGGGTCCCGACGCGCAGGCAGAGCTCTTCCGGCTCCACGAGCTGGCGCGCACCACCTCGGCCGACGACCTCCGGGACGACGCGCGGCTCGGGGAGCTCGCGAGGCTCGTGCGCGGCACGTCGGCGGCCGGCGCGAGCGCCGACGAGATCGCGACGTCCGGCGGGCTGTCCGTGGTCTGGGTGCGTTCCGTGCTCGACCAGACGGACGAGCCCGTGCGAGACCGGCTCGGACGGACCCTCTGGGTCCTGTGACCGGCAGGTCGCCGGGCCCGGCCTCCCGACGAGGCCTCCCGACGAGGCTTCCCGAGTTTCCCGACGACGTGCGCACCCCGCCGGGCGGGGGCCGGGATCGTCCGGCGGGGTGCGGGTGGTCAGGCGTGGGAGAGGGTCCCGGACAGGGCCGTCCACGACTCGGGGTCGAGCGTGACGGTCGTGCGTGCCGCGCCTGCACCGGAGGAACGGGCCGTCGACGCCACGTCGACGGCGGACCAGCACGCGTCGAGGACCTTGCGCGCGTGCGCGGGTCCTTCGACCGCGGCCTCGTGGTCGGCGACCATGCGCCACCCCTCGGTGAGGTCGATGCTCAGCCCGAGGTGGTCGACGTCGACGTCGACCGGTTCGGCGGACCTGTTGATGAGGAAGAGCGCGACGGCGCCGGTGGCGGGGTCATGCGTGGCCGCGGCGGTCACGAGCGGGACGTCGCCGTGCGCCCTGGTCGGGGTCGTGGGGACCTCGACCCGGACGTCGAGCACCTCTCCGCGTGCGAGGCGGGCGGTCGTGGCGAACGGGTGGAAGGTGGGCTGGCGCCACGCCTCGCCGTCGGGCTCGGTCATGATGGGTGCGATGACGTTGACGAGCTGTGCGAGCGCGGCCACGGGCACGCGGTCGGCGTGGTTGAGGAGCGTGACGAGCAGGTCTCCGACGACGACGGCGTCGAGCGCCGAGTAGACGTCCTCGATGATGCGCGGGGCGTCGCGCTGGACGGGCAGATTGGTCTCGCCGGGGAAGCGGGACTGCAGGTACCAGACGTTCCACTCGTCGAACGAGATGGTGATCCTCTTGTCGGAGCGGCGGGCGGCGCCGACCGCGTCGGCCGACGCCACGACGCGGTCGATGAACCGGTCCATGGCCGTGCCGGACCCGAGGAACGACGCACGGTCCCCGTCGAGCTCCTCGTAGTACGCGTGCATGGAGATGTGGTCGACCAGGTCGTAGGTGTACTCCAGGACGGTCTGCTCCCACTCGCCGAACGTGTCCATCTGCATCGAGGACGAGCCGCACACGACGAGCGAGATGCTCGGGTCGACCAGCTTCATGGCCTTGCCGGCCTCGGCGGCCAGCTTGCCGTACTCGTGGGCGTCCTTGTGGCCGATCTGCCACGGTCCGTCCATCTCGTTGCCGAGGCACCAGAGCCGCACGCCATACGGCTCGGCCCGCCCGTTGGCGATGCGCAGGTCGGCCCAGCGCGTGCCGGCCTCGCCGTTGCAGTACTCGACGAGGGCGGCGGCCGCCGCGACGCCGCGCGTGCCGAGGTTGACGGCCATCATGGGCTCGATGCCCTCGCGCTCGGCCCACTGGAGGAACTCGTCGGTCCCGACGGTGTTGGGCTCGACCGTGCGCCACGCGAGGTCGAGGAAGGGCCTGCGGTCCTCGACGGGGCCGACGCCGTCCTCCCAGACGTAGTTCGAGACGAAGTTCCCGCCGGGGTAGCGGAGCATCGTCACGCCGAGCTCGTGGGTCAGCTCGGCGACGTCGCGGCGGAAGCCGTGCTCGTCCGCCGTGGGGTGCCCGGGCTCGTAGATGCCGGTGTAGACGGCGCGGCCCAGGTGCTCGACGAACGAGCCGAAGAGGCGGCGGTCGATCGGGCCGACCCGGAAGTCGGGGTGGAGCGCCACACGGGCGCGGAGGTGCGTCATCGGGATCCTCGCTTGTGGTCGTCCCGGCGGGGCCGGGGGTGCTTTACAACGATGTAGAGTCTACCTGAGCACGACGCCGACCCCGGAGGAGACCTCATGACGACGACAGCCCGAGGCCCGGTCGGCGGGCGGGTCCCGCACGCCGTCTGGGCCCCCCTGCCCGCCGGTTCGGTGACCCTCGGGACCGACGCCGGGCTCGGTGCGTGGCAGGCCGCGAGCGCACGCGCGACCGTGCCGCACTGCCTCGACGCGCTCGAGTCCTCGGGTGTCCTGGACAACCTGCGGCGACTGCTCGACGAGGGCGACCCCGCACGCCACGACGGCCCGTACCGCGGCTTCAACTTCGCCGACTCCGACGCCTGGAAGACGCTCGAGGCCGTCGCGTGGGACGCCGGCCGCACGGGCACGGACCCTCACGAGGACACGGTCCGCGCGATCGTGGACCTCGCCCGTACGGTCCAGGACCCCACGGGCTACCTCGACTCGCACGTCCAGGGTGGGGCCGCGCCCTCGGGCACCCCCTACGCCGACCTGCGCTGGGGCCACGAGATGTACGTGCTGGGACACCTGCTCCAGGCGGGCATCGCCCGCTCGCGCGCCCAGGGGCGCGACGACCTGCTGACGGTCGGTCGCCGCTGGGCCGACGACGTCGTCGCCCGGCTCGTCGACGGCGAGGAGCTGGTCTGCGGTCACCCCGGCGTCGAGACCGCTCTCGTCGAGCTCGCGCGACACACCGACGACCCGCGCTACCTCGACGCCGCGGTCCGCATGATCGACCTGCGCGGTCACGGCAGGCTCGGCTCCGGGCCGTTCGAGCCCGGCTACCACCAGGACGCGCAGCCCGTGCTCGCCTCGACCGAGGTCACGGGCCACGCCGTCCGGCAGCTCTACCTCCTCGCGGGCGTGACCGACGTCTACCTCGAGACGGGCGACCCCGCGTGGCTCACGACGCTCGAACGACTCTGGGAGGACGCGTACGGCCGACGCGCCCACGTCACGGGCGGCATGGGGTCGCGGCACAAGGACGAGTCGTTCGGCGACCCGTACGAGCTGCCGCCGGACCGCGCGTACGCCGAGACGTGCGCCGGGATCGCGAGCGTCCACTGGTGCTGGCGCATGCTCCTCGCGACGGGGCAGGGCCGCTACGCCGACGAGCTCGAGCGTGCCTTGCTCAACGTGGTCGCAGGAGCGACGTCCGCGGACGGCACCCGCTTCTTCTACTCCAACCCGCTGCACGTGCGCGAGGGGCACGACGGCTCGAGCGAGTACTCGCCGTCGGGCAGGCTGCCCTGGTTCGCGTGCGCGTGCTGCCCGCCCAACCTCGCGCGCCTGGTCGCCTCGCTGCACCACTACGTCGCGACCGGGCGCCAGGACGGCACGCTCGCGGTGCACCTGTACACCGACGCCGACGTCGTCCTGCCGTCCGCAGGGGTGGCCCCCGGGACGTCGTCGGCGCGGCTCGAGATCCGCACGCGCTACCCCGACGACGGGACCGTCACGGTCCGCTCGGTCGACCCGTGGCACGCGCCCGTCGCGCTGCGCGTGCCGGGCTGGGCCGACCCCGCCCGGGTGCGCCTCGTCGTCGACGGGGAACCGCGCGAGGCCGCCGTCGTCGACGGCTACGCCACGGTCGTTCCCGGCCCGGACGGGGTGCGAGAGATCCTCCTCGACCTTCCCCTCGACGTCCGTGCGGTCCGTGCGCACCCCCGGGTCGACGCGGTCCGCGGCTGCGTCGCCCTGGTGCGCGGCCCGGTCGTGCACTGCGTCGAGCAGGTGGACGTGCCGGGCGTCGCGCTCGAGGACGTCGTGCTCGACCTCGGCTCGCCCGTGCGCGTCGCGGGGCCCGTCGACGGGATCGACGCCCCCGTGACCCTGCGGGCGCGCGGCCTCGCACGCCCCGCGGTCCCGGACGCGCCTCTCTACGCCGACGCGCGCGACGGCGCCGAGGACGGTGACGAGCACGCCGGCACCGACGTGGTCGTGGACCTCGTCGCGGTCCCCTACGCTCTGTGGGGCGAGCGCGGTGAGGGGGCGATGCGCGTCTGGCTCCCCACGGCTGGTGACCGGTGACCCCCGACGGCGCCGGTGCGGCGCAGACCGCGGGACGTGACCCCGTGGCACAGTTGACGCCCGAGGTGCTGCCGCCCCGGGAGCGAGGAGGAGTGAGACGGATGCCGGTGACGATGCACGACGTCGCAGCGCGGGCAGGCGTGTCGATCAAGACGGTGTCCAACGTCGTCAACGGCTACGCCCACATCCGCCCCTCGACCCGCGACCGGGTCGAGAAGGCCATCCAGGAGCTCGGCTACCGCGTCAACGTGTCCGCCCGGAACCTGCGCACGCGCCGCACGGACATGATCACGCTCGCCGTCCCCGAGCTCTCCCTGCCGTACTTCGCCGAGCTCGCCGACTCCGTGATCCAGGCGGCCGACGCGCAAGGCCTCACGGTCCTCATCGAACAGACCAACGCCTCGCGCGAGCGAGAGCTCGACGTGCTCTCCGGGCATCGACGGCACCTCACGGACGGGCTCGTCTTCTCGCCGCTCGCCCTCGGTCCCGACGACCTCGAGCACTTCGACGTCGACTTCCCCCTCGTGGTGCTCGGTGAGCGCATCTTCGGGGCGCCCGCGGACCACGTGACTATGAACAACGTCGCCGGCGCCTACGCGGCGACCGAGCACCTCCTCTCGCTGGGCCGCCGCCGGATCGCGGTCGTCGGGGCCCACGCGGGCGAGTCCGTCGGGTCCGCCGCGCTGCGCCTCGCGGGGTACGAGCAGGCGCTCGCGGACGCGGGCATCCCGCTCGACCCCCGCCTCGTGGGGGAGGCCGGCCTGTGGCACCGCTCGACGGGGGCGGAGACCATGGGCCGCATGCTCGACGACGGCGTGGAGATCGACGCGGTCTTCGCGCTCAACGACGCCATGGCGCTCGGCGCGCTGCACGCGCTGCACGCGCGCCGCGTCGACGTCCCCGGCGACGTCGCGATCATGGGCTTCGACGACGTCGACGACGTGCGCTACTCGGTCCCCACCATCAGCTCGGTCTCGCCCGGCCGGCCGCAGATCGCCCGCACGGCCGTCGAGCTGCTCGTCGAGCGCATCGGTGCCCGGCCCGACGAGCCGCAGGTGCCCTTCCGCCGGGTGGTCCCCGACTCGTCGGTCGTCGGCAGGGAGTCGACGGGCGACGTCCCGCCCGGTGGCGGCGAGCGCGTGGTGTCGGTACAGCCGGGAGGCACCGAGACGGTCGAGGTCGTCCGGCGCGCTGCCGGGAACTGACCCACCCGTCGTCGTCGCGACCTCAGGTCGGGGCGTGGGCCCGTGCGTCGAGCCGCTCCAGCTGGCCGTCGGCGAGCAGCCCCGTGGCCAGCAGCGGGACGCTGACCCCGACGAGCGGGACGAGCACGGGCACGAACCACCACACGAGCAGCAGGACCGTGCTCGTCACGAGCATCGCGAGCGCGGCGGCCGGACCCAGCGCGGGCAGCAGCACGAGGAAGCGCCACGTGCGCACCCAGGGCTCGTCGTACCGCCGGGCGACCGCGGGCACGTAGGCGGCCACCACGAGCGTCCAGGCAGCCACGACCGTGCTCCCAGCGCTCAGGGCCGCCGCCGCGGGACCGTCCAGGGCACGGAGCACCGCGGCGTCGACGAGCAGCACGGCCGCCGCGACGACCACGGGCAGGCCGAGCAGGACGAGGCGGCGCCAGGCCGCGGCCCAGCCGGTCCAGAAGTCGCGCCACAGACGGTCGGAAGGATCTGCGTCGGCGAGCCGGGCCAGGAGCCGCCCCCCGGAGTCGAGAGCAGGGAACAGGCCCAGCACGACCCCGCCCGCGAGGGTCCCGGCGATCACGAGCAGGTTGACCGCGACGAGCTGCATGGCCCACCGCAGCACCTGCATCACGCGACCGGCCCAGCCGTGCACCTCGTCGCCGGCGGTCCTGGGCGAGGGGGGCGTGGGGCGGGGAGCGGGCGCGGTCACCGGACGATCGTGCCAGGTCACGGCTCGTCCTCCACGCGCGTCGCGACGACGACCCGGCCGTCGTCGCCGAGCGCGGTGACGGACGTCGCGGCACGCCCCCGCACGGCGTCCCACGAGGGGAACACGACCGCTGCGACCTCGACCCCTGCGGACGTGGCCCAGGTGAACCGTCCGCGGCCGTGAGCGCGCACCGAACCGGGCGCGACGTCGAGCGGTCCCCGGACCGACGCCTGCACTGCCGAGGGGTCCGTGTCGAGGTGGACCCGGTCCCACGTCCCGACGAGCTGTGCTGCGTCCGACGGCCAGGCCGACTCGTCGTCGACCTCGCGGGACGGCCCGGCCCAGGGCTGCGGGGCGACGAGCGGCCAACCGTCGTGCGTCCACACGAGGCGCCGGACCTGGACCCGGTGACGGGTCGGGTCGTGCGCGTCCCGGACGTGGTGCACGAGGGTCTGCCGCCCGGGCTCGGTCAAGACCGAGGCGTGCCCCGGAGCGAGGAGGCCCGGGCCCCCGGCGAAACGGTGCCCCGCGAGGACGGTCGTGCCCGCGTCGGGGGCGTCCAGGTCCGCCAGGTTCCGGCCCGAGCGGTCGAGGTAGGGCCCCTCGACGTCGTCGGACACCCCGACGCGCACGTGGTACGTCGAGAACAGCGAACCGTGGCTGACCAGGAGCGCCCAGCCGCCGCCCGGGCGCTCGACCACGAACGCCCCCTCGACCGCGCCGTCGACCGAGCGCGGGCGTCGCGCGACCAGCGCGCCGGGGGCCGTGTGCAGGGCCCCGGGAGCCGGCGCCCCCGGAGCGAGGCCGGTCGCCGGATCGAGGTCGAGCACGTGGATCCCGCCGAAGAACGACCCGTAGACGAGGTGGTGGCGCCCGTCGGGCGCGACGACCACCTGGGCGTCGATCGCGTTCGGGTGGGCCAGCCCGGCAGGGTCCGGCAGGTGGTCGCTCGCGACGACGACGCCGCGGTCGGTCCAGGGCCCCCCGGGGTGCTGCGCCGTCGCGAGGCCGATCGCGGACCGTCGCGAGCCGAACGACGAGGCCGAGTAGTACATGCGCCACCCGTCCGCGACCCGCACGACGTCGGGGGCCCACAGCCCCTCCGCCCCCGACCACGCCGCGGCCGGCCCGGGTACCCCCTCCAGGGCCCAGCCGTGGAGCTCCCAGTCGACCAGGTCCCGCGAGCGGCGGACCTGGACCCCCGCACGGAGCGGGCCGTCGGCCGCGGTGTCGGTCGAGAAGAGCCAGTAGGTGCCGTCGTCGTCGCGCACCGCGGTCGGGTCGTGGGCGTGCTCGGCGCCCCACCCCGCAGCGTCGTCCCGCACGTCAGCCCTTCGATCCGGTGAGCGCGACCGACTGGATGATCTGCCGCTGGAAGATCAGGAAGATCACGAGGATCGGCAGCAGCGCGACGAACGACGCCCCCATGATCAGGGGGTAGTCCCGCTGCGTCGCGAACTCGACGTTGAGGTTGGCGATGACGACCTGCAGGGTCTGCTTCTCGGGAGAGTTCAGGTAGAGGATCGGGGCGAGGTAGTCGTTCCAGATCGTCATGAACCACAGGATGAACTGCGCCGCGATGGCGGGCTTGATCATCGGCAGGATCATGACGCGGAAGATCTGGAAGTACGAGGCGCCGTCGATCTTCGCGGCCTCGACGATCGAGTCCGGTACCGACTCCAGGTACTGGCGCAGGAAGAAGATCATGATGATGTTCCCGAACAGCAGCGGGACGATGAGCGGCAGCAGGGTGTCCACCCAGTGCAGCCGGGAGAACATGACGAACTGCGGGATCATGATCGTCGGGTACGGGATCATCAGGCCCGAGAGCAGCGCCAGGAAGATCACGTTCTTGCCCGGGAGCCGCATCTTGGCCAGGGCGAAGGCCGCGAGCGACGAGGTCACGGAGCCGACCACGGTGACTGTCGTGGCCACGACCAGGCTGTTCCGGAAGCCCGAGAGGATGGGCGCCTCGGACCACATGCGCGTGTAGGTGTCCCACTGCGGGTCCGAGGGCCACAGCACGGGCGGCAGCGCGAACACCTCGGGCTTGGTCTTGAGGGACGTCGAGAACATCCACAGCAGCGGTGCGATCATCACCACGGCGAACAGCGCGAGGACGACGAAGAGGATCGTGTTCGTCACGCGGTTGCGGCCGGTGACGCTGTCGAGGGTCTTGCTCATGTCGGTGACTCCTGCCCTCAGTCGATGCTGAAGCTGTTGCGGCGGTTGAGCCGGAACTGGATGAGCGTGATGACGAGGACGATGACGCCCAGGACGACCGCCATGGCCGTCGCGTAGCCCATCTGCTGGTACTTGAACGCCTTGCGGACGATGTACCAGACGACGCTCGCGGAGCTGAACTCCGGGCCGCCCGCCGGGGTCATGATGTTGATCTCGGTGAAGATCTGGGCGCCCGCGATCACGTTGGTGACGACGATGAAGAACGTCACGGGGCGGACCATGGGCAGGGTGATGGACCGGAACTTCTGGAACGCGTTCGCGCCGTCGAGGGACGCGGCCTCGTACAGCGAGGCCGGGACGGACTGGATCGCCGCGAGGTAGAGCAGCATCGAGTAGCCGAGGCCCTTCCACACGGCCATGAGGATGATCGCGGGCTTGACCGTGCTCGTGTTCTGGAGCCAGTCGGGGCCGTCGATGCCGAACCAGGACAACGCCTGGTTGATGAGCCCGAAGTCGCCGTTGTAGGCGAACTGCCACACGATCGCGATCGCGGCGAGCGACGAGATGACCGGCACGTAGTAGACCGTGCGGAAGAAGGTGCGGCCGGGGATCCTCCGGTTGAGCGCGATCGCGAGCACGAGGGCCAGCACGATCCCGATCGGGATGCCGAGCATGTAGAAGAACGTGTTGAACAGGCTCTTGTGGAAGTACTCGTCGGTGAGCAGCGTGGTGTAGTTGTCCAGGCCGACGAACCGCATGGCGCCCAGCCCGTTCCAGCTCGTGAGCGACGCGTAGAGCGCGAAGCCCAGCGGGTACAGGGTGAAGGCCAGGAACCCGACGACGGGGGCCGCGACGAACGCGTAGGCCCACCGGTGCTCGGTGCGGTGGAGGCGGCGTCGGTCCTTGGCGCTGCGCAAGGTCTGGGGCCGCGACGTCGTGCTGGCCGGAGCGTCGTCTGTGACGTCCGCGATCTGCGTCATCGGGGTGGTTCCTCTCGGGTGGCGACCGGTGCTGGTGAGCGGCGGCCCCGCCGCCCGCCGGAGCGGGCGGCGGGGCCGCGTCGTCAGCTCCCTGCTGCGGCCTGCTCGGCGGCGGCGTTGGACTCGTCGAGCAGCGCCTGCATCCGGGGCTGGGTCTCGGCGAGGTAGTCGGCCGCGGTCTGCTTGCCGTCGAGCACCGGCTGGATGTTCGTCCAGAGCTCGTCGTACCACTCGGCGCCGTACGTGAACGCGGCGGGCATCGCGTGCCCGTAGTCCTCGACGATGTCGAGGAACTCCTGGCGGTTGGCCGGCGCGGAGTCGGGGACCGCGGCCCACTCGGCGGCGGCGTCGACGAGGTTGGGGACCTGGATGTTCGCGTCGACGAGCGTCTTCTGCGCAGCGGGGTCGGTCGACAGGTACGTCGCGAGCCGGACGGCGTTCTCCGGGTCCTTGGTGGTGCTGGAGACGCCGATCCCGAGCGAACCGATCCACGTGGCGCTCTCGCCGCCGCTCATCGACGGCCAGGGGATGAGGTCGTAGTCGAAGTCGAGCTCGTTGTAGACGCTCACGTCCCACGGTCCGACGGGGAAGAAGCCGATCGAGCCGGCCATCCACCGCTGGTAGGTGTCGAGGGTCGCGGCGTCGGAGGCCGACGGCGTCACGCCCTCGACGTTGGTGAGGTCGGCGAAGGTCTGGAGCGCCTCGGCGAACTCGGGCGTGTCGACCGTGACCTCGGTGCGGTCGGCGTTGGTCCAGTCGCCACCGTTGCTCCAGACCATCGACTGGAGGTTCCACTGGACGTTGAGCCCCGTGCCCCACTGGTCGACGGCGCCGTCGCCGTCGGTGTCGGTCGGTGAGCTGCTTCGAGATCGCGACGAACTCGTCCCACGTGAGCGGGACGTCCTTGTCCGGCAGCGGGATGCCGGCGGCCTCGAGCATGGTCTTGTTGTAGCCGAACGAGAACGGGCCCACGTCCTTGGGCAGCCCGTACAGCCGACCGTCCGGCGTGCCCTGGAGCGTGCCGTCGAAGCGGTAGGAGTCGACGCCGTAGGACCAGATGTTGTCGAGGTCCACGCCCGACTCGGCGACCTGGTCGGTGATGTCCATGAGGACGCCCGAGCTCACGTAGGACTGCAGGTTCGCCTGCTCGAGGTAGAAGACGTCGGGCACGTTGTTCCCCGAGACGGCCGCCTGGAGCTTGGTCGAGTACTGGTCCGCGTCGGTGACGATCATCTTGACCGGGACGCCGGTCTCCTCGGTGAACCGCGTGATCGCGTCCTCGTAGGCCTTCTTCTCGTCCGGTCCGCCGCGGAACATGAACGTGAGCGTGTCGCTGCCGCCGGAGTCGCCGCTCGAGCAACCGGTCAGCGCGATGCCTGTCGCCAGTGCGATACCGACGACGGTGGTGAGTCGTGACTTCTTCATCACGGGTCCTCTCGTTCCTCAGGTGTCCTGGGAGGACGGCTTGCCTCGCTGCGGATCGGCGGTCGTCGCGTGGTGCGGCGGCCGGGGTCCGTGGTCTCCGTCGACCCGATTTACATCGATGAAAACGAACGGTTGCACGCGACGTGCCACCGGGTCAAGTCGGCCGGGTCACGAATCTACAACGATGGAAACTGATGCGGGTCGGTCGTGGCGTCGGGTTGACGGGGCCGGGGGAGGCCCGGCATCATCCTCGTCTACAACGTTGTAGAGCGTCCGACGGCGGACGCTCGTGAGCGCCGAGGAGCCTTGCCGTGCACACCACCGCCACCACCCCGCCCATGGGGTGGAACTCGTGGGACTGCTTCGGGACGACCGTCACCGAGGCCGAGGTCCTCGCCAACGCCCGCTTCCTCGCCGCGCACATGGCCCACGTCGGCTGGGACACCGTGGTCGTCGACATCCAGTGGTACGAGCCGACCGCCCGCGCCGACGGGTACAACGACGGCGCCCCCGTGCTGATCGACGACGACGGCGTCCAGCGCCCCGCGCCGGGACGCTTCCCGTCCGCGCAGGACGGGCTCGGCCTCGCGCCGCTCGCGGCGCAGGTGCACGCGCTCGGGCTGCGGTTCGGGATCCACCTGATGCGCGGCATCCCACGACGCACGGTCGAGGCGGACCTCCCGGTCCGTGGCACCCCGTACCGCACCGGCGAGATCGCCGACCGGACCAGCACGTGCTCCTGGAACTCCGACAACTACGGGCTGGACCTCGAGCACCCCGGGGCGCGCGCGTGGCTCGACACCCAGGTCGACCGCGTCGTCGGCTGGGGCGTCGACCTCCTCAAGGTCGACGACATGCTCGCCCCGTACCACGCGGACGCCGTCGAGGCGCTCGACGGCGCGGTCGCCCGTGCGGCGGACCGGCACGGACGCGACGTCGTGCTCTCGCTCTCGCCCGGCACCGACCTCTCGCTCGCGCGGCTCGGCCACCTGCGCCGCCACGCCACCATGTGGCGGGTCTCCGACGACCTCTGGGACCGGTGGGAGGACGTCGAGGCCCAGCTCGGTCGCCTGGCGCGCTGGGCACCGCACCAGCGCCCCGGTGCCTGGGCCGACGCGGACATGCTCCCGCTGGGGCGCATCGGGCTCCGGGCCGAGCGCGGCGGACCGCGCGACAGCCGGCTCACGGTCGACGAGCGCCGCACGCTGCTGTCGCTCTGGTGCCTCGCACGGTCCCCGCTCTTCATGGGCGGGGACCTGCCGAGCACGGACCCGGCGACGATCGCCGACCTTGTGCACCCCGGCCTGATCGACGTCCTGCACCACTCGACGGGTGGAGCGGAGCTCGTGCGCGAGGGGGACCTCGTGGTCTGGGGCGCCGAGGGCACCGGTCCGTGCGCCGGCACGCGCTGGGCGGGCGTCTTCTCGACCGCAGACGCACCCGTGCAGGTGCGCGTGCCGGCCGCCGCCGCGGGTCTGGCCCCTCTCGCTCCCGGGGGTGCCGCGCTCCTCGACGTCGTCGACGTCTGGACCGGGGCCGGGGTCCCCGTCGACCCGGCCGGCGCCGTGACCGGCGGCGAAGCGGTCCTCACGCTCGACGTCCCCGCGCACGGGGTGCGCCTGCTGCGCCTCGACCCGCCCCGGCCGCCGGGCGGGGCACCTGCCTGACGGCCCGCCAGAGCGGGCCCGGGCCCTGCCCCCGCATCGCGCACCACCGACCTCGTCACCACAGCACGACCCTGGAAGGACACCATGTACTCAGCGACCCTCACCCTCGATCCGGCGTTCGTCGTCGGGCCCGTCCGGCGCCGCACGTTCGGCTCGTTCGTCGAGCACCTCGGCCGGTGCGTCTACACGGGGATCCACGACCCGGGCCACCCGACCGCCGACGCCGACGGGTTCCGGGGCGACGTCCTCGACCTGACGCGCGAGCTCGGCGTGACGACCGTGCGGTACCCGGGCGGGAACTTCGTCTCGGGGTACCGGTGGGAGGACGGGGTCGGGCCCGTCGGGCGAGCGCCCCACGCGCCTGGACCTCGCGTGGCACTCGAGCGACCCGAACCTCGTCGGCGTCGACGAGTTCATGCGGTGGGCGGCCAAGGCAGGCGTCGAGCCCATGATGGCCGTGAACCTCGGGACCCGCGGTGTGCAGGAGGCGCTCGACCTGCTCGAGTACTGCAACGTGCCCGGCGGGTCCGCGTGGTCCGACCGTCGTCGGGCCAACGGCGTCGAGGAGCCGTACCGCATCAAGATGTGGTGCCTCGGCAACGAGATGGACGGGCCGTGGCAGATCGGCCACAAGACGGCGCACGAGTACGGGCGTCTGGCGGCCGAGACCGCGCGCGCCATGCGCCTCATGGACCCGGGCCTCGAGCTCGTCGTGTGCGGCTCGTCGAGCTCCGACATGCCGACCTTCGGGGAGTGGGAGCGGGTCGTGCTCACCGAGACGTACGAGCACGTCGACCACGTCTCGGCCCACGCGTACTACTGGGAGGAGGACGGCGACCTCGCGTCCTTCCTCGCGTCCGCGGTGGACATGGACCACTTCGTCGAGTCGGTCGCCG
Organism: uncultured Actinomycetota bacterium; assembly: GCA_963782165.1. GTDB lineage: Bacteria > Actinomycetota > Actinomycetes > Actinomycetales > Cellulomonadaceae > Oerskovia. The sequence goes on from CAWAIO010000006.1 coordinate 914,437, forward strand.
CGACCGCGGACGCCGTCCGGGCGGCGGGCAAGCACGAGAAGCGCATCCACATCTCGTTCGACGAGTGGAACGTCTGGTACCAGAAGCGTGCCGAGTCGCGGCCGCCGTCGGGCGACGACTGGCCCGTGGCCCCGGTCCTGCTCGAGGACCGCTACAACGTCGCCGACGCGGTCGTCGTCGGGAACCTGCTCATCTCGCTCCTGCGGCACACCGACCGGGTCCACGCGGCGTCGCTGGCCCAGCTCGTCAACGTCATCGCGCCGATCATGACCGAGCCCGGTGGACGGTCGTGGCGTCAGACGACGTTCCACCCGTTCGCGCTCACGGCCCGGCACGCGGCGGGCGACGTGCTGCGGGTCGCGGTGGAGTCGCCCGCCGAGGAGACCGCGCGGTTCGGCGACGTGCCCGTGCTCGACGCGGTCGCGACGCACGACCCTGGCACGGGGGACGTCGTCGTGTTCGCCGTCAACCGCTCGACGACGACCCCGGTCGACCTCGACGTCGACCTGCGCGGCTTCCCGGGGCTGCGCCTGCTGGACGCGCGCACGCTGTCCAACCCCGACCACACGTGGCAGGCCACGGCCGACGACGCCACGAGCGTGGGGCCCGTGCCCAACACGTCGGCCAAGGTGGCCGACGACCGTGCCCGAGCGGAGCTCCGCCCGTGTCGTGGTCGGTGCTGCGCCTGGGTCGCGCGTGATCGCGTCCCGGCGTGGGATCGCGCTCGCCGCGGGCGCGACCGCGGGGGTCGTGCTCGCGGCGGGCCTGGCCCTGGCGCTCGCCAGGCCCTGGGAGCCCCCCGCCGGGTTCGCGCTCGAGGTGTCGGGCGACGTGCGGGTGCACGACCCCGCGCTCGTCGTCGGCGAGGACGGCGAGCCGTGGTTCGTGTACTCGACGGGCGACGTCGCGGTCGGGTTCGGCGCACCCCAGGTCCGGCGCTCGGACGACGCCGGCCGGACCTGGGCCGAGGTCGGCACGGCGTGGGACGTCGCGGGCGACCCGTCCTGGGTCCGTGACGAGATCCCGGGCGTCACGAACTTCTGGGCGCCCGACCTCCACGAGCACGACGGGACCTGGTACCTGTACTACTCGGCGTCGACGTTCGGCAGCAACGACTCGGCGATCGGGTTGCGCACGGGATCGACGCTCGACCCGGCCGAGCCGGGGTACGGGTGGCGGGACGAGGGTCTCGTCGTGCGCTCGCGACCGGGCGAGGAGAGCTTCAACGCGATCGATCCCGCGGTGGTCGAGACGACGGCAGGCGAGCCGTGGCTGTTCTTCGGCTCGTTCTGGGGCGGGATCCAGGCGCTGCCCCTCGAGTGGCCGAGCGGGAAGGTGGTCGAGGGGGCCGAGCCCGTGACGGTCGCGAGCCGGGTCGGGTCGCCCAACGCGATCGAGGGGGCTGCCGTCGTCGGCCGGGACGAGTGGTACTACCTGTTCACGTCGCGCGACGCGTGCTGCCGGGGGACCGACTCGACGTACAGCGTCGCCGTCGGCCGGTCGCGCGCGATCACCGGGCCCTACCTCGACGAGGCCGGCCGTGACCTGGCGCGCGGGGGCGGGACCCCGCTCCTCGAGTCCTCGGGGTACGTCGTGGGCCCCGGCGGGCAGTCGGTCGACGAGGGACGGATCGCGTTCCACTACTACGACGCCCGAGAGGGCGGTGACTTCCGGCTCGCGATCCATGAGCTCGCCTGGACGGACGAGGGGTGGCCGCGGGCTGCCGTGCTGCCGACCGAGGGAGGGCCGGAGGAGGGCTGAGCGACCACGCGGCAGAGCCGCTCCCGACCGACCCGCACGAACGGGGCGAGGTACCGTTGATCCCGGTACGCCCCCTCGTGTCGGGTTCGTCGGCATGTTCTCGTGATCGAAACGTGACCCCAGCGACTATCGCTTCCTGCGTGTGAGCGCTAACATCGCTCACCAGGGGGTGTTAACGGTCACATTCGGACCTTCGGCAGGACCGCTCGGTCGTCCCTCCGAAACCCCGGACGTGACCGGTCCGGCCGACGTGCGACGCAAGTCGCACGACGCCTGTCCCGGGGGTGGACAGGTCTCGGAGACGGACACCGACGCACCTGACAGCGCACCACCACGATTCGACAGCCCGACGACGGGCCGAAACGGTCTCGGCAAGGCACCGACGGCCGAATCTCAAGGAGGAGATCATGTTCAACAAGACCACGGCACGCGTGCGGTTCACCGGGATCCTCGCAGGCGCGGCAGTCCTCGCGCTCGCGGCCTGCGGCGGCGGCAGCACCGACTCCGCCGACGGCACCGAGGGCGCAGGCGGCGGCGGCGAGAACATCCGCGTCGGCTTCTCCCAGCTCGGCGCGGAGAGCGGCTGGCGCACCGCGAACACCGAGTCGGTCAAGGCCAACCTGACGGCCGAGAACGGGATCGACCTCACGTTCGTCGACGCGCAGCAGAAGCAGGAGAACCAGATCAAGGCCCTGCGCGACTTCATCGACCAGGACGTCGACGTCATCGCGTTCTCCCCGGTCATCGAGACCGGCTGGGACGAGGTCCTCCAGGAGATCAAGGACGCCGAGATCCCGGTCGTGCTCGTGGACCGCACGGTCGACACCACGGTCGAGGACCCGTTCGTCACGTGGATCGGCGCAGACTTCACGGCCGAGGGCGTCACGGCGGGCGAGTGGGTCGCGGAGAACGCCCCCGACGCCAAGGTCTTCGAGCTCCAGGGCACCATGGGCTCGGGCGCCCAGACCAACCGCCAGGAGGGCTTCCGCTCGGTCGTCGAGGACCAGATCGTCGGCGAGGCGACCGGCAACTTCACGCGCGCCGAGGGCAAGGCGGCCACCGAGGCCGCGCTCCAGGCCTACCCCGACATGACCCTGATCTTCGCGCACAACGACGACATGGGCCTCGGCGCCATCGAGGCCATCGAGGCCGCGGGCAAGGTCCCGGGCAAGGACATCCAGATCGTCACGGTCGACGGCGTCAAGGACGGCCTGACCGCGCTGCTCGAGGGCAAGTTCAACTTCGTGGTCGAGTGCAACCCGGCCTTCGGCGACCAGCTCCTCGAGCTCGTCAAGCAGGTCGCGGCCGGCGAGGACGTCGAGAAGGAGACCATCGTCGTCGACCAGGCGTTCGACCAGACGATCACGCAGGACGTCATCGACGCCCGCTCGTTCTGACGAGCAGCACCCGGCGGCTCGTCGCCGTGCCCGCGGCACGGCGAACCCCGGGCCGCTCTCACCGCAGCGCGGGGCGAGACCCTCGCCCCGCCTCCGGTGACCTGAGCACCAGCACCTTCCCCAGGACGGAAGAACAACATGTCAACGACGACTGCAGCGGACGCGGCGCCCGTGGTGGAGATGACCGGGATCACCATCGAGTTCCCGGGCGTCAAGGCTCTCGACGGCGTCGACCTCACGCTGCGCCCCGGCGAGGTCCACGCCCTGATGGGTGAGAACGGCGCCGGCAAGTCCACCCTCATCAAGGCACTCACCGGGGTCTACCGGATCGATGCCGGGCGCATCGTGGTCTCGGGCTCCGAGCACCGGTTCACGCGGACCCGCGACTCCCAGGACGCGGGCATCAGCACCGTGTACCAGGAGGTCAACCTCTGCTCGAACCTCTCGGTCGCCGAGAACATCATGCTCGGCCAGGAGGTGCGCTTCGGCCCCTTCATCAACTGGCCCGCGACACGCCGCAAGGCGCGCGAGCACCTGGCCCTCCTCAACCTGGACATCGACCCGTCGTCGGCCCTGTCCTCGCACTCGATCGCGGTGCAGCAGCTCTGCGCGATCGCGCGGGCCATGGTCGTCGACTCGAAGGTCCTCATCCTCGACGAGCCCACGTCGAGCCTCGACAAGGCCGAGGTCGCCGAGCTGTTCGACGTGATCCGCTCGCTGCGGGACAAGGGCGTCGCGATCCTCTTCGTGTCGCACTTCCTGGACCAGATCTACGAGATCACCGACCGCCTGACGATCCTGCGCAACGGCCGCCTCATCTCCGAGCACCTGACCAAGGAGCTCCCGCGCATGGAGCTCATCTCCGCGATGATCGGCCGGTCGGGCGAGGCCCTGGCGGACGTCGAGGAGCGCGCGCACCGGGTCGCGTCGGAGCGCGACGAGGCCCCCCTGCTCCGGGCCGTCGCCCTGGGGCGCGACGGGTCGGTCGAGCCGTTCGACCTCGACGTGCACGCGGGCGAGATCGTCGGTGTCGCGGGACTGCTCGGCTCGGGACGCACCGAGGTCGCGCGCCTGCTGTACGGCGCCGACAAGGCCGGCAGCGGCACGCTGACGTTCGACGGCACGACGCGCGCCGCGACTCCCCTGACCTCGATCAAGCGAGGCGTCGCGTTCTCCTCGGAGGACCGCAAGAAGGAGGGCATCATCGGGGACCTCACGGTCCGCGAGAACATCGCCCTCGCGATGCAGGCGAGCCGTGGCCCGTGGCGACCCGTCCCGGCCAAGGAGCTGGACGCGGTCGTCGAGCGGTACATGAAGGCGCTCAACGTCTACCCGGCCAACCCGAACATGCTCATCAGGAACCTGTCGGGCGGCAACCAGCAGAAGGTTCTCCTCGCCCGGTGGCTCGCGACCGAGCCCCGTCTCATCATCCTCGACGAGCCCACGCGCGGCATCGACGTGGGTGCGAAGGCCGAGATCCAGCGCCTGGTCGCCGAGCTCGCCGGCCAGGGCATGGGCGTCGTCTTCATCTCGTCCGAGCTCGACGAGGTGCTGCGCCTGAGCCAGCGCGTCGTCGTCATGCGGGACCGCCAGAAGATCGGCGAGATCACCAACGGGCCCGACGTCACGTCCACCACGATCCTCGAGACGATCGCAGCGAGCGGGAGCGCATCATGAGCACCACCACCACGACCCCGTCGGCCCCGCCGACGGCGTCCGGCAGCCCCGGCCCGCAGGGTGCCCGGGCCGCCGTGCGTCGCGTGACGCACCACCACCTGTTCTGGCCCGTCGTCGCGCTCGTCGTCATGCTCCTCGCGTGCGGCCTGCGCAGCCCGGGGTTCCTCGACGTGACGATCATGGACGGCCACCTGTTCGGTCAGCCCGTCGACATCCTGCGGGCCAGCGCCACGCCGCTGCTGCTGGGCATCGGCATGTGCCTCGTGATCGCGACGGGCGGCATCGACCTCTCGGTCGGTGCCGTCATGGCGATCTCGCTCGCGGTGTCGTTGACCTACATCGACGCGAGCGGCACGGGCGGGACGGTCGGCACCGCGCTGACGGCGGTCGCGATCGGCCTGCTGGTCGCCGCGGTGATCGGTGCGTTCAACGGCTTCCTCGTGACGGTCCTGGGCATCCAGCCGTTCATCGCGACCATGATCCTCATGGTCGCGGGGCGCGGTATCGCGATGCTCATCACCAAGGGGCAGATCACGACGACGACGAGCCCGCCCTTCAAGTCGATCGGCTCGGGGTTCGTCCTGGGCATCCCGACGCCCGTGGTCATCGCAGCGGTCGTGTTCGCGCTGGTGGCGCTGCTGGTGCGCCGGACGGCGCTCGGCATGCTCGTGGAGTCGATCGGCATCAACCGTGAGGCCAGCCGCCTCGCGGGGGTGCAGTCGCGGAACATCACGTGGTTCGTGTACCTGCTCTGCGGTCTGCTCGCGGGGCTCGCGGGCATCGTCTACGGCGCCCCGACCATGGCCGCGGACGCCAACAACATCGGTCTCATGAAGGAGATGGACGCGATCATGGTCGTCGTCCTGGGCGGCACCAAGCTCGACGGCGGCAAGTTCAGCCTCGCGGGCGTCGTGGTCGGTGCGCTGCTGCTCTCGACGCTCGAGCGTGCCGTGGTCATCTTCCACATCAGCTCGCAGATCACGCCCCTGTTCAAGGCGCTCGTGCTCATCATCGTGTGCATCGCGGCCTCCGAGCGGCTGCGGTCGCTCCTCACGTCGCGACTACCGAGGAAGCGCCCGGCGCCGGGCACGGGAACGTCGACGCCGAGCGCGCAGGAGGTGACAGCGTGAGCACGGTCGAGACGGCGCCCCAGGCGCCCAAGAGCTCGCAGCAGGGCAAGGCTCCGCGGGGTGGCCACGACACGGGTTTCGTGGCACGCCTCGTGACGCAACCCCGTGGTCCGCAAGCTCGCGGACCGCCGGCTCCTGCCCGTCACGGGCACGCTCGTGGCCCTCGCGGTCATCCTCGTCGTGGGGCAGGTCCGCTACAGCACCGACCGCCGCGACTTCCTGAGCATGCGGCTCTTCTCCAACCTGCTGGTCGACAACTCGTACCTGATCGTCCTGGCGATCGGCATGACCTTCGTGATCATCACGGGCGGGATCGACCTGTCGGTCGGCGCCGTGGTGGCCCTCGTGGGACTCGTCGTGGCGAAGCTCCTGATCGCGGGGGCGCCGCTCCCGGTGGTCCTGATCCTGGGCGTGCTGATCGGCACGACGTTCGGCCTGCTGATCGGCGTGATGGTCCAGTACTTCGACATACAACCCTTCATCGCCTCGCTCGCCGCGATGTTCCTGGCGCGTGGCCTGGCCAACGTGGTCAGCGTCCAGTCGCTCGCGATCAAGGACGAGGGCTTCGCCGCCCTGGCCTCGTGGAAGATCAAGTTCGGCGAGGGCCGTGAGGCCTGGAGCATCAACCTCAGCATGGTCATCGCGTTCGTGGTCCTGCTGATCGCGATCTACCTGCTGCACTACACGCGCTTCGGCCGCACGGTCTACGGGCTGGGCACGGGCGACAACGGCACGGCCGTGAACCTCATGGGGCTCAAGGGCAGCTCGACCAAGGTGTGGGTCTACGTGATCAGCGGCACGTGCGCCGGGATCGCGGGCATCCTGTTCGCCCTCTACACCAAGTCGGGCTTCAACCTCACGGGCATCGGCATGGAGCTCGATGCGATCGCGGCCGTCGTGATCGGTGGCGCGCTCCTGACCGGCGGCGGCGGGTTCGTCCTGGGGTCGGTCGCGGGTGTGCTCGTGTACGGCCTGATCCAGGTGCTCATCGCCCGCGAGGGCCTGGACTCCTGGTGGACCAAGGTCTTCATCGGCGTGGTCCTGCTCGCGTTCGTCCTGCTGCAGCGGGCCATGACGTTCCGCCAGGGACGCGGCAGCGCCACCTAGCGCTCTGCTCCGCAGCACCGCCTCGCGCGGGCCGGCCCTGGGGCCGGGCCCGTGCGAGGCACCACAGCCCGGTCCGTCGAGGCAGACGGACCGAGAACGGCCCGGAGGTGGCACCCTCCCGGTCGAGCCGGTCCCGGCTGGTACCCGGGGCAGGCTCGGACGACCGGGAGGGCGCACCCGCCGGGTTGACCCGTACAGCAATGGAGCGCACGGGCTGCACCCGGCATCGCTCCTTTCCTCGTTGCAGCAAGGTTGGAGCACTGTGATCATCTCTGATTCCCCTGCCCGCAGTACATCCCGCGGCAGGACGGCACGACCGTGGGCGGCTTCCGTCGCGGTCCTCGCGCTGGGGGCGACGACCGCCCTCGCGATCACCCCGGCGGCCTTCGCCGCCACCGAGCCGGTCCTTCCGGCGGGCGCCTGGGTCGACCAGTTCGACGCGGCCGAGCTCGGCTCGGCCTGGGACGTCGTCAACCCGGTCCCGTCGGCGTGGTCGCTCGCGACGACGCCCGGGTCGTTGACCCTGACGTCACAGACGGGAGACACCTACCAGGAGGCGAACACCGCGAAGAACGTCTTCATGGTGGACGTCCCCGTGGGCGACTTCACGGTCGTGACCAAGGTGTCGGCCCCGGTCGGCAAGGTCTACCAGGGGGCGGGCCTCATCGCGTGGAAGGACATGGACAACTACGTCCGCGCCGGGCTGACGTACGTCGGCAGCCTGTCTCCCTCGGCTCGCGCGATCGAGCTCGACAACGAGACGGGCGGGAAGTTCACGGCCGCGTCGTTCACCGACCGTCCGGGCTCGACGGGTGAGACGCTGCGCATGCAGCGCACGGGTGACACGCTCGCGGTGTCCTACTGGGACGAGACCGCGGGGGACTGGGAGCCCGCGGGCTCGACGACCGTGACGTTCGACGTCACGCAGGTCGGCCTGTACGCCCTCGCGGCGCAGGACGGCTCGACGCACGCCGCGACCTTCGACTACGTCGCGGTCGACGCGGCCGAGGGCAAGGACGTCGTCCCGACAGGCACGTTCTCGCTCAGCGGCCCCGCGGAGAGCAAGCACCTGGTCCAGACGGACGCGGGGCTCTCGTTCGTCGCGCAGCGGCCGGCGTCGCCGCTGGGCCTCGTGGCCACTGCGGTCACCGGCGGGCCCGACGGCGCCGCGACCCTCGCCCAGGCGGGCACCGGTCTGCCGGTGGTCGTCGCGGGCGACGGACGTCTCACGCTCGGGGCCGCGGACGCGACCCCGGCGCAGGTCCGGCTGACCGACGTCGGCGGCGGCAAGCTGGCCCTGCGCGTGCCGGGCGCCGCTGCCGGCGAGTTCGCGGGAGTGCGCGCAGCGGACGGAGCCCTGGTGCTCGGTGCCGAGGAGGGCGCGGTCAGGCTCACGCTCACCGCGCTGTCGTCGGCCGAGCACACGCTCGCGATCGACGCGGCGGGCGAGACCGTCGAGATGAGCGACGACCTGTACGGCATCTTCTACGAGGACATCAACTACGCCGCGGACGGGGGGCTCTACGCAGAGCTCGTGCGCAACCGCTCGTTCGAGTTCAACTCGTCGGACAACTCGTCCTTCACGGGGCTCACGGCCTGGGAGCGGGTCAACCGCAACGGTGGCACGGCGACCACGACGGTCGTGACCGACGCGCAGCGCCTCAACGACAGCAACCGTTACTACCTCAAGCTCGACGCGACCGCGGCCGGCGCCGGCATCCGCAACGCAGGCTTCAACACCGGCTTCTTCCTCGAGAAGGGGCAGAAGTACGACGTCGAGCTGTGGGCGCGCTCCGCCGTCGGGCAGGACCTGACCGTGCAGGTCGAGAACGCCGCGGCGGGCACCACCTACGCGACCGGGAAGGTGCGCGTCGACGGCACCGACACCTGGAAGAAGTACTCGGTGACCCTCACCGCGACCGAGACGACCTCGGCCGGGCGCCTCGCCGTCCTCGCGGGGGCCGCGGGCACCGTGCGCCTCGACATGGTCTCGCTCATGCCGCAGGACACGTGGGTCGGGCCCGTCAACGGCAAGACCCACCTGCGCAAGGACCTCGCCGAGAAGATCGACGCCATGAACCCGCAGTTCCTGCGGTTCCCGGGCGGCTGCGTGACCAACGCGGGCACGTTCGACACCTACCTCGAGAGCAACGGCACCGACCGTCGGCGTACGTACCAGTGGAAGGAGACCATCGGGCCGGTCGAGGAGAGGGCCACGAACTGGAACTTCTGGGGCTACAACCAGTCGTACGGGATCGGGTACTACGAGTACTTCACGTTCGCCGAGGACCTCGGCGCGACGCCGCTGCCCGTCCTGTCCGTCGGGGCCAACGGCTGCGGCAGCACCATCCCCGAGATGAAGGACGACGTCCGGATCCAGCGCTGGGTCCAGGACACGCTCGACCTCATCGAGTTCGCCAACGGTGACGTCACGACCGAGTGGGGCGCGGTGCGCGCCGAGCTCGGCCACCCCGAGCCGTTCGGCCTGAAGTACCTGGGTCTCGGCAACGAGGAGAACACCAAGACGTTCGAGGCGAACTTCCCGAAGTTCAAGGACGCCGTGCGCGCTGCGTACCCGGACGTCCAGATCATCTCGAACTCGGGTCCGGACGACACGGGCCAGCGGTTCGACGAGCTCTGGGAGTTCAACCGTGCGCAGGAGGTCGACCTGGTCGACGAGCACTACTACAACGACCCCAGCTGGTTCCTCGAGAACTCCGACCGCTACGACGACTACGACCGCGAGGGTCCGCACGTCTTCCTCGGCGAGTACGCGTCGCGCGGCAACACGTTCTTCAACGCGCTGTCCGAGGCCGCCTTCATGACGGGCCTCGAGCGCAACTCCGACGTCGTCGAGCTCGCGTCCTACGCACCGCTGCTCTCCAACGAGTCGTACGTGCAGTGGTCGCCCGACGCGATCTGGTTCGACAACGACGAGTCGTGGGGCACGCCCAACTACTACGTCCAGGAGCTGTTCGCGAACAACGTGGGCGACGAGGTCGTCCCGTCCGTGCACGGTGCCGACGCCTCGGCCGAGCCTGCGCTGGACGGAGGCGTCTTCCTGTCCACGTGGTCGACCAGCGCGTCGTACGACAACGTCAAGGTCACCGACAACGCGAGCGGTGACGTCCTGTTCCAGGACGGGTTCGACGACGCCACGCAGTGGTCGCCCGTGACCGGGACGTGGGCCGCGCAGGACGGCGTCTACACGCAGTCCTCGACGTCCGTGACCGATGCGCGCTCGATCGTCACGGGTGCGTACGCCAAGGACTGGAAGAACTACACGCTCGAGCTCGACGCCCGCAAGATCGCCGGGTCCGAGGGCTTCCTCGTGGGCTTCGCCGCGGGCGGACCGAACGACTACTACTGGTGGAACATCGGCGGCTGGAACAACACCCGCTCGGTCCTCCAGCGGGCCGACGGCGGCAGCGCCGCCGAGGTCGCCGCGGTCGAGAACAAGCGCGTCGAGACGGGCCAGGGCTACAAGGTCAAGGTCGTCGTCCAGGGCAGCACGATCCAGCTCTACCTGGACGGCCAGCTCCAGATCTCGTACGAGCAGCCCGCCGCGAAGTCGCTCTACCAGGTCGTCACGCGCGACGAGGAGTCGGGCGACCTCGTGGTCAAGGTCGTCAACCCGACCGCGACCGCGGCCGACACGGCCGTGACGGTCGCGGGCCAGGAGATCGCGGCCCAGGCCACGATCACCGAGATGGTCGGCGCGCCCACGGACACCAACACCAAGGCGAACCCACGGGCGATCGTGCCCGTCGAGCGGACCTGGGACGGGGCGTCCGACGCGTTCGACTACACGTTCCCGGCCTACTCGGTCACGTTCCTGCGCCTGCAGACGGCGGGTGCCGAGGTCGAGCCCGTGGACCTCGCGGTCACGGCCAAGGCGCAGTGCGTCGCGGGCCGGGCGAACCTCTCGGTGCGTGCGGTCAACGACGAGGACGAGGCCGTGACGGTGGCGTTCACGACGCCGTTCGGGACCAAGACGTTCGCGTCGGTCGCACCCGGCAAGAGCGCGTCGCAGTCGTTCAACAGCCGCGCGGCTGCGGTCCCCGCGGGGACCGCGACGGTCGTGGGCACGATCGGCACGGGGGCCGGGGCCCGCTCGACGACGTTCGACGTCGAGTACCCGGCCACGACCTGCGGCTGACGACCGCACCAGCTCCGCCGGGGTCGCGAGGTCCTCTCGCGGCCCCGGCGTGAACCCTCCGGTCCAGACGGGCCGGTGACAGGACCAGCACAACCAGCAGGACAGCACGACCAGCAGGACAGCACGACCAGCACCACAAGGACGCGGGGGACCGGCGGGCCGGCACGACCAGCCCGACGGTCCCCAGCAGGGGGCGCTCAACGACGAGACGGCGGAGGCCACGAACCACATGACCACCCGACACGACCCGGCGCAGACCGCGCCCACGGCCCGACGGCGAGCCCCCCGCGGGGCGAGAGCCGCTCTCGGGGGAGCGCTGAGCGTCGCTCTGCTCGCCCCGATGGCGCTGGCGGGCCCAGCAGCAGCCCTGACCTCGGCGCCCGCACGCCCGACGGCGCTCGCCCCGGCAGCGTCGGCTGCCACGCAGGCGAGTGCCGCAGCCATCCCCACCCCCACGACCGACGGCCTGAAGCTCTGGTACAAGCTCGACGAGCTGAGCGGCACGGTCGCCCACGACACCTCGGGCTCGGGCCACGACGGCACGCTCGTCGGTGGCGGCGACTGGACCGACGGGCAGGGCCTGACGTTCGGCGGCTCGAGCTACGTGGACCTGCCCGACGACCTCCTGGCCGGCTACTCGGCCGTGACGGTCAGCGCCGACGTGTGGATCGACACGACCCTGAGCGGCAACTACTTCTTCTACAACCTGGGCAACACCGCGGTCGGCTCGCCCCAGAGCGGCAGCGGCTACCTGTTCTCCTCCGGCAACGCGAACTACCGCGCGTCGGTCTCGAACGCTGCCTGGAGCGCCGAGCAGAACACGGCCAAGTCGCCGTCCGCGGCCCTCGCGCGCGGAGTCTGGAAGACCGTGACGTACACGCAGGGCGCCGGCACCGGCCGCCTCTACGAGGACGGCGCGCAGGTCGGGGTCAACTCGGCCGTGACCCACACGCCGGGCTCGATCGGCGACGGGAAGACGACCGCCAACTACCTCGGCAAGTCCGCCTATGCGGCCGACAACCTCTTCAAGGGGCGCATCAAGGACTTCCGGCTCTACGACCGTGCGCTCACGGCGGCCGAGGTCGCGGACCTCAGCACCGCGAACGCCGCGGCGTCGGTCTCCGCCGACGCCGGCGCCCTGTCGCTCGGGGACACGAGCGCCGTGGCCAAGAACCTCACGCTGCCCGCGAAGGGCACGGGCGGCTCGACCGTCACCTGGGCGACGTCGGACGCGAGCGTCGTGACGTCGTCGGGCGTCATCACCCAGCCCGTCGGCCAGGCGCACACCGCGACCCTGACCGCGACGCTCTCGCTGCGCGGCCAGAGCGCGACCAAGGCGTTCGAGGTCACCGTGGTCCCCGGCACGGGCGACCGGGGCGTCGTGGACGCCGCTGCCGCCGCGCTCGAGGTCAAGAACCTCGACGACGTCCGCGGCAACCTCACGCTGCCGACCACGGGAGCCGAGGGCACCACGGTCACGTGGGCCACCACGGCACCCACGGTCGTCACGCCGTCGGGCGAGGTCACCCGACCCGCGCACGGGCAGGCCGACCAGACGGTCACGCTGACCGCGACCGTGAGCAAGGGGCAGGCCACCGCGACGCGTGCGTTCGACGCGACGGTCCCCGCGCTCCCCGAGCAGCAGGACTACGCGGGCTACCTCTTCTCCTACTTCATCGGTGAGGGCTACGCGACCGGCGAGCAGGTCTACTTCGGCCTGAGCAAGGGCAACGACCCGCTCCGGTACCGCAACCTCAACGACAACCAGCCCGTGCTGACGTCGAGCCTGGGGGAGAAGGGCCTGCGCGACCCGTTCGTCATCCGTTCGCCCGAGGGCGACAAGTTCTACCAGATCGCGACCGACCTCAAGATCCACGGCAACGGCAACTGGGACGCGTCCCAGCGCACGGGCTCCAAGTCGATCATGGTGTGGGAGTCGACCGACCTGGTGAACTGGACCGACCAGCGCCTCGTCCAGGTCTCCCCGGAGACCGCGGGCAACACCTGGGCCCCTGAGGCCTACTACGACGCGACGATCGGCGCGTACGTCGTGTTCTGGGCCTCCAAGCTCTACGAGGAGGACGACCCGGGCCACACGGCCAACACGTACAACCGCATGATGTACACCACGACCCGCGACTTCTACACGTTCACCGAGCCGCAGGTGTGGGTCGACCCGGGCTACTCGGTCATCGACTCGACCGTGATCGAGCACGACGGCGAGTTCTACCGCTTCACCAAGGACGAGCGGAACAACACGTCCACGACGCCCTGCTCCAAGTTCGTGCTGGGCGAGAAGGCGAGCGAGCTGCGCTCGCTCGAGCTACGACTTCATCACCGACTGCATCGGCAAGGCCAACTCGCTCGGCGGCGGCATCAACCAGGGCGAGGGCCCGACCATCTTCAAGTCGAACACCGAGGAGAAGTGGTACCTGTTCATCGACGAGTTCGGCGGCCGCGGCTACGTGCCCTTCGAGACGACCGACCTGAACGCCGACGAGTGGAAGATGTCCACGGGCTACGAGATGCCCTCGCGCCCGCGCCACGGCACGGTCCTGCCCGTGACGCAGACCGAGTACGACGCGCTGCTCAAGGGCTACCAGCCCGACGCGTTCGTCGAGTCGGCGCAGGACGTCGCGGCCGTCGTGAGCGTCGGTGACGCACCGGTCCTGCCGGCCACGGTCGCCACGCGCACCGCAGCCGGCACGACCACGCAGACCGCGGTCACGTGGGACGCGATCGACCCCGCGAGCTACGCGCAGGCCGGGACCTTCGAGGTCACGGGCTCGCTCGGCGCCGGCGTGAGCGTGCGCGCCAAGGCCGTCGTGACCGTGGTCGAGGGCGACGTCCCCGTCACGGGCCTGGTGGTCTCGCCCACCTCGACGCAGGTCACGGTCGGATCGGCACGCTCGCTCACCGCGACCGTGACCCCCGCCAACGCCACGGCCCGCACCATCACCTGGACGAGCGCCGACCCGTCGGTCGCGACCGTCGTCTCCAACGGGCCCTCCGCAGGCACCGTGCGCGGCGTCGCGGCGGGCAGCACGACCGTGACCGCCACGACGGCCGACGGGTCGCGCACCGCGACCGTCGCGATCGACGTGACGAAGGAGATCCCGGGTCTCGTCGTCCAGTACCGCCTGGACGAGACGAGCGGCACGCAGGCCGTGAACTCGGCGCCGAGCAGCGCCGTCGGGCCCGCGACCGTCGTGGGCGGGGCCGCGCGCAACGGCACGGACGGCGTGCGTCTCGACGGGGTCGACGACCACGTCAAGCTGCCCAACGACGTGCTCAAGGGCCTGACGGAGATCACCGTCTCGCTCGACGTGCGCATCGACACCGCCCAGTCCACGCCCTACTTCATCTACGGCCTGGGCAACACGAGCGGGTCGAGCGGCAACGGCTACCTCTTCACGACGGGGGACGCGTACCGCACGGCCATCGCCTCGGGGAACTACACGACCGAGCAGAACACGACCAAGGGCTCGAACCTCGCCCGCGGCGTGTGGAAGCACCTGACGTACACGCAGTCGGGCACCACCGGGACCCTCTACGAGGACGGGATCCAGGTCGCGAAGAACACCAACGTGACGACGACGCCCGGCTCGATCGGGAACGGCACCACGGTCGCGAACTACATCGGCCGCTCGCTCTACTCGGGCGACAAGTACCTCAAGGGCGACGTCCGCGACTTCCGCGTCTACGACCACGCCCTGAGCGCCGAGGAGGTCAAGGACCTCGGTCAGGACCACTCGGCCGTCACGGGGGCCGAGCTCGCCGAGCTCAAGGTCGCCGCGATCGTCGACGGCGGGTCCGGCACGGTCACCCTCCCGGTGGTGCCCGGCACGGACCGTTCCGCGCTCGCACCTCGCCTGGTCGTGTCCGACCGTGCGACCGTGACGCCCGCCAACGGCTCGGTGCAGGACCTCACGCAGCCCGTGACCTACACCGTGACCGGCCCCGACGGGGTCGCGCGCACGTGGACCGTCCAGGCCAAGGAGATGCGCAGCCCGGTCCTGCCGGGCCTGTACGCGGACCCGAACATCGCGGTCTTCGACGGCGTGTACTACATCTACGCGACCACCGACGGTACCCCCGGCTGGGGCGGCAAGGACTTCTACGTGTGGAAGTCGACCGACCTCGCGAGCTGGGAGCGCTCGGCCGAGCCGTTCCTCACGCTCGACGGCGCAGCGGGCGACGTCCCGTGGGCCACGGGCAACGCGTGGGCGCCGACCATCATCGAGCGCGACGGGAAGTACTACTTCTACTTCTCGGGCCACAACCCGACCTACAACCGCAAGACGATCGGTGTCGCGGTCGCGGAAAGCCCCGAGGGGCCTTTCACCGCGCAGCCGACGGCCATGATCACCAACGGGGAGGCCGTCACGACGGGGCAGGCGATCGACCCGGCGGCGTTCGAGGACCCGCAGACCGGCACGTTCTACCTGTTCTGGGGCAACGGCAGCAACGCGCCGCTGTACGCCGAGCTGAACGACGACATGGTCTCGGTCAAGCAGGACACCATCACGAAGTTCGGTGGTCTGACGAACTTCCGCGAGGGCCTGTTCCTCAACTACCGCGAGGGGATCTACCACCTGACCTACTCGATCGACGACACGGGCTCGGAGAACTACCGGGTCGGGTACGCGACGTCGACGAGCATCGACGGGCCGTGGACCTACCGTGGCGTGATCCTCGAGAAGGACGTGTCCCAGGGCATCCTCGGGACCGGGCACAGCTCGATCGTCCAGGTCCCCGGGACCGACGAGTGGTACATCGCCTACCACCGCTTCGCGATCCCCGGCGGTGACGGGAACCACCGAGAGACGACCATCGACCGCCTCACGTTCGGCGAGGACGGGCTCATCCAGAAGGTCGTCCCGACCCTCGAGAGCGTCCCGGCGCTCGACGTGACCGAGCCCGCGCAGGTCGAGGTCGACGTCACGGTCGCGCCCAAGTGCGTGGCCGGCAAGGCCGCGCTCACGGTGCTCGTCAAGAACACCGAGGAGGTCCCCGTCGACGTGGTCGTCACCACGCCGCTCGGGACCAAGACCTTCCTCCAGGTCGCGCCGGGCAAGCTCGCGTCGCAGACGTTCTCGGCCCGCGCGGTGACGCTCGCGGCAGGGAAGGTCACGGTCACGGCTCAGGCACTGCTCGACGGCGCCCCGGTCACCACGGCCTACGACGTCACCTACGCAGCGACCAGCTGCGGCTGACCCGCTGGTCGCCACCTCGACGTGAGCAGATGCCCCTCCTGAGGGCGGATCCGGGGCAACTGCTCACGTCGAGGCCCGGGCGCCGACGGCGCCCGCACCACCGCACCCCCTGCACCGCCCGCACCGCCCGCACCGCCCGCACCACGAACCGAAGGAGCACATCGTGAGAAGAACCAGGGGACGTCTCGTTGCAGCGAGCGTCGCCGTCGCCCTGACCACCGGGCTGACGACCACCGCCGTGGCAGCCGCCGATCCCGTCCTGCCAGAGGCCGGGCTCGTCGCCTGGTACAAGCTCGACGAGGCGAGCGGCACGTCGGCCGCGAACTCGGCGCCGGGCTCGACCTTCGGGGCCGCCACGGTCAACGGGGCCGCGCGCAGCGCGAACGGCATCACGCTCGACGGGACCGACGACCACGTCCGGCTCCCCGACAGCCTGCTCAAGAACCTGACGTCGGTCACGGTCGACCTCGACGTCCTGGTCGACACGTCCCAGGGCACGCCGTACTTCATCTGGGGCCTGGGGAACACGAGCGGGTCGAACGGCAACGGCTACCTGTTCACCACGGGCAACGCCTACCGGACCGGCATCGCGTCGGGCAACTGGTCGACCGAGCAGAACACGACCAAGGGCTCGAACCTCGCGCGCGGGGTCTGGAAGCACCTGACCTACACGCAGACCGGCACGACGGGGACCCTCTACGAGGACGGCGTCCAGGTCGCGCAGAACACCGCGGTCACCACGACGCCGGCCTCGATCGGTGCCGGGACGACGACCGCCAACTACATCGGTCGCTCGCTCTACTCGGGCGACAAGTACCTCAAGGGCCAGGTCCGTGACTTCCGCGTCTACGACCGGGCACTGCCCGCGAACGACGTCGCGGCCCTCGCGCAGAAGACTGCGGCAGCAGCCGCAGGGGCAGATGCCGCGGCCCTCGACCTGGGCGACACGAGCGCCGTCACGAGCAACCTCACGCTCCCGGTCACGGGCGCGCAGGGCTCGACCATCGCGTGGGCGACCTCGCACGCGGACGTCGTGACGTCGTCGGGCAAGGTCACCCAGCCCGCCGCCGGTCAGCCCGCCGCGACCGTCACGCTGACCGCGTCCGTCACGCGCGGCGCCGTGACGCTCCCGCGGGCCTTCACCGTGGTCGTGCCCGCGGCGTTCGACGACGCCCAGGCGGCCGCCTGGGACGCGCAGCACGCCGTCGTGACCAACATCGCCGACGTCCGCGGCAACCTCACCCTCCCGACGAAGGGCGCGCAGGGCTCGACCCTGACCTGGACGTCGTCGGCGCCCGGGACCGTGAGCGACACGGGAGTGGTGCACCGCCCCGCGCACGGGGCGGGCGACACCGAGGTGACCCTCACGGTCACCGCGACCAAGGGCACGGCGACCTCGACCCAGCCCCGCACCGCGACGGTCCGCCAGGTCCCCGAGGCCCAGGAGCCCGCGGCGTACTTCTTCCCCTACTTCAAGGGCGAGAGCACGGCCGACGGCGAGGAGATCTACTTCGCCGCGAGCCAGGGCAACGACCCGCTCAAGTGGCAGGAGCTCAACGACGACAAGACGGTCCTGCGCTCCGGCCTGGGGGAGAAGGGCCTGCGCGACCCGTTCGTCATCCGTTCGCCCGAGGGCGACACGTTCTTCCTCGTCGCGACCGACCTCAAGATCTACGGCGGCAACAACTTCGGCAACGCGCAGGAGCGCGGCTCGCTGAGCCTCATGATCTGGGAGTCGACCGACCTCGTGAGCTGGTCCGACCAGCGCATGGTCAAGGTCTCGAGCGACTACGCGGGCAACACCTGGGCCCCCGAGGCGTTCTACGACGAGGCCGCGGGCGAGTACGTCGTGTACTGGGCGTCCGCGCTCTACCCCACGACCGACAGCACCGACCGCAAGATCGCCACGAGCTACCAGCGCATGATGTACGCCACGACGCGTGACTTCGTGACGTTCAGCGAGCCGCGGATCTGGGTCGACAACAAGCGCGGCACGGGCCTCGGCATCATCGACGCGTCGGTGACCAAGGTCAGCGACACGTACTACCGCTTCATCAAGGACGAGAAGTACATGACCGTCCGGAGCGAGAAGTCCACGGACCTGCGCGCCACGAGCTGGGACCTCATCACCGAGAACATCGGCGTGGGCCAGCCCAACGGCTACGGCGGCACGTTCACGGCGGGCGAGGGCCCCACGGTCTTCAAGTCGAACACCGAGGACAAGTGGTACGTCTTCATGGACCAGCCCAGCTACCACGGCGGCAAGGGCTACGTCCCGTTCGAGTCGACCGACCTCGACTCGGGGGTCTGGACCAAGTCCGAGCCCGCGACCCTGCCCGTGAGCCCGCGCCACGGCACGGTGCTCCCGGTCACGCAGGCCGAGTACGACCGCCTGCTCGCGCACTACCAGCCCGACGCGTTCGTGGCCTCGGCCGCCCCCGTCACGGTCACGACGGTCGCGGGCACCGCGCCCGTGCTGCCCTCGACGGTCGCCGCGACCTACGGCGACGGTACGACCGAGGACCTCGCGGTCACGTGGGACGCGGTCGACCCCGCGTCCTGGGCGCAGGCCGGCACGTTCGAGGTCAGCGGGTCGTTCGGCCCGTCGATCACGACGCGGGCCACCGCCTCGGTCACCGTGACGGCCCCCGTCGACCCCGAGCCCGACCCCGACCTCGCGGTCGAGGTCTCGGCCACGGCGAAGTGCGTGGCGGGCAAGGTCACGGTGTCGGTGCGTGCGGTGAACGGTGAGGACGTGCCGGTCGACGTGAAGGTCGCCTCGGCGTTCGGGGCCAAGTCGTTCGTGGGCGTGGCGCCGGGCAAGAGCGCGTCGCAGTCGTTCGCGACGCGTGCCGGCTCGGTCGAGGCCGGGGTCGTCACGATCACCGCGAGCACGACGGGCGCCTCGCCCGTCACCGCCACGTTCGAGGCGCCGTACGCGGCCCTCGACTGCGGCTAGTTCTTCCTGGTCGGGCGGGGGCAGCACGCTCCCGCCCGACCCGGACAGGGCCTGACCGGCAGTGGGCGAGGTTTCCCTCCTGCGCCCGTCGTCTGCTCGATGCCACCGGCGGTCAGGTCGTCACAGCACCACCCGCACCATGAAACGAACTCGATGAGGAGTGACACGACATGTCTGAGCACGACTCGACCTACTCGCGCCGATCCGTCCTACGGCTCGGTGCGCTGACGTTCGGGGCCGCAGCCGGTGCTGCGACCCTCGCCGGAGCAGGAGGGAACCTCGCGGTGGCGGCACCAGCCGCCGCACCGGCACCGTTCGTCAACCCCGCCCCGCCGGTCAGCCGGCGCTTCCTGCGCTCGCTCGACCGCAGCGTCGCCCTCGACGGATGGACGGCCCAGCCGTTCTCGATGTCGCAGGTGACGCTCGAGCCGAGCGTGTTCACGCGGGCGCAGGACCAGGCGCTCAACCTCGCCCGGGTCTACCCGGTCGACCGGATCCTCGCGGTCTTCCGGCGGACCGCCGGGCTCGACACCAAGGGGGCCAGCGCCCCCGGTGGCTGGGAGGGGTTCGGGCACGCCAACGAGGACGCCTGGGGGCCCGACGACTACCCGGGCCGCGCGAACACCCAGACCGCCAACCTGCTGCGCGGCCACTACGCGGGTCACTTCCTGTCGATGGTCGCGCTCGCCTACGCGGAGCACGGGCGAGGCCGTCTTCAAGGACAAGGTGGACGCGATCGTCACGGGGCTGGGCGAGGTGCCAGGCCGCGCTCGCGGCCACGGGCCGCTACAGCCACCCGGGCTTCCTCGCCGCGTACGGCGAGTGGCAGTTCAGCCAGCTCGAGAAGCTACGCGCCCTACGGCGAGATCTGGGCGCCCTACTACACGTGCCACAAGATCATGGCCGGGCTGCTCGAGGCCTACCACCTCGACGGGGTCGGCCCAGGCCCTCGAGATCGTCACGTCGATGGGCGAGTGGGTCCACAGCCGGCTCAGCAGGCTCCCCGCGGACCAGCTCGAGCGCATGTGGGCCATCTACATCGCGGGCGAGTACGGCGGCATGAACGAGGTGCATGGCCGACCTCCACGCAGATCACGGGCACGCGAGGACTTCCTCGCGACCGCCAAGCTGTTCGACCTCAACGCGCTCGCTGCAACGCCTCCGCAGCAGGCACGCGACACGCTCAACGGCAAGCACGCCAACCAGCACATCCCGCAGTTCCCGGGCTACCTCAAGCGTCTACGTCGCACACGCACGAGCAGAAGTACTTCGACGCCGTCGAAGAACTTCTGGGGCATGGTCGTCCCGGGCCGCACCTACGCGCACGGCGGCAACGGCGAGGGCGAGCTGTGGGGCCCCGCGAACACCGTCGCGGGGGACATCGGCACACGCAACGCCGAGACCTGCGCGACCTACAACATGCTCAAGGTCTCGCGACTGCTCTACTTCCACACGCTCGACCCGAAGTACATGGACTACTACGAGACCGGGGTGCTCAACCACATCCTGGGCTCCGCGCAAGAACGCCGAGTCCTCGACGAGCCCCGAGGTCACGTACATGTACCCGGTCCACCCCGGCGCGCGCGCGCGAGTACGACAACACGGGCACGTGCTGCGGGGGCACGGGCCTCGAGAACCACGTCAAGTACCGCGACTCGATCTACTTCCGGTCGGCCGAGGACGCCCCGGGCAGCCCCGTGCTGCACGTCAACCTCTACGTCGCCTCGACGCTCGACTGGTCCGAGCAGGGCTTCGAGATCGTGCAGCAGACCGAGTACCCCACGGCCGGGGCGAGCACGCTCGTGGTCAACGGCTCGGGTCCGCTCGACCTGCGGCTGCGGGTCCCGCGCTGGATCCAGCGCGGGTTCACCGTGAAGGTCAACGGTGAGGCGCAGGACCTCGCGGCCACGCCCGGCACCTACGTCACGGTGAGCCGCACGTGGACGAGCGGCGACCGCGTCGAGATCTCGATGCCGCTCTCGCTGCGCGTCGAGCCCACGATCGACAACCCGTCGATCCAGGCCCTGCACTACGGCCCGGTGGTCCTGCTGGCCCGGAGCTCGGCCACGAAGTTCCTCAAGCTCTCGCTGTACGCCAGCATGCGGCTCGACGGGAGCCTGGACACCGCGGCCAAGGCGCTCGGGGACAACGTGTTCCAGCTCGGCGACCTGACGTTCGAGCCCGCGTACTCGGGCGGCAGCGCGCTCTACCACATGTACTTCGAGCGCTCCGAGCCCAGGATCGTGTTCGCGGGCACGGACTCTGGCGTGGCCAACGCGCGCCGCGCCAACGGCACGTCGTTCCTCGACGTCGTCTGGGCCGAGGGCTCGTTCGTGGACCGCGCGGCGTTCCTCGCGACGGTCCAGCGCACGGCCGAGACCTTCGTGGCCGAGGGCCTGCTGACGCGCCGCGACAGCCAAAAGGTCCTGGTCGCGGCAGGCAAGGCGAAGATCGCGTGAGCGCCCACGAGGGGCGCCGCGACGCGGCGCCGGACAGCATGCACAGGCACGACGCAACGGGCCTGCGGGCCCCGGGACGAGGGACGGTCATGGCACGAGCAGGACGAGGGGCGGCCGGGCTCTCCCGTCCGCGACGGTGGACGGCGGCGACGCTCGCGGGCGTGCTCGTGGGGGCCGGGGCGCTGGGCGGCGCAGGGATCGCGGTCGCCGCGGTGGGCTCTTCCCTCCCGGCCGTGACGGCCGCCGCGGAGGCTCCGGCCAACGTGGCCCTCCTCGGCACGCCCGAGGCGAGCTACACCGCGAGCTGGCACGCGATCGACGCGGTCAACGACGGCGAGGTCGCGCACACCGGCTCGTACGACAAGGCGTGGGCCACGTGGGACGGCAACCGCCCCGCGACGCAGTGGCTCGAGTACGCGTGGGAGGCGCCCGTCCGGGTCGACCGCTCGGTCCTGTCGTTCTGGTCGGACGGCGAGGGGGCCAACGGCGACAACGTCCGGGTCCCGGGGTCGTGGAAGATCCAGTACTGGGACGCGGCGACCTCGACGTACAAGGACGTCGTCAACCCCAGCGCGTACGGCACGGCACGCCTCGCGCCCAACGAGACGACCTTCGAGCCCGTGACCACGACCAAGGTGAGGGCGACGTTCGACGCGCTCAAGGGAGCCACGGTCGCGACGTACTCGGCCGTCGGGGTCACCGAGTGGGAGCTGTGGGGGACGGGCGGCACCGAGGAGCCCGAGCCTGTCGACCCGAACGCGCCCATCGATGTCTCGCCCGTGCACGTCCCCACGCTCGTGGGCGAGCTGCCGGACCTGCCCGAGGACGTCGACGCGATCTACGAGGACGGGCGCGTCGCGTCCGTCGCGGTCGACTGGGCCGACGTCACGGCCGAGCAGGTCGCCGAGAAGGGTAGCTTCGGCGTCACGGGCGTGGCGGCGGGGATCGTCGAGCCCGTCCAGGGCACGGTCTACGTGCGTGACGGCGAGCCCGGCGACGTGACCGAGGTCGACTACGTGAGCGTCGTGACGCTCGCGGGGACCGCACCGGTCCTGCCGGCGAACGTCACGGCCGCGTTCGAGGACGGATCGCGCGACAGCCGCACGGGGGTCGAGTGGGACGCCGTCGAGCCGTCGCAGTACGCCGAGGCGGGTGACCTCTTCTTCGTGGAGGGCGACGTCGAGGGCACCGACCTGCCGGCCGAGGCGACCGTGTTCGTCGTGGCCCCGGACGACGCCGAGGACACCATCGCACGCCACGGTCTTCCTGTCGGTCGAGCCTGGCCCGGCGACCTCGGGCTGGTACGTCGAGCCCGTGCGCGTCACGGTCGCGGCGAGCGACAACCGCGACCCGGCCCCGGCGGTCGAGGTCTCGGTCGACGGCGGCGAGCTGGGCCGCGTACGCGGGCCCGGTCACGGTCGACGCCGACGGCGTGCGGACGGTAGCGGCCCGCGCGACGGACGCGTCGGGCAACGTGGGTGAGGCCACGCGCGAGCTCAAGGTCGACGCCACCGCGCCCGTCACGGTCGCGACGGTCAAGAACCTCGGGTCGAGTGTCGAGGTGACGCTCACCGCCACGGACGCCGGGTCGGGCGTGGACCGGATCCAGTGGGAGGGGCCGGGCACGTTCTGGGGCACCTACCAGGAGCCGTTCACGCGTGCCTTGACCGAGGAGCCGCAGGTCATCGAGTTCGCGGCGACCGACGCCGCGGGCAACCAGGAGGTCCGACAGCGCATCGAGCTGCCCGCGCTGGGCGAGCCCGCCGAGGACCTCGCGGTCGAGGTCTCGGCCACGGCGAAGTGCGTGGCGGGCAAGGTCACGGTGTCGGTGCGTGCGGTGAACGGTGAGGACGTGCCGGTCGACGTGAAGGTCGCCTCGGCGTTCGGGTCCAAGTCGTTCAGCGGGCGTGGCGCCGGGCAAGTCGGCGTCGCAGTCGTTCGCGACGCGTGCCGGCTCGGTCGAGGCCGGGGTCGTCACGATCACCGCGAGCACGACGGCGCCTACGCCCGTCTCCGCCACGTTCGAGGCGCCGTACGCGGCCCTCGACTGCGGGTGACCGGCTGACCCGATGACCCGATGACCGCCGCGGGGCGAGGCGGTGCTGTCTCGTCCCGCGGCTGCCCGGGCCCTTCAGGTCGCGGATGAGTTGTCAGAACCTGGCCGGTGGTGAGCCCGGGGCACTTCTGACAACTCATCCGCCGCGTGCTTCGTCGCTTCGACCGCCCGACGCCGGAGCGCACCCGCGAGCGCCGGTGCGCTCCGCCGTCGGGCAGAATCGAGGCATGAGTGCTGGTGCGGTGCGGCGGGGCCGACGGCCCGCGGGCGAGGACACCCGCGCGTCGATCGTGGCCGCGGCGCGCGAGGAGTTCGCCGCCAAGGGCTACGACGCCGTGAGCATGCGCGGCGTGGCGCGCGCGGCCGGGGTGGACCCCGGACTGATCCGGCACTACTTCGACGGCAAGGGCGAGCTCTTCGCAGCCTCGCTCGTGCCCGCAATGGCCGACCCGCAGGCGCTCGCGGGCCGCTTCGCCGAGGGGGGGATCGAGGGCCTGGGGGAGCGGCTCGCGCGGACCGTGCTCGCGGTCTGGGACGCACCCGACGGGCAGGTTCAGCTCCGGCTCGTGCTGTCCGGGCTGCTGTCGGCGGACGGGCACGTGCAGGAGCTGCCGCGCTATCTCCAGCGGACGGTGTTCGACCAGGTCGCCGCGCTCCTGCCGCGCGAGGTCGCGGCGCGGCGCGTGGGGCTGGTCGCGAGCCAGGTGCTCGGGGTGCTGGTCGCCCGGCACCTCCTGCGTCTCGAGCCCGTGGCGTCGATGTCCCCCGACGAGCTGGTGCGGTCGATCGCCCCGACGATCCAGCGGTATCTCGAGGGCGTGGACGAGGGTCTTGCGCCGGGACCTCCCGAGGAGCAGAATTCCTCACATGGGGAATGCTGACCCGGTCATCAGCGTCCGCAGCCTCCGCGTCGACCGCGGCGGGACCACGGTCCTGCACGGGCTCGACCTCACGGTTCCTGACCGTCAGATCGTCGGCCTGCTCGGGCCGAGCGGTAGCGGCAAGACCACGCTCATGCGCGCGCTCGTCGGGGTCCAGCAGATCACGGGCGGCGAGGTCGAGGTCCTGGGCCGGGCGGCCGGAGACCCCGTGCTGCGGCGCCGGGTCGGGTACGTGACCCAGTCGCCCAGCGTCTACGCGGACCTCAGCGTGACCGAGAACCTGCGCTACTTCGCGACGATCCTGGGTGCGGGGCCGCGCGACGTCGCGCGCGTGACCGACGCCGTGGACCTCGCGCGGCACGCCCGGCGCCGGGTCGGCACGCTCTCGGGCGGCGAGCGCTCGCGCGTCTCGCTGGCGGCCGCGCTGCTCGGAGACCCGCAGCTGCTCGTGCTCGACGAGCCGACCGTCGGGCTCGACCCCGTGCTGCGCCGCGACCTGTGGGACCTGTTCGCGCGCCTGCGCGACGCCGGGACCTCGCTGCTCGTGTCCTCGCACGTCATGGACGAGGCGACGCGCTGCGACCGGCTCCTGCTCCTGCGCGACGGTCGCCTGCTCGCGGACGACACCTTGCCGGGCCTGCTCGAGCGCACGGGCGCCCACGACGTCGAGCACGCGTTCCTGCGCCTCGTGGAGGAGGGCCCCGTGCCCGACGCCGCGGCAGCCGCCAGGAGTCCCCGTCACCTCGGAGGGGAGGCGTCGTGAGCGCGCACGACGCACGGGAAGCGGCGACGCTCGCGACGGGCACGCCGAGGAGCGGGGGCGAGAGCGCTGTGCCCGCGCGGCGCGCACCCCGTGCCGTGAGCCCGGGCCTGACCCTCGCGACCGCGGGCCGGGTCCTGCGCCAGATCCGCAACGACCCGCGCACCATCGCGCTGCTCGTCGTGCTGCCGTGCGTGCTGCTGGGACTCATCGCGTGGATGTTCGACGGGACGCCCGTCCTGGACCAGTTCGGCCCCATCCTCGTGGGGCTGTTCCCCATGATCATCATGTTCCTCGTCACGAGCGTCACGACGCTGCGCGAACGTCAGTCGGGGACGCTCGAGCGGCTCATGACCATGCCGCTCGGCAAGGGCGACTTCGTGGGCGGGTACGCGCTCGCGTTCGCGCTCCTCGCGACCGTGCAGGCCCTGGTCGTGGTGGCGTTCGCGGTGTGGGTGTGCGGCATGGACGTGGCCGGGCCCGTGGGCCTCGTGGTCCTCGTCGCGGTGCTCGACGCGATCCTCGGGTCGTGCCTGGGGCTCGCGGCCTCGGCGCTCGCCCGCTCGGAGTTCCAGGCCGTGCAGCTCATGCCCGTGATCCTCTTCCCGCAGCTCATCACGTGCGGCCTGCTCATGCCGCGCGACGAGATGCCCGCGGTGCTCGAGGCGATCAGCCGCGTGCTGCCCCTGACGTACGGTGTCTCGGCGCTCCAGGACGTGGCCGCGGGCGGCGGGTTCGCGGACGTCCGGGGCGCCGTCGCGGTCATCGTCGGGTTCATCCTGGGGGCGATCGTGCTGGGGACGCTCACGCTGAGGCGCCGGACGCCGTAGCCCCGGCGGGCAGGGGTCGGCACCGGTCCACCACGGGTCGTCGAATCTCACCCGCTGGGCAGTCCGCAGGGCCCCCGGGACGTGGGAGGATGGGCGCGCTCGGGGGCGCGAGGCGACAAGGGAGTGCGCAAGTGCGGATCGTGGACCCGCGGGCCGGAGCCCGCACGTTCGCAGGGGCTGTAGCAGGGCTGGTCGTGGCAGGCGGGATCGTCCTCGGAGGGCTTCCTGCGGTCGCCGCCCCGCCCGTACCGGTCGGGGACCACGGACCGGAGGGCGTGAGCCTCCAGGTCGGCATCACGGGGATCACCACGCTCTCTGCGGTCGACGCGGTCGCGGAGAACCCCGTCCCGGGCGGGACGCTCGTCGTCCAGGGCCAGGGATTCGTGCCCTTCGTGACGTACGACGTGCACCTCCACTCGACACCCACGTTCCTCGGGACGGTCACGGCGCGCGCCGACGGGAGCATCGAGCTCGTCACGAGCATCCCGCTCTCGACGGTCCCCGGACCCCACTACGTCGTGGTGACCGACCCCGTGAGCGGGGCCTCGGTCCGGTCGGCGTCGTTCGACGTCCGCAGCGCCGTCGGCGGTACGGACGGCGGTGGAACGGGCGGAGGGACGACCACGGGCAACGGCACGACGGCCCAGGGCGGGACCCCCGGCAAGGTTCCGGGTCCGCTGGCCTCCACGGGCGTCACGGTCGTGGGCACCCTGGCGGTCGCCGGCGGTCTCGTCGCGGGAGGCGCGGCCCTGAGACGACGCCGGACGCGCGCGAGCTGAGCGCCGCCGTCGGGTCGGCGGGCCCTCGCGACGCCAGGACGGGGCCGCTGACGCCTGCGTGACCCGGACGACGAGACGCGGACCAGTTGTCAGAAGCCCACCGGGGCATACCCCGGTGGGCTTCTGACAACTGATCGGTCGGTGGGGAGTGCAGACCCCGCGGGTGGCTACGGGCGCGCGGCGAACCGTTCCAGCAGCTCCGCGTGCCCCGAGACGATGAGCAGGTCGTTCGCGGAGATGCGCGTGGTCGGCTCGGCGTAGACGAAGTCCTGGCCCGGCGACTTCACGCCGATGATGGTCACGCCGTAGCGGTCGCGGACCTTGGTCTGCTCGATCGTGAAGCCCTGCGTCTCCTTCGGGGGACGCATCTTGACGATCGTGAAACCGTCCTCGACCTCGATGTAGTCGAGCAGCTTGCCCGAGACCAGGTGTGCCACACGGCTGCCCGCGTCGGCCTCGGGGAACACCACGTGGTGCGCGCCGATGCGCTGCAGGATGCGCCCGTGCTCGGCCGAGACGGCCTTGGCCCAGATCTGGGGCGTGCCCAGGTCCACCAGGTTGCCCGTGATGAGCACGCTCGCCTCGAGCGAGGTGCCCACGCCCACGACCGCGACCGGGAAGTCGCGCGCGCCGAGCTGCTCCAGCGCGTCGGGGTTCGAGGCGTCGGCCTCGACGAGCGGGATCCGGCCAGACCACTGTGCGATGAGGTCGGGCGAGCGCTCGACCGCGAGCACGTCCTGGCCGAGCCGGTCGAGGGTCGCGGCGATCGCGGAGCCGAACCGGCCGAGCCCGATCACGAGCACGCCGGCGTTCTTCTCGGGGGCCTTCTTGTCGGGCACCTGGGGACCTTTCGTCGGGACGGGCGGGCCGGCGGGTTGAGCCAGGACCGCGCCGAGGGGAGCGGGGGAGCGGGGTCAGCCGATGATGGGGCGTTCCTCGGGGTAGCGGATCACCCGGCGTCGGTCGCGCAGCGCGAGCGCGGCCGCGAGCGTCATGGTCCCGGTGCGGCCGATGAACATGAGCACGACGAGGACGTACTTGCCGGAGGTCGGGAGGTCGGCCGTCACGCCCGTCGAGAGCCCCACGGTCGCGAAGGCCGAGATGGTCTCGAAGAGGATCACGTCGAGCGTCCAGCCCGTGATCTCCAGCAGGAGCAGGCTCGCGACGAGCACGGCCGTCGCGCCGATGAACGACACGGCCACCGCCAGGCGCAGGGTCTCGCGCGGCACGCGCCGCCCGAACGCCTCCATGTCGCGGTCGCCGCGCGCCTCGGACACGATCGCGAGCAGCATGACCGCGAGCGTCGTGACCTTGATGCCGCCCGCCGTCGAAGCGCTGCCGCCACCGACGAACATGAGCGCGTCCGTGATGAGCCAGCTCGACTCGTGCATGCCGTTGATGTCGATCGTCGAGAAGCCCGCGGACCGGGGCATGACCCCGGCGAACAGCGACGCGAGGACCTTCTCGTCGAAGCTCAGCGGGCCGAGCGTCTTGTCGTTGGTCCACTCGAACGCCGCGAACAGGACCACGGCCACCACGACCAGGACCGCGCTCGTGGTGAGCGTCAGCTTGGTGTGCAGGCTCCACTTCGAGGCGCGCCGCCGGTTGCGCATGATGTTGAGGATCACGGGGAAGCCCAGCGAGCCGATGAACACGCCGATGATGATCGGCATGAGCAGCATCCAGTCGCCCACGTAGGGGGTCAGGCCTTCGGCCGTGGGGATGAAGCCCGCGTTGTTGAACGCCGAGATCCCGTAGAACAGTCCGTGCCAGGCGGCCTCGCCGAACGTCTCCTCGAGCACGATGAAGCGCGGCAGGAGCAGCAGCGCGATGAGCAGCTCGATGCTGGTCGAGGTGATGATGACGACGCGCACGAGCGAACCGACCTCGCCGAGCCGGGTCGTCTTGGTCTCCGAGGCCGTGAGGAGCTTCTGCGTGAGCCCGATGCGCCGCGAGACGGCCATGCCGAGGATCGAGGCGAGCGTCATGACGCCCAGGCCACCGATCTTGATGCCCACGAGGATCACGACCTGCCCGTACGTGGACCAGTAGGTCCCTGTCGGGACGACCACGAGGCCCGTGACGCACACAGCCGACGTTGCGGTGAAGAGCGCGTCGATCAGCGGCGCCGACTTCCCGGACGTCGTGGCCCAGGGGGCCATGAGAAGCAGCGTGAAGAGCGAGATCACCGCCGCGAAGACCGTGACCGCGAGGCGGGCCGGGGAGTGGCGGGCGAGTCGGTCGACCAGCTCTCGTCCTGCGAAGAAGCGCCCGGAAACCCCCTGGGGCATCGGTCCTCCGTCTCGCTGTCCGTGCGTCCTCGTCCGGGTGGACGGGCGGCGGGGGAGGCCCTCGCGGGTCGTCCTGTCGCCGTGCGTGCCGATGTGTCGCCCAACTCTGCCACAGGACGGCCCCTGCCCACCGGCTGAACCGCGTGGCGCCGTCGGGCCGCGTGGGCGCTACCGTGTTTCCTGCCTGCCGCAGGCACCGCCGTGTGCCGCGGCACGGGCCGTGCGACGGCGCACCCGCCGTACGGACGACCACCGACCGAGGAGCGCACGTGACCGGAACCGACACCGTGCCGTTCGTCGCGCAGGTCGTGTGGAGCCCGGACCTGCTGGGGTACGACTTCGGGCACGGGCACCCCATGTCCCCGACGCGCCTCGACCTGACCATGCGCCTGGTGCGCGCGCTGGGCCTGCTCGACGCCCCGGGGGTCGAGGTCGTCGGGACCTCGCCGGCCACCGACGAGGTGCTCGACCTGGTGCACGACCCGGCCTACGTCGCGGCGGTCCACGCGGCCTCGGAGCAGGGGGTGGAGAACGCCGCGCTGGGGCTGGGCACCGAGGACGACCCGGTCTTCGCCGGGATGCACGAGGCCGCGGCCCGCATCCTGTCGGGCTCCTACGAGGCCGCGGGCGCGGTCTGGTCGGGGCACGCGCTGCATGCCGTGAACATCGCGGGCGGCATGCACCACGCCCAGCGTGGGGCCGCGTCGGGCTTCTGCATCTACAACGACGCCGCAGCCGCGGTCCGTCGCCTCCTCGACGACGGTGCCGAGCGCGTCGCCTACGTCGACCTCGACGCGCACCACGGCGACGGCGTCGAGTCGATCTTCTGGGACGACCCGCGCGTCCTGACCGTCTCGGTCCACCAGAGCGGCGCGACGCTGTTCCCCGGCACGGGCCACGCGACGGACACGGGAGGCGCCTCGGCGTCGGGCACGGCGGTCAACCTCGGCCTGCCGCGCCGGACCGACGGTCCGCGCTGGCTGCGGGCCGTCGACGCGGTGGTCCCGCCCGTGCTGCGCGCGTTCCGGCCGCAGGTGATCGTGTCCCAGCACGGCTGCGACGCGCACGGTCACGACCCGTTGAGCGACCTCGACGTGAGCGTCGACGCGCAGCGCACGGCCGTGCGCTGGATCCACGAGCTGACCCACGAGCTCGCCGAGGGACGCTGGGTCGCCCTGGGCGGCGGGGGCTACTCGGTCACGTCGGTGGTCCCGTTCGCATGGTCCAACGTCGTCGCGGAGGTCGTCCACGCGCCCGTGGCGCCGTCCACGCCCGTGCCGGTCGTGTGGCGTGACCACATCACCGCGGTCGCCCACCGCGAGACCGCCGCGCTCATGGGCGACGGCGAGGTCGCGTTCACGTCCTGGGGGCGGGGCTACGACCCGGAGGACGAGGTCGACCGTGCGGTCGTCGCGACGCGCAAGGCCGTGTTCCCGCTGCTGGGCCTGGACGCACACTTCGACTGAGGCGGGTCGAGCGAGGGCAGGGTCAGGCGCGGGGTACCGGCGTCCGGCAGGGGGGAGAGCCGGGGCCCGACGACGTCACCCGCGCTCGATTTCTGGCGACCGGCAGGGAGCAGGTACTCTAGGGGACGGACTTTTTCTCGTGTTGGTCGGTTCCCGATCAGCCGTGGACCACCATGATCGGGGCGATCCCGATCGCACACCGATCCAGCATTGTGAGGACCCATGGGCTCCGTCATCAAGAAGCGCCGCAAGCGTATGGCCAAGAAGAAGCACCGCAAGCTGCTTCGCAAGACGCGCCACCAGCGTCGTAACAAGAAGTAGCAGCGCGGCGCGGTCACGCGCCTGCTGCCGCAGGAGCCCGGAACCCTCAGGGGTGCCGGGCTCTTCGCGTGTCCCGGCCCGTCGGGGACGCCCTCGGTCCCGGCCCGGCGTCGTCGGCCGCCGGGGCGCGGTGGGTCAGAGGCCGGTGCGGCCCTTGAGCGAGCGCTGGATCGAGCGCATGACGAGGCCGAGGACCCAGGCCGCCCCCGCCCAGCTCGCGGTCTTGAGCCCGCGTCTCGCGACGCGTCGGCGCCTGCCGCGGAACTCGCGGATGGGCCACCCGACGTCCTTGGCGTGGCGGCGCAGGCGCGGGTCCGGGTTGATGGCGCACGGGTGGCCCACGGCCTGCATCATGGTGACGTCGTTGAGCGAGTCGCCGTAGGCGTAGGACGCCGAGAGGTCTATCCCGTGGCGCTCTGCGAGCTCGCGCACACCCGCGGCCTTGGCCCGGCCGTGCATCATGTCGCCCACGAGGCGGCCTGTGTAGAGACCCTCCTCGTGCTCGGCCACCGTGCCGAGCGCCCCGGTGGCCCCGAGCCGCCGGGCGATGAGCTGTCCGATCTCCAGAGGGGTCGCGGACACGAGCCACACCTGGTGGCCGGCCGCGATGTGCTCGTCGAGGAGCTTCTGGGTCCCGGGGAAGATCCGCAAGGACAGGACCTGGTCGTAGACCTCCTCGCCGATCGCGACGACCTCGGCGACCGAGCGGCCGGCGATGAGGTCGAGGGCACGGGAGCGGACCTGGTCGATCTGCCGCTTGTTCTCCCCGAGCAGGAGGTAGCGGGCCTGGTGGAACGCGAACGTCACGAGGTCCGGGGTGGAGAAGAAGCCACGCTGGTACAGGGCCCTGGCCAGGTGGAACGAGCTGGCACCCCGGATGATGGTGTTGTCGACATCGAAGAAGGCCGCCGTCGGATGGGTGGACCCAGGTGCAGACGTCGGCATGCCGTCCACTCTATCGGCGCCCACCGACCCCCGCCGACGACCGGTGCCCTGCAAGACGCCGGGGCACCCGGACGGACCTTCTGTCCGGGATGCGTAGGCTGGGGGAGTGAGCACCGCAGAACCTGCCGCCGGACATGCCACAGGACGATCCGCAGGACCCGAGGCACCCGCCCCGGCCGCCCCTCCCCGGGGTGCGCCCCCGCGCGTCGTGCTCTACGGGCGCGTCGGGTGTCACCTGTGCGACACGGCGCGCGAGATCGTCGAGGCGGTGTGCACCGAGCAGCGCGTCGCGTGGACCGAGGTCGACGTGGACGACGACCCGACCGGCGCGCTCGCGTCCGAGTACGGGGACTACGTCCCGGTCGTGACCGTTGACGGGGTCCAGCAAGGGTTCTGGCGGGTCGACGGCGCACGGCTCGCCAAGGCGCTCGCCCGGCGGCGCGTCAGCGGCTGACGTTCCGCGTTCGGGCCCAGAGCCTGACATGATCCGAGACAGCAGCACAGCGAGATCGTCAACGACGACGACACGACGAGGTATGGGTGGTACGAGTGGCAGAGACACTGGGGGACACCGGCATTCCTGGCGCGACGGTGACACGACTGCCCGCCTATCTGCGGGCGTTGCGTGATCTGGAAGGGCGAGGCGTGGAGACCACGTCGTCGACCGAGCTCGCCGAGCTGGCCGGTGTCGGTTCCGCGCAGCTCCGCAAGGACCTGTCGTTCCTCGGGTCGTACGGGACGCGTGGAGTGGGGTACGTCGTCGACTCGCTCGCGACCTACATCACGTCGGCGCTGGGTGTGACGGACGAGCACCGGATCGCGATCATCGGTATCGGCAGCCTGGGCCACGCGCTCGCGAACTACTCGGGCTACGGGACCCGCGGCTTCGAGGTCGCGGCCCTGCTCGACGCGTCACCGTCCGTCGTGGGCACCGAGGCCGCGGGGCTCGTGGTCGAGCACGTCGACGCGCTCGAGAAGGTCATCGCTCGCGAGAACGTCACGATCGTCGTCCTGGCCACGCCCGCGCACGTCGCGCAGGACGTCGCCGAGCGTGTCGTCGAGGCCGGGGTCCGCGAGATCCTCAACTTCGCGCCCCGCGCCCTCCAGCTGCCCGACGACGTGATCGTGCGCTCGGTCGACGTGGGCAGCGAGCTGCAGATCCTGGCCTTCCATGCGCAAGCACGAGCGCTCGCGAACCGTCCTCCGGGCGAGGCGGGAACGGACGAGGACACGGACGAGGACGCCGGCGCCCGCGCCTAGGGTGCGTCGGCGTCGGGTGAGCCGACGGCAAGGGGCGCGTCCCGCCGTCGGGCCTCGTGCGCACCCTGCCCGGACAGCACAGGAGCCGGCGACCCGTGACGGATCGCCGGCTCCTGGCGTACCGGCCCCGCGTCAGGACGCGGAGCCGGTCAAGGGTGTGTGGCTCAGGCCTGCTTGATCGCCGAGAGGTCGAGCGCGATCTTGATCTTGTCGCCGACGAGCACGCCGCCGGCCTCGAGGGCCACGTTCCAGGTCAGGCCGAACTCCTTGCGGGAGATCTCGGTCTCGGCCTCGAACCCTGCGCGCGAGTTGCCGTAGGCGTCGACGGCGGTGCCCGTGAACTCGGTCTCGAGCTTGACCGGCTTGGTCACGCCGTTGATGGTCAGGTCGCCCGCGATGACGAAGTCGTCGTCGTCGGCCTCGACGGCGGTCGAGACGAAGTTCCAGGTCGGGTTCTTCTCGGCGTCCCAGAAGTCGGCCGACTGGAGGTGGCCGTCGCGGCCCGCGTCACCCGTGTTGACCGACTTGGCGTCGATCGCGGCGACCACGTTGGAGGACTCGACGTCGTCACCGATGTTCAGGGTGCCGTCGGCGATCGCGAGCGAGCCGCGGACCTTCGAGATGCCTGCGTGGCGGACCGTGAAGGTCGCCTGCGAGTGCGAGGGGTCGATCGCGTAGGTGCCTGCGGTCAGTCCGGCGGGGAGGTTCGTGGCCATGGGTGTCTCCTGAGAGGTCGAGTTGCGTTGCGTCAGGCGCGCCGTCGACGTGCCATTAGTTGAAGATTCAACTTCATACGAACGCATCAACGCAAGCCCGCCACCCTCTATTCCCCGAGGAGGGCACGAGTTCTCCCCGAGCAGTTCACCACCCGCGACGATGGGAGAATGGGGCCGTTGTGCACACGGAGGGGGCGTGACGGATGAAGGAAGAGATGACGGCTCAGCAGGACCAGCACGCCACCACGGTGGACGACACCTTCTGGCTCGACGACGACCAGCAGCGCTACTGGCGATCGTTCCTCGACGGCTCGGCGCGGTTCGTCGAGGCCCTCAGCAGGGAGCACGACGACCTCTCGAGCCTGACCCTCGGCGAGTACGAGCTCCTGGTGCGCCTGTCCGAGGCGGCTGACCACACCCTGCGCATGTCCGCGCTGGCCGACGGCCTGGCCCGCTCGCGCAGCCGCGTGACCCATACGGTCCACCGCATGGAGCAGCGTGGCCTCGTGCGCCGCGCCGCGAGCGTGGGGGACGGACGCGGTGTGAACTGCGTCATGACCGAGGCCGGGTACGCCGAGCTCGTCGCGTCGGCGCCGGGCCACGTGACCGCGGTCCGGCGCTACATGGTCGACGTCCTGACCCCGGCCCAGCTGCGCCACCTCGGGGAGGCCATGGAGGCCATCGCCGAGGCGTGCCGCGTCGTCGAGCCGCACGAGCAGTAGCTGAGGTCCGGGCGCGCCGCGTCGCGAGGTGTGGCCCGGAGCACCCCGGGCACGTGCACCGCCCGGCCCAGATCTTTGGGAGACTGGTCGGCATGGTTGCAACCACGGTCCACCTCATGCGTCACGGTGAAGTCTTCAACCCGGACGGCATCCTCTACGGGCGAATCCCCGGGTACCACCTCTCCGAGCTCGGGCACACCATGGCGCGACGCGTCGCGGGGCACCTGTCGGGCAAGCCCGTGGAGGGCGCACCCGCGCTGCCCGACGACGGCGCGCACGAGCCCTTCGACGTCGCCCTGGTCATCGCGTCCCCGCTCCAGCGTGCGCAGGAGACCGCGACGCCCGTGGCCGAGGCCTTCGGCCTGCCCCTCGGGACCGACGAGCGGCTCATCGAGGCGGGCAACCACTTCGAGGGCATGAAGTTCGGCGTGGGCGACGGTTCGCTGCGCCACCCCGGGCACTGGCCCTACCTGTGGAACCCGCTGCGCCCGTCCTGGGGCGAGCCCTACAAGGAGCAGGTCGCGCGCATGCACGCCGCGATCCACGACGCCCGCGCGCAGGCCGAGGGGCGCGAGGTCGTGCTCGTGAGCCACCAGCTCCCCATCTGGATCTCGCGCCTGGCGTTCGAGGGCAAGCGGCTGTGGCACGACCCGCGCAACCGTCAGTGCTCGCTCGCGTCCCTCACGTCGCTGCGCTTCGACGGCGACCGTCTCGTCGGGATCCACTACACCGAGCCGGTCGCGGACCTGCTGCCGGGGGCCGCGAAGGTCTCCGGAGCGTGACCCACCAGGGGTTTCTCAGGTTGTGCCCAGGCAGGTGGGAGACAGTGCTGCCATGATCCACCCCTTCCGTGCCCGGCACGGTCGCGCGCCCGCACCCGGGCGACGCACCGCCGGTCGTCCTGCTCTCGTCCCCGTCGCACTGGTCTCGCTCGGCCTGGTCCTCACGGGCTGCGCCCAGGAGTCGGGGGCCACGAGCCCCGACGACGTCGTCGGTCAGGGCTACGTCTCGGGCGACGGCTCGGTCAAGACGTGGGACGTGTCCGACCGTGACGACCCCGTCGTCCTGACCGGCACGGACTTCGAGGGCAACGCGATCGACACGAGCGAGTGGGTCGGCGACGTCGTCGTGCTCAACACCTGGTACGCGTCGTGCGCGCCGTGCCGGGCCGAGGCGCCGGACCTCGTGACGCTCGCCGACGACCGCGCGGACCAGGGGGTGCGCCTGCTCGGGATCAACAGCACCGACGACGCGGGCGCCGCGCTCGCGTTCGAGCGCACGTTCGAGGTGCCCTACCCCTCGATCGAGGACACGCGCGGCGAGGCCATCGCGACGCTCGAGGGGTCCGTGCCCATCCAGGCCGTGCCCACGACGGTCGTCCTCGACCGCGAGGGGCGCGTCGCGGCGCGCATCATCGGGCGGGCCGAGGGCTCGACCCTCACCGGCCTCGTCGACGACGTGCTCGCAGAGGACGCCTGACCCGTGAACCCTCTCTCCTTCGCCGGTGACGTCGGCACCACGTTCGCCACCACGGCGTTCAGCGGTTCCATGCTGCTGGCGGTGCCCGTCGCGCTCCTCGCCGGGCTCGTGTCCTTCGCGTCCCCGTGCGTGCTGCCGCTCGTCCCCGGCTACGTCGGGTACGTGAGCGGGCTCGCCGCGGCCAACGCGGGCGCCACGTCGCGCCAGGGGGGCGGCAACGGTGGTGGCGGCACGGCCGTCCGGACCGTGCGTGCCCCGGGCCGGTGGCGGGTCGCGACCGGCGTCGGGCTCTTCGTGGCCGGCTTCACGCTCGTGTTCGTCCTGCTCATGGTCGCGGCCGGGGCCGTCGGCGTGCACGTCAAGCAGTGGGAGGACGTGATCACGCGTGTCATCGGGGTCTTCGTGATCCTGATGGGTTTCGCGTTCATGGGCGCCGTGCCGTTCCTCCAGCGTGACCGTCGACTGCACCTGAGCCCCACCGCAGGGCTCTGGGGAGCTCCGCTGCTGGGCATCGTGTTCGGCCTGGGCTGGGCCCCGTGCATCGGCCCCACGCTCACCGCCGTCATGGCGCTGTCGCTCGACGAGGCCACCGCGGGCCGGGGGGCGATCCTCGGAATCGCGTACAGCCTGGGCCTCGGCGTCCCCTTCCTGCTCATCGGGATCGGCCTCGAGCGGTCCACGAAGGCCGTGGCGTTCCTGCGACGCCACCGGCTCGCGATCATGCGCATCGGAGGCGGCATGCTCATCCTCATCGGCCTGGCGCTCGTGACCGGCGTCTGGGGCACCTGGACCGCACGCCTCGGCGGACTCATCACGGGCTTCGAGACGGTGATCTGATGAGCGACAAGGACCTCTACCGTCCCGAGGGCATCGACGACGCGTTCAGTCACCCCGAGCCCGAGGCTCGCCCCTCCGAGGGCGAGGCGCCCGCCGAGACGGGAGCGACGCCGTCGGGCCGCTCGACGCGCGCGACCGGACCCGGCGCCGCGACCCCGGGCGCGCCCGGCATCGGCGAGGCCGGCGCGCCGCAGCTCCCCTCGCTCGGCCTGAAGGGCACCCTGCGCTGGACCTGGCGCCAGGTCACGAGCATGCGCGTCGCGCTCATGCTCCTCATGCTGCTGGCCGTCGCAGCCGTCCCGGGGTCGGTGCTCCCGCAGCGGCCCCAGGACCCGGCCGCGGTCCTGACCTACCTCCAGGACAACCCGAGCACAGGAGAATGGCTCGACCGGCTGGGCTTCTTCGACGTGTACGCGTCGGTGTGGTTCTCCGCGATCTACATCCTGCTGTTCGTCTCGCTCGTGGGCTGCATCCTGCCGCGCACCGCGGCGCACCTGCGGGCCGTCCGCAACCGCCCGCCCCGCACGCCGCGACGGTTCGACCGTTTCCCCGCCAAGGCCGAGACCACGAGCACGGCGACGCCCGACGAGGTCGTCGAGGCGGCCGCCGCGCACCTGCGCGGCCGGTTCCGCCGACTGCCCACGTTCCGCGTGGACGTCTCGACCGAGCCGGCCGACGTGGCCCGCGGCCTGCCCGAACGACGGACCGTGGCCGCCGAGCGCGGTTACCTGCGCGAGACGGGCAACCTGATCTTCCACCTCTCGCTCCTGGGACTGCTCGTCTCGGTCGCGACCGGACAGCTCCTGCACTTCCGCGGGCAGGCGATCATCACTGAGGGGCGCGGGTTCGCGAACGCGGTCGTCGACTACGACACGTTCGAGAACGGCTCGCTGTTCCGGCCGAGCTCGCTCGTCCCCTTCTCGATGACCCTCGACTCGTTCGACGCCGAGTTCGCGATGGACCAGGTCGCGTTCGCGCAGTCGCGCGACTTCACGGCCAACGTCACGGTGCGCAACCCCGACGGTTCCTCGCAGGAGGAGCAGATCAAGGTCAACCACCCGATCACGGCCGGCGGGGCCAAGATCTACCTGCAGGGCAACGGCTACGCGCCCGAGGTCACGATCCACGACGCCGAGGGGCAGGTCGCGTTCGCGGGCCGGGTCCCGTTCCTGCCCGAGGACACCATGTACACCTCGCGCGGGGTCGTCAAGGTGCCGGACACCTCGCCCGGGCTCGACCAGATCGGCCTCGTCGGCTACTTCCTGCCCACGGCCGAGGTCACCGAGGAGGGGGCTCGCTCGATCTTCCCCCAGCCGGCCAACCCGTTGCTGGTCCTGGAGGTCTACCGGGGAGACCTGGGCCTCGACGACGGGCTGCCGCAGAACGTCTACCGGCTCAACACCGACACGCTCACGGCCTCGGTCGACGAGACGGGAGACCGCGTCCAGGTCCTCGTCGCGCCGGGTGAGACGGTCGAGCTGCCGGACGGGCTGGGCACCCTGACGTTCGCCGAGGGTCCGGTCGCGCGCTACGTGGCGCTCGACATGCGGCACGACCCGGCGCTCGTCTGGATCCTGGTGTTCGCGCTCGGCGCGCTCGGCGGGCTGGCCGTCTCGCTCTTCACACCACGTCGCCGCGTGTGGTTGCGGGCGTGGAGCGAGGACTCGCCCGACGGCGCCGGGTCCTCCCGGCGTACCGTCGTCACTGTCGCGGGACTCGCCCGCGGCGACGACGCCGGGCTCCAGGGCGAGGTGGACCGCGTCGTCGAGTCGCTGCCCGGGACCCCGCAGGCGACCGAACCACCTGCCGGACCTCCTGCCCGGCCACGCAGCACCACGTCCTCCCCACGCACCGACGGTCAGGCTCGCGCCGACCGACCACGAAAGGCTGACCGATGACCGTTGCCGACCTGAGCTCCGACCTGGTGTGGGCGGCTGCGACCGCCCTCACGGTCGCGTTCGTCGCGTTCACGATCGACCTGTCCCGGCTGGGGGCCAAGGTCCCCGAACCGGCGGTCGTGACCGATGCGACCTCCGACGCCGACGGGGACGCACCGGTCGCCGTGGCCGTCGCCACTCCCGCCAAGCCCGTCTCGCGCAAGGCCGCGGGTATCGGCATCTCGACGGGATGGCTGGGGACGATCCTGCTGCTCGCGGCGATCGTGACCCGCGGCATCGCCGCCGGCCGCGCGCCCTGGGCCAACATGTACGAGTTCACGCTCGTCGGGGCGTTCGTCGCGATGGCAGTCTTCCTCGGGGTGAGCCTGCGCAGCGACGTGCGGTTCCTCGGGGCGTTCGTCACGGGCCTCTCGGTGCTGTTCCTCGCGGTCGCGCAGAACTCGTTCTACCTCGCCGCCACGGGCGTCCAGCCCGCGCTCCAGTCCTACTGGCTCGTGATCCACGTGGGCGTCGCGATCATCGCCACGGGCATCTTCACCGTCGCGTTCGTCATGTCCGTGATCCAGCTCCTGCGCGACTCGCGCGAGAACGGCAACGCGTTCCTGGGGCACCCGGCATGGCGCTGGCTGGACACCACGCCCAGGCCGGCGCAGCTCGAGGCCCTGCAGCTTCCGGCTCAACGCGGTCGGGTTCGTGCTCTGGACCTTCACGATCATCGGCGGCGCGATCTGGGCCGAGCACGCCTGGGGCCGGTACTGGGGCTGGGACCCCAAGGAGGTCTGGAGCTTCGTCGTCTGGGTCGTGTACGCGGCCTACCTGCACGCCCGCACCACCCGTGGGTGGTCCGGACGCCGCGCGGCCTACTTCGTGATCGTGGGCTACGCGTGCGTGCTGTTCAACTTCACGGGCGTCAACCTGATCTTCAACGGCAAGCACTCGTACTCGGGCATCACGACCCAGGAGTAGCCGGCCGACCCCGGCCGGCCGGGGCAGGAGAGGGCCGTCCCGCCGAGCGGGGCGGCCCTCGGCGTGTGCGGGGACCTTCACCGGATCTCGACGGGCGCGCCCGTCGGTGCGCGAGCGGGGTGCGGGCCCCGTCGCTAGAGTCGGCGCTCGTGAGCAGCGAACAGGGTGAGGGGTCGTGGCCCGACGGGGACCGTGGGGCGGCCGCGAGCGTGGGGTCGCCGGCGATCGACGCCGTGGCGTGCGGGCAGGTGCGTCACGCGGCCGTGCGGCGTGAGCACCGAGGGCTCCGCGTGGTCGGCCTCGTGACGACTGCGGTCCTGGCCTTCGGTGCGTCGGGGGCCACGGCGGTCGTGGTGAAGTCGCTCTCGAACGTGGAACAGGTCGAGACCGAGAAGCTCGTCGCCCCCGAGGCGTCCCGGCCACCCGTCCCGACCCCGGATCCCGAGGACCCCCTGGCGGGTCTGCCCGTGAACCTCGTCCTCATCGGCTCGGACGACCGTTCCGGGGTCAACGAGGCGATCGGCGGGGCCGAGGACGGCATGCGCTCCGACACGACGATGCTCCTGCACGTGTCGGCCGACCGGTCGCGCGTCGAGCTCGTCTCGATCCCGCGCGACCTGATGATCCCGATCCCCGCCTGCACGGTCACTGGCGGGGGGACGACCACGGCGTCGTCGAGCGCGATGTTCAACTCGGCGTTCTCGCGCGGCTGGAACGCGGGCCAGGACCTCGCGTCGGCCGCGACCTGCACACAGATGACGGTCGAGCAGGTCAGCGGGGTGCGGACCGACGGGTTCCTGGTCGTCGACTTCGCGGGATTCCAGACCATGGTCGACGCGCTCGGCGGCGTGCCCATCTGCATCCCGGAGGACATGAACGACGAGGACGCGAACCTGCACCTCGTCGCTGGCAACCACGTCCTGTCGGGGCCAGAGGCGCTCGCGCTCGCCCGTGCACGGCACGGGCTGAGCGACGGCTCGGACACCTACCGGATGGGGCGTCAGCAGGCGTTGCTCGCGGCGCTCACGAAGTCCGTGCTGAGCAAGAACGTCCTGACCGACCTCCCGAGCCTCATCAGGTTCCTGGACGCCGCGACGAGCTCGCTCACGACCAGCGGGGGCGTGGACCTCAAGGGGCTCGCGTTCTCGCTGCGCTCGGTGCGCGCGGACGCGGTCACGTTCCTGACGATCCCGTCGGGGCCCCAGCGGTCGAACCTCGCTCGTGTCGTCCTGAGCGACGAGGCCGCCGACGTGTGGGCTCGTCTGGCCGCCGACGAGCCGGTCGTGCCTGAGGCGCCCGCCGACCCGCAGACCCCCGACTCGGCCACGGTGCCGCCCGTCGACACGGCGACGACCGGACCCGAGGCGCCCGTCGACCCGCTCGCCGACCGGCTGCCGGGCGAGGCGATCACGTCGGCCGACGCCCAGGAGACCTGCTGATCGCGGTGGGGCTCCTGGCGACGTAGCGGTGCGGGCTGGTCCTTTGCTAGGTCGGGTCGTTGCTGCCCGACGACGGCGCGTCCGGCGCGCTGTCCGTCTCGCCCGTCGAGCCCTTGCCCGGGGAGCGCGGCTCCTGCTTCCGCTCGTCCTCGTGGCTGGTGGCACCGGGGCCGTGTCCAGGAGCCGTGCCCGGCGCAGTCTCCGACCCGGACGCGGAACCGTCGCGCGCTTCGCGACGACGCTGCTGCTCGAGCTTCCACAGGAAGTCCGGGTCGTCGTCAGGAGCGACCGGTCCGCTGCTGCGACGCCGTGCACCTCCGGCCCCCGGGCGGCGGGGAGCGGCGCCGCCGCCCGCGGCCTGGCGCGAGCGCTGCGTGCGAGAGACCAGGATCCAGGCGAGCGGACCGACGAACGGCAGGAAGATGATCATCACGATCCACAGCCCCTTGGGGATGCCGCTCCGGTCGTGCTCGTCGCTCGTGGCGCAGTCGGAGAGGGCGTAGACCGCGAGGCCTACGGCGAGCAGGGTCAGCAGGACGCGGGACATGCCCCCAGCCTATGCGTCCCGGGCAAGGACGTGTCCAGGCCGTGACCTACCGGGGCGTCGGGGTGCGGGCGGTGCTCGTGCCTCTCGGGGCGTGTGGAGGCATGTCGCACCGGGCTCCGCGGGGCGCCTACCCTGGAGGGGTGCCCATGGTCATCTATTCCGCCCTGCGCCTCGCGATCTTCGGGGCGCTCTTCGTCGTTCTCTACGCCTTCGGCCTCGGCCACTGGGTCGTGTGCGCGGTCCTCGCGGCCGTCCTGGCCCTGCTGGTGTCCTACCTGACGCTGCGGGGCCCGCGCGAGCGCGCGGCGCAGTACCTCGCGGACCGCGCCGCGCACCGCAAGGCGACCGGTGAGCAGTTCTCGCGCGCGGTCGAGGACGACGCCGCGTTCGAGGACGCTGCGGTGGACGCGGCCTCCGACGACACGCGCGCCCG
This sequence comes from uncultured Actinomycetota bacterium, assembly GCA_963782165.1. GTDB lineage: Bacteria > Actinomycetota > Actinomycetes > Actinomycetales > Cellulomonadaceae > Oerskovia. The sequence continues at coordinate 956,928 of CAWAIO010000006.1, forward strand.
CGGCACGGACGGTTAGAGCGCGAGGCCCAGCCCCAGCAGCACCCCGTACCCGAGCTCGAACATGCCCGTACCCGCGAGGACCGGGACCAGCAGGGGACCACGCGCCCCGGCGAGCACGGGGAGGGTCAGCAGCACCGCGGGCAGCAGCAGGAGCAGCACCAGCAGGGACCACGGTGCGGCGAACGCGCACACCACGGCCAGCAGGATCGGCACCCAGATCATCGCGACGTAGGCGCGCCGAGCCCGGAAGTCCCCGAGGCGAACGGCCACGGTCCGCTTCCCGGCGAGCACGTCCGTGGGGATGTCCCGGACGTTGTTGATCATGAGCAGGGCGCACGCGAGCAGCCCCACGGCCACGGCACCCACGCCTGCGACCCAGGTGATGCGGCCGGCCTGCGTGTAGGTGGTCCCGAGGACCGCGACGAGCCCGAAGAACACGAAGACCCCGACCTCTCCGAGACCGCGGTAGCCGTAGGGGTTCTTGCCTCCCGTGTAGAACCAGGCCGCGGCGATCGCGACGGCTCCCACGGCGAGCAGCCACCAGTGCCCCGTGAGGGCCACGAGCCCCAGCCCGAGGACCGCCGCCACGCCGAAGCACACGAAGGCCGCGTTGCGGACCTGCGAGGCGAGCGCGGCCCCCGACGCGGTCAGCCGCATGGGGCCGACCCGGTCGACGTCCGTGCCGCGCACCCCGTCGGAGTAGTCGTTCGCGTAGTTCACGCCGACCTGCAGCGCGAGCGCGACGCCCAGGGCGAGCAGCGCGGGCCAGAACGCGAACGCGTCGATCTGTGCCGCGGCTCCGGAGCCGACGAGGACGGGTGCGGCCGCCGCGGGGAGGGTGCGCAGGCGTGCGCCCGCGACCCATTCGGCAGAGGTGGCCATGGTGCTCCGATCAGTGGGTGGTGCGAGGTGCGGTGCGGGCGGCGAGCGCGGTCACGGCCGCCCGGTCGATCTTGCCCGGGCCCCGTCGCGGCAGGTCGTCCACGACGAGGAGGTACCGCGGTGCGGCGGGCGGTCCCAGCGTAGTCGCGACCGCGTGCCGGGCCCGGGTCAGCAGCTCCGCGTCGGGCTCGCCCGAGGGGCCGGACGTCGCACGGTCGGAGCCCACGCGGGTCACGACGGCGACGACGGCCTGCCCCCACTCGGGGTCGGGGACGCCGACCACGCAGACCTCGCCGATGCCGTCGCCCGCGAGCGCACCGGCCAGCACTGCCTCGACCGCGGCCGGGGCGACGTTGACCCCGCCCGAGACCACGACGTCGTCGGCCCGCCCGTGGACCGTGAGCGAGCCGCCCGGGGAGAGCGAGCCCAGGTCGTTGGTGCGCAGCCGGCGCACGCCGTCCTGGTCGCGCCGGAACGCCTCGGCCGTGAGCGCCTCGTCACCGAGATAGCCCGTCGCGAGGACGGGCCCGCTGATCTCGACGACTCCCGCCTCTCCTGGGGGCAGGACCTGCCCGGACGAGCGTTCGACGACCCGCACGCGGACGCCCGCGAGAGGCACGCCGTCGTACACGCAGCCCCCGCAGGTCTCCGTCATCCCGTAGGTCGTCACGACCCTGGCTCCCGCCGCCCGCGCCCCGGCCAGCAGCGCGGGCGGGGCTGCCGCACCGCCGAGCAGGATCGCGTCGAACGAGCGCAGCGCCGCGAGCGCCGCCTCGCCGTCCGCGGTCCCCTGCGCGTGCACGAGACGGTGGAGCTGGGTCGGGACGAGCGAGACGTAGCGCCGCTCGCCGTCCATGCGCGCGGCGTCCGCGGCGAAGCCCGCGGGCGAGAACGGGGAGTCGAGGTCGGCGGTCACGAGCGGGGTCCCGGCGACCACCGAGCGCAGGACCACCTGGAGACCCGCGACGTGCGTCGGCGGCAGGGCGAGCAACCACTGCCCGTCCCCGCCGAGACGCTCGTGCGTGGCGCGCGCGGAGGCGACGAGCGCGTCCGCGCTCAGGGCGACCTCTCGCGGCAGCCCCGTCGAGCCCGAGGTCTGCAGCACCAGGGCCGTGCCCGCGGGCAGCGGCCCGGTGAAGGCGAGCGGTGCTGGGGCGACCGCGGGACCGCGCCCGGTCAGGGCGTCGGCGACCGCCGCACGCAGGGCGAGGGCGTCGGAGGGACCATCGGCGCGTGACATCCGTCCAGCGTAGATCCGGTCGTAGGGTGACGGGGAACCGTGGACCGGAGCAGGGCGAAGGGCAGGGAACCGTGACGGCAGCGACGCCAGGGCACGTCGGACGGAACCTCCGGCCGGTGGGCGTGCTGATCGCGGGCGTGCTCGCGCTCGCGGCGTGCAGCGGGGGACCCTCGGCGGTCCCGACGAGCACGGTCCCGGCGGCCGTCGAGTCGGACAAGGCAGGCCCGCCCGAGCCGGCGGTCCCGCCCGCCTGGCCGCTCACCGGGGTCCCCTCCGACGCGGTCGACGATCGTCCGGCGCTCGCGGTCAAGATCGAGAACCTGCCGCAGGCACGCCCCCAGACCGGCCTCGAGCAGGCGGACATGGTGTGGGAAGAGGTCGTCGAGGGAGGCATCACGCGGTTCGTGGCGGTCTACCACTCCCGGTCTCCGGAGACGGTCGGTCCCGTCCGGTCGGTGCGTCCCATGGACCCGGCCATCGTCGGGCCGACGCACGGCCTGCTCGCCTTCAGCGGTGGCCAGCCGCCGTTCGTGGCAGCGGTCCGCGAGGCGGGCATCCAGACGATCGTCCACGACGAGGGCGACGACGGGTTCTTCCTCAAGAAGGGCAAGCGGGCTCCGCACAACCTGTTCGGGACGCCCGCCGACTTCTGGGCGCAGGCCGACAGCGACCGCACGGCGCCCCCGACCCAGCTCCGGCACGTCCGGGTCCCGGGGCAGGGCACCGCGACCACGACGGGCGTTCCCCTGAGCCTGCTCGACGTGACGCTCACGTTCGCGAGCCGGGCCCAGTGGGTCTGGGACGCCGAGCAGGCGGCCTTCCTGCGCAACGAGGGGACCACGCCGGCCGTCTCGTCGGACGGCACGCGGCTCGCGGCACAGAACGTCGTGGTGCTCGGCGTCGAGGTCCGGGACACGCAGTTCAAGGACCCGGCCGGGACCCCTGTGCCGGAGACGCTGCTGGTGGGCTCGGGCGAGGGGCTCGTGGCCAGCGGCGGGAAGCACGTCGCCGTGACGTGGTCCCAGGAGTCGGTCGACGAGCCCCTCGTCCTCACGGGGCCCGACGGCGAGCCCGTCCTCCTCGAGCAGGGCGTCACCTGGGTCGAGCTCGTCCCGCGCGAGGGTGGGAGCTGGACGGTCAGCTGACCGTGGGCAGGCGGGGCGCGGAGCCCGAGCCCACCCACGTGTCGAGCACCGACTCGAGCGCCTCGAGCCGGTCGAACCCGCCGCGCGCGAGGAAGTGCCCGGCGCCGTCGACCACGGTCAGGTCGGCGTCGAGGGCCCGGGCGAGGTCCTCGGTGAGCCGCCGGGGGACCACGGGGTCGTCGTCCGCCGTCAGGACGAGCCGACGTGCGGTGCGCGCGGCGATCCCGGCCGGGTCGGTGTCGTGGGCGACGAAGTGGTCGACCTCGGGGATCCCGGGGACCGGCTCCACGAAGCCGGCCACGAGCGCGAGCCCGCCGAGCCGCCAGTCGTCGTCGCGGGCGGCGAGGTGCTGGAGGATGCTGACGCAGCCGAGGCTGTGGCCCACGAGGACCGTCCGTTCGTCGATCGTCCCGACCACCTCGGCGAGCCGTGAGAGCCACGTGCCGAGGTCGGGAGCCTGCGAGTCGGGCAGGTCCGGGACCACGACCTCGATCCCGTGCGGCGCGTAGCGGTCCCGGAGCGCACCGAACCAGTGGCTCCCGGCCGTCGCACCCAGGCCGTGCACCACCACGATCCTGGCCGCCGGAGGGGCCGGGGTCGTGCGGGGGACGTGCGCCCGGTCGGTCGGGGGCAGGATGGCAGCGGCGTCGGTGCGAGGCGTCATGCCCGGGGCAACGCCGCAGGTCGGAGCGATGTTCCGGACACCTGGTGGCCGACCGTCCAGGACCCCTCCTCCTCGGGGAGGATGACGCGCTCACCCCTGAGGTGGACCGGCGTGCGCACAGGTCGAGCCGCTGGACCGATGTGCCCGCTCCCGTCCCCGCGGGAACGTAGGGGCATGGCAACGATCAACCCCACCCAGAGCCCGTTCGAGCCCACGTCCACGGTCACCCCGTTCCCGCCCTCGATCGCCCCCACCCGCCCCGTGCTGCGCGCCGAGGAGGACGACGACGAGGACGGCGCCCGGCCGGCCGGGTCGATCGGCCCCGTCGTCGCGTCGATCGTCCTGCTGTTCGGCCTGGCCGTCACCGCGGCGTTCGCGGGCCGCGGGATCGTCGCTCTGCTCAGCGGCTTCATCACGGGCTGACCGGCACGCGCGACGCCGTGCCGGTCAGAGCATCGGCGCCCGTCAGAAGTAGTACGGGAAGTCGTCCCACTGCGGGTCGCGGCGCTCGAGGAACGCGTCCCGGCCCTCCACGGCCTCGTCCGTCATGTACGCCAGCCGGGTGGCCTCCCCGGCGAAGACCTGCTGGCCCGCGAGCCCGTCGTCGGCCAGGTTGAACGCGAACTTGAGCATGCGGATCGCCTGGGGCGACTTGGTCGCGATGATCCGTGCGTGCTCGAGCGCGAGCCTCTCGAGGTCCGCGTGGTCCGCGACCTCGTTCACGGCGCCCCACTCGTAGGCGTCCTGGGCCGAGTACTCGCGGGCGAGGAAGAAGACCTCGCGCGCACGCTTCTGCCCGACCTGACGGGCGAAGAGCGCCGACCCGTAGCCCGCGTCGAACGAGCCCACGTTGGCGTCGGTCTGCTTGAACCGTGCGTGCTCGCGGCTCGCGATCGACAGGTCCGCGACCACGTGCAGCGAGTGGCCGCCCCCGGCGGCCCAGCCGTTGACCACGGCGATGACCACCTTGGGCATGGTCCGGATGAGCCGCTGGACCTCGAGGATGTGGAGTCGTCCCGCCTTGGCGGGGTCGATCGCGTCGGCCGTCTGGGCGTCCTCGCTCGTCGTGTACCGGTAGCCGTCGCGTCCGCGGATGCGCTGGTCGCCGCCCGAGCAGAACGCCCAGCCGCCGTCCTTGGCCGAGGGGCCGTTGCCCGTGAGCAGGACCGTCCCGACGTCGGAGGTCATGCGCGCGTGGTCGAGCACCCGGTAGAGCTCGTCGACCGTGTGGGGGCGGAACGCGTTGCGGACCTCGGGCCGGTCGAAGGCGACACGGACGACCGGGAGGTCGCGCTCGCGCTGCTCACCGTCGACCACGCCGCGCTCGACGCCACGGTGGTAGGTGATGTCGGTGAGTCCCTCGAAGCCGGCGACGGTGCGCCAGGCCTGGGGATCGAACGTCTCGGACACCTGTGCGGGGATGCTGCTCACGACGGCCACCCTAGCCGCCCAGGAGTCGTCGGCCGTCGGGGGGGCCTACGGTGTGGGGGTGGGATCGGCGAGATCTTGACGGCGGTGCTCACGATCGTGTACTTCCGTGAAGCCACGTCTGTGCTCAAGATCCTGCCGCTGGTCCCCGCCGTGCGCGGGACCGGCGGCCTCAACCTGTCGGAGGAAGCCACTGATGGCCCCAGAGACCGAGAAGCACGTCCCCCGCAGGCAGGCCCGCGGCACGCAGCGACGCGACCGCATCGTGACGGCTGCGGCCGAGCTCATCCTGCGGGACGGCCCGGCGGCCGTCACGCACCGTTCGGTGGCCGCCCAGGCCGACGTCCCGCTCGCCGCGACGACCTACTACTTCACAGGGCTCGACGACCTGCTCGGCGCGGCGGGCGAGCAGATCGTCCGTGGCTGGGCAGAGCGTGCCCAGGCGATCGGCCACTCGGTGACCGAGCTGGTCGCCGAGGGAGGGGTCAAGACCCTGAGCACGCGCTCGCGTGCCCTGCTGCTCGTGGACGCGGTGCTGCCCCCGGGCGACCACGGCGAGCTCCTCGGCTTCTACGAGCACGTCGTGAGCGCGGGGCGCAGCCCTGTCCTGGCCGCCGCGTTCGCACAGGGACGAGGTGAGCTCGACGTCGTGATCGACGAGCTGCTCGACCAGCTCGGTGCGCGGTTCTCCGCGGTCCTGCTGATCGCGGTGGTGGACGGCGCCGCGGTGACCGCGCTGTGCGAGGGCCACGCCGTGCGCGACCTCGCGGTCGAGTGCGTGACCGAGCTGCTCGGGGGCGACTGACCCGTCCGCCCGCGGTCGCGGCCGGCTCCGTGGGCCACGGAGCCGGCACGTCTGCGTGCCCTGGCGCACGACCGGGCCGCCTGGGGCCGCCTTCCGGAGATAACCTGTGACCGTGCCCCCCACACCTCCCGTCCCGCCGCTCGTCGCCTGGTCCACGCCCCTGCGCACCCGATTCCGGGGCCTGGACGTCCGGGACGGGCTGCTCGTGCGGGGCGCGGCCGGATGGGCCGAGTTCTCGCCGTTCTGGGAGTACGACGACGCCGAGTCGGCCGCGTGGTTGCGTGCGGCCCGGGAGGCCGCGCACCTCGGGTGGCCGGCGCCCGTGCGGTCGAGCGTGCCCGTCAACGTCACGGTCCCCGCGACAGACCCGCAGCGCGCGCACGGGATCGTCCTGGCGTCCGACGGCTGCCGGACCGCCAAGGTCAAGGTCGCCCAGCGCGGCCCGGACGGTCGGGTCGAGCCCGTCGAGGCGGAGATCGCGCGCCTCGAGGCCGTGCGGGACGCGCTCGGGCCCGGCGGGCGCGTCCGCGTCGACGCCAACGGGGCCTGGACGCTCGACGAGGCCCTGCACCGGATCCCGCTCCTCGACCGGGCCGCCGGCGGCCTCGAGTACGTCGAGCAGCCCTGTGCGAGCGTCCCCGAGCTCGCGGCCGTGCGACGCGCGGTCTCCGTCCCGGTCGCGGCCGACGAGTCGATCCGCCGCGCCGAGGACCCCTTCGAGGTCCTGCGCGCCGAGGCCGCGGACGTCGTGGTCCTCAAGGTCCAGCCGCTCGGAGGGGTCAGGGCCTGCCTCGACCTCGCCGAGCGGGTCGGGCTGCCCGTCGTCGTGTCCTCGGCCCTCGAGAGCTCGGTGGGGCTGTCCGCCGGGCTCGCGCTCGCTGCAGCCCTGCCGGAGCTGCCGTACGCGTGCGGCCTCGCGACGTCCCAGCTCCTGACGCACGACGTGGTCGACGAGCCCCTCCTGCCGGTCGGCGGGGAGATCGCCGTGCGACGTCCCGAGCCCTCGGCCCGTGCGCTCGCCCGGGCGGCAGACCGACCCGACGACCGAGGCGCTGGACCGCTCGGTACGAACGCGTCGGTGCGCTCCTCGACGGGGCCGCCGCGTGACCGGCCTCCCCGCGCTCCCGCCCGCCCTCGCTGCGGCCCGGCAGGTCGTCGAGGGCCTGGTCGCGGACGGGGTGACCGACGTGGTGCTGTCCCCCGGGTCGCGCAGCGCGGCGCTCGCGTACGCGCTCGCCGCGGCCGACGCGGCCGGACGGCGTGACCCTGCACGTGCGGATCGACGAGCGCACCGCGGGCTTCCTCGCGCTCGGCCTCTCGCGCGGCTCCGCGATCACCGAGGGCCCTGGCCGCCTGCGCCCCGTGGCCGTGGTCACGACGTCGGGGACCGCGGCGGCCAACCTGCACCCCGCCGTCCTCGAGGCCCACCACACCGGGGTGCCGCTCGTCCTGGTCACGGCCGACCGCCCGCACGAGCTGCGCGGCACGGGCGCCAACCAGACGACCGACCAGGTCGGGCTCTACGGGGGAGCCGTGCGCCTCGCCGTGGACGTCCCCGCCCCCGACGACCGACCGGGCGAGGCCCGCGACCTCCGCTCGGTCCTGGTGCGCGCTCTCGCGGCCGCGCGCGGGACCCGCTCGCGGTACCCCGGCCCGGTCCACCTGAACGTCGCGTTCCGTGAGCCCCTCGCGCCGCCTGCCGGGCTCGCGGGGCTGCTCCTCGCCGGGTCGGAGGACGTGACGGGGGAGACCCGTGCCGGCGCGCGCCGGACGCTCGTCGGGGAGGTGAGCGACGTCGTCGGGCCGTACCCGCTCGATCCCGGCCCCGCGACCGTCCTCGTCGCCGGGGACGGAGCAGGGGACGACGCGCGGCGTCTCGCCGAGGCGCGCGACTGGCCGCTGCTCGCCGAGGCCTCGTCCGGCGCTGCGGCCGGGTCGCACGCGGTCGCGGCGCACCGGCTCGTCCTGGGCGTGCTCGGCGGTCGTGTCGAGCGCGTCGTCGTCATGGGCCGCCCGACGCTCTCGCGGCCCGTCCAGCAGCTTCTCGCGCGCGCGGACGTCGAGGTGCTCGTGGTCGCGCCCGGAGCGGCGCCCTGGCCCGACGCCGCCCGCGCGGCGAACGTCGTCCTGCCCGGCGTGCCGGCCGGGTGGTGGACCGAGCCGGCGGGGGACCGGGCCTGGCTCGACGCATGGCGTGGCGCAGGTGAGGCGGCGCGCAAGGTCGTCGCCGCACACGCCGCGGCCCCTGGCCCGACGACGGCGCTCGCCGTGGCAGCGGCCGTCGCCGACGCGAGCGGGCCGGGCGACGTGCTCGTGGTCGGGTCGAGCAATCCCGTGCGCGACCTGGACCTGGTCGCCGACTGGGACGCAGCGCCGCTCGTGCTGGCCAACCGCGGCCTCGCGGGCATCGACGGGACGGTCTCGACCGCGACCGGCGTCGCCCACGTCGCGGCGCGCGCAGGGCGCCGCACGCGCGCGCTCGTCGGCGACCTCACGTTCCTGCACGACGCGGGCGGGCTCCTGCGCGGACCCCTCGAACCGGCCGCGGACCTGCAGGTCGTGGTCGTCAACGACGACGGCGGCTCGATCTTCGCGACCCTCGAGTACGGGGCGCTCGCGGAGCAGGATCCGTCGACGAGCCGTGCGTTCGAGCGGGTCTTCGCGACCCCGCACGGGGCCGACCTCGCGGCGCTGTGCGCGGGCTACGGCGTGCGGCACCGGCTCGTGACCGACGTCGGGGGGCTGCGTGAGGCGCTCGCGGCCCGCCCCCGAGGCGTCGAGGTGCTCGAGGTCCGCGTCGGGCGCGCTGCGCGCCGGACCGAGGGCTCGCGTCTGGCCGCCGACGTCCGCGAAGCGGTCCTGCGGGCCGTGCCGCCGGAGCTCGCACCGGGTGGTACGGAGCCGTCCGAGCGCGCCTGAGAGGTCTCCCAGCCGTCCTCAGGAACTCGCAGCGAACTCACAGGAACGTTCAAGCAGCGTTTCAGCGCCCGGGTGTGAAGTAGTCCTCAGAAAGAACGAGGAGGGAACACCCCATGACCGAGAACACCCCGCAGTCGAACGTCCCCCAGCCCGAGGCCCCCCGAGACGGCGACACGCAGCGCATCGAGGCGCAGGCCACGCAGCAGCTTCCCGTGACGCCCGAGGCGCCCGCCGCCCCGCAGGCTCCGGCCCCCGAGGCGCAGGCCACGCAGCAGTTCGCCGCGCCGCACCCGGCTCCCGTGCCCGCGCCGCCGGCACCGCAGGCCGCACCCGCTCAGCAGGCGCCGTCCCAGCACGCGCCTCACGGGGCGCAGGCCCCGTACGGCGAGCCCACGAGCACCGCGTACTCAGCGGCAGGCATGCCGCCCGCCCCGGTCGTGACCGAGCCGGCCCCGGCCACCGCCAGGAAGAACAAGACCTGGATCCCCGTGGTCGGCGCGGCCGCCGCAGCGGCCGTCCTCGCGAGCGCCGGGACCGCCGGCCTGCTCAGCGTCCTCGACGGGTCGGGCTCCGCGCCTCGCTCGCTGGCCTCCGTCGGCGAGAACAAGGAGAACACCACGGTTCCCGTGGCGAGCTCGACGTCGGAGAACCCGGACTGGCAGGCCGTGACGAGCGCCGTCGCGCCGTCCGTCGTCTCCATCCAGGTCACCACGGCCTCGGGCGGCGGCGAGGGCTCGGGGGTCGTGATCGACACCGAGGGCCACGTCCTGACGAACAACCACGTCGTCGAGGGCGCCCAGGACGACACCGTCCAGGTGACGCTGAGCGACGGACGGCTCTACGAGGCCAAGATCGTCGGGCTCGACCCGACGACCGACCTCGCGGTCGTCGAGCTGGTCGACCCGCCGAGCAACCTCACGCCCGCGTCGTTCGGCGACTCCGACGACGTCAAGGTCGGCGAGTCCGTCCTGGCCGTCGGGAACCCGCTGGGCCTCGCCAACACCGCCACGACGGGCATCGTCTCGGCGCTCGACCGCCCGGTCGCCGCGTCGGGGGCCGACGGTGGCAGCACCGTGGTCACCAACGCGATCCAGATCGACGCCGCGATCAACCCGGGCAACTCCGGTGGCCCGCTGTTCAACGCGCAGGGCGAGGTCATCGGTATCACCTCGTCGATCGCGACGACGTCGAGCCAGTCCGGCTCGATCGGCCTGGGCTTCGCCATCCCGGTGAACCTCGCGAAGAACATCAGCGCGCAGCTCATCGAGAGCGGCACGGCCGAGCACGCGTTCCTGGGCGTGAGCATGACGGACGCGACCGCGACCGCCGACGGCGTCACGCGCCGTGGCGCCGAGGTGAAGGAGGTCTCGGACGGCTCCCCGGCCGCCGAGGCCGGGCTCGAGGTCGGTGACGTGATCGTCGCGATCGACGACACCGCCGTGAGCGGTGCCGAGTCCTTGACCGGGTTCGTGCGCGAGCGTGCGACCGGCGACGTCGTGAAGCTCACGGTCGTCCGCGACGGCAAGGCGATCGACGTCGACGTGACCCTCGCCGCCAAGCCGACCGAGGAGCCGACGGGCTCGGGTTCCGGATCCGACCAGCGCTCGGGCGACCAGGGCGGCTCGGGTCAGGTCCCGGGCGAGGGCCAGGGCGGACGGTCCGGGCAGGACGGGTCCGACCAGACGAGCCCGAACAACGTGCCCAACCCCTTCGACTGGTTCAACGGTCAGGGCTGAGCACCACAGGCCGGACCCGGCGGTACCGGCTGCACCGGTGGGGACCTCCCCCCTGTGCCCACCGACGTGAGCCGGTGCCGCTGCGGTCCTTCACGGTCCCGCCGGGACGCGTCCCCCGTGACCGGCGAGACCGAGCCGAGGCGTGGCCCTGTTCCCCTGCAGGTGCCCCTCGGCACCGACGCCCGGTCCCTGCGGTCCTCCGCACGGGCCGGGCGTCGTCGTGCCCGGACGCGGAGGTCAGTCGCGGACCGGCAGGGCCTCGTCGGCCTCGCTCGCGGGCACGGCAGGTCCGTCCCAGGGCGAGGTGAGCACGGGGTCGGCGTCGAGCAGGTCGAGCGCCTTGGACGAACGGACCTCGGTCGTGGAGAACCCGAGCTCCTCGGCTGTCTCACGCGGCAGGACGTCGGCGAGCGTGACACGCGTCGCGCGCTGTTCCTGGCCCCACGCCTCGACGGCGCCGATCAGCTCGGTCGCGACGAGGCGCTGGTCTGCCTCGGGGGCGAGCGCGATCTCGTCGATCTCGACGACCGCACCGTTCCCGCTGAAGGTCAGGCGCTGGCTCGCGAGAAGGTAGCCGACGACGCCCGTGTGGTCCTGGGCGACCAGGAGGAGGGTGTCGAGCGCCCGCAGCAGGGGGCCGACCACGCGGTCGTAGGTCGCACGCTCCGGTGCGTCCGGCTGCAGGCGGAGCACCAGGAGCCAGAGGTCCTCGCGGTCCGCGGTCGTGGCGCGGCGCACGGTGACGTCGCGCTGCGTGGGATCCAGAGTCATCGTCATCGTCGCATCGGGCACCGGGCGAACTTAACAGGCCGACCTGGGCCTTGTCCGGAGATGTCCGTCGAACGGGCTATACGTCGCGTAACTCACCAAACCACCAGCAGGACCGGAGGCTTCCGGCTCTGCTGTCGGTGGCGCGAGCGTGGCCGGGCAGCAGCCCTCAGCTGCCGAGCGCGTACCGCATGGGCTCGAGCTTGGCCTCGGACTCGGCGAGCTCGGCTCCCGGGTCGGAGGCCGCGACGATGCCGCAGCCCGCGAAGAGCCGCACCCGGTGCGGGTCCTGCGGCGACAGCTCGGCAGAGCGCAGCGCGATGCCCCACTCGCCGTCGCCGTCTGCGCCGAACCACCCGACCGGGGCCGCGTAGCGGGCGCGGTCCATGCCCTCGATCTCGCGGATGAGGTCGCGCGCGGCGAGCGTCGGGGTCCCGCACACGGCGGCCGACGGGTGCAGCGCGGCCGCGAGCGCGAGGCTCGTGGGCGCCGGGTCCGCGCCCGTTCCGGCCGCGAGCACGCCCGTGACGTCGGAGGCCAGGTGCAGCACGTTGGGCAGGTGCAGCACGAACGGCGCGTCGGGCACGTTCATCGACGAGCAGAACGGGGCGAGCGCGTCGGCGACCGACGCCACGGCGTACTCGTGCTCCTCGAGGTCCTTGGACGAGCGCGCGAGGTGCGCGGCGCGCAGCAGCGAGTCGTCGTCGGCCTCGGCGCCACCCGAGCGGCGGATGGTCCCCGCGAGCACGCGCGAGGTCACGAGCCCCTTCTCGCTGCGCACGAGCAGCTCGGGGGTCGCGCCGACCATGCCGTCCACCGAGAAGGTCCAGCACGCGTCGTAGGCCACCGCGAGGCGGCGGAGCATCCAGCGGGGGTCCACGGGGTGCTCGGCCGTGGCCAGCACGTCGCGTGCGAGCACGACCTTCTCGAGGTCGCCGCGCCGGATGCGCTCGACGCCCTCGGCCACCACCGCGGTCCAGTCCTCGGCGCTCAGCGAGCCGTCCACGGTCGTGACCGCGCCCGGCCCGGGCACGGGCTCGCGGCGGGCCGGGTCGAGAACCGACGCGACGTCGTCGGGCAGGGCGTCGCCCTGGGTGATGCTCGTGACCCAGGCCGTGCCGTCGGGTCCGCCCCGGCGCCCGACGACGACGCGCGGCACCACGATCGTCCCGCCCGGGCGGGCGTCCCCGGCCGTGCCGGACGCGTCGTCGAACGCGAACGAGCCGAACGCGACCAGGCCGGAGCCGGGCAGGTCCACCTCGTCGTGCACGACGGCGGCACCCAGGACCTCCTGCCAGGCCGCCTCGGCGTCGGCGAACCGCCCAGGACCCCACGCCTCGAGGCGCAGCGCCTCGCCCCACCCCACGATCCCGTCGCCGCGCCGCACCCAGGCCAGGGGGCGTGCGTCGGGCAGCAGGTCGAGCAGGGCCGTCAGGTCGCCCGGCAGCGCCTCGGGCAGGCGGGTCGTCCGCACGACCAGGCGGGGGGCGGCCGGGAAGTCGGTGGAGCCAGGGCGGGGGGAACCCGTCGGAGGGGCGCCGAGGTCGTCGGCGTCCCTGCGAGGGTGAGCGTGCGCAGTCATCGTGTCCAGCGTAGGCGTGAAACGATGGGCGCATGTCGCGAGCAAGCCTGGACAAGAAGCCCACCGAGGTCGCCTCGATGTTCGACGGGATCGCCTCCCGCTACGACCTCACCAACGACGTCATCTCCCTGGGACAGGACCGGCGGTGGCGCAAGCAGACGGTCGACGCCGTCGCGGCGCTGCCGGGCGAGCGCGTCCTGGACCTCGCGGCCGGCACCGGCACGTCGAGCGAGCCGTTCGCGGACGAGGGTGTCGAGGTCGTGCCGTGCGACTTCTCGGTCGGGATGCTCCAGGTGGGCAAGCGTCGGCGTCCGGACATGCCGTTCGTCGCGGGGGACGCCACGGCGCTGCCCTTCGCCGACGAGTCGTTCGACGCCGTGACCATCTCGTTCGGCCTGCGCAACGTCGTGGACACCGACGCCGCGCTGCGCGAGATGCTGCGCGTGACACGCCCGGGCGGCCGGATCGTCATCTGCGAGTTCTCCCGCCCCACCTGGAAGCCCTTCCGTGCGCTCTACACGGGCGTCTTCATGAAGATGCTGCCGGTCATGGCGGGGCTCGTGACCAAGGAGAAGAGCTCGTACGAGTACCTCGTCGAGTCGATCCAGGACTGGCCCGCGCAGCCCGAGCTGGCGCACCTCATGATCGACGCCGGGTGGGAGGGCGCCGCGTACCGGAACCTGAGCGGCGGCCTCGTCGCGCTGCACCGGGCCGTGCGCCCCGCCTGACGGAGGCCTGACCTGGCGGTTCGGTCCCCAGGGAAGGGTTGCCTTGCTACACATCCGCCCGCGACTGTGACTAGAGTGGCGACGTCCATTGTGAGCGACTTCACAAGGGGCTTTCCGAGGTGTGTTCGAGCTTGCCGAGCGAGGTGAGAACGTGCGTGACAGGAATGATGACGCGGACGTCATCGTCGTCGGTGCGGGCCCAGCAGGGGCCACGGCCGCGCACTACTGTGCCGCCGCGGGCCTGAACGTCCTCCTCCTCGAGAAGGCCTCCTTCCCGCGCGACAAGATCTGCGGCGACGGTCTGACCCCGCGGGCCGTCGGCGAGCTCGTGCGCATGGGAGTCCCCACGCGCGCCGAGGACGGCTGGATCCGCAACAAGGGCCTGCGCGTCGTCGCGAGCGGACGCTCGTGGGAGCTGCCCTGGCCCGAGCTCAAGGCCTACCCGTCCTACGGCCTCGCCCGCTCGCGCATGAACCTGGACCAGACGCTCGCCGAGCACGCCCAGCGCACGGGTGCCAAGCTGCTCGAGCGCACCAACGTGACGGGCCCTCTCCTCGACGAGCGCACGGGCCGCGTGGTGGGCGTCACCGCGCGCCCGCTCGACGAGAACGGTCGCCGCGCAGGCGACGAGTACGAGCTGCGCGCCCCCGTCGTCATCGCCGCGGACGGCGTCTCGTCCCGCTTCGCGCTCGCCCTGGGGCTCGAGAAGCGTGAGGACCGCCCCATGGGCGTCGCGGTCCGGACCTACTTCAAGACCCCACGGCACGACGACGCCTGGATGGAGTCCCACCTCGAGCTCTGGGACGGGCCGGCCGGGAGGTCGAACCTCCTGCCCGGCTACGGCTGGATCTTCGCGCTCGGCGACGGCACCGCGAACGTGGGGCTCGGCTCGGTCAACTCGACCCCGGCCCGGCAGTCGGCCGCGAACGTCGACTACAAGGACCTGTTCGCCCGGTGGATGGCCAACGCGCCCGCCGAGTGGGAGTTCACTCCGGAGAACCAGACCGGTCCCGTGCGGGGCGCGGCCCTGCCCATGGGCTTCAACCGCAAGCCCCTCTACTCGCGTGGCGTGGTGCTGGTCGGCGACTCGGGCGGCATGGTCAGCCCGTTCAACGGCGAGGGGATCGCCTACGCGATGCAGGCCGCGCGCGTCGCGGCGGACGTCGTGGCCCAGTCACGAGCCCGCAGCACCGACGCGGCGCGCGAGCGGACGCTCGCGACCTACCCGGAGATCATGCGCCGATGACCTGGGCGGCTACTACACGCTCGGCCGGTACTTCGTGCGCCTCATCGAGCACCCCGAGATCATGCGGCTGTGCACCAGGTACGGGCTGCCGCGGCCGCTCGTCATGCGCTTCGTCCTCAAGCTGTTGTCCGACTGTTACGAACCTCGTGGTGGCGACGTCGTCGACCGGGTCATCGCGGGACTGACGAGGGTGGTGCCATCGGCATGACGAAGCTTGGTGAGGCGGCAAAGAGGCCGTCACCGCTGTTCACGCAGTCACCGCCCCGACCCCCGTCAGACCCGGGTGCCCGCAGCTTCGCGCGGACGCCCGGCGGCAGCACTCCCGACATGCCCCAGCGCGCCCCCCGGAGAGCAGACCGATGACCAACCCCTACGTGCCCGTGCTCGTCCTGATGGGCATCGGAGCCGTGCTCGCCCTCGGCGGAGTCGCCGCGAGCGCCGTGATCGGCCCCAAGCGATACAACCGCGCCAAGCTCGACGCGTACGAGTGCGGCATCGAGCCCACCCCGCACGCGATCGGCGGAGGGCGCTTCCCGATCAAGTACTACCTCGTCGCGATGACCTTCATCATCTTCGACATCGAGGTGGTCTTCCTCTACCCGTGGGCGGTGGACTTCACCGTCCTGGCCACCTTCGGGCTCGTCGCCATGCTGAGCTTCCTCGCCCTGATCACCGTGCCGTTCGTCTACGAGTGGCGCCGTGGCGGGTTCGAGTGGGACTAGCCGGAACCAGATAGGGAGAACGCAGATGGGGATCGAAGAGGCTCCCTCGGGCTTCTTGCTCACGAGCGTGGAGAACCTCGCGGGGTACTTCCGCAAGGCGTCGCTGTGGCCGGTGACGTTCGGCCTGGCGTGCTGCGCCATCGAGATGATGGCGGCCGGCGCGTCGCGCTTCGACCTGTCCCGCTTCGGCATGGAGGTCTTCCGGGCCTCGCCGCGGCAGGCCGACCTGATGATCGTCGCGGGTCGCGTGAGCCAGAAGATGGCGCCCGTGGTGCGCCAGGTCTACGACCAGATGTCCGAGCCCAAGTGGGTGCTGTCGATGGGCGTGTGCGCGTCGAGCGGCGGGATGTTCAACAACTACGCGATCGTCCAGGGGGTCGACCACATCGTGCCGGTCGACATCTACCTGCCCGGCTGCCCGCCGCGCCCGGAGATGCTGATCAACGCGATCCTCGCGCTGCACGAGCAGATCCAGGCCGAGCCGCTGGGCGTCAACCGTCGCGAGGCGGCCAAGGCGGCCGAGGCCGCGGCGCTCGAGGCGACCCCGACGTTCCAGATGAAGGGGCTGCTGCGGTGACGAGCACCAACGACGGGACGACGGGCCGCCCGGCGGACGCCGTCCAGCGGGACAAGGTCGAGAAGGGCGACGTGCCCGGCGAGGACCTCGTGGCGGGACCGGGCTCGGGTGGGCGCGAGCCGCTCGAGGTCGTCGAGGTCCGCACGGGCATGTTCGGTGCCCACGGCTCGGGGGACACCTCGGGCTACGGCGGTCTGGTGCGCCCCGTGGTGCTGCCCGGACCCAGCGCGCGCCCCTACGGCGGCTGGTTCGACGAGGCCGTCGACGTCCTGGCGGAGGTGCTCGCCGAGGCCGGCGTGCGTTTCGAGGACGCCGTGGAGAGCGTGGTCGTGGACCCTCCGGGCCCGCGACGCCGAGCTCACGCTGCACGTCCGGCCGCGAGCACCTCGTCACGGTGGCCCGCGCGCTCCGTGACGAGCAGGACCTGCGGTTCGAGCTGAGCATGGGCGTGAGCGGGGTGCACTACCCGCACGACGTCGGCCGCGAGCTGCACGCCGTCTACCACCTGACATCGGTCACGCACGTCGCGCAGCCTGCGGCTCGAGGTCGCCGTCCCGGACGCGCACCCGCACATCCCCTCGACCACGTCGGTGTACCCGTCCAACGACTGGCACGAGCGCGAGACGTGGGACTTCTTCGGGATCGTCTTCGACGGCCACCCGGCCCTGGCCCGGATCGAGATGCCGGACGACTGGCCGGGCCACCCGCAGCGCAAGGACTACCCGCTCGGCGGCATCCCGGTCGAGTACAAGGGCGCCACGGTGCCCCCGCCGGACCAGAGGAGGTCGTACTCGTGAGCCCCACCACCCCGCACGCGACACCCCACGCCACGAAGGCGCCGTTCGGCGACTTCGACGCGTCGATCCCCAGCTACGAGGCCTCGGGGGGCGACTGGGCCGACATCGCGGCCGAGGCGACCCAGCTCGGCGAGGAGCGCATCGTCGTCAACATGGGTCCGCAGCACCCGTCGACCCACGGTGTGCTGCGGCTCATGCTCGAGATCGACGGCGAGACCGTCACCGAGGCACGCTGCCGGCATCGGCTACCTGCACACCGGCATCGAGAAGAACATGGAGTTCCGGACGTGGACCCAGGGCGTCACGTTCTGCACCCGCATGGACTACCTCGCGCCGCTGTTCCAGGAGACCGCCTACTGCCTCGCGGTCGAGAAGCTCCTCGGCATCACGGACGACGTCCCGGAGCGGGCCAGCGTCATCCGCGTGCTCATGATGGAGCTCAACCGGATCGCGTCGCACCTGGTCTGCCTCGGCACCGGCGGCAACGAGATGGGCGCGACCACGGTCATGACCATCGCGTTCACCGCCCGCGAGGAGATCCTGCGGATCTTCGAGGCCGTCACCGGCCTGCGCATGAACCACGCGTACGTCCGTCCGGGCGGCGTGGTCGCAGGACATCCCGCCGGGCGTCGTCGACCCAGATCCGCGAGGCCGACCCGCTGATCCGCGGGCTACCTCGCGCAGCTCGGCGACCTCATGCTCGCCAACCCGATCTTCAAGGCCCGCCTGGTCGGCGTCGGGCACCTCAACCTCTCGGGCTGCATGGCGCTCGCGATCACCGGCCCCGTGCTGCGCTCGACCGGGCTGCCGTACGACGTGCGCAAGGCCGCGCCGTACTGCGGCTACGAGACCTACGACTTCGACGTGCCCACCTCGAAGGACGCGGACTGCTACTCGCGGGTCGTGCTGCGCGCTCGAGGAGTGCTACCAGTCGCTGCGGATCGTCGAGCAGTGCCTCGAGCGGCTCGAGGCGCACGGGCCGGCCAGCCCGTGATGGTCGGCCGACAAGAAGATCGCCTGGCCCGCCCAGCTCGCGATCGGCAGCGACGGCATGGGCAACTCGCTCGACCACATCAGGGAGATCATGGGCACCTCGATGGAGGCCCTGATCCACCACTTCAAGCTGGTCACCGAGGGCTTCCGGGTCCCCGTGGGCCAGGTCTTCCAGTCGGTCGAGCACCCGCGCGGCGAGCTCGGCGTGCACCTCGTGTCCGACGGCGGCACGCGGCCCTACCGGGCGCACTTCCGCGACCCTTCGTTCAACAACCTGCAGGCGCGTCGCCGTGATGTGCGAGGGCGGCCAGGTGGCCGACGTCGTCGTCGCTGTCGCCTCGCTCGACCCCGTGCTGGGAGGGGTGGACCGATGACGCTCGAGGCCAGGAGGCCGGATACGACGAGGCGACGTACGCGCGCCTCGCGCAGGACGCCGCGGCGATCATCGCCCGCTACCCGCAGACGCGCTCGGCGCTGCTGCCGATGCTGCACCTGGTGCAGTCGGAGGACGGGTACGTCAGCCGCGCGACGGCATCGCGTTCTGCGCCGAGCAGCTCGGCCATCACGGCCGCCGAGGTCTCCGCGGTCGCGACCTTCTACACCCAGTACAAGCGGCACCCGAACGGCACGTACACCGTGGGGGTCTGCACCAACACCCTGTGCGCGATCATGGGCGGCGACGAGATCTTCGACGAGCTGCTCGGAGCACCTGGGCGTCGGGCACGACGAGACGACCGAGGACGGGGCCATCACCCTGGAGCGGGTCGAGTGCAACGCGGCCTGCGACTACGCGCCCGTCGTGATGGTCAACTGGGAGTTCTTCGACAACCAGACCCCGGCCAAGGCCACCGACCTCGCGGACCGCCTGCGGCGCGGGCGAGGACGTCGCCCCGACGCGCGGCGCCGCGTCGGTGTGCACGTTCAAGCAGATGAGCCGCGTGCTGGCCGGGTTCTCCGACGGCCGCGCGGACGAGGGCGTCGGGGCGGGGGAGCCCGACGCTCGCCGGGCTCCGCCTGGCCCGCGAGCACGACTGGACCGCGCCGGACGGGACGGCCCCGGAACAGGCCGACGAGCCGGCCACCGGGCAGGCGCCCGAGCCGACCGCAGCCGCGGGCGGGGCGGCCACCCAGGGCGCCTCCGCCGTCGGGCGGGAGCAGTCCTCCGCCGAGCGCAAGCCCACCACGCCCGCCGACGCCACGGGCACCACGCCCGACGCCTCGAAGGGGAAGCAGCCGTGAGCGAGCAGACGATCGACCCGCTGACCCCGATCCTCAGCGAGACCTGGGACGCCGAGCGCTCCTGGACGCTCGACGACATACGTCGCGCAGGGCGGCTGCGAGGGCCTCGCGAAGGCCCTCGCGCAGCCGCCCGCGGACGTCGTGCAGGTCGTCAAGGACTCGGGCCTGCGCGGCCGCGGCGGCGCAGGGCTTCCCCACGGGCATGAAGTGGGGCTTCCTGCCCGCGCCCGACGGCGGGCCCGCGCTACCTCGTCGTCAACGCCGACGAGTCCGAGCCCGGCACCTGCAAGGACATCCCGCTCATGCTCGCGAGCCCGCAGCTCCTGATCGAGGGCGTGGCCATCACGTCCTACGCGATCGGTTGCGACCACGCGTTCATCTACGTGCGCGGCGAGGTCCTGCACGTCTACCGCCGGCTGCTGCGCGCCGTCGAGGAGGCGTACGCGGCCGGGCTACCTGGG
Organism: uncultured Actinomycetota bacterium; assembly: GCA_963782165.1. Lineage (GTDB taxonomy): Bacteria > Actinomycetota > Actinomycetes > Actinomycetales > Cellulomonadaceae > Oerskovia. Next base: position 976,860 of record CAWAIO010000006.1, read on the forward strand.
CAAGAACATCCAGGGCTCGGGCTTCGACCTCGACGTCACGGTGCACGCGGGGGCGGGCGCGTACATCTGCGGCGAGGAGACCGCGCTGCTCGACTCGCTCGAGGGGCTGCGCGGCCAGCCGCGGCTCAAGCCCCCGTTCCCCGCGGTCGCGGGCCTGTACGCGCGGCCCACCGTGGTCAACAACGTCGAGTCCATCGCGTCGCGTCCCGGCGATCGTCGACGAGGGCGCCGACTGGTTCCGGTCGATGGGGACCGAGCGCTCGTCGGGCCACGGGCTGTTCTCGCTGTCGGGGCACGTCGTGCGTCCGGGCCAGTACGAGGCGCCGCTCGGCATCACGCTGCGCGAGCTGCTCGACATGGCGGGCGGGGATCCGTGGGGGCAACGAGCTGAAGTTCTGGACGCCCGGCGGGTCGTCGACGCCGATCTTCACCGCCGACCACCTCGACGTCCCGCTCGACTACGAGTCGGTCGCCGCGGCGGGCTCGATGCTCGGCACGCGCGCCCTGCAGATCTTCGACGAGACCACGTGCGTGGTGCGGGCCGTGAGCCGGTGGACCGACTTCTACGCGCACGAGTCGTGCGGCAAGTGCACGCCGTGCCGCGAGGGCACCTACTGGCTCAAGCAGGTCCTGCACCGCATCGAGGCGCGGCGAGGGGCACGGACGAGCGACCTCGACGCTGCTGCTCGACACTGTGCGACAACATCCTCGGCCGCGCGTTCTGCGCGCTCGGCGACGGCGCGACGTCGCCCGATCACGAGCAGCATCGCGCTCTTCCGCGAGGAGTTCGAGGCGCACATCACCGGCCGCGGCTGCCCGTTCGACCCGTCGAGCCGCCGCACTGTTCGCCTACACGCCGCCGGCGTGCCCCGCAGGCCCTGACGGCAGGAGCGCACTGATGACGACCACGACGTCCGCCGGCACGTCGCCCGGTGCGGCGGCAGGGGGCGCGCAGCCCCGCTCGTCGCGACGAGGTCACGTTCACGATCGACGGCATCGAGATGGCCGTGCCCAAGGGCACGCTCGTGATCCGTGCCGCCGAGCAGGTCGGCATCCAGATCCCGCGGTTCTGCGACCACCCGCTGCTCGCCCCCGCGGGCGCGTGCCGGCAGTGCCTGGTCGAGGTCGCGACGCCCGACCGCGAGGGCAACGTCCGCCCCATGCCCAAGCCGCAGGCGTCCTGCACGCTCGAGGCCACGCCCGGCATGGTCGTCAAGACCCAGCACACGTCGGCGGTCGCGGACAAGGCGCAGCACGGGGTCATGGAGCTGCTGCTCATCAACCACCCGCTCGACTGCCCGGTGTGCGACAAGGGCGGCGAGTGCCCCCTGCAGAACCAGGCGATGAGCAACGGGCGCGCGACGAGCCGGTTCGTCGACGTCAAGCGGACGTTCCCCAAGCCGATCGCGATCTCGACCGAGATCCTGCTCGACCGCGAGCGCTGCGTGCTGTGCCAGCGCTGCACCCGGTTCTCCGAGGAGATCGCGGGTGACGCGTTCATCGACCTGCAGAAGCGTGGGGCGCAGCAGCAGATCGGCCGGTTCGACGCGCGCGTGCTGGGCTTCGCCGACGGCGAGTCCGAGCCGGCGGCGCCCGCAGGCTCGCTGCCGTACGGCGCGCAGGCAGGGTTCGAGGCCCCCGTGGGGGCCGCGCTCGAGGACGAGTCGGGGCGCCCGTTCGCCTCGTACTTCTCGCGGCAACACCGTGCAGATCTGCCCTGTCGGCGCCCTGACCGGCGCCGCCTACCGTTTCCGGTCGCGGCCCTTCGACCTGGTCTCGACCCCGAGCGTCGGCGAGCACGACGCGTGCGGCGTCCGCGATCCGCATCGACCACCGCCGCGGCGTGGTCCTGCGCCGGCTGTCGGGCGAGGACCCGCCAGGTCAACGAGGAGTGGATCACCGACAAGGACCGCTTCGCGTTCACGTGGCAGTCCGCGCCGGACCGCCTCACCACACCCGCTCGTGCGCGACCGCGAGGTCGACGCCGAGGGCCGGGTCACGCGCGGCGAGCTGCGTCCGCGAGCTGGGCCGAGGCCCTCGAGGTCGCGGCGACCGGCCTCGCGCAGGCGCGGGCCGCGCGGCGGCGTCGGGGTGCTCCCGGGCGGACGCCTCACGGTCGAGGACGCGTACGCGTACGGCAAGTTCGCCCGCGTCGTCCTCGGGACCAACGACGTGGACCACCGCGCCCGTGTGCACTCGACCGAGGAGGCGGACTTCCTCGCCCACGCCGTCGCCGGCACCGGGCTCGGCGTGACGTTCGACGACCTCGAGCAGCGCACCCGCGGTGCTGCTCGTCGGCCTCGAGGCGGAGGAGGAGGCCGGCGTCACGTTCCTGCGGCTGCGCAAGGGCGTCCAGAAGCACGGCCTGCGGGTCTTCTCGCTCGCACCCTTCGCGAGCCGCGGCGCGCAGCGCCTCGACGCCACGCTCCTGCGGGCGGCCCCGGGCACCGAGGCCGAGTGGCTCGAGGTGCTCGCCACAGGCACCCAGACGCTGTTCGGGCACGACGGGGCCGTGGCCCCGACGCCCCCGAGTCGGTCGAGGAACCGGCCGAGCTCTCGGCCCTGCGCGACGCGCTCGCCGAGCCCGGGGCCGTGGTCCTGGTCGGTGAACGCCTCGCCGGGGTCGCCCGGCGGGTACTCGGCGCTGCTGCGCCTCGCCGCGGCGCACGGGCGCACGGCTCGCGTGGGTCCCGCGCCGTGCGGGCGAGCGCGGCGGCGGTCGAGGCCGGCACGCTGCCCGCCCTGCTGCCCGGGCGGACGCCCCGTGCGCCGACGCCGCAGCCCGGGTCGACGTGGCCGTCGCCTGGGGCGTCGAGCACCTCCCGGAGACGCCCGGCCGCAGCACCGGCGAGATCCTCGACGCGCTGTCGGTGGGCCAGCTCGGCGGTGTGCTCGTGGGCGGTCTGCGACGCCGACGACCTGCCCGACCCGGCGCACACGCTCCGGGCGCTCGAGGCCGCAGGCTTCGTGGTCTCGCTCGAGGTCCGCGCCTCCGAGGTGACCGAGCGCGCGCGGACGTGGTGCTGCCGGTCGCGCCGCCGGTCGAGAAGGCCGGCGCGTTCGTGAACTGGGAGGGACGCGTGCGGACCTTCCGAGGCCGCTCTCGCCTCGACCGCGATGCCCGACCACCGCGTGCTCGACGCGCTCGCCGACGCAGCGGGCCTCGTGCTCGGGGCACGGACGACCGAGGCAGGTCCGCGCCGAGATCGACCAGCTCGGCACCTGGGACGGAGCCCGCCCCGCGGCCCCCGAGGTCACGGCCGCAGAACCACCCGAGGTCGCCCCGGGCACCGCGGTGCTCGCGGCGTGGCGCCTGCTCCTCGACGCGGGTCGCGGTCAGGACGGTGAGCGCTTCCTCGCCGGTACGGCCAAGCGACCCGTGGCCCGGCTGTCGGCGACGACCGCGGCAGCCGCGGACCTGTTCGAGGCGGCGACGTGGTGCGGGTGTCGACCGACCGCGGGTCGATCGAGCTGCCCGTCGTGATCACCGACATGGTCGACGCACGTCGTCTGGCTCCCGCTCGGTTCGGCAGGCTCGCAGGTCCATCGTGAGCTCGGCGCGACCCAGGGCGCACTCGTACGGATCGAGCCCGCTGCCGGGCCTCGCGCCCCGGCGAGACCGTCCAGCCCACCGACGGGGAGCATCATGAGCGGCCTGCTGAACCTCGCCCTGGAGCGTCCCTGGTCACCGAGACCCCGGGCGTACCCGGGATCTCGGCCGACTTCTCCCAGGACAACGGCTGGACCTACCTGGTCAAGGCCGTGCTGATCATCGTCTTCCTGCTCACCAGCGTGCTCATCGCCATCTGGTTCGAGCGCAAGGTCGTCGCCCGGATGCAGGTGCGGCCCGGCCCCAACGTGCACGGGCCGTTCGGCCTGCTGCAGTCGCTCGCGGACGCCATGAAGCTCCTGCTCAAGGAGGACATCACGGTCACGGCGGCGGACAAGTTCGTCTACATCCTCGCGCCCGATGATCGCGGTGTTCTGCTCGCTGCTGACGTTCGCGGTCATCCCGTTCGGGCCCGAGCGTCACGATCCTCGTTCACCGACTGACTCGACGCCCGCGCAGCTCACCGACTTCCCCGTCGCGGTGCTCTACATCCTGGCGTGCGCCTCGGTCGGGCGTGTACGGGATCGTGCTCGGCGGCTGGTCGTCCGGCTCGACCTACCCGCTGCTCGGGCGCGGTCCGCTCGACCGCTCAGGTCATCAGCTACGAGCTCGCGATGGGCCTGTCCCTGGTGAGCGTCTTCATCATGGCCGGCTCGATGTCGACCTCGCAGATCGTCGACTCCCAGACGCAAGGTCTGGTGGGCGCTCATCCTGCATGCCCGGCGTTCGTGATCTACGTCATCTCGATGATCGGCGAGACCAACCGCCTGCCGTTCGACCTCCCCGAGGCCGAGGGCGAGCTGGTCGTCGGGCTACATGACCGAGTACTCGTCGATGAAGTTCGCGTGGTTCTTCCTCGCCGAGTACATCAACATGATCAACGTCTCGGCCGTGGCGACCACGCTCTTCCTCGGGGGCTGGCGTGCGCCGTGGCCCCTGTCGGCGATCAACGACGGCATGTTCAACGAGGGCTGGTGGCCCATCCTCTGGTTCCTCGTCAAGGTCTGGGCCTTCATGTTCGTGTTCGTGTGGGTCCGCGGGACGCTGCTGCGCCTGCGCTACGACCAGTTCATGAAGTTCGGCTGGAAGGTCCTCATCCCGGCCGCGCTCGCCTGGGTCGTCGTGCTCGCGGTCGTCCAGGGCATGATCCGCGTTCGGCGACGTCGACAACCGCGCGATCCTCGTGGCGGCCGTCGTCCTGGGGGTGGTCGCGATCGCCGCGATCTTCCTGTGGCCGCAGAAGAAGGTGCCGGACATCGACGCAGACGGGCGGGCCGCGCCGTCGGGCTCCTCGCCCTACCGCAAGGGCAGCACAGCGGCACCCGAGCCCTTCGACGCCTTCGCGGGCGGCTTCCCCGTCCCGCCGCTGCCGGGGCAGACGCTGCCCAGCGCGCCGCGCCGGGCACGGCGCCTGGTCCCCGAGGGCAGCCCGTCCGCAGGGGACGGTCCCGCAGCACCCGACGCCCAGGACGAGGAGGTCCCCCGTGGCTGACTACGAGTCGTTGATCCCGCAGAGGAAGGGGCTCGGCGGGCTGCTGGCGCCGGTCGCCGGGTTCGGCGTGACGTTCTCCTCGATGTTCAAGCCCACCGTGACCGAGCAGTACCCGTTCGAGAAGGTGCCGACCAAGCCCCGCTACCACGGGCGCCACCAGCTCAACCGGTACGCGGACGGTCTCGAGAAGTGCATCGGCTGCGAGCTGTGCGCCTGGGCGTGCCCCGCGGACGCGATCTACGTCGAGGGCGCGGACAACTCGGCGCTCCCCGACGGCGCGCAGCGCTCGCCCGGCGAGCGCTACGGCAGCGTCTACCAGATCAACTACCTGCGCTGCATCTTCTGCGGGCTGTGCATCGAGGCGTGCCCCACCCGGGCACTGACGATGACCAACGAGTACGAGCTCGCCGGACCCACCCGTGAAGGGCTGATCTGGGAGAAGGAGGACCTTCTGGCGCCGCTGCGCGAGGGCATGCTGGCCGCGCCGCACCCCATGGTGCCCGGTACGACCGACACCGACTACTACCGCGGAGAGGTGACCGGGCCCGTGCCCGAGCAGATCGACTGGGTGCGAGAGCACCGACCCGACGACCCGACCCTGCCCCCCGTCGTGGACCCCGCCGCCGGCCGGCGCCCCGAGGTCCGCAAGGTGGTCCGGTGACCGTCAGCGGGGGAGAGGTCGTCCTGTTCTGGGTCCTCGCTCCCCTCATGGTCCTGGCCGCGCTCGGCCTGCTGTTCGCCCGCAAGGCCGTGCACGCCGCGATCTGCGTCGTGTTCGTCATGATCAGCCTCGCGATCCTCTACATCGCGCAGGAGGCCGCCTTCCTGGGCGTCGTGCAGATCGTGGTCTACACGGGCGCCGTGATGATGCTCTTCCTGTTCGTGCTCATGCTCGTGGGCGTCGACGCCTCGGACTCGCTCGTCGAGACCATCCGCGGTCAGCGCTTCATCGGGATCCTGCTGGGCCTGGGGCTCGGCTCGGTCCTGGTCGGCGTGATCGCGCAGGCGACGTTCCCGCCCTCGGTCGGGCTCACTGCCGCGAACGCGGAGACCAACCCCGTCGGCGCTCGCACGCATGCTCTTCGCGGACTACGTGTTCGCCCTCGAGGTCGTCGGCGATCCTGCTCGTGACCGCGGCCATCGCCGCACTGGTCCTGACCCACCGCCGCCGGCTCGTGCCGCGCGTCGGGCAGCGGCAGGTCTCGGACGCCAAGGTCGCCGCGCTCGCCGAGGGCGGGCTCCTCACGCCCCTGCCCGCTCCGGGCGTCTACGCGCAGCACAACGCCATGGACACCCCGGCGCTCGACCCGCAGGGCCGCCCGATCGAGCACTCGGTCTCCCGGGTGCTGCGCATCCGCGGCCAGGAGCGGTCGGCAGACCGCATCCTCGCGGCCGAGCGCGACGTCCTGGTCGAGCACGAGCCCGAGCCGCACGGGCCGCAGGTTCCCCGAGCTGGCCGCGGGCACCGACGAGGACGAGGAACGCTGACATGGAGCTGACCAACTACCTGATCCTCGCGGCGATCCTGTTCGCGATCGGCGCGACCACGGTGCTGCTGCGCCGCAACGCGATCATCGTGTTCATGGGCATCGAGCTCATGCTCAACGCCACCAACCTCACGTTCGTGACGTTCTCGCGCATGCACGGCGACCTCCACGGGCAGGTCATCGCGTTCTTCGTCATGGTCGTCGCCGCGGCCGAGGTCGTCGTGGGGCTCGCGATCATCGTGGCCATCTTCCGTACCCGCCGCTCGGCCTCGGTCGACGACGTCAACCTGCTGAAGAGCTGAGAGGGCAGGCATGCCAACGGTGACTCTGCTTCAGCCCTCCCGCACGCCGGCGAGCTCGGCGCGCTGCCGTCGGCCCTGCCGGCCGCGCTCGCGACCCAGGAGATCGTTCCCGCCTCGACGATCGTGCCCGGCCCCTTCCTGCTGGCCCCGCTGCTGATCCTGCTGCCCCTCCTGGGGGCCGCGATCCTGCTGCTCGCGGGGCGGCGCAGCGACCGCTGGGGCGCTGGTTCGGGGTGCTGGTGTCGGGCGGCGCGTTCGTCGTCGCTCTCGTCGTGTTCTTCTCGATGCTCGGCCTGCCGGCCGACGAGCGGGTGGTCGACTCACCGGCTCTTCGACTGGATCGCCGCGGGCGGCCTGGACGTGGACGTGGGGCTGCGGATCGACCCGCTGTCCATGACGTTCGTGCTGCTCGTGACGTTCGTCGGCACGCTCATCCACGTGTACTCGGTCGCGTACATGGAGCACGACCCGGACCGGCGCCGGTTCTTCGCCTACCTCAACCTGTTCGTCGCGGCCATGCTGGTCCTGGTCCTCGCGGACTCCTACCTGCTGCTGTTCGTCGGCTGGGAGGGTGTGGGGCTGGCCTCGTACCTGCTCATCGGGTTCTGGAACCACGAGCGGGCCGAACGCGGTCGCGGCCAAGAAGGCGTTCATCATGAACCGGGTCGGCGACCTGGGGCTGATCGTCGCGCTCATGCTCATGTTCGCGGGCTTCGGGGCGGTCGACTTCGCGACGGTCTTCGCCGACGCACCCGCCGCGGGCACGGCCCTGCTGACGGCGATCGGCCTGGCGCTCCTGCTGGCCGCGTGCGGCAAGTCGGCGCAGTTCCCGCTCCAGGCCTGGCTCGGCGACGCCATGGCCGGCCCGACGCCGGTCTCGGCGCTCATCCACGCGGCGACCATGGTCACCGCGGGCGTCTACCTGGTGGTCCGCTCGGCCCCGATCTTCGAGGGGGCGCCGACGGCGCAGCTCGTCGTGGTCATCGTCGGTGCGGTCACGCTGCTGTTCGGGGCGATCATCGGCTGCGCGAAGGACGACATCAAGAAGGCCCTGGCGGCCTCGACGATGTCGCAGATCGGCTACATGATCCTCGCCGCGGGCCTGGGCCCGATCGGGTACGCGTTCGCGATCTTCCACCTCGTGACGCACGGCTTCTTCAAGGCCGGGATGTTCCTCGGCGCGGGCTCGGTCATGCACGGCATGGACGACGAGGTGGACATGCGCCGCTTCGGCGCGCTGTCGCGGTACATGAAGGTCACGTGGGTCACGTTCGGCCTGGGCTGGCTCGCGATCCTCGGGCATCCCGCCGTTCTCCGGGTTCTGGTCGCAAGGACAAGATCATCGAGGCGGCGTTCGTCCCGATCGACGGCCAGGCGTGGCGGGCGTGGGTGTTCGGCGGCGTGGCGCTGCTGGGCGCCGGGATCACCGCGTTCTACATGTCGCGCCTGTTCTTCATGACGTTCCACGGGCACAAGCGCTGGAACGACGGCTCGGGCAGCCCCACGGGGCCGCTCTCGACCGACGGCCCCGTGCAGCACCCGCACGAGTCCCCGCGCTCATGACGATGCCCATGGTGGTCCTCGCGGTCGGCTCGGTCGCGCTCGGCGGGCTCCTCGCGATCGGCGACGGGTTCGTCGACTGGCTCGCGCCGGTCACGGGCCACGCCGAGCACGCCGAGCCGGTCCTGCCGGTCTGGGCGCTCATCGCGCTGACCCTCCTGCTGGTCCTGGTGGGCGTGCTGCTGGCCTGGCGCCAGTACGCGGTCTCCCGCGTGCCGATCGTGCCGCCCGCACGGTTCGGCGCTCACGCGGGCCGCGCGCCGGGACCTGTACCAGGACGACGTCAACGAGGCCGTCTTCATGCGGCCCGGGCAGTACCTCACGCGGTCCCTGGTCTACGGGGACCGGCAGATGGTCGACGGCGGCTGGATGCGGCCTCGCCGGCCTCGTCGGAGCGACAGGGGAGAAGTTCGCGCGGCATGCAGAACGGATTCGTCAGGTCCTACGCGGCGACGATGCTCGCAGGCCTGATCGTGATCGTCGCGGTGGTCCTCGCCGTGACCACCGGAACAGGGAGCTGAGGGACCGATGACCACCGAGATTCCCTGGCTGACCCTTCTCATCGTCCTGCCGCTCGTCGGTGCGGCGCGCCGTCTGGGGGCTGGGCGCGACCTGCCGCGCGCAAGCGCCTGCGGACCGTCGCGGTCGTCGTTCGCGCTCGCCGAGCTCGTGCTGCTCGGTCGTCGCGATCACGTGCGTTCGACACCGGCGGACGCCGGCACCTTCCAGCTCACCGAGACGCACGCGTGGATCCCGCAGATCGGCGTGAGCTACGCGGTCGGCGTCGACGGCGTCGGGCTCCTGCTGGTCGGGCTCGCGGTGCTGCTGGTCCCGCTCGTGGTGCTCGCCGCGTGGCGCGAGCAGGACGGCGACGCTCGGTCCAAGCTGCGCCACTACCTCGGGCCTGGTGCTGCTCCTCGAGGCGTTCATGGTCGCGGTGTTCGTGGCCCGCGACGTGTTCTTCTTCTACGTCCTGTTCGAGGCCATGCTGATCCCGGTCTACTTCATGATCGGCGGTGTTCGGGCGGGGCGCAGCGGCGGTACGCGGCCGTGAAGTTCCTGCTCTTCTCGCTCGCCGGCGGGCTCATCATGCTCGTCGCGGTCATCGCGCTGTACCTCAACGGGACCGGGCGGGCCGAGCAGGGCTTCCTGACCCAGACCCTGGTCGACGACCTGGCGGCGAACCCGCTGCCCGTGAGCACCGAGCGGCTGCTGTTCCTCGCGTTCTTCCTCGCGTTCGCGATCAAGGCGCCGCATGTTCCCGGTCCACACCTGGCTGCCCGACGCCGCCGAGCACGCCCCCGCGGGCACCTCGACGCTGCTGGTGGGCGTGCTGGACAAGGTCGGCACGTTCGGCATGCTGACGCTGTGCCTGCCGCTGTTCCCGAACGCGTCCCGGTGGGCCGCGCCCGTGATCATCGTGCTGGCCGTGGTCTCGATCCTCTACGGCGCGCTCATGGCGATCGGCCAGACCGACCTCATGCGGCTCATCGCCTACACGTCGGTGTCCCACTTCGGGTTCATCGTCCTGGGCATCTTCTCGTTCACGTCGCTCAGCATCTCCGGGGCGTCGTTCTACATGTTCAACCACGGCATCTCGACCGGGCGCGCTGTTCCTCCTGGCGGGCTTCCTGATCGCGCGGCACCCGACGCGCTCGCAGCGCATCGACCGACTACGGCGGCCTGCAGCGGGTCACGCCGGTGCTCGCGGGCACGTTCCTCGTGGCGGGCCTCTCGGCGCTCTCGCTGCCCGGCCTGTCGACGTTCGTCGTCCGAGATCATGGTGCTCGTCGGGACGTTCTCGCGCAGCCACCCGGCGGCCGCTCGTCGGCGGTCCTCGGCGTGGTCCTCGCGGCGCTGTACGTGCTGCTGACCTACCAGAGGGTCTTCACCGGGCCGGACGCCCGACGCCCTGACGGGGACCGCGGACCTGGCAGCGCGCGAGAAGTGGGTCGTCGCGCCCCTGATCGTGGCCCTGCTGGTGCTCGGCTTCGTACCCGGCACCCGCGCTCGACCTGGTGCGCGAGCCCGCGCAGGCGACCATGACGGCCGTCGGGCTCGAGGACCCCGCCCCGAACCCCGAACTCCTCAGCGTTGAAGGGAGCGACTCGTGAGCACCGCAGCCGCCTTCGTGGCCCCCACGATCGACTGGGCCTACCTCGTCGCCCGTGATCGTCGTCCTGGGGGCCGGTGTCCTCGGCGTGCTGGTCGAGGCCTTCGTGCCGGACCGGCACCGCCGCGCGGTCCAGGTCGTCCTGGCCCTGGCCGCGCTCGTCGGCGCCCTCGTCGCGGTCGTCCTGCTCTGGGCCGACGTCCAGGAGCCAACGGCATCCAGGTGCTGGGCGGGTCGCTCGTGATCGACCCGTTCGGCGCTGGCGCTGCAGGGCATCGTCGTGGTGCTCGCGCTGCTGGCCACGCTCGTGATCGCCGACCGCACCTCGACCGGGCAGGACGCGTTCGCGCCCACGGCCGCGGCCGTCCCCGGCTCGGCCTACGAGGACCTCGCCCGCCGCTCGTGGCCTCGAGCAGACCGAGGTCTTCCCGCTCGTGCTGTTCGCGGTGGGCGGCATGATGATCTTCCCCGCCACGGGCGACCTGCTGACGATGTTCGTCGCGCTCGAGGTGCTCTCGCTGCCCCTGTACGTGCTGACGGCGCTCGCGCGCCGTCGTCGGCTCCTGTCGCAGGAGGCCTCGTTCAAGTACTTCCTGCTGGGGGCCTTCGCGTCGGCGATCTTCATCTTCGGCGTGGCGCTCGTCTACGGCTTCGCGGGCTCGGTGCGGCTCGCCGAGGTCGCGCGCGGCCCTGCTGAACGGCGGCGGGCTCGACGGGATGACAGGCCTGGTGCTCGCTGGGCCTGGTCATGGTGCTCGCGGCCTGCTGTTCAAGATCGGCGCGGTGCCGTTCCACTCGTGGACCCCCGACGTCTACCAGGGCGCCCCCACGCCCATCACCGGGCTTCATGGCCGCCTGCACCAAGGCGGCCGCGTTCGGCGCGCTGGTGCGCGTCCTCTACCTGGTCGGCTCGGCGCTCCCGCCGGACCTCCAGGCGAAGCTCGTGGTCGCGCTGTGGGTCGTCGCGATCCTCACCATGGTCGTCGGATCGGTCATCGGTGTGATCCAGACCGACATGAAGCGCCTCCTCGCCTACTCGTCGATCGCGCACGCCGGGCTTCCTCCTGGTGGCACTCGTGGGTTTCGGCGAGCTCAGCGGGTTCGGCGTCCGGGCCGTGGTGTTCTACCTGCTCGCGTACGGTCTGGCGACCGTCGGGTGCCTTCGCGGTCGTGACGCTCGTGCGCGAGCGGGCGCCGCAGCCTCAGGCCGCCGCGGAGAGCCCGGTGCTCACCGCGGTGGGTTCCGGCGGGACGGCAGGGTCCGCCGCAGCAGCGGGGCCCGCGGCCGCTGGAGCGGGGGACCTCCACGCGCCCGACGGCGGAGCGATCCTCGGCGAGGCCACGCACCTGACCGAGTGGGCCGGGCTGGGCAAGCGCAGCCCGTGGCTCGCGGGGGCGTTCGCCCTGTTCCTGCTCTCGATGGCGGGCATCCCGCTGACCGCCGGCTTCATCGCGAAGTTCACGGCGTTCGGTGCCGCCGTCGCGGTGGGGGCCTGGCCGCTCGCCCTGATCGGGGTCCTTGCCTCGGCGGTCTCGGTGTTCTTCTACGTGCGGATCATCGTCCTCATGTTCTTCACGCCGTCGCCGTCGAGCGCCGCCGGCGGGGTCGGGGAGGAGGGCCGCGAGAACGCGGGTGGGGGACCCGCGGCGGCCTCCGCCCTGGCCGCGCTCACGACCCGGGTGACGGTCGTCCGGTCCGAGGGATTCACCACGGTCGCGATCGTGATCTGCGTGACAGGAGTCGTCCTTCTCGGCGTTTTGCCCTCCTCGGTTCTCGATCTTGCCCTCGAGGCGGCTAAGTTCAGACCGTGACCACAGTGCCACCCGTCTCAGCGACGGCGATCCCCCTGACCGATCCGGAGCTCTCCGCGACGCTCACCGCACGCCTTGCGACCGTCGAGGCGCGGCTGGGCGACGCCGTCGCGCACTCCGACGGGCTCGCGGACACCGCGTCCCGCCACCTCGTGAACGCCGGCGGAAAGCGCCTGCGCCCGCTCCTCGCACTGCTGTGCGCGGAGCTGGGCGACGGTGCCCGCCCGGAGGTGGTGGAGGCGGCCGTCGTCGTCGAGCTCACCCACCTGGCCTCGCTGTACCACGACGACGTGATGGACTCCGCGCCCGTGCGACGCGGCGCTCCCTCGGCGCACGCCGTGTGGGGCAACTCGGTCGCGATCCTCATCGGAGACCTGCTGTTCGCCCGCGCGGCGTCGACGGTCGCCGCGCTGGGTCCGGAGGCCGTGCTCATCCAGGCGCGGACCTTCGAGCGGCTGTGCCTCGGCCAGCTGCACGAGACGATGGGCCCCTCGGAGAGCGACGACCCCGTCGAGCACTACCTCGAGGTGCTCGCGGACAAGACCGCGTCGCTCCTCTCGACCTCGGCCCGCCTGGGCGCGATGTTCGGCGGGTGCGACCCGTCCGTCGTCGAGGTCGTCGCGGAGTACGGGGAGAAGCTCGGCGTCGCGTTCCAGCTGGCCGACGACGTGCTCGACCTCGCGTCCTCGGGCGAGCAGTCCGGCAAGACGCCCGGCACGGACCTCCGCGAGAAGGTGCCGACCATGCCCGCCCTGCTGCTGCGCGCGCGCGTGAGCGGTGGCCAGGGGACCGCCGCGGACGCGGCGATCGTCGACCTGCTCGACTCGGACCTGTCCGGGGACGAGGAGCTCGCCTCGGCCGTCGCGGCGCTGCGTGCTCACGAGGTCCTGGCGGAGACCCGCGCGCTCGCCGTGGGCTGGGCCCGTGCGGCGATCGCCGAGCTCGACCCGCTGCCTGCGGGCCCGGTCAAGGACGCGCTCGTCTCGTTCGCCCAGGCGCTCGCCGACCGCGCGGCCTGAACCTCTCGGAGGGCGGTGCCAGGGACCTCGCGGTCCCCGGCGCCGCCCTCCGCCGCACCAGGTGAATCTCGTCCTCCGGAGCCACGCTCGTGGGCTCGCGGGACGGTGTCCCTGGCCTGCGAGGACGCTGCTCGCAGCATTGCTGCCAGTAGCGCCAGGGGGAGTTCTCCCCATCCACTGGATGCCAAGGTCGTGACGTCTTGTGGTTATCCTTCTACCCGCGACGGGTAGGGGCACCTGGCAGGAGGGGCTCTGGGGACACCTGGTTGCAGCACTCAGCATCCTCGGAGGATCTGTGACCTTCCTTTCCCGTCTGTACGACAGGCGTCGCTCCGTCGCATCCGTGAGCACGGTGTCCATCTTCTCGACCGCGCTGGTCGCCTTCGCGATCACGTACGACGGTCAGGCCACCGCCGACGTGGAGCTCAACGACTCCGGCGTGTGGGTGACCCGGACCTCGGGCGGCGCGCTGGGGCGGTTCAACTTCGAGTCCCAGGCCCTGGACGGGTCGCTGCTGGCGTCGTCGGCCTCGTTCGACGTGCTGCAGAACGCGGGCAAGGTGCTGCTCGTCGACGACGGCGCCGGGTCCGTGAGCCCCGTCGACGTGGCGCGGCTGAAGCTCGACGGGACGGTGCGCCCGCCGACGGGTGCGAAGGTCGCGCTGGGAGGCTCCACGGTGGCCGTCCTCGACGGCGAGGAGGGCCTGCTGTGGGTGGTCCCGTTCGCGGGGGTCGCCTCGTTCGACGCCGAGAACCTGGAGCCGACCGCCGAGGTCGGCGGCGAGGGTGTCGTCCAGGTCTCCCAGGACGGCACGGTGTACGTCGTGGTCCCGGCCACGGGCGAGATGACCAAGGTCACGACGACGGCGAGCGGGACGGTCGAGGAGGTCACCTCGTCCAAGGTGCCGGTCGGCAAGGGCGACGAGGTCGAGGTCACGACCGTGGGGTCCGAGCCGGTCGTGCTCAACCGCACGCAGTCGCAGCTGGTCCTGCCGGGGGGCAAGACGGTCCCGCTCGAGGGGGCGTCGGACGCGCGCCTGCAGCAGCCGGGGGCCAAGACCGCGGACGTCGCGGTCGCCACGGGCACAGGGCTGGTCCTGGCACCCCTGGGCGGCGGGAGACGCCGTGACGCGCGCGGCGTCCGGTCTGCCGGCGGCTCCGGTGCAGCTCGGCGGGTGCACGTACGGCGCGTGGTCCCAGTCGGGTCAGGTCATCCGCGACTGCGCGGGGACGGACCTGGACATCGACAAGCGGCTCGACGGGGTGGATCCGCAGAACCGGCTGGAGTACCGGGTCAACCGCAAGGCGATCGTGCTGAACGACCTGTCGGCGGGCACGCTGTGGATGGCGGCCGACGAGTACGAGAAGGTCGACGACTGGGAGCTGGTGCTCCCCGAGCAGGCCGAGGGCGAGGAGTCCGAGGCGGACCTGAGCACCCCGGAGCAGGTCGACCAGTTCGTGCTCGACCGTTCCCAGCCCAACCAGCCGCCGCTGCCGGTCGACGACACGTTCGGGGTGCGCCCCGGGCGCACGACCCTGCTGCCCGTGCTGGGCAACGACGTCGACCCTGACGGGGACGTCATGACCGCGACCCTCGCCGGCGAGGGGCCGCACGGCGCGCAGGTGCAGACGGTGCTGGGTGGCGCGGCGCTCCAGGCCGTCGTACCGGCTGACGCGCAGGCGGGGACGTCCTCGTTCCGGTACTCGGTGTCCGACGGTCGTGGCGGGGTCGCCGAGGCCGGTGTCGAGCTGAAGGTCTCGCCGTGGGGCGAGAACGCCGCGCCCGAGCAGACGGGTGAGCCGGTGCTGGTCGTCGAGTCCGGCAAGACTGCCGAGATCAAGGTCCTGCCGTTCTTCCGTGACCCGGACGGCGACGACCTGTACCTCGCGGCGGCGTCGGTCACGTCGGCCGGCGACGAGGTGCGTTCGCGCCCGGACGGCACGGTCGAGTTCCGTGACGGCGGCGGGTCGACGGGCCGCAAGATCGTCAAGATCATGGTGGCCGACGGTCAGGGCGAGGTCTTCGAGGGCGTGCTGAACGTGGACGTGTCGGGGGCCGGGCAGCTCGCGCCGGTCGCGGTCGCGGACCACGTGGTCGTGCCGGCGGGGCAGCCCGTGACGGTCGAGCCGTTGCTGAACGACTACGACGCCAACGGTGACGAGCTGCGGCTGGTGGCGGTCTCCGAGTCCGCACCCGCGCAGATCACCTCCAACTTCGATGCGGGTACGTTCCAGTTCTTCTCCAACGAGCCGCGGTCCTACGACCTGACGTACCAGGTCTCGGACGGTCCCAACGCGACGACGGGGCTGGTGCGCGTCGACGTGCTGCCGGCCTCGGCCGCCGAGGGGCCGCCCATCGTGGTCTCCGACACCGCGCTGCTTCCCTCGGGGGGCAAGACGCTCGTGGACGTGCTGGCCAACGACACCGATCCGGCGGGCGGGGTGCTCGTGGTGCAGTCGGTCAACGTGCCGGAGAACGCGGGGGTCTCGGTCGCGGTGCTGGCGCACCAGATGCTGCGGATCACCGAGATCCGCCGGCTGGACGCGCCCGTGACGATCGAGTACACGGTCTCCAACGGGACGCAGACCACGACCGGGCAGGTGCGGGTCATCCCGGTCCCGGCCCCCGTCAAGCTCCAGCCGCCGAACGCGGCCGCGGACGAGGCGACCGTCAGGGTGGGCGACGTGGTCACCATCCCCGTGCTCAAGAACGACACGCACCCCGACGGCCTGGAGCT
The DNA here is from genome assembly GCA_963782165.1 of uncultured Actinomycetota bacterium. Taxonomy (GTDB): domain Bacteria; phylum Actinomycetota; class Actinomycetes; order Actinomycetales; family Cellulomonadaceae; genus Oerskovia. Next base: position 992,992 of record CAWAIO010000006.1, read on the forward strand.
CTTCCTGCAGGACGAGCTCGAGCAGGGCGTGGCCCCCGAGCAGGGCGAGATCTTCGCGTCCGAGGGGCAGCTGCGGTTCAAGGCCGGTCCCGAGGCCGGCACGGCCTACGCGATCTACCGGGTCCGGGACAAGAACGGCCAGGAGGACTCGGCCCAGGTCACGATCCACATCCGGGACGGTGAGGAGAACTCGGCGCCCCAGCCGCTGCCCGTGCAGATGCGCGTGCTGTCCGGGGCCAGCGTGCGGGTCGCGGTGCCGTTGGACGGGATCGACCCGGACGGCGACTCGGTCCAGCTGACCGGGATCGCGTCCTCACCGACCAAGGGGACCGCGAAGGTCGAGGACGGCTACCTCGTCTACGTGGCATCGAAGGACGCGACCGGGTCGGACACGTTCACGTACTCCGTCCAGGACGCGCGCGGCGAGATCGCCGTGGGCACGGTCCAGGTCGGGATCTCCCGGCCGCCGGCAGCGAACCAGCCGCCTGTCGCGATCGACGACGTGGTCACGGTCCGCCCCGACCGCACGGTCTCGGTGGCCGCGCTCGCGAACGACACCGACCCCGACGGCGACCAGATCGCGTTGCGCCCTGCGGGCCTGGAGGCTCCGAAGGAGCTCGACGCCCAGGTCGTGCAGGACCGGGTGGTCCTGACGAGCCCTGCCGAGGCGGGTTCGACGTCGTTCTACTACGGGATCGAGGACGCGTTCGGCGCTCGGGCCGCGGCCTCGATCACCGTGAACGTCGACCAGGACGCCCCCTTGCTCGCGCCGATCGCGCGCGACGACACGGTCCCGATGGACTCGATCCTGGGCAAGACGAGCGTCAAGGTCGCGGTCCTGGACAACGACGACGACCCCGACGGCGCAGCGTCCGAGCTCGAGGTCACCACTCAGACGCTCGGCGTCACGGTGTCCGCGGACGGTGTCCTGACGGTGCCGCTGACCGAGGAGCGACAGGTCCTGACGTACACGGTCACCGACGTGGACGGCCTCACGTCCCGGGCGTTCGTGAAGGTGCCGGGCCTGACCGAGCAGATCCCGCAGCTGCGCCCGGGGATCGCGCCGCTCGAGGTCCACGCGGGTGAGGCTCTGCCCGTGGACATCACCGACTACGTCCTGGTCCTGGAAGGGCGCACCCCGCGCTTGACCGAGGAGTCGAAGGTCTCGGCGCTCGAGGGAACGGTCGCCGTGACCGACGCCACGAACGTGGTCTACACCCCCCGGGTGGACTACGCCGGGCCCTCAGCCCTGTCGTTCGAGGTCACCGACGGCTCGGGACCGGACGACCCCGAGGGGCACAAGGCCCTGCTCACGCTGCCCGTCCTCGTCCTGGCGCCCAAGAACCTTCCCCCGGTCCTGTCGGCGTCGAACGTCGACGTCGCGGCCGGTGACGAGGCGACCGTGGACCTGGCCCGGTTCGTCGAGGACCCCGACGGGGACCCCGTGACGTTCACCGCGGGTGCGGCCCCGGCCGGGATCTCGGTCGCGGTCAGCGGTACCACCGCGACGGTCCAGGCCACCCCCGAGATCGCCAAGGGCACCGTGCTGAACGTCCCGATCTCGGCGACCGACGGCGAGCACCCGCCCGTCGAAGGGATCCTCGCGGTCAAGGTCGTGGCCTCGACCCGCCCGTTGGCCAAGGCCAACGAGGACACCGTCGACAAGGCCCACCAGGGCAAGGACGTCCCGGTCAAGGTGCTGGCCAACGACTCGAACCCCTTCCCCGAGACCCCGCTCAAGGTCGTCGACGCCCTGGTCGAGACCGGCAACGGCTCGGCGACGGTCTCCGGCGACCAGGTCGTGGTGACCCCGGACAAGACGTTCGTCGGGGTCATGGTCGTGCGCTACCGCATCCAGGACGCCACGAACGACCCCGACCGCCAGGTCGAGGGACGCATCCAGGTGACCGTCCAGGGACGCCCGGAGACCCCGGCCAAGCCCACGGTCGAAGAGGTGCGCTCCAAGACGGTCGTGCTGACGTGGGACCCGCCCGTCAACAACGGTGCCGAGATCACGGGGTACACCGTCAAGTCGACCAACGGCTACACCAAGGCGTGCGCGACCACCACCTGCACGCTGGACGGCCTGACGAACAACGTCATCTACAACTTCACCGTCGTGGCGACCAACGAGGTCGGTGACTCCGACCCGTCCGCACCCTCCGAGGATGCACGACCCGACGAGAAGCCCGACCGCCCGGCACCGCCGACCCTCGAGTTCGGCGACAAGTCGATCAAGCTCACCTGGGTCAACGCGACGTACACGGACCGTTCCCCGATCGAATGCGTCAACATCCGCATCTCGGGACCCGGTGGAGGAACGGATCGCGCCTGCGTGACCGGCACCTCGTACGAGTGGACCGGACTGCAGAACGGCGGCTCCTACACCTTCGAGATCCAGGCCAAGAACGCCGCCCCCGACTCGTCCGAGTGGTCCGGGGCCTCGGCACCCGAGATCCCGGCAGGACGGCCTGCGGCTCCGGCGAAGCCGGGGGCGACGCGTACGTCGCTCGGTGCCTCGTCGCAGATGAAGGTCGTGTGGTCGGCGCCGGCGGACAACGGCGGTCCGATCACGGGCTACACGGTCGAGGCGCTGCGTGGGGGGGCCGTGGTCTCCTCGACCAAGGTCGCCACGACGACGGCGACCATGAGCGTGCCTGCGGACAGCACCGACTACACGTTCCGGGTCAAGGCGCACAACAAGGCCTCGGACAAGTTCGGCGAGGCCGACTTCAGCCCTGAGTCCAACCCGCAGCGTGCGTTCGCCGCCCCCGGTGCGGTGACGGGCCTGACCGCCAAGGCCACGGGAGCCAACGGGACGGTCCAGCTCGCGTTCGCCAACGTGACGGCCGCCGGGGCGCGTGACGGCGAGATCAGCTACGAGTGGAGCCAGAACGGCAGCTCGGGCTGGGCCGCTCTGGGAGCGAACAAGGTCGTCAGCGGCCTGAACAACGGGACGGGCTACGACTTCCACGTCCGTGCGGTGGTCAAGGCCGACGGCGGACGGGGGGACGGTCCGGCCTCGAACAAGGCCACCGCGAACCCGTACGGTCCCATCCCGGCGCCCAGCGTGAACGCCTCGGGAGGGAACCAGACCGTCGGCTTCAGCTGGAGCACCTCGGGCAACGGGCGCAACTACACGACCACGGTCACGGGGGCCGTCTCGAGCGGAGCCGCGAGCGGGAGCGTCAACGTCGCGGCGGGCTACTCCGACCGCAAGGAGATCTGTGTCACGGTCACGGACGCCGAGGGGCAGACCGCCTCGAAGTGCGCGGCTGCGACCTCGGACGCCAAGCCGGCCCGCGACATCTGGACCGAACGGGGCAGCCGGGTGAGCAACAACGACTGCAACGACCCCGCGTGCGCCTACCTCGTGCTCCGCATCCGCAACGCGGAGCCCAACACGCCGTTCAGCACGCAGTGCTGGTCGAGCTACGGCGGGAACCACTGGTTCAGCCCCTCGAGCGGCGGGTTCTCCAGCACCGCGCTCAACGGCGCGTCGCAGCGGACCGACGCGAACGGCAACTGGGACGGCACCATGTGGTGCTTCCATGGGAACGCCGGGACGACGATCTGGGTCAAGACGAACGTCTGGGGCGACTCCAGAGCAGCGATCTGGTGACGCCCCGCAGGACCCGCGCGCCCCTACCTTCAGCACGACCGAGACCACGAGGAACCTCCCGATGACCACCATGACCCCCGAGCAGGCCGCCTGGTTCGCTCAGACCTTCGACCGCCTGGTCACCAACGTCGGCCAGGCCGTGCTGGGCAAGTCGCACGTCGTGCGCCTGGTCCTCACGTGCATGCTCGCCGAGGGCCACATCCTCCTCGAGGACGCGCCCGGCACCGGCAAGACCTCGCTGGCCCGAGCGTTGGCCGCGAGCGTCCAGGGCACGCAGAACCGGATCCAGTTCACGCCGGACCTGCTGCCCTCCGACGTCACCGGCGTGACGATCTACGACCAGAAGACCGCAAAGTTCGAGTTCCACCAGGGGCCGATCTTCGCGTCGATCGTCCTCGCGGACGAGATCAACCGTGCCTCGCCCAAGACGCAGTCCGCGCTCCTGGAGGTCATGGAGGAGGGGCAGGTCACGGTCGACGGCGTGACTCACTCGGTGGGCCGGCCGTTCATGGTCATCGCGACCCAGAACCCGATCGAGCAGGCCGGCACCTACCGTCTGCCCGAGGCGCAGCTCGACCGATTCCTCATGAAGACGTCGATCGGGCTACCCGGACCACGCGGCCACGGTCGAGATCCTGCAGGGGGCCTCGGTGCGTGACCGCAGCGCGACCCTCCAGGCCCTCATCACGACGCAGGCCGTCGCGGAGATGGCCGACCTCGCCGCGGGTGTCCACGTCGACGGCGCCGTGCTCGAGTACATCTCCCGTCTCGCCGAGGAGACCCGCAACGCGGCCGAGTGCCGGGTCGGGGTCTCGGTGCGTGGGGCGCTCGCGCTCGTCCGGTGCGCCAAGGTGTGGGCTGCGGCGCACGGCCGCAACTACGTCCTGCCGGACGACATCAAGGAGCTCGCACAGCCCGCCTGGGCGCACCGGCTCGTGCTCGACCCCGAGGCAGAGTTCGCGGGGGCCACCAACGAGGGCGTGCTCGCGCGCCTCCTGGCCGACGTCGCGGCGCCGCAGGAACGCCGGTCGGCCTGACCTGATGACCACGACCGAGACCTCCGTCGCCGCAGGCGGTACTCCAGACCCCGCTCCCGGACGGACGCCCCAGGGCGTCCCGAGCACCCAGGGCCCGAGCACCCAGGGTGCTCGGAGCACCACGGGTGCGCCCGGCGCCCCCGAGGCCCTTGGGGCCCCGGACGCAGCGTCGCGACGCGCCCGGACTCCGTGGAGCCGTCCGGCCCGCCCGACCACGGGCGGCGCCGCACCCGCACGCCCGGGGCGCGCGACGCTGTCGGGCAGCGGTGGCGGCCTGGCGACGCGCCTGCGCCGTCTCCTCGCGCCCGTGACGACGCCCGTCGCGGAGGCGATCGCGCCCGTGGCCTCGGTCGTGAGCCCGTTCGGCTGGGCCGTCCTGGTCGGGACGGTCGCGGCGTGGTGGGCCGGGCTCGCTGTTCTCGTGGGTCGAGCTGATCGTGGTCGCGGTCGTCCTGACGGTCGCGCTCCTCGCGGCCGTCGCGTTCGTGCGCGGGACGTTCAAGTACACGGTCGACCTCGACCTCGGGCAGCAGCGCGTCACGGTCGGTGACCGCGCGGTCGGTCGGCTCGAGGTGAGCAACCAGTCTCCGCGTCCGCTCCTGCCGGCCGTGATGGAGCTGCCCGTGGGCGCGGGCGTGGCCTCGTTCCCGGTCCCGCGTCTGCGCACCGGGGCGAGCCACGAGGAGATCTTCACGATCCCGACGCACCGCCGCTCGGTCATCCCCGTGGGCCCCGTGCGCTCGGTCCGCGCCGACCCGTTGGGCCTGCTGCGTCGCGAGGTGGTCTGGACGGATCCCGAGGAGCTGTTCGTCCACCCGCGCACCAAGAACCTCTCGGGCTCCTCGACGGGCTTCCTGCGCGACCTCGAAGGTCGCGTGACGCAGGACATCTCCAACTCGGACGTGTCGTTCCACGCGCTGCGCGACTACGTCCCGGGCGACGACCGTCGCCACATCCACTGGAAGACGACGGCCCGCACGGGGCAGCTCATGGTCCGTCAGTTCGAGGAGACGCGGCGCTCGCACCTCGCGGTGATCCTGTCCACGCGCACCGAGGACTACGGCCACCCCGACGAGTTCGAGCTCGCGGTCAGCTCGTGCGGCTCGCTCGGCCTCCAGGCCATCAAGGAGGACCGTGGACTCACGGTCCTCGTCAACGACGGCAGCCTGCGCGGCGACAACCGCGTGCGCCTGCTCGACGACCTCGCCCGCGTCGAGACCCGTGAGCTGCGCACGAGCCTCGTCGACGTCGCGCGCGTCGCGACGGCGAGCGTCACCGACGCCTCGGTCGTCGCGCTCGTGGTCGGCAGCTCGGTCACGCCCACGGAGCTGCGCGCGGCCTCGGCCCGCCTGCCGCAGGACGTCCGGGTCATGGCGATCCAGTGCGTCCCGGGCGCCAAGGTCAGCCGCCACCGGATCGCCGAGCTCGTCGTGCTCACCATCGGGGAGCTGGGCGACCTTCCCCTCGCACTGCGGAGGCTGAACGACTGATGTCCCAGAACGACACCCGGGGTCGGGTGGCCGGTCCCGGCAGCACGTCCTGGCAGGGCAGGCCCGCGGGCCACACCACGGGCTCGACCGCGACGGGTACCCGCTCGAACGGGACGACGTCCCGGGCCCCCCGCGGCACGAGCGCGCCGAGGGCCCTCTCGGGCTCGGGCGCGCTCGACGCGCTCGCGCTCGTCGTGATGCTGGGCGCGGCGCTCGTCGGGTTCGGCCCGGCGTGGGGCTCGACCGCCTTCCTCCTGCCCGCCGTCGGCGGCATGGTCCTGGGCCTCGGCGTCGCGTGGCTCGGGGCCTGGCGCCGCTGGGGAACCCTCGGCGTCGCTGCCGCCGCGGTCCTCGTCTACGTGCTGCTCGGCGGGCCGTTCGCGCTGCCCGGAACGACGGTGGCCGGCGTCCTGCCGACCCTCGAGACGTTCCGTGGCCTGCTGCTCGGCGCTGTCACGGGATGGAAGGAGTTCGTCACGTCGGTCCCGCCGCTCCAGTCGTTCCCGGAGCTAGGGGTCGTGCCGTTCCTCGTCCTCTTCGTCACGTCGCTCGTCGCCGGCACGATCGCGTGGCGGGTGCGCGACGCCCAGTGGGCGCTCGTCCCCGTCGCGCTGGCGTTCGTCGCGATCATCCTCCTGGGCACGATCGTGCCCGCCGTGCCCGTGGTCCAGGGCCTGGTCCTGGTCGTCGTGGGTCTGCTGTGGGGTGCGTGGCGTGCGACCGAGGCGCGGCTCGGGGAGCACCAGGTCACGACCGAGGCGAGCCTCGCGGCCACCCGTCGCCTGCGCTGGCACCGCGCCCGGGGCGGCGCCGCGATGCTCGCGCTCGGCGGTGTCGCCGCGGTCCTGCTGGCCCCTGTCCTGACGCCCGGCACCGAGCGCATGGTCCTGCGAGAGAACGTCGTCCCGCCGCTCGACCTGCACGAGTACGTCAGCCCGCTCGCGTCGTTCCGCAAGTACGCCAAGGAGATGACCGAGGACGAGCTGTTCACGGTCGAGGGCCTCCCCGCGGGCGCCCGCGTGCGCCTCGCGACGCTCGACGCGTACAACGGCGTCGTCTACGACGTCTCGAGCGGCGGGGCAGGGTCCGGGTCGGGGGTCTTCACGCGTGCCGGTGACCAGATCGCCACGGTCGCTCAGGGCACGCCGACCGACCTCACGGTCACGATCGGGGACTACCGGGGCGTGTGGGTGCCCGACGTCGGGTCGCTCGCGGGCATCGTCTACCAGGGCGAGCGGGCCGAGGACCTGGGCTCGACCACCTACTACAACTCGACCACGGCGACCGGGGTCGTCACGGCGGGGCTGCGCCCGGGCGACTCGTTCCGCCTCGACGCGCTCGTCGCGCCCGCGCCGTCGGCCGAGGACCTGCAGTCCTCGCGCATCCTCGACGAGAAGCTCCCGCGATCGATCAACGTCCCCGACTCGGTCGCGGGCAAGGCCGCGCAGTTCATGGCCGAGGAGACGGACCCCGTCGTCCAGCTCGAGAACCTGAAGAACGGTCTCGTCGCGAGCGGCATCTTCTCGAGCGGTCTCGAGACGCAGCTCCCGTCGCGCCCGGGGCACTCGGCCGAGCGCATCGACACGCTGCTCGCCGACGAGGAGATGGTCGGCGACGACGAGCAGTTCGCGGTCGCGCTCGCCCTGATGGTGCAGTCCGCCGGGATCCCGGCGCGCGTCGTCATGGGCTTCTACCCGCCCGAGACCTGGGAGGAGGGCACGCCGTTCGTGGCCACGGGCGCCGACGTCCACGCCTGGGTCGAGGTGCCGTTCGAGGGCTACGGGTGGGTGCCGGTCGACGCCATCCCGGAGGAGGACAACAAGATCGAGCCCGAGCCCAAGAGCGACCAGGTGCCCAAGCCCCCGGTCCTCGAGGACCCGGAGCCGCCCGAGGAGCCCGCGGACGCCGAGGCCGGGACGGTCGACGACGAGGAGAAGAAGGACGACGCCGAGTCGTCCGGGTTCGACTGGGGCCAGGCCGTGCTCGTCGCGGTCGCGGTCGTGGTGCCGCTGATCCTGCTCGTCGCTCCCGCTGCTCCTGATCGTGGCTCTTCAAGGCACGGCGGCGGACGAGGCGTCGCGAGGCCGAGCGGCCCGTCGACCGGATCAGCGGTGGCTGGCGCGAGGTGCTCGACGCCGCCACGGACCTGGGAGCGCCTGTCGCGGGCGGTGCGACGCGTCGGGAGGGCGCGGGGATCCTGTCCGAGTCGTTCCCCGCTGCGGCGGCACCGACCGTCACGCTCGCCCGGACGGCAGACGCCCGGGTCTTCGGGACCGGGGACCCGAGCCCGCAGGAGGTCGAGTCGTTCTGGTCCGAGGTGGACGCCGTGCTGACCGGGATGCGGTCCACCCTGCCGCGCGGGCAGCGACTTCGCGCCGCGGTGTCGCTACGATCCCTGCGGGGCGCACGGACGTCCTGGCTGCCTGCCAGGTTCCGTCCGACTCGACAGCCTGTCCGGTCGGCGCGCACGCCGGCGGCGGGTCCCGTCACGAAGCCAGGAGACAAGTGATGTCCGAGACGACGACCTGCAGCGCCTGCGGCACGACGCAGGCCGCAGGGTCCGCGTTCTGCGCGGTCTGCGGGACCAGGTTCCCGCGCACCGGCAGCCCGTACGGGGCAGGCCTCTCCCCGGCACCCGTGCCTGACCCCGTCTCGGAGCCCGTCCTCGGGGTCACGACAGAGCGCGAGGTCGCGGCCATGACCCAGCGCGCGCACGGGTTCCCCGCAGGTCCCGGGCTGCCGGGTGCACCCGGGGTCTCGGGCACGCCTGCCGTGTCCTCGGCGTCCACCGGGGCCTCCTCGGCAGGAGGGAGCGCGGCCCCCGTCGCGGGCGTCGGCCGCCGCTTCGTCGCGTTCCTCGTCGACTGCGCGGTGATCGGGCTCGTCGCCGGGGGAGTCGTGCTCGGGGGACTGGCCGCCCTCGGCGTGCCGCTCACGGGCGGCGTGACCGTGGCGACGCAGGCCCAGGCGGAGGAGCTGCTCGGGAGCGTGACGATCCTGTGGGCCGTGTCCGGAGCGCTGGTGCTCGTCTACTGGCTCGGGATCTGGTTCTGGGAGGGGCGCACGGGCCGCACGATCGGCAACCTCCTGCTGGGGCTGCGCACGGTCCGGGCCGAGGACGGCTCGCCCCTGGGCTTCGGCCGCGCCGCGCTGCGGTGGATCGTGATCGGGCTCGGGGCGATCGCGTGCGGTGTCGGAGAGCTCCTCGTGGCGCTCTCCCCGGCCTTCGACAAGTCCGGCCGGGGGCAGGGCTGGCACGACAAGGCGGCCAGGGCCGTGGTCCTCGATGCCCGGGTGGTGACGCCGTCCGGGCCCCAGGGGTCGTACGCCCCCTCGGAGCCGTTCGCGGCGATGCCCCCGACGGGTGCCTTCGCGACCCCGCCCGCCGGGTACGGCGCTCCGGCCGCGCAGCCGCTCCAGCACTCGTCGATCCCGCCCGCGGGCTACGCGGCCCCGGTCGCGCCCGGGGCTCCCGGTGCCCCGCAACCGGCCCCGGTCGCGCACGACCCGTGGGCGTTCGGCGCGGCGCCTGCGCCCGGGCCGGGCGCCCCGGACGGCCTGATCACGGGAGTCCCGGGATCGCCCGGTGGGCCTGCTGCCCAGGTGGCGCCCTCCGCTCCCGCGGAGGCTCCGTCGTCGGGCGGGGGACTTCCCGGCCCGACGGCGCAGCCCCCCGTGTCCTCTGCCGCGCCCTCCGCTCCGCCCCAGCAGGCACCTGCCGCACCGGTCGCGCCCCCGGCGAACGCGGGGGCCGCCGCCGAGGACCCCGACTGGGACAGCACCCGGTTCAGCGTGAGCGACGTCCGACGGGACGCCCCGGCCGGGTTCGTGCTCGAGCTCGAGTCGGGCCGCCGGGTCACCGTGACGGGCACGGCGCTGATCGGACGCAACCCCCAGGCGACCGGGGAGGGGCCCGTGGTCCTGGTAGCCGTCGAGGACCCGACCCGCTCGGTCTCCAAGACCCACGCCGAGATGGGCGTCGACGCGGGCGGGTTCTGGCTCGTCGACCGTGGTTCGACGAACGGGACCATCCTGACGCGCCCCGGTGGCGCCCCCCAGGGGCTCGAGCCCGGCGTCCGGGCCACCGTGACCGTGGGGTCCGTGGTCCAGGTCGGCGACCGCCGGCTCACTGTCCACCCGGGTGGTGCCGCGTGAGCGCGAGCACGACCGGGGTGCACCTGGCCTGGGGGGCGAGCTCTCACCGCGGGGCTCGCCGGCTCCTCAACGAGGACCGCTTCCTCGCGGACCGGTCGGTCTTCTTCGTGGCCGACGGCATGGGCGGGCACGACGCCGGCGAGGTCGCGAGCACCGCGGCGATCGACGCGCTGCGACCGCTCGGGGCGCTCGGCACGGTCGGCCCTGAGGACGTCCGCGAACGGTTGGGCGTCGCCCAGGACGACGTGCGGGCGATCAGCACCGAACCGGGCCGGGGGGCCGGGACCACCGTGACAGGGGTCGTGGTGGCCGAGCAGGAGGGCGTCCCGTACTGGCTCGTGGTGAACATCGGCGACTCGCGGACGTACCAGATGTCGCACGGTGTCCTCGAGCAGCTCAGCGTCGACCACTCGGAGGTCCAGGAGATGGTCGACGCCGGCCTGCTCACCCCGACCCAGGCGCTCACGCACCCGCGACGCCACGTCGTGACGCGGGCCGTCGGGGCCGCGCTCCCGCCCGAGCCGGACTTCTGCTGGATCCCCATCGAGCCGAGGGACCGCATGCTCGTGTGCTCCGACGGCCTGACGGGCGAGCTGTCGGACGAACGGATCGCCGAGATCCTCCTGGCCCAGCCGGACCCCCAGTGCGCGGCCGACCTGCTGGTCAACGAGGCCATCGTCGCTGGTGGCCGCGATAACATCACCGTGGTCGTCGTCGACGCGACCGGGGCGTGGCAGGACACCAGCGACGGGTCCACGACCCCCCGGGACGCCCTGGACCACACCGACGAGGACACCTTGCCGCGCGAGATCCACTTGCAGATGGGGGACAGGTCGTGAGACTGCGCTACGACACGGGGAGCGCGTTCGGGTTCGTCCGGGGCGGGGCGGTCGTCGTCCTGCCCGACGGCGCGACGAGCGAGCTCGTCCGGGCCCTGTGGGAGCGGCTCGACGCGTCGGGCGACGCGGAGACCGAGGTCATCGAGGTCATCCAGCTGCTGACGGTCGTCCTGGGCGCCACGCTGCGCACCATGCCGTCGTTCGCGGTCGCCGTGGTCTCCGGGCAGCGCGTGCAGGTCGCGGTGCGCGGTGACGTCTCGGTCACCCTGCGCACCCCGGCCGGGACCGTCCACGTGGACGGCGACGACGTCTCGACGTGGTCCGAGCGCTCCGTGGAAGGCGTCGAGGCGGTCTCGGTGCAGCTGGGCGTCGACCCGGTGACGGACCTCGAGGCCGCTGCGGGCCAGGTCGCCCTGGTCGGGCTGCCCCTGCGGGAGGGCGTCGTGCTGGCGTCCAGGATCGTGCAGGACCTCGTGGAGGTTCCGGTGGCCCAGGGCGCCGAGGCCTCGACGGCGGAGCCCACCGAGGTGGCCGACGCTCCGGCGCGCGTTCCCGCGCACCCGTCGCTCGACGCGCTCGCCTGGGGGCCGCCGCCTGTCGCTCCTGCGGCGGAGCCGTCGGACGTGGACGCGGCGTCCGTCGGCGGGGCGGTGCCGATCGATCCTCTCCTGGAGAGCGGCACAGGGGGCGACGAGGGCAGCAGCCAGTACGGTGACGCAGCCCTGCCGGACGCTCTGGTCACGCACGCTCCCGTGAACCCGCTGGGCGAGGCCCCGGGAGCGGTTGTCGACCGCGACCAGGTCGAGGCCTCCGAGGAGACGATCGCTCCTGAGGCCACGATCGCTCCTGAGATCGAGCGACCGGTCGCCTCGGTCGAGAGCGCTGCCCTGTCGGACGGGGCCTCGTCCGGGTCTGGTCCTGTGCCCGCGCCTCCGATCGAGACGGAGACGGGGTACGGCCACCTCTGGGAGTCGACCGTCCTGCGGACGGTCGAGGAAGCCGCGATCCGGGTCGACGAGGACGATCCGGACGAGGAGGCGAGCGGTCCCGCGACCTCCGCGCCGCTCGTCGCTCCATCGACCTGTACGCCGGCAGGCTCCGGACCGTCGTCCGAGGGCGAGCCCGACGACGATCCCGACGACGGGGCCGGCATGATCGCGGGCATCCCGCGCGAGTGGACCGGGGCGACACCGGCCGCCGCGGCCCGAGCCTTCGACGTCGCGCACGAGCCGAGCTCGGCCGCGCCGGCCCTGGGTCTCGCTGCGGAGGCCGACGACCACGACGGGCACACAGTCTTCTCGTCCGTCATCGCGGACCTCCGGGCTCAGGTCGCCGGTGCGGGGGCGTCGCCGCTCCCGACGTCGACCCCGCTCCCGACGGCGCCCCCGCCCCCACCCCCAGCCCCCGAGACGCCCGCCGCGCCGCCGGGCGGGGCAGGGCCGACCTTCGCGCCGCCACTCGCTCCCGGGTCGCAGCAGATCCTCGCGCGTGTGTGTCGCGACGGGCATGCCAACCCTGCCTCACGTGACACGTGCGGCCGCTGCGGAGCACCGCTCGACGGCGACGCCCACCTGGTCACACGCCCGTCGCTCGGCCGCCTCACGTTGTCCAACGGTCAGGTCGTCGAGCTCGACCGTCCCGTGGTCCTGGGGCGCAGGCCCCGGACCACGCGCGCGCAGAGCAACGACCTGCCCCGGCTCGTGGCCGTCCCCAGCCCCGAGCAGGACATCTCGCGCTCGCACGTCGAGATCCAGCTCGAGGGCTGGCACGTCCTGGTGTGCGACCTCAACACGACCAACGGCACCACGGTCCTGCGCCCCGGTCAGCCGCCGCGCCGCCTGCACCCCGGCGAGCCCATGATGGTCGCGTCCCAGGACGTCGTCGACGTCGGTGACGGCGTGACGTTCGTCTTCGAAGGACTGCTATGAGCTCCAAGCGCGCGCCGTCGGCGCCGCCGCTGATCGACGGGTACGAGTACGTCTCGGTCGTCGGGTCCGGCGGTTTCTCCGATGTCTTCCTGTACCAGCAGCAGCGGCCGCGGCGTCGCGTCGCGGTCAAGGTCCTGCTGCACGAGTGGTCGAGCGAGTCGCAGCGCGCGGCGTTCGACGTCGAGGCCGACCTCATGGCGACGCTGTCGACGCACCCGTCGATCGTGACCATGTACGAGGCGAGCGTCGCGTCCGACGGTCGCCCCTACCTCGCGATGGAGTACTGCTCGCGACCCAACCTCGGCGCGCGCTACCGGACCGAGCGGCTCAGCGTGGCGGAGGTCCTGCGCATCGCCGTCCAGATCGCCGGCGCGGTCGAGACGGCGCACCGGGCCGGGATCCTGCACCGCGACATCAAGCCCGCGAACATCCTGGTCACCGAGTACGGTCACCCTGCGCTCACGGACTTCGGCATCTCCTCGACGCTCGACGACGCGTCCAGGGCCGAGGGCATGTCCATCCCGTGGTCGCCCCCCGAGTCGTTCGCCGAGAACCCGTGGGCGGGCAAGGAGACCGACGTCTGGGCGCTGGCCGCCACGACGTACACCCTGCTGGCCGGGCGGGCGCCGTTCGAGCTCCCCGGCGGGTCCAACTCGAGCGCGAGCCTCATCACGCGCATCGAGTCGACGCCGCTGCTGCCCACGGGACGCACCGACGTCCCGCCGTCGCTCGAGCGCGTGCTCGGTACGGCGATGGCCAAGAACCCCGCGTCGCGCTACCCGAGCATGCTCGCGTTCGCGCGGGCGCTCCAGCAGGTCCAGAACGAGCTCTCGTACGCCGTCACGCCGATCGACGTCCTCGACGACTCGGGCCTGACGCAGGAGGAGGAGCCCGACGACGACGGCGGCACGCGGCTGCGTGCGATCGTCTCGATCGACCCGCGCGGGGTTCCGGGCGGCACCTCCGGCTCCTCCCCGTCGACGGGGGGCCGCACCACGACGAACGGGACGACCCCCGTCTACCGACAGGACCCGTCGCAGCTTCCCTACGCGCCCGTGACCTCGAGCGGCCGCGCGCAGGTCGCGACCGGGACACCGACCACGTACGGCACCCCGGTGGGTTCGGTCGCGGCACCACGGGCTCCGGCGCAGCCCACCCCCTACCAGCAGGCGCCCGCGCTCCCGAACCACGTGCCGCCGTCGGGCGGTGGGTTCGTCCCGCAGCGGCCCGCGCCCGGGGGTGCCCAGCTGCACGCGGGGGCCTGGGGACCGCCCGTGGACGACACCGTGCATCGCGTCGGCGCCGAGGCCCCCAGCGACCCTGGGCCGTCCGCGACCCCCGTGCCCGCGCGTCAGGTCTGGCCGTTCCTGGTGGCAGCAGGGGTCCTGGTGCTCGTGGTGGTGGGGATCTTCGTGCTCCTCAACCCGCCCGGAGGCTCGCCGGAGGCTGACGCAGACCGGTCGCGCGTCGAGAGCACCGGCACAGGCGGCGCGGACGACACCGGCGAGCTTCCCGAACGACAACCTGGGCGACATCGTGCAGCCCGTCACAGCCGTGACGTCCGGGTACATGGACGACCTGGGCCAGGTGGCCTTCAAGATCGAGTACCCCGAGGGATGGCAGGACGGCGACATGTTCTCGATCCGTCGGGTCGAGGACCCGACGGCCGACGAGAAGCCCGAGGAGGTGTCCTTCAACGTGGTGCGGTACGAGGCGGCGAAGGGCGAGAAGGTCTGCATCGAGATCACGGTCAAGCGTGACGGAAGACCGTCCAAGCCCTTCACGAAGTGCGAGCCGGAATGAGCGACCTCGCGATCGAGTTCTGCGGCGAGTGGTTCCGCCCCGTGCCCGGGGAGGAGTTCGACATCGGGCGCGACGGCGACCTCGAGATCGAGGACAACCCCTACCTGCACCGACGCTTCCTGCGGATCACGCACGAGAACGGCATCTGGTGGCTCGCGAACGTGGGCTCGCTCATCTCCGCGACCATCTGCGACGCGGGCGGGGGAGTGCAGTCCTGGCTCTCACCTGGCAACCGGCTCCCGCTCGTCTTCGCCTCGACCTCGATCGTCTTCACCGCAGGCCCCACGACCTACGAGGTCATGGTCCAGCTCGCGGGGGCGCCGTACCAGGAGATCCGTTCGGAGGAGCCCGCCGACGGCGCGACCACGATCGGCATGACGAGCTTCACCGTCAGCCAGAAGCAGCTCATGGTCGCGCTCGCCGAGCCCATGCTCCGCCGGGACGGGACGGGTCTCTCGGAGATCCCGACCTCCGCGGACGCCGCGCGTCGGCTCGGGTGGGCCACGACGCGCTTCAACCGCAAGCTCGACAACGTGTGCGACAAGCTCGACCGGATCGGGGTCAAGGGCCTGCGCGGAGGTCCGGGCGCGCTCGCCACGAACCGGCGCGCGCGTCTCGTCGAGTACGCGGTCGCGTCGCGGCTCGTGACCTCCGACGACCTCGCCCTGCTCGACCTGCCGAGCGACTGACCACCGGGACACGTTCCCCCCGACCGTCCCGGCGCTCGCGCCGGTCTGACCGAGGACCTCTCCTGTGCGCATCAAGCTGACCCTGCACCGCCCGGACTCGACCCTGACGAACGTCGCGGTCACGGCCGACGCCACGGCGACCGTGCGCGACATCGCCGAGGCGCTCTACTCGGGCGACCCCGTGCGCGCCGGGGCCGCGGCCCCGGACCGGCTCACGCTCCAGGTCGACGACGCGTCGAGCGCGTCCCAGGGCCGGGTCCTGTCACCGACGAGCGACCTGATCGAGGCGGGCCTCCGGTCGGGCGCGACCGTCTCGATCGTCCGGGTCTCCGAGCAGTTCGAGGCACCCGGCCAGGACCGGGGGCCGGCCGCCGCCGTCCTGCGCGTGCTCTCGGGCCCCGACGCAGGCAGGGAGTTCCCGCTGCCCGTCGGCACGAGCTACCTCGGTCGCGACCGCGACATGGACGTCCGTCTCGACGACCCGCTCGTGTCCAAGCGGCACGCGCGACTGACGGTCGGGGAGTCGATCGAGATCGTCGACACCAACTCGGCCAACGGCCTCGTCATGGGCGGCGAGCGCATGGCGCGCGCGACCCTCACGTCGGCCGACACGGTCGACGTCGGTGGCTCGGTCATCGCGGTCGTGGCGCTGCAGCGCAGCGGCAGCCTCGCCCCGACGAGCCCCATCGTCGAGTTCAACCGTTCGCCGCGCGTCGTCGCCCGCTTCCCGGAGCGCACGCTCAAGGCCCCCAAGCCGCCGCAGCCGCTCCAGCCCGCGCGCTTCCCGTGGCTGGCCATGGCCGCCCCGCTGGTCATGGGAGTCGTCCTGTGGATGGTCCGCAAGGACTTCATGTCGGTCGTCTTCATCGCGCTGAGCCCCATCCTGATGATCGGCAACTACGTCGACCAGAAGGTCCAGGCGAAGCGACGGTTCAAGGCCCAGGTCGAGCAGTTCACGGTCTCGGTCGCGGCAACGCGCGAGACCATCGAGCGGACGCACGCGATCGAGCGCGCCGTGCGGCTCGCCGAGACACCCTCGGTCGCGGACACCGTGGACGCCGTACGACGTCTCGGTGCGCTGCTGTGGACCCACCGGCCCGAGCACCAGGCGTTCCTGAGCGTGCGGATCGGCCTCGGGCGAGGGGTCTCGCGCGTGCAGCTCGACGACCTGGGCAACAACGACACGCTGCCGGTCTACTGGCAGGAGCTCGAGAAGCTGCAGGCCGAGTGCTCGCACATCGACGGCGTGCCCGTCGTGGCCCAGCTGCGGTCGAGCGGGGGCCTGGGCATCACGGGGCCCGCCGGGACGGTCGACGGCGTGGGGCGCGGGATCCTGGTCCAGCTCGTCGCGCTCCACTCGCCCGCCGAGCTGGTCGTCGCCGCACTCACCTCGCCCCGGTCGCGGGTCGACTGGGAGTGGCTCGAGTGGCTGCCCCACACGGGCTCGCCGCACAGCCCGCTCGCGGGCGACCACCTCGCGGACAACCCCGGCGCGGGCGCATCCCTCCTGTCGCGGCTCGAGGACCTGGTGGAGTCGCGCGGTGCGGACCTGGGCGAGCGGGCCCGGGACCGGGGCGGCGTCGACCCCGCCAAGGAGCTCGACGACCTCGAGGCGCCCGTGCTGCCGACCGTCGTCGTGCTCGTCGAGGACGACGCTCCCGTGGACCGGTCCCGCATGACCCGCCTCGCGGAGCGAGGCGCCGACGTGGGGGTGCACGTCGTGTGGATCGCCCCGACCGTGGAGCAGCTGCCTGCCGCGTGCCGCACGTTCGTCCTGACGGGCGACGGGGGAGCGACGTCGGGCGAGGTCCGCGTCGGACGCCTCACCTTCCCCGTGTCGTGCGAGCAGGTGGACCTCGCGACCGCGCACGAGCTCGCGCGCGCCCTGGCCCCCGTCGTGGACGTCGGCGCACCGATCGACGACGACTCGGACCTCCCGCGCTCGGTGTCGTTCGTGTCGCTCGCGGGCCAGGCGCTGCTGAGCGACCCGGACGCCCTGGTCGAGCGCTGGCGCGAGAACCACTCGTTGACCGTGCGCGACGGGTCGCCGCCCGTGCGCCGCAAGTCCGACGCGACCCTGCACGCGCTCGTCGGGCACTCGGGGACCGAGCCGCTCCACCTCGACCTGCGCACCCAGGGCCCGCACGCGCTCGTCGGCGGGACCACCGGCGCCGGCAAGTCGGAGTTCCTCCAGTCGTGGGTGCTGGGCATGGCCGCCGCGCACAGCCCCGACCGGGTCACGTTCCTGTTCGTCGACTACAAGGGCGGGGCGGCGTTCGCGGACTGCGTGAACCTGCCGCACACCGTGGGCCTCGTGACCGACCTCTCGCCCCACCTCGTGCGTCGGGCGCTCACGTCGCTGCGTGCCGAGCTGCGGTACCGGGAGCACCTGCTCAACCGGAAGAAGGCCAAGGACCTCGTCTCGCTCGAGCGCACGGGCGACCCCGAGGCGCCGCCGAGCCTGCTGATCGTCGTCGACGAGTTCGCGGCCCTGGTCAACGAGGTCCCGGAGTTCGTCGACGGCGTCGTCGACGTCGCCCAGCGCGGACGCTCGCTCGGTCTGCACCTCATCCTCGCGACCCAGCGACCGGCCGGCGTCATCAAGGACAACCTGCGGGCCAACACGAACCTCCGCGTCGCGCTGCGCATGGCCGACGAGGCCGACTCGACCGACATCCTGGGCATCCCGCTCGCGGCGCACTTCGACCCGTCGATCCCGGGTCGAGGCGCGGTCAAGACCGGGCCCGGACGCATCACCCCGTTCCAGACGGGATACGCGGGCGGCTGGACGACCGACCGGCCGCAGCGTCCCCGGCTCGACGTCGAGGAGATGTCCTTCGGGACGGGTACCTCGTGGGAGATCCCGGCCCCCGACGTCGAGGAGGTCGTCGACCCCGGCCCGAACGACATCGCCCGGGCCGTGGCGACGATCGCGCGCGCGGCGCAGAACGCGGCCGTCCCGGCACCTCGGAAGCCGTGGCTCGACGAGCTCGCCCGGACCTACGACCTGGCTCTCCTGCCCAACCCGCGCACCGACGAGCTGCTCCTCCTGGGCGTCGTCGACGACCCGGCGTCGCAGAAGCAGCCGACCGTCTTCTACGAGCCGGACCGCGACGGCAACATGGCGATCTTCGGCACCGGCGGCTCGGGCAAGAGCGCCGCCCTGCGGTCGATCGCCGTCTCGGCCGCCATCACGGCCCGTGGTGGCCCGGTCCAGGTCTACGCGATCGACTGCGGGGCGAGCGGCCTGCGGATGCTCGAGGACCTGCCGCACGTCGGCGCGGTCATCGCGGGGGACGACGCCGAGCGCGTGACCCGCGTCCTGCGGATGCTGCGCGGCATCGTCGACGACCGGTCGGTGCGGTACGCGGCCGTGCGCGCCGGGACGATCGGCGAGTACCGGTCCCTGGCCGGCGCGCCGCAGGAGCCGCGCATCCTGCTCCTGGTCGACGGGATCGGCGCGTTCCGCGACGAGTACGACCTCAAGGCGACCCCGTGGTTCCCCGTGTGGGCGGCGTTCTCCCAGCTCGCGACCGACGGGCGCCAGGTCGGCGTGCACGTGATCATCACCGGCGACCGGCCGAGCGCCGTGCCGACCTCGCTGGGCAGCACCATCCAGCGCAGGCTCGTGCTGCGCCTCGCGAACGCCGACGACTACCTGATGGTCGGTGTGCCCCGCGACGTCCTGACCCCGGCCTCGCCGCCCGGTCGTGGAGTCCTGGCAGGCAACGAGGTCCAGGTCGCAGTGCTGGGCGGGGACGCCAACGTCTCGATCCAGTCGCGGGAGATCAGCAAGCTGCGTGACGCGATGGTGCGCAACGGTGTCCCCCAGGCGCCGTCGATCGAGAAGCTGCCCGACTCGATCCCGCTCTCGTCGCTGCCCGCGTCGGTGGGCGGTGCGCCCGTCATCGGCCTCGACGACCTCGACATCGCCCCGGTCGTGCTGCCCGAGCGGGGCACGTTCCTGCTGGGCGGTCCGCCCGTCGGTGGTCGGACGACCGCACTCGTGACGATCGCGCAGGCGGTCCGGCGAGCGCGTCCAGGGACGCGGATCGTGTACTTCTCACCTCGCCCGACGCCCATCTCGGCGCTGCCCGTGTGGGACACCACCGCGACGAGCCCCGAGGAGATCGTCCCCGTCGTCGAGTCGATCAAGGCGCAGGCCGAGGCCGGACAGCTCGGTCGCGGTGACCTCGTCCTGGTGGTCGAGAACCTCACCGAGCTGACGGGCAGCCCCGCGGAGGCGGTCCTCGACAAGCTCGTCCAGCTCCTCGTCCGGACCGACCAGCTCGTGGTCGGTGAGTCGGAGAGCTCGACCTGGAGCCAGGCGTGGACCTTGGCCAAGCCGTTCAAGGCCGGGCGGAGCGGGCTGATCCTGACTCCTGGCGACACCGACGGCGACATCCTCCTCGGCACGTCCCTGGGACGGATCCGCCGAGCAGAGTTCCCGGCCGGACGAGGCTTCCTCGTCGTCGCTGGGCGTACCCGGAAGGTGCAGATCGCCCTTCCGGAGTAGCCCTTCACCCATGGGGAGCTGTCCCCATGTACGAGGGAAGAACGACATGGTTGAGTACTCCGTGTCGAGAACATGACGAGGTCGCCCGCAGGGGGTGGCCCTGAAAGAAGGAGCAGCACATGAGCAACTACTGGGGCCTCAACGTCGAGCAGGTCAAGCAGCTCTCGACCGAGCTCGTCCAGGCCGCCTCGGACGTCGACGCCATCAAGTCGAAGCTCACGGGCAAGCTGGACTCCGTCGAGTGGAACGGCCCGGACGCCACCGCGTTCCGCTCCGACTGGTCGGGCCAGCACGTGACGGCCCTCCAGACCGTCATCACGGCGCTCAACGAGGCCGGCGCCAAGGCGCAGGCGAACGCGCTCGCGCAGGAGGCCACCTCCAACGCTTCCTGATCCCAGGGACGCGCGACCGAGAGGGCGCAGGATCTTCGGGTCCTGCGCCCTCTCGTCTGCCCCGTCGTCTGCCCTTCGCCCGTCCGTTCGGCACGTTGCCGTCCCTCCCCACCCTCGGGCAGACGCCCGACCATGCGAGATGAGAAGCTGTGGCCTTCTACGGTGCAGATGTCACGGCGCTCCGGGCGCTCGGCAAGAGCCTTGACGACGCCTCGAGCGAGCTCGACGACCTCCGGACGAAGATCTCGCAGCGTTTGGGCGGGGTGGACTGGAAGGGGCCGGACGCCGAGCACTTCCGCGACCTGTGGTCCTCGCAGTGCGCTGCCGCTCTCACGTCGACCAGCGTCGCGCTGCGCGAGGCGGGCACGGCGCTCGTGCGCAACGCCGACCATCAGGAGGTCACGAGCGAGGACAACGGGTCCGGAGGGGCGAGCTGGGGAGGTGGAGCGGCCGGCGGAGGCTCGACGGGCGGACCTGGCGGAGGGCCGGTCATCGGACCTGCAGGCCCTCTGGCTCCGGGGTCGCCGTGGTGGCTGCATGGCGGGACGGGCGGAGCCGTCGGGGAGAAGGTCGACAACAGCGGTGTGTTCGACCCTCACCGGAACTACCAGTCCACGTACGAGCTGTCCACGCGCGACGGCGAGCAGGTGGACGGCCCGCTGCACGACGACAGGCGTCTCGTCGACGCCAAGGCGCACCTGGCGAGCGCGAACGCGTCCGGAGTCCTGGGCCTCCAGGGACAGATGGACGGATCCTTCGGCGAGTCGAGCGGCGTCCATGGTGACGGGTCTCTGGGCGGCTGGGCCGGGGCACGAGCAGACGCCGGGGCGGGCGGATACGTCGGCGCCGACGGCCTGGCGGTCGAGGGGCAGGCCGGGGTCGCCGTCGGGGCGGGGGGCAAGGCCGACGGCTCGCTGGGGTACGGGCTCTTCGAGGCGAACGGCAGCGCCGAGGCGTTCGCGGGCGCGCGCGCCGGCGTCGATGCGGCCGCCTCGGTGGGGCCGGACGGGCTGGGTGTCGCCGTCGGCGCCGAGGCGTTCGCCGGGGCCGAGGCCAAGGTCGAGGCGTCGGTGGGTATCGAGGGTGCCCAGGTCGGTGCCGAGGCGACCGGCTACGCAGGGATCGGCGTCCGCGCGAACGTGGACGTCAGGGCGGGCTGGGAGCACACGGAGATCGACATCGACCTCGGGGTCGCGCTCGGTCTCGGTGGTGGCGTCGGCGTGAAGGTCGACCTCGAGCCCAAGAAGCTCGTGGAGGGCTTGGCCGACCTCCTGCCGTGGTGACCCGCTCACCTGACGGGCGGCGGGCGCGGCCGGAGCGGCACCGGGACGCCCGGGGTGCCGTGGGCCTGACAGACTGACACCCCCGTCCTGCCGTCGAGCAGGACACCACCGACCGATACGAAGGATGGTTCATGAGCACCGTGCTCTCCTACCCCAGCGCCGACTTCCCTGCTCCCGTCCGGGTCAGCATCGACTGCCCGGAGGGATGGGCCCCGCTGCCGGAGGTCGCGCTCCCGCTCGCCCTGGCCAAGGTCGTGGCCCCCGGGGAGTTCCGGCCCAACGTCATCGTGGTCGTGTCGCGCACGCGCAAGCAGTTCACGCTGGAGAACGCTGTGAGCGAGGTCGTGGCCAAGCTGACCGGGCTCGCCGGGTATGCCGAGCTGGGGCGTGAGGAGCGGGAGGTCGCGGGACACCCCGGCTTCCGGATCGAGGGTGCCTTCACCGACGCCGAGGGGGGGACCTTGGTCCAGGCCGTCCGGACGACGATCGTCGACCGCGGGCCCGTCGTGGACCTGGTGCAGGTCACGGGCTCGTGCTCGGGGGCGCAGGCCGAGAACCTGCTGGTCGAGATCCGAGCGATCCAGGAGAGCCTGAGGATCGAGGAATGAGCGTTCCGGTGCCGACCGGCGGTCCGGCAGGGGTCGAGGACGTCGTCGCGGCCCTCCTGTCGCTCAATGCGGAGGACGTGCCCTACGAGGTCACAGCAGAACGTACGGACAAGGGTGCCGTCGTCACCGCGACCTGGAAGGGCTGGGACGTGCGCTGGCAGTCCTTCTTCGGTGCGGGGGCCGTCACCAAGACGTTCCGGCTCGTGGTCACGCTGGACAGCAGGCGAGAGACCTACACGTTCACCGAGCTCCACGGCTCGACGCGCAGGTCCGTGGGGATCTCGGCCGGAAGCGTGCACGCCGAGGCTCGCAAGGACGGGTTCCGGGGCAAGACCTTCGGGGCGCGCTCCTTGAAGGTCGTGGTCGCGCCGCGGGTCACTGCCTCCGGTGAGCGAGGCTACGAGGTGTCGAACGTCGCGACGCTGTCCTTCACTCCCTCGACCATCAAGGTGCCGGTCTTCTCGACGCTCCGCTCGCTCGGGTGGCGCCCTCGGTTCGACAACGGGTTCATGCGACGGTTCGAGGGCTGACCCGGACGACGCGCGTCGGGGTGTGTTGCGAGACGGGGCAGGCAGAGGTGTTGCAGCCTCTGGGCGCGCCGTGAGCGTCCGGTTCCCTGGGACCGCGTAACGATTGCTCAGATCGCAAGACAGGGTTCCATCAGGCGAGATCGCCTGTCAGTGTGGAGGTTCACCTCAGTCGTACAATCGAGTGGTTCTCCCGTTGGCGGCCGCGGACCTCACCCGGACAGCCCGCGTGACCGGTCCGCCCCACTCCTGCGGACCGTTCGTCCCCCTCCTCGATCGGAAGGCGTTCTTTCCTGTGAGCAGCTCCCGTCCTTTGCGCGTCGCTATCGTCGGCGCTGGTCCTGCTGGTATCTATGCGGCGGACATTCTGTCGAAGACGGATGTCGAGGTGAGTATCGACTTGTTCGAGCGGTTGCCTGCGCCTTTTGGGTTGGTGCGGTATGGGGTGGCTCCGGATCATCCGCGGATCAAGCAGATCATCGTGGCGTTGCACAAGGTCCTTGCCCGGGGTGATGTGCGCCTGCTCGCGAATGTGGAGTACGGGGTGGATCTGAAGCTGGATGATCTGCGGCAGTTCTATGACGCGGTGATCTTCTCGACGGGTTCGATCCGGGATGCGGCGTTGGCGATCGAGGGGATCGATCTGCCGGGCTCGTACGGGGCGGCTGATTTCGTGTCGTGGTATGACGGGCATCCGGATGTGCCGCGGACCTGGCCGTTGGACGCGGAGCAGGTCGCGGTGCTGGGTGCGGGGAACGTGGCGTTGGACGTGGCGCGGGTGCTGGCCAAGCACGCGGACGATCTCCTGCCCACGGAGATCCCGGACAACGTGTATGCGGGGTTGAAGGCGTCGCGGGTGACGGATGTGCACGTGTTCGCGCGGCGTGGTCCGGCGCAGGCGAAGTTTTCGCCGTTGGAGCTGCGGGAGCTGGGTCATGTGCCGGATGTGGATGTGATCGTGTATCCGGAGGACTTCGAGTTCGACGAGGGGTCGATGGCGGCGATCAATTCCTCGAACCAGACGAAGCAGGTCGTCAAGACGTTGACGGACTGGACGTTGAAGGACCCGGGGGAGTTCACGGCCTCGCGCCGGTTGCACCTGCATTTCCTGCATGCGCCGGTCGCGGTGCTGGGGCAGGACCGGGTGGAGGGGTTGCGCACGGAGCGGACCCGGTTGAACGGGGACGGGACCGTCAGTGGGACGGGGGAGTTCTTCGAGTGGCCGGTGCAGGCGGTGTATCGGGCGGTGGGGTATTTCGGGTCGCCGTTGCCGGAGGTTCCGTTCGACGATCTCAAGGGTGTGATCCCCAATCGTGAGGGTCGGGTGATCGACATCGATGGTGAGCAGATCCCGGGGGTGTATGCGACGGGGTGGATCAAGCGTGGTCCGGTCGGGTTGATCGGGCACACCAAGTCCGACGCGTCGGAGACCATCCGCCACCTCGTCGAGGACGTCACGGGGGCGGTGGCCGCGGCAGAGGGTGTCGAGGCGGTCGAAGGTGACCTCGAGGGTGGGCGCGTCGCGCCGCACGGCTCGCCCGAGGAGATCGTCGAGTTCCTGACCGAGCGGGGTGTGCACCTGGTCCAGTGGTCGGACTGGGAGGTGCTGGACGCCTACGAGCGTGCACAGGGCGAACCGCACGGTCGTGAGCGCATCAAGGTCGTGCCCCGCGAGGACATGATCCGTATCGCCCGCCGCGAGGACGACGCCACGGCCTGACCCACGCACCACGCACGGCGTCCCTGCCCTCCCGGGCCGGGGCGCCGTCGTCGTCCCCGGACCCAGCACCGGGGCCGCCCTGGGCGCGTCGCCGCCCCCAGCGGCAGCCCGTAGCGCGGCTCGTCGCCGGGAGGCCCGTGCCCGACGGCGGAGGGAACCTCCGGCGTGCGCCGCGCGTTCTTCCGGTGGATGCTCGCACCACGGCATCCTGTGCTCGAGGGAAGGGGCTGGGAGTGGGTCACCAGCATTTCAACGGTCTGAAGACCGCAGGCTTGTTCGGGATCATGTGGGTCGTGATCCTGGGGCTGTGGGCGGTGTTCGCCCGTTCGGCCGGCACGTTGTGGATCTTCGTCGCGATCGGTCTGGTGACCACCGCGTACGGGTACTGGAACTCCGACAAGATCGCGATCCGTGCCATGCATGCGCGACCCGTGAGCGAGCTCGAGCAGCCTGCGATGTACAGGATCGTGCGCGAGCTCTCGACCGCTGCACGTCAGCCCATGCCCAAGCTGTACGTCTCGCCCACGCAGGCGCCCAACGCGTTCGCGACGGGTCGCAACCCCAAGAACGCTGCGGTGTGCTGCACGGAGGGGATCCTCACGCTGCTCGACGAGCGCGAGCTGCGCGGGGTCCTGGGCCACGAGCTCATGCACGTGTACAACCGGGACATCCTCACGTCGTCGGTCGCCAGCGCGATGGCCGGCGTCATCACGTCCCTCGCGCAGTTCCTGCTGATCTTCGGCGGCAACCGCGACCGGGGCGGCAACCCGCTCGCCGCGCTCGCGATGGCCCTGCTCGCGCCGGTCGCGGCCATGGTCATCCAGCTCGCGATCTCCCGGACGCGCGAGTACGACGCGGACGAGGACGGCGCCAAGCTCACGGGCGACCCGCTGGCTCTCGCGTCGGCACTGCGCAAGCTCGAGCAGGGGACGGCGAGGGCACCGCTGCCGCAGAACCGTGATCTCGTCGACGTCTCGCACGTCATGATCGCCAACCCGTTCCGCGGTGCGGGCGTCGCCAAGATGTTCGCGACCCACCCACCCATGGCCGAGCGCATCAAGCGGCTCGAGGCCATGGCCGGCCAGCAGGGCGGCATCACCCGTTACTGACGGTGGTGGTCAGCCAGCCAGCCACCCCATGACGACGGCCGCCGCCCAGACGAGGCCGACGACGACGGAGATCGAGGGACGACGGGAGATCCGGTCCGTCGGCCCGTCTCCCGCCCCGGCGCCCGGCCGGGCCGACTCGATGCGTCGTCGGGCATCCTCCGGATCGTGCGCGCCGTGCACGAGCGGGAGGGCGTCGCGGCTCGCGGGGAACAGTGCGTGAGGACACGGGGCGTGGGGGGCACGGGCGCGAGTCCAGAGCCGGGACCGCCGGGCGCCCGCGCGCCTCGGCGAGCGTCGGTCAGACGGCGGGGGTGATGCCCCGCTCGGCAAGCCAGTCGCGTACCGCGCCCCACGCGCCCGAGCGCGGGTCCTGCGGCGCGAGGTGGTCCTCGCCGGGGACGACGACGAGGGTCACGTCGTCACCGGCTGCCTTCGCCGCGGCGGCGTAGTCGGTCGCGACGGACGGGGGCACCACGGCGTCCAGGTCCCCGGTCGTGGCGAGCGTCGGGACACCGAGCGGGAGCCGTGCGGTGGGCGAGGCGAGGTCGTACCGGTCGTCCTGGACGTCGCTCGTCGAACCGTCCAGGAGTGCCTGCACGGCGCCCTCGACCGGCCCCTCTGCCCCGGCGGCCTTCAGGTCGTTCACCCCTGCCTGGGTGACCACGAGGTCGGGCTGGACGATCGGGTCCGCGCCGGGCGCGCCGTCGGGCAGGGTGTGGCGGGCGGCGAGCCACAGGGCCATGGTCCCGCCCGCGGAGTGCCCGACGACGGCCACGCGCCCCGGCCCGAGACCCACCTCCCCGAGAGCCTGAGGGAGGAGGTCGAGGCCCGCGGCCACGTCCTCGAACGTCCCGGGCCAGCCGCCCTCGTCGAGCGGGTCGGGCGCGCCGACGCCGCGGTAGTCGAGGTTCCACACCACGATGCCGTCGTCGGTCAGGTCGCGGGCGACCTCGGTCTCGGACGAACGGTCGTAGACGGCGTCCCAGCCGCCGCCGTGGACCAGGACGACCACGTCGACGACCGAGGGCTGGCTCTCCTCGTCGCCGGACGGCGTACGCAGTTCTCCGGTCCCCTCGGCGAGCTCGGCCGGCAGGATCAGGTCGGCCGTCTGCGCGGGGCGCGGGCCGTAGGAGAACGTCGTGAGCGCCGCGTCGTCGGGCACGGTGGGCCGTGACTGTGCGTCGGCCGCGGAGGACGGGGGCGACGCCGGGTCGGAGGGCGGGGCCGTGCAGCCGACGGCCGTGACCGAGAGCGCGACGGTCAGCGCGAGGGCCCGCAGACGGCGAGCGAGGAGCGAGGGGGAGAGCGGACCGTCCGGTCCGGCGAGCGCGGCCATCAGCCGCCCGACCGGTCCACGGAGGCGCCGGGGCGCGAGGTCGACCCGTCGAGCAGTCCCTCGAGCGCTACCGCGACGCCGTCCTCGTCGTTCGAGACCGTGAGGTGCGTGGCGGCGCCCAGCACGTCGGGGTGCGCGTTCGCTACGGCGTACGACGTTCCGGCCCAGGCGAGCATGGGCAGGTCGTTGGGCATGTCGCCGAACGCCCACACGTCTGCCGCCGCGATGTCGTGCGACGCGCACCAGGCGGACAGCGCGCCGGCCTTGGTGACGTCGGGCGGGAGCAGCTCGGCGAGCCCGGCCGCGCCCGAGTAGGCGAGCAGGGCCCGATCGCCGACCACGGCCAGCACGCGCTCGAAGAACTCGTCCTGCGCGGTGTCGTCGGTGCGCGCGAGCAGCTTCGCGACCGGCGCGTCGAGCGCACGCTCGACCGGGCCGCGCCACGCCACGGGAGTGTCCTCGTCGTGCCGGAACGACGTGTCGAACACCGGGCCGTCGACTCGTTCGACGGCCAGCGCGATGCCGGGGACCGCGGAGCGCAGGTCACGGACCACGTCGCTCAGGGCGGTCGGCGAGAACCCGCGTGACTCGACGACCTGGCGCGTACCGACGTCGTACACGCACGCCCCGCCCAGGCAGATGATCACGCCATGACCACCCACCAGGCGACCCACCTCCGAGAGCCAGCGCGGCGGCCGGGCCGTGACGAACACGACCTTGGTCCCGGCGGCGTCGAGCGCCGCCAGGACCTCGCGCGTGCGCGCGGAGACCGTGCCGTCCGAGCGCAGCAGGGTCCCGTCGAGATCGGTGGCGACCACGCGGGGCGGGCGCAGGGGGCGGGTCATGCGGAGGCTCCTTGCCGCTCGGAGGTCGCGACACGCGCGCGTCGCGCGGGCCGGCGACGAGCCCCCGACAGGATCCACGAGCCACCGCCGGCCCCCTGGAGCGCCGTGACCGCGCACGCCGACCGGCCGCCCACCACGAGCACGGGTTCCGCGGCCCACGCGCGCCACGGCGCTCTGCGGAGGGTCTCGGGAGAGACGGCGCGGGAGAGCTCCTGGTCGGCGAAGCGGGCCAGGACCGTGCCGAGCACGGGTCTCCGGACAGAGGCCACGACGAGGCCCGGTGCGTCAGCGGCCGCGAGATCCAGCCGCCAGCCGCCGCGAGCGGGGACGCACGTGGCGAGCAGGAGGGCCGTCGGCCCGCCCGCCTCGAGCGCGGCGGCCACGCGGCCTTCCCGCGTGTGGCGGACCCGGCCCGCAAGAAGCACGACGACGGCTACCGCGACCAAGGCGGCCACCCGCCAGGTCCAGGACAGCGGGTTCGTCGACGACGAGATCGACAGCATCAGCATCGACACACCGAAGAAGGCGAGGGGCGTGAGGCGCGCCCAGAGCGCCCCACGGCGCCTGAGCAGGACGTCGATGCTGTCCGCGTCCACCTCGGGGCGCACGACAGGCTGCCCCTCGGACCAGGTCTGACCGGTGACGCCGTCCCCGCCGCACGACCACCGCCCGCAGCCTGCCCAGGCGAGGGCCTCGGGCGACGAGAGCCGGTGAGTGTCCACGCGGCGAGTCTAGGTCCGCGGGGGAGCGACACGCCCGCACGTCGCGAGCGCGCCCCGGCGCGACCGGACACGCGGACGGGCGCGCCGCCGTCGGGCAGGAACCCGACCGGTGACGCGCCCGTCGCAAGAGCGAAGTCAGCGGTAGTTCGTGAACTGCACCGCGAAGTCCAGGTCCGCGCCCTTGAGCAGGGACTGGACGGCCTGGAGGTCGTCGCGCGACTTGCTCGTCGCGCGGACCTCGTCGCCCGTGATCTGCGTCTTGACGCCCTTGGGGCCCTCTTCGCGGATGATCTTGGTGATCTTCTTGGCGTTCTCGCCGGCGAGGCCCTCCTTGAGCACGCCCTCGAGGCGGTACTCCTTGCCCGACAGCTTGGGCTCCTTGTCGTCCGTGTCGAACGCCTTGAGCGAGATGCCGCGCTTGATGAGCTTGGTCTGGAAGACGTCGAGGATCGCGAGCACGCGCTCCTCGGAGTTGGCGATCATGACGATCTTCTCGCCGCTCCAGGCGATCGAGGCGCCGACGTTCTTGAAGTCGTAGCGCGTCTGGATCTCCTTGACGGCCTGGTTGAGGGCGTTGTCGACCTCCTGGCGGTCGACCTTGCTGACGATGTCCATCGATGAATCGGCCACGGTGCTCTCCTGACGCGGTAGGTGGGGTGGTCTGGGGTCCACGGTAGTGGGCGGGCGGCGCGGATGCCGCCCCGGGCCGCCCGTCCGGTCGGCGCGCCCGGGTCAGCGCGTCGCGGCGAGGCGGGACGCGCGCATGGCGCGCAGGCCGTCCACGCTCAGGACGATGAGAGCCAGCCACACGAGCGAGAAGCCGGCCCACCGTGCGGGCGGCATGGGCTCGTGGAACACGAGGAGGCCGACCAGGAGCTGGAGCACGGGCGCGAGGTACTGGAGCATGCCCACGAGGCTCAGCGGCAGGCGGCGCGCCGCCGCGCCGAAGAGCAGCAGGGGCAGGGCCGTGACGACACCGCTCGAGGCCAGCAGGAGCGCGTGCCCCGTGCCCTCGGTGCCGAACGTCCCGACCCCGGTCGCGCCCAGGAAGACCAGGTACCCGAGCGCCACGGGGAACAGCAGCGTGGTCTCGACCGCGAGCCCCGGGAGCGCCTCGACGTCCCGTCCGACCCGGTTCTTGACGAGCCCGTACAGCCCGAACGAGATCGCGAGCGTCAGGGCGATCCAGGGCAGGCGGCCCAGGCCGATCGTGAGGATGATCACGGCCGAGGCCCCGATCCCCAGTGCGACCCACTGCGCGGGTCGCAGCCGTTCCTTGAGCACGAGGACCGCGAGGAGCACCGTGACGAGCGGGTTGATGAAGTACCCGAGCGCGGCGTCGAGCACGTGCCCGGACAGGACGCCGTAGACGTAGACGGCCCAGTTCGTGGCGACCAGGACGGCCGCGATCGCGAGCAGCCCCACGGTCCGGCGCACCCGGAACACGGCCCGGTACGCGGGCAGCTTGCGCATCACGAGCAGCAGGAGCAGGCAGAAGAGCAGGCTCCAGACCACACGGTGGGAGATGATCTCGAGCGGTCCGGCCGGCTGGAGCAGGGGGAAGAACAGGGGCATCGCGCCCCACAGGAAGTACGCGCTCGCGCCCAGGACCACGCCCAGGCGGTCGATCGGGGCGGGGGCTCCCGGGGCACCTGGACGGGGAGCGTCCGGTGGCGCGGAGAGGTCGTTCGCGGGGTGCTGGGGGGCCTGGCTCACGGTCCACTGTAAGCGTGGGCGGGGCGTGCGCGCGGGGTCGATTTTTCACCAGGGCCCGATCGGCTGTACTGTTGCCACGCTCCCGCAGTTCGGAAGCGTCCTCTGGTTGCGCCTCGGTGCAGCCCGGTCGCGGTCGGCCAGCGAGAGTGCACAACCGAACATGGCAGGTTGCCCGAGCGGCCAAAGGGATCTGACTGTAAATCAGACGGCATAGCCTTCGTGGGTTCGAATCCCTCACCTGCCACGCACCTGAACGAGGCGCCACCCCCCGGGGTGGCGCCTCGTTCGCGTTGGCGGGGTCGCAAGGGGACGGGTCGGCGCGGAGGGCGTCGTGGGCTGGCGCGGTGCACGCCCGTCCTGCCCGACGTCGGAGCTCGCCTCCGCCTCTCGGCCGCGGCCGGTGCGGCTCGGCCGAGGGGCGCCCGGCGTGCCGTCCGGTACTCCTCGCGGCGCCCCTCGTCCGTTCCTCGACCTCGGTCCGGTGAGCGTGCTGCGCGTCGACGGCAGGCTGTGCGTGCGACGTGGGGGTGAAGTCGTGACATGTCGGACGCGTGCGACGTGTCGTGCAGGCATCGCGGCGCACGGTCGACAGGTCGAGAAATCGGCCTGATCACTGGGTTCCCAGGTGGCCGCCGAGGCCGATTTCGCACCACGGCAGAACCCGTGTAATCTTTTCACCGCTGCCCCGATAGCTCAGTCGGCAGAGCGTCTCCATGGTAAGGAGAAGGTCAAGGGTTCGATTCCCTTTCGGGGCTCTGTGAAGTGACGCGGGGTCGTCTCGCTGGAATACTGGCGACACGACCCCGCGTTCATCACGCGGCGGGGTAGCTCAGTTGGTCAGAGCGCACGGCTCATAATCGTGAGGTCGCGGGTTCGAGCCCCGCCCCCGCTACCACTTCCTGACATCACACCGTACGGCGGCCGGCGCCGTGCGGCCTAGCAAGCACGTAGCGCCCTCCGGAGGCGCGAGAGGTGGCACTACCGTGGCAAGCAAGAGCTCAGACGTTCGCCCGAAGATCACGCTCGCATGCGTGGACTGCAAGGAGCGCAACTACATCACGAAGAAGAACCGCCGCAACGACCCCGACCGTCTCGAGCTGGCGAAGTTCTGCCCGCGTTGCGGCAAGCACACCGCTCACCGCGAGACCCGCTGATCCAGCGGCTCCTCTGAGCAGCACCGACACGCATGGCGATCAACGCTGACTACGCCGGTCGTGAGTACCCGGCCACCGCGCCGTACTCCGTAGGCCGCGAGAAGATCCGCGAGTTCGCCAGCGCTGTCGGTTCCACCCACCCCGCGCACCACGATGTGGCCACAGCGCGGGGTTTGGGCTATCCGGACCTGATCGCGCCCCCCACCTTCGCGGTGGTCGTCGCGCAGCGTGCCGAGGCCCCGTTCATCCAGGACCCTGAGGCCGGTGTCGACTTCACGCGGGTCGTCCACGCGGACGAGCGGTTCGTGCACCACCGACCCATCGTCGCCGGCGACGAGCTGGTCACGGTCCTGCACGTCGACTCGATCACGCAGCGGGCAGGCATCTCGATGGTCACCACGCGCGCCGAGATCGGCGCCCTGGCGGCAGACGGTTCCGGAACCGTCGAGCCCGTCGCGACCGTCACGTCCAGCCTCGTCGTCCGCGGGGAGGACGCATGACCGAGCCCACGGCTTCCCCGGTGACCACCACGCGACCGGACCTCGCCGCCCTCACGGTGGGCGACGTCGTCGGGACGCGTGAGATCGCCGTCGACCGCGCGCGCCTCGTCCGCTACGCCGGGGCGAGCGGCGACTTCAACCCGATCCACTGGAACGACTCCTTCGCGCAGGGCGTGGACCTGCCCGGCGTGATCGCGCACGGGATGTTCACCATGGGGGCCGCGGTCGCTCTCGTCGAGGACTGGGCCGGGGACCCGGGGGCGGTCGTCGACTACCAGACGCGCTTCACGCGCCCCGTGCCCGTGCCGAACCCGGGTGAGGCCGTGATCTCGGTGTCCGGAGCGATCGGCGCGATCGACGCCGATGCCCGCACGGCCCGCGTCGACCTGACCGTCACGTTCGAGGGTGCCAAGGTCCTCATGAAGACGCAGGCCGTCGTCCGCCTCTGACCTGCCGTCGCGCAGCCGAGCACAGCACGAAGGGCGCCTCTCCCGCACGGGAGAGGCGCCCTTCGTCGTCGACGGAGCGCCGGGACGCCCGTCACCGGGGTGACCTCCGCCGAGCGGTCCGGCCCGGCCGGCTCAGGTCGTCGGGACGGGCCCGGTCGTGGTTCCCACGACGAGCGTGACGTCGAGCATCACGGTCTCGGGCTCCTTGCCCGCGAGCAACGACACGACGGCGCGACCGAGCTCGGCCCCCTTCTCCGCGAGGGGCTGGTGCACGCTCGTGAGGGTGTCCGGGCTGAGCCACGGGAGATCGAGCCCGTCGAAGCCCGCGACCGACACGTCCTCGGGCACGCGCAGACCGAGCTCCTTGGCGCCCAGGACGGCACCCGCTGCGAGCAGGTCCGAGTGGGCGATGATCGCGGTGGGGCGCTCGTCGGACGGGACCCAGGTGCCGAGGATCTCGACCGCGGCCGCGTGCCCGTGCTCGACGAGGGAGGCCTCGGTCTCCCAGGAGATCAGGGGCTCGACGACGTCGCGCACGCCCGCGAGCCGGTTGAGCGTGGGGGTGCGGTCGGCCTGGGCGAGGCGGTCGGTGTCGATGACCCCGCTGCGGCGGGAGTTGTCGAGGGGGAGGGTGATCTCGGCGATGCGGGTGTGCCCGAGGTCGACCAGGTGGCGCACGACCTCGGCAGTGCCCTTGCGGTCCTCGATGCCGACGAGCGGGGTCCCGGGGACGGGGTGCCCCTCGCCGATCACGACGGGGACGCCGCGGCGCTGCAGCGCGTCGAGTGTCGCGTCGTCGGTCCCGATGCCCCACACGAGCACCGCGACGTCCATCGCGGCGCTCTCGATGAGCGGGTCGACCGCGCGGGACGGGTCCTCGGACGGGATGCCGGGGATGAGGAGCACGCCCAGCCCGCTCGTGCCGAGCGTCGAGACGAGCCCGTCGAGGACCTGGACCGCGACCGGGTCGCGGAACGCCCGCTTGAGCTGGTCGCCGATCACGACGCCCACGATCCCTGAACGCCCGGAGCGGAGCTGGCGGCCGAGCGGGTTGGGGCCCGCGTAGCCGAGCTCGGTCGCTGCGGCCATGACGCGCTCGCGCGTCTCGGGGGTGATGGGGCCGGCACCGGAGAACGCGAGCGACGCCGTGGACACCGAGACCCCGGCGAGCGCGGCCACGCGGGCGAGGGTCGGACGGCCTGGCGGCTTGGGTGCCTGCTCGGAGTCGGTCATCGTTGCCCCTCTGCCGGTCTTCTGGACGAACTCGGATCCGCCGCGACCCACGGAAAAGGTGTTTGACGGCGCGGCCAGACTACCCGCAGACTTGTCACCATGTCTCGAATCGTTTCGAAGGCCACTCCCGACGCAGGTATCGAATCGATTCGACAAGCGCTCGACCCCGGCCTCTCCCGCGCCCGCTGGTCCCTCCTGGGGATCTTCCTGCTCAACGGCATCACCATGTCGAGCTGGCTCGCCCGCATCCCCTCGGTGCGCGACGCCCTGGACATGACGCCCAAGGACCTCGGGTTCGTGCTGCTCGCGGGCGCGGTCGGTGCGCTCGCGACGGTCACGCTGGCCGGGCCGATCGTCAACCGCTTCGGCGGACGTGCGGCCATGCTGGCCTCGACCGGGTTCTTCGCGGCGGCCCTCGTCCTCATGGGTGTCGGTCCCGCGACGGGCTCGGTCCCCCTCCTGGCTGCGGGCATCTTCCTCAACGGTGTGGCGTTCTCGCTCGCCAACGTCCCCATGAACGTCGAGAGCGCGAGCGTCGAGAGGCGCACGGGGCGCACGATCCTGCCGCAGTTCCACGCTGCCTTCAGCATCGGCGCGGTCGTGGGCTCGCTCGTCGGTGCGGCGTGCGCCGCGGGCGACGTCCCGGTGCTGGTGCAGTTCGTGGGCACTGCGGTCGTCGCGACGCTCTGGCGCCTCGTGAGCATCCCGATGTTCATCCACGCGACGCTGCCCCGCCCGCGGGTCGAAGCGCGTCTGGGGGACGCCGGCCCCGACGGGATCGAAGCCGCGGCCGTCCTGCACCCTCGCTCGCGTCGCGTGCGTCTGGGGGCGGCGCTCGGTGCGTGGCGGGAGCCGCGCACGCTGCTCATCGGCCTCGTCATCATGGCCGCAGCACTGTCCGAGGGCTCCGCGAACGACTGGCTCTCGCTCGCCGTGGTCGACGGGTTCGACCAGACCGAGGCCGTCGGCGCGGTCGTGTTCGGCGCGTTCGTCGGCGCGATGACCGTCATGCGCCTGCTCGGCACCCGTCTGATCGACCGCTACGGCCGCGTCACGGTGCTGCGCGTCTCGGGAGTCGCCTCGATCGGCGGCCTGCTGCTCTTCGGGTTCGCCCCGAACCTCGCCCTCGCGGGCGTGGGCGTGGTCGCGTGGGGCCTGGGTGCGGCGCTCGCAGTCCCGATCGGCATCGCCGCGGCCTCGGACGAGCCCCTGCAGGCCGCGAGCCGTGTCTCGGTCGTCTCGGCGTTCTCGTCCATGGCCTCGCTCGCGGCCCCGCCGCTGCTGGGCATCGCGGCCGAGGCCATGGGCGCTCGCCACGCGCTCGTCCTCATCGTGGTCGCGATGGTCGTCAGCGTGCTGCTCTCGACGAAGGTCGCGCCGCTCGTCTCGGGGGACCGTCCGGCTCCGCTCGCGGGGCCCGACGGCGGAGGTCCCGGCGCGCCTGCGGGTCGCCGTGCGGAGGGTGCCGGTACCGACGCGACGTCGCTCGACGAGGACGCGCCGTCGGAGGCAGCCGAGGCCCGCCTGCCGGACGCGACCGCGAAGCCTGACCAGGTGGTAAGCCATCACGGGGTACCGTCGTCCCTGCGCACGCGCCGCCGTCGTGCCGTGAAGCGGCACAGAGCGACCGACCCCGTACCGTCCGGCACCACCTCCCACCGACGCGAGGAGACCCCCGCATGACCACCCCGCCCGCACCCCGCTCCGGGGAGCAGCGCGCAACGAGCGCCGCCCGCGTCGTCCAGGCAGCCACCTGGGCCGTGTTCGCGGTGTTCTTCCTCAACGGCTTCAACTTCGCGAGCTGGGCCTCGCGCCTGCCCGCGGTCCGGGACGCGCTCGGGCTCTCCGAGGGCAGCATGGGCTTCCTGCTGCTGTTCGCCGCGATCGGCTCGCTCCTCGCGCTGCCGCTCTCCGGCATGGTCGTGCAGCGGGTCGGCGCCTCGCGGGCGGTCGTGATCTTCGCGACGGTCAACGTGGCGGGGCTCGTCGTGGCCGTCACGGGCGTGTCGCAGGGCGCGGTCGACGTGGTGCGGGTCGGCCTGTTTCTGTTCGGGATCGGCACCGGGGTCTGGGACGCCGCGATGAACATCGAGGGTGCGGCGGTCGAGCAGCGCCTCGGCAAGGCGATCATGCCCCGCTTCCACGCGGGCTTCTCGTTCGGGACCATGGCCGGGGCCGGCGTCGGCGCGCTGGCCGCGCTCGCGGGTGTGCCCGTGCAGTGGCACCTCGCGGTCGCCCTCGCGCTGAGCCTGGTCGCCGTCCTGTGGTGCGTGCGGTCCTTCCTCCCCGCAGGCGCCGTCGCGGACGAGGCTCTTGCTGCGTCGTCGGGCGACCTGCGGGACGACGCCGCGGGCGAGGACCCCGCGACCGCCGTCCACGGGAAGGGCGCCCGCAGCGCCCTCGCCGCGTGGAAGGAACCGCGCACCCTGCTCATCGGCCTCGTGGTCCTGGCCGCTGCCCTGACCGAGGGGGCGGCGAACGACTGGGTCGGTCTCGCCGTCGTCGACGGGTTCGGCACGTCGGACGCGATGGGAGCCGTGGGGCTCGGGATCTTCCTCACCGCGATGACGGGCATGCGCCTGCTCGGGACGGGGCTGCTCGACCGGTTCGGCCGGGTGGCCGTGCTGCGCATCTCGGCAGGCCTCGCGTTCGTCGGCCTGCTGGTGTTCACGCTCGTGCCCAACCTGTGGGTCGCGCTCGTGGGCGTGGTGCTCTGGGGCATGGGGGCCGCGCTGGGCTTCCCGGTCGGGATGAGCGCGGCCTCGGACGACCCGGCGCACGCCGCGGTCCGGGTGAGCGTCGTGTCGACCATCGGGTACTCGGCGTTCTTCGTCGGCCCGCCGCTGATCGGGTTCCTGGCCGAGCACATCGGTGGCTACCGCCCCGCCCTGCTCGTGATCGCGGTGCCGCTCGTGATCGGGCTGCTCGTGGTCAACGCTGCCAAGCCGCTGCCCACCGCGGCAGGTCGCGCGGGCGCCGAAGGGGCTTGACGCCCGGTCCCGACGACGAGGGGACGACGCGGGGGACAGGTGGCGCGAGCGGGGCGAACTAGGCTGGAGCCATGACCGCCCCCTCCTCGCGCCGCGTGTCCGCCGTCGAAGCCGTCACCGAGGGCGCCGCGCCCGGTCCGGGCGAGGCGCTCGAGCAGCCCACGCTCGCCGATCTCACCACGCTGCGTGTCGGAGGCCCCGCCGACGCCTACCTCGAGGCGACCACCGAGGCCGAGCTCGTCGACGCCGTCCGCGCGGCCGACGACGCGGGCGAGCCGCTCCTCGTGCTCGGGGGTGGCTCCAACCTGCTCGTGAGCGACGAGGGCTTCGGCGGGGTCGTGGTCCGTGACGTGCGCGCCGAGATCCGCATCGACGCGGAGGACACGTGCGGCGGCGGGAGCGTGACAGTGACCGCCGGGCAGGACTGGGACCAGCTCGTGGAGCGGGCCGTCGCCCAGGAGTGGGTGGGGATCGAGGCGCTGTCCGGCATCCCGGGAACCGTCGGGGCGGCTCCCGTCCAGAACATCGGCGCCTACGGCCAGGAGGTGGCGGGCGTCGTGGCCTCGGTGCGCGTGTGGGACCGCGCGGAATCGCGCATCCGTACGCTGCCGCTCATCGACCTGGACTTCGGCTACCGCACCTCGCTCCTCAAGCGGACCATGCACGCCTCGCCCGACGGCGGCGACATCTGGTACCCGTCCCCGCGCTTCGTCGTCCTCGAGGTCAACCTGCAGATGCGGCTCGGCACGCTCTCTGCCCCGATCGGTTACCCCGAGCTCGCGCGCCGCCTGGGCGTCCAGGTGGGCGAGCGTGCGCCGAGCGCCGAGGTGCGCGCCGCGGTGCTCGAGCTGCGGGGAGGCAAGGGCATGCTGCTCGACGACCCGACGGCCCCCGACCACGACCGTTGGAGCGCGGGCTCGTTCTTCACGAACCCGGTCGTCGCCGCGGACCAGGCCGACCTGCTGCCGCACGACGCCCCGCGCTTCCCGGTCCGGTCGGCGCTCCCGTCGCGCACCACGGGGCCGAGCCTCGGGGAGATCGACCCGACCCTGGTCAAGACCTCGGCGGCCTGGCTCATCGAGCACGCGGGCTTCACCAAGGGGTTCGGTGTGCACGGCCCGTCGAGCGCCGCGAGGCTCTCGACCAAGCACACCCTGGCCCTGACGAACCGAGGGGCGGCGACCGCAGCGGAGATCGTCGAGCTCGCACGCACCGTGCGCGACGGCGTGCTCGACGCCTACGGGATCGAGCTGGTCCCCGAGCCCGTGCTGGTGGGCGTCGCGCTCTGACGCACCGGGCGCCCGCGGGGTGCCGGTGCCGGGGACAGAGGCCCGCTACCCCGCGGACCGAGTGGCTGGGCTGGTCAGTAGACGATCACGGCCGTGCCGGCCGGGGCACCCCACGAGTCCCAGATCCAGTTCATGGCCCCGTTGGCGACTCGCACGCAGCCGTGCGACGCGGGTGACGGGGGGACTGAACCCGAGCCGTGGACCGCGATCCCGCCGTTGAAGAACTTGGGGCGCCACATGCTCCCGAGCTCGAGCGAGGACTCGTAGCTCCCGTCGACCTGACGCCCCACCTGGAACGTCCCCGCGGGCGTCCGGGCGTAGTACGTCCGGCCCTTGGCCTCGTAGCGCTCGCCGTTGCCCGACGAGGCGTTGATGATCGCGGTCACGCGCCCGTCGTCGACAGCCAGGACGAGCTGCCGGGCGATGTCGATCTCGATCACGTGGCCCGAGGAGCTCTGGGGCGTGGGCCGCACGCCCTGGTCCAGCGCCGCCTGGGTCATGGGACCCACCCTGCCGTCGCGGCTGATGCCCGCGGCCTTCTGGAGCGCCCAGACGGCCTGTTGCGTGCCCGGACCGAACGTACCGTCAGGGCTCGCCCCGAAGTAGCCGAGGTCGGCGAGACGTTGCTGGAGGGTGACGACCCGCTCTCCCGTGCTCCCGCGCACGAGCTCCTCGGCCGCGGGGTCAGGGGCCGGCTCGGCGGGTGCGGGTGCGGGTGCGGGTGCGGGCTCGGCGGCCGGGGGAGCGGGTGTCTCGGCAGGAGGTGCCGGCTCGACCGGCTCCGGCTCCGGCGTGGGGTCGGGAGTCGGGGACTCGGTAGGCGTCGGGGTGGGTGTGGGCGTCTCGGAGGGGGACGCGGTCGAGGTGGGCGGGGCCGAGGTCTCGCCGCCGCCCGGGCTCAGGACGTCGCACCCTGCGACGAGCAGCAGCGCCACGAGGGCGGCCGTGGTGGCCGTCCATCTCGTCCTGATCGATCGTTCCTTCGACATGCGCTCTCCCCCTCGATGCCCGGCGTCGTGCCGGAGAACTGGCACGACCACGTTCTCACGCCGCGGGCGCGGAGGGTGCATCGCCCGTCTGCGGTATGCGCAATCGTTGTGGAGCGTCGTCGCTCAGTCGTCGTGCCGACGCAGGAGCTCGCCCCGCACGAGGTCGACGATCGCGTCGTCGTCGAGCCCCGCCTCGCGCACCGTGGCGACGAAGGTGCGTGCCGCCTGCCGGGCCACGACGTCCGTGGGGGCCACGCCGTCGGCGACGACCGTGCCCGCGCGGCGGCGCGTCGTGGTGATGCCGGCCGCCTCGAGCTCGCGATAGGCGCGCGCGACGGTCCCGGTGGCGAGCCCCAGTTCGGCTGCGAGAGCCCGGATGGTCGGCAACCGGTCGCCGACCACGAGGCGCTCCGCGGCGATGTGAGCGACGACCTGCGCGCGGATCTGCTCGTACGGGGGCACGCCCGACGCGGGGTCGATCTCGAGGTGCAGCCCGGACGTGGGGGGCCGCTCGGTCCCGGGCACCTCAGGCGTCCCGGTGGGCGAGAGGCAGCGGCGCGAGCACGACGGGCGTCGATCGGGGGAGCTCGTCGAGCCGCGGCACGGACGGCTCACCCCGGAGGTTGTGTATCACCATATAGATACAATGACCGTCGCTGCTCCCGGTGTCAACGACTGCGTGAGAGGTCTCTCACGCAGTCCTCATCCCCGCGTCACCTCGGGCCGCTTGCCTTGCTCTCATGGACCCCGCCGCGCAGCTGCTCACCGGCCCCCGGGCAGGGGACCTCCTGGAGGCGGCGCTCGCCGTCGACCACGTCGCGCTGGGCTCGTGGCGCGTGCACCAGGTGCACGCGCGCCCCGGGGCCGAGGTGAGCGTCGGGTACGAGGTCACGGTGCGCGGCCGCGCCGGTGGGCTGCGGACGGCCGGAGGGCGCGACGAGTACCTCGTGGCGACCACGGCCGACCTCCCGACGGACGTCGTCGAACGGCACGGCATCCTGCGCATGGTCGACGGCGACCAGACCGTCCACGTGTGGCGTCACCCCGTGGACCCCCTCCTGCCGGGGCTCGCGACGGCCTGCGACGCCGCGACGCTGACCGACCGGTGGCGCTCGATCGACCCGCACGCCCCGCTCGTCCTGGGGCTGGACCTGGTCGCCTACCGCCCCCTGCGCCGCGCCGTCCTGCGCGCACGGACGACCGCCGGCGACGTCTACCTCAAGGTCGTCCGCCCGGACCGGGTCGCCGAGCTCCGGCTGCGCCACGACCTCTTCCTGGTCGCCGAGGCCGCTCCCCAGGGCTACAGCCTGACGGCCCCGCTCGCTGCCCCCAGGGTCCTGGCCTCGCTCGGGGAGGGAATCCTCGTCCTCACCGCGCGCCCCGAGGAGACCATGGCTTCCGCCGTGGCCTCGACCCCTCGGCACGAGCAGGCGCTCGCGGTCGACCCGCACGAGCTGGTCCGGGCGCTCGATGCGCTGCCCCCGGACGCCGTCCTGCTCGAGCGCCGCCCCGCCTGGGCCGAGCGCTCCGCGCACTACGCACGCTCCGCCGTCGGGCGCCTGCCCAGCCTCGCTGCGCGGATCGAGGCCCTCGAACGAGGCGTGCGCCGCATCGTCGAGACCCACGACCCCGGTCCCGTGGTCGCGACGCACGGCGACTTCTACGAGGCCAACGTCCTGCTCGTGGGCGGAGCCGGCTGCCGCCGGGTCGCCGCTGTCCTCGACGTCGACACCCTGGGCCCAGGACACCGCGTGGACGACCTCGCGTGCATGACCGGGCACCTCGCGGTCCTCGAGACGCTCGCACCCCAGGTCTACCCCGGGGTCCCGGGACTCGTGGACCGCTGCCTCGCGGCGTTCGGCGAGAGCACGGACCCGGTCGGGCTGCGCGCGCGCACCGCCGGCATCGTCCTCTCGTTGCTGCCCGGCGCGCCGCGCGACGCCCTCGCCGAGGCCTGGCTCGCCGTCGCCGAAGAGCTCCTCGCGGGGGCCGAGGACCTCCTGCCGCGCGGTTGAGGAGGCGGGACATGCAGGCCCGCAGCGTCAGGCCGCCGGGTCCGCCAACCGGTAGCCCATGCCGCGCACCGTGACCACGCGCTCGGGACCCAGCTTGTTGCGCAGGTAGCGGACGTAGACGTCCACGACGTTCGAGCCGGGGTCGAAGTCGTAGCCCCACACCCGCGAGAGCAGCTGCTCGCGGCTCAGGACCTGGCCCGGGTTGCGCAGGAACGTCTCGGCGAGGGCGAACTCGCGGGCCGAGAGGTCGACCTCCCGGTCCTCGGTACGGGCGCGGCGCGTGCGCAGGTCGAGGCTGAGCGACCCGTGCGAGAGCACCGTGACCTCGCCTGCGGGCTCGGTCCGCAGACGCAGGCGGATGCGTGCCAGCAGCTCCTCGAACCGGAACGGCTTGACCATGTAGTCGTCCGCCCCGCCCTCGAGGCCAGCGACGGTGTCGGTCACCGAGGACCGGGCCGTGAGGATGATGACGGGGATCGTGTTGCGGGCCGAGCGGAGCCGGCGCAGGACCGTGAACCCGTCCTGGTCCGGCAGGCCCAGGTCCAGGATCATCAGGTCGTAGTCGCCCGTCTGCGCCAGGTCGTAACCCTCCCGGCCGGTCGTGACGGCCGTGCTCGCGAACCCGGCCGCGCGCAGCCCCTTGGAGACGAACGACGAGATCCGCGTCTCGTCCTCGACGACGAGGATCTGGCTCACAGCGATGTCCTTTCACCCAGGTGTGCCGGGGGGACCACGGGGATCTCCACGGTCAGCGGAGTCAAGAGGTCGTGCCCGGGATGCTCCCGTGCCGGATCGGCCGGTGAGGGAGAGGAGCCCCGGTGGTAGTGGTCCGGTCCGGGCACGGGAGGGGCCTGGCCCGGGTCGAGCGGCAGGTCGAGCGTGAACGTGGAACCGAAACCTCGGGTCGAGGAGACCTCGACCCGGCCGTCGTGCCCGCCCGCGATCGCGCTGACGATCGCCAGACCCAGGCCCGCGCCGTCGCGGAACGCGGGGTCGCGCTCGGCCTGCGCGAAGCGCACGAAGATGCGCTCGAGCTGGTCGGGCGAGACGCCGATGCCCTCGTCCCGGACCCAGAGCCGGATCCGGCCGTCACGCACCGCGGAGCCCAGGGTGATCTTCGATCCCGGTGCGGAGAACTTCACGGCGTTCGAGGCGAGCTGGAGCCATGCCTGGGTCAGGCGCTGCTCGTCGACGAGTGCGGTGGCTCCCGTCCGCGCGTCGATCTTCCACCTGCGGTCGCCCAGGAGGCGGGCCTTGTCGAGGATGTCGTCGGTCAGGCGCCCCAGGTCGGTCTCCTCGAGGCGGACGAAGTCCGGGCTCCCGGCGGTCGCGAGCGTCATGAGGTCGTCGACGAGGCGGTGCATGCGGTCGAGCTCGTCGAGCGCGAGGCTGCGCGTGGCCGCCGAGTCCTCGGGGTCGCCCGGGTCCATGAGCTCGAGGTGCCCGCGGACGATCGTCAGAGGGGTGCGCAGCTCGTGACCCACGTCGTCGAGGAGCTGGTGCTCGGCGTCGAACGCAGCGGCGAGACGGTCGAGCATCTCGTTGAAGGCCTGGGTGAGCTCGGAGACGTCGTCGTTCCCGGTGACCGGGATGCGCTCGGACGTGTGGGTGTCGCTGATCCGACGAGCGGTCTGGCCGAGCAGGCGCACCGGGCGCAGCAGGCGACCCGCGACGAGCCAGCCGACCGCGCCGATGAGCAGGAGCGAGACCACCGCGATGATCGCGTACGTCCGGAAGACCTGGTCGAACTCGGCGTGCTCGGCGTCCCGGTCGTACGCGAGGACGAGTGCGGAGGGTTCCTTGCTGTCCGTCACGGGCACGACCAGCACCCGGTAGCTGGTGGTGGGCGTCGAGATCTCGCGCAGGACGACCTGGTCCCCCGTGGTCAGGGGCTCCAGGGCGTTCATGAGCGCCGCGTCGTCCTCGAGCCGGAGCGGCACGGGCGACGCCGCGATCCACTGGGCGCGTCCGGCGCGGAAGCCCACCATGCCCTCGTGCGGGGCGGGCACGGTCTGTCGCATCGCGACGTTGACCAGGTCGTCCGACGACGTGAAGCGCTCTCCCGTGGAGGGGTTGACGCCGTCCTGGGCGAGGGCCTGGAACTCCTCGAGCGAGCGCGTGAGAGACAGGTCCATCCGGTCGTCGACGTGCTTGCGCTGGGACGTGAACGCGACACCGCCGGCGATGATCAGCCCCAGGGCCGCGAGGGCGAGGACCGCGCCGAGGATGCGGGCGCGGACCGTCAGCAGTCGCGCGGTGGTCCGGGGGTGGTGAGGCGCGGCGGGGTCGGGGGCCTGGGACATCATCCGTTCCCCGTGTCGGGGGTCCACATGCCGTTGTCGTACTCGTCCGACGGGCGGTACATGCCGTCGTCGTACTCGTCGCCGGGGTGGTACATGCCGTCGTCGTAGGGCTGCTCGCCCGCAGGCGGCACGCTCCCGCTGCGGGGAGGGGCCGGCTGGACGGGGACGAGCGGCCCGTCGTCGTCCGACCCCTCGTCGCCGGGCTCCGCGGGCTCGACCGGTTCCTCCTCGACCGACTCGACGGGGGACGGCACGGGCTCAGGGGTCACAGCCGTGGTCGGGGCCGGGCTCAGGACGACCTGGTTGCCCAGGTCGCGGTCCGGAGGGCTCGCGGAGACGAGGGCCACGGCAGCCGTGCCGACGCCGAGGGCGCCCAGCACCAGGGCACCCACCCACATCGTCGTCCGTCGCATGGCGCGAGTGTCCCGTGTCCTCATGAGAGGGGCATGAGAGCGTTGGTCACCCACGGGGCGCCCCTCCCGTGGGAGGGGCCTCGTCGGCGATCCACGCGTCGACGCCCGCGAGCAGCCGCGCCGTGGTCGAGTGCCCGGCCCGGCTCGCCCGGATCGAGGAGCGTGCGAGGTCGGCCAGGTCCTCGTCGGAGAACCCGTGCTCGGTCCGCGCCGACTCGTACTGCGCCACGAGCCGCGAACCGAAGAGCAGCGGGTCGTCGGCCCCGAGCGCGACCTGGGCTCCCGCGTCGACGAGCGCCCCGAGCGGGACCTGCGCGCCGTCGTCGTACACCCCGAGAGACACGTTCGAGGCGGGGCAGACCTCGAGGGCGACCCCCCGCTCGACGACCTGCTCGAGGACCCGTGGGTCCTCGACCGACCGGACACCGTGACCGAGTCGGTCCGGGTCCAGGTCCGTCAGGACCTCGCTCACGTGGTCCGGGCCGAGGAGCTCGCCGCCGTGCGGGACCAGGGCGAGCCCCGCGCGTCGTGCGATCGCGAAAGCGGGCGCGAAGGCCGCGGTGTCCCCGCGCCGCTCGTCGTTGCTCAGCCCGAAGCCCAGGACCTCGCCCGGACCGTCGCCCACGTACTGTGCGGCGAGGCGCGCGAGCGTGCGCGCGTCGAGCGGGTGCCGCATGCGCGACGCGGCGACGATCACGCCCACCTCGGTCCCCGTCGCGGCGCTCGCCTCGCGGGCCGCGTCGAGCACGATCTCGACCGCGGGCGAGATACCGCCCACGAAGGGCGCGTACGACGTGGGGTCGACCTGGATCTCGAGGCGCCCCGACCCCTCGGCCGCGTCGTCCTCCGCGGCCTCGCGCACGATCCGGCGCATGTCCGCCTCGGAGCGCACGCACGCACGCGCGGCGTCGTACAGGCGCTGGAAGCGGAACCAGCCACGCTCTGTCGCGGGCAGGCGCAGCGGGTCGCCGTCGAGCAGCGCGGACGGGAGCCGCACCCCGTACTGCGCCGCGAGGTCCCGCAGCGTCTCGGGCCGCATGGACCCGGTGAAGTGCAGGTGGAGGTGGGCCTTGGGGAGCTTCGCCAGATCACGCACAGTGGCAGTCTTCCATCAGCGGGCCCTCCCGCACGGGGAGTTCCGGTCCCTGGCCGGGTGAGAACGGGGGCGGCATCACGCGCCGGGCAGGATCCCGCGCTCGATCGCGACGGTCACGGCGCGCGTGCGGTCGTCGACCCCGAGCTTGGCGAACGCACGCAGCAGGTGCGTCTTGACGGTCGCCTCGGAGATGAACAGCTCGC
Organism: uncultured Actinomycetota bacterium; assembly: GCA_963782165.1. GTDB lineage: Bacteria > Actinomycetota > Actinomycetes > Actinomycetales > Cellulomonadaceae > Oerskovia. Next base: position 1,037,963 of record CAWAIO010000006.1, read on the forward strand.
GCCCGATCGCGGGGTTGCTCAGCCCGCGCGCGACCAGTGCGAGGACCTGCGACTCGCGGGGCGTGAGCCGTTCGCCCGCGCCCCGGACCGACGTCACGAGGCGGGTCGCGACCGTGGGGGCCAGGACGGTCTCACCGCGGGCCGCGGCCCGGATCCCCGCGACGAGCACGTCGCGCGGTGTGTCCTTGAGCAGGTAGCCCGTCGCGCCCGCCTCGACCGCACGCAGGATGTCGGTGTCGGTCTCGTACGTCGTGAGCACGACGACGCGGGGCCGAGGGGGCCGCCCGTCACCAGGGGAGCGGGGGCCGCCGAGGATCTCGCTCGTCGCACCCACGCCGTCGAGCACCGGCATGCGCAGGTCCATGAGCACGACGTCGGGGCGCAGCTCGTGCGCGAGCCGCACGCCCTCGCGCCCGTCGCCCGCCTCACCGACCACGACCAGGTCCGGCTCGGCCGTGAGCATCCCGACGAGCCCCGAGCGCACCACGGGGTGGTCGTCGACCACGAGGACACGGACCGGGGGAGCCGACGGCGTCGCTCCGGTCGCGGTCGCCGCGGCGGTCCCCGGGTGGGTGGGCGAGGGATCAGGGTGGTGGGTGGGGGAGGTCACGGCTGGCTCCGGGGGAGTAGGGCGGGATGCGTGGGGGCGTCGGCGGGGTGGTCGGCGGGCACCGGCAGCTCGACCCGCACGTGCGTCCCGCCGCCCGGGACGGACACGACGCTCACCGTGCCGTCGCCCGCGGCGACGCGCTCGCGCATGCCTCGCAGACCGAACCCTTCCACGACGCCCGGCCCCAGCCCCTGACCGTCGTCCGCGACATCGAGGACGACCGTGACGCCGTCGGGCCTCACGTCCTCCGAGCGACCGGTCCCGACGCCCTCTCCGGGCCCCAGGGAGACGACGACGGAGCGCGCCGCCGCGTGGCGGCGCACGTTGGCCAGGGCCTCCTGCGCGGAGCGCAGCAGGACGACGTCCTCGGCGCTGCCCAGCCCCGGGATGGCCGACAGGCGCAGCGTCACCGCGACCCCCGACTCGTCCTCGAAGCGAGCGGCCAGGCGCTCGATCGCCTCGACGAGCGTCGCGCCCTGCAGCGGCAGGGGAGCGAACGCCGTGACGAGGGACCGGGCCTCGGCCAGGTTGTCGCGTGCCGTGGCCTCGACGAGCGCGAGCCGGTCGCGGGCCGCGTCCACGTCGTCACGGTCGAGGTCGGCGCTCGCGGCCTGGGCGAGCATGACGACGCTCGTGAACCCCTGCGCGAGGGTGTCGTGGATCTCGCGGGCCATGCGCTCGCGCTCGGCCGCGACCCCGGCCGCGTGGTGGACCGTCCCGAGCTCTGCCTGCGCGGCGTTCAGCTCGTCGACGAGCTGGGCGTGCCGGACGGTCTGCAGCATCGTCTGGCCCACCCACGTGCCGAGCAGGATCGAGAACACGAGTCCGACGCCGATCTGCGGAGCCACTTCGGCCAGTGCCGCACGCGAGAACCCGTAGGGTGCCGCGAGAGCGAAGGTCGTGCCGACCGCGAGCAGCACCGAGAGCGTGAGACTCACCCAGCGGTACTCCGAGAGCATCCAGATCTGGGTGAACGCGACGAACAGCAGGAACGTCCCGAGCGGGTTCTGGACGACGGCGACATCGGTCGCGACGATCAGGATCAGCAGGTACGCCACGGCCAGACGCTGGTCCCGGTTCCGGGCGGCACGCCGGCCCAGGAACGTGTACGCCAGCAGGATCACCCCGATCGCCCCCAGCGCCAGCGCGAGCCGGTCGGGCTCGACCCCGGCCGAGACCAGGGCCAGCGCGCACAGGGCCACGACCACGTAGAAGCCCACGTCCCACCACACGACGACCCGGTCCCACGAGCCCTCGAACCGTCCGAGGGCCGATGAGCCGGGATCGAGCGCCGGGTCGGGATCGGGCGCCGGGCCGGGGGAAGGGGGCACGGGCGCGCCCGAGGCGGCCGAGCCGGAGGGCCCCGCCGCCACGGACCCCGTCGACGGACGGTCCACCGGGCTCTCAGCCGTCGTCACGCCGCCTCCACCTGAACGTCCGGACCCCCACCACGAGGCCCACGACGAGCCACGCCACCAGTACAGCAGCCGTCGCGCCGTGCTGCCACGAACCGCCCACCTCGAGCGCGGCGGCCTCGGGCGGCAGGAAGACCGACCGCATGCCCTGCGCGAGCCACTTGAGCGGGAAGACCGACGCGACCTGCTGCATCCACGACGGGAGGGCGAAGAACGCGAAGAACACGCCCGAGATGAACTGCAGGACCAGGACGATCGGCGTCACCACGGCGCTCACCGACTTTCCCGAGCGGGGGACCGAGGAGAACGCGACACCCAGCACCGAGCCGGTCGCGGTGCCGAGCACGAACACCCACGCGAACGTCGCCCAGGCCGACACGGTCGAGGGCATCGGGACGTCGAACGCCGTCGCGGAGAGCAGCAGCAGGGCGGCGGTCTGGACGGTCGTGACGAGCAGGACCTGCCCGATCTTCCCCAGGAAGTACGAGGTCGCCGGCAGAGGGGTCGCCCGCAGGCGCTTGAGCGTGTCGTCGTCGCGCTCGACCGAGATCGAGATCGCGAGGTTCTGGAAGCTCGTGAGCATGACGCCCGTGGCGACCATGCCCGGCAGGAAGTATTGCGCGAACGGTACGGATCCGGCCGCGTTGCCCTGGTCCTGCTGCCCGAAGACCGTCGCGAAGATCGCCATCATGATGAGCGGGTACGCCAGGATGAAGACGACCGCGTCACGCTCGCGCAGGAACGCGAGCATCTCGATCCAGGTCCGTCGCAGGCCCGTGCCGAGGACGCCGGGCAGGGGCTGCTCCGCGGGCACCGCGCGGGTGGGGGACGTCTGGGTGCTCATCGGGACGCCTCCTCGGCGACGGGAACGGACGGTACGGCAGAGGATCGAGTGTCGGACGGGAGTCCTGGTACCGCCTCGGCCGACGTGGTGGTGGGCGGGGTGGTGGGCAGGGCGGTGGGCGCGGCGCCGATGAGCTCGAGGTACACGTCCTCGAGGCTCGGCTGGAGCACCCGCAGACCGGGCACCTCGCCGTCGGGTCCGGCCAGGCGTGCCGCGAGCGAGGCGACCAGCGCGGTCGGGTGGTCGGTGCGCTCGACGTGCGTGACGCCGTCGGCCTCCCAGCGCACGACGGGGCGCAGCGCGCCGGGCCCGCCCAGGTCGGCCGGCGCCCCGAGGGCGACGACCTTCCCGTCACGCACGACGGCGGCTCGGTCGGCCAGGTGCGCGGCCTCGTCGAGGTAGTGGGTCGTCAGGAGGATCGTGGTGCCGCCCGCGCGCAGGCTCAGGACGAGGTCCCAGAAGCTGCGGCGGGCCTGCGGGTCGAAGCCCGTGGTGGGCTCGTCGAGGAAGAGCAGCTCGGGGTCGCCCACGATCCCGAGCGCTACGTCGAGCCGTCGGCGCTGGCCGCCCGAGAGCTGGCGCGAGCGCGTGGACGCCTTCTCCTCCAGCCCGACGGCGGCGATCACCTCCTCGGGATCGCGCGGGGCCGGGTAGAACGTCGCGAAGTGGTGCACGAGCTCGCGCACCGTGAGCTCGGCCTGGTCGCGCGGGTCCTGCAGGACGACGCCGATCCGGCTGCGCCACGCGCGGCCTGCGAGCGCGGGGTCTTCGCCCAGGACCTGGACCTGGCCGCCGTCGCGCTTGCGGAAGCCCTCGAGGATCTCGACGGTCGTGGTCTTGCCCGCGCCGTTGGGGCCGAGGACCGCGAAGATCTCGCCGCGCTCGACCGTGAGGTCCAGGCCGTCGACGGCCTGCTTCACGACGCCGCGCTTGGTGTACCGCTTGGTGAGCCCGCGGACCTCGATGGCCGGGGTGCCCGTTCCTGCTCGGGGGGCTGTCCTGTCTGTGCTCATGGCTCCAGCGTGGCGTGGGTGGGGTGCCCGCCGCGACGACCGGTCGGGGGGACGTGGGGTCCACCGGTCGGTGGACGCCGGGGGTGACGGGCCTGCCCGCCGGGGGCGACTGGAAGACTCACCCGCGGTGACGGGATGTCCGCCGCGTAGGCCTGCTGGAGGTCCACTACTGTCGGCCGCATGAGCGACGCCGCGATCACGCTGACCGTCCTGGGCGCAGCGGTGGTCCTCTTCGTGTGGAACAGGCTCCCGGTCGGCGTCGTGGCGCTCGCGGTCGCGCTCTCGCTCTACCTCACGGGCGTCCTCACGATCGAGGAGTCGCTCGCTGGCTTCGGCACCCCGACCGTGATCCTCATCGCCGCGCTCTTCGTGGTCGCCGAGGCGCTCGACGCCGCAGGCATCACGGCGTGGGCGGGTCAGCAGCTGATCGACCGGGCGGGAACGAGCCCCGCGCGGCTCATGGTGCTCATGCTCGTGCTCGCGGCAGTGCTGTCCGCGCTCGTCACGCCCAACGGCGCGGTCGCGGCGCTGTTCCCCATGGTCGTGGTCCTCTCGACGCGTCTGGGTCGCTCGCCCTCCCAGCTCCTCATGCCCCTCGCGTTCGGTGCGCACGCCGGGTCGCTCCTCATGCTGACGGGCACGCCCGTCAACGTGATCGTCTCGGCGACGGCCCTCGAGGAGACGGGCACGGGACTGGGGTTCTTCGAGTTCGCGCTCGTGGGCGTCCCGCTGCTCGCGGGGACGATCCTGGTGTGCGTGCTGTGGGGTCCGCGCCTGCTGCCGCACCGCAGCGCGCGCTCCCTCTCGCGCGACCTGACGGGCCTGCCCGCGGACCTGCTGCGCGACTACGCGCCGGCCGGCAGCATCGCGCGCCTGACCGTGCCCGCGGGCTCACCCCTCGTCGGGGTCGCGGCCGACGCTATCGACACGGGCGACCGTTCGGTGCACGCGGTCGCGGTGCAGGACCGGTCGGGGCGGCCCACGTCGGAGGTCGTGGCGGGCGGTCAGCTCGTGGTGCGCGGGGGCCGCAGGGGGATCGACGAGTTCGCGACCGTCGGTGGCCTGGTCGCCCCGAGCGGGCCCGACGGCGAGGACGTCACCTGCGGGCTCGTCTCCCGTGAGCACGGGGTCGCCGAGGTCATCGTGCGCCCGCGCTCGGGCCTGATCGGCGAGCGCGTCTTCCCGGGCATGGTCACGGACTCGGGCGAGCTCGTGGTCCTGGCCGTGAAGCGGCTCGGGGAGGTCCTCGACCCGGCCACCGACGAGGGGGAGAACCGGCCCGCGGCCGACCCGCGCGACCACGAGGTCACGCTGCGTGCGGGCGACGCGGTGCTCCTGCAGGGGCCGTGGGACGCGCTCGACCGCCACACCGACGACCCCGACGTCCTCGTGGTCGACACCCCGGACTCGATCCGCCGCCAGGCCGCGCCGCTCGGGCGGCGGGCCGTGCCGGCGATCGTGGTGCTCGTGCTCATGGTGGCCGCGCTCGCGACGGACGTGCTGCCGGCCGCGGTCACCGCCGTGGGGGCCGCGATCGCGATGATCCTGCTGCGCGTCGTCACGACCCGCCAGGCGCAGCGCTCGATCTCGCTCACGACCGTGATCCTCGTGGCGGGCATGATCCCGCTCTCGACCGCGATCACGCAGACCGGCGCCGCGGAGATCGTCGCGACGGCGCTGATCGACGTGGTCGGCGGGGGAGGGCTGACGCTCCTGCTGCTGGGCATCTTCGTGCTGTGCGCGGTGCTCGGGCAGCTCATCAGCAACATGGCCACGGCCCTGGTCATGATCCCCATCGCCGGGTCGGTCGCGCTCGAGCTCGGGATCTCGCCCGTGCCGCTCGTGATGTGCGTCGCGGTCGCGTCCGCCGCGGCGCTCCTGACACCCGTCGCGACGCCCGGCAACATGATGGTCATGGAACCCGGCGGCTACCGGTTCGGCGACTACTGGAAGCTCGGTCTGCCCGTGCTCGGGGTCTACCTGCTCGTCGCGGTGTTCCTCGTCCCCCTGATCTGGCGGCCGTAGGGCTCGCCTGGCACGTCCCGCACCAACCTGCACCGCACGTCCCGCACTGCACCACACCGCACTGCACGTCCCGCACCGCACCGCACCTGCCCGGCCCCGGCCGCGGCCCGAGAGATGGAGCACGCCATGGGTGACGCACCCTTCGACCCGATCCCGTCCGACACATCCGTCCGCGCCGTCCAGGTGTCCGTCGACGACGCGCAGGCAGGGGCCACGACCGGGGTCCTGGTGACCTCGGACGGCGACGTCCCGGCCGCGATCGGCGCCGACCGCGACGAGCTCGCCCGCTGGGGCTTCACGGGGCGTGCGGGGCAGACCCTCGCCCGCCCCTCCGCAGGGGCCGACGTGGTCGCTGTCGGCGCCGGACCGGCCGGCCGGCTCGACACCGCCGCGATCCGTGACGCCGCGGCCCACCACGCCCGGGCCGTCGCGCGCGACACGGTGGTGACGCTCTCGCTCGCGGGCACCGAGGGCCTCGACCTCGCCGAGGTCGCGAGCGCGGTCGTCGAGGGCGTCCTGCTGGGGCGCTACCGCTACGACCAGCTCCGCACCGAGCCCGCGACGGTCCCGGTCACGGGCATCGTCCTGGTCACGGGCGGGGACGCGGCCGAGGCGCTCGCGGGTGCCCGGCGCGGCCTGGTCCTGGCCCGCGCGGCGCTCGTCTCGCGCGACCTCGCGAACACCCCGGCGGGCTACCTCACGGCCCCCGACCTGGCCGACGTCGCGGTGCGCCTGGGGGCTGCGAACGGCCTCGAGGTCGAGGTCTTCGACAAGGCTGCGCTCGACGGAGATGGGGTGCGGCGGCATCCTCGGGGTCAACGCGGGCAGCGTCGTCGAGCCCCGCCTGGTCAGGCTGACGTACCGCGGCGGCGAGGGACACCTCGCGTTCGTCGGCAAGGGCATCACCTACGACTCGGGCGGCATCAGCCTCAAGCCCTCGAACGCGATGCACGCGGCCATGAAGATGGACATGTCCGGGGCCGGGGCGGCGCTCGCGGCCCTGTCGGTGCTCAAGGACCTGGGCGTGGGCACGACCGTCACGGCGTACCTCGCGTGCACCGACAACATGCCCTCGGGCAGCGCGACCAAGCTGGGCGACGTCCTCACGACGCGCAGCGGCCGCACGATCGAGGTCGTCAACACCGACGCCGAGGGCCGACTGGTCATGGCCGACGCGATCGCGCTCGCGGTCGAGGACGGCGTCGACGCGATCGTCGACATCGCGACCCTCACGGGCGCGGCGCTCGCGGCGCTCGGCACGGCGCGGGCCGCGCTGCTCGGCAACGACGACGCGCTGGCCGCCCAGGTCGAGTCGGCGTCGGCAGCGACCGACGAGCGCGTCTGGCGCCTCCCGCTCGAGCACCGCTACCGGCCCCAGCTCGACTCGGACGTCGCGGACATCAAGAACCTGGGCGGGGAGTTCGCGGGGGCCATCACCGCGGCGCTGTTCCTCGCCGAGTGGGCTGGCGACGTGTCGTGGGCCCACCTCGACATCGCCGGCACCATGAAGTCGGACACCGACGACGCGGTCTGGACCAAGGGCGCCACGGGCTTCGGGGCGCGCCTGCTCGCCGAGCTCGCGGGCGCGTTCACGGTCCCGGACGCGTAGGTCCTGTGCACAGGAGAGGCCGGTCGCTCCCGCGGCCGGCCTCTCGTCATGTCCTCCTCGCGTCACCCGGGAGGACCCGGGGCGGGGTGACGCGGGCCCGACGACGCACGCTCCGCCGTCGGGCCCTATCTCACTGCAGGTAGATCTCCGCCCCCGGGCCGAGCGGCAGACCCAGCAGGTACCAGCCCACGAGCAGCGCGGTCCACACGAGCAGCAGCGCGACGGTGTACGGCAGCATGAGCGAGATGATCGAGCCCACGCCGACCTTCTTGCGGTACCGCTCGGCGAAGATCACGATGAGCGCGAAGTACGGCATGAGCGGGGTCGCGACGTTGATCGGCGAGTCGCCCACGCGGTAGGCCGCGACCGCGAGGTCGGGTGAGATGCCGAGCTGGATGAACAGCGGCACGAAGATCGGGGCGAAGATCGCCCACTTCGGCACCACGCCGCCGATGAAGATGTCGATCACGGCCGTCATCGCGATGAGGCCGATGATGAGCGGGACCGTCCCGAGGTTCGCCTGCTCGAGGGCGTCGGCCATGTTCACGGCCGCGACCGTGCCCAGGTTCGAGTAGTTGAAGTAGGCGATGAACTGGCTGATGATCAGCAGCAGGAAGATCAGCCCGGACAGGCCCGCGATGGTCTTCGTCATGGGGTTGATGACATCCATGCTGTTCTTGATCGTCCCTGCGCCCTTGCCGTAGCACAGGCCCATGACGAAGAAGTAGATCAGGATCAGGAAGATGATGCTGCCCATGAGCGGCGAGCCCTCGATGAGGCTGCCGGTCTCGGGGTTGCGCAGCGGCCCCCAGGACGGGAGCGCCAGCAGCAGGACGAGCGCGGTGACCCCGATCAGGCCGAACCCGGACCATCTGAGCCCGCGCTTCTCCGCGGTGGTCAGCTCGCCCGAGGGGGCTGGCGCGGCCGCGCCGCCCGAGTCGTGGTCGTCGGGCGCGGGAGCCTCGTCCTCGCGGTAGGTGCCCAGGCGTGGCTCGACGAACTTCTCGGTCACGAGGGTCGCGACCAGGGTCACCACGATGGTCGAGACGATCGCGAAGTAGAGGTTTCCCGTGATCGAGACGTGCTGCGCGGGGTCGGCGATCGACTCGTTGGTGATCTCGGCGAGCATGCCGTCGATCGGGGTGATGAGGAGGTTGACGCCGAACCCGCCGCCCACGCCCGCGAACGCCGCGGCCAGGCCTGCGAGCGGATGTCGGCCGAGCGTGTGGAACACCGCGGCGGCGAGCGGGATGAGGACCAGGTAGCCGGCGTCGGTCGCGATCGAGGACAGGACGCCGAGGAAGACCACGATGAGCGTGATGAAGCGCGCCGGCGTGACCCTGACGAGGCGCTTGATGAAGGCGCCGATCAGGCCGACCTCCTCGGCGAGCGCCCACGCCGATCATGGCGACGACGATCACGCCGACGACGCCGAACCCGTTGAAGTTCTCGACCGGCGACGTGAAGATGAACCGGATCCCGTCGGCGCTCAGGAGCGACTCGACCGAGACCGTGACCTGCTCCACGTGGGGGTCTTCGCTCTGGTAGGGCGCGTCCCCGATGAGCTCCTCGCCGCTCGGCTCGACCTGCTCGGCGACCTGCGCCTGGTCGAACGTGACCGAGGTCCCGGCGAGGTAGAACGCGTGCGAGAGCACGATGATGAGGGCGATGAGGCCAAGGAAGATGATGGCGGGGTGCGGGACCTTGTTCCCCACCCGCTCGATCCCGTCGAGCATGCGCTCGAGGGGGGTGCGACGTACGACCGCGGCTTCCGACATGTCGCCCTCTCGTGTCCCGGTCGCCTCGTGCGGGGTGCGCGAGGACTCGGGGGTAAGTATTGCGAGGAGAACGTGTGGACGTGCGGTGAATCACCGGGAGAGGATGATCGGATCCCGGACGAGCGGGTGAGATCTGCGGACCGTCGTCTAGCGTGGGTCGTGAAGGACGGTCGCGACGGGTGCTGAGAGGTGCTTCGTGTGCGGTCACCTGGTGGGGCCCGGCGGGCTCCGACGGGGCGTGACGAGGGCCGGTTCGACCACGGCGCTCGGTTCGCGTACAGTATTCCTTCGGTGGCAGGTGCCCACCCGATGATCTCTGCCTTCTCGGTAGGCTCTCGGGGTGGCGTCGATCACGAAGGGCAGTGGCGCAATTGGTAGCGCAGCGGTCTCCAAAACCGCAGGTTGCAGGTTCGAGCCCTGTCTGCCCTGCAAGGCGTCGTCCCCCCAGGGGCGTGCGCGTAGTCCGGTAACGGGTTACACCACGAAAGGTCAGCATCGGTTTCGGTTTCAACGTCACGTAGTGGGGATGAACAGTGAGCGAATCGCCATCAGAGGCGCTGGGTGCTGAAGGCGTGCGCGCCGGCGGTGACAAGAAGAAGGGCGACGCGAAGAAGGGCAACATCTTCTCGCGGATCGCCCTGTTCGTCCGCCAGGTGATCGCCGAGCTCAAGAAGGTCGTCACCCCCACTCGTTCCGAGCTGATCACCTACACCACCGTCGTCCTCGTCTTCGTGGCCGTGGTCATGGCGTTCGTGACGCTGCTCGACTTCGGGGTCGGCATCGCCGCCCTGTGGGTCTTCGGGGGCTGATTCCCGGAGGGCGCCTCGTGCCGCGAGCATCTCGCGGCACTGCACGAGTACGCGCCCGGAGCGTGAGGACCGTGAGCGGTCCCGTCAATAGCATGTTCGAGTAGTCAGTAGAAAGCAGGTTCGTTCGTGTCCCAGGAGTCGCTGGACCAGGCGGAGAACGTCGATCCCACCGAGCCCGTCGCCGAAGGCGCCGAGGTCGAGCTCGACGCACCCGAGGCTGCCATCGACGAGGCCGAGGCGGACGACGAGGAGCTGGACACCGAGACGGACGAGGAGCCGGCCGAGGCCGACGACGAGCCCCGTGTCGACGAGGACGGCGACGTCCTCGACGACCTCGACCCGGTCGAGGAGTTCAAGAAGGACCTGCGCACCAAGCCGGGCGACTGGTTCGTGATCCACTCCTACGCGGGCTACGAGAACCGTGTGAAGGCCAACCTGGAGAACCGCATCCAGAGCCTGAACATGGAGGACTACATCTTCCAGATCGAGGTCCCCATGGAAGAGGTCGCGGAGATCAAGAACGCGCAGAAGAAGATCGTCCGTCGCGTCCGCATCCCCGGCTACGTCCTGGTCCGCATGGACCTGACCGACGAGTCGTGGGGCGCCGTGCGGCACACGCCCGGTGTCACGGGCTTCGTCGGGCCACACCCACCAGCCGGTGCCGCTGACGCTCGACGAGGTCTTCTCGATGCTCGCCCCGACGATCGAGCCCAAGGCCGAGGCCGGCAAGCCGCTGCACGCGTCGGCCAAGGCCCCCTTCGAGGTCGACTTCCAGGTCGGCGAGTCGGTCACCGTCACGGACGGTCCGTTCGACACGCTCCCCGCGACGATCTCCGAGATCAACGCCGAGGGCCAGAAGCTCAAGGTCCTCGTCTCCATCTTCGGCCGGGAGACCCCGGTCGAGCTGTCGTTCAACCAGGTCGCCAAGATCTGATCCTGTCGGACGACAGCACCTGCAACCGGGTCATCGCCCACGGCGTCGGCCCAGACACAGAAAGCACGGAAACTCATGCCTCCCAAGAAGAAGGTCTCTGGGCTGATCAAGCTCCAGATCCAGGCCGGCGCAGCAACTCCCGCCCCGCCGATCGGCCCCGCGCTCGGTCAGCACGGCGTCAACATCATGGAGTTCTGCAAGGCGTACAACGCGGCGACCGAGTCGCAGCGCGGCAACGTCATCCCCGTGGAGATCACGGTCTACGAGGACCGCTCGTTCACCTTCATCACCAAGACGCCCCCGGCAGCCGAGCTCATCAAGAAGGCCGCCGGCGTGGCCAAGGGTTCGCCCACGCCGCACACGGTCAAGGTCGCCAAGGTGACCGCCGCCCAGGTGCGCGAGATCGCTCAGACCAAGCTCGAGGACCTCAACGCGAACGACCTCGACGCTGCATCGCTCATCATCGCGGGCACCGCTCGCTCCATGGGCATCACGGTCGAGGGCTGACCCAGCTCCACCCTCAGCCTCCGGGCTGAACCTCATCTTTCATGAGCCCGCCGGTCTCTGACCGGCAGGCAGTGGCAGGGTCCGCGCGGACCCGTAGACCACGACTGCTCGACAAGGAGAAGCAGATGGCAACGCGCAGCAAGGCATACCGCGCCGCCGCGGAGAAGATCGACCGCGACGAGCTCTACACCCCGCTCCAGGCGGTTCGTCTCGCCAAGGAGACGTCGCCCACCAAGTACGACGCGACCGTCGAGGTCGCGTTCCGTCTCGGTGTCGACCCGCGCAAGGCGGACCAGATGGTTCGTGGCACGGTCAACCTGCCTCACGGCACCGGCAAGACCGCCCGCGTCCTGGTCTTCGCGAACGGCGAGAAGGCGGAGCAGGCTCGTGCAGCCGGCGCCGACATCGTCGGTGGCGACGAGCTCATCGAGAAGGTCGCCGCAGGCTACACGGACTTCGACTCCGCAGTCGCGACGCCGGACCTCATGGGCAAGGTCGGTCGCCTCGGTAAGGTCCTCGGCCCCCGTGGTCTGATGCCGAACCCGAAGACCGGCACCGTGACCATGGACGTCGCGAAGGCTGTCGAGGACATCAAGGGCGGAAAGATCGAGTTCCGCGTCGACAAGCACTCGAACCTCCACTTCATCATCGGCAAGGTCTCGTTCGACGAGAAGGCGCTCGTGGAGAACTACGCCGCAGCGATCGAAGAGGTCCTGCGTCTGAAGCCGTCCTCCTCCAAGGGCCGCTACATCAGCAAGGCGACGCTCTCGACGACGATGGGCCCCGGCATCCCCGTGGACCAGTCCAAGGCGACGAAGCTCCTCGAGGACGACGCGGCCTGATCGGCCGGTTCTCTTCCTGACCGACGGCGTCTCTCCCCTCACGGGGAGGGGCGCCGTCGGTCTTTTCGTCGTGGGGCGAGGTGGGCGCCGCCATGCGGACCCGCGCGGTGCTGCGTGGTGACGTCGAACGGTGGGCGCAATGTCCGATATGCGCGGCGGGTTGCCCGAATCGAGGCTCGTGCGACGCAGACGTTCACGGCCCCGATCGTCCCGGTTCATCCCTGGTCTGCCTGGCGCGGTCAGAGTGATGCCTGTCTGGACAAGTGAGTCTCGCGGCTCGTCCGGACACCGCATCCATGACGTGCACCATGACGACTGAAGGGTTGGACATGCGCAAGATCGCACACCTGGCACTCGCCGGGTCGCTGGCAGCAGGGACGTTCCTCGTCCCGGCCGCCGCCTTCGCCGCCGACGGCGAAGCCCCCGTGCTGCAGGGAACTCGTACGGACAAGACCCTCGTGATCGGGCTCGACGGGGCTCGGCTCGACAAGATCGAGGCTGCCTCGACGCCGAATCTCCACGCGCTCATGCAGCGCGGGACCTCCGGCCACAGCCTGCTGTACGCCACGAGCGACGCGACCGAGGTGAGTCAGCGCGGCGCCCAGACGGTGTCGGGCGCGGGCTGGTCCACGATCCTCACGGGCGTGTGGACGGACAAGCACAACGTCCGCGACAACACGTTCGCCGGCAAGAACTACGGGCAGTACCCGAGCTTCCTCGACCGCCTCGAGCAGGTCGACCCGAGCATCGCGACGTTCGCGGCCTCGACCTGGGCCCCGATCACGTCGTCGGCGAGCAACGGGGACATCATCTCCGACGGGATCGACCTGCGGCTCGCGACGGGCTCGGACGTCAAGACCGAGCAGGCCGCGATCACCTACCTGGGGACGCAGAACCCCGACGTGTCGTTCCTCCACCTCGACGACATCGACGGGGCCGGGCACAGCCACGGGGCGGACGCCGCCGAGTACGCTGCAGAGCTCGAGGTCCAGGACGCGCGCATCGGTCGCATCCTCGCCGCGATCGACGCGCGACCCACGCGGGCGGCCGAGAGCTGGAACATCATCGTGACGGCCGACCACGGCCACCTGCCGAAGGGTGGGCACGGCGGTCGGGCGCAGACCGAGCGCGCGACGTTCGTCATCGCGGCAGGTGACGGCATCGAGCCCCGCGGGCGGCAGGAGAACCTCGCGATCACCGACATCGCGCCGACGGTCATGCGACAGGCCGGTGTGGCGGTGGACCCGGCGTGGGGGCTCGACGGGACCCCGATCGGCGACGACGTCTCCGACGACTTCGACTCGCTGCGCCCCGCGCTCTCGGCCCGTGTCGACGAGTCGGGCGTCCCGGCCGGGACGCTCGGCTGCACGACGACACCCCCGACCGGCTGGAGCGTCGACAACTCGGCCATGCCGTCGGGTGGAGTGACCGAGTGGCGCGGCTGGTCGTTCACGACCCAGGCGTTCTGGTCGGCGGCAGAGCTCGGTCAGGCGCGGGAGAACTTCACGCGCGGCCGCGACGTGATCGCGGTCGCCGACTCGGACGAGTGGGACGACAAGGCCCACGGGGCGGGGAAGTTCGACTCGACTCTCGTCACGCCGGCCTACGCGGTCGCGGGCACGGAGCAGGCCGTGCTGTCGTTCGAGCACTCGTACCGCCACGACCGCGTGCAGGTCGCCGAGGTCCTCGTGAGCTTCGACGGCGCCGCGCCGGTCCAGGTGGCCTCGTTCCCTGCGAGCGACAACGGGAGGCGCACGATCGTCACGGACGTGCCGGTCGGGGCGAAGACCGCGCAGTACCGCTTCCACTACAGCGGCACCAACGACTGGTTCTGGGCGCTCGACCAGGTGCGGTTCGCGGCGCAGGGGGAGACGGGCCCCGCCGGGGCCGAGGGCATCGCGCTCGAGGCCGTCGTGGAGGAGGTCGTGGTCGAGGGCAGGCTCTCGATGACGGTCGCGGGCGACGGAGCGCCCGTACGACTCACGGGCGGGCTCGACGGCGACCACCTGGCGTACACCGCGGCACTGCCCGTCGTGAGCGTCTCGGACACGCGTCGTGACGCTGCGGGCTGGGCCGTCTCGGGCCAGTCGACCGCGTTCTCGGCGGGGACGACGACGTTCGGCGCGGACCGGCTCGGCTGGGCACCGCGTCTGGTCGTCGCCAAGCCGGGCGTGACCGCCGGGCAGCGGATCCCCTCGGCGCAGGACGGGGGAGCAGGGCTGTCGGCGCCGCAGACTCTCGCGGGGGCCGACGCGATCGGCCGCAAGGGCACGAGCGACGTCACGGCCGACCTCGCTCTCGAGCTGCCGGCCGACACCGCTCCCGGCTCCTACGGTGCGACGCTGACGGTCTCTCTCTTCCCGGTCGACTGACGTCCCGCACCACCTCGTCGGTCGCGCCGTCGCGGCCCGAGGCCGCAGCACGGAGCCGCCCGGCTTTCTTCCCTGGGGGAGGAGAGCCGGGCGGCTCGGTCGTGCACGGTGACGGTACCGCCGTCACCGGAGGAGCGGGCTCAGCAGGCGCCGAGGTCCTTCCACACACCCCAGTCGCTCGGGGCGGGGGCGTCACCGCGGGTCCACCACTTGGCCTGCCAGGTGTGGCCGTTGTGGGCGACGGTGTTTCCGCCGGTGTAGATGCTCGAGGCGTCCCACGCCGCGGCCGAGCAGGTGCCCGTGCCGCCCGTGCTGCCGCCGGTCGGGTCGGTCCCGCCCGTGGTCCCGCCCGTCGGGTCGGTCGTGCCGCCGGCTCCGCCCGTCGGTCGGTCGTGCCGCCCGTGCTGCCGCCGGTCGGGTCGGTGCCGCCGCCGCCCGAGCCGGTGCCGAGACGGGCGCCCACCGCGGCGGCGAGCGCGTAGTTGTTCTTCTTGTCCCAGTTGATCGACCAGGTCATGACGCCGCCGATCTTGCCGTACGGCGTGGCGGGCTTGAAGGTGCCGCAGCTCGTCCCGGTCTCGAGGCAGTCGACGGCCTTGATGACGTTGGCGATGGGCTGGTAGCCGCCGCCGGCAGCGGCCTGGACCGCGGGGACGCCGATGCCGACCTGGTCGGGGCGCAGGCCCATCTCGAGCTGGATGCAACTGAGGGAGGTGAGGAAGTCGATGCTGCCCTGGCTGTAGACCTGCTGGTTGCAGCCCATCATGGCACCCGAGTTGTAGTACTGGGTGTTGACGATCGTCAGGATGTCCTTGATCGCGAGCGTGAGCTGGTAGTACCCCATCGAGGTGGCCTGGTAGTCGATGGTCTGCGGCGCCATCGCGATGATCAGGTTCGGTCCGGCCTTGGCCGAGAGCTGGTGCAGCGCGCTCGACATGTAGGTCGCGTTGATGCCGTGCTCGAGGTCGATGTCGACGCCGTCGAACCCGTACTCCTGCATGAGGCCGTACGCGGTGTCGGCGAAGTTCTTCGCCTCGGTCGCGTTGGAGACGATCACGTTCCCCTTCTCGCCTCCGACCGACAGGATGACCTTGCGGCCCTGTGCCCGGATCGCGGCGATGTCGGCCTTGAACTGGGGCACGGTGTACCCGTTGAGCTCGGCGCTCGACAGGTTGAACGTGATGCCACCGGGCGTGCCGGTCAGGTTGTCGGCGAACGCGACCGCGACGAGGTTGTAGGCGGCCGGGATGTCGCTGAGCGGCATGACGACCGAGCCGTTGTTGAAGTTGTGCCAGTAGCCCGTGAGCCACTGGTGGCCGGGGGCGGCTGCGGCGGCGACCGTCGCCGGCTGGGCGGCGGGGAGCGGTGCGGCCTGCGCGCTCGTGCCGGCGAGCGCGAGGCCGCCGAGCGCGACGGTCGCGGCGGTCAGCGCCGCGAGCAGACGGGCCGGACGGCGGGTGCCGTCGGCGGGGTGACGAAGGGTTCTCACGTGTAGCTCCTCTAGCAGGGGGTCCGGGACGTCGTCGTCTCACCGGGACCGTCGGAGTGGACCGGTCGTGGTCGGTCAGGCCGACCGTACGTGACCTGGGTCACGCGTGTGATGAGGGATTCCACGACTCTCTGCGCGCGGCTCCGTACGTGGATCCCCGTACGGGTCTCGTACCCGTAGAGGCTCTGCGAGCCTGCCCGACGGCGCGGCGGGGGTCGGGGTTCGCGCAGTCGCCCGAGGCGTCGGCAGAGATCGTTCGGGAAAGATCTCACGAACGTGTATCAAACGCGACGAACCTCCCTCTCTCCCAGCAGGAGGAGGTCCGACGACCAGTCGGCCGTCCGTCGAGAGTGCCGCGAGAGCGGGTCGGAGGGAGGTGCTGCTATGGCGGAAATGCTTGTCCCACCTGCACGAACACCTCTAGACTCGGGTTCCCCCGAAGTACCCGAGCACGACCGAGAGCAGACGGCGTACCCAGCCATGACACGGATCACCGAGGATGTCCCGGAAGTCGACGAACCGGAGGTGAGCCTCGGCGATCGAGCCGCGGCTGCTCTCCTCGACTACCGGGAGGGCAAGCACCAGGCACTGGCCGACTTCGTGAAGGAGGCGACCCCGCTGCTGTGGCACACGGCGCGGGCGCAGGGAGCGGACCGGGAGCACGCCGACGACGTGGTCCAGAACACCTGGATGGCGCTCGTGCGCAACGCCCACACCATCCAGGAGCCGCACGCGGTCCTCAAGTGGCTCCTCGTCACCGCCAAGCGCGGTGCCTGGGAGGTGGTCCGCAAGCAGCGTGACGACCAGAAGCGCCGGACGGAGCTTCCCGACGACCTGCTCGACGGCCCTGTCGGCGCACTGCCTTCCTCAGACCCCACCCCCGAGACCCAGGTCCTCGAGGTGGAGCGAGACCGCCACCTGTGGCGGGCCGTCCTTCAGCTGCCGGACCGCTGCCAGCAGCTGCTCCGGCTGATCTCGTTGGCGGACCGCCCTGACTACAAGTACATCTCGAGCGCCATCGGTATGCCGGTGGGCAGCATCGGATCCAACCGCGGGCGCTGCCTGGCCAAGCTCCGCGACATCATGGAAAGCGATCAGGGGGACAGGACATGGGAAACATCATGAGCGCGCCGATCGGATACAGCCCCGACGACCCGTTGGACACGGTCGACCTCGAGATCCTCGCGGACCTCGCGCGGATCAGCGCGATGCTCGACCCGGTACCCGGGGGTCTCGTCGAGAGGTCGCTCTTCGCGATCACGTTGGCCGGCCTCGAGGCAGAGGTCATGGAGCTCGAGTACGTACGCGTACCGGAGATGTCCGTCCGCGGTGAAGCGCCGCCGGTCGAGGCACGGACCATCACGTTCACGGCCGAGTCGCTGACCGTGATGATCACGCTCTCGACCCGGGACGACACCAGGATCAGGATCGACGGCTGGGCTGCGCCCGCCGGAGAGCTGACGGTCGAGCTGCACCGCCCGGACGGGATGGTCTCGACGACCACCGACGAGGACGGCCGATTCGTGTTCGAGGACGTCGCCCCCGGCCCGGCGAGCCTCCTGCTGCGGACCCCCGGTGCGGACGGCGACGCAGTGACCACGCCCATCATCGAGCTGTAGCGATCTCGCGACATCTTCTTCACGCGCCGGCGGCCCACCCCTCGGCGGTAGTCCCCTTCGTGCATTGGAGCACCGATGAGTGAGACCCCAGAGCAGTCGGCCACGCCACCCGTCCCGCCGGGCGGACGGCCCTTCGGGGACCGGCCGAACCGGCTGCAGTGGCGAACGCGGACTCTCGACCCGATCACCGCGCCGCGTCGGGCCGGGCAGTCCTCGCCGCACCCCACGTGGTACGTGGGGGACCGGGTCCTGGTTCCGGAGTCTCCGGACGACCTGACCGGGAACCGTTCGCTGCGGTGGCTCGAGGAGGCTGCGGAGAAGTTCGACCTGACGGTCGAGGTCGAGGAGGCCAGCAAGGCCGACGCGGAGCTCATCACCCGGGCGAGGCTCGATCGTGAGACGACCCGCGACCTGCGACGCGTGTTCGGGCTCTCGGCTCGCCTGCGGCAGAAGGGCGGCAGCGAGGGGGAGCTCCCGGACGCGTGGAAGGTGATCGAGAAGCTCGGCGGGCGCCTGTGCCCGGACGACAAGTGCAGCCCACGGGTTGGCCTCGACCACATGATCGCGCCGTCGGCGGGACCGGCCATCGGTGGCCAGCCGTACACGCAGCCGTTCCCCTACACGCAGCCCTTCCCGTACACGCAGCCCTTCCCGTACACGCAGCCCTTCCCGTACACCCAGCCCTTCCCGTACACCCAGCCGTTCCCGGTCACGGGTACCGCAGAGTACGCAGCCCCCGGCTCGGGCGGTCGGACCCCGGTGAACTGGGTAGGGCCCGTCCCAGCGCGTCGCCTGGCGGTCGGAGACGACGAGTACACGGCGGCCGACGGGACGCGTCGACCCGTGGTCGCGGTCCTGGACACCGGCGTGGGGGCGCACCCTTGGTTCGACGCGTCCCTCGAGTCGCGCGGGACGATCGTGGTGCGGGACCCCGAGCTGCTCGGAGAGCCGCTGTCCGTGCTGCCGGAGACGGAGTACGAGTACGAGGACCCGGAGATCGGTGGCGTGTCGATCTCTCCCTTGACGGGCCCGCTCGACCCTGTCGCCGGGCACGGAACCTTCATCGCCGGCCTCGTCCACCAGAAGTGCCCTGATGCGGTCATCCTGGCCCCTCGCCTCTACGGCGGTGCCGGGGTCATCCCGGAGCGAGACCTCCTGCGCTCGCTGCGCCGGGTGCTTCTCTGGCACGTGCTCGGACTCGTCGGTCGGAAGGGCTACTCCCCGATCGATGTCCTGGTGCTCTCGCTCGGGTACTACCACGAGCGACCCGAGGACGCGGACTTCGACGCCCCGTTCGGCACCGTCCTGCGGGCGCTCCGGCGCTACGGGGTGCTGGTCGTCGTCTCGTCCGGGAACGACGGGCAGACGAGGCCGAGCTATCCCGCGGCCTTCGCACCGAGGATCGATCGTCGACAGACGCCGCCCGTACCGCTCCCGGGCGTCGCTCTCCTGAAGGACGAGCCGCCCGTGCTCACGGTCGGGGCCCTGAACCCGGACGGGACGACCGCCCTGTTCAGCAACGACGGGCCCTGGGTCACCTGCGTGCGTCCCGGGGCGGCGCTCGTCTCCACCGCTCCGACGACCATGGACGGCGCGGTCGCCCCCACCCGTTGGCTCAAGGAGCTCTGGTCGGAGGGCAACCGCGCCACGATCGACCCGGAGGGCTTCCAGGGCGGGTTCGCGAGCTGGAGCGGCACGTCGTTCGCAGCCCCCGTGCTGGCCGGCGAGCTCGCGTCCTACCTGCTGGACGACTCCGCGGCGGACCCGACGTCACCGAGCGCGCTGGTACCGGGTGAAGGAGCTCCGGGACGCTGCGCGTGGCTGTGGGAGTCCATTACCCTGGCCACTGGACTGGTCCCCACGGAGGTGACCGCGGAATGAGGTGACGGCGTGACGCGCAGCGTTGGTCAGACCCTGCGCGCACGCCTCGAGTTCGCGTCGGCCACCAATGCCCGGGGGCGTCACGCAAGGGCCGCTCAGCTCTACCGCACTCTCCTCGCGGACCTCGAGGAGCCAGCCTTCGCGACGGACCCGGACAAGAGCTACGCGCACGTCCGGGCGCTCATCGGTCTGGCGATCTCCAGGTTCGAGTACGAGGGCGATGTCGACCGCTCGCTGGATCTCCTCGAGGAGGCCCGGGCGTGGGTCGAGGCCCACGGGCCCGAGGACCTCCAGCTCGTGGTCGGCGGGCAGCGCGGTCTGCTCCGGCTGCGCACCGGACGGGTCGTCGAGGCGGTCGAGGAGATGGATGCCGCTGCTCGATTCATCGACGTGGCCCGCCCGCTCGATGCCGCGGTCCTCCTCCTCAACCGGGGGTCGCTGCACCTCGAGCTGGGCAACCTTGGTCGGGCCGAGTCGGACCTCGCCGAGGTGGTCCGTCGTGCGGAGGACCTGGGCGATGCGCTGCTCGCGTCCAAGGCGCAGCACAACCTCGGATACGCCAAGTACCTCGGGGGCGACCTGCCGAGCGCTCTGCGTGACATGGAGGAAGCCGCGAGAGGCGCTCCCGACCGGCACGCGTCGGTCGGTCTCATCGACAAGGCCCAGGTTCTTCTGGAGGCAGGACTGCTCTCGGACGCGGACGCGACGCTCGCCGAGGCGCGCGAGCACCTGGCCCGCAACCGGATGGTCCGGGACGTCGCCGAGGTCGAGCTCTTGCGCGCTCAGTGCCTCGTGGGGCTGCGCCGCTACGCGGAGGCGCAGCGTCAGGCCCGTGCCGCAGCGGCCCGGTTCGACCGCATCGGCAACGATCCCTGGGCTGCACGGGCTCGGGTGGCCGAGCTCCAGGCGCGGCTGGCCGAGGACCGGTCGGTCGGCGTCTCGATCGGCGTGGCCCGGCGGAGGGCCGCTCGCGCGCTCGCGCTCGCAGACGTCGGGACGTCGCTCGGCGCGGCCGTCGGCCGGGGGGTGACCGTGCCCGCCCAGCTCCTGGCTGCCGAGTGGTTCCTCGCGGCGAAGGACCCTGCGGGCGCGCGCGAGGTCCTCTCTCAGGTGCCGGGTCACCTCGGACGTGTGGCGCTGCCGCTGCGTCTGCAGCACCAGGCCGTGACCGCCCAGCTCGCGTTCGCCGCGGGTGAGCGCGGAGCGGCGCTGCGTGCGGTGCGCCGGGGCCAGCGCATGCTCGCCGAGCACCGGGAGGGGGTGGGGTCCGTCGACGCCATCACAGCCTCGGCGGTGCACGGCGTACGCCTGGGGCACGTGGACGTGGCCGCGGCCCTTCGCACCGGACGTGCCTCCGCGCTCCTTGACGCCGTCGAGCGTGGGCGTGCGACCGTCGCCGGCAGCGGGAGGGTCCGGCCACCGTCGGACGTCGAGTCCGCCGAGCTCCTCACTCGCGCACGCCAGGAGATCGAGTCGGCCAGGCTCCTGGGAGCGAACCCCTCGGGCGAACGTCTGGAACGTCGACGTACGCACCTGAGCGAGGCCCGTCGGTTGCAGGAGGCCGCGAGACGTCGGGCCTGGCAGGAGGGAGGGGGAGCCGCGACGCCGACCGCCGTCACCGCCCGTCGCCTGCGCAGCGCCTTGACGTCGAGGAGCTCGTCGACGGTCGTCGCGGACTTCGTGGTCGCGGACGAGTCGCTCCGTGTGCTGCGTGCGGACGCATCCGGTCTGAGCATGGTCCGACTGGCACCGATGGTGGAGATCGGTGAACGGATCCGACGCACCCGGGCAGACCTCGACGTCCTGGCGAACGACCTGATCCCCGCACCTATGCGCGCAGCGGCCCGCGCCTCGCTCGAGCGCGGCCTCGCCTGGCTCGATCGCGAGCTCCTCGCCCCGATCGACGCGCAGGGCGACCTGCACGTCGCCGCTCGCGACCTTCTCCTGGCCGTCCCGTGGTCGTCGCTCCCGTCCAGGGTCGGTCGCCGGACCTGGGTCAACTCCTGGATCGACCTGCAGGAGGCAGCCCCTGTACCGGCCGATCCGGACGTCGTGGTCGTGGCCGGACCCGGCTTGCGCGCGGCCGAGGCGGAGGCCGAGGCGGTGGCCGGTGCGTGGGGCAGCGCGACGCTCCTGTCCGGTGAGGACGCGACGTGCGCGGCGACGATCGAGCGGCTTCCCGGGGCGGGGGTCGTCCACCTCGCGACGCACGGCAAGCACGAGACCGACAACCCGTTGTTCTCGTCGTTGCGGCTCGCCGACGGTCCCTTGTTCGCCCACGAGCTCGACGGGGTGGACCTCCGAGGTGCCGTCGTCGTCCTCTCGGCGTGCGAG
Organism: uncultured Actinomycetota bacterium; assembly: GCA_963782165.1. GTDB lineage: Bacteria > Actinomycetota > Actinomycetes > Actinomycetales > Cellulomonadaceae > Oerskovia. Next base: position 1,060,044 of record CAWAIO010000006.1, read on the forward strand.
GCAGGTCTGTCGTCGGTCCGGATCGGTGGCGAGCCGCTCGGCCTCACGAGCGTCCTGCTCCGGCTCGGGGCGAGGGCCGTCGTCGCGAGCGTCGCTCCGCTGCGCGACGACGTCGCCGCACGGGTCATGCCCGAGTTCCACGGTGAGCTGCGCGCGGGGGCCGCGCCGGGCGAAGCACTCGCGACAGCTGTCGAGCGTGAGGACGAACCCGTGCCCCTCGTCTGCTTCGGGCCGCTCGCGCTCTGACCCAGGGAAGAGCCATCCATTGACATGTCGTTGACGTCAAACTAGTGTCCGCCTGGACCATGAAGCGGTTCATGGCAAACACAGGGAGTCACGATGAAGAAGTTCTTGAAGCGCGCTGCAGTGTCCACGTTCCTTGCTTCGACGACGGTTCTCACGGTTGGGGCAGCGATCGCTGCGGCAACGCCGAAGACCGGTAGCCACTGACCTGAGATTCGTGGGAGGCGCTTTCCTGTCGCGATGGTGGCAGGAAAGCGCGTTCCCTTCTGTAGATCGTCTCTGACCGGGAAGCGGGCCTGATTGACTGGGCTCGCTCGGCGAGGATGGGGGGTTGGCAAACTGCACGTCACGGGGTGGGTCCCACAGCGCTGCGCTCCGGCCGTTGCTCCGGGCGCTCATCGTAAGCGCCGCCCCCGCTGCGGGTCATGCCCAGGTTGCACGCGGAGTTTGCTCAAGAGCCACGCCGGGGGAGGCGCTCGCACGCGCGATCCGTACCGAGGACGAACCCGTGCCCCTCGTCTGCTTCGGACCGCTCGCGATCTGACCCGCGCGTGCGGTGCGCCGCCCGCCTGAGCCGTCCGGAGCGCGCGGTGCGCGGCGCCGTCGGGCCGGATTTGGACCACACGCCCGCGTCACGTACTCTGTTCCAGTACCCAAGACCGCCGGTCGTACCGTCCTGCCCGCTGACTCGTCAGCTGCAGTCCGGACCGAAGTCCCGCAGAAGTGCGGAGGCCAGCGCAGGTGAGAGTTCACGGAGCGGGCGAGAGCCTGCACTTCGAGCCCCGCGCCTGCGCGGGGCTCTTCTCGTCTCCGCAGGACCTCACCCCCCAGGGCCCCCGCCCTGCGGAGACCGGTGGCACCACCACCGGAAGGATTGCCATGGCGAGGCCGGACAAGGCAGCCGCAGTCGCAGAGCTCACGGAGAACTTCCGCGAGTCGAACGCGGCCGTGCTGACCGAGTACCGCGGGCTCACCGTCGCGCAGCTCAAGCAGCTGCGTCGGTCGCTCAGCGGCAACGCAACCTACGCCGTGGTGAAGAACACGCTGACCGCCATCGCGGCCAAGGAAGCCGGCATCGAGATCGACGCCGACTTCAAGGGCCCCTCGGCCATCGCCTTCGTGACCGGTGACCCGGTCGAGGCGGCCAAGGGCCTGCGTGACTTCGCCAAGGCGAACCCCGCACTGGTCATCAAGGGCGGTGTCCTCGACGGACGCTCCCTGACCGCTGCGGACATCACCAAGCTCGCGGACCTCGAGTCCCGCGAGGTCCTGCTGGCCAAGCTGGCCGGCGCGTTCAAGCAGCCGCTCTACCAGGCGGCATACCTGTTCAACGCGCCCGCCTCGCAGGCCGTTCGCACCATCGATGCCCTGCGCCTCAAGCAGGAATCGGAGAGCGCTGCAGCCTGACCCTCCTCGGAGGATCACGCAGCACGCACACACCCCCTCTGCTTCCAGCAGGGCTCTGTGGATCGTTGACAGGGCCGCTGCCGAGCACCAACCGAAAGGACCGCCATCATGGCGAAGCTCAGCACCGAAGAGCTCATCGAGCAGTTCAAGGGCCTCTCCCTCATCGAGCTCTCTGAGTTCGTGAAGGCGTTCGAGGACGCTTTCGAGGTCACCGCGGCCGCTCCGGCCGCCGTCGCCGTTGCAGGCCCCGCGGCCGCTGCCGCCGAGGAGGTCGAGGAGAAGACGGAGTTCGACGTCATCCTCGAGGCTGCCGGCGACAAGAAGATCCAGGTCATCAAGGAGGTGCGTGCCCTCACGAGCCTCGGCCTGAAGGAGGCCAAGGACCTCGTTGACGGCGCCCCCAAGCCCGTCCTGGAGAACGTCGCCAAGGACGCTGCTGACAAGGCCAAGGCTGCCCTCGAGGGCGCCGGCGCAACCGTCACCGTCAAGTGATCACTGCCCTTCGGGGCGGTATCGCATGACAGGTCGCCTCGCGCGACCTGACAGGTAGCACAGGCGACGAGGCCCGCACCCTCCGGGGTGCGGGCCTCTCGTCGCTTGTGCGTCTCCCGGCCCGACGCCGGAGCCCACCTTCCACGAGAAGGTGACAGGCGCCGTCGGGCAGGGATCTTCTTCGTGTTCTTGGGCGGCATATGGCGGCCACCGAGAAGATGTCCTCACCGGTCCGGTGGGGGAGTGGAACGCGGCTCGACAACGGTCTTGACAGGCCGTGATTTGGCGTCGCTGGACACGCTTGACCGGACCGGGTATGCTAGCGCTTTGCGCTCGCGTGTGCCCTCGGCACCCTCTGAACTGCCCGAACCGTCTTCGGTGTGCGTCCATCGTGCACCACGGCAGCCTCAGGGGGAAGAGGTCCTCCAGCCACGCAGCGTACAGCGTGCAATCGATCTGCAGGGAAGGACCCCTCTTGGCTGCCTCGCGCACCCCTTCTGCTCCGTCCGCCGACGCTATCGCGAACCGCACCGCTTCCCGGCGCGTCTCTTTCGCCAAGATCTACGAGCCTCTCGAGGTGCCCGACCTGCTCGGGCTCCAGACGGAGAGCTTCGACTGGCTGCTCGGCAACCCGGCGTGGCGCGCACGCGTCGACGCCGCGGCTGCTGCCGGTCGCCAGGACGTCCCCGCGACGTCGGGTCTCGAGGAGATCTTCGAGGAGATCTCCCCGATCGAGGACTTCGGCTCCTCCATGTCTCTCTCCTTCTCGAACCACCGTTTCGAGCCCCCGAAGTACACGGCCGAGGAGTGCAAGGAGAAGGACTTCACCTTCGCCGCACCGCTCTTCGTCACCGCGGAGTTCGTGAACTACAACACCGGTGAGATCAAGAGCCAGACCGTCTTCATGGGCGACTTCCCGCTCATGACCGCGCGCGGCACCTTCATCATCAACGGCACCGAGCGCGTCGTCGTCTCGCAGCTCGTCCGTTCGCCCGGCGTGTACTTCGAGCGCCAGGCCGACAAGACGAGCGACAAGGACATCTACTCCGCGAAGATCATCCCGTCGCGCGGTGCGTGGCTGGAGTTCGAGATCGACAAGCGTGACGCCGTGGGCGTCCGCGTCGACCGCAAGCGCAAGCAGTCCGTCACGGTGCTGCTCAAGGCCCTCGGCGTGACCGAGTCGCAGATCCGCGAGGAGTTCGCGGACTTCCCGGCCGTGCTCGACACGCTCGAGAAGGACCACGTCCACACCGAGGAAGAGGCGCTCGTCGACCTCTACCGCAAGATCCGCCCGGGCGAGCCGCCCACGGTCGAGGCCGGTCGCTCGCTCCTCGAGAACTTCTACTTCAACCCCAAGCGCTACGACTTCGCGAAGGTCGGCCGCTACAAGGCGAACAAGAAGCTCGGCGTCGACGCGCCCCTCGCCGACTCCACGCTGTCCGTCACGGACATCGTCGCGACGATCAAGTACCTCGCGGCCCTCCACGCAGAGGTCACGACGCTCCCCGGCACGCGTGCCGGCGAGCCCGTCGAGATCCGCGTCGAGACCGACGACATCGACCACTTCGGCAACCGTCGTATCCGCGCCGTGGGTGAGCTCATCCAGAACCAGGTGCGCACCGGTCTCTCGCGCATGGAGCGCGTCGTGCGCGAGCGCATGACGACCCAGGACGTCGAGGCGATCACGCCGCAGACCCTGATCAACATCCGCCCCGTGGTGGCGTCGATCAAGGAGTTCTTCGGCACCTCGCAGCTGTCGCAGTTCATGGACCAGAACAACCCGCTCGCCGGCCTGACGCACAAGCGTCGTCTGTCCGCGCTGGGCCCGGGTGGTCTGTCCCGTGACCGCGCCGGCATGGAGGTCCGTGACGTCCACCCGTCGCACTACGGCCGCATGTGCCCCATCGAGACCCCTGAAGGCCCGAACATCGGTCTGATCGGCTCGCTCGCCTCCTACGGCCGGATCAACCCGTTCGGGTTCATCGAGACGCCGTACCGCAAGGTCGAGAACGGCAAGGTCTCCGACGAGGTCGTCTACCTGACGGCCGACGACGAGGACCGCTACGTCATCGCCCAGGCGAACACCGAGCTCAACGTGGACGGCTCGTTCCGTCAGGAGCGCGTCCTGGTCCGCACCAAGGGTGGCGAGACGGCCGACGTCCTCGGCACCGAGGTCGACTACATGGACGTCTCGCCGCGCCAGATGGTGTCGGTCGCGACCGCCCTCATCCCGTTCCTCGAGCACGACGACGCCAACCGCGCACTCATGGGTGCCAACATGCAGCGTCAGGCCGTGCCCCTGGTCCGTTCCGAGGCCCCGCTCGTCGGGACCGGCATGGAGCGTCGTGCAGCCATCGACGCCGGTGACGTCATCGTCGCCACCAAGCCCGGTGTCGTGACCGAGGTCTCGGCCGACATGATCGTCGTCGCCAACGACGACGCGACCACGACGAGCTACCGCGCGGCCAAGTTCCGCCGCTCGAACCAGGGCACGTCGTACAACCAGCGCGTCGTCGTCGACGAGGGCGCACGCGTCGAGGTCGGCTCCGTGCTGGCCGACGGCCCGGCGACCGACGAGGGCGAGCTCTCGCTCGGCCGCAACCTGCTGGTCGCGTTCATGTCCTGGGAAGGCCACAACTACGAGGACGCGATCATCCTGTCGCAGCGCCTCGTGCAGGACGACGTCCTGTCCTCGATCCACATCGAGGAGCACGAGGTCGACGCCCGCGACACGAAGCTCGGCCCCGAGGAGATCACGCGGGACATCCCGAACGTCTCCGAGGACGTCCTGGCGGACCTCGACGAGCGCGGAGTCATCCGCATCGGTGCAGAGGTCGGCGCGGGCGACGTGCTCGTCGGCAAGGTCACGCCCAAGGGCGAGACCGAGCTGACCCCCGAGGAGCGCCTGCTGCGCGCCATCTTCGGCGAGAAGGCCCGCGAGGTCCGAGACACGTCGCTCAAGGTCCCCCACGGCGAGTCCGGCACCGTCATCGGCGTCCGCGAGTTCAACCGTGAGGACGGCGACGAGCTGCCCGCCGGCGTCAACCAGCTGGTCCGCGTCTACATCGCGCAGCGACGCAAGATCACGGACGGCGACAAGCTCGCCGGCCGTCACGGCAACAAGGGTGTCATCTCGAAGATCCTCCCGGTCGAGGACATGCCCTTCCTCGAGGACGGCACCCCTGTGGACGTCATCCTCAACCCGCTGGGTGTCCCCGGTCGTATGAACGTCGGCCAGGTCCTCGAGACCCACCTCGGGTGGGTCGCCAAGCAGGGCTGGGACATCTCGCAGACGGACGGCGCAGCAGGCGAGGGCGACCTCTCCTGGAAGGAGCGCCTCCCCGTCGTCGCGGCATCGTCCGAGCCCGGTCGCCCCGTGGCCACCCCGGTCTTCGACGGCCTCGAGGAGGAAGCCCTCACGGGTCTGCTCTCCACGACGCTGCCGAACCGTGACGGCAACCGCATGGTCGGGCGCGACGGCAAGGCCCGTCTGTTCGACGGCCGCTCCGGCGAGCCGTTCCCGGAGCCGGTCTCCGTGGGCTACATGTACATCCTGAAGCTCCACCACCTGGTGGACGACAAGATCCACGCCCGCTCGACCGGTCCGTACTCCATGATCACGCAGCAGCCGCTGGGTGGTAAGGCGCAGTTCGGTGGACAGCGTTTCGGCGAGATGGAGGTGTGGGCGCTCGAGGCTTATGGCGCGGCGTACACCCTCCAGGAGCTGCTGACGATCAAGTCCGACGACGTCCCGGGCCGTGTCAAGGTCTACGAGGCGATCGTCAAGGGCGAGAACATCCCCGACTCGGGCATCCCGGAGTCCTTCAAGGTTCTCCTCAAGGAGATGCAGTCGCTGTGCCTGAACGTCGAGGTGCTCTCCAGCGACGGTGTCTCCATCGAGATGCGTGAGTCGGACGACGACGTGTACCGCGCTGCCGAGGAGCTCGGCATCGACCTCTCGCGTCGCCCCAACGCAGCATCCAGCATCGACGAGATCTGATCTCGGAAGCGGTGGGGGCGTTCGTGACGAACGACCGCCCCCACCGCCACCCGACACTCTGTAGCACCTCCACCGCGCCGGCCGGGACGAACCCCGGACAGGCCGGCAGACGAAGGAAGTAGGACCACCTTGCTCGACGTCAATGTCTTCGACGAGCTGCGTATCGGACTGGCCACGGCAGACGACATCCGTGACTGGTCTCACGGCGAGGTCAAGAAGCCTGAGACCATCAACTACCGCACCCTCAAGCCGGAGAAGGACGGGCTCTTCTGCGAGAAGATCTTCGGTCCCACCCGTGACTGGGAGTGCTACTGCGGCAAGTACAAGCGCGTGCGCTTCAAGGGCATCATCTGCGAGCGCTGCGGCGTCGAGGTGACGCGCTCGAAGGTGCGCCGCGAGCGCATGGGCCACATCGAGCTCGCCGCTCCTGTCACGCACATCTGGTTCTTCAAGGGTGTGCCCTCCCGCCTCGGTTACCTCCTCGACCTCGCGCCGAAGGACCTCGAGAAGGTCATCTACTTCGCCGCGTACATGATCACGTCGGTCGACGTCGAGGGCCGTCAGGAAGACCTCCCCAACCTCCAGAACGAGATCGACCTGGAGAAGAAGGAGATCACGGACCGTCGCGACAACGACATCAACACCCGTGCCCAGAAGCTCGAGGCCGACCTGGCCGCGCTCGAGGCCGAGGGCGCTCGCGCCGACGCCCGCCGCAAGGTCCGCGACTCGGCCGAGCGCGAGATGGCGGCGATCCGCAAGCGTTCCGACGCCGAGCTCGACCGCCTGGACCAGGTCTGGGACCGTTTCAAGAACCTCAAGGTCGCCGACCTCGAGGGCGACGAGATGCTGTACCGCGCCCTCCAGGACCGCTACGGCAACTACTTCGAGGGCTCGATGGGCGCCGCGGCGATCCAGAAGCGTCTCCAGGACTTCGACCTGGCTGCCGAAGCTGACCTCCTGCGCGAGATCATCCGCTCCGGCAAGGGCCAGAAGAAGACCCGTGCGCTCAAGCGCCTCAAGGTCGTCAACGCGTTCCTGACGACCACGAACTCGCCCACGGGCATGGTGCTGGACGCCGTCCCGGTCATCCCGCCGGACCTGCGCCCCATGGTGCAGCTCGACGGTGGCCGCTTCGCGACCTCGGACCTGAACGACCTGTACCGCCGCGTGATCAACCGGAACAACCGCCTCAAGCGTCTTCTCGACCTGGGCGCCCCGGAGATCATCGTCAACAACGAGAAGCGCATGCTGCAGGAAGCTGTGGACTCGCTCTTCGACAACGGCCGTCGTGGTCGCCCGGTCACGGGCCCCGGCAACCGTCCGCTGAAGTCGATCTCCGACATGCTCAAGGGCAAGCAGGGTCGATTCCGTCAGAACCTGCTCGGCAAGCGTGTCGACTACTCGGGCCGTTCGGTCATCGTGGTCGGCCCGCAGCTCAAGCTGCACCAGTGCGGTCTGCCCAAGCAGATGGCCCTCGAGCTCTTCAAGCCGTTCGTGATGAAGCGCCTCGTGGACCTGAACCACGCGCAGAACATCAAGAGCGCCAAGCGCATGGTCGAGCGCGCGCGCCCGGTCGTGTGGGACGTCCTCGAAGAGGTCATCACCGAGCACCCGGTGCTGCTCAACCGTGCACCGACGCTGCACCGTCTCGGCATCCAGGCGTTCGAGCCCCAGCTGGTCGAGGGCAAGGCCATCCACCTGCACCCGCTCGTGTGTGCCGCGTTCAACGCGGACTTCGACGGTGACCAGATGGCCGTGCACCTGCCGCTGTCGGCCGAGGCCCAGGCCGAGGCCCGCATCCTCATGCTCTCGAGCAACAACATCCTGAAGCCGTCGGACGGCCGTCCGGTGACCATGCCCTCGCAGGACATGATCATCGGTCTGTACCACCTGACGAACGACAAGAAGGATGCCAAGGGTGCAGGGCGTGCGTTCAGCTCCGTCGCCGAGGCCATCATGGCCTTCGACGGCGGGACGCTGGACCTGAACGCCGAGGTCAGCATCCGCATGGACGGCCTCGTCTTCGCCGAGGGAGAGGCCCCTGAGGGCTTCGTCCCCGGCGAGCCCTTCGTCTTCGGGACGACGCTCGGGCGCGCGCTCTTCAACGAGACGCTGCCCGTCAGCTACGGCTACGTCAACGGGATCGTCGACAAGAAGAAGCTGTCGACGATCGTCAACGAGCTCGCCGAGACCTACCCCAAGGTCGAGGTCGCTGCCTCGCTCGACGCTCTCAAGGAGGCCGGCTTCCGCTGGGCCACCCGTTCGGGTGTCACCATCGCGATCTCCGACGTCGCGACGCCGAGCGAGAAGGCCGCGATCCTGGAGGAGCACGAGGCTCGTGCGCTCAAGGTCCAGCAGGAGTACGAGCGTGGTCTGATCACCGACGACGAGCGCCGTCAGGAGCTCATCGAGATCTGGACCCAGGCCACCGACAAGGTCGCCACCGCGATGCGCGCGAGCTTCCCCGAGCGCAACACCGTCTACACGATGGTCGGCTCGGGTGCTCGTGGTAACTGGATGCAGGTCCGTCAGATCGCCGGTATGCGCGGCCTCGTGGCGAACCCGAAGGGCGAGATCATCCCCCGCCCGATCAAGTCCAACTACCGTGAGGGCCTCTCGGTCCTCGAGTACTTCATCGCGACCCACGGTGCCCGTAAGGGCCTCGCCGACACCGCTCTGCGTACGGCCGACTCGGGTTACCTGACCCGTCGTCTGGTCGACGTGTCGCAGGACGTCATCGTCCGTGAGGAGGACTGCGGCACCGAGCGTGGTCTGACGCTGCCCGTCGGGGAGAAGATCGGCGACCGCCTGGTCCGTCACGACAAGGTCGAGACGAGCATCTACTCCCGCACGCTGGCCTCCGACGTGCAGGACGCCGACGGCAACCTCATCGCCAAGGGAGGGGAGGACGCCGGTGACCTGGTCATCGACGCTCTCCTCGCTGCCGGGATCGACACGGTCAAGGTCCGCTCGGTCCTGACCTGCGAGTCCCGCGTCGGTACGTGCGCCAAGTGCTACGGCCGTTCGCTGGCCACCGGCAAGCTCGTCGACATCGGCGAGGCCGTCGGCATCATCGCGGCCCAGTCGATCGGTGAGCCCGGTACCCAGCTGACGATGCGTACCTTCCACACCGGTGGTGTGGCCTCCGCGGACGACATCACGCAGGGTCTGCCCCGTGTGACCGAGCTCTTCGAGGCACGTACCCCGAAGGGTGAGGGCCCCATCGCGGAGTTCTCGGGTCGTATCACGATCGACGAGGCGGAGCGCACGCGCCGCATCGTCCTGACCCCCGACGACGGCTCGGAAGAGCTCGCCTACCCGGTGACGAAGCGTTCGCGCCTCCTCGTCAGCGACGGCGACCACGTCGAGGTCGGCACGCAGCTGGTCCAGGGTGCGGTCGACCCCAAGAAGGTCCTGCGCATCCTCGGCCCCCGCGCCACCCAGAAGCACCTGGTGGACGAGGTCCAGGAGGTCTACCGCTCCCAGGGCGTGGACATCCACGACAAGCACATCGAGGTCATCGTGCGGCAGATGCTGCGTCGCGTGACCGTGCTGGACTCGGGCGACTCGCAGCTGCTCCCGGGCGAGCTGGCCGAGCGTGGGCGTTTCGAGGACCTCAACCGTCGCGCGGTGGCGGAGGGTGGCCAGCCGGCCTCCGGCCGTCCCGAGCTGATGGGCATCACGAAGGCGTCGCTCGCGACCGACTCGTGGCTCTCGGCGGCCTCCTTCCAGGAGACGACACGCGTCCTCACCGAGGCGGCGATGAGCGGTCGTCGTGACCCGCTCCTCGGCCTCAAGGAGAACGTCATCCTCGGTAAGCTCATCCCGGCCGGTACGGGTCTGCCCCGCTACCGCAACGTCGAGGTCGAGCCCACCGAGCAGGCCAAGACCGAGCTCTACCCGAGCTTCGGCTACGACGAGATCGACTTCCAGGGGCTCGGCATGGGCTCCGGCGAGGCGATCCCGCTCGAGGACCTGGACTTCGGCGACTACCGCTGATCCTGACCCCGCGGCCCGACGACTCGTCGTCGTCGGGCCGCGGGGGAGCGAGTAGCACAGGGGGTGGTCGTGGCGCGTTCGACGCGCCGCGGTCACCCCCTCTCGCTTTGACTACCTGCCAACCGGCAGGTATCGTGAATGACCGTGCCCGCGCCGTCGGGCTTGCTGTGGTGTTCTCCAGCGAGCCGATGTGAGTGCGCGAGCATTCCGGTCCCTGTGTTCCTCGGATGATCCGTGGTTCGGGGCCCGGACCATCGAGCCGGTGGTACGTGGCGATTGCGACGCTCTGCGTCGCAGGTGCCGTTTGCCGTCGGCGCCCACAGCCCGTAGACCACCGCCGGGGTTCGCCCCGGTCCAGCTCGAGAAGACACGGAGACGTAGTGCCTACGATCCAGCAGCTCGTCCGCAAGGGGCGGACCTCGAAGGTCGGGAAGTCCAAGACTCCCGCCCTCAAGGGTTCCCCGCAGCGGCGTGGTGTGTGCACGCGTGTGTACACCACCACCCCCAAGAAGCCGAACTCCGCACTGCGCAAGGTCGCACGCGTGAAGCTGTCCTCGCAGGTCGAGGTCACCGCGTACATCCCCGGTGTCGGCCACAACCTCCAGGAGCACTCCATCGTGCTCGTCCGTGGCGGTCGTGTGAAGGACCTCCCCGGTGTCCGCTACAAGATCGTCCGTGGCGCACTCGACACCCAGGGCGTCAAGAACCGCAAGCAGGCTCGCAGCCGCTACGGCGCCAAGAAGGAGAAGAGCTAATGCCTCGTAAGGGCCCCGCCCCGAAGCGCCCGCTCATCGTCGACCCTGTCTACGGTTCCCCGGTCGTCACGCAGCTCATCAACAAGGTCCTCCTGGACGGCAAGAAGTCGACCGCCGAGGCGATCGTCTACGGTGCCCTCGAGGGTGTCCGCGCGAAGACCGACGGCGACCCCGTCGTCGTCCTCAAGCGTGCGCTCGAGAACGTGCGCCCGGCCCTCGAGGTCCGCTCCCGCCGCGTCGGTGGCGCGACCTACCAGGTCCCCGTCGAGGTGCGCCCCACGCGTTCCACGACGCTCGCGCTGCGCTGGCTCACGGACTACTCGCGCGCCCGTCGCGAGAAGACCATGACCGAGCGCCTCATGAACGAGATCCTCGACGCGAGCAACGGCCTCGGTGCCGCGGTCAAGCGTCGCGAGGACATGCACAAGATGGCCGAGTCCAACAAGGCCTTCGCGCACTACCGCTGGTAGTCCGACCGACCGGCCCTGGGGGTTCACCCCCGGGGCCGTCGGCGGGTCCAGCCGGCCTCTCGGTCGAAGCATCGCCCCCGACTCAACCCACACAAAGGGGAAGTACCCGTGGCACACGACGTGCTGACCGACCTGAACAAGGTCCGCAACATCGGCATCATGGCCCACATCGATGCCGGTAAGACCACGACCACCGAGCGCATCCTGTTCTACACCGGGGTGAACTACAAGATCGGTGAGACGCACGACGGCGCGTCGACGACCGACTGGATGGAGCAGGAGAAGGAGCGCGGCATCACGATCACGTCTGCCGCCGTGACCTGCTTCTGGAACAAGAACCAGATCAACATCATCGACACCCCGGGCCACGTGGACTTCACGGTCGAGGTCGAGCGCTCCCTGCGCGTGCTCGACGGCGCTGTTGCTGTCTTCGACGGCAAGGAGGGCGTCGAGCCCCAGTCCGAGACCGTCTGGCGCCAGGCCGACAAGTACAACGTCCCGCGCATCTGCTTCGTCAACAAGATGGACAAGCTCGGCGCGGACTTCTACTTCACGGTCGACACCATCGTGAACCGCCTCAAGGCCAAGCCGCTGGTCATCCAGCTGCCGATCGGCTCGGAGAGCGACTTCACGGGCGTCGTCGACCTGCTCGAGATGCGCGCGCTCGTCTGGCGCGGCGAGACCAAGATGGGCGAGGCGTACGAGATCGAGGAGATCCCCGCGGACCTCCTCGAGAAGGCCAAGACCTACCGTGCCGAGCTCGTCGAGAACGTCGCCGAGGCCGACGAGGAGCTCCTCGAGAAGTACCTCAACGGTGAGGAGCTGACGGTCCCGGAGATCAAGTCCGCGATCCGCAAGCTCACCGTCTCGGGCGAGGCCTTCCCCGTCCTGTGCGGCTCCGCGTTCAAGAACAAGGGCGTCCAGCCCATGCTCGACGCGGTCATCGACTACCTCCCCTCGCCCCTCGACGTCCCGGCCATCAACGGCCACGACGTCAAGGACGAGGAGAAGGTCGTCGAGCGCCACCCCGACGCCACGGAGCCCTTCGCGGCTCTGGCGTTCAAGGTCGCCTCGCACCCGTTCTTCGGCAAGCTGACGTACGTCCGCGTCTACTCCGGCCAGGTCACGCCGGGCACCCAGGTGCTCAACGCGACCAAGGGCAAGAAGGAGCGTCTGGGCAAGATCTTCCAGATGCACTCCAACAAGGAGAACGCGGTCGAGCTCGGCAGCGCCGGCCACATCTACGCGTTCATCGGCCTCAAGGACACGACGACCGGTGACACCCTGTGTGACATCGCGAACCCCGTCGTCCTCGAGTCGATGACCTTCCCGGAGCCCGTCATCGACGTGGCGATCGAGCCCAAGACGAAGGCCGACCAGGAGAAGCTCTCGATCGCCATCCAGAAGCTCGCCGAGGAGGACCCGACCTTCCGCGTCAAGCTCGACGAGGAGACCGGCCAGACCGTCATCGGCGGCATGGGCGAGCTCCACCTCGACATCCTCGTCGACCGTATGCGTCGCGAGTTCAACGTCGAGGCGAACGTCGGCAAGCCGCAGGTCGCGTACCGCGAGACCATCCGCCGCGCGGCGGAGAAGATCGACTACACGCACAAGAAGCAGACCGGTGGTTCGGGTCAGTTCGCCAAGGTGCAGGTCACCTTCGAGCCGCTCGACCTGACCGAGGGCGGCGAGCTCTACGAGTTCAAGAACGCCGTCACCGGTGGTCGCATCCCGCGTGAGTACATCCCGTCGGTCGACGCCGGTATCCAGGCCGCCCTCCAGCTGGGTGTCCTCGCCGGCTTCCCGCTCGTGGGCGTGAAGGCTACGCTCATCGACGGCGCGTACCATGATGTCGACTCCTCGGAGATGGCATTCAAGATTGCCGGCTCGATGGTCCTCAAGGAGGGCGTCAAGCGGGCGGACCCGGTTCTGCTGGAGCCGGTCATGGCGGTCGAGGTGCGTACGCCCGAGGAGTACATGGGCGACGTGATCGGTGACCTCAACTCTCGTCGCGGCATGATCCAGTCCATGGAGGACGCGACGGGTGTCAAGGTCATCCGTGCTCAAGTACCGTTGTCCGAGATGTTCGGGTACATCGGCGACCTGCGGTCCAAGACCCAGGGTCGTGCTGTGTACTCGATGTCATTCGACAGCTATGCCGAGGTCCCTCGGAACGTTGCCGAAGAGATCATCAAGAAGACCCGGGGCGAGTGAGTCCCCACAGGTCGAAGACCCTGTAACAACCATCAACCTGTAGCGACCCGCACGCCCCGCAGATGTCTTGTGCATCTGCATCGTTCGGCACAACTACCCAAGTCCCAGGAGGACCCCAGTGGCGAAGGCCAAGTTCGAGCGGACCAAGCCGCACGTCAATGTCGGCACCATCGGTCACGTCGACCACGGTAAGACGACCCTGACGGCAGCGATCTCCAAGGTGCTGCACGACAAGTACCCGGACGTGAACCCCGAGTTCAAGTTCGACGAGATCGACAAGGCTCCGGAAGAGAAGCAGCGCGGTATCACGATCAACATCGCGCACATCGAGTACGAGACGGACAAGCGTCACTACGCTCACGTCGACGCTCCCGGGTCACGCCGACTACATCAAGAACATGATCACCGGTGCCGCTCAGATGGACGGCGCGATCCTCGTGGTCGCGGCGACCGACGGCCCCATGGCTCAGACGCGTGAGCACGTTCTGCTCGCCCGCCAGGTGGGCGTCCCCTACCTGCTGGTCGCGCTGAACAAGTCCGACATGGTCGAGGACGAGGAAATCCTCGAGCTCGTCGAGATGGAGGTGCGTGAGCTCCTCTCGTCGCAGGGCTTCGACGGCGACGAGGCCCCCGTCGTCCGCGTCTCCGGTCTGAAGGCTCTCGAGGGCGACCCCGAGTGGGTCAAGTCCGTCGAGGCGCTCATGGAGGCCGTGGACGAGAACGTCCCCGAGCCCGTCCGTGACCTCGACAAGCCCTTCCTCATGCCCGTCGAGGACGTCTTCACGATCACCGGTCGTGGCACCGTCGTCACCGGCAAGGTCGAGCGCGGTACCCTCGACGGTCAACTCGGAGGTCGAGATCGTCGGCATCCGCAACGCCGCAGAAGACCACGGTCACGGGTATCGAGACGTTCCACAAGCAGATGGACGAGGCTCAGGCCGGCGACAACACCGGTCTGCTGCTCCGTGGCATCAAGCGCGAGGACGTCGAGCGCGGCCAGGTCGTCGTCAAGCCGGGTTCGATCACCCCGCACACCGACTTCGAGGCGCAGGTCTACATCCTGGGCAAGGACGAGGGTGGGCGTCACAACCCGTTCTACTCGAACTACCGCCCGCAGTTCTACTTCCGCACCACGGACGTCACCGGCGTCATCACGCTGCCCGAGGGCACCGAGATGGTCATGCCTGGTGACAACACCGAGATGACGGTCGACGCTGATCCAGCCGATCGCCATGGAGGAGGGCCTCGGCTTCGCCATCCGTGAGGGCGGCCGTACGGTCGGTTCGGGCCGTGTCACGAAGATCATCAAGTGATCTTCTGACCACCTGATCCACTCCGGCCGGTCCTGAGCCTCGCGCTCAGGGCAGCCGGGCAGGATTGAACGAAGGGCCCGGGTACCGCAAGGTACCCGGGCCCTTCGTCGTCCCCGGCCGGCCGGTGCGAGCCGGGCGTCGGAGAAGCGCCCGAGGCGGCCGTCCTCACGCACCGGTGCGCGACGTGGCGTGGACGGTCAGGCTGACCAAGACCGTCCACAGCCGGCGCGGCGCCCGGCGAGGTCGTCGCGATCGGCGCTCCGTGGCGTTCGCGGGGGAGAGGGCAGGGCGCGGCTCCGTCGAGAGGCTCCCCGTCGGCCTGGTGTCGTGTCCGGTCGTGGGAGCTCGCCTCGAGGGGGCGGGGCAGGTCGACAGGACCCTGCGGTGTGATCTCCCACCGGTCTCGATCGGGTCTGCGGTACCGCCCCGCGGTATCGGTGCAGGTGAGGCGTGCGAAGACGGTCCGTGGACCCCGGCGGCGAGCCGACATCCGGTGTGAAGGCCGTCACTTCGTCCTGCGAGGCCCGTCCGGGCGGTTACCCTGCGGGACCGACATAGCCCGCACTGCGCGTGAGCGTGTCGGTCGGAGCGTGGGGACAGTCCCTCTGAGGGCAGAGTCACACGCACCAGTGATTGCAGTCTTCCACGGCTTCCTGTGGCGCTGTTCAGGTTGCCTGTTACGGGTGCGCTCTTTCATGTGTCTGAACAGTGTGTTGAACCGCTAAGCATGCGAGACCTCGGTATTCCGGGGTCGCGCGGGTTGAACTCTCTGTTCGATACGGATCGAGGCACCCCGCGGAGCACAGGTTCTGCACAGGCTCGGACAACGTTCTGAACAGGCTGTGACAGCCGTCGGGCGCCAGAAGTTGGCCCGATGCGTGAGCGGTTCACATATCCCAACGGCCCTGCACCGCATCGGTGCGTGCGCTCGGGTGGTCGCGATAGGCGACACGCCCGAGTGCGGGGGTCGGACAGCTAGCGGTTCGAGAGAGAGAGTCAGACGACGCCATGGCGGGACAGAAGATCCGCATCCGGCTCAAGTCCTACGACCACGAGGTGATCGACAGCTCGGCGCGCAAGATCGTCGACACGGTCACTCGCGCTGGTGCGACGGTCGTGGGTCCGGTGCCGCTGCCGACGGAGAAGAACGTCTTCTGCGTCATCCGGTCGCCTCACAAGTACAAGGACAGCCGCGAGCACTTCGAGATGCGCACGCACAAGCGGCTCATCGACATCATCGATCCCACGCCGAAGGCCGTCGACTCGCTCATGCGTCTCGACCTGCCTGCGGACGTGAACATCGAGATCAAGCTCTGAGGCTGGGAGGACATCATGACTACCACCCAGCAGAACGAGCGGCCCGTCACGGCCGTGCTCGGCACGAAGCTCGGCATGACCCAGCTCTGGGACGAGGCCGGTCGCCTCGTTCCCGTCACGGTCGTCGCCGTGGGCACGAACGTCGTGACCCAGGTCCGCACCGCCGACGCCGACGGCTACGCGCGGTCCAGCTGGCGCACGGCCAGATCGACCCGCGCAAGGTCACCAAGCCCCTCAAGGGCCACTTCGAGAAGGCCGGCGTCACGCCGCGCCGTCACGTGGCCGAGATCCGTACCGAGCAACGCCGGCGAGTACACCCTCGGCCAGGAGATCACCGCGGACGGTCTTCGAGGCCGGCGCGATGGTCGACGTCGTCAGGGCACCACCAAGGGCAAGGGCACCGCCGGTGTCATGAAGCGTCACGGCTTCCACGGCGTCGGCTGCCTCCCACGGTGCGCACCGCAACCACCGCAAGCCCGGCTCGATCGGCGGCGCCTCGACCCCGTCGCGAGTCTTCAAGGGCGTGCGCATGGCCGGTCGGATGGGCTTCGACCGGCAGACCACCCAGAACCTGACCGTCCACGCGGTCGACGCCGAGAAGGGTCTGCTGCTCGTCAAGGGCGCGGTTCCCGGCCCCAAGGGTGGCGTCGTCCTCGTGCGTAGCGCCGTGAAGGGAGCATGACACCCGATGACAGCTCTGACTGTCGACGTCCTCGACGCCCAGGGCAAGAAGGCCGGCACCGCCGAGCTTCCCGCCGAGGTGTTCGACGTCCAGACGAACATCCCGCTGATCCACCAGGTTGTCGTCGCGCAGCTCGCTGCAGCCCGCCAGGGCACCGCACGACACGAAGAGCCGCGGCGAGGTCCGCGGTGGTGGACGCAAGCCGTACAAGCAGAAGGGCACCGGCCGCGCCCGTCAGGGTTCGACCCGTGCGCCGCAGTTCGCCGGCGGTGGGGTCGTCCACGGCCCGCACGCCGCGCGACTACAGCCAGCGCACCCCCAAGAAGATGAAGGCTGCTGCCCTGCGCGGCGCCCTCTCGGACCGCGCTCGTGCAGGCCGCGTGCACGTCGTGTCCGGCTTCGGCATCGACGGTCAGCCCGTCGACCAAGGCCGCGATCTCCTCGCTCGCCAACCTCTCTCCGCGCGCAAGCACGTGCTCGTCGTGCTGGAGCGCGGCGACGAGTCGACGAGCAAGTCCCTGCGCAACGCGGAGCGAGGTGCACCTCCTGGTCGCTGACCAGCTGAACACCTACGACGTGCTCGTCTCCGACGACGTGGTCTTCACCGAGGGCGCGCTCGCCGCGTTCCTCGCCGGACCCGCCACGGGCTCGTCGGTCAAGGCCGTCGCGTCCGAGTCGGAAGCAGCTGACGAGGCCGAGGAGGCCGCGAAGTGACCGCCGTGACGAAGGACCCGCGCGACATCCTGCTCGCGCCGGTCGTCTCCGAGAAGAGCTACGGGCTCCTCGACGAGGGCAAGTACACCTTCCTCGTGGACCCGCGGGCCAACAAGACCGAGATCAAGATCGCTGTCGAGCAGGTCTTCTCGCGTCAAGGTCGCCTCCGTGAACACGATCAACCGCAAGGGCAAGACCCGGCGGACGCGTTTCGGACTCGGCAAGCGCAAGGACACGAAGCGTGCGATCGTCACCCTCCGCGAGGGCACGATCGACATCTTCGGCGGGCCGGTCGGCTGAGGCCGGACGAGAGCAGATTGAGGACAGATCCCCATGGGAATCCGTAAGTACAAGCCGACGACGCCCGGCCGCCGCGGCTCGAGCGTTGCCGACTTCGTCGAGATCACGCGCTCGCAGCCGGAGAAGTCGCTGGTCCGTCCGCTCACCAAGAGCGGTGGCCGCAACAGCACCGGTCGCATCACCACGCGTCACAAGGGTGGTGGCCACAAGCGCGCATACCGAGTCATCGACTTCCGTCGCCACGACAAGGACGGCGTGCCCGCGAAGGTCGCTCACATCGAGTACGACCCCAACCGCACGGCACGCATCGCGCTCCTGCACTACGCGGACGGCGAGAAGCGCTACATCATCGCGCCGAACAAGCTGTCGCAGGGCGACGTCATCGAGAACGGCGCCGGCGCCGACATCAAGCCCGGCAACAACCTGCCGCTGCGCAACATCCCGACCGGTACGGTCATCCACGCCATCGAGCTCAAGCCCGGTGGCGGCGCGAAGATCGCCCGTTCGGCTGGTGCGTCCGTGCAGCTCGTCGCCAAGGACGGCCCCTACGCCCAGCTGCGTATGCCGTCCGGTGAGATCCGCAACGTCGACCTGCGCTGCCGCGCGACGGTCGGCGAGGTGGGCAACGCCGAGCAGTCGAACATCAACTGGGGCAAGGCCGGCCGCATGCGTTGGAAGGGCAAGCGCCCCTCCGTCCGTGGTGTCGCCATGAACCCGATCGACCACCCTCACGGTGGTGGTGAAGGCAAGACGTCCGGTGGACGTCACCCGGTCAGCCCCTGGGGCCAGGCCGAAGGTCGTACCCGCCGTCCGAACAAGCCGAGCGACAAGCTGATCGTGCGTCGTCGCCGTACCGGCAAGAAGCGCTGATAGGAGCCTGACAGATGCCACGCAGCCTGAAGAAGGGCCCCTTCGTCGACGGACACCTTCAGAAGAAGGTGGACGTCCAGAACGAGAAGGGGACCAAGAACGTCATCAAGACCTGGTCCCGTCGGTCGGTCATCACGCCCGACTTCCTCGGTCACACTTTTGCCGTGCACGACGGACGCAAGCACACTCCGGTCTTCGTGACCGAGTCGATGGTCGGCCACAAGCTCGGCGAGTTCGCTCCCACGCGGACCTTCCGCGGCCACGTGAAGGACGACAGGAAGGGCCGTCGCCGCTGATCTGCGTGCAGACGCAGATCAAGAGACGGCGACTCCGAACGTCATGACGAGACAAGAAGGCAGGACAGCAATGGAAGCCAAGGCGCAGGCGCGGTTCGTCCGTGTCACGCCCCAGAAGGCCCGGCGCGTCGTGGACCTCATCCGTGGCAAGCAGGCCACCGAGGCCGTCGCGGTGCTGAAGTTCGCACCGCAGGCCGCGAGTGAGCCGATCCGCAAGGTCGTGGAGAGCGCGATCGCGAACGCTCGGGTGAAGGCCGACCGCGCGAGCGAGGCATTCGACGAGCGGCGAGCTCGTCGTCTGCCGCAGGCGTTCGTGGACGAGGGCCCGACCCTCAAGCGGTTCCGGCCTCGCGCTCAGGGGCGCGCGAGCCAGATCCTCAAGCGGACGAGCCACATCACCGTGGTTCTCGCTCCGCGCGAAGACACGAAGGGAAGGGCCCGATAGTGGGACAGAAGGTTCACCCGCACGGGTACCGCCTCGGCATCACCACCGACCACCGGTCGCGTTGGTTCGCCGACAGCACCAAGCCCGGTCAGCGGTACCGCGACTACGTCCGTGAGGACGTCCAGATCCGCAAGCTCATGGCCACGGGCCTCGAGCGTGCCGGCATCTCCAAGGTCGAGATCGAGCGCACCCGCGACCGTGTTCGCGTGGACATCCACACCGCACGTCCGGGCATCGTCATCGGCCGCCGTGGCGCAGAGGCAGACCGCATCCGCGGCGAGCTCGAGAAGCTCACGGGCAAGCAGGTCCAGCTCAACATCCTCGAGGTCAAGAACGCTGAGATCGATGCTCAGCTCGTGGCCCAGGGGATCGCGGAGCAGCTCGCGAGCCGCGTGTCCTTCCGTCGTGCGATGCGCAAGGGCATGCAGTCCGCGCAGCGCGCAGGCGCCAAGGGCATCCGTGTCCAGTGCTCCGGTCGCCTCGGCGGCGCCGAGATGAGCCGCTCGGAGTTCTACCGCGAGGGCCGTGTGCCGCTGCACACGCTCCGCGCGAACATCGACTACGGCTTCTTCGAGGCCCGCACCACCTTCGGCCGCATCGGCGTCAAGGTGTGGATCTACAAGGGCGACATGACCGAGAAGGAGTTCGCTGCGCAGCAGGCGACCGCCGCTCCCCGCCAGGGCCGTGGTGGCCCCCGCGGTGGCGACCGTCCTGACCGTGGTGGAGACCGTCGCGGCGCCGGCCGTCGTAACGAGCGTCCGGCACAGTCCGAGGCACCTGCAGCTGCAGGCGGCGGAGGCACCTGTCGCCGAGACGGCTCCTGAGTCCGGAACGGAGGCCTGAGCATGCTGATCCCGCGCAGGCTGAAGCACCGCAAGCAGCACCACCCCTCGCGCTCCGGCGCCGCGAAGGGTGGCAACCAGATCGCGTTCGGCGAGTTCGGCATCCAGGCTCTCGAGCCTGCGTACGTCACGAACCGCCAGATCGAGGCTGCTCGTATCGCGATGACCCGCCACATCAAGCGTGGCGGAAAGGTCTGGATCAACATCTACCCGGACCGCCCGCTGACCAAGAAGCCGGCGGAGACCCGCATGGGTTCCGGTAAGGGTTCGCCCGAGTGGTGGATCGCCAACGTCAAGCCCGGCCGTATCATCTTCGAGCTGGCCGGTGTACCGGAGCCCCTGGCTCGCGAGGCCATGCGCCGCGCGATGCACAAGCTCCCGATGAAGTGCCGTTTCGTGGTGCGCGAGGGTGGTGGCAACTGATGGCTATCGGAACCAAGGAACTGGCTCCGAGCGAGCTGGACACGTTCGACGACGAGAAGCTCGTCGCCGAGCTGAAGAAGGCCAAGGAGGAGCTGTTCAACCTCCGCTTCCAGTCGGCCACCGGTCAGCTGGAGAGCCACGGTCGCCTGAAGGCCGTGCGTCGCGACATCGCTCGGATCTACACGATCCTGCGCGAGCGCGAGCTCGGCATCCGTACCGCACCGAGCGTGAGTGAGTGAGGCTGGAATGAGCGAGAACGCAACGAACGCCGCACCGGTGACCGAGACGGCCGCTGACCAGCGCGCCAACCGCAAGACGCGGCGCGGCTACGTGGTGAGCGACAAGATGGACAAGACCGTCGTGATCGAGGTCGAGGACCGGGTCAAGCACCCGCTCTACGGCAAGGTCATCCGGCGCACGAGCAAGGTCAAGGCCACGACGAGCAGAATGCTGCCGGCGTCGGTGACCTCGTCCTCATCATGGAGACCCGCCCGCTGTCCGCTACCAAGCGGTGGCGCCTGGTGGAGATCCTCGAGAAGGCCAAGTAGGCCCTGCGGCCTACCAGGTCGTGACGGCGGGGGTCCCGTCCGTCACGACCGGTCTCGGGCCGCACCAAGGTGCGGCAACCAGTAGACAGGGTGGCGGGACCCCGCCACGCCTGGCCGGTTCACCCGCAAGGGACCCGGCACTGACAGCTATCCGTTCGGCAAGGCTCGGCTCCACGCGAGAACCGGCTCGACGACAGGAGTTCATTACATGATCCAGCAGGAGTCGCGACTTCGCGTCGCCGACAACACGGGTGCCAAGGAGATTCTCTGCATCCGTGTTCTCGGTGGTTCGGGCCGTCGCTACGCCGGAATCGGCGACGTCATCGTCGCAACCGTCAAGGACGCTATCCCCGGCGGCAACGTGAAGAAGGGCGACGTCGTCAAGGCGGTCATCGTCCGCACCGCCAAGGAGCGCCGTCGTCCGGACGGTTCCTACATCAAGTTCGACGAGAACGCGGCCGTGATCCTCAAGAACGACGGCGAGCCCCGTGGCACGCGCATCTTCGGCCCGGTGGGCCGCGAGCTGCGTGACAAGCGGTTCATGAAGATCATCTCGCTGGCTCCGGAGGTGCTCTGAACATGGCGAAGATCAAGAAGGGCGACCTGGTGGTCGTCATCTCGGGCGGACAAGGGCCAGCAGGGTCGCGTGCTCGAGGTCCTCACGGACTCCGACCGCGTCGATCGTCGAGGGTGTTCAGCGCGTCACGAAGCACACCAAGGTGGGTCAGTCGCAGCGCGGCGACGCGAACCGGTGGCATCGAGACCGTCGAGGCGCCGATCCACGTGAGCAACGTGATGGTCGTCGACCCGGAGACCAAGAAGGGCACCCGCGTCGGGTACCGCACCGAAGCAGGTCGAGCGCGACGGCCGTACGCGTAACCGTCCGGGTCCGCGTCGCCAAGCGCTCCGGTAAGGACATCTGATGACCGCGACGAACTGCAAGGCCCCGGCAGATCGCGCGTCTCAAGCAGCGCTACCGCGACGAGATCGTCGCCGGCGCTCCTCGAGGAGTTCGGCCACGAGAACGTCAACCAGGTCGCACGACTGACGAAGATCGTCGTCAACATGGGCGTCGGCGACGCGGCCAAGGACTCGAAGCTCATCGAAGGCGCCATCCGCGACCTCTCGGCGATCACCGGCCAGAAGCCGCAGGTCACCAAGGCCCGCAAGTCCATCGCGCAGTTCAAGCTGCGCGAGGGCATGCCGATCGGCGCGCACGTCACGCTGCGCGGCGACCGCATGTGGGAGTTCCTCGACCGCCTGCTGTCCATCGCACTGCCGCGTATCCGCGACTTCCGCGGTCTCTCGCCGAAGCAGTTCGACGGGCACGGCAACTACACCTTCGGTCTCACGGAGCAGTCGATGTTCCACGAGATCGACCAGGACAAGATCGATCGCGTCCGCGGTATGGACATCACGATCGTGACGACGGCGACGACCGACGACGAGGGCCGCTCCCTGCTGCGCCGTCTCGGCTTCCCCTTCAAGGAGAGAACTGACATGGCGAAGAAGGCCCTGGTCAACAAGGCAGCCGCAAAGCCGAAGTTCGCGGTTCGCGCCTACACTCGCTGCCAGAAGTGCGGTCGCCCGCACTCCGTGTACCGCAAGTTCGGCCTGTGCCGTATCTGCGTTCGCGAGATGGCCCACCGTGGCGAGCTTCCCGGCGTCACCAAGAGCAGCTGGTAACAACTACGTCGTAGGTCTGGCACGGTTCCCCTCGGGGAGCCGGCCGGATACCCCGGCGAGGAAGGGCTGAAGCCCAATGACGATGACCGACCCGATCGCAGACATGCTGACCCGTCTGCGTAACGCGAACTCGGCTCACCACGACACGGTTCAGATGCCGTTCTCGAAGCTGAAGTCGCACATTGCTGAGATCCTGCAGGCCGAGGGCTACATCTCCGGCTGGAACGTCGAGGACGCCCCCGTGGGCAAGTACCTCACGATCGAGCTGAAGTACGGCCCGAACCGTGAGCGCTCCCTCGCTGGTGTGCGCCGCGTGTCGAAGCCCGGCCTGCGTGTGTACGCGCAAGTCCACCAACCTGCCCAAGGTGCTCGGCGGCCTGGGCGTGGCGATCCTGTCCACGTCCTCCGGCCTCCTCACCGACCGTCAGGCAGCCAAGAAGGGCGTGGGCGGGGAAGTCCTCGCCTACGTCTGGTAATCCGGAAAGGAGAGATACGCCATGTCTCGAATCGGCAAGATCCCCGTTCCGGTTCCCGCCGGCGTGGATGTCACGATCAGCGGCGCGCTGGTGACGGTCAAGGGCCCCAAGGGTTCCCTGGAGCACACCATCCCCGCCCCCATCGAGGTCGCCCAGGACGACGCTCCAGCCCTCGTGGTGACGCGCCCCGACGACGAGCGCGCACTCGCGCGCGCTGCACGGCCTGACCCGCACGCTGCTCGCGAACCTGGTCACCGGTGTGACCGAGGGCTACGAGAAGAAGCTCGAGATCGTCGGTACCGGTTACCGCGTCGACCGCGAAGGGCACTGACCTCGAGTTCGCGCTCGGGCTTCAGCCACCCCGTCGTGGTGTCCGCCGCCCGCCGGCATCACCTTCGCCGTCGAGTCCCCGACCAAGTTCTCGGTCGCGGGCATCGACAAGCAGCAGGTCGGCGAGGTCGCTGCGAACATCCGCAAGATCCGCAAGCCTGAGCCGTACAAGGGCAAGGGTGTGCGGTACGCCGGCGAGGTCGTCCGCCGCAAGGTCGGAAAGGCTGGTAAGTAACGATGGCTCTCAAGGTTCTCGGCAAGGGCAAGGCGGTCGTCGCGCAAGCGCCGCCACCTCCGCCTGCGCAAGAAGATTGCCGGCACGGCTGCTCGTCCCCGCCTCGTGGTGACGCGCTCCGCGCGCCACATCACGGCGCAGATCGTGGACGACACGATCGGCCAGACCGTTGCTTCCGCATCGACCATCGAGGGCGACCTGCGTGCGCTCGAGGGCGACAAGAGCGCGAAGGCCCGCAAGGTCGGCGAGCTCGTCGCAGAGCGTGCCAAGGCCGCCGGCGTCGACTCGGTCGTCTTCGACCGCGGTGGCAACAAGTACCACGGCCGGGTGGCTGCAGTCGCCGACGGGGCCCGCGAAGGCGGTCTGGCCCTGTGATGATGGCCGAAACCACCACCGTGTACACGGTACGAAGCAAAGGATTCTCTGATGGCTGCAGGGCAGCGCAGCAGCACCGGCGCCCCTACGGGTGCCGCCAACGAGTCGACCGACCGCAACTCCGGAGGCCGGGGCGACGCTCGTCGCGACGGTCGCCGTGGTGACGGTCGCCGTGGTGACGCCGCCGAGAAGAACGCCTTCGTCGAGCGTGTCGTCACCATCAACCGCGTGTCCAAGGTCGTCAAGGGCGGCCGTCGCTTCAGCTTCACCGCGCTCGTCGTGGTGGGCGATGGCGACGGCACCGTCGGCGTCGGCTACGGCAAGGCGAAGGAGGTGCCCGCGGCGATCGCCAAGGGTGTCGAGGAGGCCAAGAAGAACTTCTTCAAGGTTCCCCGCATCCAGGGCACCATCCCTCACCCCATCCAGGGCGAGGCAGCCGCCGGTGTCGTCTTCCTGCGTCCGGCCGTCTCCGGGTACCGGTGTTATCGCCGGTGGTCCGGTGCGCGCCGTGCTGGAGTGCGCGGGCATCCACGACGTCCTGAGCAAGTCGCTCGGTTCGTCCAACGCGATCAACATCGTGCACGCCACGGTCGAGGCCCTGCGCAACCTGGAGCAGCCTGAGGCTGTTGCCGCGCGCCGTGGCCTGCCGCTCGAGGCACGTGGCCCCGGCCGCCCTCCTGCGTGCACGTGCAGCTGCGGGTGCAGGTGCGTGATGGCTCGACTCAAGGTGACCCAGACGAAGTCCGCCATCGGCGGCAAGCAGAACCAGCGCGACACGCTGCGCACTCTGGGCCTCAAGCGGATCGGCGACACCGCCGTGAAGGAGGACCGCCCGGAGATTCGCGGCATGGTCGCAACGGTGGCGCACCTCGTCGCCGTTGAGGAGGTCGAGTGATCATGGCTGAGAAGGCCAAGAAGGAGACCGCGGTCGAGGCTTCGACCGACGCTCCCAAGAAGAAGGCTCCTGCCAAGAAGGCCGCTGTCGCTGAGGCCACGTCGGCTCAGACCGAAGCGTCCTCGTCGGCTGGTGGCACCCTGAAGGTGCACCACCTCCGTCCGGCCCCCGGCGCCAAGAAGGCCAAGACCCGTGTGGGTCGTGGTGAGGCGTCGAAGGGTAAGACGGCCGGCCGTGGTACCAAGGGCCAGAAGGCTCGTTACCAGGTGCCGGAGCGTTTCGAGGGTGGTCAGATGCCGCTCCACATGCGTCTGCCCGAAGCTTCGTGGCTTCAAGAACCCGTTCCGCACGGAGTACCAGGTCGTGAACCTGGACAAGCTCTCCGCGCTGTACCCCGAGGGTGGCTCCGTCACCGTCGAGGACCTGGTCGCCAAGGGAGCCGTCCGCAAGGGCGAGCCCGTCAAGGTGCTCGGCACGGGTGAGATCACCGTCAAGCTCGAGGTCGCGGTCGACGCGCTCTCGGCGTTCCGCCAAGGACAAGATCCTTGCGGCCGGTGGCTCCATCTCGGAGGACTGATACGACGGACAGGGCCGATAGCGCTATGCGCTGTCGGCCCTGTCTGCGTCTAGAGGCGTGGTGGCCGGTACCAGCCTCGCTCGGGGGAACGTAGAATCACTGCCGGTTGTCTCAAATTGCCGTCCATCGCGGCGCAGCGGCTAAGGTGCCCAGTGGCGTCCCGTGCCGGGTGCGTCACATCTCGCCGAACCCCGGCGACACGACATCCCGCCTCGAGCGGGCCAGGAGGATAGGTGCTCAGCGCATTCGCCCGGGCTTTCCGGACGCCTGACCTGCGGCGCAAGCTGCTGTTCACGATCGCCATCATGGCGATCTTCCGTGTGGGCTCGTTCATCCCGACCCCCGGCGTGGACTATGCCAACGTCCAGCAGTGCATCGCGGCCCAAGGGCAGAACGACCTGCTCGGACTGGTCAACCTGTTCAGCGGTGGAGCCCTGCTCCAGCTCTCGATCTTCGCGCTCGGGATCATGCCGTACATCACCGCGAGCATCATCGTGCAGCTGCTCCGCGTGGTCATCCCTCGCTTCGAGGCGCTGCACAAGGAGGGTCAGTCCGGTACCGCGAAGCTCACGCAGTACACGCGCTACCTGACCATCGCCCTCGCGATCCTGCAGTCCACGACGGTCATCACGACCGCTCGCAGCGGCTTCGCTCTTCCCGAACTGCCCGGTCGAGGTCATCCCGAACGACAGCTTCATGACCTCTGCCCTCATGGTGATCACCATGACCGCCGGCACCGGTCTGATCATGTGGCTCGGTGAGCTGATCTCGGAGCGCGGCGTCGGCAACGGCATGTCGCTCCTCATCTTCACCTCGATCGCCGCCAGCTTCCCCACGGCTCTGTGGTCCATCGCGGGTGGCGCCAACGGTGCCGTGAACTTCACGATCATGATCGCGGTCATCATCCTGGTCATCGGGCTCGTCGTCTTCGTCGAGCAGTCCCAGCGCCGGGTGCCTGTGCAGTACGCGAAGCGCATGGTCGGCCGCAAGATGTACGGCGGCTCCAGCACCTACATCCCGATCAAGATCAACATGGCCGGGTGTCATCCCCGTCATCTTCGCATCGTCGCTGCTCGCGGTCCCGGGGCTCATCGCCCAGTTCGGCGACGCGACGGCGGATGGGTCCAGTGGGTCTCGAAGTACCTGCGTCGACCCGGCGTCGCCGATGCACATCTGCGATCTACGTGCTCCTGATCATCTTCTTCTGCTTCTTCTACACGGCCATCACGTTCAACCCGGACGAGGTCGCCGACAACATGAAGAAGTACGGCGGCTTCATCCCCGGCATCCGTGCCGGGCGCCCGACGGCGGAGTACCTGGACTACGTCATCACCCGCATCACCTCCGCGGGTGCCATCTATCTCGCGCTCGTTGCGCTCATCCCGACGCTCGTGCTCGTCCTGCTGGGGGTCGAGCACGAACATCCCGTTCGGCGGTAGCCTCGATCCTCATCGTGGTCGGCGTCGGTCTCGAGACGGTCAAGCAGATCGACTCGCAGCTGCAGCAGCGTCACTACGAAGGGTTCCTCCGTTGACCTCAGAGTTGACTGCCGACGCTCAGCGTTCCGGTTCGGGCTCCGCCCGCCTGATCATCATGGGTCCCCAGGGTGCAGGCAAGGGCACCCAGGCGGCTCGCCTGGCGGAGCACTACGGCATCCCGGCGATCTCCACGGGCGACATCTTCCGTGCGAACATCAAGGGCGGCACCGAGCTGGGGAGGCTCGTCCAGGAGTACACCGCGAAGGGTGAGCTCGTGCCGGACTCCGTGACGAACGAGATGGTCCGTGACCGTCTCGCACAGGACGACGTGGCGCGCGGTTTCATCCTCGACGGCTACCCGCGCAACGCGGCGCAGGTCGTCGAGCTCGACGAGATCCTCGCGGACCTCGGCGTCCGCCTGGACGCCGTCCTCGAGCTCACCGCGGACCGCGACGAGCTCCTCGCTCGTCTGCGCAAGCGTGCGGAGATCGAGGGCCGTGAGGACGACACCGAGGAGGCCATCGCTCGCCGGCTGGACATCTATGCCGAGCAGACGGCTCCGCTCACGTCGGCCTACGCAGAGCGCGGGCTGCTCGCCCAGGTCGACGGCATCGGCGAGATCGACGACGTGACCTCTCGTCTCGTCGAGGCGCTCGCGCCTCTCGTCGGCTGATCCGGGACGGTTGGAGCGAGAAGTGTTCGGCCGCGAGAAGATCGAGTACAAGACGGTCGACCAGGTGCGCACCATGCGTCGGGCGGGCCTGGTGGTCGCTGACGCGCTCGCCACGGTCCGCTCGGCCGTGCGGCCCGGCATGACGACCGCAGACCTGGACGCCCTGGCGGCGGCAGTCATCGGCGACGCCGGTGCCACCCCGTCGTTCCTGGGCTACCACGGCTACCCGGCGACGCTCTGCGTCTCGGTGAACGACGAGGTGGTGCACGGCATCCCCGGGACGCGCGAGCTCCTCCCGGGCGACGTGGTCTCGGTCGACTGCGGCGCGATCGTCGACGGCTGGCACGGGGACTCCGCGTTCTCGTTCGTGCTGCCGGAGGCCGACGCCGCGGACGTCGCGCTCGTCGAGGCGACCGAACGGGCGCTCTGGGCGGGCATCGCAGCCCTGGCGACCGGCGAGCGGCTCGGTGACGTCGGGAACGCGGTCGAGGACTCGATCGAGGCCTCCGCTGCCGCGGACGGGGTCGCGTACGGGATCATCGAGGAGTACGTGGGCCATGGCATCGGTACCTCGATGCACCAGCCGCCGGACGTCCTGAACTACCGGACGCGCGAGCGCGGCCCGCGGCTCAAGCCGGGCATGTGCCTCGCGATCGAACCCATGGTGACCCGCGGCGAGCGCTTCACGCAGGTTCTCGAGGACGACTGGACGGTCGTCACCGACGACGGTGCTCGTGCCGCCCACTGGGAGCACAGCGTCGCGATCCTCGAGGACGGCATCTGGGTCCTGACAGCCCCTGACGGCGGTGCGGCCAAGCTGGCCGAGCTCGGCGTCACGATCGCCCCGCTCGACGCCTGACGATCCGGTGCCGCCCTGAGCGGGCGTGACGGCCCGTCCTGACCCCAGTGGTCCGGGGCGGGCCGTCGCTCGTCCGCGGTGCCGGCGCAGGCGCCCGCACACCGCTTTCCGTGGTGACCGGGCGCACAGCCCTGCGGTTTCCTCGCGGTGATCCATGCCGTAGGATAGTCCGCTGGGTGTAGTCCGCGTTTCCCGTCCGAGTCGAACTGACCGACGACGGGCCGAACCACACACGACGTCCACTCACCGGTCCTCGTAGAGCACGGGTGCGTGGGAAGCAGTTCAGACGAGAGTTAGCGGAGGATATGGCAAAGAAGGACGGTGTCATCGAGATCGAGGGCAGCGTGGTCGAGGCCCTGCCGAACGCGATGTTCCGCGTGGAGCTGGCCAACGGGCACAAGGTTCTCGCTCACATCTCGGGCAAGATGCGACAGCACTACATCCGGATCCTCCCCGAGGACCGAGTGGTGGTGGAGCTGAGCCCGTACGACCTGTCCCGTGGCCGGATCGTCTACCGCTACAAGTAGTCGTCAAGAATCCACCACTCGAAACAACTGCTGCCGCAAGCCTGGGTTCGCCCGCGCGTGCGTGCGGCGGCGGAGGAACAGACTGATGAAGGTCAAGCCCAGCGTCAAGAAGATCTGCGACAAGTGCAAGGTGATCCGCCGGCACGGTCGCGTCATGGTGATCTGCGAGAACCTGCGCCACAAGCAGCGCCAGGGCTGAGTCCCCGGCGCTCCGGCGCACGGTGATCCAGGTCCGCGAGAGCGGACGGTCGCCGGCACCCTCGGGTGCCAACCAGCGCATCACCACGAACCTCACGGTCGGGCCGCACAGGCCCACTGAGGGGAACCCCCGGCTCGGAGGCCGGGGCCCGCAGCTCCGCGGGAAGATGGTGCGGTAGACCTCCGAACGCAGTACAGAGGAGCCGAAAGGCACATGGCACGTCTTGTCGGCGTCGACCTCCCCCGCGAGAAGCGGCTCGAGATCGCGCTCACCTACATCTACGGCGTCGGCCGTACCCGCGCCCAGCAGACGCTGGCCGCCACCGGGATCTGCCCGGACGTTCGCGTGAAGGACCTCGGTGACGCCGAGCTCGTCGCGCTGCGTGACTACCTCGAGGGCAACTACAAGCTCGAGGGTGACCTCCGCCGTGAGGTGGCTGCTGACATTCGCCGCAAGGTCGAGATCGGCTGCTACGAGGGCCTGCGTCACCGCCGCGGCCTGCCCGTGCGCGGGCAGCGCACCAAGACCAACGCGCGTACCCGCAAGGGACCCAAGCGCACCGTGGCCGGCAAGAAGAAGGCCCGCTAAGCAGTAGTCCGTGGAACGCGTGCCACTCGCCTGAACCTCGAGTTCACCCGCGCAGCGCACGCCGACCCGGTCCGAACACCTCAGACCAGGAGAGAACTCAGAAATGCCTCCCAAGACTCGCGCCACCGCGGCTCGCAAGCCGCGCCGCAAGGACAAGAAGAACGTCCCTCACGGCCAGGCACACATCAAGAGCACGTTCAACAACACGATCGTGTCGATCACGGACCCGACCGGTGCTGTCATCGCCTGGGCCTCGGCCGGCCACGTCGGCTTCAAGGGCTCGCGCAAGTCGACCCCGTTCGCCGCGCAGCTCGCTGCCGAGTCCGCGGCTCGCCGCGCCCAGGAGCACGGCGTCAAGAAGGTCGACGTCTTCGTCAAGGGCCCGGGCTCCGGTCGCGAGACCGCGATCCGCTCGCTCACGGCGACCGGCCTCGAGGTCGGCTCGATCCAGGACGTGACGCCCCAGGCTCACAACGGCTGCCGCCCCCCGAAGCGTCGCCGCGTCTGATCTTCCGCTTCGCTCGCCGTCGCGCCGCACCCGACCTCGTCGGGTCGGTGCGGCGGCGGGCGCAGCCACCTGGGCGGGTGGACAGAGTCCCGCCCCGGCACAGCGTTGCCCGTGATGCGTCATATGGCGGACGCACACTGAAAGGAACACACCAGTGCTGATCGCACAGCGCCCCACCCTGACCGAAGAGGTCCTCTCGGAGAACCGTTCGCGCTTCTCCATCGAGCCGCTCGAGCCTGGCTTCGGCTACACCCTCGGCAACTCGCTTCGTCGCACGCTGCTCTCGTCCATCCCGGGCGCTGCAGTGACCTCGATCCGTATCGACGGTGTGCTCCACGAGTTCACCACGGTGTCCGGTGTCAAGGAAGACGTCACCGAGATCATCCTCAACATCAAGAACCTCGTGGTCTCCTCGGAGAACGACGAGCCGGTCGTGATGTACCTGCGCAAGCAGGGTGCTGGCGCGGTCACCGCCGCGGACATCGTTCCGCCGGCGGGTGTGGAGGTCCACAACCCGGACCTGCACATCGCCACCCTCAACGACAAGGGCAAGCTCGAGATCGAGCTGACGGTCGAGCGTGGACGTGGTTACGTCTCCGCCAACCAGAACAAGTCCTTCGACGCCGAGATCGGCCGTGTTCCCGTCGACTCGATCTACTCGCCGGTCCTCAAGGTCACGTACAAGGTCGAGGCGACCCGTGTCGAGCAGCGCACCGACTTCGACAAGCTGATCGTCGACGTCGAGACGAAGCAGGCGATCTCCCCGCGCGACGCGCTGGCTTCGGCCGGCAAGACGCTCGTCGAGCTCTTCGGCCTGGCCCGTGAGCTGAACGTCGAGGCCGAGGGCATCGAGATCGGCCCGTCCCCGACGGACGCCGCTCTCGCCGCGGACCTGGCGCTCCCGATCGAGGAGCTCAACCTCACGATCCGTTCGTACAACTGCCTCAAGCGCGAGGGCATCCACCAGGTCGGCGAGCTCGTCGCTCGCAGCGAGGCAGACCTGCTGGACATCCGGAACTTCGGCGCGAAGTCCATCAACGAGGTCAAGGAGAAGCTCGCCGAGCTCGGCCTGAACCTCAAGGACTCGCCGCTGGACTTCGACCCCTCGACGGCCGACTACTACGAGGCCGACGAGGACGAGGCGACGTTCTCCGACGAGCAGCAGCAGTACTGACCTTCCGTGCGAGCGGCTCGGCCGCACGCACGATCCACTTCTAAGGAGCAAGATCAATGCCTACCCCCACCAAGGGTCCGCGGCTCGGCGGTGGCCCGGCTCACGAGCGTCTCATCCTCGCGAACCTGTCCACGGCGCTCTTCGAGCACGGCCGCATCACGACCACCGAGACCAAGGCCAAGCGCCTGCGTCCGCTGGCCGAGCGTCTCATCACGTTCGCGAAGCGCGGTGACCTGTCGGCTCGCCGTCGCGTCATGACCGTCGTTCGCGACAAGTCCGTCGTGCACACGCTCTTCACCGAGATCGCCCCGCAGATGGCGGAGCGCAACGGTGGCTACACGCGCATCACGAAGGTCGGCAACCGCAAGGGCGACAACGCCCCCATGGCCGTCATCGAGCTCGTGACCGAGCCCGTCAGCCCCAAGCAGGCTGTCGTCCGCGAGGCCGAGAAGGCCACGAAGAAGACCAGCAAGCCCAAGGCCGCCAAGGTCGAGGACGCGCCGGTCGTCGAGGACGCTCCTGTGGTCGAGGACGCTCCGGCTTCCAAGGAGGACTGATCCCGCTCCGGCGCTGCCGGACGGGTACCTCCTGAAGGGCCCGGCACCATCTGGTGCCGGGCCCTTCGCCATGCCCGACGGGGGAGCGTCGGTCGGGCCGCCATCGTCCTGCGGTGGACGGCGTCAGGTCGTGCAGAGCCCGTCCTCCGGCCGGACGGGTCGAGCATGATCCGAGGCCGTCTGGACCGACGGGCCTCGACCTCCCGGGCGATCGTGAACAGCCGACGAGCACGTCGCGGGTCCGTCCGTCCTAGATTGGTCGACATGACTCTCCCGGTGCTGTTCGTCCACGGCTCCCGCACGTCCCGCACCATGTGGCGGGCGCAGCTCGAGGCGATGGACCGTGCCGGCGTCGTGGCCACTGCGCTGGACCTGCCTGGTCACGGTCGACGCATCGGCGAACCGTTCACGCTCGAGGGTGCGGTCACGACCGTCGCCCGCGCTGTCGACGACCTCGGGGGCCGGGCGTTCGTCGTCGGGCTCTCGCTCGGCGGGTACGTCGCGATCGAGCACCGCGCGCGGTTCCCCGAGCAGGTCGCGGGCCTCGTCGCCGCGAGCTGCTGCACCGTCCCCAGCTCGCCGCTGCGGGGAGCGTGGCGCGTCGCGGCGGATCGGATCGAGAAGCTGCCGGACAACGGCGCGGCGATCAACCAGGCGCTGGTCGACCGGACCCTGCCTCCGGCCGGGATCGTCGACATCGGGGAGGGCGGGTTCGCACTGACGGCCATGACCGCGATCCTCGACGAGGTCGGTCGCTCGGACCCGCTCGCGGCTCTTGCCGCGACCGACTCGCCGGTGTGGTTCGTCAACGGCCGCTGGGACCACTTCCGCCTCGGCGAACGCGAGTTCGTGGCGGCGGCCCGGGCGGGAGGAGCCCCGGCCGAGCTCGTCGTGATCTCTGGGGCCAAGCACCTCGTGAGCCTGGACCGACCCGTCGCGTTCAACCGGGCGGTCCTCGAGGCGTACTGGGAGGTCGTCGCGGCGGAGCCGCAGCAGACCTGATCCCATGGTCGGGGCCGCCCGGCCCGAGTCAGGCCAGGGGCAGGTCCCACGCTCTGGCCCCGCCCACGAGCGCGGCCGAGTTGGGGACGATCACGACGTCGTCGCCGAGCCGCTCGAGCGCCGACGGCGTGATCTGGCGCGAGTTGCCCCCGCCGAGGTAGAGGCGGTCCCACCAGAAGACGGGGCGCAGACCGTCGACGAGCGCCACGACACGCCGCGACCAGAGCCCGTTCCCGAGCCTGCGCCGCTCGACCTCGCCGATGTACTCGTCGTACGTGGTCCCGCGCCGCACCGGGGCGTGGGACCACTCGAGGTGGGGTGCGAGCCGCCCTCCGTGGAAGAGTGCGGAACCGAGGCCCGTGCCGAGGGTCAGGACGAGCTCGAGGCCTGACGCTGCGATGACCCCGGCCCCGTGGACCTCCGCGTCGTTGAGCACGAGGGCGGGGATCCCGAGCCGCTCGCTCACGGCGGCCTGGACGTCGAAGCTGGCCCACTGCTCGGCGAGCACCGGGTCGACCTTGCTCCGCGGGCCCGAGCGGGTGATGTAGTGCGGGGTGTGCACGACGACCCCGCGCCGGATCATGCCCGGCATACCGACCGTGACGCGCACGGCAGGGGGCAGGCGGTCGGCGATCTGCGCGATGACGTCGACCAGGAGGGTGGGCGGCAGCGGGTAGGGCGTCGGCACCCGCACCGCGGTCGCGTGCGCGGTCCCCGCGGCATCGAGCACGTTGGCCTTGATGCCGCCTCCGCCGCAGTCCACCGCGAGGGTGCGCAGGTCGGCGGGGTCGGTCGTGGCGGGACGTTCGGGCATGTCTGCACACTAACGGGCGCTAGCGTAGGTGCACGTGACGAACGAGCAGCCGGTCCGCGTCCGCCTGGACCTCGCCTACCAGGGCACCGACTTCGCGGGCTGGGCCCGACAGCCCGGTCTGCGGACCGTCGAGGGGGCCCTCGAGGCCGGCCTGGCGCAGATCCTGCGCGGTGAACCGCCGCGCCTGACGGTCGCGGGGCGCACCGACGCGGGCGTGCACGCCCGCGGGCAGGTCGCCCACGTCGACCTCCCACGGTCCGTCTGGGACGCGATGCCGGGCCGGTCGGACCGCGAGCCGGGAGACGCGCTCGTCGCACGGCTCGGGGGAGTGCTGCCGGGCGACGTCGTGGTGCACCGGGCCTCCCGGGCGCCGGAGGGGTTCGACGCGCGCTTCTCGGCCCTCTACCGCAGCTACACGTTCCGGATCGTCGACGACCCCACCCTGCGCGACCCGTTGCGCCGCGAGTGGGTCCTGTGGAACCGCAAGCCGCTCGACGCGGGTGCGATGCACGAGGCGCTGCAGCCCTTGCTCGGTGTGCGCGACTTCGTGGCCTTCTGCAAGCCACGTCCCGGTGCGACCACGATCCGCGAGCTCCAGCACCTGTCCTGGGCGCGCGCGACCGAGGGCCCCGACGAGGGGCTCGTCGTCGCGCACGTCCGCGCGGACGCCTTCTGCCACAACATGGTCCGGGCGCTCGTGGGGGCGTCGGTCGCCGTGGGGGAGGGGCGCCGCCCCGTCTCGTGGCCGGCGGAGGTCCTGGCGGCGAGGCGCCGGGACGCGGGGGCCGGCGTCGTGCCCCCGCACGGCCTGGTCCTCGAGACCGTCACGTACCCGCCCGACGACGAGCTCGCGGCTCGTGCCGAGCGCGTGCGCGCGGTGCGCATGGACGAGGACGTGTGGGACGCGGGAACCACCGGGCAGGCCGACGGCGCCGGGCCGTCACCGGTCTCGTAGCGCCGCCGGCCGTCCTCCGCGGTCGGTGACGGCCCGGTCCTACGGCTCCTCGACGATGTGGACAGCGGCCTCCTCGGCGCTCGCCGCTGCACCGTCGATCCCGGCGTCGTCCGCGTACGTGTCGTTGACGCGTCCGTCGAGCGCGTCGGCATCCGCCACGAGGCGGCCCGAGCGTGTCGTGTCGGGGCGGTCGAGGGGGTCGACCTCCCAGTCCTCGGGCTCCTCGTCGGCAAGGCGCTGGTCGAGCGACTCGCCGTCCTCCTCGAGTCGTTCGGGGTGGGCGTAGGTCAGGGGCGCGCGCTCGGGCGGTGCATATCCCTCGTCGAGCACGTCGTCGACGCCCCGGTCGACCAGGGTGTCGTCCTGCTGGAGCTGGTCGGAGTCGCCCTCGGTGCCGAGGGCCGGGTCTGTCCGGGTGGCCGGTGTGTCGTCGCTCATGCCTCCACACTCGCACCGGTCGTGCGTTCCTGCAGCCCACCGGGTGGATCCGGCCTCGTGCGGACTAGGCTCGGACCACGTGCGCGGCAGGAGCCCGGCGGGCGACCGTCCGGCGCGCCTGCGGTCACGTGCGTCCCATGACGACGCCGCCCTCGACCGACGGGGCGGCCTGAACCAGGAGTCCCACCATGGCATCGATCGACGACCTCCTGTCCGCCATCCCGCTCGACCAGCTCGCGGGAAGGCTCGGCGTGGACGAGGCGACCGCCCAGCAGGCGGTCACGACGGCGCTGCCGGCGCTGATCGGCGGGCTGCAGGCCAACGCGCAGGACCCGGCCGGGGCCGCGTCGCTCCGCCAGGCGCTCGGGCAGCACTCACCCTCGCTCGTCGAGGGCGGCGTGAACCTGGACGACGTCGACACGGCCGACGGCGAGAAGATCGTCCGCAACATCTTCGGCTCGAACGAGGAGCAGGTCGTCGCGCAGCTCGCCGACAAGAGCGGCACGCAGTCGAACGTCCTGGCCTCGATCCTCCCCGCTCTCGCGCCCATCGCACTGTCGTTCCTCGCCAAGCAGCTCGGGGGCAAGAGCGAGCAGCCGGCTGGGACGCAGGAGACGGCTGGTGGCGGCGGGATCGGCGACCTGCTGGGTGGGCTCCTGGGTGGCGGTCAGGGGGGTTCGGGCGGCGGTCTCGGGAGCATCCTGGGCGGGCTGGGCGGCCTGCTGGGCAGCGGCAAGCGCTGACCCCTGCCCGACGGCGGAGCGCACCCCGGGCACGCCGGCGCACCCACGGCGTGCTCCGCCGTCGGGCATCCGAGGGGCTGCCGGGGGCGTGCTGCCCGCTGCCTGCCCCCCCGCGCGGCAGTCCAGGCGGAAAGGAATCGTCATCCGGGGCCCCGGGCAGGGAGGATGAACCCGTGGGTCACATCGACATCAGCGACATCAGCTACTTCCTGCCCGACGGGCGTCCTCTCCTCGCGGGGGCGACCCTGCGCGTCGCGGACGGGGCCAAGGTCGCGCTCGTCGGACCCAACGGTGCCGGCAAGACGACGCTCCTGCGCATCGTCGCGGGCGACCTGTCGCCGCACGGTGGCACCGTGGGACGCAGCGGAGGGCTCGGCGTGATGCGCCAGTTCGTGGGCCGCATCGACGACGACCGCACGGTCCGTGACCTGCTCGTCGACCTCGCGCAACCCTCGATCCGCGACGCCGCGCGCGAGCTCGCGGCGGCCGAGCTCGACATCATGACGGTCGACGACACCCCTTCCCAGATGCGGTACGCACAGGCGCTGGCCGACTGGGCCGACGCACGCGGCTACGAGGCCGAGGCCGAGTGGGACAAGGTCACCGACGAGGTCCTGTCCATCCCGTTCGACCAGGCCCAGTTCCGCGAGGTCCGCACGCTGTCCGGCGGCGAGCAGAAGCGCCTGGTCCTCACCGCCCTGTTCCGCGGTCCGGAGGAGGTCCTGCTCCTCGACGAGCCGGACAACTACCTCGACGTGCCGACCAAGCGCTGGCTCGAGGAGAAGCTCGCGGCCTCACCCAAGACCGTGCTGTTCATCAGCCACGACCGTGAGCTCCTGGCACGCACGGCGACCCAGGTCGCGACCGTCGAGCCCACGGCCGCGGGCGGCACGATCTGGGTGCACGGCGGCGGGTTCGGCACGTACGCCGAGGCGCGCGCGGACCGCCGCAGCCGGCTCGAGGAGCTGCTGCGCCGCTGGGAGGAGGAGCACGCCAAGCTCAAGGACCTCGTCAACATGCTCAAGAACAAGTCGGCGTTCAACGACGGGCTCGCGAGCCGCTACCAGGCCGCCCAGACACGTCTGCGCAAGTTCGAGGAGGCCGGCCCGCCGCAGGTGCTCGCCCACGAGCAGAACGTCAAGGTCCGGCTCACGGGCGGACGCACGGCCAAGCGTGCCGTGACGTGCGAGCGGCTCGAGCTCACGGGTCTCATGGAGCCGTTCGACCTCGAGGTCTTCTTCGGCGAGCGCGTCGCCGTCCTGGGGTCCAACGGCTCGGGCAAGTCCCACTTCATGCGCCTGCTGGCGCGGGGCGGGTCGGACCCGGACGTGGAGCACCGGCCGGTCCTCGACGGCGTGGACGGTGGAGCGGGTGCTGCCGGCTCGGGAGACGCCGCCGTGGTGCCGCCCGTCGCGCACACGGGCCGCGCCGTGCTCGGGTCGCGTGTACGCCCGGGGTGGTTCGCGCAGAACCACGCCCACCCCGAGTTCGAGGGCCGCACGCTCCTCGAGATCCTGCACCGGGGCGACGGTGCGCGCGACGGCATGGGGCGTGAGCCCGCGAGCAAGGCCCTCGACCGCTATGAGCTGGTCGGTCAGGCGGAGCAGCGCTTCGAGACGCTCTCGGGCGGCCAGCAGGCGCGCTTCCAGATCCTCCTCCTCGAGCTCGGCGGAGCCACGCTCCTGCTGCTCGACGAGCCGACCGACAACCTCGACCTGCACTCGGCCGAGGCGCTCGAGGCGGGTCTCCTGGCGTTCGAGGGCACGGTCATGGCCGTCACGCACGACCGGTGGTTCGCGCGCGGCTTCGACCGGTTCGTGGTGTTCGGGTCGGACGGCCGCGTCGTGGAGACCCCGGAACCCGTGTGGGACGTCGAGCGCGTCAAGCGTCAGCGCTGATCCGGCGAGCCGGTGGCGTCCCGAGGACGGGGCGCCACCTCGCCGCCGGGGCGGGGCCGGGCGAACGGCACGCTCTCTGTTCGCCCCTCGAGCCCGGCCGAGGCGCGGGACGCCACGCGGGACGTGGAGCGGTGAGGAAGACCACATGCGCCGCAGGGAGCCGATAGCACGACCTGCGCGGCGCCGTCGGGCTCCTAAAATGGAGCAATGGCCGTCCCCAAGATCGTGCTCTTCTACGCCTTCACACCGCTCGCCGACCCGCGCGCGGTGCAGCTGTGGCAACGCTCGCTCGGGGAGCAGTGGAACCTGACGGGACGTGTCATCGTCTCCGAGCACGGCATCAACGCCACGCTCGGAGGGACGGTCGAGAACCTCAAGCAGTACGTCAAGACCACCAGGCAGTACCCGGGCTTCGCAGGGATCGACGTGAAGTGGTCCGACGGCTCGGGGCGCGACTTCCCCCGCCTGTCCGTCAAGGTCCGGCCCGAGCTCGTGAGCTTCGGGGCCGCGGACGAGATCGCGGTGGACGAGGACGGCGTGGTCGACAGCGGGGTGCGACTCGCCCCCGAGGCGCTCCACGAGCTGGTCGCCGAGCGCGGCGAGGACGTCGTGTTCTTCGACGGCCGCAACGCGTTCGAGGCAGCGATCGGGAAGTTCCGCGGTGCGGTCGTGCCCGACGTCGCGACGACGCGTGACTTCGTCGCGGAGCTCGACTCGGGCGCGTACGACGACCTCAAGGGTCGTCCCGTGGTGACCTACTGCACGGGCGGCGTCCGGTGCGAGGTCCTGTCCTCGCTCATGCTCGCGCGCGGCTTCGAGGAGGTCTACCAGCTCGACGGCGGGATCGTCCGCTACGGCGAGACCTTCGGGGACCAGGGGCTGTGGGAAGGGTCGCTCTACGTGTTCGACGAGCGCATGCACGTCGAGTTCGGCGACGACACGGTCCCGCTCGGCGCCTGCTGCGAGTGCGGCGCGGCGACCGCGAAGTACGAGAACTGCGTCGACCCAGGGTGCCAGACGCTGCGCCTGTTCTGCACCGACTGCGCGGGCCTGGCTCGCACGCTCCAGTGCGACGCCTGTGCCGAACTGCGCCCGGGCGCGTATCCTCGACCTCGGGAAGACGCGAGGACCGGTCTCTCCCACGACAACCACCGGGCAACCGCCTGAATCGGCTGTCTGGCACCAGAGCCCGTGCCGTCCGACGAGGTCGATCACACCGAGGTCCTTTTCGCCCTCGGTGTGACGCATCTTGTTTTGACCCTGCATGGGCCGTCCAGGTAGTCTGTTGAGTCGTTGTGCTTCCCCTTCGGTTATCTCGTCACTTGTGCGCCCACTCGCTCCGTGACGTGGACATCCGTCGACCGAAGGCCGAACGACTTGTCGGACGCAGGCTCCTGCGCCGAAGACATCGAAGACACGAAACGAAGGCTACGACCGTGCGTACGTACACCCCGAAGCCCGGCGACGTCCAGCGTGACTGGTACGTCATCGACGCGACCGACGTCGTCCTGGGCCGCCTCGCCACCCACGTGGCGACCCTGCTCCGTGGCAAGCACAAGGCCACCTTCGCGCCTCACGTCGACGGAGGTGACTTCGTCATCGTCATCAACGCCGGCAAGGTCGCCCTCACCGGCAACAAGCGCGAGCAGAAGCTTGCCTACACCCACTCCGGTTACCCGGGTGGTCTTCGGGCGGTCGCCTACAGCGACCTGCTGGAGAAGCACCCCGAGCGTGCTGTGGAGAAGGCCGTCCGCGGCATGATCCCCAAGACCTCGCTCGGCCGCGCCCAGTTCGGCAAGCTCAAGGTCTACGCAGGCTCTGAGCACCCGCACGCCGCGCAGCAGCCGAAGACTTTCGAGATCACCCAGGTCGCGCAGTAGGCTCCGCCTGCTCGTAGACGAGAACTTAGGACGCGAGGACACACCAGTGGCCGAGACCACCGTCGACATCGACGTGCTGGACGAAGAGACTCCCAGCAACTACACCTCTGAGAGCGCGGCCCCCACGGGCCGTGGCCAGAGCATCACCGCCCCCGCGCAGGCCCTGGGCCGTCGCAAGGAGGCCATCGCCCGCGTGCGCCTGGTGCCCGGCACCGGCCAGTGGAAGATCAACGGCCGCACCCTCGAGGGGTACTTCCCCAACAAGGTGCACCAGCAGCTGGTCAACTCCCCGCTGAAGCTGGTCGACGTCGAGGGTCGCTTCGACGTCATCGCCCGCATCAACGGTGGTGGCTCGTCCGGCCAGGCCGGCGCTCTGCGCCTGGGCATCGCCCGTGCGCTGAACGAGATCGACGCCGAGCACAACCGCCCGGCGCTCAAGAAGGCCGGCTTCCTTACCCGCGACGCTCGCGTCGTCGAGCGCAAGAAGGCCGGGCTCAAGAAGGCTCGTAAGGCTCCGCAGTACTCCAAGCGCTGATCCAGCGCTTGCGCACAACGGCCCCGGTGGACATCGTCCACCGGGGCCGTTGTCATTTGTCAGGGATGCTGACGAGCGACCGGACCGGTCGGCTCGCAGCGGGGGCGGTGCGGGCCTCTGTGCCTGTACCGTCCCGTTGAGGGAGGAAGACTCATGGGACGACTGTTCGGCACCGACGGCGTGCGGGGGCTGGCGAACAGGGACGTCACGGCCGAGCTCGCGCTCGGCCTGGGCGTGGCCTCGGCCAACGTGCTGGGACGCACGGGACAACCCGAAGGGCACCGTCCGCGGGCGGTGATCGGCCGCGACCCCCGGGCCTCGGGAGAGTTCCTCGGCGCGGCAGTGACCGCGGGCCTGGCGAGCGCCGGGGTCAACGTGCTCGACGTCGGCGTCCTGCCGACGCCGGCCGTCGCTTTCCTCACGAGCACGCTCGACGTGGACTTCGGTGTCATGATCTCCGCCTCGCACAACCCGATGGCGGACAACGGCATCAAGTTCCTGGCCCGGGGCGGGATCAAGCTCGAGGACTCGCTCGAGGACGAGATCGAGCGGCAGCTCGGCACGGCATGGGACCGTCCGCTGGGGGCCGACGTCGGCCGCGTCCGCGCCGACACGGGCAGCGCCGGTGCGGACTACGTCGAGCACCTCATCGGGAGCATCGGCGCGACGGGAGACGCCCTGCCGCTCTCGGGGCTACGGATCGCCGTGGACTGTGCGAACGGCGCCGCGAGCGACGTGGGACCCGCCGCGCTGCGTGCGGCCGGTGCCGACGTCGTCGTGATGAACGCGAGCCCCGACGGGCGCAACATCAACGAGAAGTGCGGCTCCAACCACCCCGAGCAGCTCCAGGCAGTCGTGGTCGCGTCCGAGGCCGACTTCGGTGTCGCGTTCGACGGCGACGCCGACCGCTGCATCGCCGTGGACCACCGTGGCGTGCTCGTCGACGGTGACCAGATCATGGGTGTCCTGGCTCTCGCCGAGAAGGACAAGGGGCGACTTCACGAGGACACGCTCGTCGTCACGGTCATGAGCAACCTCGGACTGATCCTGGCGATGCGCGAAGCCGGTATCCGGACGGTCCAGACGGGCGTGGGCGACCGGTACGTGCTCGAGGAGATGCGCGCCAACGGGTACACCCTGGGCGGGGAGCAGTCGGGCCACATCATCCTGTCGCAGTTCGCGACCACGGGCGACGGTGTCCTCACGGCGCTCCAGCTCGCCGCGCGCATCCAGGAGTCGGGGGCCAAGCTCGCGGACCTCGCGGGCGCGGTGCCCAAGCTGCCGCAGACGCTGCTCAACGTGCCGGGCGTGGACAAGGCCCGCACCGCGACCGACGAGGTCCTCCAGGAGGCCGTCGCGGCCGCGGAGGCCCGCCTCGGCGAGACCGGCCGTGTGGTCCTGCGCTCGTCGGGCACCGAGCCGCTGGTGCGCGTCATGGTCGAGGCAGCGACGCAGGCCTCCGCCGACGCGGTGGCCGAGTCGCTCGCTGCGGTGGTGCGGGACA
Organism: uncultured Actinomycetota bacterium; assembly: GCA_963782165.1. Classification (GTDB taxonomy): domain Bacteria; phylum Actinomycetota; class Actinomycetes; order Actinomycetales; family Cellulomonadaceae; genus Oerskovia. Next base: position 1,102,280 of record CAWAIO010000006.1, read on the forward strand.
GGCTGGCTCTGTGACGTCCGAGGGGCACGCGCTCGGGTTCGCCGGACCCGTCGACGAGGAGCTGCGCGACCGGGTGGCGAGCCATCTGGCCCGCCACGAGGACGGCGTGCTGCCGATCGTCCAGGCCGGTCACCCGGTCCTGCGCCGGCGCGCGGAGCCGTACACCGGGCAGCTCGGGGGCCTCTTCCCCGAGCTGGTCGAGGCCATGCGTCGCACCATGCACGCGGCCCCCGGGGTCGGACTCGCTGCGCCGCAGATCGGCCTGGGGATCGCGGTCGCGGTGATCCAGGACGCGGGCGTCTCCGACCCCGAGGACGCGGACCTGCGCGAGCGGCGCCCCCTGCCGTTCCGTGTGCTCGTCAACCCCGCGTACGAGGCCGTCGGGGAGGAACGTCGGGCGTTCTACGAGGGTTGCCTGAGCGTGAACGGCTGGCAGGCCGTCGTGGCCCGGCCCCGGACCGTCCGGCTCACCGGCCAGGACGAGACGGGGCGCCCCGTGGACGACGTCCTGACGGGCTGGCCCGCGCGGATCGTCCAGCACGAGACCGACCACCTGGACGGGGGGCTCTACCTCGACCGGGCCGAGCTCCGGTCGCTCGCGTCGAACGACAACATGATGCGGTTCTGGGGGCAGACCCCGGATCCCTCGGGGGCCGCCAAGGCGTTGGGGTTCGCGCTGCCCTGACGTGGCCGGTCCTGATGGACCCGCCTGGCCTGGACCCGCCTGGCCTGGCCTGGACCCGCCTGGCCTGGCCGGGCCCGGAAGGTCCGTGCCTCGGAAGTGTCACAGCATCCTTCTGGGGGACCTCCCTAGGTGAAGATCTCCCTCCAGAGGATGACGTTCCGGTCTCGACCGGTGCGGCAGAATCTACCGAGGAAGGTAGGGGTCGAGATCAGGGCAGACTGGGGGGTTTCCCCGATGGTGCCGGCCCCTCGTATCCGTAGGCTGGTCACAGGTGCATCTCCTGTACCTGTGACCAGCCTGGTTCGCCACACCAGCCGACGAACAGAGGACCCGTGATAGAGGCCGTCTCGACCTTCTTGGAGAACCTGGAGACCTGGGTCCTCGCACTCGCGGCGTCCGCATGGATCTACCCCGCCCTGTACGCCTTCGCCACGATCGACGGGTTCTTCCCGCCGATCCCCAGCGAGTCCGTGGTCATCACCCTCGCGGTCGCTGCCAGCGCGTCGGGAAACCCCAACCTCGTGCTCGTCCTGGTCATCGCGGCGCTCGGCGCCTGGACCGGCGACCAGATCGCCTACGCACTGGGGCGCAGCATCGGTACCGAGCGGATCCGGTTCCTTCGCACGGTCCGGGGACGCAAGGCGGTCGCCTGGGCCGACCAGGCCCTGAAGGCCCGCGGAGCCGCCTTCATCCTCGCGGCGAGGTACATCCCCATCGGTCGTGTCGCGGTCAACATGACGGCAGGAGCGGTCGGCTATCCCCGGCGGCGCTTCATGCTCTACTCGGGCCTCGCGGCCGTCACCTGGGCCCTCTACTCGGTCCTCATCGGCCTGGTGGCCGCGCAGTGGCTCGGCCACCAGCCGCTCCTCGCCATGGTCATCGGCGTGATCCTGGGCGTCCTGTCCGGGGTGGTCGTCGACCGCATCATGAACCGCATGGCCCGCAAGCGCCGCGCTGCCGAGGCCGCGCGCGCCGCCGCTGCCGGGGCCACCCCGCTCCACGGTGCGCCGACCGACCCGGCCGCCGCGCCGTCGTCGGGCGCCGTGGACCTCCAGGACGACGAGATGCCGCAGTCCGCCGGGCCTGCTGAGCGCCCGCTCCACCTGGTCGCTCACGCCGCCCGACGCGGGCGGAGCGGTCGGGAGGGGCCGAGCGCTCAGTGCGTTCGCGGGAGCCCCGGGGCGCTCTGGCACCCCAGCGGCCCCGCCGAGGGCCGGGCTGCCGCTCAGATCTTGCGCAGACGTGCCCGCTGGACCGAGTGGTCCGAGCCCTTGGTCAGCACCAGGGTCGCCCGCCCGCGGGTCGGGAGGATGTTCTCCTCGAGGTTCGGCGCGTTGATCGAGTCCCAGATCGACTTCGCCTTCTCGATCGCCTCCTCGTCGGTGAGCGTCGCGTAGCGCTTGAAGTACGACTCGGGGCGCGCGAACGCCGTCCGGCGCAGCGACAGGAACCGGTCCACGTACCACTGGCGGATGTTGCGCGTACGGGCGTCGACGTAGATCGAGAAGTCGAAGAAGTCGCTCACCGCGACCGTCGACTCGTCGGTCGCGCTGCGGCCGCGCGGGCTGCAGGACGTTGAGCCCCTCGACGATCAGGACGTCCGGCCTGCGGACGATCGTCTCGGCACCTGGGACGATGTCGTAGGTCAGGTGGTCGTAGACCGGGCTGCGGACCTCGGGGGCGCCCGCCTTGACGCGGGACAGGAACCGGATCAGGGCCCGGCGGTCGTACGACTCCGGGAAGCCCTTGCGCTCCATGAGACCGCGGCGCGCGAGCTCGGCGTTCGGGTAGAGGAACCCGTCGGTCGTGATGAGCTCGACGCGCGGGGTCTCGGGCCAGCGCGCGAGCATCTCGCGCAGGATGCGTGACGTCGTCGACTTGCCCACGGCGACCGACCCCGCGACACCGATCACGTACGGCGTGCGCGTCGAGTTCTCCCGCAGGAAGGTCGACGTCGCCTCGTGGAGCCCGCTCGTCGCAGTCACGTACAGGTTGAGGAGCCGCGAGATGGGGCGGTAGATCGCGTCGACCTCGGCCAGGTCGATCGGGTCGCCCAGGCCGCGGAGCTTGACGACGTCGGCGTCGGTCAGCGGCAGCGGCGTCGACTCGGAGAGCTTGCTCCACGCGGCGCGGTCCAGGTCGACGTACGGCGACGCCGTGGTGCGCTCGGGCAGCAGCCCCGGGCCGGGTGAGGCGCCCGGCTCGATCGCAGGGACACCCTCGCGCGGAGGGACGGGCAGGTCGGAGGGAGGAACCACTCGGATGATTCTGCCGGACGCGCGCGGTGATCGGGAACCAGCAGCCGCCGGACCGCTAACAAAGAACCGCGAGATGTCGCGGTCGAGAGAGCCCGAACCGGTGCCGCTAGACTCCGGAAACATGTGTGGAATCGTGGGTTACGCAGGCCCTCTCGCAACGTCCGGGCGACCCCTGGACGTCGTCCTCGAAGGACTCGGCAGGCTCGAGTACCGCGGCTACGACTCGGCCGGGGTCGCGCTCGTCGCGCCCGAGCTGAACCGTGTCGCGACGGCCAAGAAGTCCGGAAAGCTGGTCAAGCTCCTCGACGAGCTCGCCGCCAGACCGCTGCCCGCCGCGTCCGCGGCGATCGGGCACACGCGGTGGGCGACGCACGGCGCGCCCAACGACACCAACGCCCACCCGCACCTCGCGGACGAGGGACGGCTCGCGGTCATCCACAACGGGATCGTCGAGAACTTCGCAGTTCTCAAGGAGGAGCTGCTGGCGGACGGCGCCACGTTCGTCTCCGAGACCGACACCGAGGTCGCCGCCCAGCTCCTCGCCCGCGCCTACCGCCGCACGGGTGACCTGACCGAGGCCATGGCCTACGTGGCTCGCCAGCTCGAAGGAACGTTCACCCTGCTCGCCGTCCACGCGGACAGCCCCACCACCGTGGTGGGCGCGCGGCACGACTCGCCGCTCGTCGTCGGGCTCGGCGAGGGCGAGAACTTCCTCGGCTCCGACGTCGCGGCCTTCATCGCCTTCACCAAGGACGCGCTCGAGCTCGGCCAGGACCAGATCGTGACCATCACCCCGGACTCGGTGGAGGTCGTCGACTTCCACGGCAACCCGGCCGAGGCCACGCGCTTCACGGTCGACTGGGACGCCGCCGCTGCGGAGAAGGGCGGCTTCGCGTCCTTCATGGACAAGGAGATCCACGACCAGCCGCAGGCCGTGGGGGACACGCTCCTGGGGCGCACCGACGCGGAGGGGCGCCTCATCCTCGACGACCTGCGCATCGACGAGGCCGTGCTGCGGACCATCGACAAGATCATCGTCATCGCGTGCGGCACCGCGGCCTACTCGGGCCACGTCGCCAAGTACGCGATCGAGCACTGGTGCCGCATCCCGGTCGAGGTCGAGCTGGCGCACGAGTTCCGCTACCGCGACCCGATCGTCAACGAGAAGACGCTCGTCGTGGCCGTCACGCAGTCCGGCGAGACCATGGACACGCTCATGGCGGTCCGCCACGCCCGCGAGCAGGGCGCCAAGGTCATCTCGATCGTCAACACGCACGGGTCGACCATCCCGCGCGAGTCCGACGCGGTCCTGTACACGCACGCCGGCCCGGAGATCGCGGTCGCCTCGACCAAGGCCTTCCTCTCCCAGATCACCGCGGCGTACCTGCTGGGCCTCTACCTGGCGCAGCTGCGCGGCAACAAGTTCCCCGACGAGATCCGCGAGATCCTCGACGACCTGCGCGAGATGCCGCGCAAGATCCAGACCGTGATCGAGCGCGGCGAGTACGTCAGCGCCGTGGCCCGCTCCATGAAGGACGCGACGTCGGTGCTCTTCCTGGGCAGGCACGTCGGGTTCCCGGTCGCGCTCGAGGGCGCGCTCAAGCTCAAGGAGCTCGCCTACATCCACGCCGAGGGCTTCGCGGCGGGCGAGCTCAAGCACGGCCCCATCGCCCTGATCGACGAGGGCCAGCCGGTCTTCGTCGTCGTGCCCTCGCCGCGCGGGCGCGACTCGCTGCACTCGAAGGTCATCTCCAACATCCAGGAGATCCGGGCCCGGGGTGCCCGGACCCTCGTCATCGCCGAGGACGGCGACGACGCGGTGCTGCCGTTCGCCGACGAGATCTTCTGGATCCCGCAGTCGCCCACGCTGCTCTCGCCGCTCCTGGCGGTCGTCCCGCTGCAGATCTTCGCCATGGCGCTGGCCACGGCCAAGGGCCTCGACGTGGACCAGCCGCGCAACCTGGCGAAGTCCGTCACGGTCGAGTAGTCCTGCGCGCGTCACCTGGACGCCGCACCACCCGGAAGCCCACCGTGCCACCGGCCCGGTGGGCTTCCGGCGTCCGGGGCCCGTGCCGCGTCCCACCGCTTAGGGTGAACGCATGATCATCGGGGTGGGAATCGACGTCGTGGACGTCGCGCGGTTCATGGACACGCTCGGTCGGACGCCGCGCCTGCGCGAGAAGCTCTTCACCCCCGCCGAACGCGACCTGCCAGCGGCCTCGCTCGCTGCCCGCTTCGCGGCCAAGGAGGCCATCGCCAAGGCGCTCGGCGCACCCGGCGGCATGAACTGGCAGGACGCCACGGTCCACCGCGTCGTCGGAGGCGCTCCCCAGGTCGAGATCACCGGGACCGTCCAGGCCAGGGCGACCGCGCTCGGGATCACGTCGTTCCACCTGTCGATCTCGCACGACGCCGGGATCGCGTCGGCCATGGTGGTCGCGGAGGGCTGAGCCGTCGGCGGTTTCCGTGGTCGCAGCCGCCCGGGTCCCCTCGCGGACGGCGTGGGGGCTCGTGTGCGGCTGGGCAGGGGGCGCGTGGCCGCGCACGGCCGTCGAGCACGAGGTTGCGGTCGTTCTCGACGTCAGAACGACCGCAACCTCGTGCTCGGCACCGCACCGGCACCCTGGAGCACCGAGCGCGCGCGAGCAGTCAGCCCTGCAGCGCAGGCATGACCTCGCGCTCGAACAGCTCGATCCCGCTGCGGTCGTAGGCCGCCTCCGCGAAGTACGTGATGGCGTAGGTCATGCCCGCGCCCTCGAGCTTCTGGAGCGTCTCGACGACCTGCTCGGGCGTGCCCACGAGCGGGCCCGACCGGAAGTCCTGCACCGTCTGCTCCGCCTTGGCCGGGACGGTCTTCGCGTAGTGCTCGCCGATCCAGCGCAGGCGGTCCTCGACGTCGGCCTCGGTCTCGCCGATGACCACGTTGTAGTTGGCCGAGCGCGTGATGTCCTCGAACGGTCGCCCGATGCTCTCGCAGTGCCCGCGCAGCACGTCGGACTTGTGAGCGAACCCCTCGAGGGAGCCGTCGAAGTTCGTGTACTGGGCGTGCTGCGCGGCGATGCGCAGCGTCTTCTTCTCGCCCCCACCGGCGATCCACAGCGGGATGCTGGGCGCACGGCCGCCGTCGGCCCCCACGCCCTCCAGGACCTGGAGCGGCTGCGGGTGGCACAGCGCGCCGTCGACCTGGAAGTACGTGCCGTCGAGCGTCGCAGAGCCCGTGCGCCACATCTGCTCCATGATCTGCACGCCCTCGTCGAGCGCGCCCAGGCGTGCACCGGCGCCCGGGAACCCGTAGCCGTAGGCGCGCCACTCGTGCTCGTACCAGCCCGCGCCGATGCCCATCTCGGTGCGGCCACCGCTCACGATGTCGACGGTCGCCGCGACCTTCGCGAGGTAGGCCGGGTTGCGGTAGGCCATGCAGGTGCACATCTGGCCCAGGCGCACGCGCTCGGTCGACGCCGCGAACGCGGCCATCAGGGTCCAGGCCTCGTGCGTCGCCTCGCCCGTGGGCTCGGGCACGGTGTGGAAGTGGTCGTAGACCCACACCGACTCCCACGCGTGCCGCTCCGTCGTGCCGGACGCGCCGGTCGTCGCGATGTCCGCGTGGTGCGCGAGCGAGCGCATGGTCTCCCACTGCGCCGAAGGGTCGATGCCGACGAGGTCCTGTCGCCAGCCTTGCGGGATGAAGAGTCCGAATCGCATGAGCGCCAATCTAGCCGGGCGATCCCCGGGGGCCGCGAGGGTCTCACCGGTGCGGAGTCCGGCAGGCCGCGCCCTCGCGCGGCATCATGGCCCCATGATCGAAGCGTTCACCGCCGCCCAGGTCCGTGCCGCCGAGGAGCCGCTGCTCGCCCGGGGCGTCCCGCTCATGGAACGTGCGGCGTTCGCGCTCGCGACGGTCGTCGCGGACGACCTACGGAACGCAGTCGCGCGTGGGCGGCGGGCGCGGGCGGGCCGCGCGGGGCCCGACGGCGGAGCGCGCCCCGGGCGCGTGGCCGGCTCACGCGCGGTGCTCCTCGTGGGCTCGGGCAACAACGGGGGTGACGCCTTGTTCGCGGGGGCGTACCTGTCCCGACGAGGCGTCGCGGTCGAGGCGGTCTGCACGAGCGAGCACGCGCACGCGGAGGGACTGGGTGCGCTGCGCCGCGCGGGTGGACGGGTGCTCGACCTGACAGCGCCGGCCGGGCGGGCGCGATGGGGGCGGGTGGTCGAGGGCATCCTCTCGGCCGACGTGGTCGTCGACGGGTTGGTCGGGATCGGTGCGTCGGGAGCCCTGCGGGGCGTGGCCGGCGAGCTGGTCGAGGCGCTCGCGGACGGGCTGTCGGGGCGGGCCTCCCGCGGCACGCCCCGGCCCTGGGTCGTCGCGGTCGACACGCCCAGCGGGATCGGGGTCGACGACGGCTCGCTCCCCGGGCCCGTCCTGCGCGCCGATCGGACGGTCACGTTCGGAGCGCCCGAGCCCGGGCTGCTGTTGCCGCCGGCGACGCACCTCGCGGGGCGGGTCACGGCCGTCGACGTGGGCCTCCACGAGCTGGGCACGCCCGCGGTCAGGCGGCTCGAACCCGCCGACGTCGCACGCCTGTGGCCCGTGCCCGGGGAGAGCGACCAGAAGTACACCCGCGGGGTCCTGGGCGTCGTCGCGGGCACGCCCACGTTCCCGGGGGCCGCGGTCCTCGTCGTCACGGCGGCCGTGCGGGCGGGCGCGGGCATGGTGCGCTACCGCGGGCCCGACGACGTCGCGCGCGTCGTCGTCTCGGCTCGCCCCGAAGCCGTGCACGCCGAGGGCAGGGTCCAGGCGTGGGCGCTCGGGTCGGGGGTCCCGGCGGCGGAGGGGCGATCGCCGTTGCGCGACGGCCCGAGCCACCAGGGCACGCACCCCGGACCGGACGACGGGCAGCACGAACGGATCAGGTACGCGCTCGCGGTGGCGTGCGGTGAGCTCGCGCAGGACGCCTGGGACGCCTCGGCCGGCCCGCGTCCGGCGTGCGTCGTGGACGCCGGTGCGCTGTCCCTGCTGCCCGCGGCCTGCCCGCCGTCGGTCGTGCTGACGCCGCACGCCGGCGAGCTCGCGAGCCTCCTGCGGGCGCGTGGAGAGGACGTCGACCGGGGTGACGTCGAGGCCGAGCCGCTGCGCTGGGCGTGCACGGCGCACGAGCTCACGGGCGCGACCGTGCTGCTCAAGGGGTCGGCGACGGTGGTGGTCGGGCCCGAGGGCGTGTGGTCCCAGGCCGACGGACCGGCCTGGCTCGCGACCGCGGGCGCCGGGGACGTGCTCACGGGGCTCCTGGGCGCTCTGCTGGCGGCGTACGGCGAGCGAGTGGTCCGGGAGCCCGGACTGGCCGCAGAGCTCGCTGCGGCGGCTGCTACGGTCCACGGGCTGGCAGCCTGGCGGGCCAATCCTGGCGGGCCGGTCGCAGCCATGGACGTGGCGGAGGCGGTTCCCGGGGTGGTGGCCGAGCTGCTCCGTGGGTGAGGGGCGCACAGCTGCAGGGCGAGGCGCCGGGACGCCGAGGGCGACGAGAGAAGAGGTCGAGGGTGACGCACGTGCCGGTCGAAGGTGACCAGGTGCTGATCGAGGGCGACGTCGCGACGGCGCTCGCGGACCGGTGCGCAGATCTCGTCGCGCGCGCCCGACGCGCGGAGCCGGGGAGAGGGGCAAGGGTGCTCGTCGGGATCGTCGGCGCACCGGGAGCAGGGAAGTCGACGCTCGCCGCGGACGTCCTCGCCGCGCTCACGCAGGACGCTCCACCCGTCGGCCCTCCGGGGGGTCAGCCGTCCCCGTCCGCGCGGGGTGCCCGAGCACCCGGGGCGAGGGCCGTCGTCGTGCCCATGGACGGCTTCCACCTCGCCGACGCCGAGCTGGCTCGCCTGGGGCGACGCGACCGCAAGGGGGCCCCCGACACGTTCGACGCCCACGGGTACGTCGCGCTCCTCGAACGGCTCCGGTCGGCCCTCGACGGAGTCACGGTCTACGCGCCCGCGTTCGACCGTGAGCTCGAGGAGCCCGTGGCGGGGTCGATCCCCGTCGGGCCCCAGGTCGAGCTCGTGCTGACCGAGGGCAACTACCTGCTGCTCGGTGGCGGCCAGGACCGCGGCCGCTGGACCCCGGTGCGGGCGGTCCTCGACGAGACCTGGTTCCTCGAGGTCCCCGAGCAGGTCCGCATCGAGCGCCTCGTGGCCCGGCACGAGCGGCACGGCAAGCCTCCTGCTGCAGCGCGCGCCTGGGCGCTGGGCCCCGACGAGACCAACGCCCGGCTCGTGGCCTCGACGCGGGACCGGGCGGACGTCGTCGTGCGCCCCTCGTGACGGTCACCCAGCAGGACCGCCCAGGGCGAGCGGCTACCGTGGTGGCCGTGCCGACCCCCACGACCCCTCAGGTCCCGCCGCGCCGTCGGCGCACCCCGTTCCAGCCTCTCCCCGTGCGCGACGGACTCAACGCGACCCGCGTGGTCCTGCCATCCAACGGCGACGGCAGCGACGGCTCGCCCCGGTGGGACACCGTCCTGGACCACCTCGTCCACCGGTTCCCCGACGACGAGCCGCGGTTGCGCGAGAAGGTCGCCGCGGGAGAGGTCGTCGATCACCTGGGGCGCCCGGTCACGGCGGACACGGTCTATGCGCAGCACGCGCGCGTCTTCCTCTACCGGGACCCGCCCGTGGAGACGCGCGTGCCGTTCGAGATCGAGATCCTGTACCGCGACGACGACCTGGTCGTGGTCGACAAGCCGCACTTCCTCGCGAGCATCCCGCGCGGCGCCTTCATCGCGGAGTCCGCGCTGGTCCGGCTGCGCCGGGACCTCGACCTGCCCGAGCTCTCGCCCGCGCACCGTCTGGATCGCGTGACCGCGGGGGTGCTCGTGCTGACCGTACGACCCGAGGTCCGCGGTCCGTACCAGACGCTGTTCGCCGAGCGGCGCGTGACCAAGGTGTACGAGGCCGTCGCGCGCGTCGACCCCTCGCTCGACCTGCCGCGCGTGGTGCGCAGCCGCATCCACAAGGAGCGCGGCGTCATGCGGGCGTTCGAGGTGCCGGGCGAGCCGAACTCCGAGAGCCTCGTCGAGCTCGTGGACACCCGCGAGGCTCCGCGCGGGTCGGGCGACGGGTCGTGCGGTCGTCTGGGCCTCTACCGCCTCACGCCGCACACGGGCAAGACCCACCAGCTCCGGCTGCACATGAACTCGCTGGGCCTGCCGATCCTGCACGACAACTTCTACCCGACGTTCTACGACGTGCGCCCCGACGACTTCAGCCGGCCGCTCCAGCTCGTCTCGCGCTCGATCGAGTTCGTCGACCCTCTCAGCGGGAGACCCCGGCGGTTCGAGACGACGCGCCCCCTGCAGGAGTGGGCGTAGGCCCGACGGCGTCACCGTCGGCGGGCGGGTCCGTCGCCCTCGGCCCACCCGCTCGTCACCGCCGGTGAGAGAATCGGTGACCGTGAGCCCTTTCAGCGATCCCCCGCACGGTTCCACCGGCGACACCACCCCCTCGCCGTCGGCCACCGGCCCCGTCCAGCCTGCCGACTACTACCCGGCCCGCGCCGTGATCGACCTCGGCGCGATCCGCTCCAACGTCGAGTCCCTCGCCGCGGCACGCCGGACACGGCCCAGGTCATGGCGGTCGTCAAGGCCGACGCGTACGGGCACGGCCTGCTGCCCAGCGCCCGTGCGGCGCTCGCGGGCGGTGCCACCTGGCTCGGCACCGCCCAGGTCTCGGAGGCCCTCGTGCTGCGCGCCGCGGGCATCGGGCCCGACCAGGCGCGGGTCCTGACGTGGCTCTACGCACCGGGAGCACCGCTGAGAGCGCTCGTCGAGGCCGAGATCGACGTCTCGGTCGCCGCACCGTGGGCCCTCGACGAGGTCGCCGCGGCGGCTCGCGCGGCCGGGCGCCCGGCCCTCGTGCACCTGAAGATCGACACAGGGCTCGGGCGCAACGGGATCGTTCCCGAGCAGCTCCCGGCCGTGCTCGACGCCGCGCTGCGCGCCGAGTCCGAGGGCGTGCTGCGCGTCGTCGGGATCTGGTCGCACTTCGCGTTCGCCGACGAGCCCGAGCACCCGACCGTCCTGCACCAGGCCGACGTGTTCGACGCCGCGGTGCGCACGACCGAGGCCGCGGGTGCGCAGCTCGAGGTGCGTCACCTCGCGAACTCCGCGGCGACGCTCACCAACCCGCGCGTGCACTACGACCTGGTGCGCCCCGGCCTCGCGGTCTACGGCCTCTCGCCGGTCCCGAGCCTCGGCACGCCCGACGACTACGGGCTGACCCCGGCCATGACGCTCGAGGCGCGGCTCGCGACCGTCAAGCAGGTCGCGGGCGGTCAGGGCGTCTCCTATGCGCACGCCTACACGACCCCGCAGGCGACGAACCTCGGAGTGGTCCCGCTCGGCTACGCCGACGGCATCCCGCGGCACGCATCGGGCGCCCTGCCCGAGCGGCCCGGTGGCCCCGTGCTGGTGGGTGGGCCGATCGACGAGGCCGGCGGCGTGGACGGCACGGGCCGCGTGCTGCACGTGGCCGGGCGCGTGTGCATGGACCAGTTCGTGCTGGACCTGGGGCCCTACGCGTCCGAGCAGGCGGGGGACGTCGTGACGCTGTTCGGGCCCGGCGCGGGCCTGGCCCGCGGGGGAGCGCCGACCGCCGAGGACTGGGCGCTGGCCGCCGGGACCATCAGCTACGAGATCACCACGCGCCTGGGTGCACGCGTTCCGCGCGTCTACGTGGACGGCACGGCCGAGGGCCCCACGCCGGTGCCCGCGCCCGGCACGGCGCCCACTGCGGCGGAGTCCGCCCCCAGCGCCTCGCGCAACCCCCTTCACCACGACCAGGAGTGGCTGTCATGACCGACCTGACCTTCGACCTTCCCGACGCCGCCGCGGCGCGCGCGTTCGGGCTCGCGCTGGCCCGCGAGCTGCGCGCGGGCGACCTCGTGCTGCTCACGGGCGACCTGGGCGCCGGCAAGACGACCCTGACCCAGGGGATCGGCGCGGGCCTGGGTGTCCGGGGCCAGGTGGCGTCGCCCACGTTCATCATCGCGCGCGTCCACCCGCCGCTCGCGGACGGGCCCTACCTGGTGCACGTCGACGCCTACCGGCTCGGTTCGCTCGACGAGGTCGACGCGCTCGACCTCGACGCGAGCCTCGACGAGTCGGTCACGGTCGTCGAGTGGGGACAGGACCTCGTGGAGTCCCTCGCCGAGGACCGCCTGGAGATCACGATCGAGCGCCCGCGCGGCGGGCTGGGCGTGCCCACCGAGGGGTCCGACGGGCTCGACGACGGGCTCGACTCGCCCGAGGCCGGGGTCCGGCACGTGACCGTGCGGGCCGTGGGCGACCGCTGGGCCGGCTTCGAGCGGGCCGCGACCGCGCTGCGCGCGGCCATCGTCGAGGCGGCCGAGGCGGCCGAGGCGGCCGAGGCGGCCGACGGGCCGGGGGAGCCGGGCGCCCCGGTGGGACGTACCGGGCAGGGGTCGGGCACGCAGGGACTGGCCGCCGACCCGTCCGCGGAAAAGTAGGCTGGGACCGTGGCAGTCCTCGCGCTCGATACGTCAGCCGCCGTCGCGGTCGCCCTCGTCGGGGAAGGCGGTGAACGGCTCGCCGTGCGCTCCGCCGACGAGAGACGCCGGCACGCCGAGACCCTGGCTCCCCTCGTGAGCGAGGTGCTCGCCGAGGCCGGCGTGGACCGGACCGCGCTGACCGCGGTCGTGGCGGGCACCGGACCAGCGCCCTTCACGGGCTTGCGCGTCGGGCTGGTCACGGCCCGCACGCTCGCGCTCTCCCTCGGCATCCCGGCGCTCGGGGTCTCGGGCCTCGACGCGATCGCGGCGCAGGCCGTGAGCGACCTGGGCCTCGCCCCGGGCGACGAGGTCCTCGCCACCGCCGACGCACGCCGTCGGGAGGTCTACTGGGCGCGCTACCGCGTCGTGGCGCACGAGGGCCCGCACGCGACCCCGGTCGTCGAGCTCGTCGCAGGTCCCGACGTGGGTCCGGCGGCGGGCCTGGCCGACCAGGTCGCGGGCGCCGTCGTCGTGGGAGAAGGGGCCGCGCTGTACCCGGACCACCTGCCGCTCGCCGAGGACGCGCCCCTGGTGCCCGACGCGACGGTCCTCGCGCGGCTCGCGATCGCCCGCCGCGACGCGGGCGTCGAGCAGCCCACCGAGCCGCTGTACCTGCGCCGACCGGACGTCCAGGAGCCCGCCGCGCGCAAGCGGGCGAGCGACGCACCGCCCGCGGCGACCCCGAAGGGGGCCGGGGCATGAGCGCGCACTACGAGGTCAAGCTCCGGCCGCTGCGGGCCGCGGACCTGCCGCGTGTCGTGCGCCTCGAGCAGCAGCTGTTCGGGTCGAGCGCCTGGACCTACGGCATGCTCGCGGAGGAGCTCGGGGCGCTGGGCCGCTGGTACGTCGCGGCCGAGCCCGTCCGCCTCTACGCCGCCGGCCCGCAGGAGCTCATCGGCTACGCGGGCCTGTGGTTCGACGGCGACGTCACGCAGATCATGACGATCGGCGTGGACCCGCAGTACCAGCACCTCGGCATCGGGTCGGTGCTGCTGACGGCTCTGATCGACCGTTCGCGCCAGGTCGGGGCGAGCGCGGTGCTGCTCGAGGTCCGGGTCGACAACGACGCCGCGCTGGCCATGTACGGCAAGTTCGGGTTCGAGCAGCTCGGCATCCGCAAGCGGTACTACCAGCCCGAGGACGTCGACGCGTACACCATGCGCCTCGAGCTGACCGACGACTCGGCGGCGGACGAGGTCGGCACGACCGCCGGCGCCGCTACCGGCGACGGCACTGACGAGCCGGGCGTCGCGTGAGCGCACGCGACGCGGTGCTCGTCCCGGCGCAGGTGCTGCACGACGAGATGACGACGGGCGTGGACGACCTGGTCCTGCTGGACGTCCGGTGGGCGCTCGGCGTCACGGACGGCCACGAGCAGTACCTCGAGGGCCACCTGCCCGGTGCGGTGTTCGTGGACCTCGAGACGGAGCTCGCGGCTCCGCCGTCGCCCGCGGCGGGCCGGCACCCGCTCCCGGAGCTCACGGACCTCGAGGCGGCCGCGCGCCGCTGGGGCGTGCGCGCGGGCTCCCGGGTGGTCGCGTACGACGCGGTGGGCGCCACCTCGGCCGCCCGTGCCTGGTGGCTCCTGCGCTGGGCGGGCCTGACCGACGTCCGCCTCCTCGACGGCGGCCTCGGTGCGTGGACGGACGCGGGTCTCGCGCTCGAGCAGGGTGAGGTCGTCCCCGTCCCGGGGGACGTCGTCCTCTCGGTGGGCGAGCTCCCCACGCTCACGCCCGACGACGCGGCGCACCTGGCGTCGTCGGGTGCCGGAGTGCTGCTGGACGCCCGTGCGGGCGAGCGCTTCCGGGGAGAGGTCGAGCCCGTGGACCCGCGTGCGGGACACGTGCCGGGAGCCGTGAGCGCCCCGACCGTCCAGAACCTGAGGCCTGACGGCCGTTTCCTCGACGAGGACGCGCTGCGCGAGCGCTTCGCGGCACTCGGGGTTCGCGCGGGCGACGAGCAGCACGTCGGCGTCTACTGCGGGTCCGGGGTCACGGCCGCGCACGAGGTCGCAGCCCTCGCCACGCTGGGGATCGACGCCGCGCTCTACGCGGGCTCGTGGTCCCAGTGGTCCAACGACGAGACCCGCCCGGTGGCCACGGGGGCCCGACCGGACGGGTCTCGGGTCGTGCTCGGCACCGCGACGCGCGGGGCGTCGGAGCACGGGTCACGCGGTGCCGGGGCCTCGGCGACGCGGTGGCCTCAGAGGGTCTGCGACGCCTGATGGCCTCAGAGGGTCTGCGACGCCTGATGGCCTCAGAGGGTCTGCGACGCCTGATGGCCTCAGAGGGTCCGCGACGCCTGATGGCCTCAGAGGGTCTGCGACGCCTGGTCGAACGTGAGGCGGGTCTGGCGCGGGTACGTCGCGCCCTCGCCGGCCGGGGTGCCGACGTTGATGACGACGAGGGACTTCCAGCCGTTCTCGCCGAAGAACTCGGCGTCGATGCCGGCCGCGTCGAACCCGCCCATGGGACCGACGTGCAGACCGGCCGCACGCAGACCCACGATGAAGTAGCCGACCTGGATCAGCGCGGACGTGCGCGACATCCCGGCGCGCGTCTCCTCACCGGCGGCCTCGAAGTTCTCCTTGGCGCCCTCCATGTGCGGGGCGAGGACCGGGAGGAACTCGTGGAAGTTCGTGTCGGCCGCCGCGACGATCGTGAGCGGCGCGGCGAGGGTCTTGGCCTTGTTGCCGTCCGCCATGTGCTCGACCAGGCGCGCACGGGCCTCGGGGTCACGAACCACGAGGAGGCGCAGCGGCACGGTGTTCATGGCGGTCGGGCCCCAGCGGACCAGGTCGTAGGCGGCCTGGATCTTCTCGTCCGGCACGGCCTCGTCCTCGAACGCGTGGACGGTGCGGGCCTCGCGGAACAGCAGGTCGGCGGTCGAGGCGTCGATCTCGAGCAGGTCGTCGAAGGCGGCGTCGATGGGGGTGAAGGTCTCTGTGCTCATGCGGAGGTCAACAGTTGAACGATCAATCATCCTTCCCGATCCGGGTCGTGACGTGCGACACAGCGTCGGGGGCTCCCGGCGCACGACGACCCCTGCGGCACGACTACCCTGGGAACCATGGTTTCTGGCGGTACCTCTGACAGCCTCGGCGCCCCCCTCGTCCTCGGGATCGAGTCCTCCTGCGACGAGACGGGCGTCGCGCTCGTGCGTGGCCGCGACCTCCTCGTCGACGCGGTCGCGAGCTCGATGGACGAGCACGCCCGCTACGGCGGCATCATCCCCGAGGTCGCCTCGCGCGCCCACCTCGAGGCGATGATCCCCACGATCCAGCGCGCGCTGGGCGAGGCGGACGTCGACCTCTCGCAGATCGACGCGATCGCCGTCACGGCCGGCCCCGGTCTCGTGGGCCCCCTCACGATCGGCGCCTCCGCCGCCAAGGCGCTGTCGATCGGCCTGAACAAGCCGCTGTACGGCGTGAACCACGTGATCGGCCACGCCGCGGTCGACGAGCTGGTCCACGGCGAGTTCCCCGAGCGCGTCATGGCCCTCGTCGTCTCGGGCGGGCACTCGTCCCTCCTGCTCGTCGACGACATCGCGACGAACGTGACCGAGCTCGGCTCGACGCTCGACGACGCCGCGGGCGAGGCCTTCGACAAGGTCGGGCGCCTGCTGGGCCTGCCCTACCCGGGCGGCCCGCACATCGACCGCCTCGCACGCGAGGGCGACCCCGCCGCGATCCGGTTCCCGCGAGGCCTCACAGCCCGCAAGGACCAGGACAAGCACGCGTACGACTTCTCCTTCTCAGGGCTCAAGACCGCCGTGGCCCGCTGGGTCGAGGCACGCGTCGACAGCGGGCAGGAGATCCCCCTGGCCGACGTCGCCGCGTCCTTCGCCGAGGCCGTCGCCGACGTCCTCACGGCCAAGACCATCGCCGCCTGCCAGCGCCACGGCGTCGACACCCTCGTGGTCGGTGGCGGCTTCAGCGCCAACTCGCAGCTGCGCGACATGGCCGCCGAGCGCTGCGCCCAGGCCGGGATCGACCTGCGCATCCCACCCATCCGCTACTGCACCGACAACGGCGCCATGATCGCCGCGCTCGGCTCGGCCGTGGTGCGGGCGGGCGTCGCGCCGTCGGGACTCGACATCCCCGTCGACTCCTCCATGCCGTTGACGACCGTCACGGTCTGAGCTGCTCTGACGACGGTCACGCGCTGAACCGCGCGGGACGCCGGTTCAGCGTGCGGCGCGCAGCACGAACGTGACGTCGCTCGCGTCGTGCGCGGCCGGGTGCCCCTCGGCGTCCTGCACGTCGACCACCTCGAGCCCGGCCGCCCGCGCCAGGTCGCGGAAGCCGTCCCTGGAGTACCAGTGGATGGTCCACACGCGCTCGTCGACCGTGCTCCGCCCGTCCAGGACCCGCTCGTAGCGCAGCATGCTGCGCTGGACCCGGGCTTCCTCGTCCCGTTCCTCGGTCGTGACTCCGACGCGCAGGACAGCGCCGTCGTCGCGCGTCGTCTCGCGGACGTCGCCCAGCCGGTCGGGAGGTGTCGGGGACGGTACGAAGAGCGGGACGAGCGCCGTACCGTCGGGGGTCAGGTGGGTCCGGACGCGGCGCAGCGCGGCGAGGGCCGTGCCGTCGTCCGGCAGCAGGTTGAACGTGGGGCCTGCGAGGAAGATCGAGCGGAAGCTCCGGGCGAGGTCGAGCTCCTCCATGCGCTGGTGGTGCACCACGACATCGATCCCGTCCCGTGCCGCGAGCTCGCGGCACCGGGTGAGCATGTCGGCCGACGAGTCCACACCCTCGACGTCGAGGTCGAGCGCGCGCAGCGCGAGGAGCGGGTCCCCGTCCCCGCACCCGAGCTCGAGGGCGGGCTCGCCCGAGTCCAGGACGAAGCGCGCGTAGCGCTCGGGGTCCTCATGACCCGACTTCAGGGGAGAGTAGAGCTCGACGACCAGGCCGGTGTAGAAGTCCGCGGGATCCATGCGCCCATGCTCTCAGCCACCGCCACCGAACTCCCCGGATCCTCGGCGGGTCGGGCGAGTGGACTTGATAGCGTGCCACCTGGCCGCCGTGACCCCGCGGGGCAGTACGGAGAGCCCATGGACCCCGCCCGACCAGGCCCGGCAGGACCGGTGTACCCGGTCCCACGGTCGGGGACGGTGCCCGTGACGCCCGGCAGCGCGGCCGCCGCGTGGCAGAGCGCGCAGGCGTGGCGCGCATACGCTCGGACCCAGGTCGGTCCAGCGCAGCAGCATGCTCTGGCAGCGTCGGCGCACTGGTTCGCGGTGCACCACACGCTCGCCGCCCAGGAGTCCGCGCGAGCCGGCTGGGCGGCACACCCGACGCCGCCTGCGGTGGCACCGACCGGGCTGGCACCCGCGCCGGGGCTCTCGTCGGCTGCCGGCCCGGCCTGGGGCACGGCCGGTGACCACGGGCGCCCGGCCCGCGCGGCTCCCCCGGGGTACCCGGTCCCCGGCGCGCCGCATCCCCCGCGCCGCCGGGGTGCCGGGCTCGTCGGGACCTTCGTCGCGCTCGTCGCTGTCCTGGTCCTGGCCGGCATGGTCCTCGGGGTGGTGCGGTCCGCGCAGCAGGGGCTTGCCGAGGTGCTCGACAACCCCGCGCCGACGGTCCCGGCGATCGACGGCTGGGTCACGCCCGAGCCGGTCCCGGAGCCTGCCACCGACCAGGGCAGCTCGACGGACCACGGCCCCACCACTGGCGATGTCGACCCCGCGCCGGGCGACCTCGCCGGGGACGGGGCGGACCTCCCGCCCGGCGCGGGCCTGGAGGAGCGGTGGAAGCAGGGCGAGTACGCGCTGCCGGTGCCGGACGGCCTGCTCGAGGCGGCCCCCGCCACCCCCTTCGCGCCCGGCCAGCCCGACCCGACGCGATGGCTCGTCGACCTCAACGCGGCCAACGAGGGCCTGCGCGTGGTGTTCACCGACGACGCCACGTACAACTGCGGCATGGGCTGGATCGTGGAGCGCGACATGCACGAGAGGGGCGTCGCGGGGTGCTACGACCCCGACTACCCCACGACCTTGTTCATGTACTGGGGCGCCGAGGCGAGCGCCGCGGCGAAGGAGTTCGTGCTCGCGCACGAGCTCTCGCACCTCATGCAGTGGTGGCACCGGTTCGACGTCGTCCAGTCCGCGGGGGTCGCCGGGCTGCGGGACGACGAGGACTGGAAGACGGTCGTCGAGTCGGACGCGACCTGCCGCGTCCTGTCCTGGGGTGGCTACTCGCAGGAGGTCGCGGACAGCTCGTCGTCCCCCTGCACGGCCTCCGACTGGTCCGAGGACTGGCTCGCCGAGCAGGCTGCGGCACGCGGGATCACGATCACGGACTACTGACCGGGCGCTCCCGTGGTGCGCCCCGCCGTCGGGCAGCCGGCCGCTACAACGGGCGGCCCGCCCGCATCTCCGCGACGAGCGCGCGCACCACGGCGTCCAGCTCGCCACCGTTGCGCCGCGCCACGGCCCGCTGACGCTGGTACGAGGCGCCGCGGCGCAGGATCACGCGGACGTCGTCCAGCTCCTGGAGGCACCCGAGGCGAGCCGCGACG
Source organism: uncultured Actinomycetota bacterium (assembly GCA_963782165.1). Classification (GTDB taxonomy): domain Bacteria; phylum Actinomycetota; class Actinomycetes; order Actinomycetales; family Cellulomonadaceae; genus Oerskovia. Next base: position 1,121,291 of record CAWAIO010000006.1, read on the forward strand.
GGTTCGAGCTCGACGAGCAGCTTGGCCACGGCCTCGGTCACGAGCTCCTCGTTGCCCGCGCGGTCGAGGATGATGATCGCGTCCATCCCGTACCGGGCCGAGCGCCACTTGTTCTCCTGGGCGAACCAGGCGGGGATGGTCGGGAGCTCCTTGCCCTGGTCGAGCAGCGTCGAGAGGTGCTCGACCAGGCAGTGGTTGAGCGCCGCGAGCGCGAGGACCTCGGTGAGGTTCGTCGCGCCGTCGCAGATGCGGGTCTCGAGGGTCCCGAACCGTGGAGACGGGCGCAGGTCCCAGCGGACCTCGTCGAACTGGTCGATCACGCCCGTGTGGATCATGTCCCCGACGTAGCCCTCGAGCTGCTCCCAGGTCTCGAACTGGAAGCCCAGGCCCGCGGTCGGCAGCTGCTGGAACATCAGCGCGCGGTTCGACGCGTAGCCCGTGTCCTTGCCGCCCCAGAACGGCGACGAGGCCGAGAGCGACTGCAGGTGCGCGAAGTACCCGAGCATGGCGCGCGAGATGGGCAGCACCTTGGCGCGGTCCTCGATCCCGACGTGCACGTGCACGCCGTAGATGAGCATCTGGCGGCCCCACCACTGGGTGCGGTCGATGAGGGTCGCGTAGCGCTGCTTGTCGGTGACCTTCTGCTGGGCCCAGCGCGCGAACGGGTGGGTGCCCGCGCTCATGAGCTCGACGCGCAGCGGGTCGGTCACGACGCGGATCTCCTCGATCGCGGCCTCGAGGTCTCGGCCGGCGTCGCCGACCGTGCGGCACACGCCGCTCACCACCTCGACGGTGTTGAGCAGCAGCTCCTGGCGGATGTGCGGGTGCTGGGCGCCGTCGGTGGGCTCGACGGCGTCGAGCACGGTCTGGGCGACCTGGCGCAGGTCGCCCGAGTCCTTGTCGACGAGCGCGAGCTCCCACTCGATGCCGACGGACGAACGCTCGGAGCGGGCGAAGGGAAGGTGCACCGATCAGCCCCTTTCAGGAGGCGTGGGGGAGTCGAGGATGTTCGTGCCGTCGGGCCGATCAGCGGTTCGACGACCAGGACCTGCTGGAGCCGGCGACCGGGTGAGGACGACGGTCGCCTCCGCGGTGCCGCGGAGGTCGAGCTGCTTGCGGAGCTGTTCGGGCACGACGGCCGTGCCCCGCTTCTTGATGGTCAGGCGTCCCACGCCACGCTCGCGCAGGTAGGCCTTGAGCCTCTTGAGGCCGAAGGGCATGACGTCCAGGACGCGGTAGCCGGTCGCGAGATCAGCGCTGTCGGCGCTGCCCACGGCGGAGCGGGGAGCGGGGGAGTCCGTGGTCACGTAGGCGATGGTCGGGTCGAGCAGGCGCCCGCCCAGCTCCGCGGCGGCCTGGGCGACGAGCCCGGCGCGGATGATCGCGCCGTCGGGCTCGTACAGGTAGTGCCCGACGGCGCCCACGTCGGGGACGACTCGTCGTCGCCCTGGGAGTGGCGCAGGGTGCGCGACACCGTGCGGCGCGTGCCGTCGTCGTCCGTCACGGTCCGCAGGACCAGCGCGGTGCGCCCGGGGCCCTCGGGGGCGAGCGGGCCGAACCACAGCCCGGCCTCGACCACGTCGCCGTCGACCGAGACCCACTGCGTCTCGGCGTCGGTCGGGCAGGCCCGCGTGCGGGATGCCGGGGCCGACCTTGATGCCGACCGCGGGCACGACCGAGCGCAGGGCCCACACGTCGTCGAGCGGGGGCGCGTACGAGCGGGGTCGAAGATCGCGGCGTGCCCGAGCGGGTCGCGGCGCGCGGGGTCGGCGTACACGCCGTCGACGCCCTCGGCGCGCCAGGTCGAGCTCAGGCCGTCGGCGTGGCGGACCTCTGCCTCGGGGAAGTGGCGCAGGTTGACCGTGGCGATCGCCGCCGTGACCTCGTCGATGTCCGTCGCGAGGACGCGCAGACCGGTCCCGGCGAACGCCATGGAGTCGCGCGCCGATGCCGCAGGTCAGGTCGGCGACCTTGGTCACGCCCGGCCGCGTGGTAGCGCTGCGCGTGGCGTGCGGCGACGACGAGCCGCGTGGCCTGCTCGAGGCCGTCCTGGGTGAAGAGCATGCCGTCGGCGAACGTGTCGAACTTCCGGTGCGCCTTGGCGCGCAGGCGCGACTGGGTGAGGGCGGCCGCAGCGAGGTCCGGGTCGACGCCCTTGGCCCGCAGGCGCCGTCGCGAGCACCATGGCCTGTCGCTCGTCGTACGGGGGGCAGCGCGTCGAGCAGCGCCCACCCCGTCGGGCTGAGCAGCTTGGTCGAGTGCCGCCGCGTCCATGCGTCGATCTTTCCACGGCCCGCGCGCGAGCCGTTGGCACTCGCCTTGACCGAGTGCTAACGCGGACCTAGATTGTGCGTAGGACGTCGCCCCCTCGGGGGCGGGCGAACACCAGAGCGACACCAGCCGGCCGGCACCCGCGACGACGGCGGCACGGCAGCGCTCGACACTCATCCGTTGCAGTTCTCATACGCGAAAGGGGAGGTCCGACGTGTCGGTCCCCATCAAGCCGCTCGAGGACCGGATCGTCGTCAAGGCGCTCGAGGCCGAGACCACGACCGCTTCCGGCCTGGTCATCCCGGACACCGCCAAGGAGAAGCCCCAGGAGGGCGAGGTCCTGGCCGTTGGTCCGGGCCGTATCGACGACAACGGCAACCGCGTCCCCCTGGACGTCGCCGTCGGCGACAAGGTCATCTACAGCAAGTACGGCGGCACCGAGGTCAAGTACGCGGGCGAGGAGTACCTGGTGCTCTCCGCGCGCGACATCCTCGCCGTGGTCGTCGCCTGATCTCGGCTGACGGCTGGCAGCCGCCAGCACGAAGGGCCCCGCAACCTCGGTTGCGGGGCCCTTCGTCATGTCAGGGATCTGCTGGTTCTCGGGGTGGGGCCGGGTGTGGGTGGAAGCTGGTCGTGATGCCGGCCGTGCTCGACGTCGAGCACGGGGCTGGTCACGCGGTGCGGGGCGGGTGGCGGGAAAGGTCAGGCGGTCTTCGAGACCCCGGCGAGGATCGCGGAGCGCTCGTCCTCGCTGAGGCCGCCCCACACGCCGTACGGCTCGCGGACCTTGAGCGACTGCTCACGGCACTGCATCATCACGGGGCACGAGGCGCAGATGGCCTTGGCCGCTTCCGCGCGGCGTCGTCGGGTGGAGCCTCGCTCGCCCTCCGGGTGGAAGAAGAGGGTGTCGTCCGCGTCGCGGCACGCGCCCTGGTACTGCCATTCCCACAGTTCCATGACCGGTCCGGGGAGCCTCGAGATCTCTGTCATGTCGAACAACCTACAAGCGTTGCAGAAGTTGTTCAAGTGGCTGAGGTGGATGAGTTTCTGACCGGCTTTGGATCTGTGTGCACCGATTCATGCTGAACCTGGCGCGAACTGCGCCGTTGTCCACTGTGTGACAGGACACACCGGGGTTGCGAACGGAGACACGCCGCGCCCGAAGTGGCGAGGGGGTGAACCGGTCGGCAGAATCGGGTGCATGACTTCACTCCGGTCCGCCCCGACCCCTGGCGGACCCCGACGGAAGGTGACCGAGGTTCCTGCACTCGCTGTCGCAGCCGTTGCCAAGAGGCTGGGCGTCGCCCCGGCCACCCTTCGTACCTGGGACCGTCGCTACGGTCTGGGTCCTTCCGAGCACACGGCCGGCTCGCACCGGAGATACACGGCCGACGACGTCGCGCGACTCATCATCATGCGTCGCCTCACGCTCGACGGGGTCGCGCCGGTCGACGCCGCGCGTGCGGCTCTCGACGCCGACGAGGCAGAGCTCGCGCTGGAGAGCGGCCGGCTCGAGCAGTCCGCGCGAGACGGCGGAGACTCTTCCGGGGCAGGTGTCGAGGACGAACCGTCGGGCGAGACGCCCGGAGGGGGCCTGCGCCTCCTGCGTGCCGTCCCGCGCGGCGAGGACGACGAGCCGGTGCGCGTCGGCACGGCCCGCGCTGCGGGCGTGTCCGACGTGTCGGACGTGGTCGACGCCGCGATCTCGTTCGACCAGAAGCGGTGCGACAAGCTGCTGCGCATCGCCCCCGGCACCGACCCCAGCCAGTGGTGGTCGATCCTCGTGGAGCCGGCGCTTCACCGCATCGCCGAGCGCACGTTCCTCGCGTCGCCGGGAGAGATGCCGGAGGTCGTCTTCAGCAACGCGACCCTGGCCGCGCTGCGTGAGTACACCCAGCAGTCCGAGGCTGCTCTCGTCGCGGGCGGCGGGCCGCCTCCCAACCATCCGAGCAGGATGCGGCGGATCGTGCTGATCTTCGCAGCGCCGGGGGAACAGGTGCCGCTCGCGGCCCACGCGCTCGCCGCCGCCCTGGGGGCGCAGGGGGCCATGGCGCGCATCGTGACCGGGTCGGCCACCATGCACCGCTCGCTCGAGCTCGTCGCCATGGTGCGTCCCGCAGCGGTCGCGGTCGTGACGACCCAGCGCCGGCCGGACCTCGACGTCGTCCGGACGGTGCACGAGGCGAACCCCGACCTGCCCATCTTCGTCGGGCTCCAGAACGACGAGGCGGCCACGGGGCTGCCCCTCGCCTCGACCGTGCAACGGGTGCGCAGCTTCACGGGCCTCCTCCACGAGGCGCTCGCCGTCGTCCGGTGACGCGTGGCACGCGCGCGCCGGGGTGCACCCTTCCCGGCCGTCCGGTGGGGGGACGGCCGGGAATAGGCGAGAGGCCCTCGGCGTAGAATCTTGATGTGACCGACTCTCTCGCAGCCCCCGCACACGACCCCTTCGGATTCACCGGACTGACGTACGACGACGTCCTCCTGCTCCCGAACGAGACGGACGTCATCCCGAGCGAGGTCGATACGACCGCGCGGCTGACGCGCGAGATCTCCATGTCCTCGCCGCTGCTCTCGGCCGCGATGGACACGGTCACCGAGTCGCGCATGGCGATCGCCATGGCCCGCCAGGGCGGGATCGGGATCATCCACCGCAACCTGTCGATCGAGGCGCAGGCCAAGGAGGTCGACCTCGTCAAGCGGTCGGAGTCCGGCATGATCACCGACCCGGTCACGGTCGGCCCGGAGGCCACGCTCTCCGAGCTCGACGCCCTGTGCGGCCAGTACCGCGTCTCGGGGCTCCCCGTGGTCGACGAGACCGGCAAGCTCCTGGGCATCATCACGAACAGGGACCTGCGCTTCGTCAACCCCGCGGACTTCGCGGAGCGCCGGGTCTTCGAGATCATGACGCCGATGCCCCTCGTGACGGCCCCGATCGGCATCGCCCGCGACGACGCCGCGGCGCTGCTGGCCAAGCACAAGATCGAGAAGCTCCCGCTCATCGACGCCGAGGGCCGTCTGGGCGGGCTCATCACGGTCAAGGACTTCGTCAAGACCGAGCAGTACCCGGGTGCGACCAAGGACGACGAAGGTCGTCTGCGCGTCGGTGCCGCGATCGGCTTCTTCGGTGATGCCTGGACTCGCGCGACCGCGCTCGCCGAGGCGGGCGTCGACGTCCTCGTCGCGGACACGGCCAACGGGCACGCCCGCCTCCTGCTCGACATGATCCGCAAGCTCAAGGCGGACCCGGCGTTCAAGGACGTCCAGATCATCGGCGGCAACGTCGCGACCCGCGCAGGTGCGCAGGCCCTCGTCGACGCGGGTGCGGACGGCGTGAAGGTCGGCGTCGGGCCCGGTTCGATCTGCACGACCCGCGTCGTGGCCGGCGTCGGCGTCCCGCAGGTCACCGCGATCTACGAGGCCTCGCTCGCGTGCCGCCCGGCGGGCGTCCCCGTCATCGGCGACGGCGGCCTGCAGTACTCGGGCGACATCGCCAAGGCGCTCGTCGCCGGAGCCGACACGGTCATGCTGGGGTCGCTCCTCGCGGGCTGCGACGAGAGCCCCGGCGACCTCGTGTTCGTCAACGGCAAGCAGTACAAGCTCTACCGCGGCATGGGCTCGATCGGCGCCATGGCGTCGCGCGGCAAGAAGGCGTCGTACTCGAAGGACCGCTACTTCCAGGCGGACGTGGCGAGCGACGACAAGATCGTTCCCGAGGGCATCGAGGGCCAGGTTCCCTACCGCGGCCCGCTCGGTGCGGTCGCCCACCAGCTGGTCGGAGGCCTGCACCAGTCCATGTTCTACGTCGGTGCGCACACCATCCCCCAGCTCCAGGAGCGCGGCAAGTTCGTACGCATCACACCGGCCGGGCTCAAGGAGTCGCACCCGCACGACATCCAGATGACGGTCGAGGCGCCCAACTACACGGGACGCTGACCCGCTTCCTCCCGAACGACGGAACGGGCGTGACCCCTGGTGGGGGTCACGCCCGTTCCGGCATGCACGGGCGGTCAGTCGCGGAACGTCTCGATCCGAGCGCCCAGCTCGATGAGGCGCTCCTGGAGCTGCTCGTAACCGCGCGAGATGATGTCGACGTTGCGGAGCACCGAGGTGCCCTTCGCTGCGAGCATGCCGAGCAGGATCACGACGGCCGGGCGCAGCGCGGGCGGGCAGCTGACCTCGGCGCCCGACCAGTGGGTGGGGCCCGTGATGTCGAGGCGGTGCGAGTCGAGCAGCCGGACGTCGGCCCCGAGCCGGGTCAGGTCCGTCAGGTGGATGGCCCGGCCCTCGTAGACCCAGTCGTGGATGAGCGTGTGGCCGCTCGCGCACGCGGCGATGACGGCGAAGAACGGCAGGTTGTCGATGTTGAGACCCGGGAACGGCATGGGGTGGATCTTGTCGATCGGGGCGTGCAGCTCGCTCGGGTGGACCGTCACGTCGACGAGGCGCGTGCGTCCGTTGAGCGCCAGGTACTCGGGGGTGAGCGAGTAGCGCAGCCCCATCTCGGAGAGCGTCGCGAGCTCGATCTCCATGAACTCGATGGGCACGCGGGCCACGGTGATCTCCGAGCCGGTCACGATCCCCGCGGTCAGCAGGCTCATGGCCTCGACCGGGTCCTCGGAGACCGCGTACTCGACGTCGGCGTCGATGTCGGTGCGGCCGTGGATGCGCAGGGTCGTGGTGCCGATGCCCTCGATGCGGACCCCGACCAGCTCGAGGTAGAAGCACAGGTCCTGGACCATGTAGTTGGGGCTCGCGTTGCGGATCGTGGTGACGCCGTCGCGCGACGCGGCCGCCATGATCGCGTTCTCCGTGACGGTGTCGCCGCGCTCGGTCAGGACGACGCTCAGGTCTTCCGAGCCGCCCGGGGTCACGAGGGCCTCGTAGTTGCCCGACGCCGCCGTGACCGACAGCCCGAACGGGCGCAGCGCGATCATGTGCGGCTCGACGGTCCGCGTGCCCAGGTCGCAGCCACCGGCGTACGGGAGGGCGAACTCGCGCTCGAGCCCCAGGAGCGGGCCGAGGAACATGATGATCGACCGCGTGCGTCGTGCCGCGTCGACGTCGATCGAGGCAAGGTCGAGCTGCTCGGGCACGACGATCTCGAGGTCGCGACCATCGGTCGACCAGGTCGCCTGCACGCCGATGCTGCGCAGGACGTCGACGATGCGGTCGACCTCGACGATGCGGGCGACGCGACGCAGCGTGGTGCGGCCGCGGTTGAGCAGGGACGCGCAGAGCAGGGCGACGGCCCCGTTCTTCGAGGAGTTGACCTCGATGCGCCCCGAGAGCTCGTGCCCGCCGCTGACCCGCAGGTGCGAGTGCTTGGGAGCCCCGAACGTGATGATCTCCGAGTCGAGGGCTGCGCTGATCCGCGCGAGCATGTCGAGGCTCACGTTCTGCGAGCCCTGCTCGATGCGGTGGATCGCGCTCTGGCTCGTGCCGAGCCTCTCGGCGAGCTGAGCCTGGGTCAGGCCCTTGTTCTGGCGCGCGCCGCGGATGAGCGCGGCGACCTGTGCGAGGTGCTGGGGTGCTTCATCGACCATGATCATGGACCGACCGTAACTCATGCATGAGATATTGACGCGTCGATCCCGGCCGGGGGTGGCAGTTTCACGAGATCATCACGCTTGGCTCATCTGTTCTATGAGTTCAAGGTTGTGTGTCGCTGCTGGTCAGGACGGCCAGGCGGTGCTGGCTCCCGCCCCGACGTATCCCTGCTGCTGGCGCCAGGAGTTGAAGTTCTCCGCCCACGCACGGTGGGCCGTGATCTGGTGACGGTGGAGCGCGTCCAGGTCCTGGTCCACGATCTCCGGGAACGTGCGGGTCATGGCCTCGAGCACGTCGAGGGTCGCCAGGACGTCGACGTCCGCGGTGTGCAGGTTGCCGCCGTCGAACACGCCGTAGTGCGCGCACAGGTCGCCGAGCTTGCGCTTGCCCTTGCGGTAGCGGTCCAGGGAGCGGTCCAGCACGAGCGGGTCGATCACCGGCGTGACCTCGCGGCCCAGACGCTCGCCGAGCGTCGGCAGGCCGTGCCGCGTGAGCTCTGCGTCGAGCAACGAGAGATCGAACGCGGCGTTGAACGCGACGACCGGCACTCCCAGCGCGAGGTCCGCCGCGATGAGCGACGCGATCTCCTCGAGTGCCGGCCCCGGGGCCTCCCCGTGCTCGACCGCGTGCTCGGTCGAGATCCCGTGGATCGCCGCTGCCTCCGCGGGGATGGGGACGCCCGGGTCGATCAGCCACGTCCGCACCTCGGTGCTCTCGCCCGGCACGCGCCGGACGAGGGCGGCGGTCACGATGCGGTCGTTGTGGACGTCCACGCCGGTGGTCTCCGTGTCGAAGCCCAGCAGGGGCCTGGTGGTCCAGCTCATCGTCGTGCTCCTTGCCGTGGTGCTGTGGACGTCCGGTCCGGGCGACTGTGCCGTGCCCGACGTGTCCTGGTCTCTGGTCGTGAGCATGCCAGCGGCCACTGACATGCACTGACATGCACTGACACGCACTGACACGCACTGACGTGCACGGACGCTGTGCGCGTGCGTGGGGTCGAGGGCGGCGCCCGGCCTCGCCGGGCATCCGCTGGAGCCGTCGTCCGTCCTGCCCGTCGGCAGTGCTCTGCGGCGCCCGACGCTGGACGTGCGGAGTCCACCCGGCGGCACGGGCGGGCGGGGGAGCGGCGCGGGCCGGTATCCTCGTCGGGTGAGCAACGAGATCGAGATCGGTCGTGGCAAGCGCGGACGGCGCGCCTTCTCCTTCGACGACATCGCCGTGGTCCCCTCCCGGCGTACGCGTGACCCGGAGGACGTGTCGGTGGGGTGGCAGATCGACGCCTACCACTTCGACCTGCCGATCCTGGCGGCCCCCATGGACTCCGTGATGAGCCCGTCGACCGCGGTCGCCCTGGGCAACGCGGGCGGCCTGGGTGTCCTGGACCTCGAGGGCCTGTGGACGCGCTACGAGAACCCGGAGCCGATCCTCGCGGAGATCGCGACGCTCGACGCCGCGAGCGCGACGCGCCGCATGCAGGAGGTGTACGCCGAGCCCATCAAGGCCGAGCTGATCACCCAGCGCCTCAAGGAGATCCGTGCGACGGGCGTCACGGTCGCCGGCGCGCTGTCCCCGCAGCGCACGCAGGAGTTCTACAAGACGGTCGTCGACGCCGGGGTGGACCTGTTCGTCATCCGTGGCACCACGGTCTCGGCGGAGCACGTCTCGGGCAATGCCGAGCCGCTCAACCTCAAGCGCTTCATCTACGAGCTGGACGTCCCCGTGGTCGTCGGCGGCGCCTCGACGTACACCGCGGCCCTGCACCTCATGCGCACGGGTGCCGCAGGCGTCCTCGTCGGGTTCGGGGGCGGTGCGGCGCACACGACGCGTGTGAGCCTCGGGATCCACGCCCCCATGGCGACGGCCGTGGCGGACGTCGCGGCCGCCCGCCGCGACTACCTCGACGAGTCGGGCGGCCGGTACGTGCACGTCATCGCCGACGGCGGCGTGGGGCGCTCGGGCGACCTGGTCAAGGCCGTCGCGTGCGGTGCGGACGCCGTGATGCTGGGGGCCGCGCTGGCGCGTGCCTCGGAGGCTCCCGGGCGTGGCTGGCACTGGGGCTCCGAGGCGCACCACCCGCAGCTTCCCCGCGGCGAGCGCGTGAGCGTCGGGACGGCCGGCACGCTCGACGAGATCCTGTTCGGCCCGGGGCGCCAGGCGGACGGCACGCTCAACCTCGTGGGCGCGCTCAAGCGCGCCATGGCCACGACGGGCTACTCCGACCTCAAGGAGTTCCAGCGCGTCGAGGTCGTCGTCTCGCCGTACCAGCCGCGCTGATGGCTCCGGGCCGCATCCGCGACGGGGTCGCTCTCACCAACGCCCTCGCCGCGGGTGCGCCCGACGCCGCGACCGAGCACCTGCGGGTCGGCGGCGTGGACTTCCGTGAGATCGCCGACGACGACGTCGAGCAGGTCGTCGCGCTGTGGGACGAGTGCGGTCTGGTGCGCCCGTGGAACGACGCCCACCGGGACGTAGCGGACGCGCGGGCCAACCCGACGTCCACCGTCCTGGTCGCGCACGGCGAGGGCGGGGCCGTCGTCGCGACGGCGCTGGCCGGTTACGAGGGGCACCGCGGCTGGATCTACTACGTGGCGGTGGCGCCCGCGTTCCGGGGCGCCGGACTCGGGAAGGATGCCGTCGTGGCGGCCGAGGCGTGGCTCGTGGGCGCGGGGGCCCGCAAGGTGCGGCTCATGGTCCGCACGACCAACGCTCCCGTCCTGGGCTTCTACGAGCAGCTGGGCTACACCGACGCCGAGTGCACGGTCCTGGGACGAGACCTCGTCTGAGCCGGACCGGGGTGCCGGGAGCGGCGCAGAACCCGAGCATGGCGGGCGGCTCGGCCGAGCCACCCGCCATGCTCGGGCTCTGCGCCCTCGCCGGATCGACCGTCAGATCGTCGACCAGCCGCCGTCGGACATGAGGAGCGCGCCGTTGACGTTGGCGGAGTCCTCGGACAGCAGCCACGTGATCGAGGCCGCGAGCTGCTCGGCGGTCGCGGGCGCGGGCACGGTCGCCTGCATGATCGGGCCCAGGCGCTGGGCGCCCAGCTCGGAGCGGAACGGCGCCTCGATGTTGGTCGCGACGGCCCCGGGTGCGACCGCGTTGACCCGCACGCCTGCGGGGCCGTAGAAGAACGCGGTGCTCTTGGTGAGACCGACGACCGCGTGCTTCGAGGTCGCGTAGGGCGTGCCCGAGGCGCCGGCACGGATACCGGCCTCGCTCGCGACGTTGACGATCCGGCCGTGGCCGGCCTCGACCATCGCGGGCAGCACCGCACGCATGAGCTTCATGGGGGCGGTCACGTTGATGCGCAGGACACGCTCCCACACGGCGTCGTCGATCTCGGCGGTGGGGAGGAAGCCGTCCATGATCCCGGCGTTGTTGACGAGGCCCGTGATGCGCCCTTCGCCGACCTCGACGATCTGCGCGATCACCGCGTCGTCGGACACGTCGCCCACGACGGTCATCAGGGGGGCGTCGCCGACCTCTACGCTGAGCGCATCGAGCCGTTCGGCGTCGAGGTCGCTCGCGATGACGCGGGCCCCCTCGGCGAGGAGACGGGTCGCGGTGGCCTTGCCGATGCCGGAGCCTGCGCCGGTGACGACGACGGTCGCCCCTGCGAAGCGGTTCGGGATGGTCGACGTGGTCATGATGGGGTCCTTCCGCCGGTTGGAGGGACCGGGTGCGGCCCCTGCTACCTTTTTAACACCGAGTGCCATAAAGAAATGCCCCGAGGAGATGTGATGTCGGAGACAACCGCGCGCCGAGGTCGGCCGGCCACCGTCGACCGGGACCGCGTGGCGGCCACGGCCTTGCGCCTCTTCACCGACGAGGGATTCGGCAACGTGACGATGGACGACGTCGCGCGCGCGTGCGGCGTGGGCCGACGGACCCTGTTCCGCCTCTTCCCCTCCAAGGCGGCGATGGTCTGGGGCGGCTCGGGCGAGGCCCGCGAGACCATCACGGGCGCGCTCGACGCCGCGGGCGACGTCGGGCTGCCTCAGGCCCTCGACCTGGTGCGGGACGCGTTCGTGGCGTCGTCGACCTTCCCGCCCGCAGCGCTCGAGGTCACGCGCCAGCGGCTGTGCCTCATCGCGGCGGACGAGGAGCTCCTCTCCTGGGGCACGTCCAGCATCGGGACCTCGGCCGTCCTGGTCGCCGACTTCCTCGGCCGGGCCGAGGGTGCCACGCAGCCCTCGTTGCGCGCGCGCTCCCTGGCAGCGGCATGCGCCGCGGCGAACTTCGCGGCGCTCGTCTGGTGGGCGCAGCACGCTCCCGACCGAGATCCGGCCCGGGTCGTCGACGAGGCGATCACGCACCTGCTCGACGGCGCGCGCACCTGGGCCGCGCAGGCCTGAGGTCGGCGGCGCGCCCCCGGGGAGGACCCGCAGCGCCCAACCGTGCGGCACCCCTGCGCGCCGCCAGGGGGATTGTGTGAAGGATGTTCTGCGTGGGGGCCGCGACGCGTAACCTGTCACGCATGGCAAGCGAACCAGCCGACGGCGGCCAGGGCGGCAGCGCCGCGATCGACGGACTCATCGACCCCGAGGACCCCTCGGCCACATACGTCCTGGAGCCCGACGTCGTCGCTCCCCTCGTGGCCCGGATCGTCACCTCCCACACCGCGGGCGACCATCGCTCGCTCCTCCCGTTCACGGGTGCCCCGCTCGCGGCGATCCCCCTGTCCTCGGTCGAGGACGTGGCGGACGCGGTCGAGCGTGCTCGACGTGCGCAGCGCTCGTGGGCGCACACCACGGTCGCCGAGCGCGCGGCGGTGCTCCTGCGCTTCCACGACCTGGTCCTGGAGCGGCAGTCCGAGGTCCTGGACCTGCTGCAGATGGAGACCGGCAAGTCGCGGCGCAGCGCGTTCGAGGAGGTCGCGGACATCGCCCAGGTCACGCGGCACTACGGCGTGCGGGCGAGCACGTACCTCGCGGACCGTCGCGTGGGTGGCATGCTCCCGGTCCTGACCAGCGCCACCGTGCACCGTCGGCCCGTGGGGGTCGTCGGCGCCATCGCGCCCTGGAACTATCCGCTGACGCTCGGCCTCGCCGAGGCCCTGCCCGCGCTCGTGGCGGGCAACGCGGTCGTGCTCAAGCCGGACCCGCAGACGTCCCTGACCGCGCTGTGGGCTGCCGAGCTCCTCGAGGAGGCGGGGCTGCCCGGGGACCTCTTCCTCGTCGTGGCGGGCGGCGGCGACGTCGGTGCCGCCCTGACCGGCCTCGTGGACCACATCGCCTTCACGGGCTCGACCGCGACGGGGCGCAAGGTCGCCGCGCAGGCCGGCGAGCGCCTCATCGGGACCACGCTCGAGCTGGGTGGCAAGAACCCCCTGTACGTCGCGGCGGACGCGCACGTCCCGTCGGCCGCCCAGGGCGCGGTCCGTGCCTGCTTCTCGAACAGCGGCCAGCTGTGCGTCTCGATCGAGCGACTGATCCTCCACGAGGACATCGCCGAGGAGTTCCTCGACGCGTTCGTCCCGCTCGTGCGCGGGCTCACGCTCGGAACCGCGCTCGACTACTCGGTCGACATGGGCTCGCTGACGTCCCAGGCGCAGCTCGACCGCGTGGTCGCGCACGTCGACGACGCCCTGGCGCAGGGCGCGCGGGTCCTGGCGGGCGGTGTCCACCGCGCGGACATCGGCCCGTTCTTCTACGCGCCCACGGTCCTCGACCACGTCCCGCCCACCGCGGACTGCGCCCACGAGGAGACGTTCGGCCCGGTCGTCTCGGTGACCCGCGTGCCCGACGACGCGAGTGCGATCCGCGTCATGAACGACTCCGAGTACGGGCTCAGCGCGAGCATCTGGACCCAGGACACGGCGCGGGGACGCCGCCTCGCGGCACAGGTCGAGGCCGGTGCGGTCAACATCAACGACGGCTACGCGGCGGCGTTCGGTTCGGTCTCGGCGCCCATGGGTGGGTTCAAGTCCTCGGGGCAGGGGCGCCGCCACGGACGCGAAGGCATCGAGGCGCTCACCGAGCCCCAGACGATCGTGGTCCAGCGCGGGGTCTCCCGCGGGCTGAGCTTCGACACGCTCTACGCCCAGCCGGGGGACCGGCCCAGCCGGCTGCTCACGGCGGCGTTCGGGATCATGAAGAGGCTGCGTCTGCCGTAGCGGCGGTGCGACCGGCCACCCCCCACCGTCGTCGGTCGGTGGCGGCCGGCCGGTCGCACGGGCTGGGGCCACCGACCGGACTCCCGGTCCGCCACCGGGCGGGCGTCGCTGCGTCAGGGGGTCGTGGAGCGAGCCTCCAGGGCGTCGGTCACCGCGGTCTCCTCCTCGCCCAGGTGCACGGGCTCGCGGTGCGTCACGGCGTCCCAGGCCGCCTTGAGCGAGGCAGGTACCTCGCGCACGCGGTACATCACCGCCTTCGCGGGCTCGACGCTCGTCGAGGACACCCCCACGCCCACGGCGTCGACCCCCGCCTGCGCGCACGAGAACAGCGCGCGGGGCAGGTGGTAGTCCTGCGTGACGACCACCGCGCTGGTGACCCCGAAGATCTCGCGAGCACGCACGCACGTGTCGTGGGTGTCGAACCCGGCAAAGTCGCGGACCACGTGCTCGGCGGGGACCCCGTGCTCCACGAGCCATTCGAGCATCGCGGTCGGCTCGTCGTACCCCTCGCGGGAGTTGTCACCGCTCACGAGGACGACCTGCACCTTCCCCTGCTCGTAGAGCTCGCGGGCAGCATCGAGGCGTCGGCGCAGAAAGGTCGACGGTGACCCGTCGGGTCGCAGCCCGGCACCGAGCACGAGGGCCACGGGGCGCTCGGGCGCGTCGGCGACGCCCGGGCTCACCCGGAGCCGACCGCTGACCTGCACCCAGGCGAGCGGTGCCGCGACCACGACCACGAGCACGGCGGCACCGAGCGCGATCGCCCGTCGACGTCGTCGAGAAGCGGGGGAGGGCCGAGTCGTCGGTGTCGTCGGATCCGTCGGTGCGGGGTTCCCCTGCGGTTCGCTCACGCTCGCGAGCCTAGCGGCCGGTCACAGGTCCGGGACCTGGCCACGGTGCGCGTCGCGGCCGAGGCCGGCCGCGTGCCCCGAGGGGGCCCGCTGCCGAGGTGTGTCAGGTGGTCCCTGGGGCCCCGACGAGAGCGGCGAGCTCGGCTCGGAGGTTCTCCTCGGCGCGCGTGGCCCATCGCTCCCGCCCGAGGGGCGTGCGGAAGAGCTCCGGCAGCGCGAGGAGCTGCTCGAGCACCGAGGCGCGCCCCGCGCGGAAGAGGTCGTCGGGGACGTGCGCGTACTCGGCACGGACCTGGCGCACGTACCGGGCGTAGCGGTCGGGCATGGCACCGAGGATCGCGAGGTCCGCGTCGCACACGAGCGCTCCCGCGGTGTCGCCGGGGGAGGGGTCGTGACCAGCCGTGAGCCGCACGAGCCGGGCGACCTCCGCCACGTCGTCGGCCGTGAGGTGCGTCCCGCCCACGCCGGGGTCCGCGCCGGGGCCGAGCGCCGTCGTCGGGACGGCGGCCAGCGGGCCGAGGCTCGCCACCGCGAGCGCAGCCGACGCCTCCTCGTCGTCGCCCGCGACGCCCTCGTGGACCGCGTCGTGGAACCACAGCGCGAGCTGCGCGTGCAGCGACGTGCCCGACGGCGCCGGCTCGCCCTGCGCGGGCACCCCCGGCGGGCGACCCTCGAGCACCGCGAGCGAGTCGAGCGCGTGGACCAGGTGCGAGGGGCCGTGATAGACGCGGTGCGGCTCGTGCCACCGGCGCACGAGGTCGGCGCCGACCTCGTGCGCGCCCGGGACGCCCGGCAGGAGCGTGTCCCAGCGGCCTGCGAGGACGACGGCCTTCGCGGCTCCGCGCTCGCGCGCAGGGACGCGCAGGCCCGAGGCGCGCAGCCGCACGATCAGCTCGCGGCCCGAGACGTCGTGGGCGCCCGCGGCGACGCAGTCCGCGTACCGGTCGGCCGGGACGTCGTAGTGGTCGAGGTCGAACGCGCGCCGCCCCAGCCCCAGTCGCTCGGCGAACGCGTGCAGCTCGTCGAGCGAGGAGTCGGACACGAGGTGGGACCAGAGGGTCCCGTGGGCGGGCCAGGTCGGCGGGTCGATGAGAAGAGCCACGCCTCGACCCTAGAGGGTCGAGGCGTGGCTCGGGTCGTGCGCCGGCAGTGCCGTGCCGGTGCACTGTCGTCGTCGGGCGGTGCTCCCTGCCCGACGGCGTCAGCGGGGTGGTGAGGTCAGCTCTCCTCGGCGAGCGTCGGCTCGTCGTCCTCGGCCGGGACCTCGGTGGCCACCGCCTCGGAGGCTAGCGCAGCGGGCGGGAACGTGACAGGGCGACCCGCCTTCTCCGTCTCCTCGACGACCTCCACGCTCAGGCGGGCGATCGCGAGCTCCTCCATGGTGGGGACGACCATGACGAGCGTGCTCGTCCAGTCGGGCGAGATGACGCGCGGCTCCTTGCTGCGGACCGCGTTGCGCTCGGGGTCGACCGCGATACCCAGACCCGCGAGCCCCTCGACCACCTGGGCGCGGACGATGTCGTCGTTCTCTCCCACACCGGCCGTGAAGGCGATCACGTCGATGCGCCCCAGCACGGCCATGTACGCACCGATGTACTTGCGCAGGCGGTGGATGTAGACGTCCAGCGCCAGCCTGGCGTCCTCGTCACCTGCCGCGATGAGCTCGTGCAGCGCACGGAAGTCGTTCTCTCCCGCGAGGCCCTTGATGCCCGAGCGCTTGTTGAACAGGTCGTCGAGCTCGTCGATCGACATGTTCGCGTTGCGGGCCAGGTGGAAGATGACCGCGGGGTCGATGTCGCCCGTCCGGGTCCCCATGACCAGACCCTCGAGCGGCGTCAGGCCCATCGAGGTGTCGACCGCGATCCCGCCGCGCACGGCCGAGGCCGACGCGCCGTTGCCGAGGTGCAGCACGATGATGTTGAGGTCCTGCAGGCGGCGGCCCAGGACGCGTGCGACCTTGCCCGAGACGTAGTGGTGGCTCGTCCCGTGGAAGCCGTAGCGGCGCACGCCGTACTTCTCCGCGGTCTCCTTCTCGAGCGCGTACGTCGAGGCGGCCCGGGGCAGCGACGAGAAGAACGCGGTGTCGAACACCGCGACGTGCGGGACGTCGGGCAGGAGCCGGCGCGCGACCGAGATGCCCGTGACGTTGGCCGGGTTGTGCAGCGGGGCCAGGGGAGCCAGGTCGAGGATCTGGCGCTCCACGTCGTCGTCGACCAGGACCGGGCGCGAGAACGTCGCGCCGCCGTGGACCACACGGTGCCCCACGGCGTAGACGTTGGCGTCCGCGAGCCGCGGCCCGACCTCGTCGAAGAGCGAGAGCGCGATGCGCAGCGCCTCGCCGTGGTCGGCGACGCGCTCCTCGCGCGTCGTCGTGTTCCCCGCGAACCGGTGCTTGATGACGCCGCTCGACTCGCCGATGCGCTCGATCGTCCCGGCGGCGATGGCCTCGCCGCCCACCGGGTTGACCAGCTGGTACTTGAGCGAGGACGAGCCCGAGTTCATCACGAGCACCGAGCCGTGCGCGCCGTACGCCGAGTACGGGTTGGTGCGCTCGTGCTCCGGGAGGACGGTCATGCGGAAGCTCCGTTCGTGCTGGACAGGGCGGTCGACCCTGCCTGTGCCTGGATGGCCGTGATGGCCACGGTGTTGACGATGTCCTGGACCAGGGCACCGCGCGAGAGGTCGTTGACGGGCTTGTTCAGGCCCTGCAGGACCGGTCCGACGGCGACCGCACCGGCCGAGCGCTGCACCGCCTTGTAGGTGTTGTTGCCCGTGTTGAGGTCCGGGAAGACGAAGACGGTCGCCTTGCCGGCCACGTCCGACCCCGGCATCTTGGAGGCCGCGACCGACGCGTCCACCGCGGCGTCGTACTGGATGGGGCCCTCGACGAACAGGTCGGGTCGACGGCTCGCGGACCAGCTCGGTCGCGGAGCGCACCTTGTCGACGTCGGCGCCCGAGCCGGACTCGCCCGTCGAGTAGGACAGCATGGCGATACGCTGGTCGATCCCGAACTGCAGCGCCGTGGCGGCGGACGAGATGGCGATGTCGGCGAGCTGCGTGTCGGTCGGGTCCGGGTTCACGGCGCAGTCGCCGTAGACCAGGACACGGTCCTCGAGGCACATGAGGAACACCGACGAGACGACCGAGACCCCAGGGACCGTCTTGATGATCTCGAACGACGGCTTGATGGTGTGTGCCGTGGTGTGCCGGGCGCCCGAGACCATGCCGTCGGCCAGGCCCAGGTGGACCATCATCGTGCCGAAGTAGGACACGTCCGGCGACGATCTCGCGTGCCCGCTCGACCGTCATGCCCTTGTGGGCGCGCAGGCGCGGTGTACTCCTCGGCGAACCGCTCGACGAGCTCGGGGTCGTGCGGGTCGATCACGGTCGCGGCGTCGATGTCGAGGCCCAGCTCGGTCGCCCGGGCCCGGATCGACTGCTCGTCGCCCAGGATCGTGAGGTCCGCGACCTGACGGCCCAGCAGCGTCGAGGCGGCACGCAGGATGCGGTCGTCCTCGCCCTCGGGGAGCACGATGTGCTTGCGGTCCGCGCGGGCCCGCTAGAGGAGCTCGTACTCGAACATGAGCGGCGTGACGACCTCCGGGCGCGGGACGTCGAGCCCGGCGAGCAGCGCCGCGCCGTCGACGTTCTGCTCGAACAGCGCGAGCGCCGTGTCGACCTTGCGCTGGGACTCCTTGGACACCCGGCCGCGGGTCGCGCGACGCGGCGCTCGCCGAGCGGAACGTCCCCAGGTCCGTGCGGATGATCGGCAGGCTCGGGTCGAGGGCCTCCACGAGGCGCCCGGTCGAGCTCGGGCGGGTAGAAGCCGCCGTTGAGGATGATGCCGGCGAGCGACGGGAACGTTGCGCGCCTGCTGGGCGGCGAGCAGTCCGATGCAGGATGTCGCTGCGGTCGCCCGGAGTGATGACCACGGCGCCGTCGGACAGCTTGTCGAGCAGGTGCTCGAGCGACATGGCGCCCACGAGCACGTCGAGCACCTCGCGGCCGAGCAGCTCGGGGTCGCCCAGGGCGAGCTCGCCACCCACGGCCTCCATGAGCGCGGCCACGGTGGGTGCGTTGAGGAACGGGTCCTCGGGGATGGCCCAGCCGGGCAGGGTGCCCGACGACAGCGTGGACAGCTGCGCACGCACGTCCTCGATGCTGGCGGGCAGGCAGCGGTTGGCGATGACGGCGATGGCCTGCGCGTGGTTCGAGCGCAGCTCGGACACGCTGACCTCGGTGAGGTTCGCGATGGCCTCGGGGGAGCGCTCACGGCCCGAGACGACCAGGAGGACGGGGGCGCCCAGGTTCGCGGCGATCCGCGCGTTGAACGCGAGCTCGGTCGGGCCGGCGACGTCGGTGTAGTCCGTCCCGACGACGACCACGAAGTCGCACTGCTTGGCGACCTCGTGGTACCGGGAGACGATCTGCGCGAGCGCGGCCTCGGGGTCGGCGTGCACGTCGTCGTAGGTGACGCCGATGGCCTCCTCGTAGGTGAGGTCGACGCCGTCGTGCGCGAGCAGGAGCTCCAGCACGTAGTCGCGGTCCTCGCGTGCGCCGGTGTCGGCCGGTGCGGACCCACCCGGGGTGCCCGCGGCCTCGACGGGGGCCGGAGCCCCCGTGACCAGCGCTGGGCGAGGTCCTGGTCACGGGGCGGAAGACCCCGACCCGCTGGACCCTGCGGGTCAGCAGGTCGAGGACTCCCAGGGCGATGCGTCGACTTCCCCGTCTCACCCTCGGGTGAGGCGAGGTAGATGGATCGGGCGGTGCTGGTCACTCGTTGTCGCCTCCGGTAGCGGCGGCCGCGTCGTACCATCGGCCCGCCTTCTGCAGTTGCGGTGTCGCCCGCGTCGGGCCACACCCAGTCGCGGACCTCGGGGATGTCCTCGCCGTGCTCCCGGGTGTACTGCACGGCCGCGAGGCGGGCGTCCACCATCTTCTGGCGCAGCCCGGCCGCCTTCGACCGCAGGGACGGGCACCCGGTCGATGACGTCGATCACCAGGTGGTACCGGTCGAGGTCGTTGAGCATGACCATGTCGAACGGCGTCGTCGTGGTGCCCTCCTCCTTGTAGCCGCGCACGTGGATGTTCTCGTGGCCCGTGCGGCGGTAGGTCAGGCGGTGGATGAGCCACGGGTAGCCGTGGTAGGCGAAGACGACCGGCTTGTCCGTGGTGAACAGCGTGTCGAAGTCGCGGTCGGAGAGCCCGTGCGGGTGCTCCTTCTCGTCCTGCAGGCGCATGAGGTCGACGACGTTGACCACGCGGACCTTCAGGTCGGGCAGGTCGCGGCGCAGGAGGTCGGCCGCGGCCAGGGTCTCCAGCGTCGGGACGTCGCCCGCGCAGCCGAGCACGACGTCCGGGTCCTCGCCCGGGACCTCGGTGCCGGCCCACTCCCAGATGCCCAGGCCGCGGGTGCAGTGCGCGACGGCCTGGTCCATGGTCAGGAAGTTCGGCGCCGGCTGCTTGCCCGCGACCACGACGTTCACGTACTGGCGGCGAGCGCAGGCAGTGGTCGTAGGTCGAGAGCAGCGTGTTGGCGTCCGGCGGCAGGTAGACCCGGACGATCTCGGCCTTCTTGTTGACCACGTGGTCGATGAAGCCGGGGTCCTGGTGGCTGAACCCGTTGTGGTCCTGGCGCCACACGTGGCTGGACAGCAGGTAGTTGAGGCTACGCGATCGGGCCGGCGCCACGGGATGTCGTTGGTGACCTTGAGCCACTTGGCGTGCTGGTTGAACATCGAGTCGATGATGTGGATGAACGCCTCGTAGCAGTTGAACAGCCCGTGGCGTCCCGGTCAGCAGGTAGCCCTCGAGCCAGCCCTGGCACTGGTGCTCGGAGAGCATCTCCATGACGCGGCCAGCGCGGGCGAGGTGCTCGTCGACGTCGGGCCCGAAGAACTCGGCGTTCCACTGCTTGTCGGTGACCTCGTAGACCGCCTGGAGGCGGTTCGACGCGGTCTCGTCCGGTCCGAAGATCCGGAAGTTGTCCGGGTTGAGGCGGATGACGTCGGTCAGCCACTGGCCCAGCACCCGGGTCGCCTCGGACGAGGCCTGCGCCGGGGGCCGTGCACGTCGACCGCGTAGTCGCGGAAGTCCGGCAGGCGCAGGTCCTTCAGCAGCAGGCCGCCGTTGGCGTGCGGGTTGTCGCTCATCCGCAGCGTGCCGCGCGGGGCGAGCTGCGGCGATGTTCGGCGTCGAGGCGACCCTCGTCGTCGAACAGCTCGTCGGACCCGGTAGGAGTCGAGCCAGTCCTTGAGGACCTGCAGGTGCTCGGGGGTGTCGCGTGCGCTCGCGAGCGGCACCTGGTGCGAGCGCCAGGAGTCCTCGGTCTTCTTGCCGTCGATCGTCCGGGCCCCGTCCACCCCTTGGGCGTGCGGAACACGATCATCGGCCAGAACGGGCGCTCGTCGTTGCCTGCCGCTGCGTCGGCCTTGATCTGCGCGATCTCGTTGAGCACCTCGTCGAGCAGGGTCGCGAAGCGGCGGTGCACCTCGTAGTGGTCCTCGCCGTCGAACCCGCCCGAGAAGAAGTAGGGCGTGTGACCGTAGCCGACCATGAGGTCGTGGAGCTCGTCGTCGCTGATGCGGCCGAGGACCGTCGGGTTCGCGATCTTGTACCCGTTGAGGTGCAGGATCGGCAGCACGACGCCGTCGTTGACCGGGTTGACGAACTTGTTCGAGTGCCAGCTCGTGGCCAGCGGGCCGGTCTCGGCCTCGCCGTCGCCCACGACGGCCGCGACCAGGAGGTCCGGGTTGTCGAACGCCGCGCCGTACGCGTGCGAGAGCGCGTAGCCGAGCTCGCCGCCCTCGTGGATCGAGCCCGGCGTCTCCGGGGCGACGTGCGCTGGGGATCCCGCCGGGGAAGGAGAACTGCCGGAACAGGCGGCGCAGCCCCTCGGTGTCCTGCGTGATGTCGGAGTAGACCTCGGAGTACGTGCCCTCGAGGTAGGAGTTCGCGACGAGCCCGGGGCCGCCGTGGCCGGGGCCCGTGACGTAGATCGTGGACTGCTCGCGCTCGACGATCGCACGGTTGAGGTGCGCGTAGAGGAAGTTGAGGCCGGGCGTGGTTCCCCAGTGACCCAGGAGACGCGGCTTCACGTCGTCCCGGACGAGGGGGTCGCGCAGGAGGGGGTTCGCGAGCAGGTAGATCTGGCCCACCGAGAGGTAGTTGGCCGCCCGCCACCACCCGTCGACGCGGGCGAGGGTCTCGTCCGAGAGGGGGACGACCTCACCGGATCGCCAAGAACTTCCTTCTGTCGGACGCGAGGTGGTCGTAGTCATCGCACGCTCCAGCTGTACCGGGGGATGGTGGCCCCTTCATACAACCCCATCGACTGGGCCGACGCATGGTTTCGGTGGGCCCGCGAGGTGTGAGGTGCGCCCGAAACGGCAGAAAAGGACGAAGGTCCCCGACCGGTTGGTCAGGAAGTCCCGATCGGCCCGTCGACGCGCCGCGCAGTGGTGTGGGTCACGTCTCCGCGTACGGATTCTCCGGGGCAACTCGTGCCCGGTTACCGTGGGGGCGTGTCCGACCAGGCCTCCCCTCGCCCAGGCTTCTGGGCCGTTGCCCGCAGCCCCCGCATGATCGGCTTCCTGCTGCTGTTCCTCCTCGCGGCGGGTGTGTGCGGACGGCTCGGGGTGTGGCAGCTCGACCGTGCCTACGAGCGTGCTGAGCTCGCCGAGCAGCACGCCCTCGCCGAGGCCGAGGCCGAGGCGGAGGCCAAGGGGCCCGACGGACTCGGTGAGCTCCTTCGTCCGCAGTCGACGTTCCCGGGCGAGCTCGTGGGGCGCAAGGTCTGGGTCGAGGGCGAGTACGAGGCCGACGGGCAGCTCCTGGTCGCGGGCCGCGCGCTCGACGGTGAGACGGGCTTCCTCGTCCTGACCCCCCTGCGCGTGTCCGACGACGGGACGGGTGGCGAGTCCTGGGCCGACCTGTCCGGCCCGCCCGTCGTGCCGGTCGTCCGCGGCTGGGTCCCGACGGCGGACGCCGAGGACGACGCGGCCCTCGCCGTACCCTCCGGCCCGGTGCGGGTCACCGCGTACCTCCAGGCCTCCGAGGCCGACGGGACCGGAGGGCTGCCCGAGGGACAGACCGACTCGATCTCGTCGGCGGCGCTCGCGAACACGTGGGGCAACCCCATCTACGGGGGCTACCTCGTCCTGATCGACTCGGACCCCGCCCAGGTCGCGGCTGCCGAGGGGGGGCCGCAGGTGCTGCCCCGGCCCACGATCGAGGGTGGTACGGGCATCAACATCCAGAACGCGTTCTACGCGCTCCAGTGGTGGATCTTCGGGGCCTTCGCGGTCCTCCTGTGGGTTCGCCTGGTGCGCGACGAGGCGGCCGGCGGGCGCAAGCGCGGTGGCGGTGCCTCGAGCGGGATCGCGGGGCTGCCCGACCTGCCGGTCCCACCGGGGGAGAAGTCGGGCGGGGCGCCGGCGGAGACGGCCGGCGACGCGCCGGACGGCCCGGTCAGGAACCAGAGGGCGTGAGCTCGAGCAGCAGCTCGACGGTCCCGGCGTCCTCGACCGTGACGAAGCCGAGGTTCGGCGCGCTCACGTCGTAGTCGGAGAACGTCACGGGGATGGATCCGCTGACCTGCGCCCCGTCGCCCACGGTCTGGGCGTCGAGGGACACGACGACCTCGTGCGAGACGCCCTTGATCGTGAGCGTCCCGGTCGCCTCGACGGTCGCGGTGCCGCTCGCGAGCCCTGACAGGTCGACGGGCGACGTGAGGACGAACGTCGCCGTCGGGTGCGCCGAGGTGTCGAGGATCCCGAGGAACTGCCGGTCGCGTCCCGAGTCGTCGGTCTCGATGGTCGTCATGTCGACCTCGATGCTGGCCGCCGTGAGCGCCCCGCCCTCGACCGTGACCCCGCCGCGCACGTCGCTCGTGCGCCCGACCACGGTCACGTCCTGCCCCGAGAGGACCTCGTCGACGCGGTAGCCGGCCTGGGACCCGGTGTCGACGGCGTAGGTGCCGTCGGCGACGGGGCCGGAAGTGGCGCCCGGGTCGCCCGTGTCCGACGACGCGCTCGGCGCGGCCGAGGTGAGCGCGAGCGGAGCCGCCTCGGTCCCGGCCTGCGAACGGGCGTAGACCCAGGTCCCGCCGAGGAGCAGGACGCCGCAGAGCAGCACGATCCCGATGGTCAGTGCGACGGTCTTCTTCATGGCAGCCCTACTCCCTGGTTGAACGATCAACTAAGCCTTGTCGGCTTACCTGAGGATTGCCTGGGAGTGGGCCGTCGCGGACGCTGTGAACCTGTGAACCTGGGGATTGTGCGGTGCGGTGCGGTGCGGTGCGGTGCGGTGCCGTGCGGTGCCGTGCCGTGCCGTGCCGTGCCGTGCCGTGCCGTGCTGTGGGCCCGGCGACTACTCCTGCTGCCAGGACTTCCAGAGCCGGGCGTAGTCGCCCCCTGCGGCGACGAGCTCCTCGTGCGGCCCGATCTCGGTGATGCGGCCCCCGTCGACGACCGCGACCCGGTCGGCGTCGTGCGCGGTGTGCAGGCGGTGCGCGATCGCCACGACCGTGCGCCCCTCGAGGACGGCGTTGAGCGAGCGTTCGAGGTGCCGCGCCGCGCGCGGGTCCAGCAGCGAGGTGGCCTCGTCGAGGATCAGCGTGTGCGGGTCCAGCAGGACGAGCCGCGCGAGCGCGACCTGCTGCGCCTGCGCGGGGGTCAGCACGTGGCCTCCGGAACCGACCTCGGTCGCGAGCCCGTCCGGGAGGGACTCGACCCAGCCCTGGGCGTCGACCGCCGCCAGTGCGGCGAGCAGCTGCTCGTCGTCGGCTCCCTCGTCGGCCAGGCGGAGGTTGTCCGCGAGCGACCCCACGAACACGTGGTGCTCCTGGGTGACCAGCGCGACGTGGCGGCGCAGGTCGTCGAGAGGAAGGTCGACCAGGTCGACGCCGCCCACCTGCACCGACCCCCCCGTGGGCGGGTGGATGCCCGCGAGCATGCGCCCCAGGGTGGACTTGCCGGCGCCCGAGGGGCCGACCACGGCCAGGCGCTCACCGACCCGCAGGTCCAGGTCGATCCCGTGCAGCACGTTGTGCCCCGCGCGGTACGCGTACTCGACGTCACGTGCCACGACGTGCTCGTCGGTGGGGACGCCGTCCCCGGCCTCGCGATCGCTGTCCACGAGCTTGACGCCCACGATGCGGGCCAGCGACGTCGCCGCGACCTGGATCTCGTCGAGCCAGAAGATCGAGCTCCCACACGGGCCCCGCGAGCTGGAACGCGTACATCGCGATGGTCGTCACGGCACCGAGCGTCGCGTGGCCCGTGGAGATCATGTAGCCGCCCCACACGATGACCGCGACGGGCGCGAGGACGAACGTGAAGTCGACCGCGGGGAACAGCACGGTCCGCAGGTTCAGCGTGTACCGCTCGGCGGCGAAGGCCTCGCGCAGGTCCGCCTGGACCCGTGCCCGACGGCGGGCGCCCAGTCGCAGTGCGTCGACCGTCCGCGCGCCCTCGACGGACTCGGTGATGGTGCCGTTGAGCGCGGCGTAGGCCGCGGACTCGCGCTGGTAGCCCGGAGAGGCCCGGCGGAGGTACCAGCGCGAGACGACGACCATGAGCGGTACGCCGACGAACAGCGAGACCGCGACGAGCGGCGACGTGAGCAGGCTCGCGACGACCGTGAGCAGGATGGTCACGACCGCGACGATCAGGCGCGGGACACCGAACCGGACGGCGTGCTGGATGCGGTTGACGTCGTTCGTGGTGCGTGCGACGAGGTCCCCCGTGCCCGCGCGCTCGACGGTCGACAGCGGAAGGGTCGTGACGGTCTCGAGGAAGTCCTCGCGAAGCTCGGCGAAGACGGCCTCGCCGAAGATCATCGAGGCCTTCTGGGCGTAGCGGATCAGCACGGCCTGGACGATCACGGCGACCACGCCGATCGCGATGACCTGGTTCACGTAGGTGGCCGTGGTGCCCTGGGTGACCGCGTCGACCAGCCGGCCCAGGATCCACGGGCCCGCGAGCCCGGCGACCGCGGCGACGGTGTGCAGGACCGCGAGCCCGATCAGCGTCCCGCGGTGCTCGCGGACCAGGTAGGCGGTGTGCTTGCGGACGGTGGGACCGTCGGCGATGGGCAGCTTCATGACACGCCCTTCGAGGCGTCGGAGAGCTCGGGGAGCTCGGGGTCAGGTGGTCCGTCCCGTGCGGGTCGTCGGCGACCTCGCCGGACGGTGGGGCGGCGGGCTCGTCCATCGAGCGCCCGACGACGGCACGGTAGCGAGCGGCCTGCTCGCCCTGGTGCGCGCCGCGGGGCCGGTGCAGGAGCTCGCGGTGCGTCCCGTGGGTCACGACGCGGCCGTCCTCGACGAACAGGACGTCGTCCACGTGGTCGAGGACGAGCGGGCTCGCGGTCACGACGAGCGTGGTGCGTCCGCGCCGGACCTCGGCGAGGCGCTCGGCGATGCGGGCCTCGGTGTGGGCGTCGACCGCGCTCGTGGGCTCGATCAGGATCAGGATCTCCGGGTCGGTGAGGATCGCGCGCGCCAGCGCCACGCGCTGTCGCTGGCCGCCGGACAGGGACCGGCCCTTCTCCGGGAGGTCGCCCGCGAGGCCGTCCGGGACCGAGTCCAGGACGTCGTGCGCGTCGGCGATCATGATGGCGCGCATCAGCTCGGCCTCGAGGTTCCCGCCGCGCACGTCGAGCTCCTCGCCGAGCACGCCCGAGAACAGGTGCGGCGTGGCCTCGGCGACGACGATGCGCTCGCGCACCACGTCCTTGTCGAGGTCCGCGAGCCGGACCCCGCCCAGGTGCACGGGCGTGCCCGCCTCCGCGACGTCGTCGAACCGGCCCATGCGCGTGGCGATGCGCGCCGACTCGTCCGGGTCCACGCTCACGAGCGCGACGACCCGGCCGGGTGCGAGCTCGACGCCGCTCGCGTCGTCGACCAGCACCGAACCTGCGGGCGGCGCCGAGGAGGTGCCGGGCGTCGCGCCCGTCGCCGGGACGACCGAGAGGACCTTGATGAGCTTCTTCGCGGCGACGTGCGCACGCGTCGTGGCCTGGAGCGTCTGCGTCGCGATCTGCAGGGGCCACGACAGGAACGCCGCGTAGCCGTAGAACGCCACGAGCTGCCCCGGGCTGATCTCCCCGCGCACCGCGGCGTGCGCGCCCAGGTAGAGGACCAGGGCCACGAACAGCCCCGGCAGCAGGACCTGGAGCGCGTCGAGGTAGGACTGCGTCGTCGCGACGCGCACCCCCGTACGGCGCACGTCCTGCGACTGGGTGCGGTAGCGGTCCGTGAAGACCTTCTCGCCGCCGATGCCGCGCAGGATGCGCAGGCCCGAGACGGTGTCCGCGCCGAGCGTCGTGAGCCGGCCCGAGGCCTCGCGCTGGGCGGCCTGGCGCTGCTGGAGCGGCTTGACGAGGAACGCGAGGATGCCCGCGACGACGGGCAGGCCCAGGACCACGACCAGGCCGAGCTGGAACGAGGTGCTCAGCATGATGCCCGCGACGACCGCGTACGCCATGAGCGAGCCCGCGAACCGTGCCGCGATCGCGTAGACCTCGCCCACTCGCAGCGCGTCGGACGCGACGGCCGAGACGACCTCTCCCGTGGGGAGCTCGTCGGTGATGGTGTGCCCCGAGCGGGCCACGGTGTCGCCGACGAGCTGCGACGTGGTGAAGGCCGCGCGCAGCCAGTTCTCGATGTCGAAGCGGTGCCCGACCGCGGCGGCGGCGACCTGGACGACGCCGATCCCGAGCATGACCGCGGCCCAGCCCAGCAGGACCGCGCCGAAGCCCTCGCTCAGTCCTTCGTCGAGAGCCCGGCCGAGCACGTAGGGCATGACGGCCTGGCACCCGAACGTGACCATGCCGAGCAGGACGGCGATCGTGAGGATGCCCCACTGGCGGCGGGCGAGCCACCAGAGGAGGGCGCCAGGGCCGGAGAGCGGAGGGGTGCCCGGGTCAGGGAGGGGGAGGGGTCGCACGGTCACTAACATTAGGTGTGGCCACCCACACCGAGCCACGGATTTTCGCACAGCGTAAGGAAGCTTTCCCATGACCACGCCCGACCCCGCCGGCACGCAGCAGACCTCCGACGCCGTGGCGCAAGCCCCCACGCAGGAGGTCGTCGACACCGCGGTCCGCAAGGCCCGCGGCGCGCTCGCGCGCTACCGCGTGATGGCCCTCATCACCGGTGTGATGCTCCTCATCCTGTGCGTCGAGATGATCGTCAAGTACGGCGTGGGTGCGTTCGTCGACGTCGACGGCGTGATGCGCTTCGTCGGCTGGATCCCGTTCGCGCACGGCTGGATCTACGTGGTCTACCTCGTCACGGTCCTCGACCTGTGGTCCAAGATGCGCTGGAGCTGGGGGCGTCTGACGTCGATGGTCTTCGCGGGCGTCGTGCCGGTCATGTCGTTCGTCCTGGAGAAGAAGGTCCACCGCGAGGCCGAGGCCAAGCTCGACGCGCTCGTGGAGCAGTACGCACGATGACCTCGTTGCCGCCGCTGGTCGCGCCCTCGACCGAGCCTCTCGGCCCTGAGGAGCTCGCCCGGTACTCCCGGCACCTCGCGCTGCCGGGCATCGGGATCGAGGGCCAGCAGCGCCTGCGCGCAGCCCGCGTCCTGGTGGTGGGGGCCGGCGGGCTGGGCAGCCCCGCGCTGCTCTACCTCGCGGCGGCAGGCGTCGGCACGCTCGGGATCGTCGACGACGACCGCGTCGAGGTCTCCAACCTCCAGCGCCAGGTGATCCACGGCGGCTCGGACGTGGGACGGCCCAAGGTCGCCTCGGCTCGGGACGCGATCGCCGAGGTCAACCCGCACGTGACCGTCCGCCTGCACGAGCAGCGACTCGACGCGGACAACGTCCTGGACGTCCTGGCCGGCTACGACCTGGTCCTCGACGGGACCGACAACTTCGCGACCCGCTACCTCGTGGGGGACGCCGCGGAGATCGCGGGCATCCCGTGCGTCTGGGGCTCGATCTTCCGGTTCCAGGGCCAGGTGAGCGTCTTCTGGGCGACGCCCCCCGGGGGCGAGGGCGTGGTCTACCGCGACGTGTTCCCCGAGCCGCCACCGCCCGGCACGGTCCCCGACTGCGCGACCGGCGGCGTGCTCGGCGCCATGTGCGGCACGATCGGCTCGGTCATGGCGACCGAGGCCGTCAAGCTCGTCACGGGCGCGGGCCGCACGCTCCTGGGACGCCTCGCGGTCTACGACTCGCTCGAGCTCACGTGGCGTCACCTCACGGTCCGCGCCGACCCGCAGCGCGTGCCCGTCACGGACCTGCTGCCCGGGGACCACGCCTACGAGGTGTTCTGCGGGCTGGCGCCGGTTCCCGTCCCCGCGACGGGGGCGGGTGGCACCGCGGTCGCCGGCGACCTCTTCTCCGGCCCGACGACGGAGGGCCGCCTCGCGGTCGACCTCGCAAGGGTGCCGGGGGAGCCGACCACCGGTGGGAACGCGACCCCGCTCGACGCGACCGACGCTCTCGGTGCGTCGGTCCCTGGAGGGGGAGCGGCGTCGTCGAGCCGTGTGGACACGCCCGCAGGAGCCGGTCCGACGCCGACGAGCCTGACGGCCCCCGAGCTCGCCGCGCGCCTCGCCGACCCCGACGACGACCTGCTGCTGCTCGACGTGCGCGAGGACTGGGAGACGCAGATCGTGGGGATCGACGGCGCCCGCGTGGTGCCGAGCGGGGTCTACGCGGGACCGGGAGCCGGGGCGGCGCTCGCGGACCTGCCGCGGGACCGGACCGTCGCGGTGCTGTGCAAGGTCGGGGGCCGGTCGGACCGGGTCGCGGCCCTGGCACGGGCCGCAGGAGTGGATGCCCGCAACGTCGAGGGCGGGGTCCTGGCGTGGGTCCGTCACGTCGAACCGGGCCGCCCGACGTACTGAGGCCCGCTCTCCTGGCGTTGAGGTAGAACGTTCTGCGCGAGGTAGAACTCTTCGCGTTCTATCTCGCACAGAACGTTCTACCTCGGCGGAGACGTCACAGAGCCAGGTCCAGGTTGCCTCCGCCTCGGAGGCCCTGCAGGCCGGGCTCCCGGCCCACCATCCCGTCGACCGGCGAGCTCGCGAGCGCCTGCTCGCGGCGCGGGATGCGGCCCGCGAGCGCTGCGAGACGTCCGGCCTCGACCGCGAGCCGCATGGCCGTGGCCATCCGCACGGGGTCGGCGGCGCGCGTGACCGCGGTCGCCAGGAGGACCCCGTCGCACCCGAGCTCCAGGGCGTGCGCGGCCTCCGACGCGGTCCCGATCCCCGCGTCCAGGATCACGGGCACCCGTGCAGCCGACGCGATGGCCGCGATGTTGCGCGGGTTGAGGATGCCGAGCCCCGACCCGATGGGCGCCCCGAGCGGCATGACGGCAGCGCACCCCACGTCCTCGAGCCGGCGCGCGAGGATCGGGTCGTCGTTGGTGTAGGGCAGCACGACGAAGCCGTCGCGGACCAGGGTCTCGGCGGCCTGGACCAGACCGATCGGGTCCGGCAGGAGCGTCAGGTCGTCGGCGACCACCTCGAGCTTGACCCAGTCCGTGCCGCAGGCCTCGCGCGCGAGGTGAGCCGTGAGGACGGCCTCCTTGGCCGAGAAGCAGCCCGCGGTGTTGGGCAGGGCGCGGATCCCGAGGCGGTCGAGCAAGCCCCAGATGCCGGTCTCGCCGGAGCTGCCAGGTCCGGGGGCGCCCGCTCCGGGGGAGCCCGGCCTGGTGGCGCCTCCCGCGCCACCGGACGGCCGTACCCGCGCGACGCGGCGCATCGCGACGGTCGTGAGCGCGGTCCCGGACGCCACGAGGGCGTCCTCGAGCGTCAGCAGGTTCGCCGCGCCGCCCGTGCCCATGACCAGGCGGGAGCCGAGGGCGACGCCCGCGACGACGAGCGGGTCCGCGGCGGGGGACCCTGCGCCGGCCGGACCGGCCGGACCGGGAGTGCGGGTCGCGCCGTGCGCCGCCTCAACCACCCTGCACCGCCGTGACGACCTCGACGCGGTCGCCGTCGCGCAGGGTCGTGGACGGCCACGTGCTGCGGGGGAGCACGGCGTCGTCGATCGCGACCGCGACGCCCCGGGGGACGTCCCCGCGGTCCCCGACGAGCTCGGGCAGCAGCGCGGCCACGAGGGCTGCGACGGTCGTCGGGGCGGTGAGCGGGTGGTGCTCGCCGTTGACGAGGGCGCTCCCGGTCGCGGGCGGGTTCGTGGGCTGCGCACCGGTGGCCGCGGGCGGGAGCGTCGGGTGGGTCATGCGGTCCTCCAGGAGATGGGTCGCCGAGGGAGAGGCCTGTCGACGAGGTAGACGGGCCTGGCCCTCTACCTCGCCGCGAGCCCTCTACCTCGCGGGGGAAGGGGTGGGCGAGAAGCGCAGGGGGTCGATCGCCGCGACCGCCGGTGGCAGCGGCGCCCCGGCCAGGACCGCGTCGATCGCGGCCCCCGTGAGGGGAGCGAGCAGCACGCCGTTGCGGTAGTGGCCTGTGGCGAGGACCAGGCCGGGGACGGTGGTGGGCCCCAGGAGCGGCAGGTTGTCCGGGGTGCCCGGTCGCACGCGGGGCGTGACCTCGACGAGGGCCAGCTCGTCGAGGCCCGGCAGCAGGGCTCGCGCGTCGCGCAGGAGCGCGAAGACGCCGCCCGCGGTCGCGCGACGGTCGTCGGGGTGCTCCTCGCTCGTCGCGCCGACCACGACCTCGCGGTGCCCGTCCGGTCCGGGCGTACGCGGTACGACGTACACCGGACGTCCTTGCACGATCCCGCGCACCACGTGGTCGAGCGTGAACCACGCAGGGGCGTCGAGCCGCAGCGTCTGACCCTTGACCGGACGGGTCGGGGCGCACACCTCGGGGACGTCCACGAGCAGGTCGCCCGAGTCCGCGCCCGCCGCGAGGACCACGGTTCCCGCGCGGTGCACGACCCCCGCGTCGTCGAGGGCCCCGGTCACGGGGGAGCCTGGTCCGGGCGAGCGCAGCAGCCGCACCGCCCGGCGGTGCACGACGGCGGCACGCGGGTCCCGCGCGAGGGCTGCGGTCAGGGCGCGGTGCACCGCGCGAGGGTCGACCTGGTGGTCGCCCGGCGCCCAGAACGCCCCGGCGACGCGCGGACCGACGAGCGGCTCCCGCTCGCGCGCTGCGGCGACCGTGATCTCGGTCGAGTCGAGCCCCCACGCCTCCTGCAGCGCGCGCACGCGGCGCCCGAGCGCGAGGTCGTCGCCGTCGTAGGCCAGCGTGAGGGTCCCGGTCGTCCGCAGGCCCACGCTCAGCCCCGAGCCCGCCTCGAGCTCGGCCGCGAACACGGGCCAGCGCACCGCGGAGTCGGAGCCCAGGCGCAGCGCGGCCTCCTCGCCGAAGTCGGCCTCGGTCACGGGCGCCAGCATCCCGGCCGCGGCGTGCGTCGCGCCGTCTCCGGGGGAAGGGTCCAGGACGGTGACGCGCAGGCCCGCGCGAGAGGCCCGCCAGGCGGCGGTGAGCCCCACGATGCCGCCGCCCACGACGAGGACGTCCGCGGCGCCGTCGGGCCGCGGGGGCGTAGGGCGCGCCGACAGGGCAGGGTGGTCGGTGGACAGGGCTGCGCACATGCGCTCGCTCCCTTCGCTGGCATGACCCAGATCAGGTTCGACGGTCGGCTCTCGCCCTCTCAGCCCCGTGCGGGGCTCCCGTGCTTCGCGGCCACCCTACAACGCGTGCCGGCCACGCTCGTGGCGCGCTCACGGGCTGCCCCGCGTCGGCGATGCGGACGGGCCGTGCCTATCCTGGGCGCCGTGACCACTGCTCCGACCGGCGGCGCCGAGCCCCGACAGCACACCTCGCGCCGGCCCGCCCACCCCGCAGCCCAGGCAGGGCCGGCCCACCAGGAGGCCGTCGAGCGGCTGCGCGCGGCCCGGCTGTACCTGTGCACCGACGCCCGGGAGGAGCGTGGCGACCTCGAGGACTTCCTGCACGCGGCGTTCGCGGGCGGGGTCGACGTGGTCCAGCTCCGCGACAAGGGGCTCGACGTCGCGCGCGAGCTCGAGCTGCAGGAGGTCGTCGCGCGGGTCGCGGCGGAGCACGGGGCGCTCTGGGCGGTCAACGACCGGGCCGACGTCGCGCTCCTGACGGGAGCCCCGGTGGTGCACATGGGCCAGGGCGACCTGCCCGTGCCCGCGGTCCGGTCCCTCCTGGGGCCCGGCACGCTGCTGGGCCGCTCGACGCACTCGCTCGCGCAGGCCGCGGACGCCGAGGCCGACCCCGAGGTCGACTACTTCTGCGTGGGCCCGCTCTGGGCGACGCCGACCAAGCCGGGGCGCGACGCCGTCGGGCTCGACCTGCTGCGACAGGTCGCCGAGACGCGCCCGGCGACGCCGTGGTTCGCGATCGGCGGCGTCGACGCCGCGCGCCTCGACGAGGTGCTCGACGCGGGGGCCGAGCGCATCGTCGTGGTGCGCGCGATCACGGGCGCGGCCGACCCCGAGCGGGCCGCGCGCGAGCTGCGCGAGCGGCTGCCCGCCGGACGTGCGCAGTGATCCCTGTCGCACCTCGTGGACCGATGCCGGGGATCGGTGCCGAGCCAACTATCCTGGGGTGGTGACACCCACCCCCTCAGCCCCCCGGCCCGTATTGGTCGTCGACTTCGGCGCACAGTACGCCCAGCTGATCGCGCGTCGCGTGCGTGAGGCCAAGGTGTACTCGGAGATCGTCCCCCACACCTTCACCGTCGAGCAGATGCTCGCCAAGAACCCGGCAGCGATCATCCTGTCCGGTGGTCCGTCGTCCGTGTACGCGCAGGGCGCGCCCTTCGTGGACCCCGCCCTGTTCGACGCCGGCGTGCCCGTCCTCGGCATCTGCTACGGCTTCCAGGCCATGGCACAGGCGCTCGGCGGGACGGTCGCTCAGACCGGTCTCAGCGAGTACGGCGGCACCGAGGTCGAGGTGTGCTCCGCGGGCGTCCTGCTCGCCGGGACGCCCGACCACCAGACCACGTGGATGAGCCACGGCGACGCCGTCCACGCGGCGCCCGAGGGCTTCGAGGTCCTCGCGACGTCGTCCGGCTCTCCGGTCGCGGCCTTCGAGGACACCGGCCGGCGCCTCTACGGCGTGCAGTGGCACCCCGAGGTCAAGCACTCGGCGCACGGCCAGGCCGTGCTCGAACGCTTCCTGTACGAGGGCGCCGGCCTCGCCGGCGACTGGACCCCGGACAACGTCATCGCCGACCAGATCGCGCTGATCCGCGAGCAGGTCGGCGACGCCCGCGTCATCTGCGGCCTGTCCGGCGGCGTGGACTCCTCGGTCGCCGCGGCCCTCGTCCAGCAGGCCGTGGGCGACCAGCTCACGTGCGTGTTCGTCGACCACGGCCTGCTGCGCGCGGGCGAGGTCGAGCAGGTCGAGCGCGACTTCGTCGCCGCCACGGGCGTCAAGCTCGTCGTCATGGACGAGAAGCAGCGCTTCCTCTCGGCGCTCGCGGGCCACTCGGACCCCGAGACCAAGCGCAAGATCATCGGCCGCGAGTTCATCCGCGCGTTCGAGCAGGCGGCGCGCGACATCGTCGCGGACGCGGGCGAGCACGGTGGCGAGGTCAAGTTCCTCGTCCAGGGCACCCTGTACCCGGACGTCGTCGAGTCCGGCGGCGGCGAGGGCACCGCGAACATCAAGAGCCACCACAACGTGGGCGGCCTGCCCGACGACCTGCAGTTCTCGCTCGTCGAGCCGCTGCGAGCCCTGTTCAAGGACGAGGTCCGCGCCGTGGGCCGCGAGCTCGGCGTGCCCGAGGTCATCGTGGCCCGTCAGCCGTTCCCCGGCCCCGGTCTCGGCATCCGCATCGTCGGCGAGGTCACGGCCGAGCGCCTGGAGATCCTGCGCGCAGCGGACGCGATCGCGCGCGAGGAGCTGACGAAGGCCGGGCTGGACGACGAGATCTGGCAGTGCCCCGTGGTGCTCCTGGCCGACGTCCGCTCGGTCGGCGTCCAGGGCGACGGCCGTACCTACGGTCACCCGATCGTGCTGCGCCCCGTCTCGTCGGAGGACGCCATGACGGCCGACTGGACGCGCCTGCCGTACGACGTGCTCGCGATCATCTCGACGCGCATCACGAACGAGGTCAAGGACGTCAACCGCGTCGTGCTCGACGTGACGAGCAAGCCGCCGGGCACCATCGAGTGGGAGTGACCTCCCGCTGAGCCACGACGGGCCGGCCCCGCAGAGCGATCTGCGGGGCCGGCCCGTCGGCGTTCCCGGGGATGCTCGCGGTCGTCGCGGCGGGTTCGGGGGCGGCGTGGCATGTGCTCGCTCGCGTGCGGAACAGCGGTCCAGGGGGTGAGAGTGTTTCTGCGGAGCCACAACACTCGTTGCGGCTCCGCAGAAACAGTCCCCACCCGTCGGAGCGAGCGCCGATTCGGCCGGGCATCCGACGCCTCGTCGTGGACGGCTACGGCGGTGTCGTGCACCGCCGCCGCGGCCCTGGACCTCACCGTGCCCCACGTCCGGTTCTACCCCCGCGCGGCCTTCTCCTCGCGGTACGCCGCCGCCTTCTCGTAGGCCTTCTCGACGTCTGCGAGCACGCTGGGCCACCCGCTCGACGGCCGGACCTCGCGGTTGTGCGCGACGATCCGGTCCAGCAGGCCGTCCTGCGTCACGAGCCGCACGATCTGCTCGGTCATCTCGGCGTCGTCGGCGGCGAGCAACCCGTCGACGCCGTCCGTGAGCCGTTCCGCCACCCCGGACTCCGCGCGCGTCACCACCGCGAGCCCCGCTGCCTGCGCCTCGAGCGCCGCGATGCCGAACGACTCCTGGACGGCCGGCGCGAGGAACACGTCGGCGCGCGAGTAGAGGCGCTTGAGCTCGTGCGCGCCGAGACGACCCGGGAGGCTGATCGTCGACGAGAGCCCGTGCTCCTTGACGAAGCGCCGGGCGGCATCGAGCTCGGGCCCCTCGCCCGCGATCGTCGCGAACAGCGCGTCGTGGGGGAGCCGCTCGACGGCCTGCCGGATCGACTCGAGCAGGGGCAGCACGCGCTTGCGCGGCGCGAACCGGGTCGCGGCGACGACGTGGACGGCCTTGCCCTCGCCCCGCGCGTCGCGCTCGACGCGCGGCACGGCCCACTCGTCGAGGTCGAGCCCGTTGTGCAGGATCTCGACGGGCACGCCCGGCCCCGCGATGCGTCGCAGCGGGGCCGCGGTCAGCTCGCTCACGGCCGACAGCAGGATCGGGAGACGCGACCAGTGCGTGACGCGGTCGAGCGCCGCGAACCAGCGTTCGGCCGAGCCCCACACGCTGTGCACGGTCAGGACCGCGGGCAGGCCGAGACGCGCGACCGGCTTCAGCGACGCCTGCACGGACGGCGTCAGGACGCCCATGTGCAGGTGCACGACGTCGGGTCGCGACGCGCGCAGGCGGCGCGTCACGTGGCGAGCAGCGCGGGGATGCACGGGGTAGCCACCGGGGATCCGGGCCGCGACGCGGTGGATCGTGACGCCGTCGTGCACCTCGGTGCTCACCCCGTGCTCGCCCCGCGCCGCGGGCGTCGTGGTGATCACCTCGACGACGTGGCCCGCCGCGGCCTGCTGGGCCGCGAGGCGGCTCACCTGGGTCTCGATGCCGCCGAGCAGCGGCAGGTAGCAGTCCGTCACATGGGTGATCCTCACCTTCGGATTCTCCCATCGACGCGGTGTCCGACCTGCCCGTACGTGCGCCGTTTCGACGTCGAACAGACCTTTCGTCCGGCGGAAACGACGAAACGTCGCTACGTTGACACCAAAGATCCGGCTCGGGGAGGGATACCGCAATGTCCAGCACTGTCACGGTTCGGCCCGCGAAGGGCGTGGGAGTCATCGGGCTCCTCAGCGTCATCGCGGGAATCGTCATGATCATCGCGGGTGGCGTCACGTGGGGCGTCGTGTCCTCGCAACTCTCGGCCGAGGACATCACGGTGTCCGACGACGCGTCCTTCCTCGCAGGGGCCCACGTCAGCGGTCCGTTCTCCGCCTACGCGCAGGCCGAGGTCATCAACAAGCACGCGCTCGAGATGAGCGACGGCCAGACCTACGCCGAGCTCCCGCAGGACGACGAGCGCCGCGCCACGGTCATGAACGCCTCGTTCCTGCGTGCCTCGCTCTTCACGTCGGTCGTCGCGTTCGGCGTCGCAGCCCTCGTGATCGGCCTGGGCATCATGTTCATCCTCATCGGCATCGCGCTCCGCAAGATCGCGAGCGGTCCGGCGGTAGCGGTCGAGACGCCGGGCGGCTACACCTCGGGGGGCGGGCTCTCGTCGGCCGCCCCGCCGACCCACACGCCCGCGCACGCCGCGCCGGCAGCACCCGTGACGCCGGCCCCGACGACCCCGGCACCCACGGCCCCGCCGGTCACGCCGCCCACCCGCACCTCGACCCACGCGGCCCCCGTCGAGGAGCCCAAGAGCCCGGGCGTCCCCACGACCCAGGCCCCGCCGGTCGGCGAGCCCAAGAGCCCGGGCGTCCCGCCGACCGGTACCGACACGCCTCCCACGACACCCCCGGCAGAGGGAACGCCCCCGCGCTGAGGCGCTCTCGTACGGAAGCACGACGGCGGCGCGCCGGTCCTTCGACCGGTGCGCCGCCGTCGTGCTCACCACTTCCGACGCCGAGTGCATGGTTCGGCTGCGACACGCCGGGCGTGTCGCGGCCGAACCATGCACTCACGGGCGGGCGGTCACCGGTGGGCTCGTTCGCGGGCGCTGCGTCGGCTGCTCGACACGATCGAGCCGACCACGAGCACCAGGCCCGCGACGCTCAGCAGGGCGATGAGCGCCACGTCCAGGTCGTACGTCGCGCCGAGGGCCAGGGCGAGGATGCCCGCGCCCACCGCGACGATGATGAATCCCCACACGACCGTGCCCACGCGCAGGCCGCGGTTGCGCGGGTCCTCTCCCGGGACCGTGACTGCTCGGGGCGACGTTCGCCTTCTGCTGCGCCGTGGTGTTCCACTGCGCGGCCGGGTCGACCGCGGGGGCGGGCGCCGGGGCCGCTGCGGGGGCAGCCGCCGCCGGGACGACCGGCTCGGGGTCGACCGGCGCGTCCTGCACGGGGTAGGCCTGCGTGTGCGTCGGCGCAGCCTCCCAGACGGGCAGCGCCTGGGTGGGAGGCGTCACCGGGAGAGCCTGGGTGGGCTCGGCGACGGGCAGCGCCTGGGTCGCCTCGGTCCGGAAGAGTTCGTCGGCCAGGTCGGCCTCGGACGGAGCGGCCGCCTCCAGGACCTGCGTCGCGTCGGGGTCGCCGTCGGCCTCACTCGAGACCCTGGCTCCCGTCTCCTCGGCCGGGGTCTCGCTCTGCGCGGTCGCGAGCTCGAGCGTCGGGTCGACCGGGGGGAGGGCCTGGGTCTCGTCGTCGGTCGTCGGACTCGTAGGGGTTCTTCTCGGTGGTCATGATTCCTCCCGGATGGTGACGTCTCCCGCGGCGACGTCGACCTCGAGCAGGAGCACGGGGTCGGCGCCGTCGGAGACGGAGTCGGTGGTGAAGGTGTACGGGCGGGTGTTGACGCCGTTGACGCTGCGGCGCTCGCCGTCGACGGTCCAGGTGGCGTTGCCCGCGAGGACGCGGACCTCGGCCTCGACCGGGACGCCCGAGGGGACGATCACGGTCAGGTCCCCGGCCCGCAGGTCGACGGGGACGACGACGGGGTCCTCGGTGACCGCGCTCAGGTCGAGCCGGCTCAGGTCGACGACGGGGTCGCCGAACGTGAAGGCGAACCCGTTCTCCGCGTCCTGGACCGAGGTGACCGTGTAGGTCGAGTCGGAGGCCCGACCCTGGAGGTTCACGTCGAACCGGTCGACCGAGCTCCAGCCGGCGATCGGGAGCGCGATGATCGTCGCGACGATCGCGAGGCCACCCAGGGCTCCGCTCGTGCGGCCACGCAGGCCCGAGATCACGACGCCGAGGCCGAGGAGGATGATCGTCGCGCCGATCCACGTGTAGAAGAACGGCACGTCGATCACGTCACGACGCTCGAGCAGCATGAGGACCGCTGCGCCGAGGAGGCTCACGCCGAGCGTGATCCCGACGATCGCGGTGCCCGGGCCGCGGGGGCGTCGGGCGGCGCGGGCGCGCTGCTCCTCGAGGCGGCGCAGCCGGTCGGCCTCGCGCTGGGCCTGGCGTCGGGCCTGCTCCTGGGCGCGTGCGGCCTGCTGTGCGGCGGCCTGCTGGGCCGCGTAGGCCTGGGGCGGGACGGGCGGGGCGGGGCGCTGGCCCGCGTAGCCCTGCGGGGGCAGGGGAGCGGAGGCGGTGTACGCGGGGCCCGACGGCGCCGCGGGGGTCGCGGGGTACGTCACCCCGGGTGCGGCGCCCGGGGCGGGAGCTCCGTACGGGGGGCGTGCCGGCGTGGGCTGGCCGGGGCGGCCGTGCTGCCAGGCGTTCCCCTGGTGGCCCTGCTGGGACGGCGCGACGCCCGGTCCGAACGGCTGAGCGGGGTAGGGCTGGCCGGGCTGGGCGACCGGCGGGGCCTGCTGCTGCGTGTGCTGGGCCGCGGTGTAGGCGGCGCGCTTGTCGTTGCGACGGTTGACGACCAGCACGATCACGACGATCACCGCGGCGGTCCAGAACAGCCCGTTGAGCCACTCGAGCCCTGCGAAGTGCCACCAGGACGACCAGCCGGTGCTCCAGCTCAGGCCGACGATGGTCGTCGCGGCCGCTCCGAGCATCGCGACGTCGAAGTCGCCGCGGACCGTCTGCTGCAGGTGGATGCGGCCGTCGCGGGCCTCGGGGAGGAGAGCCCAGGCGACGCCGTACAGGACGAGGCCGGCTCCCGAGAGGAAGACCGAGACGACCAGGAGACCCCGCACGATGAGGGGGTCGATCCCGAACCGGTCGGCGATCCCGCCGGCGACGCCACCGATCCAGCGGTCGTCCGAGCGGGAGATGCCGAGACGTCGGACGCGTCGAAGAAGCTGTCCATCCCGGTGGACTGGGTCGGCGGGTTCGCGGGCGGACCGTCGGGACCCGCGGGGGCCGGACCGTTCGCGGAGAAGGGCGTGCCGCCGGTCTGCTGGGCCGCCCCGGTCGGTGCGGAGCTCCCGGCCGGCGGTTCTGGGGAGGTGTCCTCGGTGTTCATGGCTCCAGCCTGACGCGCGCAGCGGCCGGCCGGTATCGGGTGTTCCCCTGAGCCGACCCTGAATCGCGTGCTGCGGGACCCTGATCTTCCGGTCAGGGAAGGGACCAAGGGGGCGTTTCGCCCGGTGGGGGCGCCGGGACGTGTGACCATCAGAGGGTGACACAGACCGCGCAACCAGCCAGGCGACTCCCGCTCCGGCGCCCCGAGCAGGGACGCTGGGTCGGTGGCGTGTGCCGAGGGCTGTCGCTGCACCTCGACCTGCCCGTGGGCGCGATGCGCTTCGTGATGGTCCTGCTCGCCCTCGCGGGCGGCGCGGGGATCGTCCTCTACGTCTTCCTCTGGGTCACGGTGCCCGTGGGCGACCCGGCGCAGGCCGCGGATGAGGAGCGTCCCGCCTCGCTCCGACGGATCGCGCCCCGTCTGCAGGGGCGCGTGCGCAAGCTCCCGGTGCGCGACGTGGCGATCGGTGTGGTCCTGCTGAGCGGGGCCGCGGTCCTGGTGGCGGCCCGCGCAGGGGTCGACGTCGAGGTCTCGTGGGTCCTGCCCGTGCTCATCGCGCTCGCGGGGACCGCCCTCGCGTGGTCTCAGCTCGACGCCGCGCAGCGAGGACGCTGGCTCTCGCGCGCGGGAGGGCGGACACCCGCCGGGGTGCTGCGGCTCGCCGGGGGCCTGGTGCTGGTCCTGGTCGGGGTCCTGCTCCTGGTGGGGCAGGACTCGACGGCCTCGGACATGGTCCGGGCGACC
This sequence comes from uncultured Actinomycetota bacterium, assembly GCA_963782165.1. Lineage (GTDB taxonomy): Bacteria > Actinomycetota > Actinomycetes > Actinomycetales > Cellulomonadaceae > Oerskovia. Next base: position 1,161,818 of record CAWAIO010000006.1, read on the forward strand.
GTGGCGTCGCTCGCGGTGCTCGCGGGCGCGGCGATCGTGCTCGCTCCGTGGTGGCTGCGGCTCGTGCGCGAGCTCGGCGACGAGCGCGCGGCCCGGGCACGCGAGGCCGAGCGGGCGGACATCGCAGCCCACCTGCACGACTCGGTCCTGCAGACGCTCGCGCTCATCCGGGCCAGCGCGGCCGACGCGGACACCGTGGCACGCCTCGCGCGTGCGCAGGAGCGCGAGCTCCGCGAGTGGCTGTACAACGATCGACCAGCTCCTGGTACGTCGCTCGCGGCCGAGCTCCGGACGCTCGTGGGCGAGGTCGAGGACCGCCAGAGCTGGCGGCTCGCGGCGGGCGCCGCGAGCACCGCAGGCGTGAGCGCTGCGGGAACCGTCGGCGACGGCGGGTCGGCGGGGACGGCCGCGGTCGTGGTCGACGTCGTCGTCGTGGGTGACTGCGTGCCGACCGAGGAGACCACGGCGCTCCTCCAGGCCACGCGCGAGGCGCTCGTCAACGCCGTCGCGCACGGCCGTCCGCCCGTCTCGGTCTATCTCGAGGTGTCCGACGACATGGTCGAGGTGTTCGTGCGCGACCGCGGCGACGGGTTCGAGATGAAGGACATCGCCCAGGACCGGTTCGGCGTGCGCGAGTCGATCATCGGGCGCGTGACGCGGCGTGGAGGGCAGGCCGAGGTCGTGTCGCGGCCGGGTTGGGGGACCGAGGTGCGGCTCAAGGTGCCACGTGCCGCGGAGGCCGAGGGCGAGCCTGCGGCCCCGACGGCCGCCGCAGGTGCTCCCGGACCTAGGATGCCGGGGGAGCCCGACGCGGGCACGACGCCCGGCGGGCCGGCCCGGAACGGGTCGCGGCCTGCACCGACGCCCTCCACGGGACCCGCGCAGCAGCCCGAGCCCATCGTCCGCACGACCCAGGAGCGCACGTGACCACCATCCCGAACCCCGAGCCGACCACGCTCCCGGGTGCGCCCGTCCCGGTCGTCCTCGTCGACGACCACCACATGTTCCGTGCGGGGGTCCGCGCGAGCCTCGACGGCCGCGTGGACATCGTGGGCGAGGCCGACAGCGTCGACGGTGCCGTCGAGGCCATCCGCGCCCTGCGGCCCCCGGTCGTCCTGCTCGACGTGCACCTCCCTGGCGGCAACGGCGGAGGCGGGGCCGAGGTCATCACCCGCTGCTCCGACCTCCTGGGCTCCACGCGGTTCCTCGCTCTGTCGGTCTCCGACGCGGCCGAGGACGTCGTGGCGGTCATCCGGGCGGGAGCGCGCGGCTACGTGACCAAGGCGATCTCGGGTCCGGACCTGGCGGGTGCGGTCGTCCAGGTCGCGAGCGGCGACGCGGTCTTCTCGCCGCGGCTCGCGGGGTTCGTGCTCGACGCGTTCGGCACCGGGCAGGCCGACGTCGCGGTCGCCGACGACGAGCTCGACCGGCTCTCGGCCCGCGAGCAGGAGGTCATGCGTCTCATCGCGCGCGGCTACGCCTACCGCGAGGTCGCCTCGGAGCTCTTCATCTCGGTCAAGACGGTCGAGACCCACGTGTCGTCGGTGCTGCGCAAGCTCCAGCTCTCCTCGCGCCACGAGCTCACGCGGTGGGCCGCTGCCCGGCGCCTCCTCTGAGCCCGTCGGCTCGCTCCGAGGACACCCGACGAACCGCGAGATCTGGCCGTATTAGCAGGTGAGAAGCGGCACGCCGCAGCCGGGTGGGGCGATAGCCTGGAGGGAGCCGGGTGAAGCCCTCCGGCCCGACGAAAAGGACCTCCGACGTGACCTACGTGATTGCTCAGCCTTGTGTGGACGTGAAGGACAAGGCGTGCATCGAGGAGTGTCCGGTGGACTGCATCTACGAGGGCAAGCGGTCGTTGTACATCCATCCTGACGAGTGCGTGGACTGTGGTGCGTGCGAGCCGGTGTGCCCGGTGGAGGCGATCTACTACGAGGACGACGTGCCCTCGGAGTGGAGCGACTACTACCGGGCGAACGTGGAGTTCTTCGACGACCTGGGGTCGCCGGGTGGTGCGGCGAAGATGGGCATGATCGAGAAGGACGACCCGATGATCGCCGCACTGGCCCCGCAGGCCTGAGCGCAGCCTTCGCAGAACCCCGAGGGGCCCGTCGTCCACAGGACGACGGGCCCCTCGGCGTTCTCGCGGGTCTCTGGGCGGCTCGGCCTGCTCGAGCGGGCCCCCGGCCGACCGCGGGCCTCAGTCCAGCCCGGCCGCCCGCCACGCGGGGCTGACGCGGACCACGTCCCCGATCACGGTCACGGCCGGGGCACGGACCCCGGCGGCCGCGGCGACGTCGGCGATGGTCTCGAGCGTCCCGACGGTCGAGCGCTGGCGCGGGCCGTAGCCGTCCTCGACCACGGCGACCGGCGTCCGCGGTGACCGCCCGGAGGCCACGAGGGCCGCGGCCGAGTCGCGCAGCCGCGAGACGCCCATGAGGAGGATCACGGTGTGGTCCGCTGCCGCCGGGACCTTGCCGATGTCCTCGTGCCCGGTCAGCACCGTGAACCCTCGTGACCAGCCGCGGTGCGTGACCGGGATCCCGACCGCAGCGGGCACCGAGACCGCGCTCGTGACGCCGGGCACCACCTCGACGGGGATGCCGTGCTCCTCGCACGCGATGAGCTCCTCGCCCCCGCGCCCGAACACGTACGGATCGCCGCCCTTGAGTCGTACAACTCTGCGCCCAGCGAGCGCGTGCTCGACCAGCAGAGCGTTGATCTCGTCCTGCGGAACCGGGTGGAACCCCGGGGTCTTGCCGACGTCGACGATCATGACGTCGTCCCCGAGGTCGTCGAGCAGGGCACGCGGGCCCAGCCGGTCGGTGACGACGACGTCGGCCTGCGCGAGCAGCCGCCGCCCGCGCGCCGTGATGAGCCCCGCGTCGCCGGGGCCGCCGCCGACCAGGGCGACCGTCCCGACGCCGCCCGCGCTCGGGCGGACCTGACGCAGGGGAAGGTCGCCCGTCGAGAGCAGGGCGTCGATCGCGTCCCGGATGCGCTGCGCCCGGCGCGGGTCGCGCCCCGCGTTGACCGCGACCGTGATCTCGGTGCCGTCGGTGCCGTACGCGCCCGGTGCGTCTGCCGCGACCGACGCACCGGCCGCCGAGCCGCCCACAATGACCCGCGCGACCGCGGGCACCCAGGCGGTCCCGGCCTCGGCGTCGCCCGCGTTCACGCAGAAGACGCGCAGCGCCTCGGCCTCGGCCGCGACCTGCGCGTCGACCTCGGGCGAACCGGTCGCGGTGTGCACGAGCCACGCGCCCTCGAGGTCGCCCGGGCGGAACGCGCGCGCGTCCCACGCGACCACGGGCCCAGGCGCGCCGGACCCGTCGAGGGGCCCCGCGCCGTCGGGCAGGTGAGTCGCGCCCTCGGGCACGGGGCGGGCGACCAGCGCCGCCAGGTCCTCGCAGACCTCAGGGGCCACGACGCGCACCTGCGCGCCCGCACCCACGAGGGACCGCGCGCGCCGCGCGGCCACGGGTCCCCCGCCCACGACGACGACCGGACGGCCCGCGATCCGCAGACCGAGGGGGTAGAGCTCAGAGTTCATGCGCCCATCATCGCCCGAGAGCGGCCGAAGCCGGCTCACGCCGGCGCAGCAGCCACCCCGAGCCCTTGCTCGCGGAGGTCTCGGGAGCAAGTCCGCGGCGACGCAGCATGGTCTTCTCGACCGGGGCGAAGAACAGCAGCTCGATGACCATGCCGACCACGAGGATCAGCAGGATCGCGGTGAAGACGAGCGCCATGTCGGACAGCTCGCGGCCCTGCTGGAGGAAGGCGCCCAGCCCGAACCCGATCCCGCCGCCGACCGCGATGATCTCCGCGGCCATGAGCGAGCGCCACGAGAACGCCCAGCCCTGCTTGAGGCCTGCGAGGTAGCCGGGGAACGCGGCGGGCAGGATCACGTCCTTGATCATCTGGAAGCGGCCCGCGCCCAGGACCTGGCCCACGCGCCGGTACAGCGGCGGCACCTGGTCCACGCCGGAGACGATCCCGTTGATGATCGAGGGCACCGCGCCCATGAGGATCACGAAGTAGACCGTGGCGTCCGACAGCCCGAACCAGATGATGCCCGCGGGCACCCAGGCGACCGACGGCAGCACCTGCAGGCCCGTGATGATGGGCCCGAACGACACCGCGGACCCAGCGCACGCGCGCCACGAGGATGCCGAGCGGGGTACCGATCGCTACGGCTGCGAGGAATCCCAGGACACCGCGCGAGAGGCTCGTGCCGAGCGCCTGCCACAGCGTGCCGCTCGCGGCGGCCCGGGTCACGGCCTCCCAGACCTGGGTGGGGCCGGGCAGGTTGTAGATGGGCTGGACCTCGAGCCACACCAGGACCTGCCAGACCGCGAGCAGGATCGTGATCGCGAGCACGGGCGGGTAGACGGCCTGCAAGACCGTGCGACCACCGGCTCGCGGTGGGCGCGACGCTCGTCTGGAGGGCGTCGAGCCCCGCCTCGATGTCACCGACGTCCTTCGCGTGCCCGACGGAGGCGCTCGCCTCGCGGGGCGTGCTCACCTCGTCCTGGGGCCGGGTGGTGGGACTCTCGACCGGGCCGGCGCCGGAGCGGGCCCCGTCGTGCGGGGTCAGGGTCGTGGTGGTCTTCGACGTCTCAGACGGCATGGCGGCGGATCTCCTCACGGAGGTCGTTGGTGATCTCGGTCGCGAGGCGCGACGCGGCGGCGGCCTCGATGCTGCGTTGCTCGTTCGCGCCGTACACGTCGACGTCCCACTCGCGCACGATGCGTCCGGGGCGGGACGACATGAGCAGCACGCGCTGCCCGAGCCGCACGGCCTCGCGGACGTTGTGCGTGATGAAGACGATGGTGCGCCCGGTCTGCTCCCAGACCCGCTCGAGCTCGTCGTGGAGCAGGTCGCGCGTGATCGCGTCGAGCGCGGCGAAGGGCTCGTCCATGAGCAGGACGTCCCGCTCCTGGGCGAGCGAGCGCGCGAGCGCCACGCGCTGGCGCATGCCTCCCGAGAGCTCGTGGACGCGCTTGTCGCCCGAGCCGTCGAGCCGGACGAGCGAGAGCAGCTCGGCGGCCCGCTCACGGCGCTCCGCGCGCGGGACGCCGCGGAACTTCAGCGCCAGCTCGATGTTGCGGCTCGCGGTGAGCCAGGGGAACAGCGCGGACTCCTGGAACATCAGGGCCGCGCCGCCCCCGGCGACCTCCACGTCCCCCGTGGTCGGGCGCTCCAGACCCGCGACGATGTTGAGCAGCGTCGACTTGCCGCAGCCCGAGGCTCCGAGCAGGCAGACGAACTCGCCCTGCGCGATGTCCAGGTCGATCCCCTCGAGCACCGGGGCGCCCGTCGGGGAGAACCGCTTGGACACGCCGCGCAGGCGGACGCCGGTCGTGGGGCCGGCGCCCTCGTCGCTGGCCGTTCCGGCCGTTCGAGTCGAAGCGCCCGTGCTGGCGGGGGACGTGGTGGTCATGGTGCTACTCCTTGCCGAGACCGGCGGCGGAGACGGTCGGCTGACCGGCCTCGGTCAGCACCTTGTTGAGGAGGCTCAGGTCGTAGATGCCGTCCAGGTCCGCCTCGGTGGTGGTCCCGGCGGTCACGCCGTCCTCGAGCAAGGTGTCGAGCGTGCCCGCGAGCGGGTCCGTCGTGAAGGTGATGTTGGTGAAGGCGCGGTCCAGGACGGCGTCCGACAGGGGCTTGCCGGCGATCTTCTCGATCTCGCCGTTGACGAGCGACTTGGCCTCGTCGGGGTTGGCGCCGATCCAGTCGATCGCCGCGACCTCGCCGCGCAGGAGCGCCTCGACCGTCTCCGGGTGCTCCTCGAGGAAGTCGGTGCGGACGATCAGGTGCGTGGTGAGGAACTGGCCGTCCTCCCACAGGTCCTTCTCGTCGACCAGGACGTGCGCACCGGCGTCGAGCACGAGGCGCGAGGCCCAGGGCTCGGGCAGCCAGCCGCCGTCGAGCTCGCCGTTCTGGAACAGCGTGAGGGTCTGGGCGTTCTCGGTCGGGGTGACCGCGACGTCCCCGCCGCCCTGGATGTCGTTCTCCAGGCCGTTCTCGGTGAGCCAGGCGCGCAGCGCGACGTCCTGGGTCCCGCCGAGCTGGGGCGAGGCGATCTTGGTGCCCTCGAGGTCGGACGGCCGTGTCGATCCCGTCGCGCACGACGAGCTGCGCGCCGCCGGACGTGGAGCCCGCGACGATGCGCACGGCCTCGCCGTTCGACTTCACGAAGTTGTTGATCGCGGGGTTGGGGCCGATGAACGTGGCGTCGATGGCCCCTGCGTTGAGGGCCTCGATCGCGGCGGGGCCGGCGTTGAAGACCTGCGTCGTGAGCGTGGTGTCGCCGAGGGCCTCCTCGAACTGGCCGCCCGCGACCCCGACGAGCGCGGGGGCGTGGGTGACGTTCGCGAAGTAGCCGAGGCGCAGCTCGTCGGCCGGGCCGGAGGACGCGGCGGGGCCGTCGGCGGCGTCGGACGTGCCCGTGGAGCAGGCGGCGAGCAGGAGCAGCGGTGCGACGGCGAGTGCTGCGACCGCGGAGCGGGTGCGGGCGGAGCGGTGTCGTGACGTGCCGGCTCGGGTGAGGCGGGTCGGGCGGGACGACGTGTTCATGGAGTTTCCTTCGGGAGGGTCGGTGTTTGCCTGGCGGTGGACGTGTCGTGTCCCGGCAGCGCCGATCCGTGCAGTACGCGATCCGAGGGGCCCGGTGGTCCGGGCCCCGACCTGCGGTGGTCGGGGGACCTCAGATCGCGTACTGCACGGGACGCTGCGAAGGACATCGCACGGCCGCCAGGGCGTCTCCGACCATTCCTGCTGCGAGGGTGCCGCCGTCCTGACCGTCGATCAGGAGGAAGGCACCGGTGCGACGCGAGGTGATGTACTCCTCGGCCGCGACGGGTGAGGCGAGGCGCAGGACGACGCGCCCGATGTCGTTGAGCTCGAGCGCCTCGGCGGGCTCGAGCTCGGCCGTGTCGAGGTCCAGCCGCCCGACGACGTCGCGCACCACGGCCTGCACGGTGCGGGTCGTGTGCTTGAGCAGCACGCGGGTACCGGGGCGCAGCGTCTTGTCGCTGAGCCATGCGACGGTGCCCTCGACGTCCTGCGTGACCTGCGGGGCATCTGCCGCGGCCGCGATGAGGTCACCGCGGGCGATGTCGATCTCGTCCGTGAGGCGGATCGTGACCGACTGGGGGGCGAAGGCCTCGGCGAGCGTGCCGTCGGCCGTGTCGATGCCCTCGACCGTGCTCTTCCTCCCGCTGGGCAGCACCACGATCTCGTCGCCCACGCGGACGACACCCGAGGCGATCTGACCGGCGTACCCGCGGTAGTCGCGGAACCGTTCCTCGAGCGCGGCGCCCTGGGGGCGCAGGACGACCTGGACGGGGAAGCGGAACGCCTCGGTGTCCGGGGTCTGCGCCGCAGGGAGCTCCTCGAGCAGGTCGAGCAGGCTCGGCCCGTCGTACCAGGGGGTCTTGCCCTCGGGTCCGCCCGAGCGGTCGACGACGTTGACGCCCTCGAGCGCGGAGACGGGCAGCGCGAGGACGTGGGGGACGCCGAGCGAGGCCGCGGCCTCGCGGATCTGGTCGGCGAGCTCCTCGTAGCGCTCCTGGCTGTAGTCGACGAGGTCGATCTTGTTGACGGCCACGATCACGTGCGGGACGCGCAGGAGGCTCGCGACCGCGAGATGGCGGCGAGTCTGCTCGAGCAGGCCCTTGCGGGCGTCGATGAGCAGCACGACGACGTCGGCCGTCGAGGCTCCCGTGACGGTGTTGCGCGTGTACTGCACGTGACCGGGGCAGTCGGCCAGGATGAACGAGCGCTTGGCGGTCGCGAAGTAGCGGTAGGCGACGTCGATCGTGATGCCCTGCTCGCGCTCGGCGCGCAGGCCGTCGGTCAGCAGCGCGAGGTCGGCGGTCGCGAGACCGCGGTCGCGCGAGACACGCTCGACGGCGTCGAGCTGGTCCGCGAGCACGGACTTCGAGTCGAACAGCAGGCGGCCGACGAGCGTCGACTTCCCGTCGTCGACGGATCCGGCGGTCGCGAGGCGCAGCAGCGTGCTCGTGGGGAGCACGGGCGAGTCCTGGGCGGCCGAGCCCTCGGCGGGCAGCGGGTGCGTGGTGGCGGCGCTCACTAGAAGTACCCCTCCTTCTTGCGGTCTTCCATGGCGGCTTCGGAGATGCGGTCGTCGGCGCGCGTGGCGCCGCGCTCGGTGATGCGGGTCGCGGCGACCTCGGTGATGACGTCGTCGACCGTGTAGGAGTCGGACTCGACTGCGCCCGTGCAGGACATGTCGCCCACGGTCCGGTAGCGCACCGTCTCGGTGCGCACGTTCGCGGCCTCGGCGTCGGTGCGCGGCTGGGAGTACGGCCCGACGGCGAGCAGCATGCCGTCGCGCTCGAAGACCTCGCGCTCGTGCGCGTAGTACAGGCTGGGCAGGTCGATCTTCTCGGCGGCGATGTAGCGCCAGATGTCGAGCTCGGTCCAGTTGCTCAGGGGGAACGCGCGGACGTGCTCGCCCGGGCGGTGGCGGCCGTTGTACAGGTTCCACAGCTCGGGGCGCTGGTTGCGCGGGTCCCACTGCCCGAACTCGTCGCGCAGCGAGATGACGCGCTCCTTGGCGCGCGCCTTCTCCTCGTCGCGGCGGCCGCCGCCGAACACGGCGTCGAACTTGTGCCCCGTGATGGCGTCGAGCAGCGGCTGGGTCTGGAGCGGGTTGCGCGTGCCGTCGGCGCGTTCGAGCAGGCGGCCGTCGTCGAGGTAGTCCTGGACGCTCGCGACCTCGAGGCGGGCCCCGAGGCGGGCGACGGTCGCGTCGCGGTACTCCAGGACCTCGGGGAAGTTGTGGCCCGTGTCGACGTGCAGCAGCGGGAAGGGCACGGGTGCGGGCCAGAACGCCTTGGTCGCCAGGTGCAGCATGACGACCGAGTCCTTGCCGCCGCTGAAGAGCAGCACAGGCCGCTCGAACTCGGCGACGACCTCGCGGATGATGTGGACGGCCTCGGACTCGAGGGACTCGAGCTGGGTCAGGCGGTACGTCTGGGCGGTATCCGCTGGGGAAGCCACGGGGGCGGTCACGGCGTCGCTCTTCTCGTCGGTGTGCGTGGGCGGTTCGGTGGGCACGTCGGTGGACATGGTCGTCGTGGAGGTCGGTGGGGGCGTGGTGTGCGTGGTCGCGGTGCTCATACGTGGAGCCCGCACTCGGTCTTGTCGAGCCCGGACCAGCGGCCCGCGCGCGGGTCCTCGCCAGGTGCGACGCGCCGCGTGCACGGCGCGCAGCCGATCGAGGGGTACCCGTCGTTGAGGAGCGGGTTGAGGACCACCTGCTGGTCGGCCGCGTAGCCGAGCAGGTCGTCGAACGACCACGCGGCGAGCGGGTTGATCTTGACCAGCCCGTTCTTCTCGTCCCAGGTCACGAGCGGGGTGTTCGTCCGGGTCGGCGCCTCGTCGCGGCGCACGCCCGTGACCCAGACCTCGTACCCGCCGAGCGTGCGGGTCAGGGGCTCGACCTTGCGCATCGCGCAGCACGCGGCGGGGTCGCGCGACCAGAGGTCCTTGCCGTGCGCCTCGTCCTGCTGGGCCACGGTGAGCTGCGGCAGGACGTCGACGATCGTGACCTCCATCTGCTGCTCGACGGCGTCGCGCGTGCCCGTGGTCTCGGGGAAGTGGTAGCCGGTCTCGAGGAACAGGACGTCGACCCACGGTGCCTGCTGCGCGACGACGTGCGGCAGGACCGCGTCGGCCATGGAGCACGCGACGGCGATCGAGCCGCCGAACTCGCGCACGGCCCACGCGACGACCTGCTCGGCGGTCGCCTCGGGGTGGTCGGCGTCGACGACGCCGGGCGTGCCGCGCCCGTGCAGCTCGGCCTGGCCGCGCTCGACGATCGCGCGCAGCTCGTCGGCCGACCGCTTGGGGCGGGCGTCCTGTGCCCGGCGGGCCGCGTGCGCGGCCTTGGACGCGGTGCGCGCCTCGGTGCGCGCCTTGGCGGCGGCACGCAGCGCGGCGAGCGGGTCGTTGCCCGTGGCGACCGGGCTGCCCGACGGCGTCGCGCCCGTGGCGTCGCGCGCGCCGCCCGGGGTGGTGGTCGTCCCGGTCATCGCAGCGACTCCTCGTCCGCACGGTGCGCCCACTGGGCGAACGTCTCGGCGCCGTCCTTCTCCTGCTCGAACTGGCGCACGACGCGCTCGACGTACTCGGGCAGGTCGTCGTTGGTGACCTTGAGCCCACGGACCGTGCGGCCCATGCCCGCCTCTGCCCGGTCGTCGGAGGCGAGCCCGCCACCGAGGTGCACCTGGAAGCCGGGGACCTGGTTGCCCTCGTCGTCCAGCACGAGCTGGCCCTTGAGACCGATGTCCGCGGTCTGGATGCGGGCGCACGAGTTGGGGCAGCCGTTGATGTGCAGCGAGAGCGGCTTCATCGCGGACAGGTCGCCCAGGCGCTTCTCGAGGTCGTCGATCGCGCGGCTCGCCGAGGCCTTGGTCTCGACGATCGCAAGCTTGCAGTACTCGATGCCCGTGCACGCGATGGTGCTGCGGCGGAAGGGGCTCGGGTCGGCGTCGAGGCCTTGCTCCTTGAGCCCTGAGACCACGCGCTCGAGGTGCTCGTCGGGGACGTCGAGCACGAGCAGCTTCTGGTGGGGAGTGAACCGCACACGCTGCGACCCGGCCGACTCGGCGAGGTCCGCGACGGCCGCGAGGATGCTGCCCGAGACGCGTCCCACGTACGGAGCCGCGCCGACGTAGTTGAGGCCGTCCTTCTGCTTGTGCACGCCCACGTGGTCGCCCGGCTGGGTGGGCTGCGGGGCGGGCGGGCCGTCCGGCAGCGCGTAGCCCAGGTACTCGGTCTCGAGGACCTCACGGAACTTCGCGGGCCCCCAGTCCGCGAGCAGGAACTTCAGGCGCGCCTTGTTGCGCAGCCGGCGGTACCCGTAGTCGCGGAAGATCTGGACCACTCCGTGCCACACGTCGGCGACCTGCTCCTCGGTCACGAACGCGCCGAGGCGCTCGCCGAGGCGCGGGTTCGCGGACAGCCCTCCGCCGACCCACAGGTCGAACCCGACGCCCAGCTCGGGGTGCTCGAGCGCGACGAACCCGACGTCGTTGATCTCGTGGACCACGTCCTGGGACGGGTGGCCGGTGACGGCGGTCTTGAACTTGCGGGGGAGGTTCGCGAGCTCGGGGACGCCGATGTACTTGTCGGTGATCTCCTTGATGACACGGGCGGGGTCGATCAGCTCGTCGGCCGCGATCCCGGCCACGGGGCTGCCGAGCACGACGCGCGGCACGTCGCCGCAGGCCTCGGTGGTCTGCAGGCCCACGGACTCGAGCCGGCGCCAGATCTCCGGCACGTTCTCGACCTCGACCCAGTGGAGCTGGATGTTCTGGCGGTCGGTGATGTCGGCGCTGTCGCGGCCGAAGTCGCGCGAGATGCCGGCGATGACGCGCAGCTGCTCGGTGCTGACCGCTCCGCCGTCGATGCGCACGCGGAGCATGAAGTACTTGTCCTCGAGCTCGTGCGGCTCGAGCTGGGCCGTGCGGCCGCCGTCGATCCCGGGCTTGCGCTGGGTGTAGAGGCCCCACCAGCGGAAGCGGCCGTGCAGGTCGTCGCCCGTGATCGAGTCGAAGCCCTCGCGTGAGTAGACCTCCTCGATGCGCTGCCGCACCGAGAGCCCGCCGTCCTCCTGCTTCCACTTCTCGTTGCCGTTGAGCGGCTCCTTGCCGTCGACGGCCCACTGGCCGTTGGGGCGTGCGACGCGTGCGGGGCGGGCCCCACGAGCCGGGGGAGCGGCGACGTCGGGCGTCTGCGCGGCGGTTCCGGTGGCCGTGCCGGCGGCGGCGTCCGCCGGGGCGACCGGGCTGCTGCCGGCCGGCCGGTCGGCGACGGGGGTCGCCTCGGTGGCGGTGTTCGGCGGCGTCATCATGCTCCTCAAGGGGGGACATGGGCGCACGGGGCCAGAGGGTCTCAGCGCGACGAGAGGAGTGGCTGAGGGCCGACCACGCGCGCCCTCGGCTCAGAAAGATGGCGAGCGGTCGGCGAGGACGGCTCGGGCTGAGTCAGGCGCGGGTCAACAACAACAGCAGAAGCTGCTGCGGGCGCACGCCGTCAACTCGTGACGTGCCGTCACGAGGAGGAGGTGCGCTGCCGTGGTCATGGCGGGAACGCTACAGAGGCCGCGACCGGATGGGTAGCCCCTGTCCGCATGGTGGATGGGTGTCTCAGACTCCGACTCCGACCGTGTTCCTGCCGCCCGCCCGCCGCGCGCGGCGACACGCGGAGATTTTTCCGACAGTCGCGTCAGCAACTTAGGATGGGAGCCATGGAAATCGTCTACAACGTGTTCGCGGTCCTGCACTTCGTCGGCTGGGCCATCGTCCTCGGCGGCTACTTCGTGTCGCTCAAGTCCGCGGCGCTCAACAAGGGCGTCTTCCACGGTGCCGCGACGGCAGCCGTCGCAGGCATCCTCATGGTCGGCGTGGCCGAGATGGGCGGTCTGTGGGACGACGGCGGGCCCAGCATGATGAAGATCGGCATCAAGCTCGTCATCGCCGTGGTCATCGCCGTCCTCGCCTTCATCGGTGTGCGCCAGGGGGACAAGATCTCGCCCGCGCTCAAGCACTCGATCGGTGGCCTCACGCTCGTCAACATCATCGTGGCCGTCTTCGTCTGACGGGAACGGCGCGCACGGCGCGTCGGCACGGGGCCAGGGCCTCCGGCGGATCGATCGCCGGGGGCCTTCGTCGTGCTGGTGCGTCCCCGCCGTTGACGGCGAGATATGTGCATGGTCCACTAGTCGCATGGTCCTCAAGCATCTGGTCCTCGGTCTGCTCACGATCCGGCCCATGACCGGCTACGACCTCAAGCGCGCGTTCGACTCGTCGGTGCACCACTTCTGGGCCGCGGACCGCTCGCAGCTCTACCGCACGCTGGCCGGGCTGGTCGCGGCGGGTCTGGCCGAGGTCGAGGTCGTGGTGCAGGAGAGCTACCCCGACCGCAAGGTCCACCGGATCACCGCGGCAGGGCGCGAGGCGCTGCGGACCTGGCTCGTCTCGCCGCTCGAGCCCGAGGACTCCCGGGAGCCGTTCCTCGGTCGGCTCTTCTTCGCCGACCAGCTCGACGAGGACGACGTCGCGGCCCTCCTCACGGCCCGGCGCGCTCAGGCCGAGGAGACGGTGGCGGTGCTGGCTGCGGAGCAGGCCCGGGTGGCGTCCGTCCTGGCGGAGGACGGGCCGGCGGCCGACCGGGTCCGTGGGTCCCGCGGCCTCGCGCTGCGGGTCGCGACGCTGCGACACGGGCTCGCGCACGCCCGCGCGGAGCTCGCGTGGCTCGACGAGACCGAGGGTGAGGTGCTCTCGTGAGCGCCCCCGACGTCGTCGTGCACCACCCTGCGACGCGGGCCGGAGCGGCGGGGGCGGACCGCGCGTCCGTCGTGCTGCTCCACGGCGGCAACGTCGCGTCGTGGATGTGGGCGCCGCAGGTCGAGCGGCTCGACGACCTCGACCTCTGGACCCCCGACCTTCCCGGGTTCGGGTCCCGGGCCGCCGAGCGCTGGGAATCGCTCGACGCAGCCGCCGACGACGTCGCCGCGACCGTCGCCCACCTCGCCGGTGAGCGAGAGGTGCACGTCGTCGGGCTGTCGTTCGGCGGCATCGTGGCGCTGCGCGTCGCGGCCCGGCACCCCGGGCTCGTGTCCTCGGCCCTCGCGTCCGGCGCGGTGCTCGACGGCGTCCCAGGCCTCATGGGTGCGTTCGGTCGAGCCCAGCTGCTCGCCTGGGACCGCCCCTGGTACTGGAAGGCGCAGGCGCGCGCGATGGGCCTGCCGCCCGAGGCGCGCGACCTGTTCGTCCGCTCGGGGCTGGCGATCCGCCGCGACAACGAGGAACGGCTGGTGCGCGAGGTCTACGGCGGCTGCTGGCCCGAGAGGCTCGAGGAGTCCGGTGCCCGGGTGCTCGCGGTCGCGGGCGGGCGGGACCTGCGCCCTGCCCGCCGGGCGCTCGAGACGGTCGCGCGCCGTATGCCAGGGGCCATGGTCCGGATCGCGCCCGGCCTGCACCACCAGTGGAGCGCGGAGGCCCCGGACCTGTTCAGCGACATGGTCCGCTCGTGGGTCGTCGACGGCACCGCGCACCCCGGGCTCGCGCCGGTCCCCGGCATCGGGGGCCGCGTGCGCCGCGGCTGACGTCGACCGCGGCCCGCGTGCAGGCACCGACGTGCGAGGGTTGGCCCCGTGAGCATCGCTGGAGAGATCGTCGTCGGGTTGGTGATCCTGGTCGGGTTGGCCGGGATCGTGGTGCAGGTGCTGCCGGGGAACACGCTCGTGGGCGGGGCGATCCTCGTCTGGGCGATCATGACGGGCGGGACCTCGGCCTGGGTGTGCTTCGCGGTCGCGGCCACGTTCATCGTGGCGGCCGAGGGCGGGCAGCTCCTGCTCGCGGGGCGGCACATGCGACGGGCCGACGTGCCCTGGTCGACGCTCGCCTGGGGCGGGCTCCTGGGCGTCGTCGGGTTCTTCGTGATCCCCGTGGTCGGGCTGTTCATCGGGTTCGTGCTCGCGGTGTTCGTCGCCGAGCTGCTGCGCCGTCGCGACCGCCGGGCGGCCTGGCGGGCGACGGTCGCCGCGCTCCAGGCGACCGGCATCACGATCGTGGTCCAGCTCCTGGGCGGGCTGCTCGCGACGGCGACGTGGGGCGTGGGCCTCGCGCTGACGTGATGCTCAGTCGTTCTCGGCGGGCCGCCGCGGTGCCCGGGTTCTCAGCCCCCAGGGCCTCAGGCCTCGAGGCGCGCCCGCAGCCGGTACTCCAGGCCCACGCGCACGGTCGGCCACTCGGCGGCCGTCACCGAGTAGACGGCCGTGTCGCGCAGCGTGCCGTCGTACCCGATCTGGTGGCTGCGCAGCACGCCGTCGAGCCTGGCGCCCAGGCGCTCGATCGCGGAGCGGGACTCCCGGTTGTGGAAGTGCGTGCGGAACTCGACCGCGATCGCGTCGAGGTCGTCGAACGCGTGCGCCAGCAGCAGGAGCTTGGCCGCGGGGTTCGCCCCCGTGCCCTGGGCGCCCGCCCGCTGCCAGGTCGCGCCGATCTCGACCCGGCGGTTGAGCGGGTCGATCCCGAGGAAGGTCGTGACGCCCAGCACCTGGTCGTCGTCGTTGCGGACCACGACCCACGGGTTCGCCGTCCCCGTCTCGCGGGACGCGATCTTGTCCTGGATGTACACCGCCATCTCCTCGGGGGTCGGGACCGAGGTGTACCAGCGGTTCCACAGCTCGCCGTCGCGCACGGCCTCGACCAGCGCGTCATGGTGGTCCGGGCGCAGCGGGACGAGGCGCACGAGGCGGCCGGTCAGAGTCACTGGTTCGGTGAAGGCGTTCACGCCTCGGACACTACTGGGCGGGAGGCCCGGCTCGTCCAGGGGACCTGATCGTGGTCGGTCGGTGGTCGCGTGCCGAGAACTGCCCGGGGTCGTCGCCAGGCGCGGAACGGCAACGATCCCGCACTCTGACCGCTGCGGTGGACACAGGAGCTCTCCCTGCTCAGCCGACCGAGATCTCCGTCACGTAGAGCACGTTGCCGTCGAGGTCGCGCATCGAGAACATGGGCGGCACGCCGTCCCAGCGCAGAAGCTCCCCGACGCGCACGCCTCGAGCGCCGAGCGTCGCGTGGTCGGCCGCGGCGTCCGAGGTCGCGAGGCGGATACCCGTGTCGACGCCGGCGGGCTGGTCCGGGCCGGCCGCGACGAGCGAGACCGAGACCGCTGCGCCCGGCGGGGCGACCTCGATCCAGCGGAAGTCCTCCTGCAGGTCGCCGTCCATGCGGACCTCGAAGCCCAGGGCGTCGCGGTAGAACGCGAGCGCGGCGTCCTGGTCGTCGACCGCGACCGCGACCGCGACCGTGTGCAGTCCTGTGAAATGGGTCGTCGTCATGGTTCCTCCCTCGCTGCGGGGCGCCCCGGGGCGGGGCGTCGTCGGTAGGACTGAGCGGCCGCCGCGAAGTCATCGGTCGCGAGGTCGCGTCGCCGGGAGGGAGTGCGAGACGTGCTGCCCGCCCCGTGCCGGTGTCGATGCCGGAAGTGTCGGTGCCCGCGCCTACCCTTGGAGGGCTATGACATCGCTCTTCGAGAACCTGCCGCTGCCCGGATTCGACCTCGCGTCCCTCGGGGACTCGTCGCGCCTGCCGTCCACCGCGCCGCGGTGGGACGAGGCGCCCGACGCCGGAGGTTCCGCTCGCGCGACCACGCGCCCCGCGCGCGGCTCGTCGGGGTCGGGCGGCGCCGGCGCGCACGACGAGGACGGGCACCGCTCGGGCGGGTTCTCGCACATCGACCCCGAGTCGCTCCTCGACGGGCTCAACCCGGAGCAGCGCGAGGCCGTCGTGCACTCGGGCAGCCCGCTGCTCATCGTCGCGGGGGCGGGCTCGGGCAAGACCCGCGTGCTCACGCACCGCATCGCCTACCTGCTCGCGACGGGGCGTGCCCGGCCGGGCGAGATCCTCGCGATCACCTTCACCAACAAGGCCGCGGCGGAGATGCGCGAGCGCGTCGAGTCGCTCATCGGCCCCGCGGCCAAGTACATGTGGGTCTCGACGTTCCACTCGGCGTGCGTGCGGATCCTGCGGAAGGAGGCCTCGGCGCTCGGGCTCAAGTCCAGCTTCTCGATCTACGACGCGGCGGACTCGCAGCGACTCATCACGCTGGTCAGCCGTGAGCTCGACCTGGACGTGAAGAAGTACCCCGCGCGGACGCTGTCCAACAAGATCTCGGACCTCAAGAACGAGCTGATCGACCCCGAGCGCTACGCGCGGGAGAGCGGGGCGAACGCCACCGAGGACGGTGCGGGTGGATCGGCGAACGCGTTCGACCAGGTCCTCTCGGACGTCTACACGCGCTACCAGGCCCGCCTCGCGCAGGCCCACGCGCTCGACTTCGACGACATCATCATGACCACGGTCAACCTTCTCCAGGCGTTCCCCGCGGTCGCGGAGCACTACCGTCGCAGGTTCCGGCACGTGCTGGTCGACGAGTACCAGGACACCAACCATGCGCAGTACGTGCTCGTGCGCGAGCTCGCGGGAGCGTCGGTGCCCGCGCCGGAGGAGGGTGAGGGCACGTGGGCGCCGGGCACCGTCCCGCCCGGGGAGCTGACGGTCGTCGGCGACGCCGACCAGTCGATCTACGCCTTCCGCGGTGCGACCATCCGCAACATCCTCGAGTTCGAGGCCGACTACCCGAACGCGCGCACCATCCTGCTCGAGCAGAACTACCGCTCGACGCAGAACATCCTCTCGGCCGCCAACGCGGTGATCTCGCGCAACGTCGACCGCAAGCCCAAGCGCCTGTGGACCGACGCCGGGGCGGGCGTCAAGATCATCGGCTACGTCGCGGACAACGAGCACGAGGAAGCGCGCTTCATCGCGGAGGAGATCGACCGGCTCGGCGACTCGGACGGCGTGCGTCCGGGGGACGTCGCGATCTTCTACCGCACCAACGCGCAGTCGCGTGCGCTCGAGGAGGTGCTCATCCGCGTCGGCCTGCCGTACAAGGTCGTCGGTGGCACCCGCTTCTACGAGCGGCGCGAGATCAAGGACGCGATCGCCTATCTGCGCGCCATCGCGAACCCGGACGACGACGTGAACCTGCGGCGCATCCTCAACGTGCCCAAGCGCGGGCTCGGCGACCGGGCTGAGGCCCTGGTCGCTGCGTTCGCCGAGCGTGAGCGCATCTCGTTCGCCGCGTCGCTCGACCGCGCCGAGGAGATCCCGGGCATGACGACCCGGACCCTCAACCCGTTGCGCACCTTCCGCGAGCTGTTCCACGGGCTCCTCGACCTGTACGCCACGGGCGCGACACCCGCAGAGATCCTCGGTGCGGTCCTCGACCGCTCGGGCTACCTCGCCGAGCTCCGTGCGAGCGAGGACCCCCAGGACGGTTCGCGCGTCGAGAACCTCGCCGAGCTGCACGCGGTGGCCAGCGAGTTCACCGAGCTCGAGCCAGAGGGCGACCTCACGGACTTCCTGGAGCGGGTCTCGCTCGTCGCGGACTCGGACCAGATCCCGTCGAGCGACGACGAGGGGCACGAGGGCAAGCCCGTCGTTGACCCCGGTGTCGTGACCCTCATGACGCTGCACACCGCCAAGGGCCTCGAGTTCCCGGTCGTGTTCCTCACGTGGCATGGAGGACGGCACGTTCCCGCACATGCGCTCGCTGCACGACGACAGCGAGCTCGCCGAGGAGCGTCGGCTCGCGTACGTGGGCATCACGCGCGCCCGGGAGCGGCTCTACATCTCGCGCTCGGCAGTGCGCTCGGCCTGGGGCATGGCCAACGAGTTCCCGCCCAGCCGCTTCCTGGACGAGATCCCCGAGGACCTGTGGGACTGGCGCCGCAGGGAGTCGTCCATGGCGACCCTGCGCGGACCCGGCGGGTACACGGGCGGGTGGGGCTCGTCGTCGGGCTCCTCGCGAGGTGGCTCGGGTGCGAGCTACGGCTCCGGGGGATCGGGCTCGCGCAACGGCGCGGTCCGCACGCGCTCGGTCGCGCCCAACCCGGGCGGCCCCACGTTCGGCTCGGCGACGCCGCGCAAGGAGGGGGACATCCCCTCGCTCGCGGTCGGCGACAAGGTCACGCACGACGCGTACGGGCTCGGCACGGTCGTCGCGGTCGAGGGAGCGGGCCCCAACGCCGTCGCCAAGATCGACTTCGGCGCCGACGGCACCAAGCGGCTCCTGCTGCGGTTCTCGCCCGTCACCAAGCTCTAGGAGACCCACCCGTCGCCCGGCGAACGCTCCGCCGAGGGCGCCGCGCCTCCCGGGGTGAGCGGCGCCGTCGGGCGTTGCCGCCCTCGGGACGGTGGCCTCCGCCCACCCCTGGGGCAGGGCGGCGGGCCTCGCTGGTGTGGCCAAGGAGACATCACCCCGGTCGCGGTTCGGGCGGCCTCGTCTAGGTCCCCGCGTGTCGCCGGGCTACCCTGTGATGGGATGTCTCGATGTCGAGACATCGGTAGGCCGGTCAGGCAGTCAGATGGAAGGACGACACAGGGTGGACCTGTTCGAATACCAGGCGCGCGACATCTTCGAGAAGCACGGTGTTCCCGTGCTGGGCGGCGTGGTTGCCACGACCCCCGAAGAGGCTCGCGAGGGCGCTGAGAAGCTCGGCGGCGGGACCGTGGTCGTCAAGGCCCAGGTCAAGGTCGGCGGTCGCGGCAAGGCGGGCGGCGTCAAGCTCGCCCACTCGCCCGAGGAGACGGCCGAGAAGGCGTCCGAGATCCTCGGCATGGACATCAAGGGCCACACGGTCCACCGCGTCATGATCGCGGAGGGCGCGAAGATCGCCGAGGAGTTCTACTTCTCGGTGCTCCTCGACCGTTCCAACCGCACGTACCTCGCCATGGCGAGCGTCGAGGGCGGCATGGAGATCGAGGTCCTCGCGGTCGAGCGCCCCGAGGCGCTCGCCAAGGTCCCCGTGGACCCGACGGTCGGCATCGACCAGGCCAAGGCTGACGAGATCGTCGCCGCCGCAGGGTTCGCCGACGACATCAAGGCGCAGGTCGCCGACGTCATCCAGAAGCTGTGGACCGTCTACAAGGAGGAGGACGCGACCCTGGTCGAGGTCAACCCCCTGGTCCGCACCGAGGACGGCTCGATCGTCGCGCTCGACGGCAAGGTGACCATCGACGAGAACGCCGGGTTCCGCCACGCGGACCACGCGGCACTCGAGGACAAGGACGCGGCCGACCCTCTGGAGGCCAAGGCCAAGGAGAACGACCTCAACTACGTCAAGCTCGACGGTCAGGTCGGCATCATCGGCAACGGTGCAGGCCTCGTCATGAGCACGCTCGACGTCGTCGCGTACGCCGGTGAGCAGCACGGCGGCGTCAAGCCCGCCAACTTCCTCGACATCGGCGGCGGCGCCTCGGCAGCCGTCATGGCCGCGGGCCTGGACGTCATCCTCAACGACGAGCAGGTCAAGAGCGTGTTCGTCAACGTGTTCGGTGGCATCACCGCGTGCGACGAGGTCGCCAACGGCATCGTCCAGGCGCTCGCGATCCTCGGCGACGAGGCGAACAAGCCGCTCGTCGTCCGCCTCGACGGCAACAACGTCGAAGAGGGTCGCGCGATCCTCGCCCAGGCGAACCACCCGCTCGTCACCCTGGCCGAGACGATGGACGGCGGCGCCAGCAAGGCTGCCGAGCTGGCCAACGCCGCTTCCTGACCCGAGACCCGAGAGAGAAAACAGACAGACATGGCAATCTTCATCAACGAGGACTCCAAGGTCATCGTCCAGGGCATGACGGGTTCGGAGGGCCAGAAGCACACGACGCGCATGCTGGCGTCCGGCACCAACATCGTGGGCGGCGTCAACCCGCGCAAGGCCGGTACCTCGGTCAGCTTCCCGAAGGGTGAGGGCACGGTCGACGTCCCCGTCTTCGGGTCCGTCGCCGAGGCCATCGCCGCCACGGGCGCCGACGTCTCCGTGATCTTCGTGCCCCCGGCATTCACCAAGTCGGCGGTCGTCGAGTCCATCGAGGCCGGCATGCCGCTGACCGTCATCATCACCGAGGGTGTCCCGGTCGCGGACTCCGCCGAGTTCTTCACGCTCGCCGAGGCCAAGGGTGTCCGTCTCATCGGCCCCAACTGCCCGGGCATCATCAGCCCCGGGAAGTCGAACGTCGGGATCATCCCGGCCGACATCACGGGCCCCGGCAAGATCGGGCTCGTCTCCAAGTCGGGCACGCTGACCTACCAGATGATGTACGAGCTGCGGGACTTCGGCTTCTCGACCGCGATCGGCATCGGCGGCGACCCCATCATCGGCACCACGCACATCGACGCCCTCGCAGCGTTCGAGGCGGACCCCGACACCGAGGCGATCGTCATGATCGGCGAGATCGGTGGCGACGCCGAGGAGCGCGCCGCGGCGTACATCCAGGCGCACGTGACCAAGCCGGTCGTCGGCTACGTCGCGGGCTTCACGGCTCCCGAGGGCAAGACGATGGGCCACGCGGGCGCCATCGTCTCGGGTTCGTCCGGCACCGCACAGGCCAAGAAGGAGGCCCTCGAGGCCGCCGGCGTGAAGGTCGGCAAGACGCCGTCCGAGACCGCCGCTCTCATGCGCGAGATCCTCTCCTGACCTCGCACGCCTGAGCAGCACCTGAGCAGCACCTGACGGCGTCCGGCCGCTCGAGGCCGGGCGCCGTCGGCGTACCCTGAGGACCCCGCTCCTGGCGGGTCTGGGGCGCGCCGCACGACGTGCCCCACGACGCCCGACCGATCGACGACGATGGAGACCATGACCACGCCGACGCAGTCCGCCGCAGCCCGGCGCGGGACGCCCCGCACGCTCGAGGAGCCCGTCGGAGGTCCACGGCGCCCGCTCGAGGCCCCTCGGCGCTGGGTCTCCGGTCTCGTCGCAGCGCTCCAGGCGCTCGCGCTCTCGCTCGCCGTCGTGATCCTGCCGGCCGTCGCTGCCTTCCTCGCGTCCTCGGCAGGTCCGGCCGACGACGGCACGGGGTGGGGGCAGTCGGTGTCGGTCGCGGCCGGGCTGTGGCTGCTCGCGCACGGGGTCCCGCTGGCTGCCGCGGGCACGACGGTGACGCTCGTCCCGCTGGGGCTCACGGCTCTTGCTCTCTTCACGTGCTACGCCTCGGCGCGGCGCTCGGCACACACCGCCTGGTCCGCGTGGGCCGTGGGCGTGGGCGTGTACGCGCTCATGACCCTGGGCATCGCGCTGCTGTCCGGTGCGGCGCCAGGCTGGGACGTCCTGTTCGCCCCGCTGGGCGGCGCGGTCGTCGCCGCCCTCGGGCTGGGGGCCGGGATCCTTGCGCGCCCCGACGCGCCCCGGGTGGGCGAGCTGACCGCGGTCTTGGACCCCTACGTCCCGCCCGTCGTCCGGCTGGGTGCCCGCGCGGGCCTGCTGGGCGTCGCCCTGCTCGTGGGGCTCTCGAGCGTCGTGCTGGGCGTCTGGGTCCTGGCAGGGCGCGCGACGGCGGCCGACATCATCGCGGGGCTCGCCCCGGGCGCGGTCGGCGGCCTCATCCTCGCCGTCGCCCAGCTCACGGTCGTGCCGAACCTGGTGCTGTGGGTGAGCTCGTGGCTCGCCGGCCCCGGCTTCGTGGTCGGTGAGGGCAGCAGCTTCACGACAGCCGCCTCCGACCCGGGCGCGCTGCCCGCTGTCCCGCTCCTGGGGGCACTTCCGGGGGCCGAGTGGACGACGGTCCTCGCCTCGTTCTCCCCGGTGCTCCTGGTGGTCATCGGGCTGGTCGCCGGGGCGTTCGTGTGGCGCCGGTGCGGAGGGCTCGACGCCCGCTGGACCGACCTGGGGCTCGCGGTCCTGGGCGTCGCCCTGGCCTCGGGACTGCTCGTGGTGACGCTGCAGGTGGCGGCGGGCGGCGCCGTCGGGCCCGGACGCATGGCGCACGTGGGGGCACCGCCCCTGCTCGCCGGTGGGCTCGTCGCGGCGGAGATCGCCGGGGGAGCGGCGCTCGCCCTGGTCTGGGGCAAGGCGGCCGTGACCGAGCGGGTGCGTCACCGCCACGACGAGGAGCCCGACGACGGAGCGCGCCCCGGCGACTGAGGTCGCCCGGGGCGCGGCGTCGGGCGGCTACGGGGTACTGCCTACCGGCCGAGCTGGTCCGTGGTCCACTGCTCGCGCGCCTGCTCGTACCGGACCGCGCACTCCTCCTGCGCCGCGACCGTGATCGCGCCGTCGAGGCAGGCCTGGTTGTCCATCTCGATGTCCCACATCGCGAGGCCGCCGATCATCGACAGCGACATGGTCACCGTCAGGCCCAGCCCCACGGCGACCGCGGGCAGCAGCGCCCCGCCGAGCCGGGCGCGCCAGACCGCGCGCAGCGCGCGCACGCCGAACACGATGGTCACGACCGCGAAGAACAGGCTCGCGACCCGCCAGGGGAAGGCGAGCGAGCTCGTGACGAGGGTGACGAGCATGAGCAGCCCGAAGTGCAGCACCTGGCGCGTCGTGGCGCGCAACTTCTCCGGGTCGACCTGTGCGAGCGGGTCCGGCTTGCCCAGGCCGCCGGGGCCAGAGGGGCCGCCGAGCCCGGCTGGTCTGCCAGGCTGGCCATGACCGGGGGGCGGACCCGGCTGCGGACCCTGCGAGCCCTGGTGCGGGCCCTGCGGAGCGCCGGGTGCGCCGGGCACCGGGGGAGGGGTGGGCTGTCGCGCCTCGTCGGTCGGCTTCTGGGCGCCGGGACGTGGGGGCGCGTACGGGTTGCCCATGGGCAGCTCCTCGGTGCTTCGCGGATGGCACGGGAGGGGGCCGGTGCCGGTTCCGGGCCCGGAGGACGCGGAGCAGGCCGGCGCCTCTCCGGCGCGGACTAGGGTGGTACCTGGCTATTCTCCCGCATTCTCCCCCCACCGCAGACGCCCTTGAGGAGCACCGTGCGCACACCTTCAGGTCAGCCCATCGACACGACGAGCGCGGCGCGCGTCGTCGTCCTGGTCTCGGGGGCGGGCAGCAACCTCGCGGCGCTCCTCGCGGCCCACGAGGACCCTGCCTACGGGGCGCGGGTCGTGGGCGTCGTGACGGACAAGCCGGGTGCGGGGGCGCTCGACCTGGCGCGAGAGGCGGGGGTCGCGTCGGTCGTCGTCGCCCCCGGCGACTTCGCGGACCGCGACGCGTGGAACGACGGCGTCGCGGAGGCCGTCGCGGTCTTCTCGCCGGACCTGGTGGTCCTCGCGGGCTTCATGCGCATCCTGAGCCCGGCGTTCGTGGACCGGTTCGCGGGTCGGACCATCAACACGCACCCCGCGCTGCTGCCCTCGTTCCCCGGTGCGCACGGCGTGCGCGACGCGCTCGGGTACGGCGTCAAGGTCACGGGCTGCACGGTCCACGTGGTCGACAACGGCGTGGACACAGGGCCGATCATCGCGCAGGCTACCGTGGCGGTCGAGGACTCCGACGACGAGTCCTCGCTGCACGAGCGCATCAAGATCGCCGAGCGGGCGCTGCTGGTCGAGACGGTCGGTCGGGCGGCGCGCGAGGGGCTGCGGGTCGAGGGACGCAAGGCGCTGCTGGGCTGAGCTTGCACGGCGGCGGCAGGTCGAGCGTCGAGAGGGTGATCTGGCGCGGGGGCGCTGAAAAGGGTGAGGTGCGCAGGGCGCGCCGTCGGGCAGGATCGGGCGGGCGGCGTGACTCCGTGCCGCGCGACTCGTCAGGAGGCCGTCCGTGCAGCTCCCGTTCACCTACAAGGTCACCAGGTGGGACCCCGCGACGCGGACCGTCCAGCCCGACGGGACGGTCGACGGGGACGAGCAGGCGGACACGGACGGCTCGATCGAGGCGGCCTGCCTCGACGCGATCTCGACCTTCGCGCGCGAGCTCGGGGTCGAGCGGCTGACGCTGCGTGACATCGAACTCTGGTACGACGACTCGGACCTCGACCGGGGGCACGTTCTGGCCCGGCTCTCCGGGCCGCGCCTCGAGGGCTGCTACGACGGCGCGACCGTGGACGTCGGCGGGGCCAGGCTCCTGGTGCGTGAGGCGCTGCGGGCCCTTGACTCGACACGATCGTCAACGAGTACGTTGATCAACGTAACTGTTGATCACGACGAGCAGGCCGACATGCCCCTCCTGGAAGACCCGCACGACGACACCGACGCCGCCCTCGACCGCGCGTTCCTCGCGCTGGCCGACCCGGTCCGCCGGAGCATCGTCGCCACGCTGTCCAGGGGACCAGCCACGGTCAACGAGCTCGCCGCACCCTTCCCCATCACGAAGCAGGCCGTGTCCCGGCACATCCAGGTCCTCGAGACCGCGGGTCTCATCACCCGTACCCGGGACGGCCAACGACGACCCTGCCACCTCGACCCCGCCGCGCTCGAACGGCTCACGGCGTGGATCGACGAGTACCGGCTCACCGCGGAGCGGCAGTACCGCCAGCTCGACGCCCTCCTCGAGCGGCTCCAGGCGACGTCGTCGGACCCATCGAAGGAGCAGTCATGAGCAGCAAGCACTCCACGACCGTCACAGCCCCTCCGGGGACACCTTTCATCGAGATCGTCCGTGACGTCGACGCACCGCGCCCCCTCGTGTTCCGGGCCTACACCGACCCCGCCCTGGTCACGCAGTGGCTCGGTCCGCGCCGCTACGAGATGGTCCTCGACCACTGGGACGCCCGGACGGGCGGCTCGTGGGCCTACGTGCACCGCGCAGGCGACGAGGAGTACGGGTTCTTCGGCGCGTTCCACTCGGTCGTCCCGGACACGAGCGCGGTCCAGACGTTCGAGTTCGCGGGCGCACCCGGTCACGTGAGCCTCGACACCGTCTCGTTCGAGGACCTTCCCACCGGTGGGACCAGGATCGTCACACGCTCGGTCCACCAGTCGGTCGAGGCCCGCGACGCCATGGTCGGGTCGGGCATGGCCGACGGCATGAGCGAGGGCTTCGAACGCCTCGACGAGCTGCTGGCCTCGGACGCCGTCGCCTGACCCCGGTGGGCGGCAGCAACCCGCCGCCGTCTGTTGGTGGCCGTGATTGCTGCGTGCCGGTCGCGATCAGGTCTCTCGTCTAGATGCGGCTTGTGGGGGTCGACACGCGGATTCCGACCCCCACGAGCCGCAACTCGCGGGCGGCGACCGTGGGGGACCCGGACGCCCGAGGTGCGTGGCGCCGTCGGGCCACGCGCCTCGCGCCGCCCGCGCCGCCACGCACCGCCACCCTGCCGAGCCCTGCCCCCCGTCCGCCCGCGAAGGGGGCGCGGTAAGATCGGAGGCGGCCGCGACTGGCGAGGGTGGGAACGACCACCGGGGAGCGTCCGATCGACCTGTTGGTGCGTCGTCCGCCTGGGCGCCTGGGTGACCGGTATCTTCCCGCGACCCGCTGACGACCCACAGGAGCACTCCGATGTCTGCACGTTCCCACGCTGCCCCCGCCCCGGGCACGGTCCAGATCGCCGACGACGCCCAGCGGCCCGTGCGCCGCGCCCTGCTGAGCGTCTACGACAAGGCCGGCCTGGTCGAGCTCGCCACGGCACTGCACGCCGCGGGCGTCGAGCTCGTCTCGACCGGCTCGACCGCGTCCACGGTCGCGGCCGCGGGCATCCCCGTGACCAAGGTCGAGGACCTCACCGGGTTCCCCGAGTGCCTCGAGGGTCGCGTCAAGACGCTGCACCCGCGCGTGCACGCCGGGATCCTCGCGGACACCCGCAAGCAGGACCACCTCGACCAGCTGGCGCAGCTCGAGATCGCGCCGTTCGAGCTCGTGGTCGTCAACCTGTACCCGTTCGCGGACACGGTCGCCTCGGGCGCCGGTCCGGACGCCGTGATCGAGCAGATCGACATCGGCGGCCCCTCGATGGTCCGCGCCGCGGCCAAGAACCACCCGAGCGTTGCCGTCGTCGTCGACCCGGCCGCGTACGGCGACGTGATCGCCGCGGTCCAGGCGGGCGGCTTCACGTACGCGCAGCGCAAGGCGCTCGCGGCGCAGGCGTTCGTGCACACCGCGACCTACGACGTCGCGGTGGCGTCGTGGATGAGCAGCGTCGTCGCGCCCACGGACACGCTCCAGACCGAGGCGGGCCCGGTCTCCACCGGTTTCCCCGCGTGGGTCGGTGCCACCTGGGACCGCGCCGACGTGCTGCGCTACGGCGAGAACCCGCACCAGCGCGCCGCGCTCTACACCAACGGCGACGGCACTCCGGGTCTCGCGCAGGCGACGCAGCTCCACGGCAAGGCCATGAGCTACAACAACTACGTCGACGCCGACGCCGCGTGGCGCGCCGCGCACGACCACGGCGACGCCCCGACGGTCGCGATCATCAAGCACGCCAACCCGTGCGGCGTCGCGGTCGGCACCGACGTGGCCGACGCCCACGCCAAGGCCCACGCGACCGACCCGGTCTCCGCGTTCGGCGGGGTCATCGCGACCAACGCCGTGGTGAGCGCGGCCGCGGCCGAGCAGATCGCGGGGGTCTTCACCGAGGTCGTCGTGGCCCCGGGCTACGAGCCCGAGGCGCTCGAGATCCTCTCGCGCAAGAAGAACATCCGCCTGCTCCAGGTCGACGGCGCCCCGGCCGCGGGCGTCGAGATCCGGCCCATCTCGGGTGGTCTGCTCATGCAGCAGGTCGACCGCATCGACGCGGTGTCGGACAACGGTGGCGACAGCCCCGAGTCGTGGACCCTCGCGACGGGCGAGGCCGCTCGACTCCGAGACGCTCGCGGACCTCGCGTTCGCGTGGCGGGCCGTGCGTGCCGCGAAGTCGAACGCGATCCTGCTCGCCAAGGGCGGGGCGGCGGTCGGGATCGGGATGGGCCAGGTCAACCGCGTCGACTCGTGCCGCCTGTCGGTCGAGCGCGCCAACACGCTCGGTGCCGAGGGCGAGGAGCGTGCGCGCGGCGCGGTCGCTGCGTCCGACGCGTTCTTCCCCTTCGCCGACGGCCTGCAGGTCCTGCTCGACGCGGGCGTCAAGGCCGTGGTCCAGCCCGGTGGCTCGGTCCGCGACGACGAGGTGATCGCGGCCGCACAGGCAGCCGGCGTCACGCTCTACCTGACGGGCACGCGCCACTTCGCGCACTGACCCGTCCCGTTGACGACCATGCGGTCGTCGGGCCCCTGACCGGGCGCGGCGACCGCGTGGCCGTGCAGCGACACCGCACCGTTCGACTCCCGGAGGGGCAGCTCGATCGCCTTACCCCCAGGAGTCCGCCATGAGTGCCCCCACCACCGTCCTGGCCGCGCTGCGTTCGCCCCGGCTCCTGCGCACCGAGGTCCTGGGTGGCCTCGTCGTCGCGCTGGCCCTGATCCCCGAGGCGATCTCGTTCTCGATCATCGCGGGCGTGGACCCGCGCGTGGGGCTCTTCGCGTCGTTCACCATGGCGGTGTCCATCGCGTTCCTGGGCGGGCGGCCCGCGATGATCTCGGCCGCGACCGGAGCCGTGGCCCTCGTGATCGCGCCCGTGATGCGCGAGCACGGGTTCGACCACCTCGTCGCGACGGTCCTGCTCGCCGGGGTGATCCATATCGTGCTGGCCCTGCTCGGGGTCGTGAGGCTGCTGCGGTTCATCCCCCGCTCGGTCATGGTCGGGTTCGTCAACGCGCTCGCGATCCTCGTGGCGCTGGCTCAGCTCCCGCAGCTCGTCGCGGTCCCGTGGCTCGTCTACCCGCTGGTCGCGGCGGGGATCGCGATCATCGTCGGTCTCCCGCGATGGACGACGGTCGTCCCCGCCCCGCTGGTCGCGATCGTCGCCCTCACGGCCGCGGTGGTCCTGTCCGGGGCGCACGTCCCGACGGTCGGCGACCAGGGCGCGCTGCCCGACTCGCTGCCCTCGCTCTTCTGGCCCGACGTCCCCTGGACCCTCGAGACGCTGCGCACCATCGCCCCCTACGCGTCGGGCATGGCGCTCGTCGGGCTGCTCGAGTCGCTCATGACGGCCAAGCTCGTCGACGAGATCACCGACACCGGGTCGAGCAGGACGCGCGAGGCCTGGGGGCAGGGTGGGGCCAACATCATCACGGGCCTCTTCGGCGGCATGGGCGGTTGCGCGATGATCGGCCAGACCATGATCAACGTGAAGGTCTCCGGCGCCCGTACCCGGCTCTCGACGTTCCTGGCCGGGGTCTTCCTCCTGGTGCTCGTCGTGGCCCTGGGAGACCTGGTGGCCCTCATCCCCATGGCAGCGCTCGTCGCGGTCATGCTCATGGTGTGCGTCGCGACGTTCGACTGGCACTCGGTGCGGCCCAGCACGCTGCGGCGCATGCCCTGGAGCGAGACGGCCGTCATGCTCGTCACGGTCGTCGTGACGGTCGTGACGCACAACCTCGCGTTCGGCGTGGTGAGCGGCGTCGTGGTCGCGATGGTCGCGTTCGCGCGCAGGGTCGCGCACCTGACGCAGGTCACGAGCCAGGACGGGCCCGACGGCGAGCGCACCTACCGCGTGACGGGTGCCCTGTTCTTCGCGTCGTCGAACGACCTGGTGCACCAGTTCGCGTACGCGACCGACCCGGACGACGTCACGATCGACCTGAGCGGCGCGCACGTGTGGGACGCGTCGAGCGTCGCGACGCTCGACGCGATCAGCACCAGGTATGCGTCGCTCGGCAAGAACCTGACCCTCGTGGGGCTCAACGAGGACAGCGCCCGGCGGCACGCCCGGCTCGGCGGTCGCCTGGGCTGAGCCCGGCGCCCGTGGTCGGCACGGTCGGGGGCTGCGTCAGACGACCGCGTCGCGCAGCCTGCGCGACGGGTCCGTCGCGACCTCGACGTCGACGTGCAGCGCCACGTCGCGGTTCATGAGCTTGCGCACCTGGCCCACCTCGCGCGGTGCGTCGACCACGAGGACCGCCCGCACGGTCGCGAGCCGGTGCCCCTCGGTGTTGGTGCGGTGCGCGCCCGCGACGGTCTCGAGGTACAGCGCGATCCAGCCCTCGTGGCCCGACGCGCCGCCGGTCGGGTCGCCGCGGTAGACGACCTCGTGGAAGGGCGAGGGCGTACCGAACAGCGCGATGTCGTGCCCGAGCTGCTGCGAGAAGACGTACGGCGCGTGCTGGGGAACCGGGGCGAGCCCGAGCAGCTCGCGGACGGGCTGCGGCTCGGCGGGCATCTCGTCGACGCCCAGGAGGGCGCGGACGGTCGGCTCGGGGTCGTGCAGCGCGGCGGACCAGTGCCCGCCGGGCACGGGGCCGAACACCGCGTTGTCGCGCGTCGCGCAGTCGCCCACCGCGTACAGGCGCCGCAGCGCCTTGAGGGGCAGGTGCCCCGAGGTGCCCGACGGCGACGCGACGGTCGGGGGAGCCACCCGCCCCGCGCTGTTGACCCGGATCGAGCCGCGCGGGTCGAGCGGGAGCGTGCCCTTGAGCCACGCGGTCGCGGGGCGTGCGCCCACGGCCGCGAGCACGAGGTCGCCCTCGATCCGCGACCCGTCGGCCAGCACCACGGACCTCGCGCCCACCTCGGTGACCTGCGCGCCGGTGAGGAGGCGCGCGCCGGCGTCGGCGTACCAGCGGACCAGGTGGGCGCCGACCTCGGCGCCGAGCTGACGCTCGAGCGGGGTCTGCGCGGCCTCGAGCACGGTGACCTCGCAGCCTGCCTTCGCGGCGACCCCGGCGACCTCCGCGCCGATCCAGCCCGCGCCGATCGAGACCAGGCGCGTGCCGGGCGTGAGCCGTCCGCGCAGGCGCGCGGCGTCGTCGGCCGTGTGCAGCGTGAGCGCGGCCTCCCAGCCGGGCGGGCGCACGGGCTCGGAGCCCAGGGCGAGGACCGCGACGTCGGCCGTGACGCGCCGCCCCGACCGCGTCGTGACCGTGACCTCGTCGGTGCCGGGCTCGAGGTCGACGGCCGGGTCGTCGAGCAGCAGCTCGTCGGCCAGCGTGCTGACGTCGACCCCGATCTCCCCGGTCAGCCAGGCGGGCTCGGGCCGTGACACGAGCTCCTTGGACAAGGGGGGACGGTCGTAGGGTGGGACTCCTTCGGCGCCGAGGAGCGTCACGCGCCCCGTGAAACCGTGCGCGCGCAGTGCGGCGACGGTCTGCGCGCCGGCGAGGCCCGCTCCCACGACGACGACGGACCCGGCCGCGGGGCGCCGCGAGTGCGGCAGGACATCGGTGGTGACTGGTGAGGGCACGTTCACCACCGTAGTCGGCGGTAGGCTCGGAACCGTGAACTGGTGGGCAGCGTGAGCGACGTCACCGCGCGTGGGCGCGGACCGCACAACGACCCCTCGACGCAGCATCGGCCGGCCGCCGCCCCTGCGTGGCACCGTCTCGACGGTGCGCCCGAGGCGTCGGACGAGGACCGACCGCTTCCTGTCGGGCCGCTCGCGGGCATCCCCCGGGTGAGCGCCGGGAACGGGGCGGGGGGAGTGCAGCCCGCCGAGCAGGCGACCGTGGTCGTCGTGCCGGCGCCCCAGAGCAACCTGGCGATGTGGCTCGTGTTCGCGGGCGTCCTGCTCGCGGTCGCGGTGACCCTGTTGGCCGGCGCCCGGGCGGGGGTCTTCGTCATCGTCGGGATCCTGGTCGTCGGGGCGGGGGTCCGCGCGTTCCTGCCCGGTCCCGGACCCGTGGGACTGACGGTCCGCACCCGCTGGACCGACGTGATCATGTACCTCGCGACGGCCACCGTGATGGGTGCCCTCGCGGTGACCGTCCCCAACATCTGAGACGAGACGACGAGGCCCGGTCCGCAGCAGCGGACCGGGCCTCGTCGTGCGGTGGAGGTGCGGATCAGGCCTTGGGGGCCGTGCCGTCCTCGTCCGGCGAGGGCTTGCCGGCCTCGGTCTCGGCGACCTCGGTGATCTCGACCTCGGTGACCTCGACGGTCTCCACTGCGCCGGGAACCTCGGCGGCGGGCGATGCCGCCTCCTCGGCGACCACGGCGGCGGTCGCGGCGGGGGCGCCGGGCAGGTCGGTCTCCTCCTCGACCACGAAGACCTCGTCCTCGGCCAAGAGGTCGTCCTGGACCGGGGCGAAGGCGAAAGCGCGGTAGAACAGGGCCGCGATGGCCGCGCCGACGAGCGGGGCGACGATGAAGAGCCAGAGCTGGCTCAGGGCCCACGAGTCGGAGAAGATCGCTGCGGCGATCGAGCGCGCGGGGTTGAGCGAACCGTTGGTGAACGGGGCGGCGATGAGGAGAAGCGCGGCGAACGACAGGCCGATCGCGGTCGGTGCGAGCTTGGAGTTGGAGCGCTTGTCCGTGACGCCGAGGATCACCCCGACGAAGATGGCGGTGGCGACGACCTCGATCAGGAACGCCGAGAACCACTCGAACGAGAACGCGCCGCCAGTGCTGGCTGCGAGGGGAGAGTGCTCGGCGAACCCGTTGGCCGTGCCGGAGATGAAGGCCTGCTTGGTCGCGTCGGCGATCACCTGGTTCTGCTGGAGGATCGGCAGCGCTGCGCTGGGGAGCGTCGCGAAGAGGATGAGCGAGGCGATGATGCCGCCGACGACCTGGGCGAGCCAGTAGGGCAGGACGTCGCGCCATGCGGTGCGCCCACCGATCGCGGCGCCGAGCGTCACCGCCGGGTTGAAGTGCCCGCCCGACACGTGGCCCACGGCTGCGATCGCCGCGAGGAGCGCGATGCCGGCGGCCAGCGCGACCGGCAGGACCAGCCCGGCGCCCGTGAAGCGGCCGTAGAGCGCGACCCCGAGGATCGAGAGGACGAGGAAGAACGTACCGAAGGCTTCGGCGCCGAGCCGGGCGAGCAGGCTGGGCCCGACGACGACCGTCGCCTCTTCGACGACCACTGCGTCGGGTGCTGAAGTGTCCTGGGACATGATGTTCCTGTCTCGTGTGCGTGGGGAGTCCGGGAAGGCCGGACCTTCCGGATGAACAGCCGACGTCGGTGCAGAACCGGCATCTCGGTGGCATCCTGCCACCGATCTCTGGGAGTTCGCTGATGAGAACGTGACCAGTCTCACCTGCTGAACTCGAGCGCGCCAGAGGGCGGGGCGCGGGCGCGCCAGGGCGGACCGCCGTCGGGCAGCGCGCAGAGGGTGACCCCGAGTCCGCGTGCGCCCCCTCGCGGCCGGGGGGAAAGTATCTTGACGTCGAGAAGTCGAGTACCCTGGGCGGCGGTCAGCATCATCGGTTCGCGCGCGGTTCCGGCACTCGCCGGAGGCCGGCGGGCGACCGCCGGTTCCCCTCGCAGAGTTGGAGTTACCCCCGCTATGGGCAAGATCAAGGTCGTCAACCCGGTCGTCGAGCTCGACGGTGACGAGATGACGCGCATCATCTGGCAGTTCATCAAGGACCGCCTCATCCACCCCTACCTCGACATCGACCTCAAGTACTACGACCTGTCGATCGAGAACCGCGACGCCACCGACGACCAGGTGACGATCGACGCCGCGAACGCGATCAAGCAGTACAACGTGGGCGTCAAGTGCGCGACCATCACCCCCGACGAGGCACGCGTCGAGGAGTTCGGCCTGAAGAAGATGTGGGTCTCCCCGAACGGGACCATCCGCAACATCCTCGGTGGCGTCGTCTTCCGCGAGCCCATCATCATCTCCAACATCCCGCGCCTGGTGCCGGGCTGGAACAAGCCGATCATCATCGGCCGTCACGCGCACGGCGACCAGTACAAGGCGACCAACTTCAAGGTCCCCGGTGCCGGCACCCTGACGCTCACCTACACGCCTGCCGACGGCTCCGAGGAGATCAAGCAGACGGTCGTCACCTACGGCGACGACGGTGGCGTGGCCATGGGCATGTACAACTTCAACGAGTCCATCAAGGACTTCGCGCGCGCCTCGTTCGCCTACGGCCTGCAGCGGAACTACCCGGTGTACCTGTCGACCAAGAACACGATCCTCAAGGCCTACGACGGCCAGTTCAAGGACCTGTTCCAGGAGGTCTTCGACGCCGAGTTCGCCGAGGAGTTCGCCGCGAAGGGTCTCACCTACGAGCACCGCCTCATCGACGACA
This sequence comes from uncultured Actinomycetota bacterium, assembly GCA_963782165.1. GTDB lineage: Bacteria > Actinomycetota > Actinomycetes > Actinomycetales > Cellulomonadaceae > Oerskovia. The sequence goes on from CAWAIO010000006.1 coordinate 1,195,151, forward strand.
TGGTCGCCTCGGCCATGAAGTGGGAGGGCGGCTACGTCTGGGCCTGCAAGAACTACGACGGCGACGTCCAGTCCGACACCGTCGCGCAGGGCTTCGGCTCGCTCGGCCTCATGACGTCGGTCCTCATGACCCCGGACGGCAAGACCGTCGAGGCCGAGGCCGCGCACGGCACCGTGACGCGTCACTACCGCCAGCACCAGCAGGGCAAGCCGACGTCGACCAACCCGATCGCGTCGATCTTCGCCTGGACCCGTGGCCTCATGCACCGCGGCAAGATCGACGGCACCCCCGAGGTCACGGCGTTCGCCGAGACGCTCGAGGACGTCGTCATCAAGACCGTCGAGTCCGGCAAGATGACCAAGGACCTCGCGCTCCTGGTCGGCCCGGACCAGGAGTGGCTGACGACCGAGGACTTCCTCGCGGCGCTCGACGAGAACCTGGCCGCCCGCCTGGCCGCCTGACCTCTTCTCGCACGCCCGACGGCGCCGCTCACCTCCCGAGGCGAGCGGCGCCGTCGGGCGTTCGCGACGTTCGAGGAACGGGCCTCGCAGGCGCCCGGGACCGGCCCGCGCGTCCCGCGCGCAGGGCGCGCCCGGGTGTGACGGACGCCCCACCCGCAGGGGGTGCGGGTACCCCTGGGGAGCGCCCGGACGTTGTGACAGAGTGTGGACATGACAACTCCCGTGAACGTGACCGTGACCGGAGCCGCTGGTCAGATCGGTTACGCCCTGCTGTTCCGCATCGCCGCAGGCCAGCTCCTCGGACCGGACGTGCCCGTCCGCCTGCGACTCCTCGAGATCCCCCAGGGGGTGAAGGCCGCAGAAGGCACCGCGATGGAGCTCGACGACTGCGCCTTCCCGCTGCTCGCCGGGATCGACATCTTCGACGACCCGCGCGCCGGTTTCGAGGGGGCCAACGTCGGCCTGCTCGTCGGTGCGCGCCCCCGCGGTCCGGGCATGGAGCGCGGTGACCTCCTCGAGGCCAACGGCGGGATCTTCAAGCCCCAGGGCGAGGCGATCAACGCCGGTGCGGCCGACGACATCCGCGTGCTGGTCGTGGGCAACCCGGCGAACACCAACGCGCTCATCGCGGCGTCGAACGCGCCCGACGTGCCCAAGGACCGCTTCACGGCCATGACGCGCCTCGACCACAACCGGGCGCTGACGCAGGTCGCCAAGCGCGCGGGCGTGCCCGTCTCCGAGGTCCGCAAGGTCAGCATCTGGGGCAACCACTCGGCCACGCAGTACCCGGACATCTTCCATGCCGACGTCGCGGGGCGCCCGGGTGCCGAGCTCGCGGCCGACTCCGCCTGGCTCACGGGCGAGTTCATCCCGACCGTCGCCAAGCGAGGCGCGGCGATCATCGACGCGCGGGGCGCGTCGTCGGCCGCCTCGGCCGCGAACGCCGCGATCGACCACGTGTTCGACTGGGTCAACGGCACGCCCGAGGGCGACTGGACGAGCGCGGGCATCGTGTCCGACGGGTCGTACGGCGTCCCCGAGGGCCTCATGGCCTCGTTCCCCGTGGTCTCGCGCGGCGGGACGTGGGAGATCGTCCAGGGGCTCGAGATCTCGGACTTCTCGCGCGAGCGCATCGACGCCTCGGTCGCCGAGCTCGTCGAGGAGCGCGACGCGGTGCGGGGCCTCGGCCTCATCTGAGCCACGAGGGTCGGCGCCGGGAGCACCCGGTGCCGACCCTCCGTGCTTCAGGGGCACCCGGTGGGGACGGGGCGAGTCCCGGCCGCCGGCCGCCGGTCCGGCGGGCTGCTGCGGCAGGTCCGCGTCGCCCCGACCTGGTCGCCCGGACCAGGGCGCGGGGCCGGAAAATGCCTGCGTGCACGTCGTACCCCCGCCATAGGATCGGCGGGCCATGACCGACGCACCCACCGGCTCTCCGACCGGCCCAGCCCCTGTTCCCTCCTCCCTCTCCGTCGTCTCGACGGACCCCGCCCGCCGCCTGGGCTGGCAGCGCCTGCGTGGCCCGCAGGCCGTCTTCGCGCTCGCCGCGCTGACCGTCGGGGCGGTCGGCGCCGCTCTCGGTACGGTCGTCGCGGGGTGGCTCGCGGCGGACCCGACGACGGCCACGCTCCAGCTCCTGGCCGTGTGCATCGTCAGCGCGGCGCTGCTCGACACGATCGGCCAGGTCGTCTGGGCCGGGGTCGTGGACCGCGCCGAGGGCCGGCTGCGCGGCGACCTGCTCTCGGCAGCGCTGCACCAGCCGCTCGCCACGCTCACCGAGCAGGCCGTGGGCGAGGTGCTCGACCGGGTCGACGACGACACCCACGCGGTCGGCACGCTCGTGCGCCGCCAGGCCTGGGGAGCCGGCCGCACGCTCGTCGGCGTCGTCCCCATGTGGGTCGTCGCCGGGCTGACGTGGTGGCCCGCCTGGATCCTCTTCCCCGTGCTCGGGCTGGTCGCCGGGCTCATCGTGCGTCCCATGCTCGGTGAGATCGCGCGCCGCAAGGTGGTCGAGGAAGCGGCCTGGACGGACCACGCGGCGGTGTTCGAGGAAGCGGTCGCGGCGCGCGACGACCTGCGTACGAGCCTGGGCCAGTCGTTCGCGGTGCGACGGCTCGCCGAGAGGTCGGCGCAGGTCCACCGACGGTTCGAGGCCGTGCTGTCGGTCGAGTCGCGCATGCTCCGCCGGGCCGGGCTCGTGCTCGCGTCGCTGCTCGCGGGCGTGGCCGTAGCGGGCGCGGCGCTCGCCGCCGACGGCGAGCTGGGTGTCGACCGCCTCGTCACCCTGTTCCTGGTCACCTCGATGTTCGTGGGGCAGACCGACAACCTCGTCCACCACCTCCCGGACATCCAGGAAGGGCTCGGGGCGCTCACGCGCATCCGGCAGATGCTCTCGGTCGCCCCCGAGCCCGAGGGCGGGCGCCCCGTCCCGGACGGGCCCGTGGGCATCGAGCTCCGGGACCTGCACTTCTCGTACGCCGAGGGCACCTTCGCCCTGGACGGTGTGAGCCTGCACGTGCCCGCGGGCGCGACCGTGGCGCTCGTCGGGCGCACGGGCTCGGGCAAGTCGACGCTCGCGTCGCTCATGTCCCGGGCGGTCGAGCCACCGCGGGGTGCGGTCCTCCTGGGCGGTGTGGACGTGCGGGACCTCGACCTGCAGGCGCTGCGTGCCGCGGTCGGGGTCGTGACCCAGCGGACCGAGATCCTCGCGGGCACGCTCGCGCAGAACGTCGCGCTCTTCGCCGACGTGCCGCGGTCGGCCGTCGAGGACGCGGTGCGCGAGCTGCGCCTCGACGAGTGGGTCGCCGGCCTGCCGGACGGTCTGGACACGCTGCTCGGCCCCGGCGGGACGTCGCTGTCGGCGGGCGAGGAGCAGCTCGTCGCCTTCGCCCGGCTGCTCGTGCGGGACGTCCAGGTCGTGGTCCTCGACGAGGCCACGGCGCGCATGGACCCCTTGACCGAGGCTCGCGTCGTGGCGGCGTCGGAGCGGCTGCTCGCGGGGCGCACGGGGGTGCTCGTCGCGCACCGCCTCTCGACGATCGAGCGCGCGGGCCTGATCGCGGTGCTCGACCGCGGTCGCGTGGTCCAGCAGGGAGTGCGGGCTGCGCTCGCACGCGTCGAGGGCCCCTACCGCGACCTGCTGGAGGCGAGCGTCGCACAGGGGGGCGCACCTGACGTCGCGCTCGTCGACCGGGGGAGCGAGGGACGCGAGGACGCTGCGACCGCCGGGCTCGCCGCTGTCGATGCGGACGGCGGGGTGGTCTCGGCTGCTGTCGACGTCGTCGGAGCGGCCCCGGAGACGGCCGGTACGACCAGCTCGTCCGACGAGGCGGTCGGCGGTCGGCGCCGGCGCGGCGTACCACCGACCCTGGCGGACCCGGGCGAAGGCCCCAGCCTCGCGCGCGGCGTCCTGCACGCGCTGTTCGTGCGGCCGGCGTGGGGCGTCGTGGGCGCAGGGCTGTTCCTCGTGGCGAGCCTCGTGTCGGCGCAGGGGGCGGTGACGGGCTTCCTCTGGGGACATGCGGTCCAAGGGCTCGACGAGGGGTTCCCGGTGGGGCTGCTCGTCCCGTTCGTGGTGCTCCTCGTGGTCGCGCCGCTGTGCCTGGCGCGTGCTCTGTACGTCTACCCCCGCTGGTGGATCGAGGTCCTGCTGCGCGTGCGCATGTCGGTCATGACGGGCCAGACGCGCCAGCACCGGCTCTCGGCCACGCCCCCGGGCGAGGTCGTGGCGCGGGCCATGGACGCCGACCGGTTCGTGCGGTACGCCGACCGCTGGGTGGACCTCGTCAACGGCCTGGTCATCGCCGGTGTCACGGCGCTGCTCAGCCGGTCGTGGCTCGCCGGGGCCGTGCTGCTCGCGGTCATGGTCGTCTCGGCCGCGGCGTCGACGCTCGGGCGCCCGATCGCGGGCCGCTCGGCGACGCGCTCGTCGGCCGCGCGCGCCCGGTTCGGGCGCGCCCTGGTCTCGGCGCTCGACTCGGCGCGCTCGGTCAAGCTCGCCGCCCGGACGCCCCAGGTGCACGCGCACCTGCACGAGGTCGACGCGGGCCGCGTGCGGGCTGCCGTGTTCGAGCACCGGGTGCAGGCCGCGCTCGACGGCGTGCCGCTCGTCATGATCCAGCTCGGTGTCGTCGCGGCCTGGGCCGGGCTCCTCACGGGGACGTGGGACCTCGCGACGGCGCTCCTGGTCGCGAACGCGGTCAACGGCTTCGGCTGGTTCGGCGTGGTCGCCGGGGCCGTCGTGACGGAGGCCCCCGGCACCCGGTCGTGGCAGCGCGCCACGAGCCGCTTCGCGGCCGGGGCGGACCTCATGGACCTGCCCCGCGGGGTCGACCTCCTCACGGGCGAGGCGCCCACCCCTGCCCCCGGCCCGCGTCAGGCGCTCGAGCTCCTGGAGCTCGCGGGGGTGAGCGCGCTGCACGACGACGGCACGATCGGCGTGCACGGCGTCGACCTGAGCGTGGAGCGCGGCGAGCTCGTGCTCCTGCTCGGCCAGGTCGGGTCGGGCAAGTCGAGCCTGCTGGCGGCGCTCGCGGGGCTCATGGAGCACACGGGTGACATCCGGTGGAACGGGACGGACGTCGAGGACGCCCAGACGTTCCTGCGCCCGGGCCAGGTCGCGCACGTCGCCCAGGTCCCGCGGGTCCTGTCGGGGACGTTCGCGGACAACGTGCGGCTCGGCCACGAGCGCGAGGTCCACGGCCCGGTCGAGGCCGCGCGCCTCGAGCGCGACATGGTCGAGGCCGGTGGGCACGAGGCGCTCGTGGGCCATCGCGGGGTCCGGCTCTCGGGTGGCCAGGTGCAGCGGCTCGCGCTCGCCCGTGCGCTGGCGACCGACGCCGAGCTGCTCCTGGCGGACGACGTGTCGAGCGCGCTCGACGCCGCGACGGAGATCGAGCTGTGGTCGTCGTTGCGGGAGCGGGGCACCACGGTGATCGGCTCGACCTCGAAGCGTGCGGCGCTCGCCCGCGCCGACCGGGTCGTGGTGCTCCACGAGGGGGCGGTCGCCGACGTCGGTCCCTGGAGCGACCTGGCGCCCCGGTGGGGGCACCTCGCGGGCTGACGTCCTCGAGCACGAAGCCCGGCCGGGAAGGGGTTCACGCTTCCCGGCCGGGCTTCGTGCTGTCCAGGGGGCGGGAGCGGCTCGATGTTCCGGGTTGCACCCTTGCTGCAACTTTCAGCAACGACTACAGTCTGGGTCAGCCGGCGTCGGGGAGCGCCCGGCTCGGGAGACCACGTGGAGCGCAGGGGCTCGGTCACCCGGCGGTGCGTACGCACGTCCGACTCCCCGGTCGACAAGGGAGTCCTCATGGCATCACCTCGCCCCAGGCGGTCGTCCAGACCGCGCCGCACCACAGCGTCCCTCGCGGCGCTGTCCGTCGGGCTCACCGGGCTGACCGGCTTCACGACCGTCGCCAACGCGGCGACAGGCCCCGCAGCGACCGCGACGGACGCGGCCCGCACCTTCGCGCTCGTCGGCAGCCTCCAGGACGAGGCCGGCTGCGCTGCCGACTGGGACCCGGCCTGCGCCGCGACCGAGCTCGCGCCGACCGGCACCGACGGCCTCTACGCAGCCGACTTCACGGTGCCCGCGGGCACCTACGAGTACAAGGTCGCCGTGAACGACACGTGGGACGAGGCCTACGGCCTGAACGGCGGCGCGGACAACATCCCGCTCGTCGTCGGCGGGCCCACGACCCTGCGCTTCACGTTCGACGACGTCGCCCAGCGCGTCTCGCTCGCGCCCGTCGAGCTCGGTGGAGCCTACGACGAGGCGACCGACGCGCCGATCGTGACCCCGCCCGTGCGGCAGGCCGGCTCGGACGAGCAGTTCTACTTCGTCATGACCGACCGCTTCGCGGACGGCGACCCGACCAACAACGAGGCCGGCATCGAGGGCGGGCGCCTGTCCTCGGGCTTCGACCCCACGGACAAGGGCTTCTACCAGGGTGGCGACATCGCAGGGCCTGCGCGACCAGCTCGACTACATCGACGGTCTCGGGACCACGGCGATCTGGCTGACCCCGTCGTTCAAGAACAACCCCGTCCAGGGCGAGGGGGCGAACGCCTCGGCGGGCTACCACGGGTACTGGGTCACGGACTTCACGCAGATCGACCCGCACCTCGGCACCAACGCCGAGCTCGAGGCGCTGATCGACGAGGCCCACGCCAAGGGCATCAAGGTCTACTTCGACATCATCACCAACCACACGGCCGACCTGATCGACTACGAGCAGAAGCAGTACTCGTACGTCGACCAGGCGACCTCGCCGTACAAGGACGCCGCGGGCACCGCGTTCGACCCGGCCGACCACGCCGGCAAGGACACGTTCCCTGCGATGGACCCCGCGACGTCGTTCCCCTACACGCCCTTGGTCGGCCGAGGACGCGAAGGACGTCAAGGTCCCCGCCTGGCTCAACGACCCGACGCTGTACCACAACCGTGGCAACTCGACATGGTCCGGTGAGTCCGTGACCTACGGCGACTTCGACGGCCTGGACGACCTCATGACCGAGAACCCGACGCGTCGTCGACGGGTTCGTCGACGTCTACCAGGGCTGGGTCGACCTCGGCATCGACGGCTTCCGCATCGACACGGTCAAGCACGTCAACTTCGAGTTCTGGGAGAAGTGGATCGACCGAGGTCCTCGACTACGCCCACGTCGAAGGGCAAGGACGACTTCTTCATGTTCGGCGAGGTCTACGACGCCGACGCCGCCAAGCTCTCGCCCGTACGTGCGCAAGACCGACATGAACTCGGTGCTCGACTTCGCCTTCCAGTCCGCGGCCGCGAGCTACGCGAGCGGCAACAGCGCGCAGCGGCCTGTCCGACGCTCTTCGCGAGCGACGACATGTACACGACGCCCGACTCGTCGGCGTCGGCGCTGCCCACGTTCCTCGGCAACCACGACATGGGCCGCATCGGGTACTTGCTGCAGGCCACGGACGACGCGCAGCGTCGTGACGAGCTCGCGCACGACCTCATGTACCTCACGCGCGGTCAGCCGGTCGTCTACTACGGCGACGAGCAGGGCTTCGCGGGCGCGGGCGGCGGCAAGGACAAGGACGCGCGGCAGTCGCTGTTCGCGACCCAGGTCGACGAGTACGCGAACCAGCCGCTGGTCACGGGCGAGCAGGCCGGCAGCGTCGGACCGCTACGACACCGACGCGCCGCTCTACACGCACATCGCCGCGCTCGCCGAGCTGCGCGCCGACCACCCCGCGCTCGCCACCGGCGCCCAGATCGAGCGCTACGCCGACGACGGCGCGGGCGTCTACGCGTTCTCGCGCGTGGACCGCGACGAGAAGGTCGAGCACCTCGTCGCGGCGAACAACTCGGCCGCGGCCAAGACGGTCAGCTTCGACCGCGCTCACGCCCGGCGCGACGTTCACGCCGCTCTACGGTGGCGGCGACGCGGTCACGGCCGGCGCCGACGGCACGGTCTCGCTCACGGTCCCGGCCCTCGGCTCGGTCGTGCTCAAGGCGGACCGCACCGTGGGCGTCGAGTCGACGGGGGACGTCTCGGTGGCCGTACCGGCCGCGGCGGGCGCGGCCTCACCGGGCGTCGCCCCGGTCGCCGCCGACGTCGACGACGCCGCGTGGGCCGAGACCAGCTTCGCCTGGCGCGTCGTCGGGTCGGACGAGTGGCAGCGGCTCGGCACCGCCGAGGACACCTCGCCGCGCGTCTTCCACGACGTGAGCGACCTGCGCCACGGGCACGCTCGTCGAGTACCGCGCCGTGACGGTCGGATGCCGACGGCGACCGTGCCGCGGCATCGACGTACGCGAGCGTGGGCAACGCCGTGAGCGGCGTGACGAGGACGTCGGCACCGACCCGACGGACATCGACCTGGTCACCGTTCCCGGAAGCCACAACTCCGAGATGGGCTGCGCGGGCGACTGGGCCCCGGACTGCGAGGCAGCGAGGCTCACGAAGCGGGCCGACGGCGTCTACGCGGGCACGTTCGACGTCCCGGCCGGGACGTACGAGTACAAGGTCGCGATCAACGGATCGTGGGACCGACAACTACGGCGTGGGCGGCGGCGAAGGACGGCGCCAACGCGACGTACACGACCACGGGTGGTCCGGTGACGTTCTACTGGGACCCGGTCTCGCACGACTTCTCGAGCACCGCGCAGGGCCCCATCATCACGGTCGCGGGCTCGTTCCAGGACGAGCTCGGCTGCTCGGCAGCGTGGTCGCCGGACTGCCTGGGGTCGTGGCTGCGGGACCCGGACGGTGACGGGGTCTACACCTTCACGACGTCCGCGCTCGCGACGGGCGCGTACGAGGGCAAGGTCACGCACGGCATGAGCTGGGCCGAGAACTACGGCGTCGGCGGCGTCAAGGACGGCCAGAACTACTCGTTCAGCGCGTCCGAGGGCAAGGCCGTCACGTTCTCCTACGTCCTCGCGACGCACGTGCTCACGATCGAGGTCGCGGACCCGCCGCTGCCCGGGACGGGCCAGCAGGCCGCGCACTGGGTCACGAAGGACCTGGTCGCGTGGCCGCGCGAGCTCCTCGCCGGGGCAGACCCGGCGACGCTGGGCTGGACGCTCCACACGGCGCCCACGGGCGGACTGAGCGTCGCCGACGGCGCGGTCGTCGCTCCGGAAGGGGCGTCGACCCTGGGCCTGACCTACGACCCGGCCGGCCTGCCCGACGACGTCGCGGCCGACTTCCCGGCTCTCGCCGACGCGGTGGCCCTGCGGGTCACGGGCGCCGACGGCGAGCCGATCTCGGCGGACGCAGGGACCGCCGCGCTCTCGGGGCAGCTCCTCGTGGCCCAGCGGTCCGGCACCGCGGCGGACGCTCCGCTCACCGCGGCGACCGGCGTCCAGCTTCCTGGAGTCCTGGACGACCTGTTCGCCGAGGGCGCTGCGGACCGCACGCTCGGCGCGAGCATCTACACCAACGGCAAGTGGGCGTCGTTCGCGCTGTGGGCGCCCACGGCCAAGAAGGTCACGCTCCTCGCGTGGCCCGGCACGGGCGACGCCGCCGACCTGAAGAACGACGACGCCCGGCGGTTCCCCGCCGAGCGCCAGTCGGACGGGACGTGGACGGTCGACGGCAAGGACGCCGACAAGAAGTTCGGCTGGGTCGGTGCGCGATACCTCTACGAAGTCGAGGTCTTCGTCCCGTCCACGGGCAAGGTCGAGACCAACGTCGTGACCGACCCGTACTCGCTGGGGCTCACGCTCAACTCGACGCACTCGGTCGTCGTGGACCTCGACGCGAAGGACACCCAGCCGAAGGTCTGGAAGGAGACCAAGGCTCCTGTCGTGGAGCGGGCGGTCGACCAGACGATCTACGAGCTGCACGTCCGGGACTTCTCCATCGCCGACACCACGGTCCCTGAGGACAAGCGCGGCACCTACCTCGCGTTCGGGGAGAAGACGTCCGACGGGATGAAGCACCTGGCCGAGCTCGCCGACGCCGGTCTGACGACGGTGCACCTGCTGCCGACGTTCGACATCGCGACGATCGAAGAAGACCGCTCCCAGCAGTCCGTCACCGGCGACCTGAGCGGCTTCGCGCCCGACGGCACCGAGCAGCAGGCGGCCGTGGCGGCGATCCAGGGCACCGACGGGTTCAACTGGGGATACGACCCGCTGCACTTCTCGACGCCCGAGGGCTCGTACGCCGTCGACGCCGAGGGCTCGGCGCGGGCCGCGGAGTTCCGCACCATGGTCGGGTCTCTGCACCAGACCGGGCTCCAGGTCGTGCTCGACCAGGTGTTCAACCACACCGCGGCCAGCGGTCAGGACGCCAAGAGTGTCCTGGACAAGGTCGTGCCCGGCTACTACCACCGTCAGAACACGACGACCGGCGCGGTCGAGACCAGCACCTGCTGCCAGAACGTCGCCACCGAGCACGCCATGACCGGCAAGCTGATGGTCGACTCGGTCGTCACGTGGGCGCGCGACTACAAGGTCGACGGATTCCGCTTCGACCTCATGGGGCACCACTCGAAGCAGAACATGCTCGACGTCCGGGCAGCGCTCGACGAGCTCACGCTGAAGAAGGACGGCGTGGACGGCAAGGCCGTGTACCTGTACGGCGAGGGCTGGAACTTCGGCGAGGTCGCGGACAACGCGCTGTTCGAGCAGGCCACTCAGGGCCAGCTCGGGGGTACGGGCATCGGGACGTTCACGGATCGCCTGCGCGACGCGGTCCACGGCGGGTCTCCCGTCGACGGGGCCTCGACGTTCACGCAGGGCTTCGGCACAGGCCTCGCGACCGAGCCGAACGGGCAGCCTTCCCGGGCGGGGGAGCCGGAGACCGTGAACGACGGGTCTCCCGACGAGGTCGCGACGCTCGGGCACGAGACGGACCTGGTCCGGCTGGGCCTCGCGGGGAACCTGCGCGGCTTCACGTTCACGACGTCGACGGGCGAGGTCAAGCGCGGAGACGAGATCGACTACCGGGGCGCGCCCGCGGGCTACGCGGACTCTCCCGAGGAGATCATCAGCTACGTCGACGCGCACGACAACGAGACCCTGTTCGACCTGCTGACCCTCAAGCTGCCGGCCGACACCTCGATGGCCGACCGGGTGCGCATGAACAACGTGTCGCTCGCCACGACGGCCCTCTCGCAGACGCCGTCGCTGTGGCACGCGGGCACCGACCTGCTGCGCTCCAAGTCGCTCGACCGCAACAGCTACGACTCGGGCGACTGGTACAACGCGATCGACTGGACCGGGACCGCCAACGGGTTCGGCAAGGGGCTGCCGCTCGCGGCCGACAACGAGGACAAGTGGCCCCTCATGGCCCCCCTCCTCGCGAACCCAGCGCTCAAGCCGACGGCTGCGGACATCGCATCGTCCGCGGACAACGCGACGGACCTGCTGCGGCTGCGCTCCTCGACGGACCTGTTCCGCCTGGGCAGCGCGGACCTCATCAACCAGAAGGTCACGTTCCCCGACGCGGGGACGGGCCAGGCGCCCGGCGTGATCGTCATGAGCATCGACGACACGGTCGGCCCGGACACGGACAAGGAGCTCGACGGCGCGCTCGTCGTCTTCAACGCCTCGCCCGAGCCGGTCACGCAGACGGTCGCGGGGCTGGCGGGACGCGAGTATGCGCTCTCGCCCGTCCAGGCCGACGGGGCCGACCAGGTCGTCAGGACGACCACGTGGGACACGGCGACCGGGACGGTCACCGTCCCGGCGCGCACGGTCGCCGTGCTCGTCGAGGCGAAGGCCGCGACCGTCGAGCTCACGACCTCGGCGCGCACCCAGTGCGTCGCGGGGCGCGTGACCCTCACGGTCAGCGCAGTCAACGCGGGGCCGGTCCCGGCCGCGGTCAAGGTCGAGACGCCGTTCGGCACCAAGACCTTCACCGGTGTGCTGCCGGGCAAGAGCGCCCAGCAGACGTTCGCGACGCGGCAGGCGCAGGTCCCCGCCGCGACGTCGACGGTCACGGGCACGGCGACGATCGGCGGCAAGGAGGTCCGGACGGTCCACGACGTGTCCTACGGGGCGCGCGACTGCTCCTAGTCCCCTGACAGATCCGCTGAGTGCGGAGTTCTTGCGAGACACGCCCGGCGTGTCTCGCAAGAACTCCGCACTCAGCGTCGTCGCGCAGGTCAGACCGCGTCGAGACGCGCCCGGACCTCCGGGTCGAGATCGAGGTCCGCGGCGCCGAGCAGCTCGTCGAGCTGGGCGAGGTTGCTGGGTCCGATCACGGGGATCACCGGCACGGGACCGCCGAGCAGCCATGCGAGCGCGACCTGGTTCGGCGTCGCACCGATCTCGCGCGCGACCTCGTGCAGCACCCGCCGGCGCTCGAGCGAGGTCGGGTGCCCGTAGCCCTCCCACAGCTCTTTGTCGTCACGCACCATGGCGCCCTGCAGGAGCGGGGAGTAGGCCGTGACGGTGAGCGAGGGTCGCCCGCCGCTCCCTGTCGATCGCGCGTAGTCGAGCAGCTCGGGCGACGCCCAGTTGTGCCGGTCGGGGTCGGGAGTCGGGTAGAGGTAGCTCAGCTGCTCCTGGACCACCCCGTAGGGCGCGACCCCCTGCCGCAGCGCCTCCTCGCGCGCCTCGACCACGCGCCACAGCGCGACGTTCGAGATCCCCGAGATCCCCACGACCCCCTCGGCCTGGAGCTTGCCGAACGCCCCGACGGTCTCCGCGAGCGGGGTGTCGAGGTCGTCGACGTGCCCGTAGAGCACGTCCAGGTGGTCGACCCCGAGGTGTCGCAGACTCTCGTGCGCCTCCCAGGTGATCGTCTCCGCGGCCAGGCCCTGGTAGTTGGTGGGGGGAGTGCTGGACAGGGGCAGCGTGCGGTCCTTCTGGGCCGCGCCGAGCTTGGTCGCGATGCGGACCTGGTCGCGCACGCCGCGGCTCACGAGCCAGCGTGCGAGCAGGTCCTCGCTGTCGCGCCCGTGCCCTCCGGCCCAGAGGCTGTAGTTGTTGGCCGTGTCGAGGAAGGTCCCTCCGGCCTCGAGGTAGCGGTCGAGTATCGCGAACGAGGTCGCCTCGTCCGTCCTGGTGCCCATGAGCATGGTGCCGAGGCAGAGCGTGCTGACGTCGAAGGACGTGCGGCCGTCGTCGAGGGTGCGGTAGCGCATCGGGATCTCCCATGAGAGGTGCGGCGAGTTGACGCTCTCCACGCTAGGAGCCGAGCGGCCTGGGTGTACGGTCCATTGGCATGGCATCGGACCAGACCAATTCCCTGCCCGGTCGCGCAACGAGGAGCCCCCCTTCACAGCCCGCCGGCGCAGGCCCGACGACGGCACTCGCCTGGGAGACGGTCCTCGACCTGGGCGACGGACCGGAACCGCTCCACGCCCGGCTCGGCGCCGCCGTGCGGGCCGCCGTCCTCTCGGGAAGGGTCCCGCCCGGAGCAGCCCTGCCTCCGAGCCGGGTGCTCGCCGAGACGCTCGGCGTCTCGCGCTGGGTCGTGACCGAGGCATACGGCCAGCTCGTCGCCGAGGGTTTTCTCGAGTCCCGGACCGGGTCGGGCACGAGGGTGCCGCTCGCGGCCGGGACCGCCCCGCCGCCGCGGGCCGCCGTGCAAGTGCGGGCCGACACGCGCCGTCGTGCCGGACGGCTCGAACCCCGGGTGGCCCGGCCGGATCACCGAGCGCGGCCGGTGCGGGGACACCAGCGCCGCCGTCGGGCACGGGAGGCACTTCCGCCCCACGAGCCCGCTACGACCTGGCGCCCGGCGTGCCCGACCTGCGGCACGTACCGCGCACCGCCTGGGTCCGCGCGCTGCGCGAAGCCCTCGCCGTGGCTCCCGACGCCGACCTCGCCGCGCCCGACCCGACCGGTCACCCCGCGACCCGGGCGGCGCTCGCTGACCTACCTCGCCCGCGCCCGGCACGTGCGGACGGGGGCGGGCGACGTCGTCGTGACCCACGGCGCGGACGACGCGATGCGGCGGATCGCCGGCTGCGCTGCACCGTGCAGGGCACCGGGCCCTCCTCGTCGAGGACCCGAGCTGGTCGCGCCTGCGCGAGACCGCCGCGGCCGCAGGGCTCACGCCCGTGCCCGTCCCGGTCGACGAGCACGGGATCGACGTCGAGGCACTCCTCGCCGCGTCGCGCCGGACCGGTGCGCGGGCCGCGCTCGTGACTCCCGCCCACCAGTTCCCCACGGGTGCTGCCCTCTCGCCGGGGCGCCGTGAGGCGCTCGTACGCTGGGCGCGGGACGTCGACGGCGTGCTCGTCGAGGACGACTACGACGCCGAGTTCCGCTACGACCGGCGGCCCGTCGCCGCGATGCAGGGGCTCGCGCCGGACCGCGTCGTGCTGCTGGGATCGCTCAGCAAGACGATGTCCCCCGGGTTCGGGCTGGGGTGGGCCGTGCTGCCGCCCGGGTGGCGCGGCAGGGTCGTCGACCGGGGAGGGGCCGGACCGTCCACGATCGACCAGCTCGCGCTGACCAGGTTCCTGGTCTCGGGCGCGTACGAGCGGCACCTTCGCGCGTCGCGCGGCCGGTTCCGTCGGCGCCGCGTGGCACTCGTCGCCGCGCTCGGTGCCGCGCTGCCGGGCGTCGAGCGTCACGGGGATCGCCGCGGGCATGCACGCCGTGGTCGACGCTCCCGACTCGGCGTCGTGGCCGCGGACGTGGTGCGTGAGGCGGTGCTGCGCGAGGTGTCGGTCACGGCGATCGAGCGGTACCGGGCGACGGCCGCACCCGCGCGCGAGGGCGAGCACGACCGGATCGTCGTCGGGTACGGCAACCTCGCGGACGCGCGCGTCGAGGAGGCGGTGGCCCGGCTCGCGGCCGCGGTGCGGGCCGCGGGGCCCAGGGCTCCGTCCCCCGAAAAGACGATGACCTGCTCCATCGCTCGATGTACGTTCATCGCTGAACCCGCCCAAGGCGCGCCTACCCGGTGAGGCGCGTCCTGCCTGCAGCTGGTGAGGGTGGCTGCCCGTTCGAGCCGGGCCGGGTCCGAGAGGGGCCCTCGCGCTGCAGGCGCGATGGGCCCCTCGCCTTCCGGTGCTGGTAGCGTGCCCAGCCGTGACGACCGCGCCCACCCCGAGCCCCGTGACCTTCCGGACCGCCCGCCTCGACGACCTCGCCCGCGTCGTCGAGCTCATCGCCGACGACGCGATCGCCGCCCGGCGCACGGGCGAGCTGGGGGACGAGCACCACGTCGCGTTCGCCGCGATCGACGCGGACCCGAACAACGAGCTCGTGGTCGCGGACGTGGGCGGCGAGGTCGTCGGGGTCATGCAGCTGACGTTCGTCCCGGGCATCTCGCGGCGCGGGGCGACCCGGTTGCTCGTCGAGGCCGTGCGCGTCGACTCGCGGCTGCGCGGACAGGGGATCGGGCGCGCGATGATGGCGTGGGCGCACGAGCGCGGGCGCGAGCGTGGTGCGTCGCTCGCGCAGCTCACGTCGGACAAGGCTCGCGGGGACGCGCACCGGTTCTACCGTTCGCTCGGCTACGCGCAGTCGCACGAGGGGTTCAAGCTGCCGCTCTGACGCCGCCGCGCGAGCGCTTGGTCCACCGGGTCGTGACGACCTGGAGCGTGGCCTGCGGCGGGATGGTCACGGGAGACCCGCGGACCGGTCCGTCAGCGGAAGACGATCGTGCGGTGCCCGTCGAGCAGCACGCGGTGCTCGGCGTGCCAGCGCACGGCCCGTGCGAGCGTGCGGCGCTCGACGTCCTCGCCCAGCGCCACGAGGTCCTCGACGGCGCGCGAGTGGTCGACGCGCTCGACGTCCTGCTCGATGATCGGCCCCTCGTCGAGGTCGCCCGTCACGTAGTGCGACGTGGCGCCGATGAGCTTGACGCCGCGGTCGTGCGCCTGGGCGTAGGGGCGGGCGCCCTTGAAGCTCGGCAGGAACGAGTGGTGGATGTTGATGACCTGGCCCGACAGGTCGCGGCACAGGTCGTCCGAGAGGATCTGCATGTAGCGCGCGAGGACGACGAGCTCGACGTCGAGCTCGGCCACGAGCTCGCGCAGCCGGTCCTCGGCAGCGCCCTTGGTGTCGCGCGTGACGGGCACGTGGTGGAACGGCTTGCCGTAGAACGCGGCGATGTCCTCGAGGTCGCGGTGGTTGCCCACGACGCCCACGACCTCGATCGGCATGCCCTGCGAGCGCTCGCGGTAGAGCAGGTCGACGAGGCAGTGCGCGGCCTTGGACACCATGACGAGCGTGCGCACGCGGCGACCGACGACGTCCAGGTTCCACGTCATGTCGAACGCCTCGATCACGGGCGCGAGCGCGGTCTCGAGCTCGTCGCGCGAGGCGGTCGACTCGACCTGGACCCGCATGAAGAACAACCCCGACAGCGGGTCGCCGAACTGCTGCGACTCGGTGATGTTGCCACCGTGCTCGGCGAGCGTCCCTGCGACGGCGTGCACGATCCCCGGACCGTCCGGGCAGGACAGCGTGAGGACCCAGTGGGTGGGCGTGGGCGCGGGAGCGTTCGACGAAGGAGTGCTGGACACGGTCCCAGGGTAGCCGCGATCGAGGGGGTGAGACGGTCGGCATTCCACCCGCGGACGCGGACGTCGAGGGTGCCCGGATCTGACACGATGGGACCATGACCGACACGCCGATGACCATGGACCTCGTCACGGACGAGCACGCGGGCGAGCTCCTCACGCTGCGCCGGGCCGCGTTCGTCACCGAGGCGCAGCTCTACGGGGACCCCAACATCCCGCCGCTGACCCAGACGCTCGCGGAGCTCAAGACGGACCTGGCGACGCCGGGCGTCATCACGCTCGGTGCGTGGCAGGGGCCGCGCCTGGTCGGTTCGGTGCGCGTCGAGATCGAGGGCGGCAAGGCCACGCTGGGCCGGCTCGCTGTCGCCCCGGACCTGCAGGGTCGCGGCATCGGCACGCAGATGCTCTTCGCGGTGCTGCCGCACCTGCCCGAGGAGACCACGGAGATCTGGGTCTTCACGGGCAAGGACTCCAAGCAGAACCTCGAGCTCTACACGCGTCACGGCTACGAGGAGCAGTACGACAAGGCCGCGGGCGACCTCACGTACACGTACCTGCGCCGCATCCTGGGCGAGGCCGAGGCGCGCAACGCGAGCGACGCCGTCGGGCAGGACTGAGCCCGCACGCACCGGCGAGGCGCGTCCCCTGGGTGGGGACGCGCCTCGCTGCGTCCTGGGCGGGGACCGCACCTGCCCGACGGCGGGGCGCACGCCGCGCGGGCACGTCCCGAGGCGCGCGGGACGGCTCGGACGACGGCCTCAGGGGGAGCGGACCCACCACTTCTGGTTGGCGGTCCCGGCGCAGCCCCAGAGCTGGACGGGCGATCCGTCGGCCGTGCTGAAGTCCTTGACGTCGACGCACCGGTCGGCCTGCGGGTTGACCAGGTCGTGGCTCGCGGTGAGCACGAACTGCTGGGCAGGATCGCCCGAGCACGGCGCGGTCTGGACCTTCGCGCCGTCCTCGCGGGCGCCCCACGCGACGTCGAGGCAGCGTCCGAGCGTGCGGACCGTGCCGTCGGCCTCGAGCGTCCACCGCTGGTGGGCGGCGTCCGAGCACGTGCGGACCTGGACCGGGACGCCGGGGGCGGTGTCGCCCCAGGGCAGGTCGAGGCACGTCCCGCCGAGCCCCACGAGCTGCCCCGTCGTGGCGACGGGCGACGTGCCCGGCTCGTCGGGTCGGTCCCACGCGTACGCCCGGACGTAGTCGACGACCATCTGCGCGGGCAGCGGGGTGCTCGCGTCGGGTGCTCCCGGCCAGTCCCCACCGACCGCGAGGTTGAGCAGCAGGAAGAACGGGTCGTCGAACACCCAGGGTGCCCCGCCGGTGTCGGCGGGGGTCTTGTGCGAGTACGCGACGCCGTCGACGTACCAGGTGATCGAGTCCGGTGCCCAGTCGACCGTGAAGGTGTGGAAGTCGTCGGCGACGTGTCGCCCCCCGGGGAGCGTGAACGACTCGTGCACCGCGTCCGCCCCCGAGTACCCGGGACCGTGCAGGCTTCCCCACACCGTGCCGGGCTCCTGACCGACGTTCTCCATCACGTCGATCTCGCCGCTCGCGGGCCACGGCTCCGAGGTGAAGATGTTCTGCCCGAGCATCCAGAACGCGGGCCACGTCCCCTGCCCGCCCGGGATCTTGAGGCGCGCCTCGAAGCGCCCGTGCTGCTGGGCGAACCGGTCCGCGGTGATGAGCCGTGCCGAGGTGTACTCGCAGCGTCCGTAGTGGCACTGATAGCCGGCCGGGTTCTCCTTGCGAGCCGTGACGACGAGGTGACCCGCCCCGTCGGTCGAAGCGTTGCTCGGGCTGTCGGTGTAGTACTGGAGCTCGTCGTTGCCCCACCCGCTGCCTCCCGTCTCGAGGCGCCAGCGTGCGGGGTCGGGCGGGGCGCCGGGGGCGCCGTCGAACTCGTCTGACCACGTGAGCGGCCCGGGCGGAGCGCCCATGGTCGGGGCGGCGCTCGCGGTCCGTGCGACCGGAGGGCCGGCGGCGGCGGCCGCGAGCGTCCCGAGCACCGCGACCACGATCACGGCCGAGAGCAGGAGGCTGGGGGACGGGGAGGTGCGCATGATCACTCCTTGCAGGTCGAGACGTCCTCGGCGTAGCGCAGCCACGACGGGAGGTCGGCGACGAACGCGTCACGCACGTCGGGGGCACCCGCCGCGCGCCAGTCGACGTCGTCGTCGATCTCGATCTCGTACTTGTCCCACTCGAACCAGTTGACCATCTTGAGCTGCGGGAACCGCTCGTGGGTCTCCGGGGAGAAGACCTGCCGCCACCAGGCGCGCTTGATGTCGAGCTCGGCCGCGCCACCGCGCGAGGGCGTGTAGATCGCGGCGGTCTCGGGGACCGCGACCGGGTGGCCGTGCTCGACTCCGTATACGGTGTAGAAGTCCGGGACGGCGGCGTCGTCCCCGGCAGTGCCGACGTAGGTGCCCGTCAGCATCGCGAGGAACTTGCCGTCCTCGGGGACCTCGTTGTTGCCCCAGGGGCGTTGGTTGCCCCAGTGGTAGAGCGAGACGCCGACCCAGTCGACGGCGTCGTCCCCGGGGAAGTACGGGAGGTAGCTGTCGTCGGACATGGTGACCGTGCCGTCGCCGTCGGTGTCGAGGGCCGCGTAGTCGGCCGACCCGGGGAGCGCCGCGAACTGGCCCCCGGTGAACGGGTACCCGCCGCCGTAGTTGGGCGCCCACATCATGGCCGTGCCGGGCGCCTGGTCGTGGACCGCCGCGGCGACCCGGCGGAACGTCTCGACGTACGCCGTCGGCTGCTGGCCCCACGCGTACCACGAGCCGTTCATCTCGTGCGCGAACCGCAGCACGACCGCGACGCCCTGCTGGTTGACCTCGCGCAGGTCGTGGGCGAGCGTCGCGATCACCTCGTCGCTCATGGCGGCGAGCCCGGCGTGCGGCTCGAGGGTCAGGAGCAGCACCCCGCCGTTGGCCTTCATCTGGGTGACCGCGCTGACCGTGTGCTCCCAGGTCGCCCGGTCGTAGGGGACGTCGGAGAACTGGACCGCGACGGCTGGGGCGTGGCCCAGGTACGTCCGGTGCTCCTCGAGCGTCTCGGACGCCCAGTCGAGGTTGACCCCGAGCAGCGTGCCGTCGTCGGGGACGACCTGGGCGACGTCGGCCGTGCAGGCCTCGGGGACAGGTTGCGGCCCGGCCTCGGGCGGACCCGCGACCGCGAACCCGGCGCCGACCGCCCCCACGCCCAGGAACATGATCATGACAGGGGTCACAAGGCCTGGCCGCCGCCGGCGCCCGCTCGTCCCCGGGAGGTAGAACGTCATCAGGAGGCCCGGGTGGCGAGCAGTCCCCGCGCCTCGTCGTGGCCGCCGTAGATGCGGGCCACGGTGTCCAGGCGCAGCGCGGTGAAGGCGTGCCGGACCGCCGCCGAGGCCCCGAAGAATCGCAGGTCGCCGCCGCGCGATCGGACGACGCGCAGCAGGTCCAGCAGCCCGGCGACCCCCGACGGCGAGACGCCGTCGACGCCCGAGACGTCGAGCAGGACGAGCGCTGGGCCGTCGGTGACGGCTGCGGCCACGGGGCCGCGCAGGGCCAGGACGGCCCCTGCGTCGAGCCTGCCGCCGGTCGGGAGGTCGATGCTCGTGACGGGGTGGGTCAGGGTGAGGTCGGGTGCGCTGACGATGGTGGCCATGGTGAGCTCCTGGGTGCGTGGCGGACGGTGAGGTCGAGCGGGAGATCCGTCGGGTCGAGGAGAGAGGTGAGCCCAGCGCCGTTGCTGTCGTTGCTGTCGAGCCCGTCGCTCACGGCCTGGGCCGCGAGGAGCGCGACGGACGGGGGAGTGGGGTCCACGACGGAGTCGCCGGGACCGGTGTACCGCGCTGCACGCAGCGCGGCGGACAGGAGGGCGAGGTCGACCACGACCCACGCCAGGGTCAGGTAGGTCGCCGGGGCCGAGGCCGCGCCCGCGAGCATGCGGCCCACGCCGATCACCGAGGCCACGAGCAGCACGCCCGTGGCCACGACCTGGGGGAGCACGTGCCGGTAGCCCGTGCCCGTCGCCTGCTTGGTCTTGGACGTGACCGAGAACGCGACGTGCTTGCCGAGGAACACCGCCGACGCCCCGGAGAGCGTGGCCGCTATCCACGTGGGGAACAGCGCGAACGACATCTGCTGCCCCCGCCACAGCCCGCGGCTGCCCCGGCCGGAGAGCTGGAAGAGGAGCTGGCAGGCCACGAAGAACGGGACGAAGTGGAGGAAGAACAACGTGGGGTCGGCGTGCAGCGGGAAGATCCCGACCGTCAGGAAGAGCACCGGTGCCGAGAGGTAGACCAGGGCGGCGAACCCGCTCAGGTAGCTCGTCATGGTGCCCAGGTACATGAGCCGCTGGGCGAGCGTGAGGCCGCGGACCATGAGCGGGTTGTCGCGGAAGAAGACCTGCATCGACCCCGTCGCCCAGCGAAGGCGCTGAGAGAGCGCGGTGCCCACGTCCTCGGGGGCGAGGCCCTGGACGAGCACCTCGTGGTGGTAGACGCTCGTCCAGCCCATCGCGTGCAGGTGCATGGCCGTGGCCATGTCCTCGGTGATGGTCGTCGTGTCGAGGGGGTTGATCGTCAGGGCCTGGTCGGTGCGGGCCACGTCGACCAGCTCCAGGACGCCGTCGAGCTCTTCGAGCAGCTCCCCCGCGACCTCCTCGGGGAGCGGTGCGGACCCCGGGCGCGGAGCGAGGGCCGCGGCGAACGCCGCTCTCAGCTCGGACGTGATCTCGGTCAGGACGTCGCCCCGCCGGAACTGGCCCTCGGCGCGCCGGACCGCGGCCAGCGCCCGCTCGGCCACGGGCATGGCCGTGGGCTCGCGGACCGCGAGCTGGCTCAGCAGGTCCTGCAGGCGCGACCTGCCGGCGCGCAGCGCGGCCCGCATGCTGCCCCGGGCGTCCCGGCTGAACCTGGTCAGCCCGAGCGCCATGAGCGCCTCGCGCCGCAGGACCGCGTTCGACCCGCAGAAGAACGCCGCCCCCCAGCCGTCCTTGCCCTGCTGGATGGGGCCGTAGAAGAGCTCGGCCTGGGTGCCCAGGGGGTCGCTCGGCGGGACGTTCCAGAAGTGCTGCGGCGTCTGGACGAACGCGACCTCCTCGTCCTCGAAGTACACCAGGACGCGGTCGAGGAACCGCGGCTCGGGGACCTGGTCGGCGTCGAGGATCGCGACGAGGTCGCCGCTCGTGCGGAACAGCGCGTTGTTGACGTTGCCCGCCTTGGCGAACCGGGGGCGCCCTTCCCACTCGGGACCCCGGGTGATGTATCCGATCCCCACGCGCGAGGCCGCGACCTCGAGCTCGGCACGGTTGCCGTCGTCGAGGATCCACGTCGCGTGCGGGTACGTCATGTCGCGTGCGGCGATCGCGGTGCGCAGCACCAGGTCCACGGGCTCGTTGTACGTCGTGACGAACACGTCGACGCTCAGGCCCTCGGGCGCCGGGGGAGCGGGCGCTCGCCGTCTCGCGTTCCACATGGTCAGGGCGTAGAGGACAGTCTCGCCGAGGCTGTACGTCTCGGCCAGGACCAGGGGGACCGCGATCCACCAGGCCTCCCATGCCACGGTCCCCGACCACCGCCACCCGATGTAGACGAGACCGAACGCCACCGCGACCACGGCCAGGAGCCGTACCGCCGCGAGCCTGCTGCTTCCCATGCGTACCTCCGCCGGACGACGAGACCAGGTCGGGTCGTCGTGCGGCGCAGGACGCGCACGGCGGCTCGAGAGCGGCGGCGGCGATGACGTCGGGACGGGCAGAGACACCCCTGCGTGCCTGTCACGACGACGGGCGGCCGGGTGTCCCCGGACCTCCTGCGGTGTCGTGCTCCGAACGTAGGGGCAACGGTGGCCGGGGCGGAAGCACCACCCTGCCCGTTTCGCGCGTGATGCGCGGTGTGCGTCCACATCTCCACAGGTCGGCAACCCGGTGGTAACGCCCCGTCACGCGTGGCTGACGTCCCGTTCACTGGGACGTCACGTGCGGCGCTCGCGGTCTCAGGCCAGACGGGCGCCGCGTCGTGGGGTCGTCATGGCACCCGTGATCGCGGCGATGATCTCCTCGTAGCTGGTGCCCGGTCCCGAGAAGCTGCCGTTGTTGCGCCCGTGGCGCAGCACCTCGATCCGGTCCGCGACCGCGCGCACGTCGGTCATGTTGTGGCTGATGAGGATCACGGCGTGACCCAGGTCGCGCAGGCGCTCGATGTGGGTCAGGACCTCGGCCGTCTGCGACACCGACAGCGAGGCCGTGGGCTCGTCGAGCACCACGATGCGCGGGGCGCCGAGGAGCGTGCGGGCGATCGCGACGCTCTGGCGCTGCCCGCCGGACAGGTCGGAGACGAGCGTGCGCACCGAGGGGATGCGGGAGGTGAGGTCGCGCAGGATGCGCCGTGCGTTCTCCTCCATCGCGGCCTCGTCGAGGCGCGGGCCCTTGTGGAGCTCGCGCCCGAGGTAGAGGTTCGAGACCACGTCGAGGTTGTCGCACAGTGCAAGGTCCTGGAAGACGGTCGCGATGCCCAGCGCGTGCGCCGCGGCCGGGGACGGGATGGTGACCGGGACGCCGTCGGACTCGATGATGCCCGCGTCGGGGGTCAGCACGCCTGCGATGACCTTGGCGAGCGTCGACTTGCCCGCGGCGTTGTCACCCACGAGCGCGACCACCTCGCCTCGTCGGACCTCGAGGTCGATCCCTTCGAGCGCGCGGACCGCGCCGAACGACTTGTCGATGCCGTGCAACGACAGCGCGGGGAGGGCGGGGGAGCTGCTCACGTCGTGTCACCTGTTCGTGCTCGGGAGCCCGTGGGCGCCGGGGTGCCGACCACGTCGTCGTGGTGCGGCGGTCGTGCGGTCTGTCGCGGCGCGCGGGCCGCCGTCGGTCGGGTGGTGGGCCTCATCCGGTCGCCCCCGACCGCCCGGTGCCACCGGGGTCCGGAGACGTCGACAGCCCGACCGGGCCCGGGGTGCCCGGGGCGAGACGGACGTCGCTCGCGACGTCGGTCGACTGGAGCGCGAGCGCGAGCGCACCCATGACCTCGGCCTGGGGGCCGAGCTCGCTCAGCACGACCTCGACGGGCGCGATCGTGTTGGGCACGAGGTGGCGGCGGACGGCGTCGCGCAGGGGGCCCGCGAGGATCTCGCCGGTCTCGGCGAGCTCGCCGCCCACGACGATGACCTGCGGGTTCATGGCGCTCGCGAGCGTGGCGACCGCTATGCCGATGCGGTCGCCGGCGTCGGCCACGACGCGGCTGCACCCCGGGTCGCCGGCCAGCGCCCGGGAGATGACGTCGCGCAGCGTGAGGTCGCCGTGGCTCGAGCGGAGCAGGGCGAGGAGCGCGTCGGAGCCGACGATCGTCTCGAGGCATCCGCGGTTGCCGCAGCGGCAGATGGGGCCCGCGGGGTCGACCTGGACGTGCCCGATCTCCCCGGCCGTGCCCGCGTAGCCGCGGTGGACGTTCCCGTTGACCACGACCCCGGCCCCGGTCCCGTACGAGACCCGGACGAACACCGAGTCGCGGACCGCCCGGGCTGCGCCGAGCTCGGCCTCGGCGAGCGCGGCGAGGTTCGCGTCGTTGTCCACGACGACGGGGCGAGCGAGGCGCTTGGACATGACCTGGCCCACGTGCAGGTCGTCCCAGCCGCGCATGATGCCGCGCACCGAGATCATCCCGGTCGAGATGTCGACCGGGGCGGGCAGGGCCATGCCGACCGTGAGGAGCTCGTCGGTCGAGGCGCCGACGCGTTCGAGGAGGTCCATGACGAGGAGCGCGGCGCGGTCCAGGCCCGTGTCGACCCGGTGGTCGACGGGCAGTGGCATCTGCTGCTCGGCCACGATCGTGCGGCCGAAGTCGCCGAGGGCGACCTTGAGGTGGCGGTGGCCGAACTGGATGCCGGCCACGAGACCGAGCTGGCGCGCGAGGGTCACCTTGAGCGCGCGGCGCCCGGAGCGCGAGGTGGGTCGGGTGTCGACGACCCCTGCCTGGGTCAGCTCCTTGACGATGGTCGAGACCGTCGCCGTCGAGAGACCCGTCGCTTCGGCGAGCTCGACCTGGGTGAGCCCGCCGTAGCGCTTCACCGCATCCACGATGCGTGTTCGGTTCGCTTCTCGGAGTGAGGTCTGCGAGCCGGGCGTGGACCGGTCGGTGTTCACAGGAAGGAGCGTACACGGTCCCGAGGGCCGTAGAAGTGAGGCAGGCCGGGGATTCTGCGGCGGCTCCAGGGTGGTACCGCTTCCATGATGAGTTTGAGTCTCGAACACAATTAGGTCACGAACTGATTACTGCGCTTGACGCTCTAACTCAAGGGTGGCTAGTTTCACTGCAGTGCCGGCCGAGGCCACGCGGAAACCCTCCGCGGCTCGGAGGCATCCCGGGTCTCACAGCTGAGGCCCGCCCCTGGTTCGAAGACGAAAGGGAATGACGATGACGTCTATGCGCAAGGCGGTCGCCGCTGCTGCCGGGATGACGCTGCTGTTCGGTGCTCTCACGGCCTGCAGCTCGGAGCGTGCGGGAGATGAGTCCGGTGGTGGCGAGACGGGGACGGACACGCCTCTGATCGGCATCGCTATGCCCACCCGCAGCCTCGAGCGCTGGAACAACGACGGCGCCCACCTCGAGGAGCTCCTCAACGGCGCAGGCTACGAGACCACGCTCCAGTACGCGGACAACAAGGTCGACCAGCAGATCACGCAGCTGCAGAACATGATCAACCAGGGCGCCGACGTGCTCGTCATCGCCTCGATCGACGGCACCGCCCTCGGCCCCGTCCTGGAAGCGGCCGGCAAGGAGGAGATCCCGGTCATCGCCTACGACCGCCTCATCAACGACTCCGCGAACGTCGACTACTACGCGACGTTCGACAACGAGAAGGTCGGCACGCTCCAGGGCGAGTTCATCGTCGAGCAGCTCGGCCTCGAAGGCGGCGCCGGCCCGTTCAACCTCGAGCCCTTCGCCGGGTCGCCCGACGACAACAACGCGCGCTTCTTCTTCAAGGGCGCCTGGGACGTCCTGACCCCCTACGTCGAGAAGGGCCAGCTCGTCGTCCCCTCGGGCAAGGCGCCCGCGTCGCTCGACGCCTGGACCACGATCGGCATCCAGGGCTGGGAGTCCGCCAAGGCGCAGTCCGAGATGGAGAACCGCCTCAACTCCTTCTACACCGACAAGAAGGTCGACGTCGTCCTGTCGCCCAACGACTCGCTCGCGCTCGGCATCGAGCAGGCGCTCGAGAGCGGCGGCTACACCCCGGGCGACGCCTGGCCGCTCGTCACGGGTCAGGACGCCGACGAGGCCAACGTCAAGAACATGCTCGCGGGCAAGCAGGCCATGACGGTCTGGAAGGACACCCGCACGCTCGGCGACCAGGTCGCCACCATGGTCCAGCAGATCATCGACGGCGAGGAGGTCGAGGTCAACGACACCGAGACCTACGACAACGGCGTGAAGGTCGTGCCGTCCTTCCTCCTGGACCCGCTGGTCGTCACCGCTGACACCGTCCAGTCCTCCCTCGTCGACTCCGGCTTCTTCACGGCCGACAAGCTCGGCCTCTGACCCGAGGGGCCGCGCTCGGCCCGGGGCCCCGTCGCCCCGGGCCGAGCGCGGCCCACGCAGCAGGACGAGCGACGAGGTCGTGGCCGCGGAGCCCCCGCGGTGACGGCCCGCCGGACAGAAGAACGGACGAGTGAGGAGCTGACCCATGGCCAGCGAGAGCAACATCCTCGAGATGCGGGGGATCACCAAGCTGTTCCCCGGCGTCAAGGCCCTGCAGGACGTCACGCTGGACGTTCGCCGGGGCGAGGTCCACGCGATCTGCGGGGAGAACGGGGCCGGGAAGTCGACCCTGATGAAGGTGCTGTCGGGCGTCTACCCGCACGGCTCCTACGACGGCACGATCGTCATGGACGGCCAGCCGTGCGAGTTCAAGACCATCCGCGACAGCGAGGCCCGCGGGATCGTCATCATCCACCAGGAGCTGGCCCTCGTGCCGCACCTGTCGATCGCGGAGAACATCTTCCTCGGCAACGAGAAGGCCTCCGCGGGGATCGTCGACTGGCACCGCACCACGAGTGAGGCCGCGGCCCTGCTCGAGCGTGTCGGACTGTCGGAGAACCCCGCGACCAAAGCCATGGACATCGGCGTCGGCAAGCAGCAGCTCGTCGAGATCGCCAAGGCGCTGTCCAAGCGCGTGGACCTGCTCATCCTCGACGAGCCCACCGCGGCGCTCAACGACGAGGACAGCGCCCACCTGCTCAAGCTCATCGACGAGTTCCGGGGCCACGGGCATCACCTGCATCATCATCAGCCACAAGCTCAACGAGATCGCGGCGATCGCCGACCGCGTCACGGTCATCCGCGACGGCGCGACCGTCGAGACCCTCGACCTGCACGGCCCCGAGCCCGTGACCGAGGACCGCATCATCCGCGCCATGGTCGGGCGCTCGCTCGACAGCCGGTTCCCGGAGCACACGCCGAGCATCGGCGAGGAGGTCCTGCGGATCGAGGACTGGACCGTGCACCACCCGATCGACACCGAGCGCGTCGTCGTCGACCGCGCGAGCCTGCACGTGCGGGCGGGGGAGATCGTCGGGCTCGCAGGCCTCATGGGCGCCGGGCGCACCGAGCTCGCGATGAGCGTCTTCGGCCACTCCTACGGCTCCCGGATCTCCGGCAGCGTGTACAAGAACGGCGCGCCCGTCCGGATGCGCACGGTCGCCGAGGCCATCTCGCACGGGCTCGCGTACGCGACCGAGGACCGCAAGCGGTACGGCCTCAACCTCATCCAGACCATCCGAGAGAACATCTCGGCCTCCGCCCTGGGCAAGGTCTCGCGCTGGGGCGTCGTCGACTCCCAGGCCGAGACGCAGGTCGCCGAGCGCTACCGCACCGAGTTCCGGATCAAGGCCCCCACGGTCGAGGCCGTCACCGGCAAGCTCTCGGGCGGGAATCAGCAGAAGGTCGTCCTGTCGAAGTGGGTCTACTCCGACCCCGACGTCCTCATCCTCGACGAGCCCACCCGCGGCATCGACGTGGGCGCCAAGTACGAGATCTACGCGATCATCAACGCCCTCGCCGACGCCGGCAAGGCCGTGATCGTCATCTCCTCCGAGCTCCCCGAGCTCATCGGCCTGTGCGACCGCATGTACGCGATGAGCGAGGGCCGGATCACCGGCGAGGTGGCGCGAGCCGACGCCACCCAAGAAGCACTGATGCACCACATGACCATGGACAAGGGAGTCGACGTCCGATGAACGCCGTCAGGCGAATACCTCGGCCGCAACGTCCGCCAGTACGGCATCGTCGCGGCACTGCTCGTGATCGTCCTGCTCTTCCAGGTCCTCACCGACGGGCGCCTGCTCTACCCGAACAACGTCGCGAGCCTCATCCAGCAGAACGCCTACGTGATGATCCTCGCGATCGGCATGGTCATGGTGATCGTCGCCGGGCACATCGACCTGTCCGTCGGGTCGGTCGTGGCCTTCGTCGGCGGCCTGTGCGCCATCATGATGAGCCAGTGGGAGCTGCCGTGGCTGCTCGCGGTGGTCCTCTCCCTGGGGGTCGGCGCGCTCGTGGGGATGTGGCAGGGCTTCTGGGTCGCGTACGTCGGGATACCGGCGTTCATCGTGACGCTCGCGGGCATGCTCATCTTCCGCGGACTGGCGATCGTCCTGGTCGGCACCTCGGTCGCGGGGCTGCCCGCGGGCTTCATCAAGGTCAGCAACGGCTCGGTGCCCAACTGGTTCGGGTTCGTGGGCAACCTCGACGTCGTCACGCTCGTGATCGGCGCCATCGGGATCGTGGCGTTCGCCGTGGCGCAGTGGCGCTCGCGGATGTCGCTGCGCCGCCACGACCTCACGGTCGAGCCCATGCCCGCGTTCGTGGCCAAGATCGCCCTGGCCGCGGTCCTCATCGGGGTCGTGACGTACTGGCTCTCGCTCAGCTCGGGCGGCACGCCGATCGTGCTGCTCATCGTGGGCATCCTCATCATCGCGTACTCGTTCGTCCTCAACCGCAGCGTGTTCGGCCGTCACATCTACGCGATCGGCGGCAACCGTCACGCTGCCGTGCTCTCGGGCGTGAACGCGCGCCGGGTCGACTTCGGGATCTTCGTCAACATGGGCGTCCTGGCCGCGGTCGCGGCCGTCATCACGACGTCTCGCGCCGGCGCCGGGGTGTCTGCCGCGGGCATGAACTACGAGCTCGACGCGATCGCAGCCTGCTTCATCGGCGGCACCGCGGTCGCGGGTGGCGTGGGGCGCGTGTCCGGGGCCATGATCGGTGCGCTCATCATGGGCGTGCTCAACATGGGCCTGTCGATCATGGCGGTCGACGCCGCCTGGCAGCAGGCGATCAAGGGCCTGGTCCTGCTCCTCGCGGTCGCGTTCGACCTGCTGAGCAAGAGGCGCGCCGCACTCTCCTGATCCGTCGTGGGGGAGCTTGCGGTGGGAGACGGCGGGGCGGGCGCACACCCGTCCTGCCGTGATCGACCAGCGGGGTGGGCGCGGCGGGAGCCGCGCCCACCCCGCTGGTCGTGCTTGCCCGCCGAGGGTGACGTGCCCGCTCGACGCACGCTCCGCCGTCGGGCGGGAGGCGTGATGGCCGCCACCCCCGTGGTGTGCGGAGGTGGGCTAGGATCGTGCACGTCGCGACTGGCGCACCCGCGCCCCGCACGCCGCCCTCCGGGGAGGCCGCGGGACGGACGGGGATGGTGGATCACCACCGGGGAGCGGCATGCTGTGTAGACGACGGGTCGTTCGCCTGGGCCCCGGGTCGCCCCCTGTGGGGACGTGCCCGGATAGAGCACGCCTCCCCACGAGACCGTCATCCGCAGACAGAACCCAAGGAGACGCATGAGCGCCCAGCCGGACAACGTCCTGAACCAGTCCCTGCTCGAGGTCGACCCGGAGATCGCCGCGGTCCTCGACGGGGAGCTCGCACGTCAGCGCGACACCCTCGAGATGATCGCGTCGGAGAACTTCGTGCCGCGCGCCGTCCTGCAGGCGCAGGGCTCGGTCCTGACGAACAAGTACGCCGAGGGCTACCCGGGCCGCCGCTACTACGGGGGCTGCGAGCAGGTCGACGTCGCCGAGAACCTCGCGATCGCGCGCGCCAAGTCGCTGTTCGGCGCCGAGCACGCCAACGTCCAGCCCCACTCGGGTGCGACCGCCAACGCGGCCGTGCTGCACGCCCTCATCAACAAGGGCGACAAGATTCTCGGCCTCGAGCTGGCGCACGGCGGCCACCTCACGCACGGCATGAAGATCAACTTCTCGGGCAAGCTGTACGACGTGTCCGCGTACGGCGTGGACCCGCAGTCCTACCGCATCGAGATGGACGAGGTCCGCAAGACGGCCCTCGAGACCCGCCCCGACGTGATCATCGCCGGCTGGTCCGCGTACCCGCGCCACATCGACTTCGCGGCGTTCCGCGAGATCGCGGACGAGGTCGGCGCCAAGCTCTGGGTCGACATGGCGCACTTCGCCGGGCTCGTCGCCGCGGGTCTGCACCCGTCCCCGGTGCCCTACGCCGACGTCGTGTCCTCGACGGTGCACAAGACCATCGGCGGCCCCCGCTCGGGCTTCATCCTGTCCAAGGAGGAGTTCGCCAAGAAGATCGACTCCGCCGTGTTCCCGGGCCAGCAGGGTGGCCCGCTCATGCACGTCGTGGCCGCGAAGGCCGTGTCGTTCAAGATCGCCGCCTCGGACGACTTCAAGGACCGTCAGGAGCGCACGCTGCGCGGTGCGAGCATCATCGCCGACCGCCTGGCCCAGCCCGACGTCGCCGAGAAGGGCGTGTCCGTCCTGACGGGCGGCACCGACGTCCACCTGGTGCTCGTGGACCTGCGCCACTCGGAGCTCGACGGCCAGCAGGCCGAGGACCTCCTGCACGCGGTGGGCATCACCGTGAACCGCAACGCCGTGCCGTTCGACCCGCGTCCCCCGCGCGTCACGTCCGGCCTGCGCATCGGCACGCCGGCCCTCGCGACGCGTGGCTTCGGCGACGAGGAGTTCACCGAGGTCGCCGAGATCATCGCGGCCACGCTCAAGGCCGGAGCGGGCGCCGACGTCGAGGGCCTGAGCGCTCGCGTGAGCAAGCTGACGGCCGACTTCCCGCTGTACCCGGGTCTGTCGCAGTAGTCCGTCCGTTCTGTCCGCTGAGTGCGGAGTAGTTGTCGTGGATCCGGCCGATCCGCGACAACTACTCCGCACTCAGCGGCCTGCTCGCCCCCGTCAGAACCCGAGGAGCCCCTCATGACCGCACAGATCCTGGACGGCAAGGCCACGGCCGCCGCCATCAAGTCCGAGCTCAAGACCCGCCTCGTCGGCCTCGCCGAGCGGGGCGTCGTGCCGGGACTCGGCACGCTCCTGGTCGGCGACGACCCCGGTTCGCAGTGGTACGTCGCGGGCAAGCACCGCGACTGCGCAGAGATCGGGCTGTCGTCGATCCGTGAGGACCTGCCCGCCGAGGCCACGCAGGAGGAGATCGAGGCCGCGGTCCGCCGCCTCAACGACGACCCCGCGTGCACCGGCTACATCGTTCAGCTCCCTCTGCCCAAGGGCATCGACACCAACCGCGTGCTCGAGCTCATCGACCCCGACAAGGACGCCGACGGGCTGCACCCGACCAACCTCGGCCGCCTCGTGCTGCGCGTCAACGAGGAGGTCACCTCGCCGCTGCCCTGCACGCCGCGCGGCATCATCGAGCTGATCGAGCGCCACGGGATCTCGCTCGTGGGCAAGGAGGTCGTGGTCGTGGGCCGTGGCGTGACCGTGGGTCGCTCGATCGGCCTGCTGCTCACGCGCCGTGCGGTCAACGCGACCGTGACGCTCACGCACACGGGTACCCAGGACCTGGCCTCGCTCGTCCGGCGGGCCGACGTCGTCGTGGCCGCCGCGGGCGTCAAGGGCATCATCACGCGCGACATGGTCAAGCCGGGCGCCGTCGTGATCGACGTGGGCGTCTCGCGCGAGGTCGACGAGGAGACCGGCAAGAGCCGCGTCGTCGGTGACGCCGACCCGGCCGTGGCCGAGGTCGCGGGCTGGATCTCCCCGAACCCCGGCGGCGTCGGGCCCATGACGCGCGCGATGCTCCTCGCGAACGTGGTCGACTCGGCCGAGCGCGCCGTGGGCATCACTGCCTGAGACCTGCTCTGTGTCGGCTCGCCGGGCCGGGCGCTACCTCCGGGGTCGCGCCCGGCCCGGCGATTCTGACGTCCTGTCGTGCCGCGCGGGCGAGCAGGACTAGTGTTCCGCCATGACCCCCGCGTCCCGGGCAGGGGGAGACGACGGCATCGCGGCCCTCGTCCCTGCGCCTCTCGCCGTCCCCCACGTCGTGCGCCGTGCACGCTGGAGCGCCACGGCCGCGTACGCGGCGCAGGGCTTCGGCTTCGCCGTGATGCTGACCAACGTCCCCACGTACGAGCGCTACCTGGGCATCGGCCCCGACGTCATCACGCTCGTGATCCTCGGGGTCTGCGTGTGCGCAGGGACGGGCAGCGCGCTGTCCGGGTGGTTCGCGGCCCGGTTCGGGTCGGCGCGCGTCGTGACCGGCGGGCTCCTGGTGGCCGCCGCCGGGATCCTCGCGGTCGGGCTGAGCGCGGGGGCGGGGCTGCTCGCGACGTTCTTCCTCGCGTTCGCGGTGTACGGGGTGGCGCTCGGGTCGGTCGATGCCTCGACCTCGATGCAGGGCATCGACGTGCAGCGCGCGTACGGCCGCAGCCTCATCGCGTCGTTCTTCGCGGCCAACGCCGCGGGCGGGGTCGTCGGGTCGCTCGCGGTGTCGGGCGCGGCGGGGCTCGGGATCGCGCTGCCCGTGTCCTTGGCCCTCGTCGCGGCAGCCGTGGCGGTCACGGTGCTCGTGCTGCGGGCCGGGCTGCTCTCGCGGACCGCGGCGGTCGCGGTCGCGGGGGAGGCGGCTGCCCCTGGCCGGGTCGGGGACGACACGCGCCATGTGCCCGACGGCGTCGCCCCCGGCGGTAGCGCGGGCGGCGGTCCGGGAGCGGGCGGTGAGGGCGGCGGTCCCGTCGGCACGGTGGAGGCCGCCGCGCGGAGGGCTCGTGGCGCGACCGGGATGGTCGGCGCGGGGACCGTGATCGTGCTCGGCCTCGCGATGCTGGCGTTCCCCGTCGCGGACTCCGCGGTCTCGAGCTGGGGCGCGACCTTCCTGCAGGACGTGCTCGGGGCGAGCGCCGTCGTCGGGCCGCTGGGGTTCGGCGCCTACCAGGCGACCCTGATCTGCTCGCGGCTCCTGGGGGATCGCGCGGTCGAGCGCTGGGGGCGCGTGCGCGTCGTGGCGCTGGGTGGTTCGGTGGGGGTCGTGGGCCTCGGGCTCGTCGCGGTGTCGCCGGTGTGGCCGCTCGCGGTCCTCGGTTTCGCGGCGACCGGTCTGGGTCTCGGGGTCGTCGCTCCCATGGCGTTCTCGGCCGCGGGTGACCGGGCCGCCGAGTCGGTCGCTTCGTCGCGGGTCGGGGTGCGGACCGACGGTGCTGCGGCCGACGTGGCCTGGTCGGCGCCGACCGTCGAGGAGGCGACCGACCGTGCCGTGGCCCGGCTCAACGTGTTCACCTACGTCGGTGCCGTGCTCGGTGGGGCGATGACAGGGGTCTTCGCGACGACCGACGCGCTGCGGCTGGGGTTCGGTGTCCTGGCCGTGCTGGCCCTCGCGACGGTCGTGCTCGCGGGGCGCTTCCGTGAGGCATCGATCTCCGCCGGCCCGTCAGCGCGAGGGTGATGGTGCGCTGAACCGGGCGGGCTGGTGTGGTGGCCGACTCGTGTGGCTGCGGGCCGCGGACTAGTTGTCAGAACTGGGCCGGTGAGTGCCCCGGTGTGCTTCTGACAGCTTGGCGCCGCGGGTGCCACGGGCCACGGGCCACGGGCTACGGGCTTCGGGCTTCGGGCGGAGGGTGCCGCGGACGAGTTGTCAGAGCTGAGCCGGTGGATACCCCGGTGTCGTTCTGACAACTCGGTCCCGGGGGCTCGCACGGCGGCTGCGTTGTCAGAGCCGGGCCGGTGGATACCCCGGTGTGCTTTAGACAGCGTGGCGTGACGAGGGTCTCGTGGCCCCCTTTTCGCCCGTGTGGGTGGCGTGGGGTTTGATGGCCAGGTGCTGACGATCGCTACTGCCAACGTGAACGGGATCCGCGCCGCCTACCGTCGAGGGATGGACGCCTGGGTCGCCTCGCGGACCCCGGACGTCATGCTCCTCCAGGAGGTTCGCGCGCCGGACGAGATCCTGAACGGGCTGCTGGGAGAGGGCTGGCACATCGCCCACCAGGCGTGCGACATCAAGGGCCGGGCAGGTGTCGCGGTCGCGTCGCGACTGCCCGTGACGGCCGTACGGATCGGTCTGGGCAAGGGGGAGCCTGAGCCGCCCGTGGACACGGGCCGTTGGGTCGAGGCGGACCTCGAGCTGCCCTCGGGCGAGAAGCTCACGGTCGTGTCGACCTACATCCACTCCGGCACGGCCGGCACACCCAAGATGGACGAGAAGTACGCCTACCTGGAGAAGGTCACCGAGCGCCTGCGGGAGCTCTCGGCCGCTGGAGGGCTCGTCGTCGTGGCGGGCGACCTGAACATCGCGCACAAGAACGTCGACATCAAGAACTGGAAGGGCAACCAGAAGTCGGCGGGCTTCCTGCCGGAGGAGCGGGCCTACCTCGACACCTGGTTCGACGAGCTGGGTCTCGTGGACCTCGGGCGGCGACACGGGGGCGAGGGACCCGGCCCGTTCACCTGGTGGTCCTGGCGCGGCCAGGCCTTCGTCAACGACTCGGGCTGGCGCATCGACTACCAGCTCGCGTCTCCGGCCCTGGCCGAGCACGCGGTCAAGGTCGAGGTCGACCGCGCCGACGACTACGAGAGCCGTTGGAGCGACCACGCCGCACTGGTCGCCACGTACGACCTCTGACGCGGTACGCCGAGCACCCGGCCGCTCAGGCCGAGGTGGCTCGACGGGAGGCGGCTCGCCGGGAGGCGGCTCGCCGGGAGGCGGCTCGACGGGAGGCGGTTCGACAGGTCCACGATCAGTCGTGAGCCGGGACCGGCAGCTCCGTCATGCGCGACAACGGTGACAGCAGGACCGGCAGGGCGCCCAGCGTCATGACGGCGGCACCGATCCAGAGCGCCGGAGCCACGCCCCACACCGTCCCGATCCACCCGCCGAGCAGACCGCCGATCGGGAGAGGGCCCCACACGATGAAGCGGGCCGAGGCGTTCATCCGGCCCAGCAGCGCAGGTGGGCACAGGCGTTGACGGAAGCTGACCTGCGCGACGTTGTACACGACGACCGCGAGGTTGAACACGAAGCCCCCGACCACGAGCACGACCGGGACGAGGACGGCTCCGGCGCCGGTCGTCGAGCCCAGGACCGCCACGCCGGCCGCAGCGGGCGTGATGGCGTAGGAGAGCCCGGTGAACAACGCCGAGGCGGGGATGATCCGCGCAGGCCCGACCCAGCGCGCCGCACGGTCGGCCAGGACCGCGCCGAGCAGTCCGCCCGCAGCGCTCGCCGAGAGCACGACGCCGTAGGTCGCGGTGCCGACGTCGAGCGTGCGCAGGGCGAAGATGACGACGACCGCGTTGCCGATCGCCCCACCCAGGTTGCTGAGCGAGGTGCAGGCGAGGATCCGTCGGAGCAGCGGCTCGCCCATGACGAATCGGAGGCCCTCGGCGATCTCGGTGCGCAGCGGGCGCCGGTCCTCCGGGCTGGGCAGGTCCTCACGGTGGCCGATCCGCGCCATCGCGAGCGCGCTCGCGAGGTACGTGCCCACGGTCGCGACCATCACGAGGGGAGCGGACATCACGCGCAGCGCGATCCCGCCGATCGCGGGGCCGGCGATCATCGCGACGGACTGGGTCGCCTGGAGCTTGGAGTTTCCCTCGACGACGTGGTCGAGCCCGACGAGGCCGGGCACGTAGCTCTGGTGCGCGACGTCGAAGAAGAGGCTGAACGTGCTGATGACCACGGCGGCACCGATGATCAGCGCCATGCTCGCGTGCCCCGTGAGGGCCGCGACGACGACGACCGAGAGGATCGTCGCGCGGGCGAGGTCGGCCGCGACGAGCACTCGACGCTTGCGCATACGGTCCACCCATGCACCGGCCGGCAGGCTGAGGAGCAGGAACGCTGCGGTCTCCGCCGCGTTCAACGCGCCCATCTGCCACTCGGTCGCGTCCAGGTGGGACACGGCGAAGATCGGGAGGACGAAGCCCGTGAGCTGCGCGCCGAGCTGGCCCAGCGCGTCGCCGCCCCACAGGTAGCGGAAGTCGCGGTGGTGGATCAGGCTGCGCGGGGACGCGGCGGTGCGCACCTGCGGTTCGTCGGACGTCATGCGGACAGCCTGCTGTAAGTGATTGAGTAATGTCAATCAGTTAGGCTCTGAGGGTGACCTCGAACCGTGCCGCCCCCTCCGCAGGGCGGTCCCCGGCGCCCGCATCCGCGACGGCTCGCGGCGCCCACGCGCCGACCGCGCACCTGCCGGCCGCCGGTGACACCGTCGCGGAGCGGGACGCCGACGCGCGCGCACTCGCCTCGACCGTGCGGGTGAGGATCCTGCGCATCTGTCTCGACGAGCCGCGGACCAACAAGGAGATCGCCGAGCTCCTCGGCAAGAACCCTGCGACGACGCTCCACCATGTCCGCACGCTCGTGGCGCGGGGTTTCCTGGCTGCGCAGCCTGCGCGCACGGGCGCGCGAGGGGCGCGAGAGGTGCCGTACCTCGCGACGGGCAGGTCGTGGACCGCGGACCTGGGGCCCGGCGGTCAGCAGGTGCTGCTCGACGCCTTCCTCGAGGAGCTCTCCGCGGCCGAACCGACGAGCGTCGACATGGGGCGTCTCGGCCTGCGGCTCGACGCCGCAGGCAGGGAGGAGCTCTCGCGTCGCCTCAACGAGGTCCTCGAGGACTTCCGGCAGCGCGAGCCGGTGGCTGACGGCGAACCGTGGTCCGTCTTCGTCGCGATCCACCACGACGCGAGCCGCGACCCGCGTTGAGTGCACGACTCGCCGGGCGAGTCGCGGCAGAATCATGCACTCGACGCGCCGGCGCAGGCCGATCCGGTCCGCAGGGCGGCGGATCGCCCGGTCGATCTGTTGAACAACTTGCAACTTTTGGTTGACATCACGCAAAAGCCTCCTTAGGGTCCGAGAAGTCATCGCTGACCCGTCTTCAAGGAGGAAGATCTCCAGTGCGAATCCCCTCACGCCATCGAAGAGGCCTCTCCGGCCTCCTCGGGGCCTCCCTGCTCGTACCCCTCGCCTTCGTCGGGACGCTTCCGTCGGCCCATGCCGCCGAGACGGAGATGGAGCCCGGCGTCACGCTGCGCACCTTCCAGCTCGCGCAGGACCCTGGCTCGGTCTGCACCCTCAAGTCGGGGACCACGCCCAACGTCGACAAGCTCATGCCGACGATCGACTGGACCACCCCCGAGCAGTTCGGCGCGTCAGACCGTTTCATCACCCACGCCCTCGCGACGCTCACGGTGCCCGCAGAGGGCGAGTACTCGTTCCGCGTGACGAACGACGACGGTGCTCTCGTCTACATCGACGACCAGCTCGTCGTCGAGAACGACGGACCGAACGACTCGACGTCGGTCGAGGGTGTCATCACCCTCACGGCGGGAGCGCACGACCTGCGCGTCGAGTACTACGAGGGAACCGACAAGCAGCGCCTCACGCTCGCGTGGAAGACGCCGGGGGCCTCGACCTTCGTGGTCGTCCCCACGTCGGTGCTGAGCACCGAGGCCAACGTCGTGCGTGTCACCGCGCCCGGCAACAAGTACTGCGAGGGCGCGACCGACACCTCGGGTGACGGCCTGCGGCTCGACACCGTCAACCCGAACTACGAGCTCGTCGACCTGCGCCCCGTGGGCTTCGAGCCCAAGGTCTCGGGTCTCGCGTTCACGCCCGACGACAAGCTGGCCGTGGTGACCACGGGCGACGTGAGCTCTGGTGGCTGGCGGCCCAACCCGACGTCGGGCGAGGTGTACCTCCTCGACGGTGTGCTCGACGCGACCGGACCCGAGGACGTCACGGCGACGAAGGTCGCCGACAAGCTGCTCAACCCCATGGGCATCGAGGTCATCGAGGACTCGATCTTCGTCTCCGAGCGGTACCAGCTCACGCAGCTGACGGACCCGGACGGTGACGGCTTCTACGACACCCACACCAAGATCGCCGGATGGCCCGACGGCGGCAACTTCCACGAGTTCGCGTTCGGCCTGATCCACGACGAGAACTACTTCTACGTCAACCTCTCGGTCGCGATCGACAACGGAGGAGCGACGACCACCCCGCAGCCCGCCGCGAACCGTGGCACGTCGATCAAGATCGACCGGGCGACAGGTGAGGTCACGTACGTCGCGGGCGGCCTGCGCACCCCCAACGGGATCGGGTTCGGCCCCGAGGGAGCGATCTTCGGGACGGACAACCAGGGCGCGTGGCTCCCTGCGAACAAGCTCGTGCACATCGAGCAGGACAAGTTCTTCAACCACTTCACCACCCCGGCCGGGCAGTTCGACGCGAACCCCGTGTCCCAGCCCGCGCTCTGGCTGCCGCAGAACGAGATCGCCAACTCCCCGGGCAACCCGCTCCTCATCGAGGACGGCGAGTTCGCGGGGCAGATGCTCATCGGTGACGTGACCTACGGCGGGATCCAGCGTGGGTTCCTCGAGAAGGTCGACGGGGAGTTCCAGGGTGCGGTCTTCCGCCACACCGCAGGCCTCGAGGTCGGCGTCAACCGCGTCATCCACGGCCCCGACGGCGCGCTGTACGTCGGTGGGACGGGGGAGGGCGGCAACTGGGGAGAGTCCGGCAAGCTCCGGTTCGGCCTGCAGAAGCTGTCTCTGGTCAACGAGGACTCGTTCGACATGAAGGAGATGCGTGTCGTCGAGGGCGGGTTCGAGATCGAGTACACCGACCCGGTGTCCGACGCCGTCGTCGCGAAGCTGGCCGACGCCTACACGCTCAAGCAGTGGCGCTACGTGCCGACCCAGCAGTACGGCGGTCCCAAGGTCGACGAGCAGCCGCTGTTCGTCACGGACGCTCGCATCTCCGAGGACCGCACCACGGTCACTCTCGAGGTCGACGGCCTCAAGCCCGGCCACGTGGTGCACCTGCGTTCCCCGCGCCCGTTCGCCTCGGACGAGGGCGCTGAGCTCCTGAGCACCGAGGCGTGGTACACGCTCAACTCGCTGCCGGGGTACGTCGCTCCGGCGGACCGCGGCTGGTACGAGGCCGAGGAGGCGCAGCCGCTCGGCAGCTCGAGCCTCGGCTCGGACCACAGCAACTACTCCGGCTCCGGCTTCGCCGCCGGGATGCAGAACGTCGGCTCCGGCCGCACCTTCGCCGTGACGGTGCCCGAGGCCGGCACCTACCCGGTCAACCTGCGCTACGCGAACGGCATCCACCCGTACACCGAGCTGCGGGCCAAGAACGTCTCGCTCTACGTCAACGGCCAGAAGGTCGGACCGTGGACCCTCCCCACGACCGGAGACTGGAAGGTGTGGGACACGATCACGCGCGACCTCGACCTCGTCGCAGGGAACAACACGATCACCCTCAAGTACGACCAGGGCGACCAGGGCAACGTCAACCTCGACGTGCTGTCGATCGGGCAGAACCCCGACATCTGCTCCCCGGCGGACATCGAGGACGGCTACCGCGGCATCTTCGACGGGACCCTCGCGAGCCTGGCCGACTGGAAGCTCGCGGGCTCCGGGACGTTCGGTCGCCAGGACGACTGCTCGATCCGCACCAACGGTGGCATGGGCCTGCTCTGGTACACGGCCCAGGAGCTCGAGGAGTACTCGCTCAAGCTCGACTGGAAGCTCGTCAAGGACGACAACGGCGGCGTGTTCGTCGGGTTCCCGAACCCGGGCAACGACCCGTGGGTCGCGGTCAACCAGGGCTACGAGATCCAGATCGACGCGAGCGACGCCGCCGACCGCACCACGGGAGCGATCTACACGTTCCAGGGTGCTGACGCGGCTGCCGTGACCGCTGCGCTCAAGCCCGTGGGGCAGTGGAACGCGTACGACATCCGTGTCGAGGGAGACCGCATCCGGATCTACCTCAACGACGTGCTCGTCAACGACTTCACGAGCACCGACCCGGCGCGTGACCTGTCGAGCGGCTTCATCGGCATCCAGAACCACGGCAACGGTGAGACGGTCTCCTACCGGAACATCCGCGTCAAGGACCTGGGCGCCGAGCCCGAGCCCGAGCTCGCGGTGTCGGTGACGGTCCAGCCCAAGTGCGTCGCGGGCAAGGTCACGCTCAGCGTGCGGGCCGTCAACGACGACTCGGTGCCCGTCGACGTCGTGCTCAGCACGCCGTTCGGCAAGAAGACCATGACCGGCGTCCTGCCGGGCAAGTCGGCTCAGCAGACGTTCGCGACGCGCTCGACCTCGATCGAGGCCGGGACAGCGACCGTCACGGCGAGCTCCGGAGGCAAGGAGGTCGTGGTCGAGACGGCCTACGACGCGTCGAGCTGCGGCTGACGCGTGACCGGGCGGCGGCCGGCGTGACCGGCCGCCGCCCGGTGGGGTCGGCAGCAAGCGACCCCGCGCCAGGTGCATGATGCGGCGGCGACCCGCCCGGCGGGTCGCCGCCGGATCGTGCGTCCGGCGCAGCGGGACCGTGCACCACCCGGCCCCCGCACCACCGCCGCTCCGCACGTTTGCCCATGTCGCGCGGCATCTGTCACCATCTGCCGGGGCGTCGACGACGACGCCCCGTCTGTCGTCGAGAGGTAGTCGACCATGCTCGCGCACCTTGGTCGGGTCACGGTCCGTCACCGG
Source organism: uncultured Actinomycetota bacterium (assembly GCA_963782165.1). Lineage (GTDB taxonomy): Bacteria > Actinomycetota > Actinomycetes > Actinomycetales > Cellulomonadaceae > Oerskovia. The sequence continues at coordinate 1,235,294 of CAWAIO010000006.1, forward strand.
GTCCTCGTCCTGGCCCTCTGGGCCACGCTCGCCCTGCTGGGGGCGGTGGTCGGCGGTGGGGTCTTCGACCGCACGACCGCGGTCGACAGCCTGCCGGCCGGTGCGCCCGCCGCACGGGCGGAGGCGCTGCTCGACGAGCTCGACCCACAAGGGCAGACGCTCACGGCCGTCGTGGGCGGCGTCGACTTCTTCACCCCGTCGCTCGTCGAGAGCGCGTACCGCGTCATGCCGGAGGTGCGCGCGATCCCCGGGGTCCTGGAGGTCACCGACGCGTTCACGTCCGGAGGCCTCGTCTCGGACGACGGGCTCAGCTCGCTCGTCGTGGTCGAGCTCGATCTCGACCTCACGGACGAGCAGGCCCTCGAGGTCGGGGACCGCGTGGTGGCTGTCCTGCAGACCCTCGACGCACCCCAGGTCGTCGTGGGCGGCGAGCTCATGGCCGAGCGAACCTTCGCCGACATCGCCACGGCCGACGCGGTCGTGGGCGAGTCGGTCGCCCTCGTGGTGCTGTGCGTGGTCCTGGTGCTCGTGCTGGGCGGCCTGCGGGCCGGCCTGTTGCCCGTCGCCGCTGCGCTCGCGTCGATCGCTGCCTCGCTCCTGGCGCTGAGCGCACTGGCGGGCGTGGTGCCCGTGAGCGAGTTCGCGGTCAACGTGGTGACCCTCCTGGGCCTGGGCCTGGCCGTCGACTACAGCCTCCTGGTCGTCGTGCGGTTCCGGGAGGAGCGGGACCTGGCCCCCGAGGCCACCCTCGAGGATCTGATGGTCCGGACGGTGTCGACAGCTGGCCGGGCGGTCCTCGTGTCAGGGCTGGCCGTCGCGTCGGCGCTCACAGGGCTGCTCGTGCTCGCCGACCCGCTCCTCGCGAGCATGGCGATGGGGGGCCTGCTCGTGGTCGGGCTGACGACGGTCGCCGGGATCACGCTCGTGCCGGCCCTGGTCGCCGTCCTGCACGCGTCGATCCCGGCCCCGCGGACCCGGACCTGGGCGCGTCGCCGGACGCGGACGGGGGCGGGGCTGCTCGCGCGGTCGGCGTCGTTCGCCCAGCGCCGACCGGTCGCGGTCACGCTCGGCTCGGCGGCGGTGCTCCTGCTCCTGAGCGCCCCGCTGGCCTCGCTGGCGCTGGGGAGCTCGGACGCCAGGTCGCTCCCGCCGGGCACGCCGGAGCGGGTCGCGCAGGAGAAGCTCGAGCAGGACTTCGACGTCCTGAGGGTCCAGCCCGTCATCCTCGTCCTGGGGGCGTCCGTCGACGACGCGCAGGTCCGGTCGCTGCTCGACGCGGTCTACGCGTCGCCCGGCGTCGAGGACGTCCGGCACCTCGAGGACTTCCCTGCCGACGTGACGGTCGCGGAGGTGACGCCCGAGGGCACGGCCACGGGGAAGGAGGCGCAGTCCGTGGTCCGGTACGTCCGCGGGCTCGACGTGCCCTTCTCGGTGCAGGTCGCGGGGCCGGCGGCCGAGCTCGTCGACGCGACCCAGCAGTCGCGGGACCGGCTCCCGTGGGCTTTCGCTGCGGTCGTGCTGCCGGCCATGCTCCTGCTGGGCTGGCTCACCCGGTCGGTCGTCGTTCCCCTCAAGGCACTGGTGCTGAACCTGCTCGCGCTGACCGCGTCGCTCGGGGTGCTCGTCGCGATCTTCCAGTGGGGCTGGGGCGCGCGGGTCCTGGGCTTCGAACCCACCGGCACGATCGACGCGACGAGCCCCGCGCTGCTGTTCGTCTTCCTGTTCGGCCTGTCGATGGACTACGAGGTGTTCCTCCTCGCGCGCATCTCGGAGGAGTGGCGTCGACGGGCCGGGGACGATCGTCGGGCGAACGACCGGGCCGTCCTCGCGGGCATCGTGGCGTCGGGTCCTGTCATCACGGTCGCGGCCGTGTCGATCGGGATCGTGTTCGCGGGCTTCGCGCTGAGCGACCTCGTGGCCATGAAGGAGATCGGTGTGGGGATGGCGGTCGCGGTCCTGCTCGACGTCACGATCGTCCGCGGCCTGCTTCTCCCGGCCTCGATGACGCTCCTGGGGCGCTGGAACTGGTGGTTCCCGGGCGGGCGGAAGGGCCCGGGCAGCGTCGTCGGGACGGACGGGGTGCGCGGCGAGGAGGCCTCGCCGCGCACCCTCGTGGGCAGCGGTGCGTCAGCAGGCGCCGGCCGGGGCTGACGGCACGGCCACCAGGAAGCCGGGGGCCGCGAGGCCGGCGCGGGAGAAGGCTCCGGCCACGGCGTCCGCGACTGCGGACGCGCGCTCGGCCGGGACCAGTGCGATCGCCGAGCCGCCGAACCCGCCGCCCGTCATGCGGGCCCCCAGGGCACCGGCCTCGCGCGCGGCCTCGACCGCCACGTCGAGCTCGAGCGCGGAGACCTCGTAGTCGTCGCGCAGGGACGCGTGGGACGCGTCCATGAGCGGCCCGACGTCGGAGGCTCGCCCGGCGCGCAGCAGCGCCACCAGGTCCTGGGTCCGGGCGATCTCCGTGACGACGTGGCGCACGCGGCGGCGCGAGACGTCGTCGGGCAGGCGGTCGAGCGCCGCGCCGAGAGCCTCGGCGAACACGGCCTCGTGAGCCATGGGGTCGCTCGTGGCGGCGGCCGCGCCGACGACCGAGTCCGCGAGCTCGCGCAGGTTCGCGAGGCCCAGGGTCGCGGCGGCCGCCTCGCACGTCGCCCGTCGCTGTGCGTACTGCCCGTCCACCAGGGCGTGCTCGGCCCGGGTGTCGATCACGAGCAGCGCGAGGCCCTCGGCCGCGAGGTCGAACGGGATCTGCTCGACGGCGTCGACCGGGTCGAGCCCTGGCCGGCAGTCGAGCAGCAGCGCGTGACCCGGGGCGCAGCGGAGCGACGCCGACTGGTCCATGCCGCCCGTCGGGGCGCCCGCCACCTCGTTCTCGGCGCGGATCGCGGCGGCCGCGAGCGTCGCCCGCCCGGCGTCGGTGGCCGCGAGGCCCAGACCCGCGACGTCGTCGATCCCGACCGCGACCGAGCACTCGAGCGCGGCCGACGACGACAGGCCCGCACCGTACGGCACGCACGAGTCGACCACGGCGTCGAACCCGCGGATGGTCTCGGCCGAGCCGCCGGTCGCCTCGAGGTGCTGCCCGAGCGCCCAGGCGACCCCGGCCACGTACGCGGCCCATCCGGTCACCGCTCCCGGTGCGACGTCCTCGAGCCGCCCGGTCCACGCGGCGCCGGGCTCCTGGGCCGAGGCGAGGCGCACGACCGAGTCGGTCCGGGGGCGCAGCGCGACGTACGTGCGGTGGGGGAGCGCGATGGGCAGGCACAGCCCGGCGTTGTAGTCGGTGTGCTCACCGATGATGTTGACGCGCCCCGGCGCGGCGTAGACGCGGACGTCCGAGGCGTCGTCCGCCTCGTCCCCGCCGTCTGCGGGGTACGCCGCCGCGAAGGCCTGCCGGACGCGGTCCGCGCCGACGTCGTCGGGCCAGGACTCGACCCACTGCGTGGCCGGGGCCGGGGCGAGCGCCTGCAGGCGCGCCGCGATCCGCTCGGGGGTCGTGTCGCTGACCCACGCGCCCATGCCCGACTCCGAGCCCGCGAGGTACTTGAGCTTGCCCGGTGCGCGGAGCACCGAGAAGACCTGCAGGTGCAGGCGCGAGAGCTCGCGGCCCTCGCGCACCGGGGCCTGGTGCCAGGCAGCGATGTAGGGCAGGGGGACGGGGGCGCCGTCGGGCCCCTCGAAGAACAGGTCGAGGCGGCGCAGGAGCTCGAGGTAGGTCACCGCGAGGTCGTCGCGCTCGGCGCCCGAGAGCGCGGGCAGGTCCGGCACGTCGCGGCGCGGCGCGACGTGCACCTCGACGGGCCACCGGGCCGCGAAAGGCACGTAGGCGACCCAGTGCTCGGTCTCCAGGACGATCCGGCGGCCGTCCGCGAGCTCGGCGTCGAGGACGTCGCGCAGCAGGTTGCCGCCCGTGCGCTCGTGGTGGGCGCGGGCCTGGTCGAGCATCGCGCGGGTCTTGGGCGTGATGTACGGGTAGCCGTAGATCTGGCCGTGCGGGTGGTGCAGGGTGACGCCGATCTCCTGGCCGCGGTTCTCGAAGCAGAAGACCTGCTCCACGCCGGGCTCACGTCCGAGGGCCTCGGTGCGGTCGGCCCACGCGTCGATGATGGTGCGCACACGCTGCGGGGGCAGCGCACCGAACGACGACGCGTGGTCGCTCGAGAAGACGATGACCTCGCAGCGGCCCGACGCCGGAGCGCGGGTCTCGAGGGTCCCCTCGCCACCGAAGAAGCCGTCTTCGGCACCTGTGCCGTCAGCGACGCCCGGCACGAACTGCAACGACGGGAAGCGGTTCTCGAAGACCACGACGTCGTAGTCGGTGTCCGGGACCTCGCCGTCCGAGTACGCGGCGCCGGGGCGCGCCGGGCACAGCGGGCACGAGTCGGCGGCCGGCAGGAACGTGCGGTTCATGCGGTGCGCGGCCATCGGGATCCAGTCGCCGGTCAGCGGGTCGAGGCGCATCTCGGGGCCCGTGTACGGGTGCTCGTGCCCGTCGGGGCCGGTGACGGCGGCGAACCGGTCGCCCAGCGGGCGGGGGTCGTCGAGCCGACGCGTGAGCTCGCCCGCGACGTACGCGGGCGAGTCGTCGAAGTAGACGAGCTCGCGGCCGTCGGCCAGGCGGATCGGGGTGCGGCGCAGGTGCTGGTTCATCGGGAGGTACGACCGTCCTGGGGTGCGGGGGTGGATGAGGTTCGGGTGGGCTGCGACTGCGGGGCCGGCGGACCGTCGGGCGGAGAGGCGACCACGAGCTGCTCGACGACGTCGCGCGCGGCCTCCTGGTCGACGGACGAGAGGGCGTCGTCGGTCACGAGCACGTCGACCTGGTCGAGCCGCGCGAAGACGCTCAGGCCCGTGGTGCGCCACTTGGTGTGGTCGGCGAGCACGACCGTGCGTCCTGCGATCGCGACCAGGGCGCGGTTGGTCGCGGCCTCGTCGAGGTTGGGCGTCGTCAGCCCTGCCTCGACGCTCACGCCGTGGGCGCCCAGGAAGGTCTGGTCGACGCGCAGGCTCGCGAGCGCGGCCTGGGTGAGGGGGCCGACCAGGGCGTCCGACGGCGTGCGCGACCCGCCCGTGAGCACCGTCTCGAGCTGCGGGTCGCCAGCGCGGTGCAGGGCCTCGGCGACCGGGAGCGAGTTGGTCACGACGGTCAGGGGGCGCAGCCGCGGGTCCGCCGCGATCTCGACCGCGAGCAGGTGCGTCGTGGTGCCCGCCGACAGCGCGATCGAGGAGCCGGGGGAGACGAGGCCGACGGCGGCGCGGGCGATCGCGCGCTTCTCGTCGAGGGCGAGCGCGCTCTTGGCCTCGAAACCGGGCTCGTGCGACGTGGCCTGCGGGGAGACGGCGCCTCCGTGGACCTTGCGGAGCATTCCTTGCTCGGCGAGCTCGAGGAGGTCCCGGCGTACGGTCATGTCGGAGACGCCGAGCTCCTGGGTGAGGTCGGCGATCCGGACGGCGCCGTGGTCGCGGAGCTCCGCGAGGATGCGTTCGTGGCGCTGGGAGGCGAGCATGCAGCCATCGTGACACATTCCAACAGAAAGCAACAAGAGCAAACATGGAGGGGGCGCCGGGACCGCCGACCCACCGACTCGCCGACTCGCCGCCCGCCCGCCGCCCGCCCGACTCGCCGGAACGCGCGACGGCCGCCCACCCGGCGAGGTGGACGGCCGTTCACTCGTGCGATCGCGTGGATCAGTAGCGGATGGCGTCGATCACCTTGACCCGGACCGCGACGAGCGCGGGGATCAGCCCGGCGAGCGCGCCGACGCTCACCGCGGCGACCATGCCCGTGACGGCGGCTGAGACCGGGAAGCCGGGACGGTCCTGGACGGTCGAGCCCATGAGCGTGTCGAGCGGGACGTTGTGCAGGATCACGACCGCGAGCGAGACGCCCACGACCCCCGCCACGACCGTGGCGACGACGCTCTCCATGAGCACCGAGAAGAAGACCCGGCCGGACGAGGCACCGAAGCTGCGTCGGATGCCGATCTCACGGATCCGGTACCGGACGGTCACGAGCGCGATGTTGACGAGCCCCAGCCCGCCGAGCAGCAGGGCGATCGCACTGACCCCGAGGATGACCCACTTGGTCGCACCGTCGATCATGCTCATGTCGGGGCTGTCCATGCGGTTGACGTCGACCTGCGTCCCGGGGATCGCGCCCGTCAGGTCGCGGCGGACGGCCTCGGTGAGCACGTCGACCGTGTCCGGGGGGACCCAGAGCTCGAGCGACGGCACCCCGGAGTTCATGAGCGACTCGGGCGAGGCCCACCGCAGGTGGGACTCCACGAGCATGTAGGCGGACGGGCCCTCGCCGGGCCAGCCGTCCGGGTAGGAGCCGACGACCGTCGCCAGGACGGGGTTCTCGCCCCCGATCACGACGGTCGGGTGGTCCTCGATGCGCTGGCCGAGGGTATCGAGGAACGACTGGTTGACCACGAGAGCAGGAGAGAGGTTGTCCGTGTCGGCCTCGGTGAACCACCGGCCGCCGTCGACCACGAACCGGTGCATGGTCGCCCAGTCGGCGCTGACGGCGTGGGTCTGGGCCTGGATGGTGCCGCTGGGGAAGCGGAACGGGGTCTGGGTCCACATGACCATGGACGAGTACTCGACCTCGTACCGGGCCACGATGTCGTCGTACGCCGCGACGTACTCCTCGATCCCCGGCATCTCCTGTCCCGTCGGGTACGCACTGACGTTGAGCGTCGCGGGGCGCCCGCTCCATCGCTCGTTGGCCTCGGCCGAGACCTGGCGCAGCATGTCGCCGGCGGCTGTGATCGTCGTGATCGCGCAGACCGCCACGGCGACACCGATCAGGGCCAGCAGCACGCGGAGCTTGTGGACCCGCAGCTCGTCCCAGGCTTCCGCCAGGGCTCCGAAGAATCCGGTCATGAGGCCACCACCGAGTCGCCGAAGAGATCGTCGAGCGAGTCGCCCGAGCCCGAGGGAGCGCGGCTGCCCGCCACCTCGGTGAGGGGAGCGGACGACGCCACCGTGCCCAGCGGGACGGCGACGTGCTCGGCCTGGTGGTCCTCGCCGTCGGGCACGTGCTCCATGGTCGCGCCCAGCCCGTCGAGCGAACCCGCGCTGCGGGCGCCGATCGCGATGGGCGTGAGGACGCCCTCCGCGAGGCGGAAGTGGCGCTTGGCGCGCGATGCCACCGCGAGGTCGTGGGTGATGGCGATGAGCGCCGACCCGTTCTCCTGGGCGATCGTGTCGAGCAGGTCCATGACCTCGCCGCCCGTGTCGACGTCGAGCGCGCCCGTGGGCTCGTCGGCGAGGATCACGCGAGGGCCGCGGACGAGCGCACGGGCGATCGCCACGCGCTGCTGCTCGCCGCCCGAGAGCTTCTCGGGCATGGTGTCGAGCCGATCACCCAACCCCACGCGCTCGAGCATCTGGGCAGCGAGCGTCTTGCGGTTCCAGAACTGCTTGCCCTGCGCGTAGAGCAGGGGAGCGGCGACGTTCTCCAGCGCGGTCCGCGCCTGGAGCAGGTTGAACTGCTGGAAGACGAAGCCGAAGTCGGCGCCACGCCGACGTGCGCGGACCCGCCCCGAGAGGCGTCCGATGGGCACGCCGTCCAGCAGGAACTCTCCGGCCGTGGGCGTGTCCAGCAGCCCCAGGATGTTGAGCAGCGTGGACTTGCCGGTCCCGGACCGGCCCACGATCGAGACGTGCTCGCCCGCGTCGACCGTGAGGTCGATCCCGCGCAGGATCTCCAGGATCCGGTCGTCGGGCAGGCGGACCGACCGCGTCACGCCGTGCAGCTCGAGCAGGCTCATCCGGCCGAGCCCCCGTACATCATGCCCTCGTCGACCGGCGCGACGTCCTGCCCGGGCACGAACTCGAGGACCAGGTCGCCCTCGGCGAGCCCGTCGACGATCTGTACCTGCGTGCCGTCGGTGATGCCGAGCGTCACGGCCTTCTCGGTGTTCGTGCCGTCCTCGGCCACGACCCACACGTTGCCCGTCTCGACCGAGCCCTGGACCGCGGTGATGGGGACCAGCAGGGCGTCCTCGGCCGAGCCCGCGGTCACCTCGAGCTTGGCGGCCAGTCCCGCGAACACGACCGTGCCCGCCGGGACGGCGCACGTGATCGACGCCGAGGGTGTCGCGCCGGGCTCTGCGCCGGGCTCCTCGGTGCCCGCCGCCGGGGCGGCTGCCGCCGTGCCCATGCGCAGCGCGGTGCAGGTGAACGGCGCGGGCCCGCCCGTGACCGTGACCGTCGCCTCGGTGGGGATCGTCAGGAGTCGGAACTGCTGCTCGGGGAGCATGGACGCGGTCACCGACAGGGTCCCGGGGGACACCGAGGCGAACGTCTCGCCGACGCTCACCTCCTGGTCCTTGATCGCGGTGAACGTCGCGACGGTCCCGGCCGACCCTGCCTTCATGGTGGTCCGGGTGACCTTGGGCTTGCGCTCGGTCACCGTCTCCTCGCCCGTCTCCTTGTTCGTGGTGACGAGCGGGTCCTGTGGTGTCTCGAGCGTGACCTCCAGGAGCGGGGCACCGGCCTCCACGACGTCACCGACCTTGGCGTGCACGGCCGTGACCTTGCCGACCTGCGTCACCTTCTCCTGGCCGGCAGGGTCCGCGACGACCGAGCCCGTGAGGGTCACGGTGTTGGTGATGGGGCCCTTGGCGACCTCCACCTGCGGAAGGGTCACGACGGCCGACGGGAACTCGGCGTCGCCCGCCGCCTGGGGGGCCGACTTGAACGCGATCACCACCAAGGTCACCGCGATCACCGCCCAGATCACGAGACGAAGGGCAGGGAAGATGATCCGGCGTGTGACGCCCACGGCAGGTCTCCAGGTGAAATCCGATGAGCTGACAGCTCAAGGTCCAGGCATGCTCTGGGAAGACTAGGGGGGCGGTGAGTGGCCGCGTATCCACCTCAGGTATGAGATGGATGCGTGAAAGATCACGATCAGGTCAGTTTCCTGCCGTGATGTCTGCCTGTGTCCCCCTGGACAACCCTCATTGGTCGCACTTCTGACAAACGATCTGGGCACCATACACCGATCGAGACGAGGGGAGCCCGGGTCGTCCGGTCGCCGCGCCCGGAGCGTGCCGCCACGGGCGGCCGGGCCCGCGAGGGAGGGGTGCGTCGCCCGGCAGCCGGAGCGCAGGGTCGACCGGAGGCCCGACGACGGTCCCGGTCCGCGCGGACCCGGGACAGTGCGCGGAGGGTGTGCTCTCGGGTGCGCCGCGAGCTAGACGGGCGAGAGCCCGAGGCGGCGGCCGGCGAGCCCGCGGCTGCGCGTCGCGAGGTGCGTCGCGACCTGACGCAGCGCGACCGCGGCCGGCGACGACGGGTTGGTCAGCACGACAGGTGTGCCGGCGTCACCGGCCTCGCGCAGGGTCACGTCGAGCGGGACCTGCCCGAGGAGCTCGACGGGGCTGCCCGTCGCCTTGGACAGGTTCTCGGCGACCTTCGCCCCGCCGCCGGACCCGAACAGCTCGAGCCGGGACCCGTCGGGCTGCTCGAGCCACGACATGTTCTCGACGACTCCGAGCACGCCCTGCTGCGTCTGCGTCGCGATCGACCCCGCGCGCTCGGCGACCTCCGCGGCGGCGACCTGCGGCGTGGTGACCACCACGATCTCGCTCGACGGCAGGAGCTGGGCGACCGAGATCGCGATGTCGCCCGTGCCCGGCGGCAGGTCGAGCAGGAGCACGTCCAGGTCGCCCCAGTAGACGTCCGCGAGGAACTGCTGGAGCGCGCGGTGCAGCATGGGCCCACGCCAGATGACGGGCTGACCCTGCGGCACGAACATGCCGATCGAGACGACCTTGACCCCGTGCGCGACGGGTGGCAGCAGCATGTTGTCCACGCGCGTCGGAGCCCGGTCCACGCCCAGCATGCGCGGGATCGAGAAGCCGTAGATGTCCGCGTCGACCACGCCCACGTTGAGGCCGTCCGCGGCGAGCGCGACCGCGAGGTTGGCGGTCACCGACGACTTGCCCACGCCGCCCTTGCCCGAGGCGATCGCATAGACCTTGGTCAACGAGTCCGGCTTGGCGAAGGGGATCTCCGGCTCGCCCACGCCCCCGCGCAGCATGGTGCGCAGCTCCGACCGCTGCTCGGCGCTCATGACGCCCAGGTCGACGTCGACCGTCCCGACGCCCGCCACGGTCTGCGCGGCGGCCGTGACGTCCTTGACCAGGGTCGACTTCATGGGGCAGCCCGCGACCGTCAGGTCGATGCCGACCACGACGTGCGCACCCCCCGCGGCAGCCGCGTCGATGCTCACGTCGACCGAGCGCACCATCCCCAGCTCGGTCACGGGGCGCCGGATCTCCGGGTCCATGACCTGGGTCAGAGCCGTTCGGACGAGGTCCTCGAGTGCATCGGTCGTGGGTGTTGCGGAGCCGCCAGCCATGGCCCCATCCTAAGCGGGCGTCTAGCGTTCGAGGATGGACGCCCTCGCCTCGATCGCCCGTGACTCGGCTCTCTTCCTCGACGCCGTCCGTGCGGCACGGCCGGACGCGCGCGTACCGGCCTGCCCCGAGTGGGGCGCGGCGGACCTGACGTACCACCTGGCCGAGGTGCAGGACTTCTGGAGCGCCGTCGTCGGGCCTGCGGAAGGGCGTGGGCTCGACGGCGGGGCGGTGCGCCCCCTCCCGCGGCCCGCCGACGACGCGGCACTGCCGACGCTCCTCGCCGAGGCCACGGCCAGGCTGCTCACCGCGCTCGAAGGCCGCGACCCCCACGAGCCGTGCTGGTCGTGGCACGACGAGGGCCGCACGGTCGGGTGGGCCAGCCGACGGCAGGCGCACGAGGTCCTCGTCCACCGTGTCGACGCCGAGCAGACCGCCGGCCGGGACGTCACGAGCGCCGACCCCGAGGTGGCCGCGGACGGCGTCGACGAGATCCTGCGCGTCCTGGTCGACCGGATCCCCGCCTGGGCGACCTTCACCCCGGACGGCAGCACCGTGTCGGTCGCGGTCGACGGGCCGGGCGAGACGCCCCGCTCGTGGGAGCTCGCGTTCGGGCGCCTCACGGGGACAGGGCCCGAGTCCGGCATCGCGTACGACCTCGACGCGGCGCGGCTCGTTGACCTGCCGGGGTCGACGGCCACGCAGGTCTCGGGAGCGGCCTGGGACCTCGACCTGTGGCTCTGGGGACGCGGTGAGCGAGACGGGCTGACCGTCCGCGGGGACGCGACGCTCGCGGACCGCCTGCGCTCGGTCGCGGTGCAGGGCACGCAGTAGTCGTCCGTGCCCCCGGGAGCGCGGTGGACCCACCGCACTCCCCGTGACGACGTCAGCGCGGCTCGGGCGGGGCGTCCGTGCGGCGAGCGCCACCCGAGGACCGGCGCGCGTCGCGCGTCCCGCCCCGTGGTGGCTGCGCGGTGCGAGGGAGCGGCGAGTCGAGCCCCGGGCGCTCCGACCCGTCGGCGCGGGCGGCCTCCGCGCGCTCGGTCTCCTTCTCGTCGAGCTCCTCGAGCAGGTTGCGGATCTCGGAGCGGACGAAGTCGCGCGTCGCGACCTCGCTCAGGGCGATCCGCAGGGCCGCCATCTCCCGTGCGAGGTACTCGGTGTCCGCGAGGTTGCGCTCGCCGCGCTGGCGGTCCTGCTCGGCGCTCACGCGGTCGCGGTCGGTCTGGCGGTTCTGCGCGAGCAGGATGAGCGGTGCCGAGTAGGACGCCTGGAGCGAGAGCATCAGGGTCAGCGCCGTGAAGCCCAGCGCGGCCGAGTCGAACCGCAGCGACTCGGGTCCCCAGGTGTTGAACCCGAGCCACAGGAGGCAGAAGACCGTCATGTAGAGCAGGAACCGCGGGGTGCCCATGAAGCGGGCGATGCCCTCGGAGATCTTGCCGAACGCGTCCTGCTCGACCCGCACGCGAGGCAGCAGGGTGCGGCGTGCGGCCTTGGGGGTGTCGAGGCGCTCAGCCACGGCGACCTCCTCGGCGGACGGGGAACGCGGACGACGCGGGGGTCTGGGTGCCCAGGCTCGTCTCCTCGGACTCGTCGTCGGTCTCGCGCCAGTCGTCCGGGAGCATGTGGTCGAGCACGTCGTCGACGCTGATGGCGCCCAGCAGGCGCTTCTCGTCGTCGAGCACGGGCAGGGCCAGCAGGTCGTAGGCGGCGAGCAGACGCGTGACGCGTCCGAGCGGCGCGTCGGGGCGCACCCACTCGATGTCCGAGTCGAGCACCGACCCGACCGAGACGTGCGGGGGCTCGCGCAGGAGCTTCTGGAAGTGCACGATGCCGAGGAACCTGCCCGTGGGGGTCTCGAGCGGAGGGCGCACGACGAACACCATCGCGGCGAGCGCCGGCGGCACGTCCTGGCGGCGGATCTGGGCGAGGGCCGTGGCGATCGTGGTCTCGGGGCCGAGGATCACTGGCTCGGTCGTCATGAGGCCGCCCGCGGTGTCCTCGTCGTAGGCGAGCAGTCGGCGCACGTCGCGCGCCTCCTCGGGCTCCATGAGCTCGAGGAGCTCGGCGGCCTGCTCCTGCGGGAGCTCGTGGAGGAGGTCTGCGGCGTCGTCGGGCTGCATGGCCTCCAGGACGTCGGCTGCGCGATCTGTGTCGAGTCCCGAGAGGATCGCGACCTGGTCGTCCTCCGGGAGCTCCTCGAGGACGTCGGCGAGGCGCTCGTTGTCGAGCGCCGTGGCGACCTCGAGGCGGCGCGTGTCGCCCAGGTCGTGCAGGACGTCGGCGAGGTCGGCCGGCTTGAGGTCGTCGTAGGCCGCGAGCAGGCGGGCCGCGCCCTGGGTCTCGGGCGTGCCGGCGAGCCCCGTGACCGCGCCGATCTCGACGACGAACGCGTCGCCGCGCCGCCGGATGCCGAGCGCGTTGGGGGTCGTGTGACGGCGGACGAAGAGCTGGTTGACGAGCCAGTCGCCCGTGCGCTGCTTCTCGATCGAGAGGTCCTCGACGGTCGCGGAACCCGACCCGTCGACGAACTGCACCGTGCGGTCCAGGAGCTCGCTCACCGCGAGGGTCTCCATGGCGCGCTGCTCGAAGCGGCGCATGTTCACGAGCCCGGTGCTGATGACCTGGCCTGCGTCGATGCTCGTGACGCGGGTCAGCGGCAGGAACACGCGCCGCCGCCCGGGGACCTCGACCACGAGGCCCACCGCTCGGGGGGCGCCCTTGGGGCGGAGGAGGACGACGACGTCGCGCACGCGTCCGACCTGGTCACCGAGGGGATCGAACACCGCCGTACCGGCCAGGCGCGCGACGAAGACGCGGGTAGTTGCACTCACGTCGCAAGACTACGCACCACCCGTCGGGGTGGCGCCTCGACGGGCCGGACGGGGTGGGCGAGCCCGGGGACGCGCGGACCGTGGCCAAGTCGTGACCTTCTTTCCCGGAGGACTACTGGACTAGACGAGTGATACCTGCTTGAATCTGGAGCGAACGAGGGGCAATCAATCATGATCGGTCATCCTTGGTGACGGAACGTGACAGGCCTCTCATCGCGGCAGAGCACCCTGCCGCGACACAGCTCGAGCAACACCTCATGGCAATGAAGCGGAGGAAGTACTCATGAAGAACCCGATCCGGCTCGTCAGCATGACGATCGTCGCGGGCCTCGCCCTCTCGGCGTGCGGCTTCGGCGGCGACAGCGGCAGCGACAGCACGGCGGCCGACGGCGCCACGACCCTGAACCTCCTGGTCCCCACCTACTCCGACCAGACGAAGTCGCTCTGGGAGGACGTGATCAAGGGCTTCGAGGCGGAGAACACGGACATCGACGTCAAGCTCGAGGTCCAGTCCTGGGACAACATCAACGACGTGGTCCGGACCAAGGTCCAGTCGAACCAGGCCCCCGACATCCTCAACATCGACGCGTTCGCCGGGTTCGTCGAGGACGACCTGCTCTACTCGGCCGACGAGGTCCTCTCGCCCGAGACCGTCGCCGACTTCCAGGAGTCGTTCGTCGAGAACGCCTCGATCGACGGCAAGCAGTACGGTCTGCCGCTCATCGCCTCGGCCCGCACCATGTTCTACAACAAGGACATCTTCGAGAAGGCCGGTGTCGCTGCGCCCCCCGCCACGTGGGACGAGCTCGAGGCCGCGGCGACCAAGATCGCGGCGCTGGGCGACGTGTACGGGTACGGTCTGCCGCTCGGGTCGGAGGAGGCTCAGGCCGAGGCCGGCATCTGGTTCTTCGGCGGAGGCGGCGGCTACGGCGACGCGTCCGAGATCACGGTCGACACCCCGGAGAACCTCGAGGCGACGCAGTTCTTCCAGAAGCTCGCCACGAGCGGCCTCACGCAGCCCGACGCCGGAGCGTCCGACCGCACGCCCCTCATCGACACGTTCATCCAGGGCAAGATCGGCATGATCGTCGGCCTGCCGCCCACGATCGGTCAGATCGCCGAGAAGAACCCCGACCTGAACTACGGCACCGCGCCGATCGCCACCCAGGACGGCTCGCCCGTGACGCTCGGGGTCGCCGACCACCTGATGGCCTTCAAGAACGACGGCAAGAAGCAGGACGCGATCAAGAAGTTCCTCGACTACTACTACACGCCCGACGTGTACGTGCCGTGGGTCGACGCCGAGGGCTTCATCCCCGTGACGAAGTCCGGCTCGGAGGAGCTCGCGACCAAGGAGTCCATCGCGCCGTTCCTCGCGCTCCTGCCCGACGCGCAGTTCTACCCCTCGACGAACCCGCAGTGGTCCGCCACGCAGGGCGCGATGCAGTCGCTCATCGGTCAGGTCGCGCAGGGCAAGGACGCAGCGGCGGTCCTCCAGGAGATCCAGGCCAAGGCCGACTCCTGACCCCGGACCGGTAACTGCCCGTCCAGCAGTCCCTGGTCCCCGCGGCGCGCGGCCGGCTCGACCGGCTCGCGTCGCGGGGACCAGGGACCCGGCACCGAAGGACCTCGATGAGCTCGACCACCACCACCGCCCCGGCGCCACCCGTCGGATCACCCGAGCGGCCCCGCCGTTCGTTCCGGGAGCTGCTCGCTGCGCTTCCCTGGATCGGTCCCAGCCTCGCGCTGATCATCCTGATCGTCCTGTTCCCCGCGGGGTACATGGTCTTCAGCTCGACCCGTGACATCTCCCAGTCGGGCATCGACCGGGGGAGCGCCGGGTTCCAGAACTACCTGGACGTGTTCGCGATCCCCGCGCTGCCTCGCGTGCTCGCGAACACCGCGGTGTGGGTCGTCGCCGTCGTCGCCCTCACGGTCGTCCTGTCGCTCGTGCTCTCGAACTTCCTCAACAAGCAGTTCCCGGGCCGACAGATCGTGCGCCTCGCGGTCATCGTGCCGTGGGCCGCGAGCGTCGTGATGACCACGACCGTCGTCTACTACGGCCTCCAGCCCAACTACGGCATCATCAACCAGTTCCTGGCCGACGTCGGCATCCTCGACAGCCCGGACTTCGGCTTCACCAAGAACGCGACGTCGGCGTTCGTCGTGGCGATCGTCGTCGCGGTCTTCGTCTCGCTGCCCTTCACCACGTACACGCTCCTCGCGGGTCTCCAGTCGATCCCGGGCGACGTGGTCGAGGCGGCCCGCATGGACGGCGCCTCCCACCGGCAGGTGTACTTCTCGATCGTCCTGCCCCAGCTCAAGCCGGCACTCGCCGTGGCGGCGATCATCAACATCATCAACGTCTTCAACTCGTTGCCGATCCTGCGCCTCATGACGGGATCGATCCCGGGGTACGACGCGGACACCACGACCACGCTCATCTTCAAGCTCATCCAGTCCGACCGTGCGGTCGACCAGGCGAGCGCGCTGTCGGTCGTGAACTTCGTGATCGTGATCGCGGTCATCGCGCTCTACATGCGCATCGTCAAGCCGATGAAGGGAGTGGACGAGTGAGCAACGGAGTCCTGACGCGCGAGCCGGACACCCGTCCCGCCCAGCCCCTCAAGAAGGCCTCGAGGTATGCGACCGGCGGCCCGGGAGCGGGCGGGTCGATCCCCGGACGGGTCGTCGCGGGCGTCCTCGTGGTGCTGATCTTCCTGCTGCCCTACGGGATCATGCTGTTCGGCTCGCTCAAGAGCCGTGCGGAGATCCTCCGGATCCCGCCCACGTACTTCCCCGAGCAGTGGCACCTCGACAACTACGTCACCATGTGGTCCACGCCGGAGACGCCGCTCCCGCAGAACCTCGTCTCCACGATCGTCATCTCGGTCGCGGCGACGGTCCTGGTCCTGATCGTGGCCCTGCCGGCCGCGTACTTCACGGCGCGCTTCCGGTTCCCGGGCCGCATGGCCTTCCTGTTCCTCGTGCTGGTCACGCAGATGCTCCAGCCGGCCGTGCTCGTCGCCGGCCTGTTCCGCCAGTTCCTGGCGTTCGGGATCGTCGACACCTGGCTCGCCATGATCCTGGTCAACGCGGCCTTCAACCTGGCGTTCGCGGTGTGGATCATGCACAGCTTCTTCGCGAGCGTCCCGAAGGAGATCGACGAAGCCGCGCAGATCGACGGTGCGGGGCGGTGGGCGACCCTGTTCCGCATCAACCTGCCGTTGGTCTGGCCCGGTATCGTGACGGCGATCATCTTCACCTTCGTCGCTGCGTGGAACGAGTTCGCCGCCAGCCTCGTCATTCTCTCGACGGCCGGCAACCAGCCGCTGTCCGTGGCGCTGACGAAGTTCGTGGGTCAGTACGACTCGGCGTGGCAGTACGTGTTCGGCGTCTCGATCGTCGCCATCGTGCCTGTCATCGTCCTCTTCGCGATCATCGAGAAGCGTCTCGTCGGAGGTCTGACCGCAGGGAGCATCAAGTGACACGCATCGAGGACGCGACCCACCAGCCCGGCGGCGTCGCCGCCGGGTCGCCGGTCGCCGGGTCGCCGGTCGCCGCGGCGCCGTCCGTCGCCGCCGAGCCGTCGGGCGGACTCAGCAAGTCGGTCCGCTGGGAGCGCATGCTCGCGCTCCTGGCGGACCGCCGCCGGCTCTCCGTCACCGAGGTGGCGGAGCTGTTCGGCACCTCGGAGTCGACCGTGCGCCGGGACTTCGACCAGATGGCGGACCGCCAGCTCGCGCACCGCACCCACGGGGGGATCGTGGCGGCCTCGGTCGCCTACGGACTGCCCGGTCGGTACGGCAAGCAGCTCGACGACCGTCAGCGTCTCGCCGAGGCGGCGGCCCATCTCATCACGCAACGCCACGCGGACCAGGCCGTGATCGGGTTCAACGGCGGACGCACCACGACGCTGGTCGCCAAGGCGCTCGGCGAGCTCTCGGACCAGGGGTCCGAGCACGCCGCCCGCAACGGCGAGCACGTCTACACGATCGTGACGAGCGCGCTCAACATCGCCGCCGAGCTGGTGCTGCGGCCCCAGCTGCGCACGGTCTGCCTGGGCGGTACGGCCCGCGCCCAGTCGTACGAGCTGACGGGGCCCATGGCCGTGAGCATGGCGCGCACCCTGTGGCTCGACGTGCTCGTGCTCGGCATGGTCGGCATCGACGCCCAGGCGGGGCTCACGTGCGGCGACCCCGACGAGGCCGGGGTCACGTCCGCGCTCGTCGAGCACTCGCGCCACGTGATCGCCGTCGGGACCTCCGACAAGGTCGGCGAGCGCTCGTTCGCGCAGATCTGCGACATCTCCCGGATCACCACGCTCGTGACCGACTCGGGGGCGACCGAGGAACAGCTCGCCCCCCTGCGGGACGCCGGCGTCGAGGTCATCGTCGTCTAGGACGAGACTCCGCCGCTCCCGCCTCACACGTCCGCACCACACGGACGCCGGGCCGCGCCGATCGCGCGACCCGGTGGCCACACCAGAAGGGTTTGACATCACCATGAGCACCTCCCACGTCAGCGTCGAGATCGCGAGCCAGCCCCAGGTCTGGCGCGAGGCGGCCGCCCTCGCGGCCGAGAGCGCCGCTGTCCTCCCGCAGCCCGGCGAGCGCGTCGCGATCGTCGGTTGCGGTACGTCCTGGTTCATCGCTCAGGCCTACGCGGCCCGCCGCGAGGAGCTGGGTCAGGGGGTCACGGACGCGTTCGCCGGCAGCGAGTACCCGGTGGGACGTGAGTACGACCGTGTCGTGGCGATCACCCGTTCCGGGACGACCACCGAGATCCTGCACCTCCTGGACGTGCTCGACGGCAGGCAGCGCACCCTCGCGATCGTCGGCGACCCCGCCTCGCCCGGTGCGAGCGCCGCGGACGACGTGGTCGTGATGCCCTTCGCCGACGAGCAGTCCGTGGTCCAGACGCGCTTCGCGACGGCCGCGCTCACGCTCCTGCGCGCGGGCCTCGGCGACGACATCGAGGCGCTCGCGACCGCGGCCGAGGAGGTCGTGGGCTGGGAGGTTCCCGAGGAGGTCCTGGCTCGCACCCAGTTCACGTTCCTGGGGCGCGGCATGGCAGTGGGGCTCGCGAACGAGGCCGGGCTCAAGATGCGCGAGGCGTCGCTCGCCTGGGCCGAGGCGTACCCCGCCATGGACTACCGCCACGGTCCCATCAGCATCTCGGACGAGACGAGCGCCGTGATCCTGCTCGGCGCCGAGGTCCCGGGCCTGGTCGAGGACATCGAGCGGACGGGCGCCCTCGTGGTGCGCTTCGACGAGGACGCGCAGCTCACGCTCGTGCGCTGCCAGCTCCTGTCGGTCGCGAACGCCGAGCGCAAGGGCCTGGACCCCGACGCCCCGCGTCACCTGACGCGCTCGATCATCCTGGAGGACTCCGCATCATGATGGTCGGGGAAGAGCAGCTCGCCTTCCCCGCTGCCCCGGAGCTCCGGTCGCCGTCCCACGGAGGGGCGGCGAACGGGGCCCCGGGGGCAGGCCGGCGCCCGGCGGTGATCGCGCTCGACGTCGGCGGGACCGACATCAAGTCCGCGCTCGTCGCGCGCGGCACGGACCCGGACGGGCTCGACGAGATCCTCGTCGAGCGGGTCACCCCCACCCGTGCGGCCGAGGGCCCCGAGGCCTCGGTCGCCGCGGTCCTGGCGGCCGTCGAGGCCCTGCGCGCCGAGGTGCCCGCGGGGTACCAGGTCCGGGGCGTGGGCCTCGCGGTGCCGGGCACGGTCGACGAGTCGGCGGGCCTCGTGCTGAGCGCGGAGAACCTCGACTGGGCCGACCTGCCGCTGCGGCAGATCGTCGCGGACGCGACGGGCCTGCCCGTGGGGTTCGGCCACGACGTGCGTGCGGGCGGCCTCGCGGAGGCCCGCCTGGGTGCGGGCCGCGGAGCGCCCGACCACGCCTACGTGTCGATCGGCACGGGCATCGCCGCGGCGATCGTGCTGCGCGGCCAGGTGTACGTGGGCGGCGGGTACGCGGGCGAGATCGGTCACGGTGGTGCGCACGGCGGTGCGCCGTGCCCCTGCGGTGGCACCGGCTGCGCGGAGACGTTCGCGTCGGCCGCGGGCATGGCGCGCAGCTACCGCGGGCTCACGGGATCGACGACCGACGAGGTCCCCGGCTCGGCCGAGGTCCTGGCCCGCGCCCGCGCAGGTGACGACGTGGCGCGCGAGGTCTGGGACCGGGCCGTCGACCGGCTCGGTGAGCTCGTCGCCGGCATGGTCCGTCTCCTGGCCCTGCCCGTCGTGGTGATCGGTGGTGGGCTCGTGCGCGCGGGCGACGACCTCATGGTCCCGCTCGACGCCGCGGTGCGCTCGTACCTCACGGTCCACCCGGCGCCCCGGCTCGTCCCCGCGACGCTGGGGTCGGCTGCCGGCACCTACGGTGCGACGGTCCTCGCCTGGGACGCCGTGAGCGCGGCCGCGCTGGAGTCGTCGTGACGGGCCCCAGGGCGGGCCGCGTCCTGTGCCTCACCCCCAACCCTGCGTGGGACGTGACGTACGGGGTCGACCGCCTGGACCCGGGCGAGGCGCTGCGCGTCCGGTCGGTCGCCGCCCGCGCGGGCGGCAAGGGCGTCAACGTCGCGCGCGTCGTGCGCGCGCTGGGCGGGGACTCGGTGGCGGTCGCCCCCGTGGGGGGCATCCTCGCCCCGGCGTTCGCGGCGGACCTCGAGGCAGCGGGACAGCCCGCGGCGCTCGTGCCGGTCGCGGGCGCGCTGCGGCAGGCGGTCGCGGTCGTCCCTGAGCACGCGGGGCCCGACGACGGCGGTCACCCCACGGTCCTCAACGAACCGGGGGCCGTGCTCAGCGAGGAGGAGTGGGGTCTGCTCGTCCGCACCGCGGTCGCCCGCGCGGCGGACCGTCCGGTCGTGACGATCTCCGGCTCGCTCCCACCCGGCACGACGCAGGCCCGGTTCACCGACCTGGTGCGCTCGCTGCGCGAGGCCGGCTGCCCGGTCCACGTCGACGTCTCCGGCCCGGGCCTGCTCTGGGCCGCCCAGGCGGGCGCCGACCTCATCAAGCCCAACCGGGCCGAGCTCGCCGAGGCGACCGGGACGCACGACCTGACCCAGGGAGTGGCCGCGCTGCAGGCACTGGGCGCGCAGGACGTCGTCGTGACCGACGGCGAGAAGGGGCTCGCAGCCTTCGCGCCGGGCTCCACGGCCCCTGCCGCCCGGGCCCGGCTCGACTCCCCGGTGCACGGCAACCCGACGGGCGCCGGGGACGCGGCCATGGCGGCGCTCGCGGTGAGCGTCGGCCGGCCCTGGGCCGAGCGCCTGGCCCTGACCGTCGCCACGTCGGCTGCCGCCGTGCTGCAGCCGGTCGCGGGCGAGGTCGACCCCGAGGACGTGCGGCGGCTCGCCGACCGCGTCCTGACCGAGAACGACATCCCGAGAACCACGGAGGACTGAATGCCGCTCGTCACCGCCAGCCAGCTGATCGACGGAGCCCGCGCCGAGCGTCGGGGGGTCGGCGCCTTCAACGTGATCCAGGTCGAGCACGCCGAGGCCTTCGTGGCCGCGGCCGCACGCGCCGGCACGGGCGTCGTCCTGCAGATCAGCCAGAACGCCGCGAAGTACCACGGCGGGCTCGAGCCGATCGCTCTCGCGACGCTCGCGATCGCGCGCGCGTCGAGCGCGCCCGTCGTGGTCCACCTCGACCACGCCGAGGACCGCGACCTCGTGAGCGAGGCGATCGAGCTGGGCATGAGCTCGGTCATGTACGACGGGTCGGCCCTCGACTACGAGGCGAACGTCGAGGCGACCGCGGGCGTGGTGCGCGAGGCTCACGCCCGCGGGGTGTTCGTCGAGGCCGAGCTCGGCAAGGTCGGGGGCAAGGACGGCGTGCACGCCCCGGGCGTGCGCACCGATCCGGCCGAGGCCGTGGCGTTCGTCGCAGCGACCGGCGTCGACGCGCTCGCGGTCGCGGTCGGCTCGTCGCACGCCATGACCGACCGCACGGCCGCTCTCGACTTCGAGCGGATCGCCGAGCTGCGGGCGGTCGTGCCCGTGCCCCTCGTGCTGCACGGGTCGTCCGGCGTCGCCGACGCCGACCTCACGCGTGCCGTCGAGGAGGGGATGACCAAGATCAACATCTCGACCCACCTCAACAACACCCTGACGCGGGCGCTGCGCACCTACCTCGAGCAGAACCCCACCGTCGTCGACCCGCGCAAGTACCTCGGTGCGGGCCGTGACGCGATGCGCGACGAGGTCGTGCGGCTGCTGGGTGTCCTGAACGCGGCCTGACGGGGCCTCCTGGCAGGCCGAGGGGCCACGTCGAGGGAGAGGGTGCCGGCCCTCTCCCTCGACGAGGTCCCCACCGGAGGCGATACCCACCAGAGGCGATACCCCCTGAGTGAACGCCCTCGCCTCCTGCCGACTTGTACGGGAGACTGAGCAGATGAGCATGACTCGTCCCAATTCCGCGCCCAAGGTCCCGACGCTGCCGAGCGGGGAGCAGATCGCGTCCTACGCGACCTACCTCGAGGCGCAGAAGGCCGTCGACTACCTCTCCGACAACAAGTTCGCCGTCGAGTACGTGACCATCGTCGGTACCGACCTGCGCATGGTCGAGCGGGTCATGGGCCGCCTCACGTACGGCCGGGTGGCGCTCGCGGGCCTCGCGTCCGGCGCGTGGTTCGGCCTGTTCGTGGGCCTGCTGCTCTACATGTTCAACAGCGGCGGCGGCCTGATGCTCGCCGCGATCGGGCTGGGTGCGGGCTTCGGCCTGCTGTTCTCGGTGCTGTCGTACTCACTCACGGGCGGCAAGCGGGACTTCACGTCGTCGAGCCAGATCGTCGCCTCGTCGTACGCGCTGCTCTGCCTCGCGGAGCGCGCGGGCGACGCGCGCCGCCTCCTGTCGCAGATGCCCGACGGCGCCGCGGCCATCGCACGTCAGGTCCCGCCGGTCGCGGGTCCGCCCGCGCAGCCGGGCCAGTGGGGCCAGGCTCCCGGCCAGCAGCCAGGGCAGACGTGGGGGACGCAGCAGCCGACGGCGCCGCAGGCGCCCGCTCCGGTCGCGACGCCGGTCCAGCCGGCCGACGCCCCGGCCCGGCCCGCACCTCCGGTCAGGACGCCCGACCCGCGCTGGACCACGCCCTCGGGCGCGCCGCGCTACGGGGCCATGCGCAGCGACCTCACGCCGCCCGCTCCTGCCGACGGCGCGCCCGCCGAGGAGCACCCCGCTCCGGCGACCGACGCCCAGGCCGCGGCCGACGGGTCGACCGACGAGACGTCGTCGGGCACGCGGTAGGAACCCGGGCGCGCACGGAGGCGTGGCTGTCCGACCCGGGCGGGCGTGACAAGCGCATGACGGCCCGAGCTCGCGTTCGCGGGGCCTCGTCCCCGGGGTAGCCGCGGGAGCCCACGATCGCTGGGTTGTCAGAAGGGGGCCGGGGCATACCCCGGCCCCCTTCTGACAACCCAGCGGGGCTCAGTCGCGGGCTGCCCGTTCTGCGGCCGCCCTGGCCGCGTCCCGCTCGCGCTTGCGGGCCTCCTTGAGGCGCTTCTCGGCCTCGCGCACGGCCTTCTCCGCCTCGCGGCGCGCCTTGGACGCCTCCTGGACCTTGGCGTCGCGCGCGTAGATCTCGGCCGCCTCGCGCTCCTCGTGCGAGGGCAGCGGTGACCCGGCGCGCTCGGAGGGCGTCCGCTCGACGTAGACCCCGATCCCGTCGAGGACCCGCTCGAGGCCGAAAACGACGTCGTCGACCCCGTCGTCCTCGCTCAGGTACGCACCCGAGGTGACCACGGGGTGCAGGTACGGGAAGCGCTCGGGCGTCACGAGCCCGGAGAAGACCTCGGCGTACGCGGCCCCGCTCACGTCGCGCCCGCCCGGGTCCTGCCGGGCCCCGCGCAGCTCGCGCTGGATCCGGGCCGCGCTCTGCGTGTAGCTCGTCACGAGCATGATCATCGCGAGCTTGTCCGCGTCGGACAGCGAGGTGCCGTGCATCGCGCGCAGGCCCAGGTCGACGAACCGCAGGTTGTTGGGCGTGAGCGGGACCCCCTGGACCGCGACGTCGAGGAACCAGGGGTGGGCCTCGTAGACCGCGAGCGACGCGAGCGCGAACTCGCGCAGACCGCGCCGCCACGTGGGCTCGTCCCCCGCGGGGATCCGCCCCTCCAGGACCGCGGTGAGCTCGGGGTGCGCCCCGGAGGGGAGGTCGACGTCGATCGCCTGCTCCTGCATGAGGAGGAGCAGGTCGTCCTTGCTCGTGACGTACCGATACAAGGACATGGTGGTGTACCCCAGGGCCGCGGCGAGCTTGCTCATCGAGAGCGCGGAGAGCCCCTCGGAGTCCGCGATCTCGATGGCCTGCTCGACGATCCGCTCGATGCTCAGCTCGCGACGAGGGCCGCGCTGCGGGTTCTCGGCCACGCCCCACGCCAGGGCGATGGCGTGGGGCAGGCCGGGATCGGTGGTGTCCGTCATGGGTACATCATCGCTGGTCCGTCCCGGATCGCCGGTCCGGGTGGAGCGAGTCGGAGACGCCGCGACCCGCACGGGCCGGGCACCCTCAGTGCGCCGTCCGGCGCCGGTAGAGGATCGACGCGGCGGTGCACGAGACCGCGAACATGCCCACGAGCCACGCGAGCGCCGGTCCGAGCTGCCCCGCGGTCGACGTCCCCGAGAGCAGGGAGCGCAACGTCTCGATGATGGGCGTGAACGGCTGGTGCATCGCGAAGCCGTGCAGCCACGTCGGCATGGTCTCGACCGGTACGAACCCGCTCGACAGGTACGGCACGAACAGGAAGAACATGTTGAAGCTCGCCGCGGCGTCGACGCTCAGGACCAGGCCGGCGAGGCAGCTCAGCCACGTGAACGCGAGGACCATGAGGGCGAGGTAGCCCGCGACGCCCACCCAGCCGCCCAGGTCGGCCCCCGGGCTGAAGCCGAGCGCGACGGCCACGAGCACGACCAGCGTGGCCGACACGAGGTTGCGGACCGTGCTGGCCAGGACGTGCGCCCACAGGACCGAGGGGCCGAAGATCGGCAGGGTCTTGAAGCGGTTGATCGTCCCGCTGGTCATGTCCTGAGCCACCGAGAGCGCGGCGGTCGCCGAGCCGAAGCCCAGGCACAGGACCAGGATCCCGGGCACGACGTAGTCGACGTAGCTCCCGTCGTCCTCGATCGCCCCGCCGAACACGATGACGAACACGAGCATGATGAGGACGGGCAGCATGAGGGCCGTGACCAGCCCGTCGACGCTGCGCAGCGTGCGCCGCAGCTCGCGGCCCGTCATGGCCGAGACGTCGCGCAGCGCGGTCGCGGGGGACTGGCCGACACGGGCCGGGGCCGTGCGCGAGGGGCGTCCCGGGACGGGGCGACGCGTGGTGGTCGGTGCCGTGGTGCTCATCGCGGGCCTGCCTTCGTCGTCGCGGGGGAGACCGCGGGCTGGGTGGTCGGGGGCGGGGCGGGCGAGGTGCCCTGCGCCGGGATCGTGGCCCGCGCGGCGCGCGAGCCGGTGAGGGCGAGGAACACGTCGTCGAGCGAGGGCTTGACCACGGACACGCCCGTCACGGGGATGCCGCGCTCGTCGGCCCGCGCCAGGACGTCTCGGACCGTGCGGAGGGGGTCCGTCGTCGGGACCATCGCCGCGAGGTCCTTCTCGTCGACCTCGGAGATCTCGAGGCCGATCTCCTGGACCGACGCGAGAGCGTGGGAGTCCTCGACGTCGACGCGCACGTGCTGGCCGGGGACGAGAGCCTTGAGCTCGCTCGCGGTCCCACGCGCGACGACCCGTCCGTCGTCGAGCACCGCGATGGTGTCGGCGAGCCGGTCCGCTTCCTCGAGGTACTGGGTCGTGAGCAGGACCGTGATGCCGTCGGCCGCGAGCTCGCGGACCACGTCCCAGAGCTCGGAGCGAGACTGCGGGTCGAGTCCGGTGGTCGGCTCGTCCAGGATCAGGACCTGGGGGCTCGCGACCAGGCTGATCGCGAGGTCGAGACGCCGGCGCATGCCGCCCGAGTAGGTCTCGACGCGGCGCCGGGCGGCGGCCGTGAGGTCGAAGCGGTCGAGGAGCTCGGCCGTGCGGACCTTGACGGCTCGTCGCGGCAGGTGCGCGAGCGTGGCCATCATCGCGAGGTTCTCCTCGCCCGTCTGGAACTCGTCGACCGAGGCGTACTGGCCCGTGAGCGCGATGACCTCCCGGACCCGGGCGGCCTGCCGGACCACGTCGTGCCCCGCGATGGTCGCGGTCCCGGCGTCGGGCCGGACGAGGGTCGTGAGGATGTTGACGGCGGTCGTCTTGCCCGCGCCGTTGGGTCCGAGGAGGGCGAAGATCTCGCCGCGTCGGACGGACAGGTCCACGCCGTGCAGGACGGCGTGGGCTCCGTAGGACCTGGTGAGCCCCCGGACGTCGATCATCGGGTCTGGCATCGTTACCTCCGTGTGCGGCGCAGACTGTTGTGTATCTCCTACACTGTGTAGACCATACGCACTGTGTGTGACGTACACAAGAGGCTGATTTCCCGTGACCTGCGCACGGGCGGCCGGATAGCGTGACGGGCATGCAGCCCGCCACGCACCAGGCCGAGTACCGTGACGCCCGCCTCGTCGAGGTCTACGACGCCCAGAACACCTGGGGTCCCGACGACGACTACTTCCTCGCCCGCGCGGCAGAGGGCCCGGGCGGGCGGGTGCTCGACCTCGGGTGCGGCACCGGTCGGCTGACGGTCGCGCTCGCGGGCTCCGGGCGCGAGGTGACGGGCATCGACCCCGCGGGCGCCTCTCTCGACGCGGCCCGGCGACGACCCGGTGGCGAGGCCGTGACCTGGATCCGTGGGACGGCCGCGGACGCGCCCGCGGACACGTTCGACGTCGCCCTCATGTCGAGCCACGTGGCCCAGCTCTTCGTCGCCGACGACGAGTGGGCGGGCGTCCTTGCCGACCTCCGGAGGGCTCTCGTGCCGGGCGGTCTCCTCGTCTTCGACACCCGCGACCCCCGCGACCGTGCCTGGGAGGCGTGGCACGCCCCCGGTGACCGCGAGCCGGTCGCGCTGGGGGACGGACGCGTCGTGCAGTCCTGGAGCGAGGTCACGGGCGAGCAGGACGGCGTCGTCGACTACACCCTCGGCTACGAGATGCCCGAGGGGGACGAGCTCACCAGCACCGCGACGCTGCGGTTCCGCGCCGAGAGCGACGTGCGCCGGGGAGTCGAGGCGGCGGGGTTCGTCGTCGAGCGGGTCGACGGCGGGTGGGGGCGCGAGGCCGTCGGAGTGGGCGACGGCGAGCTGCTCGTCGTCGCGCGCGCCGTCTGACCGTGCGCCGTCCGAGCAGCGGGGCGTCCGGCCGCACGCCGTCGTGCTGCGATGCTGCACCGGGGTCGGACGTGTGCAGCCCGCGACCTTGGGGCGTCAGAAGGGGGCCGGGGGATACCCCCGGCCCCCTTCCAGCAGCCTGACCGCGCTCAGTCGCGCAGCGACGCCATCCACGCCTCGATGTCCTCGGGGCGGCGGGGGAGCGCCGCCGAGAGGTTCTCGTTGCCGTCCTGCGTGATCAGGACGTCGTCCTCGATGCGGATGCCGATCCCGCGGTACTCCTCGGGGACCGTCAGGTCGTCGCTCTTGAAGTACAGGCCCGGCTCGATCGTGAAGACCATGCCCGGCTCCAGGACGCCGTCGACGTACAGGTCGCGGCGCGCCTGCGCGCAGTCGTGCACGTCGAGGCCCAGGTGGTGGCTCGTGCCGTGCACCATCCAGCGGCGGTGGAACTGCCCCTCGGGGGCGAGGGACTCCTCGGCGGTCGCGGGCAGCAGGCCCCACTCGGCGAGGCGCTCGGCGATGACCTCCATGGCGGCCGCGTGGATGTCGCGGAAGCGGGCCCCGGGGACGGCGACCGCGAAGGCCGCGTCGGCGGCGTCGAGCACGGCCGTGTAGATGCGGCGCTGGACGTCGGTGTACGTGCCGTCGACGGGCAGCGTGCGCGTGACGTCGGCCGTGTAGAGCGAGTCGACCTCGACGCCGGCGTCGAGCAGCACGAGCTCGCCGGTGCGGACCTGGCCGTCGTTGCGGATCCAGTGGAGCGTCGTGGCGTGCTCGCCCGCGGCCGCGATGGTCTCGTACCCGACCGTGTTGCCCTCGAGGCGTGCGTGCGCGTCGAACGTCGTCTCGATGACGCGCTCGCCGCGGCGGTGCTCGGTCGCGCGCGGCAGGTTGCGCACGACCTCGGCGAAGCCCGCGATCGTCGCGTCGACGGCCTCGCGCATGTGCGCGATCTCGAGCGCGTCCTTGACCAGGCGCAGCTCGGAGGCGGCCTCGACGAGCGTGGCGTCCGCGGCGGCGTCGTCCACCTGGCCGTTCTCGAGGCGGATGGCCTCGACCAGGGCCTCGATGTTCTCGTCCGCGCCGGTCACGACGAGCAGCACGACGTGCTCGCCGACGTCCTTGGCGAGCGCGTCGCGCAGCTCGTCGACGTGCGCCGCCTCGATCCCGGTGAGGGTCGTGACGTCGTCGAGGCTGGGGCGGGCCCCGACCCAGAACTCGCCGTAGCGCGAGTCGGCGTAGAACTCGTCGGTGTCGCGCGCCGCGAGGGGGCGCACGTACAGGACGGCGTGGTGGTTCGAGCCGTCGTCACCGGCGCCGGGCTCGACGGGGTGCAGGACCAGGACCGCGTCGGGCTCCTGGTCGGTGCCGAGTCCCGTGAGGTGCGCGAACGCCGAGTGCGGGCGGAACCGGTAGTCGGTGTCGTTCGAGCGGACCTTGAGCGGGCCGGCGGGGATCACGAGGCGTGCACCCGCGAAGCCCGCGGACAGCTCGGCGCGGCGGGCGGCGGTGTACGGGGCGGCGGCGCCGGCCTCGACGTCGCTGCCCGCGCGCGGCGCCCAGCCGCTCGTGATGAACGCCTTGAAGGCCTCGGAGTCGGGCCGGTGCGACCGGTTGTCGTTCCGGGCGGCGATCTCCTGCTCGGTCTCCGCGGCCGGGGCGCTGACGGGGGTGGTGTCGTTGCTCATGGCCACCAGTCTCCCATCGGTCGCTGGGAGGCGGGGTGCGGCCCGACGGCGGAGCGGCCCTCGGGTGCGTCGGTGTCGTGGGGAGGGGGTGCCTCGGGTGCTCGTCCGGTGTCGTCGGAAGAGCTCACGGGAGCCTCGAGGGGTCGTCAGGCCGCCGTCGAGCAGCCCCGCCGCAGCAGAAGATGACTGCGCTGTCATTCACAATTGACAGCGCAGTCATTCGCAGGAATGCTGGGCCGCGGACGCTCGTCGTCCGGCACCGGTGCCCACTGCCCTCGCGACCCCGCGTCGTCGTCGGACGGGCACCGGACCGCGCACCGGTGCGCGCCGGACGAGGCCTGAGCGTCGTGGGCATCGCTGCCCGCTCGGACGTCGAAGAGGACGAACACGCATGAGACGATCACGACTCGCCACGCTCTCCGCGGGGCTCGCGCTGCTGATCGGGGCGGGCATCGCCTCCCCGGTCGCCGCAGTCCCGGGTGGGACGGACCCGAACGGGCCCGTGGACCACTCCCTCGAGGTGAACCCCTTCGTCGGGACGGAGAGCGAGGGCAACGCCTACCCCGGCGCCACGGTCCCGTTCGGCATGGTCCAGCTCAGCCCGGACAACACCAACTCCTACGCCTCGACCTCCTACAGCAAGAACGCCGGGCGGGTCTGGGGCTTCAGCCACCGGCACGTCAACAGCGCGGGCTGCCCCGCCGCGGGCGAGCTGCTCGTGACCCCGGACACCACCGCGGCCCCGCGGACGGCCCGGACCCCCATCGCGATCAAGGACCAGGCGAGCACCGAGAAGGCCGTCGCCGGCTTCTACGAGGTGACTCTCGCCAACGACGTGCACGCCGAGCTCACGGCCACCACCCGCGTGGGTGCGCACCGGTACACGTTCCCGGCCTCGACCACGTCGCACCTGTCGTTCAACGTCGGGCAGACGCTGCGCGACGCGGGCGCCAGCTCGGTTACGTGGGTCGACGACCGCACGCTCGAGGGCTGGGTCGACAACGGCGGGTTCTGCGGCGGCACGCCCGCCAAGCAGCGCTACTTCTTCAGCGCGACGTTCGACCGTCCCGTGTCCTCGTCCGGCACCTGGGGCACCAACGGTGCCTATACCGCCGGCTCGACCACGAGCCAGGTCACCACGGGCCGCAACGGCGCCGTCGCGGTGTTCGACACGACCACGGACCGCGACGTCGAGGTGAGCGTGGGCGTGTCCTTCGTGAGCGTCGACGGCGCGCGCGGCAACCGCGAGGCCGAGGCCGTGCGCGACGGCGTCCAGGTCGGGTTCGACGAGATCCGAGAGGAGGCGCGCGACGCCTGGAACACCGAGCTGGGCCGCGTCGACATCGAGGCCTCGCCCGAGAAGCGTGCGATCTTCTACACCCAGCTCTACAAGACCCTGCTCTCGCCGACGATCGGCAACGACGTCGACGGCCGGTACCGCGGCATGGACCTGAAGGAGCACTCGACCGACGGGTGGGACTACTACCAGAACTTCTCGCTCTGGGACACGTACCGCACGCAGGCGACGCTGCACGCCCTGCTGCTCCCCGAGCGCGCCGAGGACATCGTCCGCTCGATGTACCAGCACCGCGTCGAGGGCGGCTGGCTGCCCCGCTGGTCGCTGGGAGCGCTTGAGACCAACATCATGGCGGGCGACCCGGTCACGCCGTGGCTCGCGGAGAACTTCGCCCTGGGCACCGTTCCCGACGACATCTCGGACGAGCTGTGGGGCTACCTCGTGGAGAACGCCACGACGGCCCCGCCCGCCGGTGTCGCGTCGGTGGGTCGCCAGAGCGCGGCCTTCTACAACGAGAACGGCCACATCCCGTTCTACCCCGAGAACGAGGGCGGCCTGGGCGGGCAGTACGAGGAGTACCGCCACGGCGGCTCGTCGACGCTCGAGCTCGCGCTGTCCGACGCGGGCCTGGGTGCGGCCGCCGAGCGTCTCGGCAAGACCGAGGACGCCGAGACCTTCCTCGCCAAGGGCCGCAACTGGCAGACGCTGTGGAACCCGGACGTCCAGCTCTCGGGCGGCTTCCAGGGCATGGTCAACGCCAAGCGCCCCGACGGCACGTTCGTCACGCTCCCCGAGCTGACCGACGTCACGCGCACGGGCTTCCACGAGGGGGTCCCGTGGCAGTACCAGTGGATGGTCCCGCAGGACGTCACGGGTCTGGCCGAGGCCATGGGTGGCGAGGACGCGTTCGTCGACCGCCTCGACTACTACTTCGACATGCCGGCGCTCGCGGCGAAGCCGGGCGTCTCGCCCTCGACGTGGGCGCGCGGTGGCAGCTCGTACTACCAGACCATCCGCTACAACCCGGGCAACGAGCCGACGATCACCAACGCGTGGCTCTACGGGTACGTCGGGCAGCCGTGGAAGACCAACGACGTGCTGGCCGCGAACCTCAACCGGTTCCCGAACACGCCGGGCGGGGGCGTCGGCAACGACGACCTGGGCACCCTGGCCGCCTGGTACGTCATGGCCGCGCTCGGCTTCGAGCCCGTCCTGCCGGGCTCGGGCATGCTCGCGCTCAACGCGCCCAAGGTCCAGTCCGCGACCGTCACGACCGACGCGGGCACGACGTTCGCCATCTCGGCCGAGGGCGCCAACGAGGACCTGCCGAGCTACGTCTCGGGCCTCACGCTCGACGGCGCCGAGCACACGGCCGTGTGGATGGACGCCTCGGCGATCCAGGACGGCGGCACGCTCGAGTTCGACCTGGCCGACTCGAGCGCGGGCCTCACGTGGGGCACGGCGCCCGCGGACCGCATCCCGAGCCTGTCGGCGCCGCTCCCGCCGCTGCCCGTCGAGGTCTCCGCGACGGCTCGCTGCGTGGGCAAGAACGTCCAGGTCTCGGTCAAGGCCACGAGCTCGGCCGACACCGCGGTCGACGTCGTCCTGGCGACGCCGTTCGGGACGAAGTCCTTCCACGGGCTGCAGCCCGGCAAGAGCGCCGCGCAGACGTTCAACGCACGCTCAGGCGCGGTCGAGGCCGGGACGGCGAGCGTCACGGTGACGCTCCCGGGCGCCGCGCCGCGCACGGTGGAGGTCGCCTACCCGGCAACGTCCTGCGGCTGACGCCGGCCCGCACGTGCCGGTGCGGGAGGTGAGCAGGTAGCAGGAAGAGAAGGCCCCAGGTGCCCGACGGCGGTTCTCGCCTCGGGTGCCTGGGGCCTTGTCGGTCCTGGGTCGTCACGGCCCGGG
Source organism: uncultured Actinomycetota bacterium (assembly GCA_963782165.1). Classification (GTDB taxonomy): domain Bacteria; phylum Actinomycetota; class Actinomycetes; order Actinomycetales; family Cellulomonadaceae; genus Oerskovia. The sequence continues at coordinate 1,266,669 of CAWAIO010000006.1, forward strand.
GTCACCGGACGCGACGCTCAGGACGGTCGTGTCACGCCGAGGCGCCCACCAGCTCGCCGCGCCGCGCGGGGGACCAGCGGCTCGTGAGGTCGCCCAGCGCGCGCGAGAGCGCGTCGTTGAACGCGTCGGGGGCGTCGAGGTTGACGTCGTGGCCCGCGCGCGGCACGACCACCAGGGCCGTGTCGGGAGCGGTGTCGAGGTAGCGCTTCTCGTCGAGGCGCAGGTGGTCGCGCTGGCCGTTGATGAGCCAGACCGGCACCTTGGCGGCGCGGAGGTCGGCGCGCGAGGAGCGGCCGGCGAGCTCGTGCAGCACGTCGGTCACGACCTGCCACGCGGGCCGGCCGGGGAGCCGCGGGTCGGCGAACGTGCCGGCCCCGGTGAGCTGGGCCGAGGCGCGTGCTCCACCCGGCAGCGACCTCCCGGCGCGCAGCACGTCCTGTACGCGGCCCAGCGCGCGACGGGTCGCTGTGCCCGCAGCGTCCACGAGGCTCGCGGCCTCGCGGAAGAGCGCGACGGGCTTGCCGCGCGGGTCTGCGCTGCACGCGCACGCCACCACGCCCGCGAGCCGGTCGGGGTGGCTCGCCGCGTACGCGAGCGACGTGTAGCCGCCGAGCGACATCCCGACCACGACGACGGGGACGTCGTCGGGGAAGGACGCGACGGCGTCGTCCAGGATCTCGAAGGCCCGTGCGAGCGTGAACCGCTCGTCGCTGCGCTCGCCGTGCCCCGGCAGGTCGACCGCGACCGCGAGGTGGCCCGCCTCGCGCACGTGGGCGAGCTGACGCCCCCAGATCGCGTTCGAGGTGCGCACACCGTGCACGAACACGACGGCTGCAGGGGTCCCCGCCGAGGACGCCTGCGCGAGGCTCGGGAGGAGGTCGATCGACGGGTCGGACGGGAAGACGGAGGCCTGGGGGGAGGGCTGGCTGTTTCGCATCGCTTCGGATGCTGCCAGCGTCACCTGGGAGCGGTGCGAAAGCCCCGGGAGCCTCGCGTGAACGTCCTGTGCGGGCCTTGGGAGGCACAGGATCTCGTCCGCAGAAGGGGCCCAGCGTCGCGGCACCCGACTCCTCGTCCTGCAGGGGCCGTGGGCCGGTCGTGAACACGGTCCGCTCCGCTCGCGTCTCGCCGGTCCGGCGTGTCGGCGTGTGCATGCGGGCTGCTCGATGTGCCATGGTCGGCATGGACATCACGCTGAGCACCCCGAGCACCCCCGCGCTGCACGAGATGATCGGCGTGCTCGCGGGTTGGCAGCAGGACGACCTGTCCGTCCAGCTGCATTCGGGTGATCTGGGATGGGCCTGGCAGATCGGTGCGCCAGCACTGGCCGGAAGGGTCCGCACCTGGGCCGCGAACGGCCGGCCCGTTGCCGTGGGCTACCTGGACGGTGGCACGCTCCTGCGCGTGGCGATCACGCCGGACGCTGAGAACGACCAGGAACTTGCCTCCCGGATGGCGGACGACGTCGCTGACCCGTCGCGTGGAGTCCTTCCTGGAGGTCCCGTGGCGGTCGAGGCCCGTCTCGGGGGCGCGTTCCGATCACGGCTGCTGGGCGCAGGGTGGCAGGCCGGTGACCTGTGGACACCGATGATCCGGGACCTCGCCGAACCGGTACCCCGCCCCGGCGTGCGGATCGAGGAGGTCGGCCCTGGACAGGCGCACGTGCGGACCCTGGTGCAGCGGGCCTCCTTCGACTCGTCACGGTTCACGGACGAGCGCTGGCACACGATGACGACCGGTCCGGCGTACGCCGCCGCCCGTTGTCTGCTCGCCTACGACGCTCAGGGCTCCGCCGTGGCGACGGCGACCGTGTGGTCGGCCGGAGAAGGGCGGCCCGGTGTGCTCGAGCCTCTGGGCGTGCACCGTGACCACCGAGGCCACGGATACGGCACGGCGATCGCCTTGGCCGCGGCCTCGGCGCTCCGGGAGATGGGGGCCTCGAGCGCGACCGTGTGCGCCGAGAGCTCGAACGTCGGCGCGGTCGCCACGTACTCGTCGGCCGGCTTCCAGAGCCATCCGGAGGTCGCCGACCTCGTCCGGGTCAGCTAGATCTACTGACCGGCGCCGAGGCGGCGGCTCGTCGCGTCCTGCGGGGCCCGCACCCCTCGGTGAGCGCCGTCGTCGGGCCCGGCCCGACGAGCCCCGACGCGCGCGCTCACTATCCTGAGGGGGTGCTCATCGACCTCCACACCCACTCCACGGCGTCCGACGGGACCGACGCTCCGGCCCGCGTCGTCGAGGACGCAGCCGCCGCAGGCCTCGACGTCGTGGCCCTCACCGACCACGACACGACGGCGGGCTGGGCAGACGCCGCGGACGCGGCCACCCGGAGCGGCATCGCGCTGGTGCGGGGCGCGGAGATCTCGGCCCGCTCGGGGCACGTCTCGGTCCACCTCCTGAGCTACCTGCACGACCCCACGCACCCCGACCTGCTGGCCGAGACCGAGCGCACGCGCGTCGACCGCGTCTCGCGGGCCCGGCGCATGGTCGAGCGGATCGGTGAGGACTACCCGCTGACGTGGGAAGATGTCCTGTCGCAGACCGAGGAGGGGACCACGATCGGGCGCCCGCACATCGCGGACGCCCTGGTGGCCACCGGCCACGTCAGCGACCGTTCGGCGGCATTCGCCACGATCCTGCACCCCGGCACGGGCTACTACGTGCCGCACTACGCCCCTGACGTCCTGGACGCCGTGCGCGCGGTGCGCGCAGCCGGTGGGGTGCCCGTCTTCGCCCACCCGGGTGCGGACGGGCGAGGGCGCGTGGTGCCGGACGTGGTCATCGAGCAGATGGCCGACGCAGGACTGCTGGGGCTCGAGGTGCACCACCGCGACCACAGCGCACAGCAGGTTGCCCGTCTCGAGGACGTCGCCCACACCCTGGGCCTCTTCGTGACGGGTTCGAGCGACTACCACGGAGCCGGCAAACCGAACCGGCTCGGCGAGAACACGACAGCACCACGAGTGCTGGAGACGATCGAGGAGCTAGGCACGTTGGACGTGATCCGATGACGGCGCGGGCGGTGATGTCGTGAACGACATCATGGACCTCCGCCTCTTCACCGAGGTGTTCATCACGCTGTTCGTGATCATGGACCCTCCCGGGACGGTACCGATCTTCCTGGGCCTGACGAGCGCCATGGGCGCCAAGCAGCGCAACACCGCGGCCCGGACGGCGATCCTCGTCGCGTTCGGCGTGATCGTGTCGTTCGCGGTGTTCGGCCAGCAGATCCTCAACTACATGGGCATCTCGCTCCCGGCGCTCAAGGCGTCGGGCGGGCTCCTGCTCCTGCTGGTCGCGATGGAGCTGCTGACGGGAAAGATGGAGGAGCCGACGCCGTCGGGCAACAAGGGCGTCAACGTCGCCCTCGTGCCGCTCGGCACGCCGCTCCTCGCGGGCCCCGGCGCGATCGTCGCGACCATGGTCTTCGTCCAGCGGGCCGACGGTTCCGCTGCGGACTGGGTCGCGATCGCGGCGGGCGTCGTCGCGGTGCACATCACGCTGTACCTGTCGATGCGCTTCGCGAACGTCATCCACCGCATCCTGGGGGACTCGGGCACGATCCTCGTGACCCGCATCGCCGGTCTGCTGCTCGCGGCCATCGCCGTGCAGCTCGTCGCGGACGCCGTCACGGCGTTCGTCCAGGCGGCCAGTTGACGCCCGGCCGAACATAGCGCCGCGACGCCCGCGAGACCTCGAGGTCTCGCGGGCGTCGTGCTGCGGGGACATGCAGCGGGTGCCGACCCGGGACGCTCGTGGGGGCCGGTGGCCGTTATCCGATCGGTACGCACGTCCCCGTCCTGGTGTCGCTCTCACGTCCTAGGGTGAGTGCTGGAGAGGGCGCCGCACCCTTCCGTCATGAGTTACGAAGGAGTGCTGATGAACTCGCCAGGTCGCCGCCGGCCGGTCACCCTCACCGCGGGGATCGTCGCCGCGGTCCTCACCGCCGCGCTGCTCACGGCCTGCACGGACGAGGAGAGCACGGTCCCGTCGACCGGCCTCGGGCTCGTCCCGGTGCCCACGGACGTGAGCGTCGACGGGGGAGGGGCGTTCGTGCTCGACGCGGACTCCACGATCGCGCTGGTCACGCCCGAGGTCATGGCCCCGGACGTCTTCCACGTCGGTGAGGAGCTTGCCGAGCGCCTCGGGACCGCGACGGGTCTCGACCTGCCGCTCGGCCCGGCGGTCGACGGCGCCGTGGGTGAGATCCGTCTCGAGCTCGTCCCTGACAGAGAGGTCGTCTGGGAGCGGGACGGCCTGCTCGACGACACGGGCGTCGACGCCTACGAGCTCACGGTCGACGACGAGCAGATCGTCCTGAGGGCCGCGACGCCCCCTGGTCTGTTCCGCGGGGTGCAGACGCTGCGCCAGCTCTTCCCCCCGGAGATCGACGCGACAATGGTCCAGGAGGAGCCGGCAGGTGGCTGGACTGCCCCGGCCGTCACCATCTCCGACGAGCCCCGGTTCGCCTACCGCGGCGCGATGCTCGACGTGGCGCGCCGCTTCTACCCGGTCGAGTCCGTCAAGCGGTTCATCGACCACGCGTCGACGTACAAGCTCAACGCGCTCCACCTCCACCTGACCGACGACCAGGGCTGGCGCATCGCGGTCGACGCCCTGCCCGAGCTCACGGAGATCGGCTCCACCACGCAGGAGGGGTGGGAACCGGGCAGCGGCGAGGGGGAGCGCTGGTACTACACCGCGGACGAGTACGCGGAGATCGTCGCGTACGCGGGCGAGAAGTTCATGACCGTCATCCCCGAGATCGACGGGCCGGGGCACACCCTTGCGGCCCAGGCGTCGCTCGGCTCGCTCACGTGCGACGGCGTCCCCACGGCGCAGTACTGGGGGCCCGAGGTCAACAACCCCGTCGTGTGTGCGAGCGACGAGAACATGGGCAACGTCGAGGCCTTCCTCCAGAGCGTCCTCGCGTCCGTCGCGGGCCAGAACCCCGGCCCGTACCTGCACCTGGGCGGCGACGAGGCGCCCAGCCCGCCCGGCTGGTACCAGAGCTACGCCGAGGTCGCGAACGAGATCGCGACAGGCCACGGCAAGACCGTGATCGGGTGGCACCAGTGGGGAGCGTCCGAGGAGCTGCCTCCCGGCGCGCTGATCCAGTACTGGGGCGTGGGGGAGCGGCTGCGCGGGGTCATCGGCGGGGAGGCGAAGAACGCGGACCTGGTCGACGTCCAGGCCGCGCTCGACCAGGGCGCCCGGCTCATCATGTCGCCCGCCGACCGCACGTACCTCGACATGAAGTACGACGAGGACACCCCGTACGGCCTCGAGTGGGCCTCGCGCATCACGCTCGAGGAGGCGTACGACTGGGACCCCGCGACCGAGCTCACGTCCCCGGACGGCAAGAGCGTCCTCGCGGACGAGTCCGCGATGGCCGGCGTCGAGGTGCTGCTGTGGTCTGACCGCTCCTACCCCGACAGCCTTGCGAGCCTGCCGACGAGCACCGACGTGTTCGTGCCCGTCGACACGTACGCCGACTTCATGCTCTTCCCGCGCCTGCCGGCGACGGCCGAGGTCGCGTGGTCGGAGCAGGCCGACCGCAGCTACGCGGACTTCCGCGACCGGCTCGTCCAGGTGTCTCCGCGCTGGACCGCGGCGGGCATCGGATGGAACCAGGTCGCCGACGTGGACTGGGTCCCGTGACGGCGTGAGGGACCGTACCCCCTCGGCTGACGGCCTGCCGCCGGGATCTACCAAGCCCCAGGGTCCGGCTCCTTCGTCGCGAAGGTGACCCGTCCGTCGTCGGACACCAGGAGTCCCGGGTTGTGCGCGACCTCCCAGCGGAACCCGTCCGGGTCCGCGAAGTACCCCGAGTAGCCTCCCCACGCGCGCACCTGCGCGTGCACGACGACGGAGCCTCCTGCGGCGAGCGCGCTCGCCAGGACGTCGTCCACCTCGGCGGGCGAGCCGACGTTGTGCGCGAGCGCGACGGGAACCACGGGCCCCGACGGAAGCTCCGGGGCGTGGTGCGCCTCGTGGATGCCGGGTCCGGCCTCGTCCAGGAGGTCGGACCGACGCCAGAGGGAGAGCAGCAGGCCGTGACCCACCTGGAGGAAGACGACCTCGCCCGGGACCTCGTTGACGGGCTCCCAGCCGAGGCCGTCGACGTAGAAGGCCCGCGCCCGGGCGACGTCACGCACCCCCAGCGTGATCAGGCTGACGCGAGGTTCCATGGATCCACGCTAGCCCCGACCCGCCGGGCACGCCGCCGCTGCGCCCCGCGCGGCAAGGTGGCGGGACGACGACGGCGGGCCGCCGCTCCGAGGAGCGACGGCCCGCCGTCAGGGTCGTGCGTCGAGGGTCACTCGGCCGGAGCGGAGGCCCCCGCGGTCCCAGCGCCCGAGCCGCCGTGCGTGCGGCGACGGTTGCGCTGGCGGCGCGGACGCGACGGAGCGCCGTCCGCGGACGCCCCGGCGGCAGGAGCCTCGGCACGCGGAGCCTGCTCCGAACCTGCGGAGACCGTCGCACCCGAGGAACGCTGCGCACCCTCGGTGCTGCGGCCACCCTCGCGTCCACCGGACCGGCCGGCGTCGCGCGAGCCGCTGCGTCCGCCGTCACGGCCACCCGAACGTCCCGCGTCGCGCGAGCCCGAGCGGCCCGCGTCCCGAACACCGCGCGCGGACGACGGCGAGCCGCCGCGCTTGCCGGTCTCGCCCAGGTCCTCGAGCTTCTCGGCGTCCAGGCCCGCGCGGGTCTGCGCGGACTTGGGCAGGCGGCCCTTGGTGCCCTCGGGGATGTTGAGGTCCGAGTACAGGTGCGGGGACGTCGAGTACGTCTCGACGGGCTCCGGGATGTCGAGGTCCAGGGCCTTGTTGATGAGCGACCAACGGGGCACGTCGTCCCAGTCGACGAACGTGACGGCCGTGCCCTTGTTGCCCGCGCGGCCCGTACGGCCCGTGCGGTGCAGGTAGGTCTTCTCGTCCTCGGGGCACTGGTAGTTCACGACGTGCGTGACGTCGTCGACGTCGATGCCACGGGCCGCGACGTCGGTCGCGACGAGCACGTCGATCTTGCCCGAGCGGAAGGCGCGCAGCGCCTGCTCGCGGGCGCCCTGGCCCAGGTCGCCGTGGATCGCGCCCGACGCGAAGCCGCGGTCGGCGAGCTCGTCCGCGACCTTGGCGGCCGTGCGCTTGGTCCGCGCGAACACGATCGTCAGGCCGCGGCCCTCGGACTGGAGGATGCGCGCGAGGACCTCGACCTTGTCGAGCGCGTGCGCACGGTAGACGACCTGCTTGATGTTCTTGACGGTCTGGCCGCCGTCGTCCGGGTCGTTGGCCCGGATGTGCGTCGGCTGGGTCATGTAGCGGCGCGCCATCGAGACGACCGCGCCCGGCATGGTCGCTGAGAACAGCATGGTGTGGCGGGCCGCGGGCGTCCGCGAGAGGAGCTTCTCGACGTCGGGCAGGAAGCCCAGGTCGAGCATCTCGTCGGCCTCGTCGAGCACGACGCAGCGGGCGCGCGTGAGGTTGAGGTGCCCCTGGTTCATCAGGTCGATCATGCGGCCGGGGGTGCCGACGACGACCTCGACGCCCGCGTTGAGCGTCGCGATCTGCGGCTCGTACGCACGGCCGCCGTAGAGCTGGATGATGCGGACGCTGCGCTTGGCCGAGGCGGCCTCGAGGTCGCCGGCGACCTGGACGGCGAGCTCACGGGTCGGGACGATGACGAGGGCCTGCGGCTTGCCCGGCGCGGGGAGCTGGTCGAAGCCCTCCTCGCCCGGGGCGACGACGCGGTGCAGCAGCGGCACGCCGAAGCCCAGGGTCTTGCCGGTACCGGTCTTGGCCTGGCCGATGATGTCGTGCCCCGACATCGCGACGGGCAGGGTCATGGCCTGGATGGGGAACGGGTGGGTGATGCCGGCGTCGGCCAGCGCCTCGACGATCTCCGGGCGGACACCGAAGTCCGCGAAGGAGACGTCCTTGGCCTGGACGCTCGACGAGAGCGTGCCCTGTGCGTCGTCGACAGGGGTCTCGGCAGGGGTGAGGTCGAGCTCGGTGGGCTCGACGGGTGTTTCGGTGGTGGTCACTGGTGCCTCGTGGTTCTGATGTCTGGCGCGAGGCCCCGCACGTGCGTGATCGACCCGACGGTTGGCGGGTCCACGATGCTCCGGGAAGTACCCAGGCAGGTACGGTCTCTCGCGCCTAGTGGCCGGCAGCCGATCGTGGGTATTCGCCGCGAAGACGTCGTCGGGGGTCGTCGGCCGTGAGGCGCGAACCCCGGTTCCGCCCGCGCGCACCGACCGAGGTCGGCGTCGTGCAGTGTCGTTCGCAAGTCTTTCGGCACGGGGTGGGGCTCACGAGCACCCACCGGGGACCGGGGATTCGGACGACCGGGCAACCGATGTACCCCCCCATACTATCGGACGGCACCCGTCAAGCCGATCATTGCCCGTCATGTCGCGTCCCACGACGGGGATGCTCCACGCGTCTCGACTATCCTGACCCGATGAGCGAGCCGCAGCACCACGACCCCTCCGTCGCTACCGAGAAGCTCGCCACGGACCGTGATGCGATCGGTCTGCTGGGCCTCATCGCCTACACCGAGCTCGCGACCTTCGGCCGTCTCGCGGCCGACGCGGCGAACGCCCCGACCCTCGCGCAGCGCCACCAGCTCTCGCGCCACGCCGGCAAGATGCTCGCGCGCCACGAACGCGTGCTCGAGCGCATCGCGGACCTGGGGGCCGACCCCGAGGCCGAGATGGGCGCGTTCGACGGCATCTTCGACGACTTCGAGGCGCGGACGCCGTCGAGCACCTGGTGGGAGGGCGTGCTCAAGGGCTACGTCGGTCACGGTGTCGCCGACGACTTCTGCCGTCTCGCGGCCGACGGTCTCGACGACGAGTCGCGCGACCTGGTCCTCGAGATCCTCTCGGACGGCGTCGACTCCGAGCGTTCGGCCACCGTCATCGCGGACGCCGCGGCGTCGGACCCCGTGCTCGCGTCCCGCCTCGCGCTGTGGGGAAGGCGGCTCGTGGGCGAGGCGCTCGGGCTCGTGCAGACGCTGCTCTCCGAGCGGGAGGGACTGAGCCGGCTCCTCGCGGACGGCGCGGGGCACCGCAGCGAGGCGGGGACTCCCGGAGCGGCGGACGCGACCGGGACGGCGGCGGACCGACAGGCATGGGTCTTCTCGCAGCTCACAGCGGAGCACACGCGCAGGATGGGGCGGTTGGGCCTCGCGGCCTGAGCGGTCCGGGACAGCCTCGCGGCCTGAGCGGTCCGCGACAGCCTCGCGGCCTGAGCACCTCAGGACGTCGCGACGTACGACGAGGGCGGTGCCTCGGCCGACCGGCCGGGGCACCGCCCTCGTTCTGCGTGAGCTCTCAGAGGGAGCCGAAGCCCACCCGACGCTGCTCCTCGGTACCGATCTCCACGTAGCCGATCGACGACGTCGGGACGATGACGCGGCGACCGCGCGAGTCGAGCAGCTCGAGTGCCGGACCGCCCGCCAGGGCGGCCGAGACGGCGGCGGCGACGGCCTCCGTGGTCTCCTCCGTCTCGATCACGAGCTCGCGGGCCAAGTTCTGCACACCGATGGTGACTTCCACGTGATTCTCCTTCGCGAGCGTCGCCCGCGGGTGATCCCGCCGGCCACTGGTCGACAACTCCTCCGATACTAACGAGATTCCCGAGGACCTCCGGTGCTCCCGCGCTGGTGAGGGTGCGCTCGCGCACTGGTGGGGGCCCCGGGCGCCCCGACCCGTCAGAGGTCGCGGCGGAGCATCCCGTGGACACCGCGCCAGGCGAGCGCGGGCAGCAGGCGGGTCAGCTCGGCGGTCGTCACGTCGCTCCCGGCGCGGACGGCCTCGGTCGCCGCGGTCCGGGCGATCGCGGTACAGGTCCGGGCGACCACGAGCGCCTCCTGCTCCGTGAGCGACGTGAGCCGCCCGAGGACCTCGGCGAACTCGCGCGCGTTGACCTCGTCGGGTTCGAGCACGCGGGCCCGGACACCGGGGTCGCGCATGACGTCGGACTCGAACAGGAGCCCGGCCGACGGGCCGGCCGACCGCGCGTAGCCGACGTAGGCCCTCACGATCCCCTCGATCACCGCGAGACCGTCGACCGCGAGGGCGTCGAGGTCCTCGGACGACGTTCCGGGGGCCGCGGAGCGGAAGGGCGCCAGGACGGCGCGCACCGAACGGACCAGGGCCGCACCCTGCTCGTCGACCAGGGCCATGTAGAGGTCGAGCTTGGACGGGAAGTGCCGGTAGAGCACGGGCTTGCTGACCCCGGCGCCGTCCGCGATGTCGTCCATGGTGATGTGGTGGTAGCCGTGGTCGGAGAACAGGCGCTCGGCGACGGTGAGCAGCTGCGCGCGCCGCTCGTCCCGTGGCATGCGCACGGGTCTGGACCCGGTGGTTCTCGGCTTCTCTGCGACCCCCGACATGCGGCGATAGTACGGGCCGCGGGGACGGGCCGTGACGGGCGGTGAGATCATGGACACGTGATGCCACCGGAAGCCCCCCACGACGGATCGAGGGGACTCCCGGAGAGTGCCCCGCAATGGCATGAAGGTGCAGGCCAGGCCCCGTTCCCCCGCCCGACGGCGCCGCGCACCTCGCGCAGGTCGCGTGCCCGGGCGCGTCTGGGGCGGGTCCGCAGACGCGGGATGCGTCGCGGTCCTGCTCTCGTCCTCGCGTCGGTCGGGCTGCTGGCGGGACTCGGGGCCGGGGGGCTCGGTGCGGGGTCGCTCCTGTCGGGAGCACCCGGAGCCACGGACGTCGCGGTGGCGGACGGTGCGCCACGAGCCCCGGTGAGCGGCGCCGTCGGGCAGGCGGGCGACGACGCGCCTCCTGCGAGCGACGCGACGACCGGGGCTGCCGAGACCCGGGGCGAGGACGTCGCGAGCCGGTCCGTCCGTGACCCCCAGCTGGGGTTCGACGGGCCCGGGTCGCTGCCGCTCGTGCTCGAGCGCCAGGTCGAGGCGGGCTCGGGCCTGGTCGGGACCGAGGTGGTGCCGGACCTCGGTGGCGCGCTCGTGGTCGTGCCCGCGGAGGTCGCGGCGCCGGGGAGCGGGACGGTCAGGACCGTGCGCATCGAGGTCGAGGCAGGGCTGCCCGTGGACGGCGAGACGTTCGCCGCGGCGGTCATGGCGACCCTCAACGACCCGCGGGGGTGGGGGCCGGTCGACGGTGTGACGTTCGCCCGGACGGGAGGCGACGCGAGCATCCGCGTGGTCCTGGCGAGCCCGGCGACGACCGACCGGATGTGCGCCCCGCTCAGGACCGGTGGGACGTACTCGTGCGGTGTGACGGGCGCGGCGATCCTCAACTTCTCGCGCTGGGTCGAGGGGGCCGCCGACTTCGACGGCGACATGGGGTTGTACCGGCACTATCTGGTGAACCACGAGGTCGGGCACGTGCTGGGCCACCGGCACGTGAGCTGCCCCGCGCCGGGGACCCTCGCCCCCGTCATGGTGCAGCAGTCGATGTCGACCGAGGGCTGCCTGCCCAACGGGTGGCCGACGCTCGGGTAGACGGGCCGGGCATCCGCACGGTGGCCGCCGGTGGTGCCGTCCGGGGGCCCGGGGCGGGCTCGACGCGGGGCTCGGGTCAGGCTCTCGCGAGGTCGCGCCGGGATGTGGGTGGCTCGTGATGAGATCTTCCCGTGCTGCACCTCCCGGACCTCCGCCTCGTCCTGCCGGACACCGCCTCCACGGTGCCCGTCCGGCTCGACGCGACCCAGCGGGCTGCGCTCGACGCGGCGCGCACGCAACCGGCGACGCTCGTGGTCGGCGCTCCCGGGACGGGCAAGACGACCGTCGCCATCGAGGCCGCCGCGCAGGCGCTGAGCGACGGCGTCGACCCGGCACGTGTCCTGGTGATCGCGGCCTCGCGCCGCTCGGCGGCGGAGGTGCGGGACAGGCTGTCGGCGCGCGCGGACCGGACGGTCAGCGCGCCCATGGTGCGCACGGCCGCCGCCGCGGCCTTCGCGGTCCTGCGTGCGCGCGCGGCAGCGACCGGTGAGCCGCCGCCCACGCTCATCTCCGGCCCCGAGCAGGACCTCCTCCTGGCCGAGCTCCTCGCGGGCCACCTCGACGGGGACGGCGTGCCGCTGCGGCTGCCGGACGGGCTGCCCGAGGAGGTCCTCGCGCTGCGCGGCCTGCGTCAGGAGCTGCGCGACCTGCTGATGCGTGCGGCCGAGCGCGGACTGACCCCCGCGGACCTCGACGACCTGGGCGCGGCGCACGAGCGCCCCGAGTGGCGGACCGCCGCGCAGGTCTACCAGGAGTACCTCGACGTGACGGCGTTGCGCGTCGGGACCCCGGACCTGGGCGCGCGCTACGACCCGGCGGTCGTGGTCGACGAGGCCGCGGAGGCGCTGCTCGCCTGGGAGGACGAGGTCACGGGCGCCCCGCGGCCCACGTGGGACCTGGTCGTCGTGGACGACTACCAGGAGGCCACGATCGCGACCGCGCGCTTCCTGCGCGTCGTGCACGACGCGGGCGCGCGGCTCGTGCTCCTGGCGGACCCGGACACCGCGGTCCAGACCTTCCGTGGCGCGAGCCCCGGGCTGGTCGGTCGCGCGAGCGCGCCCGTCCGCCGGCGGGCCGCGACAGGCGAGTTCGACGCGCGCGTCGAGGTCCTCGGGACGGCCTGGCGTCAGGAGACCGCACTGCGGGACGTCACCCGGACCGTGACGACACAGATCGGCACGGTCGCGGGGGCGGTCCACCGCGGGGCCGCGGCCTCGCCCGCTCCCGTCCCCGAGGTCGGGGCACCCCGCGGGGCGTCGGTCGCGCTGCTCGGCAGCGGCGCGGAGGAGGCCGCGTACGTGGCCCGTGAGCTGCGCGCTGAGCACCTGCTCCACGGCACCCCCTGGGGGCGCATGGCCGTGGTCTGCCGCGCGGGCTCGCAGCTCGCGACCCTCCGGCGCGCGCTCATCGCGGCGTCGGTGCCCGTCGGCATCCTCGGCTCGGACGTCCCGCTGCGTGAGGAGCCCGCGGTCGCACCCCTGCTCGCGATCATGCGCGTCGCGGTCGGCCTGCCCCCGGCCGGGTACTCGCGGGGACTGGACGGCGTGCGCGGCACGGCCGGGATCGACGACGCGGTGACCCGCGACGTGGGGGACCCCGCCGAGACCCTGATCGAGCGGGAGCCGCAGGCTCCCGCTGTGACGTTCGACGAGCTGGACCCCGTGACGGCGGCCGCGCTCGTGACCTCGCCCGTGGGCGGGCTGGACGTGGTCGCGCTGCGACGCCTGCGCCGGGCGCTGCGCGCCGAGGAGCTCGGGTCGGGCGGCGGGCGCACGTCGGACACCCTCCTGGTCGAGGTCCTGCTCGACCCCTCGCGCGCGGCGACGCTGCCCTCGAGCGTGCGTCGTGGTGCCGTGGGGGTCGCGCGCGTGATCGCCGCCGGACGGGAGGCCACGCTCGCCCCGGACGCGACCGCGCAGACCGTGCTCTGGGCGATCTGGAGCGCGACGGGGCTCTCGGACCGGTGGCGCGACGCCGCGCTGGGCGGCGGAGCGGTCGGCGCGCGCGCCGACCGCGACCTCGACGCGGTCCTCGCGCTCTTCCGAGCCGCGGAGACGTTCGTCGACCGCATGCCGGGCGCTCCGCCGTCGGCGTTCGTGGAGTATCTCGAGTCCCAGGACCTGCCGGCCGACTCGCTCGCGGCCCGGGCCGCCGGGACGGACTCCGTCGCGGCGCTCACGCCCGCCGGGGCGGCGGGGCGCGAGTGGGACGTCGTGGTCGTGGCCGGGGTCCAGGACGGCGTGTGGCCGGACCTGCGCCTGCGCGACTCCCTGCTCGGGTCGGAGGCGCTCGCCGAGCTTCTCGCGGGACGCTCGCAGGACGCGCGGGGCCTGGGCCCCGATGCTCGGCGGGCGGTCCTGACCGACGAGCTGCGCTCGTTCGCGGTCGCGACCTCGCGCGCGTCGCGTCGTCTGCTCGTCACGGCCGTGAACGACGTCGACGAGGTGCCCTCACCGTTCGTCGACCTCGTGTGCCCGCCCGCAGGGCCCGACGACGCCGCCGAGGCGGGTGGTGGTGCACCCCAGGACGGGGGCGACGGGGACGGACCCGTGGCATCGGACGAGGTGCGGGACCCGCGCCGCGTCCAGGTCGGGCAGCCGCTCGACCTGCGTGGGCTCGTGGCCTCGGCGCGGAGCCTGCTCGTGGAGGCGGTCGTGCGCGGGGACGACGCGACGCGAGGCGCGGGCGACCCCGAGCGGCCCGAGGCCCTCGCCGAGCTGCTCGCCGACCTGGCGCTCGCGGGCGTGGGCGAGGCCCGGCCGGAGTCCTGGTACGGCGTCAACCCCGTGTCGAGCACCGACCCCCTGTGGGGCCCCGAGGACACCGTCCTGATCTCGCCGTCCAAGGTCGAGTCGGTGAGCAGGTGCGCACTGCGTTGGGCCGTGGAGAGCGCGGGAGGCACGGCCCCCGACGCGACCGCCCAGTCGCTCGGCAACCTGGTCCACTCGATCGCGCAGGAGGCGCCGCGCGGTACGCACTCCGAGCTCGCGGCCGAGCTGGACCGTCGCTGGCCCGAGCTCGCGCTCACGCCGGGCTGGCCCACGACCCAGACGCGCCACAAGGCCGAGGACATGGTCGGGCGGCTCGCGGGGTATCTGCAGTCCTCGGGCGAACCGTTGCTCGTCGAGGCGCCGTTCGAGCTGGAGATCGGTCGTGCCGTGCTGCGCGGGGTGATCGACCGGGTGGAGGACGCCGGGGACGGTGCGGTGCGCGTCGCAGACCTCAAGACGGGCAAGACCAAGCCGTCGGTCTCCGAGGCCGTCACCAATCCCCAGCTCGGCACGTACCAGCTCGCGGTCGAGGGCGGTGCGCTCGACCTGCCGGAGGGCACGCGCAGCGCGGGCGCGCAGCTCGTGTTCGTGGGCGACGGCAAGGACGCCGGGCTGAGGACCCAGCCCGCGCTCGAGCCCGAGCCCGACGGGACGAGCTGGGCGCGCGAGCTCGTCGAGGACGTCGCGGACACCATGGCCGACTCGGTCTTCACGGCCCGCGAGAACAAGCTGTGCTCGGTGTGCCCCGTACGCCGGTCCTGCCCCCTGATGACGGAAGGCCGCCAGGTGATCGCATGAGCGCCGAGTCGCTGTTCGACGACCTCGACCTCGGGGCGGTCGTCCCGGCCGGGGCCCGCGGGGACGGCACGCGCGAGCTGCCCGAGCCTCGCTTCTCGGCCGTGCGGATCGCGGAGATGCTGGGGCGTCCTCGACCCACCGACGAACAGGTCGCGGTGATCGAGGCCCCCCTCGCGCCGCTGCTCGTCGTGGCCGGGGCCGGGTCGGGCAAGACCGAGACCATGGCCGCGCGGGTCGTGTGGCTCATCGCGAACGAGTGGGTCGCCAAGGAGGCGGTGCTCGGGCTGACGTTCACGCGCAAGGCTGCGGGCGAGCTCGCCGAGCGCGTCCAGTCACGCCTCCTGCAGCTCGACCGCGCCCTGGGTAACGACGGTGCCGCGCTGCAGATGCTGGACCGCCCCGCGATCTCGACCTACAACTCGTACGCGGCCTCGCTCGTGGGGGACCACGCGCTGCGCATCGGGATCGAGCCCGGCGCGCGGCTGCTCTCGGAGGCCAGCCAGTGGCAGCTCGCGGCAGAGGTCGTCGAGAGCTGGGCCGGCGACCTCCAGACCGACGCCGCGTTCTCCACGGTCGTCGGCGCGGTGCTGTCGCTGTCCGGCGCGCTGAGCGAGCACCTGCTGAGCCCCGACGAGGCACGCGGGGGCATCACGGGCATCGTCGACTCGATCCTCGCGACGCCGCTCGGCGGCCAGCGCACCGAGCACTACGCCGAGGTCAAGAGGCTCCTGGGCTCGCTCGGTGAGCGTCACCGGCTGCTCGACGTGGTCGAGGCCTACCAGGAGCGCAAGCGGACCTCGGACTCCCTCGACTTCGGGGACCAGGTCGCGATCGCGGCGCGGCTCGCCCGGACCGTGCCCGCGGTGGGGGCGGGCGAACGGGCGCGGTACGGGGTCGTGCTGCTCGACGAGTACCAGGACACGTCGTACGCGCAGGTCGAGCTCTTGTGCGCACTGTTCGGCGGTCACCCCGTCACGGCCGTGGGCGACCCCAACCAGTCGATCTACGGCTGGCGCGGCGCGAGCGCGTCGGGCCTCGCGCGGTTCCCCGATCGGTTCCGCGCGACCGGTCCCGACAGCACGGGCGCCCCCGCCGACGTCCAGTACCTCAGCACGTCCTGGCGCAACGACCGAGCCGTGCTGGCGGCTGCCAACGTCACGGCCGCGCCGCTGCGCGAGGGCGCCACGCGCGTCCCCGTGCCGCAGCTCGACGAACGGCCGGGGGCGGGACGTGGTGTCGTGACCGGCGTCTACGCGGCCACGCTCGAGGAGGAAGCCGCGGCGGTCGCGGACTTCGTCGCGGAACGCTGGCGCCCGCGCACACGCCGTCAGGAACGCGTGACCGCGGCCGTGCTGTGCCGTGCGCGCTCGCAGTTCCTCGCGATGGAGGTCGCGCTGCGGTCGAAGGGCCTGCCGGTCGAGGTCGTCGGCCTGGGCGGCCTGCTCTCGACCCCGGAGGTCGTGGACCTCGTCGCCTTGCTGGAGGTCGCGCACGACCCGTCGCGCGGAGACTCGCTCATGCGCATCCTCACGGGGCCGCGACTCAACCTGGGTGCGGCGGACCTGCACGCGCTGAGCAGCTGGGCGGCGGACCTGGCTCGCCGGGACGCGGCGCGTCGCCCGTCGCCGGGGGGCTCGGAAGGTCTCGTCGGCCCGTCGGTCGTCCTCACGTCCGACGGCGCCGCACCCGCCGGTCCGTCGGGTGCGGCGGGGGAGGGCGAGCTGCACGGCGTCGCCGAGGGCGGGACGCTCACCGTGGTCGAGGGCGACGTGGTCGACCACCGGTCGATCGTCGACGCGCTCGACGACCTGCCCGCGCCCGGACGCGCGGCCGGGGACGGGCGGGTGCTCACCGAGGAGGGGCACGCGCGGCTGGCCGCGCTGTCCACGGTTCTGCGCGACCTGCGCGGGCAGACGTACCTGTCCCTGCCGGAGCTCGTCACCCAGGCCGAGCGTGCGCTCGGGCTCGACATCGAGGTGACCACCGCGGCGACGCTCGCGGCGGGTGGGTTCGGCGAGGAGGTCGGTGACCGGGGACGCGCGCACCTCGACGCCTTCCGTGACGTCGCGGCGACGTTCTCGCAGTCGGCGGACCTGCCGACGCTCGGCGCCTTCCTCGCATGGCTCGGCACGGCCGGCTCGCAGGAACGTGGCCTCGACCTGCCGGTGCGCGAGCCTGACCCCGACGCGGTGCAGATCATCACGGTGCACGCCTCGAAGGGTCTGGAGTGGGACGTCGTCGCCGTGCCGGGAATGGTCGACGGGATCTTCCCCAACACCGCGGTGGGGGACAAGGGCCCGACGGACAGCGGTTGGTTCACGGGGCTGGGCAACCTCCCGTACCCGCTGCGCGGCGACGCCGAGGACCTGCCCGTCTTCCACTTCGAGGTCGCGGAGGACGCCAAGGACCTCGACGGTCGGCGCAAGGAGTTCCTCGCGGCGAGCGGTGAGCACCAGGTCGACGAGGAGCGTCGGCTCGCGTACGTGGCGTTCACGCGAGCCCGCGCCGAGCTGCTGCTGGCCGGGTCGTGGTGGCGCGACGCGACCAAGCCCCGCACGCCCTCGCCGTTCCTCGTCGAGCTGGCCGAGGCCGGCATCATCAGCGACGCCGACTGGGCCGGCGTGCCCGCGAAGGACGAGACCAACCCGCGCGACGAGCTGGTCCACGAGAAGGACTGGCCGCGCGGGGAGCCGGGGGCCGGCGCGAGGGAAACAGCCACGCCCAGTGAGTCGGCCGCATCATCCGCCGAGCCGCGCGCCCGGGCGGTCGTGCGGGCCGCCGCGGACCGGGTCCGGGAACGGATCGACGCACGTGCCCCGCTCGACATCGGCACGACGGGGGAGGCGGGTGTCAGCCCTGGCTCGAACTCGACGACGGGCGGGCGGGCGCCGTTGCTCGACGCGTCGGGCACGGACCTGCGCGAGCTCGCGCGCATCCTGCTCGAGGAGCGAGACCGCCGCGACGCTCGCAGCAGCGAGATCTCGTTCCCCGCGCACATCTCGGCGTCCGGGCTCGTGCGTCTGGCGGCGGACCGGGGCGAGTACGCGTTGCACCTGCGCCGCCCGGTGCCCGCGCAGCCCACGGTGCACGCGCGTCGCGGCACGCAGTTCCACCTGTGGGCCGAGCAGTACTTCACGTCGTCGTCGCTGCTCGACGTCGACGACCTGCCGGGGGCCGACGACGAGGACCTCTCCCCGGACCTGGACCTCGAGGCGCTCCAGCAGACGTTCCTCGCCTCGGAGTGGGCGGGGCGCACGCCGATCGCCGTGGAGGTCGACGTCGAGACCCCCGTGGGCGGCATCATGTTCCGTTCGCGCATCGACGCCGTCTTCCCCGAGAGCCCCGAGCACGCGGGCGGTGCGCGGGACGCCGTCGTCGTCGTGGACTGGAAGACGGGAAAGGCCCCGCGCGACGCCGAGGCCCGACGCACGCGCGAGGTCCAGCTCGCGGTGTACCGGCTCGCGTGGTCGCGCTGGTCCGGGCTGCCGGTCGAGAAGGTCAACGCGGCGTTCTACTACCTGGGCTCGGACGAGACCGTGCGCCCCGAGCGGCTGCTGGACGCGGCCGAGCTGGAGGCGCTCGTGGCGGGGCGTGGTGCGTGAGAGCACCGGCCTCCTGCTACCCCTCGTTCTCCCCGCTCGTGACCTCGTCCAGGTCCAGGAGCATGTCCACGGCGTCGGCGACCACGTCGTCGAGCCCGTGCCGCACCCCGTGCAGCAGCCAGCGTGCCAGCGCGAGCTCTCCGGCGAGCAGAGCACGGTCCGTCAGATGCGGGTCGGTGAGCTCGGTGCGGCGCAGCTGGTACGCCTCCATGATCGAGTCGATCGCCTCGGGCGGGGCCGCGACGAGCAGCCACGCGAGGTCGTCGGCCGGGTCGGCGACGCGAGCCTCGGCCCAGTCGGTCACGGCGACGACGCGCCCGCGGGCGACGAGCACCTGGCCCGCACCGAGGTCCCCGTGGACCACGACGGGCTGGTACTTCCACAGGGAGACGTCCTCGAGCGCGGCCTCCCAGCGGCGCAGCAGCCGGGCGGGCACCCTGCCGGTCTTGGCTGCTTCGTCGACCTCGGCGAGGCGACGGTCGCGGTACTCGGCGGCGGTGTACACGGGCAGGCCGGCGTTCTCGACGACGGACTGCGGCAGCTCGTGCACCGCGGCGAGCACACGCCCCAGGTCCGCGGCGAGCCCCGGGCCCGGGCGCAGGGTGTCGAGGTCGAGCGGGACGCCGCCGTACCGGTGGTGCACCACCGCCCGTCCGCCCTCGGGCAGCAGGGCGTAGCCCAGCACGTCGGGGACGGTGAAGGACAGGACCCCCGTCGTCACGTAGTGGCGCAGCGAGTCCAGGAGGGCCGTCTCGGCCTCGAGCGCGGCGCCCGCTGCAAGCGTGCGAGGAGCGCGGACGACCCATTCCTGCCCGTCGCCGTCGGTGACGATCGCGACGTCGTCGTCCCCTGACGCCTCGGACGGTCGCACGGACCGGACGTCGAGGCCAGGAACGGCTGCGGTCGCGAGCGCGGCGAGGGTGAGAGGTGAGCGTGGCACGCGTCCACGGTAGTCGGTGCGCGGCAGCTGGCCGCCCCCGGCGGCTGGTGTGTCCGCGACGCGAGCCGCGCCGTGTGCGCTGCGAGCGCCGCGGGTCCGGTGTGACCTACGGTCGACAGGTGACCGACCAGACCTCGCCCGCAGCCCCTGCCCCGACCCCGCAGCCCTCGGCGGGCACCGTCGCGCGCCCCAGCGCGTTCACCGCGCACCTACCGCTCGCCCGCTCCGCGCTCGACCGTGCGGCGCACCGCCGCACCGAGGAGGGCTTGTTCGCGACGCTGCGCGCCGACCCATCGACCCGTGTGGTCCTGCTGCACCGCGGACGGCTCGCCACCGGACCGGACGGACTCGCGCTCGTCACTCCTCGGGACGTCGCCGCCGTTCCCGAGCCCCACGCGGCCACGGGTGACCACAGCAACACGCCGCGCTGGATCTTCCTGGGCGAGGACACGTCGTCGGGCACGTCCTTCCTGGCCCTTCTCCTGCCCGACGACGCGGACGACCTCGACCTCGACATCGAGGGCGTGGACCCCTCGGGTCCGCTGTCCGTGCTGGTGCGGGCGCACGAGTGGGCGGGGCTGCGCGAGCTGGCCTCGCGCCTCGGCCCGCGCGACACGGGGCTCGCGACCGAGGCCGTGGCTCTCGGGGCCTGGCACGCGGCCAACGAGCGCTGCCCGCGCTGCGGCGAGCCGACCGTCCCCGTCGCGGCGGGCTGGGTGCGGCGCTGCGTGGCGCAGGACATCGAGCACTACCCGCGCACGGACCCGGCGGTCATCATGGCGGTCGTCGACCCGGGCGCGGGGACCGGCGACGACCGGCTCCTGCTGGGGCACGCCGCGCACTGGCCGCAGGGGCGCTTCTCGACGCTCGCGGGCTACGTGGAGCCGGGCGAGGGCCTGGAGCAGGCTGTGCGGCGCGAGGTCGCCGAGGAGGTCGGCGTCCAGGTGGGGGAGGTCGTCTACCGGGCGAGCCAGCCGTGGCCCTTCCCGGCCTCGCTCATGCTGGGCTTCACGGCCACGGCGCTCACGACGGACATCCGGCCCGACGGCGAGGAGGTCACCGACGCGCGCTGGTTCACCCGGGCGGAGCTCACCGAGGCCACGGAGAGCGGCGACGTGAAGCTGCCGAGCCGCTCGTCGATCGCGCGGGCGCTCATCGAGGAGTGGTTCGGGGGGCCCCTCGCGGGGGAGTGACCTGCCTCCGCTCTCGTGACGAGCGCGCTCGACGGGCCGATCCTGGGCGCCCTGCCTACGGTGGACGCACCGGCTCGTCCATCTGAGGAGTGAGCATGAACCCGTCGATCAGCGTTCTCTTCCGTGCGATCCCGTTGGTGATGGGGGCGGTGTGCCTGGCGTTCGGGCTCTACGTCCTGTCGGGCGGTGACGACGCGAACCACTTCGTCGCGGGTCACGTCAACGTGGCCCTGACCGCGATCTGCATCGCGTTGTTCACGACCGCGGCGACGATCATCCGCCAGCTCGTCCGCCGGTACGGCCGGCTCTGGGCCGTCGCGCTACCGGTGCTCGGATACGCGGTGGCACTCGCGACCATGGTCTGGGGCATCACGATCGTCGGCCGGGGCGACGACCCGCAGTTCGTCGTCGCGGGGCACGTGGTGCTCGGCATCGGTTTCATCACGGGGTGCGTGAGCACCGTGGCGACGGCTTCCACGAAGTTCGTGCTCATCCAGAAGAGTGCCGCCCTTCCGGTCGGGGGCGGTGCCCCCGACGGCGCCTACTCACGGGGGACGGGAACTCTGCTGATCGCGATCCCCGCCCTGTTCGCGGTGGTCGGTCTCGTCGTCGCCGCGACGCTCTACGCGCGAGGAGGCAACGCGGCACTGGTCGCGGGCAACGTCATGGTCGGCCTGTCGTTGATCTGTTCCGCGCTCGTCGCGCTGGTCGCGAGCATCGTGCGCCAGGTCCGCAACGAGTTCGGCGACGCAGAGCGCTACCGCTGGGCGTGGTGGGTCGTCGCGATGGGAACCGTCAACGTGGCCCTGGGTCTCGTGGTGCTCTTCAGCTCGGACGACCCGGCGCGCCTGGCCCCCGGCACCGTGCTGATCGGTCTGGGGCTCATCTGCTTCAGCATCCTGTCCAAGGTGCTGCTGCTCGCGCTGGTGTGGCGCCAGGTCTTCGCGCTGGCCAACCGGATCCCCATCATCCCGGTGGCCACGGCGCTCGCGTGCCTGTTCTTCGCGGCGTTCCTCTTCGAGGCCACCATGACCGAGCCGGGCTTCTTCGTCGGCGCGCACGTCCTGGTCGGGCTCGGCGCGGTCTGCTTCACGCTCTTCTCGATCGTGTCGATCCTCGAGGCGGGGACCTCGAAGTAACCGTCCGGCGGACCTGAGCGCCGGGGCGGCGCAGGACGACCGCGACCCCGAGCACGGCAGAAGGCCCCGGACGCCGGTCCGGGGCCTTCTGCGAACGACGAGGTCTCGCGGGCGCGACCGCGGCGCGTCCGGGAGCGGGGAGGTCAGGCCGCGAGGCGCTCCTTGACCTGGGCGAGCGACGGGTTGGTCGCCGCGGTGCCGTCGGGGAAGACGACGGTCGGCACGGTCTGGTTGCCACCGTTGACCTGCTCGACGTAGGCCGCGCTCTCCGGGTGCTCCTCGATGTTGACCTCGGTGTACCCGATGCCCGCGGAGTCGAGCTGGGTCTTCAGGCGACGGCAGTAGCCGCACCAGCTCGTCGAGTACATGACGATCGATCCGGCGTCGGGGGTGGTCGGGGCCGTGGCCATCGGTGCTCCTTCGTTCGCGGGACCCGGGCGTGCGCGCGGGCCGACAACCACGCCGGGCGCTGGACCCGGATGTTGCCGTCGTGGGCAACGTCCGCGAGGGTGCGGTTGTTCCCCACTGCACCCTCACGACGTCCCGGCCCTGTGGAGGGTGGCGCCCGGTGTGGGCGGCGGCTGAGAGAATCGACCTGATGCCGAACGAGTCAGCGGACCAGATCCTCGAAGCCCTCGACCCCGACCAGCGTGATGTCGCCCTCGCGCTGCACGGGCCCGTCTGCGTGCTCGCGGGTGCGGGCACGGGAAAGACGCGAGCCATCACGCACCGCATCGCCTACGGCGTGCGGACGGGCGTGTACACGCCCACGAGCGTGCTCGCCGTGACGTTCACGGCGCGTGCCGCGGGCGAGATGCGCACGCGTCTGCGCGAGCTCGGGGCCACCGGTGTCCAGGCCCGGACGTTCCACGCTGCCGCGCTGCGCCAGCTCAGCTACTTCTGGCCCAAGGTCGTGGGTGGCGCCCCGCCGCGGATCCTCGAGCACAAGGCGGCCGTGGTCGGCGAGTCCGCCCGCAGGCTGGGACTCGGCGTGGACCGCGATCGCGGTCCGCGACCTGTCGTCGAGGTCGAGTGGGCCAAGGTCTCGCTCGTCACCGCGGACGACTACGTGAAGGCGTGCGCGGCGATCGACCGCCCGGCGCCGGCGGGATACGACCCGCAGACGGTGGCGCGCCTCATCGCCGCGTACGAGGAGGTCAAGACCGAGCGCTCGGTCATCGACTTCGAGGACGTCCTGCTCATGCTCGGAGACATGCTCTCGTCGCAGGGTGCCATGGCGGACGAGGTCCGGCGCGCAGTACCGCCACTTCGTCGTCGACGAGTACCAGGACGTCTCCCCGCTCCAGCAGTTCCTGCTGGACCAGTGGCTCGGCGGACGCAAGGAGCTGTGCGTCGTGGGCGACCCGTCGCAGACCATCTACTCGTTCACGGGCGCCACGCCCCACCACCTCCTCACGTTCCCCGACCAGGTATCCCGGTGCGCAGGTGGTCAGGCTCGTCCGGGACTACCGGTCCACGCCCCAGGTCGTGACGCTCGCGAACCAGCTCCTGGCGCGCGCCGGGCGCCGCGGGCGGAGCGCACCAGGCGCTCGAGCTCATCGCCCAGCGGCCCGTCGGGCCCACCCGTCGCGTACGTCGCGTACGACGACGACGAGGCAGAGGCCAAGGGGGTCGCCGCGCAGATCGGGCGCCTCCTGGCTTCCGGGACGCGTGCGAGCGAGATCGCGATCCTCTACCGCACCAACGCCCAGTCGGAAGGGTTCGAGCAGGCGCTCGCGGACGCAGGCATCGCGTACCTGGTGCGTGGGGGCGAGCGGTTCTTCCAGCGCAAGGAGGTGCGTGACGCGATCGTGCTGCTGCGCGGCGCCGCCCGTTCTGCGGACCCGGCGGTCCCCATGCCGGAGACGGTCCGCGACGTGCTCACTGTCGGCCGGGTGGGCCGCCGAGCCGCCGTCCGCCCGAGGTGCGGCCCGGGAGCGCTGGGAGTCCATGCAGGCCCTCGTCGCCCTGGCCGACGACCTCGCACGCGTCGCTCCCGCGGACGCGCCCCGCCACGGTGGCGACGTTCGTCGCGGAGCTCGACGAGCGTGCGTCGGCCCAGCACGCTCCCACGGTCGAGGGCGTCACGCTCGCCTCGTTGCACGCGGCCAAGGGGCTCGAGTGGGACGCGGTGTTCCTCGCCGGCATGAGCGAGGGCCTCATGCCCATCTCGCTCGCGGAGACCGACGAGGCCGTGGCCGAGGAACGGCGTCTGCTCTACGTAGGGATCACGCGTGCCCGCGAGCACCTGCAGGTCTCGTTCGGACGGTCCCGCAACCCTGGTGGGCGGGCCACGCGTCGCCGTACCCGGTTCCTCGACGGACTGTGGCCCGACGACGAGCAGTCCCGCGCACCTCGACGAAGCCGCGCCAACCAGAACAAGGTGCAGCTCACGGGCGAGTACGACCGCGCGCTGTTCGAGCAGCTGCGCGAGTGGCGGCTGTCCGTCGCGCAGGAGACGGACAAGCCGGCCTTCACGATCCTCGTGGACACCACGCTCGCGGCGATCGCCGAGACCCGACCTTCCTCGGTGCCGGACCTCGCGAAGATCAACGGGATCGGACCGGCCAAGATCGAGAAGTACGGCGAGACCCTGCTGGACATCGTGGCGCGATCCGGGTCCTGACCTGGGGTCGGGCGGCCCCCGCGGAGCCACCCGAGAAACTCGTCGAGAAGAATCTCATTAAATAGGTTGTGCCCCCTTCCGAGGGCGGCATATGGTTCAGGAGTCCTTGTAGGAGAGGCGCGCGCCGAGAGGCGAGCGCTCGACGGAGATTGGAGGTGGGTGAGCATGGTGAAGCAGATCCTGACGACGAACCCGACACATGTGTCGGCCGATCCGACCAACCGCGCACGACGCGGCGGATCCCTCGTCATCCGCCCCACGCCCGACTCCGCACTGAGGACGTCGCCGGTCTAGTCGCTGGCAGCACCCTTCTCAGGCCGCGGAGTCCACCTGGACCCGCGGCCTTCGTGTTTCTCCGAATGCGATCGTCTTCCCGGTCAGCCGTCCACCATCCCGGACGCGACGACCATCTGCGGGTCCTGTGACAAAGAAGTTCACACGCAAACAGGACATCACTGGAGGACATCGTGCGGCTCACCGCGCTGCTCGACAACATCACTGCCCAGGGCGGATCCGGCCCCTGGACTCCCCATCAGCCCCTCTCCACCCCCCTCGGTTCGTCCGACGCGGCCGAGTTCGACCGGCTCCTCGCCGGCCTTCTGCCGTGCCGGACGAACGACCCCGAGCTCTGGTTCGCCGAGCAGTCGACCCAGGTCGAGCAGGCCAAGGCCCTGTGCCAGTCGTGCCCGCTCGTCGCGGGCTGCCTGGCCGGCGCGCTCGAGCGCCAGGAGCCGTGGGGCGTCTGGGGCGGTGAGGTCTTCGTCGACGGGGCCGTCGTCGCCCGCAAGCGTGGGCGTGGACGGCCGAGCAAGGCCGAGGTCCTCGCCCGTCAGGCCGAGGAGGCGGCTGCCCGCGAGGCAGCCGAGTCCGTCTCGGCATCATCGGCGGCCTGACATGGCCGCCGCACCCGTCAGGCTCGAGCACCCGCACCGCGGGTGGCTCACCACCTCGCGCAGCCTCGGCACCGCATCGGGAACAGCGATCTCGATACAGGCCGTGGCTGTGCGGGGTGTCAGCCCGTCGAGGTGCACGAGCACCTGGCTCGCGGCGATCGCCGAGCCGACTGCTGCCAGCGCGGTCTCCTCGACGTCGAGGACCTCGCGCTGAGGATCCCGGAGCTGGTCCGCGAGCTGCGGCCACTGCGGGTCGAGGTCGGCACGATGCCCCTCGACGCACCGGACGCACGGCGTCCTCCCCGGTCGGACGAACGGTCCGACCACCACGTCGGCCTCTCGCACCACGACCGGTAGGTGCGGGGTCCCGTCGCCCGTGAGCCGCCCGTACCTGTCGGGGCGCAGCACGCGACGCTCGACCACCACGACCACGTCCGGGCGCTGCCCGTGGGGCGAGATCCAGCGCGCGGCGTCGACCGCCCGGGCCTGCACCTGCGGCGCAATGTCCGCGAGGAGCCGTGCGGCAGCCTCGCGACGCGGCAGCCCCACGTCCCGCGGACGGTAGCCGCCGAGCCCGACGTCGGTCGCCTGGACGGGTGCGACGTCGTCGAGCAGAAGGGTTCCCACCCCTGCCGTCGCGAGGACGACCGCCGTCCCGATCCCCAGCCTCCCCAGGCCCTCGATCGCGACGCTCGTGCTCGCTCGTCGGGACAGCGTCGCGAGCCCCGCAGCGTCGGGGCGCAGGAGTGAGAGCGTGGCAGCGTCGGCCGCGCCGCGCGCGGGGGCGACCACGGTCTCGCGTACCTCGTCCGCCCGCCCGACGACGAGGAGCGCCTCGCGCAGGTGCCGCAGGATCAGGCGCTGCCGTCCGAGCGGGATGGCGCGGACCTCGGCCGGGGCGTGCAGGAGCGGGCGGCCCGAGCGGCCGTGGTCGAGGAGCCAGGTCTCCTCGTCCTCGCTCAGGCCGCTCAGGAGCACGCTCCACCGGTCGTCGGTGCCGTACTGCAGCTCACCCGGGCCTCGGCGCAGGACGATCGTCCCCGGACGCAGCCGGACGGGGAACAGGGGTGCGTCGACCATGGGGCGTCTCCTCGCCTGGGGGCTCCCGGGGATGCTCGGTCGGAGCCTTCGCGGTCCACACTGCCAGCGGGGCGCCCCTCGTGGAGGTTGTCCACAGCCACCTCCGCAGAGGGCGCCACGCTTGCCCTCGCAGCCAACGCTTGACCGTTTCTCGACGGTTTCTCGCGCGCACGTCGCAGAACCGTCGGCGTGGTCTATGGCATATGTCACGATGAACCACTACGGTCTGTGCCGTGGCCTACGAAGCCGAGCGAGGCACCCAGGGCGGTGCCGAGACGTACGTCGAGGTGCGCCGGAGCCGTCGTCGCAAGAGCACGGTGAGCGCCTACCGCGACGGGGAACGCACCATCGTGTCGATCCCCGCGCGGTTCACGCGAGCCCAGGAACGCGAGTGGGTGCAGCGGATGCTGGACCGGCTCGCGGACAAGGAGAGACGGCGCAGGCCGTCCGACGCCGAGCTCGTCGCGCGTGCCACCGAGCTCTCGGCCAAGTACCTCGACGGACGGGCGCACCCCACGAGCGTGCGCTGGTCCAGCAACCAGGGCAGACGCTGGGGCTCGTGCACGCTGATCGACGGCAGCATCCGGATCTCGACGCGTGTCCAGGGCATGCCCGAGTGGGTCCTGGACTACGTGCTGCTGCACGAGCTCGCGCACCTGCTGCATGCGGGCCACGGCCCCGGGTTCTGGGCTCTGCTCGAGTCCTACCCCCGGACGGAGCGCGCCAAGGGCTTCCTCGAGGGCGTCTCGTTCATGCGTGACGGGGGAGCCTCCGAGCCGCCCGACGACGACAAGGTGGCTCCGCCGCACGTCGAGATCGAGGCGCACCCTCCGGCACCGCAGGAGGAAGCGGCACCGGAACCCCTCCCG
The DNA here is from genome assembly GCA_963782165.1 of uncultured Actinomycetota bacterium. GTDB lineage: Bacteria > Actinomycetota > Actinomycetes > Actinomycetales > Cellulomonadaceae > Oerskovia. The sequence continues at coordinate 1,294,070 of CAWAIO010000006.1, forward strand.
CGCGCGACGCCCGACCGGCACGCCGTGCCGGCCGGACGAGGCGCGCAGGCCCCCACGAGGGAGTCCGCGCGCTAGGTGCGCGGGGAACCGTCGGGCTCGGCCTCCGTGTCGCCCGTCGTGCCGTCGGCCTCGTTGAAGATGTCGGCGAGGGCCTTGTCGAGGTCGGTCTGCTCGGCCTGGACCTCGGCGCGCCGCGACTGGTAGCCGGACGGGTCGTCGAGGTCGAGCGGGCTGGGCAGCAGGTCCGGGTGGTCCCACACCGCGTCGCGCGCGTCGGCGCCGCCCTGGACCGCGATGAGCGCCCACAGGGTCGCGGCGTCGCGGGACCGGCGGGGCCGCAGCTCGAGCCCTACGAGCGTCGAGAAGATCTGCTCGGCCGGGCCGCCCGCGGCCCGCCGACGGCGCAGCATCTCGCGCAGCGGCACGGCGTGGGGCAGGTGGGGGAGCGCAGCCTGCGCGCTGACCTCGTCGACCCAGCCCTCGACCAGCGCCAGGGCGGTCTCGAGCCGCAGCAGCGTGGCCTCCTGCTCGGGGGTGTTCTGGAGCCCGAACACCCCGCCCGACAGCGCGCTCTGGAGAGCGCTCGTGTCGGTCACGTCGATGTCGGAGAGCTGGGACTCGAGCGCGTCGAGGTCGATCGTGATGCCCCGTGCATAGGCCTCGACCAGCCCGAGCAGGTGCCCGCGGAGCCAGCTCACGTGCGTGAAGAGACGTGCGTGAGCGGCCTCGCGCAGCGCGAGGAACAGGCGGACCTCCTCGAGCGGCGCGTCGAGCCCCTCGGCGAACGCCGCGACGTTCGTGGGGAGGAGCGCCGTCGCGGGCTCGGGGAGCAACGGCAGCCCGATGTCCGTCACGCCGAAGACCTCGCGCGACATGGTCCCGGTCGCCTGCCCGATCTGCATGCCGAACACCGCGGAGCCGAGCCGACGCATCATCTGCGCGGGGTCGAAGTCGGCGCCGAGCGCGCCCGCGGGCAGTCCGGGGATGCCGAACGAGAGCGCGTCCGGCCCGTCGCCGCCACCCGGGAGCTGGTCACGCAGGACCGTGGACAGCGCGTCGGCGACCGAGGACGCGACCGGTGCTGCGAGCGCGTTCCAGGCGGGGAGCGTCTTCTCGACCCACTCCGACCGGCTCCACGCGTACCGCCTGCCGCCCGCGGGAGGCAGGTCCGTCACGGCGTCGAGCCACAGCTCGGCGACCGACAGCGCCTCGGTCGCCGACCGCACCTGGGCCGGCGTGAGCGACGGATCGCCCTCGGCGACGGCCACCTGGCGGGCGATGTCGTGAGCGACGTCGGTGTTGACCGGGCCGTTGCCCGAGCTCGCGAGGAGCCGCTGGACCTGCGCGAGCACGTGCTTCATCGCAGCAGGGTCGTTGCTCAGGCCGCTGCCGGCGGCGAGCGCCGCCGGGTCGAGGCCGCGTGCGCGCAGCTCGCGCAGGGCCTCGTCGGCGTCCGCGCCGAACATGGAACGCAGGAGCTCTTCCCACTGCGCGTCGGGCTGGTCGCCCGCGCCGGAGGTGAACTCGTCGGGCGGTTGGCTGCTCATCGGGGTCTCCTCGGGATAGCGTCAGGAATCACCGTAACCACAATCTGGGACCAGCAAGGGGGCTCGAGGCATGTCGGAGGGCTCGGTTCGCTCACGGCGCAGCGCGTCGGAGGCCGGGACGCCCGGCGCGTCGAGTGTGCCCGGGGACGACGACGCGACCGTGGTCGTGGTGGGCGAGGGCCGCGTCGCGGCGCTCGTGCGCGAGGCTCTCGGTGGTCGCGGCCCCGAGCGGGTGCCGGCCGAGGCCAACGACCTGGCCGCGCCGTGGATCGAGGGTGCGCGGACCGTGGTCGTGGTCGCCCCCGCGGGAGAGTTCGGGGTCCGGGCGCTCAAGGGCGAGACGCGTCGCGCGTTCCTCGTCGAGCAGGCGCGCCGCGTCGCCCGGGCGGCTGCGGCGCACGGCGTGCGCCACGTCGTGGCGGTCACGTCCGCGATGGTGCACGGCGCGAGCGCCGACCGGCCCGTCGTCGAGGACGCCGAGCCCGTCTCGCCCGACGCCGCAGGCTTCGTCGCGGACCTCGTCGCGTTCGAGGAGGCGCTGGCCGACGAGCTGGACGCACTGGACGAGCCCGTGCGGCTCGCGGTCCTGCGTCCCGCGGTCGTCGTCGGACCCGAGGTCGACACCATCCTCACGCGCCACTTCGAGGCGCCACGCCTGCTCGTGGTCAAGGGCAGCGAGCGCCCCTGGCAGCTCGTGCACACCGACGACCTCGCGGCGGCCGTGCGCCTCGTCGCCGACGAGGCGCGGTCCGGTGCGTTCACGGTGGGCGCGCTCGACGACCTGGGTGAGCCCGACGTGGTGACGCCCGCCGAGCTGGTCGAGCGCACGGGGCTCGCGACCGTGAGCCTGCCCGCGGCGACCGCGTTCGGCGCGGCCGAGCGCCTGCACCGCGTGGGCGTGCTGCCCTCGCCCGCGAGCGACATGGCGTTCGTGGTGCACCCGTGGACCGTCTCCGCGCGTGCCCTGCACGAGGCCGGCTGGGTCCCCGCGTGGTCGAGCGCCGAGTGCGTCGACGTCCTCATGGACGGCGTGCGTGGCCGGATCGCGGTGGGGGGCCGGCGCGTGGGGGGCCGGGACGCAGCGGCGCTGGGCGCCGCGGGGGCGGCGGTCGCGCTCCTGGGGACGGCCGCGATCTGGCGGCAGGCCCGACGGCGGTGAGCCGCCCCGCGCGGTGACCTCGACCCGGGCGCGGCGCTCGTGGAGGGTTGCGCGCGAGGTGAGAGGCCTCGCGGCGTGCGCGACGTCGTCAGGCGCCGACAGGATCCTCCCGGCCCGCCGCCAGCGAACCTTCAGGATTCTCGGGGATGATAGCGACGTGACAGAACCGCTCGCCCCCCGAGACCCCTCCGAGCCCGCGCCCGGTGCCGACCCGTTCGGGCCGCAGCCCGAGGAGGACTACACGCCTCCTCCCGTGACGCGCCGCTCGCTCACGCTCGGGATCTCGTTGCTGGCCACGACCCTGCTGGTCGCGGGCCTCGCCGTCATGCCCGCGCCCTACGTGGTGCGCTCGCCCGGTCCCACGCAGGACACGCTCGGTGAGCAGAACGACCGCGAGCTCATCCAGATCGAGGGCGCCGAGACGTTCGACTCCACGGGCGAGCTCCTGCTGACCACCGTGTCGGTCGCCGGTGGCCCCGGGTACCCCGCGAACCTCGTCCAGGTGATCGAGGGCTGGGCCCAGCGGTCGCGGTCCGTGCGTCCCGTGGAGGAGACGTTCCCGCGCAACGTGACGCAGGAGGAGACGGCCGAGGAGAGCCAGGCCGAGATGCTGTCGTCGCAGGAGACCGCGACGGTGGCGGCGCTCACCGAGCTCGGCTACGAGGTGCCCGCGACCCTCACGATCCAGGGCGCAGCGAAGGACACGGGCGCTGCCGGTGTCGTCCAGGAGGGGGACGTCATCACGTCGGCCGACGGCAAGGACGTGGTGACCTACCAGGACCTCATCGACGAGCTCGCGACCGTGACCCCGGGAGAGGACGTGGTGCTGGGCGTGGAGCGCGACGGCGAGCCCCTGGACCTCACGATCACGACCCAGGAGGCCGACGGCAAGGCGATCCTCGGCGTCTTCATCGACCCGGACTTCGAGCTGCCGATCGACGTGAAGATCCAGATCGACGACATCGGCGGCCCCTCTGCGGGGACCATGTTCGCGCTCGGGATCATCGATCAGCTCACGCCCGAGGACGAGGCCAACGGCAACGTCATCGCGGGCACCGGGACCATGAGCGTCGAGGGGAACGTGGGGCCCATCGGTGGGATCCAGCAGAAGCTCTACGGCGCCGTGCGCGACGGCGCGACCTGGTTCCTTGCCCCCGAGGCGAACTGCGACGAGGTCGTGGGGAACGTGCCCGAGGGTCTCGACGTCGTCAAGGTGGCGACCCTCGAGGAAGCCCGCGACGCGATGGTCGCGATCGGCGCGGGCGAGGGCGCGAGCCTGCCGACGTGCACCTCGTGACCGCGGCGCACTGACGGGCCGCACCGAACGACTGCGGAGGGGCGGGGCCGGACGACCGTGGTCGTCCGGCCCCGCCGTCGTGTCCTGGCTCGGGTGCGGAGGAGGCCAGCAGCAGATCGACGAGCCGGGCGACTACTCGAACGTGGCGCGCAGCGCCTCGATGAGCCCGGGGACCAGGTCCGGCCCGAACGCCACGTCGTTCCCGTCGTCGTTGGCCCGTGTGCGCACCGCGCACCACGGGGTGCCGTCGCGCAGCACGCCGACCGCGAGACGCACGTCCTGACGGTCCGGGTGCGAGGACAGGTAGGCGAGCGCGGCCGCGGGGTCGGTCGGCAGGCCCTCCTCGGCCGAGGGCGGAAGGATGACACGCTCGGCGACGATCGCGGCGCCGTCGACCGTCGAGGGCCACGACAGCGTGCCGAGCAGCTCCTCGAGCGTCTCGGCGTCCGGCAGGCCCTCCTGCTCGACCGAGACCAGGTGGTCGGGGATGCCGCGCGCCGCGGTCACGACCTCGGGCGGAGCTGGTCGGCCAGGCCCGGGTTGGCGGCGATCGCGTCGGCCGTGCGCACGAGCGCGAACACGCGCGGCGGGGAGTCCCAGCCGTCGGCTGCGACGTGCGCCTCGACGTCGCGCACGGCGTCGGCGAGCGCGAGCTGGGCGAGGGGGACGATCGGCGCGGGGGCGTCGTCGGGCACGCCCGTGGGGGCGGGTGCGGTGGGGTCGGCGGGCTGGTCGGGGGCCGGGGAGGTCGTGTCGGGCATGGCACCAGCATGTCAGGCCCGACGTCGTCGGCGCAGTCGGCAGGTCCGGTCCAGGGTCCTGTGGGAACCTGGAACCGCTGCGGGCCGTTGACGGAATGGACGGCCTGTGGCCGGACCCTGTCAGGGCTGTCGACCACCTGTGAGAACGGGAGGTCGGCACGAACGACGGGGGCCGGTGCAGACGCCCGACGACCTGACGCTCGACCGAACGCAAAGAGGTAAGCCCACCGTGTCATTCGCCGCAGCGCCACGACGCCCCGCAGGGCGCGAGGCCGGCTCCAAACGACGACGTAGCCCGCTCGGCATTGCCGTCGCAGTCGTGGCCGCCCTCGTCCTCCTGCTGTTCCTGCTCGCCCAGTTCTGGACCGAGGTCCTCTGGTTCACCCAGCTCGGCTTCCAGGACGTCCTGTGGACCGAGTGGGGGACCCGCGCGGCGCTGTTCGTCGGCGGCTTCCTGGTGATGGGAGGGCTCGTCTTCCTGTCCTTGTCGCTCGCCTACCGGTCGCGCCCCATCTATGCGCCCTCGACGCCCGAGCAGGCGACGCTCGACCAGTACCGCGAGGCCGTCGAGCCGCTGCGCAAGGTCGTGACCGTCGCGGGGCCCGCCATCATCGGCTTCTTCGCCGGTGCGGCGGCGTCCTCGCAGTGGAGCACGGTCCTGCTGGCGATGAACTCGGTGCCCTTCGGCACCAAGGACCCGCAGTACGGGATGGACATCTCGTTCTTCGTGTTCACGCTGCCCGTGCTGCGGTTCGTGGTCGGGTTCCTCGTGGCAGCGGTCATCATCGCGGGCATCGGGGCGCTCGCGACGCACTACCTGTACGGCGGTCTGCGCATCGGCGCGGGTGCCGGCAACGGGCCCAGCACCACCAAGGCCGCGCGCGTGCAGCTCTCCGTGACGGCCGCGGTCCTCATGCTCCTCATCGGTGCGAACTACTGGCTCGACCGCTATTCGCTGCTGACCTCGACGGGTGACAAGTTCGACGGTGCGTCGTACGCCGACGTCAACGCCGTGATCCCCTCGAAGGCGATCCTGACCGGTGTCGCGATCCTCGTGGCGCTGCTGTTCGTGCTGACGGCGATCCGTGGGAACTGGCGTCTGCCCGCGATCGGCGTCGGGCTCATGGTGGTCTCCGCGATCGCTATCGGCGGCATCTACCCGGCAGTCGTCCAGCGTTTCCAGGTCGCGCCGAACGCCCAGGAGTTCGAGGCCGAGTACATCCAGCGCAACATCGACGCGACCAAGACCGCGTTCGGTCTCGACGACGTCGAGGCGGCGAACTACGACGCGAAGACCGAGGCCGAGGCCGGCGCACTGCGCGCGGACGCCGACACGACGGCCTCGATCCGTCTGCTCGACCCGCAGATCGTCAGCCCGACGTTCCGCCAGCTCCAGCAGAACAAGCAGTACTACAACTTCCAGGAGACCCTCTCGGTCGACCGGTACATGATCGACGGCGAGAGCCGCGACACCGTGATCGCGGTCCGCGAGCTCGACCTCGACGGCCTGGGCGCGAGCCAGCGCAACTGGGTCAACGACCACACCGTGTACACGCACGGCTACGGCGTCGTCGCAGCGTACGGCAACCAGATCGGCCCGGGCGGACAACCGGCCTTCTACGAGGGCGACATCCCCTCCGTGGGTTCGCTGCCCGAGTACGAGCCGCGCATCTACTTCAGCCCCGAGTCCGACCAGTACTCGATCGTCGGCGCGCCCGAGGGCACCAAGCCGTGGGAGTTCGACTACCCGGACGACGACGCTGGCGGCCAGGTGACCAACACCTACGGTGCCGAGGACGGGGCCGTCGCGGGCCCGAGCGTGGGTTCGTTCGGCAACAAGCTGCTCTACGCGCTCAAGTTCGGCTCCGAGCAGATCCTCTTCTCGGAGCGTGTGACCGAGGAGTCGCAGATCCTGTACGACCGGTCGCCGCGCGACCGCGTCGCCAAGGTCGCCCCGTACCTGACGCTCGACGGCAAGGTCTACCCGGCCGTCGTCGACGGCCGCGTGAAGTGGATCGTCGACGGCTACACCACGACGAACTCCTACCCGTACTCGGCGTCGCGTCCCCTCGACGAGGCGACGCAGGACACGCTGACGGCGACCTCGCAGTCGGTGGCCGCGCTGGCGCCGCAGCAGGTCAACTACATCCGCAACTCGGTCAAGGCCACGGTCGACGCGTACGACGGTTCCGTGGACCTGTACGCGTGGGACACCGAGGACCCCGTCCTCAAGGCGTGGGACAATGTGTTCCCGACGTCGCTCCAGCCGATCTCCGAGATCAGCGGCGACCTCATGAGCCACCTGCGCTACCCCGAGGACATGTTCAAGGTGCAGCGTTCGCTCCTCACGAGCTACCACGTGGACGACGCGCGCGAGTTCTTCTCCGGGCAGGACTTCTGGAACGTGCCGCGGGACCCCACGGCCGAGGGCACGGGCAACTCCAAGCCGTACCAGCCGCCGTACTACCTGACGCTCCAGATGCCGGGCCAGGATGCGCCGGCGTTCTCGCTCATGACGACGTTCATCCCGGGCGGCAACTCCGACCGAGAGATCCTCACGGGCTTCCTCGCGGTCGATGCCGAGGCCGGGAGCACGGCAGGCGTCAAGGCGGACAGCTACGGCAAGCTCAGGTTGCTCGAGCTGCCACGCAACGCGACCGTGCCTGGCCCCGGTCAGGTGCAGAACACGTTCAACTCGAACCCGACGGTCTCCAACGAGCTCAACATCCTCAGCCGCGGCAACTCGACCGTGATCCACGGCAACCTGCTGACGCTCCCGGTGGGCGGCGGTCTGCTCTACGTGCAGCCCGTGTACGTCCAGGCGTCGACGGGGACCAAGTTCCCCCTGCTGCGCAAGGTGCTGGTCAACTTCGGTGACCAGGTCGGGTTCGCGGACACGCTCGACGAGGCCCTCAACCAGGTCTTCGGCGGCGAGTCGGGAGCTGACGCCGGGGACGCCGGGGGAGAGGTACTGCCCGAGATCCCGACGGACGGGGAGACCACCACCCCGCCGGCCGAGGGGACCGATCCCGGCACGGGCACCACGCCGGACACCGGCACCGAGGCCCCCGAGGCCCGTGCGCGCCTGGACCAGTCGCTCCAGGCGGCCAGCCAGGCGATCAAGGACGGCCAGGCTGCCCTCGCCGAGGGTGACTTCGCGGCCTACGGAGAGTCCCAGGAACGCCTCCAGGCCGCGCTCGAGTCCGCGATCGCGGCCGAACAGGAGCTGGGGGGAACCGCGACACCGTGACGCGGCACCCCGTTCGGGGTGCCCCGGCCGGCGGTGGTTCGCTGAGACGACCGGCACGACGACGGAGCGCCGCTCCTGGCCCGAAGGGGTCGGGGGCGGCGCTCCGTCGTGTCTGCGGCTGTGGCCTCCCGCCGAGGGTGTCGGACCCGGTCGCCGAGGGTGTCGGACCCGGTCGCCGAAGGTGACCCGACACGCGCGACGAGACGCACGGTTTGTCATTTCTGGTACGGCAGGCAAGCATTGGGCCTCATGACCAGTGCAACCGTTTGCAGCAACGCTTACATCGTCGAGGGGGCGCTCGGCGCACTGCCGACGGTCGCGCTCATCCACCCGAGCGGCGCGGAGCTCGTCGTCGCCCTCCGCGGTGCGACCGCGCTGGTCTGGCGTGCGCCGTGGGGCATCGGCTCCGGGGAGCGCGAGATGCTTGACCTCCTCGACGGGTACGAGGCCGAGTCCGAGCTGCTCGCGCAGGAGGCGACGCGCTCGGGGCTCATGTTCCCGTTCGCCAACCGCATCGCCGCGGGGGCCTACACGTTCGACGGCGCCACGCACCACGTCCCGCCCGCACCGGGGGAGACCGGCACCCTCCACGGCTTCGTCCGGCTCCAGGACTGGGACGTCGTGCCCGACGTCGACGTCGACGGTCCCGCCGACGGTGCTGTCTCGATGACGCTCGCGACGTGCGTCCGGTCGACCGACGTCGCGGGCTACCCGTTCGACCTCGAGACGAGGATCCGCTTCGAGCTGACCGAGCGGGCCCTCGACGTCACCTGGTCCTATCGCAACGTGGGGCGGGTCGCGGCGCCGGTCACGGCAGGCTGGCACCCGTACTTCCGCCTCCCGGGGCACACGACGATCGACGCCCTGGAGCTGCACGTGCCGGCGCGGGCGACGATCGCGACGGATGCCAGCCTCATCCCGCTCGACGGGGAGGCGGCCCGGGAGGTGCGTGCCGCCGTCGGGCCGCTGGGACTCGCCGGGACCGCGCTCGACACCGCGTTCACCGACCTGGTGCCCGACGCGGACGGCCGGGTCCGCACGCGAGTTCTCGACCCGGCGACCGGCGCGGGGGTCGAGGTGTGGCAGGAGCGCGGCAACATGCACGTCTACACGGGCGACGGGCTGGGCGGCCGGGCGCGGACGTCGATCGCGCTCGAACCCGTCGAGAGCCTGACGAACGCCTTCAACCGCCCCGACTGTGCGCAGCAGGTCCGGCTCGAGCCGGGGGAGGGGCGCGAGTTCCGCTTCGGGGCCCGGGTGATCGCGCCGCGCGAGGGGTGAACGGGAGGCCGGGGTGCCCGATTTGGCGCCTCGGCCCATCTCCCGTAAGGTTGTGTTCACCGACGCGGGGTGGAGCAGCTCGGTCAGCTCGCTGGGCTCATAACCCAGAGGTCGCAGGTTCAAATCCTGCCCCCGCTACAAAGGAAGGCCCGGTTCAGCAGAAATGCTGCACCGGGCCTTCGTCATTCGTGGACTAGGGGTCCCATGCCCATCGTCCCGTGCGCATCGTCTCCCACCCGTTGCGTGGTGCAACCTCCTGCCGCCCGCGTGCTCTCGTCCCCCGATGAGTTGTCAGAACTGAGCCGGGCTCAACCCCGGCCCCGCTCTGACAACTGGTCGGACGCGCCGGGTCCGCGGTGTTCATCCCCTGCCAGAGGCCATGAAGTCCGAGGTGTGATGTGGCCGACAGGGAATCGAGTAGGGGTCGAGGCGGAAGATCGCGTAGAGTGGTGTCTACCGACGCGGGGTGGAGCAGCTCGGTAGCTCGCTGGGCTCATAACCCAGAGGTCGCAGGTTCAAATCCTGCCCCCGCTACAAAGGAAGGCCCGGTGCAGCAGAAATGCTGCACCGGGCCTTCGTCATTTCTGGGGCGGCGTGGTCCCGAACTTGCTTCCCGCACTGCCCACGCTCGCAGACCCGCACCTACCGCCCCGCGCGCCCCCTCGCTGGACATGCATCCTGGCGCCCCCCGAGGAGTTGTCAGAACTGGGCCGGGCTCGTCCCCGGCCTCGTTCTGACAACGAATCCGTGGGCCTGGGTTCTGGGGCGCGCACGGGCTCGACGGGCTACGCCTCGGCCCCGCCCGCCTCGCCGTCCACGCCTCGCCGTCCACGCCTCGCCGTCCACCCCTCGGCCCCGTCACCCTCGCGCGCCCAGTAGGAACGCGCCTCGGGTGCGGACCGCACGCGGCGACCCGCACCCGAGGCGCGACGAGGTGGCGAGGGTGTCAGTCGGCGAGCGTGAAGCCCGTGGTCCACTGCGTCGCGCCCGAGCCGGCCAGCGTCATCTGGACGAAGCCGAGGGCCTCGAGCTCGCGAGCGCGCTTGAGCGAGCCGGCGTCGACGCCCTTGAGGCCACCCGCGCGGACCAGCTCGACGAGCGTGCTCTTGGCGTCGTTGTCGTCGCCCGCGACGAGGACGGTCGCGGTCTGGTCGGCGACCTGCCCGCTCGCGAGGGTCGAGGCGAAGTTGGTGTTGAACGCCTTGAGGACCTTGGCGGTCGGGGCGAGCGCTGCGATCTCGGCGGCGGCCGAGGAGTCGGCAGGCACGACGAGCGAGTCGAACGTCGCGAAGTCGACGGGGTTGGTCGGGTCGACGAGGACCTTGCCGTCGAGGCGGCCGGCGTACTGCGCGAGGACCTCGGGCACGGCGGGGAAGGGGAGCGCGAGGACCACGAGGTCGCCCGTGATCTCGTCGCCCAGGACACCCGAGGTGAACGAGGCGCCCGAGCCGAGTGCCGCGGCCTTCTCGGCGTCGCGCGCCAGGACCTGGACCTGTGCGCCGGCGTCGAGGCCGATGCGCGCCACGCCTGCTGCGATGTTCCCTGCGCCGATGATCGTGATGCTGGTCATGAAGTCCTCCGAGGCTGCGACGCCGACCCGAGCCGACGTGATTAGTTGTTGATACAACTAACGTAGACCCGCTTGGTTGTCGTGTCAACCATCTTCGGTAGACTGGACCCATGACCGACGACGTGCGATGGCTCTCCCCCCGCGAGCTGCGGACCTGGATGCGCCTCCAGGCCGTCTCCGAGCTCCTCCCCGGCGTGCTCGACGCTCAGCTCCAGCGCGACGCGCACCTGACCCACTTCGAGTACCTCGTGCTCGCGATGCTCTCCGAGGCTCCGGACCGCACCCTGCGGATGACGGATCTGGCGCTCAAGACCAACGCGACCCTGCCGCGCCTGTCCCACGTGGTGAAGCGGCTCGAGGGGCGCGGCTACGTGGAGCGCACGCCCTGCCCCGAGGACCGCCGGGCAACGCTCGCCGTCCTGACCGACGCCGGGTGGGGCAAGGTCGTCGCGACGGCCCCGGGCCACGTCGGCACGGTGCGCGAGCACATCATCGACCGCCTCACGCCGGAGCAGGTCGAGCAGCTCGACGGGATCGCCCGGGCGATCCTCGAGTCCCTCGACACCGAGGGCCGGCTCGACGCGCTCCACCTCCCGGAGGACTAGCACGGTGTGACGCGACCCACCGTCTCACCGGACGTCCCGCCGATGTCTCACCGCGTGGGACCGGCGTAGAGTCGACCTCCGGCGAGTCCCGGCAGCACGCGTCACCCGCGGCGGCCCGGTACCGCCGCCTCGTCACCCTCCTGACCCCGGAAGGTCCTCATGCGCCGCCTGAACGCCGTGCTGCCCGTCGCAGCCGTCTCGACCGCTCTGCTCCTCGCGGGCTGCTCGTCCGACTCGTCGACCGACGCCGCTCCGTCGGGTGCCGCGACCCCCACGTGCGAGCCGGGCGCCCTGCCCACGCACACCGACGGCACGCTGACCGTCGCCGCGGGCGAGGCGTACTCGCCCTGGTACATCGGCGAGCACGACAGCGGCGAGGGCTTCGAGTCCGCGCTCGTCTACGAGGTCGCCGACCGGCTCGGGTACACCGAGGACGACGTCGAGTGGGAGCTCGTGACGTTCGAGCAGATCGTCAGCCCCAGCATCAAGACGTTCGATTTCGCGGCCTGGCAGACGTCCATCTCGGACGAGCGCCGCAAGGCCGTCGACTTCTCGAGCCCCTACCTCACCACGCGTCAGGGCGTGATCGTGCAGGAGGCCGGCCCGTACGCCTCGGCCACGACGCTCGACGAGCTCAAGGACCTGCGGATAGGGGTCACGGCCGCCCAGACGAGCCTCACGCTCGCCAAGGCCGCGTTCGGCGACGACGCGAACCTCGTGCCGTTCAACGGCGCAGGCGACGGCATGACGGCCCTGCAGTCGGGCACGATCGACGTCATGATCATGGACGTCGACCAGGGCGTCGCGGCCTCGACCGAGTACTTCCCCGACTCCGTGGTCGTCGGGACGCTGCCGGACCAGGGCACGGTCGAGCAGTACGGCCTGGTCCTCGACCTCAACTCGACCCTCACCGAGTGCGTCTCGGCCGCGGTCGACGCGCTCGAGGCCGACGGCACGCTCGCCGAGCTGCGCACGACGTGGCTCAAGTCGGACGACATCCCCGAGCTGGGCTGAGATGAGCGAGGGGGCGTCGGGCACCGCGCCGCAGGACGGTTCGGTGCCCGACGACGGCGCTCGCCTCGCGAGCGCGGGCTGGACCCCGTCGCCCCTCGCCCGGGCGAGGGAGTCCTACCGGCGCGCGCGCCGCCGTCGGGCCGCGTGGGTGTCCGTCCTGTCGACCGTGGTCGTGGTCGCGGTCCTGTACGTCGTGGTGACCACGGCCCCGGGGTGGGAGCGCACGCGCGACGCGTTCTTCTCCCCGCAGAGCGCCTGGGAGTCGCTGCCGGCGATCGCCGAGGGACTGTGGCTCAACCTGCGGGTGTGGGTCGTGGCGTCGGTCGTCGGGATGGTGCTCGGCATGACGCTCGCCGTGATCCGCACGAGCCGCATCCCGGCCCTGTTCCCGCTGCGCGCGCTCGCGGTCGCGTACGTCGACGTGTTCCGCGGCGTGCCGCTGCTGCTGGTCCTGCTCCTCGTCGGGTTCGGCCTGCCGGCGCTGCGCCTGGAGTGGTTGCCGACGTCGGGGGCCTTCCTCGGCGCGCTCGCGATCATCCTCACGTACACCGCGTACCTGGCCGAGGTGTTCCGGGCCGGGATCGAGTCGGTGCACCCGTCGCAGGTCTCCGCGGCGCGCTCGCTCGGCCTCACGCGCGCGCAGACGACCCGCAGGGTCGTGCTTCCCCAGGCCGTGCGGCACGTGACCGCGCCGCTCGCGAGCAACCTCGTCTCGCTCCAGAAGGACTCGGGGCTCATCTCGATCCTGGGTGCGGTGGACGCGATCCGCGCCGCGCAGATCGCGGCGTCGGGCAGCTACAACTTCACGCCCTACGTCGTGGCGGGCGTCCTGTTCCTGCTGGTCTCGATCCCGCTGACGCGTGTGGTCGACGTCTACTCGGCGCGCCAGGGCTGGCGCGGTTCGCTCGCGACCGTGAGCGGCGCGGGGGCCATCCGATGAGCCACCTGCTGTCCTTGCGCGGGATCCGCAAGACGTACGGCGAGCGCCTGGTGCTCGACGGGATCGACCTCGACGTCGACGAGCACCGCTGCGTCGTGCTCGTCGGGGCGTCGGGCTCGGGCAAGTCGACGCTGCTGCGCGTGGTGAACCTCCTGGAGGAGGTCGACGACGGCGAGATCCTGCTCGCGGGGCAGGACGTCGCCGACCCGCGCCTCGACGCGAACGCCGTGCGGGCGCGCATGGGCCTGGTCTTCCAGTCGTACAACCTGTTCCCGCACATGAAGGTCATGGACAACGTGACCCTCGCCCCGCGCCTCGTGCACAAGCGAGGGCGTGCCGAGGCGGAGGCCGCGGCCGAGGCCATGCTGCGCCGCGTCGGCCTCGCGCACCGCATGTCGGCCTACCCCGACCAGCTCAGCGGCGGAGAGCAGCAGCGGGCCGCGATCGCTCGCGCCCTGGTCTCGGGCCCCGAGCTCCTGCTGCTCGACGAGGTCACCTCGGCGCTCGACCCCGAGCTCGTGGGCGAGGTGCTCGACCTGCTCGCCGACCTGCGTGCCGAGGGCGTGACCATGCTCGTCGCGACCCACGAGATGGGCTTCGCGCGGGAGGTCGCCGACGAGGTCGCCTTCCTGCACCAGGGTCGCGTGCACGAGCGCGGCACGCCCGAGCAGGTCCTGGGCGAACCGCAGCGTGAGCGGACCCGGGAGTTCCTGCGCCGGCTGCGCTGAGGGTGTCGCCCCCGCCCCGGTGAGCTCCGTGCGCCGCCGCGCCGCGGTGCGCGCCCTTTCGTGCACGGCCGGCGGCGCGCATGATGGAAGCAGGTTCCTCAGCGAGGAGGTACGTCATGAAGGCAGCGGTGGGAGACAGGATCATCCGGGCCTCGGGGGTGGTGGGCGGTGCCGTGCGGGACGGCATGGTCGTCGAGGTCCAGCACGAGGACGGTTCGCCGCCCTTCCTGGTCGAGTGGGCCGACACGGGCGAACGGACCCTGGTCTACCCGGGGCCCGACACCCTGGTCCGCGCCCCCGTGGAGGGGGCCGTCGCGCACGAGGTCCCGACCCCGGTGCACTCGAAGTCGTGGCACGTCCAGGTCAGCCTCGTGGAGAGCGAAGGGCGCACGACGGCGGAGGCGGTCCTGGTCGGGGACGTCCCGTCCGAGCTCCACGCCCTGGGCAGGGCGCGCAAGGACCCCGGCGACACGGAGATCGAGGCGATCGGCGACCACGTCGCCGCCGCCCGTGCGCTGCGCGCGCTCGCCGACCGGCTGCTCGGCCTCGCGGAGTCGGAGATCGAGGGCTCCACGGGGGTGCCCGCGCACGTGCACCACTGAGCGGGCTGCCGCTGCATCAGCCCGCAGAGCGCGGGCCTCCCTCCCGGTAGGCCCGCCGACGGCGGCGGGGTGGTTCGAGGAGGAGCCATGAAACGCCTGGTGCTCTGCTGCGACGGGACCTGGAACTCGCCGGTCCGGGCGAGCGTGTCGAACATCGAGAAGATCGCCCGGTCGGTCCACACGGGGATCGGCCCCGACGGGGTCCAGCAGATGGTGTTCTCGGTCGAGGGGGTCGGAGCGCGCGGCTACCGCGTGGACGCGCTGCTCGGCGGGGCGTTCGGCTACGGGCTCAGCCGCAACGTCGTGGCCGGGTACCGGGACCTCGCGCTCAACTACGAGCCGGGCGACGAGATCTACGTGTTCGGCTTCAGCCGCGGGGCGTACACGGCGCGCAGCGTCGCGGGCATGATCGCGAGCGTCGGGCTGCTGACCGCAGACGCGCTCGCCGACCGGGGGGCGGGCAACCTCCTGGCAGAGGCCGAGGCGCTCTACCGAGACCGATCGCCTGCGCGCAGGGCCAACGCCGCCGGCTTCCGGGAGAAGCACTGCTACCCCCAGGTCCCCCTCACGTTCCTCGGCGTGTTCGACACGGTCGGTGCGCTGGGCGTCCCGGGGATCACCCGTCAGCGGTCCCGGTTCCACGACGTGCGGCTCTCGAGCACGGTCGCGTGCGCTCGCCAGGCGCTCGCGATCGACGAACGACGCCTCACGTTCGAGCCGTGCCTGTGGGACGTCCCGGTCGGCGACGACCGCCCGGGCGGGGTCAAGCAGGTCTGGTTCCCGGGAGGGCACTCCGACGTGGGGGGCGAGACCGCATCGCCGGGGCTCTCGGACGTCGCCCTGCTGTGGATGATGGGTGAGGCGGCCGCGTGCGGGCTGACGTTCCACCGCGCCCGCGTCCTCAGCCAGCTCGGCGACGACGCAGAGCTGGTCTGCCGCTTCACCCCGGGATTCCTGTTCCGCGTGATCAACACCGCCAAGCGGCTGAGGCGCAGGCCTCGCTTCCGTGGGACCCGGCGGCTGCTGGCGGGCGTGCCGATCGACGACGGCTACGTCGACGACGTCCTGCTGTCCGACCTCGCGCTCGCACTGACCGCAGACCCCACGTCGGTGTACGGCGAGCACGCCGTGAACGTCGCCTGGTGGAAGGAGGCGGCGGGCCGAGAGCTGGCCGTCGAACCGGTGCCGACCGTGAGCGACACGCCCCGTCGGCTCGTCCTGGCCTGATGAGCAGCCCCGCAGACGCGGCAGTCCGCGCCGTCGTGCACGGTCGCGTGCAGGGCGTCGGCTTCCGGTACGCCACGACCCGCCGGGCGGCTGCGCTGGGCCTCGCGTGCGAGGCCCAGAACCTGCCCGACGGAACCGTGCTCGTCACGGCCTGTGGGACGGCGTCCGCGGTCGACGCCCTGGTCGACTGGTTGCGCAGCGACCGCCCGCCGGGCCAGGTGACGGGCGTCGACGCGGAGCCGGTGTGATGCTGGGGAACATGACCTCCGCACCGGGCAGCCCTGCCACGCCGCGAGCCACCGACCTCGTCCCGCCCGACGCCCACGTCCTCGGGAACCCCGACGCCCCCGTGACGATCGTCGAGTTCGGCGACTTCGAGTGCCCCTACTGCCACGACGCGGCGCCCGTGCTGCGATCGGTCGTCGAGGAGTCGGGCGGGCAGGTCCGGCTCGTCTTCCGTCACTTCCCGCTCTTCGAGGTGCACCCCTACGCGCTCACGGCGGCGCTCGCTGCCGAGGCAGCGGGGGAGCAGGGCCGGTTCTGGGACATGCACGACCTCCTGTTCGCGCACCAGGACCGGCTCGACGACACGGCCCTCGCGCACTGGGCGCAGAAGCTCGGGCTCGACGGTGCGAGCGTGGTCGGCGACGCGGCGCAGCATCACGGCACGGTCGTCGAGCGTGACTACCTGGCCGGGGCCGCGCTCGGGGTGCGCGGGACACCCACGGTGTACGTCGACGGCGAGCGGTACCGCGGGCGGGTGACCGAGGACGGGCTGCGTGCCGCGGTCGCCGTCGCGCTGGCGGCCACGGGTCAGGGCGCCTGAGGGGCACCGTCCTCCGGCGCTGTCTCACCGGCTGCCGGTTCGCCCACGGGGCGGGTCGGGATCAGCCGGGCGAAGAAGAGGGCGAGCAGTGCGACGACCGCGAGGACGGCGAGGCTCGCCCGGAGTCCTGTGATGCGCGCGGCCTCGTTCTCGGAGGTGATCGCGGCGACCTCGTCGTCGGGCAGGCCCGCGGCCGTGAGAGCCTCCTCGACCTGGGCGTCCGAGATGAACGGGACCCCGCCCGCGAGCTCGACATGGGCGGTCGCGGCGATCTCGGCGCGGACCGCCGGGTTGTCCGCGACCCCCTGGAGGAACGTGGCCGTGAGGCCCGCGATGAGCACCGACCCGGCGAGCGCGGTGCCGAGCGAGGCCCCCAGGTTCGTCAGGGTGTTCTGCAGCCCGCCGACGTCGCCGCTCTCCTCGTCGGGCACGGCCGAGACCGTCACGGCCCCGAGCTGCGAGGCCAGCGCCCCCACGCCGAGCCCGGCGAGGGCCAGGGGAACCGTGACCACCTCGGCGCCGGCCCCGACCTCGAGCCCGGCCAGCAGGCTCACGATCCCCGCGAGCAGCGAGGCGACGCCCCAGCGGACGACCGTGCGCGGCGAGGCGCGCGGGAAGAAGCGCGGGATCCCGACCGCGGCGATCAGCAGCGTCACGGACAGCGGCAGCAGGCGGACGCCCGTGTCGAGCGCGGACATCCCCAGCGCGACGGACAGGTAGAGGGGGACCGTGAAGAACAGCCCGGCCTGGAGCATGAACTGGAAGAAGAACATCGTCAGGCCGCCGCCCAGCTGCGCGTTGCGCAGCATGTCGGGCCGTACGAGCGGTTCCTTGCCCGCCGCGACGACGCGGTGCTCCCACGCGAAGAACAGCCGCACGACCAGCAGCCCCGCGAGGATCAGCCAGATGGTCGGGGACAGCCCGACCCAGGAAGGGCCACCGGGTCGGGTCTGGACCCAGCCCCACTCGCCCGAGCGCAGCACGCCGAACACCGCGACGCCCAGGCCGATCGCCGAGAGCGCCGCGCCGACCAGGTCGAGCCGGAACCTCGGGCCGAGCGGGGCGTCGGCGATCCTGCGCGTGAGCAGCAGGATCACGGCCACGATCACGACCTCGCCCGCGAACACGTAGCGCCACGTCCAGTACGTCGTGACGAGCCCGCCGATGAGCGGGCCGGCTGCCACGGCGATGGCGCCCGCCGAGGCCACGAGCCCGTAGGCGCGGGGCCGTTCGGGGGCGGCGAAGTTCGAGGCGACGAGCGCCACGATCGCGGGCATGATGAGGGCCGCGCCGATCCCTTCCAGGAGCGACCAGCCGAGGATCAGGACGCCCAGGTTCGGTGCGAGGGCGGTCGTGAGGGAACCGCACGCGTAGATCACGCACCCGATCACGAAGGCCCGACGGCGTCCGATCAGCCCGCCGATCTTGCCGCCCGGGATCATGAGCGTGGCCATGACGAGCGTGTAGAGCGTGATCGCGGTCTGGATGCCGGTCACGGTGGTGCCCACGTCGTGCGCGACCTGGGCGATCGACACGTTCATGACCGAGCTGTCGAGCGTCATGACGAACTGGCCCGAGGCGAGCGTCAGCAGGACGATGCCCGTGGCGCGCTCAGCGGTGCGTGGCACGGTCTGCTCCGGTGCTGCGCGAGCCCATGGTCGCCCCCGTCGTGCGTGTCGCGGCGCCGGGTCGTCGGTGGCCCGCTGAGAGTCTCAGTGTGTCTCCCAGGGGGCGGGCCGGCCACCGCACGCCGGGCCGCGCACCCCGGTCGACGAGGAGGAGGGCTACGCGTCGACCTCGCCCGACGACTCGGGTGCTCGCCAGGGGCGCGGGGGCAGCCCGGGCGGAGGTCCGGGGAACTCGGGCGAGCACAGCGGCAGCCGCTCGCCCAGGATCCGCAGCGTCACGGACCCCGCGACCGCGGCGACCAGCGAGCCCGCGAGGATCCCGATCTTCGCCTGCTCGACGAGCACCTCGTCGTCGAACGCGAGCTCGGCGATGAACAGCGAGATGGTGAACCCGATCCCGGCGAGCATCGCACCGCCCAGCAGGTGCGAGTAGCGCACCCGGCCGGGCAGGTCGCCCAGGTTCAGCCGCAGCGCGAGGGCCGAGGCGCCGAAGATCCCGACGGCGTTGCCCACCACGAGCGCGACGGCGACGCCGATCGTCAGCCGGGACGTCATCGCGGCCGACAGCGACTCGGCATCGAGCTGCACGCCCGCGTTGGCCAGGCCGAACACGGGGACCACGACGTACGCGCTCCACGGGTGCAGGACGCGCTGGAGCCGGTCGCTCGCGGGGACCGCCGCGCGTGCGGCGAGCTCGGTCAGGTGCTCACGCTCCGCCGTCGTCTCCTCGCGCAGCCGCTGGGCGTACCCCGGGACGTCGTCGACCTGGTCGCGCCGGGACCGGCGCGACGGGACGAGCAGCCCGACGAGCACGCCCGCGAGCGTCGCGTGCACGCCCGAGGAGTACACCGCGAGCCACAGGGCGAGCCCCACGCCCACGTAGGGCGCGAGGCGCCACACGCCGAGCCATCTCATCACGAGGAGCGCGGCCACGAGCGCACCCGCGATGCCCAGCCCCGGCAGCCACACGCCGTCGTTGTAGAAGGCGGCCATCACGGTGATGGCGCCGATGTCGTCGACGACCGCGAGCGTCAGCAGGAACAGGCGCAGCCGGTCGGGGCAGCGCGGGCCGAACAGTGCGAGGACACCCACCAGGAACGCGGTATCGGTCGACATGACCACGCCCCACCCGTGCTGCGCGTCGGTGCCCGCGTTGAACGCCAGGAAGACGAGGGCGGGCACCAGCAGGCCGCCCAGCGCGCCGAGCGCGGGGACCGCGACCGTCCGGCGGTTGCGGAGCTCTCCGGACGTGACCTCGCGGTTGATCTCGAGGCCGATCACCAGGAAGAAGATCGCCATCGCCGCGTCGTTGACCCAGTGGTGCAGGTCCATGTCGAGCGACCAGTCGCCCAGGTGGATCCCGGCCGTGGTGGACCACAGGTCCTCGTACGCGCCCAACCACGCCGAGTTCGCCCACACGAGCGCGACGACGGTCGCCGCGAGGAGGAGCACCGCGCCGCCCGCCTCGGTCGCGAGGAACTGCCTGACCGCGGGTGCGACCGGTCTCACGGGGAAGCGGAGGGGTGGGCCCGGGCGCTGGTCGAGCGTGGGGAGGAGCGGGCGGGCGCCCGGCGAGGTCGGCGGCTCCGGGGGAGTGGACGTCACCGCTCCAAGGTCGCAGCGCGCGCCGCCCGGCGCAACGGGTGTCCGGGCTGCGCGGCTGCGGACCGGACGCGTGCGGCTCGCGGTCGCGGGGCGTGTCAGGCTGGGACCGGTGCTGCCCCGCTGCGGGCGGCGGGTCCGGCGCACGTGAGGAGCAGAAGTGACGGCAGAGCAGGCTGCGGCGAGCAGCGACGGATCGACCGGCCCGACGGCGGCGCTCCCGGCCGAGCGCTCGGGCGAGGCCGGGTCGGGGCACGGCCGGGGAGAGGCCGGCGCCCAGGCGGGCACCGTGCACGCGGACCCGGCCCGGACGGGAGTCGAGCAGCACCGGCGCGAGGTCGAGGCGCTCCTGGCCCCTGCGTTCGCCGGTCGTGGCGTCGAGCGTGTGACGGTCGTCGACGCGCTCGACCGGGTGCTCGCGACCGACCTGCGTGCGCCGTCCCCCCTGCCGGGCTTCCGCAGCTCCCAGATGGACGGTTACGCGGTGCGGTCCGCGGACGTCGTGGGCGCCGCCGTCGGGAGCCCTGTGCTGCTGCCCGTCGTCGCGGAGATCCCCGCGGGGCCGGGCGTGCCCGCCC
This sequence comes from uncultured Actinomycetota bacterium, assembly GCA_963782165.1. Classification (GTDB taxonomy): domain Bacteria; phylum Actinomycetota; class Actinomycetes; order Actinomycetales; family Cellulomonadaceae; genus Oerskovia. Next base: position 1,314,685 of record CAWAIO010000006.1, read on the forward strand.
CGCTCGCGGCGCGGACCGCGGCCCGGATCATGACGGGGGCCGTCGTGCCCGAGGGGAGCGACGCCGTCGTGCCTGTCGAGGACACCGACGCCGTGAGGTTCGGTGCGCGCACGGCCGGGGCCGCGCGAGGGACTCTCGGTGACCACGTCGGCGTGCTCTCGCCTCGCGGTGCCGGCGAGTTCGTGCGTGACGTCGGGTCCGACGTCCGCGCAGGCGACCTGGTCCTGCCCGCCGGGACGCTCCTGGGACCGCAGCACCTGGCCGCGGCTGCGTCGTGCGGGGTGGCCGAGGTCGACGTCGTGGCACGCGTGCGGGTCGCGGTCGTCTCGACCGGGACCGAGGTCGTCGAGCCCGGTCAGGTTGCCGCGCCGGGTCAGGTCTTCGACGCGAACCTCACCGGGCTGTCGTCCGCGGCACGGGGGGCAGGAGCCGTCGTGACCCTGGCCGAGCGCACCGGGGACGACCCGGCCGAGCTGTCGGCCGTGCTCGAACGGGCTGCCGCCGAGGCGGACCTGGTCCTCACGTCGGGCGGCGTGAGCCAGGGGGCGTACGAGGTCGTCAAGGACACCCTGGGGGACGACGTGACCTTCCGCTCCGTCGCGATGCAGCCCGGCGGGCCGCAGGGCTTCGGCACCGTCCACGGGACGCCGGTCCTGACCTTCCCCGGCAACCCGGTCAGCGCCCAGGTCTCGTTCGTGGTGTTCGCGCGCGACGTCCTCGAACGCGCGGCGGGGCGCCCGCCACGTGACCGCGAGACCCGCAGGACCGTCGAGGTGATCGTCTCGCCGCCGGGCAAGCGGCAGATGCTGCGGGGGCGCACGGGCCCCGACGGCAGCGTCCGGGTCGTCGGAGGCGCGGGGTCGCACCTCGTGGCGACCATGGCCGCGGCCGACGTGCTCGTCGAGGTGCCCGAGGGCGTCGGGCGCGTCGCGGCGGGCGAGCGGGTACGGGTCGTGAGGCTGTGAGCGGGACGGACGGGACGACGGAGGGAGAGCCGACGGTGAGGCGCGACGAGAAGCAGGACGAGGGTGTGCGGGTCACCGGCGGGCGGGGGATCGGGCGGCCGGGCATCGACGGGCAGGGCGGGGCCGCGGCGCGCGAGGTGTCCCGCGTGACGAGGGACGTGCTCGACGACGTCGTGGTGCGCTCCGTGGAAGGCGCGGTGTCCTCGCGCGAGTGCGGCGCCGTCGTGACCTTCCGCGGCGTGGTGCGTGACGTCGACGGCGGGCGCGACGTCACGGGCCTCGACTACGAGGCGCACCCCGACGCGACCGAGGTGCTCCGGCGGTGCTGCGCGGCCGTCGCCGCGGAGACGGGCCTGCACGTCGCGGCCGTCCACCGGTACGGCGTGCTGACGATCGGGGACGTCGCGCTCGTCGCGAGCGTCGCCTCGGGGCACCGGGCCGAGGCGTTCGCGGCCTGCTCGCTGCTCGTCGAGCGCATCAAGGCCGAGGTGCCCATCTGGAAGCGCCAGCACTTCACCGACGGCGACTCGGAGTGGGTCGGGCTGTAGACGCAGGGGGAGGGGCGTCGACCGGCGCGGCCGGTGCTGGTCCGCCTCTTGTCACGGCGAGCCGTCGGGCCTTATCGTTTCTCGATAACATCGATCATCGATAAGGGGTTCCGTGGACACCGAAGTCGCCGCAACCTTGCGCAGGCCGCCCATCACCACTGTGGCTGGAGGTGCTGTGCTGCTCGGGGGTGCGCTCGCCGCGCTGTCCGGTCTGGTGCAGGCGTGGATGACGATCACGGGTCGCTACCTCTTCGTCTCAGGGGGCGCAGACCCCCGTAAGCCGGTCGTGGACCTCCCACAGCTCCTCCAGGCGGAAGTTCGCGAAGGGCACTCCATGTTCCTGGAGGACGTGCCCGCAGCGTTGAGAGTCCTCGCAGCCACGCCGTCCCTCTTGGCGGCGACGACCTTCCTGGTGGCTGCGTTCCTCCTCGCCCGTGTGATCCGCTCGATCGCGGCAGGCGAGGCATTCGGGGCGCGGGTGCGTTCGTCCCTGACCTGGCTCAGTGCCACGCTCCTTGTCGGCGGGCTGCTGCAAGGGGCGGTCGACACCGCTGCGGGAGCTGCTCTCTGGAACTGGTTTCCGCGGGCCACCGACCTGGGCGGCTCGCACGAGCTGGCGATCGCGGGGCTCGGCCTGGACGCCCCGCACTGGCCGGTCATGATCGTCGTGCTGGGCCTGGTGGCCTCGGTGATGGCCTTGGCCTTCCGGCAGGGCGCCCGACTGCAGGCGGAGACCGATGGACTCGTCTGACACGCCCGAGTCTGCTCACCGCATCGTCTGTCACCTCGACGAGGTGCTTCGTGCACGAGGGATGACGCTCACCGAGCTCTCGGCTCAGACCGGTCTCACCATGGCGAACCTCTCGATCCTCAAGACCAACAAGGCGAGGGCGGTGCGGTTCTCGACCCTGACGGCCGTGTGCGATGCCCTGGGGACCACGCCAGGAGAGCTTTTCAGCGTCGCCCGGCGCTGAGCGCTCGTGCGGTGGGCCGTGGACGCCATCGTGAGCGCGGCAGTGCGGTGGGGCGGCGAAGGGCGGAGGGTGCGTGCCAGTGTGCCTGCGGTGCGGGTGTCGTTGCTCGATCCAGGGATCAGTCGCGCGGGTTGTCCTTGAGGAGGCCGAACCCGATGCCGACGAGGGCGCCCAGGATCAGGCCGGGGCCGGCGAGCAGGAGCGTGCCCGTCACGGTGCCGATCAGGGTGCCCAGCACCGTGCTGGGGCCAGCGGTGAGGCGGCTGGGGCCCGGGCGGTGGACCGGGAGGGCGTCGGGCCGAGGAGCAGGCTCGGGAGTGGTGCCGGCGTCGCTGGGAAGGTCGAGGAGTGCCACCCCTCCATGGTAGGTCTGGAGGGCTCTTCGGGCCTGGCGCCGCGGGGGTCGTGGGGCCGGATCACCCGATGACCTTGGACACGTTCTGCACGGCTCGTCGATGCGCAGGTCGAGGCGCTCCCTCGTGCCCCCTCCTCGCCGCTCAGCCCCCGATCGCGCCCATGCTGCGCTCGGTGCGTGCGAAAGCCTCGGGATCGCCTGCCAGGCCGCCGATCGCCCCGGCGTCGGGGGCCCCGCGGTCGAGGCCGTGCGCGAACGGCTTGGCCCACATGGCCGCCTGCCAGGCCGCGGCGATCTGCGCGTCGGACGCTCCGTCGTCGGGCGCCTGCGTGCCCGGCGCTCCCCGGGAGCCTGCGTCGCGCCCCGATCGCAGGAGCGCGCGCAGGTCGACCTCCTCGTTGCCGAACAAGCACGAGCGCACGGTCCCCTCCGCGGTGAGCCGTGTGCGGTCGCAGTCTCCGCAGAACGAGCGGGTGACCGACGCGATGATCCCGACGGTCGCGGGCCCACCGTCGACGGCCCACTCCTCCGCGGGGGCCGACGGGTCCTCGCGGCCCACCGGGGTCAGGTCGAAGCGGGCGCCCAGGACGTCGAGCAGGCGTTCGGCCGAGACGAGCTGGTCGCGGTCCCAGTTCTGGTCGGCGTCGAGCGGCATCTGCTCGATGAACCTCAACCGGCAGCCGTGCTCGACGGACCACGCGAGCAGGTCGGCCGCGCCCGCGAGGGTCTCGGGCATGAGGACGGCGTTGAGCTTGACGGGCGACAGGCCCGCGTCGAGCGCGGCCTGGATGCCGGCCAGCACCTGGGGGAGCCGGTCGCGCCGTGTGAGCTCGGCGAAGTGCTGCCGGTCGATGCTGTCGAGCGAGACGTTGACGCGGTCCAGCCCGGCGTCCACGAGCTCGCCCGCACGCTTGTCGAGTCCGATCGCGTTGGTCGTCATCGAGATCCGTGCGCCCGGTGCGGCAGCGCGCGAGCGGCGCACGATCTCGGCGAGGTCAGGACGCATGAGAGGTTCGCCGCCCGTGAACCGGACGTCGCGGACGCCCAGGCGGTAGCCGATCCCCACGAGCCGTCCGATCTCGGCAGGGGTCAGCAGGTCGTCGCGAGGGATCGCGGGGAGGCCCTCGGCGGGCATGCAGTAGGTGCAGCGCAACGAGCACTTCTCGGTCACGGAGACCCGCAGGTCGTGCGCGACACGGCCGTAGCGGTCAATGAGCGCGTCGGTGTCCGGGCGCCCCAGGGTGGTCGGCGCCCCAGAGGGGCGCACGCGGGGTAGGCCGAGCGCGACAGCGGTCATGCTCGCGAGTCTACGCAGCGGCCGCAGGTCGGGCGGGGTCTGCCCGTCGTCGCGTGCAGGGTGCGGCTGCGGCTCTCCGGTCGTGAGGTCGACGGCGCGTCCGACCGACCGGGTCGCCTCGACGGGTCGCCGTCTACCGCGCCGTGCGGGCGTCGTACGCCTGCTGGGCGGCGACGACCTGGGGTACCGCGCCCTCGAGCACGTCGAGGAGGCCGACGAGCTGGTCCGCCACGACCCGGCCGAGGTCGGTGAGCGAGTACTCGACGTGCGGGGGAATGGTCGCGCGGACCTCGCGCACCACGAGTCCGTCGCGCTCGAGCCCCTGGAGCGTCTGGGCGAGCATCTTCTCGCTCACGCCGTCGATGCGGCGGCGCAGCGCGTTGAAGCGCACCGCGCCGTCGCGCAGCCCCGCGACGGTCAGGACGCCCCAGCGCCCGGTCACGGCCTCGAGGGCGTGGCGGGACGTGCAGCCGCGCTGGAACACGTCGGCGATCATCTCGTCGGACGGTCCCGTGGTCTCGGGGGTGGGCTGGAGGTCGGTCACGAGGACAGCCTAGCGCGCAGGCGGTTCGTGAGCACTGTGATGCATGCCGCACTGTTGAAAGGATTGCACTTACGAAAAGTTAGTGCCAGGCTGTCGCGGTACCCACCACCCCTTCAGGAGGACCACATGATCGCCGTCACCGCAGCCACCGGACACCTCGGACACCTCGTCGTCGAATCGCTCCTCGAGCGCGGCGTCGCCCCCGAGCAGATCGTCGCCGCCGTCCGCACCCCGGCCAAGGCCGCCGACCTCGCCGAGCGCGGCGTCGCCGTCCGCGAGGCCGACTACTCGCGACCCGAGACGCTCGCGCCCGCGTTCGACGGGGTCGACGTGCTCCTCCTGGTCTCGGGCTCCGAGGTGGGGCAGCGTGTCCCGCAGCACGCGAACGTCGTCGAGGCCGCCAAGGCTGCCGGCGTCCGCCACCTCGTCTACACGAGCGCCCCGCAGGCCACGACGTCCACGCTGGTCCTCGCCCCTGAGCACAAGGCCACCGAGGAGCTGATCGAGGCCTCGGGCCTGACCGCGACGATCCTGCGCAACGGCTGGTACACCGAGAACTATCTCGGCACGGTCGAGCAGGCGCGCGAGACCGGCGTGGTGCTCGGCAGCGTCGGCGACGGCCTCGTCGCGTCGGCGAGCCGCAAGGACTATGCCGAGGCGGCGGCCGTGGTCCTCGCTGCGGCGGACGCCGACCCTTCGCTCGAGGGTGCTGTCTACGAGCTCTCGGGCGACGTCGCGTGGGGCCACTCGTTCCTGGCCGCGACCATCGGCGAGATCGTCGGGCGCGAGGTCGTCTACCAGGACGTGACCCCGGAGGCGCACGTCCAGGCCCTGCTCGACGCGGGGCTCGACGAGGGGACCGCGGGCTTCGTGGTCGCCCTCGACGGCAACACGCGCGACGGTCTGCTCTCTGCGACGTCGGGCGAGCTGTCGCGCCTCATCGGGCGCCCGACGACGCCGCTCGCCGAGGGCCTGCGGGCCGCGGTGGGCGTGACGTCGGCCGCGTGACGACCGCCTCCCGCTGAGTGCATGGTTGCGCTGTGACACGCCCGGCGTGTCGCAGCGCAACCATGCACTCGACGCCGACGGGCAGGCGCCCGAAGCATCCCGGGCTTCCATTTAGTTGAAGCATCAACTATTGTGGACCAAGAGGTCGGGACCCGGCCCTGGACGGAGGACACCATGACTGACCGAACGAACGCCCCCGCGGAGACGGACCCCCGCCGACCGGGTGCAGACGCCACCGGCTTCGCGGCCAAGGACCTGCTCTCGGCCGACACCTCGATGGACGCCGTGACGCTGCACGTCGCGGACCTCGACCTGATGACCCGCTACTACCGCGACGCGCTCTCCCTGGCCGTGCTGACGCCGTCGGACGCCCTGCTCGCCGCGATCCCCGGTGCCGGGACCGGCTCGCGCGACGAGACCGTGGTCCTCGGGCGTGGCGCCACCCCGCTCGTGGTCCTGCGCCGCGGCAAGGACCTGCCCCGCGCCCGCCGCGGCGAGGCGGGCCTGTTCCACACCGCCCTGCTGTTCGACGACGCCCCCGCGCTCGCCGCAGCCGTCGCGTCGGTCGCGCGCACCGCGCCCAGCACGTTCGTCGGCAGCGGTGACCACCTGGTCTCCGAGGCGTTCTACTTCACCGACCCCGAGGGCAACGGCGTCGAGCTCTACCACGACCGCCCGCGCGAGACCTGGAGCTGGCAGGACGGCCAGGTCGCCATGGACACCCTCTACATCGACCCCAACGCGTTCCTGCAGGAGCACCTCACGGACGCGGCGCTCGAGCGGGCCCTGTCGACCGACGTCGTGGGCCCGGACGACACCGTGGTGGGGCACGTGCACCTCCAGGTAGGCGACATCGCCACGGCCCGCGAGTTCTACGTCGACACCCTGGGCTTCGAGGCCACGGCGTCGCTGCCGAGCGCGCTGTTCGTCTCCGCGGGCGGGTACCACCACCACATGGCCATGAACACGTGGAACAGCCAGGGGGCGGGGCCGCGCGCCTCGACGCTGGGCCTCGGGCAGGTCGCGATCGCGGTGCCCTCCGAGGACGACGTCACGGCGCTCGTCGACCGCCTCGCGCGGCGCGGGATCCAGATGCGTCACGACGGTGCGACGCTGCGGTTCGACGACCCCTGGAAGAACCTCATCGAGGTCGCGGTGCGCTGAGGCGCGCCGCCTTTCGCGCGCTGAGTGCGGAGCTCTTGCGCGACACGCCCGGCGAGTCGCACAAGAGCTCCGCACTCAGCGGAAGGTGGTGGCGGCTCAGCCCTTGGCGGCCTCGGCCTCGCCGCGCGTGATGCCCAGGCGCTTGGCGAACAGCCTGCGCTGCACGAGCCACCCGGCCAGCGCGAGCGCGGCCCACGCGAGGAACGACACGACCTGCTCCCAGCCCGCGGACGGGTCGCGCAGGAAACCCAGCGTGTCGGGGGCCACGCGGCCCAGGCCGCCCAGCACGATGCCCGCGCCACCGATCGTCGTGAGCCACAGGAGGGCCCGGCGCCGGTACTTGTCGGCGAGGAAGCCGCACGCCGCCGCGACCGCGACGACGATGATCGCCGCGAGGACCCAGTTGCCCGAGTCGCCGGAGACGGTGCCGTAGAGCTTGGCGCCGATCACGGCACCCGTCACGATCCCGATGAAGAACGACGCGAGCTTGAACACGAACGCCACGGCGATCCAGGCGACGAGCCCGCCCAGGACCCCGAGCAGCAGCGCGGTGGACTGGTTCGCCCCGAACAGGTCGCCCAGCATCCAGCCGAGACCGAACCCGGAGGCGATCACCGCCAGGTGGACCGAGCCGACGCCGAGGAAGCACAGGAGCAACCCGACGGCGACGATGACGAGACCTGCGACGACCGGGTCCATGAGACCTCCTGGCGTGAGGTGAGGCTAGTGCTTGGCCTTGATGACCAGCACGGGAGCGTGGGCATCGAGCAGGACGCGCTGCGTGGTGCTGCCGAGCAGGAACTTGCCGACGGGGGAGCGCTTGCGCGAGCCGATCACGACGAGGCTCGCGGTCAGGCGCTCTGCCTCGTCGAGGATCGCGTCCGCAGGGTCGATGCGCGACTCGCGGTACGTGACGGTCGCCGACGGGGTGCCCGCAGGCAGGGCGTCGAGCAGGTGCGCGAGGTCCGGCGGGAGGGGCGGGTCGTCCTGCGGCGGGCCCTCGAGCGGTGTCAGGACGAAGATCGCCAGCGGGAGGTCTCGGCGGACCGCCTCGGCGGCTCCGGCATGCAGGGCCGCCTCACCCTGTGGCGAGTCGTTGTAGGCCACAAGAACGGTCATCGCCGTTGTGCTCCTCGTTCGTCGTGCCCGGATCAGCGGGCAGATCGCGTGTGCCCTCGCACTCTCTCACACCCCGGGGGTGCGTGCAGCGAGCGTGGAGCGCGTCGCGCGTCCGGAAGCCCGACGGCGCCGCGCCTCCCGCCGTGCTCGCCCCTCGTCGCGGGCTCCCCGGCGGGAGGCGCGTGACGCTGGGTGTCCCGTCGCAGGTCAGGCGTTCGCGTCGAGTGCGTCGGGGAGGCTCAGCGACGAGGGCAGGAGCGGCGGGGCGACGGACCGGACGATCCGGGCGAGCTCGCGGTGCCGGCCCGGCCCCATGCGGTCTGCCGGTGCTGTGACGGACAGTGCGGCGACGGCTTGCCCCGCACGCAGCAGCGGCACGGCGAGGCAGCTGATCCCGGGTTCGTTCTCCTCGGTCTCGGTCGAGTAGCCAGCTGCCCGGGCTGCGGACAGCGTGTCCCAGAGCGAGTCCGCGGTGATCGTGGTGGTTCCTGTGTCGCCGGTCGTCGTGGCGTACCAGGACATGGCCGAGTGGTCGACGGTCCGGAACGCGAGGAGGGACCGCCCGAGCGCGGTCGTCGCGGCGGGTCGGCGTCGTCCGATCGCGGACCAGACCCTGACCGCGCGGGCGGGCTCGACCTTGTCGAGGTAGACGATCTCCGGACCCGACAGGACGCCCAGGTGGACGAGCTCGCCCGACGCTTCGCACACGGCGGTGAGCACCGGGCCCAGGAGCGCCGGCAGGTTCTCCTCGCCCAGGAAGGTGTCGCCGAGCGCGGTGGCGGCGGGGCCCAGCCGATAGGCGCCCGTCCCCGGGTCCTGGTCCGCGTACCCGCGGAAGCGCAGGGCTGACAGGGTGCGGTGCAGCGAGGTCTTGTTGAGCCCCAGGTCGGCTGCGAGCGCGCCCAGGGCGAGCCCGCCCGGTCCGGCGGCCGCGAGCTGCTCGAGGGCGAGCAGGGCCTTGTCGACCGAGCCGAGGGGGCTGCTCGCGGCGTCGTCTTCCGGTCCGTGGTCTGCCGGGACGGCAGGGCCGGCGGTCTCGGTGCTGGGGCGGGCTACCACGCGGATGCCCCGCTCACGTAGAGTGATTTCGCATTCCAGAACATCCGTTCACTATAACGAAACGCGAGGCCTCATGTCACCCGCTGCGCCCCCGACCGACCTCGACCAGCTCTTCGCCACGGTGCGGGTCGTGCCCGTGGTCGTCGTGGAGGACGAGGCCCAGGCGCTCGCCCTCGGAGCCGCCCTCCTGGACGGCGGCCTGCCCATCGCCGAGATCACCTTCCGCACCGCCGGCGCCCGCGCCGCCATCGCTGCGGTCACGCGCGAGCTCCCTGAGCTCGTGACGGGGGCCGGCACGGTGATCAACACCGACCAGGTCGACCAGGCTGTCGACGCCGGTGCGCGCTTCCTCGTCTCTCCCGGGCTGAGCGCTGACGTCGTGCGCCGAGCACAGCACCACGGCCTGCCGATCTTCCCGGGCGTCGCGACGCCGTCGGACATCATGGCCGCCCTGGCGATGGGGCTCGACGTCGTGAAGTTCTTCCCCGCCGCGATCAACGGGGGAGTGCCCGCGATCAAGGCGCTGTCCGCGCCGTTCCCCGGCCTGCGGTTCGTGCCGACCGGCGGCGTGAGCGCGGCCAACGCGACCGAGTACCTCTCGGTGCCCTCCGTCCTGGCCGTGGGCGGCTCGTGGATGGTCGAGAAGTCCCTCGTGGAGGCTGGAGACTTCGCCGAGATCGCGCGCCGCTCGGCGCAGGCCGTCGCGCTCGCGGCGTCGCTCGCGCCCGCTCGGGGACCTGCCGCGCCCGCCGCGGAGACCGTGCCTCCGGCATCCGCAGAACCGACCGTCCCGACCGTGCCCGCGGCCCCCGTCGCCGCAGGAAAGTGAGCTGACATGTCCGACACCACCACCCGCCCTGCCGACGCTCCCCTGAACCTGCGCCCGGCCGCGGACTGCACCTACGACGTCGTCTCCCTGGGGGAGGTCATGCTGCGCCTCGACCCAGGCGAGCGTCGCATCAAGACCACCCGCTCGTTCGACGCGTGGGAGGGCGGCGGGGAGTACAACGTCGCGCGTGGACTGCGGCGCTGCTTCGGGCTGCGCGGTGCGATCGTCACGGCGCTCGCGGACAACGAGGTCGGCCGCCTGGTCGAGGACCTCATGCTCACGGGCGGCCTCGACACGAGCTACGTGCAGTGGGTCCCGTACGACGGGATCGGCCGCACGGTCCGCAACGGGCTCAACTTCACCGAACGCGGCTACGGCGTGCGCGGCGCGGTGGGTGTGAGCGACCGGGGCAACACCGCGATCGCCCAGATGAAGCCCGGCGACGTCGACTGGGACGAGCTGTTCGGACGTCGCGGCGTGCGCTGGCTGCACACCGGCGGGATCTTCGCGGCCCTGTCGGAGTCGTCCGCGGACGTCGCCGAGGCCGCGATGCGGGCCGCACGCCGGCACGGCACCGTCGTGTCCTACGACCTCAACTACCGTCCATCGCTGTGGCAGGGCATCGGCGGGCCTGCGCGTGCGCAGGAGGTCAACCGCCATCTCGCGCAGCACGTCGACGTCATGATCGGCAACGAGGAGGACTTCACGGCGAGCCTCGGGTTCGAGATCGAGGGCGTGGACGAGAACTTGACGGACCTCGACACCGCGGCGTTCCGCGCCATGATCGACACCGCAGCGGCTGCGTACCCGAACTTCCAGGTCGTCGGGACCACGTTGCGGGCCGTGCGCTCGGCGACGCGCAACGACTGGGGGGCCATCGCGTGGTCCCGGGTCCAGGGCTTCGCCGAGGCCACGCACCGCGCCGACCTCGAGATCCTCGACCGCGTGGGCGGGGGCGACTCGTTCGCCTCGGGCCTCGCGTACGGGCTCATGGAGCTCGGGTCGATCCAGGACGCCGTGGAGTACGGCGCGGCTCACGGGGCGATCGCCATGACCACGCCGGGCGACACGTCGACGGCGTCGCTCGCCGAGGTCCGCAAGCTCGTCTCGGGCGGGGGCGCGCGCGTGCAGCGTTGACCGTGCTCGTCGAGATGCGGCGAACGGGGGTCCAGGAGCGCTCCGGACCCCCGCTCGCCGCATCTCGGGACGGTGGGGCCTCACGTGCACAGGGCCTTCGCACGGCCATGACCCCGGCACGCGTTCCGCCGCGCGCACGCTCCGCCCGGTCTCAGTTTCCCGGCGGCACGCCGTCCTCAGCCCGAGCGGTGCCCGGAGGTCGCGGCTAGGGTGGACGAGGACGGACAGATCGGACACGGTTCGTCGGGAGCCTCCGTGGCCCGACGCGCACGAGGAGGTTCACGTGGTGCAGCGTGGTGAGGTGCCGTTGGGCCGCCTCCCGCGACGCACGGTCGACGCGCCGTCCGACATCGCCCGAGCGGTCGAGCACGCGCGCATCCTGCGCGGGGCCGGGGACCCCACCGGCGCAGCCCGCGTCCTCGACAGGGCGTTCGACGCCGAGGGGGTCAGGACACGGACCGTGTCCGAGCGCCTGCGCTTCCGGGCGCTCGTCCTGCGGGCGGACCTCGCCCTCCAGCTGCACGACGACGTCGCGGCCGCACGGTTCCTCGCGGGCGCGGAGTCGCTGCCCCTGCTCGCGGACGCGCTCGCGGCGCTCGACGACGACCTGCACCTCGCAGAGGAGCTGCGCGAGCGTCTCGACGCCGACTGACGCTCGACGACGACTGCACCGCTGCCCTGAGCCCGCCCGGTGGGTCTCGACGACGGCTCCCCTTCCCACGGCTTTGTTGTCAGAGCTGGGCCGGGGGGTAGCCCGGTGTGCTTCTGACAACTCATCGGGCGGCGGCGTGACGTCGTGTCGAGGGTGTGGAGCGTTCGAGCGGCGCGGACTGGTTGTCAGAACTGGGCCGGGGGATAGCCCGGTGTGCTTCTGACAACTCATCGGAGAGGGCGCGACCGAGGGTGTCGCGGTCGGCGACGGCTCCCGCGCCAGCCGTCCCGTCAGGGTTGCGTCAACACCCGCGGTACCCCCGTCAAGAACCCGTCAACGTCCCGCCCCACGCCGCCCCGCACGGCATAGACCTGGGGTGTGCGCAGGAGCTGCGCACCGGCCCGGCGCCCTCTCGCCGACCACGGCACCTGCCCGCGGTCCCCGAGGTCCGCCCGCCGCACGACGTTCGAAGGCAGAACTCAGATGGCCGACCTGGCCTACATCCTGCTGACCGTGGTGTTCTTCACCGCCGTCGGCCTCGTGGCCCGCCGCCACGGCTCCTCCGGGGGGTCCACGTCATGACGGTCCTCGACTGGGTCGGGCTCGGTGCCGTCGTGGTGCTGCTCGGCTACCTGTTCGTCGCCCTGCTCCGCAGCGACAAGGTCCGGTGAGCGCGACCGTGCTGACCCGGACCTCCGTGCTGACCCAGACCTCCGCGCTTGCCCCGACCACTGCGACCCAGGCGGTCGGCGAGGTCGCGTCGCAGGCACCCGGCGTATGGCTCGCCGTCGGGCAGCTCGTCCTGCTGCTCCTCGCGCTCGCCGCGGTGCACGCACCGCTCGGCGCCTACATGGCACGGGTCTTCACCTCGCCCCGGCACCTGCGCGTCGAGAAGGCCGGGTACCGGCTCATGCGTGTCGACCCCGACGCCGAGCAGAAGTGGAGCACCTACCTGCTCTCGCTCCTCGGCTTCTCGATGGCCTCCCTCCTGCTCCTCTACGGGCTCGCGCGCCTGCAGCAGCACCTGCCGATGAGCCTCGGGTTCGCGGGCTTCGACCCGGCGGGCGCCTGGAACACCGCGGTCTCGTTCGTGGCCAACACGAACTGGCAGTGGTATTCGGGCGAGGCGGCCGCGGGGCACCTGCTCCAGATGAGCGGGCTCGCGGTGCAGAACTTCGTGTCCGCGGCGGTCGGCATCTCGGTCGCCGCCGCGCTGATCCGCGGCTTCGTGCGCTCGGGTACCGACGGGCGCGTCGGCAACTTCTGGTCCGACCTGACCCGCACGTGCGTGCGCATCCTGCTGCCCATGGCGTTCGTGGGTGCGGTCGTGCTGCTCGCCACGGGTGTCATCCAGAACTTCGACGCGTACACCGCGATCGACACGGTCGCGGGCGGAACGCAGCACGTGCTCGGCGGTCCCGTCGCCTCCCAGGAGGTCATCAAGGAGCTCGGGACCAACGGCGGCGGGTTCTTCAACGCCAACTCGGCGCACCCGCTCGAGAACCCCAGCCCGTTCTCCAACCTGTTCGAGATCTTCCTGATCCTCGTGATCCCGTTCACCCTGCCTCGCACGTTCGGCCTGATGGTCGGCGACAAGCGTCAGGGCTGGGCGATCCTCGGGGCCATGGGCGCGCTGTGGTTCGTCGCGGTCGCGCTCATCACCTGGGCCGAGATGGCCGGCCCCGGGGCCGCCCCGCTCGCCGCGGGCGGTGCCATGGAGGGCAAGGAGACCCGCTTCGGCCTCGCCGCGAGCGCCCTGTTCGCCGCGTCCACCACGGGGACCTCCACGGGCGCGGTCAACGCCATGCACGACTCGCTGACCGCACCGGGCGGCGGCGTCACGATGTTCACCATGATGCTCGGCGAGATCGCGCCGGGCGGGGTGGGCTCGGGCCTGTACGGGATGCTCATGCTCGCGATCGTCGCGGTGTTCGTGTCGGGGCTCATGGTCGGGCGCACGCCCGAGTACCTCGGCAAGAAGATCGGACGCCAGGAGATCACGCTCGTCGCGCTGTACATCCTCACGGTCCCGTTCCTCGTGCTCGTCGGCACGGCGCTCGCGATCGCGCTCCCTGCCGGCCAGGCCGGCATCCAGGAGGCCGGCCCGCACGGGCTGTCCGAGGTCCTGTACGCGTTCACGTCGGCGGCCAACAACAACGGGTCGGCGTTCGGCGGGCTCACGTCGGGCACGCCCTTCTACAACACGGCCCTGGGCGTCGCGATGCTCGCCGGCCGCTTCATCCCCATCGCCCTCGTCCTGGCCCTCGCCGGACGCTTCGCCTCCCAGAAGACGGTCCCCGCCACCGCGGGCACCCTCCCGACGCACCAGCCGCTCTTCGTGGGCGTGCTGGGAACCGTCGCCCTGGTCGTCGTCGGGCTCACCTTCGTCCCCGTGCTGTCGCTCGGACCCATCGTGGAGTCGCTCTCATGAATCGTTCCTATTCCCTCGCTCCCTCGGGGAGCGTCCCCGCGGGGGGCGGGGCGGGTCTTCCCGAGGACCTCGTTCCTCGGTCCTCCGCCAGACCCGCCACGACCCGCCCCACCCCCCGCGGGGATGCGCCTGCTGGTGTACCCGATGCGGTGTTGCTTCCTGTCGCTGGGGGCCCAGCAGGTGCTGTCAGTGAAGGTGCTGTCGGCCGTACCGCTGGTCCCGGTGCAGCCGGTTCTTCCTCCGGCCGCGCCTCCGAGCCCCGGCGCAGCCCTCGCTGTCGTGGACCCAGGTCCGGGCCGCGCTGCCCGGGGCGTTCCGCAAGCTCGACCCGCGCGAGCTGGTCGCCTCTCCCGTGCTGTTCGTCGTCGAGCTCGGGGCAGTGGCCACGACGTTGCTCGCGGCGTTCGATCCCAGCGTGTTCGCGTGGGCCATCGCGCTGTGGCTGTGGGCGACCGTGCTGTTCGCGACGCTCGCGGAGTCGGTCGCGGAGAGCCGCGGCAAGGCGCAGGCGTCGAGCCTGCGTGCGACCCAGCAGCAGACGACCGCGCGGCGCGTCGTGGCGCCTTCGGACACCCTGGCGACGGGGACGGGCCTCGCGGCCTGCCCGACGGCGGAGGTCCCCTCCTCGTCGCTGGCCGTCGGGGACGTGGTGGTCGTCCGGGCGGGCGAGATCATCCCCGGTGACGGCGACGTCGTCGAGGGGGTCGCCTCGGTCGACGAGTCCGCGATCACGGGCGAGTCGGCCCCGGTGATCCGCGAGTCGGGCGGCGACCGGTCGGCGGTCACGGGCGGGACCGTGGTCCTGTCGGACACGATCGTGGTGCGGATCACGGCGCCCGCGGGCCACACGTTCGTCGACCGGATGATCGCGCTCGTCGAGGGGTCGGAGCGCCAGCGCACGCCCAACGAGATCGCGCTCAACATCCTGCTGACCTCGCTCACGATCATCTTCCTGCTCGCGGTCGTCACGCTCCAGCCGTTCGCGGTGTACTCGGGCTCCAAGCAGTCGATGATCGTGCTCATCTCGTTGCTCGTGTGCCTCATCCCCACGACCATCGGGGCGCTGCTGTCCGCGATCGGCATCGCGGGCATGGACCGCCTGGTCCAGCGCAACGTGCTCGCCATGTCGGGGCGCGCGGTCGAGGCCGCGGGCGACGTCGACGTCCTGCTGCTCGACAAGACCGGCACCATCACGTACGGCAACCGGCAGGCGGCCGACCTCCTGGTCGTCGGCGACACCACGCCCGGGCAGCTCGCCGAGGCCGCCCGGCTCTCCTCCCTCGCGGACGAGACGCCCGAGGGCAAGAGCATCGTGGTGCTCGTCGACGAGCGGTACCCGGCGCCGGGCGCCAGGACCCCCACCGCGGTCTCGACCGCTGAGCCCGCCACCGCCGCCAGCCCGGCCACCGCGCGCGGCCACCTCGCCCCCGGGACGGGAGCGGCGCCGTCGGGCAGCGACGGCGTGGTGGGCGGCGCGGGCGACCTCGCCGGCGCCGAGATGGTGCCCTTCACCGCGCAGACCCGCATGAGCGGGATCGACCTGCCGCTGCCGGGCGGGCGCGTGCGCCGCATCCGCAAGGGTGCCGGGAGCGCGGTCGAGCGCTGGGTGCGCTCGACCGGCGCGACCACCGAGGGGACGGCGACCGAGCAGCTCGCGGCCCACGTCGAGGCCGTGAGCTCCTCGGGCGGCACGCCTCTCGTGGTGGCCGAGCAGATCGGGGAAGGCCCGGCGCGCGTGCTGGGCGTCGTCCACCTCAAGGACGTCGTCAAGGCGGGCATGCGCGAACGGTTCGACGAGCTGCGCGCCATGGGCATCCGCACGGTCATGGTCACGGGCGACAACGCCGTGACGGCCCGCGCCATCGCGGCGGAGGCGGGGGTGGACGACGTCCTGGCCGAGGCCACGCCCGAGGACAAGCTCGCGCTCATCCGGCGCGAGCAGGAAGGCGGCCGGCTCGTCGCCATGGCGGGCGACGGCACCAACGACGCCCCCGCACTGGCCCAGGCCGACGTGGGCGTCGCGATGAACACCGGGACCACCGCCGCCAAGGAGGCGGGCAACATGGTGGACCTCGACTCCGACCCGACCAAGCTCATCGAGATCGTCGAGATCGGCAAGCAGCTCCTGATCACGCGCGGGGCCCTGACGACCTTCTCGATCGCGAACGACATCGCGAAGTACTTCGCGATCCTGCCCGCGATGTTCATGGCCGTGTTCCCGCAGCTCGCGGTGCTCAACATCATGCGCCTGTCGAGCCCCGAGCTCGGCCATCTTGTCGGCCGTCATCTTCAACGCGCTCATCATCCTGGTGCTCATCCCGCTCTCGCTCAAGGGCGTGCGGTACCGGCCCTCGTCGGCGTCCGCGATGCTGCGCCGCAACCTCCTGGTCTACGGCGTGGGCGGGCTCGTGGCCCCGTTCGTCGGGATCAAGCTCATCGACCTCGTGATCTCGCTCATCCCGGGATTGGCTGACATGCCTGGCACTCTCTCCACCCCCGCGGGCGTCCCCGGACGCCCCGCGCCCCTCGCGCGTCCCTCGGCCTCGGCCGGAGCCGCGTCCCTGTTCCGCCAGACGCTCGCAGGCCTGCGCGTCCTGCTCGTCCTGACGCTCCTCCTGGGCTGGCCTACCCGCTCGCGGTGTGGGGCGTCGGGCAGGTCGCCCTGCCCTGGCAGGCGAACGGCTCGCTCGTGCGCAGCGACGGCACGCACGCCACGTCGATCACCGACACCGGTGCGGATGGGGCACCCGTCGTGGGTTCGGCCCTGATCGGTCAGGGCTTCGCCGCGGCCGACGACGCCGAGCGCTGGTTCCACGGCCGCCCCTCGGCGGCGGGCGACGGGTACGACACGCTCGCGTCCGGCAGGCACCAACCTCGGGCCGCTCAACCCCGAGCTCGTCGCCTCGATCGACGAGCGCCGGGCGGCGCTCGCGGACCTGAACGGCGTGGACCCCGCAGACGCTGCCCGGCCGACGCGCTCACGGCGTCCGGCGTCGGGCCTCGACCCGCACGTCAGCCCCGCGTACGCGGGCCTGCAGGTCGCGCGCGTCGCCGAGGCGAGGGGGCTCGACGAGGCGGCCGTCGCGGACCTCGTCGCCCAGCACACGGCGGGCCGGGACCTCGGCGTCCTGGGCGAACCGCGCGTGAACGTGCTGGAGCTCAACCTCGCGCTCGAGAACTCGGAGAAGATGAACCCATGACGACGAGCGCGTGGCCCCCCGCCGTGGACCTGACGGCGCGGGTGCCCCGTGCCTGAGGGACGCGGCGGCCACGAGGCCGCAGGGTCCGGGAGCCCCCAGGAGGGGCGCCCGGACCCGGGCGCGTCCGCGGGCGGGGAGGGGCCGGTGGGCCGCAGGGCAGGGGGGCCCGACGGCGCCGCCCGCCGCCCGGGTCTACTCACGGTGTACCTCGGGGCAGCGCCGGGCGTGGGCAAGACGTACGCGATGCTGGGCGAGGCGCACCGGCGCAGGTCGCGCGGCACGGACGTCGTGTCGGCCTGGTCGAGACGCACGGGCGCGCCGCGACGATCACGCAGATCGGCGACCTCGAGGTGGTGCCGCGACGCGTCGCGAGCCACCGGGACGTCGACGCTGACCGAGCTCGACGTCGAGGCCGTGCTCGCGCGCGGCCCCCAGGTCGTCCTGGTCGACGAGCTCGCGCACACCAACGCGCCCGGTTCGCAGCCACCGCAAGCGCTGGCAGGACGTGCAGGACCTGCTGGACGGCGGGCATCGACGTGGTGACCACGGTCAACGTGCAGCACCTCGAGTCGCTCACCGACGGACGTCGAGGCCATCACCGGCGTACGCCAGCGCGAGACCGTGCCCGACCAGGTCGTGCGCGACGCCGACCAGATCCAGCTCGTCGACCTGTCGCCCGAGGCGCTGCGGCGTCGGCTCGCGCACGGCAACGTCTACCGGGCCGAGCAGATCGACGCCTCGTTGTCGTCGTTCTTCCGCATCGGCAACCTCACGGCGCTGCGCGAGCTCGCGCTGCTGTGGCTCGCCGACCGCGTCGACGACGCCCTGACCAGGTACCGGGCCGACCACGCGATCTCGGCGGCACCTGGCCCGCGCGCGAGCGCATCGTCGTCGCGGTCACGGGCGGACCCGAGGGCGAGACGCTGCTGCGCCGCGGTGCCCGGATCGCCCAGCGCGCCGCGGGCTCAGAGCTCGTCGCGGTCCACGTGCTGCGCGACCGACGGGCTGCCCAGCGCACGCCTCGCGGCCATCGCGGCCTCCCGCGCGCTCGTCGAGTCGCTCGGCGGGACGTTCCACACGGTCGTGGGCGAGGACGTCGCCTCGGCCGTCGTGGACTTCGCGCAGCGGGGTCAACGCGACCATGATCGTGGTCGGCGTGTCGCGGCACTCGCGTTGGCGCGAGGCACTCCTGGGATCCTCGAGCGCGGAGATCGCGCGGCTCGCCGGGACGATCGACGTCCACCTCGTGACGCACGAGAAGGCACGCGCGAGCAGGCTGCTGCGGGGGCGCTGGTCGGCGCTGTCACGGCCGCGCCGGACCGCCGGGTGGGTGCTCGCGTTCGTGGTGCCGGCCGTGCTGACCGGGATCTTCTGGCTCCTGCGCGACGTCGTCTCGCTCTCGACCGAGCTCATGCTGTTCCTCGCCGGGTCGGTGGGGGTCGCCCTCGTGGGTGGGCTGTGGCCCGCGGTGGCCGCGGCGGTGGTCTCGTTCCTGTGCCTCAACTGGTTCTTCACGCCCCCGACCGGGTTCCTCACGGTCCAGGACCCCGAGAACCTCCTCGCGCTCCTCGTGTTCGTCCTGGTCGCCGCGGCCGTCGCGTCGGTCGTGGACCTTGCCGCGCGCCGCACCGCGCAGGCCTACCGGGCGCGGGCCGAGGCCTCGACGCTCGCCGCGCTGTCACGGTCCGTGCTCTCGGGCGAGGACACCGCGCAGGCCATCGTCACGCGGCTCGCCGAGACGTTCGGCCTGTCGAGGGTCGAGCTCGAGACGCGGTCGGGGGAGCGCGGCTCGTGGCGGACGGTCGCGAGCACGGGACGGGTCGAGGGGGACGCGCACCCTCCCGAGAGCGACCGGACCCCCGCGGAGGACGACGGGCGCACCTCGGTGCGCTCCGCCGTCGGGCACCCGGGCGACGCCGAGCGGACCGAGCTGCGCGTCGACGACTCGCACCGCCTGTCCCTGTGGGGGCGGGCCCTGCCCGCGAGCGACCGGCAGGTCCTCGAGGCGTTCGCGGCCCAGGCCGGGCTCGTCCTGGAGTACCGGCGCCTGCGCGAGCAGGCCGCTCAGGCTGCGGTCCTCGAGGAGGCCGACGCGACGCGCACCGCGCTGCTCGCGGCCGTCTCGCACGACCTGCGCACCCCGCTCGCCTCGATCCGCACGGCCGTCGACGGCCTCGCGTCGCCCGACGTGCACCTCGACGCCGAGGACACCGACGCGCTCACCCGCACCATCCAGGACTCGACCGGGCGCCTCGAGAAGCTCATCGACAACCTGCTCGACCTGTCCCGGCTCCAGACCGGGAGCGTGCGGCCCGTCCTGCGCGCGGCGTCGGTCGACGAGATCGTGCCGCTCGCGATCGAGCCCTACGGGCCCGGCGTCGTGCGCCTCGACGTGCCCGACGACCTGCCGCTCGTCCGCACCGACCCGGGGCTGCTCGAACGCGCGGTCGCGAACCTCACGTCGAACGCGGTGCGGCACAGCCCCCGGGGCGAGCCCGTGCGGATCACGGCCTCGGCCGGGCCCGGCGAGATCGAGCTGCGGATCGTCGACACGGGTCGCGGACTGTCGGACGAGTCGAAGATCCGCATGTTCGAGCCCTTCCAACGGCTCGGCGACACGACCGGTGAGGGCCTGGGCCTGGGGCTCGCGGTCGCGGACGGGCTCGCGCGGGCCGTGGGAGCGAGCATCACGCCCGAGGACACGCCGGGCGGCGGCCTGACCATGGTGGTCACCGTGCCGCGCGAGGCGCGGGAGGATGACGACGTGAGCACGGACGGCACGGCAGGGACAGAGGCGTAGGTACGGGCAAGCGGACGGCGGCACCCGCGGCAGAGCGGCACGAGCGAGACGCGCGAGGTGCGCGGATGAGCGGCGACGGCAACCGGGTGCTCGTCGTCGACGACGACGCGGGGCTCGTGCGCGCGCTCGGGATCAACCTGCGCGCGCACGGCTGGGACGTCTCGGTCGCCACGACCGGGACCGAAGCGCTCGACGCGGCGGCGAGCGCACGCCCTGACGTGATCCTGCTCGACCTGGGCCTGCCTGACCTCTCGGGGTTCGAGGTCATCGAAGGGATCCGCGGGTGGAGCGCGGTGCCGATCGTGGTGCTCTCGGCGCGCCAGCTCGGCGACGACAAGGTCGACGCCCTCGACGCGGGTGCGGACGACTACGTGACCAAGCCGTTCGCGATGAACGAGCTGCTCGCGCGGCTGCGGGCCGCGGTGCGCCGCGCCCAGCCCGCCGAGGTGTCCGAGCCGGTCGTGGAGGCAGGCGACCTGCGGATCGACCTGGCTCGGCGCCGTGTGCTGCGGGCCGGGCAGGAGGTCCGGCTGAGCCCCACGGAGTGGTCGCTGCTCGAGGTGCTCGTGCGTCACCGGGGCCGCATGGTGGGGCGGCTCCAGCTCCTGCACGACGTGTGGGGGCCCGCGTACTCGGCCGAGACGAACTATCTGCGCGTCTACACCGCGCAGCTGCGGCGCAAGCTCGAGGACGACCCCGCGAACCCCCGGCACATCATCACCCAGCCGGGCATGGGCTACCTCTTCGAGGTCTGACCGCCGTCCTGCCCCGTTCCTCGCGCCTTTCCCGCGAGGTGCGGGAACCCCCGCGGCGCGCCGACCGTTGTGCGTTCGACCCGACGAAGGAGACCCGTCATGCTGTGCCCTCTTGATCAGACCGTGCTCGTGATGTCCGACCGCAAGGGAGTGGAGATCGACTACTGCCCCACGTGCCGCGGGGTGTGGCTCGACCGGGGTGAGCTCGACAAGATCATCGACCGCAGCCTCGAGGCCGAGATCGCCGCCGAGGCAGGCGGCCCGGCGGCAGCGGCGGCTCCTCGTGCCGCGACGCCCCCGCCCGTGCAGTACCCGCCGACCCAGCAGCTTCCGGTCCCGCCGCCCGCTCCGTATGGCTACGCGGACGACCGCCGCCGCGACGAGTACCGGGGCGACGACCGTCGCCGGGACGACTACCGCGTGGACGACCGGTACCGCGGGTCCGACCGTGGGTCGGACCAGTACCGCAGCGACGACCCGCGCTACCGCAAGCGCAAGAAGAAGGAGTCCTGGCTCGAGGACCTCTTCGACTTCTGAGCCTCGGACGGCGCCGTCCCCTCGCGGGACGGCGCCGTCGTCGTGCCTCCCTCGGCGCTCTGTCCCCTCTCCACCTGCTGAACTGCACCTGACCCCCTGGATCGGACCGACATGGCTGTCCTCGACACGTTCTCCCTCGCCGGCCGCACGGCGCTCGTCACGGGCGCGAGCCGCGGGATCGGGCGCGGGCTCGCGCAGGCGCTGGGGGAGGCGGGGGCGCAGGTCGCGCTGACGGCGACGACGCTCGAGGCCGCGCAGGCGGCGGCCGACGAGCTGAGGGCGCTGGGGCTCGCGGCGCACGGCTACGAGCTCGACGTCACGGACCGCGAGCAGGTCGACGACGTCGTGGCGCAGGTCGGGCGCGAGGGCGGCGGTGTCGACGTGCTGGTCAACAACGCGGGGATCTCGATCGGGGGAGCGGCCCTCGAGATCGAGGACGACGTGTGGCACCGCACGCTCGCGACGAACCTCGACGGGGTCTGGTACTGCTCGCGGGCAGTGGCCCGGCAGATGGTCGCGGACGGTCGGGGCGGGACGATCGTCAACGTGGGGTCGATGTCCGCGCAGATCGTCAACCGTCCGCGGTGGCAGCCTGCGTATCTGGCGTCGAAGGCCGCTGTGCACCAGCTGACCAAGGGGCTCGCGGCGGAATGGGCACCGCACGGGATCCGGGTCAACGCGATCGCGCCCGGGTACATCCTGACCGAGGCGTCGCCCGTGGACCAGCCCGAGTACTACGACGACTGCGTGGCCCCCGCCGCGATGAAGCGGTGGGGCACCCCCGCCGAGCTGGGGCCGGTCGTGGTGATGCTCGCGAGCGAGGCGTCGAGCTTCATGACGGGGGCCGTCGTGACGGTCGACGGCGGGTACACGCTCTTCTGATCGGTGACGGGCGTGGTGCGCGCTCGTGGGCGCGCCGCCTTGACGCGGACGGCGCTTCTGGATGGCAGATCGCAAAACAAAAAGGGTGAACCTTCTACTTTTGCTTGACGCTTGTCAGAAGTCTCCCTAGGGTCGGGCGTGCACCGGGACCCCATCACCGTGGGGGCCGGACCGAGGCCAGGGCCCACGACGCCGTGGGCCGCGGGGTCGGTCACGCGGCTCGCGTGCAGTCATGCTCGTCCGTGCGACCTCGCGCGACTGCCGTCGCGCGAGGTCACCGGTGCGAGCGCGCAGGGATTCAACGACGAATACCTGACCGCGGCCGGCCCCCACGACCGGTCCGGCGGGCAGAGGAGAAGGAGAACCATGACGCAGGACACCGCCGCCCCCGACGGACTGCTCAAGCGACAGATCTCGCGCCGGTCGATGCTGGCCGGGACGGTCGCGAGCCTCGTGGCGCCCACGGCGCTCGGCCTCGGCGCGGCTCCCGCCGCGGCGCACGGCAACGGCAACCACGGCAAGCCCGACAAGGACAAGGGGAAGCCGGACAAGAACAAGGTCCGCCGCCTGACGATGTACGCCGAGGCGCTGCCCGGTGGTCTCGTCGGCTACGGTCTCGAGCCGGGCAAGGCCACGGTCCCCGGCCCGACCCTCGAGATGTGGGAGGGAGAGACCTTCGAGATCACCCTGGTCAACACCACGGACAAGCGGCTCTCCCTCCATGCGCACGGCGTGAGCTACAGCCACGACTCCGACGGCAGCCCGCTCAACGCCTCGTTCAACGAGCCCGGCCAGTCGCGCACGTACGTGTGGCGCACCCACGCCGCCTACACGACCAAGGGCGGTCAGTGGATGCCCGGGAGCGCGGGCTACTGGCACTACCACGACCACGCGCTGGGGACCGATCACGGCACCGAGGGCGTCAAGGTCGGCATGTACGGCGCGCTGATCGTCCGGCGCAAGGGCGACGTCCTGCCCGACCGCCAGTACACGGTCGCGTTCAACGGGATGTCGATCAACAACCAGGTCGCGCCGAACGTGCCCGTGTTCGAGGCGAACGAGGGCGAGCGCGTCGAGTTCGTGGCGATCGGCCACGGCAACGCGTTCCACACCTTCCACCTGCACGCGCACCGGTGGGCGAACAACCGCACCGGGTACCTCACGGGGCCGAACGACCCGACGCAGGTGATCGACACGCGCGACCTCAACCCCGGCGACTCGTTCGGTTTCCAGGTGATCGCGGGCGAGAAGGTCGGGCCCGGCGCGTGGATGGTGCACTGCCACGTGCAGTCCCACTCCGACATGGGCATGGGCGGGATCTTCCTGGTCGCGAACAAGGACGGCAGCGTGCCCGAGCACGCGCAGGCCGCGCTCCACCGCTACCAGGGGCACGCCCACCCGTAGCCCGGTCGGGCTCGGCGGCGCGACGGGCCAGGACCGGTGGGGCTCCGACGTCCCGCCGGTCCTGGCACGTCGACGCCGTCGCCCCGGGCGACACCTAGACTCGACCCTCGTGCGCCAGGTTCTCAAGCAGTGGGTCGATCCGTTCATCGTGGCGCTCGTCGCGACCATGGTCCTGGGTCTCGTGGTGCCGGTCCCCGCAGAGGCCCAGCGCGTCGTGGACGCGGTCGCGGACGTCGCGGTCGCGGTCCTCTTCCTCGTCTACGGCATGCGCCTGTCGACCACCGAGGTGTGGGCGGGCCTGAAGAACGTCCGGCTCCAGGGCGGCATCCTCGCCTCGACCTACGTCGTCTTCCCGTTCGTCGGCCTCGCGGTCTCCTGGGCCGTGACCCCGCTGGTCGGCGCGCCGCTCGCGGCGGGCATCCTCTTCCTGTCGTTGCTGCCCTCGACCGTCCAGTCGTCCGTGGCCTTCACGTCGGTCGCGCGCGGGAACATCGCCGGAGCGATCTGCGGGGCCACGGTCTCGAACGTCGTGGGCATGGTCGTGACGCCGCTGCTGGTCCTGTGGTTCATGTCGTCGAGCGGCGCGACGGGCGGGCTGAGCGGGCTGCGCGACGTCCTGGTGCACCTGCTCGCCCCGTTCGTCGTGGGCCAGCTCCTGCAGCCGTTCGTCGGCCGGTGGATCCGGGCCCGGCGGTGGCTCACGCTGTCCGTGGACCGGGGCACGATCCTGATCGTGGTCTTCGGGGCGGTCGCCGCCGCGACGAGCGCGGGGGTGTGGGCCGGGATCTCGGCGTGGACGATCGTCGCGCTCGTCGGGATCAGCGCCCTGATCCTGGTCGTCATGCTCGCGGTCACGTGGTGGGGCGGCGCCGGGCTGCGGCTCGGTGTCGAGGACCGGATCGCGCTGCTCATGTGCGGGTCGAAGAAGAGCCTGGCCACGGGCCTGCCCATGGCCGCGGTGCTCTTCCCCGTCGCGGTCGCGGGCACCGTGGCGGTGCCCGTGATCGTCTTCCACCAGCTCCAGCTCATCGTGTGCGCGGTCCTGGCGCGTCGGCTCGCGCTGCGCGCCGACGCCTGAGGCCCGGCCGGGCAGCCGGCGGGCCGGAGCGAGCGGGGCGGCGAGCGCGAGGACCGAACCGACGTCGGTCCCTCGCGCTCGGCGTGCCGCGCGCGTCGTCATCTGCCCGACGGCGTCACGCGCCCCAGCCCGCGAAGCGCCCCACGGCGACGAACACCGCGAGCAGCAGCAGGACGGTGTTGACCGGCACGGACTGCTTCTCGCCCAGGCGGACGTGCAGGGGGATCGCGCCGATCTGCGTGACGGCGAGGCCGACGGCGGCGATCGGGGTCAGGATCGGGGCGATCCCGGTCAGGACCGGCAGGATCAGGCCGATCGCGCCCAGCAGCTCGAGCGCACCGAGGGCGCGGGTGGCTGCGAGGCGGCCGGGCGTGACCCAGCGCATCTTCTCCATGAGCTTGTCGGCGGGGGTGGTGAGCTTCATGAAGCCCGCACCGGCGAAGGCGACGGCGAGCAGTCCAGCGGCGATCCAGAGGGCGATGTTCATGGGTTTCCTTCGAGGTCGGTGGCGCGGGTCGCGCCACGGCGGAGAGGTCCAGCGGGTAACTGCCCGTCTGGTCAGTCACCTTTTGTGCCGGAGGACATCATGGGTAACCTGAAGGAGGTCTACAAAAGGCACACCGGTGTTCCCGGTGGGTCAGGAAACGGAGAACCCATGACCGCGACGGCCTCCGGCGCCCACCAGGCGGCAGGTCCCGACGTTCAGCACCCGCCACGGCCCCGCGCGCTCCACGTGCCGGGTCCTGACGGTCTGCACGTGCCACTTCCCGACGGTGGCGGCTGCGGCGCCGACCACGCGACCAGCGAGGTCCGGCGCGTGCTCGATCGGGTCGGCGACAAGTGGAGCGTCCTCATCCTCGGCACGCTCTCGAGCGGGCCGCTGCGGTTCACCGAGCTCCTGCACGGGATCAGCGGGATCTCCCAGCGCATGCTGACGCTCAACCTGCGCCAGCTCGAGCGCGACGGGCTCGTGAGCAGGACCGTCCACGCCGTGGTCCCGCCGCGGGTCGACTACGAGCTCACGGAGCTCGGTCGCACGCTGCTCCCGCCGGTGCTCGCCCTGGTCCGGTGGGCCATGGAGAACACCGACGAGATCCAGGGGCATCGCGAGGGCTTCGACGCGAAGTCCGCGGGCGGCCAGGCGTGACCCGCGGCTGAGCGAGCCGGCCGGCCACGGCGCTCGGCGCGGCGACGGCACGGTCGATCAGAGCACAGGGCCGATCGGTCCTGTGCTCTGATCGACCTCAGCCCGCCGCGACCTGGTCGCGGATCTGACGCTTGGCGCGCAGCAGGATGCCCGTCATGCCGTTGAGGCGCAGGGGGCTCACCGCGTTGGTCAGCCCGATCGTGAACGGGTAGTCGTCGGGCACGGCGAGGGCCTGCTCGGGCGTCAGGCCCTCGAGTCCCTGGGCCAGGATCGAGGCGAACCCGCGGGTCGTGGGGGCCTCGGCCGGTGCGGTCGCGTACAGGTGGACGCCGTCGGCCTCGACCTCGGCGAACGCGCGGACCGGGGACTGGCACTCCTCGACGCGCTCGAGCAGTCCCGGGGCGTTCTGGTAGCGCGCGGGCAGGTCCGGCAGCTCTCGCGAGAACTCCAGCAGGAGCTGGAGCCGGTCGCGCTCGCCGAGCGCGAGGAAGTCGTCGCGGATCTCGGCGAGGACCGGGGGCAGCTCGGTCGTGGCGTCGTCAGTCATCCGTCGATCTTCCCACCCGGGGGCGTCCGCCGGCAGCCCGCGCCCGCCCTGCGGACGGCCGCGGCGCGCGAGCCTCGAGAGTTCGCCCGCCCTCGCCGCGCACCGCCCGACGCCCGTGGATACGTTGGGCCCGAGCGCGCCGACCCCCGGCGCGGAGGGACGGAGAGTCATGGGAAAGCTGTCGAACGACCTGCGCACGTTGAGCCACGAGGCCTACCTCTATCTCTACCCGCTCGTGACCATGGACCTGACGCGTCGCCAGGGCACCAACGTGGAGGCGGGGGTCCGCCCGGGGTTCGGGCCGCCCAACTCGTTCCACCACCTGCGCGCGTTCCCGCCCGCGGACTTCCGTGCGGTCGTCCGACCCAACTTCGACACGCTCTACGCGAACCTGTGGCTGGACCTGACCGACGGGCCGGTGCTGCTGCACGTCCCGGACACCGACGACCGTTACTACATGCTGCCCCTGCTGGACATGTGGACCGACGTGTTCGCGACGATCGGCAAGCGGACCACGGGGACGGGCGCGGGCGACTACCTGGTCGTGGGGCCCGACTACGAGGGCGACCTCTCCGAGTTCTACGACGACCTTCCCGAGGAGGTCGCGCTGATCGTCGCGCCGACCCCGCACGTGTGGGCCATCGGTCGCATCCAGACGAACGGCCCCGCGGACTACCCGGCCGTGCACGCGGTGCAGGACGGCATGAGCGTGCGCGCGCTGGGCGACCGTCCGCCGTTCGTGATCGACCCGACCGCGGACACCAGGACCGAGCCCCTGCGGCAGGTCGACGCTCTCACCGCGGTCGACTTCTTCACCTACGCGACTCGCCTTCTCGACGCGAACCCGCCGCACGCCACGGACTTCTCGGTGCTCGCGCGCATCGGTGCGCTGGGCATCGTCCCGGGGGACGAGTTCGACGCCGGCCAGTTCGACGAGGCCGAGATCGTCGAGATCGAGGCGGGCGCCGCGAGCGCGCGCGAGCTCCTCGGGGCGTCGAGGTCGCGCGTCGGGACGTCGGCCAACGGGTGGACGACGTTCGGTGACCCCATGGGTGTCTACGGGAACTCCTACCTCAAGCGGGCAGTGATCACGCTCGCGGGGCTCGGGGCGAACCCGGTCGAGGACGCGATCTACCCCTTCCTCGACACGGACGCGGACGGTGAGGTCGTGAACGGCGACCACGACTACGTGCTGCACTTCGACGCCGACCAGCTCCGCCCGCGGCGGCCTTCTGGTCGGTGACGATGTACGACGCCGAAGGTTTCCAGGTCGCCAACGCCCTGGATCGGTTCGCGATCGGGGACCGGGACGACCTGCGGTATGGAGAGGACGGCTCGCTCGACCTCTACCTCCAGCACGAGAGCCCCGGGGCAGACCGTGAGTCGAACTGGCTCCCGGCCCCGCGGGGACCCGTGGGCGTGACGATGCGCCTCTACGCGCCGCTTCCCGAGGCGCTCGACGGCCGCTGGGTCCCGCCGGTCGTGCGCAGGGTCTGAACGGAGGCGCCGGGCAGGGCGAGCGGCCAGGCCGCGCGGTGTCCCCGGGGCGCCCTGCCGCGAGGACGCCGGATGCCCGACGGCGGTGGGCCGGGTCGCGAACCCGGCCCACCGCCGTCGGGCATCCGGAGGGTGCCCCGTGCGGGGCGTCACCTCAGAGGCGCCTGGGGACCTCGCCCGGCTCGGTGCCCTTGACGATCGGGACGCGGACCGCGTTGCCCCACTCGGTCCACGAGCCGTCGTAGTTGCGGACCTTGTCGAAGCCGAGCAGGTACGTCAGCGCGAACCACGTGTGGCTCGAACGCTCGCCGATGCGGCAGTAGGTGATGACCTCGTCGTCGGTCGACAGTCCCAGGCCACCCTCCTGGTAGATCGCCTCGAGCTTCCTCGCGCGACTTGTAGGTGCCGTCGCCCGCGACCGCGGTCGCCCACGGGACGTTGCGCGCCGTGGGGATGTGACCGCCGCGCAGCACGCCCTCCTCGGGGTAGTCCGGGATGTGCAGGCGCTCGCCCGTGAACTCCTGCGGCGAACGGATGTCGACCAGCGGGCCGTTGCCCAGGTGAGCGAGCACGTCCTCCTTGAAGGCGCGGATCGTCTCGTCGTCGCGCTCGACCACGGGGTACTCGACGGGCTCGGGCGTGGGGACGTCGGTCGTGGTCTCGCGGCCCTCGGCGATCCACTTGCCGCGCCCGCCGTCGAGGAGACGGACGTCCTCGTGGCCGAACAGCGTGAAGACCCACGCCGAGTACGCGGCCCACCAGTTGTTCTTGTCGCCGTACAGGACGACAGTCGTGTCGCGCGAGATGCCCTTGGAGCCGAGCAGCTGGGCGAAGCCCTTGCCGTCGAGGTAGTCGCGCAGGTCGGGGTCGTTGAGGTCGGTGTGCCAGTCGACCTTGACCGCGCCCGGGACGTGCCCGGTCTCGTAGAGCAGCACGTCCTCGTCGGACTCGACGACGACCACGTTCTCGTCGTGCAGGTGCTCGGCGAGCCAGTCCGTGGAGACGAGGCGGTCGGGGTGGGCGTAGGCGGCGATCTTCTCGGTCGTGTCGAGGGGAGCGGGCATGGTGTCCTCCTGAGGGATCGGGGCTGGCAGGGCGGCGGCGGGGACGCTCGCGGGACGGCGCGGGCGGGAACGTGCTGAGCTGTGCGGCGCGGTCGGCACCGCTCGGGCACGTTCGCCACTCTAGGAATGCTGTCCACGGACCGGAAGGCGCGTCGCACATGCTGAGACAGTGTTACCCGTGGGGGAGGGGCGCCGCTGGTGGCCCGTGCGGCCCGTCAGTCCCGCGCGATGGGGGCGGTGACCGCGCCCGTGAGCGACACCAGGTCGGCGGGTGCCAGGCCGACGTCGAGACCGCGCCGCCCGCCCGAGACGTAGACCGCGTCGAACGCGAGCGCCGACTCGTCGATCACGGTGCGCAGCCGTTGACGCTGCCCGAGCGGCGAGATGCCGCCCACGACGTACCCGGTCGCGCGCTCGGCCGCGGCCTGCTCGGCCATCGCGGCCTTCTTGCCGCCCGCGGCGTGCGCGAGCGCCTTGAGATCGAGCTTGCGGTCCACGGGCACGACACCCACGACGAGCGTCCCGTCGACCGAGGTGACCAAGGTCTTGAACACCTGCTCGGCCGGGATGCCGATCGCCGCGGCGGCCTCGAGCCCATAGCTCAGGTCGGACGACGGGTCGTGCTCGTAGGGGTGCACGGTGTGCGGTACCCCGGCCTTCTCGAGCGCGACGAGCGCGGGGGTGCCTGCGTGGGAGGACGACTTCTGCTTCTTGGCCACAGGGAGATTGTGCCCCTAGGCGCGCGACTCCGTGCGGGGAGAAGCGGTGGGGGCGTGGTCCCGCGGTGGTGCCGAGTCCTCCACGAAGCGGGGGCGGCACGCGAACCAGCCGGCGACCACACCGGGCACGGCGGTCGCGGCGAGCGCGAGGAGCGGGACGGACCACGAGCCGGTCGACTCGCGGAGCAGGCCCAGGCCGATCGGGCCGAAGCAGGCGAGCCCGTAGCCGATCCCCTGGACGAATCCGGACACGGCCGAGGCGGACGCCGGGGTCCGGGTCCGACGGTTGATCAACGTCATGCAGAGCGGGAAGGTGCTCACGCCGATCCCCAGCGCGCACACCCAGATCAGGGTGCCGTCGAGCGGAGCGAGGATCAGCCCCAGGACGCCGGCCGTCAGCACGACCGAGCAGACGACGACCACGACGAAGGGGTTCGCCATGCGGGTGGCGAGGTGGGGAACCACCAGGGCGGCGGCGACGCCCCACACCGAGTAGAGCGCGACCATGGAGCCGCCCAGCGTCGCGCTCCCACCCGCGTCGGTGAGCACGGCGGGCAACCAGGTGATGATCCCGTAGTTGGACAGCGCCATCATCGCGAACAGGACCACCAGGCCCCAGGCGGTCGACGATCGGCTGATCCTCAGCCTCCGACCGGTCGTGGCCGGGGGCGCGTGGTGGTCGGCGGGCAGCTTGACGGCCAGGACGAGCCAGACGACGGCGGCCAGCGCCGCCGGGCCCGCCCAGATCCCCACCGAGAGCCGCCAGCTCGCGGCCTCCGCCACCGGGACGGCCATCAGCGGGGCGACGAACTGACCCGTCTGCATCAGGAGCAGGTAGAGCGAGGTCCACAGGGCGATCCGGTCCGGGAACCAGGCCTTGACCAGGGGGACGATCACGACGTTCGCGGCCCCGATCCCGGCCAGGGCCAGCACCGTCGACAGCACGAGGGCGACGGGCGTGGGCGAGAACGCGCGCAGCAGGAGCGACAGCGCCGTCAGCCCCAGCGCCACGGTGGCCGTGCGCTCGAGCCCGAACGTCCTCGTCACCACCGGGGCGAGGAACCCGAAGAGGCCGAACGACGCGGCGGGCACGGTCCCGAGCACGCCGGCCACCGCCACGCCGAACCCGAGGTCCGAGCCGATGATCTCGAGGAGCGGGGTGAACCCCGTCACGGCCGTGCGGAGGTTGATGGCCGTCAGGGCGATGGTGAGCCCGGCCCACAGGGTCAGGTGCCCGCGGCGTGCCGGGAGGCGTGCTGGAGAGAGTGTCGTCACGCTAAACTCCACGATGAGGTCGGCGAATGATGGGATCATGGGATGAATTCTGAAGAGTCTGACACACGGCGGCCCATGCGTCGAGCAGGTCTCATCGACCAGGCGGTCGAACGCTTCCGCGACGAGGTGGTCTCCGGCCGCTGGCCGGTCGGCGAACGGATACCGACCGAGGTGGATCTGGTGTCGGAGTTCGGGGTCGGGCGGAACACGGTTCGCGAAGCGCTCCAGTCGCTGGTGCACGCAGGTCTGCTGCGTCGCGAGCAGGGTCGCGGCACGTTCGTCATCTCCCGCTCCGAGCTGACGGGCTCCCTCGAACGCCAGCTCGCCGGGGGCAGCCGCCGTCACTACCTGGAGCTGCGTCTCGCCCTGGACAGCACCGCCGCCTCGCTCGCCGCGTCGAACCGCACGGAGGCCGACGTCGAGCTGCTGCGCGAGCTGCGCGACCGTCGGGAGCAGATCTGGTCGACCGACGACCGTGACGTCCGGACCAGCGCCGACCTCGCGCTCCACCGCGCGATCGTGGCGGCGACGCACAATCCGCTCTACCTGCAGCTGTACTCCAGCATGCTCGACGTCTTCGCCGTCCACATGCGCGACGAGGAGCGCGACGACGAGGAGGCCGCGCACCGCCTCCACCACGAGCTCGTGGAAGCGATCGCCGACGGAGACCCGGAGCGTGCCGCGGCGCAGGTCGCCGCCATCTTCGGGCCGTTCATGCGCTGAACGCCGAGCGGCACCCCACCGGCCTCGCCCGGTGACGCGGCGCGAGAGCCCCTAGATGTTGTGGGTCATGACGTTGGTGACACGCCGGGAGGTGGGGGCGTAGGCGAGGGGTAGGCCTTGGACCGCAGGATGGAGGTACCTCTACAACCACCTGCGCGAAGGACCTACCCCTCATGACCCACGCTAGTGCCCCGTTGACTCCTGCTGGAAGGTTGCGCCTGGTCGAGCGCTGCCGGTACCGCCCGATTGCTCATGTCGCCGCTGAGGCTGGTGTTGCGCGCCAGACGCTCACGAAGTGGTTGCGCCGTTACGAGACCCTCGGCGAAGCTGGCCTGGGCGACCGATCCAGCGCCCCGCACCTCCGCCCGACCCAGACCCCGCCGGAGGTGGTCGAACGCATCGAGGACCTGCGCCGGACACATAAGTGGACCGCCCGCCAGATCCACCTCGAGCTGGTCCGCGAAGGCCACCAGATCGCGCCCGTGACGGTCGCCCGGTGGCTGCGCAGGTTGGGCATCTCCCGGCGCCGCGACATCGACCCCACCGGCGCGAGCAACCGAACGATCAGGCAGATCGTGGCCCGGTATCCCGGTCACATGGTCCACCTGGACGTGAAGAAGGTCGGACGCATCCCTGATGGGGGCGGCTGGCGGACCCACGGGCGCGGCTCACCCCACGCCAAGGCCGTCGACCGGGCCAAGACCAGGGGCGCCAGGGCTGGCTACGTCTACCTGCACTCGGCCGTGGACGGATTCTCCCGCCTCGCCTACACCGAAGCCCTG
Source organism: uncultured Actinomycetota bacterium (assembly GCA_963782165.1). Lineage (GTDB taxonomy): Bacteria > Actinomycetota > Actinomycetes > Actinomycetales > Cellulomonadaceae > Oerskovia. Next base: position 1,347,177 of record CAWAIO010000006.1, read on the forward strand.
CCCAATGAGAAAGCGGCCACGACCATCGGGTTCTGGGCCCGCGCACGGGCATTCTTCGCCGCACACGGCATCACCCGCATCACCCGGGTCGTGACCGACAACGGCGCCAACTACCGGGCCAAGGACTTCACCCGCTCCGTCCTGGCGACCGCGGCCAAGCACCAACGCATCCGGCCCCGCACCCCCAAGCACAACGGCAAGGTCGAGCGCTACAACCGGACTCTGGCCGAGGAACTCCTCTACGCCCGAGAGTGGACCTCAGAAGCCCAACGCACCGCAGCCCTCGACGTCTGGAACATCCACTACAACTACCATCGACCTCACACTGCGGCCAGGAACCAACCCCCAGCCTCACGCCTCCACGCAGGTGTCACCAACGTCATGACACAGAACACCTAGACGTTCACGTCGACGAGCGAGCCGATCCCGTACGTCACGGCCATGGCGATCGCTCCGCCGAGGACCGTGCGGATCGTCGCCCGCCGGGTCGGCGACCGCCCCAGCCTCGCGCTGCCCCAGCCCGTGAGGACCAGGGCCAGGACGACCGCGACGAAGGTCACGGGGATCCGCGCGGCGGTCGGCGCGAGCAGGATCGCTGCCATGGGCAGCAGTCCACCCACGGTGAACGAGACGATCGACGCGATCGCGGCCTCCCAGGGGGAGATCAGGTCGTCGGGGTCGACGTTGAGCTCGGCGTCGGCATGGGCCGCGAGCGGGTCGTGGGCCGTCAGCTGGACGGCGACCTCGCGCGCGAGCTCCGGTGCGAGCCCCTTGGACTCGTAGATGCCCGCGAGCTCGTCGAGCTCCTCGTCGGGCATGGTCGCGAGCTCGTGGCGCTCCTTGGCGAGCATGGCCTCCTCGGTGTCGCGCTGCGTGCTCACCGAGACGTACTCGCCCGCAGCCATCGACAGCGCCCCGGCGAGCAGGGCGGCGACCCCCGCGGTCGCGATGACGGGGATCGACGTGCTGGTCGCGGCGACTCCCACGACCACGCCCGCGGTCGACACGATCCCGTCGTTCGCGCCGAGCACCCCCGCGCGCAGCCGGTTGAGCCGCGAGCTGGTCCCCTCCGTCCCGTGCTGCTCGCCCTCGTGCGGAGTCGGCCTCTGGTCCGGTACGGTCATGGAGCCACCGTAGGACGGGACGCGAGGTCTGTCGTGGTGGACCGTGCGGGTCGGCTGCGGGTCGGCTGCGGGTCGGCTGCGGGTCGGCTGCAGGTCGGCCGCGGGTCGGCCGCTGCACGCGACCGCCGGCCGAGGGCTGTGACCCGCACCTCAGCCCTGCGGGGACCTTCGTCCCTGGCTGGCTCGGCCCCGTCCTGAGAGGCTCGAGGTGGCAGAGGTGACCGCCGGCAGGGGATGCGTCAGGGGCGCATCGGGAGCAGGGAGAACGCACATGAGCATCGACGACCCCCGCATCGAACGGATACTCGCGGCAGCGTCCCGGGCACCCAGCGTGCACAACACGCAGCCGTGGTCCGTCCACGTGCACGGCACCACGCTCGACGTCCGCGCCGACGACTCGCGCCGGCTGACGCACGCCGACCCTGCGGGGCGCGAGATGCTCATCAGCTGCGGAGCGTTCCTCGCGAACCTGCGCGTCGCAGCACGCCGTGAGTCGTTCCGCCCTGTGCTGACGCTGCTGCCCGACGACGCCGACCCCGCCCTGGTCGCTCGTGTCGACCTGGTCCCGGGTGTCCTGCCCGACGCCGACGAGCTGGACCTCGCGGTCGCGATCGAGCGCCGCGCGACGTCCCGGGTGCCGTTCGAGGACCAGCCGCTCGACGCCGACGTCGTCGACGACCTCGACAGGGCCGCGACGTCCGAGGGGGCGCGGCTCGTGACGCTCGCCCCCCAGGCCCCCGAGCGCACCGTCCTGCTGGACCTCGTGCGCGAGGCCGAGGAGGCCGCCGGCAGGGACCACACGGGCCGGGTCGAGCAGGCGCGCTGGGTCACGAACGACCCTGACCGCCCCGACGGGATCCCGGTCGCTGCCCTGGGGCCCCGGAGCGAGGACGCCCTTGCACCGGTCCGTCACTTCGGCGGCGACAGCACGGGCGACCGGGCCGCGTTCGAGCACCGCTCGACGCTCGCGGTGCTCACGACCCCGGGCGACTCCGTGCGCGACTGGCTCGCTGCGGGCCAGGCCCTCGAGCGCGTCCTGCTGACAGCGACGACCTACTTCGTGCACGCCTCGTTCGCGACGACCGTCCTGGAGAACCCGACCACCCGGGCCGCGCTCGCAGCGGCGCTCGACGCAGGGGCGCCGCAGATGGTGCTGCGGCTGGGGTACAGCGCGACGTCTCCGCGGACTCCCCGCCGCCCGGCAGACGACGTCGTCCGGTAGGTCGCGTCAGATCGTCCCGACCGCCACGACGCTCAGCACCACGGCCCCGGCCTCGTCGCTCGCCGCGAGGTCGACGACGGCGCTGATCGCCCAGTCGTGGTCGCCGGCCGGGTCGTCGAGCACCTGGCGGACGAACCACGTGCCGGGCTCGACGCGCTCGCCGTCGGGCCTCACGCCGTTCTCGAAGATCTGCACGAGGGCCGACGACCGCGCCGCGGCGTCCACGCCGATCGCGTCGTTGCCGTGCAGCTCGAACATCGGGTCGAGGGCGTCGGCCCACGCGTCGCCGTCCCACCCGCTCGCCTTGTCGAGGGCTTCGAGCGCGTCGTAGTTCTCGCGCGATGCGAGCTCGACCCGGCGGAACAGGGCGTTGCGGACCAGGACGCGGAACGAGCGCGGGTTGCCCGTGACCGGGCGGACCGGGGCCTCGGCCCCCGTGCCGGACAGCGGCCCGTCACCGACCTCGTCGTCCGCGTCGTCGTCCACGGGGTTGGCCAGCCGCTCCCACTCGTCGAGCAGCGACGAGTCGGTGCCTCGCACCAGCTCGCCCAGCCACTCGGTGATGTCCTGGACCTCCTCGGTGCGGTGCTCCTCGGAGATCGTCTGGCGCATCGAGCGGTACGCGTCGGCGAGGTAGCGCAGCACGACGCCCTCGGTGCGGTCCAGGCCGTACACGGACACGAACTCGGCGAACGTCATGGCCCGCTCGACCATGTCCCGCACGACCGACTTGGGCGAGAGCTCGGCGTCGGAGACCCACGGGTTCGAGTGCTTGTACGTCACGAACGCCGGTTCGAGCAGGTCCGCGAGCGGCTTGGGCCACGTGATGGTCTCGAGCAGCGCCATGCGCTCCTCGTACTCGTACCCCTCGGCCTTCATGGCCGCGACGGCCTCGCCGCGGGCCCGGTGCTGCTGCGCGACGAGCACCTGGCGCGGGTCGGACAGCGTGGCCTCCAGGACCGAGACGACGTCCAGCGCGTGCGTGGGGGACTCGACGTCTAGCAGGTCGAGGGCCGCGAGCGCGAAGGGTGACAACGGCTGGTTGAGCGCGAACTCGCGCGGCAGGTCGACCGTGAGGCGCACCGTGGGCCGCTCGCCGCTCGGGTACGTCGGGTCGGGCACGCGCACGCGCTCGACGATGCCCGCGACGCGCAGCGACCGGTAGATGCGGAACACCTGGCGCACGTGGCGCTCGCGCTGGGCCTCGGTGTCGTGGTTGGCCGTGAGGAGGTGCTTCATGGCCTGCACCGGATCCTCGCCCTTGTCTCCCCGCGCGAGCACGTTGAGCACCATGGCGTGGTTGACCGTGAAGTGGCTGGTCAGGGCCTCGGGGTCGGCGTCGCGCAGGCGCTCGAACGTCGCGTCGGTCCAGTTGACCGCCCCCGCAGGGGCCTTCTTGCGAACGATCTTCTTGAGCTTCTTGGGGTCGTCCCCCGCCTTGGCGAGCAGCTTGCGGTTCTCGATCACGTGCTCGGGGGCCATGACGAGGACCTCGCCGAGCGTGTCGTAACCGGCACGGCCCGCGCGCCCGGCGATCTGGTGGAACTCGCGCGCCGTGAGGTGACGCATGCGCTCGCCGTCGAACTTCACGAGGCTCGTCATGAGGACCGTGCGGATGGGGACGTTGATGCCCACCCCCAGGGTGTCGGTGCCGCACACGACCTTGAGCAGCCCGGCCTGGGTCAGACGCTCGACGACGCGGCGGTACTTGGGCAGCATGCCCGCGTGGTGCACGCCCACGCCGTGGCGCAGGAACTTGCTGAGCGTCTTGCCGAACCCCGACGTGAAGCGGAAGTCGCCCAGCTCTGCCGCGATCGCGTCCTTCTCGGAGCGGCTCGCGACGTTGATGCTCAGCAGGGCCTGGGCGCGGTCCACCGCGTCCTTCTGCGTGAAGTGCACGACGTAGACCGGCGCGCGGTGCGTCGTGACGAGCTCCTCGATGACCTCGCCCAAGGGCTCGACGACGTAGGCGAACGTGAGCGGAACAGGCCGCTCGGCGCTCGTGACCTCGGCGACGGGGCGTCCCGTGCGGGTCTCGAGGTCCTCGGTGAACGTGCTCGTGTCGCCCAACGTGGCTGACATGAGGACGAACTGCGCCTGGGGCAGCTCGAGGAGCGGGACCTGCCAGGCCCAGCCGCGCTGCGGGTCCGCGTAGTAGTGGAACTCGTCCATGACGACCTGTGCGACGTCCGCGTCGGCGCCGTCGCGCAGGGCGATGTTGGCGAGGATCTCCGCGGTGCAGCAGATGATCGGTGCGGTCGGGTTGACCGACGAGTCGCCCGTCATCATGCCCACGTTCGCGGACCCGAACACCGCGACGAGCGCGAAGAACTTCTCGCTCACGAGCGCCTTGAGCGGGGCCGTGTAGTAGCTGCGACCGGGGAGTCCCGCACGGTGCGCGGCGAGGGCCGCGTAATGAGCACCGACCGCCACGAGCGACTTCCCCGAGCCCGTGGGCGTGGCCAGGATGACGTGCGCACCCGAGAAGATCTCGATGACGGCCTCGTCCTGGTGGGCGTAGAGGTCGATCCCGGTCTCGGTGGCCCACTCGGTGAACCCTTCGTAGAGGGCGTCAGGGTCCGGGGTGCCCGAGCCGTCCGGTGCCGGCAGGTGACGGACCAGGCCGGGCTCGGGACGGGTGGTGGGGGTCGTGGTGCTCATCGTGGACATTGTCGCAGAGCGGGCGCCGGGTGGGGGGCCGCGCTACGCGCGTCGGTGGGCGCCGTCGTCGGGACCCCGCGGAGCGGGCGCCGCCCCGGGACGGCAACCTTATGGCTCCCGTGGACAGCGCTGTCATGTCATGTCAGGGTGCATAACGCCCAGCACGGACGCTGGGTACACCGAGCAGCCCACGCCGTGGTGGGCAGGAGGGCGAGCCGTATGACTCCTCGTCAGCACGCGACAACTCGTTCGAAGCAGCACCGACGGGGCGCCATCCCGTCGACCGCCCTGGCACTCGCGCTCCTCGTGGGGGCCGCGCCCGTCGCGACCGCTCTCCCGGCCGCGGGCGCAGCGTCGGCCGCCGCCCCGAGGGTGGCCCAGGCCGAGGTCGGCCCCGTGGAGCAACCCCTCGTCTCCTACGTCAACCCCTTCATCGGGACCAAGGACGACGGGAACACCTATCCCGGGGCGAGCGTCCCGTTCGGCATGGTGCAGTTCTCGCCCGACAACGGCCACAACGTGGGCTACGACTACGGGCGCGACCGCATCCGCGGGTTCTCGCTCGTGCACCTCTCCGGGGTCGGGTGCGGGCTGGGCGGGACGCTTCCTGTCCTGCCCACGACGGGCGACGTGACCTCGACCGACTACGGGCAGTACGCGCTGAAGTACGCGCACGACGACGAAGAGGCCTCGCCCGGGTACTACCGCGTGGGGCTCCAGGCACCGGCGGGCACGATCGACGCCGAGCTCACGGCCGGCGAGCACACCGCGGTCCAGCGCTACACGTTCCCGTCGACCGAAAAGGCGAACGTGCTGATCAACACCGGGCAGGCCCTCAACCGGGTCACCGGGTCGACCGTCACCGTGATCGACGACCGCACGGTCGAGACGACGATCACCCAGCGGGGGTTCTGCCAGGACACCCAGCCCTTCACGATCCACACGCGCACGACGTTCGACCGTCCCTTCACGACCTACGGCACCTGGCAGGGCGGTACCGTCACGGCGGGCGCGGCGACCGCCACGGGCGACGGCCGCGTGGGCGCCTACCTCCGGTTCGACACCACGGGCGGCGACCTCGACGTCGAGGCGACCACCTCGATGAGCTACGTCGATGCGGCCGGGGCGGCCGCGAACCTCGACGCCGAGGCGGGCACGTTCGACGAGGCCCGCACCGCCGCGACCGCGGCATGGGAGGAGCGGCTCGGGTCGGTCGCCGTCCAGCGCGGCGCCGAGGACGACCTGCGCACGTTCTACTCCTCGCTCTACCGGAGCTTCCTGGCCCCCAACACGGGCACCGACGTCGACGGGCGCTACCGCGGCTGGGACCAGGAGGTCCATGTCGCCGAGGACTTCACGTACTACCAGAACTTCTCGTTGTGGGACACGTACCGCACGCAGCAGCAGCTGCTCGCGCTGCTCGCCCCGCAGGAGTCGCAGGACATGGCGCTGTCCGTGGTGCGCGCGGCGGAGCAGGGCGGCTGGTTGCCGCGCTGGGGCTACGGGACAGTCGAGACCAACATCATGACGGGCGACCCGGCCACGCCCTTCCTCGTGAGCGCGTGGAGCCAGGGGCTCCTCGCGGGGCACGAGGAGGAGGCCTACGCGGTCCTCCAGCAGAGCGCCGACAACATGCCCCCCGCCGACTCCCCGTTCAATGGGCGCGCGGGCAACGACACGTACCTGGCGAGCGGGTTCGTCCCGCACGAGCCGGGCCGTTCGGGCAAGCCCGGCGACTACGACCTGCAGCACGGTGGTTCCGCCACGCTCGAGTACGCGCTCTCGGACGCGATGCTCGCGACCATGGCACGGGGTCTGGGCCACGACGACGACGCCGACCGCTACGCCGCGCGCGGGCAGAACTACCGCTCGGTCTTCGACCCCCGTACCGGGGCCTTCCGTGCCCGCAACGCCGACGGCCTGTTCGTGGGCGACCCGGACCCGGCCAAGAGCGACGGGTTCCACGAGGGCACCGCCGTCCAGTACCAGTGGCTCGTCCAGCAGGACGTCCCGGGTCTCGTCGACCTGATCGGCGGTACGGACGCCGCCAACGAGGCGCTCGACGCGTTCTTCGCCTACGACCAGCTGCTCGTGGACCCCGAGAGGACGGCCCGCGAGGTGTGGGTCAACGGGACCTACTCCTACTATGACCAGGACACCTACAACCCCAACAACGAGCCCAACCTCCACGCTCCGTACGTGTATCTGTGGACCGGGCAGCCGTGGAAGACCAACGATGTCGTCCGTGCGGCCCTGACCCTCTTCACCGACGGCCCCGACGGCGTCACGGGCAACGACGACCTGGGCACCATGTCCGCGTGGCACGTCCTGTCGGGGCTCGGGATCTACCCGATCGTGCCCGGTACGGACACGTGGGGCCTCTCGACGCCCCTGTTCGACGATGTCCGGATCGACCTCGACGAGTCGTTCTACCCACGTAGCGAGCTGCACATCACCGCCCCGGGGACGTCGACCGAGAACCGCTACACGGCCTCGGTCACCGCAGGGGCCACCGCGGTGGACCGCGCCTACCTCACGGGCCCGGAGCTGACCGCGGCGGGCACCCTGTCGTTCGCCACGAGCGCCGAGCACACCGCGTGGGCCACGGGGCCCGACGCCGCGCCGGGCGCGGTCGACCGGGTCGACGCCGAGGTGAGCCGCCTGTTCGCGGGCCTCTCGACCGCGCACCCGGTCATCCGGCCGGGCGCGACGGTCGACCTGGTGGCGAGCGTCGTCGCGCAGGGCCCGGGTACCGTCTCGGGCGAGATCCAGGTGACCGGGAGCGACGCTGTCCAGGTCCAGGACGGCTCGGGTCCGTGGTCCGTCGTCTCGGACGGGCTGCCGGCCACGAGCGAGATCCCGCTGAGGCTCTCGGCCGCTCCGGGCGTCGCGCCCGGCGCGTACCCCGTCACGGTCGTCGTGACCGACGCCGCAGGGCACGAGGTCTCCCGCGAGGTGACCGTCGTCGTCGCGCAGGAGTCGTGGCTGCGCAGCAGCTTCGACAACGTGGGGATCGGTGACACCGGCGCCGCGAACGCGAACTTCGACGGGCAGGGGGCCTACCTGCTGCGCGACCTGCTCGCCGAGCAGGGTGCCGTCCAGGGCGTGCCGGGACTCGTCCCGGGCACGCAGCTGGGCTACGTGCTCGCGGCCGAGGAGCCGGGGGCGCCCGACAACGTCCGCGCGAACGGCCAGGTGCTCGACGTGCGCGCGAGCATCGGCACGGCACGCCAGGTCTCGCTCGTCGGCTCGAGCAACAACGGCACGCACGGGGGCGACCTGGTCCTGGGCTTCACGGACGGCACGAGCCAGACGTCGCGCGTCGAGCTGAGCGACTGGTGCACGGGGTCGCCCGTGGCCGGCAACATCCTCGTCGCCAAGGCGGGCGCTCGCGGCAGCGGCACCGGGACCCAGCGCATCGGGTGCGGCCTGTACGCCACAGCTCCGGTCGCCGTCCCCGAGGGCAAGGCGCTCGCGACGATCACCCTGCCGCGCGCGACCAACATGCACGTGTTCGCGGTGGCGAGCGATGCGGTCGTGGTGGGGCCCGGGTTCGACGTGGTGGTCTCGGCGAGGACGCAGTGCGTGGCGGGGCGTGTGGTGGTCTCGGTGCGTGCGGTGAGCGGTGAGGACCTGCCGGTGGACGTGAAGGTGTCGTCTGCCTTTGGCGGCAGGTCGTTCGTGGGGCTGGCGCCGGGCAAGAGTGCGTCGGCGTCGTTCGCGACGCGTTCGGGCGCGGTCGAGGTGGGCCAGGTCACGGTCGTGGTCTCCCAGGACGGTCGCTCGCAGGAGGTCGTGGCGTCCTACGACGCCAGCACCTGCGACTGACCCACGAGCGGGGGAGGTGCTGGTCCGGACACGTCCCGGACGAGCGCCTCCCCTGTGCGCTCGCGGGACCGGGACCCGCTGCTCTCGCCGCGAAGCGAACGACACCCCGTGGCAGTCTGGGCGCATGGTGACCGACCGGCGCGTGGACGCGCCTCGCTTCCACCCCGTGGCAGTCTGGGCGCATGGTGACCGACCGGCGCGTGGACGCGCCTCGCTTCCACCCCGAGACCGCTGCCGAGTGGCGAGCCTGGCTCGTCGAGCACCATGCCGACGAGGTGCCCGGGGTGTGGGTCGTGCAGTGGCGTCGGGCCTCAGGTCGCGCCCCGATCGACTACGACGCGCTGATCGAGGAGGCGCTGAGCTTCGGGTGGATCGACGGGACGGTCCAGACGATCGACGACGACCGCTCGATGATGTGGCTCACCAGGCGGCGGCCCGGGAGCCGGTGGACCCGCCTGAGCAAGGAGCGGGTCGCGCGGGCCGAGGCCGACGGCCGGATGACCGACGCAGGGCGCGCCGTGATCGAGGCGGCGCAGGCCGACGGGTCCTGGACGAGGTACGACGACGCCGAGGCACTGGTCGTCCCTGACGACCTGGACTCGGCGCTCGCGGCAGCACCGCCCGCCCGGGAGCACTGGGACGGCTTCCCGCCCGGGGTCCGCCGACTCGTCCTCGGCTGGATCGCGGACGCCCGGCGGGCGCCGACCCGTGCCGCCCGGATCGCCGAGACCGCGCAGAAGGCCCAGCGCGGCGAGCGCGCGCACGAGCAGCCGCGCTGAGGTCCGTCGCGACACGGCCACCGCCAGCGGCTAGCGTCCCTCGGAGCGGCAGAACCGCCGTCGGGCTGGAGGAATCGCATGGACGTCCTGCAAGAGGCGCTGATCGACCCGTTGAGCAACGCCCTCTACTCGTACGTCCTGATCTACGTCCTCATCGGTGCGGGCATCTACTTCACGGTGCGCACGCGTGCCGTCCAGGTCCGGATGTTCGGGCTCATGTTCCGGCTCGTCGGCGGCTCGACCGGCGCGGCCGAGGGCGGCATCTCGTCGTTCCAGGCCTTCTGCGTGGGCCTCGCCTCGCGCGTGGGCACGGGCAACATCGCGGGTGTCGCGATCGCGCTGACGCTGGGTGGGCCGGGGGCGATCTTCTGGATGTGGTGCGTCGCGCTCATCGGCATGGCCACGGCGTTCGTCGAGGCGACGCTGGGGCAGATCTTCAAGGTCCGGGCCGACGACGGGTCCTTTCGTGGGGGCCCCGCGTACTACATCCAGCGCGGTCTGGGCTCGCGACGCTGGGGGATCGTGTTCGCGATCCTGCTGATCTTCGCGTTCGGCTTCGCGTTCAACATGGTGCAGGCCAACACGATCAGCGAGGCGCTCGACAGCGGCCACGCCGTCGCCCCCGGCTGGACCGCGGTGTTCCTCATGATCCTCGCGGCGCCCGTGCTGTTCGGCGGGGTCAAGCGCGTCGCCAAGGTCGCGGGGATCGTGCTGCCCGTCATGGCCGGGGTCTACGTGCTGCTCGCGGCCACGATCATCCTCATGAACCTCGGTGCGGTCCCGGGCGTGGTCGGGCAGATCGTCGAGGGCGCTTTCGGGCTGGACCAGGCCGTCGCGGGCACGGCCGGAGGGATCCTCGCGGCGCTGCTCAACGGCGTCAAGCGTGGCTTGTTCTCGAACGAGGCCGGCATGGGCAGCGCACCCAACGCGGCCGCGACCGCCACGGTCTCGCACCCTGCCAAGCAGGGGCTGATCCAGTCGCTCGGCGTCTTCGTCGACACGATCGTGGTGTGCTCGGCGACGGCCTTCATCATCCTCATGGCGGGACCCGAGGTGTTCGACCCGGGGAGCACGACCGACGCGGCCGGGGCCTCGCTCACGCAGGAGGCCGTCGCTGCCCAGCTCGGGTCGTGGACCGTGTGGCCCATGACCGTCCTGGTGTTCGTCTTCGCGTTCTCCTCGGTGCTGGGCAACTACTCGTACGCGGAGGTCAACCTGACCTTCCTCGGCATCCGCGCCAAGGCGCTCACCGCCCTGCGCACGCTCGTGCTCGCCGCGATCGGGATCGGGTCGCTGATCGAGCTCGAGGCCGTCTGGGCTGTCGCCGACATCGCCATGGCGCTCATGGCCCTCGTCAACCTGGTCGCGATCGTGCTGCTGGGCCGGTGGGCCTTCGGGGCGCTCCAGGACTTCGAACGCTTGCGGGCGAGCGGGGCGGGCGACCGGTTCGTCGGGGTCGGGAACCCCGCCCTGCCCGGGGACGTGCCGGGCGACGTGTGGGCGCCGGTTCAGCAGGACTCGAAGACGTAGCCGGGGGCGTCAGGCATCGAGAGGTCTCGGTCGCGTCCCACGACCGTGACCCCGAGCGTGCACGCGTCGGCGAGGCGGGCGGAGAGGTCCGGCTCGTCGTCGTACTCGATCTCCAGGACCCGCGTGCCGTACGCCGCGGTGTAGTCGTCGCACTCGTCGTGGACCGCGCAGTCCTCGGCGACCACGAAGTCGAAGCCGAGCGCCGGGCCGTCCTCGCCCAGCTCGACCGTGTTCTTCTGCCCGATCGCAAGGCCCCGCGCATGGGCCCGCTCGATCAGGAGCGTGGCGAGCGCGAGGTTGTCGCCCTGCGTGAGTGCGCCGTCCGAGCGCGTGAACGAGTCCAGGTTGTCGGGCTCGACCGCGTCGAAGCCCGCGTCTGCGCACGCGTCCAGCTGCGCACCGACGATCTCGGCGATCGCCCGGCGGGCGGAGCCGGTCGAGGTGTCGAGCAGCAGCTCGTCGGGCCAGCCGGGGTCCGCGACGGGCTCGCCGTCGTCGCCGCGCAGGACCAGGTCGGAGTGGTCGCGCAGCCAGGTGTCGTCGCCGGGCTGAGTCTGGAAGCCGTTGACGTAGCAGATGTCGTAGCCCGCACCCGCGGGTGGGTCGGTGACGTCGCGGACGACGATCGTCACGCCGTCGGGCGGCGGGTAGGCGCCGCCGAGCTGGTAGTCGAGCCCGGCTCCGGCGGGCGGGAGTGCGGGTGCCGCGTCCTCCTGCCCGACGGCGTCGCTCACCGAGGTCGTCGGCTCGCGACCGTCACGGGCCGATGTGGGCGCTGACGCCGGGGAGGCGCACCCGGCGAGGAGAGCAAGGGCCAGGACCGCCGAAGGAGCGAGCGGGAGCGCGGAGCGGATCGGGAGCACCGGACCATGTTCACACCGGGCACCGGGCACCGGGCACCGGGTGACCGGCGTGCGGGCGTTCCGCGACGCACGACCGGCCGGCCCCCGCGGATCGCGTGAGCCGACCGGCCGTGGCACGGGCGACCGGCGTCAGCCGATCTTCGTCGTGAACCCCGCGGTCGTGCGGGCGAACTCGACGGAGTCGGTCGGGGTGAGCGTCGCGGTGACCTGGACGGTCGCTCCGCTCACACCGAAGGGCAGCGACTGGGGCAGCGTGACCGTCGTCGTGGCACCCTTCGCGACGGGGACGCTCGCGGTCGTCAGGAAAATCCCCGAGACGACCGTGACCTCGACCGTCCCGGCCACGGACGCGTTGGCGGTCACGCGCGGCTTGGCGCCCGTGCGCAGCGAGGACGCGGCGAGCTTGAGCGTCGTCGGCGCCTTGGTCACGGTCATGGTGCTCACGGCCGAGGTCGTCGAGGACTTCCCGGCCGTGGCGACCACGCGGTAGCGGTGCTGGTCGGTCGTGGCCGAGACCTTCTTGAGCAGGAGGTTCTTCGACGTCGCACCGGCGATGTCGGTCCACGCGTCGGTGCCCGCAGCGGCGGTCTGCCACTGGTAGGCGACGCGGGGAGCGGGCGTGGCCGTCGAGGTCGAGACGGCAGTCGAGGAGATCGTCACGTTCTTGCCCGACTCGACCGTGACGGCGGCGGCGGGCTGCGTCGTGAACGACACCTCGCTCGGGACGGCGACGCCGGCCTCGGTGACCCACTTGGTGCCGTCGTCGCGCTTGGTGACCGTGAACTCGTCGTAGACCGCGCCCACGGGAAGGTCGGTGCTCGCGCCCGCGACCTTCTCGGCGATGTAGGACTTGTAGGTCAGGGTGTCCGCCGTGACGTCGACGACCTGGTAGGTCGTGATCTTCTCGCCGCGCAGCACCTGGGTCGCGCCGTTGTTGGTCCAGACGTTCTTGTCGGGGGCCGCGAGGTCGTAGTGCTTGGCTCCCGAGTTGGACACGATGTAGACGGGGCCGTCGGTCACGCCCTCGGTGTCGGTGCGGTCCTCGTCGTTGTAGCCGCGCGCGTAGGTGTGGTCGTGACCCATCATGACGAGGTCGATGTCGTGCTCCTGGAAGACCGGGACCCAGTACTTGCGCAGCACGGGCTCGTCGCGGCCCGACGACGTCGAGTAGACGGGCTGGTGGAAGGTCACGACGTTCCACTTCGACGGGCTCTCGGTGAGCACGGTGTCGAGCCACGCGGCCTGGAACTGGGTCCAGAGCTCGGCGACCTTGGCCTGCGGGCAGTCGGTGCCGGTGCACGCGGGCAGCGCGTCGGGCGTGAGGAACGCGGTGTCGCGGGTCGCGTTGATCGTGATGAAGCGCATGCCCTGGTAGTCGGTGAAGTACACGGTCTCGGCCGCGAACTCGCTCCAGTGCGCGAAGTAGGCGGCGTACTGGCGGGCCACGGGGGTGTCGCCCACGGCGAGCTGTGCGAGCTCGCCGACGGTCTCGGTCGTGGGGTTGTTGAGCGGGTACTCGAAGTTCGCCTTCCAGGCGGCGAGCTTCTTGTCGCCCGAGTACTCGTGGTTGCCGGGGGCGGCCATGACGTTGCTGGTCGCCGCGGCGTCCTCCATGCCCTTGAACCAGTTGACCCACTGGGTCTCGTTGCTCGCCGAGTCGATCAGGTCTCCGGCGTGGACCGAGCCGATCGCGTCGGGGGCCGTGGCCTGGGCCTGCGCGACGACCTTGGGCCACGTGCTGTCGAGGCCGATCTGCGCGTCGCCGTAGTAGATGAACGAGAAGTCGGTCTCGGAGGGGTCAGCCGTCGCGAAGGTCTTCCACTCGGTCCAGGCGCCGGGCACGCCCACACGGTAGGAGTACTCGGTCGCAGCCTTGAGGCCGGGCACGGTCACCGAGAAGTGCTGCTTCGCGTTGCCGTTGACGGCGCCCGCGGCGTAGGCGCGCAGCGTGCGGGTCACGCCGCCGGCGGTGGGACGGATCTCGACCTGCCCCGTGGTGTCGGCCTCGCTGCCCGCGAGCCACGAGATCGACTGCGAGGTCTCGGGCGTCTCGGTCGGCGTGAGGATGACGCGGGTCGGCGGGGCGACAACGACCGGGGCGCCCTCGACGACCGGGGTCAGCGAGGTCAGGTCGAAGTAGACGTCCGAGCTCGACGCGCGGTCCTGGTAGAGCGCGACCGCGATCGTGTTGGTCCCGTCGAGCAGCGCCTCGGGGTCGAGGTCGAACGAGGCCGCGATGGGGTCGGAGGCGCCTGAGCCCGCGTACTGCAGGTTCGTCGTCGTGCTCGTGACGCGCTCGTCGTGGAAGCCGGCGACCTTGGCGCCGTTGACGTAGACGACCAGCCCGTCGTCGTAGACGACGTTGCCGACGACCTTCTCGAGCTCGTCCGCCGTGTCGGCGTCGAACTCGAACGTCGAGCGGAAGAAGAACGTGGGGACGTCGGTCGTGGTCCCCTCGATGTACTGGGTCAGGAGGGTCGTGGGGGTGTGCGGCCCGACGGCCGCGAGCTTGCCGCCCTTGGCCCCGAACGACCCCTTGGCCGACTTCCACGCCGAGGCGTCGTAGGCGGACTGGGTCCAGGACAGCAGGTTCCCGGGCGTGCCCGGGTCCGTGTTGTCGTCGAGGTACTTCCAGGTGGTGCCCGCCGTGGTGAGCAGCGGTGCGGGGGGTGCGGTCGCCGCGGAGGCGTCCTGGGTGGGGGTGGCGGCGAGCACGAGCCCGCCGACCAGGGTGAGGAGGGCGAGCGCGGGCACGCTTCTCCGCACCGGGCGGACAGGGGTGTCCATCGTCTGCGTCATGTCAGTCCTTCGTCCGGTCCCGCGCGCGAGCGCGGCAGCTGGGCGGCGCGACCTTGGCGCCGTCCCGATCCCACCTGACCCGGGTGGCTACCGGATGAGCCGACGATGAACGCGAAACGTCCGCTTCGTGCCTATCCCCTGCCCGACGGCGTGGCGTGCGTCGCGCGTGGCGGTGCGCTCCGTCGTCGGGCAGGGGAAGGGGCGTCTCAGCCCAGGTCCCAGAGCAGCCGGTAGTAGGCGATCCGTTCCTCGTCCGGCTCGATGCCGTAGGCGTCGTAGACGATCCGGTCGTAGCCGGGCCCGTAGTTCCACTCGGTGCTCCAGGCAGCGACGGCCAGGTCGGCCCAGCGGTCGGCGACTCCCAGCGAGCCGAGGTCGACGTGCGCAGCGAACGAGCCGTCGGCGTGCACCAGCGTGTTGGGAGCGCACGCGTCGCCGTGGCACACGACGAGGCGGTCCACGGGCGGCGCGAGGTCGAGCCGGGCGCGCGCCTCGGTGACGGTGAGCGCTGCGTGCTCGGGGAACCACTCGGTGGGGCCTTCGCCGTCGGCGATCCGTTCGTCGGCGCGCGCGACACGCTCCTCGACGCTCCAGGTGAAGGGGCAGCCCTCGACGGGCAGGGCGTCGTGCAGGACGCGGAGCCCGTTGCCGATCGCGGCTGCCGCGGTGGCGGGCTCGGCGACCCAGCGCGGGTCGACGGCCGAGGCCGCGTCGATGGCCTCGGTCACGAGCCAGGTGCCCAGCTCGTCCTGCCCGGCGTCCAGCACATGGGGCACGGCCGTGTGCTGCGACGCCCACGCGAGCCGCTCTGCCTCGGCGAGGAGGTCGATCTCGGGTGTGCCCGCGGCGACCCACTTGACGTACCGGTCCGTGCCACCTGTGCCACCTGTGCCGCTCGTGCCCCAGCGGAACGTGAGCCCGCCGAGGTTGTTCCGCCACACCGGGACGAGGTCGCCGCCCCCGGCGGCGTCGACGAGAGAGCGGACGGCGGGTGGCACGGGCACAGGGCCGGTCGGGATCATGGCAAGGGGCGGACGCGACATGCCCTGATCCTGCCAGGACCCGCCCCGTGCCTCATGACTCGCCGGGCTTCGGTGGTGAGGGAGCCCGGGGAGGGTCGGCCCCCGGTGGTGCAGGTACCCAGGGTGGGATGTGTTTTCTGCGTAGCCACCACAATTGTGGTGGCTACGCAGAAAACACTCCCCACCCCCTGGAATGCGGAACAGCCCGGCGCGCCTCGCCGGTGGTCTTCGGGGAGCACGAGCGATGCGGACGAGCGAGTGAGCCCGTCAGGCTGGACTGATCTCGAGCCGTGAGGGTTCGGGAAGCTCGGTCGGCCTGTCGTCGCTGACCCCGACCCATTCGATGCCGCCGAGCTCGCCGTCGATCAGATAGAGGAACAGGCTGTCGAAGGAGCCGGCCACGGTCGCGTTCACCATGACATGCATCCCGGTGCCGGGCCGGAAATTGATCGAGGGGCAACCGCAACCGCACGCGCTGGTCACCATAGCGCGCCTGGCTTCACGGCGAAGCTCGGCAGCCCCGTCCACGTCGACGGACAGCAGGGCGTCGAGCACGCTGCGCTCGCGGTCCGTGAGAGGCCTGATCATACGGGCAACTGTCGCACGGCACCGGCTCGGGCTCTCGACGGGAGGACACGGGCCCGTGGCGTCCCTCAGCCCAGCAGGCGCTCGCAGGCCTCGAGCAGCCGGGAGCGCAGCACGGCCGAGCGCTCGGCGAACCCGCGCTGCAGCCGCACGTACTCGGCCTTCCCCTCGGGCGTCTCGATCGCCACGGGCGCCTCGCCGTAGGACGAGACGTCGTAGGGGCTCGCCCTCATGTCGACCCAGCGGATGTCCCGAGCGAGCTCGAACGCGTCGAGCACCAGACCGCTCGGCACCGCGGGGGAGAGCTTGGTCGCCCACTTGTAGAGGTCCATGTTCGCGTGCAGGCAGCCTGGTTGCTCGAGCGCCGGCTGAGTCTCCCGGGTGGGCTGCAGCCGGTTGAGGCTCACGGCCTCCGGGGTGAAGAAGCGGAACGCGTCGAAGTGCGAGCACCGCACCGGGTGCGACGCGACGACCTCGTCCGTCCCCTGCGCCCCGAGCCGCAGCGGCAGCGGGTGGCGGTGGTCACGCCCCTCGGCGTGGTCGCGGTAGACCATGGCCCACTCGTGCAGCCCGAAGCACCCGAGCGTTGCCGGGCGCGACGCCGTAGCAGCGAGCAGCTCGCGCGCGTAGCGCACGGTGTCGCCCCGGTCGGCGAGGAACGCCTCGACGTCGAGGCTCACCCGGCCGGCCGCGTCGGCCCGGTGCCACCGCCAGTCCGCACGCTCGGCGAGAAGGGGAGCGACGTCGTCGGGCGTGAGCCCACCGGAGGGCGAGAGCACGACGCCCGCACCCGGGTGCCAGCGGCGCAGCTGAGCCGGGCGCGTGGGGTAGTAGGTGAAGAGGAAGTCCTCGACCACGTGCTTCTCGCCCTGGGCCTTGCGCTCGCGCCAGCCCGCGGTCAGGGCGTCGGCACGCGTGGCATGCGCCGCAGCCAGCGGGACCCACGCGTCGCTGTCCAGGACCTGCCCGACGGCGCCGCGCACCTCGGGCGCGACGGCGCGGTCGGAGACGTCGAGGGAGGGCATGGTCCCAGGGTAGGCGGCTCGGCGAGCGAAGTTCACCCCGCTCGAGGGGCCGAAAAGGCGGGGGAACGCGGGAACATGGGACATAGGTCCAGCAATCGCGCGGGACCGCAGGGGGGTCGGTGACGGCCCAGAACAGCGGCCACCGGTCGCGAGGAGTGCCATGTCTCAGCCGCCGTACGGACAGCCGCAGCCCCCGGCCTCGGGGGACCCGCAACAGCCCGGTCCCGCATTCCCTGGTCAGCCGGACCCATCGGGGCAGGGCGCGTACCCGGGCCAGTCGGCCCCGTACCCGGGCCAGCCGGCCCCGTACCCGGGCCAGCCGGCCCCGTACCCGGGCCAGCCCGGAACCTCCGGCGGCGAGCAGGCGGGCTACCCCGGCCAGCCGACTGGACCCGGCCAGTACGGACCGGGCCCCGGGTACGGTTCGCAGCCCCCGGCGCAACAGGGGTCGTCGGGTCTGGCGATCACTGGCTTCGTGCTCGCCGTCATTGCGCTCCTTCTCTGCTTCGTCCCGATCATCAACAACTTCGCGATCGTGCTGGCGCTTGGTGGCCTCGTCCTCGGCATCGTCGGTCTGGTGAAGGGCCGCAGGACCGGTACTGGAAAGGGCTTGTCCATCGCCGCGATTGTCATCTCGGTCATCGCGGGCGTCGGTGTGATCGTGTCGCAGATCATCTACTCTGCCGCCCTGGACGACCTCTCCGAGACCCTTGAGTCGACGAGCGTTGTCACGGCTGTGCCGGAGGATTCGGCTAGCAGTGAGAGCGGCGCATCAGAGGACGCCGCCGACCCGGCTCCCGAGGACGTCCCCGCCCTCGCGCTCGCCTTCGGGGAGACGGCGACGTTCGAGGATGGCCTCGCCGTCGCGGCGAGCGTCCCCGCGGCGTACTCCCCGTCCGAGTGGGCCGCGGGCACCGAGGGGTTCACGCAGTTCGTCCGCATCGACATCACGCTGACGAACGGCACCGACGAGGCGTTTGACCCGACCCTCACGTACACGACCCTCTCGTCGGCCGGTGCCGAGGGGGCGCAGATCTTCGACTCCCAGAACGGGTTGGAGGGAGGGCCGACGACATCGCTCCTTCCTGGTCAGTCGGTCACCTTCCCGGTCGCGTTTGGGGTGAACAACCCGGCGAACCTCACCCTGGAGGTCAGCCCCGGAGCGTTCGAGTACGACTCGGTCATCTTCTCGACGGCTCCCTGAGCAGGGGGCACGCCGGTCGCGCCACGGCTCAGGACGCGGCCGGCCCCTCCTGCGTGCCGGGCTCTTCACCTGCGGGCACCTGCTGCCACGGCCAGCGGCCCGTGATCTCGAGCTCGAGCGAGAAGCTGAGGAACGTCCGGATGAGGACGATCGCCGCGAGCACCCCGACGCTCTCGAGCGTCGGGGTGATGGCGACCGTCCGGATGATGTCGGCCGCGACCAGCAGCTCGAGCCCGAGCAGGATCGACCTGCCGAGGCGGCGCCGGAACAACCGGTAGACGTTGCCCTCATGGCGCCGGGTCATGGACAGGAACGTGGCGTACAGGGCGCCGACCACGATCGCGGCGACCCCTGCGGCGTCGACCACCTTGCCGACGACCTCGATCACCTCGGCGAACGTCATGAGCCGAGCCTAGGACGGAACGGCCCGGCGGGCCGGGCGAGAGCGTCGGGGGAGCACCGGGGCGCCCCGGTCGACCGCGTCAGGCCTGCAGCGGTGCACGGAGCCTGACCTCACGAGGGGGTCGGCAGCGTGAGGATCTCGGCCCCCTCGTCGGTGATCGCGATCGTGTGCTCGCTGTGTGCGGTCCGGCAGCCCGTCGCACTGCGGAGCGTCCATCCGTCCGCATCGGTGACGAGCTCCGCGGTGTCCTCCATGACCCACGGTTCCAGCGCGAGCAGCAGGCCGGGGCGCAACCGGTACCCCCGGCCGGGACGTCCCGTGTTCGCGACGTGAGGGTCCTGGTGCATGGTCGACCCGATCCCGTGCCCACCGAACTCGGTGTTGATCGGGTACCCCTCCTCGCCGAGGACCGAGCCGATGGCGTGCGAGATGTCACCGACACGGGCCCCGGGCCGCGCGGCCGCGACACCGGCGGCCAGGGCCCGTTCGGTCGCGCCGATGAGCGCGAGGCTCTCGGGAGGTTCCGAGCCCCCCACGACGAAGCTGAGGGCGGAGTCCGCAGCGACCCCGCCCAGCGACACGGCGAGGTCGAGCGTCAGCAGGTCGCCATCGGCGAGCGTGTAGTCGTGCGGCATCCCGTGCAGCACGGCGTCGTTGACGGCCGTGCACACGTAGTGGCCGAACGGTCCCCGCCCGAACGACGGGGCGTAGTCGACGTAGCAGGACTGGGCTCCCGCCTCGGTGATCATGGCCTGCGCCCACCGGTCGACGTCCAGGAGGTTCGTGCCGACGGTGCTGCGGGCCTTGAGGGTCTGCAGGACGTGGGCGACCAGGGCGCCCGTCTCGCGCGCCTGGGCGAGCTCGGTGGGGTTCAGGATCTCGATCATGGAGTGCCTCTCTCGTGTTTCCGATAACTATACCGGTCATATCATCCCGGTACTAGAATCGTCACCATGGTCAGGTTGCCCCTCACACCAGCCGAGGTCGAGCGCGGACAGCGTCTCGGCGCCCTCCTGCGTCGGGCCAGGGGGGATCGCTCGATGCTCGAGGTCGCGCTCGACGCCCGCGTCTCGCCCGAGACCCTCCGGAAGATCGAGACGGGCCGGGTCGCGACCCCTGCCTTCCCGACCGTCGCTGCGATCGCCGACGTCCTCGGCCTCTCGCTCGACGCCGTCTGGGCAGAAGTCACCCAGGCGGAACCTGGCGCTCAGGGGGCCGGAGCGCGCGAGGGCGCGCGCGAACGGTGGGCCTCCTAGGCGTCAGGCCGTACCTACTCGGTCGCGTCGAGGAACGACTGGGCCAGGCGCTTCGGTGCCCGCGCCAGCCACGCGTCCTCGACGAGCTCCTCGAGCTCGGGGACCGCGACCAGGTCGAGGCGAGCCAGGACGATCGGGTAGCCCGCGAAGTGGGCCGTCGTGAAGAACGTGCCGGGCTCGTCGCCCACGAGGGCGAGCTTCTCGCCCTCGTGGGCGACGTAGAACGCGAGGGGAGCGGCGTCCGGCGCCAGGTCGCCCAGCTCGTCGAGATCCCGACGGCGCAACGGCCTCTTCCACACGAAATTCCGGCCGTGCACGGCCCACTCGCGCGGCCGGTGCTCCTCGGTGTCGGGGAGGACCGACGCGACCCGACCGACGTCGTCCCAGGTGGCCATGCCTCCGACGCTACGCCTGCCGGGCGAGAGACGTCAGAGGGTCGCCCTCTCTGCAGCCTCGTCCTTCCCGCTGGCCCCCGGGGCGACGGACTCGATGAGCACCACGAGCGTCTGGTTGATCCGTTCGAGCTGGCGCAGGACCATGTCCTCCGCCCGTGCGGGCGGACCTGTCGGGTCGTACTCGCTGCTGAAGTCCAGGTTCTCGTCGACCTTGGTCGGGAGGTGGTCGTCCAGCGCAGCACGGAGCGCGCCGATGTTCTGGCTCGTGATGCGGCGGAGGTTCTCCCAGTCCTCTGACGTGAGGTCCGTCCCGGCCGCGAGCATGTGCTCGACAGCGTGCGCGAGGTGGCGCGTGTGATAGGTCAGCGACCACACCGCGGTGAGCCGCCCCTCGATCCCACCGACCTCGAGAGAGCCGGACGCGCGACGGAGAGGGGCGGCGGTGGCGTTGACCTGTCGTACGTCCTTGTTGATGACCAGGAGGCGCTTCTCGATGGCCTGCCGGGAGATCTTCTGACCCCCTTCGAGACGTTCGAGCCCCGCGACGATCACGATCTCCACGTCCGTCAGCAGCCGGGTGATGTCCTTGTTGAGCTTCGTCCGCGTGTGCGTGGGGAACACGAACCACGCGACCAGCAAGGCGACCGCGGCCCCGAAGAGGGTCTCGAGGATCCGGATCTCGAGCGCGAGCGTCGTCAGGCGACCCAGGAACTCGTAGAGGAGGGCGAAGATCATGGTGGTCCAGAAGTTCGAGACCGCGGGTGACACGGGCCGGTAATACGTCGAGGCGAAGACGGCCACGGCGAGCAGCGGCACCACGATCGCGGGGTTCGATCCCGTCCAGATGGCGATCCCGAACCCGGCGGCGGCGCCCACGACCGTGCCCGCAACACGTTGTGCGCCCTTGACGAACGTCTCGCCGTCCGTCCCGCCCAGCACCTGGTAGGCCGCGAGCGTCGCCCAGTACTGGTGCGTCGAGGAGACCGCCTCGCCGATTCCGAGGGCCGCTCCCGTCGCGACCGCGGCCTGGACCGCTCTGCGGGTGTACGGCGAGACCGTCCGCTCCCCTTCCGGCGGCGGGGCCGAGGTGGCCAGCTCGTCGAGGGCCGCATCGTCCACCTGTGTTCCGGCCGGTTCGGCCGTCATGAGCGGCGGAGCGTCCGGGTCGAGGCTCGCGACCTCGGCGGTCTTCAGGACGTCCGCCGCACGGTACAGCTCGTTGGTCGCCTGGTAGACGAGGCGGGCGGAGCGAGGCCAGTCGGCGGGCGGTCGGTCACCCACCCAGGGTGCGAGCTGCGCAGGCGGACTGGCAGGGGCGGACGCGGACGCGTCGAAAGGCCGCGCGGCGATCGCCGCGAGGTGCGCTTGCAGCAGCTCGATCCGGCCCGCGAGACGGCCTCGCAGCTCGAGAGGGATCGCGGTGCCGGTGACGTTGCGGGCCGCAGTCATGAGGTTGACCGCCGCGAGCTCGGTGTCGAACAGGTGCAGCCTGACCTCGGCGCTGCGTGCCGGATCCACCCCGGTCGCGCTCGCGTCGCCCGTGAGCTGGCCCGCGAGGAAGGCCGCGCTGCGGTGGGTCTGTCGCATGTCGAGGTTGACCCGTTTGCGGATGTCCGGGTCCCAGCGGGCCCAGGACACCGCGTCGATGAGCGAGTCCATGGACGACACGAGCTGTTGGGCGAACCCGTCGATCCCCCCGCGGAGCACCTTGCGGGGCCGCTCGGGCAGGATCAGGTAGTTGAGCACGTAGGCCCAGGCGATCCCGAGGGCCGCCGCCGTGACGTAGAGCAGCACGTCGGTGAGGTGCAGCCGCAGGATGAGGGCGAAGTAGTAGGCGACGAACGTCACCTGGCCCAGCGCGGCCCACCGGGGGCCGAACCGTCCGACCCACCCCCCCAGCAGCGCGACGGACACGACGAGCACTGCGGTCCACGCAGGGGAGTCGGACACGAGAGCGCCCAGCAGGACCACGAGGCTGATGGGCAGGATCAGCAGGATGCTCGTGATCTTGCGCCTGTGCTGCGTCTTGTCGACGGCGATGCCGGTCGAGAGCATGGCGACGAAGCCGCCGAACATCGCCGGCTCGATGCCGCTGCGGCCGGTGGCCTCGAAGAGGAAGTACAGCGAGACGACGGCAGCGCTCGTGGCCAGGACCGCGCGGCCTGCTGCACGCAGTCGAGCGAAACCGGGGTCGACGAGCGACGCGTGCTGGTCCACGAAGGTCTCCCAGCGCGAGAGCCGGCTGCGGGGGGTTCCGCCAGGAGGGGCCACGGCCTCGACGACCGGGCCGGGCACCTCCTCCTCGAGGCTCTCCAGGGCGAGTGCGTCGGTGCTGTGAAGGATCGAGACGGGCTTGTCCGTGACGATGATCGGCTGGTAGTCGAGGTCGTGGCTGACCGCGAGGGTGATCTGCTGCGCACGGTAGGCGAAGGGCAGCCACTGGGTGTACCGGCGATAGGAGTCGTCCAGGTCGGTCAGCGGCTCGATCGCGGCGAGCGTGGCCATGTCGTGCTCGAGGTCGAGGAACCGCACGACCCACTCGTCCTGCCGGCCGTGACGTCGGTGACTCTGTGCCACGCGGGTGAACTCCTCGGCGCCCACGATCTCGGGGACGGCGTGGCTGGTCCACCGCAGCCTCTTCTGCAGGTACTCGCCGAACTCGAGGAACTGGAAGGTGAGGGGCACGAGCCCAGGTTGGGTCGTGGCGGGGTGTCCGGTCGGCAGCCCCCAGCGCAGGGCCTCCAGCGTCCCGCCCAGCATGCGGATCGCGTAGGGGAGCGCGAACTGGTCGCGCCCGCTCTGGAAGTAGTAGGCCGCGTGATGGAGCCGTATCCCGTCCGTGTAGCTCGAGAACGAGCTCGCGATCCCGTCGAGGTGTCCGTCGAGCCCGCTCGGTTGCCCGTGCTGGAAGTACGGGGCGAGGCTCGCGACGGGAGAGCCGGCGCCGCGTTCCGCGCTGAAGAACTGTGCCGACAGCGCACGCAGGTCGCGGATCACGTCGTAGACGCCGAGGAGGAAGGTCAGGATCAGCGAGACGAGGACGACGCCGGTGAGCGTCTCCGCGATGCTCAGGAAGCGCAGGACGTCCGTCTCGGCCGTGAGCGACGACCCGCCGACGGTCGAGAGCTGCGCGGCGCTGAAGTACATCGCGTTGAAGAAGTCGAGGCTGGCCCCGGTGCCGGACACCGAGAACGCCGTCTTGGTCATCTGGCCGTAGTAGATCAGCCCGAACCCGAGGATCACGCCGAACAGCCAGGCGATCACCGTGATCATGATCTGCAGCCCCGTGACCTGGCGCAGCGCGAGGGGGCGCCACCGTCTCGACATCCGGCGGGTGACGCGACGCAACAGGTGCCACTGGCCCGACGCGAGCGGCCCGGCGATGAAGCCCGACTCGTCGTAGTTCAACGCGGTCAGGAAGACGTCGAGCAGCGTGAGGCCGAGAACGACGATTCCGAGGACGAGCCAGACGGTTTCCACTCGTTCAGGCTAGCCGTGGGGTTCGAATCCGGCCTGGCGGAAATGTCCGTTCATCTCCGCGCGGGCATTTCGGATGATTTGTGATGACGGTCTGTTGCGACCAGGTCGCATCTGGTCGGTGCCGAGTGAGTGACAAAAGCCCTGCTCAGAGCCCTTTCATTCTTCCGGTTGCAGTCCTGTGCGCCCCGCGTAGGGTCAATGACATCAGACGCGGAGACCGCTGGCTTCCGGCTGCCGGTCGCACCCCGAAAGGTCGTGCAGGCAATGAATCTCACCCCACGAGAAATCGACAAGCTGTATGTGTACCAGGTGGCGGACCTCGCGCGGAAGCGTCGTGAACGTGGTACAAAGCTGAATCTCTCCGAAGCGCAGGCGCTGATCTCCGAGGCCATTCTCGAGGCTGCGCGGGACGGAAAGTCCGTGGCCGAGTGCATGGAGCTCGGCAAGACGGTCGTCTCGGAGAAGGACTGCATCCCCGGGGTCCGCGAGAGGCTCGCGCTGCTCCAGGTCGAGGCGACGTTCGTCGACGGCAGCAAGCTCGTCTCCTGTCACGACCCCGTGGCGGCCTGACACATGGCGGCAGGGGCACACGACGAAGCACGACTGGTCGTCGTCGGGGGGCACGAGAGCGACGCAGGGGCCGACCTGGCATTCCTCCAGGACGCCCTGCCCGGTGTGGTGGTCTCGCCGGCCGGCCGAGCTCTCCACAACACGGTGAGCGCACTGCTCGCCGCGGGGGAGGCCCCCGTCGCCGTCCTGCCCATGACGTTCGGCAGGAACCCGACGATGGTGGCCGACGTCGCCAAGACCCTCAAGTGGTTGAGCACGGGTGCACACGCCGGCCGGGTCGTCCTGTGCGACGACTTCGGCACGATCGACCACCTGATCGCGTGGCTGCGCAAGGCCGCGACCGAGACGGCCCTGCGTCGACCGGACGCCGCGCTGATCATCACCGCGCGGTCGTCCAACCCGTTCGACGACGCCGAGCTCTACCGTGTCGCTCACCTCGTGCGGACGCACGGAGCGGGACTCGCGGTCGAGGTCGCGTGCGTCGAGCAGGACGGCGAGGTCGCCCAGGCGGTCCGTCGAGCGAGGCTCCTCGGCGCCGAGGAGGCGGTCGTGGTACTGGCGGGCTTCGCCAGGACCAGCACCGCTCCCTGGGGGAGCGGCGAGCTCGCACAGGCCAGGTTCTACGGCCCGCTGATGTCCGAGCAGGCGATCCTTCAGGTCGTCAGGCAGCGTCTGGCCGCCGGCGAGCACAGCCTGAGCCACGGGCACGACGGGATCGAGACGGGCTTGCTCGCCGACCACGGCCACGGGTACGCCCACTCCCACGCGTTCGAGGAGAGCCAGGGAGGGCACACGCACCCCCATCCGCACCCGCACCCGCACGGCCGGGGCGAGCGCACGCACACCCCCGTGAACACCGCCCACGGGCACGACAGCAAGCACGACGAGCCGCCGGCAGCCCATGGCGCCTCCAACGACGGGGTCCTCTCCCATCGTCACTGAGCGGTCCTCGAGACCGCTCTCACCGATCCATCGACCAGCACCACGACGCGAACAGCAGCAAGTGGAGGGAAGAACGATGCTAGGTAGCCCCAAGTACCACCACACCGACGAAGACATCGAGATCAACGCAGGCAGGGAGACGGTGACGCTCAAGGTGAGCAACACCGGTGACCGCGCCGTGCAGATCGGCTCGCACTTCCACTTCTTCGAGGTGAACCGCGCACTGCTCTTCGAGCGGGAGAAGGCGTACGGGATGCACCTCGACATTCCCGCCGGCACCGGTGTGCGCATCGAGCCCGGAGACTCCCGCGAGGTCACGCTGACGGCCTACTCCGGTTCCCGTCACCTCGTCGGCTTCAACAACCTGGTCGACGGCGGGCTCGACTCGGGCCAGACCCGGATCGACTCGCTCGCGCGCATGACCGAGGGACAGTTCAAGGACGGCAAGCCGGCAGCGCGAACCACCGGAGCTGCGAAGAAGGGGAAGAAGTAATGGCCATCATCTCCCGCAAGCAGTACACGGACCTGTTCGGTCCGACCACGGGTGACAAGGTGCACCTCGCCGACTCGAACCTCGTGATCGAGATCGAGAAGGACTACAACGAGGGTCACTACGGCGACGAGGTCGTCTACGGCGGCGGCAAGAGCGCCCGTGACGGCATGGCCGCGGACCCGCAGGCCACCAGCGCCCAGGGTGCGCTCGACCTCGTCATCACCAACGCGATCATCCTCGATCCCGTCCTCGGCGTGATCAAGGGCGACATCGGCGTCAAGGACGGCAAGATCGCCGGCATCGGCAAGTCGGGAAACCCCCACCTGCAGAGCGGTGTCGACCCGAGGCTGGTGGTCGGAGCGACGACCGAGGTCCTCGCCGGCGAGCACTGCATCGCGACCGCCGGGGCCATCGACTCCCACGTGCACTACATCTCGCCGCAGCAGGCGCAGGCTGCCCTGTCGAACGGCATCACGACGCTGTTCGGCGGTGGCACGGGCCCCACCGACGCGACGAACGGTGTGACGACGACCCCGGGCGCCTGGCACCTGCACCGCATGATCCAGGCCGCGGAGGAGATGCCCGTCAACATGGGCTTCCACGGCAAGGGGAACGGGTCGCTGCCTGCCGCACTCGTGGAGCAGATCGAGGCCGGCGCCTCGTCGCTCAAGGTCCACGAGGACTGGGGCGCCACCCCGGCGGTGATCCGCAACGCGCTGACCGTGGCCGACGAGTTCGACATCCAGGTCTCGATCCACACCGACAGCCTCAACGAGGCGGGCTTCGTCGAGGACACCATCTCCGCGATCGACGGCCGGACGATCCACACGTACCACACCGAAGGGGCGGGTGGTGGGCACGCACCGGACATCATGAAGGCCGCCGGCTTCCCGAACGTGCTGCCGTCCTCGACCAACCCGACCCTGCCGTACACGGTCAACTCGGTCGACGAGCTGCTCGACATGGTCATGGTGTGCCACCACCTCTCCCACGACATCCCCGAGGACGTCGCGTTCGCCGACTCCCGTGTCCGTGCCGAGACGATCTCCGCGGAGACCGTCCTCCACGACGAGGGCGTCCTCTCGATGTTCTCGTCCGACTCCCAGGCCATGGGCCGTATCGGTGAGTCGGTGACGCGCGCCTTCCAGACCGCCCACCACAACAAGGCGGTGCGGGGTCCGCTGCCCGAGGAGACGGGGGACAACGACAACTTCCGCGTCCTGCGCTACCTGGCGAAGGTGACGATCAACCCGGCGATCACGCAGGGCGTCTCCGACTACATCGGCTCGCTCGAGCCGGGCAAGATGGCCGACATCGTGCTGTGGCCGGTGGACTCGTTCGCCGCGAAGCCCAAGGTCGTCGTCAAGGGAGGCCTCATCAACTGGGCCCTCATGGGAGACCCGAACGCGTCGCTTCCCACGCCCCAGCCCGTGTACTACCGGCCGATGTTCGGGGCGTTCGGGCAGGCGTTGCAGAAGACGCGTATCACGTTCATGTCCCAGGCCGCGATCGACAAGGGCGTGCCGGAGCAGCTGGGCCTGAAGAGCCAGGTCCTGCCGGTGCGGCGTTGCCGGGGGATCGGCAAGGAGCACATGGTCCGCAACGACGTCGCGCCCGTGATCGAGGTCGACCCGGAGACGTACAAGGTGACGTTCGACGGGAAGCCCGCGCACATCGAGCCGGCCGAGTCCCTGCCCATGACCCAGCTCTTCTTCCTCGCCTGAGGATGGTCATGATCGAGACGTCCCGGACGAGGACCGACGTCAGCTCCCTCCTCGTCAGCCTCCAGCTGTCGGACTCGGCCTTCCCGAGCGGCTTCTACACGATGTCGCACGGGTTGGAAGGGTTCAGCCAGGCACGCCTGGTCGACCGCGGAGACGTCGAGGGGCTGCTCACCGGGCTGTTGCTCCACTCCGTGGGCCCGGGCGACGCGACAGCGCTCGCTCGGGCCCACGAGGCCGCGGTGGACGCGAGCTGGGACCTGGTCCAGGAGGTGGACCAGATGCTCTTCGCCTCGAAGCTCAACGCCGAGATGCGCAAGGCCTCGGTCCGCAGCGGCCACCAGCTCACGGACATCGCCCGTGAGGCGATCGGCGGGCCGGAGCTCGAGGAGTGGGGCCGACGGATCACGGCCAAGGAGACGCCGGGGTGTCAGCCCGTCGCCACCGCGGTCGCGTACGCCGGCACCGGGGTGAGCACCGAGCAGGCCGTGGCGTCGGACATGTTCGCGTTCGCCGTGAGCTTCGTGGGTGCGGCACTTCGCCTGCGTCTCACGGACCACCGCCACGCGCAGGTGGTCCTGCACGCCGTCGGCCCGGTCATCGAGGCAGCGACGGCGGACGCGATGACCCGAGACCTCACCGACATGGGCGGGTGCGTCCCGCTCGCCGACGTCATGTCGGCGCAGCACGAGCGTGCGGAGGCGCGGCTGTTCGCCAGCTGAGCGGAGTCCGGACGAGACGAAGACCCAGAGTTGCAGGCAGACGAGAAAGACGAGGCAGTCGAATGAGCGAGAACGTCCTGAGGATCGGCATCGGCGGACCGGTGGGTTCGGGCAAGACCGCTCTCACCGAGGCGTTGGTGCCCAAGCTGTTCGCGGCCGGCCGGCAGCCGGCCGTCATCACCAACGACATCTACACGCAGGAGGACGCGCAGCACGTGCGGCGTGAGCTCGCGGGGATCCTCGACCCCGAGCGGGTCGTGGGCGTCGAGACGGGGGCGTGCCCGCACACCGCGGTGCGCGACGACCCGACCATGAACCTCGCGGCGGGCGCGGAGATGCTCGAGAAGTTCCCCGAGGTCGACACGCTGATCTACGAGTCGGGGGGTGACAACCTGACGCTCACGTTCTCCCCCTCGCTCGCGGACGTCTTCATCTTCGTGCTGGACACCTCGGAGGGGGAGAAGATGCCCCGCAAGCGCGGTCCAGGCATCACCGAGTCGGACATCCTGGTGATCAACAAGATCGACATCGCCCAGTACGTGCGCACGGACCTCGGCGTCATGGAGTCGGACGCGCGTCGGGTCCGCGACGGCAAGCCCGTCGTGCTCACCAACTCGCTGACCGGCCAGGGGCTCGACGAGCTCTACGAGCAGATCTTCACGCTGTGGAACGGCCGTCGAAGCGCGCTCGTCGGATGAGCGCGGAGCTCGTGACCGACGTCCCGGAGACGGCGCCCCTGCACGCGGTGCCCGGCGAGCCGACCAGCTCGCCGGGCACCGGCGGCGTGGGAGGCCGCTCCTGGAGCAGTGCGGTCGCCTACGGGGGCTATCGGCTCCAGCCGGCGCACTACGAGCCGGACCGGGTGCCGCAGGAGGTCCTGCGCCACAGCAGCACCCCGGACACCCTTCCGACGGGTAGCCCGGGCAAGGTGGGCCTGCTCGAGATCGAGTTCGGCAAGAACGATCGCGGCACCGAGGTGGTCCACCACTACCAGAAGTCGCCGCTGCAGATCATGCGTCCCTTGTACTACGACCCGTTGCGGCCCGACATGCCGTACACCTATCTCATGTCGACGGGTGGTGGCGTCCTCCAGGGCGACCGGCTCCGGACCGACCTCACGTTCGGACCGGGCACGTCCGCGCACGTGACCACGTCCGCGAACACCAAGGTCTACCGGATGGAGCACGACTACGCGGTCGCCCAGACCACCCTCGACGTCGGCGCCGGGGCCTACGCGGAGTACCTGCCGGACCCGCTGATCCCGTTCGCGGACTCCCGGCTCTACCAGCGGACACGGGTCACGCTCGACGAGTCGGCCACGCTCGTGGCGGGCGAGACGGTCTTCGCGGGCCGGCTGGCACGCGACGAGCGGCACCGGTACTCCGTGTTCGCCTCCGACTTCGAGGTGCGACGACCGGACGGACGGATCGTCGCGCTCGACCGGGTGCGGCTCGTGCCCGAGGACGGGCGGACCGGAGGGCTCGCCGTGCTCGGCGACCGGGACGTGCTGTCGATGCTCTACGTCCTCACGCCGCTCGCACCCGCCCAGCAGCTGGCCGACCTGCTGCACTCGGTCCTGGCCGAAAGGTTCGAGGACGACCTCTTCGTAGGAGTGAGCGTCCTGCCGGGGGACGTGGGTGTCTGGGTCCGCATGGTGGGTGACGACACCGAGGCAGTGGCGCACGCGAACACCGTGGCCTGGCAGGCGGTGCACCTGCTCCTCACGGGGTTCGAGGCGCCGCTGATCCGGAAGAGCTGAGGTCCCATGAACGCGAAGCGCTCCTCCGTCCTCGAGCTGGTCCGGGTCTTCCTCCCGGTGCTCCTGCTCCACGTCGTGGGGTTCGGGGTGTTCTTCGCGTTCGTGGCACCCGCTCACCTCCAGCTCGGCTCGGCGGTGTTCGGGGTCGGGATCGCGGTCACGGCCTATGTGCTGGGCGTCAAGCACGCGTTCGACGCGGACCACATCGCCGCGATCGACAACACGACCCGCAAGCTGGTCGACCTGAAGAAGCCCGCGTCGGGCGTAGGGCTCTTCTTCTCGCTCGGGCACTCCACGGTCGTCTTCCTCATGGCCGTGCTGCTCGCCGGAGGGGTGAGCTGGGCCGTCGGGCTCACGTCCGACGGGAGCGGGGTGCGCAACGCGCTGGGAGTCTTCGGGACCGCGATCTCGGGCGGCTTCCTGATCCTCATCGGCCTCATCAACGCGGTGTCGTTCGTCGGGATCTGGAGGGTGTGGCAGCGTTCCAAGGTCACGCCGCTCAACGAGGAGCAGCTCGAGAAGCAGCTCGCCGGCCGCGGATTCGTCAACCGCATGATCCAGCCGCTCGTGAAGTCGGTCGACCGCCCGCGCAAGATGTACTTCGTCGGCTTCCTCTTCGGCCTCGGGTTCGACACCGCGAGCGAGATCGCCCTGCTGGTCCTCGCGGGCACCGGGGCAGCCACGGGCCTGCCCTGGTACGCCGTCCTGTGCCTGCCCCTGATCTTCGCCGCGGGCATGAGCCTGTTCGACACCATGGACTCGGCCGTCATGGTCAAGGCGTACTCGTGGGCCACCGTGAACCCCATCCGCAAGGTGTTCTACAGCCTGACCGTCACGGGTATCTCGGTCATGGTCGCGGTCGTGATCGGGGGGATCGAGCTCGTCGGCCTCCTCAACGAGAAGCTCGGCCTGCACGACCCGATCACCGACTGGGTCGCGAGCATCGAGCTCGCGAACATCGGGTACGTCGTCGTGGGCACGCTCATCGCGGCGTGGCTCCTGTCGACCGCCTACTGGAAGCTCGGGCGGGTCGAGGAGCGCTGGGGGCAGGGAGCCGCTGGGCCGGGCCCCGGCGGCGAGGCGGGCCCGGCGTTCTCCCCGGCGAACCTCGCGCCGCTGATGGCCCCGCCGGTGCCCGCCGCGCCGCGCCGCGCACAGCCTCTCGTCCCACCCGAGGACCTCTCGGTCCCGCCGAACGTCCACCCCGACACCCGAACAGCAGGGAGATGACATGTCAGCGACCAATGCACCGACAGCACCTTCGAACGCGGCGGCGGTGACGGCCGGTTCCCTGGCCCACGGCTTGTCGCAGATCTTCTTCCAGAAGAACGTCTGGACCGGGCTCCTGATCCTCGCGGCCTTCGTGGTCGCGGACTGGCGCATGGCACTGCTGGTCGTGGTGGGAACGGTCGCCTCGACCGCGGCGGGCTACCTCATGAGGGTCGGGGCGGACAACGTCGAGATGGGGATGCAGGGGTTCTGCGGTGCCCTGGTCGGGGCCGCGGTGTTCGCCGCGATGGGTGGCGACCAGGCATGGTCCTACGTGGTCGCGCTGATCGGTGGCCTGCTCTGCGCGCCCGTGACGTGGTTCTTCGTCTGGTTGTTCGGTACCGAGCCGCTCAAGAGGTTCGGCCTGCCTGCCACCACGGCCCCGTTCTGCACGGTCGCGGGAATCAT
The DNA here is from genome assembly GCA_963782165.1 of uncultured Actinomycetota bacterium. GTDB lineage: Bacteria > Actinomycetota > Actinomycetes > Actinomycetales > Cellulomonadaceae > Oerskovia. The sequence continues at coordinate 1,379,237 of CAWAIO010000006.1, forward strand.
GTACGTCACCACCACGAGCCTGCACGTCAGCTCGGCCGGCACGCACGTGGCCGACGACACGACCACCGCCTTCTTCCGCTCGCTGCTGACCAACGTGTCGGAGGTCGTGCTGGTCAACAGCCTGTGGGGTGGTGCGCTGATCCTGCTGGGACTCTTCGTCGCTTCGTGGAAGGTCGGCCTCGCGGCATCGATGGGCAGCGTCGTCGGCAGTCTGTGCGCGCTGGCGTTCGGCGAGAACCTGCAGAACACGGCCAACGGCCTCAACGGCTACTCGGGGGTCCTGACGGCGATCGCGCTCGCCGTGGTGTTCCTGCGCAGCACGAGCGCCTCGTGGGTCTACGCGCTGATCGGGACGATCGCGACCGCCGTGGTGACGATCGTCATGCACGACCTCACGAGCGGTCCGGTCTACACGTGGCCCTACATCCTCACCACGTGGGTCTTCCTGATCATCGCGACGTTCGTCCCCGCGCTCAAGCGGCCCTGAGACGTCCTGGCGACAAGAATCCACGCACAGCCCGACGGCGGCGCTCCCCGAGGAGGGGAGCGCCGCCGTCGGGCTGTGGTCCTCAGAGCGAGGCGCCCCAGCGGTAGCCCACGTAGGCGAGCGCGACGCACACCACGAGGATGCCGATCGAGTAGGCGAAAGCCGTCCCGTAGCGCTTCTGCTTGATGAGCTGGACGGCCTCGTAGCTGGCGGTGCTGAACGTCGTGTAGCCGCCCAGGAAACCCGTGCCGATGATCGCGCTGACGTCGGTCGAGGCGATCTTGCTGACGACCAGGCCCGTCAGGAAGCCCAGGACGAGCGAGCCCGACATGTTGATGATCGCGGTGGGCCAGGGGAACGCCGTCTTGACCTTGGAGCGGATGAGCCCGTCGACCACGAACCGTGTCCCCGCGCCCAGGCCTCCCGCGACGGCGAGGAGCAGGAAGATGCCGAGAGTCATCGCTTCGTCCCTTCGTCGGCGGTCTGCTTCTGGGCGTTGACCTTGGTGGCCACGACGATCCCCGCGAACGTCGCGACGGCACCGATCAGGACCGTCGCGAGGACGTAGACCAGCGCGAGGTCGACGCGGTCCTTGACGAGCAGGACCGCGGTGTCGGTCGCGAGCGAGCTGTACGTCGTGAAGCCTCCGCAGAAGCCGGTACCGAGGAGCAGCTTGAGCCGGGGGCCGCGAGGGTCACCTGGTAGCCGGCGCGCCACGGCCTCGTAGAGGTAGCCCAGCAGGAACGCCCCGACGATGTTGACGATCGGGATCGCGATGGGCAGCTGGTCGATGTCGGGGACCGCGAGCGAGACGCCCTCGCGCCCCGCGGCGCCGAACGCACCACCGATCACCACGAGGCCGATCGAGGCCCAGCGCAGGTAGCTGGGCCTGGTCGCGGCCGCCATCAGCTCGTGACCCAGGGCAGCGGGGACTCGACGCCTGCGGCTCGCGCCGGGACGACGACCACGGGCCTGTTCTGCCGGTGCGCGAGGTGCACCGCGATCGACCGGTTGAAGAACTCCTGGACGCCGCCACCGAAGCCGCGCTCGTGCGTGCCGACGACGATCATCGCGGCGTCGACCGTCTCGGCGAGGTGCCCGAGGGCCTCGGCGGTGTCCCCGACCAGGAGCCGGGTGCTCCAGCGCACGCCGCTCGGGTCGAGCACCGACGCGAGGTGCGCAGCGAGCTCGGAGTCGAACTCGTCCTCGCGCTCGTCGTGGTAGTCCGGGTCGATCGGCGCCGACCTCACGGCTCCGCTCGAGTCCTCCGACACGGCGTACCGTCCCGCGTTCACGTGCGCGCAGATCAGCTCGGTGCCGAACTGCGTCGCGAAGCGGGCCGCGTCGTGCAGGATGTGGTCGGGTTGCCCGGGGGCAACGCCGAGGACGACTGGTTGCGGGTCGAGCCCCGTGTTTTCTCCCATGCTTCGAGGGTAGGTCGGAACGGGGCAGGGTGCCCGGCGACCCTGGCCCCTCATCCCGTCCTCGCAGGCCTCAGAACGGGGCCACCTTGCGGGCAGGCGGGAAGATCGCGTCGAGGGCCGCGAGGTCGTCGGCCGAGGGGACCCAGGCGCCGGCGGCGGCGTTCTGGCGGACCTGCTCGGGCCGGGTCGCTCCTGCGATGACGCTCGACACCTGCGGCTGCGCGAGCAGCCACCCGAACGCGACCTCGACCTCGGTCACGCCGCGCTCGCGAGCGAACGTGTGGAGCGCCTTCAGCGCCTGCCAGGGCGCGGACTCGAGGAGGTGCGGCTTGCTGTGGACCAGGCGGCCGTCGTCGGGCCCCGTGCCGTCCGCGTACTTGCCCGTCAGCAGGCCGTTCGCGAGCGGGAAGAACGGCAGCACGCCCAGCCCGTACGCCTGCGCGGCGGGCAGGACCTCGAGCTCGGCCTCGCGGTCGATCAGGTTGTACTGGTTCTGCGCCGACACGAAGCGGACGGTGCCCGCCAGCCGCGCCTGGTACTCGGCGTCGGCGATCTGCCACCCCGCACGGTTCGAGTGCCCCACGTAGCGGACCTTGCCCGCGCGCACCAGGTCGTCGAGCGCGGACAGCGTCTCCTCGACGGGCGTGCGCCTGTCCGGCGTGTGGAACTGGTACAGGTCGATCCAGTCGGTCCCCAGGCGCCGCAGCGACGCCTCGACCGCCTTGACGACGTAGCGGCGCGAGCCGCGCGCCCGGAAGTCCTCGCCGTTGGCCCCGTGCATGGGCATGCCGAACTTGGTCGCGACCACGACGTCGTCGCGACGGTTGCCGAGCGCCTTGCCGAGCAGCTCCTCGCTCAGGCCGGGGCGCGCACCGTAGACGTCCGCGACGTCGAAGAACGTGATGCCCGCGTCGAGGGCGGCGTCGATCAAGGCCGTGGAGCCTTCGAGGGTCTCGGTCGCGGTGCGCGGGCGGCCCAGGTTGTTGCAGCCCAGGCTGATCGCGGAGACCGCGAGGCCGGACGAGCCGAGGCGACGGACCTCGGGGCGGGCAGGGGCGGTGGGTGAGGACGTCGTCATGCGCCCGACTGTACGTCGCCTCGCGGGGTGGGCGGCGCCGTCGGGCCGTCGTCCCGGCTGGTGGGATCCGGTGCCGGTGCTGCGGGGATCGACGCCGCACGCCCGGCCACCCAGCCCACGAACCGTTCGAGCGGACCGCGTCCCAGCGCCCAGCGCCACACCGTCGCGAAGACCAGGCTCGCCACGACGAGCAGCGCCAGCTCGCCGTTGCCGGTCGCGGCCATGAGCCGGTCCTCCCACGCCCAGATCGCGAGGACCTGCAGGCAGTACACCGTCAGCGCCATGGACCCCACGGCGGCGAGCGGGGCCAGGACGCGCAGCACCGCACGGCTCGATCCCAGCAGGAGGCACAGCCCCAGGAGCGCGAGCGCGAACCCGCCCGATCCCAGGACCTCGAGCGTGGTGTTCGTGTGCGGCCCCGCGAGCCACAGGTAGTCCGACGTGGGCAGGGGGGACGACCACGGCAGCGGCTCGGGCTGGTAGATGCCCGACGCGTCCGCGGCCTCCTGCTCGATGCAGCGCCGCCGGGCCGCTCCCCGCGAGCACCGCCGTCAGCCAGCCACCCGTGACGAGCGCCGACGCCATGTAGGCGGCGAACGACGTCACGAGGCCGCCCGCGAGCAGCGACACCTGCAGACGGCGCGAGGCCAGGTCGAGGCGCCCGACCGCGAGCCCCGCGAGCACGAACGCCATCCACACGACGGCCGGGTACGTGCCCGTCAGGAGGAAGTCCGTCAGAGCGCCCGACCCGTCCATCGGCAGCCAGAGCTCGGCCCGGACCATGACCTCGGGCCAGCCAGTACGCGACCGGCGGCCCCAGCGACCGCCACGATCAGCGCGAGACCCGCGAGCCGCGGCCGGCGACCACCGCAGGAACGGCAGCGCCAGGACGAAGTACGCCGCGTAGAAGCCCAGGATCAGCGCGACCGGCGTCCCCAGCAGGTCGAGCAGGCCCGCGATCGCGAGGAGCAGCACGGCTCGCACCAGGATCCGCGTGCGCGCCTGGAGCGCCGGCACGCCGACCAGCGGGGTGCGGCGCCCCGAGACGAGCGCGAGCGAGACGCCCGCGACCAGGGCGAACAGGATCGAGGACCGGCCGTGCACCAGCGAGAGCCACCCCTCGCCGGTCGCGAAGTCGTCCGACGTCACGCCCACGTGCGCCGCGAACATCCCCAGGATCGCCAGGCCGCGCGCCAGGTCCACCCCGGGGACGCGGTCTCCCGCAGGCAGGAGCAGGTCGGCGTGCCGCCGCCAGAACCCGCCCGACGGCGTCGCGAGGCTCGGGAGGGACAGTTCGGCCGCGGGTGTGGTCACGGGAGAATCCTGCCCCCGGGAGCGCTCCGCGCGTGCGGGACGCACCGGACGCGGCGGCACCCGACAGGGCCTCGCGACGACGTGCGACCCGCACCCCGACCCTCCACCGCCCATGATGTGAGAACGGGGCTGTGGTAACCGTGGAAGCGTTCTACCGTGCAAGCATGACCCACACCCCCACGCCGGACCAGGACGTCACCGTCGACGCCGCGGCCGACACCCACGCGCCCGACGCCCCCACCGGGGCCCTGGGCAGCACTCCCAGCATGGAGTCCGAGTCGTACACCCACGGCCACCACGAGTCCGTCCTGCGTTCGCACCGGTGGCGCACCGCGGAGAACTCCGCCGGGTTCCTCCTGCCGCACCTGCGCCCCAACCACGCGATCCTCGACGTCGGCTGCGGCCCCGCGACCGTGACCGTCGACCTCGCGCGGCACGTTCCCGGAGGCACCGTGATCGGCGTCGACGCCTCGGCCGCGGTGCTCGACAGCGCCCGTGAGCTCGCCGCCGGTTCCGGGCTCAGCAACGTCTCGTTCCAGCAGGCCAACGCCTACGAGCTGCCGTTCGCGGACGACACGTTCGACGTCGTGTTCGCCCACCAGCTCCTCCAGCACCTGTCCGACCCGCTCGCCGCGCTGCGCGAGATGAAGCGCGTCGCCAAGCCCGGCGGCCTCGTCGCCGTGCGCGACGCCGACTACGCCGCCATGACCTGGTACCCCGAGTCGGCGGGCCTCACCGAGTGGAACGAGCTCTACCACGAGGTCACGCACGCCTACGGCTACCAGGCCGACGCGGGCCGGCGCCTCCTCGCCTGGGTGCAGGAGGCCGGGTTCGACCCCGCCGGGATCGTGCCGTCCGCCGGGGTCTGGTGCTACTCGACCCCCGCCGACCGCGCCTGGTGGGGCGGCCTGTGGGCCGAGCGCTGCATCGCCTCCAACTTCGCCGTCCAGGCCAAGGAGTCGGCGCTCGCGGACGACGTCGCCCTCGAACAGCTCGCGCAGGAGTGGCTGCGCTGGGCCGAGGAGCCCGCACGGATGGTTCGCCGTCCTCAACGGCGAGGTGCTCGCCCGGGTCTAGCGCCGCCGTCGGGCCACGTCCCCGCGCCGGAGGCGAGCCGACGGACCCGCGGACGCCACGCTCCGCACGCACCAGCACGACCACCACGAGAAGGCCGCGGACCCCTGCCCAGGGGGCCGCGGCCTTCTCGTCGGTAGGCTGGGCTCGTGCGCATCGCCAGATTCACCACCGGAGAAGACCCCCGCTACGCCCTCGTGCAGGAGGAAGCGGGCAAGACCTACCTCGCCGTCCTCAACGGCGACCCCCTCTACATGCCCGTCCTGCCGACGGGCGAGCGGATCGAGCTCGGGGACGGCGTCCGCCTCCTCGCGCCCGTGATCCCGCGCTCCAAGGTGGTCGCGGTCGGCCGCAACTACGCGGCCCACGCCGCGGAGATGGGCAACGACGTCCCGACGTCGCCGCTCATCTTCTTCAAGCCCAACACCTCGGTCGTCGGCCCGGACGACCCCATCGTGCTGCCCGACTTCTCCGAGGAGGTCAGCTACGAGGCCGAGCTCGCGGTCGTGATCGGCCGCATGGCCAAGGACGTCAGCCCCGAGCACGCCGCGTCGTACATCCTGGGCTACACGGTCGCGAACGACGTGACCGCACGCGACGCCCAGCGCACCGACGGCCAGTGGGCCCGTGCCAAGGGCTTCGACTCGGCCTGCCCGCTCGGCCCGTGGATCGACACCGACCTGGACATCGAGGACGTCGCGGTGCGCTCGCGCGTCAACGGCGAGACCCGCCAGGACGGTCGCACGCGCGACATGATCTTCGACATCCCCTACCTGGTGTCGTACATCTCCGAGGCGTTCACGCTGCTGCCGGGCGACGTCATCCTCACCGGCACGCCCGCGGGCGTGGGGCGCATCGAGGCGGGCGACCGCGTCGAGTGCGAGGTCGAGGGCCTGGGCGTGCTCGCGAACCCGGTGGTCCGGCGCCACTGACGCGCTTCCTGGGCCACGCCCGGTCAGGTGGTCCGCGCTGCCTCGAGCAGCCGGTCCTCGCACCAGCGCTGCGCGTCCTCGAACGTCGTGAACTCGTGGTCGACCCCTGGCAACAACCCGCGCTCGAACGGGTCGACCACCACGACGTGCACGCCCTGCCCCTGCAGGCGTGCGACGAGCCCGCGCAGGAGCTGGGCCCCGAGCGTCACGACGCGCGACGTGCGGTGCAGGTCCAGGATCAGCCACCGCTCGCCGCTCGGCAGGGGCGACGGGGAGCTCGTCGACCGAGCGCAGGATCGTCTCGGCCGCCGCGAACTCGACCGTGCCCTGGACGGCCCGCACCGAGATCGCCGCGCCGAGGTCGTGGAGCCGGCGGAGCTGAGACGGCGTGCGGTGCGCGAGCTGGCGCAGCCGGTCGGCGCGCGTGCTCCGGTAGAGCGTCGGCACGTCGCGGTCCGGGCGGTGCATGAGGTGCAGGTCGAACTGCCGTGAGATCTCCTGCGCGGCCGCGACCGAGCGCACGCTGTTGCCGCGCGCGTCGAGCGGCGGGCTGAACAGGCCCAGCCCGAACTGCCCCACACCCACCGACACGAGCCCGCCCGAGACGCCGCTCTTGGCCGGCAGCCCCGCGCGCAGCAGCCACTCGCCCGCATAGTCGTACATGCCGCTCGTGGCCATGACGGCCAGGACCCACTCGGTCACCACCTCGTCGACCACGCGCTCGCCCGAGACCGGGTTGACGCCCCCGTTCGCGAGCGTCGCGGACATCACCGCGAGGTCCCGGGCCGTCACCAGGACCGAGCACTGGCGGAAGTAGGTGTCGAGCGTGGCCTCGACGTCCGCGGTGAGCGAGCACGCGCTGTGCATGAGGTAGGCGATCGCGCGGTTGCGGTCTCCCGTCTCGGACTCGCTCACGTAGACGCGCCCGTCGACGTCGAGCGGGCGGCCCGCGAACGCGCCGAGCAGGTCGAGGATGCGCGCGAAGCGCTCGTCCTCGGAGGCCCCGCGGACCAGGGACGTCGTGACGATCGCGCCCGCGTTGACCATCGGGTTGGGCGGGCGCCCCGTGACGGGGTCGAGACGGATCGAGTTGAAGCCCTCACCGCTCGGCTCGGCGCCCACGTGCTCGAGGACCTCGGCGAGCCCGCGGTCCATGAGGGCCAGCGCGAACACGAACGGCTTGGACAGCGACTGGATGGTGAAGGGGACGTCGGCGTCGCCCGCGGTGTAGATGCTGCCCGTGACGCCTGCGAGCGCCACGCCGAACAGCGAGCGGTCGGCCGTGGCGAGCTCGGGGATGTAGGTCGCGACCGTGCCCTCGTCGAGGCCGGCGAACGCCTCGTGGACCGCGGCGAGCGCGTCGGCGATGAGTTCGCTTGCGCCCGTGCGGCCTGCGCCGGGCGGGGACTGCGGTGAGGGAGGCATGTACGCGATTGTGCCCGTGGGAGGTGCGTGGTGCCCGGGGACGGGCCGTGCACGCCCCTCGGCCACCTGGCGGCGATAGGCTGTGGGACGTGATCCCTGCACCTGGTTCCTCGCCCGTCCGCGTCCGCTTCTGCCCGTCGCCCACCGGTACGCCGCACGTCGGCCTCATCCGGACGGCGCTGTTCAACTGGGCGTACGCCCGGCACGTGGGAGGGACGTTCGTCTTCCGCATCGAGGACACGGACGCCGCGCGCGACTCCGAGGAGAGCTACCAGCAGCTCCTGGAGGCGCTGCGCTGGCTCGGCATGGACTGGGACGAGGGCGTCGAGGTCGGCGGTCCCCACGAGCCGTACCGCCAGTCGCAGCGCGGTGACATCTACCAGGACGTCATCCGCCGGCTCGTCGAGGGCGGTTACGCGTACGAGTCCTTCTCGACGCCCGAGGAGATCGAGGCGCGCAACGTCGCGGCGGGCCGCCCCAAGGCCATGGGCTACGACGGGTTCGACCGCACGCTGACCGACGAGCAGAAGGCTGCGTTCCGCGCCGAGGGCCGCGAGCCCGTGCTGCGCATGCGCATGCCGGACACCGACGTGGCGTTCACCGACCTGGTGCGCGGCGAGATCTCGTTCGGTGCGGGCTCGGTCCCGGACTACGTGATCGTGCGCGGCAACGGCCAGCCCCTGTACACGCTCGTCAACCCGGTCGACGACGCCCTCATGGGTATCACGCACGTGCTGCGCGGTGAGGACCTGCTGTCCTCGACCCCGCGCCAGGTCGTGCTGTACCGCGCCCTGCTCGAGCTGGGCGTCGCGCACGTCATGCCCCAGTTCGGCCACCTGCCGTACGTCATGGGCGAGGGCAACAAGAAGCTCTCCAAGCGCGACCCCGAGTCGAACCTGTTCCTGCACAAGGAGCGCGGCTTCACGCCCGAGGGCCTGCTCAACTACCTCGCGCTGCTCGGCTGGAGCATCTCGGCGGACAACGACATCTTCACGGTCGAGGAGATGGTCGCGGCGTTCGACGTCAAGGACGTCAACCCGAACCCGGCCCGCTTCGACCTGAAGAAGGCCGAGGCGATCAACGCCACGCACCTGCGCATGCTGGCGCCCGAGGACTTCCGCGACCGCCTGGTCCCGTACCTGCACCAGGGCGGGTTCGTCCCGGCCGACTCGTTCGCGGACCTCTCGACCGAGCACCAGGCGCTCGTCACGGCGGGTGCGCCGCTCGTGCAGGAGCGCATGGTCCTGCTCGGTGAGGCCAAGGGCATGCTCGGCTTCCTGTTCGTGGCCGACGACGCGGTACCCGTCGAGGACGAGGCGCGCGCCGCGCTGCGCGAGGAGGCTCCGGCCGTGCTCGACGCCGCGCTCCGCGTGCTCGACGCCCTGGACGACTTCTCGACGGACCCGATCCAGGACGCGCTCAAGGCCGTCCTGGTCGAGGAGATGGGCATCAAGCCGCGCTTCGCGTTCACGCCGCTGCGCGTGGCCGTGACGGGCCGTCGCGTGTCGCCGCCGCTGTTCGAGTCGATGGAGATCCTCGGCAAGGAGTCCACCCTCGCGCGCCTGCGGGCGCTGCGGGCGTCGCTGTGAGCGCCCCTGAGACCACGCTGCCCGACGACGCGGCTCCCCTCGCGGGGGACGTCGCGCCCGGCGGTGCTGTCGACGGTGTCGACGGGGTCCTGTTCGACGTCGACGACACGCTCGTCGACACCCGGGGCGCCTTCGCGGCAGCGATCGACGCGGTGTGCGAGGTGTACCTGCCGCACCTGCCGGTCGAGCGGTACGGGGAGGTCCTCGCGCTGTGGCGCAGCGACCCGCACGGCTGGTACCGCGCGTACACGCGCGGCGAGCTGACGTTCGACGGGCAGCGCATGCTGCGCGCGAACGAGCTGCAGGAGACGTTCGGCGGCGTGGTCCTCGACGAGGACGGGTACGCGGCGTGGAAGACGGTCTTCTGGGGCACGTTCGAGGACAGCTGGCGCGCGCACGACGACGCCGCACCGGTCCTCGCACGGCTCGCCGCCGCAGGGGTCAAGGTGGGTGCGTTGTCCAACGCGTCGGTCGCGCTCCAGACGGACAAGCTGACCCGGTCGGGGCTCTCGGACGTGCCCATGCTCGTGGGCGTCGACACCTTGGGATTCGGCAAGCCGGACCCGCGGGTCTTCGTCGAGGCGTGCGCGCGCCTGGGCACGGACCCGGCGCGCACGGTCTACGTGGGCGACGAGCTCGACGTCGACGCGCGGGCCGCGGCCGCTGCAGGCCTGACGGGCGTGTGGATCGACCGTCCGGGCACCCGGCGTGGTGGCCCGCACGAGGAGGACCCCGAGGCCGCGCGCGCGGCCGGGGTGCACGTCGTGGCGACGCTCGACGAGGTCGGCGACCTGGTGCTCGCGGGGCGCTGACCGTCGGGGTCCTGACTGTCGGATCTCAGCCGGCGTCGCGCGTCGTGGTGCCGGCGTCCGTCTGCTGTGCGAGGTGCGACGGTCTTGCGGGGCGCGCTTCGGGCGCGAGGTAGAACGTGCTGCGCGAGGTAGTGCGCGGTGCGTTCTACCTCGCGCAGCACGTTCTACTTCGCGGTGGCTGGTGGCTGGTGGCTGGTGGCAGGAGGCCGGTGCTCGGAGGTCTACCGTCCGGGCCTCGAGTGCGGCGCTCCGGCGCTCCCGGCCGCGACCGCCGCGATCCGTCGGGCCGCCGCAGAGAGCTCGGTGCCGTCCTTCCACACCATCCGCAGCCGCCGTGAGAGGTCGAGACCGGGCACCTGGATCTCTGCGAGCGTGCCGCGAGCAAGGTCGTCCGCGACCGTCAGCCGGGACAGCACGGCGACCGCGCCGCCGTACTGCACCGCGGTCTTGAGCGACGCGGTCGAGCCCAGGTAGGGCAGGTGGTCGGGGAGGCGGGCGCCGGCTGCCACGAGCGACTTCTCGAGCGTCTCGCGCGTTCCCGAGCCGCGCTCGCGGACGACGAGCCCACCCGTCACCAGCTCCTCGACCGTCGCGGTGCGCCGTCGCCGCCCGGCCCACGGGTGCGTCGCCGCGACGACCACGACCAGCTCGTCGTGGGCCAGGGTGCGGCTGCGCAGCCCCCGACGCAGGGTCGAGCTCTCGATGAAGCCGAGCTCGGCGTCGTCCGACAGCACGAGCTCCATGACGGTCCGGGAGTTGCGCACGAGCAGCTCGACGTCGGGGGAGGCGGGCCCTCGGGCGGCCACCGACGAGCCGCGCTGCTCCGACGAGCCGTCCGGTCCCGACACCGGACCGGTCGCCGCCCCGGCCCCGGGCACCGGGGTCAGACCGTCGAGCGCGAGCGTCGCGAGCCAGCGAGGGGCGAGGTACTCGGCGATCGTCAGGCTGGCCGCCAGGCGGATCCGGGCCGAAGGGGCCTCGCGCAGCGCCGCGGCCGACGTCTCGAAGCGGTCCGAGGCGTCGATGACCTCGCGGGCCCAGGTCGCGGTCGCGCGCCCGGTCTCGGTGAGGCGGGCGCCGCGCGTCGAGCGTGCGACGAGCTCGAGTCCCAGGTGCTTCTCGAGGCGCCGCATACCGGCCGAGGCGCTGGGCTGGGAGATGCCCAGCGCTCGTGCGGCGGCGCTGATCGAGCCGTGGCTGTCGGTCGCGACGAGCAGCTCCAGGAGGCCCAGTGACGTCCGGTCCCGGCGCGGGGGAGGGGTGTTCGGGAGGTGCTGCGGGGCGGTCTCGGCCATAGCTTCATCCTATGGCTCGGTCGCCAGGTGGGCCTTCCGGCGCCGGTCTCGTCGCGGCACGGTGGAAGCATGACCCCCACGACCGACCTCGACACCCCCACCCCGGACGTCGACCCCGCCGCCCGCCGGCCCACCACGCCCGGCCCCGCCCCCTCGACCGCGGCCACCGCCTCGGCTCCCTGGATCCGCCGCGCAGCCCCCGGGCTTGCGTTCTGCGCCCTCGCGACCGTCGTCGCCTATCTCCTCGCGCAGGTGATCCCGCTCTCGCCCCTCGTGCTGTCCCTCCTCGTCGGGGCCGTCGTCGGCTCGGTGCTCGGAAGCCTGCGCCGCGCGCACGGGGCGGGCGACGCCGTCGGGCATGCGCCGCGTGCCGCGCGGTGGGCCGATGCCCTCACCGCCCGGACCCAGGAAGGGACCCGGTGGACCGCGATGCGCGTCCTGCGCGCGGGCGTGGTCCTCCTGGGGCTCCAGCTCTCGCTGCCCGAGGTGCTCGCGCTCGGCTGGCGCGGCCTCGCGGTCGTGGCGATCACGGTCGCCGTGACGTTCAGCGCGACGCTCGCCCTGGGGCGCGTGCTGCGTGTCCCGCGCGTGACGTCGCTGCTCGTCGCGACCGGCTTCTCGATCTGCGGCGCGGCTGCGATCTCGGCCATGCAGGGCGTGGTCGGAGGAGGCGACGACGACGAGTCGCGCCGCGAGGCCGACGACGCCGTGGCGACCGCGCTCGCGCTCGTGACGATCTTCGGATCGCTCGCGATCTTCGTCCTGCCGTGGCTCGCCGGGCTGCTCGGGCTCGCCGACGACCGCGCCGGGCTCTGGATCGGGGCGAGCGTCCAGGAGGTCGCGCAGGTCGTGACCGCAGGCGGTGCGATCTCCGCGGCGGCGCTCGCGACCGCGACCGTGAGCAAGCTGGCCCGCGTCGTGCTGCTCGCGCCGCTCGTCGCCGGCGCCGGGGTGCTGCGGGCGCGTCGGGAGCGCGTGGCGCGCCCCGCGGACGTCGAGGCCGCCACGGGGGACCGCACGGCCCGCAGGACGCCGCCCGTGCCCCTGTTCGTCGTGGGCTTCCTCGTCGCGGTGCTGGTGCGCAGCACGGGTCTGCTGCCCGCGTCGGTCGTGGAGGTGACGACCGTGGTCACGACGCTGCTCTTCACCGCGGCGATGTTCGCGATGGGCCTCGGGGTCGACGTGGCCCACCTGGTCCGCACGGGTCGGCGCGCGCTCGTGCTCGGGACGGCCTCGGCGGCAGTCGTGACGGGTACCTCGCTCGTGGCGGTGCTGGCGCTGACCTGAGTCGGTTCGCGCAGGGTGGCGGAAGCCCTGCCGATGCCGAGGCCGAGGCCGGGCTCGTCGCGGAGGCCCGCACATCGGTGATGCGGTGTGTCCGGAAGCCCCGGGCGCCGCATCGACGCGTGGCTCTACCGGACCGTCGCGTCCCAGCGCCAGCGGGTGCGGCGCGCGAGGCCGGGCAGCTCGCTGCGGCCCGTCGCCCACACGAGGACCTCGGCCGCGGGAAGTCCGCGCGTCGCGGCCGGCAGGTCGGGGAAGAGCCGCGTCAGCACCCGCGCGCTGAGCTCCCCGGGCAGCGAGGGGGCGACCCCCGAGAGTCCTTCGAGGATGTCGCGCCCGTGCACGAGGATCTCGACGATCCCCATGGCCGCGAAACCCTCCGGGTCGGAGAGCCCGTACGGGTGGTAGGCGCGTCCCGCGGGCGACTGGACCGCTACCTGGGCGGCCAGCAGCTCGCCGCTCGCGAGGATCACCTCGGTCATCCCGACCGGGCCGGCGTCGCGCTTGACGTGCGCGAACTCGTCCTCGCCCCGGGGGCCGGCGAGCGGGAGGTAGTCGAGCTGGGGAAGCCCTGCGACCTGGAGGGCGTAGGCCACCAGGTCGTCCACCACGTGCTCGGCGGTCGCCCAGCACGACCATCGCACGGGACCTGCCTGGGCGTCGAAGGCTGCGTCCGGATGGCCCACCACACCGTCGGCGAGCCAGCGGGCGGCGGTGCGCACGTCGTCGGGCGTGACGGGACCCTGCGCGCAGGGCGCCGCGGTCGAGAGGCTTGAACCCTCGGGCTGCGCGCTCATTCGTCGACCACGCCCGCGCCGGTATCGAGGACACGGTCCGCGCGCCAGCACTCGGCCCGGTAGGGGAGGTCGATCTCGGTGAGCCCCGCGAGCGCGGGGTGCGTCGCCGCGAGGTGGTCGACGGCGTCGAGCAGCTCGTCGCGCTCGTCCGGAGGCAGCGTGAGGAGGTGGCTTCGGGTCGCGGCGAGCGTCCGGAGGCTGGCCGCCGGGAGGTGGTCCGCCCAGGGGAAGGTCGCGTGCTCGAGCGGCGTGAAGGCCGCGTCTACCCCGTCGAGCGAGGGGGTCCGGTGGACGGGCTCGAGCGAGTCACCACGGTGGATGATCTCGGTGAACTGCTCGACCCAGTCGACCGTGTGGTCGCGGACGTTCCAGACGACGCCGAGCCGCCCACCGGGGCGCAGCACGCGTGCGATCTCCGGGACGGCGGTCGCGACGTCGAACCAGTGCCAGGCCTGGGCCACGAGGACCGCGTCGACGCTCCCGTCCTCGAGGGGGATGCGCTCGGCCGTGCCGGGCAGGACGTGTGCACCGGGCACTGCGTCCTGGAGCTGGGCGCGCATGCCGTCCGAGGGCTCGACCGCGGTCACGTGGAGGCCGCGCGCGACGAGCTTCTCGGTGAGCTTGCCGGTACCTGCCGCGAGGTCGAGCACGTGGCGGGCCCCGGCGGGCAGCATCCAGTCGATCGCGGCGTCGGGGTAGGAAGGGCGGACGGCCCGGTAGTCGCCGGCGCCCGCGCCGAACGACGACGCGCGTTCAGCGTGGGACGCGCGCGGGATGCCGGGGGACGACGGCTCGGAGGGTGCTGCGGTGCTCATGTGTTCGACGGTGCCACGTACGGAGGGCGTGGTCCACCGTTTCCGAGCGGTTGCGTGCGACGTGTCTGAAGCGGCGGTGCCCGACGGCGGCACGTCCGTTCCGGACGGCGGCTCACCACGGGGTGCGGGCGGGTGCGGGCGGGGCTGACAGGGCCGCCGAGGGCGATTTGGCCGGACCGGGACTCTCCGGTAATGTTTTCTCTCGGTGAGGCGCTCACCCGAAGCCCGGGAACGGGAAGAGGGCGCGGCGCTTATACCTCCTTGGGGTATGGTGTAATTGGCAACACAACGGTTTCTGGTACCGTCATTCTAGGTTCGAGTCCTGGTACCCCAGCGCAGAGCAAGTAGCGCATCGTGTCGGTCAAACCGACACGAATCGTGCAGTACAGTTCTCAACGGCACGGCGCCCCTCGGGGTGACGAGCTCAGGCCCCCATCGTCTAGCGGCCTAGGACGCCGCCCTCTCACGGCGGTAACACGGGTTCAAATCCCGTTGGGGGTACGTAGTACGAGGCCTGGCCATCGTCAGATGACCGGGCCTCGATGACGCTCGATCACTCTTCGGAGTGTGAGAGCGGTCCAGGCCCCCATCGTCTAGCGGCCTAGGACGCCGCCCTCTCACGGCGGTAACACGGGTTCAAATCCCGTTGGGGGTACCAGTACAAAGCCCGATCATCGAGAAGATGATCGGGCTTTTGTCATGCGTGGTCCAGGGCGGCCCGCCGAGGAGCGACTTGTCAGGGCTCGCTCCTCAGCAGTGGTTGCCGGCTCGGCTCGTGCGTCTCAGGAGCCGATGACCGCCGGTCCTGCAGTGAGGTCCGTCACGCCCTCCGCGGGCTCGTCGCCGAGCAGCCAGTCCAGGGCGTCCCGGGCCGTCCATGCGCCCGCGTGCCGCTCGGCGAGCCGGGAGGCACCGGCGACGTCGACCCCGAGCGTGACGAGCGGTGGCTCGACGTACCCGTCGGCGCGGGTCTGCCCCAGCCCGACGTTCGCTGCCAGCGAGTTGCACAGGCAGGACCGGCCGACGGTGTCCGCTGCATCGCCGCCCTTGCGCTCGTACATGTGGACCGGCTCGGCGGGGCATCGGTACGCGACCTTGCCGTCGTCCTTCTGCACGGGGGTGCGCAGGTACCCCAGGTCGCACAGCCGGGGACGGGCGGCGGTGAGGCCGGCGTCGGCGAGGGTGCCAGGAAGCTGTGCGACCTTGAACGGGAACCCCGTGGGGGATGTGAGGGCCTCGGTCCGGACGTCGAGCGTCCCGTCGCGCAGCCGGGCCAGGACGTCGTCGCGGAGCGCGGGGTCGAGTCCGGACTCGGTAGCGAGGGCGAAGAGGGTTCCGACCTGGACACCGGCGGCTCCCGCCTCGCGGGCGGCGACGAGTGCCTCGGGCGACCCCTGCGCGCCCGCGATCCAGAACGGCAGCCCCAGCGCCGCAACCTTCGAGACGTCCGCCTGGTCGCGCGGGCCGAACACGGGCTGTCCGACCTCGTCGAGAGTGAGCCGTCCGCGGGGCGGTGCGTTGTGACCGCCCGCAGGAGGCCCCTCGACGACAAACCCGTCCGGGCGGGTGCGGTCCTCGCGCACCAGGTGCTCGGCCAGGGCATGAGCCGAGACGATCGCGAGGAACGTCGGCCGGGGCACGGCCGGCAGCGACTCTCCGAGGAGAGACTCGGGATCGAAGTCGACCGTGTGGTTGCTCCCTCCGACGACCGTCACCGGGAACTCGACGCGCTCGTGCTCGGCGAGCTGGTCGAGCAGGTGCGGGACGTCCCGGGGGATCCCGGCCCCGGTGACGACGTAGTCGGCACCCGCGAGCATCGACCCGTAGGCCGCGGCGGGTGCGGCCATCTGGATCTTCTCGAGGAAGTTGATCCCCACGCGCCCGTCGTGCCCCTCCTTGGCGAGCCACACCTCGACGAAGCTGCCCAGGACCATGAGCTCCTGTGCGAGTCGGGTCTGGCGCAGCGCGAGGCGCGGGACCGGCGCGTAGGGCTGACCCTCGCCGCGCCCCTCGGGACGGAAGTAGCGCGAGATCACGCGCTGGGCGAACCGGGGGACCGGGAAGGCGGCGAGCGCTCGGCGCACCGCCCCGTCGCGGTCCCCGTTCTGCAGCCTGCGCGCCAGCACCAGGTCGAGGGCGGTACCTGACACGAGACCGAGCTGCCCCGCGTGGGCGACCGCGGACGCCAGGCGCCAGGACGAGACCGCCATGCCCATCCCGCCCTGGATGACCCGCGGGAGCGGCGGGCACGACGGCGGGACGGTCAAGGAAAACGTGGTCACAGGTGGACTCTTCTCAGGCCTGGTGCGAGTGCTGCTGCCACCGCCGAACGGGTGGTTACTGCACCGTAGGTTGCGGGGTGGCACGCGGCCAGGGTCGAAGGGCCCGAAGGTTCCAGGACATCGACGAGACTCACCGGACGCGGGGGGCGGAGCCGGGGTGTCGGCCGAGGTCAGGCCGGCGGCGGGGGGACCGGGGGCTCGGTGCTCCGTGCGGGGCCCGCTGGCCGGTGGTCGATCGGCACGAACGTCGCGCGGTCCTCGTCCGAGACCTCCCAGGCCGGGCCGTCAGTCTCGCCGTCCGTGCCGTCGAGACGCCCCGCCGGTGGGGGCGGGGGGAGGGGTGGTGCCATGACCGGCCGGTCGGTCCCGGCGAGGCGTGGCGCGCTCCCGCGGGGCGCCACGAAGAGGTGCCCCTGGCCGTCCTTCTGCATCGACCGCACGGCGACGGGCTGCGTCGCGGCCGCCGCCGGGTCCCGTTCCGGCCCGACGCTCGTCGGCGCCCACGCGAGGTGCGCCGAGGCGGGCGGAGGAGGTGGCGGTGGCGGGGGAGCCGGGGTTGCGGGGCCCGACGTCGGGGGACCGGGCTGCTGCTGGCCGCCAGGTCCGCCGGCACTGCCCGGGCCGTTCTGACCGTTCGCGGCGCCCGGTCCGCCTCGACCGCCCGGGATGAAGATCGTGTCGCACAGCTTGCGGTACGTCGCGTCGGGCTTGGCGACCCAGTTGATGCGGCTCATCGCCTGGTCCTGCCCCGCGGACTCGAGGATGAACTGCCCGTACCCGAGCACGCGACCCACGATCGAGCGGCTGTAGCTCATGTCGGTGACCTTGCCGAGCGGCATCATCGCGACCTTGTGCGTCACGAGCCCGAACATCAGCAGCATGCGCTTGTCGGTCGCGACGAACCACTCGTTGCGCCAGTCCAGGACCTTCCACAGCAGGCGTAGCGCGACCGCGAGCCAGACCCACCAGAGCATGAGGGCGCCGTCGCCCACGGTGGGCCCCGAGGCACTCACGAGCCAGGCGACGACGAGGAACGCGGCGGCAGTCGTGGCGACAGGTTCGGCAAGCTTGCCCCAGTGGGCTCGTGTGGCAAGGACGACCCGCTCGCCGGGAAGAATGTAGCGGCGTAGGTGGCGCGCGCTCAGGCGAGGAGGGCGACCGGCGCCCTCCACCTCCAGCTGCTCGCGCGCCATGCCGTCGACTACTCGATGAGGGACTGGACGAACTGTCCGAAGCTCGCGAACGCGCCCATGATGACGTCCCAGATCGCCTGGACGATGTCTGCCGCGCGGTCGGGGCTCTTGATGACCGCGTAGAGCAGGAAGACGATGACGACCCACATCAGGATGGTCTTGGCCTTGCCGGGCATCGTGTGGTCCTCACGTGGTCGTCGATCGGGGCGGTGGTGCTCTGCTCGACATGGTGACCAGAGCAGACCGGGCGCCGTCGGAGGCGCGCCGACGACGAGTCTAGCGTTTCGCCCGAATCGGTCGTGGGTCCCGTGTCAGGACAAGGTCGCACAGAGGGCGCGGAGCGCCGGACCGGGTGCTCGAGGGCGTGGAGCGCCGGACGAGGGGGTGCGGAGGGCGCGGAGCGCCGGACCGGGTGCTCGCGGGCGCGGAGCGCCGGGCAAGGTCGCGCAGAGGGCGCCGAGCGCGACGACGCGTCCGGTCAGGCAGGCTCGGCGGCCGGTGCGAGCGTGGCGGCCAGAACCCGCCACCCCTCGTCCGCCCGCACCCAGAGGCGCGTGTAGACCAACCGTGCGGAGACCACGGTCCCGCCCTGGATCGCCTCGACCGCGGCGACCAGCCTGGTCACGCCGCTCAGGACGTCCTCCTGGACGTCGAGCGACTCCTCCTCCAGGCGGGTGATCTGCAGGAACCCCGAGCGGTAGCTCTCCAGGTCGTCCTCCTTGGAGAAGACGGACCCGTCCGGGCCGGCGCCGACGCACCGAGGATGCAGCAGCGCGTCGAGCGCGTCGACGTCGCCGGCACGTTGGGCAGCCTGGAGCGCGTGCTCGGCAGCAAGGAGAGTCATCGCCCGAGTCTACGCACGGGCCCGCCCCGAGGTGGGCGCTGAGGGGTGCGGCGAGGACCGGCAGGAACGCCAGTCAGGAACGCCGAGGGGCGGGCGCCTCGCGGCGCCCGCCCCTCGGTCAGGGTCGGTGGACGGTCACTCGCCGGCGCGGCGCAGGACCTCGGTCAGGCGGTTGGCCGCGGCGACGACGGAGCCCGAGTGCAGGCGGCCCGGCTGGCGCGTCAGGCGCTCGACCGGTCCCGAGATCGAGACCGCGGCGACGATCCGCCCCGACGGTCCGCGTACGGGCGCCGACACCGAGGCGACCCCGAGCTCGCGCTCCGAGACGGACTGTGCCCAGCCGCGCCGTCGGACCCCCGAGAGGATCGTGGCCGTGAAGACGGCCTCACGCAGGCCGCGGTGCAGGCGGTCCGGCTCCTCCCAGGCGAGCAGGACCTGGGCGGCCGAGCCCGCACCCATCGTGAGGGTCGCCCCCACGGGGATAGAGTCACGGAGTCCGACCGGTCGTTCTGCCGCGGCGACGCAGATGCGATGGTCGCCCTGGCGGCGGTAGAGCTGGGCGCTCTCGCCCGTGTGGTCGCGCAGCGCCGTGAGAACCGGGTTCGCGGCGGCGAGCAGGCGGTCCTCGCCTGCTGCGGTCGCGAGCTCGTTCAGGCGCGGTCCGAGGACGAAACGGCCCTGCATGTCGCGAGCCACCATGCGGTGGTGCTCGAGCGCGACAGCGAGGCGATGAGCCGTCGGACGCGCGAGTCCGGTGGCGGTGACGAGCTGGGCCAAAGTGGCTGGTCCGGACTCCAGAGCGCCCAGAACGGACGCCGCCTTGTCCAGCACGCCGACTCCGCTAGAATTGTCCATAGGTCGATATTGACGTCTCGCACAGTGAGATGCAAGTTTGCGGGTGTCGGTGTCGCCGAAGGACCGGGAAGATCACCCGGACCACGACCGAGTTGTACCCCCCGATCGTCGCCCACGGCCCCCGCGTGAGCGACCACCGCAGGACACAGGTAGGAGAAACCAACATGGCCGGCACGCTGGCGGAGAAGGTCTGGGACGCGCACCTGGTGCGACGTGGCACCGACGGGTCGCCCGACCTCCTCTACATCGATCTGCACCTCATCCACGAGGTCACCAGTCCGCAGGCCTTCGAGGGCCTGCGTCTCGCCGGCCGGCAGGTGCGCCGCACCGACCTGACGATCGCGACCGAGGACCACAACACCCCCACGCTCGACATCGACCTGCCGATCGCGGACCTCACGAGCCGCACCCAGATCGACACGCTGCGCAACAACGCCAAGGAGTTCGGCGTGCGCATCCACTCCCTGGGTGACGCGGACCAGGGCATCGTGCACCAGGTCGGCCCCCAGCTCGGGCTCACCATGCCGGGCCTGACGGTCGTGTGCGGCGACTCGCACACCTCGACCCACGGCGCGTTCGGGGCCCTCGCGTTCGGCATCGGGACCTCGGAGGTCGAGCACGTGCTCGCGACCCAGACCCTGCCGCTCGCGCCCTTCAAGACCATGGCGATCACGGTCAACGGCGAGCTGCCCCCGGGCGCGACGTCCAAGGACATCATCCTCGCGATCATCGCGAAGATCGGCACGGGCGGCGGCCAGGGCTACGTCCTGGAGTACCGCGGCGAGGCCATCCGCAAGCTGACCATGGAAGCCCGCATGACGGTCTGCAACATGTCGATCGAGGCGGGCGCGCGCGCCGGCATGATCGCTCCTGACGAGACCACGTTCGAGTACCTCAAGGGCCGTCCGCACGCGCCCGAGGGCGCCGACTGGGACGCCGCGGTCGAGTACTGGAAGACGCTCAAGTACCGACGACGACGCCACGTTCGACGAGGAGGTCGTCCTCGAGGCGGCCGACCTCGAGCCGTTCATCACCTGGGGCACCAACCCCGGCCAGGGCCTGCCCCTGTCCGCGAACGTCCCGGTCCCGGCGGAGATCGCCGACGAGAACGAGCGCGTCGCCGCCGAGCGCGCGATCGAGTACATGGGCCTGACCCCGGGTGCTCCGCTGCGCGACATCGCGATCGACACGGTCTTCATCGGCTCGTGCACCAACGGCCGCATCGAGGACCTGCGCTCGGTCGCCAAGGTCGTCCAGGGCAAGAAGAAGGCCGACTCGCTGCGCGTGCTCGTCGTGCCCGCGTCGGCGCGCGTGCGCCTCCAGGCCGAGGCCGAGGGGCTCGACCAGATCTTCCTCGACTTCGGTGCCGAGTGGCGCAACGCCGGCTGTTCGATGTGCCTGGGCATGAACCCGGACCAGCTCGCTCCGGGGGAGCGTTCGGCCTCCACGTCCAACCGCAACTTCGAGGGTCGCCAGGGCAAGGGTGGACGCACCCACCTGGTCTCGCCGCTCGTCGCGGCCGCGACGGCCATCCGCGGGACGTTGTCCTCGCTGGCCGACCTGGACCTGCCGGCCGACGTCGACATCACGTCGTTCGACGGCACGCCGCTCGCGCCGCTCGACCCGCGCGTCCCGCTGCAGGTCTGACACCGGGTCCCGGCGCCCCACGCGGGGCGCCATCCCGGCAGGCCACCTGACGACCGACTCATCGAGGAAGCAGAAGCATCATGGAGAAGTTCACCACCCACACCGGTGTCGGTGTCCCGCTGCGCCGCAGCAACGTCGACACGGACCAGATCATCCCCGCCGTCTACCTCAAGCGCGTGACGCGCACGGGGTTCGAGGACGCGCTGTTCGCGGCGTGGCGCGGGGACCCCGCGTTCATCCTGAACCAGCCCGCGTACTCGTCCGGCTCCGTGCTGGTCGCGGGCCCCGACTTCGGCACCGGCTCGTCGCGCGAGCACGCCGTGTGGGCCCTCAAGGACTACGGCTTCAAGGTCGTCCTGGCCTCGCGTTTCGCGGACATCTTCCGCGGCAACTCGGGCAAGCAGGGCCTCGTCGCGGGCATCGTCGCGCAGGAGGACATCGAGCTGCTGTGGAAGGTCCTCGAGACCAAGCCCGGCACCGAGGTCACGGTCGACCTGGTCGAGCGCACGGCGACGGCCGACGACGTCGTGGTCCGTTTCCAGATCGACGACTACACGCGCTGGCGCCTCATGGAGGGGCTCGACGACATCGGTCTGACCCTCCAGCACGAGGCCGACATCACGGCGTTCGAGCAGACGCGCGCGTCGTGGCGCCCCAAGACGCTGCCGGCGAAGCACCTGCCGACGGTCGACATCGAGGCGGCCCGCCCGTCCGCATGACCTGACGGTCGCACGCGGTTCGCACGGCCCGACGGCGCCGCTCCCCTGGGTGGGGAGCGGCGCCGTCGGCGTGTGCGGGCACGGGGGACGGACAGGCCGTACCGCGACGGTGACGGGGACTGTCGCCGAGGGCGACGGACACGCCCGCCGAGGGTGACACCTACGGGCGCGGCGGCCCCTGGCGGATCCGCGCGAGCTGCGACTCGGCGGTGACCTTGGACGGGTCCCAGCCGGCCTCGATCCACCACGTCGCGCCCGCCGCCTCGAGCGCCCGCGCGTCCTGCGCTGCGGCGTCGAGGTCGGTCACGAAGTCCCGCTGGACCACGAGCTCGAACGGACCGGCCGACGGG
The DNA here is from genome assembly GCA_963782165.1 of uncultured Actinomycetota bacterium. GTDB lineage: Bacteria > Actinomycetota > Actinomycetes > Actinomycetales > Cellulomonadaceae > Oerskovia. The sequence goes on from CAWAIO010000006.1 coordinate 1,401,453, forward strand.
TCGCGGTGCTCGGCGACCCAGGTCGCGACCTCGCGCGTCTCGGCGGGGGTGAGGGAGTCCATGCCCCGGTCGCCCCGGAGCTGGACCGTCACGCCGTCCCAACGGACCGCGCGGCTCATCGACTTCTCGCTCGGGAACACACCCACGGGCCACACGGGGATGCGCCCGTTGACGGGCTGCGGTGAGATCGTCATCTCGCCCGTCGAGATGTGTTTCCCGTCGAACGAGAACGGCTCGCCCGACCAGGAACGCTCGAGGAAGGCCAGCACGTCGTCGAGCAGCTCGGCGCGCTCGCGCAGCGACGTGAGCTGGCCGGGGACGGCGCTGAAGCCCGCATCGTCGAGCACCCCGACGCCCGCGGGCAGCACGAGCCGCCCGCCCGAGAGGTGGTCGACCGTCAACGCCTGGCGCGCGAGCTCCCACGGGCGCCGGCGCGGCAGCGCGAACACGAGCGCACCCAGCGTCACGCGCTCGGTCTGGACGGCCGCCGCGGCGAGGATGCCCCACGGGTCGTAGCCCTCCATGCCTGGCAGGCTGATGCCGTCCCACGTGAAGTAGCCGTCCCAGCCGTGGTCCTCGGCCTCGCGGGCCATGGCGACCAGCTCTGATGCGGAGCCGAAGCTCCCGACGAACCCGAACTTCAAGCCCATGACGTCCTCCTGCGACTCGTTGGCTGTCCTCCCACGGTAGGACTGGCCACCCACACGCGTCGCGGGCGGACGACGAAGGCCTGCCCGTCCGCGAGGTCGCGGGCGAACAGGCCTTCGCAGGGCGTCAGAGACTCAGTGGTGCGCCTTCTTGCGGGGGATGAAGTGCACGACCGTGACGACGACCGCACCCACGATGGTGCCGACGATCGCCGAGCCCAGGGTGTCGACGAGCCACGTGAGCACGCCGCCGACGACCGGGATCCCGTGCACGCCCGACTCCAGGAAGTGCAGCAGGTCGTACGGGCCGTGCCAGCCCAGGTCGTACGTGCCCTGCAGCAGGATGTGTCCACCGACCCACAGCATCGCGACGACGCCGACGGTCGAGATGACCGCCATGACGCGCGGCATCGCGGTCACGAGGCCGCGGCCGAACGACTGGACCCACCCGGTGCGCTGCCGGGCGAGGTGCAGGCCGATGTCGTCCATCTTCACGATCAGGCCGACGATCCCGTAGACGAGGACCGTGATGAGCAGCGCGACGACCACGAGGATGATCGCGCGCGACCAGAACGCCTCGTCCGCGACCTCGTTGAGCGCGATGACCATGATCTCGGCGCTGAGGATGAAGTCGGTGCGCACCGCGCTCGACACGACCCGGTCCTCGTCGACGGCCTTCTTCGCCGCCGCGTCGTCGATCGCCTCGCCGTGCTTGCCCGAGACCATCTCCCAGAGCTTCTCCGCGCCCTCGAAGGCGAGGTAGGTCCCTCCCACCATGAGCAGCGGAGTCAGGAGCCACGGCAGGAACTGGCTGAGCAGCAGCGCCGCCGGGAGGATGAACAGGAGCTTGTTGCGCAGCGAGCCCATGGCGATACGCTTGACGACCGGTAGCTCGCGCTTCGCGGCCAGCCCCTCGACGTACCGGGGCGTGACCGCGGTGTCGTCGATCACGACGCCGGTCGCCTTGATGCTCGCGCGCCCCGCGGCGGCACCGATGTCGTCGACGGAGGCGGCCGCCAGCTTGGCGAATGCCGCGATGTCGTCCAGCAGTGCTGCGAGTCCGAAGGCCATGAGGTCTCCACAAGGCCCGTGTCGCCGCCCACGAGCCCTGAGGTCGGGATCCGACGCGGCTGTAGCGCATCGTATTCCCTCGGACGGACGCCCGTCGCGGGGCGTCCACCCGAGAGCCCGGCGGGTCGTCGAGGGTGACTCGGCCTCGCGCCCCGGTGACGTGTGACGCGATCGGTCGCACCGCCGTCGGGCAGACGTCCTAGGCTGGGCCCCATGGCTAACCACTACGACGTCGTCGTCCTCGGCGCGGGCCCCGGCGGCTACGTCGCCGCCATCCGCGCGGCCCAGCTCGGCCAGTCCGTCGCGATCATCGAGGAGAAGTACTGGGGCGGTGTGTGCCTCAACGTCGGGTGCATCCCCTCCAAGGCGCTCCTGCGCAACGCGGAGCTCGCCCACCTGTTCACGCACCAGGCCGACTTCTTCGGCATGACCGGGTGACGTGTCGTTCGACTTCGGCAAGGCGTTCGACCGCAGCCGCGACGTCGCCGACGGCCGCGTCAAGGGCGTGCACTTCCTCATGAAGAAGAACAAGATCACCGAGTACGACGGGCGCGGCACGTTCCGCGACGCGAACACGATCGACGTCGCGCTGTCCTCGGGCCAGACCGAGACCGTGACGTTCGCGAACGTGATCATCGCGACGGGCTCGAAGGTTCGCCTGCTGCCGGGCGTCGAGCTGAGCGAGAACGTCGTCACCTACGAGAAGCAGATCCTGACGCGCGACCTGCCGCGCTCGATCGCGATCGTCGGCGCCGGCGCGATCGGCATGGAGTTCGCGTACGTGCTGAAGAACTACGGCGTCGACGTGACGATCATCGAGTTCCTCGACCGCGCGCTGCCCGAACGAGGACATCGAGGTCTCCAAGGAGATCGCCAAGCAGTACAAGAAGCTCGGCGTCAACATCCTGACGTCGACCGCGGTGCAGACGGTCGTCGATGGCGGGTCGTCGGTGACCGTCTCCTACAAGGGCGTCAAGGACGACAAGCCCGGCTCGATCGAGGTCGACAAGGTCCTCATGGCCGTCGGCTTCGCGCCCAACGTCGAGGGCTTCGGCCTCGAGAACACGGGCGTCGCGCTCACCGACCGCGGCGCGATCGCGATCGACGACGACATGCGCACCAACGTGCCGCACATCTACGCGATCGGTGACGTCACCGCGAAGCTCATGCTCGCGCACGTCGCCGAGGCGCAGGGAGTCGTCGCGTCCGAGACCATCGGCGGCGCCGAGACCATGACGCTCGGCGACTACCGCATGATGCCGCGCGCGACGTTCTGCCCGCCGCAGATCGCCAGCTTCGGCCTCACCGAGCAGCAGGCCCGCGACGAGGGCTACGACGTCAAGGTCTCCAAGTTCCCCTTCACGGCGAACGGCAAGGCGCACGGCCTGGGCGAGCCCACGGGCTTCGTCAAGCTCGTCGCCGACGCCAGCTACGGCGAGCTCCTCGGCGGCCACCTGATCGGCCCCGACGTGTCCGAGCTGCTGCCCGAGCTCACGCTCGCGCAGAAGTGGGACCTCACGGCGTCCGAGCTGGCGCGCAACGTGCACACGCACCCGACGCTGTCGGAGGCCGTGCAGGAGGCGATTCACGGGCTCGCGGGGCACATGATCAACTTCTGACCTGGTTGGTCTGGCCGGTCGGACGACCGGTCGCCAGCGGATGTGCTGTGGCGGAGGCCCGGACCTGCGAACTCTCGCGGGTCCGGGCCTCTGGCCTCTCTGGAGGCTTCCGTATACGATAATGAGCATGAGTCAGAAGAAGGTGCGGGGCGAGGTTGTCGACGACGACCAGATCCAGGCATGGGCCGACGAGGCCGAGGCGGGCTACGACGTCGGCGCGCTGCGGCGTCGCGGACGCCCCACGGCGGGAGACGGCCCGGGCATCGTGGTGCCGGTGCGACTGGACGCCCGGACGCTCAAGGCGCTCGCCGAACGCGCCCGGGCCGAGGGGCTGGCGAACCGCTCCGAGGCGATCCGCGCTGCGGTCCGCGCCTGGACGCATGTGGCGTGAAGCTGCACGCTTCTGCTCGGAAACACTTCCGACGCGACCGCCTGACCGAGAGCGAAGTCGTGTGCGCGGCCGCGGATCCGGTCTTCCGCGCCCCGCTCGACGACGAGGACGACCCACGGCGCTGGCTCCTGCTCGGGTTCGACGATGCCGGCAGGGTTCTAGAGCTCGTGATCTTGGCGTTCGACTCGGGTGAGGAACTCGTCATTCATGCCATGAAGGCGCGACCGCAGTATCTGAAGCTGCTGCCCTAGCCGTACTGACGCGGTCGATGGGGGCGAGCGCCGTCGATGCCGAGGTGAGGTCTACATCGATGACCACCGGCACGAGGTCGTCGAGGAGCGCGAGCTTGGGGGTCGAGCCGATCTGCGAGGTGCTGCAGGTCGCTCCGAGCACGTACTACGCGGCCACGTCCCGCCCGCCCTCGCACCGGTCGGTCACCGACGCGGCCACAACCGCGGTGATCGAGAAGCTGCACGCTTCGAACTTCGGGGTCTACGGAGCCCGCAAGGTCCACGCCGAGCTGCACCGCCAGGGGCACCGGGGCGCGCGGTGCACGGTCGAACGACTGTTGCGCGCCGCCGGGCTGGGCGGTATCAGACAGTCCTGGAGGGAGGCATCACGTGGTGCGCCGCCCGAACCAACCGCACCTCGTGCAAGCCGTCGTCCACCTTCGTCACGCCGTCGGGCTCGAAGCCCTGCTTCGCGTAGAACGCCTGGGCTCGCGGATTGGGGTTGGCGACCCAGAGCCCAGCGGAAGCCCCCGACGGGAGGACGGCCTCCATCAGTCCACGTCCTGCGCCGCTGCCATGGAATGCGTCCAGCAGGTAGAGGACATAGAGCTGGGTGTCCCACGCGACGCCGGCTTCGGTGGCCGGTCCAGCGAGCGCGATGCCGACGACCGCGTCGTCAGACGCGGCGACAGCAGCCCGGAACGGCTCGTAGCGCTCGTCGGTGAGCACAGCCTGCCAGAATCGTCCGCGCGCCGGCAGCAGTCGCGGGTCGTCGAGCACCTCGTCACGCATCAGGCCTCGGTAGGTCTGTCGCCAGGACTCGACGTGGACCTCGGCCATCGCGCCCGCGTCGTCGGGGTGGGCAGGGCGGACGTGGAGGGGGGAACGCATCGGCCCAGAGTAGTGGTGCAGTGACGTCCGAGGATCCACCGCGCCCCCACCTGTCACTTGAGCTGTACGTGCCCCAGATACTCGAAGTGCGACTTCACGTGCTCGGAGACGTCGACGTTGACGAGCTTGTCCGAGGCGGGGGTGAAGCCCATGAGACCGGCGGCGACCTGTCCCCCCTGCGCGACCCTGTAGACCACGTTCAGGACGTTGTCACGAGTCGAGTGGTACCCGTACACTGCCTCGTCGACCGCGCCCGTCAGGTCACGCCAGTCGCTCTTGGCACCGATGGCTGCACCGAGCAGGTGGACGGACCGGATGCGCGGACCGCCGGGCTTGGTGCCCAGCGCCTCGGCCGCGACAGCCATCACTCGAGCGCCGAGGCTGTGCCCGATGAGCACATAGGACTCTGCCTCGGTCCGGGCGAGGAGGTCGCCGACGATGACGCCGGTCTTGTCGGCGCGGCTCTTCGCGACGTGCCAGGGATTCTTGGCGAGGTCGGTCGCAAGGAGCGCTGGTGCGATGGTCCGGCCAGGAACTTCGCCCCGGCTTTGTGGGCACTGGCGGCGGCCCCCTTGACCGCTGTGGTGCTCCCGGCCTTCCCGATCAGGCCCGCGCCCATCACCCCGAAGTCCTTGAGCTCCTTGGCGCCCCAGCGCACGCGGTACACGGGGGAGTCGGGGTAGCGTCCGTCAACGATCGACTTCCACCCACCCCACTTCTCCTGGTCGCCCTCGGTGAGGAAGCCGTTGGCCACGAGAACGGGCACGCCACCGTGGCCAGGGCGTAGGAGCTCGATCCGGAACGACTTGTCCTCGCGGACGTAGGCGTTCGACACGGACGCGCCGAGGGTGCCTCCGACGGCAGCGCCGACGGCGGTGACGACGGCGGTGCCTCCTGCCATGCCGAGCCCGCCGGCGGCGAGGCTGCCGCCACCGAGGACGGCGAGGCCGTGCGAGACGTCGCGGCCGCACCGGAGAGCCCGCCGAACATCCCGAGCGAACCGATCGCCCCGCCGATCGCCGGTGCGGCGAGAAGGGCGAGCGGTGCGCCGGCAGCAAGGCCGACGATTCCGACCGCAGCGATCTTGGACGCCTTGTTCAGGTCGGGCTTCTCGTACTTGAGGAAGTCTTCGTAGTCGTGCAGCTCGCCGAACGTTCCTTGGGCCTTCTCGAAACCAGGGATGTCATGTCGGTGCTCGGCACAGTACTGGGGGACGCGGAGGGCGCCGCGGTCTCGGACCGCCATGTTCTCGCAACCGGGAGCCACGCACGGAAGGGTCGGTGACCCGCACGCCTGGCACACGTAGACGGGCAGCTGGCCGGCGGGCCGATTGGACTTGCGATGCTCGGACTTGGCGAAGCACGACGAGCACCAGCCCTGCTTCGGTTCATAGGGAGAGACGTCGTCTGCGACGTCGGCGATCCACTGGGCGACCTTCGCATAGCCGTCGGCGCGCTTCTGGGCGCTCTTCTTGTTCTCCTCGGCCTGCTTGAGCGCAGCCTTCTCGCTCTCCCGGTCGGATGCAGCGAGCACTTCCGAGTACGACGTCGTCCGGGCCACGTACCATGCCTTGGCGTACGCCCACATGTTGCTGAGGAGAGCCGGATTGGTCTGCAGGACCCCACCGCTCTCGATCGTGGGGTCGAGGTCGGTGATGTCGCCGGAAAGGGTGAGTGTTGCGCCCTGGTCCGAGACGACCGCGACCGTGAGGCGCGTACCGTCGGCGACGTGGGCGTGAATCGAACCAGGCGTGGTGGGATCGTTCCACAGCATCCGGTGGTAAATCAGCGCCGATCGGGTGAAATTGCACCTGTCCATACACAATGCTGCTGGAGCCCTGCGGCCACCCGCCGACCCGACGTCGCAGCTCACCTTCCGCGCGACGGCGCGCTCCGTCGTCGGGCACCGCAGGGACGTCGCGCCTGCGGGGCCCACGCGGCCCTACCCGATCCCGAACTCCCGCCGCAGCATCTCCCCGACCATCGCGGGGACGTCGACCGTCCCCGGGTGCAGCGCGTCGTAGACCTGGAGCCCTTCCCAGGTGGCGATGAAGAGCGCCGCGCGTTCCTCGGGGGAGTCTGCGGCCTCGTCGAGCACGCCGCGTTCACGCTGCGACCGGATCGTCCCTCCAATGATCGCGACCAGCACCTGGTGCCGCTGCTGCAGCACCGTCCGCGCGGGGTGCCCTTCGGTGCCGGCCTCGGCCGAGAGGGTCGAGAGGAGCTGCACCAGCCCGGGGGCCTCGCGGTTGCGTTCGGCGACGTGGACGAACCCGTCGACCAGGTCCTCGGGCGTGAAGTCGGTGGGCATCGAGGGGGGTGCGTGCTGCGCGTCGTGCCACTCGATGACGGCCAGGAGCAGCGCGGTCTTGGTGCCGAAGTGGTGCAGGAGGGTCGAGTGGTCGATCCCTGCCTCGCGCGCGATCCCTCGCAGGGAGGCTCCGTAGAACCCCTTCTGCGCGAAGGCCTCGGCGGCGCGGGCGACGATCTGCTGCTTGGTCGCGCGCCCGGTGGCGTACCCCGTGGGCCGCCCGGGCGTGGCTGTGTTCTGCGTGGTCACGGTGAATCCCCTCCGAGGTCAGAGGCTACCGTCTCCAAGAATTCCACCAAGTGGTGGACTTTGGGTTAGCCTACCGCTGTGCTCACTCCTGATGCCCGACGACGTGCCCGTGGCGAGATGACCCTCATCGAGAAGGCCTCGCTCACCTCTGGGGCGAACTTCTGGAACACCAAGCCGGTCGACCGGCTCGGCGTTCCCTCGATCATGCTGACCGACGGCCCGCACGGGCTGCGCAAGCAGGGCGGCGCGGCCGACCACCTCGGCCTCAACGCCAGCCTGCCCGCGACGTGCTTCCCGACCGCGGCCACCCTCGCCAACTCCTGGGACCCGACCCTCGTCGAGCGCGTGGGCGAGGCGCTCGGTGCCGAGGCCGCCGCCGAGGGCGTCAGCGTCCTGCTCGGCCCCGGCCTCAACATCAAGCGCAACCCGCTCGCTGGCCGCAACTTCGAGTACTTCTCCGAGGACCCGCTGCTCGCCGGCAAGCTCGCCGCGGCTCAGATCCGCGGCATCCAGTCCCAGGGGGTGGCCGCGAGCGCCAAGCACTTCGCGGTGAACAGCCAGGAGACGCACCGCATGTCCATGGACGAGGTCGTCGACGAGCGCGCGCTGCACGAGACGTACCTCGAGGCGTTCCGCATCGCGGTCACCGAGGGCGAGCCGTGGACCGTCATGAGCTCGTACAACAAGGTCAACGGGACCTACGCGAACGAGCACCGCGAGCTGCTCACCGAGATCCTGCGCGAGCGCTGGGGCTTCGACGGCCTGGTCGTCACGGACTGGGGCGGCAACAACGACCGCGTCGCAGGCCTGGTCGCGGGCAACGCCCTCGAGATGCCGTCGACCGACGGGGTGACCGACGCCGAGGTCGTGCGCGCGGTCCAGGAGGGGCGCCTCGACGAGGCGGTCCTCGACGCCCGCGTCGACGAGCTCCTCGCCCTCATCGCCCGCACCGAGCGCGCCCGCGCGCAGGGACCGAGCCGGCCCGACGCCGCCGCTCACCCCAGCAGCACCACTCGCCTCGGCAGCGCCAGCGGGCCCGACGACGCCGCACCGGTCGACCACGACGCGCACCACGAGCTCGCGGTCGAGGCGGCACGGCGCTCGGTCGTCCTGCTGCGCAACGCGCGCGGGACGCTGCCGCTGGGTCAGCACTCGGGTCGGGTCGCCGTCATCGGCGACTTCGCGGCGAGCCCCCGGTACCAGGGCGCGGGCAGCTCGCTCGTGAACCCGACCCGGGTGGACGTCGCGCTCGACGCGCTGCGCCGCAGCGACCTGGACGTCGTCGGCTACGAGCCCGGCTATGCACGCCGCGATGGCGGGCGGGGCGCCTGGGACTCCGCGTGGTCGGCGCGCCGCCGTCGCCAGGCGGTCGAGCTCGCCGAGCGCGCCGACGTCGTGCTCCTGTTCCTGGGGCTCGACGAGTCGGCCGAGGCCGAGGGCGTGGACCGCACGCACCTGCGCCTCGCGCGCAACCAGCTCGCCCTGACGCGCGAGCTGACGTCGCTCGGGGTTCCGGTCGTGGTCGTGCTGGCGGGTGGCGCACCGGTCGAGCTGCCGTTCGCCGAGCACGTCGACGCGATCGTGCACGGCTATCTCGCGGGTCAGGGCGGCGGCCAGGCGGTCGCGGACGTGCTGACGGGCCGGGCGAACCCGTCGGGGCGCCTCGCCGAGACGTACCCGCTGCGGTACGCGGACGTGCCGTCGTCGGCGACGTTCGGGCGCACGGAGGCGACGTCCGAGCACCGCGAGGGCATCTACATCGGGTACCGCTACGCCGACAAGGTGGGCCTGCCGGTCCGCTACCCGTTCGGGCACGGGCTGAGCTACACGACGTTCGCGTACAGCGACCTGAGGGCGGGCCGGGAGCAGGTCACCGTCACGGTCACCAACACGGGCGACCGGGCCGGGACCGAGACCGTGCAGGTCTACGTCGAGGCACCGGACGCCGCCGAGGGCGCGTTCCGCGCGCCCCGCGAGCTCGCGGGCTTCGCGCAGGTCACCCTGGAGCCGGGGGAGAGCGCGACCGTGACGGTCGACCTCGCCGAGCACGCGTTCGCCGCCTACGACACGGCGACCCGGCAGTGGCGCACCGTCCCGGGCGCCTACACCGTCCAGGTCGGCGCCTCGTCGCGCGACCTGCGCCTGAGCGCGCCGGTCGAGATCGACGGCGAGCCCTGGGGCATCGACACCGACGCCCTCCCGCACTACGTCAGCGGCCAGGTGGACCGGGTCCCCGCCGACGAGTTCGCCGCTCTCCTGGGGCGCACGCCCCCGGCCGCGGACTGGCCCGTGGGCGTCCCGCTCACGCGCGCCGACATCATCGCGCAGGCGCGCGGTCGCGGTGGCGCCGGGGGACTGCTGGTCGGGCTCATCGACACGGCCGGGCGACTGCTCATGCTGCTGGGTCGACCCCATGCGGCGAACAACACCCGTTTCGCCCTCGACCTGCCGTTCCGGTCGGTGTCGAGGATGAGCGCGGGCAAGGTCGACGACGCGATGCTCGACGCCTTGCTCGTGATGGTCAACGGCCGGTTCTGGCGCGGCATGCGGCGCCTGCTCCCGGCATGGCGTGCCCACGCGAAGGCCGCGCGGGCCCCGAAGAAGAACTGAGAAGGACATGGCGACACGCACAGAGATCAAGCGGGACGCCGTCGCGCGCGCACAGGAGCTGCGCGCGGCCCGGCGGACCCGACGGGCCGAGCTGAAGGCCATGACGCCCGAGGACCGCAGGGCGGCGAAGGCCGCCGACAAGGTCGTGGCCCGCGAGGCGAGGAAGGCCGCCAAGGCGCAGCGCGCTGAGGCGCGCGCCGGGATGACCCGGGCCGAGCGTCGTGAGGACAGGCGCCGGGCGCGCATCAACCGCAAGGTCGAGCACCGTCCCCGCCGCGCTGTCGGCTGGGGAGTCACGGCCGTGGCCGTGGTCGGGATCGGCGCCCTGGTCGCGCCGTTCGCGAGCTCGATCGGGTTCCTCATGTCGATCGAGTACGACTCCGCGTCCCCGGCGGGCGTCGCCGCGCGCGAGAACGCCGCCCGGGTGTCGGAGGACATCTCCGACGAGGGCATCGTCCTGCTGAAGAACGAGGAGAACCTCCTCCCGCTCGCGGACGAGAACCTCAACGTGTTCAGCTTCGCGTCGTTCAACCTGATCCTCGGGGGCGGCGGGTCCGGCGGCAGCAACCAGTCGCAGTCCGTGCAGTTCTACGACGCGCTCGCGGACCAGGGGGTCGCGGTCAACCCCGACCTCAAGGCGACCATGGAGGAGGCGGGTGCCACGACCGAGACCGGTGGCGCCAACGGCCTGGTCCAGATCGCCGGCGCCATGCTGGGCAGCGGCGACGAGGGCGAGCCCGCCCCCGACTATCTGACGGACGACGTCATGGCGCAGGCGGCGGAGTTCTCCGACACGGCTCTCGTGGTCGTCGGCAACGACGGTGTCGAGGGGCAGGACATGAGCCCCGAGCAGCTGCGTCTGACCGACGAGCAGCGCGCGCTGTTCGACCGGGTCACGGGCGCGTTCGACAACGTGGTCGTGGTCGTGAACTCGGGCAACCAGCTCGAGCTCGGGTTCCTCGACGCGTACCCGCAGATCAAGTCCGCGGTATGGATCGGCACGCCGGGTCCCCGCGGGGCCGTCTCGCTCGCCAAGGTGCTGACGGGGGACGTGAACCCGTCGGGTCGCCTCACCGACACCTACGCGTACGACGTGACGAGCGCCCCCGCGATCGAGAACGTCGGTGACTTCGACTACGCGAACACCAAGCGCTCGTACATGGACTACGAAGAGAGCATCTACGTCGGCTACCGCTATTACGAGACCCGGTATGCGGGCGACGAGGCCGGTTACGACGAGGCCGTGCAGTTCCCGTTCGGCCACGGCCTGAGCTACACCTCGTTCGCGCACGAGGCCACGGCACCGCGCGTCGACGGCGAGACGATCAGCCTCGACGTCACGGTGACCAACACGGGCGACGTCGCGGGCAAGGACGTCGTGCAGGCGTACTTCTCCGCTCCGTACACGCCGGGCGGCATCGAGAAGTCCGCGATCGAGCTCGCGGGCTACGGCAAGACCGGCATGCTCGCGCCGGGCGAGTCGCAGACCGTGACCGTCACGTTCGACGTGCGCGACATGGCCTCGTGGGACACCGAGGGCCACGGCGCGTACCTGCTCGAGGCCGGGACCTACCAGGTCTCGGCGCGCACCGACGTGCACACCCCGGTCGCGCAGTTCGACCACGTGGTCGCGGAGGACGTCGTCTACGACACCGACGCGGACACGGGAGCCGAGCTGACCAACCGCTTCGGGTACGCCGAGGGCGACCTGACGTATCTCTCCCGCGCCGACTGGGAGGGCACGTTCCCGCAGGCTCCCGAGGCGGGAGCCACGGCCTCCGAGGACCTGCTCGCCCGCATGGACCCGACGATCGAGCCCACCGAGGGCGAGACCCCGACCTACGGCGCCGACAACGGCCTGGTCCTCGAGGACCTCAAGGGGCTCGACTACGACGACCCGCAGTGGGACGAGTTCCTCGACCAGCTCACGCTCGACGAGCAGGTGAACCTCTTCGCCAAGGGGGCGTACCGCACGCACGAGGTCGAGCGCCTGGGGATCCCGGCGATGGACCTGCTCGACGGCCCGGCCGGCCTCAACTCGCTGTTCAGCCCGCTCGAGGCCGCCGCGTACCCGACGCAGATCGTCGTCGCCTCGACGTGGAACGACGAGCTCTCCTACGCCCTCGGTGAGGCCGTGGGGACCGAGGCCAACGCCTACGAGATCGAGGGCTGGTACGCCCCCGGCATGAACCTGCACCGCACCGCGCTGGGCGGGCGTGACTTCGAGTACTTCTCGGAGGACCCGCACCTGTCGGGCAAGATGTCGGCCGCGATGATCTCGGGCGCCGAGAGCAAGGGCGTGCTGACCTTCATGAAGCACTTCGCGCTCAACGAGCAGGAGGTCAACGCCCGCACCGGCGTGAACGTCTTCGTCGACGAGCAGGCCATGCGCGAGCTGTACCTCCGGCCCTTCGAGATCACGGTCAAGGAGGCGGGCCCGACCGGCGCCATGAGCTCGTTCATCAACATCGGCGGCACGTGGGCCGGTGGCAACGAGGAGCTCCTGCAGGAGGTGCTCCGCGGCGAGTGGGGCTTCGAGGGCATCGTGTCGACCGACGCGGTCCTCGGCGCCTGGATGGACCCGGGCCTCGCGGCGCTGCACGGCAACGACCTCATGCTCGCGATGCTGCCGGGCTCGGACAAGGCCACGAAGGCCGCGATCGACCAGGACCCGGTGGGGGTCGGGAACGCTCTGCGCGACCGCGTCCACACCATCTTGCACACGACGCTGCAGACGACCCTGTTCGACTGAACCGGGCGCCCGCCCCGGGCCCGGTGGGAGGCTCCACCTCCCGCCGGGGCCGGGCAGGGCTTGCACCACCCAGGCGCCCGACGACGGAGCGCACCGTCCTCGCGACGGTGCGCTCCGGCGTCGGGCGCCGTCAGGGTGCCCACGCCGGGCAATTCCCTCGCCGCAGCCGTGCCGGTCCCGCTAGCGTCCCGCCCATGAATCTCACCCCGCGCCCAGGCCCTCGTCCCACCACGTCCGACGAGGGGCCTCACCGGCAGGTCGACCAGCAGGCACCCGCTCCGCTGTGGGGCGAGCTCGTGCTCGCGGCGACCACGATCGAGGGCGTCCGAGAAGGGCACAGCTCGGTCTCCCCGGCGTCGTCCCGGGCACTGTTCCTCGACGCCCACGAGCGCACCACGAACCCCACGACGTCCCTCGCGGCGCCCGACCAGCGACTCGAACCGGTCCACCTGCACGGCGTGACCGACACGAGCCTGCACCTGTGCCTGCCGCGTGAGCGAGCCCAGGAGGTCTGCGCCGCGGGCTGGGGCGAAGCGCACCAGTATGCGGACCACTCGACCGAGATCATGGTCTACGGCCCGCGAGACCTCGACGAGCTGGCCGTGGTCCTGGGGCTGGTGCGCGAGAGCCTGGACGTCGCACGGGCGCTCAACGCGTACCCCCGAGCCGAGGAGCATCGAGGGAGAGGGTCCGCGTCGAGGTAGAGGGCCCCAGGCTCGATCTCGGCACCAGCCCTCTACCTCGCGCTCCCGGACGCCAGCACCTCGACCGCCACGAGCGCGATGTCGTCCTCGGTGGTCTGCGGCACGAGCCGGGCGAGCAACGCGTCGAGGAGGCCCTCCCGCGAGCGCCCTGCGAGCTCCTCGACGACGCCGGGCAGGGCCCGCAGGGAGTCCCGCAGCCGCGTGCCGCGCCGTTCGACCAGGCCGTCGGTGTAGAGGAGCAGCACATCCCCGGGGTGCACGAGCGTGGCGTGGTTCGTCCGGGTCGCCTCCGTGCCGATGCCGAACAACCGGTCGCTCGGTCGTGCGAGGAGCTCGGCCGAGCCGTCGGCCCGCACCATGACGGGTGGCGGGTGCCCGGCCGAGACCCACGTGAGCGTCCGCTCTCCGGAGGGTCCGGGGAGCCCCACGAGCGCTGCGGCCACCGTCGCGATCGCGTCGATCCCCAGCCCGTCGGCCGCACGCTCGGTGCGTCCGAGGATCCCTGCGGGAGAGTCGCCCGACTCGTACGCGACGCCCCGCATCACGCCGCGGAGCTGGCCCATGGTCGCTGCCGCGGAGATGTCGTGGCCGACGACGTCCCCGACGACCACGAGCGTGCAGCCGCACGACAGCTCGAACGCGTCGTACCAGTCGCCGCCGACGAGCATCTCGCGCGAGGCGGGCCGGTAGCGGACGTCGATGCGCAGCCCGGCGGGCTGGGCCGGCGGGGTGAGGATCGAGTCCTGGAGCTCGAGCGCGGCACGCCGCTCGCGGTCGAAGCTTCTCCTGGAACCGGCCGAGCGAGGACCCCAGGTGCAGGGCGTGGTCGACCACCGCGGCGTCGAGCCCGATCTGCTGGTCCGCCGAGGTCCGCTGCGAGGCCAGCACGATGTCCGTCACGTCCTCCGCGCGGTGCACGAGCGCGGCCACACGGCCGCTCGCGTCGAAGACGGGGATGTTGGTCATGAGCCAGTGCCGTTCGAGCCACTCGTCCGGCAGGGCACCGGGCACGTCGATGCGCAGCGGTTCGAGCAGGTCGATCCGGCCGGTCTGCAGGACGCGCCGCAACGAGTCGACGACACGCTCGACGCGTTCCTCGTCAGCGGGGGAGTAGGCGAAGCCGTCGTTGAGCGGGCGCCCGACGAGCGCGGTCGTGGGGTGCCCGAGCATGTCGAGGTAGGCGTCGTTGACGTCGAGGACCGTCAGGTCGGGTGCGAGCAGGACCTTGGGAGCGGACAGGGCGGCGAAGACCGCGCGGTAGTCGGTCCGGTCCGCCTCGGGCGAGGGGCCCGCGTCGTCGGCCGTGGGGCCGGCGTGCGGCACCGGACCCTGCGCCGCTCCTGCGCGGCCGTTCGCCACGTCTCGTCCCTCGTCCGTCATCGGATCGGCCTCTTCCCCTGGGTCGTTCCTTCAGCATGGCGGAGAAGTCGTGCCGCCGCAGAAGTGCGCGCCCGGGAGCCGGAACGGTCTCGCGGAGCGGGCGCCCGACGGCGGGGCCCGCCCTCCGTGCGAGGGTGCGCGGCGCCGTCGCGCGCCCGGGCGGGCGTCAGGACGGACAGGGCCGACAGGTAGACCCCGACGAGCACGGGTGAGCCGTCGGCCTGCTCCCGCAGCGGCGCCCGTCTCGCGATGCGGTCACCCCGAGGCTCCGGGGCATGATGGGAGGACGACCCCCTCACGAAGGAGAACCATGCCCCTGCCCCTCCAGCCGACTCTGGACTTCGTCACCGGGCTGCCCAAGGCCGAGCTCCACCTGCACCTCGAAGGCACGCTCGAGCCGGACCTCAAGCTCCGCCTCGCCGAGCGCAACGGCATCGACATCGGCCAGAGCACGGTCGAGGAGGTCCAGGCGACCTACCGGTTCACGGACCTCACGAGCTTCCTCGCGGTCTACTACCCGGCCATGGACGTGCTGCAGACCGAGGACGACTTCTTCGAGCTGGCCCATGCGTACCTCCTGCGCGCTGCGGCGAACGGCGTCCAGCACGCCGAGATGTTCTTCGACCCGCAGGCCCACACCTCGCGCGGCGTCCCGTTCGAGACCGTCGTCAAGGGCTACCACCGCGCCGCGGCGGCTGCGGCCGACTTCGGCGTCGACGCCGACCTCATCCTCTGCTTCCTGCGCGACCACTCGGCCGAGAGCGCGGCCGAGACCCTCGAGGCCTCGGTGCCGTTCAAGGACCTGATCCTGGGCGTGGGCCTCGACTCCGACGAGCGGGGCAACCCGCCCGAGAAGTTCACCGCGGTGTTCGCGCGCGCCCGCGAGCTCGGCTACCGCCTGACGATGCACTGCGACATCGACCAGGTCGGCAGCATCGACAACATCCGCACGGTCCTCGAGACCATCCAGGTCGACCGCATCGACCACGGCACCAACATCGTCGAGGACCCGGCGCTCGTCGCCGAGGTCAAGGCGCGCGGCATCGGCCTGACGAGCTGCCCCGTGTCCAACAGCTTCGTGACCGACGACATGAAGGCCGCTGAGGTCGCCCAGCTCCTGCGCGACGGCGTGAAGATCACGATCAACTCCGACGACCCCGCGTACTTCGGCGGGTACGTGGCCGACAACTACGCGGCGGTCGCCGCCACGGCCGGCCTCACGTCCGAGGAGGTCGTGACGCTCGCGAAGAACTCGTTCGAGGCGTCCTGGATCGACGAGGACCGCCGGGCGGCCTACCTCGCAGCGGTCGACCGCTACGTCGAGCAGTACGAGCCGACCCGCCCGTAGCACGCCACGGGGGCCCGACGGCGGAGCGCGCCTCGCGCGTGAGGCGAGCCTGCGCCGTCGGGGGCACCTGGGTGACGGGCGCCCCTGGCGGCCGCTGCTCCGGTCCGGCCGGCGTCCTGGCTGGTCAGCGAGCCATCGCGGGCCCCGACGTCGTCGGATCGGCCCGGGTGGGTGAATAATCTTCGGATGCCCCGCGTTGGGGGACAGGGAGCGCGGCGCCGCGAGCGGCGTCCGCGCACCGACGCCTGAGCGGCCCACCAGGCCGCCGGCGGCAGGGGACGCACGGACCGAGTCGGACGCAGGACCCATCCGCACGACCATCGAGAGAGCTAGGCGACGACGACCACATGAACGATCTGCTGTACGTCAACGGTGGCACACCGCTCAACGGGACCATCACCGTGCGCGGGGCGAAGAACTTCGTCTCCAAGGCGATGGTGGCCTCCCTGCTCGGCGAGGGACCCAGCGTGCTGCGCAACGTGCCGCAGATCCGCGACGTCGGGGTCGTGACGGGGCTGCTGGAGCTGCACGGTGTCGAGGTCGTCGCGGACGAGGTCGCGGGCACGCTGCACCTCGACCCGACCGACGTCGAGTCGGCGCACGTCGCGGACATCGACGCGCACGCAGGGTCGAGCCGCATCCCGATCCTCTTCTGCGGGCCGCTCCTGCACCGCCTGGGCGAGGCCTTCATCCCCGACCTGGGCGGGTGCCGGATCGGCGACCGCCCCATCAACTACCACCTGGACATCCTGCGCCAGTTCGGCGCGGTGGTGGACAAGCGCGAGCAGGGCATCCACATCCGCGCCCCGCGCCGCCTCCAGGGCACCAAGATCGCCCTGCCGTACCCGAGCGTCGGGGCCACCGAGCAGCTCCTGCTCACCGCGGTGCGCGCCGAGGGCATCACCGAGCTCTCGGGCGCTGCGATCGAGCCGGAGATCATGGACCTCATCGCCGTCCTGCAGAAGATGGGCGCGATCATCTCGGTCGACACCGACCGCGTGATCCGGATCGAGGGCGTCGACAAGCTCATGGGCTACCAGCACACCGCGCTGGGCGACCGCATCGAGGCGGCGTCCTGGGGCTCGGCGGCCCTCGCCACGGGCGGCGACATCACGGTCAAGGGTGCGTCGCAGCCGGAGATGATGACCTTCCTCAACACGTTCCGCAAGGTCGGCGGGGAGTTCGAGGTCCAGGAGGACGGCATCCGGTTCTACCACCCGGGCGGCGACCTCAACGCGATCGTGCTCGAGACGGCCGTGCACCCGGGCTTCATGACGGACTGGCAGCAGCCCCTCGTCGTGGCGCTCACGCAGGCCAAGGGCCTGTCGATCGTGCACGAGACGGTCTACGAGAACCGCTTCGGCTTCACCGACGCACTGCGCGGCATGGGCGCGACGATCCAGGTCTACAAGGAGTGCCTGGGCGGGCTGCCGTGCCGGTTCGGGCAGCGCAACTTCCACCACTCGGCCGTCATCTCGGGCCCCACGCCGTTGTCCGCGGCGGACATCGAGGTCCCCGACCTGCGCGGCGGGTTCAGCCACCTCATCGCGGCGCTCGCGGCCAAGGGCACCTCGACCGTGCGCGGCATCGGCCTGATCGACCGCGGGTACGAGTACTTCCAGGACAAGCTCGACGCGCTCGGAGCCGACGTCAGCCGCGGCTGACGAGGGCCGGTCGCCAGGGATCGACCACGGGCGCGGGGCGTGCTGAGGCACGCGCCGCGCCCGTCGTCGTCCGCCGGTCCGCCGGCGGTCACAGGGACCGCACAGGCTCGTACCACCGGGCGCGCAGGTCGCACGGGCAGGGTGTGGCGCACGGGCGAAGGGCTCGCCCGGACAGGAGGAGCAGCCATGCCGTCCGCCACGTCCCCCGAGAACGACCCCGCGCCGCACGCGGGGACCACCGAGCCTGCCGGACCCACGGACCACGGCGTGCCGGCGGAACGCGCCGAGCCGCGCGGTGCCCGACGTCGGGCACTCACCTGGGGCGCGGGAGCCCTCACCTTCTCGGTGCTCACCCTGGGCGGCTTCGCCCTGACGAGCGCCCCGGCGGCCCCCGGCGCAGGTTCCGCCGCCGACGGCACCGGACCCGCCGTGGGAGCCACGACGGACACCTCGTCGGACATGACAAACGTCACCGACGAAGCATGAGGAAACCGGCAGAACGGGTGAAGGGCTGCACTGCCTGATCGCTCCGGCCGGCACCAGGCTGGAGGCATGGACAACGACAGCTTCCACGGCGCCTCGGGCCACGACGCCCGCAGAGACGACCTCGTCATCGACGTGCAGGGCCTGCGCCGCAGGTACGCCAGCAGCACCCGCGGCGCCAAGGGGTTCGAGGCGGTGGCGGGCGTCGACCTCCAGGTCCGCCGCGGAGAGCTCTTCGCGCTCCTCGGGACCAACGGCGCGGGCAAGACCTCGCTCCTCGAGGTCGTCGAGGGGCTCTCGCGCCCCACGGCCGGCACGGCCAAGGTCTTCGGCAAGGACCCCTACCGCGAGCGGGCCCAGGTCCGCCCGCGGATCGGGATCATGCTGCAGGAGGCCGGCTTCCCGTCCGACCTGACCGCGATCGAGACCGCGCGCATGTGGGCCGGGACGCTCGCGGCACCGCGCCCGGTCGAGGAGGCGCTCGAGCTGGTCGCGCTCCGCGGCCGCGCCGACGTGACGGTGACGTCGCTCTCGGGAGGCGAGCGGCGCCGTCTGGACCTCGCCCTGGCGCTCCTCGGGCGCCCCGAGGTGCTGTTCCTCGACGAGCCGACCACGGGACTGGACCCAGAGAGCCGCCGCTCGGCCTGGGACCTGGTCCAGTCGCTGCTCGACGACGGCACGACCGTCGTCCTGACGACCCACTACCTCGAGGAGGCCGAGCGCCTCGCTGACCGCCTCGCGATCATGCACGGCGGCCGGATCGTCCAGGAGGGCACGGTCGCCGAGATCGTCGACGCCGAGCCCGCGCACGTCTACGTCGACGAGGCGAGCGTGCGCCCCCACCTCGGGGACCTCCCGCTCCTGCCGGGCGAGAGCCTCGAGCGCGTCGAGGGCGGCACGCTCTCGATCGCGACGCGCGACCTCCAGCGCAGCCTCGCGGTGCTGCTCGCCTGGGCCGCCGACCGCGACGTGACGTTCGGGCGCATCGAGGCGCGCCCCGCGTCGCTCGAGCAGGCGTTCCTCGCCATCGCGGACGGGCCCGGCGCCTCGCGCCCCGGCCTCGCCTCCTCCACCATCGACCCGACGGAGCGTGCAGCATGACCACCCTCGCCCAGACCCCCCGCCGCACCACCGGCGCTGCGTCGGCCCCCCGCGGCACGACCGGACTCGCGGGCTCGGTGCGCCGCGTCGGCTCGCTCGTCCGCGCCGAGACCACCCTGCTCCTGCGCAACCGCACGGCCTTGTTCAACGGGGTCGCGCTGGCCCCCGCGATGGTCGCGTTCCTGCACTTCTCCGGGGCGCTCGAGGCCTTCGTGGGCGACGGGGCCGGGGACTCGATCGTCGGGGCCTTCGCGCTCACGAGCCTCATCTGCTTCGCGCTCATGTTCGTCGTCTACTACAACCTGGCGAGCGCGTACGTCGCGCGGCGCGAGGAGCTCGTGCTCAAGCGCCTGCGGACCGGGCAGTGCTCGGACGCCGAGATCCTGATCGGCGCCGCGACGCCCGCGGTCGTGACGATGCTCGGTCAGCTCGTGCTGGGCGGGGCCGCGATCGCGGTGTGGATCGGGCTCGACGCCCCCGCGAACGTGGTGCTGCTGCTCGTCGCGGTGCTCGGGGGGACGTTCGTCTTCGCGGCGCTCGCCGCCGCGAGCACCGCGTTCACGCGCACGCTCGAGTCGGTCCAGCTCTCGACCCTGCCGATCATGGCCCTCGCGCTGCTGCTCTCGGGGACGACCCTGCCGCTCGCGCTCCTGCCCGAGCGCCTCCAGACGCTCGCCGCGTTCACGCCCCTGCACCCGGTCGGCGAGCTCCTGACGATCGGCCTCACGGGGCTCGGGCCCGACGGCGTCGCGGTCGGCTTCGGCGAGACCTTCGCCCTGGCCGCGCAGCCGCTCGCGATCCTGCTCGCCTGGTGCGTGCTCGGCGCGTGGCTCGCGGCCCGGTACATGCGGTGGGAGCCGCGCCGCTGAGATGTGACGACGCCGCTCGTGGTGGACCCACGGCCGGGCGGCGCGGTCGAGCACGAGGTTGCGGTCGCTCTCCTGCTGAGAGCGACCGCAACCTCGTGCTCGGCACCCGGAGCCCCGGAGTCGCGGGGCACCCTCGACGATTCTCACGTGAAAGGCTGACCCCGTGAGCTGGAACCCCCTCGTCGGCGCGTGGTCGCGTCGCAGCAACCCCGAACGGTTCGACACCTACACGCGCTGGTCGCTGTACGTCGTGACGACGTTCGAGCTCTACGTGGTCCTGTGGATCGTGGGCGAGGTGCCGACCGGGCACCCCGCGCTGCTGGCTCCGCTGATCGGGTTGTTCGTCGCGCACGCCGCAGCCTGCGTCGTCGTGCTGCGCTACGGGATCACCCGTTTCCTCGGCGGGCCGCCGGTACCCCGTTGGGCGTTCGGCGCACTGTGCGCGCTCACGGTCGCCACGAGCGCGGTGGGGCTCGCCACCTACCCGACCGGCGAGGGGTCGATGTTCGACGGGAACACGCCCGTGCTCGTCGTGACCGCGAGCATGGGGTTCGCCCTGGTGGCGTGCACGCCGCTGCTGACGTTCCGGTGGCTGGCGCTCGCAGCGGTCGGCGTGGCGGCCGTCTCCGCGGCGGTCTCCTGGTCGGTCTCCCCGGTCCGGGACGGGTCGGCCGCGGGGCTGTCGGTGGCCCAGGGCATCGCGACCGCCATCATGTGCGTCGGGATCTTCGCGTCGTACCGGGTGTCGGTGTGGATGCTCGGGATCGTGTGGGAGCAGGAGCGCAACCGCGTGCTGCACGCGCGCCTGGCCGTGGCCGAGGAGCGGCTGCGCTTCTCGCGCGACCTGCACGACGTGTTCGGTCGCACGCTCTCCGTCGTGGCCGTCAAGAGCGAGCTGGCCGCGGAGCTCGCCTCGCGCGGGCGGCCCGGCGCGGCCGAGCAGATGCTCGAGGTCCGCCAGATCGCGCAGGACTCGTTGCGCGAGGTCCGGGCCGTGGTGGCGGGCTACCGGGCCGCGGACCTGCCCGCGGAGCTCAGCGGCGCCCGCTCGGTCCTGAGGTCGGCGGACATCGAGACCACGATCGAGTCGTACGGTGCCGGCCAGGAGGGCTCGCTGCCCGAGGCCACGCAGGAAGCGCTCGCCTGGGTCGTGCGCGAGGCCGTGACCAACGTGGTCCGCCACTCCCACGCGACGCGCTGCGAGATCACCCTCGGTGTCGAGCGGGGTGAGGCGGTCCTGACAGTGACCAACGACGGCGTCCCCGACCTCGACCGCACCACGACCAGCCCGGGCAGCCCCAGCGGGTCCGGGCTGATCGGGCTGGGCGAGCGTCTCGCCGGTGCGGGCGGTCGGCTCGAGACGCACCTCGAGCCACCCGAGTTCCGTCTCACGGCCAGCGTCCCGCTCCCTGGGGTGGGTAGCCTCGTGTCGCGTATGCCGCTCGGTCCCCGAGGCCGGGGCGCCGGCACCACCCCCACCGCCCAGGAAGGGCCCACCGCGTGATCCGCATCCTGCTCGCCGACGACGAGAACCTCATCCGTGACGCCCTCGCGAGCCTGCTCTCGCTCGAGGACGACCTCCAGGTCGTCGTCCAGGCCGCATCGGGGACCGAGGCGCTCGCGGCCGCCCGCAAGCACGCGCCCGACGTCGCGGTGCTCGACCTCCAGATGCCCGGGCTCGACGGGATCGAGGTCGCGCAGGCACTGTCCGCCGAGGTGCCCGGGTGCAGGGTCGTCATGGTCACGAGCCACGGTCGACCGGGTTACCTCAAGCGTGCGCTCGAGGCCGGGGTACGCGCGTTCCTGCCCAAGACCGTCTCGTCGCGCGTCCTGGGGGACGTCGTGCGCCAGGTCCACGCCGGCGGGCGCTACGTGGACCCCGAGCTGGCCGCCGAGGCCATCGCGGCCGGCGCGACCCCTCTGACGCCCCGCGAGGCCGACGTGCTCGAGCTCGCCGCCGGGGGAGCGCCCGTCGAGGAGATCGCGACACGCGCCTCGCTCGCACCGGGCACGGTCCGCAACTACCTCTCGTCGGCAGCGGCCAAGCTGGGCGCGACGAACCGCCACGAGGCCGTCCACCTCGCCCGCCGGCACGGCTGGATCTGAGGCGCGCACCGCCCGGGCGACGGTCTCACCCCGGGCGATCGGCGCCGTCGGGCCCGACGACGGCACGCGGCCCGGTAGGCTCGGTGACCGTGCCGAAAGCTCATCCTGACAGCCGCGCGTACCGAGTCGTCGCGTTCGTCGTTCGACCCCTGATGTTCGCGATCACCCGCCGTGACTGGCAGGGGGCCGAGTACATCCCTGCCACCGGTGGCTTCATCGCCGCGGGCAACCACATGTCGAACATCGACCCCCTGACGTTCGCCCACTTCCTGTACGACCACGGTCGCGCACCGAAGATCCTGGCGAAGGCGTCGCTGTGGAAGATCCCCGGGCTGCGCTGGCTCCTGGACCGGACCGGGATGATCCCGGTGCAGCGCAACACGGCGGGCGCCGCGTCCTCGGTGAGCGCGGCGGTCGACCAGCTCGCGCTGGGCGAGTGCGTCGCGGTGTTCCCCGAGGGCACCCTGACCCGCGACCCGGACCTGTGGCCCATGGTCGGCAAGACGGGCGCCGCGCGCCTCGCGCTCGCGAGCCGCATGCCCGTGGTGCCCATCGCGCAGTGGGGCATGCAGGACATCCTGCCGCGCTACAGCAAGAGGTTCCGTCCGATCCCGCCCAAGGACGTGGCCGTGCACGCAGGGCCACCCGTCGACCTGTCTGACCTCTACGAGCGTCCCATCGACACCGTGACCCTGCGCGAGGCCACCAACCGCATCATGGACGCCATCACCGTGCTGCTCGAGGAGATCCGCGGCGAGAAGGCCCCGGCCGAACGGTTCGACGTCCGCAAGAACCCCGGCTCGGAGGAACGCAAGTGAGCACCACGACCACCCCCTCGCCCGTCACGGCCGCCGTGCTCGGCTCCGGGGCCTGGGGCACCACGTTCGCGGCCGTCCTCGCGGACGCGGGCTGTGAGGTCCGGCTGTGGGGCCGCAACGCCGACGTCGCCGCGGACATCACCTCCACCCGCCGCAACTCGGCGTACCTGCCCGGCATCGAGCTGCCCGTGGGGCTCACCGCGACGACCGACGCGGCCGCAGCGCTCGCCGGAGCCCAGCTCGTCGTGGTGGCGATCCCCTCGCAGAGCGCCCGCGCGACGCTCGCCCCGCTGCGTGAGCACCTCGCCGAGTGTGCGGTCGCCGTCTCGCTCATGAAGGGGGTCGAGCTCAGCACCGACCGCCGCATGAGCGAGGTCGTGGCCGAGGTGTGGGGGCTCCCGCTGGACAAGGTCGCCGTGGTCTCGGGCCCCAACCTGGCCCGCGAGATCGCCGAGCACCAGCCCACCGCGACGGTGGTCTCCGCGACCGACCCGGAGACGGCCCGTTTCGTCGCCGCTGCCTGCTCGTCGTCCTACTTCCGGCCGTACACGAACTCGGACGTCGTGGGCGTCGAGCTGTGCGGCGCCGTGAAGAACGTCATCGCGCTCGCCGTGGGTATCGCCCAGGGGCGCGGGTTCGGGTACAACACGACCGCGACCGTCATCACGCGCGGTCTGGTCGAGATCACCCGCCTCGGGCTCGCTCTGGGCGCCGACGCCGAGACCTTCTCCGGCCTCGCAGGCATGGGGGACCTGGTCGCGACCTGCACCTCGCCCCTGTCGCGCAACCACACGCTCGGCAAGCACATCGGGCAGGGCATGAGCCTCGAGGAGGCCATCGAGGCGACGGGAGGGACGGCAGAGGGCGTCAAGTCCTGCCGCTCCGTCCTCGAGCTCGCGCAGAAGGTGGGCGTCGACATGCCCATCACCGCGGGGGTCGTGGCCGTCCTGCACGAGGGCATGCCGGTCGACGACATGGCCCGCGGGCTGCTCGCTCGCCCGCAGAAGTCCGAGGGCGTGACGTCGGGGCGCTGACCGTGCACCGCGGGCCGGTCAGTCGTCGTCGCGCACCTCGACGACGACTCGTGTCGGGTCCGTGAGCGCGTAGACCCTGAACGGGTTGTCGGAGTCGTCGGTCCCGATGAACGACTGCGTGTACCCCTCGAACACACCGCGGAGAGCGACCTCCTCGACCTCGTCTGTCCCGGCGACCCGCAGGGGGTTGGGGCCCGAGTACTCGGCGACGCCGGTGTCCATGGGGTACCCCGAGCCCGAGATCATGACCTGCAGCGTGCCGTCGCCGTCGAGCGGGAACACGTTCCCGCTGCCGTCGTCGACCGCCTCGGGGACGTACTCGACGCGCCACCCGGGCGTCCCCGTGCCACCCAGCTCGTAGACGACGCGGTCGAACCCGTCGTGGCGCCCGACCCGCAGATCGGTCACGGTCAGGGCCGCACCGGCGGAGGGTTCCGCGACGTCAGGATCGGTGTTCGCCGGGAACGCCGGGGCTGCGGTCGAGCCGTCCCCCTCGGTGGAACCGCTCGACCCGGGCGTTTCCGTGGAGGTGCCGGTGGCGCCGTCGGTGGGGAGCGGGCTGGTGTCCGGGGATGCCGTGCGCGACGGGGACGCGGTGGGCGTCGCGTCGTACCCGCCGTTCCCGCCGGAGCACGCGGTGAGCACGAAGAACGCCCCGAGGATCACGGCGGCGAGGGCCGGTCTCCGCCGCCCGCGGCTTACCGTGCGAGTGGCCGACCGGGTGGCGCGGTCCATGACTGCCTCCTGCTCGAAGCGTGTGGCCGGGAGCGGTTCCCGACTCCCTCGAGCCTAGGCCGGGCAGGTCACGGACGCATGGAGGAGGGGTCTCGATCGGGTGCCTCGTCGACGGCGGGCGCTGCGGTTCCGTGGTGTCCACGGCCGAACGAGGACTGCGACCGGTCCCACGACCTAGCCTGGACCCATGCCGTGGATCAGCAGTGCGGGACCGACCGTGCTCCTCGTCGCCGTGATCGCGATCGTCGCGGTGGTCGCGATCGAGCGCATGGTGAGCGGGCGTTCCAGGGAGCGTCAGCGGGGGGAGGGGCGCGGGTCGGGCGAGAGCGCGGGGTCGGGGGCGTTCGGTGAGCTCGTCGACGTCTTCCAACCGAACCGGGTCCACCTCACCGAGGAGAAGGAGCGGCAGCGGCTCGACATCGTGCAGGCGCCGTCCACGGCTCCGCCGATCGACGTGGACCTCGAGTCGGGCGTCGTCGTCTTCAGCGTCGATGCCTACGAGGCCCGGCCGGCCGGGCTGCACGAGGTCGACGAACAGGAGGACCCCCAGCCCGGACGCCTCTGACCGTCTCCTGGACCGCTGCGCCGGCCTCCCCGCCGGTCCCCCGCCGCGCCCGGGGCGAGCGGCGCCCCCCAGGGCGAGCGGCGCCGCCGGGCCGCTACCTGGTCGCGGCGAGCCGCAGCGCGCGGTCGAGGTCCGCCCACAGGTCCTCGACGTCCTCGATGCCGACGCTCATGCGCAGCAGGTCCTCGGGGACCGTGAGCGACTCGGTCGCGAACCGCCGCCGCCGTTCGAGGCTGGACTCGACCCCGCCCAGGCTCGTGGCGGGAACCCACAGCTCGACGGCCTCGGCCACCGCGTCCGCGGCCTCGCGACCGCCCCGGGGGCGCAGCCCGATGATCGCCCCGAAACCCGTCATGGTGCGGGCCGCGCGCTCGTGGCCCGGGTCGGTCGGCAGGCTCGGGTGCCGGACCTCCTCGACGAGCGGGTGCTCGGCCAGGCGCCGGGCGATCTCCGCGGCGTTGGCCTGGGACCGCTCGACGCGCAGCGCGAGCGTCCGGAGTCCGCGCAGCGCGAGCCACACCTCCCACGGGCCGGCGATCGCGCCGTGCAGGGTCCGGTACGCACGGACCTTCGCGGCCAGGTCCGGGGCGCTCGTCACGACGGCACCGAGCACGACGTCGGAGTGTCCCGCGAGGTACTTCGTGACCGAGTGCACGACGACGTCCGCACCCAGGGCGAGCGGCTGCTGGCCCAGCGGGGTCGCGAACGTGTTGTCCACCGCCGTGAGGACCCCCCGCTCGCGCGCCGCGGCGAGGAGCACGGGCAGGTCGGCGACCTCGAGCATGGGGTTGGTCGGCGACTCGATCAGGAGGAGGTCCGCCCCGTCGATCGCACCGAGCACCTGGTCGGTGTCGGCGACGTCGACCCGCACGACCTCTACCCCCTGGCGGGCCGCGAGGTCGTCCGCGAAGCCGAGAGTCACCTGGTACGCGTGGCGAGGCACGACGACCTTCCCGCCCGCCGGGACGAACGAGAAGACCGCTGCGATCGCCGCCATCCCGCTGCTGAAGACGATGCCCGGCTCCGAGGCGCCCTCGAGCGTGGCCAGGGCCTCCTCGAACGGGTGCCAGGTCTCGGTGTCCATGCGCGTGTACAGGAGCTCGCCAGGCTGCTGCACCCCGCGCGAGACGTACGTCGAGGACAGGACGACGGGCGGGTTCACGGGCCCGCCCTGCTCGCGAGGCGGGCGCCCGGCCGAGACGGCGATCGTGGCGGGGGACAACGGTGAGCGGTGGGGGGCGGGCTCGGTGGGCTCGGTCGTCATGAGGGTGAGATTACGCCCGGGACCGGGGCAGGTGCCGCGGGCAACCGCAGGAGGAGACGCGGGGTGGTGCGTCGAGCGTGCAGTCCTGGTTGTCGCCGGCCGCGCCGGGACGACCCGCACTGCACACTCGACGCTCCGCTCCCCGTCAGTCCTCGACCGGCCCGAGCAGCGCGCTCGCGAACGTCGAGTGCGCGGACTCGTCGTCGGAGGGGTGGAAGATCCCCGCGAGCACGTCCCGGTAGAGGCGCCCGAGCTCCGAGGACGCGAAGTACGAGGACCCGCCGGACACGCGGATGGCGTGGTCGACGACCACGCGCGCCGTCTCCGTGGCCCGCACCTTGAGCCCCGCGACGGCGGTGAACCACCCCGCACCCCGGTCCACGAGGGCGTCGATCTCGCCCGCGACCTGGTCGATCTGCGGGTAGATCCCGTCCATCGCGATGCCCGCGTCCGCGACGCGCCAGCGGATGTCCGGGTCCTGGGAGAGCGGCCTGCCGCCGTTCTTCATCGAGGTGCGCCGGTGCGCGTTCTCGACCGCGAGCTCGAGGGCGCGCTGGCCGATCCCTGTGTAGACCGACGCGAGCAGCACCTCGAACGTCGTGAAGATCGCGAGCACGAGCGGGTCCGTGGAGGGGCCGGGCGCGAGGCGCCGGACGACCCGGTCCGCGGCGGCGTGCGCGCCGACCAGCAGGGTCGTGCGGCTCTGGCTCGCACGCATGCCGACCGTGTCCCAGTCGTCCAGGACGTCGACGCCGCCGCCCTCGCGCGTCACGAACGCGTGCACGAGGCGAGCGTCGCCGTCGAGCCCCGGGCCGTCCTCGGCCGCCGTCTCGATCCCGAGCACACCCAGCCGCGTCCACGCGGGCGAGAGCGACGTGAAGATCTTGCGGCCGTGGAACGAGTAGCCGCCCTCGCCGTCGGGTCGGGCCTGGGTCCGGGACCCGAACAGGACCAGGTCGTTGCCCGGCTCCGAGTACCCGAACGCGAAGACCTCGCCGCGCGCGGCCTCCTCCAGCACGAAGTCGAGCGAGTGGTCCCCGCGCTCGTACAGGTAGCGCGCGACCCCGGTCCACACGTGGTGCATGTTGACCGCCAGGGCGGTCGCAGGGGCCGCTCCCGCGAGGCGGATCTGCTCGTGCGCCACGTCGCGCAGGCCGAGGCCAGGGCCGCCCATCGCGGTCGGGACGAAGGCCTGGAGATAGCCGGCTGCGGTCAGCTCCTCGAGGTCCTCGGTGAAGAAGGCGTTCTCGCGGTCGTAGCCCGCGGCGCGCGAGCGGATGCGGTCGAGCAGGTCGTCGGTCAGCAGGGGGAGGCTCATGCCCCCGTTCTATCACCGCTCCTTCACGAGCGGTGACCGCTCGTGTTCTCTCGGGGAAGCATGGTTCCGGTAGGGTCGTCCGCGATGTCCAGCCAGCCAGAACCCAGTGCTCCCGCGCGCAAGACGCGCGTCCTCATCCTCTTCGGCGGACGCTCCGGGGAGCACGTCATCTCGTGCGCCACCGCGGGTGGCGTCATGCGCGCGATCGACCGCGACCGCTACGAGATCGTCCCCGTCGGGATCACCAAGGCGGGTCAGTGGGTCCTCGCCGAGGACGAGCCCGCCCGCTGGGAGATCACGGCGGGCAACCTGCCGGAGGTCACCGCGACGGGCGGCGAGGTCCTGCTGCCTCTCGCCGTCGGGCAGCGCGGGCTGCGCGTCCTGGAACCGGGCGAGTTCCCGCGCGAGCTGGGCGAGGTCGACGTCGTCTTCCCGCTGCTGCACGGCCCGTTCGGCGAGGACGGCACGCTCCAGGGCCTGCTCGAGCTGGCCGACGTGCCCTACGTGGGTGCGGGAGTGCTCGCCTCCGCCGTGGGCATGGACAAGCACTTCATGAAGCTCGTCCTCGCGGGACAGGGGCTGCCCATCGCGCCGTACACGGTCATCCGCCCGGGGGAGTGGGACCGCAACCCCGCCGCCTGGACGGAGACGGTCGCAGGCCTGGGGCTGCCGGTCTTCGTGAAGCCTGCCCGTGCCGGGTCGAGCCTGGGGATCACCAAGGTCGACGACCTCGCTGACCTGCCGGCGGCGATCGACGAGGCGCGCAAGCACGACCCCAAGGTCGTGATCGAGGCCGGGGTCGTCGGACGCGAGATCGAGTGCGCCGTGCTCGGCGGGCGGCAGGGCGAGCGCCCGCGCGCGTCGTTGCCCGGTGAGATCGTCGTGACGGACGTCAACCACGACTTCTACGACTTCGAGGCCAAGTACCTCGACGAAGCCGGTGTCGAGCTGAGCTGCCCGGCAGACCTGCCCCAGGACCTCGTCGACGAGGTGCGCGACGTCGCGGTGCGCACGTTCGAGGCGGTCGGAGCGGAGGGCCTGTCCCGGGTCGACGTGTTCGTCACGGAGGCGGGCCAGGTCATCGTCAACGAGATCAACACCATGCCGGGCTTCACGCCGTTCTCGATGTACCCCCGCATGTGGGAGAAGTCGGGTATCTCGTACCCCGAGCTGATCGACGAGCTCATCCAGCTCGCGCTCGAGCGCCCCACGGGCCTGCGCTGACCTGTCCGGCCGCCTGACCTGACCGACGCGAGGAGCGTGCCACCCGCAGGGGTGGCGCGCTCCTCGCGTCGTGAACATCACATGCAGTAGCGCGTCTGCTCGACCTTGGACACCGCGCGGTTGAGGTCGGAGACGAACGACGACGAGTGGTCCGAGCTGACCGACGGCGGGATCTGGACCTCGACCGCAGGGTCGCGGCCGTACGTGACGAAGGTCCACGTGCCCTTGCCGTCGTCGGCGACGATCCAGTCGACGCTGCCCGCTGCGCTCGGCACGCCCTGGCAGCCGGTCGTGGTGGGCTCGGGGGGCGTGACTCCGCACCGCAGCGTCACGGCTGCGCCCGACGCGCCCCAGGCCGCGGTGGCCTGGCTGTCGGTCTTGACCTTGGGCAGGTCGCCCAGCATGTCGGGGACCGCGAGGACGACCTCGGCGCACTTCGGGTTGGCGGCGTCGTCGGCGACCGGGACGCCGATGGTCGGGGTGCAGGCACTGGTGCCCGCGACGGCGGCGAGCAGCAGGATCCCGGCGAGCGTCCGACGTCGGGCAGGGGTACGAGGGGCGTTCAGCACCCTCCAACGGTAGCCGCTCCGGCGGGGGCTCCCGTCCCGCGTAAGGTGGCGCCGTGACTGATCTGAACGAGGGCCGGGTGCTGGTGCGCGAGACGTCCGAGGAGGAGCTGCTCGCGGCGATCTTCCCGCTCCTGCCGACGGGTGCGGCGACCCTCGTCGGGCCCGGCGACGACTCGGCCGTCGTGAGCGCTCCCGACGGGCGCTTCGTGGTCTCGACCGACGTGCTGGTCGAGCGTCGGCACTTCCGCCCCGAGTGGTCCACGGGGTACGACGTCGGGTGGCGCGCGGCGATGCAGAACCTCGCCGACATCGCGGCCATGGGGGCGCGGCCCACCTCGCTCGTGGTCTCGCTCGTCGTCCCGGGTCACCTGCCGGTCGAGTGGGTCACGGGCCTGGCTCGCGGCCTGGCCGCGGCGTGCACGCCCAGCGGTGCGGCCGTGGTCGGGGGAGACCTGTCGAGCGGGGACGACGTGGTCGTCGCGGTCACGGTCCACGGAGACCTGGGCGGGCGGGCGCCGGTCCTGCGCTCGGGCGCCCGGGCGTCCGACGTCGTCGCCCACGCCGGGCGGCGCGGCTGGTCTGCCGCGGGGCTCGCCCTGCTCGACCACGGCCTGGGGGCCTTGGACCAGGACCTCGTGGACGCGTACCTGCGCCCCGCGCCGCCGCTCGCCGCGGGCCTGGCCGCCGCGGACGCCGGGGCGACTTCCATGCTCGACCTGTCCGACGGACTGCTGCGCGACGCCGGACGCCTCGCCCGGGCGAGCGGCGTGGGCATCGACCTGGACCTGGGGGCCTTCCACGGCGACCTGGACCGTCTGGTCGCCGCGGCGTCCGCCGTCCGGGCGGCGAGCGAGACGCCCGCACCGGCCGGGCGCGAGCCGGGCCCGGCGGGCGGCGCCTCGGAGACGACCCTCGCCAGCGACTGGGTCCTGACGGGTGGTGAGGACCACGGTCTGCTCGCGACGTTCCCCGCGGGAACCGCGCTCCCGGAGCCGTTCCGTGCCGTGGGAAGGGTCGTCGGCCGCCTGACGGCGGGCGCGCCAGGGGGCACCGACACCGAGGGCAGGGTCCCCCTGGTCACGGTCGACGGGGCCGCGCCGCGTGCGCACGGTGTGGGGTGGGACCACTTCCGCGGCTGAGGGGTCGGGCGACCGACGAGGACGTCCGGTCGTGGGACGCGTGCGGGAGGGACCGCACGCGTCGAGGGGGCCACCCCGACGGGTGACCCCCTCGACGGGAGGAGCTGTTCTGCGGCGGGCGGTCAGACCGTGCGACGGTAGCGGACCTGCGTCAGGTCACGGCCGCCGATGTCGTCGCGGCGCTCGACGCCGTCCGGGGCGAACCCGTGCCGACGGTAGAAGTGCTGGGCGCGCTCGTTGTCCTTGAGGACCCACAGCGAGACCGGGGTGCGCGGCGGGACCTTGCCGAGCATGGTCCGCATGAGGTCCCGGGCGACGCCCCGTCCCCAGGCCTCGGGGTCGAGGTAGATCGCGTAGACCTCGAGGTCCCCGGACTCGGCGTCCTCGTCGCGGGCGGGGCCGAGGCTCGCGAACCCGAGGGCTCGGCCGTCTGCCTCGGCCAGGAGGATGTCGGCACCCGAGCTCGCGAGGTTCTGCGTCCAGGCGGCCTCGCGCTGGTCGTGGTCGAGCGATGCGAGGTAGTCGTCAGGGACGATCCCGGCATACGCCCCACGCCACGAGGCGATGTGCACCTGGGCGATCGATGCCGCGTCCTGCGGAGTTGCCGTGCGGATCGTTACCTCGTTGAGTTCCGTCACCATGACCAAATCCTGCCACTTCCGTGGAGTTTCACCAAACCTCTTTGTCCGGATCTTCAGCAAATCTCCCCAAGGTGATGTGCTGGCGGGATGAAGGAGGATCGGCGGAACCCGCGCGTGCCGTGCATCGTCCGCCGATCCTCTCAGGCATTCACCGCCTGTGCGCGTCGAGCGCGGCGCGCTCGACGAGCGACCTCTCGATGTCCTCGGCGATGAGGTCCCCGTTGGTCGCGGCGGCCGCCTGGACGCCCGCGGCCGCCGCGGCGACGACCTGCGCCATGATGTTCGTGACGTTGCCCGCGACCCGGACGCCCGGCACGGAGGTGGCCCCCTGGGGATCGGAGGGCACGAACGTCCCGACCGTCACCCCGTCGACGACCATGTCCTCGGTCTCGACCCCGAGCGACGCGAGGACCGCCGACCGGGCCGTGAACCGGGGCGCGACCACGAGCGCGGCGCACGCGACGGACTCTCCCGACGCGAGCAGGACGCCGCTCAAGGCCCCTGCGTCCAGCGCGAGCCCCTCGACGCGCTCCCCGACGACCCGGATGCCGCGCGCGTCGAGAGCGGCGCGGGTCTCGGCGTCCGGGGCGGGGGACCCGTGCAGGAAGAGCGTGACGTCGTCGGTCCACTGGCGCCACATCTGGGCCTGGTGGATCGCCATCGGGCCCGTGGCGAGGATGCCCACGGCCTGGTCGCGCACCTCCCAGCCGTGGCAGTACGGACAGTGCAGGACGTCCTTGCCCCACCGTTCAGCCAGCCCGGGGACGTCGGGCAGCTCGTCGACGAGGCCCGTGGTGACGAGCAGGCGCCGGGCCAGGACGGTCCGGCCGTCGGTCGTGAGGACCTCGAAACCGCCGCCGGGCAGGGCGGTCGCGGACTCGACCGTGCCCTGGGTGATCCGGCCCCCGTAGGCCGCGACCTCGGCCCGCCCGGCCGCGAGGAGCGCGGCGGGGTCCTGCCCGTCGCGGGACAGGTAGCCGTGCATGTGCGCGGCCGGTGCGTTGCGCGGCCGGCCCGCGTCGATCACGAGCACGCTGCGCCGCGCACGGGCGAGCGTGAGCGCCCCGCTCAGCCCGGCTGCGCCGCCTCCGACGACCACGACGTCGTAGGTCTCCGGCGCGGTGCTGCTCGGCGTGCTCTCGCCCGTGGCGGGCGCTGGGTTCTCTCGGGTCACGGTGACCACCTCCGTCGTCGAGCATCTGCGCTCTCGACGACGGTTGACAATTCTCCTTGCCGAAGTGGCAAACTCGGCTCCATGGACGATCCCTTCGCCGACGCGCTCGAGGCCGTCGGGCCGCGGCTTCGCGCGCTGCGCCAGCAGCGTCAGCTGACCCTCGCCGAGCTGTCCGAGCGCACGGGCGTCTCGGTGAGCACGCTGTCCCGCCTCGAGTCCGGCGGCCGGCGCCCCACTCTCGAGCTCCTGCTGCCGCTCGCCCGCGAGCACCAGGTGCCGCTCGACGAGCTCGTCGGCGCACCGCCCACGGGGGACCCGCGGATCCATGCGCGCCCGGTCAGGCGCAACGGGTCCACGTTCCTGCCGCTCTCGCGCAGGCGCGGCGGCGTCCAGGCCTACAAGCAGCTCCTGCACGGCCGGACCTCGGACGTCCTGCCCGAGACCAGGGTGCACGAGGGCTACGAGTGGCTGTACGTCCTGGGCGGACGGTTGCGCCTCCTGCTCGGTGAGCACGACCTGATCCTCGGCGAGGGCGAGGCCGCCGAGTTCGACACCCGTACCCCGCACGCCATCATCAGCGCCGACGAGCACCCGGTCGAGCTGCTCGTCCTCCACGGTCCCCAGGGGGAGCGGGCGCACGTGCGGGCGCGGCCCGCCTCGCGCCGCTCGGCCGACCGGCCGGACTGACCGTGCGACTCGGTGCCCAGGTCCGCCCGTCGTCGGCGGCGCCCGTCCGCTCGAGGTGAGCCCCGCCGTCGGGCACGAAGCACCCCCGGACGCACGAGAGCCCGCCAGGACGGATCCTGGCGGGCTCTCGTGGAACGAGCTGAAAGGCTCAGACGTGACGGACGACCTTGCCGGCCTTCAGGCACGAGGTGCACACGTTGAGGCGCTTCGGGGTACCCGAAACGATGGCACGGACGCGCTGGATGTTCGGGTTCCAGCGACGCTTCGTACGGACGTGCGAGTGCGAGATGCTGTGCCCGAAGCTCGGGCCCTTGCCGCAGACTTCGCAGTTGGCAGCCACGATTTCTCCTGATCGTCGTGCACGCCTCCGCGAAGGACAGCGGCGACGTAGTGAATGGTCTGTGGGGTGAACGCGCCGTACCGGCAGAAGCCGGGGAGCGTCCGTGGTCGCCCAGATCTGTCCGGGCAACCTCCATAGGGTAGCCGATGGCCGCCCTCCACCCCAAACCGGCCCGAACGCATGCAAGAGGCAGCGCGCGAGGCGGACTACGGTGGTCCGGACAGTATCGCAGGCTCGACGGGGGTTCGGCACCCTCGCGTGCCGCCCCGGACCGAGGAGCCCCACGAGCGTGACCGACGGCAAGGAGCACATCGAGCCCGCAGTGGTGCGGACGTGGGTGACCGAGACGGTCCGGACCCTCGGGGAGGCCAGGGCGCGCATCGACGGCGCGAACGTCTTCCCCGTCGCGGACGCGGACACGGGCACCAACATGCTCCTGACGGTCACCGAGGGGGCACGGGCCGTGGCCGCCCTGCCCGACGGCGAGCCCACCGACACCGTCCTGGTCGCCTTCGCGCGGGGCGCGCTGCTCGGGGCACGCGGGAACTCGGGCGTGATCCTCAGCGAGTTCCTGCGCGGCTTCGCCGGGGCCGTGACGTTCGCGGACCAGCCCGTGGGGTCGCTGCGCGTCGCAACCCGGTTCGAGGCCGCCGCGCGTGCCTCGTACGCGGCCGTCGCGGTTCCCGTGCCCGGGACGATCCTCACGGCCGCGAGCGGTGGTGCGTCCGCGGCCCGCGACGCGGCCGACGCCGGAGCGGACCTGACCGGAGTCGTGGTCGCGGCGCGTGACGGATCTCACCGCGCCATGCTCCGCAGCCCCAGCGAGCTCGAGGTCCTCTCGCGCGCCGGCGTGCTCGACGCGGGGGCCTACGGGCTCGTGCTCGTGCTGGACGCGTTGTGCAGGGTGCTGGGTGCGGAAGGGCTCGACAGCACGGGGCTCCGTGTCGAGGGGGCCGGGGCGGCACCCCGCGGCGCAGGCGCGTCCGTCGCCCTGCCCGGCGCGGGCCCGGTGGCAGTGGTCGCGTCGGGGACGTCGGTGCTGTCGGTGCCGCCCGTGCTGCCGGTGCTGTCCGCGCTGTCAGTGGCCGACGGCACCCTGGACCCCATGGCCACCCTGACGACCGACGCCCCGGTGGACCCGGAGGCGGGGCCGAGCCCCGCCGTCGGAGCCGGTGCCCGCGTACCTGCCGTGGCCCCCGCCCTCGTCCACGGGGGAACTGCGAGCGTGGGGCTGGACGGCGAGTTCGAGGTCATGTTCGTCGTGGAGGCGACGACGGAGGGCGAGGTGCCCGGGGCCCGCGGCCACGACCTCGCGGCTGCGCTCCGCACCGCGCTCCAGGAGGTCGGGGACTCGGTCGTCGTGGTCGGTGACGGCGTCTGGCAGGCGCACGTGCACACGGACGACCCGGGGCGCGCGGTCGCCGCAGCGCGGCAGGTCGCCACCGGGCTGGCCGTGCTGCGCCAGGTCTGCGTACGCCACCTCGCGACCCAGGTCGCGGCGCGCGGTGGGCACGAGGGGCTGTCGGACGCCGCACCCCACCCCGACCAGCAGGTCCCGGCGCACGGCGTGGTGACCATCACGTCGGCGCCGGGGCTCGTGCCGGACCTGGCCCGCAGCGGGGCCGTGGTCCTGCTCGCGGCCGACCGTGCACCCGAGCCCGAGGAGGTGCTGCGCGTCGCGGTGGACACCTCGGCCCGGCTCGTCACGGTGCTTCCGGGCAGCGACGCGGCCGCGGTCGCGGCCCGCGCGGCGGCGCTGCTGGTCGAGCCGGGTGCGGGCGACCTGCAGGCCGTCGAGGTCCTCGACGCCCCGACCGACCTGCACGTCGTCGCGGCGCTCGCCGCCGCGCAGCTCGTCGAGGAGGACCGTGCCGACGCGATGCGTGCCGCGCTCACCGACGTCCGGGCGGTCCAGGTCGCCGCGGACGGCGCGCTCGTACGACCCGCGCTCGAAGGGCTCCTGCGCCCGGACGACGAGGTCCTCACGATCATGCCGGGCCGCCAGGTGGACCCGCTCCTGATCGACGTCGTCGTCGGCATCGCACGCCAGCGCGTCCCGGGCATCGAGGTCGTCGTCCTCGACTCCGGGCGCGACCACGCAGACCTCGAGCTGGGGGCGGAATGAGCAAGGACCCGACCCCCGAGGCCGCGGACCACGTGACCGCTCCCCGGGTGCTGGCCGGAGACCTGGTCACCGGGCCCGTGGACCGGTTCGCCGAGCCCCTCGCCAAGGTGCTCGGCCCGCGGTCCGCCGGTGCTCTCGCGAAGCTGGGCCTCGCGACCACGGGCGACCTGCTGGGCCACTACCCGCGCCGCTACGGCGACCCGGGCAGGCTCACGGACCTCGGCGGGCTCGTGCTCGGCGAGCACGTGACGATCATGGCGCGCGTGGTCCAGGCGACCGTGCGGGCCATGCGCTCGCGGGGCGGGGCCATGATGCAGGCCGAGGTGACCGACGGCGTCCACCGGCTCTCGCTGACGTTCTTCGCCAAGGGCACCGGAGCGCTGCGTACGCACGAGAGCCGCCTCCAGCCCGGCCGCACGGGCCTGTTCACCGGTGTCGTGAGCGCCTACCGCGGCACGCGCCAGCTCACGCACCCGGACTACCTGATCATCGGTGTCGACGCCGACGACGAGGAGTCCGCCCTCATCGAGGCGCGCCGCCCCATCCCGCTCTACCCGGCGAGCGCCGCGATCCCGAGCTGGCGGATCCAGAAGGCCGTGCGCCAGGTCCTGGACCCGTTGACCGAGGACGAGGTGCCGGACCCGCTGCCTCCCGCCGTCCGCGAGGCCCGCGGGTTCGGCTCGCGGCACGCGGCGCTCAAGGACGTCCACGAGCCGTTCGACACCCGCCAGTGGCAGCACGGGCGCGACCGTCTGCGCTACGAGGAGGCGTTCGTGCTCCAGGCCGCGCTGGCCCAGCGGCGAGCGCGGGCAGAGGCCGAGGAGGCGACGGCACGGCCGCTGCCCGCCCCGGGCGTGCCCAGCGTCCTGGCGGACTTCGATGCGTCCCTGCCGTTCACGCTCACGGCCGGACAGCTCGAGATCGGTGAGGAGATCTCGGGCGAGCTCGCGCGCTCGCGGCCCATGCAGCGCCTGCTCCAGGGAGAGGTCGGCTCGGGCAAGACGGTCGTCGCGCTGCGCGCGATGCTCCAGGTGGTCGACGCCGGAGGGCAGGCAGCGCTCCTGGCGCCCACCGAGGTGCTCGCCTCGCAGCACGCCCGCACGCTCGCGACCCTCCTGGGGCCGCTCGCGGAGGGGGGCATGCTCGGCGGGGCGGACCACGGCACGCGCGTAGCGCTCCTCACGGGGTCGATGAGCGCCGCCGCCAAGAGGTCCGCGCTGCTCGACGCCGCGAGCGGGCGCGCCGGCATCGTGGTCGGGACGCACGCGCTGCTGAGCGAGAACGTGCAGTTCGCGGACCTTGGGCTGGTCGTGGTCGACGAGCAGCACCGGTTCGGCGTGGAGCAGCGCGACGCGTTGCGGGCCAAGGCCAGGACGAGTCCCCACCTGCTCGTCATGACCGCGACCCCCATCCCGCGCACGGTCGCCATGACGGTCTTCGGCGACCTCGAGACGTCCTCGCTCACCGAGATCCCGGCCGGGCGGGCGGGCATCACGACGCACGTGGTCCCCGCGGACAACGAGGCCTGGATGAACCGGACCTGGCAGCGCGTGCGCGAGGAGGTCGACGCCGGGCACCGCGCGTACGTGGTGTGCGCCCGGATCCACCCCGACGCCGAGGTCCCGGCGCCGGACGCCGGTCCTGAGGCCGCGGGAGCCGCAGGGGAGGGCAAGGGAGCCGCGAGGAGGAGGTCGCGGACCGACGACTTCGACGAGGTGCCCGACTTCCTCGACCTCGACCTCGACGGGACCGGCACGGGGTCGGACCGGCCGCCCCTGCGTGCGGTGCTCGAGGTCGCCGAGGAGCTCGCGAGCGTGCCCGCGCTCCGCGGGCTCTCGGTCGGCGTCCTGCACGGGCAGATGCCCCCCGCGGACAAGGAGAAGGTCATGGCCGACTTCGCGTCCGGCGCGGTGCAGGTCCTGGTCTCCACGACCGTGGTCGAGGTCGGCGTCGACGTCCCCGAGGCCACCGTGATGGTCGTGTTCGACGCCGACCGGTTC
Source organism: uncultured Actinomycetota bacterium (assembly GCA_963782165.1). Taxonomy (GTDB): domain Bacteria; phylum Actinomycetota; class Actinomycetes; order Actinomycetales; family Cellulomonadaceae; genus Oerskovia. Next base: position 1,439,511 of record CAWAIO010000006.1, read on the forward strand.
GGCCTCTCCCAGCTCCACCAGCTCCGCGGCCGCGTGGGACGCGGCTCTGCGCCGGGGTTGTGCCTGCTCGTCTCGACCGTCGAGCCCGGTACCCCCGCAGCGGTCCGGGTCGAGACCATGGCCGAGACCACCGACGGCTTCCGCCTCGCGACCGTGGACCTCGAGCTGCGCAGCGAGGGCGACGTGCTGGGTGCTGCCCAGTCCGGCAAGGCCAGCTCGCTCAGGCTGCTGCGCGTCGTCAAGGACGTCGCGGTGATCGAGCAGGCGCGGGCCGACGCTGCCGAGGTGATCGACGCTGACCCGGACCTCGAGCACCACCCCGAGCTGCGGGCCGCGATCGCCAGCCGGCTCGACCCCGAGCGGGAGGAGTTCCTCGAACGGGCCTAGCCGGGGCCCCGGCCCACCCCGTCTAGGCTGTCCCGCATGACGAGGATCGTGGCCGGGACGGTCGGAGGACGCAGCCTGCAGGTGCCCCCCAAGGGCACGCGGCCCACGAGCGACCGGGTGCGCGAGGCGATCTTCTCGCGTCTCGAGCACTACGGGGTCCTCGAGGGGGCCTACGTCCTGGACCTGTACGCGGGCTCCGGTGCGCTGGGCCTGGAGGCCGCGTCGCGCGGCGCGCACAAGGTCGTGCTGGTCGACGCCGCGCGCGTCGCCGCGGAGGTCTGCCGGACCAACGTGAGGACCCTCGGCCTGACGAACGTGCAGGTCGTCCAGGACAAGGCCGAGAAGTTCGTCCTGTCGCCACCGGCGACCACGTGGGACGTCGTCTTCATCGACCCTCCGTACGACCTCGCCGAGGCCGTGGTCGCCGAGCTGCTGCGGCAGCTCTCGACGACGGCGGCGCTCGTCGACGACGCGGTCGTGGTCGTCGAGCGCTCGACACGCAGCCCCGAGCCGCAGTGGCCCGCGGGCTGGGAGCTGCTCGCCCGCAAGGACTACGGCGAGACGGCCGTGTACTACGCCGGTCCGGCCTCGACCGGAGGAGCGTCCGGCGAGGAGTCCGGCGCGAGCTAGAGCCCGGCGGGGGCCGCAGGAGCGTGCAGCGACGCCTCGTCGAGCAGGCCCACCGGGACACGGTCCAGCTCGTCGACCGGGACCAGGTCGACGCGCTCTCCCGCGACCGAGGCCAGCAGCGCGCGCGTCGGCTCGTCGTCCGCGAGGCTGCCCTCGCTGTCCACGAAGTACTCGCGCAGGAACGTGCGCAGCGGGGCACCGGGCACGCTCGTCGCCGTGGGGTCCTCGGTCGCGAGCGTCATGAGCAGCAGAGCGGGCACACGCTCGGCGCCGGGTGCGTTGCCGGGCTGGAAGTACGGCACCGCCAGGACGCGCCCGCCGTGGCGCGCGTAGAACCGCAGCCGCGCCTCGGGGTCCCCGTGCGCCTCGCTCGCCGAGTGGAAGCCCGGGTGCTCGACCTCTCCCAGCACCATGACGGGGCGCAGGTTCGTCAGCCACGCGGCCACGGCCGCCCCGAGCAGCGCCGCACCGATCCCGCCCCCGCGCCGCCCCGGCGCGATCGCCAGGTACTGCACGAGCAGGACGCGCGCCTCGGCCGACCACGAGCCGACGACGCCGGCCACGACCCGCCCGACCGGGCCCTCGTCCGGCTCGTCGCCCCCCGTGCCGGCTGCGCCGGCACCGCCCGGGCCACCCGACCCGAACCCCGCTGCACCCTGCCCGCTCGAGGGAGCGGCGCCGTCGGGCACCTCCACGACCCCCAACGACTCCAGGTGCCCCGCCGCGTGGTCCGCGAGGAACGACGAGAGCGAGACCAGCTCCGCAGGCGGGAACGACGGGCTCAGCACGTCCTGGTAGAGCTGCGTGAGCTGCTCGACCGAGCGGAGGGGGACGACGACGGGACCGGACGGGGAAGACATGCACCCATCCTGCCGCGCCCGGGACCGGCCCGCGCTCTGCCCGCGCCCTGCCCGCGCTCTGCCCGCGCCCTGCCCGCGCTCTGACGCGGCCCGCGCCGGGCCCTGACCTGCCCGGATTCCCGAGACCCGTGTACTACCGTGGCGAGGTGACCATCGCCGTCTGCCCGGGGTCGTTCGACCCCCTCACCCTCGGCCACCTCGACATCGTCCGCCGAGCGCGGTCGCTGTTCGACGAGGTCGTCCTCGGGGTCGCCCGCAACTCGTCCAAGTCCGCGCTCCTGAGCGCCGAGCAGCGCGTCGAGATCGCCCGCGCCGCGCTCGACGCGAGCCCGGGCCTCGAGGACGTGCGTGTCGCGATCGTCCCCGGCCTCCTCGTGGACTTCTGCCGCGAGGTCGGCGCCGTGGCCGTCGTCAAGGGCCTGCGCGGAGGCGCGGACTTCGACGCCGAGCTGCCCATGGCCCTCATGAACCGACACCTCGTGGGCGTCGAGACCGTGTTCGTCCCGGGCGACCCTGCCCTCGCCCACGTCGCGTCCTCGCTCGTCAAGGACGTGGCCCGATTCGGCGGCCCGGTCGACGACCTGGTCCCGGAGGGGGTGGGTGACCTCGTGCGACAGGCGCTCGCGGACCGCGCGGCCGGCTCGACGCCCGCGGCGGAGCAGACGCGGCCGGCGCAGCAGGCGACCCCCACCACGGAAGGAACAGGCCGATGACCGACCACCCGCTCGCGCAGACCGAGGACGAGGCCCAGACCGAGGCCGGGCTCCACGTGATCCTCGACGACCTGGCCCACCTCGTCGAGACGGCACGGGCCATGCCCATGTCGTCCTCGGTCCTGGTCCACAAGGCAGACGCCCTGGCGCTGGTCGACGAGATGCGTCACGCGCTGCCCGAGCAGCTCGCGCACGCCGACGAGGTGCTCGCGGAGGCCAACGCGGTGCTCGCGGAGGCGAACAAGCAGGCCGAGGACATCCTCACGACCGCGCGTGCCCGAGCGATCGAGCTGGTCCAGAAGGAGCAGGTCGTGGTGCAGGCGGAGTCGCGGGCCCACGCGATCGTCGAGGACGCCGAGCGGACTGCCGCGGAGCTGCGCGTCGACGCCGACGACTACTGCGACCGGCGCCTCGCCGAGTTCGAGGTGGACCTGGGCAAGGTGATGGCGCAGGTGCACGCCGGGCGGGCCAAGCTCGCCCAACGCATGGGGGAGCTCCAGGGAGCCGACGGCCCGGGGGAATAGGGCGCTGGACGGGCTGTCCGATCCGGGTCAGTTCGCGAGGTTAGACGGCGGTTCTGTCATGCCGTAAGATGGTCCGTTGGTCCTGCCTGTCATCGGCTGGGGCCGAGGTGCACGTTCATCTCCCTGAGATCCCCCTGGTTCTTGCGGGACTGGCGTGCGCGCTGTGACCTTGAACACCTGGTGGCCCGCTCGGGTCGCTGAGAACCCGTGGAGGAACCCATCACTCTCGACTCGCGCTCGCCTCTTGTGCTCGACACCTACGAGCTCGGTCGGCGTCCCGGATCGATGCGTGAAGTGACTCGCTCGGTCAAGGCTCCGGCAGACCTCGGTACCGTCGTGATCGGCATCCCCGAAGGCGCTGATCTCGAGTTGGACGTCCGGCTCGAGTCGGTGATGGACGGGGTCCTGGTGACAGGGACTGCCCAGGCCCAGGCGGTCGGGGAGTGCGTGCGGTGCTTGGAACCGGTGACGGCTGACGTCGTCGCGGACATCCAGGAGCTGTTCGTGTATCCCGAGCGTGCGAAGGCCGCGGCAGAGTCCGGTGACGACGAGGACGAGGTGTACGAGCTCGAGGGCGACCTGATCGATCTCGAGCCCGCACTTCGGGATTCCGTCGTCACTGCACTACCATTCAGACCGTTGTGTCAGCCCGATTGCCAGGGCCTGTGCTCCGAGTGCGGAGCACGTCTGGCTGAGGATCCTGATCACTCGCACGACATTGTCGATCCTCGGTGGTCGGCACTACAGAGCATGCTCGAGGATCCGAGCGTGTCCGACGAGACGAAAGAGAGCTCAGCCGTGGCTGTTCCGAAGCGCAAGATGTCGCGCAGCAACACCCGTGCGCGTCGTTCGCAGTGGAAGACCACCGCCGCGAACCTCACGACCTGCCCGCAGTGCAAGGGCGACAAGCTGTCGCACGCTGCGTGCCCGACCTGCGGCACCTACAAGGGCCGTCAGTACGTCGAGGCGCTGCGCACCGAGCACGCAGGCTGAATAGCGTGACGCCGGAAGCCCCCGCGGCCGCCGGTCTTCTCGAGAGGCTCGGGATCCACCTGGATCCCGAGCTTCTCGTGCTTGCACTGACGCACCGTTCGTTCGCCCACGAGCACGGCGGAATCCCCACCAACGAGCGCCTCGAGTTCCTCGGGGACACCGTGCTGGGGCTCGTCGTGACCGAGGCGCTGTACCGCCGCCACCCGGACCTGCCAGAGGGCGAGCTCGCCAAGATGCGCGCTGCCACGGTCTCGCAGAAGTCTCTCGCCGCGATCGCGCGCGACCTGGGCCTCGGCGGGTACATCCTGCTCGGCAAGGGCGAGGTCCGGACCCGCGGCAACGACAAGGACTCGATCCTGTCGGACACCGTCGAGGCGCTGATCGGTGCGACCTACCTGAGCCACGGTCTCGTGGTCGCGCGCGACCTGGTGCACCGGCTCGTGGACCCGACCCTCGCGGTCGCCGCGGACCTGGGCGCGGGTCTCGACTGGAAGACCTCTCTCCAGGAGGCCGCGGCCGCGCGCAACCTGGGTGCTCCGGCCTACGCGAGCACGGGCGACGGCCCCGACCACGCCCGCACCTTCACGTCCGAGGTCTCGCTCGACGGCGTCGTCTACGGCACCGGCCACGGCTCGGCGAAGAAGTACGCCGAGCAGGAGGCCGCCGAGATGGCGTACCTCGCCATCCAGAAGCTGCCGCTGCCCTCCTCGGCTGCGGGCGCGGACGCCCTGGCGGGCAAGGAAGAGCCCCTCGACGAGCCGGGGACCGTTGCCTGAGCTCCCCGAGGTCGAGACCGTCCGTGACGGCCTCGCCCGCCACGTCACCGGACGCACGGTCACGGGTGTCGAGGTCCTGCGCGTCTACTCGGTCCGCCGTCACGAGGGCGGCCCGGACAGCTTCCGCGGCCAGCTCGTGGGGCAGCGTGCGGGCGCCGCGGTCCGCCGCGGCAAGTACCTGTGGCTCCTCCTGGAGGACACGCAGGACGGCACGCCGGGCGACCTGCCCGACGGCGCTGCGCCCGTGGGTGGCCACGTCACCGCGCTCATGGCGCACCTGGGCATGAGCGGCCAGCTCCTGGTCCGCTCGGGGACCGCTGCGGTCGACAAGGTGCCGCACCTGCGGGTCCGGCTCGAGCTGTCCGCGCTCCCGGGCGAGGACGACGTGCCGCGCACCCTCGACTTCGTGGACCAGCGCACGTTCGGGCACCTGTCCGTGACGGATCTCGTACCGACGCCCGACGGTGCGCCGGGCGGCTGGGGGTCGCCCCTCGCGGAGATCCCCGAGCCCGCAGCGCACATCGCGCGCGACCTGCTCGACCCCGCGCTACGGCGCGACGACCTGGCGCAGGCGATCCGCCGTCGTCGGACCGGGATCAAGCGCGCGCTGCTCGACCAGCGACTCGTGTCCGGCGTCGGCAACATCTACGCCGACGAGGCCCTGTGGCGTGCCGGGCTCCACTACGCGCGCCCCACCGACACCCTCCGGCTCGCGGAGGCGCACCGCGTGCTCGACGCCGCCGAGGAGGTCATGCGAGAAGCCCTCGCCCAGGGCGGGACCAGCTTCGACGAGCTCTACGTCAACGTCAACGGCCAGTCCGGCTACTTCTCGCGCTCGCTCGCGGTGTACGGGCGAGAGGGCGAGGAGTGCACGCGCTGCGGCGCGCTCGTGCGGCGCGACGAGTTCATGAACCGGTCGTCGTACACGTGCCCCGTCTGCCAGAAGGTGCCGCGGAACGCACGCTGGTAGCTGCACCTGGCGGTGGTCACGTCGGGCGTGTGCGCGACGCTCCTCTCGCATCGCCACTCAACGGGGCCCTCGGACGGATGAGTTGTCAGAACGTGGCCGGCCTATGGCCCGGCCACGTTCTGACAACTGGTCCACTGCGGGATCGCGGGACTCAGCGCGGGACCACGTTGCGCAGCGGACGCCCGGCGCGCAGGTTCTCCAGGTTCTCCAGGACCAGGGCCGACGCACCCTGCGGTCGGCCTCCTGCGACGTGCGGCGTGAGGATCGTGCGCGGGGCGTCCCACAGCGGTGAGTCCGCCGGGAGCGGCTCGATCTCCGTCACGTCCAGCGCCGCCCCGCCCAGGCGGCCCTCGTGCAGCGCTGCGACCAGGGCGGTCTCGTCGACAGTGGCTCCCCGGCCCGCGTTGACGAACCACGCGTGGTCCGGGAGCTGGGCGATGCGTGCGGCGTCGAACGCGTGGTGAGTGGCAGGGACTGCGGGCAGGAGAGAGACCAGGACGTCCGTCGTGGCCAGCACCCGCGGCAGGTCCGCGTCCGTCACGACAGGGAAGCCGAACCGGTCGCCCGCGGTGCTCGCGACCCCCGTGACCCTGGCACCGAGCGCCGCGTAGAGCGGAGCGAGTGCGGCGGCGATCGAGCCGAAGCCCCAGATCGTGACGTGCGCCCCGTGCAGCGTGAAACGCCCGCTCGTCGCCGGGTCTGCCTGCTCGCGTCCCAGCGCAGAGTCCCACCGGTGCGCGCGCTGCGCTGCGCCCAGGCGGTCGAGGTGCCGGACCGCGGCGAGCGTCAGGGCCAAGGTGTGCTCGGCCACCGGACCGTCGTGCAGCGACCGACCGTTGGTCACGACCACGGCCGGAGAGAAGCCCGCCGCGAGGATCGCGTCCGGACCTGCGGCGAGGGTCTGGACCCAGCGCAACCGGCCGAGGTGCGCTGCGCCGTCGGCGAGGTTCTCCGTCGTGTTGGCCCAGGCGACCAGGACCTCGGCGTCCCGGTGCTCGGCCGGGAGCGGGGTCGTGACGTCGTACTCGACGACCACCGCCGGCGCGCCCCCCTCGCCCAGCGGGAGGTCGCCGGGCCCCTCATGCCTGAGATCGAGCGGGAGGGAGTCGGGGACGAGGATCTTCACGCGTGGCTCCAGAGGAAGGCGAGGGCGGGACCGGCGGCCGGGGCACCGGCGCGACGTCCCGGACGACGCTATCAGCGCGTCACGCGGGACCGTCCCGGTGCGTCGGGTGCCGCCTGTTCCGGGAGCGCAATCCCCGGCCGGGCGATATGTTCGCAACGTCTGGCACGTTCGAGCGGTTCTCGGCGACCCGTCCGTCCAGGGGGGTCTCGGCGGCACGGAGGAATGATGGCCTCATCCACAGCGGAGTCGGGCAGCTCAGGGACGCCCTCGTCGGTCACGTCCGGGAGCCGCGGGGCCCCGCCCACCCGCGAGGAGATGCGCGCGGCGATCACCGCCAGGACCCCCAAGAACTACATCACGTGGCTGATGCTCGCGTTCATGATCACCTCGTCGGTCGCGAGCCTGCGTGCCGCGCCGACCATGGCGGTCTACGGGCTGGCCGCGGTGTTCCTCTACATCGTCCCGGCGCTCGTCTTCCTGCTGCCCACGTCGCTCGTCTCCGCAGAGCTCGCCTCCGGCTGGTCCGGAGGTGTCTACCGCTGGGTCGCGGACGGCATCTCCAAGCCCGCGGGGTTCCTCGCGATCTGGTGCCAGTTCGCCATGACGATCTTCTACTACCCGAGTCTCCTCGGATACGTGGCGAGCACGTTCGCGTACGTCATCAACCCCTCGCTCGCGAGCAACGGCGTGTACGTCGCGATCGTGATCGTGGTGCTCTTCTGGACCGGTGTCTGGGTGTCGTCGCAAGGCACCAAGGCGGTCGCGGGACTGTCCAGCTTCGGGCTCGTCATCGGGACGCTGGTGCCTGGTGCGCTGCTCGTGGTCCTGGGGCTCGTGTTCCTGGGGGAGGGCAACACGTCGGCCGCTCCCATGGACGCCTCGCACCTGCTGCCGCAGTGGACCGGGATCGCGTCGCTCGTGCTCATCGTCAACAACTTCCTGTCCTACGCGGGCATGGAGATGAACGCGGTGCACGTGACGAGCCTGCGCAAGCCGGCCAAGGAGTTCCCGCGCTCGATGTTCCTCGCGATCGGCCTGGTGCTGGTGATCTTCATCCTGCCCGCGCTCGCCATCAGCTGGGTCATCCCGGCCGACCAGCTCAGCCTCACGGCCGGCGTCATGCAGGCGTTCGACGCGTTCTTCGCGAACTTCGGGGTGAGCTGGTTGACGCCGATCCTCGGCCTCATGCTCATCGCGGCCTCCCTGGGCGGCATGCTGACCTGGCTCGCCGGCCCCTCGAAGGGCCTGCTCACCGTGGCGCGCGAGGAGGGCTACCTGCCGCCCTTCCTGCAGAAGCTCAACAAGCACGGCGTGCAGCAGAACATCCTGGTCGCGCAGGGGCTCGTGACGACGGTGATCGCGCTGCTCTACGCGTTCATCCCGAACGTCTCGAGCTCGTACTGGATCCTCTCGGTCATCACGACGCAGGTGTACCTGATCATGTACCTGCTGCTCTTCGTGGCCGCCGTCCGCCTGCGGCGCAACAAGCCCGACCACCCGCGCGGGTACCGCGCCCCGGCGCTCACGCTTCTGTGCACGGTCGGGTTCCTGGCGTCGGTCGCGGCCATGATCATCGGCTTCGTGCCGCCTGCGCAGTTCTCGAGCGGCAGCTCCGGGGTCTACCTGCTGATCGTCGGCGGCGGTCTCGGGATCGTCGGCATCCTGGTTCCCGCGCTCTTCTACTTCCTGCGCAAGCCGCACTGGAAGAACCCCGACAACGTCGGGGGCCCGGAGGAGCCGCTCGTCGACGCTCCCGCCGACGGACCGAAGGAGGCGTGACATGACCACGACGTCGACGACAGGTGGACCAGGTGGCACCGACGGCCTGCCGCAGCACGAGGACGAGCCGGACGGCACCCGGCGCTGGATCGTCTACACCGCGGCGGCGATCCTGGCCGTGGCGGTGGGCGTCCTCATGGCGGTGCTGTACAACAGCTACCACGCTGCGCAGGACCGCGATCTCGCCGAGCAGCGGGCAGGGGAGCTGCACGCCAAGTTCGAGGAGATCGGGATCACGGCCTTCGACGAGGACCAGATCATCGCGGTGCTGGGCGCCGACGGCGGCGGGTTCTGCACCGACCCGGCCGCCCTGGTCCAGGCGACGGCGAACCTCGGGTCGAGCAACGGTGCCGCCGGACCCGGTACACGTCCCTCGGTCGTCGACGAGCGACGGCTCCACGGGGACCGCCTCGTGATCGAGGTCTACTGCCCCGAGCAGCTCGACGACTTCGACGCGTACGTCGACTCCCTCAACCTCGATGAGAACACGACCACCCCGGAGGAATCGTGAGCACACCGGTAGATCTCGCCACTGTCCAGGAGCAGGTGGCGTCGCTGCTGCCCCGAGCGCTCGACGACCTGCGGACCCTGGTCGCGATCCCGTCGGTCGCCGACGAGCGGCTGTTCCCGCGCGAGGACTGCGAGAGGGCCGCGCACTGGGTCGCCGACGCCTTCCGCGCCGAGGGGATCGACGACGCCCGGCTGGTCGAGACTCCCGACGGGTCGAACGTGGTGCTGGGCCACCGGCCCGGCCCCCCCGGAGCCCCGACGGTGCTCCTCTACTCGCACTACGACGTGCAGCCGCCGCTCGACGACGCCGCGTGGCACACGCCACCGTTCGAGCTCACCGAGCGCGACGGGCGTCTGTACGGTCGTGGGTCGGCCGACTGCAAGGGCAACATCGTCACGCACCTCACGGCCCTGCGCGCGCTCCGGGCTCTCGGCGGCGACGACTTCCCGGTGGGTGTCCGGATCGTCATCGAGGGGTCCGAGGAACAGGGCACGGGCGGCCTGGACCAGTACGTCGAGGCCCACCCGGGCGAGCTCACCGCGGACGCGATCCTCATCGCCGACACGGGCAACGCGACCCTCGGCCTCCCCACGCTCACCGTGTCCCTGCGCGGCGCGACCAACGTCGTCGTGACGGTCGAGGCGCTCAAGGGCGAGATCCACTCGGGCATGTTCGGCGGCGCGGCTCCGGACGCGCTCGCGGCCCTCGTCCATCTCCTGTCCTCGTTGCGCGACGAGGAGGGGAACACGACGATCGGCGGTGTCCCGCCGGAGATCGCCGACGCGACGTGGCCCGGGGTCGACTACGACCCGGACCAGTTCCGCAGCGACGCCGGGATGCTCGACGGAACCCGGCTCCTGGGATCGGGGCGTGTCTCCGACCAGCTGTGGGCCCGGCCGGCTGTCACGATCCTGGGGATCGACGCCCCGAACGTCGTCGGCTCGGCCGCGGCGATCCAGCCCCGGGCCGCGGCCCGGCTCAACCTGCGGGTCCCGCCGGGGGCGGACGCGCAGGACCTCCAGGACAGGCTCGTGGCTCACCTGGAGAACCACGCGCCCTGGGGTGTCAAGGTCACGACGACGCGCGACGCTGTCGGGCAGCCTTTCCAGGCCCGGACCGACGGGCACGTCTTCGACACGCTCTCGCGTGCGCTGGCCGACGCGTTCGGCAAGGAGACCGTCACGGCGGGCCAGGGCGGGTCGATCCCGCTGTGCAACGTGCTCGCGTCCGAGTACCCCGACGCGCAGATCGTGCTGCTCGGCGTCGAGGAGCCCGCGTGCCTCATCCACGCGCCCAACGAGTCGGTCGCGCCGAGCGAGATCGAGCAGCTCGCGGTGGGCGAGGCGCTGTTCCTGTCCCGGCTGGGGGCCGGGGCGTCCCAGGGCTGAGGGGGTGGCAGAGGGCTACCGCTCGGCCGCCGCCTCTTGCGCGAGCGCCCACCGGTAGCCCTCGTCGCGCGCGACCAGCTCGGCGTGCGTGCCGCGTGCGACGACGGTCGCTGGGCTCTCGGGGTCCGTGTCGTCCGCACGGCCGAGAAGCAGCACCTCGTCCGCCGCGGCGAGCGCCGACAGCCGGTGGGTCGCGACGACCACGCCGCGCCCGCCCGTCCGGGTGGTCTCCACGAGGTGCGTGAGCAGCTCGTCGGCGGTGGTCGGGTCGAGGTGCTCGGCGGGCTCGTCGACGAGCAGCAGGGGAGCGGGGGCCAGCAGTGCGCGCGCCACGAGGAGCCGACGGCGTTCTCCCCCGGAGATGGTCGTCGCGTCCGGGCCGAGGGTCGTGTCGACACCGTCGGGAAGTCCAGCGAGCCACGCACCGAGCCCGACCTCGGCCAGTGCTGCCGTCGCTTCGTCCGGTGTGACGTCGCCGCGCGCGACGCGCAGGTTCTCGAGCAGCGTGGTGTCGAAGACGTGCCCGTCCTCGGCGACGAAGACGACCTGGTGCGCGACGTCGTCGGGCGCGAGGGACGCGATCGGCGAGCCGTCGAGGCTCACTCGACCCGCTACCTGCGGGATGAGTCCCGCGGTCGTCATGAGCAGGGTCGTCTTGCCGACGCCTGAGGGGCCCACGATCGCCACCGCCCGCCCGGGGTTGACCGTGAGGTCGATCCCGGTCACCGCTGCGCGACCGTTCCAGCCGCACGAGGCGCCGGCCACGATGACCTCGGGGGTGGAGGCCCCGGCTTCCGAGGTGTCAGAAGTGGCCCGGGGGATTTCCCGGTGTGCTTCTGACAGGTCGGCGGGGCCGGGGTTCGTGGCAGAGACCGCGGTGGACCCGGTGGACCCGGTGGTCCCGTCGTTCCCCGCGAGCACCTCGGTCCCGGCCGCCGCGTCGAGCAGCTCCATGATGCGTCGTGCGGCCTGCCGCGACCGGTGCATCTGCACGGCCGCGGCGGGCAGCACCCCGGCGGCCTCGAAGACCGCGAGCGGCGTCAGGACGATCACGGCGAGCTCGACCGGCGCCAGGGTCCCTGCCGCCACGGCGGGGATGCCGAGCAGCAGCGACGCGAGCACGGCGAGCCCGATCGCGGCGTTGTTGATCGCGGCGGCCGTGCCCGAGGTCCGCGCGCCGGAGTCGGTCACCGCGGCGAGCTCACGGTCGGTGCGCCGCAACGCTTCCATGCGCTGGGTGAGCCGCCCCGAGACCGTGAGCGGTCCGGAGCCCTCGAGCGTCTCGAGCACCGTGGACGTCATCTCGGCGCGGGCCGCGGCGCCGCGCTCCTCGGTGCGGCGCGCGCCCCGCGCAGAGAGCCACGGGCCCAGGACGCCCGCGAGCAGGAGGCACAGGAACAGGGCGACGCCCGCCGACGGCAGGAACACCCCGACCAGGATCACCGAGCCCGCGGACACCACGAGCGCGACGCCCGCAGGGATGATCGCGCGCACGACGACGTCGCCCACCGAGTCGACGTCAGCACCGACGCGCGCGAGCAGGTCACCGCGACGTACACCCGTGACCGCAGCCGTACGTCCGGAGGCCAGTGAGGTGTACACATTGGCGCGGAGCGAGGCCATGCCGCGCAGGGCGACGTCGTGCGAGGCCAACCGCTCGAGGTAGCGGAACACTCCGCGCGAGATTCCGAACGCGCGCACGGCGACGGTCGCGACCGAGAGCTGGAGCACGGGAGGCATCTGGGAGGCGCGCGCGATGAGCCACGCCGCGACGGCCGCCAGCCCGACCGAGCTGGCCAGCGCGAGCGAACCCAGCCCGATCGCGCGCGCGGCGCGTCCCCAGCTCACGTCGAGGAGCCGCACCGCGCGCCACAGGGGATCGGCGCCCGCTCCGTCGGCCGCACCGGCGCCGAGGACGGAGGAGTCGCGGGACGTGTCGAGGGCGCTCATGCGACGGCTCCAGAGGAGGTGGGTGAGGAAGTGGGAGCGTCGTCGGCAGCATCGACGGGGGCCGGGGGCAGCACGGCCGAGGAGACCGTGACGACCTGGTCGGCGAGGTCGACGAGGCTCGTGCGGTGCGCGACCACGACGACCGTGCGTCCCTGGTCTCGCCAGGCTCGGACGGCGTCGAGCACGGCGCGCTCGCCCCGCGCGTCGAGGTGCGCCGTGGGCTCGTCGAGCACCACGAGCGGCACGCGCGAGGGGTCACCCAGCAGGGCCGCGGTGAGGGCCACGCGCTGGCGCTGGCCCACGCTGAGCCCCACGCCGCCCTGGCCGATCGGCGTCGCCCACCCCCCGGGCAGGACGTCCAGCACGGCGTCGAGCCCCGACAGCCGCGCGGCGTCCGCGAGGTCGTCGTCCGAGACCTCGCGCCCGTCGAGCACGGCCTCGCGCACCGTGCCGGGCGTGAGAGTGGGGCGCTGCGGCACCCAGGCGACCTGCGGCCACCACGTGGCCGGGTCGATCTCGGCGAGGTCGACGGGCTCGCCCTCGCGAGGGGTCACCACGACGCGCCCGGCGTCGGGCGCGAGCAGTCCGAGCAGGACCAGGGCCGTGGTCGTCTTGCCGGACCCGCTGGGGCCGGTCAGGGCCACGACCGTGCCCGACGACGGAGCATCCGTCGCGGGGTCGTCGTCGCTCGCGATCCGGGCCCCGAACGACGTCGTGAGCGACGCGGGGGCGAGCACGTCGCGGTCCCCCGCGCGCACGCTCACACCCTCGAACGCGATCCGGGCGCCGGCCAGGGCGGGGGCGGGCGTCGTCCCGACGGGCCGCAACGGCTCGTCGAGCACCTCGAACGCCTGGTTGGCCGCGGCGATCCCGTCGGTCGAGGCATGGAAGTGCAGTCCGACCTGCCGCAGCGGCAGGTACACCTCGGGTGCCAGCACCAGTACCGCGAGCGCGGGCTCGAGGCCGACCTCGCCGTACACGAGGCGCAGCCCGATCCCGACCGCGACGAGCGCGACCGACAGGGTCGTGAGCAGCTCGAGGACCATGCCGGAGAGGAACGCGACACGCAGCGTCCCCATCGTGGCGCGGCGGTTCGCCTCGCCCAGGGCTCGCACCCGCTTCTCCGGCCCGTGCTCGCGGCCGAAGGCGCGGAGCGTCGGCAGCCCCGCCATGAGGTCGAGCACCTGGGAGCCCAGGCGCTGCATGACCTTGAGCCGTCGTTCGGACGTCCCCGCCGTGAGCTGGCCGACGAGGATCATGAAGACCGGGATGAGGGGGATCGTCACCGCGATGATGATCGCCGAGATCCAGTCGAGGCCCAGGACCACCGCGAGCGTCGCGGGGGTCACGGTCGCCGCCAGCAGGAGCTGCGGCAGGTACCTGACCATGTACGGCTCGAGGTCGTCGAGCCCGCGCGTCGCGAGCGTCGCGACCGCCGGACCGCGGCCGGTCGCCAGCCAGCGGGGCCCGAGGGCCACCGCGTGGCTGACGACCTGCTCGCGGAGCTCGGCGACGGTCTTGGTCGCAGCCTTGAGCGCGAACCGTTCCTGCGCCCACGCGACCCCGGCGCGCACCGTCACGACCGCAGCGAGCAGCGCGAGGGGAGTGCCGACGTCGGACAGCGAGAGGCTGCCCTGGATCGCGGGGGCCAGGACGCTCGCGATGAGCAGCGCCTGCGCCACGACGAGCCCGGCCGTCACGAGGCCGAGCACCGCCGTGAGCACGACGTACCCGCGGGCCGCCCGCGCCTGGCGCAGGAGCCGTGGATCGAGGGGCTTCACGCGGAGGTGTCCCCGGGTCCGTTCTTGGCCGAGCCCGACGCCGTCGCGTCAGTCCCCGCGTCCTTGTCCCCTGTGGCGGGGGTCAGGTCGAGGTTCTTGGCGCTGCCCGAGGACGGGCCGCCGAACGCGGAGTCCTTGAGCTTCCTGAGGGACAGCCCGATGGGCGGCGGGATGTCCTTGGTCGACAGGCGGCGGCGGAAGACCCAGTACGTCCACGACTGGTAGAGCAGCACGACCGGGACCAGGATCACGGCGACCCAGGTCATGACGGTCAGCGTGTACTGCGTCGAGGACGCGTTGTCGATGTTCAGCGAGTTCGCGGGGTCGAACGCCGGCATGACGTCGGGGTACATGGAGCCGAAGATCAGGACCGTCGCCGAGAGGATCGCGAGCGCGGAGAACAGGAAGGCCCAGCCCTCGCGGGCCTTGGCGTTGGCGAGGACCACGCCGATCAGCGAGACCGCGGCCACCACGACGGCTGCCCACGTCCACGGCACCGAGTAGGCGACCTGGGCCCACACGGCCCAGCCGCCGGCCACGACGACCGAGGCGACCGAGAACCAGCCCGCGAGGCGGCGGGCCTTGACCCGGACCTCACCGTCGGTCTTGAGCGCGATGAACACGGCACCGTGCATGAGGAAGAGCAGCACGGTCGTGAGGCCGCCGAGGAGCGCGAACGGGCTGAGCAGGGCCCAGAATCCACCGACGTACTGGTGGGACGCGTCGAGCTCGACGCCGCGCACGAGGTTGGCGAACGCGACGCCCCACAGGAGCGCGGGGATCCACGAGCCGAAGATGATGGCCTGGTCGCAGCGCGCCCGCCAGCGGTCGTCGTTGATCTTGCCGCGGTACTCGAACGCGACACCGCGCACGATGAGCGCGAGCAGGATCAGGAACAGCGGGATGTAGAAGCCTGAGAACAACGTGGCGTACCACTCGGGGAAGGCCGCGAAGGTCGCGCCGCCGGCGGTGATGAGCCAGACCTCGTTGCCGTCCCAGACCGGGCCGATCGTGTTGATGATGAGCCGACGTTCCTTGTCCTGCTTCGCCTTGTCCTTGTTGCGGGACAGGATCGGCAGGAGCATGCCCACGCCGAAGTCGAATCCTTCGAGGACCAGGTAGCCGATCCACAGGATCGCGATGAGCACGAACCAGAGAATGGTGAGTTCCATGAGTACTGGGTCTCCTTGAGCCGTCAGAGCGCGTCAGTACGCGAAGGACAGGGGGCGTTCGGACTCGTCGCTCGAGTCCGGGTCGTCTGGGTCGCCCGTGACGCGCGCCTCGGGGGAGTCGTCGTGCACGATCTCCGGCACGCCCTCGACCGCGTAGCGGTGGATGAGCTTGAACCAGACGGCCGCGAGGACCCCGTACACGAGCGTGAAGACGATCATGGAGGTCAGCACCACGCCGGGGCTCACCACGGTCGAGACGCCGCGCTCGGTGAGCAGGCGGATCGCGTCGATGCCCGACGGGTTGGGCGCCACGACCCACGGCTGACGTCCGGTCTCGGTGAAGATCCAGCCGAACGACGACGCGATGAACGGCATGGGGATCGCCCAGATCCCGACGCGTGCGAACCACTTGTTGTCGGTGACCCTGCCCTTGCGGGTGAGCCACAGCGCCATGAGCGAGAGCACGATCGAGCCGACCGCGAACCCGATCATGAGGCGGAAGCTCCAGTAGGTCAGGGCGAGGTTGGGGGAGTAGTTGACCGGTTCGCCGTCCGCGGTGACGTCCCCGTAGCGCTCGGTCATGTCCTGCTGGACCTGGTCGACGCCCGGCAGCGGAGCCGTGAAGCTGCCCTCCGCGAGGAAGGACGTCATCCCGGGGATCTCGAGGATGTGGTTCACGCCCTCGCACGAGTCGGACAGGTCGCCGATCGCGAGGATGGAGAACGGGGCCCCGTCGGGCGAGTTCTCGCACAGCGCCTCGGCGGCGGCCATCTTCATGGGCTGCTGCTGGAACATGAGCTTGGCCTGGAAGTCACCGCTGACCGCGACCCCGAGCCCGCCGATGATCATCGCGATGACGCCGAGCGTGATCGCCGGGCGGTACACGTTGCGCGCGAGCTCGATGTTCTCGGCCTTCTTGGTGCGCACGAGGCGCACCATCCACCAGGCGCCGATGCCGGCGACGAACGTGCCCGCCGTGAGGAACGCCGCGGTGATGGTGTGCGGGAACGCCGCCCACAGCGTGTTGTTGGTGAGCACCGCGCCGATGTCGTTCATCTCGGCACGCCCGGTCTCCGGGTTGTAGATGGTGCCGACCGGGTGCTGCATCCACGAGTTGGCCGCGAGGATGAAGAACGCTGAGAGGTTCACGGCGATCGCGACGGCCCAGATGCACGCGAGGTGCACACGCTTGGACAGGCGGTCCCAGCCGAAGATCCACAGACCGAGGAACGTCGACTCGATGAAGAACGCGGCGAGCGCCTCCATGGCGAGCGGGGCACCGAAGACGTCTCCGACGAAGCGTGAGTACTCGCTCCAGTTCATGCCGAACTGGAACTCCTGCACGATCCCCGTCACGACGCCGATCGCGAAGTTGATGAGGAGCAGCTTGCCGAAGAACTTGGTGAGCTTGAGCCACCGCTCGTTCCCCGTGCGGACCCATGCGGTCTGCATGATGGCGACGAGGGGAGCGAGCCCGATCGTCAGCGGCACGAAGATGAAGTGGTAGACGGTCGTGATGGCGAACTGCCACCTCGCGAGATCGAGGACGTCCACAAACGCTCCTGGGGTGTTTCCTGGGGGCTACCGGGGGATTCTGAGGGTGAGCTCAGGGCAGGGTCAGCAGTCGTACTCCTGACGCTAGGACCAATCTGCACCATCGGCGAGGCAGACAGGCGCCAAATCTCTCGGGAAACGACAGTTTGTGAGAACCTTCACAAGGTCCGGATCGGGACCTTGGTCCTCTGGACGACACGGCAGCCGACCCTGTACCTACCCCTCTGATCGACCTCGGCTGTGCGATACTTGACCGAGCCGGGGGGACCACATCTCCCACTGGCCCAGTACGTGCTCGTCGCAACCGCGATCCGCGGCTCGCGGAGCGCCGCCGACCGGGATGAATGGCCCGGACGGCGAGGCGCCCCCCGCCGCTCGCCCTTGCTCGAGCCGCCACCGCCGACTTCCGTCGCGGGGACGACAGCGCTGTGATGCGCACGCCCCGGCCGACGACAACCGCCCGAGGGGCCGCACGATGTGGGGGCGATCCTTCGGGGTACCAGGAGCGCATCGCGTGACCCTCGACAACACCCCTGACACGACGAGCTCGTCGAACGGTCAGGACGCAGCACCCGCCAAGAAGCCGGCCCGACGACGGGTCACTCGCACCACGGCGGCCCCCGGCACCCCGGACGCACCGTCCGCAGCCCAGATCACGCTCCCCGCCGTCACCTCGCCCGCCCAGCCTGCCGCGGTGAACCCTGCTGCGCCCGCAGGCTCGCTCGGCATCGAGCTGCCCACGGCGGAGGCCGCCCCCCGTCGCTCGCGCCGGGTCGTGCGCCAGACGACCACGCCGGTCGAGGCGCCCGCTGCTCCCGAGGCCACGAAGCCCGTCGGCGACAAGGCCCCGCCGCAGGAGGCCGCGCTCGCGAAGAAGGCTGCCACCGCCAAGGCGGCTCCCGCCCCCGTCGTGCAGGACTCTCCCCCCGCCGCTCCGCGTCGCGGCGGCAAGCGCGGCGCCGCGGCCCGAGCCGCTGCCGACGCGCCCGTGCTGGACGTGCTGTCCGAGCTGGGCCTGGCGCCCACCACCGAGCAGGACGCCCCGGCCGAGAAGCCGGCCCGCGCCCGCCGGACCCGCAAGCCTGCCGCGGAGGCCGTCGTCCCCGAGGCGTCTGCTCCCGTCGAGGACCCGGCTCCTTCTGCTGAGGAGCCTGCCCCTGCTGCCTCCTCGGAGCCCGCCGCACCGCGGACGGGCGCGCGTCGCCGGGCGACACGTTCGAGCGCTGCCGAGGCGGCCCCGGTCGAGGCGCCCGCCTCGGTCGAGGAGCCGGCGGAGTCCGTGCCGGTCGAGAAGGCCCCGGCCAAGCGTCGCCGTGCGACCTCCAAGACGGCCACGACGGCCACGACCGCCGCGCCGACCGAGGCCGAGGCTCCGACTGCCGAGGCTCCGGCCGAGCCCGCCGCGCCCAAGGTCCGCTCGCGGCGGGTCAACAAGGTCTCCGCGGCCAAGGCTGCTCAGGCCGCGTCCGCTCCGGAGGCCCCCTCCGCCGAGTCCGCCCCCGCGCCGTCGACCGCGTCGACCGGTGGCGGCTCCGCGACGCCGCGCCTCGCGACGACCGCGCTGCTCTTCCAGGCTCCCGACCCCGCCGCGGCGCCTCGTCGCTCGCGTCGCGTCGTGCGCCCCACGACGTCCCCGTTCGCGACGGACGCCATGCCCAGCTTTGCCACGTCGACCTCTCGGACCCCCGAGGAGCCCGCGGCCTCGGCCGAGGCCCCCGCGGCGCGCGTCGAGCCGGCTCGCCGGGCCCCGGCCGCCGAGCAGGCTCCCGAGCCCGTCGCCGAGCAGCGGTCGGAGGCTCCGGCGCGCACCCGCGGCGGACGCGGACGTTCTGCCCGTCGTGGTGCGGGTGCTCCCGCGTCGGCAGGCGGCACCGCCGCTCGGAGCCACGAGCCCGCATCCGAGGCAGCCCCGGCCGCCGCACCCGAGGCAGCCCCGGCCGCCGCGGAGATCGTGCTCGTGGGTGCGGACCTCGCTGCGGTCGAGGAGATCGAGCTGATCGAAGCGGAGCTCGTCGCCGAGGGCGTCGAGATCCCGGCCGACGCCCTCGAGCTGGACGACCTCGACCTCGTGGTCGAGGGGGACGACGACGCCGAGCCGGCAGCCGCCTCCGACGTCGAGGAGGACGACGCCCCTCGTCGCCGTCGTCGCCGCGGTGGTCGTGGCCGCCGCTCGCGCGGTGGTGAGCAGCGTGCCGACGGCACCGAAGGCTCTGATGGTGACGAGTACGCGGACGACGAGTCCTCGCACGAGCAGCAGGCACCGTCCGCCGACGCGACTGACGTGACCGACGGGGCCGAGGCCTCGGCCGAGACGGACCAGCACGACGAGCACACCGACGAGCACGACAGCGAGGACGGCGCCGGGTCGAGCCGTCGTCGCCGTCGCCGCCGCCGCGGCGGTCGCCCCGAGTCGGGCGACAGCGCGGGCGTGACCGTGACGACCTCGTCGTCGAGCCGCACCCGCACGCGTGAGCGCAGCAGCAGCGTGTCCGACGAGGTCACCGCGCTCAAGGGCTCGACGCGCCTCGAGGCCAAGCGTCAGCGTCGTCGCGAGGGCCGCGACGCGGGCCGCCGCCGCCAGATCATCACCGAGGCCGAGTTCCTCGCACGCCGCGAGTCGGTCGAGCGGGCGATGGTCGTGCGCGAGAAGAACGGTCGCACGCAGATCGCGGTGCTCGAGGACGGCGTGCTCGTCGAGCACTACGTCTCCCAGCAGTCGCAGGTCTCGATGGCCGGCAACGTCTACCTGGGCCGTGTCCAGAACGTGCTGCCCTCCATGGAGGCCGCGTTCATCGACGTGGGCAAGGGCCGCAACGCGGTCCTGTACGCCGGCGAGGTCAACTGGGACGCGGTCGGCCTGGACGGCCAGCCGCGCCGCATCGAGCAGGCGCTCAAGTCGGGCGACTCCGTGCTCGTGCAGGTCACCAAGGACCCGATCGGCCACAAGGGTGCGCGCCTCACGTCGCAGATCACCCTCGCCGGCCGCTACCTCGTGTTCGTCCCCGGCGGCGGCATGACGGGCATCTCGCGCAAGCTCCCGGACACCGAGCGCGCGCGCCTCAAGAAGATCCTTCGCGAGATCGTTCCCGAGGGCTCGGGCGTCATCGTCCGCACCGCCGCCGAGGGGGCGAGCGAAGAGGAGCTGCGCGCCGACGTCGAGCGTCTGCAGGGCCAGTGGGAGGCGATCGAGAAGAAGGCGAAGTCTGCTTCCGCCCCGGCGCTGCTCCAGGGTGAGCCTGACCTCGCGATCCGTGTCGTCCGCGACATCTTCAACGATGACTTCAGCTCGCTCGTGGTCTCGGGCGACAACGCCTGGAACGAGATCTCGAGCTATGTCGCCGAGCTCGCGCCGGACCTCAAGGAGCGCGTCTCGCGCTGGACGTCGGAGAAGGACGCCTTCTCGGCGCACCGCGTCGACGAGCAGCTCGCCAAGGGCATGGACCGCAAGGTCTGGCTGCCTTCGGGCGGTTCGCTCGTGATCGACCGCACCGAGGCCATGACGGTCGTCGACGTCAACACGGGCAAGTTCACGGGCTCCGGCGGCACGCTCGAGGAGACCGTGACGCGCAACAACCTCGAGGCTGCCGAGGAGATCGTCCGCCAGCTCCGTCTGCGCGACATCGGCGGCATCATCGTCATCGACTTCATCGACATGGTGCTCGAGTCCAACCGTGACCTGGTGCTCCGTCGCCTGGTCGAGTGCTTGGGCCGCGACCGGACCAAGCACCAGGTCGCCGAGGTCACCTCGCTGGGCCTGGTCCAGATGACCCGCAAGCGTGTGGGTCAGGGCCTGGTCGAGGCATTCAGCGAGACGTGCGACCACTGCAACGGTCGCGGCTTCATCGTGCACACCGACCCGATCGAGAAGTCGGGTGGCTCGAACACCGGCGGCGGGCAGCAGCACCAGCACGCTCCGGTCGCTGCCGCTCCGGCAGCGGAGGAGCCCGCGGCAGCCGAGCCGGAGGGCTCGCGGTCGCGCTCGCGACGCAAGCGCGTGACGAAGGAGACCGCTCCCGTCGTTGCCGCCCCCGCAGTGCCGGTCCTGCCCGAGGTCACCTCGGAGGCCCGTGAGGCCGTCAAGGCCACGCTCGCGACGATCGCCGCAGCAGCGGCGCACGCCCACGAGCACGAGCACGACGGTGCTGTGCCGGTCGAGGAGACCGTCACCACGGAGGTCACCACCGAGGCCGAGGTCGCCGGACGGGTCGCCGCCGACGTCGAGGCAGTGGGGGTCGAGACCGTCCTGACGGACGTCGAGGCCGTGGAGGGCGCCCCGGAGGTCGCCGACGAGGGCCGGTTTCCCGTCGCGGGAGACGAGTCCGGAGCGGCAGTCGAGCCTGGAACAGTGGACCCTGACGCCGAGCCGGCCACCGCTGACGACGAGGTTGCTGGGGAGCCTGCGCCGACGGCTGGGCTGAAGGACGAGGAGACGGCAGCGGACGACGAGTCGCGCGACGACTCCTGACCTGCTGAAGGACACGTGACGGCGAGGGACCCGCGGGTGCCGGTCTACGGCGTCGGGCATGCTGCCCGGCTCCGAGGCTGGCGGCCCGCGGACCTCGCCGTCTTCCGTGAGTGGCTGCGGCCCCATCACGAGTGGCACGACTGGGACGGGCCCTACTACCCCGTGCCCGACGACGCGCAGGCAGACGCCCGCGTCGCGGCCCTGGCTGCGGCCCCTGCCGGGGCGGCGGACGGGATGCCGCCTCGGACCGTCGTGGTCGCCGACGCCGACGACCGGTTCGTGGGGACCGTCTCCTGGTACTGGGAGTCGCAGGAGTCCGCGTGGGCGCGCATGGGCGTCGGGATCTACGACCCGGCCGTGCGGGGGCGGGGGATCGGGCGCGAGGCGCTCGGCCTGTGGACCACCTACCTGTTCCAGGTGACCGACTGGGGTCGGCTCGACTTCGCGACGTGGTCGGGGAACCTGCCCATGCTGGGGGTCGGACGCAGCCTCGGGTTCGTCGAGGAGGGACGCTTCCGCGATGCACGGACAGTGCGCGGGGAGCGGTACGACGCGGTCGTCATGGGGGTGCTCCGCAGCGAGTGGGAAGCACGCGCCTGACCTTCGGCGGGCCCGTGTCGGACGCCGGTGCTGTACTGGCCCGGTGGACGACGTGAGGCGGGGACGGGTCGAGGTCATCAGCGGGCCCATGTTCGCGGGCAAGACCGAGGAGCTGCTGCGGCGCGTGCGCCGGGCACAGATCGCGGGGCGCCGCGTCGAGGTCGTGCACCACGAGCTCGACGACCGGCGCGGCGAGGGTGTCGTCAGCTCGCACTCCGGCCTGGACATCTCGTCGCGTCCTGCGTCGTCGGCGGCCGAGATCCTGGACCGCCTCGACCCGTCGGTCGAGCTCGTGGCGGTCGACGAGGCGCAGTTCTTCGGGCCGGACCTCCTCGACGTCGTGCAGCGCGGTGCCGACGGCGGCCTCGTGATGATCGTCGCGGGCCTCGACGTCACGTTCGACGGTCGGCCGTTCGAGCCCATCCCGGCTCTGAGCGCGCTTTCCGAGCGCGCCGACCGTCTCACGGCCGTCTGCACGGTCTGCGGCCAGGACGCGCCCTTCCACGAGCGCGTCGTCGCCGCCGCGGACGGGGACGCGCTGAACGCGGGTGCGGAGCACGTCGGCGGCCTCGAGTCCTACCAGGCGCGGTGCCGGGTCCACTTCTCGGCGGCGCGCTGGCGCGCGGGCACTCCCGGTGCAGCGGCTCTGGACGACCCGACGGTCACGAGCCGATGAGCGGGACAAAGCTGTAGGTGCCGTGCCGGCTCGTGACGGTCCCCGTCAGGTGCTGCTCGACGAGCACCAGGACGTGCTGCACGGGGATCACGAGGCGCCCGCCGATCGCGACCTGGTCGACCAGCTCCTGCGGCAGGACCTGGGCGGCCGCCGACACGAGGATGCGGTCGTAGCCGCCCATCGTGGGGCGCCCCAGGACTCCCGGCTCCGCGACCTCGATCCGTGCCCAGGACATGGGGTAGCTCGCGAGGTTGGACGCCCCCCACTGCGCGAGGTCGGGGTCGATCTCGACCCCCACGACGCTGCCCGTCGGGCCCACGAGGTGCGCCAGGAGTGCGGTCGTCCACCCCGAGCCCGAGCCCACGTCCAGGACGCGCGCTCCACGTGGCACCTGGAGCAGCCGGAGCGTGTCGGCGACCGTCCGTGGCTGCGAGCTCGTCTGCCCGTGACCGATCGGCAACGGTCGGTCGTCGCGCGCGTACGGGCGCTGGTTGCGCGGCAGGAAGCGCCGCCGGTCGATCGCCGACATCGCTGCTGCGACGTCGCGCGCGGTGGTCTCTTGAACCCTGTGACCGTTCGGCACGTCGGATCGCCTCCTCGGGACCTGCTTCCAGGGTAGGACGACGAGGCGGTGGAGGGGCAGGAGCCGGCCCGGCGGACGGTAGGGTCCCGCACGCGAGGAGCTGGCGGAACCGCTCGGTGAGCGCGAGCCTGTCGGGTGTGGCGGGCCGCTGTGCCCGTGCAGCGCTGGGACTACCCGGACGAGTCCGGCTGTGCCGAGCCGCGACCAGGCCTGGTGCCGGCGACGATCCACGTGCCGGTCGGCTGACCTGCACCGACGTGGTGCGCGAGGCGGGACTCGAACCCGCACGTCCGAAGACACCAGGACCTAAACCTGGCGCGGCTGCCAATTACGCCACTCGCGCGCCCGCACAGTCTACGGGCGCGCGAGTGGTGCGTCGTTCGTCGGCTCGCCGGGTGCGGCACCGGCCCTGACCGGGGCGCTCGGCGACCGCCCCGGACGCCCCGGTCGCCGACAGGCGGCCTACTTCTTGGGGTCGATTCCCAGGTCGCGGCGCAGCTTGGCGACGTGGCCCGTGGCCTTGACGTTGTACTGCGCGAGCGCGACCCTGCCCTCGGGATCGACGACGACGGTCGAGCGGATCACGCCCGTCACGGTCTTGCCGTAGAGCTTCTTCTCGCCCCATGCACCGTAGGCCTCGAGCGTCGCCTTGGACTCGTCGGACGCGAGGGGGAACGTCAGCTGCTCCTCCTCGGCGAACTTCACGAGCTTGGGCAGCGGGTCCGGCGAGATACCGACGACCTTGTAGCCCGCACCCTGGAGCGAGGCGAGGGAGTCACGGAAGTCGCACGCCTCCTTGGTGCAGCCGGGCGTCGACGCGGCCGGGTAGAAGTAGACGATCACCGAGCTGCCGCGCAGCTCGGAGAGCGTCACGGAGCCGCCGTCGGCGGTCGGGAGGGTGAAGTCGGGGGCGTCGTCTCCGACGGCAAGGCGCGTGCTCATGGGACTCCTCGGGAAGCGTTCACGGATCCTTCCGAGCGTAGAGGACACCGGTAGCGTGGTGGGTGTGAGCACGACGAACCCCAGCACCAGCGACAGCCCGGCGCCCGAGCCGGCCCCCACCCCGCGCGAGCGCGCCTCCGGGAGCCCGGCGACGCCGTCGGGCGCCGCGCCCGAGCGCCTGCCGCTGCGCATGCTGCACGACCGCCTCCTCGTCCTGCCCGAGGTCGACGCGTCCGAGCGGCAGTCGTCCGCGGGGCTCGTGATCCCCGCCACGGCCGTGGGGCCCAAGCGGCTCGCGTGGGCGCAGGTCGTCGCGACCGGGGAGAACGTCCGGCACGTGCGCCGCGGGGACCGCGTGCTGTTCGACCCCGAGGAGCGCGCCGAGGTCGAGCTGGGCGGCAAGAGCTACGTGCTGCTGCGCGAGAAGGACGTGAGCGCCGTCTCGCAGCCCGAGGAGAGCGACGGCAAGACCGGGCTGTACCTGTAGGTCCGCGTGCGAGGAGAGGCCGGGCGCGCCCCGCACGAGGGCGGTTGTCGTGCAGGTCACAGGCCCGCCCGGCCTCCTGATTTGTCTCTACCGGGCCTGTTCAGTAGTGTTTCTTCTCGCGCGCCATTAGCTCAATTGGCAGAGCAGCTGACTCTTAATCAGCGGGTTCATGGTTCGAGTCCATGATGGCGCACCACGATCACGGCCCCGGGGACGGGGTCGTCGTGACGTTCGGCAGCAGCACCGCACCACCCAGCAGCACCAGCGCGCCATTAGCTCAATTGGCAGAGCAGCTGACTCTTAATCAGCGGGTTCATGGTTCGAGTCCATGATGGCGCACCACACGAAGGCCCCTCACCTGCGGAGACGCGGTGGAGGGGCCTTCGGCGTTCACGGCCGCCGCGCGCGACCCCGCCCCCTCGTGCGTACCCGTCGTGCGTCGGTGAGACGCGTTTCACACCTCGCCCCTCGGCGGGCTATGGTCACCGGGTGAACCTGCTCACCGCGCACACCTGGCGACCCGACCACTGACGGTCGGACGCTGTGGCGTGCTGACCGAGCCCGACGACGGGCGGTCCAGCAGGTCTCCCGGAGTGGATCGCCCGGAACGTGCCCCCGCACGTGCCCATCCACGAAGGAGAGTCCCTTGACGACGTCCCCCGTCTCCACCCCCGCGGCGCCCTCGGCCCCCGTGACCCCGACCGCGCGCTCGCTCGAGCCGCTCGGTGTCGAGATCCCCTCCACCGTCCCGACGCACTGGTACAACCTCAACGCAGACCTGCCCGAGCCCGTGCCGCCGCACCTGCACCCAGGCACGCTCGAGCCGCTCGTGCCCGCGGACCTGGCCCCGCTGTTCCCCATGGCTCTCATCGAGCAGGAGGTCAGCACCGAGCGATACATCGAGATCCCGCAGACGATCCGCGAGATCTACGCGATGTGGAGGCCCGCGCCGCTCGTCCGTGCACACCGTCTCGAGCGCGAGCTCGGCACGCCCGCCCGCATCTACTACAAGTACGAGGGCGTGAGCCCGGTCGGCTCGCACAAGCCGAACACGGCCATCGCGCAGGCGTACTACAACGCGCTCGAGGGCACGACGCGGCTCACGACCGAGACGGGCGCGGGACAGTGGGGCGCGTCGCTCTCGATGGCCGCGGCCTTGCTCGGCCTGACGTGCGAGGTGTGGCAGGTCCGCGCCTCGTACGACTCCAAGCCGTACCGCCGCTTCCAGATGGAGGCCTACGGGGGCGTGTGCCACTCGTCGCCCTCGGAGCTGACGGCGTCGGGGCGCGCGATCCTCGCGAGCGACCCGGACACCACCGGCTCGCTCGGCATGGCGATCAGCGAGGCCGTCGAGGTCGCGGCGCAGGACCCCCAGGCGCACTACTCGCTGGGCAGCGTCCTCAACCACGTGATGCTGCACCAGACGGTCATCGGCCAGGAGGCCCTGGTCCAGCTCGAGGAGGCGGGGGAGGCCGTCGCCGACGTGGTCTTCGGGTGCGCGGGCGGCGGGTCGAACCTCGCGGGGCTCACGTTCCCGTTCCTGGGCCGCAACCTGCGCGAGGGCACGACGACGCGGCTCGTCGCGTGCGAGCCCGCGGCCTGCCCGTCGCTCACCCAGGGCGAGTACCGCTACGACCACGGCGACGTCGCGGGGCTCACGCCGCTGCTCAAGATGCACACGCTCGGCAAGGACTTCGTGCCGCCGGCCATCCACGCGGGCGGTCTGCGCTACCACGGGATGTCGCCCATGGTGTCGCACGCCGTGAACCTGGGGCTCATGGACGCGGTGGCGATCGACCAGGACGAGGCGTTCCGGGCGGGGCTCGAGTTCGCCCGGTCCGAGGGCATCATCCCGGCGCCCGAGTCGACGCACGCGGTCGCGGCGGCCATCGCGTACGCGCGCACGGTCACCGAGCCCGAGGTGATCGTGATCGGGCTGTCCGGCAACGGTCAGCTCGACCTGCCGGCGTACGCGCAGTACGTGTGACGACGTCGGGCAGCGGGAGAGCGGGCGGTGCCGCTCGTTCGGTCCTCGCTGTCGTCGGCGCCGTCGAGGCGTAGCCCCCGCGCGTGAGGCGGGCCTCCAGGAGGCCCGCCTCACGCGCGCCCGAGGTGCGCCTCGGGGCCCGCCTAGACTTGTCGGGTGCCCGAGACCCTCGACGAAGCCCGCGAGCAGGGCTTCCGTACCGACATCGTGTCCTTCGTCCGTCGCAGCGGCCGCCTCAACCCCCGCCAGCAGCGCGCGTGGGACGAGCACGCCGCGCGGCTCGTCGTCGACGTCCCGCGTGCCGAGGCCCGGACCTCGGTGGACCCTGCCTTCGTGCTCGACGCCCCCGCGACGTTCGGTCGCGAGGCTCCGCTCGTGGTCGAGGTCGGGTCCGGTCTGGGCGAGGCGGTGGTCCACGCGGCCGAGGCGAGCCCTGAGCGCGACTTCCTGGCCGTCGAGGTCTACACGCCCGGGCTCGCGCAGACGGTGCTGAGGGTGACCCAGCGCGGGCTGACGAACGTCCGCCTGCTGCAGGCCAACGCGGCCGAGGTGCTCACCACGACGCTTCCCGAGGGATCGGTCGACGAGCTCTGGGTCTTCTTCCCCGACCCGTGGCACAAGGTGCGGCACCACAAGCGGCGCCTCGTGTCGCCCTCGTTCGTCGACCTCGCGGCGCGCGCCCTGCGCCCCGGCGGCACGTGGCGGCTGGCGACCGACTGGGCCGAGTACGCGGACCAGATGCTCGAGGTCGTGGGCGCGAGCTCGTCGTTCGAGAACGTCCACGGCCCCGGGGCGCGCGCGCCGCGTTTCGAGGGTCGCGTTCTCACGAGCTTCGAGAACAAGGGCCAGGCCGCGGGCCGGGACATCGCGGACCTGGAGTTCCGCCGGGTCTGAGACCCGTCGTCGGGCCTCTTCGTGCACGACACGCCCGGATCGGATGTTTGGCGACAAGCGTGATGTACGGCACATTATCGCCAGCGGGTGAAAAATCCCTCCCGCGTCACGCAACGCCGCGTGCCCTGCATGAGCCAACGGAGGCATCATGACCGACATCTCGACGGACGATCCCGTCGCTGAGACCGACTACCAACGGGTCCAACGCTCGCCCGAGTTCCAGGACCTGCGCCGCAGGTTCCGTACCTTCGTCTTCCCTGTCACCGCCCTGTTCCTGGCCTGGTACCTCGTGTACGTCCTGCTCGCCGACTATGCCCACGACTTCATGAGCATCCGCGTGTCGGGGAACATCACGGTGGGCCTGCTGTTCGGGCTGGGCCAGTTCGTGTCGACGTTCGCGATCACCATGATCTACGCGCGCTGGGCGAACAAGCGGTTCGACCCGGTCGCCGAGGACATGCGCCGCCAGATCGAGGGGGAGGACCAGTGATGGCGCCAGTGGGAGCGATGCCACCCGTGGTGACGCAGGCCGCCGAGGCCTCCGACGTCGGCAACCCGTGGATCAACATCGGGATCTTCGCGGCCTTCGTCGCGGTGACCATGGTGATCGTCCTGCGGGCCTCGAAGCAGAGCAAGTCCGCCGCTGACTTCTACGCGGGCGGCCGCAACTTCACCGGCCCCCAGAACGGGACCGCCATCGCAGGGGACTACCTGTCCGCCGCGAGCTTCCTGGGCATCTGCGGCGCCATCGCGATCAACGGCTACGACGGGTTCCTGTACTCGATCGGGTTCCTCGTGGCATGGCTCGTGGCGCTCCTGCTCGTGGCCGAGCTGCTGCGCAACACGGGCAAGTTCACCATGGCCGACGTGCTCAGCTTCCGGCTGCGCCAACGCCCCGTGCGCATGGCCGCGGCGCTCGCGACGCTCATGGTCGTGTTCTTCTACCTGCTGGCCCAGATGGCGGGCGCGGGCGGCCTGGTCGCCCTGCTCCTCGGTATCGAGTCGACCGCGGGGCAGTCCGTCGTGATCGCGATCGTCGGCATCCTGATGATCGCGTACGTGATGATCGGCGGCATGAAGGGCACCACGTGGGTGCAGATCATCAAGGCGGTCCTGCTGATCGCGGGCGCTGGGATCATGACCTTCTGGGTGCTCGCGAAGTTCGGCTTCAACCTGTCCGACCTGTTCCAGGGCGCGATCGACAAGGCGGGCCCGGGCGGGGAGGCGCTCGTCGAGCCGGGCAAGCAGTACGGCGCGACGCCCATGTCGCAGCTCAACTTCCTTTCCCTCGCCCTCGCGCTGGTGCTCGGGACCGCGGGACTGCCGCACGTCCTGACCCGCTTCTACACGGTGCCGACGGGCAAGGAGGCCCGCCGCAGCGTGGTCTGGGCGATCTGGCTCATCGGGATCTTCTACCTGTTCACGCTCGTGCTCGGGTACGGCGCAGGCGCGCTCGTGGGCCCCGAGGCGATCGCGTCGGCCCCGGGCGGCGTGAACTCGGCGGCGCTCCTGCTCGCCTACGAGCTGGGTGGAGAGATCCTGCTCGGCATCATCTCGGCGGTCGCGTTCGCGACGATCCTCGCCGTGGTGGCGGGGCTGACGATCACGGCCGCGACGAGCTTCGCGCACGACATCTACGCCAACGTCATCAAGCGTGGCGCGGTCAATCCCGACGGGGAGGTCAAGGTCGCGCGCCTCACGGTCCTCGTGATCGGCGTGCTCGCGATCGTGGGCGGCATCTTCGCGCAGGGCCAGAACATCGCGTTCCTCGTGGCGCTCGCCTTCGCGGTCGCAGCGAGCGCGAACCTGCCGACCATCATCTACTCGCTGTTCTGGAAGCGGTTCAACACCTCGGGCGCGCTGTGGAGCATGTACGGGGGCCTCGTCTCCTGCCTGGTGCTCATCGCGTTCTCGCCCGTCGTCTCGGGCAAGGTGGACCCGGTCACGGGCGCGAGCCTGTCGATGATCAAGGACACGAGCATCGACTTCGCGATCATCCCGCTCGAGAACCCGGGCCTGATCTCGATCCCGCTCGCGTTCCTCCTGGGCGTCCTCGGGACGTTCCTCAGCAAGGAGACCTCGCACCCGGAGAAGTACGCCGAGATGGAGGTCCGCTCGCTCACGGGCGCGGGCTCGGAGAAGGCGGTCGTGCACTAGGCCGTCCCCCGAGCGCGCGGTGCGGGTCGTCGACGCCCCGGTGGGGACGGCTCGCACCGCGCGCTCACCCGGGCCTGGAAATCCGCTCGCGTCAGGCTCGCCGCACGGCCTAGGGTCCGGGCATGCCCCGCGAGACCTCCCTGCCCGACGACGCCGCTCACGTCGGCGCACCCGCTCCCGTCCTCGCCGTCACCGGCGCCATGGCGTCGGGGAAGTCGACCGTCGCCCAGGCCCTGGCCCGCACCTTCCCGCTCGCGGCGCACGTGCGCGGAGACGTGTTCCGGCGCTTCGTCGTCAGCGGTCAGGCCTCGATGGACCCGCCGCTCTCGACGGTCGCCCGCGCCCAGCTCGACCTGAGGCAGTCCCTCGCGGCGCACGCCGCGGACACCTATGCCGGCGCGGGGATCACGGCCGTGGTGCAGGACATCCTCCTGGGGCCGGACCTGGCCCGGTTCACCGCGAGCCTGCGCACCCGGCCGTGCTACGCCGTCGTGCTGACGCCCGACGCCGCGACCCTCGCAGCGCGCGACGCCTCCCGGCACAAGCAGGCCTACGGCGCCTGGACCCCCGACGAGTTCGCCGCGGCAGCGCGCGAGACCCCGGGCGGGCTCCACCTCGACACCACCGGCTGGACCGTCGCCGAGACGGTCGCGCAGATCCTCGACCGTCTCGCGGAGGCGCGCGTCGCCTGAGCCGGCGGCAGCCGAGCAGGCCGCCCGGGGCGCTTCGTCCGGCCGCCCGGCGCGCAGCCCGGCGCCCTCCGGGCCACGATGGGACGCATGAGCAGCAGCGACCCCCGGACCCAGGCCACCCCCGACGAGACCTTCGACGAGACCTTCGACGTGATCGTGATCGGCGGTGGACCGGTCGGCGAGAACGCGGCCGACCGCGCGAGCCGCACAGGTCTGAGCGTGGCGGTGGTCGAGGCAGAGCTCGTCGGCGGCGAGTGCTCCTACTGGGCGTGCATGCCGTCCAAGGCGCTGCTGCGACCCGGGGCGGCGCTCGCGGCCGCTCGCGCCGTGCCGGGCGTCGAGGCGACCCCCACGCTCGACCCTGCCCCGATCCTGGCGCGCCGTGACGAGATGGTCTCGCACTGGGACGACTCGGGTCAGGTCCAGTGGCTCGACGGCGCAGGGATCTCGCTCGTGCGCGGCCTGGGACGACTGGTCGGGCCGAGGCTCGTCGAGGTCAGCCCTGAGGACCCCGACGCCGACGTCGACGACCTTCCCGCGACCCGCCTGCTCGCGGCGCGGCACGCCGTGATCGTCGCGACGGGCAGCGTGCCCGTCCTGCCCGACACTCCCGGCCTCGCCGAGACCGACCCGTGGAGCAGCCGCGAGGCGACGAGCGTGCAGGACGTCCCGGCCTCGCTGGTCGTGATCGGCGGGGGAGTGGTGGGGGTCGAGATGGCCACGGCGTTCACGGACCTCGGGGCGAAGGTCACGCTGCTCTCGCGCGGACGGCTGCTGGGGCGCTCGGAGCCCTTCGCGAGCGAGGCCGTCGCGACGGGCCTGCGGGCGATCGGCGTGGACGTCCGGCTGGGGGTGAGCGTCACGGGAGCGACCTCCCTGCCCGACGGCGGAGCGCGACTCGCGTACGACGGGCCCCAGGGCAGGGGATCGGTCGCGAGCGCGCAGGTGCTCGTCGCGACCGGCAGGGTGCCGCGCACCGGAGACCTGGGGGTCGAGGTGGTCGGGCTCGAACCCGGGAAGGCGCTCGCGGTCGACGACCAGCTCGAGGTGCAGGGAGTCGAGGGCGGCTGGCTCTTCGCGTGCGGCGACGTGACGGGACGAGCCGCGACCACGCACCAGGGCAAGTACCAGGGCAGGGTCGTCGGCGACGTGGTCGCGGCGCGGTTCGGGAGGGTCGCTCCCGAGGTGGCGGCGGCTGCCGGGGCGGGTCGTCCGGCGAGCGAGGTCCCCGAGGCATGGAGCCGCTACGCGGCGACCGCGGACCACGGGGCCAAGACCCAGGTCGTGTTCTCGCGGCCGGAGGTCGCGTCGGTGGGGCTGACCGAGGCCGAGGCGAAGAAGGAGGGCCTGCCGGTGCGCGCCGTGTCCTACAAGCTGGGATCGGTCTCCGGCGCCGTGCTCGTGGCCGAGGGCTACGAGGGGACCGCGCAGATCGTGGTCGACACCGAGCGCCAGGTGATCGTGGGCGCGACGTTCGTGGGCCCGGACGCGGCGGAGATGCTGCACGCCGCGACCATCGCGATCGTCGGGCAGGTGCCGCTTGCACGCTTGTGGCACGCTGTGCCCGCCTACCCGACGATCAGCGAGGTCTGGCTACGGCTGCTCGAGACCTACGGCTTGTGACCGTCTGCCCCGAGCAGCCGCCTACTCGTCAGCCGAGCTGGCCGTCCGAGGAGAACACGAGGCCGAGAACGATCTCGCCCTGCAGGAGGGCGGCCTTGGTCAGCGGGCCGCCCACGTCGAGGTTGACGAAGTTGGTGATGTTCAGCCCGTACTTCTCCTCGAGACCGGGCTCGCAGAACGCGCGCTCGGGGCACTCCGGGCCGGCGCCCAAGGTGATGCCCCCGGGGCAGGCCTCGGCGAGCTCGCTGAGCGTCGAGACGTCGTGCTCCTCGGCGAAGGCGGTGGTGACCGCGAACGCGTTCTGGTCCTGGGCCGACGACGGCTCGCCGAACGTCAGGCCCTTCTCGGCACCGAGCTCGCGCAGGGCCGCGACCGTGGTGTCCAGGTCTCCGCTCGCGAGGGGTTCGGCGTCGGGGCCGTTGATCTCCTTGTTGAGGAACTCGGTGAGCGTGCCCACGTACTCGGGGAACACGCTCAGCTGGCCCGACTCGAGCGCGGGCAGGTACGTCTCGCGCGCGTCGACCGTCTGGACGGTGACGTCGTACCCGCCCGAGCGCAGCACGGCCGCGTAGATCTCCGCGAGCGTCGTGCTCTCGGAGAAGTTCGCGGCACCCACGACCAAGGACGTGCCCGTCCCCGGGGTGTCCTTCGCCGCGAGGCCCTCGTCCTCGACGAACTTCTGGGCCACCTGGGAGGAGGTCTGCCGCTCGACGTCGACGGCCTTGTTGAGAGCGATGAGCTTGTCGGTCGTCAGGGCTGCGGACACGGTGTCGAGGAGCTCGAGGACCGCGGGCTGGTTCGCCACCGCGGCGGCGTTCGCCGCCGGGATGATGTTGTCGACCGTCTGGAGGTGCTTGTCGTCCTCGAGGACGACGAGCGCGTCTCCTGCGACCGGTTCGCACGCGGTGCCGCTCGCACTGGACGTGGAACCGCCGGAGGTGTTCCCTCCGGCGCCGGAGGAGCCGGCCTCGCCGCACGCCGCGAGGGCCAGGACGAGGAGGGCGGAAGCGGACAGGGCGCGAAGGGTGGTGGATCGCCGTGACATGTGTGTCGGGGCCTCTCGATCGTCGGCTCGCACGGACAACCCATTCCACCCCCGGCGCCGGAGACCGGCAACCTGAGCGCTGCCTCAGCGCAAGCTTCCGGCCCTGGTACGGAGGGGTGCGGGGGTCACAGCACGCTGGACCAGAGCCAGGACCGCGTCCACGACCAGGCACAGCACCGCGATCACGACGCCCACAGCGAGCACCTGCCCGTACCTCTGGTTGGAGAAGCCGACCCGCAGCGGGACGCCGAGCCCGCCGCCCCCGACGAACGCTGCGAGGGTCAGCACCGCGATGACCTGCACGATCGCGGTGCGCAGACCCGCTGCGATCAGCGGCACGGCGAGCGGCACCTCGACGAGCCACAGCGAGCGCTGGGAGGACATGCCCATGCCGCGCGCGGCGTCCTTGACGTCGGGGTCGACCTCGGCGACGCCTGTGTAGGCGTTCGCGAGGATGAGCGGGATCGCGAAGATCACGGCCGAGATGACCGCCGCACGGTTCCCGAACAACCCACCGGCCGCGAGGATGAGCAGGATCCCGAACGTCGGCAGGGCACGCGAGGTGTTCACGACCACGATGGTCGGCCCGGCCCCGCGCCCGGAGTGCCCGAGCCAGATGCCGACGGGCAGCGCGATCAGCGCTGCGAGGAGGACCGCGACGGCCGTCATCTCGAGGTGCTCGCCCGTGCGGACCAGCAGCCCGTCCGGCCCGGTCCAGTTGAGCGGGTCGTTGAGCCACGTCAGGGCCTGCTCGACGACGTTCATGCGTCCCGCACCGCCGTCCGGTCCTGCGGCTCCCGTGTCTCGGCGGGCGCAGCCGCGCCCGAGGCGACGGGCGCCGTCCGGGCTCCCGTCCTCGACGAGGCGCCGCGCGTGCGTGACCAGGGTGTCAGCGCCCGTCCCAGGAGCAGCAGCAGGAGGTCGAGCACGACCGCCAGGAGCAGGCACAGGAGCGTCGCGGTCATGATCTGCGCGTTGTAGCTCGAGCGGAAGCCGCGGAACATGAGTGTGCCCAGCCCGCCGTAGCCCGCGACGAACCCCACGGTCACGAGCGCGACCGTCGAGACCGTCGCGAGGCGCACGCCCGTCATGATGCTCGGCAGGGCGTTCGGCATCTCGACCGAGGCCAGCAGGCGGGTCGAGCCGTAGCCCAGGCCCCTGGCGGCGTCGCGGACGTCCGGGTCCACGCCCTGGAGACCCACGAGGATGTTGCGCACCAGGATCAGCAGGGCGTACATGACCAGGCCGATGAGCACGGGCGTCCGTCCGATCCCGGTGAACGGGACGAGGATCGAGAACAGGGCGAGCGACGGGATGGTGTACATGACGCCCGCCATGCCGAGCACGGGCACGGCGAGCCAGCGCACGCGGTGCGCGAGAGCCGCGAGCGGCAGCGCGATCACGAGCGCGATGAGCACGGCCTCGAGGGTGATCGTCGTGTGCTCGACGAGCGCCTGGGAGATCTCTCCCCAGTTGTTCTGGACGTAGCTCCACGAGAACCACGGGTTGGGTGGCATGCCGTCGAACCTATCCCGAGCCGCCCACCGCTCGCGCGACGACGTGAGGTGCCCGGTAGCGTCGGGGCATGGCGAGCTCCACGACAGGCACCAGCGAGGCGACCGCAGCGTTCCCGCGCATCACCGACGAGTCGGCCATCGTGTTCGACGGCGTCCGCAAGGAGTACCCCAACGGCACGGTCGCGGTGGGCGACCTCTCGTTGAGCGTCCGCGAGCACGAGATGCTCGCGCTCGTCGGGCCCTCGGGCTGCGGGAAGTCCACGACGCTGCGCATGACGAACCGGCTCGTCGAACCCTCGGCCGGTCGCATCCTGCTGCGCGGCGAGGACATCACGCAGGGTGACCCCGTGGCGCTGCGTCGCAGGATCGGCTACGTCATCCAGAACGTCGGCCTGTTCCCGCACCGGACCGTGGCTCAGAACGTCGCGACCGTGCCCGGCCTGCTCGGGTGGGACAAGGCACGGACCAGGGCGCGGGTGGGTGAGCTGCTCGAGCTCGTCGGCCTGGCCCCCGACACCTACGCCAAGCGCTACCCGCACGAGCTGTCCGGGGGCGAGCGGCAGCGGGTGGGAGTCGCCCGCGCGCTCGCGACCGACCCGCCCGTCCTGCTCATGGACGAGCCCTTCGGGGCGGTCGACCCCGCGGGACGGCGTCGCCTCCAGACAGAGTTCCGGCGCATCCAGCGCGAGCTCGGGACCACGGTCCTGTTCGTGACCCACGACATCGACGAGGCCGTCCACCTCGGCGACCGGATCGCGGTCTTCAGCTTCGGAGGGCGTCTCGAACAGCTCGCCGAGCCGCTGACCGTCCTCGCGCACCCTGCGAGCGACGCGGTCCGCGAGTTCATCGGCGAGGGGGCGCCCGTCCGGATGCTCGGCCTGGCCACGGTCCAGCAGGACGACCTCGACGGTGCCGAGCTGATCTCGGCCCCCGCTCCCGAGCCCATCCGGCTCGGCGCCCCGCTGACCGAGGCGTTCGAGGCCATCGCGGCCCTGCCAGGGTCCGCCATGGGCAGGGTGCCCGTCGCGGACGCCGCTGGGGACGTCGTCGGCTCCTTCACTGCGGACGGGATCCTCGCCGCCCTGCGCCGCACGGCCGACGCCGCCGCGGTCTAGCGGCGCGACGGAGATCTCACCCGATCCCACGTGTTCAGCGCGCCCAGGGCGTCTAGGCTCTTGTGGGTGAC
The DNA here is from genome assembly GCA_963782165.1 of uncultured Actinomycetota bacterium. Lineage (GTDB taxonomy): Bacteria > Actinomycetota > Actinomycetes > Actinomycetales > Cellulomonadaceae > Oerskovia. Next base: position 1,475,479 of record CAWAIO010000006.1, read on the forward strand.
CACCACCTCGCGCATCGCCGTCGCCACCTGCTCCGTCCTGCCTCACCTCGACCCCGACGACGCTCCGCTCGTCGGCGCCCTCGCCGCGCGGGGCATCGAGGCCGTGCCCTCGGTGTGGGACGACGAGACGGTCGACTGGGCCTCGTTCGACGCGGTCGTCGTGCGCTCCGCCTGGGACTACGCCCCGCGTCGCGACGAGTTCGTCGAGTGGGCCGAGCGCGCCGGGCGGGTCCTCAACCCCGCAGCGGTCATCAGCTGGAACACCGACAAGCGCTACCTGCGCGAGCTCGAGGAGCGGGGCGTCCCCGTCATCCCGACGCTCTGGCTCGACCCGAGCCAGAACCTCTCTTCGCGTGCCATCCACACGCGTCTGCCCGCGCAGGGCGACTTCGTCATCAAGCCCGTCGTGAGCGCGGGGGCCAAGGACACCGGGCGCTACCAGTCGGGTGAGGCCCACTCGCGCGGCCTCGCGATCCAGCACGCCAAGAACCTGCTGGTCTCGGGTCGCCAGGTCATGGTCCAGCCCTACGTCCGCAGCGTCGACACGGCCGGCGAGACCGGTCTGGTCTTCATCGACGGCGAGTTCTCGCACGCGGTGCGCAAGAACGCTCTCCTCACGGGACCGCACCGCCCCACCCAGGGCCTGTACAAGCAGGAGGAGATGAGCCGCTTCGAGGCGAGCCCCGAGCAGCTCGCTGTCGCGCAGCAGGCGCTCGAGGTCGCCGCGAAGGCCGTTCCTGGGCAGGAGCCCAACCTCTACGCGCGCGTCGACCTGGTGGGCGGGGACGACGGCGCACCCATGGTCATCGAGGTCGAGCTCACGGAGCCCTCGCTCTTCTTCTCGCTCGGCAAGGGGGCGCTCGACCGGTTCGCCGACGCCGTCGCGCAGCGGCTCGTCGCGGCGCCCACGGCCTGACGGCCACGCGTCGGCGCGCTGACGCACCGCACGTCGACGCTCTGACGATCCCAGTGGCAGTGGCAGTGGCAGCGGCAGCACGGCCCACCGGGCCCGGACGTGATGAAGGGCCGACGAGCTGGTGCTCGTCGGCCCTTCACCATGCCGGGAGAATCTGCCGGGTGATCTGCCGTGCGGGTCGTGCGGGTCGTGCGGTGGAGAAGGTCCGGGATCAGACCTTGGCGCCCTCAGGAGCGGGCGTCGAGGGACCGGCGGCGAGAGCAGGAGCTGCTCCGATGCGGCGCAGTGCGTAGCCGAGGAGGCCGAACAGGACACCGAGGCCCATGACCAGTGCGCTGACTCCGTAGGAGACGACCGAGGTGAAGAGCGAGGCGCGGAGGAACGAGCCGTTCATGACGGTCGCACGGGCCGGGTCCTCCTTGTCGAGCTCGGCGTAGGTCTTGCCCTCCGAGGCGGCGAGCGCGTGCTTGTTGATGACCTCTGCCTGCGCGTAGGCGGTGAACGGGCCGCGGACCTGCGAGCCACCGAACATCGAGGCGTCCTCGGAGACGGTGATCTTCTCGGCGGCGAGCTGCGAGGAGATGGTGGCCCAGGTGGCTGCGCCGGCGAGCAGCAGCACGAGGCCTGCGATCATCGTGACGAGGCCGATGAGCCGGACGGAACGGGCGGGACCAGCGGTGCTGGTGGTCATGGTGTGACTCCCAGAAGAAGAGGTCGGACGACCTGCGGTGAAGGAACGGAAGGGGCCGATCTTCGTTGCGAACCCGGGGCTGGGAGCGCTTCGATGTGTCGACCCTAACCTGCTTGTGAATGCCTTCACAAGCGTGAGAGTGTGGCCTCTGTCACGCGGAGATGACAGATTGTCAATGAGGAGAGGCGTGATCCGACGGACCCCGCCGGGGCGTAGTGCCGAAGGGTTCGCAGCCGGGGGACCAAGGTCCTGACGGCCCTCTTCACGGGCCGTCCCGGCCGCACCAGGAACCGACGGGAGATCGACGGATGACCGACGAGGAGCACGACCTCACGACCGAGCTCGAGGCGGTCGAGGCCGCCTGGGGACGGGCGATCGTCGACAACGACGCCGGTGCGATCGGCCGCTTCACGACCGACGACTGGCAGATCGTCGGCGAGGACGGCATCACGTCCCGCGAGTCCTTCCTGGCCCTCGTCCGCTCAGGGGATCTCACGCACGAGACGATGAGCAAGATCACGGGCAGCGTGCGCGACCTGGGGGACGTCGCCGTCCTGACCGGGCGCGGCGCCAACACCGGGCACTACCGCGGACAGGCGTTCAGCTCCGACGAGTGGATCACCGACGTGTTCGTCAAAGGCGCCGACGGCTGGAGGTGCGCGCACACCCACCTCACGACCGCGCGCGACGCGTCGTGACCTGCGGCCTGGCGGACCTGACGGCTTGGGCGCGCGGCGCCGCCCGTCCTCAGCCGACGAGACGCCCACCGGCATCTTGCTGGTCGGGCAGCGGCTGACATACTTGCGCCTGAACGAACGACGACCAGGAAGGCCAGATGAGCGACACGACGACCTGGCTGCAGACCGCTGTCGGTCGCGTCCAGGGAGGACACGCGCCCCACCACTTCGACTCCAGGCATCTCGACGAGCTGGGCTGGGGCTGGGGCGGGCTCGAGGACGTCCCTCGAGTCCTCGAGCTCCTCGTGACGGCGACCCGAGGCATGTCGACCGCGTGCCGGGTGGCCCTGGCCATACCGCTGGCCGAGTCCGAGAGCCTGCCCAGGGACAGGCCCGAGCTTCACGACCTGGTGCTCGACATGTACGAACCGCCGTCGATCTACGTCCTCGGCGAGAAGCACCTCCTCCAGGGGCCCGATACCAGCGACCGTCTCCACCTCCCCTACCCGTCCACGCCCTGGGGCCGGCCGGGTGACCTCCACGTCGAACTCGTGGCCCGCCGGGACCGCGAAGCAGCCGAGCGAGGGTGGGGCTGGGCGAACACCCTGTGGGTCCACGTGCTCCCGGCGTCGCTCGCCTGACCCTCACCAAGCCGTGCTCGACCGCCCACGGTGCGCTGCGCCGTCGGGCCTACGGGGTCCAGTCCGGACGCAGCGGGAAGTCCGCCGCACCACCCGGCTCCGGACGGACCGCGAGGACCTGGTGCAGCTGGATCTCGTTGCGCTCGAACGCGAGCCGCGACCCCGCCATGTACACGCCCCACACGCGGGCCGTGCCGATCCCGACGTCGGCCACGCACTCGTCCCAGTGGCGGGTCAGGTTGGCCCCCCACTCGCGCAGCGTCATCGCATAGTGCTCGCGCAGGTTCTCCGCGTGCCGCACCTCGAGACCCACGTCCTGCATGGTCGAGATGATCCGGCCCGATCCCGTGAGCTCCCCGTCCGGGAAGACGTACCGGTCGATGAAGCCGCCCGCGCGGGGGCGGGCGGTGTTGGTCGGGCGCGTGATCGAGTGGTTGAGCAGGCGCCCGCCGTCACGCAGGCGACCCTGGAGGAACGTGAAGTACGAGCGGTAGTTGGCGACCCCGATGTGCTCGGTGAGCCCGATCGAGCTCACGGCGTCGAAACCGCCCTCCGTGACGTCCCGGTAGTCGGCGTAGCGGACCTCGGCGAGGTCCGCGAGACCCTCGGCCTCGATCCGCGCCTGCGCCCACTCGGCCTGCTGGCGCGACAACGTGACCCCGAGGGCCCGGACGCCCGAGCGGGCCGCGTGCCGGACCATGCCGCCCCAGCCGCAGCCCACGTCGAGCAGGCGCATGCCCGGGTGCAGGCCCAGCTTGCCCGCGACGAGCGCGTACTTGTGCTCCTGCGCCTCCTCGAGCGTCGACTGCGGGGTGGGGAAGCACGCGCACGTGTACGTCATGGACGGCCCCAGGACGTGGCGGTAGAACGCGTTCGAGACGTCGTAGTGGTGGCTGATCGCGTCGGCGTCGCGACGGCGCGAGTGACGCAGGCCCTCAGTGAGCCGGCGCAGCCGCGACAGGTGCTCCTCGGGCGGGGGATCGGGCGGGCGCAGGACCCCCAGGCCCAGGCCACGAGCGATCCGTGCGGCCTCGGCTGCGCTCGGGCGACGCAGCCGCAACCCGTCCGCGGCCGCCTTGAGCAGCGGGTACGGGTCGCCTGCCGGTACCCCGTCGACCTGGAGGTCGCCCGCGACGTACGCCCGCCCCAGGCCCAGCCCGCCCGGGGCCGTCGCGACGTAGCGCAGGCCGCGCTCGTTGGCCAGGTGGACGTGGAACGGGGCGTCCGCGGGCCCCGCGCTCGACCCGTCGTACGCGGTGAACCCGAACGGGAGCGGGCCGTCGGCCAGCTGGTCCAGGACGTCGGCCACTGCGATCTGCGTCATGCTCCCTGCACCGCCTTCTCGTAGAGCGTGGGCGTGCGCCCCGCCGGGTCGTAGCGGTCCTTGACGGCCGCGTAGTCGAGGCCGCCGTAGAGGGTGTCGAACGTCTCGCGGCCGTACGTCGACGTCGAGTAGAGCGACTTGTGCCCGTGCCGGACGGCGACCGCCATCTCGATCTGACGGTTCACGTCGCCGTCGTGCGCCCCTTCGGCGATCAGGACCCCGCCCCAGAACCCCACGTTGACGTACACGCGGTGCGGTTCGAGGGGGTACAGAGGCCACGGCTCGGGCGACGCGAGCCGCAACGGGCACAGCCACACCGGGGACATGGGGACATGGCCCGTGAACCACGCCATGAAGCTCTCGACCTGGTCGAGCGGCACCTCGACGTCCTGGACCACGCGCTCGTTGCGCGGCCGGTGCCGCAGGTCGGCGAGGTGGCCGGTCAGGTCCAGGCGCTCGTCGAGGCCCACGATCCTGCGGTAGACGTCGGAGCGCCGCCAGCGCCGCGGCCACAACCTGCGCACGAGCGGGTTCTGCACCCCGAACGCGCGCGAGCACCAGAACCAGTCGGTGTCCCAGCGCCACAGGTAGTCCTGCGTGCGCAGGACGTCGATCGACCGCTCGCGCAGCGACAGGTAGTAGATCTTCTGGCCCGTGTAGTCGCTCGGGGCGGGAGCGAGCGTGCGGGCCTCCTCGCCCGCCACGAACCTGCCCAGGCACAGGTACACCTCGCCCGGGTCGAACAGCACGCCGTCGCAGAAGTCGACCTGCTCGCCGTCCCACGACCCGTCCGCCGCGATCTTGCCGATCGCGGCCGCGACCTCGGCGACCGAACCGAAGCGCACGTTGCGGACCGCGACGAACGGCTCGGTGCGGTCCAGCCGCAGCCTCGCACGCGTCGCGTACCCGAGCGTGCCGTAGGAGTTGGGGAACGCGCGGAAGAGGTCGGCGTGCTCGCCCGAGGGCGTGGCCGTGACGACCTCGCCCGCGGGCGTCAGGACGTCGAGCTCGAGGACCGCCTCGTGGGGAAGGCCGTTGCGCAGCGAGCTCGACTCGATGCCCAGGCCCGCCAGCGCCCCGCCAACCGTGATCGTGCGCAGCTGCGGGACGACGGTCGGCACCAGGCCACGCGGGAGCGTTGCGGCGACCAGGTCCTCGTACGTGCACATGCCCTGGACGTCGGCCGTTCCCGCCTCGGGGTCGATCGAGACGACGCCCGTCAGGCCCGACGCGTCGAGGCCCGGCCCGTCCGACGGCCGTCTGGGACGGAAGAGGTTCGTGGTCCTCTTGGCCAGGCGCAAGGGGCGGCCTGGCTCGACGGCGGCGGCGGAGCGGACCAGCGTGGCAACGGCCTCGGCGTGCTGGTGCTCACCACGGACGGCAACGTTCGCGGGGGCTGACACCTCACCCACTGTAGGTGGGGCTGGCGAGGCCGCCACCGGTGAGCGGAATCACACCCGTCGCCCGTGCGGGGCGGGGGCCGTCCGGAACGAGAAGAGGCCCCTCGCGCGAACGCGAGGGGCCTCTCTCCGTGGGGTGAGTAACGGGACTTGAACCCGCGACCCCCTGGACCACAACCAGGTGCTCTACCAGCTGAGCTATACCCACCACGGCCTGCTCGAGCTCCGAAGAACTCTTTAGCAGCCGTCGAAAAGTGTACCTGGTTTCTGAGGGGTCTCAGGACAGGGGTGCGGCCTCCGGCTCGGTCCCGGTCCTGGCGGCCGTTCCGGACGCCCCGATCGACTTGGAGACCGAGGTCTCCTTGATGCGCTCGGCGACCGCCTTCGCGGTCTTGGAGTCGGTGCCGGGCTGCGGCACGAACAGCGCCTCGCGGTAGTAGCGCAGCTCGTCGATGCTGTCGAGGATGTCGCCCAGCGCACGGTGGCCGCCGGTCTTGGCGGGCGACGCGAAGTACACGCGCGGGTACCAGCGCCGTGCGAGCTCCTTGATCGAGGAGACGTCGACGATCCGGTAGTGCAGGTGGCCCACCAGCTCCGGCATGTCGCGCTCGAGGAACGTCTTGTCGGTGCCGACCGAGTTCCCTGCGAGCGGTGCCTTGCCCGGTTCGGGGACCCAGGTGCGGATGTACTCGAGCACGCGGGCCTGCGCGTCGGCCATGGTGGTGCCGCCCGGCAGCTCCTCGAGGAGCCCGGACGTGGTGTGCATCTCGCGGACGAAGTCGCCCATCTGCTCGAGCGCCTCGGCCGGCGGGGCGATGAGGACGTCGATCCCGTCGCCCAGGACGTTCAGCTCGGAGTCGGTGACGACGGCGGCGACCTCGATGAGCGCGTCGGCGCCCAGATCGAGACCGGTCATCTCGCAGTCGATCCACACGATGCGGTCATTGGTGTTCACAGGGCTCACGCCCACAGCCTAGGCCGTGGGCGGGGGAGGGGTCGCCCGCGGCGCTCCGGCCGCGCTCCCTGCCGCGCGCCGGGCAGCACGAAGGCCCTGACTCCTGTGACGAGGAGATCAGGGCCTTCGGTCGTGGGTGCCCGGTCGGCGGGAGATCGCCGAGCGGCCGGGCGCTGTCATGCGGTGCGACGCGGCAGGCGGGCCTGCCGGGTGCGCGCCGGGATGCGGGTCGTCGTCCGTCGCAGGCTGCTGCGGCGCAGCGTCTGCTCCTGGAGCTGTTCGCGCCGACCGAGGTCGGCGACGTCGTGCATGAGCTGGGGATGCATGGTGGTTCGTCTTTCGTGACGTCGGATTCGTGGACCTGGCCGGGTCCTCCACCGCCCGGTACTGACCGGACGGACGCCACCGCGGTGATAGGTGCAACACAACCACCTCTTCACCGGGCGGCGCACGCCTTTTTCTCCCTAGGCTCTCTGGATGGGAGCAGACAGCGAGCCGAGCGACGCACGACGTGACGTGAGCGCGGGGGAGGTGGCGCCGTCGGGCACGGGGAGCGTGTGGCGTGCGCGGCTCGTCGCCGCGCTGCCCGGCCTGGTCCTGGTCGCGATCGGCGTGCTGGGTTTCCTGGTCGTCTACGACTCGGTGCGCGAGCGCGACGACCTCTGGTTCACCGACGACGCCGTCCTCGCGTGGATGGTCGCGCACCGGACCGCGGCCGCGACGTCGGTCCTGACGGTCGTCACAAACCTGTTCGGCCCGGTGGTGCTGCCGATCCTGGTCGGCGTGGGGTGCCTGTGGTGGGGGCTCGCGACCCGGCGCTGGTGGGAACCGGGCCTGCTGGCCGGGGCCATGATCGCCTCGACGGTCGTGTCGACTCTCCTCAAGGCGCTCGTGGCCAGGCCGCGGCCCGACGACGCCGCCATGGTCGTCCCAGGCGTCGAGCGCAGCTTCTCGTTCCCGTCGGGGCACACGATCGGCGCCGCGACGCTCGTGCTGGTCGGCGGATACCTCGTGTGGCGGCAGTGGCAGGAGGGGCGGCAGCGCCGGCTCGTGCTCGTGGTCTGGGTCGCCGTGAGCGTCGTGGTGATCGCCGTCGTGGGGGGCAGCCGCCTGTACCTGGGCTATCACTTCGTGACCGACGTGCTCGCGGGGGCGAGCCTCGCGGTCGCGGTCCTCGGGGGCGTGGTGGTGATCGACAGGCTGCACGAGATCAAGCGCCTGTCGGCGGCGAACGGGCGTGACTGACCGGGTGCGCGTTTACAACCCTTATGGCCTGATCGTCGGAAATGGGCTACTCTGCGCGTATTCACAGCGGGGGGTTGTGCAACTGTCGGCTCCCGCGCAACCACACTCGACCTGGGGGCCGCATGAAAACCGTCTGTACTCCGCCATCGTCGCCGGAATCCTCGGTGCAACTCTTCTAGTTCCAGCCACGTCGGCCCAGGCGAACGATGTGCTCGGTGGTTGGTCGGAGGACGGCGGTGCGTTCGCCGTACATGGCCATGCCTTGCCGTTCGCCGCCCTGGCTGCGACCCCGAAGCACACGGGGAAGGCCGAGGACACCTTGATCGGCGGCACGACGCACAAGCGCTCCCACGGATGGACCACGTGGGTGGGTACGTATCACTACACGACCGCCCAGCTCGAGCACAACTGGCCATACTCGGGCGTGATCGCGACCTCGGGTCGAAAGTGGGGGACCGGTGGCACGGAGGCCGTCACCAAGTGGGTCGCGTACGACCCCTATGCGAACAGTGGCGGCCACGGCAAGGCAAAGACCTACTACGGCAAGTGACATGCAGGCCGGGAGGTTCTCACGACCCTCCCGGCCCAGTGCCTACCACGAAGGTCGACCATGACAGTGAAGAGTCGCGCGATCTGCGCTCTCCTGCTTCTCCTGTTCTCGGCACTCGCCGCGACTCTTGCGATCTACGACTCCCGCCAGCGGGCCATCCACCTAGAGGGGAACTCGCTCTACTCCGCCGACGCAGTCCTGGTCGACGCGACCGCGGCACAGGCGCTCGCGGTATCGTCGGACGGTGACCTGAGAGTCTTCACTGAACTGACGTCAGGTGGCACCGTGCGTGCCGTCGCTGCAAGCTCATCAGCCCGACTGAGCTTTCCTGTTCATGCTGGCCGAACCTTCCGGAGCGGAGAGCGAGGAGTGGCGCTCGTCGGATCCAGGGTCGTGGTCTCTCAGGGGGCGACCGGTGAGTTCGTCCGACTCGGGGAGCGATCCTATGAGGTCGTCGGCCGGCTCGGGCTGCGTGAGAACAGCCTGCTGGCCAATGACATCCTCGTGCTCGATCCGGATCTGTTCGACTCGGGCGAACCGCAGCCGCTCGTGCTGGACGGCCCAGATGCTGGTACGCGGTATGCAGGGCTGCACGGTGCGGCGTCGGTCGAGCACTTCTCGACAGCCACCAGCCGCCGGACGAACATCGACGTGGTCTCCCCGTTGATCCTCGTGCTCGGCGCAGCGCTCGTCGCGATGGGCTGGGTGTTCGTAGGTGTTTTCCTGAGCTTCGCGACCCGTCGGCGGAACCTGGTCCTGCACCTTCTGGGTGTTCCTCGTTCGCTCACGCGGCTGAGGCTGCTGGCGGAGGTGACCGCGATCGGGATCGTGACCGCTGCTGTCGTCGCGGTGGTGTCGACGCTCCTGTCGAAAACTGACGTCCCGCTCGACGTTCTTGGTGCGGGACTCCTGGTGCAGAGTGCCGTGGTTGCCGGTGCATTCTTGCTCGGTGCGGCACGTCAAGGGGGTGCGGGCGCGTGAGCGAGGTGCTGATCGACCTACGAAGAAACGTCGTGCCGATCTCGGTGAAGGTCGTCGTGCTGGCGCTGTTCTTCCTCATCGTCGCGACCGTCGCGAGCTTTGCGACTTCCGTCTCCTCGGCGATCAGCTCGGCGTTCTCCGAGGAGACGGAAGTCGACCTCTTCGGTGTGGTGGACACCTTGACCGACCCAGACGCCTTCTATGCCTTCCGCCAGTCAACACGGTCGATCCAGCAGCTCGGTGCGTTCTACGACGGGCTCAACACGTCCGACGACCTGACCTTGCTCTCCGCCTTTGACCAGCAGATCCCGGTGCAGGACTTCCGGGGTGGGGACGAATTCGACCCAGGTTACGGGAACGAGCTCTCGCTCACGGACGAGTACGTCGATGCCACCTCGGGGTCGGTGGTCGAGGACGTCCGAGCGATGCAGATGAACCGTCAGGCCCTGGAGTTCTACGACATCGAGGTAGCCAGCGGCACGTCCATCGACTGGGGCACCGTCGACTATCCGGGCGGAAAGGTGCCGGTGCTCCTCGGCAGTGCCTATGAGGGCGTTTACCAGGTCGGAGAGAGGTTGAGCGGTTCGCTCTACCTCCGCCCGATGGAGTTCGAGGTGGTCGGAATCCTCAGGCAGGGGTCTGCGATGTTCTACAAGGGAGAGATGAACACGTACCTGGACTCGGCCATGATCGTGCCGTACCCGGAGTCTCTCACCGAGATCGGTTCGCTGGACCAGGAGTTTCTCGGGATCCTCTCGTTCGCGATGATCAACGCTGACGTCGCGTCTGGCGGGGGCACGGGCTTCGACGGGGTCGCCGACGAGCTGAGGCAGATCTCGATGAGGACGGGGTTCGAGGACTACTCGCTCATCGGCGTTCCGACGTACCTCATCCAGTTCGGTCTGATGAGACAGCTCATCGTGGACAACCGCGGGTTGCTCGTCGTCGTGCTGGCGTTGCTCGCCGGGGGGGTGGCCTGCGCGGGGACGTTCGTCTCGCTGCACCTGCGCGCTCGGCGGCGTCCTGCTGCCAGTGTGCTGTGGACGCTGGGGTGGAGCTTCCCACGTATCGTTCGCCTGCAGCGCAGGCTCTGGATGGTCGAGTACGTGGCAGTGGGGGCGCTGTTCGCTCTCGGGTTGCCCCTGCTTCCAGGGGTGGGCCCGGGAGCCTTCCTGGCGACTCTCGCGCTCATGGTCGTCTGGTTCGTCGTGGACGGGCTCGTCCAGCACCGCCTCCTCGTCGGAGCGGTCTTCGCAGTTCCAGGAGGTCGGTCATGATCAGGCTCGAGGGTATGACCAAGGTCTTGCGGGACAGGAACGGTGCGCAACGCGTCCTCTTCGACGGGCTCGACCTGGCGTTCCGTGACGACGTCCGGTCGGTGGCCGTGCTCGGCCGCTCGGGCTCGGGGAAGAGCACACTCCTCCGGATCCTCGCGGGACTCGATCTCCGGTATGACGGGACCTATGTCGCCGACGGCAGGCAGGTCAGCAGGCAGCCGAGCGCGGCGGCCCGATTCCGTCGCGAGAAAGTCGGGATCGTGACGCAGCACTACGATCTGCTCGAGGACCGGAACGTCCTGCGCAACGTCCTTCTCGGCGTGGAGGTGCGTGGCGTCCCGGGCCGCCGGGTCGACCGGAAGGCATCAGTGGCCCGTGCGCGCGAGTGTCTCGAACTGGTGGGCCTCGGCGGATTCGAGCGTTCACGAGTCAACACTCTCTCCGGGGGGGAGGCGCAACGGGTCGCCATCGCTCGGGCGATCGCGAAGGACCCGGAGATCATCCTCGCCGACGAGCCGACCGGCGCCCTCGACGAGGGTACTGAGGAGGACATTCTCCAGCTCTTCGCCCGCCTGCAGCGCGACGGGCGGCACATGGTCGTCGCGACGCACAGCGAGACCGTCGCTCAACACTGCGATGTGCGGCTGCTGCTCACCGGGGGGCGTCTGGTCTCTGTCGAATGACGTCACCGAACGTCGTCCGTAGCGGACCTGGGAGGAGTGCCCGGAGCGCGCTCCTACGACTCTAAAGAACTCTTGCGCAAGACTTCTTTAGAGTCGTAGGGTGGCGGCATGCCACCCAGCACCCCGCCCGACGACGTCACGCACCCGCCCGCACAGGTCCCGGCCCCGGCGCAGCGCGACGAGGCCGTCACGACCTCCGACCCGGAGCGCATCCGGGCCCTGGCGCACCCGCTGCGCCTCGCGATCCTCGACCTGCTCGACGACGAGGGCCAGGCCACGGCCACGCGCTGCGCCGAGGTCACGGGGGAGTCGGTCGCGAGCTGCTCGTTCCACCTGCGCATGCTTGCCAAGTACGGGTTCGTCGAGCCCGCCGAGCGGGTCGGTCGCGAGAAGCCGTGGAAGCCCGTGGGCACCGGACGGACCAGCCGCTACGACCCCGAGCAGCCCGAGTCGCTGCGGGCCGCGGGCGAGCTCGCGCGGATCGTCGTCGACCAGGAGGCGGCGCGGGTCGCGCACTGGATCGACAGCGCGCCCCGCCAGCCCCACGAGTGGCTGCTCGCCTCGGTCATGACCAAGAGCTCGTTCTGGGCGACGCCCGAGGAGCTGACCGAGCTCTCGCGCGAGCTCCAGGCGATCACGGACCGCTTCGAAGGTCGCTGGACGCACCCCGAGCTGCGCCCCGAGGGATCGCGGCCCGCGCGGTTCTTCGGCGTCGTCAACGCGGACCCGTTCGACCCCGACGCGCCGGCGGACGCCGGGAGCCCCGCGGCCCGGACCCCGGGCGCGCCCGCGGAGGGCCCGGTCACGGTCGAGCTGCCGACCGGCGAGGAGCCCCGCGCATGAGCACGACCACCGACGAGGCGACCCTGGTCAAGCAGGCGCTGCGCACCCGGCCCTTCCGCTTCCTCACGGTCGCGTGGGGATTCACGAACTTCGCGGACTCGGTCCTCGCGATCATCTTCGCGGTGTGGGTCAAGGACCTCACGGGCTCGAACGGCACCGCGGGCCTGGTCTTCGCGGCCCTGGGCCTCCCGGCGCTCGTCTCGCCGCTGCTCGGCCAGGTCGCCGACCGCGTCTCGCGCCGCCGCATGATGATCGTGGCCTACCTCGTCGGCGCGGTCTCGCTGCTCTCGTTGTTCGCCGTGCGCGGTCCTGGGCAGGTCTGGCTGATCTTCGTGGTCACGGTCCTGTACTCGGGGATCGGGTTCGCGACGGCCGCGGCCCAGTCGGGGCTCATCCGCGACCTCCTGCCCGACGAGGCCCTGGGGGCTGCCAACGGCCGGCTCACGACGATCGACCAGACGTTCCGCCTCGTCATGCCCGTCATCGGCGCTGGTGTGTACGTCGCGGTCGGGCCGCTGCCCCTCGTGGTCTCGGCCGTGGTCGCGTTCGTGGTCGCGGCGTTCTTCGTGTCCCGGATCGTGCTCGTGGAGACCCCGCCGACGCCGCAGGACGAGCGCGAGCCGTTCCTCGCCGAGGTCACGGCGGGGTTCCGGCACCTGTTCCGCACCGCCCCGCTCGGCGTCCTGACGGTGGCCCTCGCGGTCGGGTTCGGGGCCGTGGGTGTGCTCAACGCGGTGAGCTTCGCGATCATCGAGAGCGGCCTGGGGCTGGGGCCGGAGATGCTCGGGCCCATCTCGAGCGTCCAGGGCGTCACGGCGATCGTCGCGGGGCTCACGGCCGCGCGCATGATCGGGCGGATCGGGTCGCAACGACTGGTCGCGCTCGCGCTCGGGATCGTGACGCTCGGCATCCTGCCCGCGCTGGGCACGAACCTCGTGGCGATCGTCGTGGGCATGGGCGCGATCGGCCTGGGGGTCACGTGGGCGATCGTCGGGTTCGTCACCGAGCGCCAGCTCAAGACGCCGCCCACGCTCCAGGGGCGCACCTCGGCCGCGACGAACATGCTGCTCAACGTCCCGCAGCTCCTCATGACCGTGGTCGCGGCGGCCGTCGTCGGGGTCGTCGACTACCGCCTGCTGGTCGGGCTGACCGCGGCCGGGCTCGCCGTCTCGATGCTCCTCTCGCTCAAGGGGGCGCGTGCGTCGACGGCCGACGAGGCTGCGGTGGCCGGGGCGACGGCTGAGGGCTGAGCGTTGGCGGTAGGGGGGCCGGCGACCGAGGGGTGAGGACCGCGAGCCGGCCGCCGCAACGACCTGCCACGGATGTGTTGTCAGAAGTGGGCCGGGGGATACCTCGGCCCACTTCTGACAACCGGGGCGCCCGGTGTCGGTCCGGTGTCCGTCCGGGGCCGTGCGTGGCTGCCGGTGGCGGTCCGGGGCGGTGCGTGGCGCGGTCAGGCGGCCGCGAGCGCGTCCTGGACCGCAGCCTCGAAGCGCACGCGTGCCCGACGGCGCAGCGTCCTCCACGCGAGAACCGCACCCACGAGGAGGGTCGCCACCGCGAGCACCGACCACGGGACCGCCCACAGGTGAGCCTCGCCCGTGGCGGGGTCGAGGGCGTGGGAGGTGGCGTCGTCGGGCAGGGTGGTGGTCGCCGTCGTGGCGACCACGGGCGCGAGCGCGACCGACGCCGACAGGCGCCCGAGCGGCGCGACCCCCGTCGCGGTGCCCGTGAGGGTGATCGCGTCGCCCGGCAGGAGCTCGGGGAGGTCGCCCAGCGGGACCGAGACGGCCCCGACACCCATGGGGCCGGCGACCGTCGCCGCGAGCGGGCCCGCCAGGCGCACGTTGCCCGTGTTGGTCACCGTGAACGTGAGGTGCGCGTCGCCCGTCCCGGCCGGGTTCCACGACCCGGCGTAGTCGGCGTCGACGTCCGTGACGGTCGCCGACGGCGCGAGGTCGCCCGCGACCCGGACCAGGACGCGCGTGCCGAGGCGCCGGTCGACCGCGACCCCACCCGCTCCCGCGCCCGTCACGAGAGAGGTCACGACCGCAGCCGTGTGGTCGCCGGGCGTGGCGTCGGTCGGGACCGTGAGGGTGAAGGGGACCGTCGCGCGCTCACCGGGGGCGACCGCGACCTGCGGGACGTCGGTCGAGATCCAGGCGCCCAGGTCCTCGGACGGTGTGCCGGCGGGCAGGACGTCGAGCGCTCCCGTAGGTGAGGTGAAGGCGTCCGCGGCGTAGACCGCGAGGTCGAGCGGGACCTCGCCGTGGTTGGTCACGACGAGCTGGTCCGTGAGGGTCGCGCCGGGTTCCAGGGCGAAGTCGAAGGTCGGGGCCGAGGCAGGGGCGACGCCCCAGGTCACCGGCAGAGCGACGGGCTGGTCCGCGGCCCCGGCCGGGGCGGCGGACAGCAGCGCTGCCACCGCCCCGACCAGGAGCGCCGTCGCGACGCGAGACCGGGTGGACCGGCTGCCACCGTTCACGTGGCGACGGGTCATGTCGGTCAGCCGATCGCCGTGAGGGTCAGCGTGGCCGTGTACGTCCCGGCCGCCGCGTCGACCGGGAAGCGCAGGTCCAGGTCGGCCCCGAGGACCGCGCTGCCCGGCTCGTGCCCGGCCGCTGCGGACCCGAGCAGGGCGGAGTCGGCCAGGCCGTTGCCGCTCACCAGGCCCGAGGCCACCGGAGCGCCGGCGAGCGTCCCGCCGCCGGCCGTGACCAGTGCGGGCGTCCACCCGAGGTGCTTGCCGGGGAGCGTGCGCGCCCCGGCGGTCGTGGTGAAGTCCCCGACCTGCGCCGAGACGGACCAGGCGGGGGCGGTCGCTCGGGTGTCCGTCACCGTCACGGCGCCCAGGCGGCCGGTCGCTGCGAGGTGGTCGCCCGCGAGCCGGGCCGTGCCGAGGTCGACCACGCGGGCGCCACCGTCGATCGTCCAGACGAACTCGCCCGGCTCGACGGGCGCGGCCGGGATGGTGACCGTCAGGTCGATCTGGCCGTCTCCCGGCTCGGCGCCGGGCACGTCGACGCCGTAGAACGTCGTGGTGCCCGAGACCTCGTTCCCGACGGCGAGGAGCGGCGCGCCCGTGGGCGAGTCGCTCGCCGGGACGAACGTGAGGCCCTCGGGGCCCAGGTCGCCGGCCTCGGCGAGCTTCTCGGGCGTCGCCTCGGCGCTCACCGAGAAGTTGCGGTTGTTGACGTAGGAGACGTAGGTCGCGTGCGCGGGGTCCGTGACGTCGAAGACCGCGATCCCGCCCACGCGCTCGAAGCCGATGAACGCGTACGTGCGTCCGCCGACCTCGCCCAGGGTGAGCCCCTCGGGCTCGGGGCCCTTGTCGTCGCTGCGCCCGTCGAACCCGGACTCGGTGTGGTTCGAGTTGAAGAAGCCGGGCTCGACCGAGGCCACGAGCTGCTCGAACGCGTCGCCCGAGTCGAAGACCTGGCGGCCGTCGGTCGACCAGATCGAGAACGAGCGCGACCCGTACGAGTACAGCTCCTCGTAGCACGAGCCGTCGGCGCGCAGGCCGCTCGCGGTGCTGATGTTGAGCCGGCCCAGGTGGGCGTCCGCAGTGAGGTCGGCGAGCGTCGCGGGGTTGCCGGGCGCGCCGACGAACGACGAGAGCGCGTCGGCGCACAGGCCGGGCACGCCCTTCTTGCCGAGGTCCTTGACGCGCGCGACCTCGGACCAGCCCTTCCAGTCGCGCGAGTCGCCCTCGTTCGCGGTCACGAGGTAGGTCGCGCCGCCCGCCTGGTACGAGGCGATCGTGTCGGGCTGGTAGAGGCCCTTGACGGGCCAGGACCGGATGTCGATCTTTCCGTCCTTGTCGGACGCGTCGAGACCCTTGCCGGCTGCCAGGTGGTCCTGCGTCCCGAGCGGCAGCAGGTCGGTCACGCTCGCGCTCGCGACGTCGACGACCGCGAGCGCGTTCGCCTCCTGAACGCTCGCGTAGGCGACCGTGCCGGTCGCGTCCCAGGCGATGTACTCGGGCTCGAGGTTCTCCGAGACGGGCCGCTGGGGGACGCCCGTGCCCGCGGCTTCGCGGCCGCCGAACACCCGGACACCGGCCGGCAGCGTCCTGGAGCCGCCGGCCTCGAACGCGTGGAACGTCGCGGTGCGGACGTCGCCCTGGGCGGCGCTCGCGAGGCTCGCGGGGGCCGTGACGATCGAGATCGAGCCCTCGGGGTCGACGCTGTAGTCGTCCGCGGGCTCGCCCTCGTTCGCGACCGCGATGCGCGTGCCGTCGGGCGAGAACGTCACCATGTCGGGCAGCGCGCCCACGCGCACGGCGCCGAGGATCGCGGACGCGGGTGCGGCTCCCGGCGTGGTCACGGGCGCGGCGGCGTCGAAGAACACGAGCCACCCGTCGTCGGTCTTGGTGCTGGACTCGACCGCGGCGACGGCGAGACCGTCGGGACGGATCGCGACGGAGTTCACGACGGCGTCGGCCGCGACGACCGAGCCGTCCGCGGAGGCCGTGCCGCCGACCGCGAGCTCGAACAGGCGGGTCGGGGCCGTGGGGTCCTGGGCGTCGAGGACGTCGACCTTCCCGGACTGGGCGTTGACGACGAACAGGCGCCGGGAGGCCGCGTGGAACGCGACGATCTCCGCGGCGGACTCGTCGAGCTGGCCCGTGGAGTACGTGCCGAGCGGCGAGAGGGTGACGGCAGGGGGGACGGACGGGTCGGGGGTGGCGACGGCGGTGCCGACGACCCCGAACGTCCCGGCGGCGACGGCGACCGTGAGGCCGGCAGCCACGATCCCGGCCGACCTCGGGTGACGCAGGCGGGACTGGTGAACCACGCGCATTCCGTGCTCCTCGTTCCGATGGCCCCGCAGGGTGCAGGGCAGACGCTCGGAACCTAGGCGGGGCGGGTGTCGCGTCGGTGAACGGCGCCCGACGTGACGGGGGCGGCCGGGTGACGAGTGGGGCGGAGGGGACGAACCGGGCATCGCGCCGCCTAGGGGATGACCCTGGGACTCCTGTCTCCGGCCTGCACCGAGGGGTGGAGCCGGTCGGCAGCAGCGTCCGGCGAGCGGCGCAGCCAGGAGCCCGCAGGACCCGACCAGGACCCGACGCGGCGCCCCGGGACGCGTCCGTAGCGTCGATGCCATGACCACGAACACCACGTTCCCGTTCATGTCCCGCCGCCCCCGCACGCTCCTCGTCGTCGCCCTCGGAGGCCTCGCGGCCCTCACGCTCAGCGCGTGCGGCTCGATCGCCGAGGGGCTCGAGGAACGCGACGCCGGCCACACCAAGACCTTCGCGTTCGAGACCGGCAAGGAGGGCAAGGACGAGAAGGTCGTCCCGACCTGGGTGCCCGACGACGCCGCGAAGGTCCGGGGGATCTTCCGCACCACGGGCGACGAGCGCCTGGTGACGTTCCAGGGGTCGCTCGACGGCCTGCCCGCCGACTGCACGGCTGTCTCGGCCGACGACCCGTTGGTCGCCCGGCCCGAGCGCGGCGACCTGGTGGCCGACGACTACCGCACGGACTCCACCCTGCTCGCGAGCTGGTGGCCCGCGGGCCAGGAGGCCAGGAGCACCGTGATGTGCGGCAAGTGGTGGATCTCGGCGGAGGGCGAGGACGTCTACGCGTTCACGCCCGAGATGACGAGGGTCGAGATCGAGAAGCAGCCGACGCCCGCGGTGGAGTAGGCGCACGGCCCGCCCGGGGTGGGCGGTGCCCCCGATGAGTCGTCAGAACGTGGCCGGGCCATGCCCCGGCCACGTTCTGACCACTGGCCCGGCGGGGCGTCCAGCCTCTTGTCCCGCCGACTCGCGGGCGCGCGCTTCCGCCGTCGCCCCGGCCCGACCACTAGTTGTTGTGGGTCATGACGTTGGTGACACGCCGGGAGGTGGGGGCGTAGGCGAGGGGTAGGCCTTGGACCGCAGGATGGAGGTACCTCTACAACCACCTGCGCGAAGGACCTACCCCTCATGACCCACGCTAGTGCCCCGTTGACTCCTGCTGGAAGGTTGCGCCTGGTCGAGCGCTGCCGGTACCGCCCGATTGCTCATGTCGCCGCTGAGGCTGGTGTTGCGCGCCAGACGCTCACGAAGTGGTTGCGCCGTTACGAGACCCTCGGCGAAGCTGGCCTGGGCGACCGATCCAGCGCCCCGCACCTCCGCCCGACCCAGACCCCGCCGGAGGTGGTCGAACGCATCGAGGACCTGCGCCGGACACATAAGTGGACCGCCCGCCAGATCCACCTCGAGCTGGTCCGCGAAGGCCACCAGATCGCGCCCGTGACGGTCGCCCGGTGGCTGCGCAGGTTGGGCATCTCCCGGCGCCGCGACATCGACCCCACCGGCGCGAGCAACCGAACGATCAGGCAGATCGTGGCCCGGTATCCCGGTCACATGGTCCACCTGGACGTGAAGAAGGTCGGACGCATCCCTGATGGGGGCGGCTGGCGGACCCACGGGCGCGGCTCACCCCACGCCAAGGCCGTCGACCGGGCCAAGACCAGGGGCGCCAGGGCTGGCTACGTCTACCTGCACTCGGCCGTGGACGGATTCTCCCGCCTCGCCTACACCGAAGCCCTGCCCAACGAGAAAGCGGCCACGACCATCGGGTTCTGGGCCCGCGCACGGGCATTCTTCGCCGCACACGGCATCACCCGCATCACCCGGGTCGTGACCGACAACGGCGCCAACTACCGGGCCAAGGACTTCACCCGCTCCGTCCTGGCGACCGCGGCCAAGCACCAACGCATCCGGCCCCGCACCCCCAAGCACAACGGCAAGGTCGAGCGCTACAACCGGACTCTGGCCGAGGAACTCCTCTACGCCCGAGAGTGGACCTCAGAAGCCCAACGCACCGCAGCCCTCGACGTCTGGAACATCCACTACAACTACCATCGACCTCACACTGCGGCCAGGAACCAACCCCCAGCCTCACGCCTCCACGCAGGTGTCACCAACGTCATGACACAGAACAACTAGTCTCACCGGGTGGACTCGACGCGGCGCACGACCTGGCAGGAGCTCGCACCGCAGGTGCGCACGGACGTCGAGGAGATCCTGGGCAGCCCGGTGGTCTTCGCCACGAGCCAGGTCCAGGGCTACTCTCCAGGCAGTGCCGACCGTGTGCGCACCGCCTCGGGTGCTCGCGCCTTCGTCAAGGCCGTGAGCCGTTCGCGCAACGCCGACGCGTACGACATCCATCGCCGCGAGCTCGACGTGCTGCGCCGCCTGCCCGGCGCGGCCCCCGCGCCCCGGCTCCTGGGGGCGCACCAGAGCGACGAGTGGGTCGCGCTCGTCGTCGAGGACGTCGAGGGGCGCCACCCCGACCTGCCGCCCGAGCGCCGCGAGCTCATCGCGGTGCTCGGCGCGCTGCTCGAGCTCCCCGTGGTCCGCGACGGGTCCGGCGTCTCACCGTTCCCTGACGCGACGACCGAGCTCGCTCCCACGTTCGCGGGCTGGTCCCGGCTGCGTGCCGACGACCACCTGGCAGGGCTGCCCGCCTGGGCGCTCGAGCACCTCGACGAGCTCGAGGCGCTCGCGGCGACGGCGGCGCAGGCCGCGCACGGCGACCGGCTCGTCCACCTCGACCTCCGCTTCGACAACGTGCTGGTCGACCAGTCCTCTCGCGTGTGGGTCGTCGACTGGCCGTGGGCCGGGACGGGCGCCCGCTGGATCGACGCCCTGACCCTGCTGCTCGACGCACGCGTCAACGACAGCACGGTCGACGTCGACGCGATCGCGTCCTCGCACCCGCTCTTCCGCGGGGCCACGCGCGACCACGTCGACGCCTTCCTCGCGGGGCTCGCGGGCTACTTCTTCGACGCCGCACGGCACCCCGCACCGCAGAACATGCCGACACTGCGCGCGTTCCAGCGGCGGCAGGGGTTCGTCGCGATCGACTGGTTGGCGCGGCGCCGGGCCTGAGGCAGGGGCGGCGACCTCAGTCGTCGAACCCGCGAGCGCGCAGGGCCTCGCCCAGCGCGTCGGCCTGCCGCATCGCGCCCACGACGAGCGGCACGGCGAATGCGCGGACGTCGCGCTCGTGCCCGCGCGCCCGCTGCGCGTCGCGGACCCGCCCTGCGAGGTCGGCGATCACGGGCACGCTGCGCAGCGCGAGGGCGAGCACCAGCGCGATGCGCTCGACGTCCACGCCCACGCGCCCCAGGGGAGCGAGCCCGCGCTCGATCGCCCCGAGCAGGTCGCCGACCCGCGTGGTGCACGTGACGAGACCCGCGAGCGCCACGAGGACCACGAGCCGCGCGCTGAGCACGGCCGCGGAGGTGAGATCCATGAGCCACCACTGGAGCGCGAAGAGCACGGGCACGAACGCACGCAGGGGCCGCACCTGCCCCCACGCGGCGCGCCGGCCGACGCCGGAGAGCGCGTAGAGGCCTGCGACCGCGAGCGCGGCGAGACCCACGCCCAGCGGGGAGCGGACCAGCAGCAGGGCGAGCGAGCAGAACATGAGGGCCGCGAGCTTGGGTCCGGCGGGGGCGCGGTGCAGCAGCGAGCGCCCGACGACGTAGGCCCCGGCCGCGTGGCCCGTCGCGCCCCGTGCTGTGCTCGGCGGGGCGGAGCGGGGCCCGCCTCGCGGGACGTCCGTGACGGCGGCCGGGCTCGACCCGCTCACGGCCGGTCGTCCAGGAGCCGGCGGTAGTACGCGATCGCGGGAGCGGGTTCGTCGTCGGCCACGACCTGACCCTCGTCGACCACGAGGACGCGGTCGTAGCCCGCCATGAGGTCGAGGTCGTGCGAGACGAGCACGACCTGCTGCGGGATCTCGGCGAGCAGCGCCGCGACGCGGCGCGTGTTGCGCAGGTCGAGCAGCGTCGTGGGCTCGTCGGCCACCACGAGGCGCGGCTCGCTGACGAGCACCGACGTGAGGGCGAGGAGCTGCTTCTGGCCGCCCGAGAGCAGGTGTGCGGGGTGGTCGGCGTGCCCGTCGAGGCCGTGACGCGCGAGCCAGTCGGCGACGAGCCGGTCGCGCGCGGGACGGTCGTGCTCGCTGCGGCGCAGCGAGTAGGCGACGTCCTCGGCCACGGTCGGCATGACGATCTGGGCGTCGGGGTCGGAGAACACGAAGCCCACGCGCCGGCGCACCTGGGCGCCCGAGCGGCGGGTGTCCAGGCCGTCGACCCGGACTGTCCCGTGCGTGGGCAGGACGAGCCCGTTGAGCAGCCGTGCGAGGGTGCTCTTGCCCGAGCCGTTGGCCCCCACGATCCCGATCCGTCGCTCGCGCAGCTCCGTGGTGACCCCGCGCAGGACGTCGCGCTCGCCCAGGCGCACGTGCACGTCCTCGAGCCCGACGACGCAGCCCACCTCGGGTGGCTCGGTCGTCGGCGTCGTGGGGCTGCCGAGCCGCGGCTGGTCGACCGCGGTGGTGCCAGCGGCACCGGGACCGCCTCCGGCACGGAAGGCGTCGTCCGGACCTGCCGAGCGGCCTGCCGACCGCCGCACGCGCAGGCCCCTCACCGGACCACCTCGAACAGCCCTGCCACACCCAGGCCCCCGCCGACGGCCGCGGCAGCGAGCCCCAGCGAGCCCGCGGGCGCCTCCGCGCGCACGAGGCGGCTGACGAGCCGGACGACCGAGACTGCGCCGCTCGCGCCCCACGGGTGCCCCAGGGCCAGGGCGCCGCCGTCCGCGCAGAGGCGCGCGTCGTCGTCGGGCAGGCGGAGCGCGTCGGTGAACGCCAGGACCTGCGCCGCGAAGGCCTCGACGAGCTCGACCGCCGCGAGGTCGCCCGTGGTGCGGCCCGTGCGGGCGAGCAGTTCGCGCACCGCCGGGACCGGGCCCCACCCGGGCAGGCGGGGGTCGCAGCCGCGCGTCAGGCCGCCCACGAGCCGCAGACCCGGCAGGCCCAGCCGTGCCCGCACGTGCTCGGGGACGATCGCGACGGTCGCGGCTCCGTCGCTGACCGGGCTCGCTGTGCCCGCGGTCACGGAGCCGCCGGGCGTGAAGGCGGACGGGAGTCGCGCGAGCAGCGCGGGATCGAGCCTGCGGGCGCGCTCGTCGCGGGCGAGGCCGCCGACCGGGACGACCTCCGCGTCGAAGCGGCCCTCGGCGTGCGCGGCCAGGGCGCGGGCGTGCGAGCGGGCGGCGTAGGCGTCCTGGCGCTCGCGGCCGAGGCCGCGCTCGCGGGCCAGGACGTCGGCCGCGGCGCCCATGTCGGGGTCGCCGAGCGCGGCCGGGGTGAACGCGGCGCGGTCGTAGGGCACGGGCTGGGCCTTCGATCCGCGGGGCGGTCGGTGAGCGCGCAGCGGGGCGGTCGAGGCGCTCTCCACGCCTCCGGCCAGGACCAGGTCGCCGTCGCCGGCGCGGACGCTCTGGGCCGCGAGCAGGATCGCTGCCAGGCCGCTGCCGCACTGCCGGTCGATCGTGAGGCCGGGCACGCGGTCGGTCAGCGGACCGGCGGGGTCGCGCAGGGCGGCGGCGAGGACCGCGACGCGCGCGAGGTTCCCGCCGGGTCCCGTGCAGTTCCCGAGCACGACGTCCTCGACGCCCAGCCCGTGGGCCGCCGGGAGGTCGGCGAGCACCGCGCCGAGGACGGGGGCGGCGAGGTCGGTCGCCGAGAGGTGGGCGTGCCCGTGGTTCGCCGTGCCGATCCAGGTCCGCCGCGCGGCGACGACCACGGGGGAGTCGGGGGACGCGCTCACCGCAGCGCCTCGTACGCGGGGCCGCCGGACAGCAGAGCCTCGCTGATCGCGCCGCGCGCAGCTTTGCCCGACGGCGTCCGCGGCAGCTCGCGCACGCCGTACCAGCGCCGCGGGCGCTGGGCCGCGGAGAGCGAGGCCCGGGCCACCCGTTCGAGGTGGGCGCGCAGGCCCGGCCGGTCGGCGCACTGCACCACGGCCGTCACGACCGCGCCCAGGCGGCGGTGCGGGGTGCCGACGACCACGACGTCCTCGACTCCCGGGATCGCGCGCAGCACGACCTCGACGTCCTCGGGGACCACGGTCGCGCCGCCCGTGAGGATCGCGCCGTCGCCGCGCCCGCGCAGGACCAGGGGGGTGTCCGGGTGGCTGGGGGTGGGGAGCTCCGCGAGGTCGCCCACGGTCGACCACTCGCCCTCGCGGCGGAACGGGCCGGTCGCGCGCGCGAGGTAGCCCTGCGCGACCCACGGCGACCGCACCCAGACCTCGCCGAGCGTCGCGCCGGGCAGCTCGCGCACCTCGACCTCGACCCCGGGGAAGGGGCGGTGGCCCATGCCGTCGGTGTCGATCGCGACGAACGACAGCTCGACGGCCCCGTAGTAGGTCACGACGCCGACCCCGGCGCGCGCCGCGCGCTCGCGCACGTCCGTGGGGAGCGAGGCGCCGCCGACCACGGCGGTCCGCAGGCGGCTCGGAGCACCCGCCTCGATCGCGTCGAGGATCGGTTCGAGCGCCGAGGGGACGAGGTGCACGACGTCGGAGGTCGCCAGGGCCGTCGTGATCGCGGCGGCCCCCGTGGCGAGCTGGACGCACGCCCCCGTCGAGAGCGCGTGCACGGCCGCGAAGCAGTAGAGCGAGGACGCGAGCGGGCCGGGCACCAGCACGGTGTCCTCGGGCCGGGTGCCCGTGAGCCGCGCGGCCGCGGGGAAGGACCCTGCCCAGGAGTCTCGGGTGCGGACCACCGCGCGCGGGCGACCCGTGCTGCCCGAGGAGAACCCGGCCCACGCGAGATCCGCAGCCGAGGGCTCGAGGGGAGCGACGTCGTCGGGCAGGCTGCTCGCGGCCGGGCCGCTGAGCGGGGCGAGCGCGTCCCCGGCGCTGCCACGCGGGAGCGGGACCTCGACGAAGCCGGCCGGGGCGATCGTCCGCAGGACCTCGGCGCGCTGGGCGCGCGACCACGCGTGGTCGCAGACCAGGGGAGTCGCGCCCGCGAGGTCGACCGCGAGGAGGGCCGTGAGGAGGTCGACCGGGTCGGGCAGGGAGATCGCGACGACGTCGCCCACGACCGTCCCGGTCGCCCGCAGGAACTCCGCTCCCGCCGCGACGTCGGCGGCGAGGGCTCGGTAGGTGCGGGAGCGCTCCGGTGAGCGCAGCGCGCAGCGACCCCCTGCGGAGCTGCGGGCGTGCGCGATGACGGCGTGGGCGACGGGCATGAGGGGATCGTAGGTCGATCAGGCCGCGGGGCTCGCGGCGGGCCGCTGCCCGGTGGCGCGCTCGGCGCGGCGCAGGGGCGACGCGGCAGGGTAGGCGCGGACCACGCCGACCGTGACCGAGGCCGCGATCACGGCCTTGAGGACGTCGCCCGGGAGGTACATGAGCGAGCCGGTCGCGACGGTCTGGAGGGGGAAGCCCGTGACGAGCGCCTGGAGCGGGATGCCCAGGGCGTACATGACGAGCATGCCGCCCACGACGCTCGCGGCCAGGACCCGCCAGAACGTCAGGGTGCGGAAGCGCTCGACGATCAGGCCGACGACCGCTGCTCCCACCACGAACCCGATCAGATAGCCCGCCGACGGGCCTACGAAGACCGCGGGGCCGCCGCGGCCGCCCGACAGGAGCGGGAGGCCCGCCGCGACCAGGGCCAGGAACGTGAGCATCGCGAGCGCGCCGCGCCATGCGCCCAGGAGGGCTCCGGCGAGCATGACGCCCAGGGTCTGGAGCGTGATCGGGACGGCGTTGCCGAACAGGGCCAGCGAGCCGGGCATGCCGAGGACCGCGGTGAGCGCGGCGAAGGTCGCGATGCGGGCGGCGTCGGCGGCGGTGAGGCGCCAGCGGGAGGAGGCAGGGTCCAGGGCCGCGGCCGGCTGGTGCGGCACGTCCGGCACGTCGGGGTGCTCGCTGCCGGGCACGTCAGCGGGCAGGTCTGCGGGCAGGTCGGTGCGCACTGGGCGGGCCACGGGGTCTCCTCGGGAAGGGCGTGAGGTGCCGGGTGGCACGAGTCCACTCTTGTCGGGGACGGGGCACCGGTGCGTCGGCGCCATGGATCACGGAGTGCTGGGAGCGTTGGCGGAAGTCGACAACCGGTTGGAGGAAACCTCCAACCGGTGTGATCGGTCGGGGGCCTGGCCGAGCGAACGGAACAAGGCAAGCCGGGGGCCGCTCCGTTGGAGTCGGCGAAGTAGCTTGCACGCCTGTCCCTTGGCGCCCTATCGTCTGGCTGCCGCCGTCAGCCGGGTGTCGCTCCACGGGGTGCGGGACACCCACCGAACGAATGGCGGCGCTACCGATGCGCGAGGGGGGACCGAGATGGCGACGTACGGCGCTCTGCCAGGGTTCGACTGTCTCCATCTGGAGGACAGCCGGATTCGTGCCGTCGTCGCGACACGCGCGCTCCCCGGGATCGAGGCAGACCTCGTCCTGACGGAGGCTCATCCCGGCGAGACGGGATGAACGACAAGGACGACCTGTTTCCTGTCGGAAGTACCTGCGTCTCCGTGGCCAGGGCATTCTTCAGCTATCGGGGAGAGATCGACCGGTCGCGAGGCGCGGTGGAGTTCTGCTGGCGGGGTGGCGCGGCGACCACGATCGACACGCGTGCCGACTGGACGCTCTACGGAGAGCCTGCCCGATGGATGGATCCCTACCGGGACCTCGACGCGAGCGGGGTCGAGGAGATTCATCAGGAGTTCGGGATCTGGCGATTCGAGGACGTGGTGTCGCCCGACCCGTTGTCGAGCGTCGTCGGCGGAAGGCTCCTCGGAGTCGCCAGGGTGCTTGACGAGATGGACTTCTGGATGAACCTAGATCTGCTGTTCGACACGTGCCTTGTCAGGCTCCAGTCATGGGAGGGGGACGTCCGTCCCATCGTCTCCGACCTCTGACGTCACTCGGAGACGTGACCGTCGAAGTGCGCGCGCCGCGGGTGACGCTTGGGCGAACCACCGCGTCACCTACCGAAGGGATCGACGATGCAGTGCGCCGGGCAACAGCTCCCCGATCTCCGTCGCGTCGATCCTGCGCAGCAGCCGGGTGGGCCATGCTGTCGCGTCGGGTATCGGAGGAGGCGGTGTCTGGGGACAGGTGTGTCGTTCGCGCAGCCACCACTATTGTTGCGGCTGCGCGAACAACACACCCCACCCCCCAGAGAGAGTGGATGGGCGCGCCCAACGTGGCAGCCGCGACCGCCGTCGGGCCGCGCCCGACCTGATCGCACGCGCCCGAAGCGACACGCCCACGACGACCTGGGGCGCGGCCCCGGCCTCAGCCGGTGACCGCGCCACCCGTCACACCACGAGGGTCAGACCTCGCCAGGCATCGCCTTGCGGATCACGAGCCGCGTCCACCCACCGAGGTAGATGCGGTCGCCGTCGGCGACCTCGCGGCGCTGACCGGCCGGGATCGGGTCGATCGGCAGCTCGCCGCCCGCAGGGCTCAGGTACGTCCCGTTGGACGACTGGAGGTCCTCGACCCACCAGCGCTGCCCGTCGGTGTTGAGCTGGCAGTGCCGACGCGAGACGCCCGAGTCGGCGCCGCAGTCGATCTGGGGGTGAATGTTGCGCGAGGCCGACGGACGTCCCACGAGCACGCTGCGCTCGCGCAGCACCACGAGCCCTGGCAGCCCGGCCGAGGGCAACGGGTCCTCGGCCTTCTGCGCCTGGTACCAGTCGGGGTCGATCCACACCTCGACGACCCACTGGTCCTCGCCCGGCACGGGCGGGGTGGGCAGGTGCGTCCCCGTGCCCGACGGCGTCGCGCCCGTCCGTGCGGACGTCGCCTCGCCCTCGGCCGGGTCTGCCGGGTCGGCAGGAGCACCGGGAGCGACGAGCGGACCCGTCCCCGGGTCACCGGCGGCGACCGCAGCAGTCGACGGGCCACCCGCCCCGGGATCGCCCCCGGGCGGCGTCAGGGCTGCCGGGGCCGACAACGGGTCGGCGGACGGCGCGGCCGCGGGCGACCCCGCAGGGGGAGCGACCGGGTCCAGGTCGAGCGACGACGCCGGGGGAGCGAGCGGCCCGGACGCCCCGGCAGGCGCACCTGCCGGGACCGGGGTCGCCGCCGACGGTGCCTCGGCGGGCTCGGGCAGCGAACCCGTCGTGAAGTCGTAGCCGCAGTTCTCGCAGAACAGCGCACCGGCCGCGGCCGGGAACGAGCAGTGCGGGCACGTGATCGGCTCGCCGCTTCCGGCACCCTCACCAGCACCAGCGGCGGGCGCGCCGGCCCCCGCGGAGCCGGAGGACACGGCCCCCGACGCGCTGCTCGACGCGGCCCCCATGGGCTCGCCGCACACGTCGCAGTAGTCGGTCGACTCGGACGCGTGACCGTTGGGGCAGACCGCGCTCATCGCTTGACCCGCGTGGTCTTGGTCGAGGCGGTGTCGAGGGCCATCTCGTCGAGCTTGTCGGTGTTGCGCTTGAGGCGCACGGTGCCCTGTTCCTCGCTCTCGATCTCGACGACCTTGCGCAGGCGCGAGGTGGCCTCGTCGTTGCCCGTCTCGGCCGCGAGCTGGACTGCGCGGCCGAGCTTGACCGTGGCGGTCGCCTCGTCGCCCGACGCCTTGGCCGCGAGGCCCTCCTGGATCGCCGACGCGAGCTCGGCCTGACCCGTGTAGTGCGCGACCTCAGGGTTGATGCGCGTGGTGAGCGCACCGTCGTCGGACCACTTGGCCTTGACCAGACCCGACGAGACCACCTCGCCGTTCACCGCGAGCTGGACGCGCGCCGCGAGCTGCTCCGAGCCCACTGGCTTCGAAGCCACGCGCACGGCCACGTGGTAGTCGCGCGACTCGTCGCCCCACGACCCCGTGGGGTAGGAGCCCGTGAGCGGGTTGACCACGGCGCGGCGCGTCGTGAGGTCCTCGACCGTCGGGGCGACCTGGCGCACGAACAGGACCTGGGCGCCCTGTGGTGCCCACACGCGCAGGTCCGCGGAGGCCACACCGCGCGACATGGACTTCTGGATGAGGGAGGAGAAGTCGGCCGCGATCTCGCTCGGATCGGCGATCAGGTCGACCGTCCCGAGCAGAGCCGTCGAGATCTCGCGCAGCTCGTCGACCTGCCAGCGCGACCCGACGCCTCGCGCGTCGCACTGGAACTTCCCGGTCACGTTACGCACGGTCTGCGACAGGTTCTCGCGCGGCTCGGACTCGTTCTTCCCGTCCGTCAGCAGGATCGCGTGGCGCTGGGCGGCCTGGGGCACGGTGTCGAAGAGCTGGGCCGCGAGCTGGAGCCACGTGCTCATCGCGGTGCCGCCCGACGGGCTCATCATGGCGATGGCCCGCTTGGCCTCCTCACGCGCCGCAGGCTCCATCTGGACCATCGCGACGCGCGCGTTGGGGTAGGGGAACGCGCGCTGCGCGACGTGGCTGCCGCCGACGATCGCGAACCAGGTCCCGTCGAGGATCTGGTCGACCGCGACCTGCGCCGCGTACTTGGCGGACTCCATGTTGCGCCCCGACATGGAGCCGGACGTGTCGACCATGATGATCTCGGCGACGCCGCCCCCGGAGGTCGCGGCGCCGGCCTGACCTGCCCCTCGGGCGGTCACCGTCACGATGGCGTGCACATCCGTGGCACCCTCGGACAGGAACTCGTTCTGGAAGACCTCGGCGGAGAACTCGGCCATGGGTTCTGGGCTCCTTCGTGGATCAGAGGGCGCGCGTCGCGGGCTCGTCGCCCGTGACAGCGTCTGTGTGCAGGTTATCGGAGGTGGCCGAGGCGGGGAGCGCCTCGAACCGGGCGAGGGTCGCCGTGATGTTGTCGCGGCCGCCCTGGGCGTTGGCCCAGCGCACGAGCTCGGTGGCGAGCGCCCGGGGCTCGCGCCCCGTCGTGGCCTCGGTCGAGCGGACCAGGTGCGCGAGGTCGTCGGCCGCCGAGCAGTAGTTCCACAGGCCGTCCGAGCAGACCAGCAGCCAGCCCGACGAGTCCGGGACCGTCGGGGCGCACCGCGCGGCCGGGTCGGTCGAGTCGGGGCCGAGCCAGCGCGTGATCGCGTGCGCCTGGGGAGAGTTCTCGGCCACGTGGCGCGGGGTGCCCATGGCCATGAGCTCGTGGGCCCACGAGTCGTCGACGCTGAGCTGGCGGGCCGTGCCGGTGTCGGGGATCCAGTAGGCGCGCGAGTCGCCGACCCACCCCGCGACGATCAGCGGGCCGTCCACGACGGCCGCGACGAACGTGCACGACGGCGGCTCGGCCCGCTCGGCCTTGTCGCCCACCGCGACCAGGACGGCGTCGTTCGCGGTCGTGGAGGCCGCGACCATGAGGGCCTGCCAGGCCTGGATGCGCTCGGTGACGTCCCCCGTGACGGGTGCGGCGCCGTCGGGCCCGCCGGACGCGAGCACGTCCCGGGCCGCACGCGCGGCCGCGAGGCTCGCGACGTCCGAGTCGGGCGCGGCCGAGACTCCGTCGCACACCACGAGCGCTGCGAAGCGCCCGGCCGTGGCCGGGTCGCCCGACGCGGCGAGCGCCATGGCGTCCTCGTTGCGCGCGTGGCGGATGCCGCGGTCGCACACGCCCGCGACCCACGGTGCGGGCCGCTCGGCCCAGTGGTCGCGCTCGACCTGGGCCTTCTCGCCGCACTGCTCGCAGTAGCCGTCGTCCGCGACCGTCCCGCCGCAGCTCGTGCAGGGGCGGTGCGTGGCGACGGGCGGAGGAGGCACCGGGGTCGGACGCGGGGTCGCCCGGGGGATCGGTCGGCTTGAGGTCGGCGGGGGGCTCGGGCAGCGCCGGCACCGGAGGGCGCGCCAGCACGGGCGGCCCGCCCGCAGCGACCGTCGCGGGCCCGACGTCGGAGCCGCAGTTCTCGCAGAACCTCGCCCCGGGAGCGGGGAGCTCACCGCACGTGGAGCACGGTGCGAGCACGCCGGTCGGCGTGTCCTCCGCGCTCACGTCGTGGTCCAGCGGCGCACGGCGTTGGCCTGGTCGACCAGGTCGATGCGCGCGATCTTGTCCTCGGTCAGGGTCGCCATCTCGCGGTAGGCCCCCTCGAGAGCGTCGCGCAGCGGCGGCTCCTTGGGCTCGACCCCGCCGATGCGCACGGTGCCGACCTGCTTGGTGGGCGCGGCCGTGACCTCCTCGAGCGCCGAGCTCAGCACGTCGATCGAGAGCGAGACCCGCTCGCGCGGGGGGATCGCGACCGACTCGACGCTCGCGAGCGCCTCGGCCAGGGCACGGGAGCCCGCGGCCGGACCCGGCGAGCAGGCGCGCACGGCGCATGCGCGCGTCGGTGTACGAGCTGCGGGTCGGGGTGACCAGGTCCAGGGCGTGCAGCGCGCCGTCGAGGTCGCCGCGGGCCTGGCGGATCCGGGCGAGCCCGAATGCCGCGGGGGCCGTGTAGTTGGCGTCCGAGCGAGCGCAGATCACGTACAGGGACTCGGCGATGTCCGGCTCGCCGCTGACCTCGCACGAGACGGCGAGCGCGAGCTTGGGCGCGAGCTCGCCGGGTACCTGGCCGTAGACCGCGTTGAACGAGGCGCGGGCCGCTGCGGCCTCGCCGCGCGCGAGCTCGGCCAGCCCGCCCATCCACGCGGCCCGCCACTCCCACGGGTCGTCGGCGAGGATCGAGGCGATGGTCTTCTCGACCTCGGTGAAGCGGCGGTGCTCGATCGCGGCCCGGGCGTAGGCGAGGCGGACCTCGACCGTGCCCTCGGGGGCCGCGGCGAGCGCAGCCATGCGGGCCGCGGGGTCGGCGATGTTGACGCCCGCGAGCCAGCTGGCCATGGGGTCGGACTCGTCGACCTTGAGCGCGGGCAGCGCGTCCCAGGTCAGGGGTGCGTCGGCGTCGTCGGACACGGGGGCCTCGAAGAGCATCGACGCGGCCGAGTGCAGCGCCCCGCTGCCCGGGCCCCGGTCGGTCGCGACGACCTCGCGCAGGACGCCGATGAGCTGGGCGCGCATCTCGTCGATCGTGGCGAAGCGGTCGGACGGGTCGAGCGCGCAGGCCTTGGCGAGCAGCCGGTAGAACGAGTCGTACTTCTGGAAGACGGGCGTCTCGGCGACGGGCGGCAGTGAGGAGACGTACGTCGTCTGGTTGCCGCGGAAGTCGAGCACGAGCGTGGCGAGGGTGCGCCCGATCGTGTAGATGTCGGACGCGACCGAGGTGCCGACCTCGGCGACCTCGGGGGCCTGGTAGCCCACGGTCCCGAAGATCGCCGACGTCATGTCGTCGAGGCGCCGCACGCCGCCCAGGTCGATGAGCTTGACCCCGTCGCCCTGCTGGATCATGTTGTCGGGCTTGAAGTCGCAGAAGATCAGGCCCAGGTCGTGCAGGTAGGCGAACGCGGGCAGGATCTCCAGCACGAACGCGAGCGCCTGGTCCACGGGCAGCGGGTCCACCACGCCGCCGTGCTCGTCGCGGCGGTCCTTGAGGATCTCCTTGAGCGACTTGCCGCCCACGTACTCCATGACGGTGTAGCCCGCGCCGTCGTGCATGACGAAGTTGTAGATCTCGACGATGAGCGGGTGCTCGACCTCGGCCAGGAACTGGCGCTCGGAGATCGCCGCGGCGAACGCGTCGGGGTCGCCCGAGTTGAGCAGGCCCTTGAGGACCACCCAACGGCCCGAGACGTTCTGGTCGCGGGCCAGGTAGATCCAGCCGAGCCCGCCGTGCGCGAGGCAGCCCACGACCTCGTACTGCCCGCCGACCACGTCGCCGGGCGAGAGCTGCGGGTCGAACGAGAACGCGGTGCGGCACTGGGGGCAGAATCCCGAGGTGCGGCCCGGGACGCCGTCGCGCGAGCGGCCCACCTTGGCACCGCACGTGGGGCAGAAGCGCTTGGACTCGGCGAGCTCGGGCACGGCCATGATGGCCTGGAGCGGGTCGCGGACGGGGGCGCTGGGGACGGTCGTGAGGCCCGCGCCCAGGCGGTGCCCGCGCAGACGGGTCGAGGACGTGCCGACCCGGCGCGTGGACTTGGTGCCCGTGACGGCCGAGCGGGCCGAGCCCAGCGCCGCGCTCGCGAGCTGGGTCGAGCTGGTCCGGCCCGTGCGCGTGGACACGGCCTCGCCCTCGGGGCCGGGACCGGCCGCGTAGTTCGGTGCGGCCTGGGCGATGCCCGTACCGAGCATCGCCGACGGCGACGCTGCCGCGCCGGGCGACGTCGTCGTGCCCGAGGCGCCGCCTGCTGCGGGCGCGGCCGCGCCGGTCGCGGAGGCGCCCGACGGCTCGGCGGGAGAACCGCAGACATTGCAGTAGCCGTCCTCGATGAAGCCGTCGCAGCCCGGCTGGGCGCACGGCTCCTGCGTGGTCGATGTGGTCATCAGGACGATCCTTCCTGGCCCGGGACGGGCGACGATCCAGGGGCGGGAGACGAGAGGTGGGCAGGCAGGTCGCGGGTCAGGAACTGGTACTGCTCGACGAGGAAGCGCAGGAGGACGACGTCGCACGGCACCGCCTCGCCCGCCGCGCGAGCCTCGGCGAGTCCCGAGCGGACCGTGGGGGACGCGCTGCGCCCGTTCGTGTCGGCCTTCACCCGGTAGGCGTCGAGCCGGTAGCGGAGCTCGGCGCGCTCGCGCAGCGGCGCGGTGTAGGAGGCCTCGACCGTGTCGAACGCGCGCGCGACGGTCGCGAGACGGGTGAGGAAACCGTCGAGCCCCGCCCGGTCCGCGGGGACCTCGCCGAGCCGTGAGACGTCGGGCACCGCGAGGCGCGGGGGAACGGCGATCTCGCGACGGCACCGGGCCGCGAGCTCGCGCAGCGAGGGCTCGCGCGCCTCGAGGGCCGCGTAGCGCTCGACGGCCTGCTTGCGGTCGCGGGCGAGCTCGCGGCGTTCGGAGGCTCCCACGATGAGGTCGCGCTCGGTGCGTGCGACCTCGGCCTCGAGCTCGGTGAGGGGGCCCGTGACGTCGGCGCCGTTCGACGCCTTGTCGCGCAGCCTCGTCCACCGCTCGCGCAGCTTCTCGACGCGCCCGCGGGCCATGGTGTCGGATCCGGCGAGCTCGTCGCAGCGCGCCAGCTCGGCGCGCAGCCCGCGGAAGCGTGCGACCTCGTCGGCCGCGTTCGGGTCGAACGACAGGCGTGTGCGCAGCGCGGAGACGATCGCGTCGCACAGCCGCGTGGCCTCGACGAGCGAGACGAGCGACGAGCCGTCGGGCGAGCTGAGCCGTCCCCAGACGAGCTGGGAGATCTTCTCGCGGCCCACCGCGTCGGCGCGTCCCGAGTCCCACACGACGCCCATCTCGTCGGCGCGCGTGCGGGCCGCCTGCCAGAGCGTCATGGCCAGGAGCATGTCGGCCGTGTAGGTCTCGGGGGACGCCGCGGACTGGGCGGCCGCGTCCAGGCGGTCGAGCTCGGTCCGCCGGGCGCGGAGCCACTCCTCGAGCCGGGAGAGGTACTCGTAGCAGCTCTGCTGCGGGGATCGCCTCGCCGAGACGTCCGGGCGCGCTCGGAGCCTGCTGGGTCCGGGGGGTGACGGGCGGCCCGGCAGCAGGGGAGGCGGACGCGGCAGAGGTCACGGCGTGCGGCCGTAGACGGCGACGGGGGGCACGGGGGCCGGACCGAGCACGCCGAGCCACTCGTCGTACAGCGCCGTCCACGTGCCGTCGGTGCGCATCTGCTCCAGGACGCCGTTGACGAACTTGACCATGTCGACGTTCTGGGCCGGGATGCCCAGGCCGTACGGCTCGTCGGAGATCGCCTGGCCCACGACCTTGGCGTACGGGTCCTGGGCCGCGAAGCCCGCGAGGATCGTGTCGTCGCCCGTGATCGCGTCGACCTTGCCCTGCTGGAACAGCGCGAGGCAGCCCGTGTGCGTGGTCGCGGGAACCGCGGTGATGTCGGGGTACTCCTGGAGGCGCTCGAGCGTCGTGGTGCCGTCCGGCGCGCACACCCGCTGGCCCGCGAGGTCCGCGATGCCCTGCGCCTCGGAGTCGCGCGTCACGAGGACCTTCTGGCCCGCGTGGTAGTACTCCGAGGAGAACGCGATGGTCTCCCAGCGCTCGCAGTTGATCGTGAAGGCGCGGGCGACCACGTCGACCTCGCCGTTCTCGAGGACCTCGAGGCGCTGACCTGACGTGATGACACGGAACTGCAGCCGGTCCGGGTCGCCGAAGATCGCGTTCGACACCTGGTGCAGCACGTCGATGTCGAAGCCCTCGATCTGGCCGCTGAGCGGGTTGCGGGCCCCGAGCTGGAGGGTGTCGGCCGAGACGCCGACGATGAGCGAGCCGCGGTCGCGGATCGCGGCCATGGTGCTGCCCGCCGGCAGGGCGCCCGGTCCGGGCAGGGGGCCGTCGGGGGCGTAGGACGCGACGGGGTTCTCGCACGTCGCCGCGGCGGCGACCGAGGAACCGGCCGCGCCGGCGGCCGCCCTGCCCGAGGTCCCCACGACCGAGGTGACCGGTGCTCCCGCCGCCGGTCCGGCGTCGGGCGTGGCGCAGCCGGCCAGGACCAGGGCACCCGAGAGCCCCAGCGCCACCAGGGCGCCCAGGCGCCCGCTCTTGCGGAAGGTCGAGGTGATCACCGGTACTCCTCCAGTCGGACGTTCAGGCCGCGCCAGGCGAGGACCGCCGCAGCGAGGCCCGCGGCCAGCAGGAGCCAGCCCGCGAGGGCCGAGCGGTTGCCGGCCGAGGCGAGGTCGGCCTGCGTGGCCTTGATGTTCTCGGCGATGTCGGACGTGACCGTCTGCGAGAACGCGGCGAACGCGGCGTTCGGGCCGCCCTCGTCGGCGCTCGTGGCGAGCGCGACCGCTCCGTCCCAGTCTCCCGCGTCGTCGAGCGCGCGGATCGCCTGGTGCTGGACGACCCAGTCGTCGAGGTACCCCGCGGAGGTCCCGTCGAGGTTCCCGTCGGCGGCTGCCTGGTCGAGGCGCTGCGCGGCGTCCGCGGTCAGCTCGACGAACGACTCCTCGTAGGTCTGGCCCGACCCGCGCTTGATGAGCGTGAAGCTCTCCATGGCCTTGGCGTCGTTGGCCTCGGAGTACGCGGTCGACGCCGCGAGCGTCGCGGCGTAGGGGCCGTCGCGGACCGCGGCGGCGGCGCTGTTGGTCTGGCTCAGCAGGACGGCCCCGCCCACGCCCACGACCAGGAGCACGATGCTCGCGACCAGGAGCCCCACGTTGAGGACGCGGTGCGTGCGCTTGGCGAGCCACACCTGCGTGACGATCAGCAGCGCGAGGCACAGCAGGCCCGCCGCGAGGATCCACATCGCGTTGCGCACCATCGACA
The DNA here is from genome assembly GCA_963782165.1 of uncultured Actinomycetota bacterium. Classification (GTDB taxonomy): domain Bacteria; phylum Actinomycetota; class Actinomycetes; order Actinomycetales; family Cellulomonadaceae; genus Oerskovia. The sequence continues at coordinate 1,510,656 of CAWAIO010000006.1, forward strand.
GGTCGGACGCGACGCGCTCGGCGTTGTCGTCGACGAGCGTCGTGAGCGTCGGCAGGATCTCGTCGCGCAGCAGGGTCGAGGCCTGGTCCAGGTAGGCCGAGCCCACCGGGAAGCCCTGCCGGTTGTTCGCACGGGCCTGCTCGATCAGGCCCGTGTAGACCGTGACCTGCGAGGCGACCACGCCCAGCTCGGTCGCGTCGGCGCTGTTGGAGCCCGCGAGCTCGGCGAGCCGGATCGAGGCGTTGGCGATCGCGTCGTCGTAGCGCGCGCGCTGGTCGGCGGGCTCGAGGCCGCCGACCAGGAACGCGTTCGTCGCCGAGGCGTCCGCGACGACCAGGTTGTTGCGCACGTCCTGGATGCCCACGAGCTGGCTCGTGTCCGAGCGCGCGTCCTCGAGCGCGATCCCCTGGACGCGCGCGGCCTGGAAGCCGAGCGCGCCGAAGACGATCGAGGCGAGCACGCACACCGCGAGGGCGATCCGCAGCTTGCCCGGGGTGCGGCGCAGCGCGCTGCGGACCCCGGCCCGGCGTTCCGCACGCTCCTGGGCCTGCGTCGTGGGCGCCGTTCCTGCCTCCCCGCCTGGCTGGCCGGGACGGGCGGGCTGGACGGCCCGACCGGGCGCGGGGGCGGACCCGGGCGGCGGCGTCAGGGTCTGGCTCATGCAGGCTCCTCCTGAGGGGAGATGGTCGCGTCGGTGGGCTGGTCGTCGGTGGGCTGGTGGTCCTCGACGGGGTCGGTGAGGTCGAGGGCCTCGTCCGCGGCGGAGGGCTCGTCGAGCACGTCCTCGGGAGGCGCGTCCTCGGTGTGTGGCGCCTGCAGGATGCTCTCGGGGGCCTCGCCTGCGGGGAGCAGGTCCTCGGGCAGGAGCCGGCGCAGCTCGTCGAGCGTGGGCTCGGGCGTGTCCTTGAGGCGCCACGCGTGCCGGGCGATGGCCGCGTCCAGGACGTTGCGCGCGTGGCGGCCGTTGCCGAACCCCTCGGTGCGCGGCACGAGCGAGACCATCTGCTCGAACCGGTCGAGGGTCGTGGGCAGCGGCTCGAAGTCGGCCGAGGTCGCCATGCGCTCGAAGATCCCGCGCAGCTCGGCGTCCGAGTAGTCGTCGAACGTGATGGTCGTCGAGAAGCGTGACTCGAGGCCGGGGTTGGTCGCGATGAAGGAGGCCATGGGGCCGGGGTACCCGGCGACGATCACCACGAGGTCGTCGCGGTGGTCCTCCATGTCCTTGACGAGCGTGTTGATGGCCTCGGCGCCGTACTGGTCCTCCGCGAGACCGTACGCCTCGTCGATGAACAGCACGCCGCCGATCGCGGTCGCCACGACCTCCGACGTCTTGACGGCGGTCTGGCCCAGGTAGCCCGCGACGAGCTCGGAGCGGTCGACCTCGACCAGGTGCCCCGTGCTCAGCAGCCCGAGCGCGCGGTAGATCCCGGCGACCAGGCGCGCCACCGTCGTCTTGCCCGTGCCCGGGGTTGCCGAGGAACACGAGGTGGCGCGTGAGCGTGGGCGTGGTCAGGCCCGCGGCCGGCACGTAGCTGCTCGATGCGCAGCAGCTCGGTCTGCTGACGGATCTCGTGCTTGACCCGGTCGAGCCCGATCAGCGCGTCGAGCTCGGCCAGGAGCTCCTCGAGCGACCGGGGTGGCTCGGCCTCGGTCTCCTCCTCGGCGGGGGCGTCGCCCGTGGTCGCACTCTGCGCGCCGCCTGAGGCCGCGCACCCGGGGTGCCCGACGACGCCGCGTGCGTCCCGGGGTCCACGTCACCCGGGGTGCGCGCACCCAGGGCGTCGAGGATCGCGTCGACGGTCGGGACCACGTCCTGAGCCGGGGGCCGCAGCCCGCCCGCGCCGACGAGCGAGCCCAGGTCGAACGGGTCGGTCCCGCTCGGGAGGGTCGGGTCGAACGCGGGCGCGGGGAAGCGGGTGGGCGTGCCGAGCGGCGAGGGGAGCGGGCCGGCCGCTGACCGCGCGGCCGGCTGCGGTGCTGCAGCCTGGGGCGGCGGCGGGGTGCGGGTCGGGCCGCGGCCCGCTGCACGGCCGTCGTGGACGCGGCGTTGGCGGACGCCGCGAGCCCGGGGGAGCCCAGGGCGCCGGCCGCGTCGATCACGGTCGCGAGCGCCTCGGCGTAGGCGGCCGCGTGCTCCGAGCCGGCCAGCACGAGCGTCGTGAGCTGGTCGGTCGGGGCCGAGCGCCACCGGCGACCGCGCTGGGCGGCCTCGAAGAACGCGGTGAAGTCGTCGGGGGCGCGGCCCACGGCCTCGAGCCACGCGGGGGCCGCGCCCGTGGACGACTCGGCCACCGCGGCGGCGAGACGCTCGCCCTCGCGCGTGACGTCGTCGGGCACGAGGCCCCCCTGGCGGCCCACCTCGGTCAGTGCCGCGATGCTGCGGGCGAGCGCCCCCTGGCGCGCGGCGCTCATGGTCGTTCCAGCCCGCCCGGGGTCCCCGGCGCCTGCGGCTGGGCCGAGCCGAGCCCGGCTTCGGGGGCCAGGGCGATCGAGGACGTCTGGAACTTCTCCGCGAGGAACTGCCCGTGCGCGACGAGCGCCACGGCGTCGGCGCGCGAGACCGCGTCGGAGATCTTGTCGAGCGTCACGCCCAGCAGGTCGAGCTGGTCGCACAGGATCATGAGCGACGTCTTGCCGCGGTTGATGACGCGCGTGTCCGCGAAGTCGCGCGGCAGGCGCAGGTAGCCGCCCACGGCCTCCGGCAGGTAGCTCGTCGCGGTCGCCACGACCGTGTGCGCCTGGGCCGTGCCGCCGCCCAGGCGGTCGAGGCGCGGCGCCATGTCGTCCACGGTCTTCGCGATGCGGTTCACGCGCGCGGTCACCGCGGGCGGGACCCTGCCCTCGATCTGCGCCTGGACGGCGTCGACCGAGGCGAGGATGTCCGCGCTCGTGGGCGCCGGAGGCAGCGCAGGGGTCTCCGGCGGACGCTTGCGCCCGCCGCCGAACAGGTTCTGGAACCAACCCATGGCGTCCGGATCAGACCTTTCCGAGGTCGAGCGCGCCCGTGGCGGCGCCGGTCTGGTCGCCCTGGGCCACGCGGTCCAGGTACTCGCGGGCCTTGGTGGTCTCGGTCTCCAGGACGCCGATGGTCTGCGCCATCGAGTCGAGCGCCTGGACCTTGAACGTCGAGATCGAGTCCATGGTCGCGTAGATGTTCTGGAACGCGGCCTGGAGCTGAGGGAGCCCGACGGTCGCGCTCGCGGCCTGCGACTGGATGGACGCCGACTGGTCCGCGAGCATCTTGGACGTCGAGGCGATCATGTTCGACGTCGTCGTGTTGAGCGCCGTGATCTGGTCCAGGACGAGCTTCTGGTTGGCGAGGGCCTGGGCCACGATGACGGCCGTGCGCAGCGCGGAGACGGTCGTGGTGGTCGCGCGGTCGACGCCCTTGATGAGCTCGACGTTGTTCTTGATGACGATGTCGATCGCGAGGTAGCCCTGGATGGACACCGCGAGCTGCGTCAGGAGGTCCTGGTGCTTCTGGCGGACGTAGAACAGGACGTCCTCGCGCAGCGCCTTGGCCCTCTCCGGGTCCGTCGCGTCGAGCTCGGCGGTCTTGGCGGACAGCTGCGCGTCGAGGCGCTCGGCCACGTAGATGTACTGGTTGAGCCGCGCCATGGTGTCCCACAGGTGCTGCTTCTCGAGGTTGAGGGCCGCGTTGTCCTTGCGGAGCTCGTCCTGGCCGTCGTAGAGCGCACGGATGATCGCGTTGAGGTGGCCCTGGGCCGACTCGTAGCGGCGGAAGTAGTCCGTCAGCTTGTCGCCGAACGGGATGAAGCCGAGGATCTTGCGGCCCATGCTCGCCTCGGACGGGTCGAGGTTCTCGACCGTGCGGCGCAGCTCGAGGAGCGTGCTGCCCACCTTGGAGCCCTCGGACAGCCCGCCCTCCTTGAGGGCGCGCACGGGCGTGGCCAGCAGGCGGTTCGAGGAGTCGGCAGCGGTGCGGATGTCCTGGTCGCCCATGGTGCGCACGTCGTTGGCCTTGGCGGCGAACTCGGGGGAGCGGGCGTCGGAGGCCATGAGCGCGTCCAGGTAGGACGTGACCTTCTGGTCCAGGCCGGGGATCGCTGCCTCGTCGACACGCGGGGCCATCGCTGGAGCCTGCGTGGTCGCGACGGGCTTCACGGGCTCGGGTGCCGAGAGCACGAGGTGCTCGGTCGCGGCGGGGGGCTGGAGCGGTGCTGCCTCGGTCATCGTGATCCTTCGCTCGATTCTGCCGGTCGGCTGCCGGGGCGCTGACCGGACGCCGATCCTGGAGCAGGGGTCAGCGCGAGACCCACCCCTGAAACCCGGCGAACCGGGCAAGCCGGTCCACCGACCGGTCCCGGGAGTATATCCGCGACGGGTGGCCGGTTCTTTACTCTTTCACGCCCTGAGGGGGGTGAGAACTCCCCATGGAAGGATTCTCGGCATGAGCGCTGACATCACGGTCCACGTCCGCGGCAGCAACCAGGCGGGGCGACCGCTCCTGCTGCTGCTCCACGGGTTCGGTTCGCACGAGCACGACCTGCCCGCGATCGCCGGGCACCTGCCGTCGGTGTGGGACTGGGCCTCGCTGCGAGCGCCGCTGGCCGCGGGCAACGGAGGGTTCTCGTGGTTCCCTCTCGGGGTGCCCGGGCGGCCTGACCCGCAGCCTGTGGCAGCCGCGACCGCTGCGGTGCTCGCCTGGCTCGACGTGAACGTCGAGCCGGGGACCGCGGTCGTGCCCGTGGGGTTCTCGCAGGGCGGGCTCATGGTGACCCAGCTCCTGCGGACCGCGCCCGAGCGGTTCGCGGCGGGCGTCGTGCTCTCGGGGTTCGTGCTCGACGCGGAGCTGCCCGGCGATTCGGCGCTCGCGGCGCGCCGGCCGCCGGTGTTCTTCGGTCACGGCGACGCGGACCAGGTCATCGCGCCCGACGCGACCGCGCGGACGTCGACCTGGCTGCCGCGGTTCACCGACGTGACCGACGTCGAGTACGCGGGGCTGCCGCACTCGATCAGCGCCGAGGAGCTCGCTGACGTGTCGGCGTTCCTGGAGAGGGTGCTGCCGGACGGTGCGGCTCGCTAGGTTCGGGCGGCTCTCGGTCTGGTCGCGTTCGAGGAAACAGCTCGCCGGTTCTGTTGGCTTGGCCCGCCGGCCCGCCGGCCCGCCGGCCCGCCGGCCCGCCGGCCCGCCGCCCGCCGGCCCGCCGCCGCCGGCCCGACGTCGGAGCGGGCATCCCGGGTGTCTCGGCCGGATGCCCGGGCTGGGCCGCCAGGGGGCGGGTGGTGTTTTCGTGTAGCCACCACAATTGTGGTGGCTACACGAAAACGCCACCCGGAGATCCCCGGTCAGCCTGCCGCTGCGGCTCTGCCTGATCCTGAGCCGGAAACGGATCCGGATGCCGGGACAGGGCAACAGGCGGAGCCGTGGTCGCCGCGGGACGGCTCGGAGTCGCCGTTCGTCGCTCGTCCTAGCGGACCGCGACGACGGGCCGGGCAGCCGCCCACAGCGGCGCCGTCAGCACCGCCGTCCCGACCGCGGAGATCGACTGGGCGGACAGCAGCCCCACGAGCACCAGGAGCTGGACCTGGGCGGCCCGCCACGGTTCGGCCCCCGCGAGCAGGAGCCCGACGAACGCCCCGGGCAGGGTGACCAGCCCGGCCGCCCGGGTCTGGTCGATCGCGGGGACGACCGCGCGGGCCGCGGCCTGGCGTCCGAGGTCGGCGACCGACTCGCGCCGCGTGAAGCCCAGCGCCAGCATGGCCTCGACCTCACCCCAGCGGTGAGCGACGTCGTCGCGCATCCGCAGGCCCGCGAGCGAGGCCGCCGTCATGGCGCCGCCGATGACCTGGGCCGTGAACGGCAGGATCTCCTGCCCGGTCGGGGCCAGTGCGCCCGCCGCGAGCACGACCCCCAGCACCACCGCGGGACCCGTCCCGATCGAGAGCAGGATCTCCTGCCCGGTCGGGGCCAGTGCGCCCGCCGCGAGCACGACCCCCAGCACCACCGCGGGACCCGTCCCGATCGAGACCAGCAACCACGGCAGGGCCGCCCAGCCGCCACCGATCCGCCGCGCGGACGTGACACCGGCGGCCACGAGCATGACGGCCAGGTAGGGGACGACCGCGGCCGGGTGCGCGAAGATCCACCCGATGACCAGCGCGACCAGTGCGAGCTGCGCGGCCGCGCGCAGGACCGCGACCAGCGCGTCAGGGACGGTGCGACGTCCCGTCCAGGCTAGGACCCCGCACGCGAGGGCGACCAGGACGAGGACCGCGACGGCGAGCCGCAGGAGGTCGGCGAGTGGCATGGGGAGATCGTGTCAGAGGCACGGCGAGGAGCCGCCGGAACGACGCACGGTAGTGCCCCGAGCAGGACTCGAACCTGCAACCTACGGATTAGAAGGCCGTTGCTCTATCCATTGAGCTATCGGGGCGCGGGGACCATCGTAGTGGGATCCGGCCGTGACCTGCGCGCACGCGCGCGAGACGGCCGTGTCGCGGACGGCCCCGCGCGACCCCGCCAGCCCACCTTGCACAGCTCCTCGGCAGTCCGCGACCCCACGAGCGGCGCGCGCGTTTGGCATCGCCTCGGGAACCACAGAAGATGAACGGGTGACGACCCGACATGCTGCCGACCGTGCCCCGCGGGCCACCCCCGCCTCGGGCAGGACGCCTGGCAACACCTCTGAGGAGATCGGGACGACGGTCTTCGACGTAGGCCGTGACCTGCGCCGCGACGTGGGCGAGGTCGAGCTCCCGCTGGTCCTCGACGGGGTCGAGGAGGCGGAGGCCGCCCGCCGGCGCCTGCTGAACCAGCTCGACGAGCACCTGCTCCCGCGCCTCAAGGAGCTGTCCTCCCCGGCGGTCGTGGTGATCGCCGGGTCGACGGGCGCGGGCAAGTCGACGCTGTACAACTCGCTGCTGGGCGAGGAGGTCTCGCAGGCGGGCGTGCTGCGCCCCACGACGCGCGAGCCGGTCTTCGCCTACAACCCGCTCGACGCCGACGTGCTGGTCCACAGCCCCACGACCGCGATGTCGCGCGTCGTCGAGCACGACGGCGTCCCGCGGGGCACCGCGCTCCTGGACGCCCCGGACCTCGACTCGCTCCTCGCGGAGAACCGCTCGACCGCAGCCCAGCTCCTCGAGGCCGCGGACCTGTGGCTCTTCGTGACCACGGCGGCACGCTACGGCGACGCCCTGCCCTGGGTCGCGCTCGGACAGGCCATGGAGCGTGGCGCGAGCGTCGCGATGGTCCTCAACCGCGTCCCGCAGCACAACCTCACGACCATCCGCGGCGACCTCCTGGCCCGCCTTCGCGAGCACGGCATGGAGGGTGTGCCGCTCTTCGTGATCCCCGACGTCGGGCCGCACGAGGGCATGCTCGACCGCGCGACCGTGACACCGATCGCGCGGTGGCTGACCATGCTCGCGGGGCCGGACAGGTCGCGCGCCGTGATCGTGCGCACGCTCAAGGGCTCGCTCGCCGCGCTCCCGGCGTGGGTCACGGGCATCGCGGACGCGGTCCAGCAGCAGGTCGAGGCCGCGGAGGTGCTGCGCGGCACGATCGAGAAGGCCTTGCCGGACTCCGAGGCCTCGGCCCGCGCGTCCGTCGCCGCAGGCGTCGTCGCAGAGGGCTCGGTCGCCTCGCGCTGGGCCCAGCTCGCGAGCGCCGAGAAGATCGACCGCCTCAAGGTGCGCCACGGGCTGGCGCGCTCGACCAAGCGCCGGGGGCGGGCACGCGAGGCAGCGCTCGAACCGCTCCTCGACGAGGTCCGCGCGGCGGCGATGCGCACGCTGGTCGCTGCGGGCTCGAGCGCCGACGACGCGCTGCGCGCCGCGCTCACCGGCCCGGACGCGCCTCCCGGAGGTCCTGCGTTCGCGCCCGAGCACGGCGACCCGGCCCGTGAGGCGGCGCGCGAGAAGGCCGCCGCGACCCAGGTCCACGAGTGGGTCGCGGTCGCCGAGCGCGCGGTCGAGGCCCTGCGCGGCATCGACGAGCCGGGCGTCACCCCGCAGGACAGCGCCGAGAACCGCAGGGCAGAGGCTGCGGTCAAGGCGCTCGGGCCGACGGGGCTCGTCGCGCTGCTCCTCACGTCCGCCGCAGGGGTCGACGACGCCACGCGCCTCGTGCAGTCCCTGCTCGGCGACCCGGGCCTCGCCTCCGCGCAGACCGTGGCCTCGGACCTCGCCGACCGTGCCGCCGCGATGGTGGCCCGCGAACCCGTCGACCTGCTGGAACGCCTCGACATCCCCGCCCTCGCGCCGGATGCCGCCGTCGGGCTGCGCCTGCGCCTCGCTGAGCTCAGGAGGCTCTCATGACGTCCCACGACTCTCAGCTCAGGTCCCGCGCGGACGACCTCGGCAAGGCCCTCGACCTCGCGGGCGACCGGCTCGACCCCGAGATCGCGGAACGCATCCGGACCGCGATCGGCGGGGTGCGCGAGCGGCTCGCCCTGGGCGTCGACCACACGGTCGTGGCGCTCGCCGGCGGAACGGGCTCGGGCAAGTCGAGCCTGTTCAACCGCATCTCGCGCCTGAACTTCGCCGACGTGGGCGCCAAGCGACCCACGACGGCCCGCATCACGGCGTGCTCGTGGAGCGACCAGGCCACGGCGCTCCTGGACTGGCTCGAGGTCGACCCGGAGCGGCGCATCACGCGGGGCAGCGAGCTCGACGGGGACGCCGAGGAGGGTCTCGACGGGCTGGTGCTGCTCGACCTGCCGGACCACGACTCGATCGAGCCCGCGCACCAGGCGGTCGTCGACCGGGTCCTGCCGCTCGTGGACCTGCTGGTGTGGGTCGTGGACCCCCAGAAGTACGCCGACGACGCGCTGCACTCGGGCTACCTGCAGAAGTCGGTCGGGCTCGAGGCGTCGATGGTCGTGGCGCTCAACCAGATCGACACCGTCCCGACCACCCAGCGCGGCAACCTCGTCGCGGACATGGGTCGCCTCCTCGAGGAGGACGGGCTGTCCGGGGTGTACGTGACGATGGTCTCGGCCCGCACGGGCGAGGGGCTCGGCCAGGTGCGCGAGCTCCTGCAGCAGGCCGTGGCCCGTCGCAGCGTGGCCGCGAGCCGGGTCGCGGGCGAGCTCGACCGTGCGGGGGCGCTGCTGCTCGAGCAGACACCGGGCGAGGTGCCGTGGACCATGAGCACCGCGGTCGACGAGGAGGTCGTCGCGATCGGCGAGGCGACCGGGCTCTCCGCGGTGGCCGGCCAGGTCGCCGCGGCCGTGCGCAACGGGTACGGCCGCCCCGAGTTCGCGCCGCCGCAGACCGACGCGGTCGCTCTCTCGCGCAGCCGGTGGCTCGCGCGCGCCGGCAAGTCCCTGCGCCCGGGCTGGAAGCGCGCGCTCGACGACGCAGTGGCCCCGGCGGACCGTCTGGTCGAGGACACCCAGCGGGCGTTGTCCAGGGTCTCGCTCGACACGCGCGGACCGTCCTCGGCCCGTGCCACGCGCACCACGGCCCTCGTGGCGATCGGCGTGGCCGTGGTCACGGGAGCGCTCGCGATCCTCAGCTCGCTGGGCGTGCTGGACCTCGACCGGACGATCGTCGCGACCTTCGCGATCGTGGCGGGCGCGGCCGTCCTGGTGGCGCTCGGCTTCTTCCTCGCGGGGATCCAGATCCGCCGGACCCTGGCCCGTCGGCGTGAGGCGACGGTCCTGGCGTCGGGGCGCGGAGCGGTCGAGCGCGTGGTCCAGGAGACCATGGGCAAGCCCACGCAGAAGCTGCTCGACGAGCACCGGCGCGTGCGCGAGCTCGCCCAGTCCGCACGCGACACGGGCAGGGCGGCACCGCTCACCGGGGCGTTGAGCCTGCCCACAGCCCAGGCTCTGGTCGCTCCGTCCACAGACGGCTCGACGAGCCCGGACACCGCAGCGCGCGAACCGTCAGCCTGAGGTCGCGGTCGGCACCAGGCCGGCCCCGCACCCAGGAGGAACGATGGGCAACGACGTCACGGTCACGCTGGCAGGTTTCATGGGCACGAGCCCCCGGCTGTTCGCGTCCCCGACCGGCAACGACTTCACGAGCTTCCGCATCGCGAGCACCACGCGCTACCTCGACCGCACGCGCGGCGAGTGGGTCGACGGACGGACCATCTGGTTCACCGTCAAGGCGTGGAGGGGCATGGCCCAGAACGTCGTGGCGTCGCTGCGCAAGGGGGACGCGGTCGTGGTCACGGGGCGTCTCGCGGTCGACGAGTGGACCAGCCCCGAGGGGCCTCGCACCAACCTCGTGATCGAGGCGAGCGCCCTGGGCCCGGACCTCACGCGGGGACAGGCGCGCTTCTCGCCCACCGCCCACCGCCCCACCACGCCCGACGGCGCCGCGCACGGCCAGGACTCCGCCGCCCCCGAGCCGGGGGTCGGCAGCGAGGCCGCCTCGGGCCTGCTCGCCGACGCCGGCAGCGACACGGAGTGGGACCTGGGCCACCTGGGAGAGCCGGTCGGCGAGGACGACGACGCCGAGCACGGCCTGGTCGACGACGCGCTCGGGCAGCTCGCCGCGGACGACGAGGACACGGACGGAGACGTCGACCAGGAAGGTGTGACCCGCGAGCTCCTGGCGACGCGCTGAACCCCGACCGCGTAGGCTGAGGGGTCGAAGACGCCCGCCCCACCTGGGGCACCCCGGGTCCGGGGCGGGCGCACAGCATCCCGCGAGCGATCGAACGGTGGAACAGAGCCAGTGGCTGAGTTCATCTACTCCATGTACAAGGCGCGCAAGGCGCACGGCGACAAGGTCATCCTCGACGACGTCACCCTGAACTTCCTTCCCGGTGCCAAGATCGGCGTCGTCGGCCCCAACGGTGCCGGTAAGTCCACGATCCTGAAGATCATGGCCGGGCTGGAGCAACCCTCGAACGGCGACGCCCGGCTCTCGCCCGGGTACTCGGTCGGCATCCTGCTGCAGGAGCCGCCGCTGAACGAGGAGAAGACGGTCCTCGGCAACGTCGAGGAGGGCGTGGCCGAGATCAAGGGCAAGCTCGACCGCTTCAACGAGATCTCGGCGCTCATGGCCGAGCCGGACGCCGACTTCGACGCCCTGCTCGCCGAGATGGGCACCCTGCAGGAGGCCATCGACGCGGCCGACGCGTGGGACCTCGACTCGCAGCTCGAGCAGGCGATGGACGCGCTGCGCTGCCCGCCGCCGGACGCCGACGTGTCGGTGCTCTCCGGTGGTGAGCGTCGCCGTGTCGCCCTGTGCAAGCTGCTGCTGGAGAAGCCGGACCTGCTGCTCCTCGACGAGCCCACCAACCACCTGGACGCCGAGTCCGTGCTGTGGCTCGAGCAGCACCTCGCGTCCTACCCCGGCGCCATCCTCGCCGTGACCCACGACCGGTACTTCCTCGACCACGTCGCGGAGTGGATCTGCGAGGTCGACCGCGGGCGCCTGTACCCCTACGAGGGCAACTACTCCACGTACCTGGAGAAGAAGCAGGAGCGCCTGGCGATCCAGGGCAAGAAGGACCAGAAGCTCGCCAAGCGCCTCAAGGACGAGCTCGAGTGGGTCCGGTCCAACGCGAAGGGCCGCCAGACCAAGTCGAAGGCGCGTCTGGCGCGCTACGAGGAGATGGCTGCCGAGGCGGACCGCACCAGGAAGCTGGACTTCGAGGAGATCCAGATCCCGCCGGGCCCGCGCCTGGGCTCGGTCGTCCTGGAGGCCTCGAACCTGCAGAAGGGCTTCGACGGGCGCAAGCTCATCGACGGGCTCAGCTTCACGCTGCCGCGCAACGGCATCGTCGGCGTGATCGGTCCGAACGGTGTCGGCAAGACGACGCTGTTCAAGACCATCGTCGGCCTGGAGCCGCTCGACGGCGGAGACCTCAAGGTCGGCGAGACCGTGTCGATCTCCTACGTCGACCAGTCACGTGGCGGGATCGACCCCAAGAAGACGCTGTTCGAGGTCGTCTCGGACGGGCTCGACTTCATCAAGGTCGGCAACGTCGAGATGCCCTCGCGCGCCTACGTCGCGGCCTTCGGGTTCAAGGGGCCGGACCAGCAGAAGCCGGCCGGCGTGCTCTCGGGTGGTGAGCGCAACCGTCTGAACCTCGCGCTGACCCTCAAGCAGGGTGGAAACCTCCTGCTGCTCGACGAGCCCACCAACGACCTGGACGTCGAGACGCTCGGCTCGCTCGAGAACGCCCTGCTCGAGTTCCCGGGTTGCGCCGTCGTGGTCTCGCACGACCGGTGGTTCCTCGACCGCGTCGCGACGCACATCCTCGCGTACGAGGGCACCGAGGAGGACCCGGCGAACTGGTACTGGTTCGAGGGCAACTTCGCCTCGTACGAGGAGAACAAGATCAGCCGCCTCGGCGCGGACGCAGCGCGCCCGCACCGCGTCACGTACCGCAAGCTGACGCGCGACTGATCCGGCGTCGACGCGTGCCGCCCCACCGGGCGGCCGCGACGAACGACACGCTCCGCACCAGAGGGCCCCGACGAGGTGTCGTCGGGGCCCTCTCGCGTGGACCGTGCGCCTCGCGGGCCGGAGCGGTCGCGCCCGTCCTGCCGTGCCCGGCCGACCAGGCCTGTCCCGCCTCCGGCCTCTGACCTCCGTCCCGACGTCTCCCGGCGCCCGCGGCGCGCTCACCGGTCGCTCGGCCGCCGGGTCCGGCAGACTGAGGCCCATGACCATCCCGAGCGACGACGCACCCGACGAGCCGGGCCACGGTCGGCACGTCGCCGACACGGACCCCGTGGTCGAGCGGTCGCTCGCGCGCGCCCCGCAGGCGGGCACGGACGAGCTCGTCGCGGCCCTCGACGTCCTGCGCGGAGAGCTCACGGCGCAGCGCCTGCCCCTGACGGTGCCCGGGGCCGAGGAGGACCGTCGGACGCTCACGCTCGCGGTCGACCAGCTCGACGACTACCTGCTGCCGCGCCTGCGAGCCCGCACCGCCCCCCTGCTCGTCGTCGTGGGTGGCTCGACGGGTGCGGGCAAGTCCACGCTCGTGAACTCGGTCCTGGGGGAGAAGGTCACGGTGCCCGGCGTGCTGCGTCCCACGACGCGCTCGCCCGTGCTCGTGCACCACCCGCTGGACGCGCGCTGGTTCAGCACCGACCGCATCCTGCCCGGGCTCGCGCGCGTGACGGGGACAGCCGACCACACGGACGCACCGTCGGCGCACAGATCGGTGCGCCTGGTCGCGTCCGAGGTCCTGCCGCAGGGCCTCGCGCTCCTCGACGCGCCCGACGTCGACTCGGTGGTCGTCGAGAACCGCGAGCTCGCCGCACAGCTCCTCGGTGCGGCGGACCTCTGGCTCTTCGTCACGACCGCCGCGCGCTACGCGGACGCCGTGCCCTGGGACCTGCTGCACGAGGCAGCACGCCGCCGCGCCCAGGTGGCGCTCGTGCTCGACCGCGTCGACCCCGGCGCCGAGGCCGTGGGCGCCGACCTGCACCGCCTGGCCGCGGAGAACGGGCTCGGGCACGCGCCGATCTTCCTGGTACCCGAGGCGCAGCTCGTCGACGGCCTCCTTCCCGAGACCGCCGTGGGGGAGATCTCCCGCTGGCTCACGGCCCTCGGCGGCGACCCGGGCGCACGCTCGGCCGTGATCGACGCGACGCGTGACGGCGTGGTCGACGACCTGGTGCGCCGCGCGACCGAGCTCGCGGGTGCGGTCGACGCCCAGCACGAGGCCGACGGCTACCTGCGCGCGGCCGTCGACGCCGCGTACGAGGACGCACGTCGCACGATCCTCGCCGCGACGAGCGACGGGACCATGCTGCGCGGCGAGGTGCTCTCACGCTGGCAGGACTTCGTCGGGACGGGCGAGTTCTTCCGAGCGGTCGAGCAGAAGGTCGGCTCGGTCCGTGACGCGGTCAGCGGGTTCTTCCGCGGCAAGGGGCGCAAGGTCCCCGAGGTCGAGGAGGCCATCACGCACGGCCTCGAGTCGGTCGTGCTCGACGCCGCGGAGGAGGCCGCCGAGCGCAGCTACCGCGCATGGCGCGCCGATCCCTCGGGGGCCGCGCTGCTCGACGGGCTGGACCTGTCCCGCGCGTCGGGCACGCTGCGCACGCGGGTCGCCGAGGAGATCCGGGGCTGGCAGGCGGACGTCCTCGCGCTCGTGAGCGAGCAGGCAGCGGCCAAGCGCGGCACGGCCCGCGCCCTGTCGTTCGGGCTCAACGGGCTGGGTGTCTCGCTCATGGTGCTGGTCTTCGCGTCGACGGGCGGGATCACCGGGGCCGAGATCGGCATCGCGGGCGGCACCGCGGTGCTCGCCCAGAAGCTCCTCGAGGCCGTCTTCGGCGACGACGCGGTGCGCCGGCTCACGCGCACGGCCCAGGACCGTCTCTCGGCGCGGGTCGGCGCGGTGCTCGACGGCGAGGCCCGACGATTCACGTCCCAGCTCGACGCGCTCGGCACGGGCGAGGCGACAGGTGCCCCGCTGCGGGCCGCGGCCGAGGAGGTGCGCGGGGCCGCGCGGCGCGAGCAGAAGGCCCGTGCTGCGGACGTGACCAGAGCACCGGACCCGGGCTCCGTCGTCGTGCCGGCGGGGGCCCTGCGCGGCGTGCAGGCGCACGACCCGCAGGACCCCGGAGCCCTCGCAGGCGAGCCGGCGGGCGCAGAGCGCCCCGGCTTCTGGCGACGCCTGTTCGGCGCGCGTCCGGCCGACCTGCCGTCCAACGACGAGCCCGGGGACGGGCGCTGATGGCCCGCCTCGACCTCGCCGACCGGGTCGCCGCGCTCGAGACCGCGGTCTCGGCGGGCGAGGGCCGCCTGCCCGCCCCGCTCCTCGACGACGCGCGCGCGGTCCTGGACCGCACGGCCACGCGCAGCGCCCTGTCGGCCGAGCACACGGTCGTGGCGCTCGCGGGCTCGACCGGGTCGGGCAAGTCGTCGCTGTTCAACGCGATCGCCCGGGCGCCCCTCGCACGCCCGGGCATCACGCGCCCGACGACGTCGCGCCCGCTGGCGGTCGTCTGGGGCCCCGGCGCGGACCCGCTCCTGGGCTGGCTCGAGGTCGGCGAGCGGCACCACGCCGCCGACCGCGCGACCGTGGCCACCCGGGGGCTCGTGCTGCTCGACCTGCCCGACCACGACTCGGTCGAGACCGAGCACCGGGCGATCGCCGAGCGGCTCGTAGAGCGTGTCGACCTCCTGGTGTGGGTCGTGGACCCGCAGAAGTACGCCGACGCAGCGCTGCACGAGCGCTACCTGCGCCCGCTCGCCGGGCACGGGGACGTCGTCGTGGTCGTGCTCAACCAGATCGACCGGCTGAGCCCCGAGGAGGCGACCGCGTGCCTCGCGGACCTGCGTCGCCTCGTGGCCGAGGACGGGCTCGCGGCGGCGCGCGTGCTGGGCGTCTCGGCGACCACGGGCCAAGGGATCGACGAGCTCGACGCGCTCCTCGACCAGGCCGCGGCGCGGCGCGAGGCGTCGGTCGCACGCCTGGTCGCAGACCTGCGCGCGGTCGCGACGAGGATCGCGGACGCGTGCGGGGACAAGGT
This sequence comes from uncultured Actinomycetota bacterium, assembly GCA_963782165.1. GTDB lineage: Bacteria > Actinomycetota > Actinomycetes > Actinomycetales > Cellulomonadaceae > Oerskovia. The sequence continues at coordinate 1,526,075 of CAWAIO010000006.1, forward strand.
CCCCGACCGTTCGCAGAGGGCCGCGCGCGAGCGGCTCGTCGACGCGCTCGAGGCCGCGGCCGGGGTGCCCACGGTCGTGGACGCCGTGCGGACGTCCGCGAACCGGCGTGCGCGGGCCGCGACCGGCTGGCCCCCGACACGGTGGATCGGGCGGCTGCGCGTGGACCCGTTGCGCCGGCTCGGCCTGACGCGCGGCACGGACCGGCCCGAGCTCGCGCGCACCTCGCTGCCCCCCGCCTCGCCCACGCTCGCTGCCCGCGCCCACGTCGCGGTCCGTGAGTACGTCGGCACCATGACGACGTGGGCCCCCGAGGACTGGGTGCTCGCCACGCGGTCCCGGGTCGCGGCGAGCACCGACGGCCTGGACGACGCGCTCGACCTCGCCGTCGCCGGCACGGAGCTCGAGGCCACGCGGCGCCCCCTCTGGTGGGGCGTGGTGAGCTTCGTCCAGTGGGTCGTGCTGGGCGTGCTGGTGGCGGGGCTGGTGTGGCTCGGCGTGCTCGCGGTCCTGGCGTACCTCCAGCTGCCTGCACCCGAGACCCCGACGTGGCGCGGCTTCCCGTGGCCCACGCTCATGGCCGTGGGTGGGGTGGCGCTCGGGCTGGTCGTCGCGCTCGTCGCGCGCCTCGCGGCGGCGCTGGGTGCCCGACGGCGGGCCGCACGTGCACGGCGCAGGCTGCGGGAGAGCATCGCTCGGGTGGCGGACGGCCAGGTGCGCCTGCCCGTGGCCGAGGAGCTGTCGGCCCTGACCACGTGCCGCGTGGCTGCCCATATCGCGGCGGGGTGAGGCGGGCGTAGGGTGGCCCGGGTGCCCCCACGTCCCGAGCCATCGGCCGCGACGTGGTGCGAGGCCCTGCGGAATCGAAGAAAGGACTTCCATGACCCGCCTGCACGTCCCCGTCGCCCTGCGTTGGTCCGACCTCGACGCCTACCAGCACGTCAACAACGTCGAGATGCTCCGTCTGCTCGAGGACGCCCGCATCACGGCGTTCTGGCGTCATCCTGAGGCCACCGTCGAGGAGAGCTGGCCCACCGCCGTGCTCGACACGGGCCCGCACGCGACCTCGCACACGCTCGTCGCCCGCCAGGAGATCGAGTACCTGCGGCCGCTCGACTTCACGCGCAGCCCCGTGCGCGTCGAGATGTGGCTCGGGCACCTGGGTGGGGCGAGCCTCGAGGTCTGCTACGAGGTGCACACCGAGTGGCCCGAGCCCGCAGGGCGCACCGGCCCCTCGATCGGGAGCCGCCCCTATGCCAAGGCCGCGACGACGATCGTGGTCGTCGACGCGTCGTCTGGGGCCCCTCGGCGCATCACCGACGTCGAGCGCGCGGCCTGGCAGCCGTTCGTCGAGGACCCGCTGGAGTTCCGGCGCAGGGGGCGTTGACGAGATGCTGAGAGGGGTGGTGACGAACCCGACCGTGACGGATGTCCCCGGGAGATGTCATGATGCGCGCGTGGACACCGTAGAGGTTGTCGGCGAGGCCGAGGCCGTCACCGCCGAACCCGAGACCGTCGAACCCGAGACCGCCGCGCCTGCTGTGCCTGTGGACCAGCGGACGTTCCCTCCCGCCTCCGAGGTCGAGACGGAGCTCGCTGCCGTGGACTGGCAGACCCTCCAGGGGGCGTTCGGCCCGGCCGACGCGTTCCCACCCCTGGTGCGTGCCGTCGTCGGGCCCGGTGGACCCGAGCGGGACGAGGCGCTCGACCTGCTGTGGCAGGTCGTCAACCACGACGGCGCCCTCTACGAGGCGTCGCTGCCCGCGCTGCGCGTGCTGGCCGCGGTCGTGCGGGACGAGGGCCTGGCCGAGGAGGTCCGGAGCGGCGTCGCGCTCCTGCTGCTCACCATGGGGGCCGCGCACCTTCCCGGGGAGCCCGCCGAGCAGGTCGACCTCCAGCTCGAGGTCCTGCTCGCTGCGCAGGAGCTGCTGCCGGGCCTGGACGCCGCGTTCCTCGGCGGGCCCCGCACGCTTCGGGTCGCGCTGCTCGCGTTCCAGGCCGTCACGGGCGAGGCGACCTCGTCCGCCGGGCGGGCCGCGATCGCCCGGCTCGTCGCGTCGGACGACCCGCTGCTCGCCGCGATCGCCTCGCTCACGTTCGACCTCGTCTCGGGGGCTGTGCCCGCGCGCGGGGCCGTCCACCGGCCCGGCGTGCTCGACGAGGACATCCGCGAGCTCATCGAGGACTACGCGGAGCTCACCGACGTGACCCTCGCGGGCATGGTCGTGAGCGAGACCGCGTTCGCGCTCGTGGACCGGATGCTCACCGCGGAGGAGTGACGGCCCGGTCGGCCGTGGGCGTGCCCGTACCCGTACCCGTGCGCGTCGCGGCGGCCGCCTCCTCGGCGGCCTCGGCGATGTTCTTCTGCATGCCTCCGAACACCACGCCGTGGAACGGCTTGACCGACCACCAGTAGGCCTGGCCCGCGAGCCCGTGCGGGTAGAAGAGCGCGCGCTGCGCGAAGTACGTCCGGCCCGGGCCGGACGCGTCCTCGGGGGAGGGGCCCGCATCGTCGGGCCTCGTGACCTCCTCGGCCGCCTCGTCCACCCGCAGCTCGAGCCAGGCGAGGCCGGGGAGCCTCATCTCGGCGCGCAGCAGCAGGCGGCGCCCCGGCTCGATCGCCTCGACCCGCCAGAAGTCCAGGACGTCGTCCACCACGAGCGTGTTCTCGTCCCGGCGTCCCCGGCGGAGGCCCGGCCCGCCCGAGAGCCGGTCCATGAGCCCGCGGACCCGCCACGCGAGCGACCAGGAGTACCAGCCGCCCTGGCCCCCGATCGACTCGACGACCTTCCACAGGACGTCGGGTGGGGCGTCGACCACGCGTCGTCGTTCGTCGACGTAGAGCGAGCCGCCCGCCCAGTCGGGGTCCGAGGGCAGCGGGTCGCTCGGGGCCCCCTCGACCGCGGCCGACGACCAGCGGGTGGTCACCTCGCCGTCGTGGATGCGTTCGAGCGCGAGCTCGACCGCGCGCCGGAAGCCGATCAGCCCGCCGGGAGGGTCCGGGACGTACTGCGCGACGTCGTGCTCGTCGCACACGACCTCGTGGACGAGCGACTCGACGAGCGGGCGCGCGATGCTCGCGGGCACGGGGGTCACGAGGCCCACCCAGTGGCTCGACAGGCGCGGCGTCAGGACCGGGACGCTCACGATCAGCCGACGGGGGAGTCCGGCGACCTGAGCGTAGCCCTGCATCATCTGCCGGTACGTCAGGACGTCCGGGCCGCCGATGTCGAACGCGCGCGACACGTCGGAGGGCATCGTGGCGCTGCCGACCAGGTAGCGCAGGACGTCCCGGATCGCGATCGGCTGGATGCGGTTGTCGACCCAGCGCGGCGTCGTCATCGCCGGCAGCCGTTCGGTCAGGTAGCGCATCATCTCGAACGAGGCCGAGCCCGAGCCGAGGATGACTGCGGCCTGGAGCACCGTCGTCGGGACACCGGAGGCGAGGAGGATCTCCCCGACCTCCTTGCGCGAGGCCAGGTGGGGTGACAGCTCGGCGTCGTCGACGTCGGGGAACAAGCCCCCCAGGTAGACGATCCGGCCCACGCCCGCCTCACGGGCGGCCTGGGCGAACGTCAGAGCGGTGCGCCGGTCGCGGGCCGCGAACGAGCTGCCCGTGCCGAGGGAGTGGATGAGGTAGTACGCGACGTCGGCCCCGCGGAGGGCGTCGCGGATCTGGTCGAGGTCCGAGGCATCGGCCTGCACGAGGTCCACGTCGTGCGCCCAGTCGCGTCCGGCCAGGCGTTCGGGGCGGCGGGCGAGCGCCCGGACGCGGTACCCGGCGTCCAGGAGCTCGGGGACCAGGCGGCCACCGACGTACCCCGTGACGCCCGTGACGGCGACCGTCAGGGGGGTCGGCTCGGAGCTCGCGGCCGGCCTGTCGGCAGGGGTGGTCGCGGTGGGCGGGGGAGCGGAGTCGTCTGCAGAGGTCATGGTGCTCCCATGGTGTCCCCGGTGCCGAGGACTCGCGACCCGCGGTCAGCCCAGCAGGTCGAGGACGGCACGCTCCACGGCGGCCTGGCTCCGGCGCCTGCCCAGGAGCGGAGCGATGGTCTGCCCCCGCTCCCAGAGGTCGATCAGGCGCGGGTCGACGTACGACGACCGCGCGACGGCCGGGGTGTTGCCGAGCTCGTCGGCGACGTCCCGGACGACGCCTGCGACCACCGCGCGCCTGGCGCGGGCCGAGGCGGGCGGGGCGCCGGAGTCCGCCAGCGCGAGGGCCGCGACGACCGTGGCGTGCCAGGTGCGGAAGTCCTTCGCGGTCGCGTCCTCGCCCAGGCGTTCCTTGAGGTAGGCGGTCACGTCCGCACTCGTCACGTCGTGCCAGACGACACCGCCCGGCGCCTCCTCGCGCCACGCGAGCAGGTCACCCGCGTCCCGACGCCGCACGAGCGTCGTGACGACCTCGCGCACCCGATCGTCGTCGACGACGACGTCGCGCACCTGTCCCGACTTCGCGGGGTAGTGGAAGTGGACCGAGCCGTCGCGGCGCACGCGCACGTGCTCGGCCAGCAGCGTCGCGAGCCCGTAGCTGCCGTTCGCCTTCGCGTACGCCTCGCTGCCCGCCCGGAAGTACGCCAGGTCCAGGAGCCGGAACGCGAGCGCGAGGACCTTCTCGCGCGGCATCCCGTCGAGCGCCAGGTCCTTGGCGACGCGGCGGCGAGCCGCAGGCAGCCGGGCGCCCACCGCCAGGACGTGGTCGAACTTGCGGCGGCTCCGACGCTCGCGCCACTGGTCGTGGTAGAGGTACTGGCCACGCCCCGCGTCGTCGTACCCGAACGCCTGGATGTGGCCGTCCGGGTAGCGGCAGATCCAGACCTCGGTCCAGGCGGGCGGGACGACGAGGCGTGCGCACCGCGCGCGCTCGTCGGCATCGGTCAGCCGCGACCCGTCGACGTCGAGGTACGTGAAGCCCTTGCCGTGGCGCCGGCGCCCGTACCCGGGCGAGGAGACCGAGACGCGGCGCAGGCGGACCATCCGGTCATCCTGCCCCGCGCCCCGGCGGCTCGCTCGTCAGACCGGGAGCCGCAGCATGCCCTCCTGCGCGATGCTCGCCACGAGCCGTCCGTCGCGCGTGTAGACGCGCGCGGCGCCGAGCCCGCGCCCGCCCTGGGCGCTGGGGGAGGACTGGACGTAGAGCAGCCACTCGTCGACGCGCGCGTCACGGTGCCACCACATGGCGTGGTCGAGGCTCGCGATCGACGCACCGGGAGTGACCCAGCTGGAGCCGGTCTTGCGCAGCACGGGCTCGAGCATGATCTGGTCGCACGCGTACGCCATGAGGGCACGGTGCAGGAGCTGGTCGCCCTCGACGGGGCCGCGGGCCTTCATCCACACCATCTGGTGGTCGGTGCGCTCGGTACCGGGGCCCAGGTAGAGCGAGCCGCCCACGTGCCGCAGGTCGAACGCCGCCTCGTGCGAGCGCGAGCGCGCGGCGGGGTGCGGGATCTTGCCGAGCTCGTCGAACGCCGACGGCAGGGTCTCGGGGTCCGGGGCCTCGGGCATGGGCGAGGTGTGCTCGACGCCGTCCTGCTCCTCCTGGAACGAGGCGATCATCGACAGGATCGGCTTGCCGTGCTGGACCGCGTGCGTGCGGCGCGCGCTGAACGAACGCCCGTCGCGCAGCTTCTCGACCGCGAACTCGATCGGCGCGTCGAGGTCGCCCGCGCGCAGGAAGTACCCGTGCATCGAGTGCGGGCGGCGGTCGCCCTCGACGGTCAGGCCCGCGGCCATGAGCGCCTGGGCGAGCACCTGGCCGCCGTAGATCCGGGCGTTGGGCTGGTCGACGCTCAGCCCGCCGAAACGCACGTCGGCGCCGTCCGAGCGCGAGTCGTCGGCCGGCTTCTCCTCGAGCTGGAGCGCGCGCAGCAGGTTGCCCAGCGGGTCGCGGGCGAGCTCGTCGGCGGTGACCTTGGTGCGCAGGGGCTGGGTCAGGTCGCGTTGCTCGGACTGGTCGGCGCGGGGGGCCGTCACGTCGGTCACGTCACTCCTCGAAGGTGTTGATCAGCGAGTGGGCGGCACGTTCCAGGTAGTCCCAGAGCGTGGCCTCGTGCAGGGGGGAGAGGTCCAGGGAGTCGACGCCGGCACGCATGTGGGCGAGCCAGCGGTCTCGCGCGTCCGGGTTGACCTTGTACGGCGCGTGGCGCATGCGCAGGCGCGGGTGCCCACGCTGCTCGGAGTACGTGGTGGGCCCGCCCCAGTACTGCTCGAGGAAGGTCGTCAGCCGGACCTTGGCCGGTCCGAGGTCCTCCTCGGGGTACATGGGCTTGAGCACCGGGTCGGCCGCGACGCCCCCGTAGAAGACGTCGACGAGCCGCACGAAGGTCTCGTGCCCGCCGATCTCGTCGTAGAACGAGTCCGTCGAGGTGACGGACTCGCGCAGCCGCGGTGCGGCGGCGCTCACGGGGAGCGGCGCGGGCGAGGCGCCGGGGTGGGGAGCAGGATCGCTGGTCACGCCGCCATCATCCCACCCGGCGTCGTGCCCGGGGGGCCGTCACGACGTGACGCTCACCGCTCCCGGGCACGTCACAGCCCCAGCTCGTCGAGCTGTGGCAGGGCTGCCCGCACGACGGCGCGTGCCTCGGTCGCGCTCTCGGCCGCGAGCGCGAGCTGGGCGACCTCACGGCACTGCCCGATCGTGACCGCGCCGAGCAGTGCGGCGACGTCGGGGATCGCCCGAGCGGTCATGGACAGCGAGGACACCCCGAGCCCGACGAGCACGGCCGCGAGCACGGGGTTCGAGGCCGCCTCGCCGCACACGCCCACGGGGCGACCCTGCAGGTCCCCGCCGCGGCAGGTGGCCGCGACGAGCTGGAGCACCGCGGGCTGCCACGGGTCGGAGAGCTCGGCGAGCGACCCGAGGAGGCGGTCGGCCGCCATGGTGTACTGCGTGAGGTCGTTGGTGCCGATCGACGCGAAGTGCGCCCGCGCGAGGATGGGGCCGGACAGCAGGGCCGCGCTCGGGACCTCGATCATGACGCCTGCGGTGCCCAGGCCGTGCGCTGCGCAGCGGGCGACGAACCACTCGGTCTCCGCGACGGTCGAGACCATGGGGGCCATGACCCAGACCTCGGCCTCCTCGGCCGCCGAGGCGATCGCGATGGCCTCGAGCTGCTGCTCGAGGAGCTCGGGCCACTTCTCGGCCGTGCGCAGGCCGCGCACGCCGAGCGCGGGGTTCTCCTCGTCGTCGACCGACAGGAAGTGCAGGGGCTTGTCGGCCCCCGAGTCGAGCGTGCGGATCACGACCTTGCGACCGGCGAACGCGTGGAAGACCGTGCGGTACGCCGCGACCTGCTCCTCGGTCGTGGGCGGCTGCTCGCGGTCGAGGAAGCAGAACTCGGAGCGGAACAGGCCCACGCCCTCGGCGCCCGCCGCCGCGGCGGGCTCTGCCCCCGCGGGGTCGCCGATGTTGGCCAGGAGCTGGACGCGGTGGCCGTCGGCCGTGCGGCCCTCGCCTGAGAACGTGCGGACCGTCGCCGCCAGGGCGCGGGCCGTGGCGACCTGCTGGTCGGTGGGGTGCACGAGCACCGTGCCTGCGGACCCGTCGACGAGGACCGTGTCGCCGGCGGCGAGCGCCTCGCTCGCGCCCGTCGCGGCGACGACCGCGGGGATGCCCATGGCGTTCGCGACGATCGCGGTGTGCGAGGTGGGGCCGGCGCCGTCGGTCACGATCGCGAGGACGCGGGCAGGGTCGAGGCTCGCGGTCACCGAGGGCGCCAGGTCGAGCGCGACCAGGACGAACGGCTCGGGGTGGTCGGGCACGCCGGGGGCCGGCCTGCCCGAGAGCGCCGCGACGATGCGGTCGCGGACGTCGGCGATGTCGCGCGCTCGCTCGGCGAAGTACCCGCCCAGGGCCTCGAACTGCTGGGAGACCGACTCGGCGGCCTCCCAGACCGCTCGCTCGGCGATCAGGTGCTCGTCGATGACGCGGCGCGCCGCGTCGGCCGCGAGCGTCGGGTCTGCCGCCATGGCGGCCGTGGCCTCGAGGACGTCGCGCGTGTCGCCCGTCGCGTTCTCCGCAGCGCGCTCGAGCTCCGCCTGGACCTGAGCGGCGGCGACCGGGATGCGGTCGGCCTCGGCCTGCAGGTCCGCGGTGGGCCGCAGCCGGAGCCCGGGCGAGGGCTCCGCGAGCGGTTCCGGCAGGAAGACGACCGGTCCCACGACCTTGCCGGGGCACACCCCGATACCGGTGATGGTCCGCTGAACCTCGCTGGCCACGTCGTCCTCCAGGGTCTTGGTCGGGTCCGGCGGTCGGCCGGTGTCCTCTCCCGCAGTGTTCCCCAGCCGCGCTCGGACCGCCAAGTGGGCGATGACCGCCGCGGCACGAGGTGAGCGACGCCGTCGGGCTGGAGACGACGCCGGGAAATCGCCCGCACGGCTCGCGCCCCCCGGGCACCGACTGAGACTAGGGTGGAGGAAAGAGGCCTGTTCGCAGTCCTTCGCACAGGCAACGGCGCCCGCAGCACAGGAGTCAGGAGTTCGTACATGAGCAAGGCACAGCAGATCCTCGAGGCGCTCGGCGGACAGCAGAACGTCGTCGACCTCGAACCCTGCATCACCCGGCTGCGTGTCGAGGTGACCAACCCGACGCTCGTGGACGAGGCGCGGCTCAAGGCCACCGGGGCGTTCGGCGTGGTGCGTTCGGGGCGGATCATCCAGGTGATCGTCGGCCCGGAGGCCGACAACCTCGCCGCCGAGCTCGACACCCTGCGCTGACGCGAGCACATGCCCCGCAGCGGACACGACGCGCGGCCCACGAGGCCCGGCTCGCCGGACGACGGGCCGGGCCTCGTGGTCGGTGCGCCGCTGTCCGGGACGGTCGTCGCGCTCGCGGACGTCCCGGACCCGGTGTTCGCCCAGGAGTTCGTGGGACCCGGGCTGGCGATCGAGCCACGCACGGACGAGACCGGGGTCTCGACGGTCGTGTCGCCGACCGCGGGGGTCGTCGGGTCCCTGTTCCCGCACGCGTTCGCGATCGAGGCCGATGAGGGCCGCACGGTCCTCGTGCACCTCGGGATCGACACCGTCCGGCTCGGCGGCGAGGGCTTCCGGCTGCACGTCGAGGCGGGCGACCGGGTCGCCGCGGGCGCGACGCTCATCACCTGGGAGCCCGCGCGCGTGGCCTCGCTCGGGCTGTCCACGGTGTGCCCCGTGGTCGCGCTCCAGGGGGATCCGGGGCTGCTCGCGCTCCTCGTCACGCCCGGGACGCAGGTCGCTGCGGGCGAGCCCGTCCTGACCTGGTCCTGAGGCGCGCTGCGCGGCTACCGGCTACCGCTCGGCCATCGGCAAGTCCTGGGTCGCCTCGCGCCGCGCGTCCGCGCGGACCGCGTCGTGAGGCGCGGTCGTGGGGGACGACCCCTGGACGGGCGGCGTCCCGTGGAGGGGCAGGATCAGGTGGTCGGCGGAGTCCGCCTCGACCGTCGAGGGGTCCTCGGCCCCGGCCATCGGGACGTGCGCCGCGGCGAGGCGCTCGCGGACCGCCTTGCGCAGCGCCCGCGAGATCTCGCCCTGCATCGAGGCCTGGGCCTTGACGCTGACCTTGAGCACGAGCTCCTCGGGACTCATGGACTCGATGCCTGACACGGCGGGCTGCTCCAGGAGATAGGTCCCCAGGACTGGGTCTGCGGCGACCTCCTCGCCTGCCTCGCGCAGGCAGCGCTGGACCTCGTCGAGGTCAGCGAAGTAGGCGACGTGCACCTCGGCCGAGGCTCGGCCCCACTCCTGGGACTTGTTGCCCGTGCGCAGGATCTCGCCGTTGCGGATGTACCAGAGGGTGCCGTCCCCGTCGCGGACCTTGGTCACGCGCAGTGCGACCTCCTCGACGGTCCCGGACACGACCCCGAAGTCGACCGAGTCGCCCACGCCGTACTGGTCCTCGAGCAGCATGAAGGTCCCCGAGAGGAAGTCCTTGACAAGGCTCTGGGCGCCGAACCCGAGCGCGACACCGACGATCCCCGCCGAGGCGAGGAACGGCGCGATGTTCATGCCGAGCTCGGTGAGGACCATGAGGACGATGGTCGTCCCGAACAGGATGTTGGCCGTCGAGCGCAGGACCGAGCCGATCGTCCGGGCGCGCTGTGCGCGGCGCGCGCTCGCGAGCGGGTTGGCACGCACCAGGATGGTGCCCATGGGCGACTCGGAGAGACCCTTGAGGCCCTTCATGCCCCGCCGCTCGGTGATCGGGGTGCCGTCCGCGATGTGCTCGGTGACGTTGCCGATGATGCGCCGGACCACCGCGAGCGCGATCGAGCCGATCGCGATGATGAGGATGATCCGGAGGGGAGCACCGAGGAACCACTCGAGCCAGACGTTGGCCTGCTCTTGGAACTTGTCAGTGACGTCGTCGAGGGGGGACGGGGTCGGTGATTCCATCCCGGCAGGCTACCGGTCCTCGCAGTGCGCCCGACGGCGTCGCGCACCCCGCGTGACGAGCCTCACCAGGGTCACGTGGGCGGGATCTGCGCAGGTGACGTGAGGGACCTGCGACGGGGCGGCACGAGCGCCTGTGCGGACGTGACCCGTGGGCCGGGGCGACGCCGCGCCGAGGCGAAGGTCTGCCGAGCGGGTCGTGCTCTGGCAGGATCGCCTCGTGAGCGCTCTCCAACCTGTCACGGCCGACGTGCCCGAACCGCTGGTCCAGCTGGCCGCGGTCCACGGAGTGGCGCCCGACTTCTGGGGGTTCGACGGGGAACGTCGCCCAGTGAGCGCGCAGACGCTCGTCGCGGTGCTGGAGGCGCTCGGCGTGCCCGCCTCGTCCCCCGAGAAGGTCGCCGTGAGCCTCGAGCACTCCGAGGACGACACGTGGCGCCAGATGCTGCCGCCCACGGTCGTCGTCCGGCAGGGGTCCGGCGCGCGCTTCCCCGTGCACGTCACGGACGGTGCGCAGGTCGAGGTGTGGGTCGAGCTCGAGCCCCCCGAGGCGCAGGGCTACCGGTCGACGGCCCCCGCGGTGCGCGAACGGCGCGCCCTGCCGCAGGTCGACGACTACGTCGAGCCCCGCACGGTCGACGGACGGGCCGTGGGCCGAGCGACCTTCGCCGTCCCCGAGGACCTGCCGCTGGGATGGCACGAGATCCACGCGACGAGCGAGGGTACGCAGTCCCGTGCGACGCTCGTGGTGACGCCGCAGCGCCTGGAGCTCCCGGAGCCACTGCGCTCGGGAGGTCGCGCCTGGGGACTCATGACGCAGCTCTACTCGGTACGCTCGCGCGCCTCGTGGGGAGTCGGGGACCTGGCGGACCTCGCCGACCTCGCCTGGCTCGGCGCGCACCGGGCTGGTGCGGACTTCGTCCTCGTGAACCCCCTGGCCGCGGCCGAACCGCGGACCCCCATGACACCCTCGCCCTACCTCCCGACGAGCAGGCGCTTCGTCAACCCGCTGTACATCCGCGTCGAGGACGTGCGGGAGACGGGCTACCTCACGGCCGCCGACAGGTCGCTCGTCGAGTGGGCGTTCGACCCCGTCCGCGACCTCAGCTCGGACCCCGGGCCGATCGACCGCGACGCTGCGTGGGAGGCCAAGAAGGCTGCGCTCGAGGTCGTGTTCGCCGCGCCGCGCTCGACGGCCCGGCAGGCGGCGCTCGACGCGTTCCGCGCCGAGCAGGGCAGAGGGCTCGAGGACTTTGCGACGTGGTGCGCGCTCGCCGACCACTTCGGTGACCAGGACTGGCCGCCGTACGCGCTCGACCCGGCGTCCCCCGGGGTGGCGGCGCTGCGCGAGCAGCTCGACGACCAGGTCGACTTCTACTGCTGGCTCCAGTGGGTCGCGGACGAGCAGCTCGAGGTCGCGCAGCGCACGGCCCGTGAGGCCGGCATGTCGATCGGCGTCATGCACGACCTCGCCGTGGGCGTGCACCCGCACGGTGCGGACGCGTGGGCGCACCGCGACGTGCTCGCGGGCGGCGTGACCGTCGGGGCGCCGCCGGACATGTACAACCAGCAGGGCCAGAACTGGTCGCAGCCGCCGTGGCACCCGCAGGCGCTCGCCAGGGCAGGCTACGCGCCGTACCGCGACCTGCTCCGCACCGTGCTGCGCCACGCGGGCGCGATCCGGGTCGACCACATCATCGGGCTGTTCCGGCTCTGGTGGATCCCGGGAGCGGCGCGCGCCGACGCGGGAGCCTACGTCCGCTACGACCACGAGGCGCTGATCGGGATCCTGTGCCTCGAGGCGCAGCGTGCCGGGGCCGTCGTGATCGGCGAGGACCTCGGGGTGTTCGAGCCCTGGGTCCGTGACTACCTGACCGAGCGCGGCATCCTCGGTACGTCGGTCCTGTGGTTCGAGAAGGGGGAGGGCGGGCGCCCGCTGCCTCCCGAGGCGTACCGTCGGCTCGCGCTCGCCACGATCACGACCCACGACCTGCCGCCGACCGCCGGGTATCTCGCGGGCGAGCACGTGGACCTGCGCGAACGGCTGGGCCTGCTGACCGAGCCCGCCCACGTGGTCCGCCGCGAGGCGCGCGGGGAGCGCGACACGATGGTCGGGCTGCTCGTCGAGCGCGGGCTCGTCGGCGAGGACCCGTCGGAGCGGGAGCTCGTCGAGGCCCTGCACGTGCTGGTCGCCCAGTCGCCCGCGGTGCTCCTCGGGGTCTCGCTCGCGGACGCCGTGGGGGAGCGACGCACGCAGAACCAGCCCGGCACGGACCAGGAGTACCCCAACTGGAAGGTGCCGCTGGGCGACCCGTCCGGCAACGTGGTGCTGCTCGAGGACCTGTTCGACAACGCCCGGCTGCTCTCGCTCGCGAAGGTCATGCGCGAGGCGCTGTCCTGACCCTGACGCCGGGGTGGAGGGGACGTTCCCTCCGCCCCGGCGTCCTGTCGTCAGCGGCGCGTCAGCCTCAGACGTCTGCAGCCTGCGCTGCGAGCGCCCGCTCGACGCCGGCGAGGTTCTCGACGACCAGACGGCGCAGCGCGGGCGCTGCGTCGGTGTTGGCGTCGAGCCAGGCCTGGGTCGCGTCGCGCAGCCCGGTGTTCGCGAGCGGCGCGGGGTAGAGCCCCACGACGAGCGTCTCGGCGATGTGGTAGCTCGCGCTCGCCCAGAGCGTGGTGAGGGATGTCGAAGTACGTCTCGACGAGCGGGGCCAGCAGCGGCCGGGTCGTTGACGTGCTGGAAGCCGCGTGTCGTGGCGCGCACGATCGCGTTCGGCAGCGTCGTCCGAGTCGACGAGCGACGCGAACGCGGCGAGCTTGCCGTCGGCGTCGGGGCCGTCGCGGCTCGCACGTGCGGCCGAACTGCTGGCCCTTGGCCGTGTTGTCCGGCGGCGAGCGCCGCGTCGATCTCTGCCTGGTCCGCACGGCCCAGCGAGCGACGAGGCCCTCGAGCAGCTCCCAGCGCAGGTCGGTGTCGATCTCGAGGCCCGGCGAGCGTGACCGCGCCGTCGAGCAGCCCGCGCAGCGCGTCGGCGTGCGGCCGGCGTCGAGGCGCAGGTGCGCGAAGAACTTCACGAACTGGAACTGCGCGTCGGTGCCGGCCTCGGCCGCCTGGGCCAGCGCCCACAGCGCGTCGCCGACGACCGCGAGCGTCGCGGCCTGCTTGCCCGGCGCCACGTAGGACTTCGCCGCGAGCGCGAGCTGGTCGAGCGTGGTGCGGACCGTCGTGGACTCGGTCTCGCGCGCGATGTTGCCGAGCACGAGCTCGACGTAGTCGCGCGCCGGGGCCTCGGCGTCGCGCGTCGCGTCCCAGGCCGCAGCCCCAGACGAGCGAGCGGGCGAGCGGGTCGCTGATGTCGCGCGAGGTGCTCGATCGCGGTCGCGAGCGAGCGCTCGTCGAGGCGGATCTTCGCGTAGGCGAGGTCGTCGTCGTTGAGCAGCACGAGGTCGGCGCGTCGAGGCCCGACGAGCTCGGGGACCTCGGTGCGGTCGCCGTCGACGTCGAGCTCGACGCGGTGCGTCGCGCACGAGCGTCGCCGTCGACGCAGGTTGTAGAAGCCGATCGCCGAGGCGGTGCGGGCGGATCGTCGGGTAGTCGGCCGGGGCCGTCTGGAGCGACCGCGAACGACGTGATGCGCGCCGTGCGCCGTCGATCTCGATCTCGGGGCGCAGGGTGTTGACGCCCGCGGTCTCGAGCCACAGCTTCGACCACGTGCCGAGCTCGCGGCCGCTGGTGGCCTCGAGCTCGGCGAGCAGGTCGCTCAGCTCGGTGTTGCCCGTACTCGTGCTTCTTGAAGTACTGCGGCGACGCCGGCGAAGAACGCGTCGATGCCGACCCAGGCGGCGAGCTGCTTGAGCACCGAGCCGCCCTTGGCGTAGGTGATGCCGTCGAAGTTGACCTGCACGTCCTCGAGGTCGTTGATCGTCGCGACGATCGGGTGCGTGGAGGGCAGCTGGTCCTGGCGGTAGGCCCAGGTCTTCTCCATGGCGTTGAACGTGGTCCAGGCCTCGGTCCACTCGGTGGCCTCGGCGGTCGCGATGGTCGACGCCCACTCGGCGAACGACTCGTTGAGCCAGAGGTCGTTCCACCACTTCATGGTGACGAGGTCGCCGAACCACATGTGCGCGAGCTCGTGCAGGATCGTGACGACGCGGCGCTCCTTGATCGGCGTCGGTCACCTTGGAGCGGAAGACGTAGGTCTCGGTGAAGGTGACGGCGCCCGCGTTCTCCATGGCGCCGGCGTTGAACTCGGGCACGAAGAGCTGGTCGTACTTGGCGAACGGGTACGGGTAGTCGAACTTCTCCTCGTAGTACGCGAAGCCCTGCGCGGGTCTTGTCGAAGATGTAGTCGGCGTCGAGGTGCTGCCACGAGGCACTTGCGCGCCGAAGACGCCGAGCGGGATCACGCGGCCGGACGGCGCTGGTCAGCTCGGAGACGGTCGACCTCGTACGGGCCGGCGACGAGCGCGGTGATGTACGAGGAGATGCGCGGCGTGGGCTCGAAGGTCCAGGTCGCGGCCTCGACCGCGGTCGGTCGCGTGCGTCGAGCGACGGGCTCGGGCGTGGGGGAGTTGGAGACGACCTTCCAGGCGCGACGGCGCGGTGACCGTGAACTGGAACGTCGCCTTGAGGTCGGGCTGCTCGAACACCGCGAACACGCGGCGCGAGTCGGGCACCTCGAACTGCGTGTACAGGTAGACCTCGCCGTCGACCGGGTCGACGAAGCGGTGCAGGCCCTCGCCGGTGTTCGTGTACGCGGCAGTCGGCGACGACGACGAGCTCGTTCTCGGCGGCGAGGCCCGTCGAGCTGGATGCGGGAGTCCGCGAAGACCTCGCGCGACGTCGAGCGGCCTCGCCGTTGAGGGTGATCTCGCGGACCGTCGCGGGCGATCAGGTCGATGAAGGTGCTCGCCCCGGGGGTCGCGGCGAAGCGCACGACGCGTGCGTCGAGCCGAAGACGTCGGCGCCCGGTCGTGAGGTCGAGCGCGACCTCGTAGGAACGGACGGTGACGACATCAGCGACGCTCCTGCGCTTCGATGCGGGTGAGGTTCTCTCCGGGCACAACATCTCCTCAGTACGGATCGGGCTGGCCGGTAGGCCACGACGATTCTCCCACGCGGCGCGCGGCCGGTCGCGGACTTTGCGCACCACGCTGGCCTGCAGGAATGACCGGGGCGTCCGCGACGTTGAGTGCTCGGGGAGCAGGCCGGTCCTGCCCTCGCGAGACCTTCGACCCACCGAGGAGACCTGACCACGTGACTGCTGTGACGACGTCGGACATCGCTGACGACCTGCGCGAGACCGATGCCCCCGTGCGTACCGCCGACTTCTGGTTCGACCCCCTGTGTCCCTGGGCGTGGATGACGAGCCGGTGGATGGACGAGGTCACGAAGGTCCGCGACGTCAGCGTGCGCTGGCACGTCATGAGCCTGTCGGTCCTCAACGAGGGCCGCGACCTGCCCGAGAAGTACCAGGACCTCATGGAGCGCGGCTGGGGCCCGGTCCGTGTGGTCGTCGCGGCGCAGCAGGAGCACGGCGACGAGGTCGTCAAGCCGCTCTACGACGCGATCGGCACGCGCCTGCACCCGGGGGGGCGTGACGACTTCGACGCAGTGATCGCCGAGGCGCTCGCCGAGGTCGGCCTGCCCGCGTCGCTCGCCGAGCACGCGACGAGCGACCGCTACGACGCCGAGCTGCGTGCCTCGCACGCCGAGGGCATCTCGCGCGTGGGCGAGGACGTGGGGACGCCCGTCGTCGCGTTCGGCGACGTCGCGTTCTTCGGGCCGGTCGTGACGCCCGCGCCCAAGGGCGAGGACGCGGGGCGCCTGTGGGACGGGGTCGTCCTGGTCGCCTCGACGCCCGGCTTCTTCGAGCTCAAGCGCACGCGCACGCAGGGCCCCGTCTTCGACTGACGCACCCGCCCGCCCGACGGCGCGTCCCCGGCCCGGGCCGGAGACGCGCCGTCGTCGTCGCTCGGCCGCGTGCTGGCTGGGCAGGGCGGCTCGACCGACGTGGCAGGATCGCGGCATGGCCTCCTGGAAGCAGTTCGTCGACGACGCCCCCGACCTCGCCGCGCGGGTGCGTGCCCGCTTCGAGGCGGCCCCGCAGCACGTCCTCGCGACGAAGACGCTCACCGGGGCGCCCCGGGTCAGCGGCACCGAGGTCGGCTTCGTCGGGGACGAGGCGTGGATCGGCTCGGCGTCGCGCTCCGGCAAGTCGATGGACCTGCGGCTCGACCCGCGGTTCGTGCTGCACTCGAACCCCGGCGACGGCACGATGACCAGCGGGGACGTGAAGATCGACGGTACCGCCCGCAGCTCCTCGGCCGGCGACGCGCCCCCCATCGGCGCGTCCGGTGCGCAGGGGGCGGACGAGTCCTTCCGGTCGTTCTGGATCGACCTCGCGCGCGTCGTCCTGACGACCGCGGACGGCGTGGGCGTCCGGACCGAGACCTGGCGTCCCGGAGCCGGCGTGCACGTCCACGGCCAGGCGCGCTGACCCGCGTCGAGGGGAGGTCGGCAGGGCGGAGGACCGACCTCGCACGGGGTGCATAGCGGGCACATCGGACAGGGGTGCGGTTCGACCGGCGCAGGATCCTCGTGCCATGCTGCGTACTTCTGCCCCGAAAATGCGGGGTCCAGTCCTTTGAGGAGCTGTGATGTCGGGCAACGCCCCCGTGCCTCCGCCGCCCCCGCACTCCGAGCCTGCTGCGCGGCCGCCGGCCTTCCAGCCGGCCGCGCAGCAGCCCGCGACGTACCCGGCCCCGCCGTCGCCCGACCAGCAGGCGACGGCGTACCACCCCGTCCAGCAGTCGTACACCGACGGCCAGGCGACCGCCTACCAGGCGCCCGTGCCCCCGGCGCAGGCACCGTCCCACCAGCCGCCGCAGGCCTACCAGCCGCCGCAGGCCCAGCCGGGCTACGGCCAGGACCAGCAGGCGACGGCGTACCACCCCGTCCAGCAGTCGTACACCGACGGCCAGGCGACCGCCTACCAGGCGCCCGTGCCCCCGGCGCAGGCACCGGCCTACCAGCAGCCGCAGGCCCAGCCTGGTTACGGCCAGGACCAGCAGGCCACCGCCTACCAGCCGGCGCAGCCCGCCGCCCCCGCTGCCCGGCAGGTCTACGAGCAGCAGCCCGCCTACCAGCCTCCTCCGCCCGCGTTCGCGCCGGGCTCGGGCCAGGCCGCCCAGCAGGCAGCGGCACAGCAGGCACAGGCCGCCTACCAGGCCCAGGCCGCCCACCCGCCGCAGCAGGCGGTGCCCCAGCAACCGGCGTACGCACCTCAGCCGACCGCGCAGCCCTACCAGCCCACCTACGCCGAGCAGGCGCAGCAGGCAGGGCACGCGCAGCCCCCGGCGCGACCCACCGGCCCGGCGAACGGCGGCGGCTCCGGTGGTGGGCGCCGGCTCAGCCCGGGGTGGATCGCGTTCATCGCGGTCGACGTCGTCCTCATCGCGATCGTCATCGCCTTCGCGATCAGCCTCATGGGTGGTGGCGACGACTCGGCGACGCCCGACGGCCCGGGCACGGTCGCGGACGCTCCCGCGGCGCCCACCGAGGCCCCGGCGGAGGATCAGGACGCCCCGGTCGCGGTCGCGGGCGAGACCGTGACGACGCCCAGCAAGAACATCACGTGCACGATCGGCGACCAGGGCGTCTCGTGCGGCATCGCCGAGCTCGCCTCGCAGCCTGCACCCGTCGAGGGTTGCAAGGGCACCACGGGCTATCTCGTGACCCTGACCGCGGACGGCGTCGGCATCCCGTGCGTCCCGGCCGCCGACCAGCCGCAGAAGGCCGGCGGCGACGTGGCCGTGCTCGAGTACGACCAGAGCAAGTCGGTCGGGACCTACACGTGCACGAGCTCCAAGACCGGTATGCGCTGCACGGACAGCGAGACCGGCAAGGGGTTCAACGTGGCCAAGGCTGGGCTGTCCTCCTTCTGACGCCACCCGCCCGGGTGCCTCGCGCGCCCGGGCGAGCGGCGCCGTCGGGCCGGACCAGCGGCGGCGCACGTCCCCGGCACCGGCACGCACGCTGCCCCGGACCCCTGACGGGGACCGGGGCAGCGTGCGTCAGCGGCCGTCACCAGATGCGCACGCGCTCCTCCGGGGCGAGGTACAGCGCGTCGGACTCCGTCACGCCGTACGCCTCGTAGAACTCGTCCACGTTGCGGACCACGCCGTTGCAGCGGAACTCGTTGGGAGAGTGCGGGTCCGTCGCGAGACGACGCACGACCTCCTCGTCGCGGCCCTTCGACTGCCACACCTGGGCCCAGCCGAGGAACACGCGCTCGATGCCCGTGAGACCGTCGATCACCGGCGCCTCCGACAACGGCTTGCCCAGCGCGATGCGGTAGGCCTTGAGCGCGATCGACAGCCCGCCCAGGTCGCCGATGTTCTCGCCGATCGTCAGCGCGCCGTTGACGTGCGGGCCGTCCGCAGGCAGCTGGACCGGGCGGAACGCGTCGTACTGGGCGATGAGCGCCTTGGTGCGCATCTCGAACTCGGCCCGGTCCTCGGGCGTCCACCAGTCCTCGAGGCGGCCGTCGCCGTCGTACTTGGAGCCCTGGTCGTCGAACCCGTGGCCGATCTCGTGGCCGATCACGGCCGCCGATCCCGCCGTAGTTGACCGCGTCGTCGGCCTCGGGGTCGAAGAACGGAGGCTGGAGGATCGCGGCCGGGAAGACGATCTCGTTCATGCCCGGGTTGTAGTACGCGTTGACCGTCTGGGGGGTCATGAACCACTCGTCGCGGTCGAGCGGCTTGCCGATCTTGCCGAGCTCGCGGTCCTGGTCGAACGCGTTGGACCGGCGGACGTTGCCCACCAGGTCGTCGGCGTCGACCTCGAGCGCCGAGTAGTCGCGCCACTTGACCGGGTACCCGATCTTGGGGGTGAACGCCTCGAGCTTCGCGAGCGCCTTGACCTTGGTCTCCTCGGTCATCCAGTCGAGCCCCTGGATGGACTCGCGGTACGCCGCGACGAGGTAGTCCACCAGCTCCTCCATGCGGGCCTTGTGGGCCGGCGGGAAGTGTCGCTCGACGTACACCGCGCCCACGGCCTCGCCGAGCGCGCCCTCGACGAGCGAGACGCCGCGCTTCCAGCGCTCGCGGACCTCCTGCGCACCGGTGAGCGTGCGGCCGTAGAAGTCGAAGTTCGCCTCGACCAGCTCGTCCGTGAGGTAGGGCGCGCGCGCCGCAGACCACGTGGTAGACAGCCCACAGCTTCCAGTCCTCGAGCGGCGCCGACTGCCACAGCGCGGCGAACCCGGTCGCGAAGCCCGGCTCGCGGACCACGAGGTGGTCGAGCGACCCCTGCCGGTGCGCCCAGGGCCAGGACCCACGCGTGCCAGTCGAAGCCCGGCGCGCGACTCGGCGAGCGCGGCCAGGGTCATCGGGTTGTAGGTGAGGTCGGCGTCGCGGTCGCGCACCACGTCCCAGTGGTGGGCCGCGAGCTGCGTCTCGAGCGCGAGCACGCGGCTCGGCCGCCTCCTGGGGCGCCGCGCCCCACGTGTCCGCCGTGACGCCCGCCGAGCGTCAGCATGCGTGCGACGTGCGGGACGTACTTGGCGCGTACGTCTGCGTACTGCTCCTCGCGGTAGTACGCCTCGTCGGGCAGGCCCAGGCCGCCCTGGTACAGGTAGGCGACGTACTTCTCGGGGTCCTTGGCGTCGTTGTCCACCCAGAAGCCGAACGCGCCGGCGCCGCCCGTGCGCTGGAGGGCACCGAGCGCGCCCGTCAGCTCGGCCTGGCTCGTCGCGGCCGAGAGCAGCGCGAGGTCCGGGGCGAGCGGGGTCACGCCGCGCGCCTCGATCGTGGCGGTGTCCATGAAGCTCGCGAAGAGCGCGCCGATCTGGGCCTGGACGCCCGTGGCGTTCCCGGCCTGCGCCGCGGCGGCGCTGTCGTTGATGATCTCGCGCACGTGCTCCTCGGCCTGGTCGTGCAGCGCGCGGAACGAGCCGTCCATCGACCGGTCGGCGGGGATCTCGTGCGAGTCGATCCACCTGCCGTTGACGTGGCGGTACAGGTCGTCCTGCGGGCGGACGGCCGGGTCGATCGCGGCCAGGTCGATGCCGGAGGTCGGGCCGCCGGCGGTGGTCGCCGGCTGACCCGCCACGGGGGATGAGGTCTGTGTCATGCGTCTCAGGTTATGCGAGCGCGGGCGCACCCGGAGCCCGCATCGGGGATGATGTGACCCATGCGCGTTCACATTGCAGCGGACCACGCGGGGTACGAGCTCAAGGCTCACCTCGTCACGCACCTCCAGAGCTCGGGCCACGACGTCGTGGACCACGGCGCCCACGAGTACGACGCCCTCGACGACTACCCGTCGTTCTGCATCGCGGCCGGCGAGGCCGTCGTCGCGGAGCCCGGGAGCCTCGGCGTCGTGATCGGCGGCTCGGGCAACGGCGAGCAGATCGCCGCCAACAAGGTCGACGGCGTGCGCGCCGCCCTGGCCTGGAACCTCGACACCGCGAAGCTGGCCCGCCAGCACAACGACGCCAACGTCATCTCGGTCGGCGGGCGCCAGCACACGGTCGAGGAGGCCACGTCGTTCATCGACGCGTTCCTCGCCGAGCCGTTCAGCGGCGACGCGCGCCACCAGCGTCGCATCGACCAGCTGGCCGCCTACGAGGCCTCGCGCCACCAGGCGTGATCCCCACCGTGCCCGGTGCGGGTCGTGGGCGGGTGACCCGTGCCTGAGGGCCACACCGTCCATCGCCTCGCGCGGACGTTCGGCGCGCTCTTCGCGAGGCCAGGTCCTGCGGTCGCAGCCCGCAGGGCCGGTTCGCGGCCGGGGCAGCGCTGCTCGACGGCGTCGCGTCTGGTCGCCTCGCGAGGCCTGGGGCAAGCAGCTCTTCCTGGGCTTCGCCGAGGCTTCCACTCGCGCGGGCACGGGTGGCGCACGGGCGGCGCGCCCGCGGTCCCGGCCGACGACGAGCTGCCTGGCTCCGCGTCCACCTGGGCCTCTACGGGGCGTGGACGTTCGCGGGGGACCGGACGCGCCGAGGTCGTGCACGCGATCGGTGCGCCTCGCAAGCGCATCGGTGAGCGCGACTCGGTCCCTGCCGGGCCCCTCGAGACCCTGGCCCGCAGGGAGAGGACGAGTGGAGCCCTGCCGCCAGCCGCGCGGGCCGTGCGGGTGCGGCTGCTCGGCGACCACGCGGTCGCGGACCTGACCGGTCCCACGGCGTGCGAGGATCGTGTCCGCGGACGAGGTGCGTGCGGTCGAGGCGCGCCTCGGCCCCGACCCGATCCGGGACGACCCGGCCCCCGACGGGTGGCCCGACAGCTTCGTGGCGGCCGTGCGGCGCGGTCGCGGGCGAGCGTCGGGCAGCAGCTCATGGACCAGGACGGTCGTCGCGGGCGTCGGGCAACATCTACCGCGCCGAGGTGCTGTTCCGTGCGGGCGTGGACCCGCTGCGACCCCGGGCGGGACGTACCGGCCGCGACGCTGCGGGGGATCTGGGCGACCTGGTGGTCCTCATGCGCGACGGGGCCGCGCCGGGCGCGATCGTCACGACGCGCCCGGAGGACCGCGAGCCCGACGGCGCCGCGCACCCGGGGGCTCGGCCCGCCCGGAGGCGGTGCGAGCGACGGTGCGGCAGAACACCGACGGATCGCCGGGGCGGTGCCCGTCCGACCAGGCGTTCTACGTGTACCACCGCGACGGCCTGCCGTGCCGGGTGTGCGGGACGCCCGTGCTCATGAAGGAGCTGGCGGGGCGCAAGCTCTACTGGTGCCCGACGTGCCAGCGATGACCCGAGGTCTCGTCGACCGCTGAGCCGGTCCTCACTCGACGGTTGGGCGTCAGAACACCCAGCTCGCCACGGGTGCCACGGGCCACCCGAACGCCGCGCTCGCGGCGGCCAGCGAGCCCGGCCGGTGCTCGGTGACGAGCCCGGCCGTCGCGAGCGCGGCGAGCGAGACCCCGCCCAGGAAGGCCGAGCCCAGCTCGCGCACGTCGAGCGACAGGTCCGCCGGGTCCTCGGCGCGCTCGCAGGTCGCCTCGCCGAACGCCGTGGCGCGCAGACGCCAGCGGCCGTCGTTCTGCGGGAGCCGTTCGTCGCTCACGTGCAGCACGACGTCGAGGTCCCCGGCGTACCTGCGCCCGGCGAGCGCCGTGGGGACGTCGAGCACGCGGACCCAGAGATTGTCGGCCACGCGGCCTGCCGCGGCGCGCGGGTCGACCAGGAGGTGGGTGACGACGTCGTCGACCGGGATCATGAACGGCTCGACCTCGCTCGTGAGGTCGAGGTCCGTCAGGACGCCCCACAGGGCCCGGGCGGCAGCCGCGTCGAGCGCGACGACCTCGCCCGTGCTGACGGTCCCGCGCGGGCCCGTGGTCTCCCAGCGCGAGCTTGCGGCGGAAGGTCGCGTAGCCTCGCGGCTCGCCGCCTCGCTCGACGACGACGATGCGCTGGGACTCGCGGCCCTTGCGGAACACCGCTGGGTCCGACCACCAGGCCTCCTGCAGCTCGGGCGTCTCGCGCGTGACCCAGCCGGGCCGGTTGATCCCCGTGCCGTGGCCGCCGGGGTCGGCTCCGGCCGCGCGGTGCAGGGTGTCGACGAGGTCCCCGTGCCGGGTGCGGTCGGCCTTCTCGATCCGGACCGTGTGCTCGTCGGCGCCCGCGACGTCGCGCAGGGCCGCGCCCCGCGGGATGGTCAGGCGCAGGTCCTGCGCGGCCTGGCCGTAGCCGAACCGCCCGTAGATCGGGGCCTCGGCCGCGAAGAGCGCCGAGACGGGCTCGCCCGCGGCCCTGGCCTGCTCGAAGTGGAGGTCGATCATGGCGCTGAGGATGCCCTTGCGCCGGTGCTGCGGGTGCACGCCCACCCAGGTCAGGCCGCTCACGGGCAACGTCGCGCCGGGCACGGGGAACCGGGAGAACGGGTACGAGGAATGCATGGCCGCGAGCTCGCTCACGGTCGGGACGGCGCCGTCGAGCGGGACGGCGTCGGCGTCCTGGTGCTCGCTCACGACCCCGACCGTCCGTGACCACGTCAGGGGCAGCGGGAGGTCGACCTGATCGTCGAGGTCGACCTCGGACGGGAAGGCCCACGTGTCCACGTCGAGGAGGGCGCGCTTGTCGGCCTCGGTGAGCGGTGCGAAGCGGTAGCCGGCGGGCAGGGGGCGTCGGGAGGGGGCGGTCATGCCCTCATCATCAGGGCGCGGTGGGGGAGCGTGCCAGGGGAAATGCTCGGGGGGAAGTGCCGGGTACGCTCGCCCCGTGGACCACGAGACCGACCCTGCCGACGCCCGCCAGGAGTACGCGGACGCGGTGCTCGCGCTCGTCGCGGCGATCCCGAGCGGGCGGGCCATGACGTACGGCCTCGTCGCGGAGATCGTCGCGGAGTCGCTGGGGCGGGGCGGCCCGCGCCAGGTGGGCCAGGTGCTCGCGGGCGCCGACGGCGACGGCCCCGGCGATGCGGTCCTGCCGTGGTGGCGTGTGGTCAACGCGGCGGGCTCCCCGCCGGCTCATCACCTGACGACCGCGCTCACGAACCTGCGGGCCGAGGGATGTCCTCTGCGGCCGGGCGGCGAGCGCGTCGACCTGCGCAGGGCGGTCTGGTTCCCGGAACAGCCCTCTGCTTCCCGCTGAGTGCGGAGTTCTTGTGCGACACGCCCGGCGTGTCGCACAAGAACTCCGCACTCAGCGGCACTCAGGCCCGGGCGAGCAGCCCCGCGACGGTGCGCACCGCCGTCGGGTCCCCCTGGACCAGGAGGGTCGTGACCGCGGTACGGCGCCACGCCTCGAGGTCGTGGGCGATCTTGGCCTCGGGTCCCACGAGCGCGACGTCCTCGACCAGGGCCGTCGGGACGGCCGCGACGGCCTCGGCCTTGCGGCCCGCGAGATAGTGCGCCTGGATCTCGTCGCACGCGTCCGAGTAGCCCAGGCGGTCGAGCGCGTCGCGGTGGAAGTTCGCGCCCTTCGCGCCCATGCCGCCCACGTAGAGCGCGATGAAGGGGCGCACCTTGTCGGCGGCCCGCTCGACGTCCTCGGCCACGACGACCGGGACGGTCGCCGAGACCTCGAAGTCGGCCGCGGGTGAGCGCTCGGCCGAGCGCCTGGCGAAGCCCTCGTCGAGCAGACTGCGGAACAGGGGGTCCATGCGGGGGCTGTAGAACAGGGGCAGCCAGCCGTCCGCGACCTCGGCTGCGAGCGAGATGTTCTTGGGGCCCTCGGCCGCGAGGTGGATGGGGATCTCGGGGCGCAGGGGGTGGACGGTCGAGCGCAGCGCCTTGCCGAGCCCCGTGGTGCCCTCGCCGGTCAGGGGTAGCTGGTAGAACTGCCCGTCGTAGGTGACGGGGCCCTGACGCGCGATCACGTCGCGAACGATCTCGACGTACTCGCGCGTGCGGGCCAGGGGACGGGGGTAGGGCTGGCCGTACCAGCCCTCGACGACCTGCGGGCCCGAGACGCCGAGCCCCAGGATCGCGCGCCCGCCCGAGAGGTGGTCGAGCGTCAGGGCGGCCATCGCGGTCGCGGTGGGGGTGCGGGCGGACATCTGCGCGACCGCGGTCCCGAGCCGGATGCGCTGGGTGTGCGAGCCCCACCACGCGAGCGGCGTGAAGGCGTCCGAGCCGTAGGCCTCGGCGGTCCAGACGGAGTCGACGCCGAGGCGGTCCGCGGCGACGATCGCCTCCTGGATGCCGGGCGGGGGTCCGGCGGACCAGTAGCCGGTGTGGATGCCGATGCGCATGGCGTTCTCCTCGTGTGTTCCTCGGCGCTGAGGTGCGGACGGGTCCGCGGGCTCGACGTGTCGCGAGCAAGGTTCCCAGAACCGGGAGTCCTGGGAACCGCGGCTCAATCTACCGTGCTCGACGGCGGGTACCCGTCACGGCGTTCGGCCGCCGGAGAGCCGAGGCCGGGCAAGGAGCCCGGAACGTGGACGGCCGCGCCGCGCAGCGGCCCGTGCAAGCGCAGGACCCGTGCAGCGCAGGAGGGGGCGGCGCGTGGCGCGGCCCCCTCCTGCGCTCGGCCCGACGGCCGTCGTTCCTCAGATCACGTACTCGATGAGCAGCGACGGGTCCTCGGCAGGCTCGGCGGGCGCGACGACCGGCTCCGGGACGCGATTGCGGGCCGGGACCCCCACGGCCACCGACCCTGCGGGCACGTCCTTGACCACCACGGCGTTGGCGCCGACCTGGACGTCGTCACCGACCCAGACCGGACCGAGGATCTTGGCCCCGGCTCCCACGACCACCCGGTCGCCCAGGGTCGGGTGCCGCTTGCCGCGCTTCATCGAGCGACCACCCAGGGTCGACCCGTGGAAGAGCAGCACGTCGTCCCCCACGACCGCCGTCTCACCGATGACCACGCCCATGCCGTGGTCGATGAACAGGCGACGCCCGATCTTGGCCCCCGGATGGATCTCCACACCGGTCGCCGCCCGCGCGATCTGGGCGATGATCCGGGCGGGCAGACGCAGCGCGGGCTCGCGCCACATGCGATGCGTGAGCCGGTAGGCCCACACCGCGTGCAGGCCCGGGTAGACGAGCGCGACCTCGAAGCCGTTCCGCGCCGCAGGATCGCGGTGCCGAGCGGCCTCGAGGTCCTCCCTGAGGACTCTCAGGAAGCGTCGCAGGGGACTGGGAGGTCTCATCAGTCCAGCAGGTCGGCGTACAGCACGGAGGTGAGGTAGCGCTCGCCGAACGACGGGATGATCACGACGATGAGCTTGCCGGCGTTCTCCGGACGCTCTGCGAGACGCAGGGCAGCGGCGATCGCGGCACCGGACGAGATGCCCACGAGCAGGCCCTCCTCCTTGGCGGCGCGACGCGCGTACTCGACCGCGGTCTCGGCGTTGATGTCGATGACCTCGTCGTAGACGCTCGTGTCGAGGATCTCGGGGACGAAGTTCGCGCCGATGCCCTGGATCTTGTGCGGGCCGGGTGCGCCGCCGTTGAGGATCGCGGACTCCTCGGGCTCGACCGCGACGATCTGGACGCTCGGCTTGCGCTCCTTGAGGACCTGGCCGACGCCGGTGATGGTGCCACCGGTGCCGATGCCGGCGACCACGATGTCCACCTCGCCGTCGGTGTCGGCCCAGATCTCCTCTGCCGTCGTGGCGCGGTGGATCGCGGGGTTGGCCTCGTTGGCGAACTGGCGGGCCAGGATGGCGCCCTCGCGCTCGGCCACGATCTCGTCGGCCTTGTTGACCGCACCCTTCATGCCCTCGGAACCCGGCGTGAGGATGAGCTCGGCGCCGAACGCGCGCAGCAGCGCGCGGCGCTCCTTGGACATGGTCTCGGGCATCGTCAGGACGATGTCGTAGCCGCGTGCCGCACCGACCATGGCCAGGGCGATGCCCGTGTTGCCCGAGGTCGCCTCGACGACGGTGCCGCCCGGCTTGAGCTCGCCCGACGCCTCGGCCGCGTCGATGATCGCGACGCCGATGCGGTCCTTGACCGAGTTCGCGGGGTTGTAGAACTCCAGCTTGCCCACGACCGTGGCGCCGACGCCCTCGGTGAGCTTGTTCAGGCGGACGAGGGGCGTGTTGCCGACGAGCTTCGTGACGTCGTCGTAGATGCGTGCCATGACTTCCTCTTCATCGTTGGTGGCCCGCGGCGAGAGCCGGGACCGTGGGGGATCAGCGGGAGCTGCCTGGGGTGGCACGGGCTGCAGCGGGGCAGGAGGCGCGCCACGGGCCTGTCGTCGGGTGGAGCGTCGCCCGCGGGAAGGGGACGCTCTAGCGACAGGTGGGGCACGGACAACAGGACAGGGCGCGCGCGGGGGTGCTCACCGCGGGGGAGGAGCCGGCGTGACGCGTGGTCATGATCGCTCTCCTCGTCCTGTGTCGTCCTCGCCCGCAGTCGCGGCCAGCGCCAAGGTCGGCGTGGTGCTCTGCGGAGTCGTGGTGCCTGGCCCGAGGCTATCGGCCCCAGCACCGCGCTGCAACGGTGTCTCATCCCCGACCGGGACCGGCCGTGGTGGGGCCGAGGAGGGAGGTGGGTCCGAGACGCGGCCCGGCTCGTCTGTGGGATGTCGCACGCACGTGCCAACGTCGGCGGGCGCTCTTTGCTTCCCCGCACCGCCCGCTGGTCCGCCGTGAAGACGACGACGGCGGCCCTGGGATCCAGGGCCGCCGTCGTGGTGCGGAGCGGATGACGGGAATCGAACCCGCGTGATCAGTTTGGAAGACTGAGGCTCTACCATTGAGCTACATCCGCGCAGAAGGACCCGCCGGTGGTGGCGAGGTCTGCGGCGCTACCTTAGCAAATGTCCGGCGGTCCTCGGGTCACCGATCCGTGCGTGGGCACGGACAGGTCGCGGAGTCCGGTATGCGCAGCGCGTGTGGCGACCGTTCGAGATAGCTCGTGAGCGCGCTGCCCGCACCCCACCAGTCGCCGGTGATCACAGGGATCGTCGTGCCGTCCACACCGACGACCAGGAACCCGCCGCTGGTGTCCTCGAGCCCCACGAGGTCCTCGTCCCGGACGTTGACGCTCAGGTCCGGACCCACGACCCCGATCGCGTCCTGCGAGAGCACGAGCCGCGCTCCGCGCGGTATGCCCCGGAAGGGCTTCGGTCGAAAGGCCCGGCCGTGCAACGGCGGGGGCGATGGGTCCGCGAGAACCAGGCCCAACGAGGCGAGCTGGGGCTCGAACCGCTGGTCGGTCTCGTCCGCGAGCACGACCAGCAGGGTGGGAAGAGCGTCCGCCAGCCATCCCCGCACGTCGGCCGCAGAGGTCGCGGCGACGTGCGCTCGTTCCTCGGCGACCGGGACGACGGTGCGTCCGAGCAGCGCTCGTGCGGCATCCTCGTGGGCGCGGGCGACCAACCAGCCCGGGTGGTCGAGGAGGGCGAGCGCCCGACGGCGTCCCCGCTCGAGGACGTCCTCGGGAACGCCCTCGGCTGCCACCTGCCGCAGCACGCGGACCACGAGGAGCGCGGCGTGCGCTGCGTCGTCGTCGATCGCGTCGCAGGTGAACGAGACCTGTGTGCTGACCGTGTCGATGTCCTGGGTGTCGACCTCCGCCGTGTAGGCGAGCTGGTCCCGGGTGCGGACCTGCTCGTGCAGCACGACGTCGAGGACGTTGACGCCGACCGCGTGGCGCGGGTCCGACCGCGAGGTGAGGAACGACACGCTGAGCGGGGCGCCCTGACGCCGCACGAACCCGGGAGTGACGAGGGGCAGCAGCGTGGCGGGACCGCGCGGCGCCGCAGGGTGCTCCGCCGACGGGAGCTGCGTGAGGTCGATGTCGTCGGGGGCCGGGCCGGTGAGGACGAGCACGGCGTTCTCCCGCACCAGGTGCCGCCGCGCGAACCGCAGGACCTCGCTCACGGTCAGGAAGCAGCGGCTCGGCGGGTCGATCGCACCCAGCCCCTCGCTCCGGACGCCGAGGCGCTCGCGGACCGCGAGCAGCGACGGGTGCGGGCTCCAGGAGCGGAGCTCGTGGTCGATGATCCGCTTCTCGGCCAGGACCTCCTCGTCCGTGAGCGACTCGAGCGAGCGGATCGCGACGGCGATCCGCTCCAAGACGTCCTTCACGACGTCGGGTCCACCGTGCACCTCGAACGACAGGTGGTGCGGAGCGGTCGTCCCGTTGGTCTCCACGTCCGTAGGGCCGAGCCTGCGCATCACGAGGTGCTCGACGAGATGGGCTGCGCCGCCCCGGGCGAACGACTCGTCGAGCCGTCCCGTGCCGAAGACGAGGAAACCGGACGTCAGGTCCTGGCCGCGCAGCCGGACCTCGGGCACCCTGCGGAGCACGGTGGACCGTGGGGTGTCGGGATGCGTCACGGAAGTGCCTCTCGGGTCGTCTCGGTGGCGCATTTCTACCACGGCGACCCCGTACACTTGCCGAGAGCTCGTCGCCCTCGACGGCCCGTGAAAGGTCGTCGGGCTCTTGGTGACGTCGGCGGGGTGTGGCGCAGGTTGGTAGCGCGTCCGCTTTGGGAGCGGAAGGTCGCAGGTTCAAATCCTGTCACCCCGACGAGCGTGAGGGCCTCCGTCCGTTCGATGGACGGGGGCCCTCGCCGTCGTTCTCGGCGAACCGATGCCCACGAGGCGTGACGTACCATGGACGGGTTGTCCGTGCGCCCTTCCGGTCGGAGCCCTTCGAGGCTCCTGCCCGCACCGCTCGAGGCGACGCGATCGACCAGGCGCCAGCGCCTGCCCCGATCGATGAACGTTCGAACAGGTCCCGCTGCAACCGGCGGGACATGCACGCACCCCGTTGCCGCACGTCGGCTCCCCGATCAGTTGGAGATCATCGAAGTGAAGAGCGCCGTCGAGACCCTGGACCCCACCAAGGTCAAGTTGACCGTCGAGGTGGAGTACGACGAGCTCAAGCCGAGCATCGACCACGCCTACAAGCACATCGCGGAGCAGGTGAACGTCCCCGGTTTCCGCAAGGGCAAGATCCCCGCGCGCATCATCGACCAGCGCGTCGGTCGTGCTGCCGTGCTCGAGCACGCCATCAACGACGGCCTCTCCGGCTTCTACCGCCAGGCCGTCAACGAGACGGGCATCCGCCCGCTCGGCCAGCCCGACGTCGAGGTCACCGAGGTGCCGCTCGACGCCGAGGGCTCGCTGCACTTCACGGCCACGGTCGAGGTCCGCCCGGAGATCGAGATCCCCGCGCTCGACTCCGTGCAGCTCACGGTCGAGGCCGCCGAGGTCTCGGACGAGGACGTCGCTGAGCGCCTCGACGCGCTGCGCGAGCGTTTCGGCACGCTGGTCGGCGTCGACCGTCCCGCGGCCGAGGGCGACTTCGTCGTCATCGACCTCAAGGCCGTCATCGGCGACGAGGAGATCGACTCGGTCTCCGGCATCAGCTACCAGATCGGCTCGGGCAACATGCTCGAGGGCCTCGACGAGGCGCTCACGGGCCTCTCGGCCGGCGAGACCACGACCTTCAAGGCGCCGCTCGCGGGTGGCGACCACGAGGGCAAGGAGTCCGAGGTCACCGTCACGGCCACCTCGGTCAAGCAGCGCGACCTTCCCGAGGCCGACGACGAGTTCGCCGAGCTCGCCTCCGAGTTCGACACGATCGAGGAGCTCAAGGCAGACCTGCGCGAGCAGGTCGCGAGCATCAAGACCTCGAACCAGGCCGTCGAGGCGCGCGACGCCCTCGTCAAGTACCTCGTCGAGAACACCGAGATCCCCGTGCCCCAGGGCGCTGTCGAGGCCGAGGTGCACCGTCACCTCGAGTCCGAGGGGCGTCTCGAGGACGACGAGCACCGTGCCGAGGTCGTGGTCGACGCGACCAACGCGCTCAAGAACCAGATCCTCCTCGACACGCTCGCCGAGCAGCTGAAGATCAAGGTCGCCCAGAACGAGCTCCTGGACTACCTCGTCAACGCCTCGCGCCAGTACGGCATGGACCCGAACGAGTTCATCCAGTCGCTCGACCAGGGCGGTCAGATCCCCGCCATGGTCGGCGAGGTCGCACGCTCCAAGTCGCTCGCCGTGGCGCTGCGCCAGGTCGAGGTCAAGGACTCCGAGGGCAACGTCGTGGACCTGAGCGAGTTCATCGGCTCGGACGAGGAGGACGCTGCTGCTGACGCCGCGGCCGCCGCCGCGGGCGAGGACGTCACCGGCATCACCGACGAAGAGGGCATCGAGGTCGTCTCCGAGGACGAGGCAGCGGCCGACAAGGCCTGATCCTCCCCGAGGAGCGGCTCACCGAGCTGCCCGAGAAGGCCCCCACCTCCGCACGGAGGTGGGGGCCTTCGTCGTACCGGCGCGCCGACGGGCGGTCGGCCCTTCCGGATGTCACCGCCGGGCGGTAGATTGCCGCGATCGAGGCCTCGCAGGAACGTCATGGCGGGCACGATCCGTCATCGTCCTTCGGCCGTTCGCGGCCGCTCTCCGGGGGAGCCCTCCATGCCGCGCCGCCAACCGTCTCTCGAGCTGTGCTTCGCGTCGGTCCGTGTCCCGTCCGGGGAGGACGCGGAGGTCGCCCGTCTGCGGCTCGCGGACGTCCTGCGCGGCGCAGGGATCGTCGGTGCGACGATCGAGGGACGGCACGTCGGGGCCTCCGACTGGGTCGTCGCGAAGTTCCTGGCGGCCTCCGCGAAGGACGGCCCTCGGCCCGTCGCGGTCCGACGCGCACCTGCCGGCGCCGCGGTCGGCGCCGACCGCGACGAGGATTGGCTCCTGTCGGACCCGGAGACGGGGTGGGCGCTGGTCGCCACCTCCGGGACCCCGTGGCTCCACCGGACCCTCGAGGCGGCGTTCGGCGACGTCCGGGTCGGTACGGTCCTCTCGTTCGACGAGGGGCCGTTCCCGGACAGCGCAGGGATGCTGTCGGTCGGCCTCGAGTACCGGGACGTGGTCGTGGCCGACTTCCCACCGCACGAGTCAGCCATGCTCGCGCACACCGCGCGGATCCCGGTGCGGTTCGCGACGGTCCCAGCGAGCGGAACGACCCGCGCGACCACGATCGTGACCGGGTTGGAGTCCACCGAGGACGTGTCCCGGGTCGCGTTCTGGCCGACCAAGGGGCCGGTGCTCCACCTGTGGGTCAACGGCGGGTGGTCCGGGTTTCTCGTGGTGGCGGGCAAGGCCGTCGTCGGGCACGAGTTCGGGCCGGGGTGGGTGGCGCTCGACCCGACGCGGCCTGACGGCGAAGGCGACGACGAGTCGATCGCCGACGTCGTGCTCGACGAGATCATGGTCGAGCCGAGCGACCCCGACGCGGTCGCTTCCGCGCTCGGGCTCGACGAGGCGCGAGCCGAGGCCTTGCGGCAGCTCCTTGCCACGAAGGACCCCGCTGACCCTCTGGACCAGCTCGCCGCGATCCTGGCGCTCCCGGCCGAGGTGCTAGCGGCCCTGCGCGGTCGGGTCCGGCTCGACGAGCTGCCAGGTGCTGTCGTGGAGCACCCCCGGTCGTTCCTCCGATCGGCCATGGCGGACAGCGCGACCGGGGCGGACGATCCGCTCGCGAGGAGACTCGGCGCCGCCGGGCTGGACCTCGAGGGTGCTCGTCGCCGCAAGCCCTGGTGGTTCCTCACGTGGCAGATCCTCGCCATCCCCATCATCGGTGGGGTCTCCGTCGCGATGTTCACGTACTTCGACAGCCCTGCGCGGGGCTGGTTCTTCGCCGTGCTCTGCGTGCTCAACGCTGCGTGGGCGTTCTGGCCGCGGAACCCTGGCGGAGCCCCGAGCGACACCCGGGACGCATGATCGGGGCCCGGTGAGCGGCGCCGTCGGGCACCGGGGGCGCCCTTCCTGCGCCGACAGCGAAAACCCCGGATATCGGGACGGTTTCCGCTCCCTGCCCGCGTTAGGGTCACAGCAACGGTGACTCCGTCGACGACGGACGAACCGACCAGCCGCGACGTTCGAGCGTCGCGAGCGACGAGGGAACGACGAAGGAGATGGACGTGAGCGATCAGTTTCCGGTGGCACGAGCCGAGGGGCCGGGACTCGGCCTGAACGACTCCATCTACAACCGGCTGCTCAAGGAGCGCATCATCTGGCTGGGCTCGGAGGTGCGCGACGAGAACGCGAACGCCATCTGCGCCCAGATGATGCTGCTCGCGGCCGAGGACCCTGAGAAGGACATCTGGCTCTACATCAACTCGCCCGGCGGGTCGATCACGGCCGGCATGGCCATCTACGACACCATGCAGTACATCCAGCCCGACGTCGCGACCATCGCGATGGGCATGGCGGCCTCGATGGGGCAGTTCCTGCTCTCCTCGGGCACCAAGGGCAAGCGCTACGCGACCCCCCACGCCCGCGTCATGATGCACCAGCCCTCGGGCGGCATCGGCGGCACGGCGACGGACGTCCGCATCAACGCGCAGCTCATCATGCACATGAAGAAGGTCCTCGCCGAGCTGACGGCCGAGCAGACCGGCCAGCCCCTCGAGAAGATCCTCAAGGACAACGACCGCGACAGCTGGTTCACGGCTCCCGAGGCCCTCGAGTACGGCTTCATCGACCACGTCGTGACGAACGCTTCGTCGGTCACGGGTGGCGGCGGCACGACGAGCAGCTGAGCTCGCGACAGCCCGCCCACACGTCCACGACCCCACCCGAGGAGACACCTTGAGCTACTCAGCCAGCCAGGAATCGCAGTACATCTCGACCGCTCAGCGCCTCGCGGGCGCCGGCGCAGGCGGCGGCATCGCGCTCCCGCACGGCGCACCGTCCTCGCGCTACGTGCTCCCGCAGTTCGAGGAGCGCACGGCCTACGGCTTCAAGCGCCAGGACCCCTACACCAAGCTGTTCGAGGACCGCATCATCTTCCTGGGTGTCCAGGTCGACGACGCCTCGGCCGACGACGTCATGGCCCAGCTCCTGGTCCTGGAGAGCCAGGACCCCGACCGCGACATCATCCTCTACATCAACTCACCCGGTGGCTCGTTCACGGCCATGACGGCGCTGTACGACACCATGCAGTACATCAAGCCGCAGATCCAGACCGTGTGCCTGGGGCAGGCGGCCTCGGCCGCGGCCGTGCTCCTCGCGGCGGGCCAGCCCGGCAAGCGCCTCGCGCTCCCCAACGCCCGTGTGCTGATCCACCAGCCCGCGATGGAGGGCGGCGGCTACGCGCAGGCCTCGGACATCGAGATCCACGCGAACGAGCTCATCCGCATGCGCGAGTGGCTCGAGGACACGCTGGCCATGCACTCGGGTCGCGACGTCGAGCAGGTCCGCGAGGACATCGAGCGCGACAAGATCCTCACGGCCAAGCAGGCCCTGGAGTACGGCCTGGTCGACCAGGTCCTGGAGAGCCGCAAGCCGGTCATCCAGAACAAGCCCTGATCGGGACATTTCCTCCCGACCCACCGGGGTGCCCGGCTGACAACGGGCCCCCGGTGGTGTGCAATGGGGTGTAGGTCGGCAGGTGCCGTCCGGACCGCCGGGTCATCGACGCCGGCGGAGCAGCAAGACCGAGGCTAGGAGGCTCGTAGTGGCTCGGATCGGAGATGGTGCGGACCTGCTGAAGTGTTCCTTCTGCGGTAAGTCCCAGAAGCAGGTCAAGAAGCTCATCGCGGGTCCCGGGGTGTACATCTGCGACGAGTGCATCGAGCTCTGCAACGAGATCATCGAGGAAGAGCTGTCGGAAGCGGCCGAGCTGGGGCTCGTGGAGCTCCCCAAGCCGCGCGAGATCTTCGACTTCCTCGAGCAGTACATCATCGGCCAGGACGCCGCCAAGCGAGCGCTCGCCGTCGCCGTGTACAACCACTACAAGCGGATCCAGGCAGGCGAGACGGCCCGACCGTCGGACGACTCCCAGGTGGAGATCGCCAAGTCCAACATCCTGCTGATCGGCCCTACGGGAACCGGGAAGACCTACCTCGCCCAGACGCTCGCCAAGATGCTCAACGTGCCCTTCGCGATCGCCGACGCCACGGCGCTCACCGAGGCCGGGTACGTCGGCGAGGACGTGGAGAACATCCTCCTCAAGCTCATCCAGGCCGCCGACTACGACGTCAAGAAGGCCGAGACGGGCATCATCTACATCGACGAGGTCGACAAGGTCGCCCGCAAGTCGGAGAACCCGTCGATCACCCGTGACGTGTCGGGCGAGGGGGTCCAGCAGGCCCTGCTGAAGATCATCGAGGGCACCACGGCCTCGGTGCCTCCCCAGGGCGGGCGCAAGCACCCGCACCAGGAGTTCATCCAGATCGACACGACGAACGTCCTGTTCATCGTGGCCGGCGCGTTCGCCGGGCTCGACGAGATCGTCGCGACCCGCTCGCGCAAGCGCGGTGTCGGGTTCGGCGCCCCCATGGACACGCACGAGGAAGCCGACCTCTTCGCCGAGGTCCGCCCCGAGGACCTGCAGAAGTACGGGCTCATCCCGGAGTTCATCGGTCGCCTGCCCATCATCACGTCGGTCGCCAAGCTCGACACCGACGCCCTGGTCCGCATCCTGACCGAACCGCGCAACGCCCTGGTCAAGCAGTACCAGCGCATGTTCCAGATCGACGGCGTCGAGCTCGAGTTCGAGGACGACGCGATCGCTGCCATCGCGGACCAGGCGCTCCTGCGGGGGACCGGCGCCCGCGGGCTGCGCGCGATCCTGGAAGAGGTCCTCCAGCAGGTCATGTTCGACGTCCCGAGCCGTGACGACGTCGAGCGCGTGGTCATCACGCGCGAGGCCGTGCTCGACAACGTGAACCCCACGCTGATCCCGCGCACGGCGATCAAGCGCGCTCCGCGCGAGCGCAGCGCCTACGCCTCACTCCGACGCACGACGAAGGGCCCGGACCGTGAGGTCCGGGCCCTTCGTCGTGCAGCATCAGGAGCAGCGGGCGGTCAGGACTCGACGCGACACCTGAGCCCCGTAGAGGTCGTCGATCGTGGTCGCGAAGTCCTTGAGGACCAGGCCACGCTTGACCTTGAGCGACGGAGTCAGGTACCCGTTGTGCTCGGTGAAGTCGGTCGTCAGCACCTGGATCTTGCGGATCGACTCGGCCCGCGAGACGGCCTCGTTGGCGCGGGTCACAGCACGGTCCAGGGCCGCGAGGACCGTGGGGTCGGCGGCGGCCGTCACGACGTCCATGGGCGGCAGGCCGTGCGTCGAGAGCCAGCCCGGGAGCATCTCGGGGTCGATCGTGACCAGGGCGCCGATGAACGGACGCTGGTCGCCGACCACGACGACCTGGCTCACGAGGGGGTGTGCGCGCAGGCGGTCCTCGAGCTGGGCCGGGGCGACGTTCTTGCCGCCCGCGGTCACGATGATCTCCTTCTTGCGGCCGGTGATCCGCAGATATCCGTCCGTGTCGATCGAGGCGAGGTCGCCCGTGCGGAACCACCCGTCCTGGAGCACCTCCGCCGTCAGGTCGGGCTGGTTGTGGTACCCGCGGAACACGTGGTCTCCCCGGACGAGCAGCTCGCCGTCGGGGTCGACCTTGATGGTCGTGCCGGGGAACGCCGGGCCCACCGTGCCGACCTTGACCAGGCCCGGCAGGTTCACCGCGGTCGGCGCTGTGGTCTCGGTCAGGCCGTAGCCCTCGAGGATCGTCAGGCCGACGCCGCGGAAGAAGTGGCCCAGGCGTTCGCCGAGCGGTGCCCCGCCGGAGATCGAGTGCGTGAGGTCGCCGCCGAGCGCGGCACGCATCGTGGCGAACACGAGACGGTCGGCCACCGCGTGCTGGGCCTTGAGCACGAGCGAGGGGCCCGACGGCTTGTCCAGGGCGCGCGAGTAGGTGATCGCGACCTTCGCGGCCCAGTGGAAGATGCGGCGCTTGGCGCCGGCGCCGGCCTTCTGCTCGGCCGCGTTGTAGACCTTCTCGAACACCCGGGGGACGGCGAGGAGGAACGTCGGCTTGTACGTGCCCAGGTCCGGCACGAGCTGCTTGATGTCCGCCGAGTGCGCGAGGACCGCTGTGGGTGACGCGATGCACACGATCTGGATGAAGCGCGCGAACACGTGCGCGAGCGGGCAGGAACAGGAGGGTGCGGGCGTCGGGCGTCGCGACGATCTCGCCGAGCCCCTGGACCCCGTTGCGGGCGAGGTGCACGAAGTTCAGGTGGGTGAGCTCGACGCCCTTGGGGCGTCCCGTGGCCCCTGAGGTGTAGATGATGGTCGCGAGGTCGTCGCGGCCCGTGGCCGCGCGGCGCGCGTCGATCTCGGTGCGCTCGACCGCGGATCCGGAAGCCTGCAGGTCGGCGACCGCGCCGTCGTCGAGCACCAGGACGTCCCGGAGGAGGGGGAGCCGCTCGCGGACGCCCGCCACGACCTGCGCGTGCGCGGGCGTCTCGACGACGACGAGGCTCACCTCGGAGTCCGACAGGATCCACTCGACCTGATCGGCCGACGACGTCTCGTAGACCGGGATGGGGACGGCGCCTGCGGCCCAGATCGCGAAGTCGAGCAGCGTCCACTCGTAGCGGGTGCGCGACATGATCGCGACGCGGTCTCCCGCGGCGACACCGCGTGCGACCAGGCCTCGGGCGACCGCGATCACCTCGTCGTCGAACGCGCGGGCCGTGACGGGCTGCCAGGGGCCGCCCTGCGTGAGGCGTCGCTCGATCACCGCGTCGTCACCGGACCGCTCCGCGCGGTCGGTGAGAAGGGTGCTGATGCTGCTGGTGGCCGGTACCTCGACGAGGCTCGGCGACGCGAATTCGGTCATGTCTACTCTCCGGTGAGTGGTGGGGCAAGGACCGACTTTACTGTGTACTCGGCGTCTCATGTTCTTCCGGCCGTGCTCCGGCGGGCTCGCAGGTGCCTAGGATCGACGGATGACCGAGCCCCACGCCGACGGCACGCAGGTGCCGCCCGTGCCCCCCGAGATCCTCACCCTCCGCCAGAGCATCGACAACATCGACGCTGCGCTGGTCCACCTCCTCGCCGAGCGCTTCAAGTTCACCCGCCGCGTGGGCGAGCTCAAGGCCCAGGGTGGGCTCCCGCCCGCGGACCCCACGAGGGACCAGCAGCAGATCGACCGTCTGACCGGCATCGCCGAGGCCTCGGGGCTCGACCCGGCGTTCGCCGAGCAGTTCCGCGAGTTCATCGTGAGCGAGGTCATCCGCCACCACCGCAGCATCGCCGAGGCGCACCAGGGCGAGGCCCCCGTGCTCGACACATACTCCTGAGGCCCGGCTGCCGGAGCCTGAGTCACGGCGTCGGAGGCGGTGGACTGCCGGGCGCGCGTCGCTCGGGGCGCACCCGCGCCACCTTCCGGGGTGCAGGGGACCGGACAGCGCCCCCGGTGGCGGTCGCCGTGCCCGTGCAGCAGGCTGGTGAGGACATCGGGGCGGTCGGCCTCCGACCGTCCCTCCGACGATGGATGTCTAGAGGTGCCTGCATGAAGATCGACTGGCTCAAGCCCCTGCTCGGCCACCCCGGCCCCTTCGCGACCGTCTACCTCGACGCGACGCGTTCCAACGAGGCGGGTGATCGCGAGGTCGAGAACCGGTGGAAGGGCGTGCGCCGGGCCCTCGCGAACGCGGGCGCGCCGGCAAGCATCATCGACGAGCTCGAGGAGTCCGTCACCCTGCCCACGAGGATGCCCGGACCGCACGGCCGCGTCCTCATCGCCGACGAGGAGGGGGTCCTCGTCGACCGTGTGCTGAAGGACCCGCCCGCGGTCACCAAGGGGCTCTGGGGCCCCGTCCCCGCGCTGCTGCAGGCCGCCCGGGCGGCCGACGAGTCCGTGGACTACGTCCGTGTCGTCGTGGACCGCCAGGGGGCGGACATCACCTGGTCGGTCGCCGGGGGGCACCTGCCCTACGGCGACGCCGAGTCCGTCGAGGGCGGGCACGACGTCATCAACAAGGTCCGCACCGGAGGGCTCTCCCACAAGCGGATCGAGACGCGCGCCGAGGACTCGTGGGACCGCAACGCCGAGGCCGTCGCGGCCGAGCTCGACCGGCAGGTCCTCGAGCACCGCCCCGAGCTGATCCTCATCACGGGCGACGTCCGGGCGGTCCCTCTCGTGCGTGCTGCCCTCAACAAGGCGACCGACGAGCTCGTGGTCGAGGTCGCGGGCGGCGGTCGCGGTCCCGGCATCAACGAGGCGGCGTTCGAGGCCAAGATCGCCGAGGCGCTCGAGAAGTTCCGTGAGCGGCGCCGCGAGTCCGTGCTGGCCGAGTTCCGCCAGGAGCAGGGCCGCGAGGCCGCCGCGGTGACGTCGGTCGAGGACGTGGTCGCGGTGCTCGCCCGCGGGCAGGTCAAGGAGCTCATCCTGGCCGACGAGTACGGCCAGGACACCGAGCTCGACGGGCGCACCCTGTGGATCGGTCCGGCCCCGATGCACATCGGTCTGTCCCGGTCGGACATCACGGACCTGGGCGTGAGCGAGGGTGTCGAGGAGCTGCCCGCGACCGTGGCCCTGGTGCGAGCGGCGATCGGCCAGGACGCCGGGCTGACCTTCTCGCCGGACGGCACGGTCGAGCTCATCGAAGGGGTCGGAGCCACCCTCCGCTGGAACGACGACGGGACGCCCAACGAGGTCGCCGCGACCATGTCCGGCGACAACGTGAGGCTGCGCGGCGAGATCGTCTGACCGCGCTCCGAGGACGACGCAGGGCCCCGACCGCACGCGCGGTCGGGGCCCTGCGTCGTGGAGCGGGGGGAGCGTCAGCCGCGGTTGCGGACCTCGGGCTCACCCAGCTCGGAGTGCACGACGACGATGCCGCCCTGGACGGCCGGGTCGCCCTGGCCCTCGGCGGCCTCGACGACGTCGAACGACCCGGTCACGCGACCGGCGCCGCGGATGTCCGTCTCGGCCGCCCGGACCGACGCGACGAGCTCCGCGGGGACGGCCAGCGTCACGGCGAGGATCGGGGTGCGCATCGAGACCTTGGCCTCCGACTTGACCTTGCGCAGCGCGGCCAGCGCGTGCCCGGCGCCCACGAGGACGACGGGGACGCCGCCCCTGGTCGCGGGAAGGAGCTCGGCCGTCGTGGGCCACGGCGCGCGGTGCACCGAGCCCTTGCGCCACCACGACCACACCTCTTCGGTCGCGAACGGCAGGTACGGCGCGAACAGGCGCAGCAGCGTGTCGAGAGCCAGGGCGAGCGCGACGCGAGCCGACTGCGTCTCGGGCGTGACGTCGTCGGGCCCGGCGCCTGCGCCGTACGCGCGGTCCTTGACGAGCTCGAGGTAGTCGTCGCAGAACGTCCAGAAGAACGTCTCCGAGAGCTCCAGGGCGCGCGTGTGGTCGTACTCCTCGAGAGCGTCGGTCGCGCGGGCGACCACCTCGAGGAGGCTCGCGAGCATCGACCGGTCGATCTCCTCGGTCACGAGGGCCGGGTCGAGCGTGATCTCGTCGCCGCCGAACGAGAGCGCGAACTTGGACGCGTTGAGGACCTTGATCGCGAGGCGGCGGCCGATCTTCATCTGGCCGACCTCGAACGCCGCGTCCGTCCCCAGGCGCGCCGAGGCGGCCCAGTAGCGGACCGCGTCGGAGCCGTGCTCCTCGAGCAGGCCCAGGGGCGTCACGACGTTGCCCTTGGACTTCGACATCTTCTTGCGGTCCGGGTCCAGGATCCAGCCCGAGATCGCGGCGTTGGTCCACGGCAGCGAGCCGTGCTCGAGGTGCGAGCGGACCACCGTCGAGAAGAGCCACGTGCGGATGATGTCCTGGCCCTGGGGACGCAGGTCCATGGGGAAGACGCGCTCGAACAGGTCCGGGTCGGACTCCCAGCCGCCCGCGATCTGCGGGGTCAGGGACGACGTGGCCCAGGTGTCCATGACGTCGGGCTCGCCCACGAACCCGCCGGGCACGCCACGCTGGTCGGCCGTGTAGCCGGCCGGGACGTCCGAGGACGGGTCGACCGGCAGGATCGCCTCGTCGGGGACGATCGGGTGCTCGTAGTCCGTCTCGCCCGACTCCAGGACGGGGTACCACAGCGGGATCGCGACACCGAAGAAGCGCTGACGCGAGACGAGCCAGTCGCCGTTGAGGCCACCGACCCAGTTCTCGTAGCGCACCTGCATGAACTCGGGGTGGAACCTGAGCTCGCGGCCCCGCTCGAGCAGCTCCTCGCGCAGCGCCACGTCACGGCCGCCGTTGCGGATGTACCACTGGCGCGAGGTGACGATCTCGAGGGGCTTGTCGCCCTTCTCGAAGAAGTTCGCCTTGCGCTGGGTCGCGACGGGCTCGCCGTCCAGGTCGCCGGCCTCGCGCAGCGCGTCGACGACGGCCGTGCGG
Source organism: uncultured Actinomycetota bacterium (assembly GCA_963782165.1). Lineage (GTDB taxonomy): Bacteria > Actinomycetota > Actinomycetes > Actinomycetales > Cellulomonadaceae > Oerskovia. The sequence continues at coordinate 1,567,016 of CAWAIO010000006.1, forward strand.
GCCGAGAACGTCGTCTTGCCCGCGATCTCCTCGAACAGCGCGACCGCGCGCTCGGACGTCAGCCACGCCGGCGTCTCGCGCGTGATGCGGCCGTCGCGGTTGATGATCGAGCGCGTGGGGAGCTGCAGCTCGCGCCACCACTGGACGTCGGTCAGGTCGCCGAACGTGCAGCACATCGCGATGCCCGCGCCCTTGTCCATCTGCGCGGCGGGGTGTGCCAGCACGGGCACCTCGACGTCGAACAGGGGGGACGTGACCGTGGTGCCGAACAGGCCCTGGTAGCGCTCGTCGTCGGGGTGCGCGATGAGCGCGACGCAGGCCGCGAGCAGCTCGGGGCGCGTGGTCTCGATGTAGACCTTCTCGCCGCCGGGGCGTGGAACGCGACCTTGTGGAAGTGGCCGGGGTAGTCGCGCGCCTCGAGCTCGGCCTGCGCGACGGCCGTCTGGAACGTGACGTCCCACAGGCCCGGGGCCTCGGACTGGTACGCCTCGCCGCGCGAGAGGTTCCGCAGGAACGCCTTCTGCGCGACGATGCGGGCCGGGACGCCGATGGTCTGGTAGTGGTGCGACCAGTCGACCGACAGGCCGAGCCGTCGCCACAGCTCCTCGAACTGGACCTCGTCCTCGGCCGTCAGGCGCTCGCACAGCTCGACGAAGTTGCGGCGCGAGACCGGGACCTGGTCCGCGGCCTTGACGCTCTTGCCCTCGGCGCCCTGGAGCGGGGGCTCGAAGCCCTCGACGTAGGGCAGCGACGGGTCGCAGCGCACGCCGTAGTAGTTCTGCACGCGGCGCTCGGTCGGCAGGCCGTTGTCGTCCCAGCCCATGGGGTAGAAGACCTCGCGGCCGCGCATGCGCTGGAAGCGGGCGACGACGTCGGTGTGCGTGTAGGAGAACACGTGGCCCACGTGCAGCGAGCCCGAGACCGTGGGCGGCGGGGTGTCGATCGAGTAGACCTGCTCGCGGGTCTTGGAGCGGTCGAACGCGTAGGTGCCCTGTTCCTTCCAGGCGGCGTCGAACTTGGCCTCGAGGCCGTCGAGGCTCACCTTGTCCGGTACCTCTCCGACCACGGCACGGACTACCTCGGTGCCCTCGACGGGGGCGGGTGCAGCGGCGGTCGGGGAGGCGGGTGCGGGCGTGGTGCCCTCGGCGGGTGAACTCATGGTCGACATTCTCCCAGATCCGGCGGCATGGGCCGACGGCATCTCGGCGCCCGGTACGCCCTGGTACGCCCCAGGCCCGTGGCGCCTCGCGTGCGGCCGGTTCAGCCGCGGGCGAGCAGTGCCGCCACGAGGATCGCGACGGTCGCCGCGACCGGGTACAGCAGCAGGGTCCGCACCACCCAGCGGTCGTCGCCCCGGCGCGGAGACGGCAGGGGGCCCGGAGGCTCGTGCGTCGCCTCGGTGACTCCGTGCGTCCCCGTCGCGCAGGGCGCTCGAGAGCGTCGCGACCAGTCGCAGGACCCACTCCCACGTCGTGGGGTCGAGGGTGACCAGGGGGCTCCGGCTGTACACGTAGAAGCGGTCCTCGACGATCTCGGCCGAGACGGGCGCACCGAGCAGGGGCATGACGACCTCGACGGACAGGATCTGCCGGGCGACGTCCTGCGCGGCGCGGGGGCCGAGGACGCGGACGCGGTCGTCGAGCCCGCTCCCGAGCGAGAGGTCGAGCGAGCGCAGCGGGCGGCGCGGGGCCACGGTCCCGCGCGCGCCTCGGGTGCGCCGTCGCTCGAGGACGAGTGCGGGTGGGTGCGGTCCAGCGGGAACGCCAGGTAGTCCCACGAGTGGCTCCCGCCGCGCGTGCTGTTCTCCTGGGACGTGTAGCTGCCGATCTCCACCGGGTGCGGGCCCCGCGTGCGCAGGACGTCCCGGACGACCCCGCCGACCCCGATCCGGAAGATCGAGCCGGGCTGGTCCAGGTCCCTGGTCTCGGGCGTGAAGTCGAGCCCGTTCGCCGCGGCGAAGCGGCTCAGCCGGAAGGAACGCTCGCGCCGTCGCGCGGTGCCTCGGCGCACGCCCACGACGAGGAACGCGCAGATGCCCACGGCCACGGGCACGGTGAGCCACGGGACGAGGGCGAAGGAGGGGGTCACGTCCAGGGCGCTGTACACCCACTGCGTGATCAGGGTGAGGACGAGGCCGATCGTGACCGCCACGAGCGAGAGCGCGAAGGCGCCCAGCACTGCTCCGAGGAGGGTCCCGACCACCACGACCGCGGTCGAGCGGCGAGCGGGTCCGTGGGAGGGGTCCGCGAGGACTGCGGAGCGGTCCACGGGTTCCACGAGTGCGCGCACGTCGAGGGGCCGCTGTCCTGCGGAGGGCGTGATCACCCGGCGACGATAGCGGAGGTGACCTCTGACGGGTGCGGGAAGGGCCAAGGTCCCTGGTTCACAAGGTCATCTACTCGTAACCTTCAAGCAAAGACATGGGTGCGCGTGGGTGTGCCCTGTCTCTCCGCCGCCTTCGTGCGAGGCCCGACCCTGGAGTAGCAATGACACTGATCGACAGCGCGGCCGTGCGCGACACCGGCGCCCTTCCCGCCGGCATCCCCGCAGGCATGGTCCTTCCCCCCGCTGTCCAGGCCGCCCTGGACGCGTGCGCGAACATCATCGTCCCCTCGTCCCGCGAGGAGCTCTACCAGCTCTCGCTCGGCCCTCAGGGTGGGCCGAGGTTCACGGTCGAGTACGACGTGTTCGGCACGCTCGTCCCCGAGGCCGAGGTCGTCCGGTGCAAGAACGGCATCGCGGTGAACTATCCCGAGGACTACATGCGTCGCCGTGACCCGGACTGCATGCGCATCGCCGACGACCTGCCGACCGACAAGCCGCGCTACCGCGACGTGTTCGGCGCCGAGTTCGACGCGGTCAAGGCCGAGACCCTCGACTGGCTCGCGGGCCAGGACCTCGTCGTCGTGCCCTTCAAGGCCGGCGGCCTCACGCACGGCTACCCGTCGCTCGCGATCTGCCCGGTCAACTCGGCCTTCTTCGCCCTGACCCTCGTGGACCTGCAGGGCTGGGTCACGTTCGACGAGCTGGGCCCGTTCGAGCCGCGCTCGATCCTCTACGTCGCCCCGCCCTTCCGGCACACCCACTTCGAGGGCCGCCAGGTCGTGGTCCACGACCGCTCCGAGACGCTGCACGAGGTCTTCGCCTACAACCTGTACCCGGGACCCAGCGCCAAGAAGGGCGTGTTCTCGGTGCTCCTCGACGTCGGCGAGCAGGAGGGGTGGGTCACCGCGCACGCGTCCTCGGTCCGGGTCACGACCCCCTACGAGAACGAGACCGTGATCATGCACGAGGGCGCCTCGGGCGGCGGCAAGTCCGAGATGTGCCAGGAGATCCGCCGCCAGGAGGACGGGCGCATCCTGCTGGGCACGAACGTCGTGACCGACGAGCCCTACGTCATCAACCTGGGCGAGACGAGCGCCCTGGACCCCGTGACCGACGACATGACCCTGTGCCACGTCGACCTGCAGACCGGCGACGGGCGGCTCGTGGTCGCCGACGCCGAGGACGGGTGGTTCGTGCGCGTCGACAACCTCACGGGCTACGGCCAGGACGCGCACCTCGAGCGGGCCTGCATCCACCCCGACCAGCCGCTCGTCTTCTTCAACATCGACGGCGTGCCGGACGCGACCGTGCTGCCCTGGGAGCACACGCTCGACTCGACGGGCAAGCGCTGCCCCAACCCGCGCGTGGTCGTGCCCCGCCACCTCCTGACCGACGTCACGGGGGCCGAGGAGGTCGACGTGCGGACCTTCGGCGCCCGGATGCCGGCCTGCACCCGCGACAACCCGACCTACGGGATCATGGGCATGATGCACATCGTGCCGCCGTCGCTCGCGTGGATCTGGCGGCTCATCGCCCCGCGCGGGGACAAGAACCCGTCGATCGGCGAGTCCAAGACCGCGACCGACAAGCTGGCGCACGGCGGCATGGTCGCCGAGGGCGTGGGATCGTACTGGCCCTTCTCGACCGGCACCAAGGTCGCGGCCGCGAACCTGCTGCTGCGCCAGCTCGTCGACATGGACCGGACCCGCTACGTGCTCACGCCCAACCAGCACATCGGGGCGTACAAGGTCGACTTCGCGGCCGAGTGGCTCACGCGCGAGTACCTCGCGCGTCGCGGTGGCGGCAAGATCCGCACCGAGGAGCTGACTCCCTCGCGGTGCCCCTTGTTCGGGTACACGCTCCAGGAGATGAAGATCGACGGGCAGCTCGTCCGCCCGACGTTCCTCCGGCCCGAGATGCAGTCCCAGGTGGGCGTCGAGGCCTACGACGAGGGGGCCAGGATCATCACGGACTTCTTCAAGAGCGAGCTGCAGCAGTTCCTCACCGACGACCTGGACCCCCTGGGACGCCAGATCATCGAGGTGTGCCTGCGCGACGGATCGGTCGAGGAGTACGCCGCGCTCACGCCGCTGTTCACCTGACGCAGCCCCGGCTGAGAGAGGACGGCCGCCCGGTCCGCACGACCGGGTGGCCGTCCCGCGGCGAGTATCAGATACCGGCGCTCGGGCGCGGGGTGCCCGTACTAAGGTCGGTCCATGGACTTGACGATCGGCTACGCCGCGATGCTCGAGCAGTTCCACCCGACCGAGGTGATCGCCCTCTCCGAGTATGCGGAGAGCAAGGGCTTCTCCGGCGTCATGGCCGCTGACCACTTCCAGCCCTGGGTCCCCGCGCAGGGGCACTCGGCGTTCGTGTGGAACGTCCTGTCGGCCCTCGGTGAGCGCACGCGCGGCGACCTCGGACCGGGCGTCACTGCGCCCACGTTCCGCTGGCACCCCGCGATGGTCGCTCAGGCTTCGGCGACCCTCGCCGCGATGTACCCGGGGCGCCACTGGCTGGGCCTGGGCTCGGGCGAGGCGCTCAACGAGCACGTCACGGCGCAGTACTGGCCCGAGGCCCCCGAGCGCATCAACCGCATGTTCGAGGCCATCGACATCATCAAGAAGCTCTTCGCCGCGTCGCTCGCGGGCAAGGACACCAAGCACTCGGGACAGTTCTACAAGCACGAGTCCACTCGGCTGTGGACCATGCCCGAGGTCGCTCCCGAGATTCTCGTCGCGACCGCGGGGCCCGTCACGGCCAAGCGCGCGGGCAAGCACGCCGACGGCCTCATCACCGTGGGCGCACCGCTCGAGAAGATCTCGATGCTGTTCGGCAAGTTCGACGACGGCGTCCGCGAGTCCGGCCGTGACCCCCAGACCATGCCCAAGGTCCTCCAGCTCCACATGTCGTGGGCCGAGACCGACGAGGAGGCGCTCGCGAACGCCATGACGGAGTGGCCCAACGGCGGCATGAAGTTCCCCAAGGCGGACATCCGCTCGCCGTTCGACTTCGAGCAGATGGCCAAGCTCGTGCGCCCCGAGGACTTCGAAGGACGCCTCGTGATCTCGTCCGACCCGGACGTGCACCGTGCCTACATCCAGAAGTTCGTCGACCTGGGCTTCGACCGCATCTACCTGCACAACGTGGGCCGCAACCAGCGCGAGTGGATCGACACGTTCTCGCGCGACGTCCTGCCGAAGCTCGTCCGGTGACGGGCACGCCGGGCCCGCTGCCCGACGACGGAGCTCGCCCCGGGCGGGAGGCGTCGCCCAGGGCGGGGCGCGCTGAGGGCGACGACACCCGCTTCACGGTCGTGGCGCCGTCGGGCATCGGGGAGATCTCGCCCGGTGACGACCTGGCGCGCATCGTGGGGGACGCGCTCGACCGGGAGGGCGGGCTGCGCGACGGCGACGTCGTGGTCGTGACGAGCAAGGTCGTGTCCAAGGCCGAAGGGCGCGTGGTCGCTGCCGCCGACCGCGAGCAGGCCATCACCGAGGAGACCGTGCGGGTCGTGGCCACCCGGCCGTCGCCCGGGGGCGTGCTGCGGATCGTCGAGAACCGGCTCGGCCTCGTCATGGCCGCCGCGGGCGTCGACGCGTCCAACACCCCCGAGGGCACCGTGCTGCTGCTGCCCGTCGACCCGGACGCCTCGGCCCGCGCGCTGCGGGCGGCGCTCGCGGGACGGTTCGGGGTGCGGGTCGGGGTCGTCGTGTCCGACACGGCCGGGCGCGCGTGGCGCGAGGGGCTCACGGACCTGGCGATCGGCGTCGCCGGGGTGGTCGCGCTCGACGACCTGCGGGGCGGCGTCGACTCGCACGGGCGCGAGCTGTCCGTGACGGTGACGGCCGTCGCGGACCAGATCGCCGCGGCGTCCGAGCTGGTGCGTGGCAAGGCCGCGGGGCGGCCCGTGGCGCTGGTGCGCGGGCTCGGGCGGTTCGTGACCGACGAGGACGGGCCGGGGGCCCGCGTGCTCGTGCGGGACTCGGAGACCGACATGTTCCGGGAGGGCTCTGCCGAGGCGTACGCGCGGGGGGTCGCCGCGGGGCGCGGTGATGCGGGCCCGGCTGGGGCCGCTGCGGTCGATCCCGGTGATGCCGAGCGGGCCGCTCGCGAGGCCGGGTACGCCGACGGGTACCGCGAAGGGTTCGCCGAGGGGTTCCGCGAGGGGACGGGCACTCCGCAGCAGGGGTGAGCGCGTCGTCGGGGGCCCGGGTGGTACGGGTGGACCAAGTGCCGAGAACGAGGTTGCCGTCGTTCTGAGGTGCCTGGGGAACGCAGGGCCGTGGTCGACTGAACAAAAGGTCGTTCTCGGCACCGTCGCTCGGCAGGGGTACAGGTTCCGGACGTCCGACTCAGAATCCGCTGGGCGGATCGGCCAGCCGCTCGCTATCGTTCCGGGATGCTTCCCGCCTCCTGGATTCCGCACCGCCGACCCGACGACCGTGAGCACATCGGGTGGATCCGTCCGGCCGGTGACGCCTGGGTCGCCGTCTCGTTGCTCGGGCACGACCTCACCGGTCCGGTCGACTGGCTCGACGCCGAGGAGGCCCTCGACAGCACCGGGCTGTCCTGGCTCGCCGACGTCTGGATGCTCGACGGCGACGGCGACGGCGACGGGCCGGCACCGGTCCGCGTCCGGCTTGTCGAGGTCACACCCGAGCGCGTCGTGGTCCAGACCGACGACTTCGGAGCGATCGACGCTCCCGTCGTCCGGCACGAGCTGCCGTGGCCGGCGCCGACCCGGCTGCGGCCGCGCCGCGCGAGCGACCCCGACGGGAGGATCGTGTTCGGTGAGCCGTGAGCCGTGAGCCGTGAGCCGTGAGCCGTGAGCCGTGAGCCGTGAGCCGTGAGCCGTGAGCCGTGAGCCGTGAGGCCGGGCGACAGGGCCCGGGCCCCGCACGACGGCGGTGCGCCCACCTCCGGCGAGCTATCGGTGGCGCGCGTCGCCGTCGTGAACGAACCAGGTGGCGCCGCCCCGGTGGCGGCCCGGTTCAGTCCATCGTGGTGACGCCCTCGTAGAGCCCGAGCCGGTTCCCGTCGAGGTCCTCGAAGACCGCCCACCAGCTCGTCGGGCTGATCTGCGACCTGCCCATGAGCACCGTGCCACCGAGGGCCTCGACCTGGGCCAAGGACTCCTCGATCGAGTCGACCTCGACGTAGCTCCGCGGGCTCGTGAACCCTTCCTCGCGCGGGGCGAGTCCGCCGCCACTGATCTGGTTGGGGGCCCGCCACATGGGGTACCCCTCGAAACCGGGGGCCTCGGCGATGTCCCAGCCGAAGAGCCCGGTATAGAACGCGCGGGCGCGGTCGGTGTCGCCGACGGGGATGTCGATGTGCGTGATGTCGCCGTGAGCCATGAGGTCCTCCCAGGGAACGGGCACGGAGCCGTGCCCACTTCTCACGCTACGCGCGGGTGGGCGTGACGGCTCCTCCGAGGGATCGCCGGGAGATGGACGACGCTCAGGGCCATGGCCCTGCCGCTCAGACGGCCTCGAAGTCGGCGGTGACCGCCGCCGTGACGACGATGTCATCGGGTCGCATCTCGAAGGCCTTCGTGCTGCCCGACGCGGGTGGTGCGCCGCGCATGCTCATCCCGATCCCGCCGCCGCCCCCCGAGACGTGTGGCCGCAACCCGTCCTCGAACAGTGCGAGGAGCCGGACGTCGCCGTACCCGAGAGCATCGGCGTAGGCGCGGGCGCGTTCGACCGAGTCTCGCGCGGCATCGGCGCGCACGTCGCGCTGCAGGGCGTCCCGCCGGGCGTCCGTGAGTGCCCAGGTGATGCCGTTGACCGCCACTCCCTCGATCGCGGCGACCTCCGCCGCCCACGCCGCGAGGGCCGCGAAGTCCTGGAACTTCACCTGCGCGTCGGCCCCCGCGCGGAACCGCCGCACCTTGACCTGGTCGACGTTCGGGCTCGGCTTGTCCCACTCGTCGAATGCCCACGCGAGGACGGCCTGCGAACCCCACCAGGTCGCGGCACCGCTGGCGACGTGAGCCTTCGCGCGGTCGACGAGGTCCGTGTGCACGCGGGCCGCGTGAGCGAGGACGGAGGCGCGGTTCTCGCCCCTGAACTGCACGGTCAGGCGGATGGTCCCGCGCTCGGCGGGCTGGTGCCGGGTCGCGTGACCCTGGACGGAGAAGACAGGCATGCGAGCGAACATACACTGCGTCGCTCGCGTCCCTGCGTGGCGTGCTGGGACGTCAGGCCTTTGCCGCGCGCTCGGCCTTCGCGGCGGCCTTGGCCGCCTTCTTGGTCTCGCGCACCTGGTCGAGCGAGTGCTGGTCGACGACGTCGGCGATCGAGCGTCGCGACCCGTCCTCGCCATAGGCACCTGCTGCCTCGCGCCACCCCTGGGGCTGGACACCGTACTGCTTGCCGAGGAGCGCGAGGAAGATCTTCGCCTTCTGCTCCCCGAAGCCGGGCAGTGCCTTGAGCCGCTTGAGGACGAGCGTCCCGTCCGGGGCGCCGCCGTCGGGTCCGGGCTCGGTCCACAGGCGGGTGACGTCGCCGTCGTACTGCTCGTCGACGACCTGGGCCACGGCCTGCACGCGGCCCGCCATGGACCCCGGGTAGCGGTGGATCGCCGGGGGAGTGGCGGCCATCGCGGCGAACGCCTCGGGCTCGGCGGAGGCGATGCGGTGCACGTCGAACCCACCCATGCGCTGGGAGATCTTGAGCGGCCCGGCGAAAGCGGACTCCATGGTGACCTGCTGGTCGAGGAGCATCCCGATGAGCAGCGCGAACGGGTCGGTGGACAGCAGCGCGTCGGCTTCCGGGTCGCCGGTGAACCACAGGTCGTGTGCCATGTCCCCATCTTGCACCGGTCGTGCCCTGCTTCACAGCCAGAGATGGTGGTCGACGGGCTGTGGTTGCGAGCGGGTGAAATGCGTTCCGTTGTGTGCGTGGCGGTTCATCGCAACGCCTGCTTTGAGGTGTTCTCACCAGGCTGATTTGGCGGTTCCTCGTTGAAGGTGGAGCAGGACGAGGGCTGCTGCGGTGATCTCGGTGGTGCGGTTCGGGTCGAGGGTGATCAGGCGTAGGGCTCGCCAGGTGTTCTTCAGCAGTGCGTTGCCGCGTTCGGCAACGGCTCGCAGGGAGATGAGGATCTTGTCGCGGGACAGGTCATCGACGTGAGCGGCCCTCGTGAGGCGGCGCGGGTGCCGGATCCCGATACCGGCGCCTTGGTAGCCCTTGTCGGTCAGGGTCGGTGTCCCGGCGGCGGCCGCGGGGTAGAGCGCGGGCAGGACGAACCTGCGGGCCGCGGTGATGTCGTGCGTGGACCCGGGGCTCGCCGCCGAGACCCACACGGGGTAGCCGGTCGGGTCGCATAGCACCTGGATGTTGGCGCCGTGACGGTGGTGCTTTCCGGAGTACCAGGACTCGGCGCCGGTCGGGTTGCGCGGTCCGTGCAGCTGCGCGATCGGCACGAGCGTGCCGTCCAGGGCCACGAACGGCCACTGCTCGGTGCGGGCGGTGGCCAGGACGTCGTGCAGGTCGGGTGCCTTGTCGGCGACGACGTCGATCGCCTCGTGCAGGTACCGGTAGGCCGTCGCCAGCGAGATGCCCGCGTCCCGAGCGAGCAGGTGCACGCGGGTCGCGTCCTTGAACCAGCGCAGCACGAGCAGTGCTTGGGTGCGCGCGGTCGCGGCGCGCTGCCAGGGACGGATGTCGCGGGCGCGGCGATGGGCCGCGATCCATCGGGTCACGACCGTCAGGGTGTGGGCGGGCACGTCGAGGGTGGCACCATAAGTGATCAAGCAGGGTCCCAGTCGTCCAGTTTGTGCGTTTGGCGACTTGCATCCTGGTCCTGGGACCCTGCTGCTGCCAAACTCACGACCGAACGAACCTGCAGGTCAGCGCGCCGTCGCGCCGATCACATCACCGCGCCTGGTGAGAACGCCTCTTTGTCTACTCTTTCGGTTGTGGAGATACGCGAAGAGCATCAATTGAACCCCGTGGCGGACGAGGTCTCGGCCATCACTGCCGTCGTCGGGCCGATCCTTCATGGGGTTCTGTATTCCCTCAAGGGGGAGGTGGCCGAGGCTCTCGGGGGCTACGACAGGATCCCGCTGTACATGCTGGCGCGGAACCATCGTCCAGGTGACGGTGACGCCGGAATCTGCTTTGAGTACGCGGTTCATGACGCTGTCCAGAGAGGTGAAGCTTCGGTCCAGGAGCGCGTTGAAGACGCGCTGAAACTGTGCAAGATCCCAGGGTCCGATCAGAGCTCCATCCTGTTCGGCGTGGAGAAGAGTGGAAAGCAGTCTCTAATTGATACCGCCGGGGACTTGCTCACCTCCGATTCACGAGTGATGACCGGTCGTGTTGGTCAGCCCCCGCTGCTCAAGCGACACATCGCGGCAGCCACGACCGCGTTCCGAACACGGGGGAGGACTTCAAGGCTGCCGCAGAGCATCGACGGGCTCTGGAAGGCAGATCTGTTCCTCGGCAACTCCGACGCCGACAAGTGGGTCGGAACGACCGTCAAGATCAACCAGAGTGCCCTCGTTGCCGCGCGTGGTCTGCGCGTGGGACTCGTGCCCACCTCGCAGGGTGGTTCCGACGCCGTAAGGAGGGATGACCGGAAGGACCTCATCATCTGTCCGGTGCCCTACGACGGCGCATTCGTTGAGACCTTCTATATGGCGTGGGAGGTCGTTACAGCGTTCATCCACGCTGACGCTAAGCTCCCCAAGGATGTTGACCTTCCCCGGCCCGCAGCGCGGCAGGTGGCGCGATACCTGGAAGACCGCCGCAAGTTTCCGACGGTTGACGTCATCGAGGCGTTGAAGAAGTTGGCCCAGCCTGACCTGCTGAAGACCGAGACCTCGGCCGCCGGTCTGGTCGTGGCGGGCGGTGTCGAAGCCGACCAACTGGTCACGTCTGTGCTCGCCCCGACTCCGATCGGTCTTACCTCGTAGTCTGATCGCTCATGCGACGAGGGCGGCAATGTCCTGGGGTTTGCCGATCCAGCCGAGCGCGATCGCCGGCCTGGGCTACGTCGGGCAGCGGGTCCTGGTCACGACGCCAAGGGCTGGACCCCGCAGTGAGGTGATGAGATGGGCCGGTCCCGGCGACTGCTGAACCTCGTGCGGGGCGCCGATCGTCCCGGCGGACGGATGGGGACCGCGGGCCTGACGGGGGTGGGCTTGTACGGCGGGCCAGCGTCGCTGGCCTGATGGTGGAAGGCGCTGCCGCTCAGCGGGGCGGCCCCACCCGTCCGTCGAGGAGCTCGTCCACGCGCAGCCCCCGCAGGGCGACCCTGATCACGCCCGGCACGAGCCGGAGACCGGCGTCGCCGTGCAGCCGTCGCAGGTCGTCGACGACGTAGCCGCGCCCACCTCGTGTCAGCCCGAACAGCCCGGCCGCCTCGACGTTCCTGAGCCAGTCGACGTCCGATCCATAGGTCAGCGCGATGATCACGCGGACCTCGCGCGGGGACGTGGCCGACGGGGGTTCGCGGAACGCCAGGACGGGGGTCGTGAACGGCCGTCCGCTGCGCCGCCCGCGATGGTGGACCGTCGCGAACGGCGGCACGCGCGACGACACGCGGAGCACGAGCGGGTTGACGTACCGCTTGTTGGTCCGGGTGGCCAGGTGCGGGATGGGCATGTCAGCCATGGTGCGCGCGCGGGCGAGGTGCGGCCACCGCACGGCGCACAGCGAGCGCTCGTCGAGCACGAGGTTGCGTGCACCCGAGCACGAGGTTGCGGTCGTCAAGCCCGCCATATCGACCGCAACCTCGTTCTCGGCGCCCGAGGAGCTCCGGCGCCGCGGCGAGGCGGACCGTCAGGCCGCCCCTGACCCCGCCCCCACCCGCTCCCTGTGCGCCGTCGGGCTCATGCCCCGCACGCGTGTGAACGCGGCGCTCAGCGCGAACGGCGTCCCGTACCCGACCTGCCGCGCCACCGAGCCGACGGTCGCCCCCGGCTCCAGCAGCAGGTCGGCCGCGAGCGTCAGGCGCCACCCGGTGAGGTAGCCCATGGGCGGCTCGCCCACGAGCTCGGTGAAACGGCGCGAGAAGGCGGCGCGTGACAGCCCGACGGTCCGCGCGAGCGACTCGACCGTCCAGGCCCTGGCCGGGTCGTGGTGCATGAGGCGCAACGCGTGCCCGACCACAGGGTCGGCGTCCGCGCGGTACCACCCCGGGGCTTCGCCGCGGTCGAGCCAGGCGCGCAGCGCACCGATGAGCAGGATGTCGAGCAACCGGTCGAGCACGGCCTCCTGGCCGGGCCGGTCCTGCGAGACCTCGCGCGCGAGCAACGAGACGAGGTCGGCGTCGAGGTCCCCGCGGCGCAGCACGACGAGCGGGGGCAGGACGCTCAGCAGCCGGCCGCCCACCTCGCCGTCGAGCGGGTAGGTCCCGGTCAGCAGCACGGTCGGCCCGTCGGGGTCGTTGCCCCAGGTCCGGACGCCGAGGTCGACGAGGGGAGACGGGGCGTCGCCGATCGCCCGGCAGGCCCCGACGGCGTCGCTCACCATCTGCGGCGCCGTCCCGGGGGAGTCGGCCACGGTGTAGTGGCGGGGCCCGCGCACGAGCGCGACGTCGCCCTCGTCGAGGTGTGCCGCGAGCGCCGGCTCGTCGGGCCGTGGACCGGCGTCCATCCCGATCCAGGCCGACCCGCGCACGACGGGCACGAGCGTCAGAGGTGCCTCGTCCTCGATGCGCATCGACCACGGCGGTGCGAGGAGGGAGCGCAGCAGGAAGGCGCCCCGCGCCCGGGGCCCGTCGAGGAGTCCGGCGACAGCGTCCATGTCCCGACCGTACGCCGCCCACGTCTCCGACGGAAGACGAACGGACATGATGACGAGCCGTTCGACCATGGAACGTCTCGCCCCGACCCGGTTGACTCGAACCACAGCACCGGACGACCGATCACAGGAGACCGACATGACCGCGAACCAGCCGCACCCCACCACCTCGACGGGCGACGCCGGTCGCCCAGCCCTCGTCGCCGTCGTCGGCGCGACGGGCAAGACCGGGCGCCGCGTCGCTGCCCGGCTCGCGGCGCAGGGCATCGCCGTCCGCCCCCTGTCCCGGAGTACCGAGACCCGGCTCGACTGGGACGACCCGTCGACCTGGGCGCCGGCGCTCGCGGGAGCCGACGCCGCCTACGTCGCGGTCGCACCGGACCTCGCGGCGCCGGGCGTCCCCGAGGTCGTCGCCGACCTCGCTCGGGTCGCGGCGCGCGTGGGCGTGCGGCGCCTCGTGCTGCTCTCGGGCCGCGGTGAGCCGGAGGCGCAGCGTGCCGAGCAGCTCGTCGCCGGCGCGTTCCCCGCGCGCACGGTCGTGCGCTGCGCGTGGTTCGCGCAGAACTTCAGCGAGAGCTTCCTGCTGGACCCCGTGCTCGACGGCGTGGTCCCGCTCCCCGTCGACGCCGTGGTCGAGCCGTTCGTCGACCTCGAGGACGTGGCGGACGTCGCGGTCGCGGCGCTGACCGAGGACGGGCACGCGGGCCGGGTCCACGAGCTCACGGGACCGCGGCTGCTGACCTTCGGCGAGGCGCTCGCGGAGGTCGCTGCGGCGAGCGGCCGGGACGTCAGGCTCGTGACCGTCACGGGCGACGAGTTCGCGGCCGGCCTGACCGCCGCGGGCGTCCCTGCAGACGCCGTCGAGCTCACGCGCTACCTGTTCGAGGAGGTCCTCGACGGGCGCAACGAGCACCTGGCGCACGGCGTGCGGGAGGCGCTCGGGCGCGAACCGCGCGACTTCACGGAGTTCGCGCGTCGCGAGGCCGCGGCCTGGGCGCAGGTCTCTTCGCGGGTCTCCGCCCCGGCGGCCCTGGACGAGGTGCACTGATGGAGGCGCTCGGGGGCCTCGGGTGGGCGGTCGTGGTGGCAGCGACCGGGTGCGGACTGGTCGGGGGAGTGCTCTTCGCGTTCTCGACCTTCGTCATGGCAGGCCTGCGCTCGGTCGCGCCCGACGTCGGTGCGGCCGCGATGGCCGCGATCAACCGGCATGCGACCAGGGCCCCGTTCGGGTCCCTCCTGCTCGTGACGACCGGGCTCGTGGCGGTCCTCGGCGTCGTGGCTGCCACGCGGCTGGACGAGGCGGGCGCGGGCCTCGTCCTTGCCGGGGCCGTCGTCTACCTCGTGGGTGGCATCGGCGTCACGGCCGTGGTCAACGTGCCGCTCAACGACCGGCTCGAGGCCGCAGAAGCGGCGGTCTCGACCTCGGGCGCACGGTCGGGTGAAGCCTCAGCCTCAGGTCGAGGGTCGGCGGGGACGAGGGTTCGTCCCACCAGCCCGACGGCGGAGCGAGACCAGGTCTGGGCGGTCTTCCTCGGGCGCTGGGTCGCCTGGAACCACGTGCGGACCCTGGCGTGCGCAATGGCCGCCCTGCTGCTGACCCTGGGACTGGTGACGCGACTCGCGGGGTGAGCGGCGCCGTCGGGCCGTGGCGTGTGCCGTGAGTGCGGAGTTCTTGCGCGACACGCCCGGCGAGTCGCGCAAGAACTCCGCACCCAGCGCACCGGAGGAGGGCGCAGCCCGGAATAGCCGTCCCCGCGCCGGGGTTGCCCCGGTATGAGCGCAGAGAGCTGGGGCGAGGACGCCGTCATCCGCAAGGTCCTCGCGGACACCGAGACGTGGGCCGTGGTGGGGCTGTCGAACAACTCGGCCCGCGCCGCGTACGGGGTGGCCCGGCTGCTCCAGCGTCAGGGCAAGCGCATCGTGCCGGTCCACCCGGCGGCCGAGACCGTGCACGGCGAGCAGGGCTACGCCTCGCTCGCCGAGATCCCGTTCCCTGTCGACGTCGTGGACGTGTTCGTCCGCTCGGACCTCGCCGGCGACGTGGCCGACCAGGCCGTCGAGATCGGTGCCCGGGCCGTGTGGTTCCAGCTCGACGTGGTCGACGAGGACGCGTTCGCGCGGGTCCGGGACGCTGGGCTCGACATGGTCATGGACCGCTGCCCCGCGATCGAGTGGCCACGGCTGGGACCCGCGGTCCCGGCGCAGGGCTGAGGTCGACGTGACCGCGATCGACACGACGACCACGCTGGGTGCACGCGCCGCCGAACGGCTCGACGCCGACCTCGTCGTCTGGCTCACGACGGTCGACCCCACCGGGACCCCGCAGCCGACGCCGGTGTGGCAGATCCGCAGCGGGGACGACGTCGTGATCCTCAGCGAGCCGCGCAAGGCCAAGCTGCGCAACGCCGCCGCCAACCCGCACGCCGCGCTGCACCTCAACTCGACGCCTGCTGGATGGGACGTGCAGGTGCTCACGGGCCGGCTCGTCCTGGACCCGGCCGGCCTGAGCGTCGAGGAGTGCACGCGCTACGACACCACGTACCGGTCGCCGATCGCCGGCCTCGGGATGAGTGCTGAAGAGTTCCACGCCGCATACTCCGAGGTGCTGCGCTTCACGCCCGAACGGCTGCGCGGGTTCTAGGGCCCGTCGCTCCTCGTGCCCCGGCGCCGGTGGGATCTGGGGTCGTGAAGGCGCCTGGCCCGAGCATGTGGTTGCCGTCGGACGACCATACGGTTGGCGTCCGAAACGGCCCGGATGCGAACGCCAACCGCATGCTCGGCGTCGGGTGTCGCCGGGCATGCACCCGGCGACGTCACAGGCCGTCAGTCCCCGAACACCAGCACCGGCCGACCGGTCCGGGGGTGGGTCAGCACGTCGCACCGCACCCCGTACACGGGCTCGATCACGTCGGGGACCAGCACGTCCCGCACGTCGCCCGCCGCGACGACCCGCCCGCCCGACAGGACCACGACGTGGTCGCACGAGGCCGCCGCGAGGTTGAGGTCGTGCAGGGCTGCGAGGACCGTCACGCCGTCCGCAGCGAGCTTGCGCAGCACGGTCATGGCCGCGAGCTGGGCCGCGATGTCGAGATGGTTCGTGGGCTCGTCGAGGAGCAGCAGCGCGGGGTCCTGGGCGAGGGCGCGCGCCATGTGCACGCGCTGGCGCTCGCCTCCCGACAACGTGGCGAGCGACCGTTCGGCGAGGTCCTCGACCCCGGCCCGCACCAGTGCCTCGTGGGCCACGGCGCGGTCCGCGTCCGTGTCGCCCGCGAGGAGCGAGCGGTGGGGGATCCTGCCGAGCAGCACGGCGTCGAGCACCGAGACGGGCAGGTCGGTCGACGCGTCCTGCTCGACGAGGGCCAGCCTGCGCGCCCGACGGCGGCGCGGCATGCGCAGCAGGTCCTCTCCGTCGAACCGCACCTCGCCCGCGTCGGGCGCCTGCGTGACCGCGATCGCGCGCAGCAGCGTCGACTTCCCGGACCCGTTGGGACCCAGCAGCCCGCTCACCGCGCCGGGGGGAGCCGTGCAGTCCACGCCGTCGAGGATCAGCCGCGACCCGGCCGACCACGAGACGCGCGAGGCATCGAGCCCGTGGGCCGCCTGCTCGCGGACGGCGGCGCCGCGCCGGCGTCCGCGCCGTCACGCGAGGTCGATGATCCACCGCGGTCGCGCGCCCTCGCGCACCGCGTCCGCCCGGTCCACGGTCCGGGTCCGTCACAGCGCCCGCCTCCCTCGCCACAGGATGATCGCGAAGACGGGCGCGCCGATCGCGGCCGTCAGGATGCCCACGGGCAGCTCGCGCGGGGCGAAGATCGTGCGGGCGAGCGTGTCGGCCCACACGAGGAACGAGCCGCCGAGCAGGGCCGCGAGGGGCAGCAGCACGCGGTGCCGGGCGCCCGTCAGGAGCCGGACGGCGTGCGGCAGGATCAGCCCGACGAACCCGATCGCCCCCGAGACCGAGACCAGGGCTCCCGTGAGCAGCGCGACCCCCACGAGCAGGAGCCACCGGGTCCGGTTCACGGCGATGCCGAGTCCCGCGGCCGCGGTGTCGCCGAACGTGAAGGCGTCGAGCACCGACCCGGTCGACGCGAGCAGCGTCCCGAGCACCAGCACAGCCCCGCCCGCGATCGCCACGGACGTCCACGTGGCCCCCGCGACCGACCCCATGAGCCACGACAGGATCTCGCGGTAGGAGTCACCGGTCGCGGACCAGAAGATGATGAACGACGTCGCCGCGGCCGCGAGCTGGCTCACGGCGAGGCCAGCGAGCACGGTCCGGGTGGGGGTGATCGCTCCGAGCGAACCTGCGAGCGCGAGCGCCGCGACCAGGGCCAGGACCGCGCCGCCGAACGCCGCGACGGGCAGCAGGACGCTCACCCCGAGGACCAGTACGAGGACGGCACCCAGCGAAGCCCCCGACGAGAGCCCGAGCAGGTACGGGTCGGCGAGCGGGTTGCGCGTGAGGGACTGCATGACGGCGCCGCAGATCGCGAGGCCGGCCCCCACGGCCGCGGCGGTCAGGACGCGCGGCAGCCGGAGCTGCCACACCATGCCGTCCTGCAGCAGGGGGAGCGGGTCGAGGCCGAGCGGCCCACCGAGCCCGAGGTGCGTCGCGATCGAGCGCCACACGTCGCCCCACGTGAGGTCGGCGGGGCCGATGGTCACGGCGACCACGACGCTCACGACGAGCGCGACCGAGGCCCCGGCGAGCCACCACGGGGTAGCTCGCCGGAGCCGTGGAGTGCGGCGCACGATGGCGCGCGCTCCCGACGGGGCGGCGCTTCTCTTGGCCACAGGGCTTCTCACCGGTGCGGGGCTCCTCAGGGGATGGTCAGCGCGGAGAGCTGTGCGCTGAGGTCCGTGACGGCGTCGACGTTGCGCACGCCTGCCTCGGTCGCGGGGAACGGCACCGTCAGGAAGCGGTCGTTCTGCACGGCCGTGAGGTTGGCGGTGGCCGGGTTGGCCTTGAGCGCGTCGATCTTGGACTGCGCCGTGTTCCAGGCCGAGTCGACCAGCACGATCACGTCCGGGTCGGCCGCGATGATCTCCTCGAACGAGTACGGGGTCCAGGTGTCCTGGACCGAGGCCGCGATGTTCTCGACGCCGACGGCGTCCATGATCATCTGCGGTGCGCCGATCCCCGCGCCGACGTACGGGATGTCCGACCCGGACGAGTACCACAGGGCCGTGAGCCCACGGTCGTCGGGCTCGAGCGCGTCGAGCTCGGCGCGCTGGGCCGCCACGAGGTCCGTCGCCGCCCCGGCGACGTCGAAGATCCGGCCGGCCTCGGCGATCTCCGCGAACACGTCGTCGAACGTGAGCGGGTCCGGCTTGTACGCCTCGTCCTTGCACGCCGAGGGAGAGACGTAGGTCTGGACGCCGAGCTGCTGGAAGGTCGTGCGGTCGCCCGCTCCCTCGGCCGTCAGGTTCGACTCCCACCCGGCGTACACGAGGTCCGGCTCGAGCGTGAGGACGGCCTCCGCCCCCGGGACCTTGTCCGCCATCGGGGTCACGACCGCGGGCACCGCCGCGGCAGCCTCGGCCCACTGCTCGGCCACGGGACCGTCGGGGAACGCGGTGCCGACGATCCGGTCGCCCAGGCCGAGCGCGAGCATCATCTCGGTCGTGCTCGACTTGATGGTCACGACCTTCTCCGGTGCACCGTCGAACGTGACGTCGAACCCGCAGTTGTCGAGCGTCAGGGGGTAGGTCGTCGAGGCGGAGGCAGGGGAGGTGACCGGGGGAGCGGTCGCTCCGCCGGTCGCGAGGCTCCCTGCGTCCGAGCACGCGGCCAGGGTGAGGGACACGCCCAGGGCGAGCGCCGCCGTCGGGCCGGCGGAGGCAGCACGCCGGGAGGTCGAGCGGACGCGGGGGCGAGCGGACGAGGACAGCACGGGACTCCATGTCGGGGAGGTCGCCGGCTCGGCCGGTGCGTGGCACGGCGGCGCGGCGAGATGCGTGAGGGAAGGGCGCCACAATCCGCGACGAGGATCCGCGGCCCAAGCACGGGCCGCTGCGGCGAGCCAAGCAGGGCTCGCGATCCGCCTCCCAGCCTAGTAGGTAGAACGCGCACGCACCCGACACGCTCTCTCGCGGACCTACAGTGGCCTCATGAGCCCGACGACGGACCCCGGCCCTCCCGGAACGCCCGGTCGTGCGCAGCACGAGCCGGGCCGGAGTGCGTCCCCGTCCCGGTGGTGGGCCCCGCTGCTGGGCGTCGCGTCGGCCCTCGGGGCCTTCGCGGTGGCCGAGCTGGTCGCGCTGGTCGTGGGCTCGGGGTCGAGCCCCGTGCTCGTCGTGGGGGCAGGTGTCGTGGACCGGGTCCCGCCGTGGCTCAAGGACTTCGCGGTCGAGACGTTCGGCACCGCCGACAAGACCGTGCTGATCCTCGGGATCGTCGTGGTGCTGGCGCTCGCGGCCGTCGCGGCGGGGATCCTCGAGACGAGGCGACCGCCGTGGGGGACGGTCCTGCTCGTGGTGGTCGGGGCCGTGGGTGTCGCGGCTGCCGTGACGCGGCCCGACGCGACCACCCTGTGGGCGCTGCCGACCGTGGTGGGCGTCGGCGTCGGGATCATGCTCCTGCGGACAGGGGCCGCGCGCCTGCGTGCGTGGCGGTCCTCGGCCCTCGCGGCCGAGGCCCGGACGGCGGGGCAGGCCCGGCCGGCGGGGCAGGCGGGGCCGGCGGGCCCGGACCAGGCGCCCGAGACCCCGCTCTCGCCCCGACGGCAGCGCGAGGCGCTCGACCGCCGGTCCTTCCTCGTCTTCGCAGGCCTGACGACCGCGACCGCGCTCGTGGTCGGCGGCGCGGCGCGCGTGCTGTCCGCGGGGTCGCGGGCCCTGACCGCCGTGCGGGACGCGATCCGGCTCCCGGCCCCGACCGGTCCCGCGGTCGTGGTCCCCGCCGGGGCGGACCTCGACGTGCCGGGCATCACGCCCTACGTGACGCCCAACGACGAGTTCTACCGCATCGACACGGCCCTGCGCGTGCCCGAGGTGGACCCTGACGACTGGCGGCTGCGCGTCGTCGGGCTCGTCGAGGAGGAGGTCGAGATCTCGTTCGCCGAGCTGCTCGCGCTGCCCCTGGTCGAGCACGCCACGACGCTGACGTGCGTGTCCAACGAGGTGGGCGGGGACCTGGTCGGCAACGCGGTGTGGCTCGGGTACCCCTTGCGCGACCTGCTGGCTCGCGCCCGACCGCACGCGGACGCCGACATGGTGCTCTCGCGCAGTGCCGACGGCTGGACCGCGAGCACGCCGCTCGACGTGCTCACGGACCCGGGGCGCGAGTCGTTGCTCGCGGTCGGCATGAACGGTGAGCCGCTCCCGCTCGCGCACGGCTTCCCGGTGCGCATGGTCGTGCCGGGCCTGTACGGGTACGTCTCGGCGACCAAGTGGGTCGTCGAGCTCAAGGTCACGCGCTTCGCCGACGACGTCGCCTACTGGTCGACGCGCGGCTGGTCGGAGCGAGGGCCGATCAAGATGTCCTCGCGCATCGACGTCCCGCGCGCGGGCGCGACGGTGTCGCCGGACGCGGCCGGTGACGTGGTCGTCGCAGGTGTCGCATGGTCCCAGCACACGGGCGTCGCGGGCGTCGAGGTGCGGGTCGACGACGGTGGCTGGGAGCCCGCCGAGCTCGCGGAGACCGTCTCGGCGGACACCTGGCGGCAGTGGACGTGGAGGTGGGCGGCTCCGGAGAAGGGCAGCCACCGCCTCGCGGTGCGGGCGACCGACGCGGACGGGGCCGTCCAGATCTCGACCCAGGCGCCGCCCGCGCCCGACGGGTCGAGCGGTTGGGACACGGTCGAGGTGCAGGTGGGGTGAGGCTCGCCGTCCAGCATGCGAGCACCATGCCGACCGGTGCCGGCCACGGGTCCGGGCGTGGCAAGGTAAAGGGCGTGACGACCACGCAGACCCCGACCCAGCCCACCTCCTCGACCCCGGCAGACCCTGCGGGGGGTGCGCAGACCCCCCGGGCCGTGGTCACCGGCGCCTCGTCGGGCATCGGCGCCGCCACCGTGCGCCGGCTGCGCGCAGAGGGCTGGGACGTGGTCGCGTTCGCGCGCCGCGCCGACCTGCTCGACGCGCTCGCGGCCCGGACCGGCGCGCACCCCGTGGTCGGCGACGTCACGAGCGACGACGACGTCGCGCACCTCGTGCGCGAGGCCGAGGCCCGCGGACCGGTCCACGCGGTGCTCAACATCGCGGGCTTCGCGAGCGGCACGGACCCGATCGACGCGAGCGACCTGGACCGCTGGCGGGCCATGTTCGAGACCAACGTGCTGGGCACCGTGCGCGTGACCAAGGCGTTCCTGCCCGCGATCCGCCGTGCGGGCTTCGGGACGGTCCTGGTCCTGACCTCGACCGCGGGGCACGACGCGTACAGCGGCGGGTCGGGATACGTCGCGACCAAGCACGCCCAGGCCGCGGTCGCGGACACGCTGCGACTCGAGCTCAACGGCGAACCCGTCCGGGTCCTGGAGATCGCACCCGGCATGGTCCGCACCGAAGGGTTCTCGCTGACCCGGTTCGACGGCGACCAGGCCCGGGCCGACGCGGTCTACGACGGCGTCGAGGCGCCGCTGACCGCCGACGACGTGGCCGACGTCGTGACCTTCGCCGTGACCCGGCCCCAGCACGTCGCGATCGACACCCTGGTCCTGCGCCCGGTCGCGCAGTCCTCGACCACGTTGCTCGCCCGTGGCCCGCTCGTGACGCGGGTGGACCGGGCCTGACCGCCGGGCTGGGACGCGCTTGTCGGTGGGGGCGCGGGCTGGCATGATGACGCCCGTGACCCCCGCCGCGCACCTCCTGAGCACCCAGGTGCTCGCCGTGCGCCTGCGGCCGGTCCACGCGTCGAGCTGTTGTTGAGGGCTCGCTGACGCTCCAGCAGCGTGCGACCTGGTGTCAGCGAGCAGTGCCGCGCCCCTCCCTCACCAGAGAGGGCGTGATGGTCACCGATCAGTTCTCCGGTCCTGGTCGGTCTGCCCTCGTGAGCACCCGCCTCGACACCAGGACCTCCCATGAACATCGCTCTCAACGCCTACCCGTTCGCCGTCTCCGCGGACGTCGACCCCCTGCGCCACCTCGTCGCCCACGACCCGTGGTTCGCCGCCGCGTCGCCGGGCGGGGCGCGGTCCGCGTCCCACGGCCCGACGGCGCAGCCCGCCCAGGGTGCCGCGCTCACCATCGAGTGGCTCGTCGCGCGCGACATCGACACCTACCGTGCCCGCCGTCGGGCCTCCTCGCGCGGTCGGTCGGTCGCGGGGCACTGAGCGGCCCGCGACCGACCGACGGCGGGGACCGGCTCAGACCAGGGCGCGGACCTCGGCGTACCCGTCGGCCAGGATCGAGGGCGCTGACTCCTCGCCGCCGAAGACCCGCGTCGCTCCCGGGTCGTCCGACCACGCGGGCCACCCCGGCGTCCCCTCTCGTACGAGCGAGACTGCTGCACCGTGGAGCTCGGTCGCCAGGGACCGGGGCGGGTTGTCGCCGGCGATGAGGTCCACCTTCTCCGCGTCGAGGCAGTCGAACCAGAACGGCACGTCGAGGCAGTGGGCAGCCCATCCGAGCCTCGGCGACACCCACGAGAAGCGGTACACCCAGGTGGGGTGGGCGGCTCGGGCCTCGGCGACCCGGACGAGCGGCGCACGGAACATGCTGTCGGTCATGAAGCGGCCGAGCACGGCCGCCGTGCCCTTGCGACGCTGCGGCCGGTTCGCGGCGAGGTAGGCCTTGCGCCGGGCACGGTCGACGTGCAGCCTGCCCAGGACGAGCGAGGCCGGCAGGAAGCGCAGCCTGCTCTTCTGGGAGTCGGTCGCCATGGTGAACTCGTCGTCCGTGGCGCCGAGCACGAGCGGCTTGTCGCCGCCCACCCCGCTGCGCAACGAGTCGAGCGTCGGGCGGGTGATGAGGTCGCCGTCGATCATGGGTCCCCAGGGCAGACCGTCCTGGAGCATCGCGGTGACGCTCGCCATCGGGTCGAGACCGTCCGGGTTGGTGGCCGCGTCCTGCAGCTCGAGGATGCGGGTCTCGGGCAGGGACGCGAACCCGTCCCGCGTCGCCTCGACCCCGGCGAGGCGCGCGAGAGTCTCGGCGAACGTCCTCGCCCGGGTCTCGGTGACGTCGGCGACGGCCCCCGAGAGGGACCACACCGACCGGAAGAGGTGCTGTGCCGACGGCATGCCGAGCAGCGTCAGCACCGCTCCGCCGCCCGCGGACTGGCCGGCGATCGTGACACGCGCAGGGTCGCCACCGAACGCCGCGACGTTGCGCTGCACCCAGTCCAGGGCGAGCAGCCAGTCGCGCACGCCACGGTTGGACGGCGCGCCCTCGACGTACCCGAAACCGTCGAAGCCGAGCCGGTAGGAGATCGACACGGTCACGACGCCGTCGCGGTTGAACGAGCGGCCGTCGTACCAGGGGCTCGCCGGTGAGCCGGCCGTGTAGCCGCCGCCGTGGATGTAGACCAGCACCGGCAGGGCGGCGTCGGGTGCAGCGGGCGAGGGCGTGTACACGTTGACGTTGAGGGTCGAGTCGCCGGGGATCGACGGCTCGGGGATCAGCGTGATCTCGGCGAGCTGCTTGCGCTGCGGGGTCGGGCCGAGCTCCCCGGCGTCACGGACCCCGTCCCAGGGGGCGACGGGCAGGGGGGCCCCGAACCGGCGCTCCCCGACGGGGGCCTCGGCGAAGGGGATGCCGAGGAAGGCCGCGGACTTCCCGCGCCAGATCCCGCGGACCTGGCCCGAGTCGATCGTGACGACGGGGCGTCCCAGCGGGGGATCGACCGTCGTGGTGCCGGTCTCGGGGGTGCTCATGCGGTGGTGCTCCGTTCGGACGGGAAGACCCCGAGGGACCCGAGCAGCCGCTCGATCTCGGAGGCCATGTCGATGGTGGGATCCTGCAGCCAGAGGGTCTGCAGGCCGTCGGCGACGGCGGTGATGACGATGCCCAGCGAGACGGGGTCGACGTGAGCGGGGTAGCGCCCTGCGCGCTTGCCCTCCTCGACGAGCCCTCCGAACATCGCCTGCATGCCCGCTCGGCGCTCGGCGAAGAACGCATGGGCCGGGTGGTCGTGGTCGCTCGCCTCGGCGTTGAGGCGGGTGTACAGCTCGACGAGCCCGGGAACCTCGGCGTTGTGCCGCATGACCTGCAGGAACACCCGGAAGGGGTCGAGGTCGGACTCCGTGCGGTAGGTCTCCAGGTCGAGCTCGTCGCGCTTGCGCAGGATCGCGGTGAACAGCTCGTCCTTGCTGTCGAAGTAGTGCAGCAGACCCGCCTGGCTGAGGCCGGCCGCGTCCGCGAGCTCCTTGACCGAGGCCCCCCGGTATCCCTCGCGGGCGATGACCTCGAGCGCCGTCGAGAGGATCTCCTCCCTCTTGGCGATGCCCTTCGCGTATGAACCTCGCTGTGCCATGCGTCGACCCTAGACCGGAGACTCTTGCACTTCAATACCGAGTGCCATACTGTTTTGGCGACGCTCAAGGATGAGCGCCTGTCCGATGAAGGATCCGCCATGACACTGCCGTCCGATTCACCGTCCCCCGCTCCGGTCTCGGCCCCGACGCCCACCCCCGCTCCGGCGCCCGTCGACGCGTTCGCCGTCGCCGAGGAGTTCATCGAGGAGGCGTCCGGCCAGGACGACCCGCCCCCGCTCGTCAGGGGCACCCCCCGGCGCCTGCTCGGCTGGATCGTCCCCGCCAACTTCTCGGTCTTCATGATCTGGGGTGCGGTGGGCGGTCTGCTGATGCCCCTCCAGGTACAGCTCCTGGGCGAGGAGGACAAGGTCGCCAACCTGGCCGTCGTCGGGACGTTCGGCGCCCTGGCCGCACTGCTCGCGCAACCCGTCGCCGGTCAGATCTCGGACCGCACGCGCAGCAGGTTCGGCCGGCGCGCCCCGTGGCTCGTCCTCGGTGCCCTCGTCGGCGGCCTCGGCCTGCTGGCCATGGGCTTCGCGAGCTCCCTCGTCGGCATCGTCATCGGCTGGATGATCGTCCAGATCGCGTACAACTTCGCGCAAGGACCGCTGAGCGCGATCATGCCGGACCGTGTCCCCAGGACCCTGCGTGGCACCTTCGCGGCCCTGTCGGGGCTCGGGCTCATGCTCGGCGCCCTCGGCGGATCGATCCTGGGTGCGCAGTTCGCGGACTCGATCCAGCTCGGCTACCTGGTCTTCGCAGGCTTCACGCTGATCGTGCTCACCCTGTTCGTCGTGTTCAACCCCGATCACTCGAGCAAGGACCTGGCCAAGGAGCCGTTCGACGTCGGTGAGTTCCTGCGCACCTTCTGGGTCAGCCCGCGCAAGCACCCCGACTTCTTCTGGGCATTCACGGGGC
The DNA here is from genome assembly GCA_963782165.1 of uncultured Actinomycetota bacterium. GTDB lineage: Bacteria > Actinomycetota > Actinomycetes > Actinomycetales > Cellulomonadaceae > Oerskovia. The sequence goes on from CAWAIO010000006.1 coordinate 1,592,430, forward strand.
GCCTGCTCCTGTACACGGGGTACTTCGCCGTGACCGGGTACCAGCTGTTCATCCTGCAGGACTACATCGGTCTCGGTCAGGCCGGCGCGGTCGCCGCCGTGCCGCTGTTCAGCATCGTCAGCCTCGCGGGAGTGCTCGTCGCGACGCTCGTCTCCGGCCCCCTGTCCGACCGGTTCCAGCGCCGCAAGATCTTCGTCTTCCTCTCGTCGGCGCTCGTCGGCCTGGCGCTCCTCATCCCGGTGTTCGTGCCGAGCTTCGCGGGCTGGGCCGTCTTCACGTTCGTCTCGGGGCTCGGCTTCGGCATGTTCCAGGCCGTCGACACGGCGCTCATGAGCGAGGTGCTGCCGTCGGCGAGGTCGTTCGCGAAGGACCTCGGCGTCGTCAACATCGCCGCGACCCTCCCGCAGACGCTCGCCCCCGCGTTCGCCGGCATGATCATCCTGAGCTTCGGCGGGTACATCGCGCTGTTCCCGGTCGGGATCGTCCTGAGCATCCTCGGTGCCTGCGCGGTCTGGCCGATCAAGGCGGTGCGCTGATGGTTGCCGACACGTCGCAGACGCAGCCCCGTCCCACGAGCGACGCCGCCGTCCCCGCGCCCCGGACGCGTCGCCCCCGGGCGATGCTGGCCTGGTCGCTGGGCCTGGTCGCCGCGTTCGCGCTCATGGGGCTGCTCGTCGGGCTGAACCCGGCGGCTCCGTTCACGCAGCCGCTCGACGACTGGTGGCGGGCGCTCGTCGGGGCGTCCGCGGACGGGAGCATCCACACCTCGGCCGTCCCGATGTTCTTCCAGCACCTCGGTGAGGGCCCGGGCGCGCTCGTGGGGGTCGTCCTGATCCCCGCGGTGCTCGCGATCGTCGGGCGCTGGCGCTCGGGGCTCTTCTTCCTCACCGTCACGCTGGTCGGCCCGGGTCTCTTCTCCCAGGGGATGAAGAACCTCGTGGACCGCCCGCGCCCCGCCGTCGACGAGGAGCTGGGGCTGTTCGGGCCGCTGTTCCGGGTCGACCACGGGTCGTTCCCCTCGGGCCACGCCGTCATGGCCGGCGCGCTCGTCGTCGGCATCGCGGCCTTGATCCCGGCAGCACGCAGGACCGCGCGCACGCTCTGGTGGACCGTCGGCGGCCTGATCCTGCTCGGCATGGTGTGGCAGCGCACGCTCATCAACGCGCACTGGCTCTCCGACACGGTCTTCGGACTCGTCGCGGGCGTCGCCGGAGCACTCCTCATGTGGTGGGCGTTCTGGCCCCTGGTCCAGCGCGACCACGGGCGTCCCGTGTGGTTCTGCCACCTCGGGCAGCGCCACCAGCCCTCCCCAGCCTGAACCACGATCGAGAGACAAGGACGAGCACATGACCGACATCGACATCACCACCCAGGGGGCGGCGCCGGCGGCCTCCTTCGCCGACCTGACGCTCGAGGAGAAGGCGTCGCTGACCAGCGGCGCGAGCTTCTGGTGGACCAAGGGGGTCGAGCGTGCGGGGATCCCGTCCGTCATGCTCACCGACGGCCCGCACGGCCTGCGCAAGCAGCGCGGCAGCGCCGATCACCTCGGGATCGGCGACAGCGTCCCCGCGACGTGCTTCCCGCCCGCCGTCGGGCTCGGCTCGTCGTGGGACACCGCGCTCGCGCACCGCGTGGGCGAGGCGCTGGGCGTGGAGTCCTCGATCGAGGACGTCGCGGTCATCCTCGGCCCGGGCGTCAACATCAAGCGCTCGCCGCTGTGCGGCCGCAACTTCGAGTACTTCTCGGAGGACCCGGTCGTCTCCGGCGTGATGGCGGCGGCACTCGTGCGGGGCACGCAGTCGACGGGTGTCGGCACGTCGCTCAAGCACTTCGCGGCCAACAACCAGGAGCACGACCGCATGCGCTCCTCGAGCGACGTCGACCCACGTCCGCTCCGCGAGATCTACCTGCGCGGCTTCCAGCGCGTGGTCGAGGACGCCCAGCCGTAGACCGTGATGTGCTCCTACAACCGCGTCAACGGTGTCTTCGCGTCCGAGGACCCGTTCCTGCTGACCCAGGTGCTGCGCGACGAGTGGGGCTTCGAGGGGCTCGTGGTCTCGGACTGGGGCGCGGTGAACGACCGGGTCTCGGCGCTCGCGGCGGGCCTGGACCTGGAGATGCCGTCGTCGGGCGGCGTGACCGACGCGCAGGTCGTCGACGCCGTGCGCGACGGCTCGCTCGCCGAGAGCGTCGTGGACGCCTCGGCCGAGCGGATCGCGCACCTCGCGACGCGCTGGCAGGGCACGCCGCGGGTCGCCGGACCGCTGGACGTCGACGCGCACCACGCGCTCGCGCGCGAGGCGGCCGGCCGGTCGATCGTGCTGCTGAAGAACGACGGGGGACTGCTCCCGCTCCGTGCCGAGCGTTCGGTGGCACTCATCGGGGCCTTCGTCGACCAGCCCCGGTTCCAGGGGGCCGGGTCGTCGATGATCAACCCGACCCGGATCGACTCGGTGGCCCGTCGAGCTCGCGATCAAGGTCGGCGCGGACCTCGTCTCCCAGGCGCAGGGATTCTCGCTCGACGGCTCGGGCGGACGCGGACGCCCTGCGGGCGGAGGCGGTCGCGCTCGCGGCGGAGAACGACGTCGCCGTGGTCTTCCTCGGCCTCCCGGCCGCCGCCGAGTCCGAGGGCTACGACCGCGAGCACATCGACCTGCCGGTGGTTCAGCTCGCAGCTCCTGGACGCGGTCCTGGAGGTCAACCCCGACACCGTGGTCGTCCTGTCCAACGGCAGCGTCGTCGCGCTCCCGTTCGCGGACGAGGTCTCGGCGATCCTCGAGGGCTGGTTGCTCGGTCAGGCCGGCGGCGGCGCGATCGCCGACGTGCTCTGCGGCGACGTCAACCCGTCGGCCAAGCTCACCGAGACCGTCCCGGTGCGTCTGGAGGACAGCCCGGCGTTCCTCAGCTTCCCCGGCGAGGACCGTCACGTCCGTTACGGCGAGGGCCTGTTCGTCGGCTACCGCTGGTACGACGCGCGCAAGATCGAGGTGACCTTCCCGTTCGGGCACGGCCTGTCCTACACGACGTTCGGGTACGGGGACGCGACCGCGTCCGTGGGCCCGGACGGCGACGTCGAGGTGCGCGTCACGGTGACCAACACGGGGGACCGCGCGGGGCGGGAGGTCGTGCAGGTCTACACGGGCCTGGCGTCGGTGGACGTGCAGCGTCCCGTGCGCGAGCTCAAGGCGTTCGGGATCGTGGCGCTCGAGCCGGGCGAGAGCCGTGAGGTCGTCCTCACGGTCCGTCGTGCAGATCTCGCGTACTGGCACGTCCGCACGGACCGGTGGGTCGTCGAGGGCGGCCGGTACACGGTCGACGTCGCGGCCTCGAGCCGCGACCTGCGCTCGTCCACGACCGTCGAGGTGGTCGGCGACACGCTCGTCGTGCCGCTCACGCGGGAGTCCTCGTTGGCCGAGGTGTTCGCGCACCCGGTCGCGGGACCGATCGTGCAGCAGGCCATGGGACAGGCGGCATCTGCCATGGAAGGTGCGTCGATCCTGCCCGAGGGCGTCGACATGATGAGGATGCTGGGCTCGTTCCCGATCGGGCGCATCGGCATGATCGCGGGCGACGGATTCGGCCCGGAGCAGATCGACCAGCTCCTCGCGACGGCCAACGGCGCCGGAGCCTGAGCCGTCCCGCCAGGGGAGGCCCCGGCACCGCACGGTGCCGGGGCCTCCTGCGGCTCGACGGCTCGACGGCTCGACGGCCCGACGGCCCGACGGCCCGACGGCCCACCGGTCGGCTCGGGCGCTCCCGGCGTGGCGCGTTACCATGGGTCCACAGGCATCGACCCGGCCATCACCGGTGAGCCTCCGGAAGAACGGGTCCCGTCCGCGGGGCCCCAGTAGAACCGGACGGGTAGGCCCGTCACAGCCGTGTCGAGCGGTCGCCGCTCGGGCTCCTCCGGGTGCCCGACGACGGCAAGCGGGGTGGTACCGCGGCTCGCCTTCTCCCTCGGTCACCAGGGAGGGGTGGTCGTCCTCGCACGAGCACGTCCCGGACCACCGCCTGCCACTCACGATGGAGCCACCGAGCCATGGCCTACCCTCTGCACCGCACCGACGACACCGCCCCTGACGGTCAGGGCCCCCAGATCCCCGCCAGCCCGAACCTGCCCGCGCTCGAGCGCGGCGTGCTCTCGTACTGGTCGAAGGACGACACGTTCACCGCGTCGGTCGAGCGACGGGAGGCCGGGCAGGACGGCGACAACGAGTTCGTCTTCTACGACGGCCCGCCCTTCGCGAACGGTCTGCCGCACTACGGCCACCTCCTGACGGGCTACGCCAAGGACGTCGTGCCGCGCTACATGACCATGCGGGGCAAGCGCGTCGAGCGCCGCTTCGGCTGGGACACGCACGGCCTGCCGGCCGAGCTCGAGGCCGAGCGTGTGCTGGGGATCACCGACAAGTCCCAGATCGAGGCCATGGGCATCGCCGCGTTCAACGAGGCCTGCCGCGAGTCCGTGCTCAAGTACACGGACGAGTGGAAGGAGTACGTGACGCGTCAGGCGCGCTGGGTGGACTTCGACAACGACTACAAGACGCTCGACATCACCTTCATGGAGTCGGTGATCTGGGCGTTCAAGCGCCTGTACGACAAGGGCCTGGCGTACGAGGGCTACCGCGTCCTGCCGTACTGCTGGCGCGACGAGACGCCGCTGTCCAACCACGAGCTGCGCATGGACGACGACGTGTACCAGTCGCGCCAGGACCCGGCGCTCACGGTCGGCTTCCGCCTCTCGGGCGACACCGTGGACGGCGCCGGCTCGCCCGCGGCCGGTGCCCTCGTCCTCGTCTGGACCACGACGCCCTGGACGCTCCCCTCGAACCTGGCGGTCGCCGTCGGGCCGGACGTGGACTACGTCGTGGTGCGCGCCGGCGCCGGCTCGGCCGTGGCCGGTGACAAGGTCGTGCTCGCCGCCGCCCGCCTGGGGGCCTACGTCAAGGAGCTCGGTGAGGACGCCGAGGTGCTGGCGACCGTCAAGGGCGCCGACCTCGCCGGGCTGCGTTACACGCCTGCCTTCGACTACTTCACGGACCGCTCCGCCGAGGGGTGGCCGAACGCGCACCAGGTGCTCGTCGCGGACTTCGTGACGACCGAGGACGGCACGGGCGTCGTCCACCTGGCTCCTGCCTTCGGCGAGGACGACATGGCCGTGTGCGACGCGGCGGGGATCGTGCCCGTCGTGCCGGTCGACGCTCGTGGTCGTTTCACCCACGCGGTCCCGGAGTACGCGGGTCAGCAGGTCTTCGACGCCAACCCGCAGGTCATCAAGGACCTCAAGGAGGGTACGGGCCCGCTCGCGCGCGTCGCGCCCGCCTCGCGCGCCGTCGTGCTGCGCCACGAGACCTACCAGCACTCCTACCCGCACTGCTGGCGCTGCCGGAACCCCCTGATCTACAAGGCGGTCTCGAGCTGGTTCGTGCGCGTGACCGAGTTCCGCGACCGCATGGTCGAGCTCAACCAGGACATCACCTGGACTCCCGAGCACATCCGCGACGGCCAGTTCGGCAAGTGGCTCGCGGGCGCCCGCGACTGGTCCATCTCGCGCAACCGCTACTGGGGCACGCCCATCCCCGTGTGGGTCTCGGACGACGCGAACTACCCGCGCATCGACGTCTACGGCTCGATCGCCGAGCTCGAGGCCGACTTCGGGGTGCCCGTCACGGACCTGCACCGGCCCTTCATCGACGACCTGACGCGCCCCAACCCGGACGACCCGACCGGGAAGTCGGTCATGCGCCGCATCCCCGACGTCCTGGACGTCTGGTTCGACTCGGGCTCCATGCCGTTCGCGCAGGTGCACTACCCGTTCGAGAACGCGGACTGGTTCGAGCACCACTACCCGGGCGACTTCATCGTCGAGTACATCGGCCAGACCCGTGGCTGGTTCTACACGCTGCACGTCCTGGCCACGGCCCTGTTCGACCGCCCGGCGTTCCGCTCGGCCGTCTCGCACGGGATCGTGCTCGGCTCGGACGGGCGCAAGATGAGCAAGTCGCTGCGCAACTACCCGGACGTCTCCGAGGTCCTGGACCGCGACGGCTCCGACGCGATGCGCTGGTTCCTCATGAGCTCGCCCATCCTGCGCGGTGGGAACCTCATCGTCACCGAGGAGGGCATCCGGGACTCGGTGCGCCAGGTGCTGCTGCCGCTGTGGAGCACGTACTACTTCTTCACGCTCTACTCGAACAACGCCGACGGCGGCGCGGGGTACACCGCGCAGCGCGTGGCCCCCGAGCGTGTCGCGGACCTCCCGGCTCTCGACCGCTACCTCCTGGCGCGCACGCACGACCTCGTCGCGACCGTCACGACGCAGCTCGACGCGTACGACATCGCGGGCGCCTGCGAGACCGTGCGCGAGCACCTCGACCTGCTGACCAACTGGTACGTCCGCACGCAGCGCGACCGCTTCTGGGACGAGGACCCGGACGCGTTCGACACGCTCTGGACGGCGCTCGAGGTCCTCACCCGCGTCATGGCGCCGCTCGCGCCCATGCTCTCCGAGGAGGTCTGGCGCGGGCTCACCGGTGGGCGCAGCGTGCACCTGACCGACTGGCCGAGCGTCGTCCCCGGCTCTGCGGGGACGCTCGCGGGCGTCCTGGTCGCCGACGACGCGCTCGTCGCCTCGATGGACCTGGTCCGGTCGGTCGCCTCGCTCTCGCTCGGCCTGCGCAAGGCGCACTCGCTGCGCGTGCGCCAGCCGCTGAGCACCCTGACCGTCGTGACCGAGGACCCGGCCGCGCTCGAGCCCTACGGCGACCTGCTCGCCCGCGAGCTCAACGTCAAGTCCGTCCGTTTCCTCGACCTCGAGTCGGGTGCGGCCGACGAGTTCGGCGTCTCGCAGAAGCTCACGGTCAACGCCCGTGCTGCGGGCCCGCGCCTGGGGCGCGGGGTCCAGGCCGTCATCAAGGCCGCCAAGGCGGGCTCGTGGCGCGTGGGTGACGACGGGTTCGTCGTCGTCGAGACGCCCGACGGCGACGTGCCGCTGCTCGGCTCGGAGTACGAGCTGACGACCGTGGTGCTCGCCGAGCAGGGCCACGACGAGGTCGACCCGGCCGCTCCGTCGATCGCGGCGGCCGTGCTGCCCTCGGGCGGGTTCGTGGTCCTCGACCTCGAGCTGGACGACGCCCTCCTGGCCGAGGGGTACGCGCGCGACATCGTGCGTGAGGTCCAGGACGCGCGCAAGGCCGCCGGCCTCGACGTCTCGGACCGGATCGACCTCTCGCTCTCGATCCCCGGTCCCTGGCAGGGGGCTGTCGAGGACCACCGCGAGCTCATCGCGGGCGAGACCCTCGCCGTGAGCGTCACGATCGACCTCTCGCCGACCGACGAGCGCAGCGTTCTCGTCGCCAAGGCGTCGGCCACCGGTCCGTCCGACCAGGCCGACGGGGTGCAGGCATGAGCGGCGTCCGCGTCGGCCGTGGCGCCGGCGAACGCCCGGGGGACAAGGACGCCCGGCGTCCAGGAGGGGCCTCGCACCAGCGCACGGCCGAGGACGCTTCCGCGCTCGAGGACCTGGCCACGGTGTACGCGCACATCATGGACCGGGCCCCCGAGCACGACATCGACCCGACGCTCGAACGCGTCGAGCGGGTCCTCGAGCTGCTCGGCGACCCGCAGAAGGCCTACCGCACGGTCCACATCACGGGGACCAACGGCAAGACGTCGACCTCGCGCCTGGTCGAGCGGCTCGTGCGCGAGCACGGCCTGCGCACGGGGCGCTTCACGAGCCCGCACCTGACCTCGGTCACCGAGCGCATCGCGATCGACGGCGAACCCGTGAGCCCCGCCCGCTTCGTCGAGATCTGGGAGGACGTCGCGCCGTACGTCGGCGTCGCGGACCGTGAGTCGCAGGAGGCCGGCGGTCCTCGCCTCAGCTTCTTCGAGGTGCTCACGGTCATGGCGTTCGCCGCATTCGCCGACGCGCCCGTCGACGTCGCGATCGTCGAGGTCGGCATGGGCGGCGGCTGGGACTCGACCAACGTCGTGGACGGAGACGTCGCGATCGTGACGCCCATCTCGATCGACCACACGCGCTGGCTCGGTCACACGATCGAGGAGATCGCGACCGAGAAGGCGGGGATCGTCAAGGAGGATGCGGTCGTGGTGCTCGCCGAGCAGAGCGACGTGGCCGAGGCGATCGTCATCGAGGCGGCGGCGACCAAGCACGCGCGCGTCCTGCGCGAGGGCCAGGACATCGCGGTGGCCGGGCGGACCCCGGCCGTCGGCGGACAGGTCGTCGACCTGCGCACGCCCGCGGGTCTCTACACCGAGATCTTCCTGCCCCTCATCGGCGAGCACCAGGCCCACAACGCCCTCCTGGCGCTGTCCGCCACCGAGGCGCTGCTCTCGGGCGGACGCGCGCTCGACGGCGGCGTGGTCGAGGCGGCCTTCGCCGACTCGACCTCGCCGGGCAGGCTCGAGGTCCTCCGGTCGAGCCCGACCGTGATCGTCGACGCCGCGCACAACCCGGCGGGCGCCGAGGCGCTCGTCGCGGCGATCGACGAGGCGTTCGAGTTCGAGCACCTGATCGGGGTCGTCGCGATCATGGGCGACAAGGACTCCGAGCAGATCCTCTCGGTGCTCGAGCCCGTGCTCGCCGAGGTGGTCATCACGCGCAACTCGGCCGAGCGCTCGGCCGACGTGACAGACCTCGCCGAGGTCGCGGTCGACGTCTTCGGCGAGGACCGGGTGCACACGGCCGAACGTCTCGACGAGGCGCTCGCGATCGCGGTCGACCTCGCCGAGCGGGACGACGCGGTGGGTGTCGGCGTGGGCACGGGAGTGCTCGTCACGGGTTCGGTCATCACCGCGGCCGACGTCCGGATCCTGCTCGGGCGCGGCTGACCGCACACGCGCGCACGCCGTAGCGCGCCGCGGCCAGGCGCCGCACGACCCGACCACGGCGCAGGGTGCCCCTCGCTCCGAGCGGCACCCTGCGCCGTCGGGCGCGGGACCGCGCCGGACCCGTCCTGGGTGCCGCGGCCGCCGCAGGGGTGTTTGATGGGGGGACGGGCGCCGGGGCACGAGCCACCGGCGCGCGAGCAGTGCACGCGGCCGGCCGCGCCGCAGCAGTCCGACGGAGGGATGCGCCATGAAGAAGCTGCTCAACGACCCGCAGGACGCGGTGACCGAGTCGCTCGACGGGTTCGAGCTGGCCCACGCCGACCTCGTGGAGGTGCACCGGGCACCCCTGTACGTGTCCCGTGCCGGAGGTGCGGTGCCGGGCAAGGTGGGGCTCGTGAGCGGAGGCGGTGCGGGGCACGAGCCGCTGCACGCCGGCTTCGTCGGCACGGGGATGCTCGACGCCGCTGTCCCCGGAGCGGTGTTCACCTCGCCCACCCCGGACCAGATCGTGCCCGCGATCCTCGGTGCCGACTCGGGCGCGGGGGTGCTCGCGATCGTCAAGAACTACACGGGCGACGTGCTCAACTTCGAGACTGCGCTCGAGCTCGTCGAGGCCGAGGGCACGCAGGCCGCGAGCATCCTCGTCAACGACGACGTCGCGGTCGAGGACTCGCTCTACACCGCGGGCCGCCGCGGCGTGGCGGGCACCGTCGCGGTCGAGAAGATCGCGGGAGCCGCGGCCGAGCGGGGGGACGACCTGGGAAAGGTCACCGAGATCGCCGGGCGGGTCGTCGCGAACGTCCGCACGATGGGTGTCGCGCTCTCTGCCTGCACCGTGCCGCACGTCGGCAAGCCGAGCTTCGACCTCGACGAGACCGAGATCGAGATCGGGATCGGGATCCACGGCGAGCCGGGCCGCCACCGCATCCCCATGGCGACCGCGGACGAGATCACGGGCATGCTCGTGGACGCCGTCGCGGAGGACCTGCGGCTCGCGGGCGGGGAGCGAGTGTTGCTGTTCGTTAACGGAATGGGCGGTACGCCCCAGTCCGAGCTCTACGTCGTCTATCGTCAGGCTCGGAGGCTGCTCGAGACGCGCGGCGTGGCAGTCACACGCTCGCTCGTGGGCAACTACGTCACCTCGCTGGAGATGCAGGGGGCCTCGGTCACCGTGCTCCGGCTGGACGACGAGCTGACCGCGCTGTGGGACGCGCCTGTGCACACCGCCGCTCTGCGGTGGTGACTCAGCCGATCCCCGAGAGCCGGGGAGCGGCGCCCCGGGACCCGCTCCTCGTGAGCCGTGCCGGGACAAGGACGAAAGGGCGAGGAATGACGCTGGACGTTGCGTGGGCTGTGCGCTGGATGCGGGACGCGGCGACGATGATCGTGTCGTCGCGCGACGAGCTCACCGAGCTGGACCGTCAGATCGGTGACGGGGACCACGGCGAGAACCTGAACCGCGGGTTCCAGGCGGTCGTCGCCAAGCTCGACGGCCTCGAGGAGCAGCCCGCACAGATCGGCGACGTCCTCAAGCTCGTCGCGACGACGCTCATGTCCTCGGTCGGGGGAGCCTCCGGGCCCCTGTACGGCACGGCGTTCTTGCGCGCCGCGAAGGTCACGGGCCTCACCGAGCTGGACTCGTCCGCGGTCGTCGCGCTGCTCGAGGGTGCGCTCGAGGGCATCACGGCCCGCGGCAAGGCGGTCCCGGGCGAGAAGACCATGGTCGACGCGTGGCAGCCCGCGGTCGACGCGGCCGTCGAGGCCGCGAACTCCGGCAGCGACCCGGCCGGGGTCCTCGAGGCCGCGCTCGCCGCAGCCGAGGCCGGAGCGCTCGCGACCGTCCCGATGCTCGCGACCAAGGGCCGCGCGAGCTATCTGGGCGAGCGCAGCGTCGGTCACCAGGACCCCGGGGCGGCCTCGACCGTGGTGATCCTCCGGGCTGCGGTCGCGGCGGTCGACGCTCCCGGGGAATGATGTCCGGATGACAACCCCACACGTCGGAGACCGCGCGCGGATCGCCCTGGTCCTCGTGTCCCACTCGGCCCGGTTGGCGCAGGGTGCCGCGGAGCTGGCCGCCCAGATGGCTCCGGGCGTGCTGCTCCTGCCCGCGGGCGGCACGGACGACGGCAGCCTCGGCACGAGCTACGACGTGGTGTCCGCCGCGGTCGCCGAGGGGCTCGTCGGGACCGAGGGAGTGGTGGTCCTCGCGGACCTGGGCTCGGCGGTCATGACGATCGAGTCGGTCATCGAGCTCGACGACTCGCTCGACGGACGGGTCGTCCTCGCCGACGCGCCGTTCGTCGAGGGGGCCGTCGCCGCTGCGGTCACGGCTCACGGGGGCGGGACCCTCGCCGAGGTGCTCGCCTCGGCAGAGGCCGCGGGCGGTACGTTCGCGCAGAGCGGGTCGCCCGACGCCGGGTTCGTGCCTCCCGCCGGGCCGGCGGACCAGCTGGCCGCGGCCGCCGGGCTCGAGGACGACTCGCCTGGGGCGCCGCGCGCGGTCACGCTCCGCAATCCTCTGGGGCTGCATGCGCGTCCGGCAGCGATCCTCGCGCGGCTGGTCGCGGGTTACGACGCCAAGGTCACGATCAACGGGGTCAACGCCGCGAGCGTGCTGGAGATGATGAAGCTGGGCGCGACCGGTGGTCGCGAGCTGGTGATCGCCGCGGAGGGCCCGCAGGCCGACGAGGCCCGGGACGCGGCCGTCGCAGCGATCGAGGGCGGCTTCGGCGAGGTGTGATCCACCGGTGACGAGCGTCACGTGAAGACTGCATTGCCTGCAAAGTTGCACGACGTGTAAATTTGCTCGCTGTGCAGAACCTTGTCGAACCCGTCGCCGCTCCCACGGGCCTGCGTGAGCGAAAGAAGCGTGAGCGTCGTGAGGCGCTCATCGACGCGGCCCAGACCCTCGTGCTCGAACGAGGGCTGGACGCGGTCACGGTCGACGACATCTGCGCATCGGTCGGCGTCTCGGCGCGGACCTTCTTCAACTACTTCGCGTCCAAGGACGACGCCGTGCTGGGGGTCGAGGAGTTCTCGCCCTCGGCCGGCGCCGTCCAGGCCTTCGTGGCGGGGGGCCCCACGGGCGACCTCCTCGACGACCTCCGGGTGCTCGTCGCCGACCTTCTCGCGCACCAGGTCATGTCCCTGGAGCGCGTGCACCGGGCGATCGAGCTCGTCGAGCGCGAGCACAGGCTCCTCGCCCGCCACATGTGGTGGATCGAGAACCTGCGGACCGGGCTGATCGACGTGTTCGACCGTCGCCGGACCCAGCACCCGTTCGTGCCCGAGCCCGAGCTGCTCGCGATGGTCGTGATGGCCCTGCTGCGCACCACGACGCTCGAGTGGGAACGGCTCGGCCGCACGGGCGAGCCCGTCGACCACCTGGGTGCGGTCGTCGACCAGCTCCGGGCGCTCGTGTGTCCGGGGCGACCGCCGGGAGAGCCCGGCAGCCCGGGCTGACCTCGCACCACCACGCTCGCGCCCGCCGTCTCGCGTCGACGGGCGCCACCACCGATCTGACCCCACCTGAACGGATCCCTCATGTCCACCTCCCGCTCCACCACGTCGGCCGCGCCGACCGGGGCCGGCGCGTCTGCCGAGAACGGCAAGCCGCTGATCGTGCTGACGCAGCGCACGGTCTGGCTGATCTTCGGCGCGCTCATGGCCAGCATGTTCCTCTCCTCGCTCGACCAGTCGATCGTGGGCACCGCGATGCCCACGATCGTCGGCGAGCTGCACGGCGTCGAGCACCAGGGATGGGTCATCACGGCCTACATCCTGGCGATCGCGATCGTCATGCCGCTCTACGGCAAGTTCGGTGACCTGTGGGGACGCCGCTGGCCGTTCCTCGTCGCGATCGGCCTGTTCACCATCGCGTCCGCAGGTGCGGGCTTCGCCCAGACGTTCCCCGAGCTCGTCGCGTGGCGAGCCGTCCAGGGCCTCGGTGGCGGTGGTCTCATGATCCTGTCGCAGGCCATCATCGCGGACATCGTCCCGGCCAAGGACCGTGGGAAGTACATGGGGCCCATGGGTGCCCTGTTCGGCATCGCGGCCGTGATCGGCCCGCTGCTCGGCGGTTGGTTCACCGAGGGCCCGGGCTGGCGCTGGGCCTTCTGGATCAACGTCCCGATCGGCATCGCGGCCTTCCTCGTCGCGTGGTTCACGCTCAAGCTCCCGAGCCACCGTTCGGGGCGCAAGATCGACGTCGCCGGCATCTTCTTCCTGGTCGTCGGCACGTCGGGGATCGTCCTGCTCACGAGCTGGGAGTCGCTCACGTCCAGCCGCGGCTACGACTGGTCCGACCCCAAGCTCCTGGGCATGGTCGCCGCGACCCTCGCGTCGATCGCCCTGTTCATCGTGGTCGAGCGGCGTGCGGAGGAGCCCCTCCTGCCGCTGCACCTCTTCAAGAACCGCACGTTCACCATCGCGACGCTCATCGGGCTCGTGCTCGGCATGGGCATGTTCTCCGCGCTGGCGTTCCTGCCGACGTTCCTGCAGATGTCGACCGGCGCGGGCGTGACCGAGTCCGGCTTCCTCATGCTGCCCATGATGGTCGGTGTCATGATCACCGCGATCGGGTCCGGGTTCGCGATCACCAAGACGGGCCGGTACAAGATCTACCCCGTCGCAGGCCTCGCCATCACGACCGCGGGCATCGTCTGGCTCACGACGATCACGGGCGACATGTCCATGGTCCTGTTCGGCGCCATGATCTTCGTGATGGGTGCCGGCATGGGGCTCGTCATGCAGACCATCGTGCTGGCCGTCCAGAATTCCGTGGACCCTCACGAGATCGGGACCGCGACGAGCGCGAACAACTTCTTCCGCGAGATCGGTGCGGCCGTGGGCACAGCGCTCTTCAGCACGATCTTCACGACGCGACTGTCGGCCAACCTCGCCGAGGTCATCCCCGGTGGCGCGGCCACGGGTGGGGGAGAGGCGTCGAGCCTGACGCCGGCCGCGGTCCAGGCGCTCCCCGAGCCCGTCAAGACGGGCGTGATCGACGCGTTCACGGACGCGCTCGCCCCGGCGTTCTGGTACCTCGTGCCGCTCGTCGTCATCGGGTTCGTGCTCGCGCTGTTCCTCAAGGAGGTCAAGCTCTCGGGCGAGGCCGGCATGGTCGCCCGCGGTGAGGCGCTCGCCGACCCGAAGGGCGCGCTGGTCGAGGGCGAGACGGAGGCACCGGTGCGGGACGCCGTCGGGCCTGACGGCGCCACGATCCCCGTGGGCGACGACCCGGCGGGCGGACCCTCCCGCCAGGACGCGCCGGTAAACTGAACCCCGTGAGCTCCACCAACGAACCGGTCGACGGGTCCGTCGCGTCCTCCGCCCCCACGGCGGAGGGCGCGACGGACGCGCCCCGCATCAAGGCCAAGAAGTCCGCGAAGATCCAGTTCACGTCGACGACGCTGATGCTGGAGGCGTTCCTGATCCTGTTCGCGACCCTCGTCGCGTACGGGCTGCGCAACGTGCCCTACGCGTGGCCGGACAAGCTGCAGGTGCCCTCGGGACCGGCGATCTGGATCGTGGGCGGCACCCTGATCGTCGTCCTGCTCCTGCTCAGCCGCATGGTCGGCGGGCCCGGCGGGTACGTCGCGGGCTCGGCCGTGCAGGTCCCCGTCATCGCGTGCGGCTTCGCGGTCCCGCTGATGTTCCTCGTGGGCGGGATCTTCGTGGTGCTGTGGATCGTGTCGCTGCGCCTCGGCGGGCGCATCGACCGCGAGCGTGCCGAGTACGACGCAGAGCACCCGGAGACCGCGCCGAACATGTGAGCAGGGCCGGTAGGGTCGTGCGCATGACTGATGTTGCAGCCCCCGCAGTGGCCGAAGCGCTCTCCGAGACCATCGAGCGCACCCTCGTCCTGGTCAAGCCCGACGGCGTCCGCCGTGGACTGTCGGGCGAGATCCTCCGCCGTATCGAGGCCAAGGGCTACACCCTGGCCGCCGTCCAGCTCCTGGACGCCACCCCCGAGCTCCTCGCGGCGCACTACGCCGAGCACGAGGGCAAGCCGTTCTTCCAGCCGCTGGTCGACTTCATGCTCTCGGGCCCGACGCTCGCGATCGTCGCCGAGGGCCAGGGCGTCATCCCCGGCTTCCGCTCGCTCGCCGGCACGACCGACCCGACCGCGGCCGCGCCCGGCACCATCCGTGGTGACCTGGGCCGCGACTGGGGCCTGAAGGTCCAGCAGAACCTGGTCCACGGCTCGGACTCCCCGGAGTCGGCCGCACGGGAGATCGCGCTCTGGTTCCCGGGCCTGTGAGCACCCCCCGCACGACCCGCTGACGCCTCGGCACAGCACACGGGCGCCCCCGTCGCAGGACGGGGGCGCCCGTCGTCGTCCGGGGGAGAGGCCCGCGCCCCTGCTCTCGGCCGCGCTCTCGACGCCACCACCTCCCCGGTTCACCCGCCACATCGCACTAGGCTCTGACCCGTGCACCTCAAGACCCTGACCCTCCGCGGGTTCAAGTCGTTCGCGTCGGCGACGACCCTGCGCTTCGAGCCCGGGGTCACGTGCGTCGTGGGACCGAACGGCTCGGGCAAGTCGAACGTCGTCGACGCCCTGTCCTGGGTCATGGGCGAGCAGGGCGCCAAGTCGTTGCGCGGCGGCAAGATGGAGGACGTCATCTTCGCGGGGACCGCGGGGCGCCCTCCGCTGGGGCGCGCCGAGGTGGCGCTGACGATCGACAACACCGACGGCGCGCTGCCGATCGAGTACTCCGAGGTGACCATCTCCCGGACGCTGTTCCGCAACGGGGGCTCGGAGTACGCGATCAACGGGTCGTCGTGCCGGCTCCTGGACATCCAGGAGCTGCTGTCGGACTCGGGCATCGGGCGCGAGATGCACGTGATCGTGGGCCAGGGGCAGCTCGACGCCGTGCTGCGCGCGACCCCGGAGGAACGGCGCGGCTTCATCGAGGAGGCCGCGGGCGTCCTCAAGCACCGCAAGCGCAAGGAGAAGGCGCTGCGCAAGCTCGACGCGATGCAGGCGAACCTGACACGGCTCGGGGACCTGACCGCCGAGATCCGGCGCCAGCTGGGTCCGCTCGGCCGCCAGGCGCAGATCGCGCGCAAGGCGCAGGTGGTCCAGCGCGACCTGCGCGACGCGCGGGCCCGGCTGCTCGCGGACGACCTGGCCCAGCTCACCGCGACGCTCGAGCAGGAGATCGCGGACGAGTCGGCGCTGCGGGCCCGCCAGGGCGAGGTCGAGCGGTCGCTCGCTGCCGCGCGGGACGCGCTGGGCGCCTTGGAGGCGCAGGCTGCGGAGGCCGCGCCCGCCCTGGCCCGTGCGAGCGAGGTCTGGTACCGCCTGTCCTCGCTCAAGGAGCGGCTCGGCGGGACGCGGACCCTCGCCGCCGAACGGTTGCGCCTGCTGGGACGCCCGGAGACCGTGCAGCGCGGTCAGGACCCGAACGACCTGG
Source organism: uncultured Actinomycetota bacterium (assembly GCA_963782165.1). Lineage (GTDB taxonomy): Bacteria > Actinomycetota > Actinomycetes > Actinomycetales > Cellulomonadaceae > Oerskovia. The sequence continues at coordinate 1,608,704 of CAWAIO010000006.1, forward strand.
ACGCGCAGGCCGCGCGGGCCAGGGCGGCCGAGCTCGAGCTCGAGTCGGAGGTCGCGGTCGCGCGCGCCGCGCTCGAGGCGGCCGTGGGGGAGCGGACGGCGGTCGAGGAGCAGGCGCAGGTGGCCGAGCGGGCTCTCGCGACGTTGCTGCGGGGCGCCGCCGACCGCCGCGAGGGCCTCGCGCGCCTGGCCGGCCAGGTCGCCGCGCGGCGGTCGCGCGTCGAGGCGACCGAGGCGGAGATCGGGCGCCTGCGCGAGTCGCTCGCGGAGACCGAGCGGCGGGGCAATCAGGCGAACGTCGAGTTCGCGACGCTCGAGACGCAGGTCGTGGGCGTCGAGGAGGGCGAGGAGGGCCTGGACGCAGAGCACGAGGAGGCAGCCGACGCGGTCGAGCGCACCGGTGCCGTGGTGGCACGGCTGCGCGAGGAGGAGCAGACCGCGGACCGCGAGCGCGCGACCTGGAGCGCCCGCGTCGAGGCGCTCGAGATGAGCCTGGTCCGCAAGGACGGTGCGGGCGCGCTGCTCGCGACCGACCAGGTGGGGGCCCTCGGTTCGCTCGCGGCGCTGCTGAGCATCGACGCGGGGTACGAGGACGCGATCGCTGCCGCCCTGGGACCGGCCGCGGACGCGGTCGCGGTCGAGAGCCTCGACGCGGCCGTCGACGCGTTGCGCCACCTGCGCCAGGAGGACGCGGGGCGAGCGAGCCTCGTGGTGGGCGGGGGAGTGCGCGTCGAGACCAGGGTCGCGGACACGGCGCGGCCCGTCGTCCTGCCCGACGGCGCCGCGTGGGCCGCGCACGTCGTCACCCCCGCGCGGTCGGTCGCCTCGGCCGTGGAGCTCCTGCTCGACGGCGTGGTCGTCGTCGACGACCTGGCGCAGGCCCGCGCCCTCGTGGCGTCGTCACCGCACCTCACCGCCGTGACCAGGGGCGGCGACCTGCTCGGCACGCACGGTGCCTGGGGAGGCTCGGCGACCGCGCCCAGCGTCCTGCACCTGCAGGCGGCGCTCGAGGAGGCGCAGACGGCGCGGGACGACGCCGTCGCGCGCGGCGAGCGGACCCGTTTCGCCCTCGTGGGCGCGCGCGAGGAGGCCGAGGAGGCGCAGCAGCGCTACGACGCGACCCTGGACCGGCTCAACGAGTCCGACGCGGCCCTGGCCGCGGTCGCCGAGCAGCTGGGACACCTGGGCGCGACGGCGCGCTCGGCCGCGGCCGAGTCGGCCCGGGTGCGGGCCTCCCTCGAGAAGGCGCAGGCCATGCTCGTGGCCGAGCAGACCGAGCTCACGGGGCTCGTCGCACGGCACGACGAGGCGGCCTCGGCGCCCGAGCAGACCGAGGAGTCGGTCGCAGCCGCCACGGCCGAGCGTGACCGTGCGAACGGTCTCGCGACGGCCGCCCGGGCGGCCGAGACCGAGGCGCGGCTCGCGCTGCGTACGGGCGAAGAACGTGCGCGGGCCCTGACGGGGCGCGCGCAGTCGCTGGCCCGTGCGGCGGCGACCGAGCGTGCCGCCCGCGAGCGTGCGGCGGCGCGGGAGGCGGCGCGCGTGCGCCAGGCCGAGCGTGCCGAGGCGGTCCGCGACGGAGCCCAGGTCGCGATCGTCGCGATCGACCGGTCGCTCGAGCGGGCCGGCGAGGAGCGCGGCACGGCGGAGGCAGCGCGGGGAGAGCTCGACCAGGCGGTCTCGACTCGGCGTGCCGAGGTCGACGCGCTCGCGGGCCGGCTCCGCGAGCTCACCGACGTGGCACACCGCGACGAGGTGGCGCGGACCCAGCAGCAGCTGCGGATCGAGCAGCTCCACGGCCGCAGCGTCGACGAGCTCGGCCTGGACCCCGAGGTCCTGCTCGACGAGTTCGGGCCCGACCGCCCGGTCCCGGTCCTCGCCGACGACGGCACGGTCCGCGAGGACGAGGACGGCGAGCCCGTGACCGAGCCGTACGTGCGCGCCGCGCAGGAGAAGCGGCTCCGCTCGGCCGAACGGGCGCTCGGCCAGCTCGGCCGGGTCAACCCGCTCGCGCTCGAGGAGTTCGCTGCGCTCGAGGAGCGGCACACGTTCCTCACGACCCAGCTCGCCGACCTCAAGAAGTCGCGGGCAGACCTCCTCGAGATCGTCCGGGAGATCGACGAGCGCGTCGAGCAGGTGTTCAGCGAGGCGTACCGGGACACGGCCGAGCAGTTCGTCCACGTGTTCGGTCGGATGTTCCCGGGTGGCGAGGGGCGGCTCGTCCTGACGAACCCGGACGACATGCTCACCACGGGCATCGAGGTCGAGGCGCGTCCTGCGGGCAAGAAGGTCAAGCGGCTCTCGCTGCTGTCGGGCGGCGAACGCTCGCTCACGGCGGTCGCGCTCCTCGTCGCGATCTTCAAGGCTCGCCCCAGCCCGTTCTACGTCATGGACGAGGTGGAGGCCGCGCTCGACGACGTGAACCTGGGCCGGCTGCTCGAGATCTTCCGCGAGCTCCAGGAGGACTCGCAGCTCATCGTCATCACGCACCAGAAGCGCACCATGGAGATCGCCGATGCGCTCTACGGGGTCACCATGCGGGGGGACGGTGTGACGACGGTCATCAGCCAGCGGCTGCGCGACGAGGTCCCCGCCTAGCCGTCACCAACCTCCCGGCCGGCTACACCTCGCCGCGCGCAGGTGGTCGGGTCGCGCGGCGACGGGCGCGAGCGACCGAGGCTCGGGGACGGGAGCGGCCACGCGGCCGGAGCCTGGCACGGCAGACGGCACCCGAGCGCGTGTCCCGTGTCACCTCTCGATCCTGGCCCCGTGAAGATGCTGTGCTGAACATCGGACTCGCCGCGGCAGCGAAGGCCGCCGGACCGATCTCCCGTGATAATCGAACGATGTTCTGGATGTTCGTGTTCTTGGGGATCGCGCTCGTGGCGGCCGTCGTCGTCTTCCTGTTCGCGAGCGTCGTCACGCGCATCGACGACCGCAACGACCGGACGGGTCCGCCCGTCGGGCTCAAAGGGTTCTGGCGAGACTTCGTGTCGGGGCTGACCTCCTGGCGACGCTCTCGCCGAGACGGGCGTACCGACGGTCCGGCCGTCGAGCCCGTGGACACGGGCATGGACGAGTTCTTCGCGGCGACCGAGGTCGACGACCCCGCGTACATCGACGCGGACGAGATCACGGACGTGCTGCACCGGGCCCGGGAGCGGGCGACCCACACGCTGCACAGCGCGGGCGTGCGCCGTCCGGCGACGGGAGCCCTCCCGTCGGTGCCGGCACCGGGCAGCCCCCCGGTCCTCCCGGGGGACTGACGGAGCGCCAAACCTCTTCGTGCGACTGCGAGGGTGCCCGGCCCGCCCGCCCGCACGTCGCGCCGGGATTTGAGACACTTCGACGGTGAACGATCTCCTCTGGCTCTGGATCACCCTCGCCGTCCTCGTCGTCCTCGGGCTCGGATTCCTCGGCGTCCGTCGCCGCTCGGGATCGCGTGACTCCCTCCCTCCCGCCTCGTCGGGCAGGACCACGCTCGAGCGAGAAGCGCCGGGCGCACCGCCCTCGCCGACCAGGGAGGGGAGCGGCGCGGCGACGGCCGGGGCCTCGCCCGACCTCGAGGCTCCCCCTGCCGTCGAGGTCCCCGAGGCGGTGGGCGGCCGTCTCGCACGACTGCGCGGGCGCCTCGCGCGATCCGGCTCGCCGCTCGGCAGCAGGCTGCTCGCCGTGCTCTCCCGTGACCACCTGACCGAGGACGACTGGGACGAGCTCGAGGAGACGCTGCTGCTGGCCGACGTCGGCGCCGGGCCCGCGGGCGAGCTGCATCGACTCGCTGCGCACGAGGGTGCGCGTGCTGGGCGTGCGCGACGCCGCGCAGCGTGCGCGCGCTGCTCCGCGAGGAGCTCGTGGCGCTCGTCGACCCGACCATGGACCGCTCGCTCGCCACGGCCCCGCAGACGGCCGAGGACGGGTCCCGGCTGCCCGCCGTCGTGCTCGTGGTGGGCGTCAACGGCACGGGCAAGACGACGACCGTGGGCAAGCTCGCGCGCGTCCTGGTCGCCGAGGACCGCACGGTCGTGCTCGGCGCCGCCGACACGTTCCGTGCCGCAGCCGCGGACCAGCTCGAGACCTGGGGCGCGCGCGTGGGCGTGCCGCACCGTTCGCTCGGACCGGGACGGCGCGGACCCGGCCGCCGTCGCGTTCGACGCGGTCCGTCAGGGTCGTGAGGAGGGGGTCGACGTCGTGCTCGTCGACACCGCGGGCCGCCTGCAGAACAAGGCCGGCCTCATGGACGAGCTGGGCAAGATCCGGCGTGTCATCACCAAGGAGGCGCCGTTGTCCGAGGTGCTCCTCGTGCTCGACGCGACCACGGGCCAGAACGGTCTCAACCAGGCACGCGTCTTCGGCGGAGGTCGCCGGCGTCACGGGCATCGTGCTGACCAAGCTCGACGGCACGGCCAAGGGCGGGATCGTCGTCGCGGTCCAGCGTGAGCTGGGCGTGCCGGTCAAGCTCGTCGGCCTGGGCGAGGGCCCCGACGACCTGGCGCCGTTCGACCCGCAGGAGTTCGTCGACGGGCTCCTGGGCGACTGAGCCTGCGCCGCGGCTCCGGCGGCCGAGGGTACCGCCGGGCCGGGAGACGCCGGGCCCGGGCGGGCCGGGAAACGCAACGTTTACACACGGCGTGCACCACGTCACGCCCGCGTAACCGCGCGACAGTCGCCGGGAAACGCCGCTGGACGACTCTGTGACCTGTCCGGCCGCCCGGCTGGCGAGGTGAGAGGCGATCGCGCATGGCCTTCGAACTTGACACTGGAAACACGGCGTGGCTCCTGACGTCAGCTCGCTCGTGCTGCTGATGACGCCGGGCCTGGCGTTCTTCTACGGCGGCATGGTGCGCGGCAAGAGCGTCCTGAACATGATGATGATGAGCTTCGGCGCGATCGGCGTCGTCGGCATCATCTGGGTGCTCTGGGGCTACTCGATGACCTTCGGCGTCCGACGTCGGCGGCATCTTCGGCAACCCGACCGAGTTCTTCGGCCTGGCCCGCCTGACCGACGACGCCAGAGCCTCATGGCGGCAGCGGCGTCCCGGCCCTCGTGGCCGCCGGGTTCCAGGCGACGTTCGCGATCATCACGGTCGCCCTGATCAGCGGTGCGATCGCGGACCGCATGCAGGTTCGGCGCATGGCTCGTCTTCGCGGCCGTCTGGGTCACGCTCGTCTACTTGCCGCTCGCCCACATGGTGTGGGGCGGCGGCCTGCTCGGTGCCGGCGAGAACGGCATCGCGGCGGCGATCTACGGCGTGACCGACGGGATCGCGAAGTGGCCCCGATCGACTTCGCCGGTGGCACGGTCGTCCACATCAACGCCGGTAGTCGCGGGCCTGGTGCTCGCCCTGATCATCGGCAAGCGCAAGGGCTTCGGCAAGGAGCCCATGCGTCCGCACAACCTGCCGTTCGTGATGCTCGGTGCCGCCCTCCTGTGGTTCGGCTGGTTCGGCTTCAACGCCGGCTCCGCCGAGTTCGCCGCCGACGAGCGTCGCCGGTCTGCGCCTGGGTCAACACCACGGTCGCGACCTGCGCCGCGATGCTCGCCTGGCTCGCTCACCGAGAAGCTCCGCGACGGGCACGCCACGCGCCTGGGTGCTGCCTCCGGCATCGTCGCGGGCCTCGTCGCGATCACCCCGGCCGCCGCCGCCGTCGACCCGATCGGCGCGATCGTGATCGGCGCCGTCGCCGGTGTCCTGTGCGCCCTCGCGGTCGGCCTCAAGTACCGGTTCGGCTACGACGACTCGCTCGACGTCGTCGGCGTCCACCTGGTCGGTGGCCTGGTCGGCACCATCCTCATCGGGCTGCTGCGCGCACGGACGACGGCGCCTGCTCTACGGCGGCGGCGATCGACCAGCTCGTGATCCAGGTCGTCATCGCCCTCGCGGCCGTCGATCTTCTCCGGAGTCCTCACGTTCGTCATCGCGCTTCGTCCTCAAGGTGACGATGGGCTGGCGGGTCACCGAGGAGGCCGAGGTCGGCGGGATCGACCTCGCGGTGCACGGTGAGACCGCATACGAGACCATCGGCGCAGGGTCGTGTCGTCCACGGAGGTCAAGTGGCATGAAGCTCGTCACAGGAATCATCCAGCCGCACCGTCTCGACGACGTGAAGTCGGCGCTCGAGGCCGCAGGGGTCCGGGGCATGACGGTGAGCGAGGCCAGCGGCTACGGCCGGCAGAAGGGCCACACCGAGGTCTACCGCGGTGCGGAGTACACCGTCGACCTGGTGCCCAAGGTCCGCATCGAGGTGCTCGTGGACGACGAGGACGTCCTCGACGGTGACCGAGGCGATCGTCAAGGCCGCCCAGACCGGCAAGATCGGTGACGGCAAGGTGTGGGTCGTCACGGTCGACGACGTCGCCCGGGTCCGCACCGGCGAGCACGGCGCCGGCGCCCTCTAGGCGATCGGGACCGGACAGGCAGAACGGCATGGTATCGTCAGCGGTGCAGCGGCCGGGGGCGCGGTCGAGATGACCGGCGCAGCGCACGAAGGGACTCCCGGAGGTCCGACGACGGCGGAGGCCCCGTACCCACCGGGGTGCGGGGCCTCCGGGCCGAGCTGCTCGCGGTCGCCCGCGACCTCAGCCGGGCCGGGCCGCTCGGGCGTGGCCCGGCGCTCCGGCGGTCTGCGCGCCTGGTCACGGACCGGCTCCGGCGCTCTGGCAGGAGGCCACGGCCGGCACGACGACACCGACGGGCGTCGCCCTCGGCGGCCGTCGGCAGCCTGGGCCGCGGCGACGTCGGTCCCGCGAGCGACCTCGACCTGGTGCTCGTGCACGACGGCCGCAGCCACTCGGCCGAGGAGCTCGCCGCGCTCGCCGAGCGCCTGTGGTACCCGCTGTGGGACGCGGGCGTCGACCTGGACCACTGCGGTGCGGTCGCTGTCCCAGTGCCGGCAGGTCGCGTCCAAGGACCTGCCGGCGGCGGTCGGGCTGGCTCGACGTGCGGCCGGTCGCGGGTGACGCGCTCGTCGTGCACCGTGCCGCGTCGGCGCGTCCTCACGGACTGGCGGTCGGCCGCGCGGCGCCGCCTGCCCGAGCTGCTCGTCCTCGACCCGCGAGCGGGCCGAGCGGCACGGCGAGCTCGCGTACCTGCATCGAGCCCGACCTCAAGGAGGCGCGCGGCGGGATCCGCGACGCCGTCGTGCTCTCGGCGCTGGCCGCGACCTGGCTCACCGACCGGCCGCACGGCGCGGTCGACGCGGCCTACGCGCACCTGCTCGACGTGCGCGACGCGCTCCAGGTGGTCACGCGGCGGCACACCAACCGGCTGCTGCTCGCCGACCTGGACGAGGTCGCGGAGCTCATCGGCGTTCGACGACCGCGACGACCTGCTGGCGAGCCTCGCCGAGGCCGGGCCGCGATCATCTCCTACGCGCTGGACACGACGGTGCGCAACGCCCGCCAGGCGCTGCAGCGGCCCGGTCGGCCTCGCCGACCCGGTCCTCGTGCGCGGGCGCGCGCACGCCGCCACGGCTGCGGTCGGTCGGCGACGGGCCTGGTCGAGCACGACGGCGAGCTCGTGCTCGGCCGTCGACGCGCACCCGGCAGACGGACCCGCTGCTGTCGCTGCGGGCCGCCGCGACCGCGGCCCGGACGGGCCTGACGCTCTCGCCCGTGACGGTCGCGAGCCTGCGCGCACTGCCCGCCGCTGCCCGAGCCGTGGCCCGCCGGCGGCACGCGGCGAGCCTGCTCGCGCTGCTCGGCAGCGGGCCGCGCGCAGGTCCCGGTCTGGGAGGCGCTCGACCTCGCGGGGGTCGTCACCACCTGGATCCCGGAGTGGGCCGACGTGCGCAACCGGCCGCAGCGTGCCGCGATCCACCGGCACACCGTGGACCGGCACCTCGTCGAGACGGTCGCGCGGGCCGCGACGGCGACGCGCCGGGACGGTGCGCACGCCCCGACCTCCTGCTGCTCTCCGCGCTGCTGCACGACATCGGCAAGCGGCGGGCGCGGCCGACCACTCGGTGGAGGGTGCCCGGCTGGTCCGGCGCCGATCCTGCGCCGGATGGGCTTCGCGCGACCAGGTGCTCCGACGACGTCGACCCGGCTCGTGCGTCACCACCTCACGCTCGCCGAGCTCGCCACCACGGCGGACCCGGACGACCCGGCGACCGCTCGCCGAGCTCGCTCGACGCCGTCGACCACCGCGCGCGACCTGCTCGAGCGTGCTGCGCGCGCTGACCGAGGCGGACGCCGCGCGCGCCGGGCCGCACGGCGTGGACGCGCGTGGCGTGCGCGCCTCGTCGACGACCTCACGGACGGCGACCCGGGCCGGCTGCCGCGGAGCGGGCCCGACCGGTAGGCTGGGCACGTCCGTGATTCACGAGCGGTGAGGATCACGCGGTGTTCGCCACCCTGTCCGACCGACTGACGTCGACCTTCAAGAACCTGCGCACGCAAGGGCCGGCTCTCCGAGGCGGACATCGACGCCACCGTGCGTGAGATCCGCCGCGCGCTGCTCGACGCCGACGTCGCCGTGCCCGTGGTGCGCGACGTTCACCGGTGCCGTCCGCGAGCGCGCCCTGTCGGCCGAGGTCTCCGGCGCGCTGAACCCGGCCCAGCAGGTCGTCAAGATCGTCAACGAGGAGCTCGTCGGCGATCCTCGGCGGCGCGACGCGCGCCGCTGCACCTGGCGAAGAACCCGCCGACGGTCATCATGCTCGCGGGCCTGCAGGGCGCCGGGCAAGACGACCCTGGCCGGCAAGCTCGCGCTGCACCTGCGCGGGCAGGGGCACACGCCGCTGCTCGTCGCGGCGGACCTGCAGCGCCCGAACGCCGTCACCCAGCTCTCGGTCGTGGGCGAGCGCGCCGGCGTGCCGGTGTTCGCGCCGCACCCGGGCAACCAGGGCGTCCGAGGACGAGTCGCGGCACGAGCGTCGGCGACCCGGTCGCGGTCGCCCGCGACGGCGTCGACGACCGCGCAGCCAGCGCCAGCACGACGTCGTGATCGTCGACACCGCGGGCCGCCTCGGCGTCGACGCCGAGCTGATGCAGCAGGCCGCGGACATCCGCGACGCCGTCGACCCCGACGAGATCCTGTTCGTCATCGACGCGATGATCGGCCAGGACGCGGTCACCACCGCCAAGGCCTTCGCGGACGGCGTCGACTTCACCGGCGTCGTGCTGTCGAAGCTCGACGGCGACGCCCGCGGTGGTGCCGCGCTGTCGGTCGCCACGCGTGACCGGCCGGCCGATCATGTTCGCGTCGACCGGCGAGAAGCTCACCGACTTCGAGGTCTTCCACCCCGACCGCATGGCGTCGCGCATCCTCGACATGGGCGACGTCCTCACCCTCATCGAGCAGGCCGAGAAGGCGTTCGACGCCGAGCAGGCCGAGAAGATGGCCGACAAGCTGGCCAGTCCGGCCAGGACTTCACGCTCGAGGACTTCCTCGTCCAGATGCAGCAGCTGAAGAACATGGGCTCGCATGAAGAAGATGCTCGGCATGCTGCCGGGCATGGGGCAGATGCGCGAGGCGCTCGACAACTTCGACGAGCGCGAGGTGGACCGCATCGAGGCGATCATCCGCTCGATGACCCCGGCCGAGCGCGAGAACCCGAAGATCATCAACGGGTCGCGCCGCGCGCGCATCGCCACGGGTTCGGGTACCACGCCGAGCGACGTCAACCAGCTCCTGGAGCGGTTCGACGGGCGCGCAGAAGATGATGCGCCAGATGGCCAAGGGCGGCGGCATGCCCGGGCATGCCCGCGGCATGGGCAACCTGCCCGGCATGGGCGGCAAGAAGGCGCGCGGGCGCGCCGCGGCTCCGGCCAAGGGGCAAGCAAGGGCAAGTCCGGCAACCCGGCCAAGCGGGCCGCAGCAGGAGGCCGCGCGCCATGCACGCGCACTCGGCGGCCGGCCGCGCCTCCGCGGCGCCCGGGTCGGCGTTCGGCGCCCGGGCGGGGCGAAGGCACCCCAGAAGCCGACCGACGCAGCAGACCTCGAGCTCCCCGCCGGGCCTGGAGAAGTTCCTCGGCCGGTACGCCTGCAGGCGCGGTGGCTCGCACCGACCTGCGTCCGACACCTGTCGACCGGGCCGGCCCGTCCGGCTGCGCGCCGGACACACCGACCGTCCGAGAACGATGGAGACCGATGTCTGCGCTGGAAGGCCCGTCGCTGCAGATCAGAGGTCGCATCCTGCTGGGGACGACCGCGAGGTCGGCGACCTCTGGGTCGTGGGCGGCCGCGTCACGCTGACCCGCCCGTCGGCGCAGGGCACCAACATGGTCGCGTCGAGGGCTGGGTCGCTGCCCGGGCTGGTGGACGTGCACTGCCACATCGGGCTGGGCCGCCGACGGACCGGTCGACGACGCGACCGCCGAGGCGCAGGCGCGTTGCCGACCGCGACGCCGGCGTGCTGCTCGTGCGCGACGCGGGTTCGCCCGCTCGACACCGCGGTGGGTGCAGGTCGCGCGCGACCTGCCGCGCCTCGTGCGGGCGGGGCGGCACCTCGCTCGCCCCAAGCGCTACCTGCGCCACTACGGTCTCGAGCTCGACGACGTCGCCGAGCTTCCCGAGGCCGTGCGCCAGGAGGCCCGAGCGCGGGGACGGCTGGGTCAAGCTCGTCGGGCGACTGGATCGACCGCGACCTCGGCGCCGACGGCGACCTGCGCCCCCTGTGGCCGCGAGGACGTGCTGGCCGAGGCGGTCGCCGTCGCGCACGCCGAGGCCGCGCGCGTGACGGCCCACACCTTCGCGACGCGAGGCCGTCCCCGCGCTGCTCGCTGCGGGCGTCGACTGCATCGAGCACGGCACCGGGCATCGACCGCGGACGCACATCGACCGGCTGGCCCGAGCGGGGCATCGCCGTGACGCCCACGCTGCTGCAGGTCGGCCAGTTCGAGGACATCGCCGCGCCAGGCCGACGGCAGGTACCCGCGTCTTCGCGGCGCGCATGCGCGCGCATGCACGCGCGCCGGTACGAGCAGGTGCGCGACCTGCACGAGGCCGGCGTCCGGCTCCTGGTCGGCACCGACGCGGGCGGCACCATCGCGTCACGGCCGGATCGCCGACGAGTGCGCGGAGCTGGTGGCCGCGGGCATCCCGACAGCGCGACGTCGTCGCGGCCGCGAGCTGGCGGGCGCGCGACTTCCTGGGCTGCGGCGGTCTCGTCGAGGGGTCGAGCGCGGACCTCGTGGTCTACCCGGCGGACCCGCGCGAGGACATCGAGGTGCTGCGGCACCCGACGGCAGTGGTGCTGCGTGGGGACTGGTCGCCCCGGTCTGAGCGGCTGAGGCCCTCGCCGGGGTGCGTCGCGCCTGGCGGGTGAGGGCGGCCGGGTCCTGGAAGGACGGGTTGGTCGCACGGTGCCGGATCTGGCACAATGGCCGGGTACTCGGCGTGCCCGGCCCCTCTACTCCGCGCTACGCCGTGTCCCGACATCCGTGCTCGCCTGGTCCCCACCGGGAGGACGCACGGGTCACCTCACCCAGAACCAGGAGAAGACCACACCGTGGCCACCAAGATTCGTCTGAAGCGTCTCGGCAAGATCCGTGCGCCGTACTACCGTGTCGTCGTCGCCGACTCGCGCACCAAGCGCGACGGTCGCGTCATCGAGGAGATCGGCAAGTACCACCCGACCGAGGAGCCGTCGCTCATCGACATCAACTCCGAGCGTGCGCAGTACTGGCTCGAGCGTCGGCGCGCAGCCGACCGAGCAGGTCGCTCGTGCTCCTCAAGATCACCGGTGACTGGCAGAAGTTCAAGGGCCTGCCGGGTGCCGAGGGCACCCTGCGCGTCAAGGGCGAGAAGGTCGACCCGGCCGCTGCCATCGAGGCCGCCGCTCGGACGCCGAGAAGGCCAAGGCCAAGGCTGCCGAGAAGAAGTCCGCTGCTCCGGCCGAGTCCGCTGACGCCGGCTGAGGCAGCCGAACGAGCAGGCCTGATGCTCGCGCGAGGCGCTCGAGCACCTGGTGCGCGGCATCGTGGACAACCCGGACGACGTCCGGGTCAACGCGAAGACGCTGCGCCGGGGCGAGCTGCTCGAGGTCCGGGTGCACCCCGAGGACCTCGGCCGCGTCATCGGCCGAGGCGGGCGCACTGCCCGCGCGCTGCGCACGGTGGTCGGTGCGCTGTCGGCCGACGGTCCGGTGCGGGTCGACGTCGTAGACGTCGACCGGCGCTGACGCCTGCTGAGCGCAGAGCCGATTCACAGCACGACGTGACGGTCGGTCCGCCGGCTGCACGTACGACGAGGCCCGGTCCCCTCACGGCGGACCGGGCCTCGTCGTCTGTCCGACACCGGGAACGGGTGCGGCGAGGCCGCACGGGTGCCACGGTGGTCCCGTCCGGTCGAGCGGTCCGCGCCCCGGAACGACCAGCACGAACACGACGAGAAGGAGCACGCGATGCAGCTCACGGTGGCCCGAATCGGCCGCGCCCACGGACTGCGCGGCGAGGTCGCGCTGGACCTGCGCACCGACAACCCCGAGGCGCGTCTCGTCGTCGGGCTCCTCGATCGACACCGAGCCCGCCGACGGCAGGTCCGCTGACGATCGAGCGTGCACGGCTGCACCAGGGCAAGTGGCTGGTGACGTTCGCGGGCGTGACCGACCGCATCGGCGGCAGAGCGCATGCGCGGCGTCACGCTCGTGGTCGAGGCGGACGTCTCCGACGAGGAGGACGCCTGGTACCCGCACGAGCTCGCGGGCCTGCGTGCCGAGCTCGAGGACGGGACCGTGCGTCGGTGTGGTCAAGGGGCTCGAGCACCTGCCCGCGCACGACATGCTCGTGCTCGAGGAGACCGACGGTGCACGCACGCTCGTGCCGTTCGTGCACGCGATCGTGCCCGTGGTCGACGTCCCCGGCGGTCGCGTGGTGCTGGACCCGCCGGGCGGTCTCCTCGCCCGCGACGCGGACCGGCTCGAGGTCGCCGAGCCCACGCCGGGCTCGGGGAGCGGGACCGACGACTCCGACGATCCGACGACTCCGACGGGGCGAACGACTGACGTGCGTATCGACATCGTCTCGATCTTCCCCGAGTACCTGGCCGCGCTCGACCTGTCGCTCGTCGGCAAGGCCCGCGTGCGCAGGGCTGCTCGACCTGCGCGTCCACGACCTGCGCGACTGGACGACCGACCGTCACCGCACGGTCGACGACACGCCCTTCGGCGGGGGCGCGGGCATGGTCATGCGCCCCGACGTGTGGGGGCAGGCCATCGACGAGCTGACCTCGACCGGACCTGCGCACCTGGTGGTCCCGACGCCGTCGGGCACGACGTTCACCCAGCGGACCGCAGAAGCCCTGGCGACCGAGGACCAGCTCGTCTTCGCGTGCGGGCGCTACGAGGGGATCGACGCGCGCGTGGCCGAGCACTACCGCGCCGCGGGGCACCGTGTGAGCGAGGTCTCGATCGGGGACTACGTGCTCAACGGCGGCGAGGTCGCCTCGCTCGTCATGGTCGAGGCCGTCGCCCGCCTGCTGCCGGGAGTGATCGGCAACCCCGAGTCGCTCGTCGAGGAGTCGCACGGAGCGGCGGGCCTGCTCGAGTACCCCGTGTACACCAAGCCACCCGTGTGGTCGGGCCTCGAGGTGCCCGACGTCCTGCTCTCCGGGCACCACGCGAAGATCCGCCGGTGGCGCAGGGACCGAGCGCTCGAGAAGACCGCGGCCCGCAGGCCCGACCTGATCGAGGCGCTCGAGGTGAGCACGCTCGACAAGCATGATCGTGCGTTCCTCGCGGGGCTCGGGTGGACGATCGCGGACGGCGCCCTGCGCCGCCCGGTGAGGGTCGAGGACCCAGGTCCCGGAGCTGCCTCGGAGAGCGTTCCCGGCGGTGTGGCAGAATAGACCCTCGGTGTCCGCCGGTCGGGCCTCTGCCACAGGGGAGGCTCACCGCACGTCCGCGTGCGCGACCGAACTCATGCGAGCACCACCCTTGTACTGAACCGGACCCACCTCGCGGTGGGCCACGAGAACGCGTCTGACCTGTGGCAGAGCGGGGAGAGAACAATGCACACGCTGGACAGCGTCGACGCAGCATCGCTGCGTAGCGACATCCCGGAGTTCCGGGCCGGGGACACCGTCAAGGTCAACGTCAAGGTCGTCGAGGGCAACCGCTCCCGCGTCCAGGCGTTCCAGGGCGTCGTCATCGGCCGCCAGGGTGGCGGCGTCCGCGAGACCTTCACGGTCCGCAAGATCAGCTTCGGTGTCGGCGTGGAGCGTACCTTCCCGGTGCACTCCCCGACGCTCGAGTCGATCGAGGTCGTCACGCGCGGTGACGTCCGTCGCGCCAAGCTGTACTACCTGCGCAAGCTGCGCGGCAAGAAGGCGAAGATCAAGGAGAAGCGCGACGCGCTTCCCGCCAAGTGATCCGGTCCTGACAGCTCGTCAGCCGCATTGCACACCACGGGCGGTCACCTCACGAGGTGGCCGCCCGTCGGCGTCCCGGCGCACGCCGTTTTCCCCTCAGCGGCGTCGAAATGGCACAGTGAGCGCGTGACAGAGAGCTCCGCCCACGCAGCAGCCCGACCCGAACCCGCCTCCGGTGACCTCTCGGGGACCGGTGCTCACGCAAGGAGCGAGATGGCAGAGCAGCAAGCCGGTGCGCGCCGCGCACCCCGCCGGCCGTCGCTCGTGCGCGAGACCGCGATCATCCTCCTCAGCGCCCTGGTGCTCTCGTGGCTCATCAAGACGTTCCTGGTGCAGGCCTTCTTCATCCCGAGCGCCTCGATGGAGGACACGCTCGTCGAGGGGGACCGCGTGATGGTCTCCCGCCTCGTGCCCGACGCGTTCGACGTCCACCGCGGTGACGTCGTCGTCTTCAAGGACCCGGGGAACTGGCTCCCGCCGTACGTCGCGCCGGACCGCGGGCCGGTCGGGAACGCCGTGACGTCGGCCATGACGTTCGTGGGGCTGCTCCCGCAGGACACGGGCGAGCACCTCATCAAGCGAGTGATCGGCCTGCCCGGGTGACACGGTCGTGTGCTGCGACGCCCAGGGGCGCGTGAGCGTCAACGGGCAGCCCGTCGACGAGACGTACATCAAGCCTGGGTCCGTCCCGAGCCAGGACCCTTTCGACACCGTGGTCCCGGAGGGCATGCTGTTCGTCATGGGCGACAACCGCCAGCACTCGCCGGACTCGCGCTACAACACGGGCAAGCCGGGCGGCGGGTTCGTGCCGATCAACAACGTCGTGGGGACCGCGTTCGTCAAGGTCTGGCCCCTGAGCGACCTCACGTTCATGCGCAACCCGGGCGACGTGTTCGCGGAGGTGCCGGAACCGTGACGACCGACGTCGGTGCGCTCCCGGCCGCCGCGAAGAAGCCGCGCAAGGCCCCTGCCCGGCGGGCGTCCGGCCCCGTGCCGCCGACCATGCGCCACGAGCGCTCGATGCTCGACTCGGGGGCGCGGTTCGTCGCCGGCATGGACGAGGTCGGGCGCGGAGCGCTCGCCGGACCGGTCAGCGTGGGCGTCGTCGTTGTCGACGCTGAGCACGGGCGCGTTCCCGGAGGGGCTGACCGACTCCAAGATGCTCACGCCCGCCGCGCGCGAGGCGATGCTGCCGGCCGTGCGCGACTGGGGTCTCGCGTGGGCCGTCGGGCACGCGGGTCCCGCGGAGATCGACGCAGCACGGCATCATCGTCGCGCTCCGGCTCGCGGGGCGCCGGGCGCTCGCCCAGGTCCGCAGCGTCGCTCGGACCGGTGGACGCCGTGCTGCTCGACGGCAAGCACGACTGGCTGACCCGCCCGACGGTCGACCTCTTCGAGGCGTTCGACCTGGATCCCGAGGACGACCTGGGGACGCTGCCTGATCCTGCCGTGCGGACCTTGGTCAAGGCAGACCTGCCAGTGCGCCTCGGTCGCGGCGGCGAGCGTGCTGGCCAAGTGCGAGCGCGACGGGATCATGGTCGGGCTCGCCCGGCGAGTACCCGGCCTACGGCTGGGAGGGCAACAAGGGGTACGGCGCGGCCGTGCACGTCGAGGCGCTCAAGGCCCACGGCCCGACGCCGCAGCACCGCCGCAGCTGGCGGCTGCCCGAGCAGGACGGGGCTTGAGGCACGAGCCTCGCCGGTGCGCCTCAGCAGGGGAGCGCGGGTGCGCGTCCCGGGTTCGGCCCGCCGATGGTCCATGATGGTCCAGTGAGCGCCGAAGACCTCGAGAACTATGAGACCGAGATGGAGCTCGCCCTCTACCGCGAGTATCGCGACGTGGTGGGTCTGTTCTCCTACGTGGTGGAGACCGAACGACGGTTCTACCTCGCGAACCAGGTGGACCTGCAGGTCCGCTCGGCCGCCGGCGAGGTGTACTTCGAGCTGCGGCTGGCCGACGCGTGGGTCTGGGACGTCTACCGGTCGGCCCGCTTCGTGAAGTCGGTGCGCGTCGTGACGTTCAAGGACGTGAACGTCGAGGAGCTGGCCAAGGCCGAGCTCCAGCTGTAGGCGCTGCCCGCGGCCGCAGGTGTCGCTGCTGCTGTGGGCCGTGCCGTTCGTGCTCTTCCGCCGACTGCCGCACGCACGCACGCACGCACGCCCGTCCAACCGGGCGGGCGGACGGGCACGGCCGCTCCTCGGTGCGTGACTGCTCGCGGCCTCGAGCCGTGCACAGTTGGGTGACCCGTGGGGTCTGTCCACAGGTGCTGTGCCCCCACGCCGCGCGCCGCTCCTACGCACGTCAGGGTGTGTCCCGGAGGTGGGACATGGGAGCGAAGGACGCTGTCGGTCGGTACGGGGAGAAGATCGCCGCGAGGTACCTGGTCGAGGCCGGGTGGGTCGTGCTCGACCGCAACTGGCGCGGCACCCGGGGCGAGCTCGACGTGGTGGCACGGGAAGGTGACGTGCTCGTGGTCGTCGAGGTCAAGACCCGACGAGGCACGGCCTACGGGCACCCTGCCGAGGCCGTGACCCAGGACAAGATCGCACGGCTGCGCCGGTTGACCGGTGAGTGGTTGGCCACCCACCCGGTGCGGCCTGACTCCGTCCGGATCGACGTCGTGGCCGTCGTGCTCCCGCTGGCAGGGGCCGCCCAGGTCGAGCACCTCGTCGGGGTCAGCTGATGACCCTCGGCACGACGTTCGCGGTCTCCCTCGTGGGGCTCTCGGGTCACCTCGTGGAGGTACAGGCTCACCTGGCCGCCTCGGTCCCCGGGTTCACGCTCGTGGGCCTGCCGGACGCCGCACTGTCCGAGTCGCGCGACCGGGTCCGTGCCGCGATCGCCTCGTCCGGCATCGAGTGGCCCCAGCGCAAGGTCACGGTCAACCTGTCTCCCGCGTCGCTGCCCAAGTCCGGCTCGGGCTTCGACCTGGCCATCGCCGTCGCGATGCTGGCCGGCGCTCGCCGGATCTCGGTGTCCGACCCGGAGAAGGTCGTGCACATCGGCGAGCTCGGGCTCGACGGGCGCCTGCAGCCCGTCCGTGGGGTGCTCCCTGCCGTCGCCGCCGCAGTCGCGTCGGGGCTGTGCGACGTCGTGGTGCCGCTGGAGGACGCGCAGGAAGCGCGGCTCGTGCCCGGGGCGCGCGTCGTCGGCGTCGCCAGCCTCGCCGAGGTCGCGGCCCTCTACGGGGCCGAGGTCCCGGGCATGGTCCTGCCGGCGGCGGCCTCCCGTGCTCCGCGGGTCGAGCGGCCACGGCGGTCCGAGGGCGACCTGCGGGACGTCCTGGGCCAGGAGCAGGCCCGGCGAGCCGTCGAGGTCGCCGCGGCCGGGGGCCACCACCTGTTGCTCGTCGGCCCGCCGGGGGCGGGCAAGACCATGCTCGCGTCCCGGATCACGAGCATCCTGCCGGACCTCGACGAGACCGAGGCGGTCGAGGTCACCGCGGTCCACTCGGTCGCGGGGGTGTTCGACCCGGGGCAGGGACTGGTGCGACGACCGCCCTACGAGGACCCTCACCACACGGCGACCCCCGCCTCGATCGTCGGAGGAGGGTCGGGTCTGCCGCGTCCCGGCGCCGCCTCGCGGGCGCACCGCGGGGTGCTCTTCCTCGACGAGGCCCCCGAGTTCGGCTCCCGGGTCCTCCAGACGCTGCGGCAGCCGCTCGAGCACGGCGAGCTCGTGATCCACCGGGCCGCGGGCTCCGCACGCTACCCGGCGCGCTTCCAGCTGGTGATGGCGGCGAACCCCTGCCCGTGCGGTCTCTCGATCGGCAAGGGGATCGAGTGCCAGTGCACGCCGATCGTCCGCCGGCGCTACTTCGCGCGTCTCTCCGGGCCGCTGCTCGACCGTGTGGACGTCCAGGTCGAGGTGCGGCCCGTCACCCGGGTGGACCGCGCCCGCGAGGGGGACGTGGAGACGAGCGCGACGGTAGCCGCACGCGTCGCCGGCGCCCGGTCCGCCGCCAGGGCTCGGCTCGCAGGGACCCCCTGGTCGACGAACGCCGAGGTGCCGGGGACGTGGCTGCGCGAACGGCTGGGTGCGAAGCGTGGCCTCCTGGCCGACGTCGACACCGCGCTCGACCGCGGGACGCTCTCGCTGCGCGGAGCCGACCGCGTGCTGCGCCTCGCCTGGACCGTCGCGGACCTCGCGGGGCGTCCCGCGCCCACCAGGTCGGACGTGGGGCAGGGCCTCGCGCTGCGGACCCGAGGTCACCATGGGTGAGCGGCGCCGCGCCTCGTTCGACCTCAGCGACCCGCTGCTCGCGCGTGCGGCGTGGAGCCGGATCACGGAGCCGGGAGACCAGGTGGCGAGCGCGCTCGTCGCGCACCTCGGTGCCGTCGACTCGCTCGCCTGGCTCTACGAGGTCGTCGACGACCCTCACCGGCTGGCGCTGGGAGCGCTCGCGGGCCGCGACGAGCGCCCCGCGGAGGACCGGCTCGTGCGCGCGGTCGAACGCTGGCGAGGACGGCTGCCCGGTCTCGACCCGGCGCGGGAGCTGAGTGCCTTCGGCAGGATCGGGGGCTGCCTCGTGGTCCCGGAGGACCCGCGGTGGCCTTCCTCGCTCGACGACCTGGGGGCCGCTGCCCCGCTCGCGCTCTGGGTCCGGGGTGAGGACGACCTCTCGGCGCTCTCGGCCCGCTCGCTCGCACTCGTGGGATCGCGCGCGTGCACGGACTACGGGCAGCACGTCGCCGCGGACCTCGCGGTGGGACTGGTGGACCGCCGCTTCACGGTCGTCTCAGGGGGTGCCTACGGGATCGACGCCGCCGCGCACCGGGGCGCTCTCGCCGCGGCAGGGCGGACGGTCGTGTTCCTCGCCGGCGGGGCAGACCGTCTCTACCCCGCGGGTAACACCGACCTGCTGCGTGCCGTCCTGGACGAGGGGAGCGTGGTCAGCGAGGTCCCGCCGGGCTCTGTCCCGAGCCGGGTGCGCTTCCTGCACCGCAACCGCCTCATCGCCGCGTTCTCCCGCGCGACCGTCGTGGTCGAGGCGGCCTGGCGCTCGGGAGCGTTGAGCACCGCGACGCACGCGGTCGCGCTCCTGCGCCCCGTGGGCGCCGTCCCTGGACCGGTCACCTCGATGGCCTCGGGAGGGTGCCACCGGCTCCTCAGGGACGGGAAGGCGGTCTGCGTCACGGATGCGGCGGAGGCGGCCGAGCTGGGAGGCCGTGCGGGGACGGACATGGCCCCGGCGGCAGAGCGCCGCCAGGAGCCGCAGGACGGGCTCGACGAGGTAGGTCGGCGGCTCTGGGACGCGCTTCCGGTGCGCGCCCACGCTCCCGTCGAGTCGGTCGCCCGGACCGCCGGGCTGGGGAGCCAGGAGACCCTCGGCGGTCTCGGTCTCCTCGAGCTCGTCGGGCTCGCCGAGCAGTCGGGCGGGAGGTGGCGCAGGGTCAGCGGGTAGGGCTGCAGGGCGTGGCAGACCGGGCACGGCGGGGACCTCCGTGAGACTGGGGCCATGAGCACTTCCGAGAAGCGTCCGCACGGGGCCGAGAAGGCAGGGCAGGGCGAACCCGGGCCGGGGGAGGCCGCACCCGCTCGCTCGGCAGATGTTCTCCCCGCCGGGCTGACCGCCGCGGTCGCCGCGTTCGAGGAGCACCTGGCCGTGCAGCGCGGCCTCTCCGGGCACACGGTGCGCGCCTACACGGGTGACGTGCGCTCGCTCCTGGGGCACGCGGTCGGGACCGGTGCGCGCGAGCTCGACGACGTCGACATCGCGGTGCTGCGCGGCTGGCTCGCCGACCTGGGGGCGCAGGACCTCGCCCGTACCACGATGGCCCGCCGCGGCGCGGCGGCCCGCGCCTTCTTCGCCTGGACGACGAGCACGGGACGCACCGCGCAGAACCCCGCCCTGCGCCTCGCGAGCCCCCGCGTCCCGCGTCACCTGCCCACGGTCCTCGCTGTCGACTCGGCTGCGCACCTCATGGAGACCGCCCGCGAGTCGGCTGTCGACGGCGACCCTGCCCGGCTGCGCGAGTGGGTCGCGCTCGAGGTGCTCTACGCCTCGGGCGTGCGCGTCGCCGAGCTCGTCGGGATCGACGTCGACGACGTGGACCTGGGAGAACGGACCCTGCGCGTGGTCGGCAAGGGCGACAAGGAGAGGGTCGTCCCGTTCGGGGTGCCCGCCGGACGGGCGATCCGTCGCTGGCTCGACGCCGGTCGTCCTGCGCTCGCGGTGGACGGCTCCGGTCCAGCCCTCCTGCTGGGCGACCGTGGGCACCGGTGGGGCCAGCGGCAGGTGCGAGAGACGGTGCACCGGCTCGCGGCGCTCGCGGGCGTGGACGACGTGACGCCGCACGACCTGCGGCACAGCGCCGCGACGCACCTGCTGCAGGGCGGCTCCGACCTGCGCAGCGTCCAGGAGGTGCTCGGGCACGCGACGCTCTCCACGACGCAGCGCTACACGCACGTCAGCGCCGACCGGCTGCGGGCCTCGTTCGAGCAGGCGTTCCCGCGGGCGTGACAGGCCAGCTCTGGGGTTCGACGGCCGCAGCGGGACGCGGCCGGATCGCGCGGCCGCTGCGCCGGTCCCGGGGTGGTGCTCGGCCGGACGAGGCTCAGCGCAGGGGCAGGAGCACGATCGGCTCGCGCGGAGCCAGCAGCGCGAGCGGGTCCAGGTAGCGCTCTCCTCGCCGGACGCCCCAGTGGAGGCACGATGCCGGCAGGCAGTGCCCGGCTGCGGCCCCGACCCTTCCGTCCAGGCCGCTCTCGAGGGTACCGACGACCTCGCCGCGCGCGACCCTCGTCCCAGGGGCGACGGTCCCCGTGACGGGTTCGAGCGAGGTGCGCAGCCCGTCGTCGTGCAGCACCACGACGACGCCGCGGTCCACGACGGTCCTGGCGAACGTCACGACCCCGGCGTCAGGAGCGACGACCGCCGACCCGGGCGACGCACCGAGGTCCGCGCCCCGGTGCCCGGCGAGCCAGTCCCGGTCGGGAGGGAGGAAGGGGCGCAGCACGACGAGGTCGCCGGCGACGGGCGCGACCCAGGGACCGCTCGCCGGTGCGGGTGCGCCCCCGCCCAGTGCGAGGGGCGTGGGGAACGCGACGAGAGCGATCGTCAGGGCCCCGGCAACGAGGGCGGAGAGGCGGGCAGCGCGTGACAGGATGGTGGGCACGGGCCGAGCATCGCGCACCGCCGGAGCGGGTGGTGCGCCGGCGTCCGCGCCTGTGGACCGGACCGATCCGAGGGGGACTGTGGACGGGTCCGGTCAAGGCCGCGCATCAGGTAGACTTAACGCCGCGATCGGCACGTTCATTCGGACGGCCCACGAGCACCTCCGGCGGAGACCGCCGGAGACGCCCCGGCCCCCGCTGCGCGCCGTCGACTTCGCGCGTCACGTCCCCGCCTACCGACCCGTCAGGGCCGACGGCAGGGGGCTGCCACGACAACGGTCCGGACCCTCGTTCGCCAGGGTCCGGCGTCGCCAGGCGGTGTGACGCCAGGGGTGCACGGCCAATCCCGGCCCGCACCGACAACCGGAAAGCACCGACCGGACGCCGCGCGCCCGGTCGGACGAACGAGCGTGAGCAGCGGGAGGATCCCGCGTCACGCCTGAAAGGACGTGCCATGGCCGTCGTGACCATGCGCCAGCTCCTCGACAGCGGAGTCCACTTCGGACACCAGACCCGCCGCTGGAACCCGAAGATGAAGCGATTCATCTTCACGGAGCGCAACGGCATCTACATCGTCGACCTGCAGCAGTCGCTGTCCTACATCGACCGCGCGTACGAGTTCGTCAAGGAGACCGTCGCCCACGGTGGCACGATCCTCTTCGTCGGCACCAAGAAGCAGGCGCAGGAGCCCGTCGCCGAGCAGGCCGCTCGCGTGGGCATGCCCTACGTGAACCACCGCTGGCTCGGTGGGATGCTCACCAACTTCACCACGGTGCACAAGCGTCTGCAGCGTATGAAGGAGCTCGAGGAGATCGACTTCGACGACGTCGCAGCCTCGGGTCTCACCAAGAAGGAGCTGCTCGTCCTGCGTCGCGAGAAGGACAAGCTGACCCGCACCCTGGGCGGCATCCGCGACATGGCGAAGGTCCCCTCCGCCGTGTGGATCGTGGACACCAACAAGGAGCACCTCGCCGTCGACGAGGCGCGCAAGCTGCGCATCCCGATCGTCGCGATCCTGGACACCAACTGCGACCCCGACGTCGTCGACTACAAGATCCCGGGCAACGACGACGCGATCCGCGCCGTCACGCTGCTCACCCGCGTGATCGCCGACGCCGCCGCCGAGGGCCTGCTCCAGCGCCACTCGGGCCGCACGGGCGCCGAGGCCGGCACGGCCACCGAGGCCGAGCCCCTCGCCGAGTGGGAGCGCGAGCTCCTCGCCGGGTCCGAGGCAGAGGCCGCAGTCGAGACCGCAGCCGCTGCTGAGGTCGTCGCCGAGGTCGCCGTCGAGGCTGCTGCCGAGGCCGAGGTCGTCGCCGAGGCTGCCGTCGAGGCCGCCGCCGAGGCTGAGGTCGTCGCCGAGGCCGAGGTCATCGCCGAAGAGGCCGACGAGTCCAAGTGACGACGTGGTGCGCGCCCCTCGCACGAGGGGCGCGCACCCGCCGCACCGCCCGCTCCACGTTCTCCCCGGGGAGCCCCGGGACCCCAGACAGGTAAGGACAGCACCATGGCGAACTACACCGCAGCCGACATCAAGGCACTGCGCGAGCGCACCGGCGCCGGCATGCTCGACGTCAAGAAGGCTCTCGACGAGGCCGACGGCGACTCCGAGAAGGCGCTCGAGATCATCCGCGTCAAGGGCCTGAAGGGCGTCGCCAAGCGCGAGGGCCGCTCGACCTCCGAGGGCCTCGTGGCCGTCGACATCTCCGAGACCGAGGGTGGCCAGGTCGCCACGCTCATCGAGCTCAACTCCGAGACGGACTTCGTCGCGAAGAACGAGAACTTCCTCAACCTCGCGGCGCGCGTGCTCAAGGCCGTCGCCGACTCGGGTGCTGCGGACACGGACGCGGCCCTTGCCGCGGACGCCGACGGCGAGTCCGTCCAGCTCGTGATCGACAACACCGCTGCGTCGCTCGGCGAGAAGGTCGTCCTGCGCCGCGCCACGCGCATCGCCGGTGAGCGCGTCACCGCGTACCTGCACCGCACCGCCAAGGACCTCCCGCCGTCGATCGCCTCGGTCGTTGCGACGGACGCTGCCGGCGAGGCCGTCGCCAAGGACATCGCACAGCACATCGCCGCGCTGTCCCCGACGTACCTGACGCGTGAGGACGTCCCGGCGGACGTCGTCGCCAACGAGCGTCGCATCGCCGAGGAGACCTCGCGCAACGAGGGCAAGCCCGAGGCCGCGCTGCCGAAGATCATCGAGGGGCGCCTGAACGGCTTCTTCAAGGACGTCGTCCTCGTCGACCAGCCGCTCGCGAAGGACCCCAAGAAGACCGTCGGCCAGGTGCTCGCCGAGGTCGGTGGCACGGTCACCGAGTTCGTGCGGTACCGCGTCGGCGCCTGACGCACTCCACCGGTGGCCCGGTCCGCGCACCTGCGCGGACCGGGCTACCGCGCACCGGGACCCGGCCAGGTCCCGGCGCACCACGCAACACCCCGGGGACACTGCGCAGGACAGTCCTGGGACCGTCCTGGGGCAGACCTCGGGAGCTCGGAACGACGAAGAACAGGTGGCGCTGCACATGGGCGACAACATCGAGACCACGACCCCGGCACGACGAGTTCTGCTGAAGCTCTCCGGTGAGACCTTCGGCGGCGGGCAGATCGGCCTGGCGCCGGACGTCGTCCAGCGCGTCGCGGGCGAGATCGCGGAGGCCGTCCGTCAGGGCGTGCAGGTCGCGATCGTCGTGGGCGGGGGCAACTTCTTCCGGGGCGCCGAGCTCTCGCAGCGCGGCCTCGACCGCGCGCGCGCCGACTACATGGGCATGCTGGGCACGGTCATGAACTGCCTCGCCCTCCAGGACTTCCTCGAGCAGGCCGGCGTGGACACGCGCGTGCAGACCGCCATCACGATGGGCCAGGTCGCCGAGCCGTACATCCCGCTGCGCGCCATCCGCCACATGGAGAAGGGGCGCGTCGTCATCTTCGGTGCGGGCGCGGGCATGCCCTACTTCTCGACCGACACCGTCTCGGTCCAGCGCGCTCTCGAGACCCACTGCCAGGAAGTCCTCATGGGCAAGAACGGCGTCGACGGCGTCTACAGTGCGGACCCGCGCACCGACCCGGACGCGGTCAAGCTCGACCACCTGACCTACACCGACGCGCTGGTGGGCGACCTCGCGGTCATGGACGCCACGGCTCTGAGCCTGTGCCGCGACAACGACGTGACCATGCGCGTGTTCGGCATGGGGGATCCGGGCAACGTGACCCGCGCTCTCTTGGGGGACAATATCGGGACGCTGGTCACCACGAGCTGACCGGACGACCGACGCACGACCCGGGGCGCGCTGCGTCCCGGTGCGCCCCGCGGCGCACAGGACGGCAAGCCCTGCAACGCACGACGAAGGAGCACTGGTGATCGACGAGACCCTCCTCGAGGCCGAAGAGAAGATGGACAAGGCGATCGAGGTCGCCAAGGAGGACTTCGCCAACATCCGCACGGGACGTGCGAGTGGCGCGATGTTCAACAAGATCACGGTCGAGTACTACGGGGCTCCGACGCCGCTCCAGCAGCTCGCCTCGTTCAACACGCCGGAGGCCCGCACGATCGTCATCTCGCCCTTCGACAAGACCGCGCTGTCCGCGATCGAGAAGGCGATCCGCGACTCGGACCTGGGCGTCAACCCGTCGAACGACGGGAACATCATCCGTGTCGTGCTCCCCGTGCTCACGGAGGAGCGTCGTCGCGACTACGTGAAGCTCGCCAAGGGCAAGGCCGAGGACGCTCGCGTCTCGGTGCGCAACATCCGTCGTCGTGCCAAGGAGCAGCTCGACCGCATCGTGAAGGACGGCGAGGCGGGCGAGGACGAGGGCACGCGTGCGGAGAAGGAGCTCGAAGCTCTCACCAAGAGCCACGTCGACACGATCGACGCGCTGCTCGCCGGCAAGGAGAGCGAGCTCCTCGAGGTCTGATGCACAACTTCGAACGCACCGATGACACGTGATGCTGTCGCGTCCGAGCCCCGGCGTACGCCGAAGGCCGGGCGCGACCTGCCGAAGGCGATCGCCGTCGGCGTCGGGCTCCTCCTCGTCGTGGGGGCCTCGCTGGGGTTCCGTCCGGAGCCGTTCATCCTGCTGGCGATCGCCGCGGTGGGTGCGGCTCTCTGGGAGCTGAAGCAGGCCTTCCTGCGCCGCGACATCCACCTGCCGCTCCTCCCTCTCCTTGTCGGTGCGGTGGGGATCATGGTCTCGTCGTACTACGCCGGGCCAGAGGCCCTCATGGTCTCGTTCGTGCTGACCGTGGCGGGCGTCGTGGTCTGGCGGGTGATCGACGGCTCGGGCACCGCGGCCGTCCGGGATGCCGCGGCCGGCACCTTCGCGACGGCCTACCTGCCGTTCATGGCGGGGTTCGTCATGATGATGCTCGCGAACCCGGAGAACGGACGGATCCAGGTCCTGCTGTTCATCCTGCTGGCGGTCGCGAACGACGTCGGCGGTTACGTGGCCGGCGTGCTGTTCGGTCGCCACCCGCTCGCCCGTTCGATCAGTCCCAAGAAGAGCTGGGAGGGACTGGCGGGCTCGTTCGTGCTCGCGACCGCGGTGGGCGTGGTGGGGGCCGTGTACGGGCTGGGCGTCAGCCCCGTGATCGGCGTCGCGCTCGGCGTCATGGTGCCGCTCACGGCCACCGTGGGGGACCTGGCCGAGTCGATGATCAAGCGCGACCTAGAATTGAAGGACATGGGGTCTCTCCTGCCGGGGCACGGAGGTGTCCTCGACCGCCTGGACTCCATGCTCCTGACTGCACCGTTCGTGTTCCTGCTGCTGTCCGTCTCGCTCTGAGGCGCTCCCTGTGAAGGGTGGCGGCAGGGCCCGTCCGTCGCGTGCGTGCCGGTCTGCGTGAGAACGCACCGGCACGCTCGCACGCTCGCTCCGGAATCCTCGGACGCGGGCATGCTCTGACCTGCTCCACCCGTCCCAACCTCTGGATCCACCATGTCTGTTCGCCCGTCCGTCGAATCGAAGCCGCTGCCGCTCGTCATGTCGGCACCCCGCCGCGGGAAGCCCCCGCGTCACTTCGCCGACCTCTCTGCCGAGGAACGGACGGCGGCCGTGGTGGAGCTGGGGGAGAAGCCCTTCCGCGCCAAGCAGCTCGCGACGCACTACTACGCGCACTACACGAGTGCCGCGGAGGACATGACGGACCTGCCCAAGGCCTCGCGCGACCTGCTGGTCGAGAACCTGTTCCCGCAGCTGCTCACGCCGGCGCGCGTGATGCAGGCCGACGGCGGCACGACCGTCAAGACGCTCTGGAAGCTCTTCGACGCGGCCAAGGTCGAGTCGGTCCTCATGCGGTACCCGAACCGGTCGACGCTGTGCGTCTCGAGCCAGGCCGGCTGCGGCATGGCGTGCCCGTTCTGCGCCACGGGCCAGCTCGGCCTGACGCGCAACCTGTCGACCGCGGAGATCGTCGAGCAGGTGCGCTCGGCCGCGAAGTCGCTCGCCGACGGTGACATCCCCGGCGGCCCGGCCCGGCTCAACAACCTGGTCTTCATGGGCATGGGCGAGCCGATGGCCAACTACAAGGCCGTCATGGGCACGATCCGTCAGCTCATCGCCCCGGCTCCCGAGGGCCTGGGCATGTCGGCGCGCAACATCACCGTCTCGACCGTGGGCCTGGTCCCGGCGATGAACAAGCTGTCGGCCGAGGGCATCCCGGTCACGCTCGCGCTCTCGCTCCACGCGCCGGACGACGACCTGCGCAGCGAGCTCGTGCCGATCAACACCCGGTGGTCGGTCGACGAGACGCTGGATGCGGCACGCAACTACTTCGAGGTCACGGGTCGGCGCGTGAGCATCGAGTACGCGCTCATCAAGGACATGAACGACCACGCCTGGCGTGCGGACCTCCTGGGCGAGAAGCTCACGGCGCGCGGTTCGGGCTGGGTGCACGTCAACCCCATCCCGCTGAACCCGACGCCGGGCTCGATCTGGACGGCCAGCGAGCGCGACGTCGAGGACGAGTTCGTCGCACGCTTGCGCGGGCACGGGATTCCGACCACTATTCGTGACACACGCGGCAGCGACATCGATGGTGCGTGCGGACAGCTGGCAGCCGAGGAGGAAGAGTGAGTGCGTTGTTCAGCACCGTCTCGAAGGTGCGCAACGGGTACGACCCCGAAGAGGTGGACGAGTTCTTCGACCACGCCCGTCAGGTCTACGAGGGCAAGAAGCCGGAGCGACTGACGAGCACGGACATCCAGGTCTCGATGTTCGACCTGGTCCGCGGCGGGTACGACACCCACGAGGTCGACGCGGCCCTCGACCGCCTGGAGGGTGCGTTCATCGCCCGCCAGCGCGCCGAGTACGTCGCCGTCAACGGGCAGCAGGCCTGGATGAACGCCCTGGCCGAGCGGGCGCGCAGCCTGTACGGCCGGCTGGGTCGTCCGGACGGCGAGCGCTTCGCACCGGCGGGCCGCGGCGAGTCGGGCTACGACATGGACGACGTCGACGACCTGTGCGACCGCCTGGTGGCGTACTTCGACCGTCAGGAGCCCATCACGGCAGCCGAGATCCGCAGCGCGACGTTCGCCCGTCGCCGCGGCAAGGACGGCTACGCCGAGGGACCCGTCGACGCGTTCTTCGCCCGGGCCGTCGAGGTGCTGCTCGGCGTCGAGTGACGTCGTGCGCGAGCCCTGCCCGACGACGCAGCGCGCCCCGGGCGGTCCTCGCACCTGGGAGGATGTCTGCATGAGTCTGCGCAGCGTGACCCTGCTGGGGTCGACCGGATCCATCGGCACCCAGGCGATCGACGTGATCGCTCGCCACCCCGACCGCTTCCGCGTGGACGCGATCTCGGCAGGCGGCGCGAACGCCGAGCTGCTCGCACGTCAGGCCGTCACGCTCGGCGTGCAGCGCGTCGGCGTGGCGGACCCTGCCCGGGCCGTCGAGGTCGAGGCCGCTCTGGCGGCACAGGCTCCCCGCGCGGGGGCGCGACCGGTCGAGGTGCTGGTCGGCCCGGACGCCGCGACGGAGCTGGCGGGGTCGGGGTCGGACGTCGTGCTCAACGGCATCACGGGGTCGGTGGGGCTCGGTCCCACGCTCGCCGCGCTCGGCGCAGGCTCGACGCTCGCGCTGGCCAACAAGGAGTCGCTCGTGGTGGGCGGCGTGCTGGTCCAGGACGCGAAGCAGCGTCCGGACCAGATCGTCCCCGTCGACTCGGAGCACTCGGCGATCGCGCAGGCGCTGCGCTCGGGCCGCCGTGAAGAGGTCCGGCGGCTCGTGCTGACGGCGTCGGGCGGTCCTTTCCGCGGCTGGGCTCGCGACGACGTCAAGGCCGTCTCCCCGCAGCAGGCGCTCGCGCACCCCACCTGGGCCATGGGGCCGGTCGTGACGATCAACTCCGCGACGCTCATGAACAAGGGTCTCGAGCTCATCGAGGCGCACCTGCTGTTCGACGTCCCGACGGACGAGATCGCGGTCGTGGTGCACCCGCAGTCGGTCGTCCACTCGATGGTCGAGTTCGTGGACGGCTCGACCATCGCGCAGGCCTCGCCCCCGGACATGCGGCTGCCCATCGCGCTCGGTCTGAGCTGGCCGGAGCGCCTGGGCGAGGTGGCCGCGGGGTGCGACTGGACGGCCGCGACGGCCTGGACGTTCGAGCCGCTCGACGAGGCGCTCTTCCCCGCCGTCGGGCTGGCCCGTGAGGCGGCATCGGCCTCCGCGACGCACCCTGCGGTGTACAACGCCGCCAACGAGGAGTGCGTCGCCGCGTTCCTCGAGGGACGCATCGGGTTCCTGGACATCGTCGCGACGGTCGAGCGTGTCCTCGGTGAGCACCGGGGAACCTCGAGGGCGGCCGTCACGTTGGACGACGTGACGGTGGCGGAGACGTGGGCCCGTGCGCGGGCCCACGAGATCCTGGCACAGCGCTGAGGTGCTCACGCGGCGGGTACCTCACGGGGCTCGGGCGGTCTCAGGCGCCGTCCAGCGGGCAGCGGTAGGTTCTCCCCGTCCGGTCGGGTGCCGTCCGCCGCGCCCCTCCGACCGTCTCGCAGCCGTCCTGGAGTCCTCCCGGACCCCACAACCTCCCCGAACGGAGCTCTCATGACCGCGGTGATCGCGATCCTCGTCGTGCTGGTCGGCATCCTGGTGTCGATCGCGCTGCACGAGGTCGGGCACATGGTCCCGGCCAAGAAGTTCGGCGTGCGCGTGAGCCACTACTTCGTGGGTTTCGGGCCCACGCTGTGGTCGCGCACCAAGGGCGAGACCGAGTACGGGGTCAAGGCGATCCCGCTCGGCGGCTACGTGCGGCTCGTGGGGATGTACCCGCCGGCACCGGCAGGCAAGAAGCAGTCGGACGGGTTCTTCGGGCGCATGGTCCAGGACGCTCGCGAGATGAGCGCCGAGGAGATCCTTCCCGGGCAGGAGCCGCGCGCGTTCTACAACCTCTCGGTGCCCAAGAAGGTCATCGTGATGTTCGGTGGGCCGTTCATGAACCTCGTGATCGCGTTCGTGCTCATGACGATCGTGCTGGTCGGCATCGGTCTGCCGCAGGCGACCACGACCGTGGGGCTCGTCCCGCAGTGCGTGACGCCCGCCTCTGCCCCGGCCGACTACGAGTGCACGGCCGACGACCCGCTCACCCCAGCGGCCGAGGCCGGCCTGGAGCCCGGCGACACGATCGTCTCGTTCGACGGCGAGCCCGTCACGTCGTGGGACTCGCTCGTCGGCAAGATCACGGGGGCGGCGGGCGAGACCGTGCCCGTCGTGGTCGAGCGTGACGGCGAGCGCACGACGCTCGAGATCACCCCGGCCGAGGTCGAGCGACCGGTCGTGGGCGACGACGGCCAGTACGTGCGCGACGACGCGGGTGAGCTGGTGCTCCGGCCCACGGGGTACGTCGGGGTCGCTCCGACCCAGGAGCGCGTCTCCGAGCCGCTGTCGGCGGTCCCGGAGGCCATCTGGACGCAGGTGAGCGGCACGGCGGCGATCATCGTCTCGCTGCCCGCGCGGCTCGTCGACATCGGTCAGGCTGCGTTCGGCGACGAGGCGCGCGACCCCAGCTCGCCCGTCGGCCCCGTCGGGGTCACGATCGTGGCGGCCGACCTCCTGGACGCGGGCGAGGGCGACCTCGTGGGGCAGGTCGCGACCATGCTGAGCCTGCTGGCCTCGCTCAACATCGCGCTGTTCGCCTTCAACCTCATCCCGCTGCCGCCGCTCGACGGCGGTCACATCGCCGGTGCGCTCTACGAGGGAGCCAAGCGTCAGGTCGCCAAGGTCCGTGGACGCCCGCGACCGCCGCACGCCGACGTGGCGAAGCTCGTGCCCCTGGGGCTGGCCATGTGGGTCGTCCTGCTCGGCATGGGGCTGCTGCTGATCTACGCGGACATCGTCAACCCGGTCCGGATCACCTGACCGGCCGCACCGTGAAGATCTCGCGAAGAGTCGCGTGCGGAGCGGGGCGGGCCGGGCCGTTGGGCGCGTCCACCGTGCCGGGCGGGGGATACTAGACCCGTGAGCGTACCCATCAGCCTTGGCATGCCAGCAGCACCCCCGCCGGTCCTCGCGCCGCGCCGCAAGACGCGCAAGATCAAGGTCGGCAAGGTCGACGTCGGCGGCGACGCCCCCGTCAGCGTCCAGTCGATGACCACGACGCCGACGACGGACATCAACGCGACCCTCCAGCAGATCGCCGAGCTGACCGCGTCCGGCTGCGACATCGTGCGCGTCGCGGTGCCCAGCCAGGACGACGCGCTCGCGCTGCCCGCGATCGCGAAGAAGTCCCAGATCCCCGTGATCGCGGACATCCACTTCCAGCCCAAGTACGTGTTCGCGGCGATCGACGCGGGCTGCGCCGCGGTGCGCGTGAATCCGGGCAACATCCGCAAGTTCGACGACCAGGTCAAGGAGATCGCTCGCGCGGCCTCGGACGCGGGCACCTCGATCCGTATCGGCGTCAACGCCGGGTCGCTCGACCCGCGCCTGCTCGCCAAGTACGGCAAGGCCACCCCCGAGGCGCTCGTCGAGTCGGCCGTCTGGGAGGCGTCGCTGTTCGAGGAGCACGGCTTCCACGACTTCAAGATCTCGGTCAAGCACAACGACCCGGTCGTCATGGTGCGGGCCTACGAGCTGCTCTCCGAGCGCGGCGACTGGCCGCTGCACCTCGGCGTGACCGAGGCGGGCCCGGCGTTCCAGGGCACCATCAAGTCGGCCACGGCCTTCGGCGCGCTGCTGAGCAAGGGCATCGGCGACACGATCCGCGTCTCGCTCTCGGCACCGCCGGTCGAGGAGGTCAAGGTCGGCATCCAGATCCTCCAGTCGCTCAACCTGCGCCCGCGCAAGCTGGAGATCGTCTCGTGCCCGTCGTGCGGTCGCGCCCAGGTGGACGTCTACACGCTCGCCGAGAAGGTCACCGCGGGTCTCGAAGGCATGGAGGTCCCGCTGCGCGTCGCCGTCATGGGCTGCGTCGTGAACGGCCCCGGCGAGGCACGCGAGGCAGACCTCGGCGTCGCGTCGGGCAACGGCAAGGGCCAGATCTTCGTCAAGGGCGAGGTCGTCAAGACCGTGCCGGAGTCCATGATCGTCGAGACGCTCATCGAGGAAGCGATGCGCATCGCCGAGACCATGACGCCGGAGAACGACGCACAGGCCGGCCCGCCGGTCGTCACCGTCGGCTGAGCCTGCGGCGATGGCGCGCTGGCACCCTCCGGGGCCGTGGTCCCGGCCGGAGGCCGCCCGTGTCCTGACGGACACGGACGTCCCGGCCGCGCTCGCGGTGTGCGCCTTGGACCCTGTCGGCTCTGTGCTGGCTGCCTCGCGGATCGTCGAGGCGACGCGGCTGTCGCAGAGCGGCGGACAGGTGTGGGGCTTCCCTGCACAGGGTCCGCTGCTCGCGATCTGCTGGGCAGGGGCGAACCTGGTGCCGGTCGTCCCCGTGGGGGGTGCCGAGCACGCGCAGGCGCTCGACGCGTTCGCGGCCCTGGCGCGCCGGTTCGGTCGCCGGGCGTCGTCGATCGTGGGCGAGCGCGCGGCTGCGCTGGGCCTGTGGGACCGCCTGGCCCAGCACTGGCCCGCAGCCCGCGACGTGCGAGACGACCAGCCCTCGCTCATGATCGACCGTGCGCCCCAGGTCGAGCCGGACCCGATGGTCCGCCGGTCGGTGCCCGCCGAGCTCCCGCTCGTGCTGCCCGCGTGCGTGCGCATGTTCGTCGAGGAGGTCGGGTACTCACCGGTCGCGGGGGGCGGCAACGCGTACGCCGAGCGCGTGCGCGGGCTCATCACGTCGGGGCGCTCGTTCGTGCGGCTCGCCGGCGGAGTGCCCGCGCCCTCGCTGCCGAACGGGGACAGAGACCCGCTCGCAGCGGTCGCGCCGCTCGAGCGCACCGTCGCCTTCAAGGCCGAGCTCGGCGCGGTCACGTCCGCGGTCGCGCAGGTCCAGGGCGTCTGGGTCGATCCTCAGCTCCGGGGACGTCGCCTGTCGGAGTCGGGCATGGCCGCCGTCGTGGAGATCACGCGACGCGAGATCGCGCCGACCGTCTCGCTCTACGTGAACGCGTACAACGAGCGTGCGCTCGCGACGTACCGCCGGGTGGGGTTCGAGCAGGTCGGGACGTTCGCGACCGTCCTCTTCTGAGGTCGCCGCCGGCCGCTAGCTGTACTGACCCGTTGCGTTGTTGACTCGGTCGATGGGTCGTAGGCCGCCGATGCCGAGGTGGGGTCGTTCTAGGTTGTAGTGCTGGAGCCAGGTAGGCAAGGCGGCGGCGCGGTCGGCGTTGGATGACCAGATGCGGGAGTAGGCCCACTCGGTGGCCAGGGTGCGGTTGAGGCGCTCGACCTTGCCGTTGGTCCAGGGGCAGTGCGGGCGGATGAACGTCTGGACGATGCCCAGGTCGGCAGCGCTCTGGTGGAAGGCGCGGGAGTTGCGGTAGGCGAACGCGTTGTCGCTGATCACTCGTTCGATCGTGATGCCGTGGGCGGAGTAGAACGCTGCCGCGCGGGCCAGGAACCTGGCCGCGGTGGCGCCCTTCTCATCGGCGTGGATCTCGGCATAGGCGAGCCGGGAGTGGTCGTCAATCGCGGCGTGCACGTAGTCGTAGCCGATCCCGCGGCCTCGGACCTGTTCTGAGCGGCCGTGCGCGCGCCAGCCACCGCCGTCCGGGATGCGTCCGAGCTTCTTGACGTCCACGTGGATCAACGACCCGGGGTAGGGGTGCTCGTAGCGGTTCGCGGAGCGTCTGGTGG
This sequence comes from uncultured Actinomycetota bacterium, assembly GCA_963782165.1. Lineage (GTDB taxonomy): Bacteria > Actinomycetota > Actinomycetes > Actinomycetales > Cellulomonadaceae > Oerskovia. The sequence goes on from CAWAIO010000006.1 coordinate 1,642,311, forward strand.
CGCGGATGACTTGCCCGGTGACCGGGTCGCACTCAGCCAGGCGCGGGGTGTGGTGACGGGCCAGGACCCGGCCCACGGTCGATGCCGGAACCCCGACCACCCTGGCGATCGTGAGCGGGCCACGACGAGTCAGCATCCGCGCGATCCGTACCCGGGTCTCGACACAAGCCGGGGTCCGGCGCGGATGAGAGCGCGCCACGCTCGACCGGTCGACCAACCCCGCCCGGCCTTCGACCTGGAAGCGGCGCCACCACCGCCACGCCGTCGTGCGCGAGACACCCATCTCCGCCGCGACATGCGCGACCGGGCGCCCGGTCGCGATACGGCGAACCATGATCAACCTGCCCGCCGGCGTCAGCCGAGCATTAGCGTGGGACACGAGAGACCTCCGTTGGTCAGAGCCGGGTTCCTAGACAGCTCCCACTCGACACGGAGGTCTCTCTTCACGTCAACAACGGTCCTGGTCAGTACATCTAGCGCAGCAGCTTCGACATACGCCGGTCGGCGAGCACCTGTCCATCGGTCTGGCACGTCGCGCAGTACTGCAGGCTGCGGTCCGCGAACGAGACCTCGCGCACGACGTCCCCGCACACCGGGCACGCCTCGCCCGTGCGTCCGTGGACGCGCATCCCGCGTCGCTTGGCGTCCTTGAGCTCCGCGGCAGGCCGGCCCGACGACGTCGCGACGGCTTCGGAGAGCACGTCGCGGATGGCGGCGTGCAGGTGGGCCACGTCGTCGGCCCCGAGGCTGCGGGTCAGGCGGAACGGGCTCATGCGGGCCGCGTGCAGGATCTCGTCGGAGTAGGCGTTGCCGATCCCGGCGACGAGCCGCTGGTCACGGAGCAACCCCTTGACCTGCTGGTTGCGGGCCGCGAGCAGCTCGGCCAACCGGTCGGCCGTGAAGTCGTCCCCCAGCGGCTCGACGCCCAGGGTTGCGATCGCGGGCACCTCGGCGGGGTCGTGGACCACGTGGACCGCGAGCCGCTTGCGCGTGCCCGCCTCGGTCAGGTCGAACCCGGACCCGTCGTCGAACCGGATCCGCAGCGCGAGGACCGCGCGCACCCCGCCCCGGCTCGATGCGGGGCGCACGGGCGTGGTCGGTGCGTCCTCGGACCAGCGCAACCAACCCGCCCGGGCGAGGTGGAAGACCAGGTGGAGCTCGCCGTCGGGCACCACCACCCCGCCGGACCCTGCGGGGGGAGCGGGACGCACCGCGAGGTCGATCCACTTGCCGTGCCGGGTCGTGCCCGTGACCGTGCCCCCCACCAGGTCCGACAGGGGAGGGGAGAACGTCTTGAGGGCCACGATCGAGGCGAGGTCTGCCGCGACGACGACGTGACCGGTCGTGCGCTCGTCGAGGAAGCGGACGAGCGCCTCGACCTCGGGCAGCTCGGGCACGCTTCCATGGTGCCCGCTCGCGGGGGCGCGTGCACCGTCGACGGCTCGCCCCCGTGCGGGTCGCTCGGGAAACCCTGCGGGACGCGGCGTGGCGCGACGGTAGGATCGGGCCCATGTCTTCAGCCTCCAGCCGGGTGGTCGGTCCCCCCGTCAAGCCCCTCAAGATGACCTCCCTGTTCCTGCGGACGCTGCGCGAGGACCCGGTCGACGCCGAGGTCGCGAGCCACAAGCTCCTCGTGCGCGCCGGCTACATCCGTCGTGCCGCCCCCGGCATCTACACCTGGCTCCCGCTGGGCCTGCGCGTGCTCGCCAAGGTCGAGGCGATCGTGCGCGAGGAGATGGAGGACGCGGGCGGCCAGGAGGTCCACTTCCCGGCACTGCTGCCGCGCGAGCCCTACGAGGCCACGGGCCGGTGGGACGAATACGGTGCGAACCTGTTCCGCCTCACGGACCGCAAGGACGGCGACTACCTGCTGGCCCCCACGCACGAGGAGATGTTCACGCTCCTCGTCAAGGACATGTACTCGTCCTACAAGGAGCTGCCGCTCACGCTGTTCCAGATCCAGACGAAGTACCGCGACGAGGCGCGTCCGCGCGCGGGCCTCATCCGTGGCCGCGAGTTCATCATGAAGGACGCGTACTCGTTCGACGTGACCGAGGAGGGCCTCGAGGCCTCGTACCAGAACCAGCGCGCCGCCTACCAGCGGATCTTCACGCGCCTGGGTCTCGAGTACGTGATCGTGGCCGCGACGTCCGGCGCCATGGGCGGTTCGCGCAGCGAGGAGTTCCTCAACCCGACCGCGATCGGTGAGGACACGTTCGTGCGCTCGCCCGGCGGCTACGCGGCCAACGTCGAGGCCGTCGTCACGCCCGTTCCGGAGGCCCTGCCCTACGACGACGCGCCCGCGGCGCACGTCGAGGACACCCCCGACACCCCGACGATCGACTCGCTCGTCGCGCTCGCCAACGCGCGCTTCCCGCGCCCCGACCGCGAGTGGACCGCGGCCGACACGCTCAAGAACGTCGTGCTCGCGCTCACGCACCCCGACGGCCGCCGCGAGGTGCTCGTCGTGGGCCTGCCCGGCGACCGCGAGGTGGACCTCAAGCGCCTCGAGGCGTCGGTCGAGCCCGCTGAGGTCGAGCCCGCGGGCGACGCCGACTTCGCCGCGCACCCCGAGCTCGTCAAGGGCTACATCGGCCCGGGCGTGCTCGGCCCCCAGGGCCCGCAGGTGACCGTGCCGGCCGAGGGCAAGACGCCCGCGTCGTCGCACTCGGCCGTGCGCTACCTCCTGGACCCGCGCGTGGTCGAGGGCACCCGCTGGATCACGGGCGCGAACCAGCACGGCAAGCACGTGTTCGACCTGGTCGCCGGTCGCGACTTCACGGCCGACGGCACGATCGAGGCCGCCGAGGTCCGCGCGGGCGACCTCGCGCCCGACGGCTCGGGCCCGCTCGAGCTCGCGCGCGGCATCGAGATCGGCCACATCTTCGCGCTGGGACGCAAGTACGCGCAGGCCCTGGGGCTGACGGTCCTCGACGAGAACGGCAAGCAGGTCGTCGTGACCATGGGCTCGTACGGGATCGGCGTGACGCGCGCGCTCGCCGCGCTGGCCGAGGCCAACCACGACGAGGCCGGCCTCGCCTGGCCCGCGCACGTGGCCCCCATGCACGTCCAGGTGGTCGCCACGGGCAAGGACCAGGCGGTCTTCGAGGCCGCTGCGTCGCTCACGGCCGAGCTCTCGGCGCGCGGCGTCGAGGTCCTGTACGACGACCGTCCCAAGGTCTCGCCCGGCGTGAAGTTCAAGGACGCCGAGCTCCTGGGCGCCCCGCTCGTCGTGGTCGTGGGTCGCGGGCTCGCGGACGGCGTCGTCGAGGTGCGCCCGCGCCAGGGCGGCGAGCCCGTGCAGGTGCCGGTCGCAGGCGTCGCCGACCTCGTGACCGAGAAGGTCGCCGAGCTGCTGGCCTGATCTCTCCCCGGCCGCCACGGTGGCAGGGGCCGACGACGGACGGGCCGGGCCCGGGAGCGATGCTCCTCTGGACCCGGCCCGTCCGCCGTCGTTGGAGGAGCGTCCTCAGCCGGCCGCCGGGGGAGTCGTCGACTGCTCCGGCAGGCCCGGGAACGCGCCGAGGGGAGCGCCCCATGCGACGGCGGCGAGGCTCGCCTCGGTCGACAGGTCGGCGAGCGGTAGGCGTGTGCCTGTGCCGGCCGCGGCCGTGAGCGCCGCGTACGACTCGGCGAGCGAGGACTCGAGCTGGACGGCGAGCTCCGCCGTCGGGACGTCGGCCGGGACCGAGTAGGCGACACGGCGCGGGTCCTGAGCCCCTCCCGCGGTGCCCGCGACCTGCGCCCAGGCCTCGGCACGTGCGCGGTGCAGCACCGCTCGGTCGAGGGCCGCGGTGCGCACGTCGCCGTCGGCGAGGGCCGCGCGGACCTCGAACGCGTACCCCGCGGCGTCCTCGGCCTCGATGATGGTCGCCAGGTCTGTCGCGGTCAGGCCCGACGGCGTGGTCTCGGGCACGAGCAGGCCGGACGGGAGTGCGAGGGACTCGGGCAGGGGGGTCCCCGTCGTGGCCGCGATCTGGCGCGCCGAGGCGTCCTGCGACGACACGATCGACGTCAGCAGCCGGGCGAACGGGCCGTCGTCGGTCTGGTCGATCCCCTCGCGCATGCTCGTGCTCGAGGCGGCGAGCGCGTCCAGGACCTCGGCGGGGCTGGCCGCGGAGGGGGCGGTGCGCTCGTCCGTCGGGCTCGCGGTGGGCTCGGGGAGCCCCGAGTCGTAGACGCCGCCGAGCTGCACCACGTGGAGGTCGGCGAAGGTGCCTGTCTCGGCGAGCGTCGCGACGGCGGTCTCGTCCAGGCCCGACGACGTCGCGCCCGCCGCGGCGGCGAGCTCGCCCACCGCCAGCGCGCCGTCGACCGCGTCGCGGCGCAGGGTCTCCTGGGCGTCGGGCACGGGCTCGGTCGGGGGCGGGGTCTCCAGCCGCAGCCCGCAACCGGCCACGGTGAGCAGTGCGAGCGACGTGACGATCGACACCACCGCGCGAGCGACGGGGCGCCGCCGATGAGCCCGGACCCGTGAGAATCCGGGCGAAGCGGACGTCGGGACGTCGCGCGAGGGGCTCGACGGGTGAGGGCGCGGAGTCGGTTCGGCAGTCATCGAGGGTGATGATGTCACGTTCCTGGCGGGTGAGTCGTTAGGCTGATCCCGTACAACAGCACACCGGTCGATTCCTTCAGCCCGGTGGGCTCTGGAAGCCGACGGGAGACCGAGACATGAACAAGGCGAAGCAGGCCGGCGCGGACAGGGTCCGCCAGGCCGTGGAACCCGCGGTGCAGGCAGCAGACCTGTACCTGGAGGACGTGACGGTCTCCCTGGCAGGCAGCCGCTCGGTCGTCCGCATCACGGTGGACCTGCCGGAGGACGCGGTGGGCAACCTGGATCTCGACGCCGTGGCCGAGGTCTCGCGCGCGATCAACGACGCGCTCGACGCGTCCAACGCGTTCCCCGGTGCGTACACGCTCGAGATCTCGACACCCGGCACCTCGCGCCCCCTGACCGAGCTGCGCCACTTCAAGCGCGCCCGCGGCCGCATCGTCCGGCTCACGCTCACGGACGGCGGGAACCTCGAGGGACGGCTGCGCGAGGTCGAGGACGGCCGCCTGCTGCTCACCGGAGCCGCGCGCGAGTCCGTTGCGCTCGACGACGTTGCGCGCGGCGCCATCCAGGTCGAGCTCAAGCGCGCGCTCGAGGCAGACCTCGGCCCGGAGATGGCTGTTGACGAGAACCCCGGGGCGATCGCCCCGAACGACGAGGAGGTCTGATCGATGGACATCGACATGAGCGCGCTGCGCCTGCTGGAGCGCGAGAAGGACATCAGCCTCGACATCCTGGTGGGGGCGATCGAGCAGGCGCTGCTCTCCGCCTACCACCGGACCCCTGACGCGCACGCCCGCGCGAGGGTCGAGCTCGAGCGCCGTACCGGCCACGTGACGGTCTGGGCGCGCGAGGAGATCCCGGCCGAGGACGACGCCGACGACACCGACGAGGTGGACGAGGACGGCGAGCCCGTCCGGCGCTACCGGGCGCCGGTGCTGGGTCCCGAGTTCGACGACACGCCCAAGGACTTCGGTCGCATCGCGACCGCGACGGCTCGCCAGGTCATCGTGCAGCGGCTGCGGGACGCCGAGGACGACCAGATCCTGGGCAACTTCCGCGGCAAGGAGGGCGAGGTCCTCGCGGGCATCATCCAGCAGGCGAACGACCCGCGCATGGTCCTCGTGGACGTGGGCGGCACCGAGGCGGTCCTCCCGCCGCACGAGCAGGTCCCGACCGAGGACTACGTCCACGGCGAGCGGCTGCGCGCGTACGTCCTGGACGTCGCACGCGGTATGAAGGGCCCGCAGATCACCCTGAGCCGCACGCACCCGAACCTGGTCCGCAAGCTCTTCGAGCTCGAGGTCCCCGAGGTCGCCGACGGGTCGGTCGAGATCATGGCGATCGCCCGCGAGGCAGGTCACCGCTCCAAGGTCGCCGTCCGTTCGCGCGTCGCGGGCCTCAACGCCAAGGGCGCCTGCATCGGTCCCATGGGCGGGCGCGTGCGCGCGGTCATGGCCGAGCTGCACGGCGAGAAGATCGACATCGTCGACTTCAGCGACGACCCGGCCGAGTTCGTGGCGAGCGCACTGTCGCCGGCCCGTGTGACGTCTGTCACCGTGGTCGACGCCGATGCTCGCGCCGCACGCGTGGTCGTGCCGGACTTCCAGCTGTCCCTCGCGATCGGCAAGGAAGGGCAGAATGCCCGGCTTGCCGCGAAGCTCACGGGGTGGCGCATCGACATCCGCTCGGACGAGGGCGCGCACCCCGGTGCGGGCGACGACCGGGCCCGTGGAGGCCTCGACGAGGTCGACGGACCGGGCTCCGGCGACGGAAACGGGTAACACTCGGTGAGCGGGCGCGCTAGACTGTCCCTGACTGGGCCACGGGTCCGGAATCCGTCGCACGACCCTCCAGGCGCTCACGCGCCCGTTCGGACGTGCGTCGGGTGCCGGGAGCGTGACCTACGGTCTGTTCTTCTCCGCTTCGTGGTGGACCAGACCGACATCCCAGAGCCTCGGCTCGTCGTCGATGTCGGCAGGTCGCTCCCGGGGCGCGGCGCCTGGCTCCACGATGCTCGGCGTTGCCTCGAGCTGGCCGAGCGTCGACGAGCCTTTCCCCGGGCGCTGCGTCTCGCAGGACCCGTGGACCTCGCCGGAGCTCACGCCCGTCTCGACAGAGAAGACTGACCCGTCGTCAGTCATCGCCAGTCATCGTCAAGTCGGCGGTCCCGGTCGGCGGCGCACCAGCGCCGCCCCAGCCGAGCCGCGCCAGTACCGCACGAACACCGCACGAATCGTCGACAAGGAAGCGGGTTAGAAGCCGATGGGCACCCGATGAGTACCCAGCGATGAGCACCCAGCACTAAAGACGGTCCTCCCTGTTTCGGGTGGGCCGAGACAGGAGAGTTGTGGCAAAGGTCCGCGTCTACGAGCTCGCAAAGGAGCTCGGGGTGGAGAGCAAGACCATCATGACCAAGCTGACGGAACTCGGTGAGTTCGTCCGCTCGGCATCCTCGACCATCGAACCGCCGGTCGTCCGCAAGCTGCGCGACACCTTCCCGGCCGGTGGCACCGAGAGCGCAAGCGCTCCCGCCAAGCCCGCCGCCGCGAAGCCCGCGCCGGCACGTCCTGCCGCGCCCAAGCCTGTGCCGGCCGCCGAGTCCGCACCGGCTGCGCCTGCAGCACCGGCTCCCGCTGCCCCCGCGCCGGCACCCGCCGCGCCCAAGGCACCGGCACCGGCACCCCAGAAGGAAGCAACGAGCCCCGCGTTCGTCGAGCCCACGCCCGCAGCCCCGGCTGCGGCCAAGCCCGCCGCCACGCCGGCTCCCGCCGCCGAGCGCAAGCCGTCGGCTTCGCCCAAGCCGGCAGGTGGCGGCAACGCCCCCGCGCCCGGCCCGCGTCCCGCAGCAGCCCGCCCCGGCGGCTCCGGCGGAACCGGTGGGGGCGGCCGTCCCGGCGCGCCGCGTCCCGGCAACAACCCGTTCGCCTCGAGCCAGGGCATGCCGCGCGCCGGCTCCCCGCGACCGGGCAACAACCCGTTCGCCTCGAGCCAGGGCATGCCTCGCCCGGGCGCTCGCCCCGAGCGTGCGGCCGACCCGGCCGCGAACGCCAACCCCGCAGCGGCGGGCAGCGGCGAGCGCACCGGCGGGCCCCGTCCCGGTGGTCCCCGTCCTGCCCCGCGTCCGGGCGGTCCTCGTCCCAACCCGGGCATGATGCCCGGCCGGACCTCGATCGGTCGCCCCGGTGACCGTCCTGCTCCGGGCGGTCGTCCGGGCGGCGGCGCCGGCGGTGCCGGTGGCGGTCGTGGCGGCTTCGCCGGTCGTCCCGGTGGCGCAGGTGGCGGCCCCGGTGGTGCTCCTGGTGGTGGCGGCGGTTTCGCCGGTCGCCCCGGTGGCGGTGGCCGCGGTGGCGCGGGTCGTGGCAGCACCCAGGGTGCTTTCGGTCGTGCCGGAGGGCGCCCCGTCCGTGGGCGCAAGTCGAAGCGGGCGAAGCGCCAGGAGTTCGAGCAGATGCAGGCGCCCTCGCTGGGTGGCGTGCAGGTTCCCCGTGGGAACGGCTCGACCGTCGTGCGTCTTCGGCACGGCTCCTCGCTCAACGACTTCGCGGACAAGATCGACGCGAACCCCGCGAGCCTCGTGACGGTGCTGTTCCACCTCGGTGAGATGGCGACCGCCACGCAGTCCCTCGACGAGGACACGTTCGGCTCGCTCGCTGCGGAGCTCGGGTACGTCATCGAGATGGTCTCCGCTGAGGAAGAGGACCGCGAGCTCCTCGGTGCCTTCGACATCGACCTGGACGCCGAGCTCGAGGGCGAGGGCGACGACGAGCTCCAGGCCCGTCCGCCCGTCGTCACGGTCATGGGTCACGTCGACCACGGTAAGACCCGACTGCTCGACGCGATCCGCCAGACCGACGTCATCTCCGGCGAGGCCGGCGGCATCACGCAGCACATCGGTGCCTACCAGGTCCGTCACGAGCACGAGGGCGTCGACCGTCCCATCACGTTCATCGACACCCCGGGTCACGAGGCGTTCACCGCCATGCGTGCTCGTGGTGCCCAGGTGACGGACATCGCGATCCTCGTGGTCGCAGCCGACGACGGCGTCATGCCCCAGACGGTCGAGGCGCTCAACCACGCGCAGTCGGCCGGCGTGCCGATCGTCGTCGCGGTCAACAAGGTGGACAAGGAGGGGGCCAACCCCGCCAAGATCCGCCAGCAGCTCACCGAGTACAACCTGGTGGCCGAGGAGTACGGCGGCGACACCATGTTCGTCGACGTGTCCGCCAAGCAGAACCAGGGCATCGACGCGCTCCTCGAGGCCGTCCTCCTCACGGCGGACGCCTCGCTGGACCTGCGTGCCAACCCGGACAAGGACGCACGAGGCGTCGCCATCGAGGCGAACCTCGACAAGGGCCGCGGCGCTGTCGCGACCGTCCTGGTCCAGTCCGGCACGCTCCACGTCGGGGACGCGATCGTCGCGGGCACTGCTCACGGACGTGTCCGTGCGATGTTCGACGAGCACGGCAACAACGTCACCGAGGCAGGCCCTGCCCGCCCCGTGATGGTGCTCGGTCTCGCGTCCGTGCCCAGCGCCGGTGACACGTTCCTCGTGGCTCCGGACGAGCGCACGGCACGTCAGATCGCCGAGAAGCGCGAGGCAGCCGAGCGTGCAGCCCTCCTGGCCAAGCGTCGCAAGCGCGTCAGCCTCGAGGACTTCGCCCAGGCGCTCGAGCAGGGCAAGGTCGAGACCCTCAACCTGGTCCTCAAGGGCGACGTCTCCGGTGCCGTCGAGGCACTCGAGGACGCGCTGCTGCAGATCAACGTCGGCGACGAGGTCCAGCTGCGGATCATCCACCGCGGCGTCGGTGCGATCACCCAGAACGACGTCAACCTGGCGACCGTGGACAACGCGATCATCATCGGGTTCAACGTCAAGTACGGCGAGCGTGTCGAGGCACTGGCCGAGCGCGAGGGCGTCGACGTCCGCTTCTACTCGATCATCTACCAGGCGATCGACGACGTCGAGGCTGCACTCAAGGGCATGCTCAAGCCCGAGTACGAAGAGGTGCAGCTCGGCACCGCCGAGATCCGCGAGGTCTTCCGTTCCTCCAAGTTCGGGAACATCGCCGGTTCGATCGTCCGCTCGGGCGAGATCCGACGCAACACCAAGGCGCGCGTGCTGCGCAACGGTGCCGTCATCGGCGACAACCTCACGGTCGAGTCGCTCAAGCGGTTCAAGGACGACGCGACCGAGGTCCGGGAGGGCTTCGAGTGTGGTATCGGTCTGGGTTCGTTCAACGACCTGCAGGTCGGCGACACGATCGCGACGTTCGAGATGCGGGAGAAGCCGCGTAGCTGACGTACCTCTCCGCTGACGCCTCACCGTGAGGTGTGGCGGGTCTACCGCGGGCCTGGCGGCCCGTGCCAGACCCACCACGACCCGCCACACCTCACGGCCCGGCGTCGGCGGAGCTGTTCGTTCAGGACGTGGCCCGAAGGGCTCACCAGGACCTGACTTCCTGCGGGGCCCTCTGATGAAAGGACTGAACCATGGTCGACAAGCCCAGGGCTCGCAAGCTCGCTGACCGCATCAAGGTCATCGTGGCGCAGATGCTCGACACCCGGATCAAGGACCCCCGTCTCGGGTTCGTGACCATCACCGACGTGCGTGTGACCGGTGACCTGCAGAGCGCCTCGGTGTTCTACACGGTCTACGGCAACGACGAGGAGCGGGCGGGGACCGCCGCGGCGCTCGAGAGCGCCAAGGGGATCATCCGCTCCGAGGTCGGCAAGCAGACGGGGATCCGGCTCACGCCCTCCCTCGAGTTCCACCTCGACTCCGTGCCGGACACCGCCGCGCACCTCGACGTCGCCCTCCACGAGGCCGCACGTCGCGATGCCGAGCTGGCCGCGCTGCGCGAGAAGGCCACGTACGCCGGCGACGCCGACCCGTACAAGAAGCCCGCCGCTGAGGACGAGGTCGAGGCCGACGGGTCTGCGGACTCCGACGAGGTCGCGCCTGCCTGACGGCGCGCCCACGCACCCGACCGAGACATCGAGCGGGTGCAGCAGCACGAGCACACGGAACGGCCGGTCCCCGGTGGGGGTCGGCCGTTCCGTCGTCCGGGCCGCGTCCCCCTCCGGCCGCCTGCTCCACCATCCAGCTCCCGAGCACCGAGGACCCCACCGATGACGCACGACCAGAAGCCGGTGCGCGAGCGCCGACCCACCGCCCCCGACGGCCTCGTGATCGTCGACAAGCCCCAGGGGCTCACGAGCCACGACGTCGTGGCCCGGCTCCGGCGCCTTGCAGGGACGCGCAAGGTGGGCCACGCCGGCACGCTCGACCCCATGGCCACCGGGGTCCTGGTCCTCGGGATCGGGCGCGCGACCAAGCTCCTGACGTACGTCGTGGGCGCGGACAAGGAGTACACCGCGACCATCCGTCTGGGTGCCGCGACGACGACCGACGACGCCGAGGGCGAGACCACCTCGCGCGCGGACGCCTCGGCCGTGACGCGCGAGGCGATCGACGCGGGAGTCGCACTCCTGACCGGTCCCATCTCGCAGGTGCCGAGCTCGGTGTCCGCGATCAAGGTCGACGGACAGCGTGCCTACGCGCTCGTGCGCTCGGGCGAGCAGGTGGAGCTCAAGGCCCGCCCGGTGACGATCTCGCGCTTCGACGTCCACGAGGTGCGACAGGTCCCGGCCGCAGAGCCGGGCGACCTCCCCGCGCTCGACGTCGACGTCACGGTCGTGTGCACGTCCGGCACCTACATCCGTGCCCTCGCCCGCGACCTGGGCGCGGACCTGGGCGTCGGGGGACACCTCACGGCTCTGCGCCGCACACGGGTGGGCGGCTACGCGATCGACGACGCCTCGACGCTCGCCGAGCTCGAGGCCCAGGTCGAGCGTGACGGCGTCCTTGCGACGCTCCCGCTCGCCGACGCGGCCCGCGCCACGTTCCCGGTGCGTGACCTCACCACCGAGGAGCGCGCCGCGCTGTCCTACGGCAAGTGGGTCGACCCGTCCGCGCAGGACACCACGACGGCCGCGATCGGCGACGACGGGTCGCTCGTCGCGCTGCTCGAGAACGTGGTGCGCGAGGGCAAGCACAAGGCCAAGCCCGTGATCGTGTTCGCCCCGGCGTGAGCTCGGGCAGGTCCGACGGGTGACCGTCCACCGTCTCGATGGGGAACACCCGGGCGAGACGTGGCAATCTTGACCAGGCGCGCCGTGGGTGCGCGCCGTCGTCGGGCCTCCTGAGCGAGCCCGCCTCACACACATCTCGAGGAGTACGCGTGCACCTGTGGACGGACCTGGACCAGGTTCCGCCGGGATTCGGACCGTCGGTCGTGACGATCGGCAACTTCGACGGCGTCCACCGCGGCCATGCCGAGGTGCTCGGCCGCATCGTGTCCCTCGCCCGGGAGTCGGGCTCCCAGGCCGTGGCCGTGACGTTCCACCCGCACCCCGCGACGGTCCACCGGCCCGAGCAGGCGCCCGAGCTCCTGACCGGGATCGCCGACCGCATGGAGCTCCTCGAGGCCACGGGCCTCGACGCCGTGCTGCTGGTCGAGTACACGCTCGACTTCGCACGTCAGAGCCCTGAGGAGTTCGTGCGGACCTACCTGGTCGACGGGCTGGGGGCGCGGACGGTCGTCGTCGGGCACGACGTGCGGTTCGGGCGCGACAACGCGGGCAACCTCGCGACCATGATCGAGCTCGGCCGGACGCACGGCTTCGAGGTCCGGGCGATCGACGACGTCGGGACGGTCGGGGCGGGCTCCACCGGTGTCGAGCATCCCGCGGTGCCCAGCGGGCGTTGGTCCTCGACCGAGATCCGCGGCCTGCTCACGGACGGCAAGGTCCGCGAGGCCGCGGCGCTGCTCGGGCGTCACCACCGCCTGCGCGGCGTCGTGATCCACGGCGACGCGCGCGGGCGTGAGCTCGGGTTCCCCACGGCCAACCTGGGCGCGATCAGCGGCATGGTCCCGGCCGACGGCGTGTACGCGGGCTGGCTGCGTCGTCCCCAGCTCCTCGCGGCGGACCCGGGGAACTGCGACGGCGTGCTGCCCGCAGCCATCTCGATCGGCACCAACCCCACGTTCGACGGCGTCGAGCGCCGCGTCGAGGCCTACGTCCTGGACCGCACCGACCTCGACCTGTACGACGAGGAGGTCGTCCTGGAGTTCGTCGAGCACCTGCGCCCCACGCTGCGCTTCGACGGGATCGACGCGCTCGTGAGGACCATGCACGACGACGTCGCGCGAGCCCGCGTGATCCTCGCCTCGGGCGCGGGGACGCCTGCGGGTACGTCCGTAGGGCCCAGCAGGCCCGAAGCGTCCGCGACCGGGTCGGGGGAGTAGCGGTGTCGGTCAAGAAGCAACCCGTGCTCGAGACCCGGGCCCTGCGCGTCGGTTACACCGAGGCGCCCGTGTGCGCGCCCGTCGACCTGGCGGTCCGCCCGGGCGAGCTGTGGGCGATCATCGGGCCCAACGGCAGCGGCAAGTCGACGCTCCTGCGTGCGCTCCTGGGGGTGCTCGCACCCCTGTCCGGCAAGGTGCTGGCGTTCGGGCGGGACGTCGACGAGCGCGAGCGCGACTTCCGCGCCAAGGTCGTCGGGATCCTCGACGACGACGCCTACTTCCCGGGGCTCACGGCGCGCGAGCACCTGGTGCTGACCGCGCGCGGTCACGGCGTGGCGGGTGCGGGGGAGGTCGTGGACCAGCTCCTCGACCGGTTCGGCCTCGCGGCGCAGTCCGGGGCCATGCCGACCGAGCTCTCCTCGGGTCAGCGGCGGCGCCTCCTGCTCGCGGCCGGGTTCGCCCGGCCCCGCGAGGTCCTCGTGCTCGACGAGCCCGAGCAGCGGCTCGACCCGGGCATGCGCGCCGACCTGGCCCGGATCCTGGTCGAGGAGGCCGGGCGAGGCGCCGCCGTCGTGTTCGCGACGCACGACCCCGAGCTGGTCGAACGGACCGGTGCGCGCGGACTCCTGGTCGGCGACGACGAGTGCCTGCGCCTGGGACACCAGGCCGCGCTCGACGCGCTCGCCCGGGTCCGTTGAGGAGCGGGCGATGAACGCGGCCCAGGGCCGGGGCAAGAAGCGCCCGCACGGCCCGAGGAAGGGACCCCACGACGCGGCGGCTGTGGCGGCCGCGGCCGCCGCTCCGGGTGGCCCAGCGGCGCCCGGGCCGATGACGCCGGAACCCGAGATCGAGCGGGCTCCGTTGCCGCTGCTCGTCGCGGACCCGGACGAGGAGTTCTCGGGGCGGGAGATCCGGCGCCTGACCGCACGCGTCACGGCCTCGCGGGCCGACGCGGGTCCGGGCGAGCTGCTGGGGAACATCGCCTACGTCGTGGTGTCGATCGCGATCTCGATCGGCTTCGTGATCGGCGCGGCGAACGTGCTCCGCGAGACGATCTTCGTCGTGCCCGCAGGGGGCCGTGACGCGGTCCTGACGGCCGCCACGATCCAGGCGCTCGGCTCGGTCGCTCTCCTGGCGCTCATGACGGGCATGGCCGTTCGCCTCGGCCCCCTGGGGACGGGCAGCGCGGGCGTGCGGTGGTGGGTGCCGATGCCCGTCGACCGGCGTGGCCTGCTCACCCCGTCGTACTGGCGCGGCGTCGCGGTGGCGCTCGTCGTGGGAGCGGGCGGGTTCGCGGTCGTGGCGCTGGCCTCGGGCGCGGACCCGGCCGTGGCAGGGCGCAGCGCGGCCCTCGGGGCAGCGGCGGGGCTGCTGCTCGTGGGGCTCGCGGGGCTGATCCAGCCCCGGACACCCGTCGCGGCGAGGGTCGCTCGCGTGAGCGACGTGGTGCTCGCGGCTGTCCCTGTCGCGGGCGTCGTGCTCGTCGCGGCCGGCTGGTCCGACCTGCGCGAGCTCGACGATCCCCGCCTGGGTGATCGGTGCGCTCGGGCTGGGCGCGCTCGCCCTCGTGGTCGTGTGGTGGCGCAGGCTCGAGGTGCTCGGCGCCCAGGTGCTGCGTGCGCAGAGCGCGGTGGCCGACCAGGCGGGCGGCGCGATCCTCTCGCTCGACACCCGCGAGCTGGGGCGCGCCCTGAGCAGGGCCGGCTCGACCCGTGGCGGCAGGGTCCGCAGGCCCTCGCGCTTCGCGCTCGTCCGGGGGCCGGTGTCGGCGCTCGTCGCGGCCGACCTCACGCTCCTGCGCCGCAGCCCGTCGGCCCTCGCTCAGCTCGTCGGCCTCACGGCCCTGGTGATCGTCGCCCAGCAGGTGCCCGCGTTCACGGGCGGGTTCGGGCTGTTCGTGCTGCTGGTCGTCGCGGGCTTCCGCGCCGCGCAGCTCGGCGCCGAGGGCGCGCGCACCGCGGAGATGGTGCCCGTGCTCGACGCGATGATCCCGTTGTCCGCGCGCGACGCCCGGCTGGCACGGACCGTCGCGCCCTCCCTCACGGCGCTCGTGGCCCTCGTGGTCGGGACCGTCCCGCTCGTGCTGACCACGCGTGAACCGCTCTGGTTCGCGCTCGTGGCCGTGGTCGCGGTCGGCATGGGCGCAGCTGCGATCCGCAGCGCTTACCGCAAGCCGCCCAACTGGTCCGGCCCGCTCATGGCGACCCCTGCCGGAGCGCTCCCGACGGGGGCGGCCTCGATGTTCGCCCAAGGACCCGACGCGGCCGTCCTCGGCGCGATCCCGCTCGGCATCTGCCTGCTCGTGGGCGCGCCCACGCCGGCGCTCATCGTGTTCCAGGGGATCGCGGTGTGGATCGCGCTCGCCGTGGCCTCGCACGTGCGGGCCACGGGGGCCAAGCCGCTGCTCGGCTGACCGCGTCCCGAACCGGGTCCAAGGACTCCCGCCGTCCGGACCAAAGGTCCTGGCGGCGGTGGTGCTCCGCAGGCAGCCTGGAACTGACGACAGGAGTCGGAGCCATGGAAGCAGTCGTGATCTACGAGTCGATGTTCGGGAACACCGCCGAGATCGCGCGGGCGGTGGCGGGAGGCCTGTCCGAGCAGCTGGACGTGCGGACGGTCGAGGTCTCCTCGAGGACACCGGGCGACGACGTCCTGGGGGCTGACCTGATCGTCATCGGTGGTCCCACGCACGCGTTCGGCATGTCGCGGCTCGCCTCGCGCGAGGAGGCTGCCGGTCGACGGCCCGGGAACCCGACGGTCGAACGGGGAATCCGCGAGTGGCTCGACGCGCTCGCGGACGATGCCTCCGGACGGTTCGGCGCGACGTTCGACACCCGTGTGAAGGCCGTCAAGCACCTACCGGGCAGTGCTGCCCGCGCGGCCGACCGGGTGGCCCGCCGACACGGTCTGTCGCCTGCCGACTCGCCGCACTCGTTCTACGTCGAGGGCATGGAGGGGCCGCTGTGCCCGGGCGAGGTCGAGCGGGCCCGCGAGTGGGGGCGCGAGCTCGGTCGGACGGCGCAGGGGGCATCCGCCACCTGAGATCCCGGTGCTTCGTGACGATCGTCCAGCCGAGAGCCATGGAGGACGTCTGCGATCGATGTACCGGACAGGCGACTCGTCGCGACCTTCCCACGAGACGTACCATTCGACCATGAAGGTCGAGGTGGGGCGACTGCTTGCGGAGCTGGCGCGAATGACAGCGAGGCCGCCGGAAGCCGCTCCTGCCTGTCTGATGCTCTTCGAGATCGACGTCGTCGGAGACAGGGAGCTCTATGGGCAGCGACTCCGCCAGGTCCTGGTGTCCGCGGTACGGACGGTGATCGGGTCCGGGATCGAGGGGGACCGGGTCGACGTCTCGCGGGTTCCCTCGTGGTTCGCAGGGCTCTCGGAGGGAAGCGCCTCGTCGACCGACGTCCCGCCGGAGGCCCTTGCCGGGCGACTGGCCTACCTGGAGCAACGGGACCAGGCCCCATGGGACCTGCAGGAGTGGATCTACTGCTTCGATCCGGACCTGAGACGATGGTCGTGGTGGGACGTGACGGCCGGTGCCGGCAGCACGGCCCTCCTGTGGGTCGACACCTCGGGGGAGACGGCTGTGCCGTGCGAGGAGCTCTGGTGGACGGCGTTCGTCTGCGGTGCACGAAGCGTCGCGGTGTCGACGTATGGCGCCCGGGAAGAACGGACCAACCGGCTGAGCGTCGGGCTCTGACCCGGCAGGTCACGGCGTGACGCCCTCCGAGGTCGTGCACGCTGCTCCTCGCGTCCTGCTCAGCCGGCCATCGCCACGTCCCTGAGCCGCCCGTCCGCCAGGTGCACGCGTGCGTCGACCGAGTCGAGGGTCGCCTCGTCGTGGGTCACGACGATGGTCGCGGCACCGGTCTCGCGGGTCAGGCGCGTGACGAGCTCGATGATCTGGACGCCGCGCGCGTGGTCGAGCGCCGACGTGGGCTCGTCGACCAGCAGGACCTCGGGGTGGTTCATGAGGGCGCGGGCGATCGCGACGCGCTGACGCTGACCACCCGAGAGCTGGCCGGGCCGCTTGGCGGCCACGTCGCGGAGCCCGACGGCGTCGAGCAGCTCGAGCGCCCGGTCGCGGTGCGTCGAGGGCCGCTCGCCGCGCAGGTGGCTCATGAGCTCGAGGTTCTCGAGCGCCGTGAGCGAGGCGATGAGCTGCGGCTGCTGGAACACGATCCCGATCCGGTCGCGCCGCAGCCGCGCCGCGTCCGAGGACACGGCCGAACCGGCCGCGGCCCCGCCGGCAGGAGCGTTGACGACGTCGTCGCCGATGCGCACCTGGCCCGCGGTCGGGGTCGTGAGCGTCGCGGCCACGGCGAGCAGGCTCGACTTGCCCGAGCCCGACGGGCCGAGCACCGCGGTCGTGGTCCCGGCGGGGACGGTCAGGGAGACATCGTCGACTGCGGTGACGGTCGACTCGCCGTCGGGGTAGACGAGCGTGACGTGGTCGAGGGTGAGGTCCATGGTGTGCCTTTCAGGAGCGAGCTTTCAGGAACGAGACGCGGGGGAGCCGTCGCGAGCGCCGCAGGAGCGGCCGGCGGGCAGGCGCCTCAGCGGGCCGCGAGAGCCGCGTGCGGGTCGATGCGCGTGATCCGGATGATCGCCGCGACGGCACCGACCGTCCCGAGGACCACGAGGATGAGCGCGGGCAGGAGCGTCGTGGCAGGGGAGACGACGACGGGCATGACCTGGGCGGCGAGCGCCCCGGCCCCGGCCGCGAGCGCGGTCCCGACGCCGACGCCGAGCACGAGCAGGACGAGCGCCTGGCCGATCGCGTCGCGCAGCAGGTAGGAGGTCGAGGCTCCGAGCGCCTTGAGCACCGCGACGTCGCCGGCCCGGTTGATGGTCCAGACCGTGAAGAACGCGCCCACGACGAGGGCGGAGATCGCGAGCAGGAAGCCCTGCATCATGGTGAGCGACATGTTCTCGGCCGAGAACGAGCTGACCGCGGCGCGTGCGCCCATGGGCGTGAGGGCCGCGGTGCCGGTCTCGGTCTCTGCCGCGGCGAGCGCGGAGCCGCTCGGGTCCCCGGTGATCGCGACGACCGTCGCGACCTCGTCACCGGACGCTCCGCCGCCGCGCGCGCCGACGGTCTGCCAGTCGGTCAGGTCCATCCAGACGACGGGAGTGTGCGAGAAGTCGGCCTGGGTGTCGAGCACGCCCGCGACGGTCAGGGTCAGCGACCCGAGGGCGAGCTGGTCGCCCTCCTGGGCCCCCAGGTCATCGGCTGCGCCGCTCGACAGCAGCACGGTGCCGGGGGCGGCCTCGACGCCGTCGGGCACGAGGCCCGAGCCCGAGCGCGAGCCGAACGCGGTGACGGCCGCGGTGGTGCCGGTCTCGCCGTCCGCGCCCGCGGTGACCGACGCGCGCGTCGTGGCGATGCCCAGGGGCTCGGCCGAGTCGACGCCGTCGACCGCGGCCCAGGCGTCCCACTGCGTGGCGTCGACCTGGGACTCGGTGAAGCTGGGGTCAGCACCGTCGGTCACGGTGAACGCGAGCTGGTCGACCGGGAGGTCGGTGATGCCCGACGTGCTCGCGCGGGCCAGGCCCGCGGTCAGCGAGGCCAGGAAACCCACGAGGAACGTGATGAGGACGATGACGGTGGACATGAGGACGAAGCGTCCCCGGGCGAAGCGCAGGTCGCGCAGCGCGACGAACATCAAGAGCCTCCGGTGGTCGGCGTGGATTCGATCTGCGTCCAGCCTCCCGCCGTCGGGCCCCGCGCGGATCGGGCCCGTGGACGGTCTCCGGTGGCCGCAGGGTGGGTCCGAGGATCAACCTTTCGATGGATCGCCCGCGGCACGTCGCACCCGCCACGTCGCTAGGGTGGCGATGTGAAGCCTCGCGCCGTGATCTCCGCAGCCCTCGGGCTCCAGATCGCGCTCGACGTGCTCCTCGTGGCCCTCGTGGGGCTCGCGGTCGGGTCCCGCTGGGCCGAGGCCCTGAGCACCGGGGGACTGGACGCCGGGGCGTGGTGCGCGCTCGCGTGCGGCCTGGCGCTCCTGGCCGTGTACGGCGTCGGGCGCTCGCGGATCAACGTGCGCGACACCGCGGTCGACGCACCGCGCGGCGCCTGGTGGCCGACGGGAGCGTGGGTCGCGGCCCTGATCGTGGGGTGGGCCCTCCTGCTGCTCCTGACCCCGGTCGCGCTGTGGATCGCGTTCCCCCTCATGTTCCTCGAGATGCACGTGCTCGGTCCGCGTCGCGGGATCGTGGCCGTGGCCGCGACGACGGCGTGCGCGATCGGCGGCGCGATCCTGGGCGGGCAGCAGCTCGTGGGCTCGATCCTGGGCCCGACGTTCGGCGGGCTCGTCGCGATCGCCGTCGTGCTCGGCTTCGAGACGATCGTGCGCGAGTCGCAGGGACGCCAGGAGCTCATCGACGACCTGGTCCGCACGCGCGCGGACCTCGCGGCGTCCGAGCGCGAGGCCGCGGTCGCGACCGAGCGCGAACGCCTCGCGCGCGAGATCCACGACACGCTCGCGCAGGGCTTCTCGTCGATCGAGCTGCTGCTGCGCGCCGCGGACTCGTCGCTCGAGGAGGTCGTGGCGCCGGGGGCGTTCGCCCCAGGAGCCCCCGGCCCGACGGCGGCCCGCGCCGCGCGCGGCTACGTCACCCAGTCGCGGCTCGCCGCGCAGCAGAACCTGGCCGAGGCGAGACGCTTCGTGCGTGACCTGGCGCCCGCCGACCTCGAGTCCGCGACGCTCGTGGGTGCGCTCGAACGGGTTGCCGACCGCACGGCGCTCGCAGCCGGGGGAGGGCTGACCGTCACGGTCGAGGCCTCGGGGCAGGCCCGCCCGCTGCCCGTGCCGGTCGAGACCGCGCTGCTGCGCATCGCGCAGTCCGCGCTCGCGAACGTCGTCCAGCACGCGGGGGCCTCGCGAGCCGCGGTCACGCTGAGCTTCCTCGGCGACGCAGTGGCGCTCGACGTGGTCGACGACGGTCACGGGTTCGACCCGCGCCGGGTCGGGGCCGCCCGACGGGCCGCCGCCGTGCCGGACCCGACCCGGGACGCGCGTTCCGCCGTCGGGCAGGGGGACGGCGAGCCCGGTGCGGGCGACACGCCCGCGACCCGCTCGGGCTTCGGTCTGACGGCGATGCGCTCGCGCGTCGCCGAGCTCGGCGGGACCTTCTCGCTCGAGACCGCCCCCGGCAAGGGGACGGCGCTCGCGGTCCACCTCCCGCTCGACCCTCAGGAGCCTCGATGACAGAAGGATCAGCGACCATCCGCGTCGTGCTGACCGACGACCATCCCGTGGTCCGGGCGGGCCTGCGCGCCGTCGTCGACGCCGAGGGCGACATGGAGGTCGTCGACGAGCTGGCCACGGCCGAGGAGCTGGTGCGCCGCGTGGGGGCGGGGCTCGAGGCCGACGTGGTGCTGCTCGACCTGCGGTTCGGCGACGGGCGCATGGGCGGAGCGCAGGCCGCGCGGGAGGTCGTCCGCCTGGGCGGTCCACCCGTGCTGATCCTCACGACCTACGACTCCGACCAGGAGATCCTCGCCGCGATCGAGGCCGGAGCCACGGGCTACCTGCTCAAGGACGCCCCGACCGACGAGCTGACCGCCGCGATCCGTGCGGCCGCGGCCGGGCAGGTCGCGCTCGGGCCCAGCGTGCAGCGGCGCCTGCTCGGGCGCATGCGCGCACCCGGCGTCTCGCTCTCGCTGCGCGAGCTCGAGGTGCTCGGGCTCGTGTCCCAGGGCCTGTCCAACGACGAGGTGGCGCGTGAGCTGTTCCTGTCGAAGGCGACCGTCAAGTCGCACCTGGTGCACGTGTACGAGAAGCTGGGCGTCGACTCGCGCACGGCCGCCGTGGCCGAGGCGCGGCGGCAGGGGCTGCTGCGGGACTGAGGTCGGGACCGTCCCCGAGCCAACCCTGCTAGACTATGGGCGCCGTCAGAACGGCCGCGGAGGCTGGTCAGCCTGCCGAAGAGCCCAGGGATCTAGCCCTGAGGCGCCGCGCAACGAACACTACAAGGAGAGCCGTGCCCCTCGACACTGCCACCAAGCAGCGCATCATGACCGAGTTCGCCACGAGCGAGGGCGACACCGGTTCGCCCGAGGTCCAGGTCGCGATGCTGACGCAGCGCATCAAGGACCTCACCGAGCACCTCAAGGAGCACAAGCACGACCACCACAGCCGTCGTGGCCTGCTTCTCCTCGTCGGCCAGCGTCGCCGTCTCCTCGGCTACCTGCAGAAGGTCGACATCAACCGCTACCGCAGCCTCATCGAGCGCCTCGGTCTGCGTCGCTGACACTCCCTGACTCAGCCCGGTCCCACCAGGGGCCGGGCTGGTCCGGTGTGATGTACCCGTAAGAAAACCCACGCCGCCAGCCTTTCGTTCGGTCCTCGGTAGTGGCCCCCGGAACCCGCCTCGAGCGGGAAGACCGTGAGCCTCGATCGAAGACCGCCGAGCGTCGAGTGGATGCACCCTCGACAGGCACCGAAGGCGGCACTTCGAGAGTGAAGGAGGGCACCCGTGGAGGGTCCCGAGATCGAATTCACCGAAGCAACGATCGACAACGGTCGCTTCGGAACCCGTACCGTCCGGTTCGAGACCGGACGCCTCGCGCGTCAGGCCGGTGGCTCCGCAGCCGCCTACCTGGACGGCGAGACCATGCTGCTGGCGACCACGACGGCCGGCAAGCACCCCAAGGACCAGTTCGACTTCTTCCCCCTGACGGTGGACGTCGAGGAGCGGCAGTACGCCGCCGGCAAGATCCCCGGTTCGTTCTTCCGTCGTGAGGGTCGCCCCTCGACCGAGGCGATCCTGGCCTGCCGCCTGATCGACCGCCCGCTGCGCCCCCTGTTCGTCAAGGGCCTGCGCAACGAGGTCCAGGTCGTCATCACCGTGCTCGCGATCCACCCGGACGACGCGTACGACACCCTGGCCATCAACGCCGCGTCGATCTCGACGCAGCTGTCCGGCCTGCCGTTCTCCGGCCCGATCGGCGCCGTCCGCGTCGCCCTGATCGACGGCCAGTGGGTCGCGTTCCCCAAGTACTCCGACAAGGAGCGCGCCGTCTTCGACATGGTCGTCGCCGGCCGTGTCGTGGGTGACGACGTCGCGATCACCATGGTCGAGGCAGAGGCCACCGAGGGTTCCTGGAACCTCATCAAGAACGAGGGCGTCGGCGCCCCGACCGAAGAGGTCGTCGCCGAGGGCCTCGAGGCCGCCAAGCCCTTCATCCGCGTGCTCGTCGAGGCGCAGCAGGAGCTCGCGGCCAAGGCCGCCAAGCCCGTGCAGGACTTCCCGACGTTCCCGGACTACCAGGACGACACCTACGCCGCGGTCGAGGCCGCCGCGTCGGCCCGCCTGGGCGAGGCCCTGAGCATCGCCGACAAGCAGGACCGCGAGAACCGTCTCGACGAGATCAAGGCCGAGGTCCAGGCCGAGCTCGCCGGAGACTTCGCGGGCCGCGAGAAGGAGATCTCCGCCGCGTACCGCGCGGTGCAGAAGAAGCTCATCCGCGCGCGCATCCTCACGGACGGCTTCCGCATCGACGGCCGTGGGCTCGCGGACATCCGCACCCTGTCCGCCGAGGTCGAGGTCCTGCCCCGCGTCCACGGCTCGGCGATCTTCGAGCGCGGCGAGACCCAGATCCTGGGTGTCACCACGCTGAACATGCTCCGCATGGAGCAGCAGCTCGACACGCTCTCCCCGGAGACGCGCAAGCGCTACATGCACAACTACAACTTCCCGCCCTACTCGACCGGCGAGACCGGCCGCGTGGGCAGCCCGAAGCGTCGCGAGATCGGGCACGGCGCACTCGCCGAGCGCGCGATCGTCCCGGTGCTCCCGAGCCGCGAGGAGTTCCCCTACGCGATCCGCCAGGTCTCCGAGGCCCTCGGGTCCAACGGCTCGACCTCGATGGGCTCCGTGTGCGCCTCTACCCTCTCGCTCCTCAACGCCGGTGTGCCGCTGCGCGCAGCGGTCGCGGGCATCGCGATGGGCCTCGTCTCCGACACCGTGGACGGTGAGACCCGCTACGCGGCGCTCACCGACATCCTCGGCGCCGAGGACGCGTTCGGCGACATGGACTTCAAGGTCGCCGGCACGCGTGAGTTCATCACGGCCATCCAGCTCGACACCAAGCTCGACGGCATCCCCGCCTCGGTCCTGGCCGGCGCGCTGACCCAGGCCCGCGACGCTCGCCTGACCATCCTCGAGGTCCTCAACGAGGCCATCGACGTGCCCGACGAGATGAGCCCCAACGCTCCTCGCGTCATCGCGGTCAAGGTCCCCGTGGACAAGATCGGCGAGGTCATCGGCCCGAAGGGCAAGATGATCAACCAGATCCAGGAGGAGACGGGCGCGGACATCTCCATCGAGGACGACGGCACCGTGTACATCGGTGCCACCGACGGCCCCTCCGCAGAGGCCGCCCGCGCGGCGATCAACGCGATCGCCAACCCGCACGTCCCCGAGATCGGCGAGCGCTTCGTCGGCACGGTCGTCAAGACCACGTCGTTCGGCGCCTTCATCTCGCTGTCCCCGGGCAAGGACGGTCTGCTGCACATCAGCCAGATCCGCAAGCTCGTCGGTGGCAAGCGCGTGGAGAACGTCGAGGACGTGCTGTCCATCGGCCAGAAGGTCCAGGTCGAGATCGGCGAGATCGACCCGCGCGGCAAGCTGTCGCTGCACGCGGTCGTCGAGGAGACCGACGCGCCCGCCGACTCCGAGGCACCTGCCGGGGACGACGCCTGACGTGCCCTGGAACCTTCCGCTCGTCCCCTCGGGCTCGCCCGAGGGTGAGCTGACCGCCGGGCAGGACGGGGCGACCATCCGTCGCTCCGTCCTGCCCGGCGGGGTTCGGGTCCTCACCGAGTCGATGCCGGGCCTGCGCTCGGCGACCGTCGGAGCATGGGTCGGCGTCGGCTCGCGCGACGAGACCGACGGTCACTTCGGCTCCACGCACTTCCTCGAGCACCTGCTCTTCAAGGGAACTGCACGCCGGTCCGCGATGGACATCGCCGAGGCGTTCGACGCCGTCGGCGGCGAGGCCAACGCCGCGACGGGCAAGGAGCACACCTGCTACTACGCTCGCGTGCTCGACTCCGACCTGCCGATGGCCGTGGACGTCATCACCGACATGGTGACCTCCGCACGCCTCGACGAGGACGAGCTCGAGACCGAGCGAGGCGTGATCCTCGAAGAGCTCGCGATGAACGACGACGACCCCTCGGACGTCGTGCACGAGGAGTTCGCGCAGGCCGTCCTGGCCGGGCACCCCCTGGGGCGCCCGATCGGCGGCACGCCGGACACCATCAACGCCGTGCCGCGCAGCGCCGTCTGGGAGCACTACCAGTGGCACTACCGCCCGGAGACGCTCGTCGTCGCCGCGGCCGGTGGCGTCGACCACGACACGCTGTGCGAGCAGGTCGCGACCGCGCTCACGGCTGGTGGCTGGGACCTCGACCCCGCCGGCACCCCGCGCGCGCGCCGCGACAACGCGGACGTGCAGGGCGTGGGGACGGAGGCCGTCGAGCTCACGATCCGCCGGACCGTCGAGCAGGCCAACGTCATCATCGGTGGCACGGGCCTGTCCGCGACCGACGACCGTCGCTTCACGCTCTCGGTGCTCAGCGCCGTGCTCGGTGGCGGCATGAGCTCGCGGCTCTTCCAGGAGATCCGCGAGAAGCGTGGGCTCGCGTACTCGACGTACTCGTTCGCGTCGGGTCACGGCGGGATCGGGACGTTCGGCCTGTACGCAGGCTGCGCGCCCTCCAAGGTGGACCAGGTCACCGAGCTCATGACGAGCGAGCTCGAGAAGCTCGCGGAGTCGGGCATCACGGCGGCCGAGCTCGACCGGAGCATCGGTCAGCTCTCGGGCGGACTGGTGCTGGGGCTCGAGGACTCGGGCTCGCGCATGAGCCGCCTGGGCAAGTCGGAGCTCGTGTTCGGCGAGCTGCTGAGCGTGGCCGAGTCGCTCGAACGGATCCGTTCCGTGACGTCCGACGACGTGCGCAAGCTCGCGGAGGAGCTGGCCTCCCGTCCGCGCTCGACCGTGCGCGTGGGACCCTTCGGGGACTGAGTCTCACCAGGTGACGCGAGGAGGGCCGGTGCGCATCACGCGCACCGGCCCTCCTCGCGTTGCGGCTAGGGTTGTCGGGTGACTTCGAACGACGTGACCCCAGGCCAGAGCGCTCCCCAGACCCCCTCGCAGCCCGCAGGCCCGACGCCCCTCAAGGTCGCGGTCCTGGGTGCGGCCGGGCGCATGGGGGCCACGGTGTGCGCGGCGGTCGAGGCCGCACCGGACATGGAGCTGGTCGCGCGCATCGACGCCGGGGACGACCTGGCGCAGGTCGCGGCGGCCGGGGCCCAGGTCGCCGTCGACTTCACGGTCCCCTCGGTCACCGAGGACAACGTGCACGCGCTGATCGACCTCGGGGTCCACGCGGTCGTGGGCACCACGGGCTGGACCGACGAGAGCCGCGGGCGGCTCATCGCGCACCTGGGACGCCGGGCGGCCGAGGGCACGAGCGTCGGCGTGCTGATCGCCCCGAACTTCGGCCTGTCCGCGGTCCTGGCCATGACGTTCGCGGCCAAGGCCGCGCGCTACTTCGAGTCGGCCGAGGTCATCGAGCTGCACCACCCGAACAAGGTCGACGCGCCCAGCGGCACGGCCACGCACACGGCCCACGCGATCGCCCGCTCGCGCGCGGCGGCGGGCCTGGGGGCGAGCCCCGACGCGACCGAGTCGGGCTGGGAGGCGCGCGGCGCCGACGTCGACGGGGTCCGGGTCCACGCGGTGCGCCTGCGTGGGCTGGTCGCGCACGAGGAGATCCTCTTCGGCAACGAGGGCGAGCAGCTGATCATCCGCCAGGACTCGTTCGACCGGGTGTCGTTCATGCCGGGCGTCCTGCTCGGCATCCGCGAGGTCGTCTCGCGCCCGGGCCTGACCGTCAGGCCTCGAGAACGTCATGGACCTCTCGTGAGGAACCGCAAGGGCCTGATCGGGGCCGTGGTCGTCACGGCCCTGCTCGCGATCTACGTCTGGGCGATCCTGGGCCGTGCCCGGGGGCTCGTCGAGCACGGGAGAGCCCGTGGGGATCGCGATCGGGATCGGCGTCCTGCTCATCCCGCTGCTCGTGATCGGCCTCATCGCCTGGGAGTTCTGGCTCGCCGTCACGGTCCAGAAGATGGCCGACGAGCTGGCGGCCGCGGACGAGCTGCCCGTCGACGACCTGCCGCGTTCGCCGGGCGGTCGCATCGACCGTGCTGCGGCGGACGCCGCGTTCGAGGAGCACCGCGCCCGTGCCGAGGAGCACCCCGACGACTGGCGCTCGTGGTACCACGTGGCCTTCGCGTACGACGCGTCGGGGGACCGCAAGCGCGCCCGTGCCATGCTGCGCAAGGCCGCGGGCATGTACCGCGCCGAACGCAAGGCCTCGCGCTAGCACGAGGCGCTCCTCAGATCGAGGCGCTCCACCGGTGCTCGACGACGTCGCGCAGGCCCGTGGCCAGCGTGCGGGTGCGGTGGTCGGGTCCCAGGCCCGCTCCTCCGAGGAACTGCTCGCGCGCGGAGTCGCCGTCGAGGATCCACGCCACGACCTCTTCCGAACCGTCCTGACGCAACCGGTCGACGGCTGCGGAAAGGAGCCGCGACCCGTGCCCGGACCGCTGGTGGGACGGCTGTACCTCGAGCGCGACGAGCTGGCCGGGGGAGACGGCCGCGAAGCCGACGATCCGGTCCGCGGCGAGGGCGACGATCACCGCGAAGCCCGGACCGGGCGGGGACGAGACCGCCCCTGCCCACTGCTCCTGCATCCGGGGGACGTCGAGCGCGTCGATCACCGCCGCGCCCAGCACGTCGCCGTGCGCGGACCGCCAGGACTCGATCTGGATCGCGGTGACCGCGACCTCGTCACCGGGGACCGCCGGACGGACCGAGACGTCTGCCGCCTCGCTGAAGAGAGCCATTCGCCAGACCCTACCGGAGCGGGGCGCCCGGCCGTGGCGAGCGGCCCGGCGGGCTCGTCGACGCGCCTCGCCGTCAGGGGAACCCGAGCGCCCGCAGCCCAGCGGCGGTCGCGGCCGCGAGCACCACGACGAGCAGGAATGGGGCCCGCAGGGCGAGCGCGACGGCCGCGACGCCGAGTGCCGGCAGCCGGGCGTCGATCGCGATGCCCTGCCCGTCCCCGACGGTCTGGACCGCGACGAGCGCCGCGAGCAGGGACGCCGTGACCAGGGCCGCGGTGCGAGAGACGCGGTCGGACGCGAGCCAGTGCTCGGGGATGAGGTGCCCGGCGAGCTTGAGGCCCAGGCACACGAGCGAGGCGGCGACCACGGTGGCCCACAGGGCGGCGTCGGACATCAGGGCTCCTCGGTGCGGTCGGACGGGTCACCCGGATCACCCGGGTCATCCGGGTCGGACGAGCCGGGCGTCGCCTCGCCGACGCCGTCCAGCGGGGCGTTCGCTGCGCCGTCGGGCACGTACTCCGTGACGGTGACGGGCTGGCGGGGCTGGCGCGCGACCTGGCCGATCACGATCGCCACGGCCCCCGCGGCCAGGACGGGGATGCCCGGCGGGACGAACGGGAGCAGTGCGACCGCGACGACCACGGCCAGAGCCGCGGTGAGCTGCATGACGCGGCTCGCGAGGCGGGGCCACAGGAGCGCGAGGAAGGCCGCCCCGGCCGCGGCGTCGAGCCCCCAGACCTTGGGGTCGCCCATGGCGTCGCCCGCGAGCGCCCCGACCAGCGTGAGCAGGTTCCAGACGACGAAGATGCCGATCCCGGTCCACCAGAACCCCGCGCGCAACGCGGCGCGGCTCTTCTGGGCCGTGGCGACGGCGGTCGACTCGTCGATCGTGAGGTGGGCCGCGAGCACCCGTCGCCAGCCGTGCAGCGCGAGCAGCGGCGAGAGCTGGGCGCCGTAGAGGGTGTTGCGCAGGCCGAGCAGCCCCGCCGTGGTGATCGCCGCGCCCGAGGTGCCGCCCGAGGCCACGACCCCGATGAGCGCGAACTGCGAGCCGCCCGAGAACAGGAGCAGGCTGAGCACCATGGTCTGCGCGAGGTCCAGTCCCGCGACGACCGAGAGGGCCCCGAACGAGATGCCGTAGAGCCCGGTGGCGATCGAGACGGACACGGCCTGCCGGACGGCGGCGCGTACCTCGAGGCGGTCCTCAGGGGTCACAGCGCGACGTACACGGTCTCGAGGTACTCCTCGAGGCCCGCCTCGCCGCCCTCGCGGCCCAGACCGGACTGCTTCATGCCGCCGAACGGCGCGCTCGCGTCGGACACGAGCCCCCTGTTGATCCCGATCATCCCGGCCTCGACCTCCTCGCCGACCCGCATCGCGCGCGCCAGGTCGCGCGTGTAGGCGTAGGCCGCGAGGCCGTACTCGGTGTCGTTGGCCAGCGCGATGCCCTCGTCGTCGTCGGCGAACGCGACGATCGGGGCGACCGGACCGAAGATCTCCTCGGTGACCACGCGCGAGCCCGCGTCGACCCCGGTGAGGACCGTGGGGGAGTAGAAGTGGCCGGGCGAGCGGGGCCGGTCCCCGCCCGTGAGCACCTGGGCGCCCTCGTCGGACGCGACCGCCACCAGCTCGTCCACGTGCTCGACGGCCTTCTCCTCGATGAGCGGCCCGACCTGGACGCCCTCCGCGCTGCCCGGTCCGACGCGCAGCGCGCCGAAGGCCCGGGCGAGGCGCTGGCCGAAGTCGCGTGCGACGGCGTCGTGCACCAGGAAGCGGTTGGCCGCCACGCAGCTCTGGCCCGTGTTGCGGAGCTTGGCGACCAGGGCGCCCTCGACCGCGGCGTCGAGGTCGGCGTCCTCGAAGACGAGGAACGGCGCGTTGCCGCCGAGCTCCATCGAGGTCCGCAGGACCTGGTCGGCGGCGCCCTTCAGGAGGGTGCGGCCGACGCCCGTGGACCCCGTGAAGGAGAGCTTGCGCAGGCGGGGGTCCGCGAGCAGGGGGGTGGTCACCTCGGCGGCCGACGACGTCGGCACGACGTTGACCACGCCCGTCGGCAGGCCGCGGTCCTCGAGGTGCCCGCGGATGATCTCGGCGACCAGCGAGGTCGTGAGCGGGGTCAGGTGCGCGGGCTTGATCACGACCGTGCAGCCCGCGGCGAGCGCCGGGCCGATCTTGCGCGTGGCCATGGCGATGGGGAAGTTCCACGGCGTGATGAGCAGCGCGGGGCCCACCGGGCGCCGCGAGACGAGCTGCCGGTTGGCCCCGCTCGGGGCCGTGCGGACCAGGCCGTCGGTGCGCACGGCCTGCTCGGCGTACCACCGCAGGAACTCGGCCCCGTACACGACCTCGGCGCGGGCCTCGGCGAGCGGCTTGCCGCACTCGGCCGTGATGAGCGCCGCGATGTCGTCGGCGCGAGCCGTGAGCGTCGCGAAGACGGCCCGGAGCAGCTCGGAGCGCTCGCGCGGCGCCACGGCGCGCCAGGCCGGGGCCGCGGCGTGCGCGGCCTCCAGGGCGCGCAGGCCGTCGGCGGGGCTCGCGTCCGAGACGTCGAACAGGACCTCCTCGGTCGCCGGGTCCGCGACCTCGAACGTCCGTCCGGCCTCGGCCGGCCCCCACTGGCCACCGATCAGCAGCCCGGTCGGCAGGTGCGAGACCAGGGCGGGGGACAGGGCGTTCGTGGCGGGCGACATGCTTCGAGTATCACGCGACCGGCGCGGGTTCGCATCGACTCCTCACGACCGCGCGGTCGGGCACCCCCGCTCGGTCGGTCGGCCGGGCCGTGCAACGTCGAGGCGACCGACGCTCGGCGACGCGGCGCACCGAGTCCGCACGCGTGGACCGACACGCCGTTTCGGCCTCGCGCGCGGTAGTTTGTGCACATGGCACTTCCCCCCACGCAGGCCCGACCGTTCGGCGCCGTCCTGACCGCGATGGTCACCCCGATGACCCTCGCCGGAGAGATCGATCTCGACGCAGCGGTCAAGGTCGCCAAGCACCTCGTGGACAACGGGAACGACGGTCTGGTCCTGAGCGGGACCACGGGGGAGTCGCCCACGACGCACGCACCGGAGAAGGCCGAGCTCATCCGCGCGGTGGTCGACGCGGTCGGCGACCGCGCGCACGTCGTGGCCGGGGCCGGGTCGAACGACACCCAGCACGCGGTCCGCATGGCCGAGCAGGCCGCGGAGGCCGGTGCGCACGGGCTCCTCGTCGTGAGCCCCTACTACTCGCGCCCCTCCCAGGAGGGGCTGTACCGCCACATCACGGCCGTCGCCGACGCGACACCGCTGCCCGTGATGATCTACGACGTCCCGGGCCGCTCGGGCGTCCGCATCGCCCCGGCCACGATCGAGCGCCTCGCCGCGCACGAGCGCATCGTCGCGAACAAGGACGCGACGGGCGACGTCTACACCGCGGCCAAGCTCATCGAGTCGACCGGCCTCGCCTGGTACTCCGGGGACGACGCCATGCTGCTGCCGTTCCTCGCGCACGGTGCGGTCGGCATCGTCTCCGTGGCCGCGCACGCGGTCGGCTCGCGCTTCGCCCAGGTCGTCGCGGCGTTCGACGCCGGTGACAACGCGGCGGCCCTCGCGGCCTTCCGCTCGGTCACCCCGGCGATCGACGCCATCAACGGAGCGGGCTTCCAGGCCGTCATGGCCAAGGCCGCGCTCCAGCTCCTCGGAGTCACCGAGAACCGATACCTCAGGCTGCCGTACGTCGCAGCCACGGACGACGAGGTCGCCGTCGTCCGCGCCGGTCTGGAGGCCTCCGGCCTGCTGGACCCGGTGACCCCGCGGCCACGCTGAACAAGCTGAACAACAGGCCAGGAGGCCCCGTGAGCCACCCTCACCCCGAACTGTCCCTACCCCCCGCTCTGCAGGCCGGTGCTCTGCGCATCGTCGCCCTCGGCGGACTGGGCGAGGTCGGACGCAACATGGCCGTCCTCGAGTACGACGGGCGCCTGCTCGTCATCGACTGCGGTGTCCTCTTCCCCGAGGACAACCAGCCCGGCGTGGACCTGATCCTGCCGGACTTCGACTACATCAAGGACCGCCTCGACGACATCGAGGCGATCATCCTGACGCACGGCCACGAGGACCACATCGGTGCCGTGCCGTACCTGCTGCGCCTGCGCCGCGACATCCCCCTGGTGGGCTCGCAGCTCACGCTCGCGTTCATCTCGGCCAAGCTCAAGGAGCACCGCATCGCCCCCGTGACCCGCGTGGTCAAGGAGGACGAGACGGTCGCCTTCGGCCCGTTCAGCTGCGAGTTCGTCGCGGTCAACCACTCCATCCCGGACGCGCTCGCGGTCGCGGTCACCACGGGGGCCGGCACGGTCCTGCACACGGGTGACTTCAAGATGGACCAGCTGCCGCTCGACGGCCGCGTCACGGACCTGCGCGCGTTCGCGCGCCTGGGCGAGAAGGGCGTCGACCTCTTCATGGTCGACTCGACCAACGCCGAGGTCCCGGGCTTCGTGACCCCCGAGGTCGAGATCGGCCCCGTCCTGGACAGCGTGTTTGGGGCGTCGGACAAGCGGATCATCGTCGCGTCGTTCTCGTCGCACGTGCATCGCGTCCAGCAGGTTCTCAACGCCGCGCACAACCACGGGCGTCGCGTCGCGCTCGTCGGGCGTTCGATGGTCCGCAACATGGGCATCGCGGCCGAGCTCGGCTACCTCAAGGTGCCGGACGGCGTCCTGATCGACCTCAAGAAGGTCGATTCGCTGCGCGACGACGAGATCGTGCTCATGTGCACGGGCTCGCAGGGCGAGCCCATGGCCGCGCTGTCGCGCATGGCCAACGGTGACCACAAGGTCTCGGTCGGCCACGGCGACACCGTGATCCTCGCCTCGTCGCTCATCCCGGGCAACGAGAACGCCGTCTTCCGCATCATCAACGGCCTGACGCGCCTCGGCGCGCGCGTCGTGCACGGCGGCAACGCCAAGGTGCACGTCTCGGGCCACGCGAGCGCGGGCGAGCTCATCTACTGCTACAACATCCTGCGGCCCAAGAACGTCATGCCGGTGCACGGCGAGGTCCGTCACCTCGTGGCCAACGGGGCGCTCGCGGTCAAGACGGGCGTGCCCGCCGACCGCGTGATCCTCGCGGAGGACGGCGTGGTCGTCGACCTCGTCGACGGCAAGGCCTCGGTCGTGGGCGCGGTCCCGTGCGGCTACGTGTACGTCGACGGGTCGAGCGTCGGCGAGCTCACGGACGCCGAGCTCAAGGACCGCCAGATCCTCGGCGAGGAGGGCTTCATCTCCCTGTTCGCCGTGGTCGACTCCGCAACGGGCAAGGTCATCGCGGGCCCGCACATCCTGGCGCGCGGCTTCGCCGAGGACGACGCGGTGTTCGAGGACGTCCGTCCCCAGGTCGTGCAGGCCCTCGAGGACTCGATCGCGGGAGGGGCCACGGACGTGCACCAGCTCCAGCAGGTCATGCGCCGCGTGGTCGGGCGCTGGGTCTCCAACCGTCTGCGTCGCCGCCCGATGATCGTCCCGGTCGTCGTCGAGGCGTAGTCGCTGATCGTCCGACGGGCCCGTCCTCCCGCTCTGCGGGAGGGCGGGCCCGTCGCCGTCAGGGCGCAGCGAGAGTGGGGGCGGCCCGCAGCAGCGGCGGCCCGACGGCGAGGATCGCCCTCTCGTAGCGCCTTGCTGCGGCCTCGGCGCCCCCGGGCAGGAGCCGACCGATCTCGAGGCTCACGAGCCCGTGGACGAGGCCCCACAGAGCCAGCGACGCCTCCTCCGCTGCGGCGGCCAGGCCCGAGGAGGCCGGTGGTGCGCCGGCAGCGTCGGAGACGGCAGCGGCGAGGACCCGGCCCACGGCCTGCCGCAGGACGTCGAAGGTCGGTTCGGCCACCGCAGGCACGGCGCCGGCCTCGTGCGGGACGGACCGCTCGAACATCACGCGGTAGAAGTGGGGGTCGGCCAGCGCGCTGGTCCGGTAGGCGAGGCCCAGGGCCAGGAGGTCGTCGGCGGGCGAGCCGGTCCTCGGTGCGGAACCCAGGTGCTCCGCGAAGCGTCGGAAACCCTCGACGCTCACCGCCGCGACCAGGTCCTCCCGGCTGCCGAAGAGAGCGTAGACCGCGGACGCGCTGGTCCCGGCGGCCTGCGCGACGCCACGGACCGTGACGGCCGACTCGCCGTGCTCGGAGATCTGCTGCGACGCGACGTCCAGCAGTGCCGCACGCAGAGAGTCGTCGTGAAGTCGGGGTCTGGCCACGGACAGGAGTCTAGATCCCTTGACGCAGGTTTGCGAACGGTGTTCTATAACAGTGTTCGTAAATTCTGCCGACCTCGCTCGGCCGACCAGGGGAGGCCCTCGTGCTCGAGCTCACCGACGCCGTCCGCATCACCGCCGGGATCGTCCTCCTGACGATCGTCGGGATCGAGTCCGGCGGGTTCTTCCTCGTCCGGGTCGTCACGGGCAAGGTCCCGGCCACGTCGTTCCAGACCTCCTTCTTCCGGGCCGGGCACGCGCACGCAGGGGTGCTCGTGATCCTGGGGCTGCTGTGCCTCGTGCTGAGCCAGGCGACCGGGCTCACGGGCTTCTGGAGCTGGCTCGCGGGGGTGGGCGTCCTCGTCGGGGCGATCCTCCTGCCCGGAGGGTTCTTCCTGTCCGCGACCGGAGCGGGGCGCGAGGCGCCCAACCGGTGGGTCGTGCTGCTGCCGGTCGGCGCCGGGTTCGTCGCCGCAGGGGTCGTGACGCTCGGGGTCGGGCTGCTGGTCGCGTAGGGCGCCAGGGTCGTGTGGGTGCGGGCCGCTAGCATCACGGCCATGGCAACCTCGGCAGACTTCTCCGACCTCGCACCCGTCCTCCTGGTGACCCACGACTCGAGCGCGAGCATCATCTACTCGCCCGGCGGTCCCGAGTACCACCAGCACAAGGACGCACTCGAGCGCCACGGGGTCGAGGGTTCGGGATACGACTTCTCGGGTGCTCTCCAGGCCGTGCTCACCGACGAGTCGCCCGAGGTGCTCGAGGCCGTCGGGTTCGACCCCGAGGGCGGGATGGTGAGCGTCTACGGCACCGACCTGGACGCGCTCCTGGTCGCGGCCCGGCACCTGTCGCGGATCATCGCCGACGACGCGGCGCTGGGCGCAGCCCTCACCCGGTCGGTCGAGCTCGGCCTCGACGACTGATCGGGCCGCCGACGATGGTCGACGAGCTCTCCGTGGCGGGGGCGCCTGACCTCGGTGCGGTGTCGGTCGACCTGCTCGACTCACACCGCTTCGAGGACGGCGAGGGATTCCCGCCCTCCTACGGTCGGCTCGTGCGCCGTGCGGGGTTCTGCCGCCTGTTCGGCCTCTGGCTCGTCTACCCTCCCGCCCGGGACGGGTATGCGGACGGGTGGCAGCACCGCGCCGCGCGTCTGACCGACCGCTTCCGTGAGACCTACCAGGACGGTCAGGCCGAGGGGTTCGACTGGATGGTCGAGCCCGACGGGGACTGGTCGCTGGCCGAGCGGCTCGTCGTCTTCGCGTACAGCGAGAACGGCGACGCGCTGCTCTGGGACCCCTCGACGCGCCGGGACGGCGAGCTCGCGTGTCTGGTGCAGCACAGGTCTCGACGCGCTCACCCTCCTGGGGCCGTCGTTGACCGACGCGCTGCCGCGGGTGAGGGAGCTCAGCGGGTCGTTCGCCGAGCGCGCGGTGGCCGACCTCGAGTGCCTGACCCCCGCGCGGACGGACGGCTGACCGGGACCGCGTGCCGCGGGCTCGTCCCCGGTCAGGGGCGGTCGTCTCGCGCCGGCCGAGGGTGCGCGCTACGCCGAGCGCATCCGACGCAGGTGCGCGAGCTGTCTGCGGTGCTCACCCACGACCCACTCGCCCGTGAGGCGGGGGTCGTCGGAGTCGACCGGGCGATCCGTCACGTCGTCGGCGGCCGCCTCCAGGTCGTCGAGGTAGGTCCGGTCGGCACCGAACCGTTCCCAGATCGCGTCGCTGCCCGTGCACACGTGCCCGTGCCCCGGGACGAGCGTGTGCACGCCGTGCTCGGCGATCGCGTGCTCGAGCGCGTCGAGTCCCGCGCGGTAGTCGCCTACGGGGTCGGGTGACGCGAGGTCCAGGAGCGGGACCTCGAGGTCCGAGAGCATGTCGCCCACGACGACCACGCCCGCGCCCGGCAGGACCAGGGCTCCGTGACCGGACGCGTGCGCCTGGTGCTCGACCACGAGCACGAGCGGCTCGTCCGCCTCCGGGCCGGCGCACGGGGAGTCGGCACCGAGCCCGACGACGCCGCGCCCCTGGCAGGTCGGGCCACGGCAGGCGGACCGCGCCGGGCGAGCCGTCCACGGTCGAGGAGCCCGCCACGGTCGAGGGGAGAGGCGTGAGGCGACCGAACAGCGCGAGGTCGTGCCCAGGGGCCGTCTGCTCGACCTTCGCCAGGTCTTCGGCGAGGCTGCGCTCCTGGGCGCGGACCGCCG
Organism: uncultured Actinomycetota bacterium; assembly: GCA_963782165.1. Lineage (GTDB taxonomy): Bacteria > Actinomycetota > Actinomycetes > Actinomycetales > Cellulomonadaceae > Oerskovia. The sequence goes on from CAWAIO010000006.1 coordinate 1,677,543, forward strand.
TCGGGCAGGCCCAGCGCGGGACGTCGCCCAGCGACCGCGCCCACAGGACGTGGTCCCAGTGCGGGTGCGTCGAGAAGCCCGCGGTGACCCGCCAGCCCCGGTGCGAGACCGTCGCCGCGAGGGACTCGACCTCCTCGACCGTGATGCCGGGGTCCACGACCAGGGCCCGCCCGTCGGGGGCCACGACGACCGTCGTGATGCTCGTCCAGATCTCGGCGGTCGCGACGTGGACGCCGTCGGCGATCTCGTGCAGCTCGCGGGGGGCGGGGGGAGTGGTGCTCATCCCTCGATCCTGCCCCCGGAGGGCGCCGGTCGGCGAACGCGAGGCTCTGCGTCCGCCGGGAGAAGCCGACGTCACATGACACGCACGCCCCAGGTGCGCGCTCGAACACCCGTGCGCAGGTACCGTGGTGCCTACTATGGCGACCCGGACGTCCACCTCGGCGAAACGGCCCGCGACCTCCCGCAAGAAGACCACGGCACGTGGTGCGACCGCGAGGAGATCGGGGGGCCCTACGAGCGCGTCACGCGCTCCCACGGGTTCGCAGGCGGGTCGTCGACCCGCCCCCTGGCCGGTCCGCGCGGTGCGCGGGCTGTGGCTGGGATGTGCGCACGCGGTCGGCGCGGTCGCACGCAGTATCGGTAAGGGAGCAAGAGAGCTGGACCCCTCACATCGGCGCGACGGCGTCGCGTTCCTCCTCCTGGCGCTCGCCGTGATCGTCGCGGCCCGTGAGTGGTGGGGCATCTCAGGCGCGTTCGGCACCGCGGTGCACGCGGTCGCCGCAGGCGTCTTCGGCGTGGCCGCGGTCGCCCTGCCGGTCCTCCTCGTATGGCTCGCGGTCCGGATCATGCGTCATCCCGAGCGGTCCCAGGCGAACTCGCGCGTCGCGATCGGCCTGACCTTCATCGTGGTCTCGGTCTGCTCGCTCGTGCACATCGCCGAGGACCTGCCCGCCCCCCGTGACGGCTTCGAAGCGGTCCAGGACGCGGGCGGTGTGATCGGCTACCTCTTCGCGACCCCGGTGCAGACCGGGCTCACTCACTGGTTCGCTGTGCCCCTCTTCCTGCTCTTCGGCTTCTTCGGGATCCTCGTGGTCACCGCGACCCCGGTGCACGCGATCCCCAGCCGCCTGCGCGGCATCTACGACCGCCTGACGGGCAACCACCACGAGGGCGAGGACGGTGCCGACCCGGACGGTCTCCAGCTGGCCGACGGCGTCTCGCGCCACGACGGGACGGACGAGACCGCGCCGCGCAAGAAGCGCACCGGGCGCACGCGCAAGACCAAGGCCGAGCGCGACGCAGACACCGCAGAGCGCGAACGGCTCGACGGCGGCTACGTCGGCGACGAGGCGTTCGAGCGTGCCGCGATGCTCGAGGCCGAGGAGGAGGCCGCACGCAAGACGGCCCGCAGCCGACGTGCCGCGGCCGCCGCAGCGGCACCCCCCGAGTCGCACGAGGACTTCGGTGACCTGCCCACGCAGGTGATCCCCGCCGTCGGGCAGACTGCCGTGTCGCCCACGCCGCCGCCCCCGCCACCGCCCAACAACCCCGTGCCGCGCGGGGTCCAGCCCATGCTCGAGGGCGACACGGTCTACGTGCTGCCCTCCGAGGACGACCTGGTCAAGGGCGCGCCCCACAAGGTGCGCTCGGCCGCCAACGACCGCGTGGTCGAGTCCCTCACGCGTGTGTTCGACCAGTTCGAGATCGACGCCAAGGTCACCGGGTTCACGCGTGGCCCGACCGTGACCCGGTACGAGGTCGAGGTCGGACCCGCGGTCAAGGTCGAGCGCATCACGAACCTCTCCAAGAACATCGCCTACGCGGTGGCCTCGGCCGACGTCCGGATCCTCTCGCCCATCCCGGGCAAGTCGGCGATCGGCATCGAGATCCCCAACACCGACCGTGAGACGGTCGTGCTGGGGGACGTGCTACGTTCCTCGGTCGCGCGCCGCACCGAGCACCCCATGGTCATGGGCGTCGGCAAGGACGTCGAGGGTGGTTACGTCGTCGCGAACCTCGCGAAGATGCCGCACATCCTCGTCGCGGGCGCCACGGGCGCGGGCAAGTCGAGCTTCATCAACTCGATGATCGTCTCGATCCTCATGCGCGCCACGCCCGAAGAGGTGCGCATGGTCCTCGTGGACCCCAAGCGTGTCGAGCTCACGATCTACGAGGGCATCCCGCACCTCATCACGCCCATCATCACGAGCCCCAAGAAGGCCGCCGAGGCCCTCGAGTGGGTCGTGCGCGAGATGGACGCCCGGTACGACGACCTCGCGATGTTCGGCTACAAGCACGTCGACGACTTCAACACCGCGGTCCGTGCCGGCAAGGTCAAGCCGTTGCCGGGCTCGGAGCGCAAGATCGCGACGTACCCGTACCTGCTCGTGGTCGTCGACGAGCTCGCCGACCTCATGATGGTCGCCCCGCGCGACGTCGAGGCCTCGATCCAGCGCATCACCCAGCTCGCCCGTGCCGCGGGCATCCACCTGGTCCTCGCGACGCAGCGACCCTCGGTGGACGTGGTCACGGGCCTCATCAAGGCCAACGTGCCCTCGCGGCTCGCGTTCGCGACGTCCTCGCTCGCGGACTCCCGCGTCGTCCTGGACCAACCGGGCGCCGAGAAGCTGATCGGGCAGGGCGACGCGCTCTTCCTGCCCATGGGCGCGGCCAAGCCCATCCGCGTCCAGGGCGCGTGGGTCGGTGAGAGCGAGGTCCACGCGGTCGTCGAGCACGTCAAGGCGCAGCTCAAGCCGTCCTACCGCACCGACGTCGCGGCAGCGGCGGCGACCAAGAAGCAGGTCGACGAGGACATCGGTGACGACCTCGACCTGCTGCTGCAGGCCGCCGAGCTCGTCATCACGACCCAGTTCGGCTCGACCTCGATGCTCCAGCGCAAGCTGCGGGTCGGTTTCGCCAAGGCGGGTCGCCTCATGGACCTGCTCGAGTCGCGAGAGATCGTCGGCGCCTCCGAGGGTTCCAAGGCGCGCGAGGTCATGCTCACGGCAGAGGACCTGCCCGCGACGCTCGCGATGCTGCGCGGCGAGCCGGACCCGGGCGTCTACGACGGCCAGGGCGGGGGAGGCGGTGCGCCGGCGGGAAGCGGTCGCGACTACGCGGACGGTGCCGACGGTCACATGCCGCCCGTCGCGCAGGAGTACCACGACGACGCGGGCGACGAGGCGGACTGGCGCGAGCGCTGAGCCTGCGGCCCCCGCGTCGCAGGCCTGACGCCTCGGCGGCCGACCGGGCCGTCCCGGTGTGCCCCAGGCCTGAGCTCCGGAGGCCGCGGCGGTGCCGACGACGAGCCCGGCGGCAAGGAGCGGACCGAGTCGACGGCGGCGTCTTCCTGCGCGTGCACGGCGGGTCACGGCTGCGAGACCAGCCGTTCGACGTGCGCTCGTGAAGCGCGCGTGACGTTTGGACGGTCGTTGTGCACAGACTTGCCCGAAGGGTCGGTTTCCGGGCGTGGTCGGACGACGGCTCCCGGAGCGCCTAGGCTTGTCCCGTGGTCACAGCCGTCCCGTCCCCCTGGAACTCCGCGAACGCGGTCACTATCGCCCGGATCGCCGTGGTGCCGTTCTTCGCGTGGGCGCTGCTCGCCGACGGCGGGCACACGGTCACCTGGCGCCTGGTCGCGACGGGACTGTTCGTCCTCGCGGCCGCGACGGACCGCGTGGACGGCTACCTGGCCAGGAAGTACAACCTGGTCACGGACCTCGGCAAGCTGCTGGACCCCATCGCGGACAAGCTCCTGATCGGGGCCGCGCTCGTCCTGCTGTCGGCCCTCGGGGACCTTCCGTGGTGGGTCACGATCGTCATCCTGGCCCGCGAGCTGGGCATCACGCTCATGCGGTTCGCGGTGCTCAAGTACACCGTGATGCCGGCGTCGCGCGGGGGCAAGCTCAAGACGGTCCTGCAGTCCATGGCGATCTCGGTCTTCCTGCTCCCGCTCGACCACCTGCCGTCGTGGATCGCCGTGATCGGCTGGATCCTCATGGTCGCGGCCCTGGTCGTCACGGTCGTCACGGGTGTGGAGTACGCGTACCAGGGGTGGCGCCTGCGGCGGGACGCGCTGCGCGCGGCTCGTACGTCCGGTCAGGACTGAGCCGCTCGTCATGCCCACCCCGGGTGCGTCCGACCTCCGCGAGTCCGTGGAGCTGCTCGAGGCCGCGAGGTCACGGGGGTGGACCCTGGCGGTCGCCGAGTCGCTGACGGGCGGTCTCGTGAGCGCCCGCCTGGTCGAGGTCCCCGGTGCGTCCGTTGTGCTGCGTGGCGGGGTCGTCGCGTACGCGACGGATCTCAAGGAGAGCGTGCTGGGGGTCGACGGCGCGCTGCTCGCCGCGCGCGGTGCGGTGGATCCCGACGTCGCACGCCAGATGGCGCAGGGGGTCGCCCGGGTGCTGGGGGCCGACGTCGGCCTCGCGACGACCGGGGTGGCCGGTCCGGATCCCCAGGACGGCAAGGCCCCGGGGGCCGTCTACGTGGCTGTCGCGACCCCCGAACGCACCGAGGTCCGCGAGCTCCGCCTCGAGGGCGACCGCTCGGCGGTCCGCGACGCCGCTGCCGGGCACGTGCTCGCCCTGGCCCGGGCCACGATCAGCGGGTGAACTTGCCGTCCGGTGGGGCGAGCAAGGCCAAGCGCGGGTGAACGCGTGGAGAGTTCGTGAACACCAGGCAACCACGTGGACTTCGGCGTGGTGCGGGAACAACCTGGATGGGAACGACGTTGAACAGCACGTGATCGCCAAGAGGCCATTCAACAGATCAGCACATGAGACTGCCCCGGGTGCGGGGTACGGTAGGACGATCCCCACGCGAGGGGCGCGGGGAACGACAGGTCAGCGAACCACCACCGGAGCCAGGCAGGCTCCGACGGTCGCACGGGACACGGAAGGGGGCCGCCAGATGATTGTTCTTCGTCGAGAGATCGGGGACGTGCTGCGAGACGCTCGCCAGCGACAGGGCCGCACCCTGCGAGAGGTGTCCTCGGCCGCACGCGTCTCCCTGGGGTACCTCAGCGAGGTCGAGCGCGGTCAGAAGGAAGCGTCGTCCGAGCTCCTGGGCTCCATCTGCGAAGCCCTCGACATCCCCATGTCGTTGGTGCTGCGCGAGGTCAGCGACCGGGTCGCCGTGGCCGAGGGTCTGATGATCCCGGACACGATCCCCGCAGACTTCGCCGTCACGCTCATGGGTCGGGGAGCGGCTGCAGAGAGCGCGCGGCGCATGCGCGAGGACCTTCAGCCGGTCGGCTGACGAAGCCTCAGGGCTTCTGACAGCTCGGACAGTAGAAGATCGGTCGCTCGAACGGCGCTTCGTTCGCGCGACCGACAGCGACGGGCGTGCCACATCGGTGGCACGCCCGTCGTGCTCTGCCATGGACGTGCCGGCGGACCGTGCCCACTCCCTCCGCGACGCTGCGGAGCATCTGGCCGCGCGCGGTCCGCAGCAGCGCCTCCAGGTCGCGGTCCGAGACGTCGGACACCGGGGTCCACGGCCACAGCCCCTGGGCGAACAGGCTCTCGGCCGTGTAGATGGTGCCGAGCCCCGCGACCCCGCGCTGGTCGAGGAGGGCGTCCGCCAGGGGAAGCCCTCGAGCACCGTCGCCGTTCGGCCTGCCGACCGTCTCCTGGACGGGGAACCCGCCAGCTGCGGCAGCGTCGCGCAGGCGCGCGAGCGCGAGCAGGACGCCGGACTCCGGGGCGCTGAGGAAGTCGTCGGCGAGGACGTCGGGACCCAGGTGCCCGAGCAGGACGTGCTCGTCGCGGGTGCGGACCACGTCGAGCATGCCGAGCCGTTCGCCGACGCACGTCCACACCTCGTTCGCGAGGACCGCCCGGACGCCGGTGCCGCGCGCGCGAGACCCGACGGTGCCGGTGCGGGCGACGCGCCACTGCCCCTCCATGCGCAGGTGGGTGTGCAGGGTCGTCCCGTCGTCGAACCGTGTCAGGAGGTGCTTGGCGTACGGCCGGACCTCGACCACGGTCCGTCCCGTGAGGTCGATCCTCGCTGCGCTGGGCCACCGCAGGTCGACGCGTTCGAGGATCCGTCCGCGCAGCGCCGCGTCGAGGCGGTCCGCCGTCACCTTGACCACGTCACCCTCGGGCATCGCGAGCTCCTCGAGGGGTCATGCGCGCAGGCCGCGCGGGGTGGGTCGGAAGCCGGCCTCCATGAGAGCGGCTGTCACGCCGAACGCGCGCGACGCCGTGCTGCCCGCCCCCGCGAGGGCGTCGATCCCGTCGATGCGTCCGATGACCATCTTGCCGAGCAGCCCGGCACGCGACGCGCGCGCGAGCTCGGTGCACGCGAGCGCGAGGCGGCGCGCCGAGGTCTCGGAGTCGTCGCCGAACGAGATCAGGGAACGACCTCCTCGCTCGACGTACAGGACCAGGTCGCCACCCGCGAGCACCACGACGGAGCCCACCTTGCGCCCGGGCCGGTGGGTCGCGCGGGCCGAGGTCCGGGCGGGCTCGGTGCCCGGTGCGAGCGCGACGGCAGTCGCCGCTCCGGGTGCCGTCGTCGAGGGCCGGGTCTCCAGCCGACCGGCTCCCGGCGTCCCGCCCCGCTCCCCGAGACCGACGGGTGCCCCGCCTCCCGGCTCGTGCGGTACCCGGGGCTCGGGCCACGGAAGGGCCGCGCCGTAAGGGTTGGCCGGGTCGGTCGCGGCCAGGAGCAGGGCCGAGAGCTCGCGGCGACCTGCTGACTCGGCGACCTGCTCGCGGTCCTGGGCGTCGGTGCGGAGCTGGTCGACGGCACCCGGCAGCGCGAACTGCGAGCCACCCAGGTGCTCGACGAAGTAGCCCCGCCGGACGGTGCCGGTGGTCTCGAGCTCCGACAGGACGCGGTAGACGCCGCGGAAGTAGTTCGTCACGCCCTCCGACGGTGCTGCTCCGCGGGTCAGCACGCCGTGACGGTCGAGCAGGACCCGGGTCAGAGCGTGCGTGCGTCGCGTCGGGTCGGGCTCGCGCGCGGGGAGGGCCGACCAGCGGCCCGAGCCGCCGCGCAGGTCTGACTCTCCACGGGCTGCGGTCATCGCCTCCGCGCCGAGCGAGGCGAACCGGCTCCGGGACAGGGGGCGGGCGCGGACGGGGGCGCGTGGTGCGCGGTGCGCGCCGCCGCCGGGTCCGAGGCGGCTGCGCAGGGCCCCGAGCCCGTCGTTGGTGACCCAACCCGCCCACACCAGGTCCCACAGCACCTCCAGCGTCGCTGCCTGGGACGCGCCCGCGAGCTCGGCGATGCGGGGCAGGAAGAATCCCCCTGAGCCGGTCAGCAGGTCGACGACCGCTCGGTGCAGGTCGCTGTCGAGCGGGCCGTCCTCCTCGAGGGGCGTCACGTCGGGAAGCGTGAGGGGTGCGGCGTCGGCGAGGTGCAGGCTCACGAGCCCGTCCTTGCCCCCGGGCAGCGACGAGTGCCCGCACCACAGGACCTCGCCCGTGGTGGTCAGCTCGTCGAGCAGAGCGGGCGAGTAGTCGATCACGCGTGCGGGCAGCACGAGGGTCTCGAGCGCCGAGGCGGGGACCGCGGCCCCCGAGAGCTGCTCGACGACCCGCAGCAGCCCGTCGGTGCCCCGCAACGTGCCGATCCCGTGCCAGCGTGGGAGGAACACGCCCAGGGCCTCGGGGGCGACGGGCTCGACCTCGGCTCTCAGGGCGGCGAGCGACCGACGGCGCAGGGTGCGCAGGACCTCGGCGTCGCACCACTCCTCGCCCGTCCCGCCGAGGGACTCGGGGCGCAGGCGGCCGCACACGAGCACCCGGGCGGCCTCGAGCCGCCTCAGCACCCCCGTGGCGACCGCGACGCCGATCCCGAACCGGGACGCGACCTCGTGCGCGCCGAACGGTCCGTGCGTGCGGGCGTGGCGCCGGAGGAGGTCGCCGAGAGGGTCGGGGACCGGCTCGGTGAAGACCTCGGGGATGCCGGTGGGCAGCGCGACGCCCAGGGCGTCCCGCAGCCGCCCGGCGTCCTCGACCACGGCCCACTGCTGCGCGACGGCGTCGGGCACCCCGGCCAGGCGCACCTGGATCACCCGGCGCGCCCCTTCGAGGCCCGTGAGCCACGCGGGCACCTCCGTCGCGCACGTCCTCGCGCGTGCGCCGCGCGACCTCGGCGACAGGGAGCGGGCCGAGCCTGCGCAGCAGGTCCCACACGTCCTCCGCGTGCCGCGCCTGGCGGCTCGGGACCAGGGCGCCGAGCTCGGCCTCGGTCCGCTCGACCGACTCCGGGTCCAGCAGGTCTGCGAGCTGGGACGCCCCGCCGTCCGTGCCGAGCAGCTCGGCCAGGAGCGTGGGGTCGAGCGAGAGCGCGGCGGCGCGGCGCTCGGCGAGCGGAGCGTCGCCGTCGTACAGGAACTGGGCCGTGTACCCGAACAGGAGCGACTGGGCGAAGGGCGACGGGGTGGGCGTCGTGACGTCGACCAGCCGGACCCGGCCCGCGGACAGGTCACGCATGAGGTCGGTCAGGGCCGCGACGTCGAAGTCGTCCTGGAGGCACTCGCGCGCGGCCTCCAGGACGATCGGGAACTCGGGGTACTCGCTCGCGACCGAGAGCAGCTGGGCCGAGCGCTGCCTCTGCTGCCACAGCGGTTGGCGCTTGTCAGGGCGGCGGCGGGGGAGCAGGAGGGCGCGCGCCGCGGCCTCACGGAAGCGCGCGGCGAACATGATGGAGCCGCCGAGCTCCCCGCGGACCTCGTCGAGGACGTCCTCCGGGGCGAGCAGCAGGTCCTCGGCCGTCACGACCGGCGAGGCCCCTGCGCCGCCCGCGCCGCCGGGCCCGGCGTCGTCCCACCCGCCGTCGCCCAGGTCCGGCAGGCGCAGCACGATCCCGTCGTCCGAGTGCATGGCCGCGGCGTCCAGGCCGTAGCGGTCGCGCAGCCGCGCGCCCAGGACCAGCGCCCACGGGGCGTGGACCTTGGCCCCGTAGGGCGAGTGGATGACGACGCGCCAGTCGCCCAGCTCGTCCCGGAAGCGCTCGACGACGACGGTCCGGTCGTCCGGCACCCGGCCCGTCGCCTCGCGCTGGCCTGCCAGGTACGCGACGAGGTTGTCGGTCGCCCAGGCGTCGAGCCCTGCGTCCCGGAGCCGTTCGGTCAGCGGGCCGTCCGATGCTGCCAGGGTCTCGAGCTCGCGCACCCACGCACCCACGGCCCGGCCGAGCTCGGCCGGGCGCCCGGGGGAGTCGCCCTTCCAGAAGGGCAGCCTGCCCGGCGCGCCCGGTGCTGGGGTCACCAGCACCCGGTCCGGGGTGATGTCCTCGATGCGCCACGTGCTCGAACCGAGCGTGAACGTGTCGCCCACGCGCGACTCGTAGACCATCTCCTCGTCGAGCTCGCCCACGCGCCGACCGCCCCGGGCCCGCGAGCCCGTCGCAGCGCCCCCGGGAGCATCGCCGACCACGCCTGCCAGGTCGTCCGGGTTGGCAGTCGTCGAGGAGTCCGTCGCGAGGAACACCCCGTACAGGCCCCGGTCCGGGATGGTCCCGCCGCTCGTGACCGCCAGGCGCAGCGCGCCGGGCCGCCCGCTGAGCAGGCCCGACGTCCGGTCCCACACGATCCGCGCGCGCAGCTCGCCGAAGTCCTCGCTCGGGTAGCGGCCCGCGAGCATGTCCAGGACGGCGTGCAGCGTCGCGTCGCCCAGGGCGCCGTACGGCGCGCTGCGGCGCATCAGTGCCGCGAGGTCCGCGACGGTCCAGTCGTCGAGCGCGACCATGGCCACGACCTGCTGCGCCAGCACGTCGAGCGGGTTCGACAGCACGTGCAGGTGCTCGATCTGCCCGGTCCGCATGCGGTCCGCGATCACGGCCGAGGGCACCAGGTCACCCCGGAAGGTCGGGAACACCACGCCGTGCGACACCGCGCCCACCTGGTGCCCCGCGCGCCCGATGCGCTGGAGACCGCTCGCGACCGACGGCGGCGCACCGACCTGGACCACGAGGTCCACCGCGCCCATGTCGATGCCCAGCTCGAGGGAGGACGTCGCGACGACCGCCGGCAGGCGCCCGTCCTTGAGCTCGGTCTCGGTGCGCGTGCGCTCGGCGCGGCTCATGGAGCCGTGGTGGGCACGGGCGATCACGGGCTCGGTGCCCGCGCTCGCGCCCGACTGGGCCAGGACCTGCGCGGGCTGGAGCGTTCCGACGTCCGGTACGTCCTCGCCCTGCCGCTCGGCCCAGACCTCGTTCATGCGAGCCGTGAGCCGTTCTGCCCCGCGCCGGGAGTTGGTGAAGACGAGGGTCGAGCGGTGCTCGGCCACGAGGTCCACGACGCGCTCCTCGACGTGCGGCCACACCGACGGGCGCGGCGGGCGAGCCGTGGCCGGGCCCGAGAGGTCGGGCTCGCCGTCGGGCAGGGGTGCGAGGTCCTCGGTCCCGGTTGTCCTGCCGGGGCCGGGGGCGGTGCGCAGGTCGGACAGGTCCGGGACGGGGACGACGATGTCGACCTCGATCTTCTTCTCGGACGGAGGCTGCACGACGACGACCTCGCGCCCCTGGTCCTGGGGCGTGCGGTGCCCGGCGAGGAAGGTCGCGACGGCCTCGACCGGGCGGACCGTGGCCGACAGGCCCACGCGCTGCGCGGGGACGGGGAGCAGGGCGTCGAGCCGCTCGAGCGAGACCGCGAGGTGCGCCCCGCGCTTGGTCCCGGCCACGGCGTGGATCTCGTCGATGATGACGGTCTGCACACCGGCCAGCCCCGCACGCGCCTGCGACGTCAGGACGAGGAACAACGACTCGGGGGTCGTGATCAGGATGTCCGGCGGTGCGACGCCGAAGCGCCGCCGCTCGCTCGCGGGCGTGTCGCCCGTGCGGGTGCCGACCACGACGTCGGGGACGGTGGTGCCGAGCCGCACGGCGGCCTGCCGGATGCCCGCGAGCGGCGAGCGCAGGTTGCGCTCGACGTCCGCGGCCAGCGCCTTGAGGGGCGAGACGTAGAGGATCCGGCAGCGCTGCGCGCGGTGGTCGTCCGGACCTGACGCGGGGTCGCCCGGCGGCTGCTCGTCGGGGAGTGTGAGCAGCCGGTCGAGCGACCACAGGAAGGCCGCGAGGGTCTTGCCCGACCCCGTCGGGGCGACGACCAGGGCGTGCCGGTCGCTGCCGATCGCCTCCCAGGCCCCTGCCTGCGCGGCCGTGGGGCGCTCGAACGCGCCCTCGAACCACGCGCGGGTCGGAGCGCTGAAGCCGGCGAGCGGGTCGGGGGACGTCACCTCGCCATTGTGGGCGCTGCCACCGACAACCGCTCCCTGCCCGACGAGACCGCGTCGGGAGGGGGCCCCGAGACGTGGCAGGCTGTCCCCGTGCGGTATCGAGAGTTCTGGCAGCTGGTGGACGAGGTCTTCGGATCGGCCTACGGTCGCGCCCTGACCCGGGACCAGGTGCTCAACGCCCTGGACGACCGCACCGCGGTCCAGGCACTCGAGGACGGCGTCGAGCCGCGCTACGTGTGGCACGCGCTGTGCGACGCGATGGAGCTGCCGGATGCGCAGCGGTGGGGTACCGACAAGAACCGCCAGGCGCCGCCCGCGCGGTAGGTGCTGGTGGCTGGGTGGGTAGGTGTGGCCAAGAACCGCCAGGCGCCGCGCCGCTAGCCGCGCCGCGCCCGGCCCTGCGCGCCTGCGCGCCGTCGGCGTCGGGACGTCGAGCAGCCCGAGGGGCCGGACGGGCGCGCGTCCGGTGCACGCGGCATCATGGCCGCATGAGGCATCGGCTCCCCTTCTCGCTGCACGACCTGACGGGAGCCCTCTGGTCCCTCGTGTCGACGGCCGCCGGGCTGGGGATCGCGATCTGGATCGTCCCGGGCGTGCGGATCACGTCGTGGTGGTCGGTCTTCCTCGCGGCGCTCGTCGTCGGGGTCGGCGACGCCCTCCTGCGACCCCTGTGGCGGGTCGTCGCCGGGCGCGCGGGCGTCGTCGGTGCCCTGGTGTCGGGGCTCGCGGGCCAGGTGCTCGTGGCGTGGCTCGCGCTCACGTACCTGCCGGGGTTCGAGACCGACGACTGGGGCAGCGTCGTGGCGGTGCTCGTCCTGGCCGCGCTGTTCATGGCGATCGGGCGCTGGGCGATCGGTGCGAGCGACAACGAGTACGTGATCGACGACCTGCTGCGCCGTGCCCGCCGGGCGCAGCGCGCGGCCGACCGTCGGGCTGCACGGGCGTCGTCCGGCGGGGACGGGGGCGGATCCGACGGCGTACCGGACCCCTCGGACGGCTCGCCGAGCGGAGCGCCTGGTGCCCGGCCCGCGGGTCTCCTGGTCGTCCAGCTCGACGGCGTCGCGCGCCCGACGTTCGACCACGCCGTCCAGGCGGGCCTGGCGCCGCACCTCGCACGGTGGATCAGCGAGGGGACGCACGACCTCGAGACGTGGTGGGCGCGCGTCCCGTCGACCACGCCCGCGAGCCAGGCCGGGCTCCTGCACGGTACGAGCGAGCACGTGCCCGCGTTCCGGTGGTGGGACCGGGAGCAGGGCCGGCTCGTGGTGACCAACCATCCGGCGGACGCGGCCCGGGTCGAAGCCCTCATGAGCGACGGTCGCGGGCTGCTCGCGGGCGGAGGGGTCGCCGTCTCGACGATGTTCTCGGGGGACGCGGGGACGAACCTGCTCGTCATGAGCCGCGCCCGCGCGGGCCTGGGGCCGGGGCAGGTGTTCGTCCACTTCTTCTCGAGCCCGTTCGTGCTGGTCCGGGCGCTCGTGGGCACCGTGGGCGAGTTCTTCAAGGAGCTCTACCAGGGGTGGCAGCAGGCGGTGCGGGACGTGGAGCCCCGCGTCTCGCGCCTGGGCGCCTACCCTGTGCTGCGCGCGGTCTCCAACGTGGTGCTGCGCGACCTCAACACCTCTCTGGTCGCCGAGCAGCTGGTCCGCGGCGCGCCCGTGGTGTTCGTGGACCTCGTCGACTACGACGAGATCGCGCACCACGCGGGCCCGCTGCGGCCCGAGGCGATGCGGTCGCTCGAAGGGTTGGACCGGGTCGTCGGGCTGCTGGAGCAGGTCGCCGAGGTCGCGCCCCGCCGCTACGAGGTCGTGGTGCTGTCCGACCACGGCCAGTCGCTCGGCGCGACGTTCGAGCAGGTCGTGGGGCGTTCGTTCCTCGACGAGGTGCGCCGGCTCATGGCGATCCGGCCAGCGCCGGGCGAGCGGCGCCGTCGGGCGTCCGGGGTGAGGGCCGCCGCCGGCGCCGACTCCGAGGCGTGGGGCGCCGTCAACACCGCGCTCAACGCGCTCGGCCGCGACCGGGGAGAGCACGACGCGCGGGACGCGCGCGGCGGGCGCGTGCTGGTCGGACCGGACCGGGACACCACGCCTGCGGACGGGGGCGAGCTGCCGGAGGTCGCCGTCGTCGGGTCGGGGAACCTCGGTCTCGTGTGGTTCCCGCGCTCCCCGGAGCGGCTCGTGGGCGACGAGATCCGGGTGCGCTGGCCCGCGCTCGTGCCGGGCCTGGTCGCGAACCCGGCCGTGGGGGTCGTGGTCGTGCAGGAGAGCAGCCCCGGGCAGGGTGAGGTGCCCGACGTCGTCGCGTACGGCCGCGCAGGCAGCCGCCACCTGGTCTCGGGTCGGGTCCACGGAGAGGACCCGCTCGCGGCGTACGGGCCGCGCGCGGCGCCCGACCTCCTGCGGGCGGCCTCGCTCGAGCACGCGGGCGACCTGCTCCTGGTCTCGAGCGTCGACGACGCAGGGCTGGTGCACGCGTTCGAGGGGCTCGTGGGATCGCACGGCGGGCTGGGGGGCGCCCAGAACGAGGCGATCCTGCTGCACCCCGCGAGCCTGCGGGTGTCCGACGGGGCGCGCGAGGACGTGGGCGGGACGCGCATGCTGGTGGGAGCCGAGGCGGTGCACCGCGAGCTCGTGCGCTGGCTCGAGGAGCTGGGGGTGAGGTCATGACCGCGGAGCAGGTGGCCCCCGGGCTGAGGGTCACGTGGCTCGGGCACTCGAGCGCGGTGCTCGACGTCACGACCCCCGACGGCCGCGTGCGGATCGTCACCGACCCCCTGCTGAAGCGGCACGCGGGGTTGCTGCGCAGGCGCGGGGTGCGGCCGGCGGAGGTCTGGCGGGACGCCGACGCGATCCTGCTCTCGCACCTGCACCACGACCACGCCGAGCTGGGGTCGTTGCGGCTGCTGGGCGACGTGCCGGTGCTGACAGCCCCCGCCAACGCGCGGTGGCTGCGGTCCAAGGGGCTCGCCGGGGTGGGGCTCGGCGCGGGGCCCGAGCGTGACGAGCGCCCGCTCGCGGGTCCCGTGCCGGGGCGCCCGCGCGTCCCCGGGGCAGCCGGGGAGCACGGCTCCTGGCACGACGTCGGAGCGCACGTCCGCGTCCACCTCACCCCGGCGGTCCACGGGCACCGACCCATGCCGCACCGACCGAACGCCGCGGTGGGGCACCTCGTGCAGTCGGGCGGCTGGACCCTCTGGGCGCTCGGCGACACCGAGGCCTACCCCGGCATGGTTCACCTGCCGGCGCTCGCGGGCGGGCCGGTCGACGTCGCCCTGGTGCCGGTGGCGGGCTGGGGGCCGCGGTTGTCGGGCGGGCACCTGGGGCCGGCCGAGGCGGCGCGCGTGTGCGCGGCCGTCGGGGTGCGGGTCGCGATCCCGGTCCACTGGGGGACGCTGCACGCGCCGGGCGGGCAGAACCTGCCGCGCGGCTGGATGGACCACGCGGGCGACGCGTTCGCGGCAGCGGTGCACCGGTGGGCCCCCGAGACCCGGGCGGTCGTGCTGCGGCCGGGGGAGTCGTGGGAGGGCTGAGCCGAGGCAGTGGCCGAGGCCGTGGGTGGGCCGTCGCCGACGCCTGCGCGGCCTGCTCGACGACACGCCGCGCAGGACGATCTATCGAACAGGTGTTCGGGTAGAGTTGTGCACAGCAGTCGCCAGCAGGCCGTCGTCCACAGACAGGGTCCGGCGGACGACGAGTGTCAGTGGCGGCACGTACCGTCGGGACACGACACAGGCTTCCCGAGGTCTACGGCCTCGAACATACTTCGGCACGGTTCCGTGCCCCGCACGCAAAGGTGACCGACATGCCCGCACCCGCAGACCGCGAGAAGGCGCTCGAAGCCGCCCTCGCACAGATCGACCGCAACTTCGGCAAGGGATCGGTGATGCGCCTCGGTGACGAGGGGCGCGCACCGGTCGAGGTCATCCCCACGGGGTCGATCGCCCTGGACATCGCGCTCGGTATCGGCGGCCTCCCTCGCGGCCGTGTCGTGGAGATCTACGGACCCGAGTCCAGCGGTAAGACGACCGTCGCACTCCATGCCGTGGCCAGCGCCCAGCGCGCGGGAGGCATCGCGGCGTTCATCGACGCCGAGCACGCGCTGGACCCCGAGTACGCGAAGAAGCTGGGCGTCGACACCGACGCGCTGCTCGTCTCCCAGCCGGACACGGGCGAGCAGGCTCTCGAGATCACGGACATGCTGATCCGTTCGGGCGCCATCGACATCATCGTCATCGACTCTGTCGCGGCGCTCGTGCCCAAGGCCGAGATCGAGGGCGAGATGGGCGACAGCCACGTCGGTCTCCAGGCGCGACTCATGTCGCAGGCGCTGCGCAAGCTCACGGGGGCCCTGAGCCAGTCCGGCACCACCGCGATCTTCATCAACCAGCTCCGCGAGAAGATCGGTGTCATGTTCGGGTCCCCGGAGACCACGACCGGTGGCAAGGCCCTGAAGTTCTACGCCTCGGTGCGCATGGACATCCGCCGCATCGAGACCCTCAAGGAGGGCACCGACGCAGTCGGTAACCGCACACGCGTCAAGGTCGTCAAGAACAAGATGGCCCCGCCGTTCAAGCAGGCCGAGTTCGACATCCTGTACGGCGTCGGCATCTCGCGTGAGGGTGGCCTGATCGACATGGGCGTCGAGCACGGCTTCGTGCGCAAGTCCGGATCCTGGTTCACCTACGGCGGCGACCAGCTCGGCCAGGGCAAGGAGAACGCGCGCGGCTTCCTGCGCGACAACCCGGACCTCGCCAACGAGCTCGAGAAGCGCATCAAGGAGAAGCTCGGTGTCGGGGCCAAGGTCGACGCCCCTGCGGGCGAGGTACCCGCTGCCGCCCCCGCGGCGGCCCCGGCCGGTAAGGGCAAGAAGGCCGTCCTCTGATCGTCGACGACCCGCTGGACCAGATGCCCGAGTGGGCGCGTCCCCTTCCTGGTGAGGAGGGGGACGCGCCCATCGGTGCGTCCGGCAGGGGAGACGAACCCGTGGATGTGGCGCGCGACGCCCCGGACCCGCGGACGTACGCCCCACGCAGGGCTAGCGCCCCGAGCCGCGCGAAGTCGACCCGAGGATCGTTCGGCTCGTCCGGGCTCGCCGGCGGCAGGTCCGGCAGGGCGAGCAGCAGCTTCGGCAGCAGCGGGTTCGGCGAGCGCTCCTCGAGCCGAGGATCCGGCTCGACCCGTCGCGGCGGCTACTCGAGCGAGCGCAAGGAACGCACGCCGCGTCCGACGATCGCCGATCGCGTGGAGTCGGGCGCCCTGGCCGGGGCCGAGCTCACCGAGCACGCCCGCGAAGCGATCCTGCGGACGCTCACGGCGGCCCCCAAGAGCCGCCGTCAGCTCATGGACGCCATGACTCGCAAGGGGTACCCGTCCGAGGTCCTCGAGCCGATCCTCGATCGCTTCGAGGAGGTCGGGCTGGTCGACGACGCCGAGTACGCCGGGATGATCGTCCGCACCCGCCACAACGAGCGAGGGCTCTCACGTCGGGCTATCGCGCAGGAGCTGCGACGCAAGGGGATCGACGACGAGACGGCGACGAGCGCCCTCGACCAGGTCGACGACGACGACGAGCACGACGCGGCTCGTGACCTCGTGCGGCGGCGCCTGGCCAAGACGAGCGCACTCGCCCGCGAGGTCCGCATCCGGCGCGTCGTCGGGATGCTCGCCCGCAAGGGGTACGGCCCGGGGCTCGCGCTCACCCTGGTCCGCGAAGAGCTCGCTCGTGAGGGCGACACGGCGGACGACGAGTCCTACGGCGGGTTCGACGACCTCTGACGACAGCTCCGCCGTCGGGCAACGGGCCGTTCCGTTCGCGCGGGACGGGGCGGTCGACCGACACGCGGCGGCCGCCGCGGGTCGTGGGACCCGCGACGGCCGCCGCGTGCAGAGCCGCTACCTGACGATCACTTCGGTGCCGGCGGCGCGGCTGGGGCTGTGCCCACCGGAGCCGCCCCGCGCGCCCCGACCGCGAGACCGGGCGTCGCGGCCCGGACCGGCCCGGCGGTCCGACCCCGGAGGCGTCGCGCCAGGATCTCCGCGACCTTGGAGAGCACGTAGTTGATCAGGATGAACAGGATCGCCGCGACCAGCAACGACTGCAGGATGTTGCCGTAGGCGGACCCGAGACGGCGCGACTCCTGGAGGAGCTCGGTGTACGTGATGATGTAGCCGAGCGCGGTGTCCTTGAGGACCACGACGAGCTGGGAGACCAGCGCCGGGAGCATCGCGATGAGGGCCTGCGGCACCTCGACCGACCGGAGCGACTGGCCGCGCGTGAGCCCGACCGCCAGAGCCGCCTCGCCCTGACCCTTGGGCAGACCGTAGACCCCCGAGCGGACCAGCTCGGCCACCACGGACCCGTTGTAGAGGATCAGGGCGATCACGACCGCCATGAACGGGGCGTCGGGCACCTTGAGCTGGGCCAGGAAGAGCCAGAAGAAGATCATCATGAGCAGGACCGGGACGGCCCGGAAGAACTCGACGACCAGGCCCGAGAGCCACCGCACGGCCTTGATGGCCGACAGGCGCCCGATGCCGAAGAGCAGACCGAACACGATCGCCCCGACGATCGCGACGCCCGCCGCGCGCAGGGTGTCGAGCAGGCCTGGGAGGTAGAAGTTCTCCCAGGCGTCGGCCGTGAAGATCGGCTGCCACTTCTCCGCGGTGAGCTGGCCCTCGCGGCCCAGCAGCACCAGGGCGTAGGCCGCGATGCCCGCGACCACGACGGCTCCCACGACGTTGCCGATCAGGATGGTGCGCCGGCCTCGAGGCCCGGGGGCGTCGAACAGGACCGTCTGCTGCTGGGCGGTCATCGCTTCACCGCCAGACGACGCGAGAGCGCGGTCGTCGCGAGCCCGACCGGGATCACGAGGATCACGTAGCCGATCGCGAACGTCAGGAAGATCGCGATGATGACGTCGGAGTCGAACTCGATCATGGTCTTCATGAGGCTGGAGGTCTCCGTCGCGACGCCGGCCGCGGCGGCGACGGTCGAGTTCTTGATGAGGGCGATGAGCACGTTGCCGAGCGGGGCCACCGAGCCACGGAAGGCCTGGGGGAGGATCACGATCCGTGCCGCCGGCAGGAACGAGAGGCCTATCGCGCGGGCCGCCTCGGCCTGGCCGATGGGCACGGTGTTGACCCCGGAGCGGATCGCCTCGCACACGAACGCCGCGTGGTAGACCGCGAGGCCCAGCACCGCGAAGCGGAAGAAGTTCGACGGGAAGTCGTCGGCGAGCTGGATCTTGAGCTGGCCCCAGACCCCGAGCGTCAGGAACACCATGATGATCGTCAGGGGCGTGTTGCGGAACAGCGTGACGTACGTGGCCCCGGCCCACTGCAGGCTGGGGATCGGGGAGATCCGCATGAGCGCGAGCACGGTGCCGATGACGAGGGCCAGGATCGCTGCCCAGAACGTGAGCTGGATGTTGACCCAGAACGCGCCCAGGACGTCGTACGACTCGAAGAGCCGCAGGAACTGAGAGAGGTAGTCACCCACGACGGGTCACCCTTCACGAGGTGCGGCGCGGGCGCCGCACGAGACCGGACCGGACGAGTGCTGCGCCGGGCGGGCACGTCCCCGGAGGGCAACGCGCTCACCCGGCGCAGCAGCGGACCTGTCAGGCGCAGGCGTCCGGCGTCGGCGGGTTCTCCGAGGCGTTCGGGGTGTACCCGGTGCCCTCGGTGTTGGTCGTGATGGCCTCCTCCCACGACCCGTCCTCGATCATCTCGGTGATCGCGGCGTTGATGTCCTCGCACTTGTCGCTGCTCTGCGGGATCCCGACGCCGTAGCGCTCGGTCGAGAAGGGGGCACCCACGACCTTGACCTTGCCCTTGTTCGCGGGCTGGGCCGCGAGGCCCGCCAGGATGATGTCATCCGTGGTGACCGCGTCGACCTGACCCGAGAGCAGGGCCGTGACGCACTCTGCGTAGCCGGGCTGCTCGAGGAGCTGGACCCCTGCCGCGTACTCGTCCTTGATGCGCTGCGCCGAGGTGGACCCGGTGACCGAGCAGAGGTTCTTGCCCTCGAGGTCCTCGGGTCCCTTGATGTCGGTGTTGTCCTCGGCGACGAGCAGGTCCTGCCCGGCGACGAAGTACGGACCGGCGAACGCGACGGTCTCCTTGCGCTTGTCCGTGATCGAGTAGGTCGCGAAGATCATGTCGACCTGGTCGGTGCTCAGCAGCGTCTCGCGCTGGGCCGACGGAGCCTCCTTCCACTCGATCTGGTCCTCCGAGTAGCCGAGCTTCTCGGCGACGTAGCGGGCGACGTCCGTGTCGAACCCCGTGTACGTGTCGCCCTCCTTGAAGCCGAGGCCCGGCTGGTCGAACTTGATGCCGATGGTGATCTTCTCGCCACCGCCGTCCGACGTCGCGGCGCCGGTCTCGCCGCCCGAGTCGTCGGTGCCGCCGCTGCAGGCCCCGAGGATCAGGGCGGTGGCTGCGGTGAGGGCGAGGAGCCCTCCGGTTCGGGTACGTGCTCGCATGGTGTCTTCCCCTTCGTCGTGCCGAGCCGTCACGGGGGACCTGGTGGTCACCCGCTCCGCCCGGCTGGTTCGTGGCCGGTCGAGCTGTCGGTTGGTGCAGGTGGTCGCCGGGCTCTTCGTCGAGGCCGGGGTCCGTGGGCGTGCTGTGCTGCGTGGGGAGCTGCTGGTCGGGGGGCAGGTGGAGGGTGACGGTGCTGTCGCTACGGTGCGGTCAGTGGGTCAGGATCTTGGACAGGAAGTCCTGGGCGCGGTGGCTCTGGGGGTTGGTGAAGAACTGCTCGGGCGGGGCCTCCTCGACGATCTGCCCGTCCGCCATGAAGACGACGCGGTGCGCCGCCTTGCGCGCGAAGCCCATCTCGTGGGTCACGACGATCATGGTCATGCCCTCCCGGGCGAGTGCGACCATGACGTCGAGGACCTCGTTGATCATCTCGGGGTCCAGCGCCGAGGTGGGCTCGTCGAAGAGCATGACCTTGGGGTGCATGGCCAGTGCCCGGGCGATCGCCACGCGCTGCTGCTGCCCGCCCGAGAGCTGGGCGGGCATCTTGTCGGCCTGGTTCCCGATCCCGACGCGGTCCAGCAGAGCCAGCGCCTCCTTCTTGGCGTCTGCGGACTTCATGCGACGCACCTTGAGCGGGCCGAGCGTCACGTTGTCGAGGATCGTCTTGTGGGCGAAGAGGTTGAACGACTGGAAGACCATCCCGACGTCCGACCGGAGCCGGGCGAGCGCCTTGCCCTCCTCGGGGAGCGGCTCGCCGTCGATCAGGATGGTGCCCGTGTCGATCGTCTCGAGCCGGTTGATGGCTCGGCACAGCGTGGACTTCCCCGAACCAGAGGGGCCGATCACGACGAGAACCTCTCCGCGTCGCACCGTGAGGTCCACGTCCTGGAGGACGTGGAGATCGCCGAAGTGCTTGTTCACCCCGCGGAGCTCGACGAGCGGGGCGCCGAGCTCGTCGTCACGGGACGCCGCGGCGTGCGCGGGCGGTGATGCTGTGGGCGACGCGTCGGGAGCGTCGCTCGGGGTGTTCGGTTGCGCGTCCATTTCATGAACCTAGGGGGGATTTGTTGCGCACGCCACTGTTTCCGGCAACAGTTCGGCAACAGTAGGGCAACAGTTGCCCGGCCGGCGGGGAACGCGTGTTTCGGCCCCGCGCTCGTGGCGCCGTACCCTTGACGGTGATGTTCTCCACCGCCCTCCGCCCAGATGCCAGCCCCGTAGCGGGTCCCTCCGACGCGCCCGCGGAGGCCGCTCCGCGGACCTACATGGTCCGCACCCTGGGCTGCCAGATGAACGTGCACGACTCCGAGCACATGGCCGGCATGCTCGAGCAGGCCGGCTACACCCGCGCCGAGGCCGCCGACGAGGCCGCGCACCGCGCGGACGTCGTCGTCATCAACACCTGCGCGGTCCGCGAGAACGCCGCGACGCGGCTCTACGGGAACCTCGGCCAGCTGGCGTCGATCAAGGCCAGGCGGCCCGGCATGCAGATCGCGGTCGGGGGCTGCCTCGCGCAGAAGGACCGGTCCGGCATCGTCGAGAAGGCTCCCTGGGTCGACGTGGTGTTCGGCACGCACAACCTCGACGCCCTGCCGGTGCTCCTCGAGCGTGCACGGCACAACGAGGCTGCGCAGGTCGAGATCGCCGAGTCGCTCCAGGTCTTCCCGTCGACGCTGCCGACCAAGCGAGAGTCGGTCTACGCCGGCTGGGTGTCGATCAGCGTGGGGTGCAACAACACGTGCACGTTCTGCATCGTGCCGCACCTGCGCGGCAAGGAGCGCGACCGGCGCCCGGGGCAGGTCCTGGCCGAGGTCCAGGCGCTCGTCGACCAGGGCGCGATCGAGGTGACCCTGCTGGGCCAGAACGTCAACAGCTACGGCGTCGAGTTCGGTGACCGTGGCGCGTTCGCCAAGCTGCTGCGCGCGTGCGGGGAGATCGAGGGCCTCGAGCGCGTGCGCTTCACGTCGCCGCACCCGGCGGCGTTCACGGACGACGTGATCGCGGCCATGGCGGAGACGCCCAACGTCATGCCTCAGCTCCACATGCCGCTGCAGGCCGGTTCGGACCGCATCCTGCGCGCCATGCGCCGCTCCTACCGGTCGGAGAAGTTCCTGGGGATCCTCGACCGGGTGCGCGAGGCCATGCCCGACGCGTCGATCACGACCGACCTCATCGTGGGTTTCCCGGGCGAGACCGAGGAGGACTTCGCCGAGACGCTGCGCGTCGTCGAGGCCTCGCGGTTCTCGTCGGCCTTCACGTTCCAGTACTCCCAGCGCCCGGGGACCCCGGCCGCGACGCTGCCGGACCAGCTGCCCAAGGAGGTCGTCCAGGAGCGCTACGAACGGCTCCAGGCGCTCCAGGACCGGGTCAGCGCGGAGGAGTCGGCGCGACAGGTCGGGCGCACGGTCGAGGTGCTCGTGACCGAGGGGTCGGGGCGCAAGGACGGCGCGACGCACCGGTTGACGGGCCGTGCGGCGGACAACCGCCTGGTGCACCTGGCCGTGCCCGACGACGTCGTCACCCTCATGGCCGGCCGTGCGGACGGCGACGTCCTCGCCGACGACCCCCGGCTGGCCGACGACCTGGACCCCCGCCTGCCCCGACCCGGGGACATGGTGACCGTCGAGGTCACCAGGTCTGCCCCGTACCACCTGGTCGCCGACTCGGCCGTGGCCGGCGGCACGGGCGCGGACGGGCCCGGCACGTACGCGGTGCGCCGCACGCGCTCGGGCGATGCGTGGGTCGCGCGCGAGAAGACGCGCCTGGACGGCGGCGACGACCACGGGCACTCGCACGGGTCGCCCGCCGCCGGGGGACCGGTCAGCCTGGGACTGCCGAGCCTGCGTCGCCCCTGAGCGGGCGTCGGGCCTCGCCGAGGCGCGGGCCTGCTACCTGGCGCCTGCACCGGCCGACGCCGCCCTGGGACAGGAGCGCGTCTCAGACCGGCGGGAGCTGACCGCCGATCGTGTTGAACAGCTGGACCGCGGTCCCGAGCCCGCACGAGACGACCTGACCGAGCTGGTCGTCGGTCGCGCCACGTTCGAGGTCCACGGACACCTCGGCGTACAGGGCCAGCCCCTGGCTCTCCTCGCGGACGTAGACCTTGGGCCAGATGCGTTCGCGGTTCCAGTCGTTGACGGCCTGGAGCACGGCGAGGCGTGAGGTGACGGGCAGGGTCGTCGACCAGCGACCGCGGACCTGGAGGATCTCCTGGTGCTCGCCGAGCAGCAGGAACCAGAACCGGTTGCCGTCCCAGGTCCCGGTGACGTCGCCGTCGTCGTCGATGCGGAAGTGGTAGCCGCGCCGCGAGAGATAGTCACCGATGCGTCGTGTCGACAGGGGCGTGGGGAGCTCGACGTCGATCGGCACGTCGTCCACGGGCTTGGGCCGGTGGTTGCCGAACAGGCGCGCGAGCCAGCTGGTGCGAGGGGCGGGGCTCATGGTGCCGACCTCGCAGGGTCCGGGTAGAACTCGTCGAGCGCGTCGAAGAACATGGAGCCGGTCGACAGGCCGCACTGGAGCAGCTGGTCGAGCTGGTCGTCGTTGACGCCGTGCTCGAGGTCCACCGTGACCTCGGTGAAGACGTGGACCATCCCGTTGTCGCGCACGCGCGTGTATGCCTTGGGCCAGATGCGGTCGGCGTTCCACTCGTTGCAGAACTCGAGGATCTCTTCGAGACGCTCGATCGTGATGTCCCTGTTCCACTGGCCACGCACCTGGAGGATCTCCTGGTGCGTGCCGAAGAGCAGGAAGTAGAAGAGACGCCCGTGCCAGAGCCCGCCGACGTCGTCCTCCGCGTCGATGAAGTAGCTGTACCCGGCGTCGGCGATCCACTCGAGCACGCGCCCGCGTCGCAGGGGCGTGGGGATCTGGTCGTGGTCGATGTCCGTGATCATCGTTCCGCCGAGCTCGCGGAGCAGGAGGGACTCGACCGAGGCGTGGAGCGCCGCGTCGTCGAGCGACGGCGCGCCTGCGCCGTCAGGTCCTGCGGGGGTGCTCTGGTCCGGGCCCGAGTCGGCGCCCTGCGTGCTGGCGTCGCCGTGCCCCGGCCGGTCTCCCGGCTCGGGACGGTCCCCTCGCTCGGAATGGTGTCCCCGTCTGCCGCCGAAGAACCTCATGTGCTCACCCTACCTGCGCCCGACGCGGATCGTCCTGCTCGCGCGGTAGCGTGGCGCGCGTGATCGTCCGTGCCGTCGCCCTGCCTGGAACCCCCCTCCTCGTCCCCGGTGTCGCCGGGAGCGCCGTGGTGCTCGCGGACACGCGCGGCCAGGTGCTCAGTGCGCTCAGGGACCTCGCCGCCCCCGTGGACCGGGTGATCGTGGTGGTCGTCGCAGCACAGGGCCTGCCGGCTCGACGGGGCCCGCTGCGTCCAGCGCTCGAGGCGGTCGGCGTCGGGCCGCGTTGGTGGGGGTGGGCACCCACCCCGGGGACGGAAGGGCTGCCTGCCGCCGGGCTCTCCGGGTCGGTCGGGCTGCTGGCGCTCGCGGGCGCAGGGTGGCAGGGGCCCGTCGAGGTCGTCGAGCTCGACCCGACGCTCCCCGCGGGAGAGGCCGGACGCCTGGTGCGTGCCCTGGCGGAGGAGCGGGGCGCGGGTCTCGTGGTGGTCACGAGCACCGCCCCCGACGGCGCCGCTCGCCCGGGTCGAGCGGCGGACTCGCCCGGTACGGCCCGAGAGATCGAGCGCGAGGTGGTCGCCGCCCTGGGCGACTCGTTCGAGGCGGTCGTCGAGCGGTCGGAGGGGGAGTACGAGCACCGCGCGTACGAGGTCGTGAGGTTCGTCGGCGCCTCGGCCGGCCGGTGAACCACCGACCGGCCGGGAACGCTCGTTAGCGCTCGCCGAGCGTCGCCGCGACGTGCGCGGCGGCGTCCTCGCGACCGAGCCCGTGCAGGATCGCGACCAGCTCGTTGCCCACGCTCGCGCGCGACCGATGGTCGTGCGCGAGCCGGAACCCGTCGGCCGCCGACTCGAGGACGCCGACGGCGCCCTCGGGGTCGCCCGCTGCAACGCGCGTGGTACCCGCGAGCCAGAACGCGTGCGCGGCTCCGGGGAGGTCGCCTGCTCGGGCGTACTCCTCGGCGACGGACTCGGCCGCTGCCGATGCCCGCTCGTGCTCGCCCGTCGAGGCGAGCAGGCGGGCCCGGGTGTCCGAGAGCTCACGCCGTTCACGAGACCTGGCGTCCGCGCGGGCCGGGGGTGCGCCGGCCGGCTCGTTGTCGACCGAGCCGGCTGCGGTGCCGACGGGGCCGCCCAGCTCTGCGAGCTCCTTCTCGACCGCGACGAGGCCGGCGAGCGGGTCTCCGGCCCGGGCCGACGACCGGGCGAAGGCACGTGCGACCTGGCCCCTGAACTCCGCGGCGACCCCACCCGCGCGCAGCAGGGCCACGGCGCGCGGGAATGCGGCCAGCGCCCCGTCGAGGTCGTGCTCCAGCGCGGCGACCTGTGCGGCCTCGGCCAAGGCGAAGCCTGCGTCGGCCAGCAGGCCCCGGGCCTCGAACCTCGCTGAAGCCTGCTGGTAGAGCAGCGCCGCGTTCGCGGGGTCCGTCGCCGCGGCCTCGCTCGCACGGGTGACGAGCTCGGGCCCCGTGAGCTCTCCTTCCGGGAGCGCGGCATCGGTCGGTGTGGTGCAGGTCGACGCGGTGCTCGTGATCGGCGCCCCGCCCGACGAGGGGGCGTCGACGCCTGCCCGTGCGGCGTCGTCGGGCACGGGGCGGTCCGCCACCGGGGCCGGTGAGCCCGCGCCCGACGGCGCTGTCAGCACACGCAGGCTCACGGGCAGGACGGTCGGGGTGCTTGCCCACACCGCCTCGGTCCGCCGCGTCGCCGCGTCCGTGCCGTTGCGCGCGTCGAAGGCGGCCGCGAGCTCGAGGGCCTGGGACCGGACCCAGGTGTCGAGCCCTGCGACCGTCGAGGCCGGGACCTCGTGCAGCGCGAGGCTCCGCTGCCCGTGCTCGCGGGCCAGCAGCGCGGTCGCGGTCCCGACGCTGAGCAGGAACGACCAGCGGTCCCGCGGGGAGTCCGCGGCCAGCAGGCTGTCCTGGTGCTCCACGAGGCGACCGAGCGCCCGCTCGGCGTTCCCCGTCCGCGCCAGGAACTCGATGTGCCGCCCCTGAGGGCCGGTCATCGCCACGCCGTTGTCGAGGTGCCGCAGGCCCCTGCGGTGCGTGGTCGCTGCCTCGTCCGCTCGTCCCTGCTCCAGATAGGCGAGCTGGAGGTGGGAGAGCATGTCACCCGGCTCGGTGGCGCACTCGGGCGACCCGGCCAGCACGGTCTCGAGGAGGCGGACCCCCTCGTCGGTGCGACCGACGTCGAACAGGTAGGCGGCACGGTCCCCGGGCTCGCAGGCCTCGCACTGGGAGAAGTCGTCGCGCGGCGTCGCGACCCATGCCTCGTACGCGGCTGCGACGTCCTGCGTCCCGCGCGACCGCTCCCACTGGAAGCGGGACATGGTCACGGCGTTCATGCCGTTGCCCGCGATCGCGAAACGGCGCTCCATGTCGTCGAGCGTGCGGTCGATCTGCGCGGCCGGGACGGCCGGGAAGTCCATGAGGTTGCCGACCATCCACTTGAACGACCAGAACAGCGAGTGTGCGTCCTGCTCGTCGAAGTGCTCGGGGTGCTCGTCCCACCACCGCAGGAGCTGGGTGAACGGCAGGTAGGCCTTGGTGACCTCGTTGCCCCACACGTAGGACTCGACCAGGACGAACAGCGCGTAGGCGCGAGCCTCGACCGGGCCGTTCGCCGTGATCTCGTCGAGCTCGCCGGCCGCCGCGGTGCTCCGGGCGATCCCGTAGGGCAGGTCGCGGATGCGGGACAGGGCGCCGTTGGCCTCGTGGACCGAGCGGGTCATCGGTTCTCCTCCAGGGGGGTGGTGCCGGGGCGCAGCGCGCGGTCGAGCAGGACCGCGAGCGAGCCGTTCATGATCGTCGCCTCGGAGGACCGCAGGGGTCGTCCGGACAGGAGCAGGGCCGTGACGTAGAGCGACTGGGCCCCCGCCTCCCGGACCTGCGGGTCCGTGGTCGCCAGGAGGGAACGGACCGTGTCGTTGGTGTCGTTGAGCACGAGCTGGCGCGAGCGCGCGGGGCCCGAGAGCTCGGCGAGCACCTGGCCCCAGAGGTCGTCGGCGGCCTCGACCGTCGCCCGGGCCTCGCGCTCGTGGTCGCCGTCGCGGTCGTGCAGGAGCATCGCGGGCAGCACCGAGGGCTCGTAGGCCCGGACGATCACCTCGCAGTCCTGGGGTGCGAGCGCGGCGTCGATCGCCTGCACCGTGTCGGCGATCTCGAGCTCGCGCAGCGGGTCGACCTCCAGGAGAGCCTGGGACACGTCGCTCGACGTCACGGGCGACAACCGCCACCGGGGGAAGCGGTTCGAGATGCGCTCGAGCAGGTCCGCGTCGTAGACGTACCCGCCGTTCACGAGCCCGAGCCCCTGCGCCGCGGCGACCGGCGCGACACGCCGGAACTCCTCGACGCTGGGGGTCCACAGCAGGCGCGCGCCCTCGGGGAGCGCCGCCTGCAGGTCCGTGAGCGTGCCCGTTCCCTCGGTCGTCTCGAACGGGAGCACCCGGGCAGCGAGATCCAGCATGTCGTCGTCCTGGAGGGCGAGCGCCCGGACCGCGAGGTGGTGCACCCGCAGGAACGCGCGCCCCGTCGGGGAGTCCTCGGCGAGCGTGGTCAGCGCCCACGCCCGGACCTGGGCCCCGAGGGCCTCGCGCGTCGCGAGCAGGACCTCGTCCTCGTAGAGCCCCTCGCGCGACGCGGTGGGGCGCAGCGCCGAGGCGTCGAGCACGCAGCGCACGAAGAACGCCCAGGGCGGCAGCAGGTCGTCGACCTTGGTGCCCAGGAGCATGCGCTTGAGGTACACCCGGTGGCTCGAGGGAGTCGTCGGTGACACCGCGGCGGGCAGGACGTACGCGACCCCGCTCAGGCCCGCGACGGGGATGTCGAGGTCGATCCGGGCGAGAGGGGTGAACCCCAGCGTCTGCTCGGCATAGCGCGTGAGGGCCGCGTCTCGCTCGGCCGGCGTGGCGTACCGCTCCTTCCAGGGCAGCTCGTGGCCGCTCAGGCGCCGCCAGAGCGTGCGGGCGTCCCCGTCGACGGCCGTCGAGCCCGGAGTGCCGTCCTCCAGGTCGAGGCGGACCTCGACCTGGAGGTCCACCGGGAGCAGCGACCCGAAGTCCTGGGCGAGAGCCGTCACTGTCGCGGGGGCGAGCCAGTGCTCCATGTCGCGGCGTGGACGCAGGCGGACGATGCTCCCGGGCCCGGCAGGCGCCGTGGGGTCGTCCGACGGGACCTCGGTCAGCTCGTAGCTGCCGTCCGCGAACCCGCGCCAGCGCACCGGGGCGGGGGACCCGCCGTCGGGCAGCGAGCGCGCCGAGCGGGACGTGAGCTCGATCTCGTCCGCGACCATGAACGCGGACAGCAGACCGATGCCGAACTGGCCCAGGAACTCCTCACGGCCCGTGCCGAGCTCGACGTTGCGCTTGGAGCTGCGCCCGATCGTGGCCAGCAGCTCGCCGGCCTCGGCGAGGGACAGGCCCACCCCGGAGTCGGCCACCTCGAGCCCGCCGCCGGGCAGGGGCCGGAGCCGGAGGGTCGGGGGTGCGTCCTCACCCTCGAGCCCGCGCCGCGCGGTGACGGCGTCCACGCCGTTCTGCAGGAGCTCGCGCAGGTAGACGCGGGGGCTCGAGTACAGGTGACGGGCCAGGAGGTCGACGACCCCGTGCAGGTCGACCTGGAACGTGCTCGTCAAAGCGGGCGGTCCTCGACGTAGACGTTGGCGTCCGAGGGCCCGGCGTCCGGGGCCGGGAACCGCTCGTCGAGCTGCTCGAAGAACTGCAGGCCGGAGAACAGCCCGCACTCGACGAGCTGGCCCAGCTGGTCGTCGGCCACGCCGAACTCGAGGTCGGTCGAGACCTCGGCGTACACACCGAGCTGGTCTCCCTCGACGCGCGAGTACACCTTGGGCCAGATCTTGGTCTGGTTGACCTCGTTGGCGAGCAGCGCGACCTGCGCCTGGTCGGCTGCCGAGAGCGTCCGGCTCCACCGGCCACGGACCTGCAGGATCTCGTCCGTGGTGCCCATCACGAAGAAGTAGAAGACGTTGCCGTCCCAGCTGCCGCCCAGGTCGCCGTCGTCGTCGATCCCGTAGTTCCAGCCCTTGCTCGTCAGGATCGCCTCGACGCGGTCCCGAGAGAGCGGCGTGTTCGCAGAGGGAAGGGTCTCGTCCGGCTTGGAGAAGAAGCTCATGTCTCGATTCCTCGTCGTCTCGTGGGGCTGCGCAGCGCAGCGCGGCAGGGTCGCGGCGCACCGGACTCCCGGTGGCCACCCGGAGGAGCCTACGCACGACCACCCACACCAGGACAGGGTGGGCCTTCCGACGAGGTCCTGGTGCCTGCCGCCGGGTACGGTTCTCGGATGCTCATCGTCGCCGTCGTCGGTCCCACCGCGACCGGGAAGTCGGACCTCGCCCTCGACCTCGCCCAGGCCCTCACCCCTGCCGAGGTCGTCAACGCCGACGCCTACCAGCTCTATCGCGGCATGGACGTGGGGACCGCGAAGGTCCCGCTCGCCGAGCGCCGCGGGATCGTCCATCACCAGCTCGACGTGCTGGACCCCCGCGAGGACGCCTCGGTCGCCGACTACCAGGCCTCGGCCCGCGCGGACCTCGACGCGATCGACGCCAGGGAGGCCCGCGCGGTCGTCGTCGGCGGCTCGGGCCTCTACGTGCGCGCTCTCCTCGACGAGATGAACTTCCCGGGCACCGACCCCGACGTCCGCGCGCGCCTCGAGGGACGCGCCGAGCGCGAGGGGACGCGGGCGCTGCACGCCGAGCTCGCGCGGCTCGACCCCGGCGCAGCGACGTCGATCGGCCCGGCGAACACGCGCCGGATCGTGCGGGCGCTCGAGGTCATCGAGATCACGGGCGAACCGTTCACCGCGAACCTCCCGCGCCAGGAGTACGTGCGCCCCGCGGTCCAGATCGGTCTCGACTGCGACCGCGAGACGCTCGACGCCCGCGTGGGCGGTCGGGTCGAGCGCATGTGGGACCACGGGCTGCTCGACGAGGTCCGTGAGCTCGCGCCGTGCCTGGGGCGGACCGCCGAGCGCGCGGTCGGCTACGCCGAGGTCCTGGCCCACCTGCGAGGGGAGATCACGGCCGACGAGGCTCGTGAGCAGATCACCGCGAACACGCGCCGTCTCGCGCGCAAGCAGATGGGCTGGTTCGGGCGCGACCCCCGGGTGCACTGGCTCGACGCACAGTCGCCCACGCTCCTGGCCGACGCCCTGGCGATCGTCCGGGCTGCCGACGCGGGGACCCTGGACGCGCGCACGGACGAGCGTCCGACGCGCCGTAGTCTGGGCTCATGAGCCCGACGCCGCCCCCTGCCAAGACCCGCTTCGCCAAGGGCCACGGGACCCGCAACGACTTCGTCCTCCTCGCCGACCTGGAGGGCGGGCGCGACCTCGACGTCGAGCAGGTCCGGGCGCTCGCAGACCGCCGCGCGGGCATCGGCGGCGACGGGGTGATCCGCCTGGTCCCCACGGCCTACGTGCCGGAGTCCGCGGCGGTCCTCGCCGAGGACCCCGAGGCGATCTGGTTCATGGACTACCGCAACGCGGACGGCTCGATCGCCGAGATGTGCGGCAACGGTGTGCGCGTCTTCGCGGCCTTCGCCGAACGCCTGGGACTCGTGGACCTCACCCCGGTGCAGACCGGCACCGACGACGCGGGGCCCTCCGACGCCTCGGTGACGGCCGCGGCTCCGCGGGTGCTCGCCGTGGGCACGCGCGCGGGGGTCAAGTACGTGCGCAAGGAGGCGAACGGCTGGTACGCCGTGGACATGGGGCCGTGGTTCCTGCCGGGCGGGCGTACCGCCCTCGACGAGGGCTTCGACGCAGAGGTCGCGGTCACGGGCTGGGAGGTCGCCCGCCCGGCACTGAGCGTCGACCTGGGCAACCCCCACACGGTGCTCGCGCTGCCGCACGAGGCCGAGCTCACGGACGCCGACCTGTCCGAGCCTCCCGTGGTCTCGCCGCGGCCCCCGCACGGCACGAACGTCGAGCTCGTCGTTCCCCTGGGTGAGGAAGTCTCCGTCGACGGGACCGTCGTCGGGCGCCTGCGCATGCGCGTGCACGAGCGCGGCGTGGGCGAGACCGAGTCCTGCGGGACGGGCGCGTGCGCCGCGGCGCTCGCCGTCCGGGCCTGGGGAGGTCCGCAGGCTCCGGACGTGTGGCTCGTCGAGGTGCCGGGCGGCACGGTGCGGGTGACGGCGCTCGAGGGCGGTCGCGTCGAGCTGGCCGGGCCCGCGGAGATCGTGTTCGGGGGAGAGATCGACCTGGCGGCGTTCGGTCGCTGACCGTACCGTCGCAGGCCCGACGGCGGAGCGCCCCCGCGTCCTCGGCGTGCGGCGGGCGCGGGACCCGTCAGGGGCGCCCTGGCGGCGGGGGGCGTCAGCCGGCGCGCGTGACCTCGAGGACGCGGAACCCCTTGGCGCTCGCGAGCTTGCTCACCGACAGGTCGTCATCGAGGTGCTCGTCGAGCCACGCCATGAGGGAGTCGGCGCCCAGGTTGCGCTGCACCACGAGGTAGGCCTCGGCGCCGGGCTCGAGGCGTGGCAGCCAGTGCAGCAGCATGTCGTGCAGCACCTCCTTGCCGACCCGGATGGGCGGGTTGGACCAGATCGCGGCGAACCGGACGTCGTCGGGGACCTCCTCGGGGCGGACGGCGCGCACGTTCTCCAGGCCCAGTCGGGCGGCGTTGCGTCGCACCAGGTCGAGCGCCCGCTCGTTGACGTCGACGGCCCACACGGTCGCACCGGGTGACGCGATCGCCATGCTCAGGGCGACCGGGCCCCAGCCGCAGCCGAGGTCGAGGAGGTGCGCGGCGCCGTCGGGCCCGGACGCGGCGGGCGGGAGGTCCGGCACGGACCGCAGGAGGACCTGGGTCCCCAGGTCCAGGCGGCCCGGGGAGAAGATGCCCGACGCGACCTCGACCGTGACCTCGCGTCCCGCGAGGCGTACGGTGAGCTCCCGACGCTCCTCGGCGGACGCGGGCTGCGCCGTGAAGTAGTGGTCCGGGGAGGGCTCGGGCGTCGCGTCAGGGGTGGTCGTCACGAGGGTCGATCCTATCGGGAGAGCCGCCCGGTGCCGTTCCCCCGCAGGCTGTCCGCCCGCCGCGCAGGGCGTGAGAGGCTGCGCTCGCGGCGAATAGGTTCGCGTCGGGACGATCCGACGTGCCACGCTTGTTGTACGACATGCCGACCGGAACGTCTTCCGGACGACGTCGACCGGCCCAGGTCACACGGACCCGGGGCCCGGACCCTCAGCTGAAAGGCGGCCCATGACCCAGACCCCTGCGAACCCCACCCCCGAGACCTCACCGGAGATCGTGGAGCGCCCCGAGCGCGACATCGCCGGAGACGTCGTGGCACGGGTGCTCGCTCGGGCGGGGACCGCGCGCGCCGAGGGAGGCACCCAGCACTCCGTCCACGACGGCGAGCAGCTCGAGCTCGCCGAGCGCACCGCGCTGCGACGGGTCGCGAACCTCTCGACCGAGCTCGAGGACGTCACCGAGGTCGAGTACCGCCAGCTGCGCCTCGAGAAGGTCGTGCTCGTGGGGCTCTACACCGGCAGCGGCGACGCTGCGGCGGCCGAGGCCGAGGTCTCGCTGCGCGAGCTCGCGGCGCTCGCCGAGACGGCGGGCTCCCAGGTGCTCGACGGCGTGCTCCAGCGTCGCCAGAAGCCTGACCCCGGGACGTACCTGGGCTCGGGCAAGGCCGCCGAGCTGGCCGGGGTCGTCGCGGCCACGGGAGCGGACACCGTCGTGATCGACGGCGAGCTCGCCCCGTCGCAGCGACGCGCGCTCGAGGACATCGTCAAGGTCAAGGTCGTCGACCGGACCGCGCTGATCCTCGACATCTTCGCCCAGCACGCCAAGTCCCGGGAGGGCAAGGCGCAGGTCGAGCTCGCGCAGCTCGAGTACCTGCTCCCGCGCCTGCGCGGCTGGGGCGAGTCGATGTCCCGCCAGGCCGGTGGCCAGGTCGGTGGCGCGGGAGCCGGCATGGGCTCGCGTGGACCCGGTGAGACCAAGATCGAGCTCGACCGTCGTCGTATCCGCGACCGCATGACCAAGCTGCGGCGCGAGATCGCCGCGATGGCCCCCGCCCGCGAGACCAAGCGGTCCTCCCGCAAGCGCCACGCGATCCCGTCCGTCGCGATCGCCGGGTACACCAACGCGGGCAAGTCGAGCCTGCTCAACGCCCTGACCGGCGCCGGGGTGCTCGTCGAGAACGCGCTGTTCGCGACGCTCGACCCCACGGTGCGGCGCGCGCAGACCGAGGACGGTCGCGTCTACACGCTCGCGGACACGGTCGGGTTCGTCCGTGCGCTGCCGCACCAGCTCGTCGAGGCGTTCCGCTCGACGCTCGAGGAGGTCGGCCAGGCCGACCTGCTGCTGCACGTGGTCGATGCGTCGCACCCCGACCCCGAGGGCCAGATCGCCGCTGTCCGGCACGTCCTCGCGGACATCCCGGGTATCGACCAGGTGCTCGAGGTCGTCGTGCTCAACAAGGTCGACATCGCCGACCCCGACGTCGTGGCACGCATCCGCGGCCGCGAACGGCGCACGATCGTGGTCTCGGCACACACCGGGCAGGGGATCGACGACCTGCTCCAGCTCATCTCGGACGAGCTGCCGCGGCCCGACGTCTCGGTCGACCTCGTGGTGCCCTACCACCGCGGCGACCTGGTCAACCGCGTGCACCTCACGGGCGAGATCGACCTCGAGGAGCACGTCGAGACGGGCACGCGTCTGCTCGCCCGCGTCGACGAGGGGCTCGCGCTCGAGCTTCCACGCGGTCGCGGTCCGCGCCTGAGCGGGCAGGGCCCGGGCTCGGTGGAGCCCGGGCCCCTCGGCGCAGACCGGTCGTGTCGGAGGGTCGCCGTAGACTTCCGGGGTGCCCGAGGAGACCACCACCACCCTGACCACGGGCTCTGCGACCCCTGACGTCGAGGAGCTGCTCGACCTCGCGGTCGGTGCCCTCGGCGGCGGCCGACGCGCGGGCCAGCACCAGATGGCCGTGAGCGTCGCGACCGCGATCGACGGCTCGGGCGGACCCGACCACCTGCTGGTCCAGGCCGGAACTGGCACCGGGAAGTCGCTCGGCTACCTGGTGCCCGCGGTGCGCCACGCCGTGTGCGAGGACGAGCGTGTCATCGTCTCGACCGCGACCCTCGCGCTCCAGCGCCAGATCATCACGCGCGACCTGCCGCTCGTCGCCCAGGCCGTCGCGGACAGGCTTCCGCGCGAGCCCCGCATCGCTCTGCTCAAGGGCTGGCACAACTACCTGTGCCAGCACAAGATCGAGGGGGGGTACCCGGCCGACGAGCCCACGCTGTTCGACCTGCCCACGGGCGGCGAGCGCGCGGGCGTCGCGGAGCACCCCGCCCCAGGTGCGGCCTCGGGAGCCGCTGCGCTGGGCGAGCAGGTCGTGCGGCTGCGCGAATGGGCCCAGGAGACCACGACGGGGGACCGGGACGACCTGGTGCCCGGTGTCTCGGACAAGGCATGGCGGCAGGTCTCGGTCACGGCCCTGGAGTGCCTGGGGGCCAAGTGCCCCCTCATCGACGACTGCTTCCCCGACCAGGCCCGCACGAGCGCGCGCGAGGCAGACGTCGTCGTGACCAACCACGCGATGCTCGGCATCGCCGCGTCGGGCTCGCCCGGCGTCCTGCCCGAGCACGGGGTGGTCGTCGTCGACGAGGCGCACGAGCTCAGCGACCGGGTCACGGCGGCGGCGACCGCGGACCTCTCGGTGCCCATCATCGAGCACGCCGCGCGGCTCGCGCGCCGCCACGGGGGAGTGCAGACGACCGACCTGGACCTCGTGATCGGGGCGTTCGGGACGGTGGTCGCCTCGCTGCCCGCCGAGCGCTTCCCGGACGGCCTGCCCGACGACGCGCGCTCTGCCGTCGCGGCGGTCCGCGATGCGGCGCGCACGGTGCTCAGCGCGCTCAAGCCGGACACCTCCGGCGGGCCTCAGGCGCAGCCGGACACCGGGATGAAGATGGCCCAGGCCACCATGCTCCAGGTCTTCGAGATCGCCGAGCGCATGGCGCAGGACCCCACGGGGCACGACGTCCTGTGGTGCTCGCGCGCGGGCGAGGACGGACGCTGGAGCGGGGACGGCGTGAGCAAGCTGCACGCCGCGCCGCTCGCGGTGGCCGGGCTCATCCGGACCAACCTCCTGACCGAGCGTACGGGCGTCTTCACGTCGGCGACGCTCGCGCTCGGAGGGACGTTCGACCCCGTGGCGCGCTCGCTCGGGCTGGACGACGACGGGGCGACCTGGAGCGGTCTGGACGTCGGCAGCCCGTTCGACTACCCCCAGCAGGGCATCCTCTACATCGCCAAGCACCTGCCCCAGCCCGGTCGGGAGGCGGCCACCGACGGGCAGCTCGACGAGATCGCGGACCTCATCACCGCGGCGGGCGGGCGGACGCTGGGCCTGTTCTCGTCGCGGCGGGCGGCGCTCGCGGTCGCCGAGGCCATGCGCGAACGCCTCGACGTCCCGGTCCTGTGCCAGGGAGACGACCAGCTGCCCACGCTCGTCAAGGAGTTCGCCGCGGACCCGCAGACGTGCCTGTTCGGCACGCTCTCGTTGTGGCAGGGCGTGGACGTGCCTGGCCCCAGCTGTCAGCTCGTGCTCATCGACAGGATCCCGTTCCCTCGGCCCGACGACCCGGTGAAGTCGGCCCGCGCCCGCGCGGTCGAGGCCGCGGGGGGCAACGGTTTCATGCAGGTCTCGGCCAACCACGCGGCCCTGCTGCTCGCCCAGGGCGCGGGGCGGCTCATCCGCTCGACCGCAGACCGCGGAGTCGTCGCCGTCCTCGACCCCCGCCTCGCGACTGCTCGCTACGGGTCCTACCTCACCAGGTCGATGCCGGACTTCTGGACCACGACCGACCGACGTGTCGTTCTCTCTGCGCTCGAGCGCCTCTCCGCCCTAGGCTGAGACCGGCAGTCCACGCGGTGGACGAGGTCTCCGTCCGCCGGAGGCTCGAGGTCCGTCGCACAACGTCCAGGAGGCACAGTGCCCGCCCGTACCACCAAGCTCGCGATCGTCGGCGCAGGTTCCGTCGGATCGACCCTCGCCTACGCGGCGCTCATGCGAGGGGCCGCTCACACCGTGAGCCTCCTCGACGTCAACAAGACCAAGGTGGAGGCCGAGGTCCTCGACCTCCAGCACGGCATCCAGTTCATGCCCATGGCCAAGGTCGAGGGATCTGACGACGTCGCGGTGTGCGCCGACGCCGACGTGGTCGTCTTCACCGCGGGGGCCAAGCAGAAGCCCGGGCAGACGCGCCTGGATCTCGCGGGCGCGACCATCTCGCTCGTCCGCAACATCCTGCCGGGGCTCGTCGAGGTCGCCCCCAACGCGATCTACATCATGGTGACCAACCCGGTCGACGTCGTGACGTACGCGGCTCTCAAGTACTCAGGCCTGCCGTCGAACCAGCTCTTCGGCAGCGGGACCGTCCTGGACTCCTCCCGTCTGCGCTTCCTGGTCGCGCAGCACTGCGGGGTCGCGGTGCAGAACGTCCACGCCTACATCGCGGGCGAGCACGGCGACAGCGAGATCCCGCTCTGGAGCTCGGCGACCATCAGCGGCGTGCCGCTGCTCGACTGGCAGGGACTCACGGGCCGTGGGCCGCTCACCGCCGAGGTGCGCGAGGACATCGCGCACGAGGTCGTGCAGTCCGCCTACCGCATCATCGAGGGCAAGGGTGCGACCAACTACGCGGTGGCGCTCGCCGCCACCCGCATCATCGAGGCGATCCTCGACGACGAGCACCGCGTCCTGCCCGTCTCCTCGCTCCTCGAGGACTTCCACGGGATCAGCGACGTGTGCTTGTCCGTGCCCTCCCTGCTGGAGCGACGAGGGTGCGGGGAACGGATCGAGGTCCCGCTGTCCGACATCGAGCTCGCCGGGCTGCGCTCGTCCGCAGACTCGGTGCGCGCGGTCGCCAAGAGCTTCGGGCTGTAGCTCCTCGGTACTGGTTCCCGTGACGGGCCCGGGGCGCCGAGAGGAGGCCCGGGCGCGACGAAGGGGACGGCCGGTGCGGCCGTCCCCTTCGTCGCGCAGGACCGGTAACGTCTGGAGGTGAGCGGGTCAGAGACTGCGCAGGACCGAGACGACGCGGCCGAGCACCTGGGCGTCGTCGCCGGACAGGGGACTGTACGCCTCGTTGTGCGGCATGAGCCACACGTGCCCGTCGATGCGCTTGAACGACTTGATGGTCGCCTCGCCGTCGATCATCGCGGCCACGATCTCACCGTTCTCCGCGACGGGCTGACGACGGACGACGACCCAGTCGCCGTCGCAGATCGCCGCGTCGATCATGGAGTCGCCCGACACGCGCAGCAGGAAGAGCTCACCGTCGCCCACGAGCTGGCGGGGCAGCGGGAACACGTCCTCGACGACCTGCTCCGCGAGGATGGGGCCACCGGCCGCGATTCGCCCCACGACGGGGACGTAGGACGGGGCGGGCCGCTCGGGGGAGTCCTCTGCGGGATCCAGGCCCTCCACGCGAGGGAAACCGTTGCCGGGGAGAGCCCTGATCTCGCGTGAGTCGTCGGTCTGGACGACCTCGATGGCGCGAGGCCGGTTCGGGTCGCGGCGCAGGTAGCCCTTGCGCTCGAGCGTCGTCAGCTGGTGCTTGACGCTCGACGGGCTGGTGAGGCCGACGGCCTCGCCGATCTCGCGCATGCTCGGCGGGTAGCCGCGCTGCTCGACCGACGACCGGATCGTCTCGAGGACCAGGCGCTGACGCGCCGTGAGCCCGTCCCCGCCCGTCGCAGGGTCGGGGAGCTCGTGCACCTTCGCGAGCCTGCCCGTGGTGTCGGCCACCCGTCCCGCCATCGTCGTCTCCGCCCTGCTCGGCCGTTCCGGTCCTTGTCCTGCGGAGTGTGCGCCGTGGGCGGCGCAGCCTCCTGGTGAGAGCTCCCGGTCGCCTGCGGCGGGCGCCGAAGGGGCCCGACATATCGGACGACCGGTACAGGTCCAGGGTAGGTCACCACGCGACACGAATCAAACACATGTTCGAGCATGTCTCGACAGAGCGCTCGGTCGATGATAGAAATCGTACAGGTGTTCGACGTACAGGTGTTCGAACCGACCGGGGAAGGCGGTTCGGGCGCCCTTGGCGAAGGAGTGGACATGAGCGCAGTGGTCTCGATGGACGAGTGGCGTACGGCAAGGCGCGGGGCGTCCGTTCCGGTGCCGGCCTCGGAGGGCCCTCTCCGGCTCACGCGGCGCGGCCGGGTCGTCCTGGTGGTCCTAGCCCTCGGGCTCGTGGCACTTGTCGTGCTGTGGGGCGGGAGGGCTTTCGCCTCGGGTCCTGGCGAGCCGCGCGAGGTCACGGTGCACGCGGTCCAGGCCGGCGAGACGCTCTGGCAGCACGCCGCAGCGCTGGCCGGGGGCGATCGAGACGTGCGTGACGTCGTGGACGAGCTGATGGCCCTCAACGGGCTCTCGTCGGCCAGTCTCGAGGTCGGGCAGCAACTCCTGCTCCCCGTCGACCAGGGGTGACGGGGTCGGCTCGGGGACGGTGTCGACACTCGTCGTGGGTGGCCGTGCCCTTTCTCGCGACGGCTCGCGTCTTACAGGGGTTGCGCGGCGCCCTTAGGTTCCCCTAAGTTAGTACTGCCTCACCAACCCGGCTGGGGGGTCGGTCGGTGGGGAGGAGGCTCGCTACGTCGTGTCTCCGCAGTTGCGTCAACGTGCGCGAGGCGAGTCGCGCACGTGAGATGGGGACGGGGGCGTCCCGACGGAGGTGGCCGGCTCTCGGCCACCTCCGTTCTCCGTTTGTGACCGATTCCTGGGGCGGGGCGCCTTGCATGTCCCCGAGCGGGCGACGTACGTTCGGGGCGCACCTCCGGAGCGGCCGCTCCAGAGTCACGCCGAACAGCACTGGAGACCCTTCCCATGCACTGTCCGTTCTGCCGGCACGCGGACTCTCGGGTCGTCGACTCACGGACGTCCGACGACGGCGCATCGATCCGTCGTCGCCGGCAGTGCCCTGCGTGCAACCGGCGCTTCACCACGATCGAGACGGCGAGCCTGTCCGTGGTCAAGCGTTCAGGGGTGACCGAGCCGTTCAGCCGGGAGAAGATCGTGACCGGCGTGCGCAAGGCGTGCCAGGGGCGACCCGTCAACGAGGACGACCTCGCGGTGCTGGCCCAGCGTGTCGAAGAGTCGCTGCGGGCCGGAGGCAGCGCGGAGCTCGACGCCTACGAGATCGGCCTGGCCATCCTCGGCCCCCTCCGGGAGCTCGACGAGGTCGCCTACCTGCGATTCGCGAGCGTCTACCAGGCCTTCGACTCGCTCGAGGACTTCGAGACCGCGATCAACTCCCTGCGCGCGGAGCGGGAGGCTCGGGAAGATGCGGTGCGGGTGCTCGACGGGACCGAGGGGACCGATGTCGAGGCGGGTTCGGCGCCCGAGGGGCGGGCCCCGCACCTGGCCTGATCCGGTCTCGGCGCTGAACGCGTCTGCCGTGCGGGGCCCTCCGTCGGCGCACCCTCACCGCCCGGACGAACGGCGCTCAGAGACTGCTCGACCGGTCCGCCCAGATGTTGATGCCGGTGTCGAGCGGACGTGACGTCCCGTCCGGCGCCGTCTCGAGGGAGACCGCGTCGATCGCCGCGAGCTCCGCGGGAGAGAACGGGGCCGCGTCGAGCGCTCGCAGGTTCTCGTCGAGCTGGGCGGTCGTGCGAGCGCCCACCAGGACCGAGGTCACCCGCGGGTCCCGGAGCGTCCAGGCGAGCGCCATCCGTGGCAGCGACTCGCCGCGGCCTGACGCGATCTCCCGCAGCCTGCGGACCCGGGTGAGATTCTCCGGCGAGAGGAAATCGGTACGCAGCGAGATGCCGCGCGCGGCGCGCGAGCCCTCCGGTACGCCGTCGAGGTAGCGGTCGGTCAGCATGCCCTGGGCCAAGGGGGAGAACACGATGAGGCCGGTTCCCGCGTCGCTGGCGACGTCGAGCAGCGTCCGTCCGTCGGGCCCTGGCTCCTCGATCCAGCGGTTGAGGATCGAGTAGGACGGCTGGTGCAGGACCAGGGGCAGGCCCAGGTCCCCGGCGATCTTGAGGGCCTGCGCGGTGCGGCGGGCCGAGTAGGACGAGATCGCGGCGTACCGGGCGCGTCCCGAGGCCACGGCCGTGGCGAGGGCGCCGATCGTCTCGGTCAGCGGCGTCGTGGGGTCGAACCGGTGGGAGTAGAAGACGTCCACGTGGTCGAGTCCCAGGCGACGCAGCGAGGCGTCGAGCGAGGACAGCAGGTACTTGCGCGAGCCGCCTTCGCCGTACGGGCCAGGGCCCATGCGGTAGCCGGCCTTGGTCGCCAGCAGGAGCTCGTCACGGTGTCCCCGCAGGTCCGTCGCGAGCAGGCGGCCGAACCCGGCCTCGGCCGACCCGGGAGGAGGGCCGTAGTTGTTCGCGAGGTCGAAGTGGACGACCCCTCGCTCGTAGGCGTGCAGCACGAGATCGCGCTGCGCGGCGAACGGCGTGGAGTCCCCGAAGTTCTGCCACAGACCCAGCGACAGGGCGGGCAGGGTCAGGCCGGACCCCTCGGCGCGCCGGTACGTCATGCCGTCGGTGCCCGCTGGTGTTTTGTGCGACATGTCTCGACCGTACCCGGTCGTATTCGCTGGCGTTACCGTTCGGCGTGCGCCAGGCTGGGGGCAGGGGAGCGCCCCCAGGCGCACCCGATCCACCGAGAGCAAGGAGGCCCGCCGATGACGACGTCGAAGGACGAGACACCAGCGACCACGCCCAGCGAGGACGCGAAGGCGAAGTTCCGCGAGGCGCTGGACCGCAAGAACGCCGCGAGCCACCGCACCGCGGACGGAGGCTCGAACACGGGCACCGTGCACGGTTCGGAGACCGTCGGCCCCGTGCAGCGCACCTTCCGCCGCAAGTCCGGCTGAGCGGTTGCCGGGCGCTGCCCGGCCCGCGCGCTACGACGGAGGGACCGCACCCACGGGTGCGGTCCCTCCGTCGTAGCAGCTCGAGCTAGCAGGTCAGGACAGCACCCGCAGCTTGACGGTCGCGTCCATCGCACGCAGCGCCTCGATCGCGGCCGGCTCGAGCTCCGAGCCGACGTCGGTCACCACGTAGCCGAGCTCACCGCGGGTCGCGAGCATCTGACCCTCGATGTTGGTGCCGTGCTCCGCGAGCACGGCGTTGACGGCTGCCAGCACGCCTGGGGTGTTGCGGTGCAGGTGCGCGATCCGGCTCACGCCCGTGCTCTGCTCGAGGGCCAGACCGGGCATGTTGACGCTGAGCGTGGTCGAGCCCGTGGCGAGGTAGTCACGGAGCTTGCCGGCGACGAACTGGCCGATCGACTCCTGCGCCTCTTCCGTGGACCCGCCGATGTGCGGGGTCAGGATCACGTTCGGGAGGCCACGGAGGTCCGACTCGAAGTGGTCGCCGCGCTTCTTGGGCTCCTCGGGGAAGACGTCGATCGCCGCGCCGGACAGGTGGCCGGACAGGATGGCCTCCCGCAGCGCCCCCGTGTCGACGACGAAGCCGCGCGAGAGGTTGAGCAGGATCGAGCCCGGACGCATGCGCGAGAGCTGCTTCTCGCCGAACAGGCCGGCGTTCCCGCCGCGCCCGTCCACGTGCAGGGTCACGACGTCGGCCGTCTCCAGGAGCTCGTCGAGGGTGTCCATGCGACGGGCGTTGCCCAGCGCGAGCTTCTCGGCCGTGTCGTAGAAGATGACCGACATGCCGAGCGCCTCGGCCACG
Source organism: uncultured Actinomycetota bacterium (assembly GCA_963782165.1). Classification (GTDB taxonomy): domain Bacteria; phylum Actinomycetota; class Actinomycetes; order Actinomycetales; family Cellulomonadaceae; genus Oerskovia. Next base: position 1,719,029 of record CAWAIO010000006.1, read on the forward strand.
ACCGAGAGCTGGGTGCCGATGTTGCCGTAGCCGATGATGCCCAGGGTGCGGCCACGGACCTCGTGCGCGCCCTCGGCCGACTTGTCCCAGATGCCGTCGTGGAGCGCGCGGTCGCGCTCGGTCAGGCGCCGGGTCAGCGCGATGATCTCGGCCAGAGCGATCTCCACGACCGACCGGGTGTTCGAGAACGGGGCGTTGAACGTCGCGACACCGTGCGACGCGGCGGCCTTGAGGTCGATCTGGTTGGTGCCGATGCAGAACGCGCCGATCGCGACGAGGTCCGGTGCGGACTCGATGACGCGGGCGGTCACGTTGGTCTTGGACCGGATGCCGAGGATGTTGACGCCCTGGAGCGCCTCGATCAGCTCGGCCTCGTCCATGGCCCCGGATCGCACGGTCACGTCGATACCGGAGGACTCGAAGATCGAGGTGGCGAGTGGGTGCAGGTTTTCGAGGAAGAGGGCGCGTAGCACCTCCCTATGGTGCTCCGTGTTGCCACGAGCACCAAACGAGTCTTGTCCTTCGGACGCCCGGCCCGGCGGGGCGGTGGCCGCCGTGTGCTCAGTCGGCGAACCCTCCCGGCAGCGGCTGGGCGTGCACGACGACGAGTCGCTGGGTGGGACGCGTCATGGCCACGTACAGGTCCGAGGCGCCCGAGATGCCGGCGAGGATCTCGGCCGGTTCGACCAGGACGACGGCGTCGAACTCGAGACCCTTGCTCTGCGTGGGGCTCAGGACCGTCAGCGCCGCGGCGAGCGCACCGGGGAGGGCCGCGGCCGGGCCGGTGAGCAGCGGCGTCGAGCCGTGGGCCTCGACCAGGCGCTCGCGGACCTCGCCCACGCGCCCGGCCGGGACGACCACCGCGACCCGGCCTGCGCCGTCGGGCCCGACGAACTCCGCCAGCGCGGCGCGGACCCGCGCGACGACCTCCGCACCGACCGCTCCCTCGGCCTCGACCGGGGCCAGGACGAGCGCGCCCGGTACGTCGCGCGCCGAGGTGAGCGACGACGTCGGGAGGCCCGACGCGGCCGCGAACCGCTGCGCGGTGTCCGCGATCTGGGTGGGGGTGCGGTAGTTGACGGTCAGCGTCGCCTGGCGCCACGCGTCGCGCAGCAGCGGGTCGAGCATGCTCGCCCACGACCGCGCCCCCGCGAGGGAGGAGGTCTGGGCGACGTCGCCGACGATCGTCATGGACCTCGTGGGGCACCGGCGCACCAGGGCGCGCCATGCCATCGCGGAGAGCTCCTGCGCCTCGTCGACCACGACGTGGGCATAGGTCCACGTCCGGTCCTGAGCGGCTCGCTCGGCAGTGGTCAGGCGTGAGCCGCCGCCACCGAAGCGGTCCGCCAGGATCTCCGCCCCCACGATCCCGCCCCCGGCCCCGGAGGACTCGAGCACCTGCCGTGCGTACTCGAGGTTCGCCGCCCGGTCCGCTGCCTCGGCCTTGGCCTGGGCGCGGGCAGCCTGGTCGTCCTCGCCCAGCAGCTCGGCGGCCTCGTCGAGGAGCGGCACGTCCGCGGGCGTCCATGGTGAGCCCTTGGGGCGCGCGAGGGCAGCCCGGTCCGCGCGCGACATGTCCGGTGCCGCCTCGGCGAGGCGGTGCGGCTTGATGAACAGGTCCTCGATCAGGCGCTCGGGGGTCAGCGGCATCCAGGCGAGGTTGAGCGCGATCCGGATCTCGCGCTGCCGACGCAGGTCGTCGACGACCTCGGCCCGCTCCTCGGGTGCGACCGGCCCGCCGAGCTCCGCAAGGTACTGGTCGGCGAGCCGGCCCAGCATCTCGCGCACGAAGGGGACGCGGGCGAGGTTGTGCGGCTTGTGGGTGCGGTGGGCCTTGGCGATCGCGTCGCGCACGTCGGAGCGGCGGACCACCAGGTCGTGCCCGTCGATGCGCAGGTGCTGGTCGGCGGCGGGCACGCGCTGGCGCGCGCGGACCGCGCGCTGGACGATCCTGGCCCAGGACGAGCGACCCTTGATGCGCGCCACCTCGGGGGACTCCTCGCCGTCGGCGACGAGCCCGGGGAGCAGCTCGGCGATCGTCGTGCTCACGACGCCGGTCTCGCCGAGCGAGGGCAGGACCTGGTCGATGTAGTGCAGGAAGGACAGGCTGGGGCCGACCAGCAGGACGCCCGAGCGCTCGAGCAGTCGACGGTGCGCGTACAGGAGGTAGGCCGCGCGGTGCAGCGCGACGGCCGTCTTGCCCGTCCCCGGCCCACCCTGGACCACCAGAGCACCCGCGAGCTCCGAACGGATGATCGCGTCCTGCTCGGCCTGGATCGTCGCGACGATGTCGCCCATGCGGCTCGTTCGTCCGGCGGCCATGGCCGCGAGCAGCGCCCCCTCGCCCGAGAGCGAGGTCTGCGAGGCGGCGTCCGAGGCCAGGTCGAGGACCTCGTCCTCGAGCCCGGTCACGCTGCGTCCCCTGGTCACGAGGTGCCGACGGCGTCGCACCCCGTCGGGGTGGGCCGCGGTCGCCCGGTAGAAGGCCTGGGCGGCGGGGGCCCGCCAGTCGGTGAGGATCGAGGCGTGGTCCTCGTCGGACAGGCCGATCCGGCCGACGTAGCGCGTGGTGTCGTCGTCGAGGTCGAGGCGCCCGAACGTCAGGCGTTCCTCGACGGACTCGAGCTGCGCGAGCCGGTCCTCGTACAGGGTCGCGAACGCGTCGCGCTCGCTGCGGTTCTGAGGGGAGCCGGAGGGACCGCCGCGGCGGACGCCCGCCAGCCGGGCCCGGGTCGCGGCGCGCAGCTCGTCGAGGCGAGCGTAGAGCGTGTCGACGACGAGCTGTTCCTTGCCGATCTCCTCCTGCCGTCCGGAGGGCTGCTGGTCCGGCGTGGCCAGGTCCTGTCCGTCCGGAGCGCGTGTCCCGCTCGCCCGGTCGCTCGTCTCGCGCACCCTGATCCGTCCTGTCCTCTGGTCCCACGTGGCTCGCTCGCGCACCCCGCGATGCAGCCGTCCATTATTGCCGATCCGAGCGGTCCCGGGGGCCATGCGACCGAGGCGCGGACCGGGTCGGGCCGGCGGCGGGGGCGTGCGCCGGGCTACGGCCTGGCCCGCCGGTCCGCCCGTGCGGGCGCGCCCGCACCCCGGGGCCGCGCAGGAGGAGCGTCCGCATCCCACCGCGAGGCGGCGCCGTCCTCTACGATCGGGAACCATGGCGAGAGTGGGGAGTGCGCGTCGTGGTGACTGACCCGGTGCCTCCTCGTGCTCAGGACGGGACGCCCGCGGTCCTCTCGCCCGAGGACCTGCTGCGTGTCCTGCTCGTCGAGGACGACGACGGGGACGCGATCCTCGTCGAGGAGCTGCTCGAGGACGCGAGCGTCAACGTCGAGCTGCACCGGGCGACCGCGCTCGACGAGGCCCTCGAGAAGCTCGGCCAGCACGACGTGCACTGCATCCTCCTGGACCTCGGTCTGCCCGACGCCGTGGGACTGTCCGCGGTCGAACGGCTGCAGTCCCGACCCAGCCCGCCCGCCCTCGTGGTGCTGACCGGGCACACCGGGATCGACCTCGGGGTCCAGGCCGTGGCGGCAGGCGCCGACGACTACCTGGTCAAGGGAGAGGTCGACGGCGACCTGCTCGGTCGCTCGGTCCGGTACGCGGTGCAGCGCCGTCGCTCCAAGGAGCAGCAGCGCGCGCTGTACCGCAGCGAGGTCCGCGCCGCGGAGACCGCGCGCCTCGAGCGTGCCCTGCTGCCCAAGGCGCTCGTGTCCGACGAGCGGATCGCCGTCATGGTCGGCTACATCCCCGGAGGCAACGGGCTGCTCGGAGGTGACTTCTACGACGCGGTCGAGCGCAGCGACGGGAGCGTCCTGTGCCTGATCGGTGACGTCGCGGGGCACGGACCCGACGAGGCGGCCCTCGGCGCGACGCTGCGCACGGCGTGGCGCACGCTCGTCCTGTCGGACGTCGCCCCCGACCAGATCCTGCCGCTCGTCGAGCGGGTCCTGGTCCCGGAGCGTGCCCGCCCCGAGGTGTTCGTCACGCTGTGCCAGGTCGTCATCTCCAGCGACCGCTCCGGGGTCGACCTCTACCTCGCGGGGCACATGCCCCCGCTGCTCCTGCAGGATTCCTGCTCGGAGCTCCCGACGACGTCGCGCGGGCGGGCGCTCGGCATCCCCGTGGGAGGGGGGTGGCGCGCCGAGCACGTGGAGCTCGAGGCGCCCTGGGCGCTCATGCTCTACACCGACGGACTCATCGAGGCGACGCTGGCGGAGGACCCGGCCGTCCCCGCGACGGGGTTCGTCCCCGGCGCCCCGGGCCGCAGGGAGCGCCTGGGCGTCGCGGGGCTCCTCGCGGCGGTCGACACGGAGATCACGAACGGGGGCGAGGGGCTCGTCGAGCGGGTCTTCCGCCGAGTCCGTGACCTGCACGGCGGCCCCCTGGCCGACGACGCGGCGGTTCTCGTGGTCGGCTGGGGCGGGCCGGACCAGGCGGCTCGCGGCGAGCGGACCGCGACCCTTGCGGACTCCGACGAGTGGTCGCAGTGACGGCAGGGCAGTCGACGGCACAGGGCGCGGACACCGAGAGGGAGCCCGAGATCCTCGCGGGGACAGCACCGCACGGCGCGTCCTTGCGGCGCCGCCTCGGCGTCCTCCTGGTGGTCGCCGCGGCGATCCTGCTCGTGGTCCTCGTGACCTCGGTGGTCGCTCTCCTCAACGTCGTGCGCATCCAGGAAGAGGTGACCAACCCGTACTTCACGGCCATCACCCAGGCGGACACGGCATACATCTCGCTCGTGGACGCCGAGTCGTCGGTGCGGGCCTTCCTCGCGACGGGGGTGGACGTCAACCTCGAGCCGTTCGAGCGCTCGGTCGGCGCGGACGGGTCCGTGTCCCTGCACGACGAGGCGACGTCCGAGGTGCTCGCGGTGTCCCCACCCGTGGCGGCCGCCCTCGACCGGGCGTCGACGGCCATCCACGAGTGGGCCCTCGGCTTCGCGGTGCCGTCCGTCCAGAAGGTGCAGGACGGCGGACCGGGGGCTGTCACGACGGACGACAAGCTCGAGGGCGCTCGACTCTTCGACGACGCCCGTGTCGCGACGGGGGACTACATCACGGTCCTGCGGTCCGTCCGGGCGGAGAAGGTCGAGGCGCTCGAGAGCTGGACGCGGGTGCTCTTCGGATCGGTCCTCGTCCTCGTCCTGGCTGCTCTGCTGGTGGGCGCGGTCCTGTGGAGCGTGCTCAAGCGATGGATCACCGAGCCCGTGACCTCGCTCGCGCACCAGGTGCGGGTCGTCAGCGGTGGGCGCCTGCGGCAGCCGGTCGCGGTCCGCGCGCCGGGGGAGATCGGTGCGCTCGCGATCGACATCGAGCACATGCGCCAGGAGCTCGTGAGCCAGGTGGCGGAGATCCGCGCGTCGCACGAGGAGGTCGAGCTCTCCCACGAGCTGCTCGCTGCCCAGGCCCAGGAGCTCGAGCGCTCGAACCGTGACCTGGAGCAGTTCGCCTATGTCGCCTCCCACGACCTCCAGGAGCCGTTGCGCAAGGTCGCGTCGTTCACCCAGCTGCTGCAGAAGCGGTACGGCGGACAGCTCGACGACCGTGCGGACCAGTACATCGAGTTCGCGGTCGACGGGGCCAAGCGGATGCAGCGGCTGATCCAGGACCTGCTCGGGTTCTCGCGCGTCGGACGGACCGGGACCGAACGGGTCCAGGTCGACCTCGAGAAGTCGCTCGCGGTGGCCCTGTCCGATCTCGAGGAGAAGATCACCACGACGGGCGCGGTCGTGACCCACGACCCGCTCCCCACGGTCCGGGGTGAGAAGGCCCTGCTCGAACAGCTCTTCGTCAACCTCGTGGGCAACGCGATCAAGTTCCGCGACCCCGAGCGTCCGCCCGTCGTCCACGTCGGGGTCCGGGCGAGCGAGCGCGCGTGGGAGCTGAGCGTGGTCGACAACGGGATCGGGATCGACGCGCAGTACGCCGAACGGGTCTTCGTCATCTTCCAGCGGCTGCACCCCAAGGACGTCTACGAGGGGACGGGGATCGGCCTCGCGCTGTGCAAGCGGATCGTGGAGTACCACGGCGGACGGATCTGGCTCGAGCCGACCGAGGGGGGCGGGACGACGGTCCGGTTCACGATCGCGCACGCCTACGACCCCTCCGCCGCGGCCCACAGACCGCCGCACGACGCGCCGTAGCCGACAGAGCGCCACGACGTGCGCGGCACGCTCGTCGACTAGGCTCGCGGCGTGGCTCCGGAGGACCGGGGCGACCTGGGGACGACGGACTGCGGGGCACACGGCATGAGCAACGGGCACAAGGTGATCGACGTCCTGCTGGTCGAGGACGACCCGGGCGACGTCCTGATGACGCGCGAGGCGTTCGAGGACCACAAGCTCACGAACCGGCTCTCGGTCGTCAGCGACGGCGTCAGCGCGATGGCCTTCCTGCGCAAGGAGGGGGAGTACGCGGACGCGCCGACCCCGGACCTGATCCTGCTGGACCTGAACCTTCCGCGGATGGACGGTCGCGAGGTCCTGGGCGAGCTCAAGTCGGACCCGGCGCTCCGCCAGATCCCCGTGGTCGTGCTCACGACGTCGGAGGCCGAGGAGGACGTCGTCCGTTCCTACTCGCTGCACGCGAACGCCTACGTGACCAAGCCGGTCGACTTCGACCGCTTCATCGACGTGGTGCGTCAGATCGACGACTTCTTCGTCACCGTGGTCCGCCTCCCCGGGCGCTGAACGACCCAGGGCGGGTGCCCGGCCGGTAGGGCCTCGAGGTGCCCGCGCCCCGTGCTGGGTACGGTTCGGCCGCCGCCGGGACCGAGCTCCCGGCCCGGGAAGGTTCCGACGGTGCGTGGTGTTGTGCTGATCGAACCGCCGGTGAGCGGGCTGCGTGGACCGGGACGGTCCGGACGGCTCCCTCGTCCGGGCGGGCGGCACGGATCGCACGACGACGGAGGAGCAGCTGGTGTTGGACCCACGAGGGATCTACGAGGTGGACGAGGCCGCGGTGGCGCGCGTCCTGCCTGCGGCGACGCACGGACAGGAGGGCGCTTCGCTCCGCGCGGTCGGCCCGGTCCTGCTGCACTCGGTGCGCGGGTTCGTGGACGCCGGCACGGCCGGCGACCTCGCGGTCGAGCACCTGCTCGAGGAGTTCGAGGTCACGCGCCTGGTCACGTTCGACGTGGACCAGCTCCTCGACTACCGCTCCAAGCGCGTGACGATGGTCTTCGACGCGGACCGCTGGGCCTCGTACGACGAGCCGTTCCTCGCGATCGACCACGTGCGTGACGCCGAGGGGACGGGCTTCCTGCTCCTGCACGGCATCGAGCCGGACCTGCAGTGGGAGCGCGTGGTGGCCGCGCTGCGCGAGCTCGTCGAACAGGTTCGACGTCTCGCTGGTCGTGGGTTTCCACGGCATCCCCATGGGCATCCCGCACACGCGTCCGCTCTCGGTGACCGCGCACGCGACCCGTCGCGAGCTGATCGAGGACCACACGTCGTGGTTCGGCACGGTCAAGGTCCCGGGCTCGTTGGCCGCGCTGCTCGAGCTGCGTCTCGGGGAGTCGGGTCACGACGCCCTGGGCTTCACGGTGCACGTCCCGCACTACCTCGCGCAGTCGCCGTTCCCGCCCGCGGCCGTCGTCGCCCTCGAGAACGTCCAGCGGTCGACCGGGCTCGACCTGCGCGTCGCGGCGCTCGCGGACGCCTCGCAGGAGGCCGTCCAGGAGGTCGAGCGGCAGATGGCCGAGTCCGAGGAGGTCACGGCCGTGGTGCGTGCGCTCGAGGAGCAGTACGACGCGTTCGCCAGGTCCGTGGGCCGCACGAGCCTGCTCGCGGACTCCGCGCCCATCCCGACGGCGGACGAGCTCGGGGCCGAGTTCGAGCGCTTCCTCGCCCAGCAGGGGGGCGAGTGATCGGTCCCTCGCGGAGGTTCTGCGGAGGTTGTGCGGACGAATCACGGTATTTCCCGGCGTCTGACGTGGCGAACCTCACCTTGTGCGTGTAAAACTGGGTCTCGTTGCAGTGACGTGCTCGAGACATGCCTTCGCGTGAACCGGTGTCGACGCAGCAGGATCCCGGTCCGCCGGGGTCGTGCCTGTCCAGCCGGCGGTCGCCACGACCGGAACACGCGGAGCGGGTCGCGGGTCCGGTTGCGACGGCTCGATGAACGGGCGAAGGGTCCGTTCGCGGATGTCCCCGGTTGGACAGAAGGTACGAGGAACAGCATGGCGCAGGGTTCTGTGAAGTGGTTCAACGCTGAGAAGGGCTATGGGTTCATCGCCCAGGACGACGGCGGCGCCGACGTCTTCGTCCACTACTCGGCGATCGAGGCCCAGGGCTACCGATCGCTCGAAGAGGCTCAGCGGGTCGAGTTCGAGATCACCCAGGGGCCCAAGGGCCCGCAGGCGGAGAACGTCCGCCCGCTCTGATCTCCCTGATCTTCTCCCGGCTCTCGCGAGCCGGTGCCGGAGGCCGCACCCCTCACGGGGTGCGGCCTCCGGTGTCATGTGGTCCCAGGCCCGACGGCGTCGCGCGGGACCGCGGTGGGCGCACCCGGGTGGGTGGCGCCGTCGGGCGCGGGGAGCGGGGCGTCGTCCTCGAGCGGCACGGCCGTCCCCGTGAAGCGTCGCACCTCGTCCCCGGTGAGCAGCGTGGCGGGGACGGGCAGGCTGCGCAGCGCACGCGCAAGGCCTGGGGAGTCGAGCCCGGACGGCGTGGCCTCACCGACCGGGTCGGCCGGGTCGTCGGGTGATGCTCGGTCCGCGTCGCCGACGACCGCGTCGTCGACGGGGCGCACGACGACGAGGACGAGGTTCCCGTAGCGGCGCCCCTTGAGCTGCCCGGGCTCGGCGATCAGGCCGACCCCGTCCTGCGCGCGGGCTCTCGTCGGGAGCCCGCCGAGCGCCGCGACCGCGGTCGCGAGCTCCCTGCGGACCAGTGCGAGCGGAGGACGGTCCGCGCAGTTGGCGAGGTACAGCCCGCCAGGGCGCAGGACGCGCAGCGCCTCGCGGACGAAGCCGACGGTCGTGACGTGCGCGGGGGTGGAGTCGCCCGCGAACACGTCGCGCACGACGACGTCGAGGCTCGCGTCCGGCAGCGTCGCGAGCTCGGCGCGTGCGTCCCCGGCGCGCAGCCGGAGCCGGGGTGCGCGGGGGAGGGCGAACCACTCGCGGACGCGGGCGACGAGGTCGGCGTCGAGGTCCACCGCGATCTGGCGGGAGTCCGGTCGCTCGTGCTCGACGTAGCGTGCGAGCGTGCACCCTGCGGCCCCCAGGTGCAGGACGCGCAGCGGCCCCGCCGGGAGGGTCCCCAGGACCGCAGCCATCTGCTGCATGTACTCGAACGTCAGGAGGCCGGGGTCGGCGAGGTCCAGGTGGGAGCTGGGCACGCCGTTGACCATGAGCGTGACGCCCGTGCTGCCGTCCGGGTCGGGCACCAGCTCGGCCGTCCCGGTCGAGGTCGGGATCTCGCCCGCCGGGAGCTCGTGAACGGTCTCCGCGCCGCGCGGACGGGTGCCTCCTCGGGTCCGTCGAGAGGAAGGGGACGGCTCTGTGGGTGTCGAGGAGGATGCTGAGGTGCGACGGGAGGTCCGTCGGGAGGACTTGCGAGGCATGGGTCCACCGTAGGGGCATCGTGTCGCGGGGTCGGCGTCCGACGGGAGACGGCCGCCCGGACGGATTGACTTTCCTCGAACAGGTGTTCGATAGTTGACTTCGGAGGTGTTGAGATGACTACGCAGCACAGGGTCTCGCCGGGTGCGGTCGCTCCTGACGTCGCTCGGCTCCTCGCGCGGGCTGATGCCGAGATCATCGCAGCAAACCTCGCGGCGGACCCCGCAGAGCGGTTCGTCCACGCCCACCTGGGGGCGCTGCGCGCTGCCGCGGCGGTCGTCGCGCTGCGCGGCAAGCCCTCCTCTCGCTCTCGGGCCCGCTCGGTCTGGGACCTCCTCGCCGTCGTCGAGCCCGGCCTGGCGGCGTGGTCGGTCTACTTCGCGGGCGGGGCGCGGATCCGTGCCGCGGTGGATGCCGGGAGGTTCGACGCGGTCGACCCTCGTCGTGCCGAGGAGATCATGGTCTGTGCCGAGGACTTCCGCGACGAGGTCGCGATGATCATCGACCCGGACGCCGGGTTCGTGCGGCATCCGACGCTCCGGGTCGTGGCCTCGTGACGAGCTGGCGTGCTCGCGAGCGAACGAGGGTCCGGTGAGCCGCGGCCCGCGTTCCGCCCAGGCGCACCGGGACTGGGGGACGGACGAGACCGGCTGCTCCGTCCTGCACGTCGACATGGACGCCTTCTTCGCCTCGGTCGAGCTCCGCCGCCGGCCAGAGCTGGTCGGGCGACCCGTCGTCGTCGGCGGGGCGGAGCGTAGCGTCGTCCTCGCAGCGACGTACGAGGCGCGTGCCTTCGGCGTCCACTCGGCCATGCCCATGGCTCTCGCCCGGAGGTTGTGCCCGCAGGCCGTCGTGCTCCCCCCGGACCATCGGGCGTACCAGGAGGCCTCGCGTGCCGTGATGGAGATCGTCCACGAGATCACGGCGCTCGTCGAGCAGATCAGCATCGACGAGGCGTTCCTCGACGTCAGCGGGGCCCGCCGTCGGCTCGGTCCGCCCACGGCGATCGCCAGGGATCTTCGGGAGCGGGTGCACGCCGAGGTGGGCATCACGTGCTCGGTGGGGATCGCCACGACCAAGTTCGTCGCGAAGCTCGCGTCGACGCACGCCAAGCCGGACGGCATGATGCTCGTCCCTGCCGCCGCGACCGTGCCGTTCCTGCGCACCCTGCCGGTCGGCGCGCTGTGGGGTGTGGGCGAGCGGACGGAGAAGCTGCTCGCCGGCTGGGGCATCACGACCGTCGCGGAGCTCGCAGACACCGAGGTCTCGGCGGTGCAGGCGGCCGTGGGCAAGGCTGCGGGCGCGCACCTCCACGATCTCGCGTGGGGCAGGGACCCGCGTCCGGTCGAGCCCGGTCGCGCAGAACGGAGCATCGGCGCGGAGACCACCTTCGAGCACGACCTGTACGACTTCTCGGTGATCGGCTCGGCCCTGCTGGGGCTCGCCGACCGCTGTGCCGCGCGGCTGCGCCACCAGGGGTTCGTGGCGCGGACCGTCAGCGTCAAGGTCCGCACGTCCGACTTCCGGACCCTCACGCGCTCGAGGACGCTGCGCGCCCCGACGGACGTCGCGCAGGAGATCCACCAGGTGGCGCGCGAGCTCGTGGAGTCGGTCGACCGGCAAGGGCTCCCGGTACGGCTCGTCGGGGTGCGGGCGGAGAACCTCGAGCGCCGGAGCGTGTCGGTGCTTCAGCCCACGCTCGACGAGGCCGTCCAGGAGGAAGCGGGGTCGCGGCGCGTTGCCGAGGAGACGCTCGACCGGATCCGTGACCGTTTCGGGGTGAATTCCATCGGTCCCGCGTCCACCCGTCGGCGCTCGACTACCACCAGGGCAGATGTCGATCTATCCTGAGAGGGACACACTTCAACTGCTGACACCCGGGGGTGCCCATGCCTCTGTCTGAGTACGAGCAGCGCGTACTGGAACAGATGGAAAGAGCGCTGACCTCGGATGATCCGCGGTTGGCGACGACGCTTCAGTCCACGCCCCGCAAGTCCGGTCTGCGCTACGTCGCGGCCGGGATCGGCGTGGTCGGCGGACTCCTTCTCCTGGTCGTGGGTGCGGCGACAGCCAACCCCTGGCTCGGCGTCGCGGGGTTCGTCGTCATGTTCGCGGGCGTGGCGTTCGCCTTCTCGGCCCCGCGCAAGCGCGCGAGCGGCCCGGTGGGCGTCGTCGACGGAGACGGGAAGGTCACCCCGCCCCGCGGGACGACCAAGACCTCACCTCCCAGTCAGGGATTCCTCACCCGACTGGAAGAGCGCTGGGACCGTCGACGTGAGCAGGGCGGTCGCTGAGTTCTTCACGGACACCGGAGACCACCTGCTCGAGCAGCGAGGTGAGCGTCTCCGGCGCGGGAGACTGCCAGGTGCGGGCGTAGCGCTCGGCCTCGACGGCTGACGTGAGAGCCACCAGGGCGTCCGTCGTCGCCACAGGGAGCTGTCTTCCCGTGCGGGCGACCACCTGAGCGACCACGCGCGTCGGCACGCTGCGCAGCGTCGTCGAGGCAGGCCAACGGATGTCCAGGGCCGCAAGCTGCTCGGTGAGCTCGGCCCAGGTGCTCTCGACGTCCGGGGTGGGGTCCGGTGCGGTACGACGGCGTGCGACCAGCCATGCGAGTGCTGAGAGCGCCAGAAGCACGACAAGAGCGCTCCCGCCGATGATCCAGGTCCGCTGCCCGCCGTCCTGCGCGGTGCCGGCCTCGCCGCTGACGCCAGGAGCCACCCCCGTCGTGGGCGCCGTGGTGGTGGGCGCGTCCGGGGTCGCGGCGTTCGTCGGGACCTCGCCCGGGTCGGCTGGTGCCGGCGCGTTGTTGGCGGCGAGGAGAGGGTCTGCCCAGGAGGGGACCGGGCCTGCCTGGACGGCCGGTGTCGGCTCGAAGCGCACCCAGCCCTGACCCGGGAAGTAGAGCTCGGGCCATGCGTGCGAGTCCTTGCCGGTGACCTCGAAGAGGTTGTCGGTCGTCCGTTCGCCGGGCAGGAAGCCCACGGCCATGCGCGCGGGGATCCCGATGGATCGGGCCATCATCGTCATCGAGGTCGCGAACTGCACGCAGTAGCCCTGCCGATCCTGCAGGAAGTTCCACACCGTGTCGTCGGTCTCACCGTCTGGTACCTCTGTCGAGTAGGTGAACCGGCTCCCGTCGCGGAAGTAGGCCTGCAGCGCGACGGCCGCGTCGTAGCGGTTGTTCGTGTCAGCGGTGATCTCGGCGGCGAGGGTGCGGATGTCCTCCTCGTGAGAGGACGCCGGGACCTCGAGCAGGTTCGGGTCGTCGAGGTCGCCACCCTCGCTGGCGCGCAGAGCCTGGGCGGTCAGGTCGCGCGGGTGGACGACGAAGGAGTACTCCATGCCAGGCTCGGTCGCCTGGTCGCCCGTCACCTCGTCGCGGGCGTCGTCGTAGAACCACTCGCCAGGGGCGGTGACCGTTCGAGGTTCGGTCGGCAGGACGAGCCTCTCGTCCCGCAAGGTCCGGAGCGTGACGTCGACCTGGCGGGGCTCGCCGCCGCTGCCGATCCCCGCGTCGTCGGGCCACAGGATGTTCGACTCCTTGACCTGCGGGCCCTGCCGTGCGTCACCGCGTCGCCAGTTGCGCCCGTCGAACCCGGTCAGGGTGAACATCCTCAGGGGGCCGACGTCGGTGCTGCTGACGTCTGCGGCACGGTCCTGGGGGAACTCGTAGGTCAGGGCGACCTCTTCCGAGCGGGCCGTGAGGTTGCTCTCCATGTCGAGGTCGCTGGCCAGACGGACCGTGGGGCCCGCACTCGTGAAGAAGGCGGTCCATGGTGACCGGACGATCTGGGGGAGCGCGCCGGCGGCGGAGCCGGCGACGAGGGCGACGAGGGCGATCGCGAGGGTTGCGGCGAGCGTGGTGCTCGCGCGCAGCGCACGGGTGGCGCGGTCGGCGGATTGCGCACTCGAGGGGGAGGTCGCAGTCCGGCGGACTGCGCGATGCGGGTTGTCGACGGCGACGAGCAGGAGCAGGGCCATGACGGTGACGACGAAGACGAGGGGCGGGACCGATCCCTCGATGACCAACGGCGGGATCCACAGGGCCAGGAGGGGCAGGCCGGCGGCGGCGGGCAGCCGGAGACCGCCCGCTATCAGGTCGGTCAGGAGGAAGACGAGCGCGGCACCGCCGACCGCGATGAGGACGAGGGGGAACGACGGTTCGATCGGTGAGGTCTCGGTGGCGATGAGCTGTCGACCGGCCGCGAAGCGAGCGAGCACCCGGTCGAGGCTCGCGCTGCTGATCGCCAGGTCGATCCCCCTGGAGGTGACCCCTCCGAAGAGAGCCAGCAGCCCCCAGGCGCCGACGAGCAGTCCGACGAGGGTGGGGACGAGCGAGCGGGCGCGTGCGGCCTGCGCGGAGGGCCGCGACTCGAGGAGAGCGCGGGTCACCCAGGTGACCAGCCCGAGCACCAGCAGAAAGGAGGTGCCGGTGCGGGGCCACGGCCCAGGTTCGATCAGCACGGTCAGGGCGTGGAACGACGCCACGGTCGCGACGAGGACCAGGGCCGTGGTGGCCGCGGTCCGCGACAGGTCGGCGCGCCGGGTGCTGACGGTCGGGGTGGTCACCGGTGCTCCTCCATGAGCCTGTCCCAGGCCTGGTCGATCGATGTGAGCCGAGGGTCGACGTGCACGGCGTGCCAGCCCGTCGCGCGCAGCACGCCCAGGGACTCGTCGAGCTCGGGCGAGGCGGGGGGCCCGACGACGAACGCCCAGTGGTTGCCGTCGCCCGCCATCGCTGCGACTGCCTGCCGGGCGAGCGGTCCCAGGGGGGCAAGGATGGCGACGGTCAGCTCCGCGGGACGCCTGGTGCTGCGCAGCGCGTCGGCGGTCGCCGTGAGCCCGGCCTCGGCGTCGCGCCGGCTCGAGTGGCCCTGGAGATCGACGGTCTGGTCGAGGAGCTGAGACGTCCCCTCGGAGCGGCGCCCGGGCGAGTACGGGATGGTCTCGACCGCGGGTGCGCCCGTCGAGGCGACGAGGCGGACGGGATGACCGGCGGTCAGCAACGAGATCGCGACGGACGCTGCGGCCTCGACGGCCCACTCCCCGTCCTCGGCTGCCGGCGTGGAACGCGCTGTCCCTGGTGGGGCAAGGGTCGAGCGGTCGAGGAGCACGGTCACGGGCGGCATCCCGGCGCTCTCGTCGGTGCGGACCATGAGCTGTCCACGGCGGGCAGCGCTCGCCCAGTGCACGCGGCGGGGGTCGTCGCCGGCGACGTAGTCGCGCAGCACGCTGTCGTCGCTCGACGACGTCCGCGCGCCGTGCGCCGATCGCGCGAACTCTCCGAAGGCGCGCGCACCACGTACCGAGAGCTCGGTCGTGCGGGGCCAGACCGTGACGGTGCTCGGAGCGCCCAGGGGCTGGGCCGCACGCACGAGGCCGAACACGTCGACACGGCTCGTCAGCACGGGGCCGAGAGCCCAGCGTCCACGGTGCTGGGGGCGCAGCCGGTAGCGCACCGCGATCCGGTCGGGATGTGTCACGACCTGTGCGCGCAGCGCGTCCTGCTCGCAGAGCTCCCCGGCGGCCTGCTCGCTGATCTGCAGGCGGGCGAGCCGCCCGAGCGCGGTCGCTGTCGGCTGGACGGGTCCGACGACGAGCCGGGTGGTGACCTGGCTCCCGCGGACCGCGGGGTCGGGTTCGACCTTCCGGCCGACCTGGAGGGCGCCGCGACCGCGATCGATACGACGCACGGCCATCCACACCCAGGACGAGAGGACCGCGAGGGCGGCGGCGGCCCCGAGCCCCACGACGTCACGCAGCCCGAGGGCGGAGCCGACGGCGATCAGCACGACGCTCGCGCCGAGGACGGCGTTGCCCCGGACGGTGGGCCGTACCCGGGCGAGGCCTCGCGGTCGCCGTGGTGGCGTGCGGGCGCCCGGCATGTCAGCGGCTGTCCGTCGAGGTGTAGGCGGGGATCGGCGTGCGCTCGACGATCGACGCCACGACGTGGGCGGCGGTGCGGCCGGCCAGGCGGGACTCGGTGGACAGGATCAGCCGGTGCGCCAGGACCGGCTGGGCGAGGAGCTGGACGTCGTCCGGCAGGACATGGTCACGGCCCGCCATGGCAGCGACCGCCTTGGCTGCGCGGAGCAGCTGGAGGGACGTGCGGGGCGAGGCGCCGAGCTTGAGGCCGGGGTGCTCGCGCGTCTGGGTGACCAGGGCGAGCACGTACCTCTTGACGGCGGGCGACGCGTAGACCGAGCGAGCGACCTGCGCGAAACGCAGGATCGTCGGTCCGTCCACGACGGGATCGATGTGCTCGAGCGGGGTGTCCGACTCCTGGCGGTCGAGCATCTCGAGCTCGGCCTCGACGTCCGGGTAGCCGACCGTGAGGCGCGCCATGAAGCGGTCGCGCTGAGCCTCGGGCAGCGGATACGTCCCCTCCATCTCGACAGGGTTCTGCGTCGCGACCACGAGGAACGGGCGGGGGAGCGGGTGGGTCGTGCCGTCGACCGTCGTCTGCCCCTCCTCCATGCACTCCAGGAGGGCCGACTGCGTCTTGGGGGACGCACGGTTGATCTCGTCGCCGATCACGATGTTGGAGAAGACGGGTCCGGGGCGGAACTCGAAGTCGTGCGTCTGCGTCCGGTAGATGCTGACGCCCGTGAGGTCGCTCGGAAGCAGGTCGGGCGTGAACTGGATGCGCCCGACGTGGCAGTCGATGGTGCGTGCGAGCGCCTTGGCGAGCGTCGTCTTGCCGACCCCGGGAACGTCCTCGAGCAGGAGGTGACCTTCCGCGAGGAGCACCGCGACCGTGAGGTGGACGAGCTCCGGCCGTCCGGAGATCACCGACTCGATCCGGGAGCGGATCCGACCTGTCGCCTCGACGAGCTCGCCGAGGGGGTCCAGGCCGTCACGGGACGGGGGAGAGGTGTAGTCGGTGAGCACGAGAAACCTCCGTTGGCCACGCTCGGTGTGCGGACTGGCAAGCCTAGTTGACCATTGTCCCCACTCTCCTCCCCGTCCGGATCGCGACATGCACGAGGACGCCGTTCGCGAGGTGGACGAGACGGGCGAACGTGCCGAAACGACGAGGTGGGCGCTGTCGCCGCGTGCGAGGTCCCCACCGTGTCCTCCACCGCCTGACCTGCGGAGATTATGCGAAGAGGGGTGAATTGGCGGTGATATCCCGGGCCGGGTGGAGGCATGTGGAGTACTGTGGAGGAAGTGGGAGCAGGAGGGGAGGGTGCGGCGGATGAGCGAGTTGTTCAGCGGTTCCCCGAGCCTGCTCCTCGGCACCTACACACCCCGTCTGGACGACAAGGGGCGGCTCATCCTCCCGGCGAAGTTCCGCAGCCAGCTCGCGCCCGGGCTGGTGATGACCAGGGGGCAGGAGCACTGCCTCTTCCTCCTGCCCATGGACGAGTTCCGACGCATGTACGACCAGATCCGCCAGGCCCCCGTCACGAGCAAGCAGGCCCGGGACTATCTCCGGGTCTTCCTCTCGGGCGCGAGCGACGAGATCCCGGACAAGCAGGGACGGATCTCCATCCCGGCCCCTCTGCGGGCGTACGCAGGGCTTGACCGGGAGGTCGCCGTGATCGGTGCCGGCACCCGCGTGGAGATCTGGGACGCCACGGCCTGGACGACCTACCTCGCCGAGCAGGAGGCCGGGTACGCCACCACGGCGGAGGAGGTGCTCCCCTCCCTCCGCTTCTGACGGATGTCACGACCAGCACACGCCGTGCGCCGCACGACGACATGACGAGCCGCACGACGACGACCTGACGCTCCGCAGGACGAGGCCTCCTCCCGCCCGGTCTGGCACACTTCCCCGGTGCCAGAACGGACGCGGTGGGAGACCTGGCCCGGCGGCGCAGAACCGCCTCACCAGCACGACGCACGACAGGCAGACAGCGACCACCATGCATCACCTCACGAGCCGCACGACGAGCACCGACCAGGAAGGAGGCGTCATGTCCACACCTCGCAGCACGTCAGGAACGGGAGCGGAGGACCGGCACGTCCCGGTGCTCCTCCAACGCTGCGTCGACCTCCTCGCCCCCGCCCTCGCGGCGCCGGGCTCGGTCCTGGTCGACTGCACGCTCGGCATGGGCGGGCACACCGAGGCCGTCCTGGAGCAGATCCCGACGGCCCGGGTGATCGGCATCGACCGCGACACGCAGGCCATCTCGCTGGCGTCCGAACGGCTCGCGCGCTTCGGTGACCGCTTCCAGGCCGTGCACGCCGTCTACGACGAGATCGGCGACGTGATCGCAGATCTCGGCCTGCCTGCGGTCCAGGGCGTGCTGATGGACCTGGGAGTCTCGTCGCTGCAGATCGACGAGTCGGAGCGCGGGTTCTCCTACGCCCACGACGCCCCGCTCGACATGCGCATGGACGCGACGACGGGGCTCACGGCGGCCGACGTCCTCAACACCTACGACGAACGCGACCTGGTCCGGATCCTGCGGGAGTACGGCGAGGAGCGGTTCGCGCAGCGCATCGCCCGTGCCGTGATCCGTCGGCGCGAGATCGAGCCGTGGACCCGCAGCGCGGCCCTCGTGGACCTGGTGCGCGCCAACATCCCCGCCGCAACCCGCAAGACGGGCGGCAACCCCGCCAAGCGCACCTTCCAGGCGCTGCGCATCGAGGTCAACGGCGAGCTCGAGGTGCTCGAGCGCGCGGTTCCGGCGGCTGTCGAGGCGCTCGCCGTCGGCGGGCGGATCGTCGTCGAGTCGTACCAGTCGCTCGAGGACCGCATCGTCAAGCGCGAGCTGGCGCGGGGCGCGACGTCGAGCGCACCGGCGGGCCTGCCGGTCGAACCGGAGACCCACAAGCCGTACCTGAAGCTGCTCGTCCGTGGTGCCGAAGAGGCGCCGGCCGACGAGCTCGAGCACAACCCGCGCTCCGCGTCGGTGCGTCTGCGCGCCGCGGAGCGGCTACGTCCCACACCCGACCACCTGCGTCATCGCCACCGAGGGGAGAAGCACTCATGAGCTCACGACAGGCCGCGGCGCGTCCGCTGTCGACGCCGGCCCCCGCGCCTGCCCGGCGCGCGTCGCTCACCGCACTCCCAGGAGGTGCCCCGGGTCGCTCCTCGCGGCCGCGGCTCCAGGCGGTCCGCGCGCCGCTCCAGGTCCGCTCCCGCATTCCGTTCCTGGTCCTGTGCATGTCGATCCTCGCTGCAGCGCTCCTGGGTGCTTTGCTGTTGAACACCACGATGGCGAACGGTTCGTACCAGATGTCGACGCTCCGGACGGAGGCGGGTGTGCTCGAGCAGGACACGCAGGCTCTCGACGCGCAGCTCCAGGCTGCCCAGACGTCGCTGCCGGAGCGTGCGGTCGCGCTCGGGATGGTCGAGTCGGACGCACCCACGATGCTGCGGCTCTCCGACGGTGCGGTCATCGGCGCCCCGGAGGCGGGAAGCACGCCGTGACCGGTGGGACGGGGCGCAGGACCGGTGACAGCTCGCCGGGTCCTTCCGCGTCGTCCCGTACGGCGGGTGCGTCCCGTACGGCGGGTGCGCAGCCTGTCGGCGCGAACCGGCAAGGCGCCGGCCGGGTCACCTCCGCCACCGCGCGCGGCGCCTCGCGGGGCTCGACGGGTACGGGGGCGCCCCGCAGCGCGACCGCTCCTCGGGCGGCGTCGAGCACAGGGGCCCGGGGAGGAGCCCCCGCGAGCAGCCGGACGGGCACGGCACGCACGACCACCACGGCCCCGACGACGAGCACGGCACGTGCGACCCGCAAGGTCGCCCCGACGGCGTCCCGGGCCGCCAAGACCCCCACCCGGGAGTCCGCCCTCACGCCGCGCCCCGGCGGCGGGCGAGGCGTCGGGCGGCCCGCTGCCGCGACGGCCCCCAGCCCTGCCCGCCCGGAGAAGCGGCAGCGCTGGGTCATGGCCGTCGCGCTCCTGGTCCTGCTGTTCTTCGCCGGGCGCCTCGTGTACGTCCAGGTCATCATCGGTCCGGACCTCGCCCGCCACGCGGAGGCGACGCGTACCCAGTCCCACGTGACCCTCGCGCACCGCGGCGACATCACGGACGCCGACGGCGTGGTCCTCGCCACGTCGATCGACCGGTACACCGTCTCGGCGGACCAGGAGACGATCCCGAACTTCGTCCCCTCGAAGCGGCACACGATCGACGGCAAGGTGGTCGAGGAGAACGGGGCCGTCGGGCTGGCCAAGCTGCTCGCGCCGATCCTGGACCGGTCGGCCCCGGAGCTTGCGGCCGAGCTCAGCGGGACCAACGGACGGGTCAACCGGAACGTGATCCTGGCCAAGGGCGTGGTGCCGGAGGTCCAGCGGCAGATCGCCGAGCTGGGGGTCTCGGCCTACATCAGCACGCGGATCACGACGACCCGGACCTATCCCGCGGGGACCACGGCGGGCAACATCGTCGGGTACGTGGGCGAGGACGCGACGACCGAGAACGTGATCGGTCGAGGTGGGATCGAGGCGGCGTACGACGAGCTCCTCACGGGCACGCCGGGCAGCGAGAGCTTCGAGAGGGCGGGCGGAGCGGGCGGTGTCCGGATCCCCGGGGGCACGCAGGAGACGGTCGAGGCCGTCCCGGGGTCCTCGGTCGCACTGACCCTGGTGCGGGACATCGGCTGGAAGGCTCAGGACGCGGTCGACAAGGCCGTGGCCGAGACGGGGGCCGACTACGCGATCGCGGTGGTGCAGGACGTGAAGACCCAGGAGGTCCTCGCGCTCGCCGACTCGGGCGCGATCGACCCGAACGACCGCTCGGACGCGCGTGTCGCGGACGGCAGCCGCGCGGTCAAGGACGTGTTCGCACCGGGCTCGACGGGCAAGGTCATCACCATGGCTGCCGCGATCGAGGAAGGTCTGGCGACCCCGGCGAGCCAGTACGAGGTCAACGACACCTACACGACCGCCAACGGGCAGTCCTTCAGGGACTCGCACCCGCACGCCATGGAGCGCATGACCCTTGCCGGCATCCTCGCGCAGTCCTCGAACACGGGGACGGTCATGGTCGGGCAGGACCTTCCCAAGCAGCAGCGCGAGGACTACCTGCGCGCGTTCGGCTTCGGGGCCAAGACGGGCCTGGGGCTCCCCGGGGAGTCGGCGGGGCTGCTCGCACCGTCCTCGGAATGGGACGGGCGCAAGCAGTACGAGGTCCTGTTCGGGCAGGGGATCGCCGTGAACGCGATGCAGGCCACGAGCGTCTTCTCCACGATCGCGAACGGCGGCGTGCGGGTCGCGCCCACGCTGCTCAAGGGGACGACGGGCCCCGACGGCGTGTTCGTCCCGGCTCCCGAGCGAGAGACCACGCAGGTCGTCTCGGAGTCGACCGCGGACCAGGTCCTGCACATGATGGAGGCCGTCGTCGAGGAGGGTTCGGGCACCGAGGCCGGGATCCCGGGCTACCGGGTCGCGGGCAAGACGGGCACGGCCGAGGAGGTCGGTGCTGGCGGTGGCCTGACCGACATCATGGCGTCGTTCATCGGCGTCGCCCCCGCGGACGACCCGCAGTACACGGTCGCGGTCTTCCTCAAGAACCCTCGGACCAGCATCTTCGGCGGCATGGTCGCGGCGCCGGTGTTCAAGGACCTGATGAGCTTCACGCTCCAGAACCGGAACGTGCCCCCGAGCTCGGTCGTCGAGGCGCCGTACCCGACGACCTGGTGACGGGCGCTCCCAGCCCGGGCCCGCCGTCGGGCCCGCGCGCTCACCCCGCGCGCCCGGCCCGCGCGAGCGCTCGAGGCGTCACCGGCGGGTCGCACCGGCCTTCCGCGCCAGGCGGCGGGAGTTGCGCGTACCCTGCCGCGGCCACGCGTGAAGGTCCCGTGAAGTACCGGGTCCGGGCCTACCAGCCGACCGGTCGGGACCGTGATGCACGGTAAGTTCTACTCGTGACATCCCCGATCGACCGTCTTCGCCCCACCACGTCCGCACACCACTCCGCTCAGGACCTCGCGACCACCTTCGAGCTCACGGTCGGCACCGGACGAACGGCCCCCGACGCCGATCCCGGCGCGCTCGCGGGCGTCGAGATCTGGTCGGTCGCCTCGGACAACCGCGTGGTTGCCGACGGTGACCTCTTCGTCGCGCTGCCCGGTGCGAGCACGCACGGCGCGAGCTTCGCGAGCGGCGCGATCGACCGCGGTGCCCGGGCGGTCCTGACGGACCCGCGCGGGGCCCTCCTCCTCGACGAGGCGGGCGAGCGCCGGGTCCCGGTCCTCGTGACCGACGACCCCCGCAACCTCCTGGGGCGGGTCGCCGCCTGGGTCTACGGGGCCCCGGCCGAGCACCTGACGACGTTCGCCGTGACGGGCACCAACGGCAAGACCACGACGACATACCTGATCGACCACGTCCTGCGCGCGCTGGGCTGGACGGGCGGGCTGATCGGCACGGTCGAGATGCGCTCGGGCGACCGGGTGCTCCCGAGCCGGCTCACCACGCCGGAGGCCGCCGACCTGCAGGCGCTCCTGGCCACCATGCGCGAGGACGGCGTGAGCACGCTCGCGATGGAGGTCTCCTCGCACGCCCTGGCGATGCACCGGGTCGACGGCTTCGTGTTCGACGTGGCGGGCTTCACGAACCTGAGCCAGGACCACCTCGACTTCCACGGCGACCTCCAGGAGTACTTCGACGCCAAGGCGGCCCTGTTCACCCCCGAGCACGCCCGTCGGGCGGTGATCGTCGTGGACGACGCCTGGGGCCGTCGCATGACCGAGGTCGCGACGGTCCCCGTCGCGACGCTCGCGGTCGCGGACGCCGGGGCGGACGCGGACTGGACGGTCGTCGACGTGGTGGCCGAGGAAGCGGCCGGCAGCGCGTTCACGCTGCGGCACCGCGACGGTCGGGAGATCCGCACGACGACGGCGCTGCCCGGGGGCTTCAACGTCGCCAACGCCGCGCTCGCGCTCGCCATGGTCCTGGAGGCGGGGGCGGACCTGCGGGACGTGCGTGCCGCGCTCGAGGCCGCGGGCGGCGTCAGCGCGGCCGTCCCGGGACGCATGGAGGTCGTGGGCACGTCCCCGCGCGTCGTGGTGGACTTCGCGCACAACACCGACGCGCTCTCGCTGGCACTGGCGGCGCTGCGTCCGACGACCGAGGGCCGCCTGCACGTGGTGTTCGGTGCCACGGGAGACCGGGACAAGGGCAAGCGCCCCAGCATGGGGGCGGTCGCTGTCGAGGGCGCCGACGTCGTCGTCGTGACCGATGACGACCCGCACGGCGAGGACCCGGCAGCGATCCGTGCCGAGGTGCTCGCCGGGGCGCTCGCCGCCCGGGACGCGGCCCACGGAGCGTCGGGTGCCACGGACGCGGACGGGACGGGCACGCGCACCGTGACCGAGGTCGCCCCCCGGGCCGCCGCGATCCGTGACACGATCCGGGAGGCCGGCCCGCAGGACACGGTGCTGATCGCCGGCCGGGGCCACGAGGTCTGGCAGGAGATCGCCGGGGTGGACCACGCCCTGGACGACAGGGTGGAGGCGCGGGCCGCACTGGCCGAGCGCGACGAGACGACGAAGGAGCACGGAGCATGATCGAGCTGACTGCGGCGGAGGTCGCCGCAGCGACCGGAGGGCGGCTCGCCGCCGACCCGGACGTGAGGGTGACCGGCTCGGTCGTCATCGACTCCCGGCTCGCGGGACCCGGTGCGCTCTTCGTGGCGCTGCCCGGTGAGCACGTCGACGGGCACGACTACGTCCCCGTCGCTGTCGGCAACGGGGCGGCGCTCGTCCTTGCGGCCCGTGACGTCGAGGCCCCCGCGGTCGTGGTGGAGGACGTCCAGGCCGCGCTCGGGGCCCTCGCACGCGAGGTCCTGCGCCGGCTGCGCGAGGCCGGGGACCTCCGGGTCGTCGGCATCACGGGCTCGGTCGGCAAGACCACCACGAAGGACCTCCTGGGGCAGCTCCTGACGCCGCACGGACAGACCGTGGTGCCGCGCGGATCGTTCAACAACGAGATCGGCCTGCCGCTCACGGTGCTCGAGGCGGACGCCTCGACCCGCTTCCTCGTCCTCGAGATGGGGGCCAGCGGCCTGGGCCACCTGACGTACCTGACGCAGATCGCGCCCCCCGACGTCTCGGTCGTCCTCGCGGTGGGCAGCGCCCACCTGGGCGAGTTCGGAGGGATCGAGGCCGTGGCCACGGCCAAGTCCGAGATCGTCACAGGGCTCGCCCCGGGCGGTACCGCGGTGCTCAACGCCGACGACCTGCGCGTCGTCGCGATGGCCGAGGTCGCGCCCGGTCCGGTCGTGACGTTCGGGACCATCCCGGCAGCGGACGTGCGCGCGGAGAACATCGGCATGGACCGCTCGGGCTGCGCGTCGTTCGACCTCCGCGTGCGCGGGGAGGAGCCGGTCACCCACCCGGTCCAGCTCCGTCTCGTGGGCGAGCACCACATCTCCAACGCGCTCGCGGCAGCCGCCGCGGCGATCCAGGTGGGGCTGGACGCGGCGACCGTCGCGGCCGGCCTGGCCGAGGCGACCGCGATCAGCCCGCACCGCATGGCCGTCACGCAGCGTCCTGACGGCATCACGGTGATCGACGACTCCTACAACGCGAACCCCGACTCGATGCGCGCTGCTCTCAAGGCCCTCGCGGTCATGGCGGGGCGCGAGCGACGGTCGGTCGCGGTCCTGGGCGAGATGCTGGAACTCGGGGCCGACTCGCGCGCCGCTCACGACGAGATCGGCCGTCTCGTGGTCCGATTGAACATCAAGCTGCTCGTCGTGGTCGGTGACGGTGCCGGCGGCATCCACGACGGCGCCACCCAAGAGGGGTCCTGGGGCGATGAGACGCGGTTCGTACCTGACGTCGAGGCGGCCACCGCGCTGCTGCGCGACGAGCTCCTGCCCGGCGACGTGGTCCTGGTGAAGTCCTCGAACGGCTCGGGCCTGTGGCGTCTGGGCGACGAGCTCGCGGGCGAGGTGCGCGCATGATCGCGATCCTCGTCTCTGCGTGCGTCTCGCTGCTCGTGGCGCTCCTGGGCACCCCGCTGTTCATCAAGTTCCTGATCCGGCGCAACTACGGTCAGTTCGTCCGTCAGGACGGCCCGACGGCGCACTTCACCAAGCGTGGGACGCCCACCATGGGTGGGGTCGTCATCATCGGCGCGACCCTGATCGGCTGGGCGATGTCCTACGTCGTCTCCTCGATCGTGTCGGAGACGCCACGGACGCCGAGCATCTCGGCGATCCTGGTGCTCTTCCTCATGACCGGGCTGGGGCTCGTCGGGTTCTTCGACGACTTCACCAAGATCCGCAAGCAACGGAGCCTGGGGCTCTCGCCGCGCGCCAAGATCATCGGTCAGGGCATCGTGGGCATCACGTTCGCGGTGCTGGCGCTGCAGTTCCCCAACGAGAACTTCCGGACGCCTGCCTCGACGCACATCTCGTTCCTGAGGGACACGAACCTGGACCTGGCGTTCGCGGGGGCGACGATCGGTCTGATCCTCTTCGTGCTCTGGGCCAACTTCCTCATCACGGCGTGGTCGAACGCGGTCAACCTGACGGACGGGCTCGACGGCCTGGCCACGGGTGTCTCGATCATCGTGTTCGGCTCGTACATCCTCGTGAGCATCTGGCAGCTCAACCAGAGCTGCCAGGTCATCGAGGCGGCGGGGCCGCGCTGCTACGAGGTCCGCGACCCGCAGGACCTGGCGATCGTCGCTGCCGCGATCATGGGCGCGTGCGTCGGGTTCCTGTGGTGGAACGCGAGCCCCGCGAGGATCTTCATGGGCGACACGGGCTCCCTCGCGCTCGGCGGCGCACTGGCCGGACTGACGATCCTGTCCCGCACGGAGATCCTCGCGGTCATCATCGGCGGGCTGTTCGTCCTCATCGTGCTCTCCGACGTGATCCAGATCGGGTACTTCAAGATGACGGGCAAACGTGTCTTCAAGATGGCCCCGCTGCACCACCACTTCGAGCTCTCGGGCTGGGGCGAGGTCACGATCGTCATCAGGTTCTGGTTGATCGCCGGGTTGTTCGCGGGACTGGGCCTCGGGATCTTCTACGCCGAATGGGTGGTCAGCTAGTGCCGGAGGAGTCCGCCTCCTCTCCTGCGCGGCTCGACCTGGCGGTCCCCTGGGACCAGGCACGGGTCGTGGTCGCGGGGCTGGGCGTCTCGGGGCGCGCGGCCCTCCAGGCGCTGCGGGACACGGCGAGGGTGGCCTCGGTCGTCACGGTGGACCGTTCGGCCCCGGACGCCGACGCGTCGGACGAGTCGGGAGTGGACCTGGGCCAGGTCGACCTGGTCGTGGCCTCCCCGGGGTGGGCGCCGTCGTCGGCCCTGCTGGTCGCCGCGCGCGACGCCGGCGTGCCCGTGTGGAGCGAGGTCGAGCTGGCCTGGGCGCTGCGCGTGCCGCGTGCGGACGGGGCGTTCGCTCCCTGGCTCGCGGTCACCGGGACGAACGGCAAGACGACCACGGTCGAGATGCTGGCCTCGATCCTGACCGCGGCCGGTCTGCGGACCGCGGCCGTGGGCAACGTCGGCACGCCCGTGGTCGCCGCCGCGCTCGACCCCGAGCTCGACGTCCTGGCCGTCGAGCTCTCGAGCTTCCAGCTGCACTTCACGCACTCCATGTCGGTCCAGGCCGGTGCCGTCCTCAACGTCGCCGCCGACCACCTCGACTGGCACGGCTCGCTCGACGCGTACGCCGCGGACAAGGGGCGCATCTACGAGCGGGCCCAGGTGGCATGCGTCTACAACGTCGCCGACCCGTGCACGGAGCAGCTCGTGCGCGAGGCCGACGTCCAGGAGGGGGCGCGTGCGATCGGGTTCACGGTCGGCGCACCGGCGCGAGCCCAGCTCGGGGTCATCGAGGACGTCCTCGTTGACCGGGCGTTCCACGCCGCGCCCGACGACCCTGCGCGCCACCGCAGCGCCCAGGAGCTCGCGACGTTCGCGGACCTGGCTCACCTCGCGGGCCCTGGGGGCACGGTCCCCGTCCACGTGGTCGCCGACGCCCTCGCGGCGGCTGCCCTCGCGCGTGCTCACGGGGTCAGCGCGCAGGCGGTCCGCGAGGGCCTGCGCTCGTTCCGCCCGGGGGCGCACCGCATCCAGCGTGTCGCGACGGTCGACGGCGTGACCTATGTCGACGACTCGAAGGCGACCAACCCGCACGCGGCCTCGGCCTCGCTCGGCGCCTACGAGCCGGGGACCGTGGTCTGGATCGCGGGCGGCCTCGCGAAGGGGGCGACGTACGACGAGCTCGTGCGTGCGCGGGCGTCCCGGCTGCGCGCAGTGGTCCTGATCGGTGCCGACCCGGCGCCGATCGAGGGCGCACTGGCCCGACACGCACCCGACGTCCCCGTGGTCCGCATCGATCCCGGTGACACTGGGACGGTGATGCAGCGCGCCGTCGAACGAGCCCGGGACCTGGCAGTCCCCGGGGACACCGTCCTGCTCGCCCCCGCCAGCGCGTCGATGGACCAGTTCTCGTCGTACGCCGCACGCGGCGAGGCGTTCGCGCAGGCCGCGCGGTCGCTGGTGGGCGCCGAGACCACGCTGGGAGGGTAGTCCGGTGGCCCAGACGACGAGCGGGCGCGGGCCTGCGCAGCGCTCGGCGGCGGGCTCCCCCCGGGCGGGCGCCGCGGGCACGCCCCGCGCGAAGAGCACGACTCCTCGGGCGACCGGATCGACGTCCTCCGGCTCGCGCCCCGTGACCGGCGCGCGATCGACCGCGACCGCGGCGACCGGGCTCCCCGCCCGGGGCGGGACCGCCCGGCCGACCCGCACGCCGCGCCCTCGTCCTCGTCCTCGTCCCGCCAGGCCTGCCTCGAGCGAGCGCGCGTGGCTCGGCCAGTGGGACAGCGCCGTGACGAGCTACTACCTGCTCGTCGGGGCGACCACCCTGCTCGCGATCATCGGCCTCGTCATGGTGCTCTCGAGCTCGGCGATCACGGAGATCGCTGCGGGCAAGTCACCCTACGGCGCATTCCTGACCCAGGCGCAGTTCGCGCTCATGGGCCTGCCCGTGCTGCTCGTCGCGAGCAGGCTCCCCACGAGCGTCTACCGGCACGGCGCGTGGCCGTTGCTCATCTTCTCGCTGGGCCTCCAGCTCCTGATCTTCAGCCCGCTCGGCCACGAGGTCAACGGCAACCTGAACTGGATCAACTTCGGGTCGTTCTTCGTGCAGCCCTCGGAGCCCGCCAAGCTGGCCCTCGCTGTCTGGCTGGGGGTCGTGCTCGGGCGCAAGCAGCACCTGCTGGGCTCGTGGAAGCACGCGATCGTGCCCGCGGTCCCCGGCGCGCTCCTGGTCATGGGGCTCGTGCTCGCCGGGCACGACCTGGGCACCATGCTCGTGATCCTCATCCTCGTGGCGGGCGCGTTCTTCGTCGCAGGGGTCGACTGGCGGCTCCTCGCCCTGGCGGGGGCGACGGCGGCCGTCGTGGTCGTGGTCGGGTTCGTCGCGATGCAGCAGAACGCGAACCGCATGAACCGGTTCCTGGCGACCTACACGAACGTGTGCGACACCTCGGACGCCAACGCCGGCTCGAGCGTGTGCTACCAGACGGTCCACGGGCTGTGGGCGCTGGGCACGGGCGGGTTCGGCGGGGTCGGGCTCGGCGCGAGCCGGGAGAAGTGGAGCTACCTGCCCGAGGCCCACAACGACTTCATCTTCTCGGTCATCGGCGAGGAGCTCGGGCTGCTCGGCACGCTCCTGGTCCTCGCCCTGTTCGCGGTGCTCGGGCTGGCCATGAGCCGGGTGATCCGTCGCCACCCCGACCCGTTCGTCAAGATCACGACCGCGGGCATCGCGTGCTGGATCGTGGGGCAGGCGTTCATCAACATCGGCGTGGTCATCGGGGTGATCCCGGTCATCGGGGTCCCGCTCCCGCTCGTCTCCTCGGGCGGGTCGGCGCTGATCACGACCATGGCGGCGCTCGGTGTCGTGATCTCGTTCGCGCGCAACGAGCCCGGTGCCAAGGAAGCGTTCGCCGCCCGGGGGAGCGTCGTCCGCAAGTCGCTCGCCGTCGTCGGGCAGGCGGGGCGTCGAGCCCTGCCGGGGCGTCGGCGCGCCCAGACCCGATGACCCGGCCCTGCCGTGAGCCCGTGGGCGTGCGGCAGCCACAGAACGTCTCGGCCCCCGGGTCCTCCGGGGACGACAGCAACAGCAAGGACAGGTGACGAGGTACGTGGTGAGTTCTTCTCTCGGTTCGGTGGTGCTCGCGGGCGGCGGGACGGCGGGGCACGTGAACCCGCTGCTCGCGGTGGCGGACGAGCTGCGCGAGCGCAACCCCGGGGCGGTCGTCACGGTGCTCGGGACGGAGAGCGGCCTCGAGGCCGACCTGGTCCCGGCGCGGGGATATCCCTTGCGCTTCGTGCCCAAGGTGCCGCTGCCGCGGCGTCCGAGCGGTGAGTGGGTCGCGCTTCCCGGCAAGCTCAAGTCGGCCGTGGAGGCCGCCGGGGCAGTGATCGACGAGACCCGGGCCGAGGTCGTCGTGGGCTTCGGCGGCTACGTCTCGACGCCCGCCTACCTCGCCGCGCACCGGCGCGGGGTGCCGATCGTGATCCACGAGCAGAACGCCAGGCCCGGCCTGGCCAACCGCGCCGGCGCGCGATGGGCAAAGTACGTGGCCGTCACCTTCGACGGAACGCCGCTCAAGGGCGGCATCGTCACGGGCCTGCCCCTGCGCTGGGAGATCGCGGACCTGATCCGTGACCGTTCGGTCGACGCGGCGACGGTCCGGACCAACGCCGCGGCCGCGCTCGGGCTCGACCCGGCGCGACCGACCGTGGTCGTCACGGGGGGTTCGCTGGGTGCGCAGAGCGTCAACGAGGCGGTCGCCGGTGCCGCGCGCGCCGTGCTCGCGACGGGCGCGCAGGTCCTGCACCTGACGGGCAAGGGCAAGGCCGACGCGGTGCGCGAGGTCGTGGGCGGCCTGCCCGGCTACGACGTGCGCGAGTACCTGTCGGCCATGCACCTGGCGTACGCGGTCGCGGACCTGGTCGTGTGCCGCTCGGGTGCGGGGACGGTCAGCGAGCTCGCGGCCCTGGGCATCCCCGCGGTGTACGTGCCGCTGCCGATCGGCAACGGCGAGCAGCGTCTGAACGCGGCACCGCTCGTGCGGGCGGGGGGCGGCATCCTGGTCGACGACGAGGAGTTCACCTCGGCCTGGGTGGCCACGAACCTCCCCGGCCTCGTGAGCGACGTCGAGCGGCTGCGGACCATGGCGGCGCTCGCGTCGCGCGCGGGCATGCAGGACGCGACGTCGCGCGTCGCGGACCTCGTCGAGAAGGCTGCGGGGGTGTCGCGATGACGGGCGACGGTTCGTCGGCACCGAAGGCACCGACGGCACCGACGGCACCGAAGGCACCGACGGCACCGACGGCACCGACGGCACCGCCCGCGCTCGCCGACCTCGGGACGGTCCACCTGATCGGCATCGGCGGCGCGGGCATGTCGGTCGTGGCCCGTCTGCTCGCGGCTCGCGGGGTGCGCGTGCAGGGGTCGGACGCGAAGGACAGCGCAGTGGTCGAGGCGCTGCGTGCGGACGGGATCCCGGTGCACGTCGGGCACGCGGCCGCGAACGTCGAGGGAGCGGACACGCTCGTCCTGTCGAGCGCGGTCCGTGCCGACAACCCGGAGCTGGTCGCGGCGCGTGCAGCGGGACTGCGCGTGCTGCACCGCTCGGAGGCGCTGGCCGCGCTCATGGCGCAGGGGCGCTCGGTCGCGGTCGCGGGTGCGCACGGCAAGACCACGACGTCCGCCATGATCGCGACGACCCTGCGCTCCGCGGGGCTCGACCCGTCGTTCGCGATCGGCGGCTCGGTCATCACGAGCGACGGTGCGATCCCGGGCGGACGGCTGGGCGCGGGCGACGTGCTGGTCGCCGAGGCCGACGAGTCCGACGGCTCGTTCCTCAACTACGCACCGACCATCGCGGTCGTGCTGAACGTCGAGCCCGACCACCTGGACCACTACGGGTCGCGCGAGGCGTTCGAGCGAGCCTTCGTGGACTTCGCGGCGCGCATCGTGCCCGGCGGCCACCTGGTCGCGTGCGCCGACGACCCGGGCGCGCTCGCGCTCGCCCAGGCCCACCGGGCGGCGGGCGGCAAGGTCGTCACGTACGGGACGTCGTCGGGCAGCGACGTGCTGCTGGCGGACGTCCGGCCCGACGGCGCCGCGGGGGTCGCCGCTCGGCTCACCGTCGCGGGAGGAGTGCTGGGCGAGGCTCCGGCCGCCACGACCACCGGGCCGTTCGACCTGCGTCTGCAGGTCCCGGGCGCCCACAATGCCCTGAACGCTGCGGCAGCCGTCGCGACGGCCGTCCTCCTGGGCGTCGCCGCGGAGCAGGCCGTCGCGGGGGTCGGCGAGTTCCTGGGCACCGGCCGACGGTTCGAGGCGCAGGGCGAGGCCCGCGGTGTACGGGTCGTGGACGACTACGCCCACCATCCGACCGAGGTCGCCGCGCTCCTGACGGCGGCCCGACCGGTGGCCGCCGGCGGACGTGTCCTGGTCCTGTTCCAGCCGCACCTGTTCTCCCGGACGCGGCTGTTCGCCCAGGAGTTCGCCGACGCGCTCGCGCTCGCGGACGACGTCGTGGTGACGGGCGTCTACGCGGCGCGCGAGGACCTCGACCCGGCGACGGGCTCGTGGACGATCGTGGACCGGATGCCCCCGGGCGCCGCGCGCGGTGTCGAGGACCGCGTCGAGGCCGCGCGCACCGTCGCGGCGACCGCGCAGCCCGGTGACCTGGTCCTCACGGTCGGTGCGGGCGACGTGACCGAGCTCGGAGCCGTGATCCTCGACTTCCTCCTGGCGGAGGCTCCTGCCGGGGACGTCGACGGGACGGCCCCGGAGGCCGAGGACTGATGCGACCGCCGTCCCGGCCGCGTCCTGCGACTCCTCGACCGGCTCGGGGGGCGCGGGATCCGCTGGCGCGCCCCGAGGCGGAGCGGATCGGGCGGCCGGTCGAGGAGTCCGCTGCGGCGGGGTCGGCGCAGGACCGGGACGCCCGTCGAGACGCGAGTCCCGACCGTGCCGGGCAGGACGAGACCCTCACGCAGCCCCTCGAGCTCCGGGGGCAGGAGCTCGTCCCGGTCAGGCCCGCACGTCCCGCGAAGCGGGCCGCCGGCGCCCGTCCTGCGACGGGACAGGTCCCGCTGCCGCCGGCGGGGAGCCGGCCGGTCGGGAGCCCGCCGGTCGCGAGGTCGACGGCGCGTCCGACCGACCGGGTCGTCTCGACGGGCATGGCCGACCGGCTCGCGGAGAAGGCGGCCATGCGTCGCCACCGCGTCCGGCGCACCGTCCTGGTCTGGGTCGCGTCGGTGCTGGCGGTCGCGGCTGTCGTCTGGGTGGCGCTCTTCTCCCCGGTCCTCGGCACGGACCCTGCGAAGGTCGAGATCACGGGGGAGGGGACCGTGATCGACGTCGCGCAGGTGCAGCAGATCGTGTCGGGGGTCTCGGGGGTTCCCCTGCCTCGCGTCGACACGATCGGGTTGCGCGAGCAGATCCTGTCCCTCAACGGTGTGCGGGACGCCACGATCCTGCGCGAGTGGCCCGACGGGTTGAGCGTGACCCTCGAGTCGCGGGAACCCGTGGCTGCGGTGCCGCACCAGGGGGCCTACGTGCTGCTCGACCGCGACGGCGTCCAGGTGCTGACCGTCGAGGTGGCGCCCGACGGGATCCCCGAGATCGGGGTGAGCCTCGACGAGGAGGGGGCCAGGTCGTTGCGCGCCGCGCGCATCGTGCTCAACGCGCTGCCGCCCGAGCTGCGGGCCGAGGTCGCCGAGGTGACGGCGGAGACGCAGGACGCGGTCGCGATGACGCTGCGGGACGGGGCGGTCGTCGAGTGGGGCAACGGGGAGGACGCAGCCCTCAAGGTCAAGGTGCTGCAGACCCTGAGGGCGCTGCCGGAGAACCAGGGCGTGACGCTCTACGACGTGTCCGCCCCCACGATGCCGATCACCCGATGACCGTGGCGGCCGGATGCGGCGTTCGGTCCCCGGGCGCCGGGTTCGCGGTGGGAGGGTCGACGAACCGGAGGCAGCACGACAGGGGTGAGACATGGCCCACCCAGCAGGTTTTCGCCGACACGCGCGGGCGGGTCGTTGATAGGACCAGGACGGGCACCTACCGTCGACACAGCACAACCTGACATAACTATAACCCTCTAGTTGAGGGTGAAGGTTGAGGGCTACAGGATCGAGAGGCATTGACGTGGCAACTCCGCAGAACTACCTAGCAGTGATCAAGGTGGTCGGCATCGGCGGTGGTGGCGTGAACGCCGTCAACCGGATGATCGAGGTCGGTCTCAAGGGCGTCGAGTTCATCGCCATCAACACCGACGCGCAGGCGCTGCTGATGTCCGACGCGGACGTCAAGCTCGACGTCGGGCGCGAGCTCACGCGCGGGCTGGGCGCCGGTGCGGATCCCGAGGTCGGCAAGAAGGCCGCCGAGGACCATGCCGAGGAGATCGAGGACGTCCTGCGCGGCGCCGACATGGTCTTCGTCACCGCGGGTGAGGGCGGTGGGACGGGCACGGGCGGCGCGCCGGTCGTCGCGCGCATCGCACGGTCGCTGGGAGCCCTGACCGTGGGTGTCGTCACGCGCCCCTTCACGTTCGAGGGTCGGCGCCGATCGGTCCAGGCGGACCAGGGGATCGAGGCCCTGCGCAACGAGGTCGACACCCTCATCGTCATCCCGAACGACCGCCTCCTGTCGATGTCGGACCGCAGCGTCTCGGCGCTCGACGCGTTCCACTCGGCGGACCAGGTCCTGCTCTCGGGCGTCCAGGGCATCACCGACCTCATCACGACCCCGGGCCTGATCAACCTCGACTTCGCCGACGTCAAGTCGGTCATGCAGGGCGCGGGCAGCGCTCTCATGGGGATCGGCTCGGCTCGGGGTGAGGACCGTGCGGTCCAGGCCGCGGAGCTCGCGATCTCCTCGCCGCTGCTCGAGGCCAGCATCGACGGCGCCCACGGCGTCCTCCTGTCGATCCAGGGCGGCTCGGACCTCGGTCTGTTCGAGATCAACGAGGCCGCGCGCCTGGTCCACGAGGCCGCGCACACCGAGGCGAACATCATCTTCGGTGCGGTGATCGACGACGCCCTCGGCGACGAGGTCCGCGTGACCGTCATCGCCGCAGGGTTCGACGGTGGCACGCCTCAGGTCCGCAAGGACGCGCGGGCTCCTGGGCAGCTCGCGGGGGCCCCCGCAGCGCAGCCCGTCCAGGCGCAGCGCCCCGTCGCGGTGCCGACCACCACGGGCAGCCACACGCTGCCCCGGCCGGTCGTCCCCATCGCGTCCGAGCCCGACGACGTCCCGGTCACCTTCGGAGGAGGCGCGACCCAGGCCCCTGCCGGCTACCCGGCGGCGATCCCGACGTTCAGCGTGGTCCCCACCGAGGACAACCAGAACGCCGAGCAGCCCGCCGCCGAGCGGTCGGCACAGGTCGAGGTGCCTCGTCTCTACGACGAGGAGCCCGTCCGTCGCAAGGTCGAGGAGCTCGACGTCCCCGACTTCCTCAAGTAGCACCGTGCTCGATCCTGCACTTCCCGCACCCCCGGTTCTCGAGGTCGACCTCGGGCCGGGGGTGCGTGCTGCGTTCACGACCCGCGCAGGGGGGACCTCGCCCGCGCCGTGGGACGGGCTCAACCTCGGGCTGGGGGTCCAGGACGACGCCGGGCGGGTCCTTGCTCACCGCGAGGCAGCCGGCCGGTGGCTCGGGGCGCCCCTCGTCTTCGGGACGCAGGTCCACGGGACCGGGGTGCGCGTGCTCTCGGGCGAGGACCTGGCGGCACGGAACGAGCGGGGCGCCGGGGCCGAGACCTGCGGCGAGTACGACGCGCTCGTCACGGCCGTGCCCGGACTCGGTCTGGGCGTCCTCGTGGCCGACTGCGTCCCGGTGCTCCTCGCGGACGCCGGCGCGGGCGTGGTCGGGGTTGCGCACGCGGGTCGTCAAGGGCTGGCCGGAGGGGTCGTCGGCACCGTGCTCGAGGCGCTCGTCGCCCAGGGGGCGAGACCCGCGACGCTGCGCGCCGTCGTCGGACCCTCCGCCTGCGGGCGTTGCTACGAGGTGCCCGCGGACCTGCGTGACGAGGTCGCGTCCCGGCGCCCGGCCACCGCGTCCACGACCAGCTGGGGCACACCCGCGCTCGACCTGCCTGCGGGGGTCGTCGCCGACCTGCGGGCAGCCGGGGTCACGGATGTCGTCACGACCGGGATCTGCACGCTCGAGGACCCCCGGTTCTACTCGCACCGTCTCGCGACCCGCGACGGCGTCACGACGGGCCGGTTCGCCGGGGTCGTGGCCCTCGGATGACCCTGGGCACGGTGGGGACGTGCCGTTTCTCACCCCTGAGCCTGTTGACCTTTCCCGGGCGTGTCGCATCCTGCCCCTCTTGGGGCTGGGCTAGCGTGCAAAGCACGGAACCAGCAGTCGACATGAGGACGGAGAGAGGGCGATGGCCGGAGCGCTTCGCAAGACCATGCTTTACCTGGGCCTCGCTGATGATCGAGGCGAGGACGAGCAGGAAGAGTTCATCGACGAGTACGACGACTTGGGGGCCGACGTGCCGCACGACTACCAGGCTCAGGTGACCCCACTGCACCGCACGGTCGCCCCACGAGAGGTACCCCAGACGAGCATGTCAGCCGCAGAGCTGCGCCGGATCACGACCGTGCACCCGCGCTCCTACAACGACGCCCGCGTCATCGGGGAAGCCTTCCGCGGTGGCACGCCGGTCATCATGAACCTCTCCGACATGGACGATGCCGACGCCAAGCGCCTGGTCGACTTCTCGGCCGGGCTGATCTTCGGTCTGCACGGTGCCATCGAGCGGGTGACCAACAAGGTCTTCCTGCTCTCGCCCGAGCACGTCGAGATCACCGGCGAGGAGCAGACCCCGGAGCCTCCCGTGACGCGGGCCGGCTTCTACAACCAGAGCTGACCGCTGGATCTGGCACAGTTGACCCCGTGACATTCGTCTTCGCTCTGCTCGCATTCGTCCTCGGTCTCTATCTCATCGTGCTGATCGGTCGTGTGGTCTTCGACTGGGTGCAGGTCTTCGCCCGGGACTGGCGCCCGCGCGGCGTCATGCTCGTCCTGGCCGAGGCCATCTACACGCTGACGGACCCGCCGCTGCGTGCCCTGCGCAAGGTCATCCCGCCGCTGACCCTCGGTCAGGTGCGGCTGGACCTCGCTTTCATCGTGCTGTTCCTCGCGGTGTCGTTCTTGGCACAGTTCCTGAGGTTCCTCGCTTCCTGAGGGCGCCTCCAAACACGTAGAAAACTGACAACACGGCGATCTTGACGCCGGTGCCCGTTGCGCGGGCGCCGGGCGAGGCCGCCTCCGCTGACAATCTCCGCTACTTTGGACTGTGGCGATCTCGAGATCGCCCGGACTGACGGCGCAAACGCATTGAGGTGAGACGATGGCACTGCTGACAGCAGAGGACATCCTGAACAAGAAGTTCTCCGCGACGAAGTTCCGCGAAGGATACGACGTCGAAGAGGTCGATGACTTCCTGGACGAGGTGGTGAGGACGCTCAACTCCGTGCAGGAGGAGAACGACGACCTCAAGACCAAGCTGGCTGCAGCAGAGCGACGTGTCGCAGAGCTCAGCCGCGCGGACGCCTCGGGTCCGGCCAAGCCGGCCGTGGTGGACGCCCCGGCGGCACCCGAGCCCGCTCCGGTCGCGCCGATCTCGGCCGCGGTCACCGGCAAGCTGAACGGCGAGCCCGAGTCCGCGACCGGCATGCTCCAGCTCGCCCAGAAGCTGCACGACGACTACGTGCGCTCGGGTCAGCAGGAGGGTGACCGTCTCATCGCGGAGGCCAAGGAAGAGGGCACCCGGATCGTGCAGGAGGCGGAGGAGACCTCGCACCGCACGCTCTCCCAGCTCGAGCAGGAGCGCTCGCTCCTCGAGCGCAAGATCGACGAGCTGCGGCTCTTCGAGCGCGACTACCGCACGCGCCTCAAGAGCTACCTCCAGAACCTCATGGGGGACCTCGACAACCGAGGCAGTGCACTCCCGCCGCGCAGCGGCTCCGGCGCAGGTCGCTCGAGCGACCTGAGCGCGGGCATCTAGTCCGGCTGCCACCTGGCAGACGATCACACCAGGCGTGCGGACCTCGAGGTCACGCCGCCGGTCGGTCCGTCACGACGCACCACCCGGGTCCTCCGGCGTGGTGCGTTGTGCGTACCGGCAGGCGGCGTCTACTCTCGCCGCAACTCGAACCGGAGGGGCGACATGACCAAGCTCAGTACCGCGACGCGCGCGGCAGTACGTCAGCAGTTCCCGCACCTAGCTCGCGACGTCAAGTCCTTCCCCGTGCGTGACGGCGAGGAGCCGTGGACGCTCAAGGAGGCGGAAGAGCAGGCGGCGACCCTGCTCGAGGAGCGTGACCGCCTCGAGCGCGAGCTCACCGAGGCGGACCAGGAGCTCTCGGAGCTCCTGCGGAACTCGGGGGACGGCGCCGGCGACGACCAGGCCGACTCCGGGTCCAGCGCGCTCGAGCGCGAGCAGGAGCTCACGCTCGTGAACAACACGCGCGACCTGCTCGAGCAGACCAAGCACGCACTGGACCGGCTCGCGGCCGGTACCTACGCGACGTGCGAGGCGACCGGGCTCCCGATCGGCAAGGCGCGCCTGCAGGCCTACCCGCGGGCGAACCTGTCGGTCGAGGCCAAGCAGCGCGAGGAGCGTCGCTGACGGTTCCCTCCTCGGTGCACGACGGCCGCCGTCCCCTCGGGGCGGCGGCCGTCGCCGTCACCGGATCGTGGGGAGCCGGTCGGACGTGGCAGACTTGCCGCCGATGCCATCGACTCCCTCTCCCCAGCAGCCCGTGCCCGCCGAACCGTCCGAGGGCGGTACCGAAGGCGCGTCCGCAGACACGTCCTCGGTCGTCCCGGGAGGCGCGACCGTCGCCTCGAAGCGCCTCGTCCTGTGGGTCGGCGTGCTCGCCGCGCTCGTGATCCTCGTCGACCAGGCCACCAAGATCTGGGCCGTCGCGAAGCTCGAGGGGGAGCCGACGATCGAGCTCCTCGGGAGGTGGCTCCACCTCACGTTCATCCGCAACGAAGGCGCAGCGCTCGGGATCGGTTCCGGGTACACCTGGATCCTGACGATCGTCGTCGTCGTCGTGGTCGTGTTCATCCTGCGCAGCATGCGCAAGATCGGCTCGCGCGGGTGGGCGGTCGCGCTCGGGCTGCTCCTCGGTGGCGCGCTGGGCAACCTCATCGACAGGATCTTCCGAGCGCCCGGCGTCGCGCAGGGGCACGTGGTCGACTTCATCGGGTACGGCGACCTGTTCATCGGGAACGTCGCCGACATCGCGGTCGTGGGGGCCGCCGTGATGATCGCGATCCTCTCGATCCAGGGCATCGGGATCGACGGGCAGCGTCACTCGGGCGAGTCCGAGGCAGAAGCGCCCGCTGCGGCCGACGGTCCGGACGCTCCCACCACGAGGACGGCGTCCTGATGGCGCAGGTCCGTGCGTTGCCGGTCCCCGACGGCCTGGCGGGGGAGCGCGTCGACGCGGCCCTGGCTCGCCTGCTCGGCCTGTCGCGCACGCGCGCGGCCGAGATCGCCGGGGACGGCGGCGTCCGCGTCGACGGACGGGAGGTCGGCAAGTCCGACCGCCTCGTCGCTGGGGCCTGGCTCGAGGTCGAGATCCCCGACGAGCCCGACACGTCGGCCGTGCAGATCGTCGCCGAGCCCGTTCCGGGCATGAAGATCGTGTACGACGACGACGACGTCGTCGTGATCGACAAGCCCGTGGGCGTCGCGGCCCACCCGTCGCCGGGCTGGACGGGACCGACGGTCGTCGGCGCGCTGATCGCCGCGGGCTACCGGATCTCGACGTCGGGGGCGGCCGAGCGCCAGGGGATCGTGCACCGGCTCGACGTCGGCACCTCGGGACTCATGGTCGTCGCCAAGAGCGAGCTCGCGTACTCGGTCCTCAAGCGTGCCTTCAAGGAACGCACGGTCGAGAAGGTCTACCACGCGCTGGTCCAGGGACACCCGGAGCCCACCACGGGCACCATCGACGCGCCCATCGGACGCCACCCGTCGGCCGACTACAAGTTCGCGGTCGTGGCCGAGGGCAAGCCCTCGGTGACCCATTACGAGGTCCTCGAGATGCTCCCGGCCGCCTCGCTCGTCGAGGTACACCTCGAGACCGGCAGGACCCACCAGATCCGCGTGCACTTCTCGGCGCTTCGCCACCCGTGCGTGGGCGACGTGACGTACGGCGCGGACCCGGTGCTGGCCAAGAAGGTCGGGCTCTCCCGGCAGTGGCTGCACGCGGTCCAGCTCGGGTTCGAGCACCCGTCGACGGGGCAGTGGACCCAGGTCACGAGCGAGTACCCGCAGGACCTGGCGCACGCGCTCGAGGTCGTCCGTGGGGCGTACTCCTGAGCATCGTGACGGTCCGGTCCGCCGGGGGCCACCAGGACAACGAAGGGAGGACGCCGTGCTGAGTTCCGAGCGGGTCACGACGCCCGCGCAGCTCGAGGAGGCGCACGCGCTGCGCGTCGAGGTCTTCGTGGACGAGCAGCAGGTACCGCTCGCCGAGGAGATCGACGACGCGGACTTCGCCCCCACGACCACGCACGTCCTCGTCCGCGAGGGGCAGGTCTCCGGGGAAGGGCGCGTCGTCGGGACCGGACGGCTGCTCACCGACCCTGCGCACCCTGGCGAGGTGCACATCGGGCGCGTGGCCGTCGCGCGCAGCGCCCGGGGGACCGGCGCGGGGGCCGCGGTGATGCGTGCGCTCGAGGAGGTCGCGCTCACCGAGCACGCCTCGGGTGGTGCCGTGCGGATCGAGCTCAGCGCTCAGACGCAGGCCACGGGGTTCTACGAGCGACTCGGCTACGAGGTCTACGGGCCCGTCTACCTCGACGCGGGGATCGACCACCGGGACGCCGCGAAGACGCTCCGCTCGCACGGCTGAGGCCCGCGCGCGCTCAGGAACCGTCACGCCCGTGCGCGACGTCTCCTGAGCGTCGTCGCCCCTTCGGGGGCCGACCCGTGCCCTCGTGCGCCGACCGCACGAGGCCAGTGGCGCCGTCGAGCCGCTGAGAGAAGGCACACGCGGCCACCGGCCCGCGACACGCGGAGAGGGTCGGTGGCTCGATCTAGACTCGTCGCATGCCGTCTGCCGCAGCCCCTGGAAGCACCCAGAAGTCCGACGACTTCGTCCACCTCCACGTCCACACCGAGTACTCGATGCTGGACGGCGCCGCGCGGCTCGGAGACCTCTTCGAGGAGACCGCGCGACTGGGGCAGAAGGCCATCGCGACCACGGACCACGGCTACGTCTTCGGGGCGTTCGACTTCTGGTCCAAGGCGACCCAGGCGGGCATCAAGCCCATCATCGGCGTCGAGGCGTACGTCACGCCCGGCACCAGCCGGTTCGACCAGACGCGTGTCCGCTTCGGCGAGAAGGGCCAGGAGTCCGACGACGTCTCGGCCCGTGGCGCCTATACGCACCTGACGATGTGGGCCCGCAACAACGAAGGGCTGCACAACCTCTTCCGGGCCAGCTCGCTCGCGTCGCTCGACGGCCAGATGGGCAAGTGGCCCCGCATGGATCGCGACCTGCTCGAGCGCTACGGCAAGGGCATGATCGCGTCCTCGGGCTGCCCGTCGGGCGAGATCCAGACCAAGCTGCGGCTCGGCCAGTGGGACGCGGCCGTGCAGGCCGCGGGCGAGCTCCAGGACGTGTTCGGCAAGGAGAACTTCTACATCGAGCTGATGGACCACGGGCTCGACATCGAACGCCGGGTCATCAAGGACCTGCTGCGGCTCTCGGAGACCATCGGGGCCCCGCTGGTCGCGACCAACGACCTGCACTACGTGAAGAAGGAGGACAGCCACTCCCAGGAGGCGCTGCTGTGCATCAACTCCGGCTCCACGCTCGCCGACCCCGACCGCTTCAAGTTCGACGGCGACGGCTACTACGTGAAGTCCGCCGCCGAGATGCGGCACATCTGGAAAGAGCTGCCCGAGGCCTGCGACAACACCCTGCTCATCGCCGAGCAGTGCGAGGTCAGCTTCGACACCTCGGCCAACTACATGCCCAACTACCCCTGCCCCCCGGGGGAGGACGAGACCTCCTGGTTCATCAAGGAGGTCGAGAAGGGCCTGCACTACCGCTACCCGGACGGCATCTCGGACGCCGTGCGCAAGCAGGCCGAGTACGAGACCCAGGTCATCGTCCAGATGGGCTTCCCGGGGTACTTCCTCGTCGTCGCCGACTTCATCAACTGGGCCAAGGACAACGGCATCCGCGTGGGGCCGGGCCGTGGCTCGGGAGCGGGATCCATGGCGGCCTACGCCATGCGCATCACGGACCTCGACCCGCTGCAGCACGGCCTGATCTTCGAGCGCTTCCTCAACCCGGACCGCGTGTCCATGCCCGACTTCGACGTCGACTTCGACGAGCGCCGGCGCGGCGAGGTCATCCGCTACGTCACCGAGAAGTACGGCGAGGACCGCGTCGCGCAGATCGTCACGTACGGGACCATCAAGGCCAAGCAGGCGCTCAAGGACTCCTCGCGTCTCCTGGGGTTCCCGTTCGCCATGGGGGAGAAGCTCACCAAGGCGATGCCGCCCGCGATCATGGGCAAGGACATCTCGCTCACGGGGATCTTCAACCCGGACGACAAGCGCTACAACGAGGCCGACGAGTTCCGCCAGATCCACTCCGCGGACCCCGACGCGCAGCGCGTCGTCGAGCTCGCCAAGGGCATCGAGGGACTGAAGCGGCAGTGGGGCGTCCACGCGGCCGGCGTCATCATGTCGAGCGAGCCGCTCATCGACATCATCCCGATCATGCGCCGTCTCCAGGACGGCGCGGTCATCACGCAGTTCGACTACCCCACGTGCGAGGGCCTCGGCCTGATCAAGATGGACTTCCTGGGGCTGCGCAACCTCACGATCCTCGACGACGCCCTCGAGAACATCGTGATGAACGGCAAGGACCCGGTCGAGCTCGAGGCGCTCACGCTCGACGACCCCAAGACGTACGACCTCCTGGGACGCGGAGACACCCTGGGCGTGTTCCAGCTCGACGGCGGGGGCATGCGGACGCTGCTCAAGCTCATGCGCCCCGACAACTTCGAGGACATCTCGGCCGTGGGCGCGCTCTACCGCCCCGGCCCCATGGGAGCGAACTCCCACACCAACTACGCGCTGCGCAAGAACGGGATGCAGGAGGTCACTCCCATCCACCCCGAGCTCGAGGAAGCCCTCGAGGACATCCTGGGGACCACGTACGGCCTGA
Source organism: uncultured Actinomycetota bacterium (assembly GCA_963782165.1). Lineage (GTDB taxonomy): Bacteria > Actinomycetota > Actinomycetes > Actinomycetales > Cellulomonadaceae > Oerskovia. Next base: position 1,760,765 of record CAWAIO010000006.1, read on the forward strand.
TCGTGTACCAGGAGCAGGTCATGGCCATCGCGCAGAAGGTCGCCGGGTACTCGCTCGGCCAGGCCGACATCCTGCGACGCGCCATGGGCAAGAAGAAGAAGTCCGAGCTGGACAAGCAGTTCGAGGGCTTCTCGAACGGCATGAAGGAACGCGGCTACTCGATGGCCGCGGTCAAGACGCTGTGGGACATCCTGCTGCCGTTCTCGGACTACGCCTTCAACAAGGCGCACTCCGCGGCGTACGGCGTGGTCTCGTACTGGACCGCGTACCTCAAGGCCAACTACCCGACCGAGTACATGGCCGCGCTGCTCACGAGCGTGCGGGACGACAAGGACAAGTCGGCCCTGTATCTCAACGAGTGCCGCCGGATGGGGATCACGGTCCTCCCGCCGGACGTCAACTCGTCGTCGGCCAACTTCACTGCCGTCGGCAAGGACATCCGCTTCGGTCTGACGGCGGTGCGCAACGTCGGCGCCAACGTGGTCGACGCGGTCGTCGCGACCCGCGAGGACAAGGGGCGCTTCGGTTCCTTCACCGACTTCCTCGACAAGGTGCCCGCGGTGGTCTGCAACAAGCGGACCATCGAGTCGCTCATCAAGGCGGGGGCGTTCGACTCGCTCGACCACGCGCGGCGTGCGCTGCTCGTGGTGCACGAGCAGGCCGTGGACTCGGTCATCAGCGTCAAGCGCGAGGAGGCCAAGGGGCAGTTCGACCTCTTCGCAGACCTGGGCGCCGAGGACCCCGCCATGTCGTTCAGCGTCGACGTGCCGGACATCCCGGACTGGGACAAGAAGCAGCGCCTCGCGTTCGAGCGCGAGATGCTGGGCCTGTACGTCTCGGACCACCCGCTGTCGGGGCTCGAGCACGTCCTCACACGGGCGGCCGACACCTCGATCGCGGCGCTCATGGCCGACGAGGCGCGCCCCGACGGGTCGACCGTCGTGATCGCGGGGCTCATCACCTCGCTCCAGCGCAAGATGAGCAAGAACGGCAACCCGTGGGCCGCCGTCACGATCGAGGACCTCGAGGGCGGGGTCGAGGTCATGTTCTTCGGCGAGACCTACCTCGCCTACTCGACGATCCTCGCGGAGGACCAGGTCGTGGTTCTCCGTGGCCGCGTGCGGCGCCGTGACGAGACCATGCAGCTCCAGGCCATGGAGGTCTCGCTCCCGGACATCTCGACGGTCGCCGAGACACCGGTGCTCGTGAGCCTGCCCGAGTCCCGCTGCACCCAGCCCGTGGTGGAGCGGCTGCGCGAGATCCTCTCGACTCACCCGGGCGTGACGGAGGTCCACCTCAAGCTCACGAGCCCCGGACGCACCAAGGTCATGCGCCTCGAGGACACCCTGCGGGTCGAGAAGAGCCCCGCACTGTACGGAGACCTGAAGGCACTGCTCGGCCCGAGCTGCCTCACGGTGTGACCGGCCGCTGACACGGGGCGGCCCGGCCTGGGGCTGGGCCACCTCGTGTCAGCGCCCGGTCAACCGAGCGGGCCGCGCCCTGGTGGAGCGACCGACGGGTCGTGCCGCCGGGCCGGGCCGTGCGTCGAGCCGACGTAGACTCGCCGTCGTGATCCACCTGACCCCTGAGCAGCGCGTGTTCGTGACCGAGCGCCACCTGGCGACCCTGACCACCCTCCGCGCGGACGGCAGCCCGCACGTCGTCCCCGTGGGCTTCACCTGGGACCCCGAGACGGGGGTCGTGCGCATCACCACGAACGACACCTCGGTCAAGGCGCTCAACGCCGAGCGGCTCACGCCCGACGGCTCCCACCCGCGCGCTGCGGTCTGCCAGGTCGAGGGGGGCCGGTGGATCACGCTCGAGGGCACCGTCTCGGTCTCGCGCGACCCCGACGAGGTCGCCGAGGCCGTGCGCCGGTACACCAAGCGTTACAAGGAGCCGCGGGTCAACCCACGCCGCGTGGTCCTGCGGATCGTCGCCGACAAGGTCATGAGCTCGAGCTACATGGCGTTCTGAGGCTCCCCGTGGAGCCGGGGAGCGCCCCGCGACGTGCTTCGGGCGGCCGTCAGCCGACGATCGCGCCGATCTCTCCGGTCGGGACGTCGACCGTCACGACGTCTCCCTTGCGGAGCTGGCGGCCACGGCGGGTGTCGACCTCTCCGTTGACCTTGACCTCTCCCTCGGAGATGAGGTCGCGGGCGTGGGCGCCGGACTCGACGAGGCTCGCGAGCTTGAGGAACTGGCCGAGGCGGATGACGTCGTCGGTGATCTCCACCGTGGGTGTCGTGGTCATGCACCCATTCTCTCGCGTCCGGGACCCGTCGGAGAACTGACCACCTGCTGAATGGCCTGGAGGTCGGCTCGCGGCCCGGCCTACGATGGACCGGTGATCAATCGCATCGACCTGCGTGGTCGTTCCCTGTCTCCCCGTGAGCTCACGGAGATCCTGCCTCGTCCGGAGATCGGCGTCGAGGACGCCGCGGAGAAGGTCGCCCCGATCCTGCACGAGGTCCGTCTGCACGGCGCCTCGGCGCTGCGTGACCTCTCCGAGCGGTTCGACGGCGTGCGTCCGGTCCATCTGCGGGTCCCGGCGGAGCGCATGGCTCAGGCGCTCGAGACGCTGGACCCGCTCGTGCGTGACGGGCTCGAGGAGGCGATCCGCCGTGTCCGCACGGTGCACGCCGCCCAGCGTCCCCAGCCGTTCGCGGTCGACCTGGCGCCGGGGGCCCAGGTCCGTCAGCGCTGGATCCCGGTGCGTCGCGTGGGCCTCTACGTGCCTGGCGGGATCGCGGTCTACCCGTCGTCGGTCATCATGAGCGTCGTCGCGGCGCAGGAGGCCGGTGTGCGCGAGCTCGCGGTCGCCTCCCCGCCGCAGCGCGACAACGACGGCCTGCCGCACCCCACGATCCTCGCGGCGTGCGCGCTGCTGGGTGTCCAGGAGGTCTACGCGGTCGGCGGGGCGCAGGCGATCGGCATGTTCGCCTACGGTGCCGCGGGCAGCGAGCCGCAGGACGGCGACTACCTGTGCGAGCCGGTCGACGTCATCACGGGACCGGGGAACATCTACGTCGCAGCGGCCAAGCGGCTCGTGCGCGGCGTCGTCGGGATCGACTCCGAGGCCGGCCCCACCGAGATCGCGATCCTCGCGGACAGCGGTGCGGACCCGACGCACGTCGCGCTCGACCTCATCAGCCAGGGTGAGCACACGCCCGACGCCGCCGCGGTCCTCGTGACGCCCTCGGTCGAGCTCGCGGCCGCGGTGGACGCCCGGCTCGTGGACCTCGTGCCCGAGACCAAGCACGCGGCGCGCGTGGCCCAGGCGCTGTCCGGGCCGCAGTCGGCGATCATCGTGGTCGACGACCTGGAGCAGGGTCTCGACGTCGTGGACTCCTACGGTGCCGAGCACCTCGAGATCCAGACGGCCGACGCCGCGGCGGTGGCCGAGCGCGTGCAGAGCGCGGGCGCGATCTTCGTCGGTCCCTACTCGCCGGTGCCACTGGGTGACTACATGGCGGGCTCGAACCACGTCCTGCCGACCGGCGGCTGTGCGCACTACTCGAGCGGTCTGGGGGTGCACAGCTTCCTGCGCGCGGTCCAGGTCGTGGAGTACTCGGCCGACGCGCTCCAGGAGCTGGCCGACCGCATCGTGGCCGTGGCCAACGACGAGGACCTGCCCGCGCACGGGGAGGCCATCAAGGCGCGCTTCCAGTAGGCGCTGCACACCGACGACGAGGACGGGGCGCGGACGGGAGAGAATCTCTCCGGTCCGCGCCCCGTCCTCGTCGTCGGCAGGGCGTCAGCGCACCCCGAGCACGAACGGGTAGACCGCAGCAGCCCCTGCCCGGCGCAGCAGCCGGGCGGCGACCGTGAGGGTCCAGCCCGAGTCGGTGTAGTCGTCGACCAGGAGGATGCGGCGTCCCGCGAGCCCTGCCAGCGCAGGGCCCGAGAGCTCGAGCTGCAGACGCTCGACGACCCCGGCCAGTCGCATGGCCGAGTTCACGTCGTGCCGACCGGGCTGCTCGTGGCCCGGCACAGGACCGACCGAGCCGACGAGCGGACGGTCGAGGTAGCGGGCGAGCCCGCCCGCGAGGTGCTGGACCAGGTGCGGGCGCGTGGCCGACCGCACGGACACGACGCCGTCGAGCAGGAGGCGGCGTGCGGGAGCGTCTACCTCGCCGGCCGGAGCATCGTCGGTCCCGGCAGTCTCACCGTCCGTGGCGGCGGGCGCATACAGCGCGTCCCACTCGTCGAGCACGCGCGCTGCCGCGCGACGCAGCGCGACGGGGGTCTCGCCGTCGGGCACGCCGGGGGCGAAGAGCTCACGCAGGGGACCGGACCAGCCGAGCCCGTCGAGACGTGCGACGGCCCGACCCGCGGACGCGAGCTCCTCGGGGGACAGGCGCCCCTTCAGGTCGAGGCCCATCCGCTCGAGGCCCGTGGGCCACTGGCGGCGGGCCACGACCTCGACGCCCGGGCGGTCCATGTCGGCGCGCGCCGCGGAGACGGCCTCCGGGTCGGGGGCCGCGGGCAGGTCCACCCCACCGCAACGGTCGCACCGGCCGCACGTCCAGCCCGGCTCGAGCTCGGGGTCGTCGAGGGTCGCGCGCAGGAACGCCATGCGGCAGCCGCTCGTGGCCTCGTAGTCGATCATGGAGCGCTGCTCGGCGAGCCGGGTCTGCTCGACGCGCGCATAGCGGTCGGCGTCGTAGACCCAGGGCTGACCGGTCGAGACCCAGCCGCCCTTGACGCGGCGGACCGCGCCGTCGACGTCGAGGACCTTGAGCATGGTCTCGAGGCGCGAGCGCTTGAGGTCGACCTGGGTCTCGAGGGCCGCGACCGACTGCGTCCCTCCGCCCGCCTCGAGTGCTGCGAGGGTCTCGCGGACCTGACGCTCGGCGGGGAACGCGAGCGAGCCGAAGTACTCCCAGATGCGGCGGTCCTCCTCGCCCGGCAGCAGCACCACGACCGCGCTGTCCACCCCACGCCCGGCGCGACCGACCTGCTGGTAGTACGCGATGGGCGACGACGGGGCGCCCAGGTGCACGACGAACGCGAGGTCCGGCTTGTCGAAGCCCATGCCGAGCGCCGAGGTCGCGATGAGCGCCTTGACCCGGTTCTCCTTGAGGTCGGCCTCGAGCTGTTCGCGCTCGGTCGTGTCCGTCTGGCCCGTGTAGGCGGCCACGGCCAGTCCTGTCGCCCGGAGCTGGCTCGCGACCTGCTCGGCGGCCGAGACCGTGAGGCAGTAGACGATCCCGGAGCCGTCGACGTCCTGGAGCGTCTCGGCGAGCCAGGCGATGCGGCTGGGCTGGTCCGGCAGGTCGAGCACGGCGAGGTGCAGCGACTCGCGGTCGAGACCGCCGCGCAGCACGAGCACGTCCTCGCGCGGGCCGCCCGGGGCGCCCGTGCCCGCCGTACCGTTGGCCGCCGCTCCGCTGACGGACGCGCCCGTGACCCCGAGCTGCTCCGCGACGTCGGCCGTGACGCGCTCGTTGGCGGTCGCGGTCGTGGCGAGCACGGGGATGCCCGGGGGCAGGTCGGCCAGGAGCGTGCGGATGCGCCGGTAGTCGGGGCGGAAGTCGTGACCCCAGTCCGAGATGCAGTGCGCCTCGTCGATGACGACGAGGCCGGCGTCGGCGGCGAGCCGGGGGAGCACCTCGTCGCGGAAGCCGGGGTTGTTGAGCCGCTCGGGTGAGCAGAGCAGGACGTCGACCTCGCCCGCGGCGATCGCGGCGTGCACGTCGTCCCACTCGGTCATGTTCGACGAGTTGATCGTCACGGCGCGGATCCCTGCGCGGGCCGCGGCCGAGATCTGGTCGCGCATCAGGGCCAGGAGTGGCGAGACGATGACCGTGGGCCCGGCGCCGCGAGAGCGCAGCAGCGAGGTCGCGACGAAGTAGACGGCCGACTTGCCCCACCCGGTGCGCTGGACCACGAGGGCACGACGGCGGAACGCGACGAGGGCCTCGATCGCGAGCCACTGGTCGTCGCGCAGCTTTGCGTCGTCGCGACCGACGAGGGAACGCAGCGCGGTCTCCGCCTCCTCGCGCAGGTCCTTGCCCTCGAGGAGGCCGCGCAGCATGGCGACCTTGGCGAGCCGCGCGGCGTCGGCCGCCGAGACGGCGTCGGACGTGGTGCCCGGCGACTGGGCGGCAGCGGCTTCCGTCCCGGACTGCGCCGGGCGACCGGTGCCCGGGCCGGCGGGCGTGCGCCGGGGCGCGGCCGCCGCGTCGTCGGGCACGGGGGGCTCGTCGTAGAGGTCGGCAGGCGGCTCCGACGCGAAGTCGGGAGGCAGGTCGGCGTACGGGTCGTGCTGGTCACGGGAGAACGAGGTCACCCAGCGATCGTAGGCGCAGGGTGGGACACGGTGTGCTCGGTACACAGGCCGGGTGCGGCGGTGCGGGCGCGGCCCGGTGCCGTCCCACGGAGATCCGTCGAACGGCACCGGGCCACGTGCAGGTCACGGCGTAGGGCAGGGGGCAGACCGGCGGCCCCGCACGAGCCTCGTCAGGAGTGCATGTCCATGACGACGCGGCCGTCGATCTTGCCCGCCTCCATCTCGCTGAAGATGTCGTTGATGTCGCTCAGCGGGCGCACGGTGTAGGTCGGAGTGACCTTGCCGCGCGCGAAGAAGTCGAGCGCCTCGGCCATGTCCTTGCGCGTCCCGACGATCGAGCCGCGGACCGTGAGCCCGAACAGGACGGTCGTGAAGATGTCGAGCGGGAACTTCTCGGGCGGCAGGCCGACAAGGGAGACCGTGCCGCCACGGCGCAACGCACCGACGGCCTGGGGGAAGGCGTGGGCGTTGACCGCGGTCACCAGCGCGCCGTGCACGCCGCCCCCGGTCTTCTCCTGGATCTCGGCCGCCGGGTCGGCCGACGTGGCCGCGTTGACCGTGACCTCGGCGCCGTGCTTGCGGGCCAGGGCGAGCTTCTCGTCGTCGACGTCGACCGCGGCGACGCGCCGTCCCATCGCGACGGCGTACTGGACGGCGATGTGGCCCAGGCCGCCGATGCCGGAGACCAGGACCCACTCGCCAGGCTTCGTGTCGGTCATCTTGAGGCCCTTGTAGACCGTGACGCCCGCGCACAGGATGGGTCCGACGGCCGAGTCCTCGACGCCGTCGGGGATGATCGGGGCGTAGCGCGAGTCGACGAGCATGTACTGGCCGAACGAGCCGTCGACCGAGTAGCCGCCGTTCTTCTGGTGCGGGCAGAGGGTCTCCCACCCGGTCTCGCAGTACTCGCACTCGCCGCACGCGCTCCACAGCCAGGCGTTGCCGACCTTGTCGCCGACCTTGACGCGCGTGACCTGGTCGCCGACGGCGACGACGGTGCCCACGCCCTCGTGGCCCGGCACGAACGGCGGGGACGGCTTGACGGGCCAGTCGCCGTGGGCCGCGTGCAGGTCGGTGTGGCAGACGCCGGTGTAGTCGACCTTGACGAGGGCCTCGAGGGGTCCGGGGGTGGGGATCTCGACCTCGTCGACCGTGAGCGGCTGGGCGAACGTGTGGACGACGGCTGCCTTCATGGTGCTCATGTCTCTCCTCCAGGAGCGGACACCCGGCGGGATCGGGCCACTCGTCGACAGCGCGACGAGGCGCGACGGGACGCGCTTCGCGTCCGGTGGTGTCCGGTCCTCCGACGGTAACCGAGGGGGTGAGGGGCCGCCTGCGCAAGGTCCGGCGGACCGGACGAATCAGGCTTGTGAAGATCCTCACAAGATGCGTCGCCGCAGGTCAGGACGACTTTCTGGACCGGCCCGACGCCCTCCGTCGCTCGACGACGAGCGCCAGCAGCGCGCCGATCAGCGCGACCCACTCGCTCACCGCGGCCGTGACCTGCTGGACCCCGCCGACCGTCTCGTTCACCGTGAAGAACCCGACCGTCGTGGAGAGGTAGAACGCACCGAGCGTCGCGACCGCGAAGCCGATCGCGCCGAGCAGCGGCAGCCAGTGGCGCCAGACCAGCACGAGCAGACCGAGCACGAACCCTGCGACCGCGTTGAGCAGGAACAGCGGGCCGACGACCTCGATGTCCTGGTATCCCTGGACGTAGAGGAAGAGGTGGACGTCGGCCGAGAGCAGCAGCCCCGCGGCCGTCACGCCGCGCAGCAGCCAGGCGCCGCGCGGCAGCGGCGGCGGCACCGGAGGGGAGCCCGACGACGGGGCTCCCCCCGGCACGGACGCTGCGGAGGGAGGGGGGTCGGACGCGGCCATGGGGTGCTCCGAGTGCTCGGGTGCGGATGGGCGGGAAGCCCGGGCGGGACGTCGCGCGCTCGCGCGCGGTGCCGGGCCCGATGCTTCAATTGAAGGACTTCTCGACCCCGGACGCACGGCGGAGGGTGACCATGAGGATCTGGACCTCGCAGCAGACCCCGGACCGGCCTGACGCCTCGCGAGCGGTCGCCGCGCAGGCCGCGACCGACGGAACGCGCGCGCCGACCGATCCGAGCTCCCCTCCGCGCGACCGGTTCACCCGACGCGCGGTGCTCGTCTCGGCGGGCACCGGGGCGGGGGCCCTCGTCCTCGCGGCCTGCTCGGGCGGCGGGGGAGGTGCGAGCACGGCCGGGACGAGCGGTGAGGGGTCCGGGAAGGGAGACGGCGGCTCGGCCGACGCGCCGCCGTCGGGCACCGTGGTCACCGCCACGGGCGACGTGCCGGTGGGCGGCGCGGTGTCGGTCCAGGTCGACGGTGCCCCCTACCTCGTGACCCAGCCCGAGGAGGGGACGTTCGAGGCCTTCAGCGCGATCTGCACGCACCAGGGCTGCACGGTCGCGCCGGGCGAGGGCGAGCTCGACTGCCCGTGCCACGGCTCCCGCTTCGACCTGAGCACGGGCGACGTGATCGCCGGCCCGGCACCCACACCCCTCCCGCGCCTCGCCGTCACGGTGAGCGGCACCGACGTCGTCACCGCCTGACGTGCCGCGGCCTCGCCCGGCGGGGAGCGGGCGGCTGCGAGCGGCGGGTGCACCGACCGCCTGCCGGACGTCCACCCGTCCTGCACCGACGGCTTCGTAGACTGTCCTGGTGACCACTCCACTTCTCGAGTCCCCGGACGGCGCACCCCAGGCGGGTGCTTCCACCTCGCAGTCCCGCACGCACGCCGGGTCCCAGGTGCACCTCCCGGTCCGGTCCGAGCACGCGGGGATCGAGCCGTACGGGGCCCCGCAGCTCGACGTGCCCGTCCTGCTCAACGTCAACGAGAACCCGTACGCGCCCTCGGCCGAGGTCGTGGCGACCATCGCGGCCGACGTCGCGACGGCCGCGGCCACGCTCAACCGCTACCCCGACCGTGACTTCCTGGGCCTGCGCCAGGACCTCGCGGACTACCTCGCGGAGGAGTCGGGCGTACGCGTCGCCCCCGAGCAGGTCTGGGCCGCGAACGGCTCCAACGAGGTCATGCTGCACCTGCTCCAGGCCTTCGGCGGTCCCGGGCGCACCGCGCTCTCGTTCGCGCCGACGTACTCGATGTACCCCGAGTACGCCCGCGACACCTCGACCGCCTGGGTCACCGGGCGGCGTGCGGAGGACTTCACGCTCGACCCGGAGGCCGCGCGCGCCGCGATCGTCGCGCACGCCCCCTCGGTGATCCTCCTGGCCAGCCCCAACAACCCGACGGGCACGGCCCTGACGCGCGAGGTCGTCGAGGCCGTGTGCGAGGCGGCGCTCGCGGTCACCCCGCAGGGCGCCGAGCCCGGCACGTCGGCCGTCGTCGTGGTCGACGAGGCGTACGGCGAGTTCCGGCGCGCGGGCGTCCCCTCGGCGCTCGAGCTGCTCGAGCGCTACCCGAACCTCGCGGTCTCGCGCACCATGTCCAAGGCGTTCGCGCTGGCCGGGGCCCGCGTGGGCTACCTCGCCGCGTCGACCACGCTCGTCGACGCGCTGCGTGTCGTGCGCCTGCCGTACCACCTGTCGGCCGCGACCCAGGCCGTCGCGCGCGCGGCGCTCAAGCACTCGTCCTCGCTGCTGGCCCAGGTCGACGCCCTGCGCGCCGAGCGGGACGCGACCGTGACCTGGCTGCGGGCCCAGCGTCCCGCGGCCCTGGGGGGTGCCTCGTTGCAGGTCGCCGACTCGGACGCGAACTTCGTCCTGTTCGGCACCTTCCCGGACCGGCACGCGGTCTGGCAGGGCCTGTTGGATCGAGGCGTCCTCATCCGGGAGACTGGTCCCGAAGGTTGGCTGCGGGTGTCGATCGGCACACCGCAGGAGATGACGGCGTTCAAGGACGCCCTGGTGGAGGTGGCAGGACTGTGAAGCGCACCGCGCGCATCGAGCGCGCGACGTCGGAGTCGAGCGTCCTCGTCGAGCTGGACCTCGACGGGACCGGCAAGACGGACATCTCGACGACCGTCCCGTTCTACGACCACATGCTGACGGCCCTCGGCAAGCACTCGCTCATCGACCTCACGGTCCGGGCCACGGGCGACACGCACATCGACGCGCACCACACGGTCGAGGACGTCGCGATCACGCTCGGCGAGGCGCTCAAGATCGCGCTCGGCGACAAGGCGGGCATCTCCCGCTTCGGCGACGCCATGGTGCCGCTCGACGAGGCGCTCGCGCTCGCGGTCGTCGACGTCTCGGGCCGCCCGTACCTCGTGCACGAGGGCGAGCCCGCAGGCCAGGAGTACCACCTGATCGGCGGGCACTTCACGGGGTCGCTCACGCGCCACGTGCTCGAGTCGATCGCGCACCACGCCGCGATCTGCATCCACGTGCGCGTGCTCTCGGGCCGCGACCCCCACCACATCGTGGAGGCGCAGTTCAAGGCGCTCGCCCGCGCGCTGCGGTTCGCCGTGGCGCCCGACGCCCGGGTCGACGGCATCCCGTCGACCAAGGGCGCGTTGTGAGCCCCGAGCCCACGACCCCCGCACAGCCCGACGAGTCCGAGGGCGGCCACGAGCCCAGCCACGGACCCGTCGACCAGCCCCACGGCGACCACACGCCGCGGACGACCGAGACGGACGACATGAGCACCCCGCAGAACCCCGAAGAGCCCGAGCTGGACCTGGTGATCCCGGACGACATCTCGAGCCTGCTCTCCCCGACCTCCGACCCCGAGCTCGCGGTCCTCGTGACCCAGATCGCGGGTGCCGAGCCGCTGGCCGCCGCCTGCTCGCTCGCGCAGCTCGAGATCGACGCCGTGCCCACCGAGATCGGTGCGCTGGCGGTCCTGCGCGACCTGTCGGGTGACGCGCCGCAGCGGGCCGCGGCCGCGGTCTCGACCCTCGTCAAGGGCGTCCCGCTCATCCTGCTCACGCGCCGCGGCGAGCAGCTCAGCGCGACGCGCTGGCAGGACGGCGTCGAGGGCGACGTGCTCGCCCCCGGGCTCGTGCTGGGCGGTGCGCCCGAGGAGCTCGAGGACCTCGTCACGGGCCAGACGACCGTCGCCGAGCTCTCGGGCGTCGTCCCGAGTGCGGGGATCTCGCGCTGGAAGGCCATGCGCCTGCTGACGTCGACCGCCCGCAAGGCGCGCAAGAAGTGAGCGTCGGACCCGCGGTCGTCGTCCTCGACTACGGCTTCGGCAACGTCCGCTCGGCCGTCCGTGCGCTCGAGCGGGTCGGGGCGCAGGTCGAGCTCACGGCCGACCGGGCGCGCGCCTCGGAGGCCGACGGGCTCGTCGTCCCGGGCGTGGGCGCGTTCGCTGCCGTCATGGCCGGGCTCAAGGCCGTGCGGGGCGACCAGATCGTCGAGCGCCGCCTGGCCGGCGGCCGTGCGGTGCTCGGGATCTGCGTCGGCATGCAGGTCATGTTCGACGAGGGCGACGAGCACGGGACCCTCACCGAGGGGCTCGGCGAGTGGCCCGGCATCGTCGACCGCCTCGACGCGCCCGTCGTCCCGCACATGGGCTGGGACACCGTCCAGGTGCCCGAGGGTTCGGTGCTCTTCGACGGCATCGCCGACGAGCGCTTCTACTTCGTGCACTCGTACGCGGCCCGCCGCTTCCCGCTCGGGGTCGACGAGCCCGTGGGGCCCGCGTTCCGCGCCCCGCTCGTCACCTGGTCCGAGCACGGGGGCCCGTTCGTCGCGGCCGTCGAGAACGGCCCGCTGAGCGCGACCCAGTTCCACCCGGAGAAGTCCGGCGACGCCGGTGCGGCCCTCCTGGAGAACTGGGTCCGCTCGCTCTGAACCGTCCCGGGTGGGGTCCACGACCCTGCCCGACCCTCCCTCTCGTCCATCGTTCTCGTGCATTCCCTCGGAAGGACCCCTCATGACCGATCGTCTCGTCCTGCTGCCCGCCGTCGACGTCGCCGCCGGGCAGGCGGTGCGCCTCGTCCAGGGGGAGGCCGGCTCGGAGACCTCGTACGGCGACCCGCTGTCGGCCGCTCTCGACTGGCAGGCCGGGGGAGCCGAGTGGGTGCACCTCGTCGACCTCGACGCGGCCTTCGGTCGCGGGTCCAACGCCGAGCTGCTGGCCGACGTCGTCGCGCGCCTCGACGTCAAGGTCGAGCTCTCGGGGGGCATCCGTGACGACGAGTCGCTCGCTCGCGCCCTGGCGACGGGTTGCTCGCGCGTCAACCTGGGCACGGCCGCCCTCGAGAACCCCGAGTGGACCGCGAAGGTCATCGCCGAGCACGGCGACGCGATCGCCGTCGGGCTCGACGTGCGCGGCACGACCCTCGCGGCGCGCGGCTGGACCCAGGAGGGCGGTGACCTCTGGGAGGTCCTCGAACGTCTCGACGCGGCCGGTTGCTCGCGCTACGTCGTGACCGACGTGACCAAGGACGGGACGCTGCGCGGCCCGAACGTCGACCTGCTGCGCGAGGTCGCCTCGCGCACCGACGCGCCCGTGATCGCCTCGGGCGGGATCTCGAGCCTGGCGGACCTCGAGGCGCTGCGCGCCCTGGTCGGCGAGGGCATCGAGGGGGCGATCGTCGGCAAGGCGCTCTACGCGGGTGCCTTCACGCTGCCGCAGGCCCTCGACGTGGCAGGCCGTCCGTGACCTCGGACCCGCACGCCGGTCACGCCCACGCGTCCGAGCACGGTGCGGCGCCGCTGTCGAAGGGCAAGGCGCTGCCGCCGTCCTCCGGTTTCTCCGGGGACGACGGCTCGGCCGACCCGGCGCTGACCGCGGTCCTCGCGACGTTCGTCGAGGGCGGTGCGAGCCTGACCCAGGTCGTCGCGCAGCTCGGCCGCTCGCGCCTGCTGATCCCGATCCTCGCCGAGCTCGTCACGGCGGGCGAGGGTGAGCACGGGCAGAAGGTCGACAAGGAGGCCGCGGCCGGTGTCGTCGCGCTCGAGGCCCCCGACGGCCGGCGTGCGCTCCCGGTGTTCTCGAGCGTCGCGAGCATGGCCGCCTGGCGGCCCGACGCTCGCCCGGTCCCCGTGGACGCGCCGCGCGCCGCGCTGTCGGCCGTGAGCGAGGACTGGTCGCTGCTGGTCCTCGACCCGTCGGGCCCGGTCACGGTCCTGATCCCGCGTCCCGCGGTGTGGGCGCTCGCGCAGGGCAAGGAGTGGGCCCCGGCCGTGGCCGACGGTCAGGTCGTGGAGGACGTCGCGGACGCGATCGCGGGCGCGGTCTCGGGAGTCGAGCACGTCGCGGCCGTCCGCGCCGAGACGGGGCGCAGCGCCGAGGTCGCGGTCGTCCTCGCGATCGACTCGGGCCTGGACCGGCGGGGCCTCGACGCTGTCCTCGCCCAGGTCAACGCAGCCCTCGCGGGCAGCGACGTGGTCTCCGAGCGGGTCGACTCGCTCGAGCTGCGCATCGGCCGCGCCGACTGACCCACCTGCGCTGCGCCGTCGGGCATCCTGTGAGGACGCCCGACGGCGCGGACGGGTCCGCGCGTGGTCCGGTGCATCCGCCGGCTCGGCCGGCGGGAGCGCCTCAGCGGTGACGACGTCCCAGGACCCAGCCGCCCACCAGGGCGAGCACCACGGCCACGACCTGACCGCCCAGGACGACCCTGTTGAGGTCGAGCGCGGGGTGCCACCGTGCACCGTCGGGGCCCACGACGTACACGCCCAGCGGGCGCACGCTCATGCCGTAGCCCCCGCCACCACCGGCCCCCTCGCCTGCGTCGAGGGCGGCGGCCGCGCCTTCGTCGCCCGGCTTCCCGGCGCCGTCCGCCGAGGAGCCGACCCCGTATCCGTAGCCCGTGCCGGTACCGCCCCACACCTTGGCCACGGGCACCACGAGCGTCCCGTCGCGCTCGTAGGCCTCGCCGAAGACCTTGCGCACCGAGAAGGCGTCGTTCGCAGCCCGCGTGACGAACGTGGGGTCGGGTCGTCCTGGCGTGCCGGCGTCGTTGCTCATGCCCTGCAGCCTACGAGCAGGCGGGGAGGGGCGCGAAGGCCGAGGTGTCGTCGAGCATCGACCGCAGCGTCGAGACCGGGACGAGCAACGAGGCGTTGCTCGACTTCGCGTACACGACGCCGATCACCTCGCCGTCCGCGTTGAGCGCCGCCGAACCCGAGCTGCCGGGCTCGACCTGCGCGTCGGTCACGAGGACCTCGCCGAGGTTCGAGTGCAGCGGGTCCGTGGTGGTGCCCACGACGGTGCCCTGCGTGACCGTGAGCTGCCCGCCCTCGGGGTAGCCCACGACGGTCACGGCCTCGCCCTGGACCGGGTCCGCCGCGGCGAGCGTCGGGGCCGAGGGCAGGTCGTCGCTCGTGCGCACGATCGCGAGGTCCGCGAGACCGGCCGCGCTCGCCGTCTCGACCTTGATGTCTCGGCCGTCGTACGTCAGCACCTGGAGCGACTTGGAGCCCTCCACGACGTGCTTGTTCGTGATGAGCGTACGGCTGTCGAGCGCGAAGCCCGAGCCCGTCGAGAGCGACGAGCACCCCACGTTGCGGATGCGCACGGCCATGCGCTTGACCGCGTCGAACCCGTCCGGGGAGAGGTTCTCCGAGCCCACGGGCTCGGCCTGCTGGGCGAAGCTGGGGACGACCGAGCTGGGCATGGGCTCGGGGAGCTCGGGCAGGACCCCGCAGCCCGCGACCAGGACCGCGAGCAGCGGGCCCGCCACGAGCAGCGCGGCCGGTCGGTGGCGCCGGTCGGTGCTCCGCCTCACTTGTTGAGCTCCTTCTGGAGCTCGGTGTTGGCGTCGGTCGCGGCCGTGCACAGCCCGTCGACCTGGGTCGCGAAGCGCGCGAGGTCGTCGGGGTTGTAGGCGTCGCGGTTGTTGAGGTAGCCGATGAGCTCGTCCTGGGCCGTGGTGCACTGCCCGAGTGCGGCGGCGACCGTGCCGGCGGCCTCGGAGATGCGAGCCTGGTAGTCGAGGTACTGCTGGGAGGCCACGTTCTCGTCGCCGAGCTGTGCCTTCTCGTTCGCGAGCTCGGTGATGCGCTCCTGCGTGGTCGCGAGCTGGGTGCGCGCGGACTCGAGCTCGGTGTTGGCGCCGTCGAGGTCGGCCGTGAGCTGGGCGACGTCCTCGCCCAGGCCGCGTGCCTCGGACTCCCACTGCGCGCTGCGGTCCTGCCAGCTCAGGGTCGTGACCAGGAGGTACGCGCCGAGACCGAGGGAGACGAGCAGCGCGACGCTCAGGACGACGATCGCGACGGTCTTCCCGCGGCCCGGGCGGGTGCGCCGGGTGGGTGCGCCGGGAGGGCTCGCGGGGCTCGCCCCGGGCAGCGTCGCCGCGGCCTGGTACGCGGACATCTGCACGGAGACGTCGTCGGGGTCCTGCGGCCGTGCTGACGGCGGGGACTGCACCGGCGCGGGCGGGACGCTGGGAGGAGCAGGCGGGCGAGGAACCGCCGGGCCGCCGGGCGGGGGCACGACGCCGTAGCCCCCGTGCGCGCTGGACGGCGGGGGAGGCGTCGGCTGCCCGCCCGACGGGGTGCTCAACTGACCGCGCCCGTGTACTTCTCGCCCGGGCCCTCGCCCAGCGCGTCGGGGTACACCGAGGCCTCGCGGAACGCGAGCTGGAGCGTGCGGAGCCCGTCGCGCAGCGAGCGCGCGTGCTGGTTGCCGATGTCCGGCGCGGACGCGGTCACGAGGGCGGCGAGCGCGTTGATGAGCTTGCGTGCCTCGTCGAGGTCCAGGTGGCCCTTCTCGGCGGCGTCCTCGGCCAGGCCGCACTTGACGGCGGCGGCGCTCATGAGGTGGACCGCGGCCGAGGTGATGACCTCGACGGCCGCGACGTCCGCGATGTCCCGGGTGGCGTCCTGGGTGGTGGGGTCGTTCTCGGTTGTCATGGCTCCATCCTTCCAGAGCGCGGGCCGTGCGGGGACCCTGGGCGGCACGTCACTGGTACGTCGCCGGGCTGTGGCCCGGCCGAGGGGGCCCGGACGGCCGGGGTGAGCGTCGCCGTCGGGCGTGGCAGACCTCACCGCGCGGCAAATAGTGTGCCAAGCGCGGCGGTCACGGTCTCTGCGCCCTGTCGAGCGGGCGGTGGGACGGACGCCCGGAGGCCGGGCCCGCTCAGCGGACCCGGCCTCCGGGGTGGTGCACGGGCTCCCGGCCCGACGACGTCGCGCCGGTCGGGAGCGCGTGGGTCAGGAGTGCGCCGGCTCCGACGTGACGCCCGGCTCGTCGGCCGCGAGCGGAGCGGCCTCGAGGGCGCTGCGCAGCGCAGCGCCGAGGTTCGCGTCCACGTTGGTCCAGTACTGGATAGCGCGCTCACGGATCGCCAGGCTCTGGACGCCGCCGACGGCCCCCGTGATGGTCTCGAGGAAGCGGGCCTTGGCCGCGTCGTCGAACACCTCGCGGTAGAGCGTGCCGGCCTGGCCGAAGTCGTCGTCCTGCGCGTGCAGCGTCGCGGCGGCTCGCGTCAGCTCACCGTCCGACTCCCACGAGCCGACCCCGGCGCGTGCCTCGTCGGCCGCGGGACCGCCCAGGCTGTTGGGGGCGTAGACCGGCGTCGTGGGCGCGTTGAACCCGTGACGCTGGGCGCCGTCCTGCGAGTAGTTGTGGACCGGCGCGGCGTGCGGCGCGTTGACCGGGATCTGGTTGTAGTTGGTGCCCACGCGGTAGCGCTGTGCGTCCGGGTAGGAGAACACGCGGGCCATGAGCATCTTGTCGGGGCTGATGTCGATGCCCGGGACCGTGTTGGCGGGCGAGAACGCCGCCTGCTCGATCTCCGCGAAGAAGTTCTGCGGGTTGCGGTTGAGCGTGTGCGTCCCGACCTTGATGAGCGGGTAGTCCGCGTGCGGCCAGACCTTCGTCAGGTCGAACGGGTTGAAGCGGTACGTCTTGGCGTCCTCGTACGGCATGACCTGGACGTGCACGTCCCAGGACGGGAAGTCCCCGGCCTCGATCGCCTCGTAGAGGTCGCGACGGTAGTAGTCCGCGTCGGCACCCGCGATGAGCTCGGCCTCCGAGCCCTCCATCTCGACGTTGCCCTGGTTCGACGTGAAGTGGTACTTGACCCAGAAGCGCTCGCCCGCGGCGTTGATCCACTGGTAGGTGTGCGAGCCGAAGCCCGGCATCTCGCGCCACGAGCGCGGCAGGCCGCGGTCGCCCATGAGGTAGGTGACCTGGTGGGCCGACTCGGGGGACAGGGTCCAGAAGTCCCACTGCATGTCGGCGTCGCGCAGGCCCGAGCCCGGCAGGCGCTTCTGCGAGTGGATGAAGTCGGGGAACTTGATGCCGTCGCGGATGAAGAAGACGGGGGTGTTGTTGCCGACGATGTCGTAGTTGCCCTCGGTCGTGTAGAACTTCACCGAGAACCCGCGCACGTCGCGCCACGTGTCGGGAGAGCCCTGCTCGCCCGCGACGCTCGAGAAGCGCTGCAGCGTCTCGGTGCGTGCGCCCGGCTGGAACACGGCCGCACGCGTGTACGCGGAGACGTCCTCCGTGACGACGAACTCGCCGAACGCGCCGCCACCCTTGGCGTGCACGATGCGCTCCGGGATGCGCTCGCGGTTGAACTGCGCGAGCTTCTCGACGAGGTAGCGGTCGTGCAGCGCGGTCGCGCCGTCGGCACCCGCGGTCAGCGAGTGGGCGTCGCTCGGGACGGGCGTGCCCGTCTGGGTGGTGGTGAAGGGGGTGTTCGTCATCGTCATCTCCTCCAGGCGGAGCACGGGGCCCGGTGCCTGCGTTGTGGGTGAGGGGCGGTAGGGAGTGGCGCTCCGGGGAGCGGTCAGGGGCTGGGGGCTGGTACCGCCCGGGCGCGGTGGCCGGGCGTCAGGCCGCGCAGTCGGGGCACAGGCCCCAGTACGTGACCTCCGCGGTGTCGATCGTGAAGCCGTTGTTCCCGCTCGGGGTCAGGCACGGGGCGTGGCCCACGGCGCAGTCGATGTCGGCGACCGCGCCGCACGAGCGGCACACGACGTGGTGGTGGTTGTCACCCAGCCGGCGCTCGTAGCGCGCGGGGTGGCCGGCAGGCTCGATCCGGCGGAGCAGGCCGTGCTCGGTGAGTGCGTTCAGCACGTCGTAGACCGCCTGGACGGACACCGATCCGAGGGCCTCGCGGGTTGCCCGCAGGACGTCGTCCGCGTCGGCGTGCTGCTGCCGGGTCACGACGTCGAGGACCGCCAGGCGGGCAGCCGTGACGCGGAGCCCGCTGTCGCGGAGCTCGGTCTCGTGGTCCGCGGGGCGGAGCGTCTTGTCGGTCGGCACGGCCCCACTCTAACCACATTTTCTGGAAGAGTTCCAATGATGGAAGGTGTCCAGTGCGTGTCGGGACGATGAACGCCGTGGTGGTCGCTCCTGGGTGTCGCCGAGCCGCCGCCGGTGCGTGCTATTGTTGGTCGCTGACCGACCCGTAGGTTCTTGTCGAGGCTCCAGCAGGTGCTTCGAGAGGTGGACTACGGGTGCGCAAAGTGGATTCCATCCCACCTGAGCTTCAACTGCTGACGATCGTCACGACAGA
Organism: uncultured Actinomycetota bacterium; assembly: GCA_963782165.1. GTDB lineage: Bacteria > Actinomycetota > Actinomycetes > Actinomycetales > Cellulomonadaceae > Oerskovia. Next base: position 1,779,482 of record CAWAIO010000006.1, read on the forward strand.
GGCCGGGTCTCGGTCCGGAGCGTCGCCGTTCTTCACGGTGGCGCGACGGTGTGTTCGTCGCACCCGCGACGACCCGATCGATGGCCTCCTCCCTGCGCTCTGGGACGGGGGCCTTTCCCGTTCCTGGTGGTCTACCGACGACTTCCTAGGAGCATCACATCAGCGAGCCTCGCATCAACGATCGGATCCGTGTCCCCGAGGTCCGACTTGTCGGCCCAGGTGGGGAGCAGGTCGGCGTCGTCCGCATTGAGGTCGCCCTGAGCCTTGCCCAGGACGCTGACCTCGACCTGGTGGAGGTCGCCCCCGACGCACGCCCGCCGGTGTGCAAGCTCATGGACTTCGGCAAGTTCAAGTACGAGTCGGACATGAAGGCCCGTGAGGCTCGCCGCAACCAGGCGAACACGGTCCTCAAGGAGATCCGTTTCCGTCTGAAGATCGACCCGCACGACTACGGCACCAAGAAGGGCCACGTCGAGCGCTTCCTGGCAGCGGGCGACAAGGTCAAGGTCATGATCATGTTCCGCGGCCGTGAGCAGTCGCGCCCGGAGATGGGTATCCGTCTCCTGCAGCGCCTCGCGGAGGACGTCGCGGAGCTCGGCTTCGTCGAGAGCGCGCCCAAGCAGGACGGGCGCAACATGATCATGGTGCTCGGCCCGGTCAAGAAGAAGGCCGAAGCCAAGAACGAGCAGCGTCGCCGCGCCCAGGAGGCCGAGCCCCGTCAGACGAAGTCGGCCGCCAAGGCCGCTCCTGTCGCGGTCTCCGAGGAGCCCGCGGACGGCAACGACGTGCCCTTCGAGGTGCAGGTCGCCGAGGCCGCAGAGATGGTCGCCTCCGCCGAGGCCGCTGCTGCGGTCAAGGCTGCCGCCGCTCCCGAGCCGGCGCCCGTCGCCGAAGCCGCTCCCGCGGCAGCTCCCAAGGCGGCAGCGCCCCGTGCGTCCGCGCCCAAGGCTGCGCCTCGCACCTCGGCCCCCAAGGCTTCCGCAGCCCCCAAGGCTGCTGCTCCGGCTGCGCCGGCCGCTGCGCCCAAGCCTGCGGTGGCCCCCAAGCCCGTCGCGGTGCCGAAGCCGGCCGCGATGCCCAAGCCTCCGGCTCCCCGGCCGGCAGCGCCCAAGCCCGGCACGGCTGCGAAGCCCAAGCCGGGTGGCAAGCCCAGCTGACCAACTGACACCGGGCCAGGCCCACCGGCCCCGGCCCGAACACGTCGGGTCCCTCCCGGGATCTCGACCAGACAAAGGAGAAACGGCAGCCATGCCGAAGAACAAGACGCACTCCGGCGCCAAGAAGCGGTTCCGCATCACCGGCAGCGGCAAGGTCATGCGCGAGCAGGCCAACAAGCGCCACCTGCTCGAGCACAAGTCGAGCACGCGCACGCGTCGCCTGTCTGCTGACCAGGTCGTCGCCCCCGCAGACGTCAAGAAGATCAAGAAGCTGCTCGGTAAGTGATCTGCCTGGTGGTCGCGCCCCGGCGCTGATCATCGCTGAATCCCTACCTGAGCCCCGAACTGCAAGGAGCATCACGTGGCACGCGTGAAGCGGGCGGTCAACGCCCAGAAGAAGCGCCGTACAACTCTCGAGCGCGCTGCGGGTTACCGCGGCCAGCGTTCGCGTCTCTACCGGAAGGCGAAGGAGCAGGTCACCCACTCCCTCGTCTACTCCTACCGTGACCGCAAGGCGCGCAAGGGCGACTTCCGTCGTCTGTGGATCCAGCGCATCAACGCTGCGTCCCGCGCCCAGGGCCTGACGTACAACCGCCTCATCCAGGGCCTCAAGGCCGCTGGCATCGAGGTCGACCGTCGCGTGCTCGCGGACCTCGCGGTCAACGACGTGACCGTCTTCAACGCGCTCGTCCAGGCCGCCAAGGACGCGCTGCCTGCTGACGTGAACGCTCCGAAGGCTGCTGCCTGATCATCGAGCAGCGACTCTTCTCACCGGACGCCCGCACAGTGAACGATCTGACCCCAGGTCGCCCCGTACCGTTCTCCCGTCGTGTTCCCGAGGTCTCGAACCCTCGGAGCGATCGGGTCAAGGCGGTGCGGGCACTGTCCGGGCGTTCGGCGCGTTCGCGCCACCAGCAGTACCTCGTCGAGGGGCCGCAGGGAGTGCGCGAGGCCGTCCGGCACGGCGCACACCTGGTGCGCGACGTGTACGTGACCTCGTCCGCCGCCGAGCGCTACGCGGAGATCGTCGACGACGCCCTGGACCAGCGGCTGTACGTGCACCTCACGACACCCGAGGCGTTCGAGGCCATGAGCCAGGACGCCCAGGGCATCCTGGCCGTCGTCCGGATGGAGCAGCCGACGCTCGACGAGGTGCTCGCGCGCAGACCCCGGCTCGTCGCGGTCCTCGCGACCGTCCGCGACCCGGGCAATGCCGGCACCGTCATCCGTGCAGCCGACGCCGCCGGGGCAGACCTGGTGGTGCTCGCCGGCGAGAGCGTCGACGTGCACAACCCCAAGGTGGTGCGCTCGACCGCAGGTTCCCTGTTCCACCTCCCGGTCGTGACCGGCGCGGGTCTCGAGGAGACCGTCGACGCGCTGCGCGCTGCCGGGCTCTCGGTCCTCGCGGCAGACGGCGCCGGTGACCACGACCTCGACGACCTCCTCGACGTGGCGGGCGCCGCGCCCGTCGGCACGCCCGACCTCGCCCGTCCCACCGCGTGGGTCTTCGGCAACGAGGCCTGGGGGTTGCGCCCCCAGGACCGCGAGCTGGCCGACGAGGTCGTCAGCGTGCCGCTCCGTGGCCTGGCCGAGTCGCTCAACCTCGCCACGGCCGCGACGGTGTGCCTCTACGCCTCGAGCAGGGCGCACCGACCACGCACCACGGACGGGAACGCGTGAGAGGACGGTCGGTGCGCCTCTTCGCCGCCCTGTATCCCTCGGACGAGGCCCTCGGCCACCTCGACCTCGCGCTGTCGGCTCTCGGGGCTGTCGCGCTCGACGACGGTCGACCCTCTGTCCGTTGGACGCCGCGCGACCTCATGCACCTGACGGTCGCCTTCTTCGGAGAGGTCGCCGACGGGGCGGTCGAGGACCTGGGGCGCGCTCTCGACGAGGTCGCGGAGGCGACCGAGCCCCTGACGCTGCACCTGCGCGGGGCCGGGACCTTCGAGGACCGCATCCTGTTCGCCGGGGTGGGTGGCGACGCGGAGGCGCTCCGTCGCCTGAGCTCCGCGAGCGCGGAAGCGGCCTCCGACGTCGGGCTGCGCCTCGACCGGCGACCGCGCCAGCGCGCCCACCTGACCGTGGCGCGTGCCTCCGGGCCTCGCAAGACCGGCCGGCGCAAGACCGACCCGCGCCCCACGGGGCCGGGACTCGCCGAGCTGGCGCACGCTCTCGCGGTCTACGAGGGACCGCGCTTCACGGCCGACGAGCTGCTCCTGGTCGAGTCGACCCCCGGGGCGGGGCGCAGCGGTGGCCCGCTCTACGAGGTCGTGCGGACGTCGCCGCTCGGCGTGCGTCGCTGACCGGACAGGTCGCTGACCCGTCCGGTCAGCCCTGGGCACCGGCCCAGACGAACGCGGCGACCATGAAGCCGAGCAGCAGGCCGTACGCGCGTGTCCAGCCCTGCAGGGCGCCGGTCACGGGGACGGCACCCGTGCGTCGCCGGGCCGTGGCGTGCCGGACGACCCACCCGACGACGATCACGACCGTCGAGACGCCCAGGGCCGTGCCCCCGATCCCCACGGGCAGGAACATCGCCGCGTCCTCGAGCGTCAGCCCGCGCACCGAGCACGTCCCGAGGTAGACCGCGCCCACCACGGCGCCGAGAACGAGCGCCCACAGAGCCGTCCGCCAGAACCCGGCGGGCGGCTCGTCGTCCGTCGTCGGGCGAGGGGTCGTCCGTGCGTCCGGGCCGGCGTCGCGCACGCGCGCCTCGACCGCGCCCGACGGCGGAGCGTCCGGCGCACGGTGGGGTGCGGCGTCCGCGGGGCGCGTCCCGGGCGGGGGAGCCGCCGGGCCGGTGAGCTCCGCGTCCCTGGTCGCCGAGAGCGGGTCGGGTGGGCCGGGAGTACCGGCGGGGTAGGCCGGCCAGGCGTCGTCCGGACCGTCACCGCCCGGGCCGTACCGGTGGTGGTCCGCGTCGCGCCGCCGTCTCACGTCGCCCAGTCTCCCACTGCTACCGCCGACCTCTCGGCCTGCGCCCGTCTGCGCCGTGCCGTCGCTCCCTCGTTTCCGGACCCAGGCTCCGTCGCGTCCGGACGGCGTGTGGGACGATGGGGGCATGCAGCGCGATGATCGCCGATTTACGTGGCCCGCTCGAGGGCCGCGCGGCTGACGCTGCGCACGTCGACCACCGGTCGCCGCAGGGCGGCCGCGGATCGACCGGTCGTGCCCCGGCGGGCGCTCTAGAATCTTCAGTTGGACGCGCGAGGTGACCTCTGCGCGTCCGGTCCCGATCCCGCCAGGAAGGCACGCATGTCCACCCCTGATCCGGTACAGCCCGCTGCGCCGTCGCCCCTCGACGGGCCCGCGCTCGAGGTCGTCCTCTCCGAGGCCCTCGCCGCCGTCGAGGCCGCCCGCGACCTCGACGAGCTGAAGTCGGTGCGCCTGCAGCACACCGGCGACCGCAGCGCCCTCGCCCTCGCCAACCGCCAGATCGGCCAGCTCGCCCCCGCCGACAAGGCCGCCGCGGGCAAGCTCCTCGGCCCCATCCGTGGGCGTCTGAACCAGGCGCTCGCCGCGCGCACCACGGTCCTCGAGGCCGAGCGCGACGAGCGGGTCCTCGTCGAGGAGTCGGTCGACGTGACGCTCCCCGTGAACCGTGCTCCCTCCGGTGCTCGTCACCCGCTCGAGACGCTCCAGGAGCGGGCGGCCGACTTCTTCACGGCCATGGGCTGGGAGATCGCCGAAGGTCCGGAGATCGAGGCCGAGTGGTTCAACTTCGACGCCCTGAACTTCGGTCCGGACCACCCGGCCCGTCAGATGCAGGACACCTTCTTCCTCCAGACCCCGGCGGGTCCGGACGGTGAGCCGGGCGAACCGTCGAACCTGGTGCTGCGCACCCACACGTCGCCGGTCCAGGCTCGCACGCTCCTCGAGCGCGAGCTTCCCGTGTACATCGCGTGCCCCGGCAAGGTGTTCCGCACCGACGAGCTCGACGCGACCCACACGCCCGTGTTCCACCAGGTCGAGGGCCTCGCGGTCGACAGGGGCCTGACCATGGCGCACCTGCTCGGCACCCTGGACCACTTCGCGAAGGCGATGTTCGGCCCCGAGGCCCGCACGCGACTGCGCCCGTCCTTCTTCCCCTTCACCGAGCCCAGCGCCGAGATGGACCTGTGGTTCCCCCAGAAGAAGGGCGGGGCCGGCTGGATCGAGTGGGGCGGCTGCGGCATGGTCAACCCGAACGTCCTGCGCTCGGCGGGGATCGACCCCGAGGTCTACTCGGGCTTCGCGTTCGGCATGGGCATCGAGCGCACGCTCATGCTGCGCCACGGAATTGCTGACATGCACGACATGGTGGAGGGCGACGTCCGCTTCTCGACCCAGTTCGGAATGGGGATCTGATGCCGAACATCGTCATCGACTGGCTCGGCGAGCACGTCGAGCTGCCTGCTGACCTGACGGCCGAGACGCTGGCCGCCGCGCTCGTGAAGGTGGGCCTCGAGGAGGAGGCGATCCACGGGTCGTCCGTCACCGGCCCGCTCGTCGTGGGCCAGGTCGTCTCGGTCGAGCCCGAGGAGCAGAAGAACGGCAAGGTCATCAACTGGTGCCAGGTCGACGTCGGGGCGCACAACGTCGACGGCGTCCCCGTGGCCGAGGGCGGGACCCCGCGCGGCATCATCTGCGGTGCGCACAACTTCGGCCCGGGCGACCGCGTCGTCGTCGCTCTGCCCGGTGCCGTGCTGCCCGGACCGTTCCCCATCGCGAGCCGCAAGACCTACGGCCACGTCTCGGACGGCATGATCTGCTCGGCCAAGGAGCTCGGCCTGGGGCAGGACCACGACGGCATCATCGTGCTCGACCGCTACGGGTACTCCCCGGAGACCGGCTACGACACGGCCCCCGGCACGGACGCGCTCGAGCTCCTGGGCCTGGGCGACGAGGTCCTCGAGATCAACGTGACCCCGGACCGCGGCTACTGCTTCTCCTACCGCGGCGTCGCGCGTGAGTTCTCGCACTCCACGGGCGCGGCCTTCACCGATCGCGGGCTCCCGTCGGGCGACCTGCCGGGCGTGACGCCCGACGGCTTCCCCGTCGAGGTCGAGGACGACGCGCCGATCCACGGCGTGACCGGTTGCGACCGGTTCGTCACGCGCATCGTGCGGGGCGTCGACCCGCAGGCGCCGACGCCGGCCTGGATGCAGCGACGGCTGACGCAGGCGGGCATGCGTCCCATCTCGCTCGCGGTCGACATCACGAACTACGTCATGCTCGACCTCGGTCAGCCGCTGCACGCCTACGACCTCTCGAAGGTCGCGGGACCGATCGTCGTGCGCCGGGCGCACGCCGGCGAGCGGCACACGACGCTCGACGGCGTCGACCGCCGGCTCGACGTCGAGGACCTGCTCATCACCGACTCGCCCGAGGGCGCCCGTGCCACGCGCGTGCTCGGGATCGCGGGCGTCATGGGTGGGGCGTCGAGCGAGGTCAGCGAGACCACGACCGACGTCCTGATCGAGGCCGCGCACTTCGACCCGATCACGGTCGCGCGCTCGGCGCGTCGCCACAAGCTTCCCTCCGAGGCGGCCAAGCGCTTCGAGCGCGGGGCCGACCCCGCGCTGCCGCCCGTCGCGGCCCAGCGCGTCGTCGACCTGCTGGTCGAGCTCGGTGGCGGGACGGTCGACCCGGCGGTGAGCGACCTCAACACCGTCGCTCCGGTCACGCCGATCGTGTTCCCGATCCACGAGGCCCAGCGGCTCGTGGGTGTGGAGTACACCTCGGAGCAGGTCCGCGGCGTCCTGGTCGAGATCGGCTGCACGGTCCGTGACCTCGACGGTGGCACGACCCTCGAGGTCACCCCGCCCACGTGGCGCCCGGACCTGACGGGTGCCGCCGAGCTGGTCGAGGAGATCGCCCGTCTCGTCGGCTACGACAAGATCCCGTCGATCCTCCCGCCGGCCCCGGCCGGCCGTGGGCTCACGACCGCGCAGCAGCTTCGTCGCTCGGTCGCGCGCGCCCTCGCCGAGGCCGGGTTCGTCGAGACGCTCAGCTACCCGTTCGTGAACCCCCAGGCGCACGACGACCTGCGCCTGCCTACCGACGACGAGCGCCGCCGCGCGCTGCGGCTCGTCAACCCGCTCGCGGACGACCAGCCCGAGATGCGGACGAACCTGCTCACGACGCTGCTCGGCACGCTCAAGCGCAACGTGGGACGCGGCAACGCGGACCTCGCGATCTTCGAGATCGGTCTCGTGACACGTCCGGTCGTCGGCGCACCTGCCGCCCCCCAGCTGCCGGGCGGCGTCCGCCCGAGCGAGGCCGACCTGGCCACGCTGCAGGCCGCGGTCCCGCCGCAGCCGCGCCGTGTCGCGGGAGTCCTCACGGGGCAGCGGGAGGCCTCGGGGTGGTGGGGCGCGGGCCGCGCGGCCGACTGGACCGATGCCCTCGCGGCTGCCGAGCTCGTGGCCGACCGCGTGGGCGTCGACGTGCGCGTCGTCGCCGACCACGACCACGCGCCGTGGCACCCCGGCCGGACGGCGAGGCTCGAGCTGTCGGACGGGACCGTCGTCGGGCACGCGGGCGAGCTGCACCCCAAGGTGCTCGAGACGCTCGGCCTGCCCGCGCGGACCGTCGCGTTCGAGGTCGACCTGGACGCCCTGATCGCCGCCGCCCCGGAGCAGCCCGTGCAGGCGTCTCCTGTCTCGTCGTTCCCGCTCGCGAAGGAGGACCTGGCGCTCGTCGTCGACGCCTCCGTGCCGGCCTCGGCAGTGCGCGCGGCGATCGAGGAGGGGGCGGGCGACCTGCTCGAGGACCTCGCGCTCTTCGACGTCTACACCGGCCCCCAGGTCGGTGAGGGCAAGAAGTCCCTCGCGTTCTCGTTGCGCCTGCGTGGCACCGACCGCACGCTCACCGCGGAGGACTCCGCGGCCGTGCGTGCCGCTGCGGTGGCCGCGGCGCACGAGCAGGTCGGAGCAGAGCTCCGTGGCTGACGTCGGCACTGTCGCCCCCGCGCGTACCGCCCTCGTCACGGGCGGTACGCGCGGGATCGGCCGCGCGGTCGTGCTGGGGCTCGCCGCGGCGGGCCTCGACGTCGCAGTCCTGGGTCGGGACGCGTCCCGCGTGGACGACGTCGTCGCGCAGGTCCGTGCGCGGGGTCGCCGATCCGTGGGCCTGGTCGCGGACGTCGGTTCGCCCGCGTCGGTGGACGCGGCGGTCGCTCGCGCCGAGGCCGACCTGGGCGGGGTCGACCTCCTGGTCAACAACGCCGGGCGCATCGACGCCGAGGTCCCGCTGTGGGAGGCGGACCCCGACGAGTGGTGGTCCGTCATGGAGACCAACGTGCGTGGTCCGTTCCTGCTCGCACGCGCGCTCGTCCCCGGGATGCTCGCCCGGGGTGGGGGACGTGTGGTCGACCTCAACTCCGGTGCTGGCTCGCACGACATGAACGGCGCGACCGCGTACAACGCGAGCAAGACCGCGCTGCTGCGCATGGGGTCGAACCTGCACCTGTCGGGTCATGCCCGGGGGCTGCGGACGTTCGAGGTCGCGCCCGGGGTCGTCCAGACCGACCTGACCGCGTCCATGGACATGCACGTGGGGCGTACCGAGTGGACCCCGGTCGAGCGGACGGTCGAGATGATCGTCGCGATCGCGCGCGGAGAAGCTCGACGCGTGGTCGGGGACGTTCGTGCGGGTCACGCACGACTCTCCCGAGTCGCTGCAGGCTGCGTCCACTGCTGCGTCGGCCTCGACGGACAGCGTGCCGGGACCGGAAGCGCGTCGGTTGCGCGTGACGCGGTTCGGTGACGACGACCCGATGCCGGGGGCGCTCCCGGCGCGCTGACCTCGTCCGTGCTGACCGGCGGTCAGTGGTGGTGGCCGTGCCGACCGAGCGACTCCACCGGAGTGGCTCCCGGCCGGGTCCACTGCGGCACGGGACGGGTGGACTCGCTCCAGCCGGCGACGCCGTCCGCGTCCGATCGCCAGAACCAGCCGGGGTCACGTCCCGCGGGCCGGCCCGCGGGGCTCTCCTGCCAGGCCTCGCCACGGCCGTACGGTGTCATGTCGAGCAGGGCGAACGCCGGGTTGGTCGGCTCGGTGCCGCGGCCCGTCGTGCGGTAGGTGAGGAACACGCTGTCGCCGTCGCGCAGGAAGCACGAGAGGTAGCCCATCTCGCCGCCGACCGGGGCGTCCAGGTCGCGCACCGAGTACCAGGGCTGGGTGTAGCCCATGAAGTCGAGGTACGGCGCGACCTCGTCCCACGCCCCGGTGGTCACGATCGCGAACGAGACACCACGGGCGTTGAGGTAGACGGCGTCCTTCAGGTTCCAGGCCGTCCAGGTGCAGCCCTCGCACTGTCCTTGGTGCGGCGCGCCGTCGTGCCACATGTGCTGATAGATCACGAGCTCGTCGCGCCCTTGGAACAGGTCCAGGAAGGGGACGGGGCCGTCGGGTCCGACGACCTCCACCGTGCCGTCGATCTTCGCCATGGGCAGTCGCCGTCGAGCGGCGGCGATCGCGTCTGCCTCGTGGGTGTGAGCCTTCTCGCGATCGAGGAGCGCGTCCCGCTCGGCCTGCCAGGCGGGCAGGTCGACCACGGGCGGGTGCCCGGGCAGGGGAGTGGTCTGGTCGTCGGGCGTGGGCGTCATGGTGTCCTCCGTGCGGGCTCGGGCAGGGGTGCATGAGGCGGTCCTGCGCTCACGAGGGCAGACTCGTGCCCCGGCCCGAACTCATCGCTAGTGGGTGCGGCGCCCTCGCGAGGCGCCGAACGGCCCGCCCACGAACAGCCCCAGGCCGAGCACGAACCCGAAGTCGTACCAGTTCCCGTTGTTGTGGACCTCGTAGATGTTCACCGTGTCGGTGAACAACGAGACCACGAAGGTCACGGGCACGATGATGCCCTGCCACAGGCCGAGCCAGAACCCGGCCGGGCTGCCGTCTGCGGTGGGCGTGCCCACGTCGGGGTTGGGGCCGGGGGCGCAGGCTGCGAGCGCGAGCGCCCCGACGACCAGGGCCAGGGCGATGACCAGGCGTCGACGGCCGCGGTCCGGACCACCCTCCGAGCGGGTCCGAGGTGAGACGTCGTTCCCGTGGGTCGAGCTCATGACCGGCCTCCTCGTCGTGGGGCCGTCCTGGCCCACCTCCAGGATCCGCCGAGCATCGGGCGGGCTCAACCGGGCGGGCTCAACCGAGCGGGTCAGCCGGACGCCGGCAGGCGCCGCGTCCCACTGATCACGAGCGTGCCGTCGACGTCGACGTCGAGGTCGGCGAGCCCCGCCTCGTCGAGCGCTGCGCGCAGGGTGGCCGGTCGCGAGCGCCGCAAGCAGGTCGAAGAGTGCAGCTGCCTCCCGAGGCGTCCGAGTGCCCCTCGCGTTACAGAGGGTCGGCGCTCGCGCTCGGTGTACCGGCGCGGACGCGGCGCACACGCTTCCAGGTCTTGAGGGCCTTGCGCGCCGCGGTCGCGACCGTGCTGCCGTTCGCGATGGCCACGGTCTCCTCAGCCGCGTCTGCGGCGACCTGGATCAACCGCTCGTGGCCGAGGTTGCTCCCGGTCCTCCCGAGGGCACGGACCGCCCAGTAGCGGGTGTCGACGTCCGGGGAGGAAGCCTGGTCGAGGAGCCAGACCGTCTGGTCGGGCTCGATCGCCCCCAGGGCGTTCGCGACGTAGCCCAGGAGCGGGAACCGGTGCCCGACGAGCTCGCGGCGCAGCGCGTCGACGGCGCCGGCACCTCCGAGACCGGTCAGTGCGGCGGCCGCGGCCTCCCGCACGACAAGCTCGGGGTCGCTGAGCCGTGCGCCGAGATCCGGCACGGCCTCGTGCGCGTCCAGGAGACAGAGCACCTCGCAGCCGACGCTCCGCTCGTAGGCGACGGGTGAGCCGAGCAGGGCGAGGGCGTAGGGCACGGCTCCCCGGAAGCCCGCGCGTCCGCAGGCTGCCGTGAGGTACCAGGACGCCGACGCCCCGTTCTCGAGGGCGCGCAGCATCGCCGGCTCGAGCGACGCGTCGGCGAAGGCGTAGAGACGGTTGAGAGTCCGCTCGAACGTGCTGGTCGGGAACCGCTCGAAGTGCAGCACGACGTCGCGCAGGGCGTCGGCGGCCTCCCGGTCGCCGACCAGGGCTCGTTCGGCGGCGGCGTCGACAGCGTCCTCGTTGACCTCGGGGTCCGGGTCGAGGAGCCGGGCGATCAGGTCGTCGGTCATGGTGAGGCAGAGCCGCACGACGGACACGCGGGCGAAGGGGAGCAGCGGACCATGCGGCGAGCATAGGGGTGCTCGCCGTACGGCCTCGTCTCCGCAGGTCCGCTACGGTGGTGGCCCCAGGTGTCCCACCTGCCCCACCTGCACCGCAGTCGACGACGACCACCGAGGGGAGCGCCATGCCCCGCCGATCCGCACTGCTCGCCGGAGCCGTGGCGGCGTCGTGCGGCTCCCTCGCGCTCGGTGCCGCGCTCGGCGTGGCCGGACCGGTCGCCGTGCCCACCGAGGGGCCGTGGTCCGTCCACGTCGAGGGCCCGTCCGAGGGTGACGCGGAGTGCGCGGCGGATCCTGCCGTCGCCTCCGCCCTGACTCCGGCGATCATGCCCCCGGTCGGGACGTCGTTCGGACTGGTCCCCGACGCCACCCGCGCCGACCTGGAGCGCGTCGTGTCGTGTCTGGCGAAGCACGTGTCGACGTCGCGGATCAGTGTCGTGCAGACCGGGACCCCGGCGTCCCCCTGACCGGGTCGCCGGGAAGGTCGACGGCGCTGGTGCCACCTGGCGAACGACAGCCCCCGGGTGCGCCACCGCCCGCTAGAGTTCCCTGCGAAGACACGGGGTGCCCGCTCCCACGAGCCGGGCTGAGAACACACCCGTCGAACCTGATCTAGCTAGCACTAGCGAAGGGATGTCGGCAATGTCGCTTGCTGCCACCACACCTGTCCTGCCCCGCTCCGAGCCAGCCTCCGGCGCCGCACGGGTACGCGTCACGTCGCGGGGGCCCGATCCCTCCCGCCCCCGCGTCCTGTCCATCGCGGGCACCGACCCGACGGGAGGCGCCGGGATCCAGGCCGACCTCAAGGCGTTCGCGGCGCACGGCGCGTACGGCATGGCGGTCACGACCGCCCTGGTCGCGCAGAACACGCACGGCGTCCGCACGGTCCACGTCCCGGGTGCGGAGTTCCTGACCGAGCAGCTCGACGCGGTCTCGGACGACGTGGTGATCGACGCGGTCAAGATCGGCATGGTCGCCGACGAGCCGAACGCACGCGCGATCGCCGCGTGGCTTCGTCGGGTGCAGCCGCCGTTCGTCGTACTGGACCCCGTCATGGTCGCCACGAGCGGCCACCGCCTCCTCGACGAGGGGGCCGAGCAGGCCGTGCGCGAGCTGGTCGAGCTCGCCGACCTCGTGACCCCCAACCTGCCCGAGCTCGCCGTCCTCGTCGGTGAGCAGGCTGCGACCACCTGGCCGGACGCTCTCGCCCAGGCGAGGCGCCTGCACGTGGTGAGCGGCGCCGTCGTGCTCCTGAAGGGTGGTCACCTCACGGGGGAGGAGTCGCCCGACGCCCTGGTGGGCGCGCGTGGGCCCGACGACGTCACGACCTTCGCGGCGGCCCGCATCGACACCGTGCACACCCACGGGACCGGGTGCTCGTTGTCGGCAGCGGTCGCCGCCCTGCGTCCCCGACGGGACTGCTGGGAGAGCGCGACGCGCGACGCGAAGACCTGGTTGACCGGCGCGCTGCGGGCCGGGGGAGCGTTGGCGGTGGGCACGGGCCGCGGACCCGTCGACCACCTGGCGCACCTGCCCACGCTGGGCAGGCAGGTGTTCTCCGAGGAGGCCTGGGAGCGGATCGAGGGGTGGCGCGAGGCCGTCGAGAGCATGGGGTTCGTGCGGGCGCTCGCGGACGGGAGCCTCGCCGCCGAGGACTTCGGGTTCTACCTCGCGCAGGACGCCGCATACCTCGCCGAGTACTCGCGCGTGCTGTCGCGGGCGAGCCAGCTCGCGCCGACGCCCGAGGCCCGGCAGTTCTTCGCGGGCGCGGCAGTCGAGTCGCTCGAGGTCGAGCAGGCGCTGCACCGTGACTGGTTGGGCGAGCACGCCGGGATGGACCGGGGGGCGGTCGAGAGCATCGACCCCTCTCCCGTGACCGCCGCCTACACCAACCACCTGCACGCGGCGTCGAACGGGTCGTACGCGGAGACCGTCGCGGCGCTGCTGCCGTGCTACTGGCTGTACTCGTACATCGGCGACGTCCTGGTGCGCCGGGCGGGGGACCTCGACGGGCATCCGTACGCGCGGTGGATCTCGCTCTACGGCGACCCGGCCTTCCAGGAGGCGACGCGCACCGCGTGCTCGTTCGCCGACGAGGCCGCGCGCTGGGCCTCGCCCGCCGAGCGCGAACGCATGCTGCGCGCGTTCGAGCTGTCCTCGATGCACGAGTACCTGTTCTTCGAGCAGGGGATCGACCGGCCGACCTGGCCCGCGGCGCCGGTCGGGGGCGCCGAGAAGTGAGCAGATGCCCCTGATCCGGGGGGAACGGGGGCATCTGCTCACTTCTCGGCGCGAGCGGCCGTCCTCACGCGCTCGTCGTCCCACCGTCCGGGTACGAGCAGTCGTACCCGGGCGGCCACCAGCGCCACGACGTGCTGACCTCGTTCGACGACACCCCCTCGGGGCGCTCGGTGACGCACTGCGCACGCATCTGGTCGAGCCCGACCGTCAGGTAGTAGACCGCGAGCACGCCCGTGAAGACGACCATGAGGACGGTCAGCGCCAGGCGCAGGCGGCGGTCCGTGCGCCGGGTGGGTTCGTCCTCGCCGGGGCGCGGCGGCACCCAGTCCCAGCTCACGAGGCCGCGCCCGCCCCGGTGACCGAGTCCGCGGCGGGGTCGATCCCCGGGACGAGCAGGACCTTGCCCGTCGTCGCGCGGCTCTCCAGTGCGCGGTGCGCGTCCGCCGCGCGCGCGAGCGGGAAGGTCGCGCCCACGCGCACGTCCAGGTCTCCCGAGGCGACGAGCGCGAAGATCTCGTCGGCGCGCTCGATGAGCTCGGCGCGCGTCGCGGTGTAGTCGTCGAGCTTGGGGCGCTGGAGGTCGAACGGGGGCACCTGGCCCGAGGACCCGCCGAACAGCACGAGCATGCCGCGGCGGCGTAGCGACGCGAGAGAGGCCTCGAACGTGTTCTTGCCGACCGAGTCGTAGGCGACCGCGACGCCCCGACCGTTCGTGAGGTCGCGCACGATCGCGGGCAGCTCAGTCGTGAGGTCGTCGAGCTCGGCGTAGTTCACGACGTCGGACGCTCCCGCCGCGCGCGACAGCTCGGCCTTGGCCTCGGTCGAGACGGTCGTGATGACGCGCGCGCCGCGGCGCACCGCGAGCTGGGTCGCGAGCAGCCCGACGCCGCCGGCCCCCGCGTGGAGCAGGACGTCGTCCCCGGGCTGGACCGGGTACGTCGAGGTCACGAGGTAGTGCGCCGTGAGCCCCTGCAGGCCGACGGCCGCCGCGAGCCGCAGGTCGACCGACTCCGGGACCGGGATCGCGATGTCCGCCGGGACGATCACCTGCTCGGCGTACGAGCCGAACGCGTTGGTCCACGCGACGTGGTCGCCGGGCTCGAAGTCCGTGACGCCCGGGCCGACCGCTGCGACGACGCCCGCGCCCTCGGTGCCGACCACGTGCGGGTACTCCATCGGGTACACCCCGGCCCGACGGTAGGTGTCGATGAAGTTGACCCCCGCCGCCGCGACGTCGACGAGGAGCTCGCCGGGTCCGGGGACCGGGTTGGGGAAGCTGGACGAGCTCGAGGACGTCGGGGCCGCCTGCCTGGAGTGCCTGGATCGCGTGCATGGGGTCAGCCTAGGGTGTCGGTGCCGCGTGGCACGCTGCCTGCATGGCTACCCATGCGCACGGCATCCATCACTCGATCGACTACCTCGAGCTGTCCGTCACGGACATGGCAGAGGCGCACTCGTTCTACTCCGAGGCCTTCGGGTGGGAGTTCGTCCCCTACGGCCCGGGCTACGCGGGCTTCCGCACCTCGGCCGAGGAGGGGGAGGCGGAGGCGGGCGGCCTGGCGCTCGCCGACCAGGTCACGCGGGGTGGCCCGCTCGTCCTGCTCTTCTCCGCGGACCTCGACGAGTCGCTCCTGCTGGTCCAGGACGCGGGCGGAGAGATCCTCGAGGGACCGTACGACTTCCCCGGTGGGCGGCGCTTCCACTTCCTCGACCCGAGCGGCAACGAGCTGGGCGTCTGGGGGCGGTAGTTCCCGGTTCGACTGCATAACTATGTATAGTTCTGCATATGACGATCACAGTGGCGGTTGCCGGGGCTTCCGGGTACGCGGGAGGGGAGATGCTCCGGCTGCTGTCCGGGCACCCCGAGGTCCAGGTCGGAGCGCTCACGGCGCACTCCAACGCGGGGTCGGTCCTCGGGCTGCACCAGCCGCACCTGCGATCGCTCGCGGACCGCGTGCTGCTGCCGACGAGCGTCGAGCACCTGGTCGGCCACGACGTCGTCGTGCTCGCGCTGCCGCACGGCGCGTCCGGTGAGATCGCCGCGCAGCTGCCCGACGACGTCCTGGTCCTCGACCTCGGTGCCGACCACCGGCTCTCCTCGGCCGCGGACTGGACCGCGTTCTACGGGTCCGAGCACGCGGGCACCTGGCCCTACGGCCTGCCCGAGCTCCTGATCACCGAGCAGACGGGCGCCGGGGTCGAGTACACCAAGCAGCGCGAGGTCCTCGCGGGCGTGCGCCGCATCGCCGTCCCGGGCTGCAACGTCACGGCCGTGACGCTGGGCCTGCAGCCCGGCGTGGCCGCGGGGCTCCTGGACCCGGTCGACGTCGTCGCGGTCCTCGCCAACGGGTACTCGGGCGCCGGCAAGTCCCTCAAGACGCACCTGCTCGCCTCCGAGGCGCTCGGCTCGGCCCAGCCCTACGCCGTGGGCGGCTCGCACCGGCACATCCCCGAGATCGCGCAGAATCTGCGCTCGGCGGGCGCGGCAGAGGTGACCATCTCGTTCACCCCCACGCTGGTCCCCATGTCCCGCGGCATCCTCGCGACCGCGACGGCGCGCCTGGTCCCGGGCCACGAGGACCTGAGCGTCGACGCCCTGCGCCAGGCCTACGAGCAGGCGTACGCGGGCGAGCCGTTCGTCCAGCTCCTGCCCGAGGGCCAGTGGCCCACGACGGCCATGACGCTCGGCGCCAACACGGCCCTGGTCCAGGTCGCGATCGACCGTTCCGCGGGCCGCGTCGTGACCGTCACCGCGATCGACAACCTCGTCAAGGGCACCGCCGGCGGCGCCGTCCAGTCCATGAACATCGCCCTGGGTCTGCCGCAGACCCTGGGGCTCACCACCGAAGGGGTCGCACCGTGACCGTCACCGGACCGCTCGGCTTCCGGGCCGCAGGAGTCGTCGCCGGGCTCAAGTCCACCGGCAGCAAGGACGTGGCCCTCGTCGTCAACGAGGGGCCGCTCGACGTCGCCGCGGCCGTCTTCACGACCAACCGCGTGTTCGCCGCCCCCGTCGCGTGGTCGCGCCAGGCTGTCGCCGACGGGATCGCGCGCGCCGTGGTCCTCAACTCGGGTGGCGCCAACGCGTGCACCGGACCCGAGGGCTTCGCCGACACGCACCACACGGCCGAGTACGTGGCAGACCTCCTCGAGGTCTCCGCGGGCGACGTCCTGGTCTGCTCGACGGGACTCATCGGCGAGCGACTGCCCATGGACAAGCTCCTCGCGGGCTGCGACGCGGCAGCGGAGGCGGCCGACGCCGAGGGCGGCCCCGACGCGGCCCTCGCGATCATGACGACCGACACCGTCCCCAAGACTGTGCTCGTCACGCGCGAGGTGCGCGACGAGCACAGCGTCGACGGCGCCTCGAGCTGGTCCGTCGGCGGCATGGCCAAGGGGGCCGGCATGCTCGCACCCGGTCTGGCGACCATGCTCTGTGTGCTGACGACCGACGCCGTGGTCGACGCCGCGACCGCCGACGCCGCGCTGCGTGCCGCGACGGCCACCACGTTCGACCGCGTCGACTCGGACGGTTGCATGTCGACGAACGACACGGTGATCCTCCTGGCCTCCGGCGCGTCCCAGGTGGCGGTGTCCCTCGAGGAGCTCACGGCGGCCGTGACCGAGGCGTGCGCGGACCTCGCCCGCGCCCTGGTCGCGGACGCCGAGGGAGCGAGCCACGACATCGCGGTCGTCGTGAAGAACGCGAGCGACGAGACCGCGGCGCTCGCGGTCGCGCGCGCCGTCACGCGCTCGAACCTCTTCAAGGCCGCGGTGTTCGGCAACGACCCCAACTGGGGCCGGGTGCTCTCGGCCGTGGGGACCGTCCCCGAGGACGTCGCGCCCTTCGACGCGCTCGAGCTCGACGTGTCGATCAACGGGGTCCAGGTCTGCCGGGCCGGGGGAGTGGGCGAGCCGCGAGAGCTCGTCGACCTGGCCTCGGCACGGGAGGTGCACGTCGAGATCGACCTGCACGCGGGCGACGCGCAGGTCACGGTCTGGACCAACGACCTCACGCACGACTACGTCCACGAGAACAGCGCGTACTCCTCGTGAGCACCGCCCAGGAGAATGCGTTCGACACCCGCACCGACCTGACCCCCGGCCAGAAGGCCGAGGTCCTGCTGGAGGCCATGCCCTGGCTCCAGGAGTTCCGCGGTGCGCTCGTGGTCGTCAAGTACGGCGGCAACGCCATGATCGACGACGAGCTCAAGGCCGCGTTCGCGCGCGACATGGTGTTCCTGCGCCAGGTCGGCCTGCACCCCGTGGTCGTCCACGGCGGCGGCCCGCAGATCTCCGCGATGCTCGCGCGGCTCGGAATCGAGAGCGAGTTCCGCGGCGGGCTGCGCGTCACGACCCCCGAGGCCATGGACGTGGTCCGCATGGTCCTCACGGGTCAGGTCTCGCGAGAGCTCGTCGGGCTCATCAACGCGCACGGGCCCTACGCGGTCGGGCTCTCGGGAGAGGACGGCGGCCTGCTCCAGGCGCAGCGCCGGCACGCGATGGTCGACGGCGAGCCCGTCGACGTCGGCCTGGTCGGCGACGTCGTGGAGGTCCACCCGTCCGCGGTCCAGGACCTGCTCGACGCGGGGCGCATCCCGGTCGTCTCGACCATCGCCCCGGACCTCGACGACCCCACCCAGGTGCTCAACGTCAACGCCGACACGGCGGCCGCGGCGCTCGCGGTCGCGCTCGGCGCCAAGAAGCTCATCGTCCTGACCGACGTCGAGGGCCTGTACACCTCGTGGCCGGACAAGACCTCGCTCGTCAGCCAGATCACGCGTTCGGAGCTCGCGGCGCTGCTGCCCTCGCTCGAGGCCGGCATGGTCCCCAAGATGGAGGCCTGCCTGCGTGCGGTGTCCGGTGGCGTCCCGCGCGCGACCGTGATCGACGGCCGCGTGGCCCACTCGGTCCTCCTGGAGGTCTTCACGACGCGCGGCAACGGGACCATGGTCGTCCCGGACCCGCTCACGTCGATCCCCACGACAGCACCCACCGCCCACGTCACCTCGCAGGAGCAGGCATGAACGGCACGACCGGCGAGATCTCGCCGACCATCGCGGGCAGCGTGACCGGCCCCGCGGCCGCTGAGGTCCAGGGAGCGCCCGGCCCCGAGGGCACCGCGGACACGACCCTGACGGGACCGGGCAGCGTCGCGCAGTGGACCGAGCGCTACACGCACGCGGTCATGGACACGTTCGGGGCCCCGCAGAAGGTCCTGGTCCGTGGCGAGGGTGCCTACGTGTGGGACGCGGACGGCAAGCGCTACCTCGACCTGCTCGCGGGCATCGCGGTCAACGCCCTGGGCCACGCGCACCCCACGCTCACCGCGGCCGTCAGCGCCCAGCTGGGCACGCTCGGGCACGTGTCGAACTTCTTCGGCACACCCACCCAGATCGCGCTCGCCGAGCGCCTCCTGAACCTCGCCCAGGCCCCCGAGGGCTCGCGCGTCTTCTTCACCAACTCGGGCACCGAGGCCAACGAGGCCGCCTTCAAGATGGCTCGCCGCAACCGCGACGGTGCCGCCGGCCCGGGCACCCGGACCAGGATCCTCGCGCTCGAGGGCGGCTTCCACGGTCGCAGCATGGGCGCGCTCGCGCTGACCTCCAAGGCCGCGTACCGCGAGCCGTTCGAGCCCCTGCCCGGTGGCGTCGAGTTCGTGCCGTTCGGCGACCTGGTCGCGCTCGAGGAGGCGTTCTCGGACGAGGCCGTCGCCGCGCGCGGCGAGGTCGCCGCGCTGTTCGTCGAGCCGGTCCAGGGCGAGGCGGGCGTGCGCCCGCTCCCGCCGGGCTACCTGGTGGCCGCGCGCGATCTGACCGCGTCGTCGGGCGCGCTGCTGGTCCTCGACGAGGTCCAGACGGGCGTGGGGCGCACGGGGACGTGGTTCGCGTTCCAGCAGCAGGAGATCGGCGGGGGCGTCGTGCCCGACGTCGTCACGCTCGCCAAGGGGCTCGGCGGCGGGTTCCCCGTGGGAGCCGTCGTGGCGTTCGGCGAGCGGGCCGCGACCCTCCTGGGCCGGGGCCAGCACGGCACGACCTTCGGCGGAAACCCTGTCGCCGCGGCCGCGTCGCTCGCGACGCTCGCCGTGATCGAGCGCGACGGGCTGCTGGCCAACGTGCGCACGGTCGGGGAGCAGCTGCGCGAGGGCATCGCCGCGTGCGGCAACCCCGTGATCGCCGGCACGCGCGGCCACGGCCTGCTGATCGCCGTGCAGCTCGCGGCGCCCGTCTCGGCCGAGGTCGCGCGTCTGGCCCTCGAGGCCGGGTTCATCGTCAACGCCGTGCAGCCCGACGCGATCCGCCTCGCCCCGCCCCTGATCCTGACCCGCGACCAGGCGAGCGAGGTCGTCGCGTTCTTCGCGGGCCTGCCCGCAGGCCTCGCGGGGCCCGCCCCCACCCCTGCCCCTACCGCCTCCGCCACGCCTCCGAAGGGCTGACAGTGACTGCCTCGACCGCCCCCGTCCGACACTTCCTGCGCGACGACGACCTCAGCCCCGCCGAGCAGCGCGAGGTCCTCGAGCTCGGCCTCGGTTTCCGCGAGGACCGTTTCATCCGCACGCCCCTGCGCGGCCCCCAGGCCGTGGCGCTCATCTTCGACAAGCCCTCGACCCGGACCCGCGTGTCGTTCTCGGCGGGGGTCGCCGAGCTCGGCGGGTACCCGCTGACGATCGACGGCGCGACGAGCCAGCTCGGTCGCGGCGAGCCCATCGCGGACACTGCCCGGGTCCTGGACCGCCAGACGTCCGCGATCGTGTGGCGGACGTTCGGCCAGGAGCGCATCGAGGAGATGGCCCGGGTCGCGAGCGTCCCGGTCGTCAACGCGCTGACCGACGAGTTCCACCCCTGCCAGATCCTCGCGGACCTGCTGACGGTCGCCCAGCTGCGCGGCGGCGTCGGCGCGCTGGCAGGCACGTCGCTCGCCTACCTGGGCGACGGGGCCAACAACATGGCCCACTCCTACCTCCTGGGCGGGGCGACCGCGGGCATGCACGTGCGCGTCGGCGCACCGGCGCAGTACCTGCCGGACCCGGCGATCGTCGCCGACGCCGAGCGCATCGCGCGCGAGACGGGCGGCTCGGTCCTGGTGACGACCGACGTGCTCGAGGCCGCGCGGGGCGCCGACGTCGTCGCGACCGACACCTGGGTCTCGATGGGCGACGAGGCGAGCGCCGCCGAGCGCGAGCTGCCGTTCGTGCCGTACCAGGTCAACGCCGAGGTCATGGCCGTGGCGGCCCCCGACGCCCTCGTACTCCACTGCCTGCCCGCCTACCGGGGCAAGGAGATCACCGCCGAGGTCATCGACGGCCCGCAGTCGGCCGTCTGGGACGAGGCCGAGAACCGCCTGCACGCCCAGAAGGCGCTGCTGACCTGGCTGCTGGAGCGATCGTGACGACCGGAGGCCTGGGGCCGGGCAGCGTGCCGACCACCAAGGCGGCACGCCACGCGCGCATCGCCCAGCTCGTCGCGCGGCACGAGATCCACTCGCAGGCCGAGCTCGCGAAGGCGCTCGCGGAGGACGGCGTGAGCGTCACGCAGGCGACGCTCTCGCGCGACCTGATCGAGCTGCGCGCCGAGAAGGTCCGCAGCGCGTCGGGCTCGCTGGTCTACGCGGTGCCGGGGGAGGGCGGGGACCGCTCGGTCCAGGTCGCGAACGACGCCGAGTACGTCGCCGCCCGGCTCGCGCGGCTGTGCGGCGAGCTCCTGGTCTCGGCCGAGGCCTCGGGCAACCTCGTGGTGCTGCGGACCCCGCCGGGGGCGGCGCAGTACCTGGCCTCGGCGATCGACCACTCGGTGTTCGTCGGGGTGCTCGGCACGATCGCGGGCGACGACACGGTCCTGGTGATCTCGCGCGACGTCGACGGCGGCGAGGAGATGGCCGCGCGCTTCCTGGCCCTGAGCAACCCGGTCGGGCCGTCCGCCTCCTGACGTCCCACGGCCCGTGGGCTGACAGACTGTGACAGGACACCAGAGCCGTGACGCGCGCGGGGCCGCCTGCCCCACCCGCGTCCCCACGGCCGAACTCGCACGACAGACAGACACGAACGACCCGCCGACGACGAGGGCGACCCGCTCGCCCGGTCGCCGGCGGGGAGAACCCTCGAGGTCCTCGGCCGACGGCCGGGGCCTCGGCCGCCCGCGACGAGACGTCGGGGAGCGGCATCGACCTCGGTACCGGGAGCCTGAACCATGAGTGACGACCTGAACGACAACACCCCTGCGCCCGGGGACGAGCAGCCGGCGGCCGCCGGGCCCGCCGCCCCGGTGAGCCTGTGGGGTGGCCGCTTCGCCGGTGGCCCCGCCGAGGCGCTGGCCGCGCTGTCGCAGTCGACGCACTTCGACTGGCGGCTCGCGCAGCACGACATCGCGGGCTCCCGGGCGCACGCCAAGGTCCTCGCCGCGGCCGGCCTGCTCGACGAGGACGAGCTCACGGCGATGCTCGAGGCGCTCGACGTGCTCGCGGCCGACGTCGAGTCGGGGGCCTTCCTGCCGGTCCTGGCCGACGAGGACGTGCACACGGCGCTCGAGCGCGGGCTCATCGAGCGCGCAGGGGCTGAGCTCGGCGGCAAGCTGCGTGCGGGACGCTCGCGCAACGACCAGATCGCGACCCTCGTGCGCTCGTACCTGCGCGAGGAGGCCCGCGCGATCGGCATCCTGGTGCTCGACGTCGTCGACGCCCTGATCGGGCAGGCCGAGGCGCACCCGGGCGCACCCATGCCGGGGCGCACGCACCTGCAGCACGCGCAGCCCGTGCTGCTCGCGCACCACCTCCTCGCGCACGCCTGGCCGCTGCTGCGCGACGTCGACCGCTTCATCGACTGGGACGTGCGCGCGGGGCGCTCGCCGTACGGCTCGGGCGCGCTCGCGGGCTCGTCGCTGGGCCTGGACCCGGCGGCCGTCGCGGCGGACCTGGGCTTCGACGGCCCGGTCGAGAACTCGATCGACGGCACCGCCTCGCGCGACGTGGTCGCGGAGTTCGCGTTCGTCTCGGCCATGCTGGGTGTGGACCTCTCGCGCTTCGCCGAGGAGATCATCATCTGGAACACCAAGGAGTTCGGCTTCGTCCGCCTGGACGACGCCTACTCGACGGGCTCGAGCATCATGCCGCAGAAGAAGAACCCGGACATCGCGGAGCTCGCGCGCGGCAAGGCGGGGCGCCTGATCGGCGACCTGACGGGTCTCCTGGCGACGCTCAAGGGCCTGCCGCTCGCGTACAACCGCGACCTGCAGGAGGACAAGGAGCCGGTGTTCGACCAGGTCGACACGCTCAAGGTCCTGCTGCCCGCGTACGCGGGCATGGTCCGCACCCTGACGTTCGACACCGAGCGCATGGCCTCGCTCGCGCCCCAGGGCTTCTCGCTCGCCACGGACATCGCCGAGTGGCTGGTCCGCGAGGGTGTGCCGTTCCGCGTGGCGCACGAGGTCGCGGGAGCGTGCGTGCGGGTGTGCGAGGAGCGCGGGATCGAGCTGTGGGACCTCACGGACGCCGACCTCGCCGAGATCTCGGAGCACCTCACGCCCGGCGTGCGGGACGTGCTGACGGTCGAGGGCTCGCTCGCGTCGCGTGACGCGGTGGGCGGCACGGCTCCCGCGCGGGTCGCCGAGCAGCTCGAGGAGGCGAAGGTCCGCTCGGCGGAGTACCGCTTCTGGGTCCAGGGTTGAGGCCTCATGAGCGTGAGCGCGGAGGTCCTCGCGGACCTCGTCTCCCGCGTGCACGACGGCGCAGCCCGCCTCGGCGCGGGACGTCCGGCAGGTCCGGGCGTCTCCGCCGGGCCGGGGTGCCGTCTGGTCGTCGTCGACGGGCCCGCGGGCTCGGGAAAGACGACGCTCGCTGGCGCAGCTGGGCGAGGCGCTGTCGGCGCAGGTGATCCACATGGACGACCTGTACGAGGGCTGGACCGGGATGACCGCGGGTACCGGGCGGCTCGTCGAGCAGGTGCTCGGCCCCTTGTCGCAGGGCAGGCCGGGGCGCTACCAGCGCTACGACTGGACGCTCGGTGACTTCGCGGAGTGGCACGACGTCCCCCTGGCCCCGTTCCTCGTCGTCGAGGGGTGCGGGGCCGGGGCTCGCAGGATCGCCGAGCTGACGACCCTGCTCGTCTGGGTCGAGGCCGACGACGAGATCCGGCTAGGGCGGGGTCTCGCCCGTGACGGCGAGGACGCGTACGACGCATGGATCGACTGGATGGTCTCGGAGCGTGCGGTCTACGCCGCCGAGGGGACGGCCGAGCGGGCCGACGTCGTGCTCGACGGGTTCGGCGAGCCGGTCCCGCGACCGGCCGTCCCGGCGGACGGCGTCGCGGACGCCTGATCCAGCGCGAGTGACGCGCCGCGTTCCGCTTCGGCCGGCGGGAAGCACCCCCGAAACATCCGGGGCGTAGATTGCGGGGGAGACCCGCGCCGAACCAGGGAGGCCTCCCGTGCCCGAATCCCCTCCGATCCGACACCGCCGACGTCCGTCTCGTGCAGGGACGCCGGACGGGCCCGTCCTGGACGTGCCGGCCCGGGGCTGGTTCGGGCGGTCGAGCCTCGAGGTCGCGCGGGACCTGCTCGGGTCGTCGATCACGCACCGCACGCCCGAGGGCACCGTCACGGTCCGCCTCACCGAGGTCGAGGCCTACGACGGCGAGCGCGACCCGGGCTCGCACGCCTTCCGCGGCCGCTCGGAGCGCAACCGCGCCATGTACGGCGAGCCCGGCCACCTCTACGTCTACCGCCACCTGGGGCTGCACCACTGCGTCAACGTGGTGTGCGGGCCGCTCGGGCAGGCGTCTGCCGTCCTGCTGCGGGCGGGCGAGGTGACCGACGGCGTCGAGCTGGCCCGGGCACGTCGGCTCGCGGTCGGGGTGTGCGACTCGGACCGCCAGATCGCGCGCGGGCCCGCCAGGCTCGCGGTCGCGCTCGGTCTCGACCTCGACCACTACGGACTGGACGTGACGGACGTGGCGGGCGACGTCGTCGTGCACCGGGACGCGCGCACGCTGCGGCCACCCATCGCGACCGGGCCACGCGTGGGCGTGAGCGGTGACGGGGGAGACGCGAGCCTCTACCCGTGGCGACTGTGGCTCACCGGGGACCCGACCGTCTCGGCCTACCGCCCCGCGTACCGCCGGACGCGCTGAGACGCGCGCGCGTCCACGTCTCGGGGGAAGTCGGTGCTCAGGGGCAGGACACGGCAGACTAGGACCTCGGGCGCGCGGAACGACGGCGCGCCCCACCCACGCCCTGCGCCGCACCGCGCGCGGGCACGACGAAGGAGATGCAGTGAACGACGTTCTCGACGAGTTGCAATGGCGAGGCCTGGTGGCGCAGTCCACCGACGAGGCCGCGCTGCGTGCTGCGCTGGCCGAGGGACCCGTCACGTATTACTGCGGCTTCGACCCGACCGCGCCGAGCCTGCACCACGGTCACCTGGTCCAGCTCATCCTGCTGCGCCACCTGCAGCTCGCCGGGCACCGGGCGATCGCGCTCGTCGGCGGTGCCACGGGCATGATCGGTGACCCGCGTCAGTCGGGAGAGCGGATCCTCAACACCAAGGACACGGTCGCGGAGTGGACCGAGCGCCTCAAGTCGCAGGTGTCGCGCTTCCTCGACTTCGAGGGCGACAACCCGGCGCGCATCGTGAACAACCTCGACTGGACGGCCGAGCTCACGGCGATCGACTTCCTGCGGGAGATCGGCAAGCACTACCGCCTGGGCACCATGCTCGCCAAGGACACCGTGGCGCGCCGGCTGAAGTCCGACGAGGGGATCAGCTTCACCGAGTTCAGCTACCAGATCCTCCAGGGCAACGACTACCTCGAGCTTTTCCGGCGAGAGGGCGTCACGCTCCAGACCGGCGGCA
The DNA here is from genome assembly GCA_963782165.1 of uncultured Actinomycetota bacterium. GTDB lineage: Bacteria > Actinomycetota > Actinomycetes > Actinomycetales > Cellulomonadaceae > Oerskovia. Next base: position 1,804,918 of record CAWAIO010000006.1, read on the forward strand.
ACGATCAGTGGGGCAACCTGCTCTCGGGCGTCGAGCTGATCCGCAAGGCCGAGGGCGCGTCGGTGCACGTCCTGACGACCCCGCTCATCACCAAGGCCGACGGGACCAAGTTCGGCAAGACCGAGGGCGGCGCCGTGTGGCTCGACCCGGACATGATGAGCCCTTACGCCTTCTACCAGTACTGGGTCAACGCGGACGACGCCGACGTGGTGGGCTGGCTCAAGATCTTCACCTTCCGCACGGCCGAGGAGATCGCCGAGCTCGAGCGTGCCGTCGCGGAGCGCCCTGCGGCGCGAGAGGCGCAGAAGGCGCTCGCGGCCGACGTCACCACGCTGGTGCACGGTGCGGCAGCGACCGAGGCGGTCGTCGCCGCGAGCCAGGCGCTGTTCGGACGTGGTGACCTGGCCGCGCTGGACGCGGGCACGCTCGCCGCGGCCGTGGCCGAGCTCCCGCGCACGACGGCGGCTGCCGGCGACGCGGTCGTCGACCTTCTGGTCGGGTCGGGTCTGGTGGCGTCGAAGGGCGCCGCACGTCGTGCGATCGCGGAGGGCGGCGCGTACGTCAACAACGTCAAGGTGACCGAGGAGGACGCTGTCCTCGGCGCGGACGACCTGCTCCACGGACGGTTCGCCGTCCTGCGTCGCGGCAAGCGGACGCTGGCGGTCGCGGCTGCCGCGTAGGGCCGTGACGAGCGGGGCCCGGTGAGCTGTCGACCGGGCCCCGCGGGCTTCCCTGGCGCGGGAGCGCGCCGCGCGGGCGCTGCGGTGACGGGCGTCACGACGGAGCGGTTTGACCTTCCCGGCAACCTCCACGTAATGTTCTGGATGTCAGCCCGACAGGGAGGAACAGACACCACTGCGAAGCTCCTCGGAGCCGCCGCGAAGTGGCTGGTCCCGCAGGCTGGCTCCTCCAAGAAGTTCAGATCCTCGATCTGGCGTCTCGTGAGGCAGATCAGCAGAGAACGTCTCCGCCTCGGCGGTAGACACGGACTCTCCGGTCTGGTAAGGTAGAGAAGTTGCCCCGAGTGAAGGCCTGGAGACGGGTTGGAGTCGGTGCGTGTCGGTTGCTTGAGAACTCAACAGTGTGCTTGATAGTTAATGCCAATTGTCCTGCATGGGCGCATGGTGTGCACCTTCGGTGTGTGTTGTGTGGTCGTGTTGAGACTTCTTATTTGGTATGAATTGAAAACGTCATGTTTTCGGTTTGTAGCCATGATTATGGACCTTCGGGTCCGCTTCGTATGGTTGTTAGCCTCTTCGGGGGTTGATAGCAAACATTTACGGAGAGTTTGATCCTGGCTCAGGACGAACGCTGGCGGCGTGCTTAACACATGCAAGTCGAACGGTGATGGCCAGCTTGCTGGTCTGATCAGTGGCGAACGGGTGAGTAACACGTGAGTAACCTGCCCCAGACTCTGGGATAAGCCTTGGAAACGAGGTCTAATACTGGATATGAGATGCCC